>NZ_JAZARB010000001.1:0-1015648 GCF_040984485.1 Stenotrophomonas sp. WED208
CGAACTCGGAAGTGAAACGCAGCTGCGCCGATGGTAGTGTGGCTCAAGCCATGCGAGAGTAGGTCATCGCCAGGGTTTACACCCAAAACCCCGCTGCTCACGCAGCGGGGTTTTTCTTTGTGCGCAGGAAATGCGGGTCGTGCCGGCCGTCGGCCGGCACCCCCATGGCTGCACACCAACAACCCGGTAGATTCACGCCGTGTGTGGATATTCTCCGCGGGCAGCCACAGCGCCAACCAAGGTTGGCGTCTACCGAGGGCATGCGGACCCACAGTAGATCCACGCCGTGCGTGGATGGGCTGTCCCTGCGAAGAGCGGTGCCAACCCCTGCAGCGGCCCCAGACAGTGCACGCCGCCGTGGTTGCCGGCCAGCGGCCGGCACTACCCGCAGATCCATGCCGTGCGTGGATGCGGTGCCAGCCAAGGTTGGCACCGCCCCACGGAAGGCCTGGAAGCGGTCTTTTTCTGACCCATCACGCAAAAGCAGGCAAAAAAACGGCGCCCTGCGGGCGCCGTTCTGATCAGGATCGAATTGAAGGCCCGGATCAGGCGGCCCGCGAGACCTCGTGCGGTTCCTGCTGGCGGAAGACCGAGACCGCTTCGGTCAATGTCCAGGCCTGGCTCTGCAGCTCGCGTGCTGCTGCGGTTGCTTCTTCCACCAATGCCGCGTTCTGCTGCGTGGCCTGGTCCATCTGCACCACGGTCTGGTTGATCTGCTCGATACCGATCGACTGCTCCTGCGAAGCCGCCGAGATCTCACGCATCAGGTGACTGACGTTCTCCACACCACCGGCAATGCCCTGCATGCGCAGACCAGCGTCGGCCACCAGCTGTGCGCCTTCACCGACCTGGCGTCCGGCTTCGTCGATCAGCTTCTTGATCTCCTGCGCGGCGGCGGCTGACCGCTGCGCCAGAACGCGCACTTCGCTGGCCACCACGGCGAAGCCACGGCCCTGCTCGCCGGCGCGGGCGGCTTCCACCGCTGCGTTCAACGCCAGGATATTGGTCTGGAAGGCGATGCCGTCGATCACGCCGGTGATATCGCCGATGCGCTTCGATGCACCTTCAATTGCCTGCATGGTATCGACCACGCGCTGCATGGCGGTGTTGCCGTCACTCGCCGCGCTCTGCGTAGACGCCGCCAGCTCACTGGCCTGACGGGCATGAGCGGCGTTCTGGCGCACGGTGGATGTCAGCTCCTCCATCGATGCAGCAGTCTCCTGCAGATGCGCGGCCTGGCGTTCACTGCGTTCAGACAGTGCGCCATTGCCGGCGGCGATCTCGCTGGCCGCGGTACTGATCGAGGCCGCACATTGCTGGATGCGCCCGACCATGCGCGCCAGCTGGCCGGCCGTGGCATTCGCATCGCGCTGGATCGCGGCGAAGGCGCCGTGATACTCGCCGTGCATGCGCCGGTCCAGATCGCCATTGGCCAAGGCGGAAAGCATCTGCCGCACCTCGTCGACAGTGCCGCCCAGCGTATCCAGCAGCTGGTTGATGCCACCGGTCAGTCCATCCAGGAAGCTCGCACCTTCGCTCGCCTGCAGACGCTGGTCGAGATCGCCGGCGGCAGCGGCGGCAACAATGCCGGCCACTGCGTTCTCAAGCGACAGTTCATGCGTCCGGTCATGCCATTCCACGGCGAAACCGAGGCGCAGGCCCTGCGCATCGAACACCGGCGTGACCACCTGCGCGAAGTGCACCGGACCGATCTGCACCTTGCCGTTGTGGGTGACCTGCAGGCCGTTGAGGATCGCGCGGATGCGGTCCGGGTTGGCGTGGAAGCGGTGGATGCTGCTGCCGACCAGGCGCTCGGCATCGAAGTCGGGGAAGGCCTGGCGCAGTGTTGCCTGCTGGTTGCGCAGCAGGGCCACCACCGAGCGGTTCACGTAACGGATCACGTGGTCGTTGTCGGCAATCATCATCGCGGTGCGCGAGGCATCGAGCGCCTGGCGGATCTGCGCATTCTCGGCATGCGCTTCAGCCTCGCGCCCACGCTGCGCCTGTACGTGGCGGGCGGTATCGGCCAGCGCATGGGCCAGCGAACCGGGTGCATAGGCCGCGGTATCTGCATGTGCGCTCAGATCGGTGCCCGTAGCGATATCGCGCGCCAGTGCCGCCAGGCGGCGTGGGCCGTGGCCAAGCGCCTCGGTCTGCTGGCGCAGGCGCAGCGCGACCTGGCCGAGGAACACGGTCAGGCTGGCGAACAGGCCGGCCTGCAGCAACGTCGGTCCCACGGCTGCGCCGTGCAGCAGCGGTACCAGCAGGGCGAGGGTGCCAACACCACCTGCCAGCCATACCGGCAGGCGATCGCGGTGGCTGAGCAGCACGCCCAGCAGCAACGCGATCGGCAACGCTGGCGACAGGCCGACGATCGCGCACAGCAATGCCAACTGCAGCGACAGCAGCAACGCCAGGCCGTTGCGGGCGATGCTGCGGCCCGCCTGTGGACCGGCGAGCCAGAGGGCGGGCAGCACGGCGGCCGCCGCCAACGCGGTGCCCGGTACGTGGGGCCCACGCAGGGCCAGCACCAGGCCAGCCATAGCCAACGCCGCACTGCCGATCAGCAGTCGACGGTCAGCGCGGTGAGCGAGCTGCTGCAGATGCGGCAGGCGAACGGTATCGGGGGGACGGGAGGATGCAGCGGACATCGGCGACTCCTGGATCAGCAGACGACAGCGGCCACGCGGTGGCGCACGCATGAGCGCGTGGCCAGGGCAGGGACCGGGAATTCGGGGAATGCGACGCAATCAACGTCGCGGAGACGGGGCACCGTGACCACATCCTGTGGGTGACGGTGCAATGGAGCAGGCATGCGGACTTCCTTGCAGGATCAGACACACGCCGCAGGTCCGACCGGACCTGCGTGCTGCGGACGCAGGGGCCCGCAACTGATGTATCGGCCGCAAACGCGCGGAGTGAAGCGCGCGGATACCTTTGCTCAGCCCGCGTTGCCGTTGCTGAAGAAGTGCAGGATCACGCCCGCGATCTGTTGCGGGTCTTCCATGTGCAGGTGATGATTGCCGGGAAACACCGCCAGCCGTCCATCACGCAGGTGCTGCAGGCGATCGCTGCGCATCGGCTCGGGATAATAGGACTGCGCCGGCGTGGCATAGATCACCTGTGTCGGGCAGGCGATGGCCTGCAGCAGGTTGTCGATCTGGCCTTCACTGAGGCGGATCGCGGTGGGCAGCATCAGGCGTGGATCGCTGCACCAGCGGTAGCCGCCTTCAACCGGTTCCACGCCACGCTCGACCAGCAGGCGTGCGCAGCCTTCGCTGAGCTGGTTGGTCATCATCCGCGCACGGATGGGTGCGGCCAGATCGGGAAACACGCGCAGCTGCTTGCGTGCCAGTGCGCGCGTGGCATTCACATGCTCGCGCAGGCGGTTGGCGGTTTCTTTCTCGGGACCACGCAGGCCGCCGAGTGCTTCGATCGCCACCAGGCGCTCGACGCGATCACTGACCGAGGCGGTGAGGCTGGCGATGCCGGCGCCCATTGAATGGCCGAGCAGGCTGAAACGGTCCCAGCCCAGTGCATCGGCCACATCGAGTACGTGGCAGATGGCGGCGGCCGTGGTGTAGCTGGCACCGGCCGGCAGATGTGCGCTGTGACCGTGGCCGGGCAGGTCGATGGCTACCAGCTGCAACGACGACAGGTGCGGCGCCAGCGGCACGAAGCTGGCCGCGTTGTCGAGCCAGCCATGCAGGGCCAGCACGCGCGGGCCATCACCGTGGTTGCGCAGACCGGCGACGCGCGCGCCAGCGACCTCCAGCTCAAACGGTTGCAGACTCATGCCAGCGAGGCCACGGCCAGCCGTGCAAGCGCACGTGCGTGCTCCGGCTCGGCGTTGAGGCAGGGGATGTAACGCATCGTCGCGCCGCGCTCGGCCAGCGTTTCGGTGAAGCCCAGTGCCACTTCTTCCAGCGTTTCCAGACAGTCGGTGGCGAAGCCGGGGCAGACCACGTCGATCTGCTTCACGCCGGATTCGGCCAGCGCCCACAGGCTCGGCTCGGCATACGGCTGCAGCCAGCGCTCGCGGCCGAAGCGCGACTGGTAGCCCATCTGCCACTCGTCCCTGCCCAGGCCCAGCGCGTTGGCGATGGCCTGTGCGCTGGCTTCGCAGCGCTGCGGATACGGATCGCCCCCATCAGCCAGGCGCTGCGGAATGCCATGGAAGGAGAACATCAGTTTCTGGCCACGACCGTGCTGTTCCCAGTAACGCTGGATGGAACCGGCCGCGGCCTCGACCCAGCCCGGGTCGACCGAATAGTCGCGCACCAGGCTGACGGTGACGCCGGGATTGCGGCGCTGCCAGGCATCAACACGGTCTTCAACCGAGGCGGTGGTGGTGGTCGAGTACTGCGGATACAGCGGCAGCACCACGATGCGGCGCGCGCCTTCGGCGGCCAGGCGGTCGAGCTCGCTGGCCAGGGCCGGCTTGCCGTAGCGCATCGCGTGGCGCACTTTCAGGGTCGGCAGCAGGGCCTGCATGGCCTGCGCCAGCTGACGCGTATGCACCATCAGCGGTGAGCCGTCGGGCAGCCAGACCTGCGCATACTTGGCCGCCGAACGGCTGCTGCGCAGCGGCAGGATCAGCCCGCGCAGCAGCGGTTGCCACAGCAGTGCCGGGATCGAGACCACGCGGGGGTCGGACAGGAATTCAGCCAGGTAACGGCGTACGGCGGGAGCCGTCGGCGTTTCGGGCGTGCCTAGGTTGACCGCCAGCACGGCGGTATCGGGTGCGTCGAGCATGGGGTGCATTGTCGCCGATCCGGTGCCGCGCCGGGATGCAGGGTTCGGATTGCAGGCATAGCGGGCATCTATGTGAGCAGGGAGCGCTCATTGGCGATTCATGACAACACTACTAATTTCAGTCACTTGCTATATCTTCCTATGGACTGACTTCTGGAGCCTGCCATGCGTCGCCCGATCCAAGCCCTGCTGATCGCCGCCAGCCTGCTGTCCAGCCAGGCCATGGCCGGACCGCAGGAAGACCAGCGTGCGCGCAATGCCGTGCGCGTGCTGGCTGAAATCCAGGAAATCCCTGAACAGGGCATTCCGGACAAGTTGCTCGACGAAGGCCGCGCGGTCATCGTCATTCCCGACACGATCAAGGCCGGTCTGGTCATTGGCGGTCGTCGTGGCCACGGCCTGATGTCGGTGCGCATGCCCAATGGCGCGTGGTCCAGCCCGGTATTCGTCAAGCTGACCGGTGGCAGCATCGGTTTCCAGGCCGGCGTGCAGTCTTCCGACGTAGTTCTGGTGTTCCGCAACGACCGCAGCCTGGACAACCTGGTCAACGGCAAGTTCACGCTGGGCGCCGACGCAGGCGTTGCCGCCGGTCCGGTCGGCCGCAATGCTGCTGCCGCCACCGACGGCCAGCTGAAGGCCGAGATCTGGTCCTGGTCGCGCGCGCGCGGCCTGTTTGCGGGCGTCGCCCTCGATGGTGCGGTGCTGCAGATCGATGATGCCGCCAACCTTGACGCCTACGGCAGCAACACTACGCCGCGCATGATCTTTGAAGGCCGTGCCGCCGGTTCGCCGTCGATGGATGTGGTCGCGTTCCGCGACCGCCTGGAAGAGGCCACCTACGCCGCCCGCAACAACCGCAACGGCAACGGTGGCAACGCGCCGCGCCCGGCAGCGGCCCCGGCGGCAGCTCCGGCGCCTGTTCAGGCAGCGCCGGCCGCCCCGGCTGAAGCTACCACGGCGCCGCTGCAGAACGTGCCGCAGAACCCGCCGCCGCAGCAGCAGGGCTTCCAGCCGGTCAACGACGGCGAGATCCGCACGGAAACGCTGGGCGGAAACTGACTTTCGTCACGCGCGCCGGCTAACACCCGGTGCGCTATGCTCGACAGCCTGATCACTAACGTAACGAGCGTCTTTATGGGCAGTTTCAGCATCTGGCATTGGTTGGTCGTGCTGGCCATCGTCCTGCTGGTGTTCGGCACCAAGCGCCTGACCAGTGGCGCCAAGGATCTCGGTTCGGCGGTCAAGGAATTCAAGAAGGGCATGCGCGACGAGGACAAGCCGAACGCGCAGCTGGGCGACGAGTCGCGCAGCCAGGACGCCTCGCGCGCCGCGCAGGACGAGCACGACCGCACCCCTCGCTGATCCGGAGCGGTCGCGGTGTTTGATATCGGCTTCAGCGAACTGCTGGTGATCGCGGTGGTCGCCCTGGTGGTGCTCGGTCCCGAGCGCCTGCCCAAGGCGGCCCGCTTCGCCGGCCTGTGGGTGCGACGCGCCCGCAATCAGTGGGATTCGGTGAAACAGGAACTGGAACGCGAACTGCAGGCCGAGGAGATCAAACGGCAGATGCAGGACGTGCGCCAGGGCATGCAGGACACCGAGAACCAGCTGCGTGCCAGCGGCGAAGCGATCCGTCGCGAAGCCCAGCAGGCGCAGCAGCAGGGTGATGACCTGGTGCAGGAAGTACGCGCGCCGGCGCCCGCGGATCTTCCGCCGCACATGAGCACCGCGCCCGACGCCGATGTGCCCGTACCGCAGAGCGCTGCTCCCGAGCCGGCGCCGGCAACACCCCCTGAAGCCGGTGCGACGCCGCCGCAGAGCACGGAGCGCCAGCCATGAGTGAACAGGATTTCGGCGAAAGCTCGCTGGTTGAGCATCTGGTGGAACTGCGTGGCCGCCTGGTACGCGCATTGCTGGGACTGGGCGTGGTGTTGCTGGGCCTGCTGCCGTTTACCCAGAAGCTCTACAACGCACTGGCCGAACCGCTGGTCTCGCAGCTGCCGAACGGGCAGACGATGATCGCCACCAATCCGGCCGGTGCCTTCTTCGCACCGCTGAAGCTGACTTTCTTCGTGGCCCTGTTCGTGGCGGTGCCGTGGCTGCTGTACCAGCTGTGGGCCTTCGTCGCGCCCGGCCTGTATGCGCGCGAGAAGCGCCTGGCGGTGCCGTTGCTGGTGTCCTCGGTGCTGCTGTTCTACACCGGCTGTGCCTTTGCCTACTTCCTGGTGCTGCCGGCGGTGTTCCACTTCCTCACCACCTTCAGCCCGGACGTGATCGCGATCACCCCGGATGCGAATGCCTACCTGGATTTCGTGCTGGCGATCTTCTTTGCCTTCGGCGGCAGCTTCGAACTGCCGGTGGCAATGGTGATCCTGGTGCTGCTGGGCTGGGTGACGCCGCAGCAGTTCAAGGAAGGCCGCGGTTACGCAATCGTCGGCATCTTCGTGGTGGCCGCAGTGCTGACCCCACCGGACGTGGTCTCGCAGCTGATGCTGGCGATCCCGATGTGCCTGCTCTACGAGCTGGGCATCCACGCCGCACGCTGGCTGGTGCCGTCGTCGGTAGTGAAGAAACCCGCCGCCTGAAAGGAAAAAAGGGGACGGAGGGGATTAAGTCGTTCATGCCCAGTGTGTGCAGCTAACGACTTAATCCCCTCCGTCCCCTTTTTCCGTCAGGCGTGGAACACGTCGCTCGAGGTCGGCGTGGTCGGGATCGGCGGTGCGGCGCGGCTGCCGCGGTGCACGAACATCTGCTTCCATGCGGCGTAGACCGCGCCGACATACAGCGGCATCAGCACCGTGGTCAGCACCAGCTGGGCGATGAAGGCGGCGGCCAGCGGGCCACCGATCAGCATCGCGATCTGGATCACGATCACGAACAGGATGTACATGCAGAACGCGGCGATCAGGCCGAGTACGGCGAACACGAACATCGCGCCGATGTTCTCGATGCAGCCCTGCAGGCTCAGGCGCAGCGCATGCATGCCGCTCTGCTTGTCGAACACCACCAGCGCCGGCTGGGTGAACATCGCCAGCGACAGCGCCACCGCGCTCAGGAACACCAGCAGCATCCACAGCGCGATGCGCTTGGCCGGCAGGTTGGCGACCAGCGCGGCCGCATCATCCGGCTTGATCTGCTGGCCACTGCGGCTGATCTCTTCCATCTTGGTCATGACCTCGCTGAAGGCGGTGAAGCCCTCGCGGCCGATCATCATGAACAACAGCGCGCCCAGCAGCAGGACCGCCAGCACCTGGATCGCCAGCGGCACCAGCAGGTGGCTGACGCGGTGGTCGCGGATCGGCTGCAGCAGGTGCGAGGCCAGGCCCGGGCGGCCTTCGTCGATCTCGCCCACGGCGTACAGCATGCCGCCGAACATGATCGGCGAAATGGCCAGGGTCATCAGCTGCACGGCCATGCCGGCGGCGCCGGGAATCAAGGTCGACAGCAGGGTCACCACCCAGCTCACCAGCAGCCAGGTCAGGCCGATCCGGGCCAGCTGCAGCGGCGCACGCCGGTACAGGGAGAACGTATCCAGCAACCACTGGGCGCCCGCCGAGGCCGGCAGCTTGCGAATCTCTTTCATGGACATCCGGGAAGGACAGGAGGGGGCCGGGCGGCTGCCCGTGCCGCCGATTATCCCTGTTTTGCCACCGGCTGGGCTGAAGACAGCCGCGCCTGGCGGACGAAGCGGCGCAACAGCTGGCGGGCCAGCGGTGCGGCGCTGACCGCGCGCTCGATGCTGCGGGCGCAGCCGCCGTGGCGGCCGATGCAGTCGGCGCGGGCGCGCACGTAGCCGCGCATGTGGTGGGTGGCGAATTCCGGATGGAACTGTACGCCCCACGCCTGGCGGCCCCAGCGGAAGGCGTGGCAGCCGTCCAGCGGCGAACGTGCCAGCACTTCGGCACCTTCCGGCGCGCGCAGCACGGTCTGCAGGTGGGTGGCATGGGCGGCGAAATGCTGCGGCAGGCCCTGGAACAGCGGGTCCTGCGCGGCTTGCGGCTGCAGTTCCAGCTCGATCGTGCCGGACTCGCGGCCAGCCGGGTTGTAGGCCACCTCGCCACCCAGCGCGTGCGCCAGCAGCTGGTGGCCGTAGCAGATGCCGAACACGGGCAGGTCGTCGTGCGCGGTCTGGCGCAGCCATGCGGCGCTGCGCTCACTCCATTCGGCGTGGTCGGTGACGAAGGCGGCCGAGCCGGTCACCAGCACGCCAGCGAAGCCATGCGGGTCGGGCAGGGCATCCCCGTGTTCGACATCGACCACCACCGTCTCGTGCTCTTCCAGCCCGGCGGCGACGCGGATCCAGTGCGGGAAGCGCCCGTAGCGGCGCAGCGACGGTACCGGGCGGCCGGTTTCAAGGATCAGGAACGGGGCTGGGTTCATCCGGGGGCGGCAGGACTGACAGGACTTCCTCGATTGTAGTCAGCCCCTGCGCCACCTTTTCAAGCCCGGCCTGACGCAGGGTTCGCAGCCCTTCAGCCCGCGCGGCACGGGTGAAACCGGCCAGATCCATGTCGGCGCGGATCTGCCCGCGCAGCCGCGAGCCCAATGGCAGCAACTCATACAGGCCGATGCGGCCGAGGAATCCGGTGCGCCGGCACTCCAGGCAACCGACCGGCCGACAGGGCGTGGCGGCATCTGGATATGCGGCATGGCTATCAGCCAGCACCGCCCAATCGGCGGCGCCGAGGCTGTGTGGCTGCTTGCAGTGCGGGCACAGCGTGCGCACCAGGCGCTGGGCGAGGATGCCGTTGAGTGTGCTGGCCAGCAGGTAGTGCGGCACGCCGAGGTCGAGCAGGCGGGTGACCGCCGAGGGCGCGTCGTTGGTATGCAGGGTGGACAGCACCAGATGGCCGGTCAGCGAGGCCTGCACCGCCATCTGCGCGGTTTCCAGGTCGCGGATCTCGCCGATCATGATGATGTCCGGGTCCTGCCGCAGCAGGGTGCGCACGCCGCTGGCGAAGTCCAGGTCGATGTTGGTCTGCACCTGCATCTGGTTGAACTCGGGCGCGATCATCTCGATCGGGTCCTCCACCGTGCACACGTTCACGTCCGGTGTGGCCAGCCGCTTCAGCGTGGAGTACAGGGTGGTGGTCTTGCCCGAGCCGGTCGGGCCGGTGACCAGCACGATGCCGTGCGGGCGCTCGACCAGTGCATTCCAGCCCGCCGCCTCCTGCGGGCTGAAACCGAGCTGGTCGATGCTCTTGAAGGCGGCATCCGGGTCGAAGATGCGCATCACGCACTTCTCGCCGAAGGCGGTGGGCATGGTCGACAGGCGCATCTCGACCTCGCGGCCGCCCGGCGAACGGGTCTTGATGCGGCCATCCTGCGGGCGCCGGCGCTCGGCCAGGTCCATGCGGCCGAGCACCTTGATGCGGCTGACCACGGCGGTCATCACCGCCGGCGGCACCTCGAACACCTTGTGCAGCACGCCGTCGATGCGGAAGCGCATGCGTCCCATCTCGCGGCGCGGCTCCAGGTGGATGTCCGAAGCGCGCTGTTCATAGGCGTACTGCAGCAGCCAGTCGACGATATGCACGATGTGCTGGTCGTCGGCATTGACGTCGCCGGTGCGGCCCAGCTCCACCAACTGCTCGAAGCTGGGCAGGGTGGTGTTGGCTTCGCCGCGCACGTCACCCCGGGCGCCGCGCACCGAGCGGGTCACCCCGTAGAACTCCATGGTGTAGCGGTGCAGGTCGAGCGGATTGACCACCGCCAGTTCGATGCGGCGCCGGGTCAGGTGCTGCAGGTCGCGGCGCCATTCCTGTACCAGCGGCTCGCTGGTGGCCACCAGCACGCGCTCGGCATCCACTGCCAGCGGCAGGAAGCGATGCCGGCGCGCGTAGGCATGGGAGACCAGCGCGGTGACCGCGGCGACGTCGACCCGGGTCGGGTCGATGCGCAGGTAGCGGCTGCCGGTGCGCTGCGCCAGCCATTCGGTGAGGCGCTCCAGGGTCAGTTCGCCACCGCCGCTGGCGGCCAGCTTGAGGTTGGACAGCAGCACCAGCGGGTGCACTTCACTGGCGTTGCGCGCGCCCTGCGCGGAAAAGCGCATGCGCTCGCGGTCCTGCTCGGCCACCAGGCCATCGGCAATCAGGGCTGCGGCAATCTGCTCGAAATGCAGCCGTCCCCAGGGCAGCGCGACGCCGCCCGCTTCGCCGGGCGTGCCGACCGGCAGCCGATGTTCCATCTGCCTGCTCCTCCCGGGTACGGAATGCCCCGCAGGTCGGCCGTTATACTAGCGCACCCCCTTTGCCGGCCAAGAATCGTCCGCATGTCCGCGACCCCGACCGTTCCGATCACCTTCCAGGGCCTGATCCAGACCCTGAACCAGTTCTGGGCCCAGCAGGGCTGCGTGCTCATCCAGCCGCTCGACCTGGAGGTGGGCGCCGGTACCTTCCACCCGGCCACCTTCCTGCGTGCGATCGGTCCGGAAAGCTGGAACGCGGCCTACGTGCAGCCCTCGCGCCGCCCGACCGACGGCCGCTACGGCGAGAACCCGAACCGCCTGCAGCGCTACTACCAGTACCAGGTGGCGATGAAGCCGGCGCCGGACAACATCCAGCAGCTGTACCTGGATTCGCTGAAGGCACTGGGCATCGATCCGCTGGTGCACGACCTGCGTTTCGTCGAGGACAACTGGGAATCGCCGACGCTGGGCGCCTGGGGCCTGGGCTGGGAAGTCTGGCTCAACGGCATGGAAGTGACCCAGTTCACCTACTTCCAGCAGGCCGGTGGCCTGGAGTGCCGCCCGGTGCTGGGCGAGATCACCTACGGTCTCGAGCGCCTGTGCATGTACCTGCAGAACTGCGACAACGTCTACGACCTGGTCTGGACCTACGGCCCGGACGGCCAGCCGGTGACCTACGGCGACGTCTACCACCAGAACGAGGTGGAGCAGAGCACCTACAACTTCGAATACGCCGACGTGGAAGAGATGTTCCACCGTTTCGACGCCTGCGAACGCGAAGCGCAGAAGCTGGTGGAAGTGAACCTGCCGCTGCCGGCCTACGAGCAGGTGATGAAGGCCAGCCACACCTTCAACCTGCTCGATGCACGCCGCGCGATCAGCGTGACCGAGCGCCAGCGCTACATCCTGCGCGTGCGCGCGCTGGCCCAGGCGGTGGCCAAGGCGTACTACGAGCAGCGCGAGAAGCTGGGCTTCCCGGGCGCGAAGAAGGCCTGACGGCCGCTCTCCCCCTTACTCCGGGGCGCCGGACGCGTCGCGCGCTGCGCCCCCACCACAGGATTGAAACGATGAGCCAACTGTCCCCCCTGCTGATCGAACTGGGCACCGAGGAGCTGCCGGTCAAGGCGTTGCCGGGCCTCGCCCAGGCGTTCTTCGATGGCGTTGTCGACGGCCTGCGCAAGCGCGGCGTCGCACTGGAGCTGGGCGATGCGCGTCCACTGTCGACCCCGCGCCGCCTGGCCGTGCTGCTGCCGGGCGTCGGCCTGGAACAGCCGGAACAGCACAGCGAAGTGCTGGGCCCGTACCTGAACATCGCGCTGGACGCCGAAGGCCAGCCGACCAAGGCCCTGCAGGGCTTCGCCGCCAAGGCCGGGATCGACTGGACCACGCTGGAGAAGACCACCGACAACAAGGGTGAGCGCTTCGTGCACCGCGCGGTGACCCCGGGCGCGAGCACCGCCAGCCTGCTGCCGGAGATCCTGCGCGAGGCGATCGCGGCGATGCCGATTCCCAAGCCGATGCGCTGGGGCGACCATGCCTGGGGCTTCGCGCGCCCGGCGCATTGGCTGGTGCTGCTGCACGGTGCCAACGTGGTCGAGGCCGAACTGTTCGGCCTGCAGGCCGGCCGCGTCAGCCGTGGCCATCGTTTCCACCACGACCAGGCCGTGTCGCTGGCACAGCCGCAGGACTATGTTGAAGCCCTGCGCGCCGCGTTCGTGCTGGTCGACCCGAGCGAGCGTCGCGCGCGCATCGTCGCCGAGGTCGAGGCCGCTGCGGCCAGGGTCGGTGGCAGCGCCCGCATCACCGACGACAACCTGGAACAGGTGGTGAACTTGGTCGAGTGGCCGTCGGCGGTGCTGTGCAGCTTCGAACGTGCGTTCCTGGCGGTGCCGCAGGAAGCGCTGATCGAGACGATGGAGATCAACCAGAAGTTCTTCCCGGTGCTGGATGCCGCTGGCACCCTGACCGAGAAGTTCATCGGCATCGCCAACATCGAATCGAAGGACGTGGCCGAAGTGGCCAAGGGCTACGAGCGCGTGATCCGCCCGCGCTTCGCCGATGCCAAGTTCTTCTTCGACGAGGACCTGAAGCAGGGCCTGGTGTCGATGGGCGACGGCCTGAAGACGGTGACCTACCAGGCCAAGCTGGGCAGCGTGGCCGACAAGGTGGCGCGCGTGGCCGCCCTGGCCGAAGTGATCGCACCGCAGGTGGGTGCCGACGCCGGGCAGGCCAGGCGTGCCGCCGAACTGGCCAAGAACGACCTGCAGTCGCGCATGGTCAACGAGTTCCCGGAGCTGCAGGGCATCGCCGGCCGCCACTACGCCGTGGCCGGTGGCGAACCGGAAGAAGTGGCGCTGGCCATCGACGAGGCCTACCAGCCGCGCTTCGGCGGTGACGACATCGCGCTGTCGCCGCTGGGCAAGGTGCTGGCCATTGCTGAACGCGTGGACACGCTGGCCGGCGGTTTCGCCGCAGGCCTGAAGCCGACCGGCAACAAGGACCCGTTCGCCCTGCGCCGCAATGCGCTGGGCCTGGCCCGCACGATCATCGAAAGCGGCTATGAGCTGGACCTGCGCGCGCTGCTGACCAGCGCCAACGCCGGCCTGGCCGCGCGCAACGTGCAGGCCGACATCGGTGAGCTGTACGACTTCATCCTCGACCGCCTGAAGGGCTACTACAGCGACAAGGGCGTGCCGGCCACGCACTTCAACGCGGTGGCCGAGCTGAAGCCGGCTTCGCTGTACGACTTCGACCGCCGCCTGGATGCGATCGGCACCTTCGCCGCGCTGCCGGAAGCCGAGGCGCTTGCTGCGGCCAACAAGCGTATCCGCAACATCCTCCGCAAGGCCGAAGGCGACATTCCGGCCCAGATCGACCCGGCGCTGCTGCAGGAAGACGCCGAGCGCGCGCTGGCTGAAGCCGTCACCGCGGCCATCGACGACACCGGCGCCAGCCTGCAGCACAAGGACTACGTGGCTGTGCTGGCCCGCCTGGCCCGCCTGCGACCGCAGGTCGACGCGTTCTTCGACGGCGTGATGGTCAATGCGGAAGATCCGGCGCTGCGCGGCAACCGCCTGGCGCTGCTGACCATGCTGGGCGAGCGCCTGGGCAAGGTCGCGGCGATCGAGCATCTGTCGAGCTGATGCCCGTACCGGTAGTGCCGGCCGCTGGCCGGCATTGCCACCGCGCATCGGATCGATCTGTGGGTTGCCGGCCAGCGGCCGGCACTACCGGATCACCGCTGGCGGATGTCCATCGGGGTCATTGCCGGCATCGCGCACGATGCCGGCAACCTCGCCTTCGATTGCGATGATCGCCACAAAGGCGCGTATTTTGACCGCCACTTAACAACCGATCCCCAATGACGTGATGCATTTCGCATCGTCACCTTCGGTCGGTATGCTGTGCCGCATGCAGCCAAAGAAATACGCCCTGCCGCTGATGGTCCTGTCGCTGGCCGCCACCTCCGTGGTCCACGCGCGCGGCACCATCGACAAGGTGGACATCAAGGGATTGGACAAGGGCGACGACGCCGCAATCATCGAGAACATCCAGGAATCGCTGTCGCTGTACGACACGATCGGCAAGGAACAGGGCGAATCGCGCCTGGAGTACCTGCTGTCCCAGGCCGAGCGGCAGACCCGCCAGGCACTGGAACCGTTCGGGTACTACAACCCGGTGATCAAGGTCGAGGCGCCGCGCGAGGACGAGCATGTCCGCGTGCTGATCCACGTCGACAAGGGCACCCCGGTCACCGTGCGCCGCGAGCACATCGACATCACCGGCCCGGCGATGTACGACCAGTACCTGCAGGACGACCTGGCCGCGTTCAAACCGCGCAAGGGCCAGCGCTTCGTGCATACCCAGTACGAAGCCAGCAAGATCACCATTACCCGCCGCCTGGCCGAGCGCGGCTACTTCGACGCCGACTACACCCAGCGCCAGGTGCAGATCACCCGCGCCGACAATGCCGCCGATATCGACCTGACCTGGGATAGCGGCCGCCGCTACAACATGGGCCCGGTGCGCTTCGAACAGGATTACTTCGTCGACAAGCTGTTCGATCCGCTGGTGTACTGGGACCAGGGCAGCTACTACCACGAGGGCAAGCTGGACCGCCTGCGGCAGTCGTTGACCAAGCTGGACTATTTCAGCGTGATCGACATCCAGCCGCGCCCGGACGAGGCCGACGAGAACGGCGACGTGCCGGTGGACGTGAAGCTGACCCGCGCCAAGCGCACGATCTATACCGCCGGTCTGAGCTACGGCAGCGAAAGCGGCCCGGGTGTGCGCGGGGGCATCGAGCGGCGGTTCCTGAACAACCGCGGCCACAAGATGAACACGCAGCTGGACTATGCGCAGAAGCGCAAGAGCCTGGTCACCAGCTACCGTATCCCGGCGTTCAACTGGCTCGATGGCTGGTACACCTTCGCCGCCAGCGCGTACGACGAGCAGACCGACTACATCGACCTGCGCAACTTCAAGCTGATTGCCAGCCGCAGCGGCGAGATCAACGAGCACTGGACCGCGATCGCCTCCATCAATGCGCTGCGCGAGCGCTGGCGCTATGCCTCAGGCACCGAGTTCACCAGTGCGGTGTACAACACCTCGACGCTGGTCTACCCGCAGATGGTTGCCGACTACGTCAACGTCGATGACGAGATGTTCCCGCGCAAGGGCATCAGCGGTACCGCGACGATGCGTGCCGGCGTCGAAGGTGCCGGCTCGGACACCAGTTTCGTGCAGGCCAATGCCGTGCTGCGCTGGTACATCCCGGTGGGCGAAAGCAACCGCCTGATCCTGCGTGGCGAAGGCGGCACCACCTGGACCAGCGATCTGGTGGCAATGCCGCCCAGCCTGCGCTACTTCGCCGGCGGTGACCGCAGCATCCGTGGCTATGCCTACCGCGAAGTCGGTCCGCGGACCCCGGCACCGGACAAGTACGCGCTCGGTGCCAAGAACCTGGTGATCGGCTCGGCCGAGTACGAGCACTATTTCAATGGCGGTCCCTGGGGCGCGGCGGTCTTCGTCGATACCGGCAGTGCCTTCGACAACACCATCGACCTGCATACCGGCGTTGGCTTCGGCGTGCGCTGGAAATCGCCGGTGGGCCCGGTGCGCATCGACGTGGCGCATGGCCTGAACAACCCGGATTCGCAGTTCCAGCTGTACCTGAACATCGGAGCGGACCTGTGAGCACGCCCGCACCGACTCCGACCCAGAACACGCCGCCGCCGCGGGTGCGCTTCTATCGTCGCCGCCGCTTCTGGGCATGGTCCGGCGCCGGCGTGATCGGTCTGGTGCTGCTGGCCCTGCTGGCGGTGTACTGGCTGCTGCAGACCGTGGCCGGCCGCGATGTGCTGCTGGCACAGGTGGTGGCGCGGCTGCCCGTGGGCGCCAGCTTCACCTGGGACAAGGTGGACGGCCCGGTGGCCGGTCCGCTGACCCTGTACAACGTCGACTTCCGCTACGACGACATCCATTTCCACGCCGAGCGTGCCCATCTGGAGCCGGACCTGCGCCCGCTGCTGGGCCGCAAGCTGCTGCTGGACAAGCTGGAGCTGACCAACGCGACGTTGAACCTGGCCAAGAGTGACGAGCCGTTCAAGCTGCCGTCGTGGCCCGATTCGCTGCCGCAGATCGAAATGCCGCTGGCGATCCAGGCCGATGCCATTGCCATCGACGGCTTCCGCATCAGCCAGGCCAACGAGCCGGTGATCGACATCAGCCGTGTGCGTGGTGGCATCGAGATCGCCAACGGCGAGTTCCAGGCGCACAAACTGGTCGTGGACAGCGACATGGGCAATTTCACCGCCCAGGGCCGCTACATCCCGGCCAAGGACTACGACACCGACGTGACCGTCACCGCAGTGTTGCCGGCCCCGCGTGGCCGTACCGCAGCGACGGTGGGGCTGGTGGCACGCGGTGACCTGTCGCACATGGAAGTGGCGGTGGCCGGGCGTGCGCCGAAGCCGCTGCACGCGATGCTGGTGTTCGATGGCCGTACCGACCCGACCTGGAGCGCCACGGTGCGCAGCGACGAACTGGACCTGGCGCTGCTGTCACCGGCGTTGGCCAGCTCGGCGATCGCACCGCTGGCGCTGGACTTCACCGCCGCCGGCAAGGGCGGCAACGCCAACCTGCGTGGCAAGGTGAAGCAGGGCGATCACGAACTGGAACTGGCACCGTCGGTGGTGTCGTTGCAGGACCAGGTCCTGAAGGTCTCGCCGCTGCTGGTGAAGGGCCTCGGTGGCGAAGCCCGCCTGGAGGGCACGGCCGATTTCAGCCAGGAAGACCAGCAGAAGCTCAACTTCTCGGTGGTCGCCCATGACCTGACCTACGTGCCGGCGCCCGATCCGAACACCGCCGGCAGCGCACCGGTGCCGGTGACCCTGAAGGAAGCGCGCTTCGGCCTCGCCGGTACCCTGAAGGCCTGGGCCGCGATCGGCCGCGCCGAGGTCGAGCGTGACGCGCAGAAGGCGCAGCTGCGCTTCGACGTGCGCGGCAACGACCAGGCCGCGTCGATCCACCAGCTGCAGGCGCAGACCCCGGGTGGCCAGCTGCAGGTGGAAGGCCAGGTGGCCTGGGCGCCGCAGCTGGACTGGGACGCCAAGGCCACGCTGAAGGACTTCGACCCCGGCTATTTCGTGCCAGGCTGGAACGGTCGCCTGTCCGGCAACCTGGCCTCCAAGGGACGCCAGCTGCCGCCGCCGGCCAATGCCGCGCCTGGCACCGCCGGTACGCTGGAAGCCACGGTTGACCTGCCGTCGCTGAAAGGCGTGCTGCGCCAGCGCAACCTCGACGCACAGGGCAAGTTCGCGCTGCAGGGCGAGCAGGGCCAGGGCGACCTGAAACTGTCGCTGGGCAGCAGCCGGGTGACCGCTTCAGGCAAGGTCGGTGACCGCCTCGACATCGATGCGCGCTTCGAGCCGCTGCAGTTGAGCGACCTGTTGCCGGGCGCCGATGGTGGCCTGCGTGGCCAGGTGCAGGTGAAGGGCCCGCGCGATGCGCCGGACATCACCGCCGACCTGGTCGGCAACAATCTCAACTGGGACGGCTACGGCGCCGAGAGCGTGAGCATCAAGGGTCACCTGCCGTGGCGCGGCGACAGCGGCACGCTGGCGGTGCAGGGCCAGCAGGTCAATGCCGGCATGCTGCTGGAACGCTTGAACGTGGATGCACAGGGCAGTGTGTCCAACCTGCGCCTGGCGGCGCAGGCCCGCAACGAGATGGGGGCGGTCGAGCTGCAGGGCAGTGTCCGCCAACAAGGCACGCAATGGCGTGGCGAGCTGGCCGCGCTGCGCATCGCACCGGTGAAGGGCGATGCCTGGTCGCTGCGTGCGCCGGCGGCGTTCGCGATCAATGGCAGCAGCTACACGCTGGGCGAAGCCTGCCTGGCCGCCGCCAGCAGCGGTGCACTGTGTGCACAGGCCAACTGGCCACGCGAGGGCCTGGTGGTACGCAGTGATGCGCTGCCGCTGGCGCTGGTGCAGCCATGGTTGCCGCCGCAGTCCGGTCGTCGCATCTACCTGCGCGGCGATGTCAGCCTGGACGCGCAGATCCGCCCGCGCGGCAACGCCTGGGAAGGCCACGTGGAAGTGCGCTCGAAGGAAGGCGGCGTGCGCCTGGGCGAGAGCCGCAACACCGTGGGCGATACCACCCGTGGCGAACTGGTGCGCTATGACCAGTTCTCGCTGAAGCTCGACATGACCCCGGCCAGCATCAAGGGCTACCTGGGCATGGGCTTCCAGGGCAACGGCTTCGTTGATGCGAAGATGCAGACCGGCTGGGAAGCCAGCGCGCCGTTGAACGGCGAGCTCTACCTCAACATGTCGCGGCTGTACTGGCTGGAGCTGTTCTCGCCGGACATCGTGCGCCCCACCGGCCTGATCGAAGGCCACGTCAGCCTGCGCGGCACGCGTGGCCAGCCGTCGCTGGGCGGTGATGCGCAGCTGAGCAACTTCAAGGGCGAATTCCCCGCGCTCGGCCTCACTTTCGATCAGGGCAAGGGCAGCTTCGTCGCCCAGCCCGACGGTTCGGCCAAGATCACCGCGCAGGCCAACTCGGGCCAGGGCACGCTGTATGTCGACGGTGGCCTGTCGTGGTTCGGTGATGCACAGCCGCTGCAGCTGAAGATCCACGGCGAGAACGTGCTGCTGTCCAACACCAGTGAACTGCGCATCGTCGCCAATCCCAACCTCGACTTCACCCTGGCCAAGGCGGCGATGGAGCTGCGCGGTACCGTGCACGTGCCCGAAGCGGACATCGACATCGAGCGGCTGGACCGCGGCACCTCGGTGTCTGAAGACGTGGTGGTGCTCGATCCGGCCGACCCGGAAGAGTCACGCACCTCGCCGCTGGACATGGATCTGGTGGTCAGCCTCGGCGACAAGGTGAAGATGACCGGCTTCGGGCTGAAGGGCGCGCTGACCGGCAAGATGCAGGTCTGGGCCAAGCCCGGCCGCGAGATGACCGCCAATGGTGGGCTGGAAGTGAGCGGCCGCTACAAGGCGTATGGGCAGGACCTGACCATCACCCGTGGCAACCTCACCTGGAACTACAACGCGGTGTCCGACCCGCGCGTCAACATCCGTGCCGAGCGCCGGGTCGGTGATGTCACCGCCGGCATCGACGTCACCGGACGTGCGCAGCAGCCGCGTGCCGATGTGTGGTCCGATCCGGCGATGTCGCAGTCCGAAGCGCTGGCCTACCTGGTGCTGGGACGCAGCCTGACCGGTGCCAGCAGCGACCAGACCCAGCAGGTCAACGCGGCCTCGGCGGCACTCTCTGCAGGCAGTGGCCTGCTGGCCTCGCAGCTGGGCGCCAAGCTGGGCCTGGACGATGCCGGCGTAAGCCAGTCGCGCGCGCTGGGTGGCTCGGTGATCGGTGTCGGCAAGTACATCTCGCCCAAGCTGTACGTCGGTTACGGCGTGTCGCTGGTCGGTGCCGGTTCGGTGATCACGCTGAAGTACCTGCTGCGTCGCGGCTTCGACGTGGAAGTGGAATCGAGCACGGTGGAAAACCGCGGTTCGATCAACTGGCGGCGGGAGAAGTAACGATGCGATAGTGCCGGCCGCTGGCCGGCAACTGCACCGTATCTCCGGAGTTGCGGGGGTTGCCGGCCAGCGGCCGGCACTACCGTGCACGTCGGCCCAACCATCGGCCGTTGCCCCATCCGGCCCCAGCGGCTATGGTCCCGGGCTGTTCTGTCGTACCGGATTGCCTCATGTCACCACGCAAAGCCCTTCCCACCGCCCTGGCCCTGGGCCTGACCCTCGCCGCCGGTGCCCACGCCGATGAAGGCATGTGGATGCCGACCCAGCTGCCGGAACTGGCCAAGCCGCTGCAGGCCGCAGGCTTCAAGGGCAATCCGGCCGACCTGGCCAACGTCACTGCGCCGCCGCTGAGCGCGGTGGTGCGTGCCGGTGGTGGCACCGGCTCGTTCGTGTCCAGCGACGGCCTGCTGCTGACCAACCACCACGTGGCGATGGGCGTGATCCAGTACAACAGCTCGCCCGAGCACGACCTGATCAACGGTGGCTTCATCGCCAGGGACCGCGCCGACGAGCGCCCGGTCAACCCGGACTTCCGCGTACTGGTCACCGTCGGCTTCGACAAGGTGACCGACCAGGTGCTGGCGCAGGCGCGTGGCAAGACCGGCCGTGCCTACTTCGATGCCGTGGATGCGGCCAGCAAGCAGATCGTGGCCGAGTGCGAGAAGGACGGCAGCGTGCGCTGCTCGGTGGCCAACATGTACTACGGCACCGATTTCTACCGTATCGCCCAACTGGAACTGAGCGACGTGCGCCTGGTGTACGCGCCGCCGCGTGCGATCGGCAACTATGGCGATGAAATCGACAACTTCATGTGGCCGCGCCACACCGGCGACTTCACCCTGCTGCGCGCCTATGTCGGCAAGGACGGCAAGCCGGCCGCGTACAGCAAGGACAACGTGCCCTACCAGGCGCCGGCGCACCTGCAGATGTCGGTGGAAGGCCCGAAGGAAGGTGACTACGCGATGCTGGCCGGTTACCCGGGCATCACCTACCGCCACCGTACCGCGGCCGAATTCGCTGGCCAGATCGATACCGTGCTGCCGCGCCGCGTATCGGTGTTCCAGCAGATGATCGACACCATCGAGGCCGCCAGTGCCAAGGACGCGCAGGCGCGCACCCGCTACGCTTCGCAGCTGCAGTCGCTGAAGAACAACCGCAAGCGCGCCGCGGGTGAGCTGGAAGGCCTGCTGCGCAGCGACGCCAAGGCCCAGCGTGCCGCCGACGAGACGGCGATGCTGGCTGCCACCGACCGCAAGTACCAGGGCGATATCAAGGCGCTGCTGACCAACCTGTCGCAGGGCGCGGCGGTGGGCGAGCGTGACCTGCTGCTGGACCAGATGGCCGCACAGAGCCAGCTGCTGCGCTCGGCGCTGCTGCTGGAACGCCTGCGCATCGAATCGGCCAAGCCGGACGCGCAGCGCGAGAGCGGTTTCCAGCAGCGCGACCAGGCGATGATCGAAGGCGTGCTCAAGCAGGTCCAGCGCCGTTACGCACCGGAAGTCGAGAAGGCGCTGCTGACCACCCTGCTGACCCGCTACCAGAAGCTGCCGGACGCGCAGCGCGTGGCCGAGTTCGACACGGCCTTCGGTCGTACCCCGGAGCAGCTGGCAGCGGCGCTGGATACCCTGTACGCCGGCACCCAGCTGGGTGAGGAGGCACAGCGCCTGTCCCGTTTCGCTGCTGCGCGCGAAGGCAAGGCGCTGGCCGCCGATCCGCTGATCACCGTGGCCGGCCCGCTGGTGGCCGCGCAGCTGCGCATCGAGAACGAAAGCAAGACCCGCGAAGGCGAGCAGCTGCGCCTGCGCCCGGCCTACATGCAGGCTTTGTTCGCCTGGCGTGCCAAGCAGGGCCGCGCGGTGTACCCGGATGCCAACCGCACCCTGCGCATCAGCTACGGCAAGGTCGAGGCGCTGCATCCGCGCGACGGCGTGACCTACTCGCCGGTGACCACCGTGGCCGGCATCGTCGAGAAGAACACCAACGCCTATCCGTTCGATGCGCCCAAGCCGCTGCTGGCCGCGATCGCCAAGGGTGACTTCGGCAGCACCGCCGACCCGGCGCTGAAGACCCAGACGGTCAACTTCCTGACCAACCTGGATACCACCGGCGGCAACTCCGGCTCGCCGGTGCTCAACGCCAAGGGCGAACTGATCGGCCTGAACTTCGACAGCAACTGGGAATCGGTCAGCGCCAGCTGGTGGTTCGACCCGCGCTACAAGCGCGCCGTGCACGTGGACATGCGCTACCTGCGCTGGCTGCTGGCCAAGGTCTACCCGGCGCCGGAACTGCTGAAGGAAATGGGCGTGCCGGCCCAGTAAGAAGCCGGCCACGACCAACGGTCGTGGCCCGCACCGCGGAAGCCCCCACCCTGGTGGGGGTGGTTGACCCCAACGAGCCCGTACACCCGGCCATGCCTGGCCTACACTGCGGGTTCCTCCGACGGAAACGCGCGCGTGGTCTCCAGCTGGATCCTGCTGCTGGTCTCGGTTGCCTATGCCGCGCTGCTGTTCGGCGTGGCGTGGTGGGGTGACCGTCGGCCGATGTACCCCGACCGGCCGTGGCTGCGGCCGGTGGTCTACAGCCTGGCACTGGCCGTGTACTGCTCGTCGTGGACCTTCTACGGCGCGGTCGGCACCGCCGTGCGCAACGGCGTGGGCTACCTGCCCATCTATATCGGTCCGTTGCTGCTGCTGTTGTTCGGCTGGCGCATCATCGAGCGCCTGGCGCTGATCGCACGCAGCCAGAACGTGGTGTCCATCGCCGACTTCATCTCATCGCGCTTCGGCCGCTCGCGGCGGCTGGCGGCGCTGGTGGCGATCATCGCGCTGATCGGCATCATTCCGTACCTGGCCCTGCAGTACAAAGCAGTGGCGATGAGCCTGCAGGTACTGACTGGCAACACCGGCCCCACTGGCTTCTTCACCGATCCCGCGCTGTACGTGGCGCTGCTGATGGCGTTGTTCGCCACCCTGTTCGGTACCCGCCAGGTCGATGCCACCGAACACCATCACGGCATGATGCTGGCGATCGCCTTCGAATCGGTGATCAAGCTGCTGGCGATGCTGGCCGTGGGCGTGTTCGCCTACCTGTGGCTGAGCAACCGCACCGACGCGGTGGTTGAATCGGTGCATACGCTGTTCACCGGCCTGCCGCCGGTGGGCTTCATCTCGCAGACCCTGCTCAGCTTCCTCGCCATCATCTGCCTGCCGCGCCAGTTCCACGTGGCCGTGGTCGAGTGCGGTGACGTGCGCGATGTGCGGCGCGCGCGCTGGATGTTCGGCGGCTACCTGGTGCTGATCTCGGGCATGGTGCTGCCGATCGCCACCGCCGGCGTGACCCTGTTCGGCACCGGTGGCAGCGTCGCCGACGACTCGATGGTGCTGGCCCTGCCGCTGGCCGAGGGCCGCAACGCGCTGGCGCTGATCGCCTATGTGGGCGGCTTCTCGGCGGCCACCGGCATGGTGATCGTGTCGTCGATCGCGCTGGCCACCATGGTCAGCAACGACCTGGTGATGCCGGTGCTGCTGCGCCGGAGCGGTGACCACCAGGAGGCCGCCGACGTCGCCTCGCGCGTGCTGTGGATCCGCCGCCTGGCGATCCTGCTGCTGGCGCTGATGGCCTACAGCTACTACCGCACCAGCAGCAACGACAGCACGCTGGCCTCGTATGGCCTGATGGCGTTCGCAGCGGTGGCGCAGTTTGCGCCCGGCCTGATCGGCGGCCTGTACTGGCGTGGCGCCAGCCGTCGTGGCGTCGAGACGGGCATGCTGCTCGGTTTCGCCACCTGGCTGTACACCCTGCTGCTGCCGGCGATGACCATGGCCGGCTGGGTCGATGCCGCCTGGGTACAGC
The DNA here is from genome assembly GCF_040984485.1 of Stenotrophomonas sp. WED208. NCBI lineage: Bacteria > Pseudomonadati > Pseudomonadota > Gammaproteobacteria > Lysobacterales > Lysobacteraceae > Stenotrophomonas > Stenotrophomonas sp. WED208. The sequence goes on from NZ_JAZARB010000001.1 coordinate 23,848, forward strand.
ACGGCCCGTTCGGCATCGAGTGGCTGCGGCCGCAGCAGCTGTTCGGCATGACCGGCTGGGACCCGCTGACCCACGGCACGTTCTGGTCGCTGCTGGTCAATGCAGCGACGATGATGCTGGTGTCCGCGCGCTGGCGGCCCGGCGTCGACGAGCGGCTGCGCGCCACACCCTTCCTCGACCCGTATGCCGAGCGCCCGTCGGTGGCCGGTGGCTGGCCTGGTCACGTGCACGTGGGTGACCTGCTGGCACTGGCCTCGCGCGTGGTTGGCGAGCGCCATGCGCGGCGTTCGTTCTTCGAGCAGGCGCAGTCGCTGGGCCGCGAGCTGCAATCCTCGGCGCCTGCGGACCGGCCGTGGGTGCAGTTCACCGAGCGCCTGTTGGCCGCGTCGATCGGTGCGGCGTCGGCACGCCTGTTGCTGACCAGCCTGTTGCGTGGCTCGGGCATGGATCTGGGTGAAGTGGTGGCGGTGCTGGACGAAGCGGGGCAGGAGCTGCGTTTCAACCGCGAGATCCTGTCGACCACGCTGGAGAACATCAGCGCCGGGGTCAGCGTGGTCGACCCGGACATGCGCCTGACCGCGTGGAACCGACGTTACCAGGACATGTTCGGCTACCCCGACGGCATGCTCTACGTGGGCCGCCCGGTGGCCGACCTGATCCGCTACAACGCCGAGCGCGGCGAGCTGGGCGAGGGCGATATCGAGGTGCAGATCAATCGCCGCATCGGCTACATGCGCGCCGGTTCACCGCACGTGTTCGAGCGCACCCGCAGCGATGGCAAGGTGATCGAGATGCGCGGCCAGGCGCTGCCAGGTGGCGGCTACGTGACCAGCTACAACGACATCACCGACTACAAGCACGCGGAAAAAGCGCTGCTGGAAGCCAACGAGACGCTGGAACAGCGCGTGGCCGAACGCTCGCATGAGGCCGAGGTCGCGCAGCAGTCGAAGACCCGTTTCCTGGCAGCGATCAGCCACGACGTGCTGCAGCCGCTGAACGCAGCGCGCCTGTTCGCTTCGGCACTGCGCGACAGTGATCACGTGAGCGATGAGCAGAAGCATCTGGCCGAGCGCGTGGACGCGTCGCTGCGCGCGGCCGAAGAACTGCTCGATGGCCTGCTGGATGTATCGCGTCTGGATGCCGGTGGCCTGCACCCGGTGATCGGCGAGTTCGACGTGAGCGCGTTGATGCGCGAACTGGCCGCGCAGTACACCCCGGTCGCCGCTGGTCGTGGCCTACGCCTGGACCTGTTCGCGCGCCCGGCGTGGGTGCGCAGTGACCGCCGCCTGCTGCGCCGCGTGCTGCAGAACTTCCTGGCCAATGCGCTGCGTTACACCCGCCAGGGCCGCATCGTGCTGGCCGTGCGCCAGCGCGGCGACGAAGTGGAGCTGCAGGTCTGGGATACCGGTCCTGGTATTCCCGAGCACCACATGCGGCAGATCTTCGATGAATTCCACCGCTACCAGCAGCCGTTCGACTGGGGTGAGCAGGGGCTGGGACTGGGGCTGTCGATCTGCCAGCGCATCTCGCGCCTGCTTGACCATCGGTTGAACGCACGCAGCCGGGTCGGCAAGGGCTCGATGTTCTCGATCATCCTGCCGCGGGTGGCGCCATTGCCGGGTTATACCGAGCTGGCCACGCCGGTACAGGCGGTGGCCGCACCGGTACGCAGCGATTCGCTGGCTGGCCTGCGCGTGCTGTGCGTGGACAACGACGAGGAGATCCTCGACGGCATGCGCGCACTGCTGGGCCGTTGGCAGGTGCAGGTGATCACTGCCGCCACCGTTGACCAGGCGCTGGAAAAGATCGCCGAGCGCCCGCAGGTGATGCTGGTGGATTACCACCTGCACGACCGCATGGATGGCCTGGACGCGCTGGTGGCGCTGCGCGAGGCGGCCGGTTACCCGCTGCCCGGCGCACTGTTGACCGCCGATGGCCGCGACGAGCTGAAGCGGATGGCGCGCGAACGGGGTTACCGCGTGCTGACCAAGCCGATCAAGCCGGCCTCGCTGCGCGCCTTCCTGGGCGCGCTGCGCGATGCCGGCAATAGCGATGCCTGATTGGCAGTAGATCCACGCCATGCGTGGATATGCCGTCTGGTAGTGCCGGCCGCTGGCCGGCAACCACGCAATCGCTCGCCTCCGGCAAGTTACCCCACGCCGTGCAGGTGTTCGTACAGGATCGTCGCGCCGATGATCACCAGGATCACGCCACCGATGATCTCCGCACGCTTGCCGACCATGCTGCCCAGTACGCGGCCGAGCATGATGCCGACGGTGACCATGGTCAGCGTGCACAGGCCGATCACCGCAGCCATCACGCCGATATGCACGTCCATGAAGGCCAGGCCGATGCCCACCGCCATCGCGTCGATGCTGGTGGCGAAACCGGTCAGCGCCAGCTTCCAGAAGCCGTGGTGCTGCGAGGGGTCTTCGTCTTCCTCGGCACTGTCCGGGCGCAGGCCGTTGTAGATCATGTGGATGCCCAGCGCGCCGAGCAGGCCGAACGCGATCCAGTGGTCGAAGGCTTCGACGTACTGCAGGGCGGCCCGACCGAGCAGCCAGCCGATGATGGGCGTGATCGCCTCGATGACGCCGAAGATGATGCCGGCACGCAGTGCGTCGCGGAAGACCGGCTTGCGCATGGCCGCACCTTTGCCGATGGCAGCGGCGAAGGCATCGGTGGACATGGCAAAGCCGATCAGGAGGATCGAAATGGGGGACATGGGCGGTGGCTGAGGTCGGGCTAGGACGGACGCACGGCCTGCGCTCGCGCCCAACCTGACGTTGCGCGCGCGGGCCGCTGGTCTCGCCAACCATCATGGTTGTCCACGCCACGGCGCACTGGCCGAGTATGTTGACGTGGACGATTCCTGCGAAGGAATCCGGCTACTCCCCAAGGGGACGCGAAGCTTAGCACCGCGATCCGCGCGTGGCGCATTTCCAGCGAAACGCGCAGGCAGGGCTGGTTTGTATAGCGATGGCTATATCGAGAGCGCAGCGGTGCCTGGTAGTGCCGGCCGCTGGCCGGCATGCGCAACGCCGAGAGCGTGCCAAGCAAGCTTGGCACCTACCAGTGCGGTTTCAGATGATGTCGCGCGTTTCAGGGGATTGCCGGCCAGCGGCCGGCACTACCTTCAGTCTTCTTCTGGCGGCAGCACGATGGCGTCGTCGTCGATGGCCAGCTTGCCGGCCATCAGCACGGCCTGAGTGCGGTTGGTCACGCCGAGCTTGCGCAGGATGGCGGTGACGTGGGCCTTGATCGTCGCTTCGGAGACGTTGAGGTCGTAGGCGATCTGCTTGTTCAAGCGGCCGGCGCCGAGCATCTGCAGCACGCGGAACTGCTGCGGGGTCAGTTCGCGCAGGCGCTGGCCGACTTCGCGTTCCTCGCGCTCGGTCGGCGGCACGTTGTGCGCTTCCGGCGGCGCCCAGGTCTCACCATCAAGGATGGTGCCCAGTGCGTGGCCGATGGTGTCCGAATCCGCAGACTTCGGAATGAAGCCCAGCGCGCCGTGGTCGAGCGCGCGGCGCATCACCGTGGCTTCTTCGCGTGCGGATACCACCACCACCGGCAGGTGCGGGTGCAGCGAGCGCATGTGCACCAGCGCGTTGAAACCCTGCGCACCGGGCATGTTGAGGTCCATCAGGACCAGGTCGGCGTCGTTGTGCTGGTCGGCCAGCGCATACAGCGCTTCCACGCTGTCGGCCTCGAACAGCTGCACGCCGGGGATGACCCGCTGCACCGCCCCACGCAGGGCTTCGCGGAACAGCGGGTGGTCATCGGCAATCAGGAGGGTGGTCATGGTCGGGGGGAACCGTGGGGGAAACTCTATGGGGCCAGAGCCCTTTCCTGGCGGAAAGGGATCTGACCCCGGGTCGTACGTCAGCGTACCTTGCGCTCGTCCACCAGCGACGCCACCACCGACGGGTCGGCCAGGGTCGAGGTGTCGCCGAGCTGGTCCGGCGCGTTCTCGGCGATCTTGCGCAGGATGCGGCGCATGATCTTGCCCGAACGGGTCTTGGGCAGGCCCGGCGCCCACTGCAGGTGGTCCGGCGTGGCGATCGGGCCGATCTCCTTGCGCACCCAGGCGACCAGTTCCTTCTGCAGTTCGTCGCTCGGTGCTTCTTCGGCCACCAGGGTGACGTAGGCGTAGATGCCCTGGCCCTTCACGTCGTGCGGGAAGCCGACCACCGCCGCTTCGGCCACCTTCGGGTGCGAGACCAGCGCGCTTTCCACTTCGGCGGTGCCGATGCGGTGGCCGGACACGTTGATCACGTCGTCGACGCGGCCGGTGATCCAGTAGTAGCCGTCTTCGTCGCGGCGGCAACCGTCGCCGGTGAAGTAGCTGCCCGGGTAGGTGCGGAAATACGTATCGATGAAGCGCTGGTGGTCGCCGTACACCGTGCGCATCTGGCCCGGCCAGGAATCGCGGATGATCAGGTTGCCCTCGGTCGGGCCGTCCTGAATCTCGCCATCGGCATTGACCAGCGCCGGCTGCACGCCGAAGAAGGGCAGGGTGGCCGAGCCCGGCTTGAGGTCCATCGCGCCGGCCAGCGGCGAGATCAGGATGCCGCCGGTCTCGGTCTGCCACCAGGTATCGACGATCGGGCAGCGGCTGTCGCCGACCACTTCGTAGTACCAGCGCCAGGCTTCCGGGTTGATCGGCTCGCCGACGCTGCCGAGCAGGCGCAGCGACGCGCGCGAGGTCTTCTTCACCGGCTCCTCGCCTTCGCGCATCAGTGCACGGATGGCGGTCGGGGCGGTGTAGAAGATGGTCACCTTGTGCTTGTCGATGACGTTCCAGAAGCGCGAGGTGTCCGGGTAGTTCGGCACGCCTTCGAACATCAGCGAGGTCGCGCCGTTGGCCAGCGGGCCGTACACGATGTAGCTGTGGCCGGTGACCCAGCCGACGTCGGCGGTGCACCAGTAGACGTCGTCCTCGCCCAGGTCGAACACCGCTTCATGGGTGTAGGCCGCGTACAGCAGGTAGCCGCCGGTGGTGTGCAGCACGCCCTTCGGCTTGCCGGTGGAACCGGAGGTGTAGAGGATGAACAGCGGGTCCTCCGCGTTCATGCGTTCCGGCTCGCAGGTGGCCGGCTGGCTGTCCACCACATCGTGGAACCAGCGGTCGCGCGGGGCCTGCATGTCGACCGCGCCGCCGGTATGGCGCACCACCAGCACGGTTTCCACGGTGTTGGTGCCGGGCAGCTTCAGCGCTGCATCGACGTTGGCCTTCAACGGAATCCTGCGGCCACCGCGCAGGCCTTCGTCGGCGGTGATGATCAGCTTGCTCTGGCAGTCACTGACGCGGTCGGCGATCGAGTTCGGTGCGAAGCCACCGAACACCACCGAGTGGATCGCACCGATGCGCGCGCAGGCCAGCATGGCCACCGCGGCGTCGACGATCATCGGCAGGTAGATGGTGACCCGGTCGCCCTTCTTGACCCCGAGGTTGCGCAGCGCATTGCCGAGGCGGCAGGTGCGCTCGTACAGCTCGCGATAGGTCACGTGCTGGGCGGGTGCATCCGGGCCATCCGGCTCGAACAGCAGGGCGGTCTTGTCGCCGCGCGTCTCGAGCTGGCGGTCCAGGCAGTTCACGCTGGCATTGAGCTCGCCATCCTCGAACCACTTGATGTGGAAGTCGGACAGGTCGTAGCTGACGTTCTTGATCTTCGTCGGCTTGCGCATCCATTGCAGGCGCTCGGCGGCCTTGCCCCAGAAACCATCCGGGTCGGTCACCGAAGCCTGGTACTGCTGTTCGTACGACGTCTTGTCGATGCGTGCCTTGGCGGCGAACTGCGGATCGACGGGGTAGATATCAGCCATGGCACCCTCACTTGCACGTTGACTTTGTATGTGCGGTCGCAGCATCGCAGCGACCGATCCCCTTCAGTTTGCCCCATCCACCCCCGGCCGCGTCACCACTCTGGTTAGACCATGGTCGAAAGTGAGCGCCCAGCAGGGCCGGGTTCGACCAATGGCGAATAGCCGCTATACATAATCGCCCCGCAGTCTCGGCTCGACCGTGCCCCACGCGCGGCATCACCTTGCCACTTGGGAGAGAGGGCAACATGAGCCACCGTACGTTGAAAGCCGTGCGCAAACCTTTGGCGGCCTGCCTGTTGGTCGCCCTGGTCGCACCGGGCATGGCGTTCGCTGAGACCGCCAAAGAGAAAGCGCTGGAAGCACGCGTTGCCGAACTGGAACGCCAGGTCCAGCTGCTGCTGTCTTCGCAGCAACAACAACAGACCCAGATCAGCCAGACCCAGCAGGCGGTGACCGAAGTCCGCACGGTGCAGGCCGAGCAGAAGCCGGTCGCCTCGGTGCCGGCAGGCAAGCAGCCGATCCAGGTCACCACCATCACCCCGGGCGCCGCGCCGGGCACCACGGTCAAGATCGGCGGCTTCATCAAGGCCGATTTCCTCGCCACCCAGACCAGCGATGGCCAGCTGGCCGACGACGCCACCGGCCGCTCGCTGTACCTGCCGGGCCAGACCCCGGTGGAAGGCGCCGGCGGCAGCGGCAAGCGTTCGGGTACCGACTTCAACGCCCACGCCAAGTTCTCGCGCTTCAACCTGGGCATCGACAATGTGAGCGAATCGGGCAACAAGGCCGGTGCGTTCTTCGAGATGGACTTCTTCGGCAACTCGCTGGGCAACCAGACCGCCACCAATACCTACGGTGTGACCCTGCGCCACGCCTACATGTACTGGAACAACTGGATGGCCGGCCAGACCTGGTCCAACTTCATGGACGCGGCCGCACTGCCCGAAGCGGTCGACTTCGTCGGCTCCACCGACGGCGTGATCTTCGTGCGCCAGGCCCAGGTGCGCTACACCCAGGGCGGCTTCAGCGTCGCGCTGGAAAACCCGGAAACCACCACGCTCACCGGTACCCGCAACCCGGTCACCGGCGCCTGGACCAACACCAGCGCCAACTCCGACCGTGGCAGCCTGCCTGATCTGACCATGCGCTATGGCTGGAAGGGCGACTGGGGCACCTTCGGTGTCGGCGGCATCGTCCGTCAGCTGAAGGTCGACAACCAGGCCACCGGCGCCAAGGCCGACAAGGTGGCCGGCGGCCTGACCCTGGGCGGCAAGTGGGTGATGGGCGACAGCGATTCGCTGCACTACCAGCTGACCGGCGGCGAAGGCATCGCCCGCTACATCGGCCTGGGCATCACTGCCGACAGCGCCTACGACGTGGCCCGCGACGAGCTCAACCCGACCGGCGTGCTGGCCGGCTACGTGGGCTGGCGGCATGCGTTCTCGCCGAAGCTGCGCACCAACCTGATCTACGCGCGCAGCGACTACGACAACGACAGCATCCTCGGCCCGCTGGTGACCAAGAGCGTGCAGAGCATCCGCGGCAACATCTTCTATTCGCCGCTGCCCAAGGTCGATATCGGTGCGGAGCTGATGTACGGCCGTCGCGAGGTGGAGAACGGCAACAAGGGTGACATCACCCGATTGCAGTTCACCACGAAGTACAGCTTCTAAGAGCGTGCCGGCCAGCGGCCGGCACCTACCGAGATTGAGTGCCGACCAAGGTCGGCACCCACCGAGATTGAATGCCGGCCAAGGCCAGCATCTACAGAGGGAAAACGTCCCATGTCCAGCACTGCATCAAGCCCGCACAATGCGGCGGGCACCCTGACCAAGGGCCACAAGAAAGTCATCTTCGCCTCGAGCCTCGGTACGGTCTTCGAGTGGTATGACTTCTTCCTGTATGGCTCGCTCGCCGCCATCATCGCCAAGCAGTTCTTCAGTGGCGTCAATGAAACCACGGGCATGATCTTCGCCCTGCTGGCGTTCGCTGCCGGCTTCTTCGTGCGTCCGTTCGGCGCGGCCTTCTTCGGCAGCCTCGGCGACCGCATCGGCCGCAAGTACACCTTCCTGGTCACCATCCTGATCATGGGCATCTCGACCTTCCTGGTCGGCGTGCTGCCCAACTACGCTTCGATCGGTTTCGCCGCACCGGTGATCCTGATCATCCTGCGCCTGGCCCAGGGCCTGGCGATGGGCGGCGAGTACGGTGGTGCCGCCACCTACGTGGCCGAGCATGCGCCGGACGACAAGCGCGGCCTGTACACCAGCTTCATCCAGTGCACCGCCACGCTCGGCCTGTTCATGTCGCTGCTGATCATCCTGGCCTGCCGCTACTTCCTCGGCAACGAAGCCTTCGAAGCCTGGGGCTGGCGTATTCCGTTCCTGGTCTCGATCCTGCTGCTGGGCGTTTCCGTGTGGATCCGCCTGCAGCTGAGCGAGTCGCCGCTGTTCCAGCAGATGAAGTCCGAGGGCAAGGGTTCCAAGACGCCGTTCCGTGACAGTCTGAAGGGCGGCAACCTGAAGCTGATGCTGCTGGTCCTGCTCGGCGCTGCAGCCGGCCAGGCCGTGGTCTGGTACGGCGGCCAGTTCTACGCGCTGTTCTTCCTCAGCAGCATGCTGAAAGTCGACGCCACCACCTCCTACCTGCTGATCGCGGCCGCGCTGGCGCTGGGCGTGCCGTTCTTCATCTTCTTCGGCTGGCTGTCCGATCGCATCGGCCGCAAGAAGATCATCCTGGCCGGCTGCCTGCTGGCGGCTGTTACCTACATCCCGATCTTCAAGGGCCTGACCCACTTCGCCAATCCGGCCATCGAAGAAGCCCGCAGCAGCTCGCCGGCCCTGGTCGTGGCCGATCCGGCCACCTGCTCGTTCCAGTTCGATCCGGTTGGCCTGCGCAAGTTCACCAGCTCCTGCGACGTGGCCACCGCCGCGCTGACCAAGGCCGGTGTGCCGTACGACGTGCAGCCCGCCGCCGCCGGTTCGCTGGCGATGGTGAACGTGGGCAGTGCCAGCGTCACTTCGTATGAAGCCGCTGGCCTGACCAAGGAAGACGGCAAGGCCAAGGCCGATGCGTTCGGTGCGGAACTGAAGACCGCCCTGACCACCGCCGGCTACCCGGCCAAGGCCGATGGCGCCCGCATCAACATCGCCGGCACCATCTTCATGCTGTGGCTGCTGGTGCTGTACGTGACCATGGTCTACGGCCCGATTGCCGCCTACCTGGTCGAACTGTTCCCGACCCGCATCCGCTACACCTCGATGTCGCTGCCGTACCACATCGGCAACGGCTGGTTCGGTGGCTTCCTGCCGGCGATCTCGTTCGCGCTGGTAGCCGGTACCGGCAACCTGTACTACGGCCTGTGGTACCCCATCATCATCGCGCTGATGTCGGTGGTGATCGGTGGCCTGTTCCTGCGCGAGACCAAGGACGTGGATATCACCAAATAACCGGCGTGCCGACCAACGGTCGGCACCCACCGGGTTTCAGGGGCCGCGGTGCAGACCGCGGCCTTTTTGTTTCCCTGTTTTTGGGGTCAGATCCCTTTCGCCTGCGAAAGGGATCTGACCCCATCGAGACGTGCTGCACCCCGTATAGTCGGCCCATGACCACCACCACGCCGGCAGACCTCCCCGCCATCCTGCACACCCTGCGCAGCGCATGGCAGTCGCAGCGCCCTTCGCTGGACCAGCGCGAAGCCGACCTGCGCCGCCTGCGCGAGGCGTTGAAGCCGCGTCTGGACGAAATGGCCCAGGCCATCGCCGAGGACTTCGGCCATCGCGCCCACGTCGAATCGAAGCTGGCCGATGGCATGAGCGTGCTGTCGGCCATCGACCACCTGCGCCGTCACCTGCGCCGCTGGTCGAAGCCGCAGCGGGTGGGCGCCGGCTGGCGGCTGTGGCCAGCGCGCGCGCAGCTGCGGCCGACACCGCTGGGCGTGGTCGGGGTGATCTCGCCCTGGAACTACCCGGTCACGCTGGCGCTGGTGCCGCTGGCCACCGCCATCGCCGCCGGCAACCACGTGTTACTCAAGCCCTCGGAACACACGCCGCACACCAGTGCGTTCCTGGCCGATCTGCTGGCCAGTGTGTTCCCGCCCGATCGCGTGGCGGTGGTGCAGGGTGGGGCGGATGTGGCCGCAGCGGTGTCCTCGCTGCCGCTGGACCATCTGCTGTTCACCGGCTCGACGGCGGTTGGCCGCAAGGTGATGGCGGCCGCGGCCGAGCATCTGGTGCCGGTCACGCTGGAGCTGGGCGGCAAGTCGCCGGCCATCGTCTGCCGCGATTTTCCGCTGGAAAAGGCCGCTGCGCGGCTGGCCACCGGCAAGTGGTTCAACGCAGGGCAGACCTGCATCGCGCCGGATTACGTGCTGATCGACACCGCGCGCCAGCGCGAGTTCGTGCAGGCGTTGCAGCAGCAGGTACGCGAGCGCTACGGCGATTTCAGCAGCGCCGACGACTACACGCGCATCATCAACGAAGGCCAGTACCGGCGCCTGCAGGGCTATCTGGCGCAGGCGCGCGAACGCGGCGTGCCGGTGATTGCGTTGGCGCAGGTGGATGAGGCGCGCGCCGACCGCGAGCGTCTGCTGGTGCCGACCGTGGTGCTGGACCCGCCGGACGACCTGGACCTGATGCGCGAGGAGATCTTCGGGCCTATCCTGCCGGTGCGCGCCTACCCGGACCTGGAGACGGCGCTGGCCGACGTGCTGTCCCGAGACCGCCCGCTGGCGCTGTATCCCTTCAGCCACGACACGGCGACGGTGGAGCGCATCCTCGGCCAGGTGGTGGCCGGTGGGGTGACGGTGAATGACACGCTGCTGCACTTCGCGGCCGATGGCCTGCCGTTCGGTGGGGTGGGGGCCAGCGGCATGGGCGCGTACCACGGCCGGGCCGGGTTCGATGCGATGAGCAAGCGGCTGCCGGTTCTGTGGCAGTCGCGCTGGGCCGCCAGTGACCGGCTGCGGCCGCCGTATTCGAAGATTGCGGGGTTGTTGAAGTTCCTCTTGCGGTAGTGCCGGCCGCTGGCCGGCAACTGCAGGGTCTTGCCGACGGTTCATGGGGTTGCCGGCCAGCGGCCGGCACTACCGGTAGGTGCCAACCAGCGCGGCCCCTTCCGGTGGGTGCCAACCTTGGTTGGCACGCGTGAACCCCATGCGCCAACCAAGGTTGGCGTCTACCAAACCTGGGCCGGGTAGAATGCCCCCATGAAGATCGCCTCGTGGAACGTCAATTCGCTCAATGTCCGCCTGCCGCACCTGGAGCAGTGGCTCAAGGAGTTCGGCCCGGACCTCGTCGGTATCCAGGAAACCAAGCTGGAGGACCACAAGTTTCCCGATTCGGCGCTGATCGCCGCGGGCTACCGCAGCGTGTTCGCCGGCCAGAAGACCTACAACGGCGTGGCGCTGCTGTCGCGTGAGCCGGCGCAGGACGTGCAGATCGGCATTCCTGGCTTCGAGGACGAGCAGAAGCGCGTCATCGCCGGTACCTTCGGCGACCTGCGGGTGATCAACCTGTACGTGGTCAACGGCCAGGACATCGGCACCGACAAGTACGACTACAAGCTGCGCTGGCTGGAAGCGGTGCATGCCTGGATCGCGCAGGAACTGCAGCGCCACCCGAAGCTGATCGTGATGGGTGACTTCAACATCGCCCCGGACGCGCGCGATGTGCACGACCCGGAGGTGTGGAACGAAAACCACATCCTGACCTCCACTGCCGAGCGCGGCGCGCTCAACAAGCTGCTGCAGCTGGGCCTGCACGATGGCTTCCGCCTGCACAATGACGAGGCGGGCACCTTCAGCTGGTGGGATTACCGTGCCGCTGGCTTCCGCCGCAACCTGGGCCTGCGCATCGATCTGACCCTGGTCTCCGATGCGCTGAAGGGTAGCGCGGTCGCCTCGGGCATTGATCGTGAGCCGCGCACCTGGGAACGCCCGAGTGACCACGCGCCGGCATGGGTGCAGTTGGGTTGAACGAACGGGGCCCGGCGATTGCCGGGCCCGTTCTGAAACATCTGCCGGCCAGCGGCCGGCACTATCCTCAGATCACCGTATGCTCTTGCGGGTGAACAGGTTGACGATCGCTAGCAGGATCACCGCGCCGATCAGCGAGAACAGGAAGGTGCGGATGGTGATCGCTTCGTTGATGCCGCCGCCGAACAGCCAGCCGGAAATCAGCGCGCCGACGATGCCGACCACGATGTTGAGGATGATGCCCTGCTGGGCATCGCGCTTCATGATGATGCTGGCCAGCCAGCCTACGATGCCGCCGACGATCAGCCAGATGATGATGCCCATGATCGAACCTCCGGTGGGGAACTGTGACCAGTTGACGCGCACGGCCGTGAACTCGTCGTGGAATTGCGTGATGGGCGCGTGCGGATGAGCCTGCCAGCCACCCTCGATGGCCCGTGGCGCTTCGGTCCGGTGATGGTCTGGCGGCGCCCACATGTGCCGGGCCACCGCGGCGAGCCGCAGGCGCGACAGGTGCTGGCGCAGGCGCTGGGTGCCGACCCGGAGACGCTGCCGCTGGTCCGTGATGACAAGGGCCGGCCGGAGCTGAGCGGTGCGCTGGCCCACTACGGCACCGGCTGGAGCCACAGCGGCGAGGTGCTGCTGGTGGCGCTGGGCGAGGGCGTGCGGCTGGGCGTGGACCTGGAGCTGCTGCGGCCGCGGGCCCGCCTGCTGGAGATCGTGCAGCGCTTCTTCCACCCCGAGGAGGTGGCCTGGCTGGAAAGCCTGGACGAGGCCGGGCGCGAGCACTGGTTCTTCCGCGTGTGGTGTGCCAAGGAAGCGATGCTGAAGGCGCACGGGCAGGGCATCTCGTTCGGCCTGCACCGCCTGCAGCTGGCGCCGGGGGCCGATGGCGCCCTGCACCTGCGCTGGTGCGACCCGGAACTGGGCGAGGCCGCGCGCTGGCACCTGCACGAATGGCAGGCCACTGGCCAGTTCCGTGCGGCATTGGCCTGGTATCCACACTGAAGCGGGGAATCAGCGCGCAAAACCGGCGATAATGTCGACATGAGCGAACACCCACTTCCCGCCAGCGTGGCTGCCACGCTGGAACAGGGCCTGGCCAGCATGGGCCTGGACGCCGCGCTGGCGCCGCCGCTGCTGCGCTACCTGGCCCTGCTGCACCGCTGGAACGGCACCTACAACCTCACCGCCATCCGCGATCCGCAGGAGATGGTCACCCGCCACCTGCTCGATTCGCTGGCCATGCAGCCGTTCGTGGCCGATGGCAGCCTGGCCGACCTCGGCACCGGCCCCGGGTTGCCCGGCATCCCGCTGGCGATCGCCTGCCCGGGCCTGCAGGTCACCCTGGTGGAAAGCAACGGCAAGAAGGCGCGCTTCATGCGCGAGGCCGTGCGCCAGCTCGGCCTGGGCAACGCCCGCGTGGCCGAATCGCGCGCCGAGGCGCTGGACGAGGCCGGCCGCTACGACCAGCTGACCGCGCGTGCGATGGACACCCTGGCCGGGATCGTCCGCGTCGGTGGCCACCTGCTGCGCCCCGGCGGCGTGCTGCTGGCCATGAAGGGCGTCTACCCGCATGAAGAGATCGCGGAGCTGCCGGACGGCTGGCAGGTGCGCGAGGTGACCCCGCTGAGCGTGCCCGGCCTGGCCGGCGAACGCCACCTGGTCACTGTTACAGGCCCCTGATTCCCGCCGCCAGCCCCTTGTGGAACAACGGGTTGGCGATTCACGATTTCCGCAAGGGGCCGGTTGTACGCATAATGACCGGTCCCAGCATACGTCGACGAGGCACACCCGCATGGCCCGCATCATCGCCATCGCCAACCAGAAGGGTGGCGTCGGCAAGACCACGACCGCCGTCAACCTGGCCGCTTCCCTGGCCAACGCACCCAAGCGCGTGCTGTTGGTCGACCTGGATTCGCAGGGCAACGCGACCATGGGCAGTGGCGTGGACAAACGAGAGCTGGCCGCCTCCACCTGTGACCTGCTGCTCGGCGAGAACAGCGCCGCCGATGTGCGCGTGCAGACTGCCGAGGGCTACGACCTGCTGCCCGGCAACATCGACCTGACCGCCGCCGAGATCCAGTTGATGGGCCAGAGCGAGCGCGAGCAGCGCCTGAAGCGCGCGCTGGCGCCGATCCGCGACGAGTACGACTACATCCTGATCGACTGCCCGCCGGCGCTGTCGCTGCTGACGCTCAACGCGCTGGCCGCCGCCGACTCGGTGATCGTGCCGATGCAGTGCGAGTACTACGCGCTGGAAGGCCTGAGCGCGCTGGTGGAGACCATCGAGGCGCTGCGCACCAGCCTGAACCCGGCGCTGGAGATCGAAGGCGTGCTGCGCACCATGTTCGATGTGCGCAACAACCTGGCCAACGCGGTCTCGGCCGAGCTCACCGAGCACTTCGGCGACCGCGTGTTCCGCACCATCGTGCCGCGCAACGTGCGCCTGGCCGAGGCGCCCAGTCATGGCCAGAGCATCGTCGGCTACGACCGCGCCTCGCGCGGTGGCGTGGCCTACCTGGGCCTGGCCGGCGAGATCATCCGCCGCAACAACGAACGCAACAAGGCCGCCAAGGCCGTGGAGACCGTCTGATGACCAGCAGCAAGCCGGCAGCCAAGAAGCGAGGCCTCGGCCGTGGCCTGGATGCCCTGCTGGGTCCCAAGGGTGCGGTCAGCCAGGTGCAGGCCACCACCGCGGTGATCGAGCCGCTGCCGGGTGAAGTGCTGCGCAAGCTGGCCGTGGGCCAGCTGCAGCCGGGCAAGTACCAGCCGCGTCGCGAGATGGACGAGGGCAAGCTCTCCGAGCTGGCCGACTCGATCAAGTCGCAGGGCGTGATCCAGCCGATCCTGGTGCGCCAGCTGCCGGCGGGCAACTACGAAATCGTTGCCGGCGAACGCCGCTGGCGCGCATCGCAGCTGGCCGGCCTGGACGAAGTGCCGGTGGTGGTGCGCGAGCTGGAAGACCGCACCGTCATCGCGATGGCGCTGATCGAGAACATCCAGCGCGAAGACCTCAACCCGCTGGAAGAAGCCGAGGCGCTGCAGCGCCTGATCAGCGAGTTCACCCTGACCCATGCCGAGGCCGCCGAGGCCGTCGGCCGCTCGCGCGCGGCGGTGTCCAACCTGCTGCGCCTGCTGGAGCTGCCGGTGGCGATCCGCCTGCTGCTGGAAACTCGTCGCTTGGAAATGGGCCACGCCCGTGCGCTGCTGACCCTGGCTCCCGAGCTGGCCGGCAAGCTGGCGCAGGAAGCAGCCGATGAAGGCTGGTCGGTGCGTGAGGTCGAGCGCCGTGCGCAGGCCTTCGCCGCCGGCAAGGTGCCGAGCAACCGCCCGGTGGCCGCGCCGAAGGTGCAGCAGGCCGACATCGCCTCGCTGGAAACCGAGCTGTCCGAAGCCCTGGGGGCCAAGGTGGCGATCAACCATGGTCGCGGCGGCAAGGGCAAGCTGATCATCCACTACACCGACCTGGATACCTTGGACGGCGTGCTGGAAAAGCTGCGTACGCGCCAGGGCTGAGCCCGGCGCAGTGACAGGGGGCGCGGCCCGTTCCTGCCGTGTCCCGCGAATGACAGGGAACGTACCGCCGCGCGCGCCGTGGGATGTACTGCCTTCCGGCCCGTGGCCTCATCCAGGGAGCAGGACATGAGCAACGCATTCGACGACGTCAGCCCGGGCGGCAGCCCGATCCTGGTGCACAGCCGCCAGAAGGACTTCACGCCGGCGCAGGGCGAAGAACACATCGAGGCGATCGGCGCGCACATCGAGCGTCATCTGGGCCCGGTGTCCGGTGTCTTCCACGAGATCATCTCCGACCTGGTGCACATCGACGTGCACGTGGTGCCGGCCAATGATCAGTTCCCGTATCTGCGGCTGGTGACCTCCGGCATGAGCGATCTGCCGATGACCGTGCCCGCCGAGGTGGATGCGGACGTGCCGCACTACATGGAACTGATGGTGACCCTGCCGGCCGACTGGCCGATCTCGCAGGACGCCTTCGAGGACGAGCGCAACTACTGGCCGGTGCGCCTGCTGAAGGGCATGGCGCGGCTGCCGCACGAGTACGACACCTGGCTGGGCTTCGGCCACACCATTCCCAACGGGCATCCCAGCGAACCCTACGCGCCGGGCGTGGGCTTCGACGGTGCCATCGTGCTGCCGCCG
Organism: Stenotrophomonas sp. WED208; assembly: GCF_040984485.1. Classification (NCBI taxonomy): domain Bacteria; kingdom Pseudomonadati; phylum Pseudomonadota; class Gammaproteobacteria; order Lysobacterales; family Lysobacteraceae; genus Stenotrophomonas; species Stenotrophomonas sp. WED208. The sequence continues at coordinate 39,812 of NZ_JAZARB010000001.1, forward strand.
GTGACCACCCCGGAAGATTTCGCCGAGCTGGTGCTGGAGGATGGCAGGACCATCGCCTTCATGACGCTCATGCCGCTGTACCCGGAAGAGATGGACCTGAAGCTGAAAAAGGGCGCCGAGGCGCTGCTCGACCGCTTCGATGCGAAGAACATCCAGGACGTGATCGAGCCTGGCCGCACCAACGTGGCCAGGAAGCGATTCGGGCTGTTCTGAGCCCACAGCGTATCCTCTGCACCTGTACTCATTGATTTCCAGGCAATTGCAATGACCATCCTGCTCACCGGCGCTGCCGGCTTCATCGGTGCCTACACCGCCCGCGCGCTGCTGGAGGCGGGCCAGCCGGTGGTCGGCCTGGACAACTTCAACGACTACTACGACCCGCAGATCAAGCGCGACCGCGTGGCCGCGCTGTGCCCGGCGCTGGACCTGCGCACGCTGGACCTGACCGATCGCGAAGGCCTGGCGGCGCTGTTCGATGAAGTGCAGCCGACTGCGGTGATCCACCTGGCCGCACAGGCCGGCGTGCGTTATTCGCTGGAAAACCCGCATGCCTATGTCGACAGCAACCTGATCGGCTTCGTCAACATCCTCGAGCTGTGCCGCCACCGTGGCGTGCAGCACCTGGTGTATGCGTCGAGCAGCTCGGTCTACGGTGATTCGGCCACCCCGCCGTTCTCCGAAGACCAGCGCGTGGACCAGCCGCGCTCGCTGTACGCGGCCACCAAGGCGGCCAACGAGCTGATGGCCTACACCTACGCGCAGCTGTACGGCCTGCACGCCACCGGCCTGCGTTTCTTCACCGTGTATGGCCCGTGGGGCCGGCCGGACATGGCGCCGCTGCTGTTCTCGCGTGCGGTGCTGGCCGGGCGGCCGATCGACGTGTTCAACGAAGGCCGCATGCAACGCGATTTCACACATGTTTCCGACATCGTGTCGGGTATCCTCGGCGCCCTCGCGCATCCGGCCGACGGTCCGGTGCCGCACCGGGTGTTCAACCTCGGCAACCATACGCCGGTCGAGCTGGAGCGCTTCATCAGCGTGATCGAGCAGGCCGCCGGCCGCCCCGCGCAGAAGGTCTACAAGCCCATGCAGCCCGGCGACATGGTGCGCACGATGGCCGATACCCGGCGCGCCCATGACGCCTTCGGCTTCGACGCGGTGACCCCGATCGAAGAAGGGCTGCCGCCTGTCGTGCAGTGGTGCCGCGAGTATTTTGGCGACCGCGCCTGAGCCGCAATCCTCACGCGGCCGGGTTCATCTTCGGATAACCTCGGTTTCGGAGAATGCGCGGTCTTTGTCCCCCCTTGGCCGAGTGCCTTATGAGCCAACCCGAGCTTTCCGTTGTCGTCCCCGTGTTCAACGAGCGCGACAATGTCGCCCCGCTGGTCGCCGAAATCACCGCTGCGCTGCGCGGCCGGCTGCCGTTCGAGATCGTCTACATCGATGATCACTCGCGCGATGACACCCTGGCGGTGCTGCAGGGCCTGAAGGCGACCACGCCGGAACTGCGGGTCTTGCACCACGTGAACCAGAGCGGGCAGAGCACGGCGGTGCGCACCGGGGTCAAGCACGCGCGTGCACCGTGGATCGCCACCCTGGATGGCGATGGCCAGAACGATCCGGCGGACATTCCCAAGCTGCTGGTTGCGCGCGATGCCGCCGAAGCACAGGTGAAGCTGTTCGCCGGTTGGCGCGTCAACCGCCAGGACAGCGGCAGCAAGCGCTGGGCCAGCCGCTGGGCCAACGCCATCCGTGCACGCATGCTGCGCGACGATACGCCCGACACCGGCTGCGGCATCAAGCTGTTCGAGCGCAGTGCATTCCTCGACCTGCCGTACTTCGACCACATGCATCGCTACCTGCCGGCGCTGATGCAGCGTGCCGGCTGGAAGACCACCAGCGTGCCGGTCAACCACCGCCACCGTACCGCCGGCGTCTCCAAGTACAACAACCTCGGCCGCGCGCTGGTCGGCATCCGTGACCTGCGCGGCGTGGCCTGGCTGATCACCCGCAGCAAGCGCACCGCGGTGGAAGAGCGGTGATGGGCCTGGAGCTGCACTGGCTCGACCAGCCGCTGACCTGGCTGTACTGGACCGGCCTGCATGTGACCGGCTGGAAGCTGATCGGCTATACCGGCGCGCTGATGTTTGGTGGCCGCTGGCTGGTCCAGTTCATCGCCTCCAAGCGCGCCGGCAAGCCGGTGATCCCGCGCCTGTTCTGGTACATGAGCGTGGTCGGCAGCCTGATGACGCTGAGCTACTTCCTGTTCTCGGCCAAGCAGGACTCGGTGGGCGTGCTGCAGAACCTGTTCCCGGCGTTCACCGCGCTGTACAGCCTGCAGCTGGACATCAAGCACCGGGGCTGGAAGCGGGACAAGGCCAGCCACTAGGCCTTCGGGGCCCCATCCGGTAGGTGCCGACCTTGGTCGGCGCTGGGTTTGGGGGGCCGACCAAGGTCGGCAGCTACCGGGCACGGTGCAGGCAGGACCTTCGTCCCATGCCATGGGCCGTGGGCGGTGCCATGATCGGGGTCTGCCTTCCCGGGAACCTGTGCTCGTGAAAACCCGTCTTGCCGTTGCCCTGCTGATCGCCCTGTCCGCCCCCGCCGTGGCCCTGGCCGCGCCGCCCGCCACCGCCGCACCGGCCAGCGTGGCCACCGAATCGCCTGCCGACGCCGCCTTCCGTGCGGTGTACGAGAAGGAATGGAAGTGGCGCCAGGATGGCGGCGGCGAGGCCAGCGAGGACGAGGATGCCCCGGCCAATGCCACCCGCATGCCCGACGTCGGCCCGGCGGCGCAGCAGGCACGCCTGAAGGTGTGGGACGAGACCCTGGCCGCGCTGAAGAAGATCGACCCGAAGACCCTGTCGGCCGACAACCAGGTCAACTACGCGATTTACCGCGACCAGGTGTTCAACCTGGCCGAAGACGTGCGCCTGCGCGGCTACGAGATGCCGTTCAACGCCGACTCCTCGTTCTGGTCCAACCTGTCCTTCATGGCCCGGCGCGAGATGAAGACCGCGCAGGACTACCAGAACTACATCGCCCGCCTGAACGATGTGCCGCGCTACTTCGGGCAGCAGACCGAGAACATGCGCGCCGGCCTGAAGCGTGGCTTCAGCGTGCCGCGTGCCGTGCTCGATGGCCGCGAGGTGTCCATCGCCACCGTCGCCGAGCTGATGGATCCCACCGAGTCGCCGCTGTACGCACCGTTCAAGAAGCTGCCCAACAGCATCCCGACCGCCGAGCAGGCCAGGCTGCAGGCGCAGGCACGCGAAGCAATCAGTGGCAAGGTGGTGCCTGCGTTCCAGCAGCTGCGCACCTTCTTCGTCAGCGAGTACGTGCCGCAGGCGCGCACCACCCTGGCCGCCGAAGCGATGCCGGGCGGCAAGGCGTACTACAAGCAGCAGATCCACGAATACACCACGCTGGACCTGTCGCCGGACGAGATCCACCGCATCGGCCTGGGTGAAGTCGCGCGCATCCAGAAGGAAATGAACGACATCATCAAGCAGGTGAGGTTCAAGGGCAGCTTCGCCGAGTTCCTGACCTTCCTGCGCACCGATCCGCAGTTCTACGCCAAGACCCCGGAAGAGCTGCTGTCGCGCGCGGCGTGGATCTCCAAGCGGGCCGATGGCCAGCTCGGCAAGTACATGACGCTGCCGCGCGCGCGCTTCACCATTGTGCCGGTGCCGCCGGACATCGCGCCGTTCTGGACCGCCGGCCGTGGTGGCATGGGCACCTACTGGCTCAACACCTACAACCTGCCGTCGCGCCCGCTGTACAACCTGCCGGCGCTGACCCTGCATGAATCCGATCCGGGCCACGCGCTGCAGGGTGCCATTGCCGCCGAGCAGAAGAACCTGCCCGAGTTCCGCCGCAACGCCTACATCTCCGCCTACGGCGAAGGCTGGGCGCTGTACTGCGAGAAGCTGGGCGTGGAGATGGGCATCTACGAAACCCCGTACGAGGATTTCGGCCGCCTGACCTACGAAATGTGGCGCGCTGCACGCCTGGTGATCGATACCGGCGTGCACAGCAAGGGCTGGAGCCGCGAGCAGGCGCTGGCCTACCTGCGTGACCACACCGCGCTGAGCGAGCATGAAGTGACCACCGAAGTGGACCGCTACATTTCCTGGCCGGGCCAGGCGCTGAGCTACAAGCTGGGCGAAATCGCCATCGTGCGCCTGCGCGCGCAGGCCGAGAAGGAGCTGGGCGACAAGTTCGACATCAAGGGCTTCCACGACACTCTGCTCAAGCAGGGCTCGGTGCCGCTGCCGGTGCTGGAACAGCAGATCCAGGCCTACATCGCCGAACGCAAGAAGGCCTGACAGTTCCAAGGTAGTGCCGGCCGCTGGCCGGCAATCCGACCCGGTCACGGGGTCGGAGCCCTTTCCTGTGGAAAGGGCTCCGACCCCCAACCTCAGCCGACCGCCCGCGGCTTGGCCACCCGTGCCGCGAAGGTCGGCAGCACCAGCAGGGTCAGCACGGTGGCGGTGATCAGGCCACCGATCACCACCGTCGCCAGCGGCTTCTGCACCTCCGCACCGGAACCACTGGCGATCGCCATCGGAATGAAGCCGACGATCGCCACCAGCGCCGTGGTCAACACCGCGCGGATGCGGCTCGATGCACCGTTGATCGCCGCCTGCAGCGGCAGGTCACCGGCATCCAGGCGCTCGCGGATCGCCTGCATCAGCACCAGGCCGTTCAAGGTGGCCACGCCGGACACGGCGATGAAGCCGACCGCCGCCGACACCGAGAACGGCATGCCACGCAGCAGCAGCGCGAGGATGCCGCCGACCAGCGCCAACGGCACGCAGCTGAACACCAGAATGGCTTCCTTGCCGCTGCGCAGGGCCATGAACAGCAGGCTGCCGATCAGCAGGAATACCACCGGTACCACCGTCGCCAGCCGCTTTTCCGCGCGCTGCAGGTTCTCGAACTGGCCACCCCAGGTCAGGTAGGCGCCCGGCGGCAGTGCCACGTCGGCCACTGCGGCCTGCGCTTCGCCGACGAAACCGCCCAGGTCGCGGCCGCGCACGTTTGCCTGCACCACCACGCGGCGGCTGCCGTTGTTGCGGCTGATCTGGTTCGGCCCTTCGCTGACCGTGATGCGCGCGACCGACGACAGCGGAATCACCAGCCCCGATGGCGTAGCAATCGGCAACGACGCCAACTGGTCCGGATCGTTGCGCGAGGCATCGTCCAGGCGCACCACCACGTTGAAGCGGCGGTCACCTTCGAAGATCTTGCCGGCCGCCGTGCCACCAATGCCGGTGGACAGCGCATCACTCACGTCCGCGGCAGTCAGGCCGTACTGCGCCGCCGCCACGTGGTCGATGGCCACATTGAGCGTGGGCAGGCCGGAGATCTGCTCCACCCGCACGTCGGCCGCGCCCTCCACCGCACGCAGCTTCAGCGCCACCTGGTCGGCCACCTTCTGCAGCTGGCTGAAGTCATCGCCGAAGATCATCACCGCAAGGTCGGTACGCACGCCGGAGATCAGTTCGTTGAAGCGCAGTTCGATCGGCTGGCTGAACTCGAAGCTGTTGCCCAGCTGCTGCCCGGCCAGCGTTTCGAAGCGTGCCACCAGCGCGTCCTTGCCCAGCTTCGGATCCGGCCAGTCCTTGCGTGGCTTGAGCACGATCACGCTGTCGGAGATGTTGGTCGGCATCGGGTCGATCGCTGCCTCGGCGGTACCGGTGCGCGAGAACACGGTTTCTACTTCCGGCTGCTTGGCAATTGCCTTTTCCAGTGCCAGCTGCATCGCCAGCGACTGCTCCAGCGAGGTCGACGGCACGCGCAGGGCCTGCATCGCCACGTTGCCTTCGTCCAGCGTCGGCATGAACTCGCGGCCCAGCAGCGAGAACGAACCGATGCCCACCACCACCATCATCATCGCACCGGCCAGCACCGTGCGCGGATGCGCCACGGCCTTGCGCACCACCGGCTCGATGCGCGCGCGCAGCACGCGGATCAGCTTGGTTTCGTGCTCGCCATCGTCAGCATGTGTATCGCCGTCCTTGACCTTCGGCTCGCGCACCAGCAGTGCGGCCATCGCCGGCACGAAGGTGAAGGAGAAGATGAAGGCACCGATCAGGGCCAGCATGAACGTGGCCGCCATCGGGTGGAACGTCTTGCCCTCCACGCCTTCCAGGGTAAGGATCGGCGCGAACACCAGCAGGATGATCAGCTGGCCAAAGGCCGCCGGGCGCGCCATCTTCATCGCCGAATCGGCGGCCACGCGCAGGCGTTCCATCGCGGTCAACGCACGGCCCAGTTCGGCGCGGCGCTGGCCCAGCATCAGCAGCGTCGACTCGACCACGATCACCGCACCGTCCACCAGGATGCCGAAGTCCAGTGCACCCAGGCTCATCAGGTTGCCGCTGATGCCGAAGCGGTTCATGCCGATGACTGCGAACAGGAACGACAGCGGAATCACCAGCGCGGTGATCGTCGCTGCACGCAGGTTACCCAGCAGCAGGAACAGCACCACCACCACCAGCAGCGCGCCCTCGGTGAGGTTCTTGGCCACGGTCTTGATGGTGGAATTGACCAGCACGCTGCGGTCCAGCACCGGTGCTGCCACGATGTCGGCCGGCAGCGACTTGTTCACCTGTTCCAGGCGCGCGGCCGCGGCCTGGGCCACGGTGCGGCTGTTGCCGCCGGCGATCATCAGCGCGGTGCCCAGCACGGCTTCATGGCCGTTGCGGCTGGCCGCACCCAGGCGTGGCGCGCGGCTCAGCTCGACCTCGGCCACATCGGCCACGCGCACCACCACGCCATTGCGGGTGGCCACCGGGGCCTGTGCCAGGTCATCGGTGGTCAGTGCCAGGCCATCGGCACGCACCACCAGGCCTTCGCCGGCACGCTGCACGAAACCGGCACCGGCCTGCACGTTGGAGCGCTGCAATGCGGTGACCAGATCGGCCAGGCCGAGGCCGTGCGCGGCCAGTCGGGCGCTGTCCGGATGCACGCCGTATTCCTTGACGTAGCCGCCGACCGTATCGACGCCGGCCAGCCCCGGGCTGGAACGCATCTGCGGCGCGATGATCCAGTCCTGCACGGTGCGCAGGTAGGTGGCACGTTCTTCCGGCGTGCGCAGCAGGTTGCCTTCCGGCGTGCGGTAGACCTCGCCGGCCTGCCAGCCGGCTTCACCGGGCTTGGCCAGCCTGGCCGGATCGAACGTGGTGAAGTCCACGGTCCACATCAGCACTTCACCGAGGCCGGTGGTGACCGGCGACAGCATCGGCGACGCGCCATCGGGCAGGTCTTCGGATGCCTCGCGCATGCGTTCGGCCACCTGCTGGCGGGCGAAGTAGATGTCGGTCGCATCGGTGAAGATCGCGGTGACCTGCGAGAAGCCATTGCGCGACAGCGAACGCGTGGTGGTCAGGCCGGGAATGCCGGCCAGCGCGGTTTCCAGCGGATAGGTCACCTGCCGCTCGATCTGCTCCGGGGTCAGTGCCGGTGCCACCGTGTTGATCTGCACCTGGCGATTGGTGATGTCCGGCACCGCGTCGATCGGCAGCTTGCCCAGCTGGAACAGGCCCACGGCAGCGATCAGCGCCGCCATGAACACCACCAGCCAGCGGTGGCGCACCGCTGTTTCAATGATCAGCTTGAACATGGTCGCCTCCTCAGTGGCCGTGCTCGGCTTCGCCCTTGGCCAGTTCGGCCTTGAGCAGGAAGGCGTTGGCACCGACGATGCGCTCGTTGCCGGTCAGCCCACCGAGGATCTCGATGCGGTCGCCGGCACGGCGCCCGGCCAGCACCGGCTGCGCCTTGAAGCCGCCGTCGACGGCAACGAACACCGCGCTGCCGCCATCGACGTTCTGCACCGCATCGGCGGGCACGCTGAGCGAACCGTCCTGGCCTTCGGTGACCACCACCGCCGATACCGGCGAACCGGCCGGCGGCAGCGAAGCGTCCACCGGCGTAGCGCGGATCACCGCGACGCCGCCCTGCTGGCGCACATCAGCGGCCGAACCGGTGACGGTGGCGGTGAAGCTGCCACCCGGCACGCTCACTTCCAGCTTCATGCCGGGCGTGACCTGTGCGGCCAGCGCGGGCGGCGCGGTGAACACCAGTTCGTTCATCGCCGGATCGGCGACATCGGCTACCGCGCTGCCGGCAGCGACCACGCCGCCCGGGGTGACCTGCACGTTGCCGACGATGCCGGCCACCGGGCTGGTGATGCGCACGCGGCCGCTGGCATCGGGCGCACCGTTGGCGGCGGCCTGGGCCTGCGCGGCAGCGGCCTGGGCCTGTGCCGCCAGCGAGCGGGCGCGCGAGGCCTCCAGTTCCTGGCGGGCGACCACACCCTGGTCGACCAGCGCCTTGTCGCGGCCATAGGCCAGGCGCGCGGCCTCGGCTTCGGCCGATGCAGCCAGCGCATTGGCGCGGAACACCGCGGCCTCACCGCTGACCACGATCGCCAGCGCCTGGTTCTGCTTCACTGCGGTGCCCGGCGCGACCAGCACGCGCTCGACGCGGCCGGTCACCGTGGACGCCACCGACGCGCGTGCGCCCACCGACGGCTCGACCCGGCCGGACAGGCGCGTGGAGCCACCGCCACCGCGGCCGATGGCGACCACCTCGATACCGGACGCCTTGATCTGTTCCGGGGTCAGCTGCACCACGCCTTCATCGGCGTCGGCGGGGGCCTTGGCGGTTTCCGCCTTGGCCTCCTTGCTGTCGGCGGCATGGCCGTGGCCATCGTCGGTGCCGGCCTTGGCCGCAGCGGGGTCTTCATTGGCAGGCGTCTGCGCATTGCCGGCGCAGCCGGCCAGCAGGACGGTCAGCAGCACGCCGCCGATCAGCGGGAAAGTACGGGAGAGAGTCATTTGGCCTCCACAAAAGGTGCGCGCCCTTCAAGGCGGGCAAGATCGATTTCGGCGCCGACGCGCGACAGGCGCGCATCCACGGCGGTGCCGCGGGCGGCGATGAGGGCGCTGCGCGTGCTGCGCAGTTCCAGCTGCGAGATGCGTCCGGCGTCGAAGCCGACGCGTGCGAGGCGATACGCCTCTTCGGCGGCGACCACGCTTTCATCGGCGGCGCGGGTACGGCTGCCGGCCGCCTTCAGCCCGGCCACGGCAGACAGGCGCTCGGCCTCGCTGTCGCGGCGCTGCTGGTCCAGGCGGGCCTCGGCCGCGCGCTGGTCGGCATTGGCGGCGCGGATGCCACCGCGGTTGCGGTCGAACAGCGGGATGCTGAGGCTGACCCCGAGGTTGTAGGCACGCTCGCCGCCTTCGCGGAAGCGGGTCTGCGCGGCGGTGACGCTCAGATCCGGCAGGGCGCGCTTGCGCTCCACGTCGACCAGCTTGCCGGCTGCATCGGCTTCGGCTTCGGCGATGCGCACCGCCAGCGCCACGTCGGTGGCGCCACGCGGCAGCGGCGGGGCACGGTCGAGCAGGCTGTTGTCGATCGACTGCACCGGCGCATCCAGCAGCGCGGCACCGGCCAGGCGGGCCAGCGCGGCGTCGCGGAACGCCTGCGCTTCATCCAGCGCAGCGCTGGCATTGGCCACTTCGCTCTGCGCCTGCACCGCGCGCAGCTGTGGCTCGCGGCCCTGCTTGACCATCGCGTTGACCGCGTTGGCGTCATCGCGGGTAAGGGTCAGCGCCTCCTCGGCCAGGGAGTAGCGGCGCAGTGCACTTTCCGCCTGTGCGTAGACCACCGCCAGCTGGCTGGCCACGTCGCTGCGGCTCTGGGCACCACGCAGGTTGGCGGCCTGTGCCTCGGCACGGGCGGCACGGACACGCGCGCCACGCTGGCCCCAGACCTCCAGCGGCTGGGACAGGGTGAGCACGGTATCGGCCTTGCCCATGCCGCCATAGGAGCCGGTGCCCCAGGCGTTCTCTGCGGAGTAGGAGAGGGAAGGGTTGGGCAACGCACGGGCCTGGTCGGCGCGCGCGTCGGCGGCCTCGGCCAGCGCCGTACCGACGCGGGTACCCGGCAGCTGGTCCAGGCGTTCAAGCAGGGTGTCGTAGGAAGGGGCGGCTTGCGCCATCACCGATGCCGCCGGGGCCAGGCCCAGCAGCACAGCGACGACCAGCCCGGCCGCGCGCGGCGACCGAGGTGTCAGGATCGACATAGGGGGATTCCGGTTGTGAGTGAAACGGGAGCCCGCAATCGCGGGACGCGCTCAACTCACGCCCGGGGAGGACGCGTCAATTCATCCTGGGCGACCGCATAGGTCGCCGCGTCGCCGGCATTCATCCAGCGCGCCGGCAGTGGCGCACCGAAGGCGGCGAGGGTGCTGGCCGGAAGGCTCAGGTTGGAGTGGTGGCAGTGGTTGTGGCCACAGGCACCGACGTGCTTGCCGTCGGCATCGCCATCGGCATCCGGAGCGGACTCCACATGCACCGTGCTGGCGTGCGGTTCCACCGTGCAGGCCAGCGCGTCGGCCACCGGCACGACCACGAATGCCGCCATCAGCAGCATCAGCAGGTACGAGCGAAGGTGGCGGGAGATCCGGCGCATGGAGGGGAGGCTAGCAAGCGGTTTTCGCCGGATACAATATCAATGGCCACCTCGGGAATCCGTCGGAGCCTCCCGTTCAGGTGCGTCGGGCTGGGGTTGGATCCCTTTCCTCCGGAAAGGGCTCTGACCCCAGCACATCGTTCGGGTGCGCCGCGCACATGTGCTCTGGTAGGTGTCGACCTTGGTCGACACGCTTTTCGACCCCCGACACATTGCCGGCCAGCGGCCGGCACTACCGGTCTGCAGGCAGCTTCGCGATCACCTTGATCTCGAACTGGAACCCATACAGCCAGGTCACGCCGATACCGGTCAGGGTCGGATGCGGCGCCTCGCCCCAGTACTCGGGCACGATCGCCCACGCCTTCTCGAAGTTCTTCTCGGGGTCGACCAGGAACACGGTCACGTCGACCACGTCATCGAAGGTGCAGCCGGCGGCAGCCAGCACCGCGTTGAGATTCTCGAAGGCGCGGCGCACCTGGGTTTCGAAATCCGGCTCGGGCGAGCCGTCTTCGCGGCTGCCGACCTGGCCGGAAACGAACAGGAAGCCGTTGGATCGGATCGCCGGCGAGTAGCGGTTGCGCTCGTACAGGGCTTGGCGACCGGCGGGGAAAACGACATCGCGCTGTGACATGGGGAAGATCCCGTGGGAGAGAACGTCATCCTCCCCGCCAGCGCTGTCTGGATAAACCGCGATGATCGGCCTAGATTGATTGCCAATCCCAAACAATCATGGCCAGCCATGGACCGTTTCGAGGCGATGCGGGCCTTTGCCCGGGTGGTGGAAACCGGCAGCTTCACCCGCGCCGCGCAGACCCTGCAGATCAGCCGCACCACGGCCACCCAGCTGGTGCAGCAGCTGGAGGCGCACCTGCGGCTGCGCCTGCTCAACCGCACCACGCGCCGGGTCAGCGTCACCGCCGATGGCGCGGCCTATTACCCGCGCATCGCCCGCCTGCTGGCCGAGCTGGAAGAGGTGGAGGCCGGGCTGGGCGACGCGGCCACCCAGCCGCGCGGACGCCTGCGGGTCGATGTGCCCGGGCCGTACGCGCGCTTGCGGCTGGTGCCGGCGTTGCCGGATTTCCAGGCGCGCTACCCGGAGATCCAGCTGGACATCGGCGTGAGTGACCGCGAGGTCGATGTCATCGCCGACAACGTCGACTGCGTGATCCGCGGCGGCACCCCGGCCGATCCGGCACTGGTGGCGCGGCCGTTGGCTGCGCTGCCGATCGGTTTCCACGCCAGCCCCGGCTATGTGCAGCGTTTCGGGCTGCCAGCCGATCCGCGCGCGCTGGAAGGGCCCGATCACCACATGGTCGGCTTCCTCAGCCCGCGCAGTGGCCGGGCGCGGGTGTTCAGCGCACAGCGCGGCGATGAGCGCGTCGAGGTGCAGGGCCGCTACACGGTCGGCTTCGACGACGGCAACGCCTATCTGGCCGCGGCGTTGGCGGGGCTGGGCGTGGTGGCGTTGCCCAGCTACATGGCCGAACCGCACGTGGCGCGTGGCGAGCTGCTGCCGGTGCTGCCGGACTGGCAGCTGCCGCCCATGCCGATGCATGTGATGTTCCCGCCGAACCGGCACATGAGCCAGCGGCTGCGGGTGTTCATCGATTGGGTGGTGGAAGCGTTGGGGTGAGTGCATCGGTCGCGTGCGAAAATCCGGCTGCACGTACCGGAGAACGCACACCCTGATGAGCCGCATCGTCGCACTGGATACCGAAACCACCGGCATCTCCCACCGCCTGGGGCACCGGGTGATCGAAATCGGTGCCGTCGAACTGATCGATGGCCAGCTGACCGGCCGCCAGTTCCACACCTACCTGCAGCCGCAGCGCAAGGTCGATTGGGGCGCACAGCGCGTGCATGGCATCAGCGATGCGATGCTGGTGGGCAAGCCACTGTTCTCCAGCAAGGCCGCCGAACTGCTGGACTTCCTGCGCGGCAGCGAAATGGTCGCGCACAATGCCACCTTCGATGTGGGCTTCCTGGACAACGAGCTGCGCCTGGCCGGCATCCCCGCCAGCCTGGCCCAGCATTGCCGCATCACCTGCAGCCTGAAGCTGGCGCGCGGGCGCTGGCCGGGCCAGGGCAACAAGCTGGATGATGTGCTGCAGCGCCTGCGCATTCCCGGCAACCGCGGCCTGCACGGCGCGTTGAAGGATGCCCATCTGCTGGCCCAGGTGATTCCGCATCTGCGTTGAACTGGCCCGGCACTACCGGCGGCCGTCGCGTTCAGCCCCAGCCTGTGGGTAACTTGCGCAAGTGCTTGAACCCGTGCATAATGCGCGGCTCGCTGTGTCCGGTTTTCTGCCGGGCGGCGCCCCCGGGAACACGTCCCCGGCCGCCCAACGCCAGCGTAACCCTTTGATTCTCTTGACGTGTGGTGGGCAACCATCGAGGCCGCCGTCTCCCGGGCTACGGGCTGACAACTACTACTATCGAGGTGCGCAATGTCCCGCGTATGCCAGGTTTCCGGCAAGCGAGTGCAGACAGGTAACAACGTCTCGCACGCCAACAACAAGACCCGTCGTCGTTTCCTGCCGAATCTGCACGAGCGCCGTTTCTGGGTGGCCAGCGAGAACCGCTGGGTCAAGCTTCGTGTTTCCGCGCATGCACTGCGCACCATCGACAAGAACGGCATTGATTCCGTTCTGGCTGAGCTGCGTGCGCGCGGCGAAAAGGTCTGAGGAGTAAAGCATCATGGCAGGCAAGCGCGATAAGGTCCGTATGATTTCCTCGGCCGGTACCGGCCACTTCTACACGACCGACAAGAACAAGAAGAACACCCCGGGGAAGATGGAATTCCTGAAGTACGATCCGGTCGTGCGCAAGCACGTCCTGTACAAGGAAGGCAAGATCAAGTAATCCGCAAGGATTGCTGGTCCCCGCGAAGAAACCCGCCCTTGTGGCGGGTTTTTTCATGTCTGGCATCCAGATGGTGGGGGCCGACCGTTGGCCGGCCCACTCCTTCGACCCCCGGTAGGTGCCAACCTTGGTTGGCATACTTATCCCGCCCCCGGTAGGTGTCGACCTTGGTCGACACGTTGGTTCAAGGCAGTCGAGCGCGGCTCGACTCTACAAGGGCCGGTGGGCAGAATGGCCCATCACCTCCCGACGGGCGACGCGATGCTGTTCGAGTGGTTGCTGGGTTCCTACCTGCTGCTGATCGACTGGCTGATCCGGCTGGTCGCGCTGTGCTGGATCCCCACCCGCACCACGCCGGGGGCGGCGCGCAGCTGGCTGCTGCTGGTCGGCTTCGTGCCGCTGCTGGGCCTGCCGCTGTACCTGCTGTTCGGCCACCCGTGGCTGTCGCGCGAGCGCATCCGCCGCCAGGCCGAGGCCTCGCAGGTGATCCGCGAGGAACAGGCGCTGCAGCATCGCCTGCGCTGGGCCCCGCAGCCGGACACCGCCAGCGCCGAGATCGTGCCGCTGGTGCAGCGCCAGGGCGACTTCATGCCGGTGCACGGCAACGCGGTGGACCTGCTGACCGACTACGACGAATCGCTGCACACGCTGATCGCCGACATCGACCAGGCCGAAGACCGCGTGCACCTGCTGTACTACCTGATGTTCGATGACGCGGTGGGCGAGGCGGTGGTCGAGGCGCTGCAGCGTGCCGCCGCGCGTGGCGTGCAGTGCCGCGTGCTGCTCGACGCGGTGGGTGCCAAGCGCGGCCTGCGCGCCTATCGCAAGCGCCTGGAAGCGCGCGACATCGAAGTGCGCGCGATGCTGCCCGGTGGCCTGCGCTGGCGGCGCAGCGGGCGCATGGACCTGCGCAACCACCGCAAGATCGCGGTGATCGACAACGAAGTGGCGTATGTCGGTTCGCAGAACCTGGCCGGCCCCGGGTTCGTGCCCGGCCACCCGAACCGCGAACTGGTGGCGCGCGTGCGTGGCCCGGCGGTGGCGCACCTGGAAGCGGTGTTCGCCAGCGACTGGTACATGGAAACCGGTCAGCGCCTGGACGTGATCGCCGATGTGCCCGAGTGCAGCGATGACATCGCCACCCAGCTGTTGCCCAGCGGCCCTGCCTATCCGTACAGCAACGCACGCGATGCGGTGGCGGCGCTGATCCACCTCGCACGGCGCCGGCTGGTGATGGTCACCCCGTACTTCGTGCCCGACGAAGCCACGCTGAGCGCGCTGCGCATCGCGGCGCTGTCCGGCGTGGACGTGCAGCTGATCCTGTCGGCCAGCAACAACCAGCGGCTGACCTCGTGGGCGCAGGAGGCGTACTACGACGAGCTGCTGCGCTGTGGCGTGCGCATCGCCCTGTACGAACCGCAGTTCCTGCACGCCAAGCACATGAGCGTGGACGAGGACATCGCCGTGCTGGGCTCGATCAACATGGATATCCGCTCGTTCGCGCTGAATGCCGAGATCGGCCTGATCTGCTACGACTGCGCGCTGGTGAAGCAGTTGTGCGCGATCGAGGACGGCTATCTGCGTGAGTCGCGGCAGCTGGACCTGCTGCAGTGGCGCAGCCGCCCCACATGGCGGCGTAGCCGCGAAGGCATCGCACGGCTGGCCGATGCGTTGATGTAAGGCAAGGCCGGCCGCCCATTTCGGCAATCCGGCCTGTCATCGCCGATGGCCTACAATCGGCACATGACTGATTCACCGCGTATTGGCGAACTGGACCTGGCAATCATCGGTGGTGGTGCGGCCGGGGTGCTGGTGGCGATCCAGGTACTGCGCCAGGCCAAGGCGCCGCTGGCGCTGGCCATTTTCGAGCCGGCCTCGCAGCTGGCCCAGGGCATCGCCTATGCCACGCCGTGGCCGGAGCATCTGCTGAACGTGCCGGCGGCGAAGATGAGTGCGTTTGCCGACCAGCCCGGCGATTTCCTCGACTACCTGATGGCCGCCAACGCCTACCCGGGCGAGGCGCGCGAGGTGCTGGGCGAGCGTTACGTGTGCCGCCACTTCTTTGCTGCCTACCTGCAGCAGCGCCTGCAGGACGCCGCCGCGGCCAGCCCGGCGCAGCTGCAGGTGATCGCGCAGCCGGTGCTGGGCCTGCAGCCGGATGACCACGGTTACCGGCTGCAGCTGGGCGATGGCCAGACGCTGCACGCCGCACAGGCGGTGCTGGCTACCGGCAACAGCATGCGCCCGCTGCCGGTGGCCGGTGCTGATGCGCTGCCTGCGGATGACGTGATCGAGGCCTGGGACTACGACGGCGTACGCACCCTGGCCGGTGAGCAGGCCGTGGCCATTGTCGGTTCCGGCCTGAGCATGGCCGACACCGTGCTGGCGCTGGTCGCTGCCGGCCACACCGGCCCGCTGCATGTGATCTCGCGCCATGGCCTGCTGCCGTTGCCGCACGCGCATGGTGGCCTGCCCAGCTTCGACCCGGCCACGTTGCTGCCGATGAACCTGCGCCAGCGCCTGCACGCATTGCGCGGGTTCGCACGCCAGGCGCAGGCCGATGGCCTGCCGTGGCAGGGCGTGATGGACCGCATCCGCCCGCACGGGCAGGCGTTGTGGTGCAGCCTCGATGAGGCCGACCAGCGCCGCTTCCTGCGCCATGTGGTGCGCTATTGGGACGTGCATCGCCACCGCATCGCCGAAGAGGTGGATGCGCAGCTGCAGACACTGCAGGACAGCGGCCAACTGTGTATCCATCGGTCCCGCCTGCAGCGCGTCTGGCGCGAAGGCGATGCCCTGCGGTTGTCCGGCCGCGATGCCTCGGGCAATGAACAGCAGTGGACGATCAGCGGGGTGATCAACGCCACCGGCGTGGAAACCCGTGCCAGCGCGCTGCGCAATCCGTTGCTGCAGCAACTGCAGGCCGATGGGCTGGCGCGCCCCGGCCCGCACGGGCTGGGCCTGGACAGCACGGTGCCGGGCGATCGCCTGTGTGCCGCCGGTGGCCAGCCGCAGGCACGGCTGGGCGTGCTCGGCAGCCTGCGCATCGGCAGCCTGTGGGAAAGCCTGGCGGTGCCTGAACTGCGTCAGCAGGCGCACGCACTGGCAACCCAGGTGGTCGCAGGAGCCGCGACGGCGATGCCGTAAAATGGGGGCATGGATGTCTCCCACCTGCTTGATGGCCTGAACCCGGCCCAGCGCGAAGCCGTCTCCGCTCCCCCCGGCCACCACCTGGTGCTGGCCGGTGCCGGTTCCGGCAAGACCCGCGTACTCACCCACCGCATCGCCTGGCTGCATGAAGTCGATGGCGTGCCGACCCACGGCATTTTCGCGGTGACCTTCACCAACAAGGCGGCCGGCGAAATGCGCCACCGCATCGACGCACAGCTGCCCAATGGCAGCCGCGGCATGTGGATCGGCACCTTCCACGGCCTGGCCAACCGCCTGCTGCGCCTGCACTGGCAGGACGCGAAGCTGCCGGAAGGCTTCCAGGTGATGGATTCGGACGACCAGCTGCGGCTGGTCAAGCGCGTGGTGCAGGCGCTGGAACTGGACGACGGCAAGTACCCGGCCAAGCAGATCGCGTGGTGGATCAACGCGCAGAAGGACGAAGGCCGCCGCCCGCAGCACATCCAGCCCGAGCCGCACGACGCCTGGCTGGAAACCATGCGCCAGGCCTACATCGAGTACCAGGCACGCTGCGACCGCGCCGGCCTGGTCGACTTCGCCGAGCTGCTGCTGCGCGCGCACGAACTGCTGCGCGACAACCCGGCCCTGCTGGCGCATTACCGCGCCCGCTTCCGCGAAATCCTGGTGGACGAGTTCCAGGACACCAATGCCATCCAGTACGCCTTCGTGCGCGTGCTGGCCGGCGATTCCGGCCACGTGTTCGTGGTCGGCGACGATGACCAGGCCATCTACGGCTGGCGCGGTGCCAAGGTCGAGAACGTGCAGGGCTTCCTGCGCGACTTCCCGGGCGCGCAGACCATCCGCCTGGAACAGAACTACCGCTCCACCGCCAACATCCTCGGCGCCGCCAACGCGGTGATCGCGCACAACCCGGACCGCATCGGCAAGCAGCTGTGGACCGACAGCGGCGACGGCGAGCCGATCGACCTGTACGCCGCGTACAACGAGATGGACGAGGCGCGCTACATCGTCGAGCGTGCTCGCCAATGGGTGCGTGACGGTGGCAGCTACACCGAAGTGGCCGTGCTCTACCGCAGCAACGCGCAGTCGCGCGCGCTGGAAGAAGCGCTGCTGAGCGAACAGGTGCCGTACCGCGTGTACGGCGGCATGCGCTTCTTCGAGCGTGCCGAAATCAAGGACGCGCTGGCCTACCTGCGCCTGCTGTCCAACCGCAACGATGACGCGGCGTTCGAGCGCGCGGTCAACACGCCGACGCGTGGTATCGGCGACCGCACGCTGGACGAAGTGCGCCGCGAGGCGCGCGCGCAGGGTATTTCGCTGTGGGAAGCGACCATGCTGGTCACCCAGGGCAGCGCGCTGGCCGCACGTGCGCGCAATGCGCTGGCCGGCTTCCTGGTGCTGGTCAACGAGCTGCAGGCGCAGACCCTGCACATGACCCTGGCCGAGCGCGTGGACCACGTGCTGGCCCGCTCGCAGCTGCGCGAGCACTGGAGCAAGGAAAGCCGCAACGCGCTGGACTCGGAATCGCGCACCGACAACCTCGACGAACTGGTCTCGGTGGCCTCGCGCTTCGTGCGCCGCGCCGACGACATCGAGGAAGTGGGCGAGGACATGGACGAGCTGGTCGCGTTCCTGGCCTATGCCGCGCTGGAGGCCGGCGAGGGCCAGGCGCAGGCGGGCGAGGACGGCGTGCAGCTGATGACCCTGCACTCGGCCAAGGGCCTGGAGTTCCCGCTGGTGTTCCTGGCCGGTCTGGAAGAAGGCCTGTTCCCCAGCGCACGTTCGCTGGAGGAAAGCGGGCGGCTGGAAGAAGAGCGCCGCCTGGCCTACGTCGGCATCACCCGCGCGCGCCAGAAACTGGTGCTGAGCTACGCCGAATCGCGCCGCATCCACGGCCAGGACAACTACAGCCTGCCATCGCGCTTCCTGCGCGAGATTCCGCGCGAGCTGCTGCACGAAGTGCGGCCGAAGGTGCAGGTCTCGCGGCCGGCCTCTATGGGTGCCAGCCGGGTGATCGGCCATGCCTCGATCGAGGCACCGCCGATCAAGCTCGGCGCACTGGTCACCCATCCCAAGTTCGGCGAAGGCATGGTGACCGACTACGAAGGCAACGGCGCACACGCCCGCGTGCAGGTCGAGTTCGCCGACGCCGGCAGCAAGTGGCTGGTGATGGCCTACGCCAACCTGACGGTGATCTGATCACCGTCGAGGGGTCGGATCCCTCCCACAGGGAGGGCTCTGACCCCATCGCGGAATGCACGTGGTTGGGGTCAGAGCCCTTTCCCGTTGGAAAAGGGATCCGACCCCGATTAGGCTGCGGGCATGACCCGCAACGTGCTCTTCCTCTGCAGCCAGAACCGCCTGCGTAGCCCGACGGCCGAGCAGGTATTCGCCGATTGGCCGGGCATCGAGACCGCCTCAGCCGGGTTGTTGGCCGATGCCGAGGAAGTGCTCAGCCCCGAGCTGCTGCAGTGGGCCGATCTGGTGTTTGTGATGGAGAAGGCGCATCGCAACCGGTTGTCCAGCCGCTACAAGGCATGGCTGAAGGGCAAGCGGGTGATCTGCCTGGATATCCCTGACGACTACGACTACATGGACCCGGTGCTGGTGGAGTTGCTGAAGCGCAAGGTGGCGCCGTTCCTGCGTTGACGGGCTGTTGTAGAGCCGAGCCCATGCTCGGCTGCTTCTGGCTGGAAGAACAGCCGAGCATGGCTATGCCGGTCGTCCTGACCGGCACCCTTCGGGCCGTCGCAAGCGACGTTGGCAGCGGCTCCTGCCGCTACCTTCGGCTCTACAATAGAAGCCACATCTTCCAGGAACGCCTCCATGACCGAACCCACGCTGCACGTCACCGTGAAGCTGAACGCCCGGCTGCAGCCGGAGCATCGCCACGAACTGTTCGAGGATCCGCTCGATGCGCTGCTGCAGGCGGCGCAGGTAGGTGAGCTGACTGGCGGCGGCACCGCGATGTCCGACCTGGGCGAGGTCGAGTACGGCGATATCGAAGTGGCGCTGGTCGATGCGGCCGGCGTGCCGAAGTTGATCGATCTGCTGGAGCAGCTGGGTGCACCAAAGGGTTCGCAGCTGCAGGGTGCGGGTGAAGCCGACCGCAGCTTCGGCGTGACCGAAGGCCTGGGCATCTACCTGGATGGCCTGAACCTGCCGGACGACGTCTACGAACAGTGCGATTCCAACCACGTGTTCGAACAGCTGTCGGAGAGCATCGACGGCCTGGGCGAGATCTGCAGCTGGTGGCAGGGCCCGACCGAGACCGCGCTGTACATGTACGGCGAATCGTTCGAGGCGATGCGTGATGCGATCGCTGAATTCGTGGCCAGCTACCCGCTGTGCCAGAACGCGCGCGTGGTGCAGATCGCCTGAGCGACGTTGTTGTAGAGCCGAGCCCATGCTCGGCTCATGCACCCGAAGCCGAGCATGGGCTCGGCTCTACAGAAGAGCATTATCGGCCGGCTGACTGCCGGGCGTTGTCGCGCTGGGCAAGATCCTTGCCCAGATGATAGCCGCCGTAGAACAGCACGAAGGCGGCGATGAGGCTCCACAGGATGATCCTGAGGGGGCTTCGTGGTGTCGGCTCGCTGTCCTGCATGGGCGTTCTCCCAGGGCGGCGCGGTGCCGCGGGTCCAGCATGCGCTGCGGTCAGGGGGTGTGCAAGCGGGCGGTGCGCACACGCCGCTGCACGGCGCCGGATTGATCCTGCTCAAGGCACGGCCTGCACATCCGGTGTGCAATGGTGTCGTTCCCATCTGGCAGATCGCTACGGAGCCCCACCATGTACAAGCGCATCCTGATTGCCACCGACGGATCCGAGCTGGCCGACAAGGGCCTGGCCAAGGGCCTGGAGCTGGCCAAGGACCTCAATGCCGAGGTCGATATCGTGACTGTTTCCGAGCCATGGGCCGTCGGCATGTACGACGCCATGGGCTGGAGCGTGGGCTACATGAACAGCCCTGAGTACAAGGCCGACCGCGAGGAAGGCGCGCAGAAAGTGCTGCAGCCGGCGCTGGCCAAGGCCGCCGAGCAGGGCATCACCGCCAATCCGGTGCATGTGCTGGACCGCTATGCGGCCGACGGCATCATCGAGACGGCGGGTGAGCGCAACAGTGACCTGATCGTGATGACGTCGCACGGCCGCCGTGGCGTGACCCGTGTGCTGCTGGGCAGCCAGACCGCGGAAGTGCTGGCGCGCAGCACCCTGCCGGTGCTGGTCATCCGCTGATCCATACCCGCTGATTCAAGCGTTCCCGGGGAGGGGACCCGACGCCGGCCGCAGGATGCGCGCCGGTGTCATCTTTTTGGGGCTGCACAAGCGGACATCCATGCAGGGCGTGGATGCGGCCAGCGTTCTCATGAAAGCCGCGTTGGCTGGACGCGGCAGGCGCGGCGCCACTGCGCCGGCGACATCCCATAGCGGGCCTGGAAGGCCCGCTGGAACTGGCGTTCCGAGGCGAAGCCCACCTCATACAGCAGCCAGGTGACGCTGCAGCAGGGGTCACGGTCGAGGTGGCGGTGGGCCAGCCACAGGCGCCGTTCGCGGATGTAGCGGGCGACCCCGCCCAAGGCCTGGAACAACCGGTACAGCGTGGGCCGCGAGAGCGCGAAGGCATCGCGGATCATGCGCTCGTCCAGTTCACACTCACCCAGGTGCGCATCGATGAAATCGAGGATCCGCCGCAGTCGCGGGTCGGACGGCGGCGC
This sequence comes from Stenotrophomonas sp. WED208, assembly GCF_040984485.1. NCBI lineage: Bacteria > Pseudomonadati > Pseudomonadota > Gammaproteobacteria > Lysobacterales > Lysobacteraceae > Stenotrophomonas > Stenotrophomonas sp. WED208. The sequence goes on from NZ_JAZARB010000001.1 coordinate 61,025, forward strand.
CGTCGACGCCGACGGCAGTGAAGCAAGGGCAGCGGTACCAAGGTCGGCAGCAAGTGCGCCGACCAGCGAGGGGCAGTGCTGGAGTGTCATGGCAGCGTCTTCACGGCCCATCCCCTGGGCCTGTCCTGTCGATACCGACAGTTGCGCTGAAAACCCATCATCGGCCTGCCGCGAACCCCGACGACCACGCTGAGACGAATTGTCGGGAGGCCTGCGCGGCGGTCTCCCAGACTTGCCCGGCATCGAGGCCGACGCCCGCGGGCGCCCGGCACGACCCGTTTCCATCGGAGGCCAGGCCATGGCGAACAGCCAGAAGTTCATTGCCCGCAATCGGGCACCGCGGGTGCAGATCGAGTACGACGTTGAGGTCTACGGGGCGCAGAAGAAAGTACAGCTGCCCTTCGTGATGGGCGTGATGTCCGACCTGTCCGGCGCCAATGCCGGCGAACTGCCGTCACTGGAAGAGCGCAAGGCGCTGGAGATCGATGTCGACAACTTCGACAGCCGGCTGCAGTCGATGAAGCCGCGGGTGGCCTTCAGCGTGCCGAACACGCTGACCGGCGAAGGCAGCCTGAGCGTGGACATCACCTTCGAGAGCATGGACGACTTCTCGCCGGCCGCCGTGGCGCGCCGCGTCGAGCCGTTGGCCAAGCTGCTGCAGGCGCGTGCACAGCTGGCGAACCTGGATACCTACATGGACGGCAAGGCCGGTGCGGAGGCATTGATCGCGCAGGCGATCCGTGACCCGGCGCTGCTGCAGGCACTGGTCGCCGCGCCGAACAGCGATGGCAAGGACGGGGAGTAACGCCATGTCGACCGAACAGCTGATCGAAGCCGGCAGCGATACCGGCACCGCACTGGAATCGGGCGGCTTCGCCGAACTGCTGAACAAGCAGTTCCGGCCGAAGAGCGACCGCGCACAGCAGGAAGTGGAATCGGCGGTGCGCACGCTGGCCGAACAGGTGCTCAGCCGCGCGGACATCGTCAGCGACGATGTCTCGCAGACGATCAAGGCCTACATCGCCGAGATCGACCGCACGCTGACTGCACAGCTCAACCAGATCCTGCACCATCCGGACTTCCAGCAGCTGGAAGGCGCCTGGCGCGGCCTGCACTACCTGGTCAACAACACCGAGACCGATACCCAGCTGAAGATCCGGGTCTTCAATGTATCGAAGAAGGAACTGGGCAAGACCCTGAAGCGCTACAAGGGCACCGCCTGGGACCAGAGCCCGATCTTCAAGAAGGTCTATGAACACGAGTACGGCCAGCTGGGCGGCGAGCCCTATGGCTGCCTGGTGGGCGATTACTACTTCGACCAGAGCCCGCAGGATGTCGAGCTGCTGGCCGGCATGGCCCAGGTGGCGTCGGCCGCGCATGCACCTTTCCTGTCGGCGGCGGCACCGCGCCTGCTGGGCATGGATGGCTGGGATGAACTGGCCAACCCGCGCGATCTGGCCAAGATCTTCACCACCCCCGACTACGCGGCCTGGCGTTCGCTGCGCGACTCGGAAGATTCCAAGTACATCGGGCTGGCGATGCCGCGCACGCTGGCGCGCCTGCCCTACGGCGCCGCCACCGATCCGGTGGACGAGTTCGATTTCGAGGAAGACACTTCCGGTGCCGATTCGAGCCGTTACACCTGGCAGAACGCGGCCTATGCCATGGCGGTCAACATCAACCGCTCGTTCAAGCAGTACGGCTGGTGCTCCAGGATCCGCGGCATCGAGTCCGGTGGCGCGGTGGAAGGCCTGCCCACCCATACCTTCCCGACCGACGATGGCGGCGTGGACATGAAGTGCCCGACCGAGGTGGCGATCACCGACCGCCGCTCCGCCGAGCTGGACAAGTTGGGGCTGATGCCCCTGGTGCATCGCAAGAATTCCGACATGGCAGCCTTCATCAGCGCGCAGTCGTTGAACAAGCCTGCCGAGTACGACAACCCCGACGCCACCGCCAACGCGGCGCTGGCGGCCCGGCTGCCGTACATGTTCGCCTGCAACCGCTTCGCGCATTACCTCAAGTGCATCGTGCGCGACAAGATCGGTTCGTTCTCCAGCCGCGAGCAGATGCAGAAATGGCTGGGCAACTGGATTCTCAACTACGTCGACGGTGATCCGGCCAACTCCAGCGAGGAGTACAAGGCCAGCCATCCGCTCGCCGCCGCCGAGGTGGTGGTGGAGGAGGTGGAAGGTGCGCCCGGCTATTACACCTCCAAGTTCTTCCTGAAACCGCACTACCAGCTGGAAGGACTGACCGTTTCGCTGCGGCTGGTTTCGCGCCTGCCGTCACAGGCCAAGGCCTGATCTTCCCGTTCCCCTTCCCGCGCCGGCCAGGCCCTGGCCGGCGAACCGATTCGACAGCCGATTGAAGGAGCAGTTCCATGGCATTCGACATGCATCTGAAGTTCCAGGGTGGCAGCGTCACCATCGAAGGTGGCTCGACCCACGCCAAGCACAAGAACGAGATTCCGGTACTGGCCTGGTCGTGGGGCGTCAGCAACAGCGGCGACCTGCACAGCGGCGGGGTCAGCTCCGGTGGCAAGGCACACGTCCAGGACATCTCCATCACCAAGTACGTAGACAAAAGCTCCAACGCGCTGCTGCAGGCTGCCAGCACCGGTGCACGCCTCGAGGAGGCGTGGTTGTACGTGACCAACGCCACCGGCGAGCAGACCGACTATGTGACCCTGCACCTGTCCAACGGCGTGCTGATCACTTCGGTATCCACCGGCGGCTCCGGTGGCGAGGACCGCCTGACCGAGAACGTCACCCTGCACTTCGGCAAGTTCCAGTACGGGTTCCAGCCGCAGAAGCCCGACGGCACCGCCGACGGCGCGGCCAAGACCTTCACCTACGACATGCAGGCCGTGGCCAAGGGCTGATGCATGAACGTGCCGCCCACCACCGATACCGCACCGGCCGTGGACCTGCTGCGGGCCGGTGACCTGGGCGGCGCGCTGCAGGCGCAGCGCGAACGTGTGCGTGCCGCACCGACCGCCGCCGCTGAACGTGTCTTCCTGTTCCAGCTGCTGGCCGTGCTCGGCCAGTGGCAACGGGCCGAGGCCCAGCTGCAGGCGGCCGTGCAGCTGGATGCCAGCCTGTCGCTGCTGGGCAGTGCCGGCCACGCCCTGCTGTGTGCCGAGCAGGTGCGTGCCGAGGTATTCGCCGGCACGCGCCTGCCGCCCGTACTGGGCACGCCGCAGCCCTGGCTGGCGCCGCTGCTGCAGGCCGTGCAGCTGCAGCAGCAGGGCCACATCGACGCAGCCATTGATCTGCGCGAACAGGCGTTCTCGCAGGCACCGGCAGTCGCGGGTGACTGTGATGGCGAGCCGTTCGAGTGGATCGCCGATGCCGACCCGCGTTTCGGTCCCTGCCTGGAAGTGATCACCCCCAGCGGCTATGCGTGGCTGCCGCTGGATGGCCTGGCTGAACTGCGCATCGATCCTCCCGAAGACCTGCGTGACCTGGTCTGGGCACCGGCCGAACTGCACCTGCGCCAGGGCACTGCGCTGCGTGCGTTCTTGCCGGTACGTTACCCGGGCAGCGAAGCCGGCGATGACAGCGGCCTGCAGCTGGCCCGGCGCAGTGAATGGGACGAGCACGGCATCGGCAGTGGCCAACGCATGCTGGCCACCGACAGCGGTGACCATCCCCTGCTGCAGATACGGCAGCTGCGGCTGCAGCGTGCGGACTGAGATGCGCCGATGGCCGAGCTGACCACCACCGAGCGCCTGCAGCCGTCCCTGCTGGACCGGTTGACCGACGATGCACCGCTGCAGCGCGACGAAAGCCGCGAACAGCGGGTGATCTCTGCCAGCCGACTGCGCGAGTGCGTGATGCGCGATCTGTCGTGGCTGCTCAACAGCGTGCACCTGGCGGCCAGCACGCGCCTGGAGGACATGACCGACGTCGCCGGTTCGGTGCTCAACTATGGCATTCCGGACCTGACCGGGCTGGAGCTGGCCGGACTGGATGTCGCGACGCTGCAGCGGCGGCTGCGCGAGGCCATCCTCGCCTTCGAGCCGCGCCTGATCGCACACACGCTGCAGGTGACCGTCCAGGCCAACGCGCAACGGATGGACCGGCGCTCGCTGGTGTTCGACATCCGCTCGGAAATGTGGGCGCAGCCGATCCCGCTGAATCTCTACCTGAAGACCGAAGTGGACCTGGAGACCGGCCGCATGGACCTGGTCGAGGGCAATGCCTGATGGATCCGCGCCTGCTCCGCCACTACAACCGCGAGCTGCAGCACATCCGTGGCATGGGCGCGGAGTTCGCCCGCGAGTTTCCGAAGATCGCCGGGCGCCTGGGCATGGATGGCATGGAGTGTGCCGATCCCTATGTCGAGCGCCTGCTGGAAGGCTTTGCCTTCCTTGCCGCTCGCGTGCAGGTGAAGCTGGATGCGCAGTTCCCGGTGTTCACCCAGCACCTGCTGGAGATGGTGTATCCGCACTTCCTGGCGCCGGTCCCTTCCATGGCGGTCGTGCAGCTGCAGCCGGACCTGAAGGACGCCAAGCTGGCCGCGGGCCACCGTGTGCCCCGCCACAGCCGCCTCGTTGCCACGCCAGTGGCCGGCGAGCGCACGGCCTGTGAATACCGTACCGCGCATGAGGTGACGCTGTGGCCATTGCAGCTGGTGGAAGCGCGCTATTTCGAGAATCCGGCGGCATTGGCGGCGGCGGAGGTCGCAATTCCTACCGACAGCGCGGCGCGTGCGGGGCTGCGCCTGCGCCTGCAGGCACAGGCGGGCGTACCGCTGGCGACGTTGTCGCTGGATCGCCTGCCGTTGTTCCTGGCCGGCACCGATGGCCTGCCACGGCGGCTGTATGAGCAGCTGATGGGCAACGCGTGTGGCTGCTGGCTGCGTGCGGGAGGTCCGGCCCACTGGCAGCCCGCTGAAGCCCTGCAGCCGGTCGGTTTCGACGACACGCAGGCATTGCTGCCGTATGACGGGCGTTCGTTCAGTGGCTACCGGCTGCTGCAGGAGTATTTCGCCTGCCCGGAGCGGTTCCTGTTCGTCGAACTGACCGGGCTGAAGCCGGTGTTGCAGCGCGCCACCGGCAACCAGCTGGAGGTCGTGATCCTGTTCGATCGCAGTGAGCCCGGCCTGCACAATGCGCTGGGCGTGGACAACGTCCGCCTGTACTGCACGCCGGCCATCAACCTGTTTCCGCAGGCGGCCGACCGCGTGCATCTGTCGCCCGGACGCCACGAATACCATGTGCTGCCCGACCGTACCCGGCCGCTGGACCTGGAAGTGCATAGCGTCACCGCCGTGGACGGCTACGGTGACGGCCAGTCGCCCGAGCAGCGCTTTGCACCGTTCTATGGCAGCCAGGCACGTACCTGGCACGATCCGCAAGGCGCGTACTACACGCTGCGTCGCGAGCCGCGCCAGCTGTCGGCTCGCCAGCGGCGGCAGGGCGCACGCTCCAGCTACGTGGGCAGCGAGGTATTCATCAGCCTGGTCGATGCTGCCGATCGACCCTTCCCCAGCCGGCTGCGCCAGCTGGGGCTGCAGCTGCTGTGCAGCAACCGTGACCTGCCGTTGCAGATGCCGGTGGGCAAGGGACGCACCGACTTCAGCCTGGACGATGGTGCACCGGTCACCGCGATCCGCTGCGTGGCCGGACCGACCCGTCCACGGCCGGCCGGCGACGGCGGCGAAAGTGCCTGGAAACTGCTCAGCCACCTGCAGCTGAACTACCTGTCGCTGTTCGAGGACGGCGACGCACGCGGTACCGATGCGTTGCGCGAAATGCTGGCGCTGTACTGCGATCCACACGACGCCGGCGCGCAGCGCCAGCTGGAGGGACTGCGGGGCGTCTCAGCGCGTTCGATCGTACGCCGCATCCCGGTGCCCGGCCCGATCACCTTCGGCCGTGGGCTGGAGATCACCCTGACCTGCGAGGATGCTGCTTTCGAAGGAACCGGAGCCTATCTGCTGGCGGCAGTGATGCGCCAGTTCTTCGCACGCTACGTTTCGATCAATGCCTTCACCGAAACCGTGCTGCGCACCGTTGAACGCAATGAGGTGGCCCGATGGACGGCCAGACCGGGCGCGCTGCTGGCGCTGTAGACGCGCGCGCTGCGCTGCTGCAGGCGCTGGCCGCGGCACCGCACGCGTTCGAGGCGTTCACCGCGCTGCGCCTGCTGGAACGGACGCACCCGCACCTGCCGCGCTGGGGGTGCTCGACACGCCCGGAGGAGGATCCGCTGCGGCTGCGGCAGGCACCGAGCCTGGCCTTCGCTCCCCGGGATGTCGATGCGGTGGTTCCGGCAACCCGCACGTGCCCACCGCAGTTGCGCATGTTCGGCTTCGGCCTGTTCGGACCGAATGGTCCCCTGCCACTGCACCTGACCGAGTACGCACTGCAGCGGCAGCGCAGCGCACGCGATGACAGCCTGGTGGCGTTCGCCGACCTGTTCCATCACCGGCTCATGAGCGTGTTCTACCGCGCCTGGGCCGATGCACAACCCGTGGTACAGGCCGACCGGCCAGAGGACGACCGCTTCCGCCTGTACCTGGGGGCGTTGGTCGGCATCGCATCCCCCGCACTGCAGCGCCGTGATGCGCTGGACGATGACTTCCGCCGCCATCACGCCGGGCACCTGCTGCCGATGGCGCGCAATGCCGGGGGCCTGCGTGCGTTGACAGAAGCGGCGTTGCAGGTGCCCGCGCAGGTGATCGGCTTCATCGCCGAATGGATGCGCCTGCCCGAGGACGCGCAGCTGCACCTGGGGGTGCGCAGCAACCGGCTGGGCCACAGTGCGGTGCTGGGCGCGCAGGTGCGCGGGTGCCAGCATCGTTTCCGCCTGCGCATCGGCCCGCTTGACCTGGCCAGCTTCCGCCACTGGTTGCCGGGTGGCACGCAGCTGCCACGCCTGGCGGCCCTGATACGCAGCCACAGCGGCGACACCCAGGCCTGGGACGTGCAGCTGCTGCTGCGCGCCGACCAGGTGCCGACGCTGCGCCTGGCGCGCAGTGGGCGCCTTGGCCTGGACACCTGGCTGGGTCGACGCGCCTGGAGCGTGGCCGACGCCGACGACGTGGTCGTGCATCCGCGCGCCGCGATGGCCTTCACCGACCGACCTGGACCCCTGCCATGACCGAGATCCGCCGCAGTGCGCTGTTCGGCAAGCTCAACCCGCTTGCCTACCGTGCCATCGAAAGTGCCACCGTGTTCTGCAAGCTGCGCGGCAACCCCAACGTGGAGCTGGTGCATTGGTTGCACCAGCTGTTGCAGCTGCAGGATTCGGACCTGCACCGCATCGTGCGCCATGCGCAGCTGGACCCGGCGCGGCTGGCGCGTGACGTCACCGATGCGCTGGAGCGCCTGCCGCGCGGAGCGGGGGGTGTCACCGATCTGTCCAGCGCGGTGGAGGAGGCGGTCGAACGCGCCTGGATCCAGGCGTCGCTGGGTTTCGGCGAAGCGCAGGTGCGCAGTGCGTACCTGTTGCTGGGCATGCTCTCCAGCCGCAGCCTGCGTAGCGGGCTGTCGGCGATCTCGCGCGAGTTCGACAAGCTCAGGCCGGAAGCGCTGAGCGAGGGCCTGGCCGGCATCATCGCGGGCTCGCCGGAAGAGGGGCAGCGACCGACCGATGGCTTCGCGCTGGGCAATGCCGCCGCACCGGGTGACGCCAGCGGTGCCATCGCACCCGCTGCGATGGGCAAGCAGGAAGCGCTGGCGCGGTTCACCAGCGACCTGACCGCGCAGGCCCGCGATGGCAAGCTCGATCCGATCATCGGCCGCGATGATGAGATCCGCCAGGTGGTCGACATCCTGATGCGGCGGCGGCAGAACAACCCGATCCTGGTCGGCGAAGCCGGGGTCGGCAAGACCGCCGTGGTCGAGGGCCTCGCCCAGCGTATCGCGCGCGGCGACGTGCCCCCTGCACTGAAGGATGTGCAGCTGCGCGCGCTGGACGTTGGCCTGCTGCAGGCTGGCGCCAGCATGAAGGGTGAATTCGAGCAGCGCCTGCGTGCGGTGATCGACGAAGTGCAGGCCAGCCCGGCGCCGATCATCCTGTTCGTGGACGAGACCCACACGCTGGTGGGTGCCGGGGGCGCGGCCGGCACCGGCGATGCGGCCAACCTGCTGAAGCCGGCATTGGCGCGCGGCACGCTGCGCACGGTGGGCGCCACCACCTGGGCCGAGTACAAGAAGTACATCGAGAAGGACCCTGCGCTGACCCGGCGTTTCCAGGCGGTGCAGGTGGAGGAGCCGGACGAGGCGCGTGCGGTGCGGATGATGCGCGGCGTGGCCAGCATGATGGAGAAGCACCACCAGGTGCAGATCCTGGATGAAGCGCTGGAAGCTGCGGTCAGGCTGAGCCATCGCTACATCCCGGCGCGGCAGCTGCCGGACAAGTCGGTCAGCCTGCTCGATACCGCGTGCGCACGCGTGGCGGTCAGCCTGCACGCAGTGCCAGCGGAGGTGGACGACAGCCGCAGGCGGATTGAATCGCTGCAGACCGAGCAGGCGATCATCGACCGCGAATCCGCGATCGGCATCGTGGTGGCCGAGCGCGGCGCGACCTGCGCGCAGGCACTGGCCGACGAGGAGCAGCGCCTGTCCGGGCTGGAGCAGCGCTGGCAGGCCGAGAAAGCGCTGGTCGATGAACTGCTGGACCTGCGTGCACAGCTGCGCAGCGGCAACGTGCCCGTGGAAGGTACCGGCAGCGCACTGGAAGCGGCGGCGGCACAGGCCGATGGCGATGCCGTGGTGGCCTCGGTACCGGTGCAGGCACGCGACCGTGATGTGCTGCTGGCACGACTGCAGCTGGTACAGGCCGAACTGGCGGCACTGCAGGGCGAGGCACCGCTGATCCTGCCGACGGTCGATCACCAGGCGGTGGCGGCGGTGGTGGCCGACTGGACCGGCATTCCGGTCGGGCGCATGGCACGCAACGAGATCGACACCGTTCTGCGACTGCCGGAGTTGCTTGGCCAACGCGTGATCGGCCAGGACCATGCGATGGAGATGATCGCCAAGCGCATCCAGACCAGCCGCGCAGGCCTGGACAACCCGGACAAGCCGATCGGCGTGTTCCTGCTGGCGGGCACCTCTGGCGTGGGCAAGACCGAAACCGCGCTGGCGCTGGCCGAGGCGCTGTACGGCGGCGAGCAGAACCTGATCACCATCAACATGAGCGAGTACCAGGAAGCACATACGGTGTCGTCACTGAAGGGGGCGCCGCCGGGCTATGTGGGTTATGGCGAGGGTGGTGTGCTGACCGAAGCAGTGCGCCGCAAGCCGTACTCGGTGGTGCTGCTGGACGAGGTGGAGAAGGCGCACCCGGACGTGCACGAACTGTTCTTCCAGGTGTTCGACAAGGGCTGGATGGAAGACGGCGAAGGCCGCCGCATCGACTTCCGCAACACGCTGATCCTGCTGACCAGCAACGCCGGCACCGAACTGATCGCCAGCCTGTGCGCCGATCCGGAACTGGTTCCCGACCCGGAAAGCATGGCCAAGGCATTGCGCGCGCCACTGCTGAAGGTGTTTCCGCCGGCGCTGCTGGGGCGGCTGGTGGCGATTCCGTACTACCCGCTGAGCGCGGACATGCTGGGTCGCATCGTGCGGCTGCAGCTGAACCGCATCAAGAAGCGGGTGGAGGCACGCTATCGCATTCCGTTCGAGTACGACGACTCGGTGGTGGAACTGGTGGTGAGCCGTTGCACCGAAGGCGAATCGGGTGGGCGGATGATCGACGCGATATTGACCAATTCGATGTTGCCGGCGATCAGTCGGGAGTTCCTCCTGCGGGGGGCAGACGACGGGAATCCAGCCCGCGTGGCGGTGCATGGCGTGGATTGCGCGTTCCACTATCAATTTTCATGACCGCTGATAGCTCACATCTGAGCATCAGCAGATTCCCGACGATCGAGGAGAACAACGATGTGTGGAGTAATCGGATCAACGAGCGCGCAGACACCAAGCGAGAGCAGCCAGGACAGCAACAACGTCGCTGCCGGCGTGTTCAACATTGCCGGTCAGCTCACTGGGCTGGCACCGGGGAACTATCGTGCACTGCATGTATGGAAGCCGACGGCCCCAGGCTCTGCGGTACATCACAGTCACATCCAGATCCAGGATCCGAACGGTGTTGATCTATTCCACTTTGGCCTGTTCGACAACCAGGGTACAGCGGCGGTGATAGGCGGGCCCGGAGCGGCACCATCTTCAAGTGGATACAACATCAGCACCAGTTATGCGCCGAATCCAAGCACCGTAACCAACGTACAACTGCTGGCAGCTTACAACCAGGCAATAGGCGTCTGCGGAGGGACCTACCAGCTCTTCCATAACAACTGCCAGAAATTCGCCCGTCACTTCATGACGACACTTGGAGTGAAGCACTACAGGAGGTTGTTCCATCCCTGATACCAACAATATGGGAACAATCATGGAGGTATTCCCGGATGCAACCCGCCGCCCGCCTCACCGATCTCCACACCTGCCCGATGGTCACCGGGGTGGTTCCCCACGTCGGTGGCCCGATCACGGCACCCGGTGCGCCAACCGTGCTGATAGGTGGCCTGCCTGCCGCACGGGTGGGTGATCTGTGCATCTGCGTCGGTCCGCCCGACAGCATCATCAAAGGCTCGGTGAAGGTGTTCATCAAGGGCCAACCGGCGGCGCGCCTGGGTGACAGCACCGCGCATGGCGGTGTGATCGTAATCGGGTGCTTCACGGTACTGGTGGGCTGAGCACGCCAGTACCTGGTGCACGAAGGCCACCACCAGGACATCTGCGGACATTTCCCAAAGGCTTCGGGTCAATCCCGGTCAGACGATGCAACGATCGCCGGGACATATGGAGATCGCCCGTACCGCTGGCTTCTGTGATGCGTGACCACTTTAGGTCGATCCAAATCTCCGTCATCGCGTTCAAGTGAGACGAATCGCCGCCTGATACTCCTTCACACGGTCGGAGAATTCAGCCTATATGCGTCACGTCCTGACTATTTCTACACGCTTTGCTCGCGTAGGATCGACCGCGCCGCGCCTGGGGATCCGCGGCTACGTCCCGGATGACCGCCCTCCCGATACTGTCGCCCCAGCGGCCAGCGCGACGTCTCTTCGTTGCGGGCGGGCAGCGTTTCGCCATGCATCCCTGCATGGCGGCGCGTCCGGCGTCGAGCGAGGGATTGCCATGAATGACACGCTGCCGCCCGCCGAGGGCATCACCCACCTGCTTGCGCGCTGGCAGGACGGCGAAGCACCGGCCAGCGATACGCTGGCGCGACTGGTCTACGACGAACTGCACCAGATCGCGGTGCGCAGCCTGGCACGTGGCGTGGCCGATGGTTTCCAGCCCACCGAGCTGGTCAACGAGGCCTGGATGCGGCTGTCGGCACGCGAGCATGGCTTCGCATCGCGCGGGCATTTCTATGCAGTGGCATCGTTGCAGATGCGCCACCTTCTGGTGGACCTTGCGCGCATGCGCGATCGTGGCAAGCGACGCGGGCAGCAGGTCACGCTGACGGTGAAGCTGGTCGATCCCGGCGTGCAGCCGGTGGACCTGCTCAGCATCGCCGAGGCGTTCGATGAGCTGGCCAGGCTGGATGCCCGCAAGGCGCGTGCGTTCGCGATGACCGAACTGGTCGGGCTGACCGTGGCTGAAACCGCGAATCTGCTGGACATTTCCATTCCCACCGCTGAGCGCGATCTGCGTTTCGTGCGCGTCTGGTTGGCCGCACGGTTGTCGTCATGCTGAGCCTGGAGCGCTGGCGCCAGTTGGAAAGTCTCTTCCACCGGGCCAGCGCACTGAGCGGCGCGGCGCGTGCGGCGTTCGTACAGGCGGAGGTCGGACATGACCCGCCATTGCGTCGCGAACTGGAGGCGATGCTGGCGGTGGAGGCCGAAGCTACGGTGCGCCTGCGGGTGCCGCTGCGCCAGGCGGTCTCCGAGATCGGCCGCGAACCGCCCCCGATCCTGCCACCGGGTACCCGCTGCGGCCCGTGGGCGGTAGACGCGATGATCGGCACGGGTGGCATGGGCCGGGTCTACCTTGGCCATCGTGCCGACGGCGCCTATCGGCAGCAGGTGGCCATCAAGATGATGGCCAACCCGGGGCTGGATGAGAAAAGCCGAGCGTTCTTCGAGTTCGAATGCCAGATGCAGGCACAGATGCATCACCCCGCCATCGCGCAGATCTATGACGCGGGGATGCATGAGAACGAACGTCCCTACCTGGTGATGGAGTACATCGACGGCGAGGGCATCGACCGCTGGTGCGCCCAGCGTCGCGCACCGCTGGACCTGCGGGTGCGGCTGATGATGCAGGTCTGCCAGGGCGTGCAGCATGCACACCAGAAGGGTGTGATCCATCGCGACCTGAAGCCGAGCAATGTGCTGGTGGGTGCCGTGGATGGCGCACCGCAGCCGAAGATCATCGACTTCGGCATCGCCATTGCCGGCAGCCATGACGATACCGATCGCTGGTCCGGCGGCACGCCGGGCTACATGAGCCCGGAGCAGACAGGCCTGGAGATCGATATCGACGCGCGCAGTGACGTGTACTCGCTGGGCGCGATGCTGCATGAGCTGCTGTGCGGGCAACGGCCACCGGCACGGATGCCGGAGCCGCTGTCGCCGTTGGCAGTGTTCCTCGCTCTGACGGTCGAGGCGCAGGCCGGGATGGCTGCGTCCTGCCAGTGCAGCCGGCGTGAACTGCGGCGGGCTCTGGAGGAAGGCCTGGATGCCATCGTGCGTCGTGCCACCGACCCGCAGCGCTCGGGGCGCTATGACGGTGTATCGGCACTGCTGGCCGACCTCGACCGCTGGTGTCGCAACATTCCGCCGTTGGTGTCACGCCAGCAGCGGTTGCTGGTGGCCCGCAAGTTCCTGCAGCGGCATCGGTTGCCGGTGGTCCTGGCGGCCTTGACCCTGGGCTGCGTGGTGGTTGGCCTGGCGGCATCGCTGTGGGCGCTGCAGCAGGCGCGTAGCCAACAGGCCGTGGCCAGTCACCGCCAGCAGCAACTGGAGCGCATGGTCGAATTCCAGCAGGAGATGCTGCAGAGCGTGGACGTCGATGCGATGGGGCATGCGATGGCCGCGGCCAACGGCGAGGCGATGCAGCGGGCGTTGCAGGATTCAGCTGACGCGCCGCTGGATCTGGAAGCACTGCGGGCCAAGGTTCCGGCCTCGGACATCGCCCGTGACCTGCTGGAGCGCTACGTGGTGGCCCATGCACTGGATCGCCTGCAGCAGGACTTTGCCGATGATCCATCCCTGTCTGCGGACCTGCGCCAGTCGCTGGCCCGTGTGCTGATTTCGATCGGCCGTTACCCGGCAGCGGTGCGCGAGCTGCAGTCGGTGCTGTCGGTGCAGCGCGAGCAGCATGCAGGCGGCCTGCGCCTGGTATCGGCGCTGGCTGATCTGGCCGATGCGCTGTATCGCCGCGGCAACCTGGTCGAGGCGCGCGGCCTGCTGGACGAAGCCCTGTCACTCCAGCGGCCGGAGCTGGCGCCGGACAATCCGCTGTGGCTGCGGGTGGGCGCGCAGCAGGCGCAGGTGATGGCGGGGCAGGGAGAACTGGGGAAGGCGCTGCAGCGGCAGCAGGCCCTGGTCACGGCGTGGACGCCGCGGCTTGAGAAGGACGCCCCCGCGCTGTTGGAACTGGAGCTGGGCATGGTGACCACGCTCAGCGAGCTGACCCGCCGCGAAGAGGCCCTGGCGCGGCTGGAGCCCCTGCTGCCCCGGTTCCGCGCGCGTTTTGGTGACAACGCACCGCGCACGCTGGCGGCGATGCTGATGCTGGCGCGCCTGCAGAATACGTTCAACGAGTACGAAAACTCGTTGGCGCTGGCCAGCGAAGTGCGCCAGCGGCGCGAGCGCAGCCTCGGCTCCGAGCATCCCGACACGCTTGCGGCGGCGGCCCTGCAGGGTTTCAACATGGTGCGCCTGGCACAGGCCGAGCCGGCGTTCACCCAGACCCAGGCCTTCATGGAGCACCTGCTGGGCGAGCAGCAGCGCGTGCTGGGGCCCGACCACCCGGATGCCCTGCAGACCAAGGCGGAGCTGATCCGGGTGCTGGCCAAGCAGGATGATCCGCAGCGCTTCGAGCGTGCCGTGCAGCTGCAGCGTGAACTGCTGCAGCAGCGCACGCGCACGCTTGGGCGGATGCATCCGGACACGCTGTTCACCCTGGGCGGGCTGGCCAGCATGCTGGCCAGGACCGATCACTACGATGAGGCGCGCGAGGCGGCGTATGCCGCGCTGGAAGGCAACCAACGGCTGATGCCGGACGACTACCGCCTGATCTCGGCGACCTGGGACGTGGTGGGGCGGGTCGAGAACCGTGCCGGCCGCTTGCCGGCCGCGCGCGATGCCCATGCCAAGGCATTGGAACTGCGCGCGTCCAGCCGCGGCGTGCTCGACGCGCATACGACGGAGAGCGCGTCGCGGCTCTACGCCGTGCTCAAGCGCATGCATGCCACCGAGGCGATGGCCGACATCGAACGGCACTATCTCGATCCGGTGATCGCACGGGACCCGGCAACGCTCAATACATCGCAGCGCAGCGTGCGCGACGAAGCACTGAGGGCGCTGAAGGAACCGGGGGAGCCGGGCAGCCTCGGCCGGTGAGACGAAATGCCGGTTGCGCACCGGCAACGCGTGGGAGCATCCGGTCGCGGATCCGGCCAGCACCCGCGCGGGCCGGACGAATCTTCTCCACCGTGGACGGGCATGGCGCGCACGATCTCCCTGCAGTCGGACCTGGGCGGACGACTGCGCTTCCAGCAGCTTCAGGGCCGCGAGTCGCTCGGCCAACCCTACCGCTATGTGCTGTCGGCACTGTGCAGTGGAGATCCGCCGGATCCCTCCCGCCTGCTTGGCACCCCGTTCGGCATCAGCCTGGTGCATGACAATGGCAGCCGCCATCTGCATGGCATCGTCGCGGCCGTCGCCCTGCTGGGGCAGCGCGAGGTTGGCGATGAACGCTTCACCGCGATCGAAGTCACCCTGGTGCCGCGTCTGTGGCTGCTTGGCCAGCAGCACGACAGCCGCATATTCTCCGGGCAATCAGTGGCAGACATCGTGCGCACGCTGCTGTCGGAGATCGGTTGCACCGATGTGCGGCTGCAGTTGGGGGGCCATCCTGTCGTGCGCGATTATTGTGTCCAGTACGATGAGCCGAGCCTGGACTTCATCCATCGGCTGTTGCAGCAGGAAGGCCTCTACTACTACTTCGAGCACGCTGCAGATCGCCACACGCTGGTGCTTGCCGATGGCCTGGGCGCCCATGCCACCGTGGCACCGTTCGAGCGCCTGCCCTGGCAGGCCGAGCGCGAGCCGCCGGCGCTGGGAGCACCGGGCATGGCCGACTGGCAGCAGCAGCACCAGCTGCGCCCGACGCACTGGCAGCTGGATGAGTTCGATCCGGCGAAGCCGCGCGCGGTGCTGCTGGGAGAGGCGCAGGCCGATCGCGATGACGGTGCCGGTACGCGTTCCATCTACCGCGGCCATGGCCGGCAGCAGAGCGCGGAACAGGGCCGGCAGCGGGCACAGGTGCGCGTTGAAGCCGAGCAGGCCGCACGTGCGCAGTGGCATGGCCGCACCCGCGCCTGGAACCTGGGTGCCGGCCATCTGTTCGAACTCGAAGGCTGTCCGCAGACCGGCTGCAACCGGCAGTACCTGGTGGTGGCCAGCGAGCTTGACGTCATCGAGGCGGCTCCCGGTTCGGTAACGGCCAGTGCGGGTCCATCACTGCAGTGCCGGTTGCAGGTACTCGACAGTCGCGTGCCGTACCGTTCGCTGGCCGACACGCGGTGGCCGCGCATTGCCGGCCTGCAGAGCGCCATCGTGGCTGGCGACAACGACGAGGACATTGCCGTGGATGCGCAGGGACGGGTGAACGTGCATTTCCACTGGAGCCGCGCGGCCCGCAGCCATGGTCGCGTTTCGTGCCCGGTACGCGTGGCGACGTCCTGGGCGGGCAAGGGGTGGGGGGCGCAGTGCCTGCCGCGGGTCGGCCAGGAAGTACTGGTCGCGTTCCTCGAGGGCGACCCTGACCGGCCTCTCATTGTCGGCAGCGTCTTCAATGCGGACCACGTGCCGCCCTATGCGTTGCCGGAACAGCGGACGCGCTCGGGCATCCGCAGCCGCAGCCATCCCGATGGGGGCGCGGATGACTACAACGAGATCTGCTTCGAGGACCGCAAGGGCGCCGAGGAGTTGCGCCTGCACGCGCAACGCGACTTGCATGTGGAGGCCGAGCATGACCGCACCCTGAAGGTCGGCCATGACCAGCAGGCCACCATCGGCAACGACCAGACCCTCACCGTCGAGCATGACCAGCGTGCCACGATCCGCCACGACCGCAGCATCAAGGTCGACAATGAAGACTCGCTGGACGTGGGCACCCATGCGCGGATCCACGTCGGCCAACGCTTCCGGCTGGAGGCTGGGCAGGAGATCGAGCTGGTCACCGGCGCCTCGCGCATCGTGATGAACAGCGCCGGTGACATCGCGGTCGAGGGCGTTAACGTGCGCATCGGTGGCAACAGCACGGTAGAGATCGAAGGAGGCGTGGAAGTCCGCATCAAGGCGGGCGCCAGCATGGATATCGGTGCGGGGGCGAGCCTGAAGATGCACTCCGACGCCACCCTGCAGGTGCAGGGTGGGGCGATGGCCGAGGTCAAGGCACCGATGCTGACCCTGTCCGGTGACGCATTGGCCAAGCTGGCCGCCGCGTTGGTGACGATCGGATGAGCATGCACATGGATACGGTCGCGCAGGCCTGTGCGGACATGCAGATCGACGCGCAGGCCTGTGCGGTGCTGGCGCCCGGGCTGCCGCCGGCCCAGGCAGTACAGGTGCTGCTGCAGGCCGGCTACGTGCAGGCCGCGTTGCAGCTGGCCGCGCGCCTGTTGCCCAAGCGCTACGTGGTGGCCTGGCTGTGCCAGTGCGCACGTGGTGAAACGCTGGCGCCGGAAGCACGTGCGGGGGCCATGCTGGCCGAGCGCTGGTTGCGCGAGCCCAGTGAAGGTAACCGCCGTGCTGCCTTCGAGTTCGCCAATGCCGGTGGCTACCGCAGCGTGGGTGCCTGGCTGGCAGCCAGTGCCGGCTGGGCCGAAGGCAGTCTGGCACCGGCAGGGCAACCGGTGGTGGTGGTGCCGCCGGACCATCTGGTGGCGTGCGCCGCCGTCGCAGCGCTGGGCCTGCTTGCCGCCGAGCAGCCGCAGGCCTTCCAGCAACGCAGGCGTGGCTATGCCGAGCAGGCTCTGGCGCTGCTGGACGCGGCGCGATGAACCGCTGTTCCACCCATGACGCCTACGTTGACGTTGCTGACGGAGCACCGCCGCTGTGAATGCCATCCACAATCTGATCCTGACCGTCAGTGGCCGCCAGGCCGCGCAGTTCGGGCCCGCGGCACAGAAGGTCTTCATGCAGGGTGGGGGCAGCCTGGGCCGTTCCGACGAGTGTGACTGGGTGCTGCCTGCCTCGGGTGTATCGCGCACCCACGCGGTGGTGCGCTTCCTCAACGGCATGTACTTCATCGAAGACTGCAGCACCAACGGGCTGCTGCTCAACGGCCAGGCGCTGGTGCGTGGCGAGCCGGCTGCACTTGGCGACGGTGACCGCTTGCAGCTGGACAGTTTCGAGATCGATGTCCGCCTGCAGAGCGTGGGGCCATCGTCGATGCCGCTGCCGGGCGCAGACGCCGGCAATCCCGACCTGACCCAGGTGGTGGTGGCCGCGCTGCCACGGCACGAGGGTGCAGCCGTGCCTGTGTTGGAGGATCCGTTTGACGTGCTGTGGGGACGCGCGGCGGGAGGGGCCTCCGCAGCACCGGATGCCATGGTGGCGGACCTGGCACTGGCGCCGCAGGACGAACTGGATCCGTTGCGTCTGCTGCCCGCCAGTGCAGCAGCGCCCGCACCGCCGCGCAGTGACGCCGATGGCTGGCACCACGCCGCCGCCAGCCACGATCACTTCCGTCCGCCCGCACCGGTACAGGCGACGCAGCAGTTGCCCGACGACTGGGATCTGACCCAGGGAGACTTCAGTGCGGCAGCGCCATCGGCGCCCGCCGCTGCCCCCGCCCGCACGCCGGGGGCAGCGATGCCGGAAGATCTGGACCGGGTGTTTGCGATCGTGGTGGAAGGGGTGATGGACGTGCTGCGCGCCCGTGCGGAAATCAAGAACACCTTCCGCCTTCCGGTCACCGTGATCCAGCGTTCGGAGAACAATCCACTGAAGTTCGCCGCCACCACGCAGGAGGCGATGCAGAAGCTGTCGGCGCCCGCCGGTGGTGCGTTCCTCAGCGGCGCTGCGGCGTTCGATGATGCCTTCGATGACATCCGCTGCCACCAGATGGCCATGCTGGCTGGCATGCGCGCCGCTTACGAGGCAATGCTGTTCCACTTCAGTCCCGACCGGATCGAGCAGGAGGCCGATGGCAACGGTCGCCGTCTGGCGTTCGCCGGCAAGGGACGCTACTGGGACCGCTATCGCGAGAACTTCCAGCGCATGGTCAAGGATCCGGACGACTGCTTCCGCCGCTTGTTCGGCGATGAGTTCGCGCGGGCCTATGAAACGCAGCTGGCTCGCTATCGCAGCAGTCGCAGCAGTGGTGGTCCACGCCCGGGCTGAGACGAATTGTCGGGCCGACACCGGTGTTGCTGCCGACAATCGCGGGCAGCTGGCGCATGGGGTCGTGGCGTGTTCGCGCATCGCCCACGCATGCGCCGTGTCCCGCCGCCACCTGTGAGCCGCACGGATGACCCAGAACAACAAGGTCGTATGGAGCGAGGGGCTGTTCCTGCGGCCACAGCACCTGCAGCAACAGGAGCGCTACCTGGAGCGCTACGTCGACCTGCGCGTCGCGCAGCCGCCGTCACGCGCCTGGGGTTTCACCGAACTGGAACTGGAGAGTGACCTGCTGGCGGTCGGCAAGCTCGGCCTGCGTCGTGCGCGCGGGGTGTTCCCCGATGGCACGCCGTTCGCGATGCCAGCCGATGACCCACTGCCGGCCGCACTCGACCTCGATCCCAACGGTCGCGACCAGACGATCTACCTGACCCTGCCGTTGCGCCTGGCATCGCAGGTGGATGTGGGACGTCCTGAATCACCCGGTGATCAGCTGTACCGCTACCGGGTGCGCGAAAGTGAAGCGCTGGATGCATCCGGAAGCGTGGAGGAGCGCGTGCTGATGGAGGTGGGCAGCCTCAACGCGCGCCTGCTGCCCGAATCGCAACCGCAGGAAGGATTGGCCCGGATCGCGGTGGCGCACGTGGTGGAAACCCGGGCGGATCGCCGCGTGGTGCTCGATGAGGCCTTCATTCCCAGCGTGGCGTCCAGTGCGTCGTCGCCGCGACTGGCAACCTTCCTGGTCGAACTGCTGGGTCTGTTGCATCAGCGCGGTGAGGCGCTGGCGGCGCGGGTAGCGGTCACTGATCGCGGTGGCGCTGCGGAGATCGCCGACTTCCTGCTGCTGCAGGTGGTCAATCGCTGGCAACCGGTGCTGTCGCACTGGGCGGCACAGCCACAGCTGCATCCGGAAGCACTGTATCGCGCGCTGCTGGCGCTGGCCGGCGAGCTGAGCACGTTCACCGCAGCCAGGAAACGCCCGCCGGTGTTCGCCCCTTACCGTCACGAAGCGCTGCGCGAGAGCTTCGAACCGATCATTGCGGCCCTGCGTGGCAGCCTCAGCGCGGTGCTGGAACAGACTGCACTGGCGATCCCGGTACAGGAACGCAAGTTCGGGGTATGGGTGGCGGTGATCCCTGATCCCGGCCTGCTGGACAATGCCCAGTTCGTGCTCGCGGTGCGCGCGGACCTGCCCAGCGAGGAACTGCGGCGGCGCCTGCCGTCGACCGCCAAGATTGGTCCCGTCGAGCAGATCCGTGATCTGGTCAATCTGCAGTTGCCGGGCATCGGGCTGGCACCGATGGCGGTGGCACCGCGGCAGATTCCCTACCACGCCGGCCACGTCTACTTCGAGTTCGAAACGCAGTCGCCCTTGTGGCGAGCGCTGCGTGGCGCCGGTGGCCTGGCCCTGCATCTGGGCAACGAGTTTCCCGGTCTGGGTGTGCAGCTGTGGGCGATCCGGGGGTAGCCGATGAACGCACGGGACATGCGCAATCCGCTGATGCAGGATCGGCCCGGCAACCCGCCTGCCGATTCACCGGATTCGCGCGCGGAGATCAGCGAGTTCCTGGGTGACAGCCTCAACCCGCTGGTGCAGGCGGCAACGCCGCTGCTGCTGCTGGCGGTACAGCTGCGCCACAGTGCGCAGGTTCCTGACCTTGCGCGCCTGCGGGAACAGGCCGAGCTGCAGGTCCGGCGTCTGGAGACACGGCTGCGCGAAGCGCGCTATCCGGCCGATGTGGTGATGACCGCACGCTACGTGCTGTGTGCGGTGGTCGACGAAGCCGTGCTCAACGCGCCGTGGGGCGAACGCAGCGGATGGGCCCAGCGCACCCTGCTGACCGCCTTCCACGGTGAATCCTATGGTGGCGCCAAGTTCTTCGTGATCCTTGAACGGCTGCTGCAGGATCCGGGCCGGCATCTGGAACTGCTGGAGCTGTTGTACCTGTGCCTGGCAATGGGATTCGCTGGCCGCTACCAGATCGAGGCCGATGGCAGCCTGCGCCTGTCGGCGATCCAGGACGATCTGTATCGCCGCATCCGCAGTCAGCGTGGCGCACCGCCGGAAGAGCTTTCGCCGCGCTGGCAGGGCGTGGCCGAGCGGACCTGGCGTGGCCGTTGGCATCTGCCGCTGTGGGTCAGCGTGGCGGTTGCAGCCAGCGTGCTGCTGGTGGCGTTCCTGTGGGCGAACGCGCGCTTGAATGCACTGGCGGCACCCATCAATGCCGAAGCGGCGCGGATGGGCCTGCAGGTCAGCCATGTACCGAACGCAGCCGTGCAGGTACCGGCGCTGGGCCTGAAGCAGCGATTGGCAGCGGAGGAGCGTGCCGGCCTTCTCAGCGTGGACGAAGCCGCTGACGGCAGTGCCCGCATACGACTGAACGCTGCGGCCATGTTCAGTTCGGGAGGTATCGAGCTGGAGGCCGCGCAGCGGCCGCTGTTGGCCGCCATCGCGCGTGCGATCGATCCACTGCGGGGTCGGGTGGTGGTAGTGGGCCATACCGATGACCAACCCGTGCGGTCGGCGCTGTGGAAGGACAACTACGCCCTGTCGGCTGCACGCGCGCGGGCGGTGGCCGATGTGCTGGGCGCCGGCTTGCGCGACCACGCCCGGATCGAGACCGTCGGCGCGGGCGATTCGCAACCACTGGCGACGCCGCCGCAGTTGCCGGCCAACCGTGCACGCAATCGCCGTGTCGACATCCTGTTCCAGCCGGGGGACTGAACCATGCAGGCAATCATGGGCGCGCTGCGCCGGGTGAACTGGGTGGTTGCCGCCGGCGTGTTGCTGCTGGCACTGCTGGTGTGGTTCGGCGGCCCCTGGGTCGCGATTGCCGGACGCGTACCGCTGGCGGGCGTGATGGCGCGGCTGCTGGTGCTGCTGGTACTGGTGCTGACGGTGATGGGGATCGTGCTGGTGCGCCGCTGGCGCAGGCGCCGCCGCGAGCAGCGCATGGGCGAAGCGCTGCGCCAGGGGGATGACCCGGCGCAACGCCTCGCCAGCGAGCGCAGCCAGCTTGAGCGCCGCTTCGAGGAGGCGTTGGCCCTGCTGCGCCGGCGCCGTGGGGGGGGCATCGGCCAGCTGCCGTGGTACCTGCTGATCGGCCCGCCTGGATCGGGCAAGACCACACTGCTGCAGAATTCCGGCCTGCAGTTCCCGCTGGCCGCACGACTTGGCAACGATGCGGTGCGCGGGGTGGGCGGCACCCGCCAGTGCGACTGGTGGTTCACCGATCAGGCCGTGTTCCTCGATACCGCTGGCCGATATACCACCCAGGATTCGGACCGTACGGTGGACGCGGCGGGGTGGCGGGACTTCCTGCAGCTGCTGCGTCGCCACCGTCGCGCGCGCCCATTGAATGGCGTCGTGGTCAGCATGAGCCTGTCCGATCTGCTGCAGCTTGATGCAGGCGAGCGCGAGCAGCATGCACGTGCGATCCGGCAGCGCCTGGATGAGTTGGCCGAGCACCTGCAGCTGCAGGTGCCGGTCTACCTGGTGCTGACCAAGTGCGATCTGCTGGCGGGGTTCGGCGAGTTCTTCGACGACCTGGGTGCAGACCAGCGCAGCCAGGTCTGGGGCACTACCTTCCCGTTGCAGAAGACGCTCGATGGCAGCGCGGCGCGCAGTTTCGCCGATGCCTATGCGCGACTGCTGGACCGGCTCAATGCGCGGGTACTGCAACGCCTGCACGATGAGCGCGAACGTGGCCGCCGGGCGGCGCTGCTCGCGTTCCCGCCGCAGTTCGCCGCTCTGGGCGAGAGCGCGCGACAGTTCATCGAGTCCGCCTTCGCAGGGCATGCCTACGCACCCGCACCCTTGCTGCGGGGGGTGTACTTCACTTCAGGTACGCAGGAAGGCACGCCGATCGACCGCATGCTCGGTGCAGTGGCACGCAGCTTCGGACTGGATGCAGCACGCGCGCCTGCGCCTTCGGCTGCACCACGGACCTTCTTCGTCGAGCGGCTGCTGCGCGAAGTGGTGCTGCCCGAGCACGGACTGGCCGGCTTCCAGCCGCAGGCCCAGCGCCGTCGTCGGCGCTGGCACTGGGCCGCCCAGGCTGCCGTGCTGGTGGTGTCTGCAGGAGGGCTGGCGGCGATGGCAGCCAGCTACCAGGGCAACCGTGACTACCTGCTGCAGGCGCGGCAGGCGATGCAGCAGCGCCCGCAGACGCCGGATCCGGGCGCAGCGACCGACCTGCGCGGCTATCTGGAGCGGGCGGTGCAGCGAGGCCAGGCAAGTGCCACTGCGGTGGCGGCTGCTGCCCCCACGCAGCCGGTGCCGTGGCGCATGCGCTGGGGCCTGTACCAGGGGGATGCCGTGCAGCGGACGTTGCGTGAGGCCTACCTGCGTGAACTCAACGCGACGCTGTTGCCTGGTGTGGCCGCGCAGCTGCGCGAGGGTCTTGGCGACAGCGCGTCCGATCCGCAGCGCCTTTACTACTACCTGAAGGGCTACCTGATGCTGGGCGAGCCTGCGCGCCTGCAGCCGACGCAGCTCGGCCTGCTGGCCGGGCTCGACGCACGGCACCGTTTCGGCGGCGACACGGTGCTGGCCGACGCCTATGACACGCAGCTGTCGGCATTGCTGGCTGCGAAGGGGCAGCTGCGCGCGATCCGTCCTGATCCGGTGCGCGTGGAACAGGCGCGCGCCAGCCTGCGTGCAGCGGAGCTGGCGACGCTGGTCTACAGCGATCTGAGCCTGCAGGCCCGTGCCCAGCCTGCCACGCTGCGCCTGGACAAGGCGCTGGGCCTGCAGGCCGACGCGTTCGAGCGGCGTAGTGGCGTGCCGTTGTCGTCGCCGTGGCCGGCGCTTTACACGCAACCCGT
The DNA here is from genome assembly GCF_040984485.1 of Stenotrophomonas sp. WED208. Classification (NCBI taxonomy): domain Bacteria; kingdom Pseudomonadati; phylum Pseudomonadota; class Gammaproteobacteria; order Lysobacterales; family Lysobacteraceae; genus Stenotrophomonas; species Stenotrophomonas sp. WED208. The sequence continues at coordinate 84,458 of NZ_JAZARB010000001.1, forward strand.
GTTTGCCCAGCTTGCCCGCGAAGGCGTGGACGACGCCGTTGCGCGCTTCGTTGCCGATGACTGGGTGCTTGGCCCACAACGGATCGACGCCTTGGCGCGGGCGCGGCTGGTACAGCAGGTCCTGCGTCACTATGAGCGTGACTACATCCGGGCCTGGGATGAACTGCTGGCCGACCTGCAGTTGCGACCCGGTGCTGATGATACGGAGGCTTCCGCCCAGCTGGCACGCATTGCAGGCCCGACCTCGCCGCTGCGCCTGCTGCTGGTGCTGCTGCGCGATCAGACCCAGGATCTGCTGCGTGTGCCCGCCGGCAATGCGGCCCGTGCAACGGCAGATGCCGCGAAGGCCAAGGTAGGTGCGGCGGCGCTGGCCAGGGCAGGGGCCGGCGGCGCTGCGCTGCAGGCTGCACTGGCACCGGCCGTGGGGGAGGCGGCCGCACGCCCTGCCGGAGCAGCGATCAGCGATCACTTCGCCGCACTGGCCCAACTGTGTGCGGGCGCTCCCGGCGCGACGCCGCTTGACCAGGCCCTGGCCAGCTTCGCGCAACTGGGCGAGCGGTTGCTGGCGCCCCCTGCGGCGGGCTCGGTTGATACCCGACTGCAGCAGGCCAGGCAGCAGGCCGCGCAGCTGCCCCCACCCGTTTCGACCTGGTTGCTGGCGCTGACCGGCCAGAGCGCCGCAGCCATCGGCGCGCAGGACCAGGCCGTGCTCGACGAGCGTGTCGCCACCAGCGTGGGCCAGGTCTGTGGTGAATTCACCGGTCACCGCTATCCATTCGATCGCAGTGCCAGCGAGGACACGCCGCTGCAGAATTTCGCCGAACTGTTCGGCAACGGCGGGCGTTTTGATGGCCTGTTCCGGCAGACCCTGGCGCCGCTGCTCGATACGCGTACGCCCACCTGGCGGTGGAAAGAGGATGCCCCCCCCGGCAGTGACCCGGCGCTGCCGGCGCGCATGCAGCTGGCCGATGCGATCCGCCAGAAATACTTCCGTGGCGGCGAACAGCCGCTGGTCGAGTTCACCCTGCTGGCACCGCAGCTGGATGAAGGCGTGGCACGGCTGCAGATCGATATCGAGGGACAGACGCTGGACTATACCGCCGGCGCCGTAGCCAGCCTGCCGGTGCGATGGCCGGGCCCGACTCCCGGCCATGTTTCGGTAGCGGCGTTCGACGCAGCCGGCACGCCACTGGGCGCGCTGCAGTTCCAGGGCGACTGGGCACTGTTCCGCGCGTTGCAGGCGGGCATGCTGGAGGCGCGCTCGGATCTGCGCTACGTGCTGCATCTGGACATCGGTGGCCACTCCACGGCGCTGCCGCTGCAGGCCCGCAACCTGCGCCATCCGTTCAATGACGCCGACCTGGCACGGTTCCGCTGTGGCAGCTGATGCATCGTCGCTGGCGCCGGTGGTTGGCTTCCACGGCAAGTTGCCTGGTATCGGCGATTTCGCGCGGCGCCGCCTGTCCGATGCGCTCGTGCAGGCCTGGGATGCGCATGCCAGCCTGCAGTTGTCCCGTCATCCCCAGGTGGCAGGGACGGCTGGCAACGGCTGGTCGTTCGCTCTGGCCGCCGGGCTCTGCGACGTGCAGGGCTGGGCGGGCGTGGTGGCGCCATCGCGTGATCGGGTGGGCCGGGCCTTCCCCTTGCTGCTGGCGTTGCCGCTGACCACTGAGGACCCGATGCAGGCTCCGCAGCTTCCCTGTGCGTGCTGGTTCGACGCGCTGCACGCGCTGCAGGCGCAGGTGAGGCAGGGCGCGCTGCAGCTGCCGGATGCGTTGGACAGCGCCTGTCACGAACTGCCACCGGCATGGCCGGGACAGGCCGGCCCTGTCGCGTGGCAGACGTGCTGGGCGCAGCGTGGCAGCCTGTGGTGGCGCGACGCGCATGCCCCCAGCGCGCTGCCGGGCCTGCCTGTTGGCGGTGTACTGCCGCCCGCGGTCGATGCCCCGTGCATCCTCGAAGAGCGTGCGCCATGAATGCCATGGGTACCCGCTATGCATCGGCCGGCCACACCGACACCGGAAAGGTACGGCGGCTCAACGAGGACGCGATCCTGCTGCGTGACGACGTTGGTCTTTGGGTGGTTGCCGATGGCCTGGGTGGCCACGCGGCTGGTGATTTCGCCAGTGGCCTGATCGTCGAGCGGTTGTCGCGCCTGCCACGGCAGGAGGACGTGGTCGATTTCATCGAGGCCATCGAGGACACGCTGCAGCAGGTCAACCAGGAGCTGCTGCGACGCGCGCATGACCTGCGTGTGGACCTGATCGGCTCGACCGTGGTGGTGCTGGTGCAGGACCGCGATTTCATGCTGTGCGGCTGGGTGGGGGACAGCCGCGCCTATGGCATGGAAGACGGCTGCCTGCGCCAGCTTACCCGTGACCATGTGCACGGCATCAAGGACGACGCCACCCAGTTCGCCGGCTCTGCTGCGGTGGCCGCGCCTGGCACGCTGACCCGGGCTGTCGGCGCGCAGGAGGGCCTGCTGATCGATTGGATCGTTGCCAGCCATGCCGCGGGCACACCGTTCCTGCTGTGCAGCGACGGGGTCAACAAGGAAATCCCTGATGCCGAGCTTGATATGGAGTGCCGTCGCCAGCGCGAGCCACGCGTGCTGCTGGCGCGGCTGTTCGAACTGGCCCTGGGACGCGCCGCCCGCGACAACGTGTCGGCGGTCATCGTGTGCAGGCAGGAGTGAACGACGTGCAAGAGGACACGACCTCCGTGGTTGAACTGGTAACCGCCTTCAGCAGGGGAGCGCTGGACCTGCCCGCACTGCTGCGGGCGCTGGCCCGGCATGACCACGTGGCCGATGCCGACTATCGCAACGGCGTGGACACGCTGTGGCGCATGCGCCAGCAGCAGGCGATCGATGAGGTGTCGATGAACACCCTGCTGCAGCGTCTGCAGGATCTGCGCGATGCCAGTGGCAGCACGCTGTCGCGCGATGACGATGCCACCGTGGTCAAGCCCGCACGCAGCGCCGTGCCGGACGAGATGACACGTGTGCAGCCCGGCGAGGATGTCGCGCGCACGGATGCGGCTGCCGAGGGTCGCACCAGCGGTACCGCGTCGCAGAGTTCGAGCCTCTCGGCATGGCAGCAGGTTGCGGCAGCCGCGGGCCAGACAGTGACGGTTGGCAGCCTGCTGAAGGGACGCTTCCAGCTGGAACGCGAACTGGGCCGCGGCGGCATGGGGGTGGTGTACCTGGCCCGCGATGCGCGCAAGGTGGAGGCACGCGATCGCGACCCCTGGCTGGCGGTGAAGGTGCTCAGCGATGAGTTCCGTCGCCACCCCGATGCGCTGGTGGCGCTGCAGCGCGAAGCGCGACGCTCGCAGCAGCTGGGGCACGACAACATCGTGCGCGTGTATGACTTCGACAAGGATGGCGCCATCGTGTTCATGACGATGGAGTACGTCGATGGCCAGGACCTGCGTACGCTGATCCGCGAGCAGGCCTTTGATGGCATGCCGATGGCCCGTGCCTGGCCGCTGATCGAGGGCATGGCCGGCGCACTGCGCCGCGCGCACGCCTCGGGCATCGTCCATTCCGACTTCAAGCCCGGCAACGTGATGGTCACCGCGCAAGGTGTACCGAAGGTATTCGACTTCGGCATTGCCCGCGCCGGCAAGCATGCGGTGGATGTGGCGGGCGAACAGACCGTGTTCGACGCCGCCTCGCTGGGGGCGCTGACACCGGCGTACGCCAGCCTGGAGATGCTGCGTGGCCAGCCGCCGACACCGGCCGACGATGTCTATGCGCTCGGTTGCGTCTGCTTCGAACTGCTCGGTGGCCGCCATCCCTACGACAAGGCCAGCGCCGAAGTGGCACTGCGGGAGGGTCGGCGCCCGCCCGCGCTGCGTGGCCTTGGGCGGCGCCCGTACCGTGCCCTCTGTGCGGCGGTGGCCTTGCCTGCGGACAAGCGGCTGGCCAACGTCGATGCGCTGCTTGAAGGCCTGCGTCCGCGCAGCTGGCGTGAACGCGTGCTGCCGCGGGTGGGCTATGCCTCTGCGGCGGTGGTGGTGCTGGCCGGCGCCGGTGTACTGGTCAACCGCCATGTGCACGAGCAGCGCCTCGCCGAAGTGAGTTCGCGGTTGGGAGCCGACGATCCGCAGCGCTATGAAGATGCCGCGCAGGCCTGGGAAGGTCTTTCCAGTCTCGATCACGAACAGCGTGCCAAACTGCTGCTGGACCACCCGGGACTGATCGAAGGCTTCCTGCTGCGGCGCCTGGATGCGCTGTGGGCGCCCTCCGCCGGCCGCTACGACTACCCGGGGACGCAGGAAGTGTTCGCGTTGCGCGATCGCCTGCGACTGTACTCACCCACGCTCGATGCGCGGCGCGAGCGCCTGCAGGCCGAGCGAGACCAGGCACTCAACACGCTCGACACCCAGCGCCAGCGGCACATTGCCGAGGGGGATCTGTTCGGCCATGGCAGCGGCAGCCTGTCAGGAGCATTGGCAGCAATCGCCGCGATCGATCCGCGCAATCCGCTGCTGCGTGATCCTGCGCTGGAACAGGCCTATGAACAGGCCATCGCCAGTGCGTTGGGACAGGGTGACACCGCGCAGGCGGAATCACGGCTGCAGCAGGCGCAGCGCAGCTTCCCTGATGCGCTGGGGTTGCGTCTGCAGGCGGCCCAGCTGCGGGTGGCATCGCAGCCGGATCTGCAGGTGACCGCGCTGCCCGCCACAGTCGCGCAGGCGCGGGAGCGCCTGCAGCAACGCCTGGCCAACCCCAGCGCCGATGCCGCCTGGCAGACCGATGTTGCGGCCGCACTGCAGGTGATCCGGCGCGATGCCGGCGCCGAACTGCCTGCGGCGCAGAACGCGCTGGCCACCGCCGTGGCTGCCATCCTGGGAGGACACCGGGAACCGACACAACTACCGGATGACCTTGTGCTGCTCGACTTCGCGCGTCGCCAGGCACCGGACACGGCCGCGTTGGCGGCGGCTGCCAGTCAGCTGCAGCAGCGCCAGCAGACACTGCAGCAGTCGCTGGCCGATAGCCGCAGTGATGCTGCATTGGCTGCGCAGAGTGAATCGCTGCGGCGCGCGATCGCCGCTGGAGACCTGGACAAGGCACAACGCACCTGGCAGCAGCTGCATGTGGTGCAGCCCGATGCCCCGTTCGTGCGTGAGCAGGCGCCCGCACTGCTGGACCAGGCTACCCAGGACCAGGCGGTGCTGCGGCTCGCCCAGGGTGATCCGGCAGCCGCTGACGCACTGCTGGCACACGCGCTGCAGGTGATGGGCGCGCGTCCCGTACTGCAGGCGGCACGTGCACGCCTGGACGTGGTGGCGGCGGTACTGGCCGCCAGCACGCAGGCATCGACGAAGGACAGCGAGCGCGAGCGGCTGCGCCAGCAACTCGATGCACAGTACCGCCGTGATCCGCAGGCGATGGAGCGGTTGGAAAAAGCGCTGCGCACGCACGGGCGTCTCAAGGGCGATTCGCTGCAATCGCTGCTGCAGGGAGAGAAGGGCGCGATCGTGGCCGCACAACCGCCACCGGCCTCAGCGGCAACTGCCACCGGCGGCACGCATGCAGCGCGCAATGCACCGCGTCCGCCTGCGGCAACGCCGGTCAGCGCTGCCGTCGCCGCGGCGGCCGATGCGGATGATGCGCCGTTGCCACCGGTGCCCGACGGCCCCGATCCCTGTGCAGGTCTGGCCGGGCGTGCACAGCCCTGCTACGACGCGCTGGCCGATGCCCGTGGGCCGATGCTGGTGGTGGTGCCCGGGGTGTCGGGCGGGCCTGCGTATGCGCTTTCGCGCGGGGAGATCGCGGTGGATGACTTCAACCGGTACTGCCGGGCCAGTGGTCGTTGCAGTGTGCAGCCGGCATCCGGCGAGCAGGGGCGATGGCCCGCACGCAATCTCAGCCTCGCCCAGGCGCAGGGCTACGCGCGTTGGCTGACCCGCGCCAGCGGCGGCTGGCGCTACCGCCTGCCGAGCGATGCCGAGTGGCTGCACGCCGCGCAGGCGCAGCAACAATGGCGGCAGGCGCCGGACAGCAACTGCATTCCGCCCAGTGCCAGCGCTGGCAGCGGTGTGCCGGTGGGCGTACGTGGCCGCGAGCCGAATCCGTGGGGCCTGGTCAACCTGACCGGCAACGTCTGGGAATGGACCAGCAATGGCAGCGTACGTGGTGGCAGCTACGCCAGCTTCTGGTCGGACTGCACGGTGCAGGCACACCGCGCGCTGGCGGGTGCGGCGCAGCCGGATGTCGGCTTCCGGGTATTGAGGGAGCTGAAGTGAGCGGCTGGGAAGAGCACGCCAACCGCAGCCTGCAGTCGTTGGCCGATGCCCACCAGCGCGGCCAGATCGACCTGCAGGAATACCGCGCTCGGCGCCGTCGGGTGCTGCAGGGCGTGCGTGAACGCTGCCTGCAGACCCAGAGGCACCGGCCTGCGGACCCTGTTGCCGGGGTCTCGCCGGGTCCGACGAACGGTCGCTCACGAAGTGCGCTGGTTCTCATTTTGTATGTCATGCTGACGATGGGGTTGTTGCTGTGCATCTATGTCTTGGCAGTTGGCTGATGGCCACCTGGACGCCAGGGGCGCGTCGCCGTGCCCGGATCTTTCTTTGTCTGTGCCGCCCGGGGAGGGGCCGTACAGAGGACGCGACGCCCCGGCATCCATTGTCATCGGAGGACAGAGCCATGCCATTGAAGCGTTCGTCGTTTGCGTTGCTGCTGTCGGCAGCCCTGCCAGTCGCGGCGATGGCCCAGCAGGTCGAAGGGGGGCCGGCCACCGCGCTGCCCGACATGGCCGCGCGCACCGGCAACCAGACCCTGCAGGTGCGCGGCTTCCGTGCCAGCGACGTTGGTGAGCATCCGCAGCGTGGCATCACGCCTGCGCAGGTGCAGGCCGTGCTGGATGCCTACTTTGCCCGCCTGGCGCATGGCGCAGATGCGGTCGCGATGGACTTTGCGCAGCTCCAGGGGGCGGCCGATGCGGTCACTGCGGCCTATCGCAAGGCGGGCTTCCTGGTCAGCGTCGCCTACCTGCCACCGCAGAAACCCGACGCTGAAGGCCGCATTGAAGTACGCGTGCTGGAAGGGCGCATCGGCAAGGTAGTGGTGCAGGGCAACCAGCGTTACCGCACCCATACGCTCAGCAACGTGGCCGAGCGCCTGCGCGGGCAGCCGCTGCGCCAGGCCGACATCGACAGCGCTCTGCTGTATGCACGTGACCTGCCCGGGGTATCGGTATCTTCGGTACTGCAGCCCGGTGAGAACGTTGGTGAAACCGATCTGGTACTGGTCGCGCGTGAAAGCGGCCGGCCGTACGAGGTCAGTACCAGCGTGGACAATCACGGTACCGAGTTGACCGGGCGCGGGCGCGCCCAGCTGGGCGTTACCTGGAACAGCCCGCTGGGCCTGGGCGATGTATTCGCGGCCAGTGGAACCTATGCGTTCGATCCGCAGGCCAGCCGCGCCGGCGCGCTGTCCTACAGCGTACCGTTGCAGGCGGTGCAGGGACTGTCGGTGCTGGCCGGCGCCAACCGCAGCGAGCTGGAAGTGGACGACGGCATCCTGCGCGGTTTCAAGCTCAAGGGCCCGGCCTCGCAGGCCTATGCCGGCGCCGACTGGAAGTTCATCAACCGCCCCGACCTGCAGGTGACCAGCTCGGCGCGCTACATCCGCGAGAGCTCGCGCTTTGAAGCGCTGGGCCTGGTGCTGTCCAAGCAGAAGTACGACGTGGCCGAGGTGGGCGCCAGCCTGCGCCATAACGATGCGCGCTGGCATGGCATCAACCTGGCACAGTTGAGCGTGCGCCAGTCGCTGCGCGATCGCTCGGCCGACTTCGATGCGATCAACCCGACCCGCGACAGCCGGTTCAACGTGGTGCGCCTGGGCCTGCTGCGGCTGCAGTACCTCAGCCGCAGCCAGCGCCTGTTGTTCAAGTTCAATGGCCAGTACAGCAACAACTCGCTGCCGGCGCTGGAGCAGTTCCAGGTGGGTGGCAACGACAGCGTACGGGGGTATGCGCAGGGCGAGACGCTGGGCGATCGTGGCTGGTACGGAGCGCTGGAGTACCACGTCGATGCGCCGGGTTTCGGCGACGTCGCCTCGCCGTTCCGCGGGGTGCCGTGGCGCGAAGTACTGGAGCTGGACGTATTCGCCGACCAGGCGCGCGTGTTCGATGTCGATGGGCTGGAGGCACCGGCCGATCTGGCATCGGTGGGAATGGGCGCGACCTTCCGCCTGCGCCAGTGGAAGAACCTCGAACTGCGCGTGGCGGCGGCCAAGCCGACCAGCGCCCTGCGACCGGGTGACGGCCGCGATGTCCGCGTGTATGCGCGGCTTGGCCTGACCTTCTGAGGAGCGACCATGAACCGTATCTACCGACTCGTCTTCAATCCTTCGCTGGGCCAGGTACAGGTTGCTGCGGAGTTCGCGCGCGGGCCGCGTCGCTGTGTCCCGGGGCGATCACGCGCCGCCTTGTGGCTGGCACCCCTGACCGCGGCGCTGCTGCTGACCGGCAGCCTGCAGGCCACGGCGCAGACCCTGCCACAGAACGGCACCATTACGTCGGGCTCGGGAATCATCAACGTCAATGGCAACACCATGACGGTCACCCAGCAGAGCCAGGCTGCGTTGTTCCAGTGGAGCAGCTTCAGCATCGGCTCCGGCAACACGGTCAGATTCGATCAGGCGGGCTCGAGGTCGACGGCGATCAATCTGGTTACCGGCCCGTCCGCCAGCATCATCAGCGGCCAGCTGCTGTCCAACGGGCAGGTATTCCTGCTCAATCCGGCGGGCATTACGTTCACCGGCACTGCCAGCGTCAACGTGGGTGGGTTGCTGGCCAGCACCTTGATGCCCGGCGCACAGGGGATTCCGCTGGATGGTGGTGTGTTGCCGCCCAGTTTCGAATTGGGCGGCACAGGGACCAATGCCGCGGTCAGCAACCTGGGAGGCACGCTGACGGCGACGGCCGGAGGCATCAGCCTGGTCGGCGGTTCGGTGTTCAACAACGGCTACATCGCGGCACCGCTCGGCAATATCGATCTGGCGGCGGCCAGTGCGGTCACCGCGGTGACCGGCGTGTCATCGGCCGGCATGCCAAGCCTGGCGTTCGTCACCACCGCAGCGAGTGGCATGGCAGGAACCGGTATCAGCAACGTCGGTACCCTCAGTGCACGCAACATCAGCATGACGGCGCTGATGGGACCTGGTCTTTCCTCCACCGGCATCAACGCGGGTGGCACGATCATCGCCAATGCGATTGATGGCGCTGACGGCAGCCTCACCATCCGCAGTTCCGCACCGGTGGCGATCAACGATGCCATCATCACGGCCAACGCGATGTCAACGGTGGGATCGGCTGTCATGGGGGGGCCGGTCGCCATCCAGATGACCGGCGGCAGCATCGACGCCACGACCGTGAACTTGAATGGCGGCATCAACGGCGACGTGGTGCTGTCAGGCTCGATCAAGGCAGACTCGATCGGAATCGACGCGAACAACATCACCCAGACCGCGGGTTCGCTGGAGGGCGCGCTGCAACTGGACACGCAGGGCCGAGTGACCCTGGGACAGGCGAGCAATGCCATCAGCCGCGTTGGCGGCCATGTCGGTACCGACCTGACCCTGGCCACCTCGACCAGCCTGGCGAACAGCGGGGCGCTGTCGGTAGGTGGCAATACCACGCTCGACGCAGCTACGGGCAACATCACCCTGACCCATGCCGGCAACAGTTTCGGCAACCGGGTCAGCGCGAAAGGAGCCGATGTCAGTCTGGTCGGCATCGGTGCACTGAACCTGGGCGATATCGATGCGCGCAGCCTGGATGTGCAGGGCGGCAGCCTTGGCCTGAGCGGTACGATCACCACGTCCGGTGACCAGGCCTATCGGTCCGCAGTGACACTCCAGGGCAACTCGACGCTGCAGGGCGGAACGATCCGGTTCGACGGCACGGTTGATGGCAGCTACTACCTGGGTGTCGCCGCCAGCGGAGTGACCACCTTCCTGGGCGCCATTGGTGGCAGTACTGCATTGCAGGGATTGAATGTCGCCACCGGCAGCGGTGCGCGCTTGTCCGGCGACGTCACCACCCTTGGCATGCTCGCGTTCACCGGTCCGTTGCAGGTATACGGATCGCGCCGCCTGACTTCGCTGGGCGGAAACATGACGCTGGGCGGGGCGGTCGACGGTGACGGTGGCGATCTGAGCCTGAGCGCGCGCCAGCTCACGCTCGCCGGCGCAGTGGGCGCCACCGGACCGGTGGATCGCCTGTACGCCAGTGCCGATACCATCACCCTGGGCAGTCGCATTGCCAGCAGACGCGAGATGCTGCTGCAGGGCGACATCCGGCTGGACGGCAACACGCAGCTGGTCAGCACCAATGATGGCGTCATCACCACCGATGGCATTTCCAGCAACATCGGCAGTGGCTACAACCTGACGATCAGCACCGGCAACCGGATCCAGGTCAACGGCAACATCAGTGCCGCCGATGTCGACATCAGCGGACTGATCTTCAGCGGTCGCGGCATCGTCAGCAAGGGCAACCTCGGCATCGACTCCCGGCTCAATCTGCTCCAGACCGGCAGTTACCAGGTCGACGGCCTGTCCCGGTTCAGCAGCCAGGGAGACATCACACTGACTGATGCAGGCAACCGCTTCAGCGGTGAAGTCGCGCTGCAGGGCGGGAACGCCGAACTTCGCGCAGGCGACCTGCTGCTGGGTAGTACTTCGCTGCAGGGCAGCCTCGGGCTGCATCTCACTGGCGGACTGCAGCAGGCCAGCGGCAGCGCGCTGAACATCGGGGGTACCACCCGCATCGACGCCGGCGGTCCCATCAACCTCGACAGGGTGAACGGCTTGGGCCAGCCGGTCAACCGGTTTGGCGGTGAGGTGTCACTGAAGGGTCGCGGCAGCTACATCTCCGCTGCGGGCACGCTGGCCTTCTCCGATTTCGATGTGGACAGCCTGTTGGCGACGGCGGATGTCGTGCAGCTTCCCGCCAGCGGCAGGAGCATCGGCCTGCAGTACTTCCAGGGCAATGTGGTACTGACCCGCGACAGCGTGCTGGACAGCCAGCTTGGCCAGATCAACTTCCGGGGGCGCATCGATGGTGGGTACGCACTGACGCTCGCACGCGGGCTCAACGTGGTGTTTGCCGATGACGTGGGCGGCAATCAGGCGCTCGCCAGTCTCGACATCAGTGGTGCGGGTCCGCTCCAGCTCGGCGGCAACATCACGGCCGACGGCGCGATCCGGTTGGGCAACGTCAACCTGGTTTCGAACACCCCCCGGTTGTTCAGCGTTCGCAGCAACAACGGCAACCTGCTGGCGGGTCGTATCGACGGCAGCAGCGATGGCCGCAGCAGCCTGGCGCTCAACGCGCACGGCGCGCTTGAACTGCAGTCCGGTGCGGGTACCACGCCCGGCGCGGGGCTGGCCAATCTCGAACTCAAGGGGGCAAGCGTGATCGCGCAGGCGATCCGCACCAGTGGCCGGCTTGACGTCAGCAGCACCACCGGGTTCACCCAGGGCGGTACGCTCACTGTCGGCGGCGATGCCAGCTTCAGTGCCGGCAGCCGTGGCAACCTGATGCTGGATACAACGGCCAACACCTTTGCCGGCAAGGTCGCGTTGAGCGGCAACCAGGTGCGGATCCGCGCGCAGCCGGGCCTGGCACTGGATGGGGTGACGGCTGCGGCACTGGATGCGGGCAGTGCGGGGGCGCTGTCGTTGGCCAATGCCAATGTTGCCGGCGCTGCGGTCCTTGACGGTACGTCCCTGCTGTTCGACCAGGTGAGCATTGGCGGAGCCCTGCTGGCTACCGCGAGCGCCGGCGACATCCGCCAGGGAAGTGGGAGCCTGGCGATCGGCAACAACAGCCAGCTGACGGCCAGCACCGATATCGTGCTGGGCGGAACCGGCAATCAACTGGGCAGCGCACTGCAGGTACAGGGCCGTGACATCGCCCTGTCCAGCAGCACGGCACTGGACGTCCAGCAGCTGCAGGCGGCGCGCGATGCCGTGCTGGCGGGTAACGGCGTGCGGCTCGGGACCACCTCCGTGCAGGGAACACTGCAGGTGAACAGCACCGGAGCGATCACCCAGTCTGCTGCGCTGCAGGTGGCGGGCAACAGCCGCTTCCAGGCGGGTTCGGACATCACCCTGGACCAGGCCGGCAATCGTTTCGACGGCAGCGTCGCCCTGCAGGGGGCCAATGTTGCCCTCGGCACCAGCGGTGGCCTGCTGTTCGACGCCGTATCGGTGTCAGGAAACCTGGATGCACGCGCTGGCAGCGCCGGTGTTTCCCAGCAGGCGGCAGTCCAGGTCGGCGGCCGCAGCGACATCCTCACGCAGGGTGCCATCGCGCTGGACCGAGCCGACAACCGGTTCACAGGTGCGGTCGGACTCGACGGAAAGGGTGTCGATCTGCGCGCCGCGGGCGATCTGCAGATTGATCGTCTGAACAACGCCGGGCAATCCGATGTACGCCTGCATGCGGGCGGAGGCCTGCAACTGCCCACCTCTGCCATCGATGCCGGTACCGGCAACCTGACCCTGCTCGCCGATGGCGGGGTGTTGCAGGCCAATGCGCTGCTGGCCGGCAACAACGTCACGCTGACAGGCCGCGATGGCGTGCGGCTGGGCGGTGACCTGCGCAGCGGTGGTTCACTGACCCTGTCCAGCAGCAATGCGGACATCGTGCAGATCGCTGCGCCCAACGGCGTGGGCGGCAGCGTGCAGGCTGCGGGTATGGTGCAGGTCAATGCAGGCAGCGGACGCATCGCCCTGGGCAACGCCGGCAACCGCTTCGGTGGCGCGCTCAACCTGTCCGGTGGTGATATCAACGTGGCCGCCGACACGCTGCTGCTGGGCAGCGTCAACGCGGGCGGCACGTTGTCACTGGCCAGCGCCGGCGACATCCGCCAGCAGGGTGCCGTGCAGGTGGCGGGCACGACCCGCCTGAGTGCCGGCGGTGACATCGACCTGCAGGCGGCGGGCAACCGTTTCGGTGATGCCGTGGCGGTGCAGGGCCGGCAGGTGGCGTTGGCCAGCACCGACCCCCTGCAGCTGCAGGGGGTGACGGCGGACAGCCTGATCGCGCGCAGCGGTGGCTACTTGAGCCTGGGCGCCGCCGGCATCGCGGGCAATGCCACGATCGAAGGGGCCTCCTTGCTGCTGGATGGAGCCACCATCGGCGGCACGCTGTTGGCGACCGCACACGCGGGTGCGATCCGCCAGGGAAGTGGGAGCCTGGCGATCGGCAACAACAGCCAGCTGACAGCCAGCACCGATATCGTGCTGGACGGAACCGGCAATCAACTGGGCAGCGCACTGCAGGTACAGGGCCGTGACATCACCCTGTCCAGCAGCACGGCACTGGATATCCAGCAGCTGCAGGCTGCGCGCGATGCCGTGCTGGCGGGTAACGGCGTGCGGCTCGGGACCACCTCCGTGCAGGGAACACTGCAGGTGAACAGCACCGGAGCGATCACCCAGTCTGCTGCACTGCAGGTGGCAGGCAACAGCCGCTTCCAGGCGGGTTCGGACATCACCCTGGACCAGGCCGGTAATCGTTTCGACGGCAGCGTGGGACTGGACGGTGGCAACGTGGCTGTCACCACCAGCGGCGGTCTGCTGCTGAACAGGGTGTCCGCCAGCGGCAATCTGGATGCACGCGCTGGCAGCGCCGGTGTTTCCCAGCAGGCGGCAGTCCAGGTCGGCGGCCGCAGCGATATCCGCACGCAGGGCGCCATTGTGCTGGATCGTGCTGACAACCGGTTCACAGGTGCGGTCGGACTCGACGGAAAGGGTGTCGATCTGCGCGCCGCGGGCGATCTGCAGATTGATCGTCTGAACAACGCCGGGCAATCCGATATACGCCTGCATGCGGGCGGAGGACTGCAACTGCCCACCTCTGCCATCGATGCCGGTACCGGCAACCTGGCCCTGCTCGCCGATGGCGGGGTGTTGCAGGCCAATGCGCTGCTGGCCGGCAACAACGTCACGCTGACAGGCCGCGATGGCGTGCGGCTGGGTGGTGACCTGCGCAGCGGTGGTTCACTGACCCTGTCCAGCAGCAATGCGGACATCGTACAGATCGCTGCGCCCAACGGCGTGGGCGGCAGCGTGCAGGCTGCGGGTGTGGTGCAGGTCAACGCAGGCAGCGGACGCATCGCCCTGGGCAACGCCGGCAACCGCTTCGGTGGCGCGCTCAACCTGTCCGGTGGTGATATCAACGTGGCCGCCGACACGCTGCTGCTGGGCAGCGTCAACGCGGGCGGCACGTTGTCACTGGCCAGCGCCGGCGACATCCGCCAGCAGGGTGCCGTGCAGGTGGCGGGCACGACCCGCCTGAGTGCCGGCGGTGACATCGACCTGCAGGCGGCGGGCAACCGTTTCGGTGATGCCGTGGCCGTGCAGGGCCAGCAGGTGGCATTGGCCAGCGATGGCGCCCTGCAGCTGCAGGGTGTGACGGCAGGCAGCCTGGTCGCGCGCAGTGCAGAACGCCTGACCCTGTCCGCGGCCGACGTTGCCGGCAATGTGACGCTGCAGGGCCAGCAGCTGCACTTCGGCACGACACATGTGGGTGGCAACCTGCAGGCCACGGGTAGCAACGGCATCGATCAGGACGGCACGCTGCGCGTGGATGGCAGCACCGACCTGCGCAGTGATGCGTCGATTGCATTGGGATCGGCTGGCAACGAGCTGCGTGGCGTAGTGTCGCTGGCTGGCGTGGGTATCGATCTGGCCAGTGCGGGCGACCTGCGCATCGGTTCGCTCGACAACCGCAGCGCCGCAGTTCGCCTGCAGGCAGGAGGCTCGCTGAACCTGCCCACCGGCGTCATTGATACCGGCGGCGGTGACCTGCAGCTGCTGGCCGGCGGCGCATTGCAGTTGCCGGCGGCGTTGCGTGGCAACAACATCACCCTGCGCAGCGGCCAGGACCTGCAGCTCGGCCAGGACGTGCTGGCTGCGGGGGAACTGCAGCTCGGCAGCGGTGGCGCGCTGACCCAGAGCGGTGGCGTGCTGGCCGCACAGCGCCTGCAGGGCAGCGCCGGCGGCAAGGCCAGCCTGCGCGGCGACAACCGTATCGCCACGCTCGGTGACTTCAGCAGCCAAGGCCTGGAGCTGCGGACCACGCAAGGGCTGCAGGTGACCGGCAACGTGCAGGCTGGCGCGCAGGGCCTGCTCGACGTGCATGGTGGTGATCTGCAGCTCAATGGCAGTGTGCAGGCGGGCCAGCTGCGCCTGCAGTCGTCCGGCGCGATCCGTGCCGGTGCTGGTGGCCGCCTGCTGGCTGATCAGCTCAGCGGACGCGCCGCCGGGCCGACGATGCTGGGCGACGCCTCGCTGTTCGTGGCCAATGCCATCGGTACCCTCGGCGATTTCCAGTCGCCCGCAGGCTTCAGCCTGACCAACGCCGGTACCCTGGCCCTTGCCTCGCTCAACGGCAGCGCATTCAGTGTCGATGCCGGCAATAGTGGGTTCTACCTGAAGGTGCAGGGCGGTGACATCCGCCAGCTGGGCACCACGCCGGTGCTGGCCGGTGCCAGCCACTGGTGGTCCAGCGGCAGCATCGGCACCCAGCCCTTGCCGATCTATCTGACCAGCGCCGGCAGCAGCCACGTGGTGGACTTCATCGGCCGCCCACCGGCGTACTTCTATGGCATCGGTACGGATGGACTGCCGCTGGTGGTGGGCGGCGGCCTCAACCTGCCCACGGCGATCGTTGGCGCGCGGACCCAGGGCAGCGTGCTGCCGCGGGTTGCCTATGTCGACATGGGCGCATTGAGTGCCCAGTACCGCGCGTTCGGCATCGTCCAGCCCGGCATCCGCCTGCCGGCCGACCAGACCGTGGCCTGTGACAGCGGTGACCCGGACGCGGAGTGCGCGCAGTGAATCCCACCCTGCCTGGCCACTGGCCGTGGAGGCTCTGATGGACCGCAACGACCTGCTCGACCGCCTGTGTGCGGCACTGCCCGAGGGCAGCGCCTGTGGTGACAACCTCGAATACGATCCGGCCTTCCTGGCCCTGGACCAGGCGGCGGCGGCGCGCGCCGAGCGGGTCGTCGGCGACAGTGTGCTGGCCGCTGAAGAACCCGACTGGGACCGGGTCGGCGAGCAGGCGCTGGCACTGCTGCAGCGCACCCGCGACCTGCGGGTGGCGGTGCATCTGGCCACGGCATGGAGCCGGCAGCAGGGCTGGGCGGGTTGGGCCGATGGCCTGCGCCTGGTGCAGGGCCTGCTGCAGCAGCAATGGGCCGGGGTGCATCCGCAGCTGGATGCGGAGGACGATGACGACCCGACTGCCCGGGTCAACGCGGTGCTGGCGCTGGCCGATCCGCTGGGGGCACTTGGTCGCCTGCGCGTGCTCCCCTTCGTGCAGTCGCCGCGGCTGGGGCGCTTCGCCCTGCGTGAGCTGCGTCTGGCCGAAGGCACGTTGAAGGGGGCGGCAGAGTCCCCGCCTTCGCCGGGCCTGGAGGAGATCGACGCCTGCTGCCTGGATTGCCCGCTGGAGATGCTGGCGGCCAGCACCGAGGCTGCGCGGCAGTCGCTGCAGGCGGCACGCGCGATCGATCAGTTGCTGGGTGAACAGCTGGGACCGGCGGCTCCGGACCTGAAACCGCTTCTGGACGATCTGGCCACGCTGGATCGCTACCTGCAACCGCGCTGGCAGGCACGCAGCGGCAGCCAGGCCGGTGTGGGCGACGAGGAACATGACGCGTCACAGGACAGCGACAGCGCAGGTCCGGTCTCAACCCGCAGCCAACGCATCGAAAGCGCCGACGATGTGCGCCGGCGGCTGGACGAGATCTGCGAGTACTACGCGCGCTGCGAACCGTCCAGCCCGGTACCCCTGCTGCTGCAGCGGGCGCGTCGCCTGGTCGGTGGCGACTTCCTCGCCCTGCTGCGTGACCTGGCGCCGGGTGGCATGGACGAAGTGGGACGGGTGGTGGGTCGCACCGAATAGACCCACGCCCTGCGTGGACGGGCGTCGCCCGATGGGGCAGAGCCCTTTCCTGCGGAAAGGGATCCGACCCTGTCAGATCACCAGCTGTAGAGCTTCCAGTACACCGGCGACACGCCGTCCTTGTCGTTGTCCATGCGGCCATCGCCGTTCTTGTCGTACATGTAGAACGGCGCACCGCGCGACGGGGTCACCTTGACCATGCGCAGCTGGCCGGACACGCGGTATTCCTCGATGACATCGCCGTTGTCCATGGTGCGCTTGGACACATCCGCGCCCTTGACGTCGACCGGGGGAGCGCCCGCGCCACCCATGCTGGCGCAGCCGGCCAACAGGAGCAGGGAGGCCAGCATCAGAGTCTTCATGGGTGGGGTTCCTTTGCCTGGAATGAGCCTCGATTATGCCCCATCGCCGCGCACGTGCCGTGTCGCCGCGGTGCAGGCACGGGCGCGTAGAATCGACCCATGAGCAGATTAGTCCTGATCGACGGGTCCAGTTACCTGTACCGCGCGTTCCACGCGCTGCCGCCCCTGTCCAACGCACAGGGTGAACCCACCGGCGCGCTGTTCGGCGTGGTCAACATGCTGCGCTCGACGCTGAAGGAGCGCCCGGCCTACGTGGCGTTCGTGGTCGATGCGCCCGGCAAGACCTTCCGCGACGACCTGTACGAGCAGTACAAGGCCAACCGCCCGCCCATGCCCGATGAGCTGCGCAGCCAGGTCGAACCGATGTGCCGCATCGTCGAGGCGCTGGGCATCAGCATCCTGCGCATTCCCGGCGTGGAGGCCGACGATGTGATCGGCACGCTGGCGCTGCAGGGCCTGGCGCAGGACCTGAAGGTGACCATCTCCACCGGCGACAAGGACTTCGCCCAGCTGGTGCGCCCGGGCATCGAACTGGTCAACACCATGACCGGCAGCCGCATGGATTCGGATGCGGCGGTGATGGACAAGTTCGGCGTGCGCGCCGACCAGATCATCGACCTGCTGGCGCTGATGGGCGACACCGTCGACAACGTGCCGGGCGTGGAGAAATGCGGTCCGAAGACCGCCGCCAAGTGGCTGGCCGAGTACCAGCACCTGGACGGCGTGATGGCGGCCGCGCCGACCATGAAGGGCAAGATCGGCGAGAACCTGCGCGCCGCGCTGGAGCGCCTGCCGCTGAACCGCGAGCTGGTGACCATCCGCACCGACGTGGAGCTGGACGCCAGCCCGACCACGCTTGCCCTGCGTGAGCAGGACGTACCGGTGCTGACCGAGCTGTACACGCGCTATGGCTTCACCCAGGCGCTGAAGGAACTGGGTGCACCACTGCCGGCGCCCGCAGTGGCCAGCGAAGCTACCCCGAGCCTGCGCGGTACCGCCGCCGGCTTCGCCCGTGGCAGCGCCGAGGCCCCCGCTGCTGGCACGCTGGATCCGGCGCTGGCCGCGCCAGGTGAATACGAGACTGTGCTGACCAGCGAGCAGCTGCAGGCCTGGGTCGAGCGCCTGCAGCAGGCCGATCTGATCAGCTTCGATACCGAAACCAATGCGCTGGACGCGATGCGCGCGCGCCTGGTCGGCATCAGCCTGGCGGTCGAGCCGGGCAAGGCCGCCTATATTCCGGTCGGCCACGATTACCCGGGCGCGCCGGCGCAGCTGCCGATGCAGCAGGTGCTGGATGCGCTGCGCCCGGCGCTGCAGGACCCGGCAAAGAAAAAGCTGGGCCAGCATGGCAAGTACGACCTGCATGTGCTGCGCCGCCATGGCGTGGAGGTGCAGGGCTACCACGACGACACCATGCTCGAGAGCTTCGTGCTCAACTCCACCGCCACCCGCCACGACATGGATTCGCTGGCCCTGCGTTACCTGGGCTACAGCACCATCAAGTTCGAGGACGTGGCCGGCAAGGGCGCCAAGCAGATTCCGTTCTCGCAGGTGGGCATCGACGAAGCCAGCCGCTATGCGGCCGAGGACGCCGACGTCACCCTGCGCCTGCACCACGCGCTGCAGCCACAGCTGCTGGCCGAACCGGCGCTGGACAGCGTGTACCGCGACATCGAGATGCCGCTGGTGCCGGTGCTGACCACGATCGAAGCCAATGGCGTGCGGATCGACACCGACGAACTGCGCCGGCAGAGCCAGGACCTGTCCTCGCGCATGCTGGCCGCGCAGCAGAAGGCCACCGAGCTGGCCGGCCGCAGCTTCAACCTGGATTCGCCCAAGCAGCTGCAGGCGGTGCTGTTCGACGAGCTGAAGCTGCCGGCGGTGGTGAAGACCCCGAAGGGCCAGCCCAGCACCAATGAAGAGGCGCTGGAGGCGATTGCCGACCAGCACGAGCTGCCGCGGGTGATCCTGGATTACCGGGGCCTGGCCAAGCTGCGCAGCACCTACACCGACAAGCTGCCGGAGATGGTCAACCCGGACACCGGCCGGGTGCATACCAGCTACCACCAGTCCGGTGCCGCCACCGGCCGCCTGTCCTCCTCGGACCCGAACCTGCAGAACATCCCGATCCGCACCGAGGATGGCCGCCGCATCCGCCGCGCGTTCATCGCCCCGGAGGGCTTCCAGCTGCTGGCGGCCGACTATTCGCAGATCGAGCTGCGGATCATGGCGCATCTGTCCGAGGACCCGGGCCTGGTGCGTGCCTTCGAACAGGGCGCCGACGTGCACCGCGCCACCGCCGCCGAGGTGTTCGGCCGCACGCTGGAGGAAGTGACCCCGAACGAACGCCGCGCGGCCAAGGCGATCAACTTCGGCCTGATGTACGGCATGAGCGCCTTCGGCCTGGCCCGCAACCTGGGCATCGACCGCGGCCAGGCGCAGGACTATGTGGCGCTGTACTTCAGTCGCTACCCGGGCGTTCGCGACTTCATGGAGCGGATGCGCCAGCAGGCCCGCGACCAGGGCTACGTGGAAACCCTGTTCGGCCGCCGCCTGTACCTGAACGACATTCATGCCCGCAACCAGGGCTTGCGCGCCGGTGCCGAGCGCGCTGCGATCAACGCACCGATGCAGGGCACCGCCGCCGACATCATCAAGCGCGCGATGGTGGATGTGGACCAGTGGTTGCGTGACAGCGGCGCACCGGCACGGATGATCCTGCAGGTGCACGATGAACTGGTGTTCGAAACCGAAAGCAGTTTCGTTGAAGACTTGCGTTTGCAGGTGGTCGAGCGCATGTCGCAAGCGGCCAAACTGCGGGTGCCGTTGGTGGTCGATACCGGTGTCGGTAACAACTGGGACGAAGCCCACTGAGTGCATTTCAGGCCGAAAACGACGTGAATTCGTTCATCCGCCGGAGCTTTCTGACTCGATCATGAATGTTGCCCTGATGGAAGTTCATTAAATTGGGCCCCTTCACGAACCGTTAGTGTTCGGAGTGCTTCTATAACTCTCGACAGGCGCAACGCCTGTTGTGGATCTCTCCCATCCCCTGGAGCAGATCTCGGAACGGGGACTCCTCCCCAAGTGCCCGTTCCCCGGCCCCGTTGACCTCCCCCTGGTCAGCGGGGCTTTTTATTTGTGCTGTCACAACCTCGGATGGGGTCAGATCCCTTTGCCCATCGGGCAAAGGGATCTGACCCCGGATGCTAGGCTGGGCCACCGATCCGCAGGGGAAGACAATGCCCGACCTGTTCGCACTGGCGATGCCGTGGTGGGAGTTCATCCTGCGCGCGGTGGTGGTGTATGTCGTGGTGCTGGGCATGGTCCGGCTCAGTGGCAAGCGCCCGCTGGGGCAGATCACCCCGTTCGACGTGCTGCTGGTGGTGCTGCTGGGCAACGCGGTGCAGAACGCGCTGCTGGGCACCGATACCTCGCTGGGCGGCGGCCTGCTGCTGGCGGCGACCCTGATCCTGCTCAACTACGGAGTGGGTTGGGTGAGTACCCGCAGCCGGCGGGTTGAACGCCTGGTAGAAGGAGAACCGGTGGTGATCGCACGCGATGGCCGCCTGTTCGACGCCGTTCTGCGGCGGGAACAGGTCACCCGCTCGGATTTCGAGGCCGCCATGCGCCAGCAGGGCTGCCTTGGCGTGGAAGATGTCGAGCTGGCCTTGCTGGAGATCAACGGGCACATCACCATCATTCCCAGGAAGAGCACCTGACTTGTAGAGCCGAGCCCATGCTCGGCTGCACTGGGTTTCAGCCGAACATGGGCTCGGCGCTACGCGGCATCGTTCATGGCGTGCAGCGGGCGTTGCCCGCAGCAGGCTTGCGCTCGTAATAGGCGAAACGGTTGCCGCTGTCGATGCCGACCAGGTTGCCGTTCTGCAGCAGTTGCAGCACGAAGTCGCTGCCGATATCGCGATGGATGAGGATGCGGCCTTCGCGCAGGCTCGCACGCAGTGGCTGTTCGCGGCCTCCGGCCTCGACCACGCCACCCTCGAGGAAGCGCAGCTGCGACAGCACGCTGCGCTCGGCTTCAAAGCTGCCACAGGGCATCGCGGTGGCTGGCACTGGCGTGAGCGCGGACGCGGAGGCGCTGGCAAGAACGGCAAGGTCCTTGGCAGGCCCGCAGGCCGGGGCATCCGCGCGCTGAGCACAGGAACGCTGCAGCGCATCGCGGGCCTGCTGCAGGCGGCCACCGCTCCACAAGGCTTCGGCGACGTCGGCGCAGAATGTTTCGCCCTGTTGCACGCGGCACAGCTCGGTCAGCTCATCCAGCTGTGCGGGCGGCAGCGGCGCATCCACCGAATGCTGCAGGCCGAGCAGGGCCTTGCCCATCATTTCCGAAGCGATCTTCCTGGCCACTGCGGTGCAGCCCTCGGCGTCGAACGACGGTGACTCCTCCTTGCAGATCTCGGGCATCGGCGGTTCGGACGTTTCCGGCGCGGCGTCCTTGGCCTGCTGCTGGTAGGTCTCCAGCAGCTGGGTGCAGGCCGCGCCCACGCCCTCGGCACACCAGGCGTGCAGCTTCACCGGCGCGGCCTCCGGCAATGCCTCCAGGCACTCGGAGGTGTACATCACGCAGCCACCCTCGATGGGCTCGGGCATCGTCTTGCAGGCGGCAGCATGCTCACGGGTGAACTCGCGATAGGGCGTGTTGATCGTGCGGTCGTTGTCCGAGAAGTACCAGTTTTCCAGGCGGCCGGTGGACAGGTTGCCGGTGCCGAGCACATCTTCCTGGCGGGCGATGCGCAGTTCCTCGGTGGCCTGGTAGGGGCCGGACAGGAAGCCGTGGCCTTCGCTCTCGATGGTCAGCGTGATAGTGCCGCCGCTGTCCTTGTAGGTGCCGCAGGCCATCGATTGCGCGGCAGCCGGCAGGCTGGCCGAGGCCAGCGCGAGCAACAGCAGGGAGCGCCAACCCGCAGCGCGGTGGCGGAGGGCAACAACAGCAGGCATGACATCATCCTTGAAGAAGAAAGAACACGACCTGCCCGGTGCAGGACGCACCGCAGGCAGGAGAAAGCACCACGCCCCAGGCGCGGTGCCGGAAGATCAGAGCCAGTCGCGCGGCACCAGGTAATCGGCCAGGCGCGCCTCGGCGCTGCCGGCCTCCGGGCTGAAGCCGTACTCCCAACGCACCCGCGGCGGCAGGCTCATCAGGATGCTTTCGCTGCGGCCACCGCTCTGCAGACCGAACAGCGTGCCGCGGTCATAGACCAGGTTGAATTCCACGTAGCGGCCACGGCGGTACAGCTGGAACTCGCGTTCGCGCTCGCCATGGGCGGTGTCCTTGCGCTGCTGCACGATCGGCAGGTAGGCGTCGAGGAAGCCATCGCCGACCGCGCGCAGGTAGTCGAAATCGCGCTCGAAGTCGCCATGCAGGTCGTCGAAGAACAGGCCACCGACGCCGCGCGTTTCGTTGCGGTGGCGCAGGAAGAAGTACTCGTCGCACCAGCGCTTGTGCGCGGCGTAGCGTTCGTCGCCGAAGGGGGTGCACAGGTCGCGTGCGACCCGGTGCCAGTGCTGCACGTCTTCGTCGAACGGATAGAACGGGGTCAGGTCGAAGCCACCACCGAACCAGCTGGCCACCACTTCGCCGTCGCGCTGCGCCTGGAAGAAGCGCACGTTGGCATGCGTGGTCGGCACATAGGGGTTGAGCGGGTGGAACACCAGCGACACGCCGGTAGCGCGCCAGGAGGCGCCGGCCAGTTCCGGGCGGTTGGCCGAGGCCGACGGCGGCAGGCGGCTGCCGGCCACGTCGGAGAAGCCGATGCCGGCCTGCTCGAACACCGCGCCATCGCGCAGCACGCGGGTACGCCCGCCACCGCCCTCGGCCCGCTGCCACAGGTCTTCCTGGAAGCGGGCCTGGCCATCGACGGCCTCGATCGCCGCACAGATGCGGTCCTGCAGGTCGGTGAGGTAGGCGCGCACGCGCTCGAATTCGTTCATGGCGCGTACTTTACCGCAGGGCCCGCCCGACGCAGCGGACAGGCCCTGGCGGGCTCAGCGCTTGCGGTTGGAAGTGCGCGGCGCCGGAGCGTCGTCCACGGCCGCCTCGTCAACCGCCTTCTGCAGGGCACCGCCCAGCGTGATCAGCTCCCAGTTCTGGGTGCCGAGCACGTCGCAGGCCACGTGCAGGCCGCTGCGGTCGGCCTTGCACAGCTGCTCCAGGGTTGCCCGTGCGTCCAGTTCCGCACCGTTGCCCTGCGTGGTGACCAGGTTCTCGCAGCCCTCGCGGACGCCGGCGCGGCAGACCGTGGTGTAGTGCTCGGCGGCCTGCAGCCAGTTCCCGGACAGCGCAAGGCGGTTGCCGAGAATGTTGCAGCCCTGCAGCTTGCCCTGGGCACAGCAGGCTTCGGCACCGCCCTCGTTGGCCAGCGCCAGCGGGCAATCCTGCGGCAGTGGCAGCACCTTGAACTGCTTTGGTGCACTGCACCGGGTCGGGCCCTCGCCGGTGGGGACGAACACCTGGAAACGGGTCCAGGTATCCAGGCCCAGCAGTTGGCCGCCAGGCAGCGGGCGCAGCACGAAGTCGCCGCCCCGGTCGTGGCGGATGCGGATGTCGCCCGCTTCGACGCGTGCGCGAAGATGGCTGCTCCAGCCCACACCGACCAGGCCGGCATCGCCGAAGTCCAGCGTGTCCATCAGGCCCCCGTCGGACCGGTAATTGCCGCAGGGCAATGCAGTCGCGGGCTGCGGTCGCAGCGATGCGACCACCGCCTGCAGTGCGGGCAGACGCTCACAGACGGAGCGCTCGTTGCCGGCGGTGCAGGCCGCCGCCAGGGCCTGCACCGCCTGCAGGTGATCTCCCGACTCCCAGGACAGTTCGGCCACGCGCTCGCAGAAGCCGGCCTGCGCTGTCTCCCGGCACAGTTGCAGCAGTTGCTGGCGTCGCTGTACAGGCATGATCACCGGTGAGTCCGGGCCAGCCATCGTCACCATGGCTTCGGTCATGGCGGCCGTCATCGCGGCCTTGACCAGCTGCTCCTGCACTGCGGGGTCGGCCTCGAGTGCGGCCGCACACGCCGGGGTTCCCTGTTCGAAGCCGCCATCGTCACAGGCGGCGGGGAGTTTGATGCCCGACAGGGCCGCGTCGAGCGCTGCCTTTGCCAGGGCGGGATCGGCCTCGACCGTGGGTTTAGCCTCCTCGTGCCAACGATCAGCCAGTTGCAGGCACATGCCGGGCACGCCCTCGCGACACCCCGCTTCCAGGGCGGCCGGGGTCGCTTCGCGACGGTTGTCCAGGCACGCCGCCGCATCGGCCAGGCAGCTGCCTTCAGCCGGTATGGCCGCTGCGGCGCACTGTGCGGGGGTCTGCAGGAGGTAGACCGTGCCATCCACCTCGACCGTGCGGCCACGATCGCGAACCTGCAGCGCACTGGGCAGGCCGTACTCCAGATTCACCAGTTGCAGCTTCCCGTCGATCTGCTGGAACACGACCGGAGACGGCGCACTGCCGAAGTGCTTCTGCTCGCCACGGTTGGGTGAGCTGATGCGCAGCGTGCTGCTGCCTTCATCGGCCTTGAACAGGCCGCATTGCAGTGACTGTGCGGAGGCCATCGGCGCGGCCAGCAGCAACGCCCAGGCCAGCCAGCGGCGGCGCGGTGCGGGTGAATGCATGTCGTCTCCTTGACGATCGAACGGGAAACTCCAGGCGCTACGGCGAACCACGGCCCTCGCGCGGGGGCATGCATTGTGCCGTGCCTGGCACGGGCTGGTAACGCTGGTAGGCCGTCTGGTTGTCCATGCCGAGCAGGTCGCCGTTGCCGAGCTGGCGCAGTACGAACGTTTCGCCGTTCTGTTGCAGCTGGACGGCGCCTTCGTGCAGGCGGGCCTGCGTGCCATCGCCGAAGTCGAAACTGTCGAACTGGCCACCGTCGGCCTGGTAGCGGCCACACGGCACATGTTGGAGCGCCACCAGGTGCAGGTCGGCGCCGAGTTCACGCAGCGGTGCGGTACGTTCGCAGGCACTGACGCGTCCAGCATCGCAGACCACCTGCAGGGCCTGCACCGCCAACGCAGGTTGCAGCGCGTCCAACTGTTGCGCGGCTACTTCGATGCAGAAGCGGCCACCACGGTGTTGCAGGCACAGCTGCTGCAGCTGTTGCAGCGCCGCCAGGGGCAACGGCGGTCCCTTCGGTGCCTTCTCGGCCTGTTCCAGGCGCTGATCAACCCGTCGCATGGCGGCAGCCAGATCATCGTCGGTCAGCACTTCGCAGACCTGAGGATCGTGGGTGGGGGCGTGCTCGCGGCAGGCTGGCGGGCGCTCGAAGTGCGCACTGCCGGCGCCATCGGTCGCTGCCGCGGTGTTGCTTTCGAGTCTCTGCTGCAGCAGCGCCGAGCAACCGGCGCCCACACCCTCGTCGCAGGCGCGCCGGGCCTGGCCGGGTGAGGCCGTTGGCAGCTGCACCATGCAGTAACTGCCAGCAGCGCGGCAGCTGCCGGCCACAGCGCTGGGCTCGACAGCGCAGGCCCTGGGCTGGCGCAGGGTATAGACCACGAGCACGTCGTCCTCGATGCGCCGCCCATCGGCGCTGATCCGGATCGGCTCCGCCACGCCATCGTCGAGCATGACCAGGCGCGTCTGTGCCGCACTGCGATCGACCCACAGCGGTTCCGGCTCACCGATGCCATTGTCGCGGTAACCGCTGCTGGGGGTGGTGAACACCAGGGCCATGCCGTCATCGACGCTGCGGTACTCGCCGCAGCGCAGGGCATCGGCACTGGCAGGCAGCGCGGCGAACAGCAACAGGGCAGGGAAAAGAGTCAGCAAGCGCATGCGACGGTCCTTGTCGTGCGAGAAGGGGAAGGGGCTCAGTGGAAGCGCGAGCGGATGTCGGGCCGCAACAGGCGCCAGGCCAGCCAGCCCTGCAGGCCCAGGAACAGCACCGAAGTGCCCAGCAGGGTGAAGGTCATCATCCAGCGACGCGGCTGCAGCGATTGCTGCATCTCCGGCTCGTCGGCAAGCAGCACGATCATGTCGCGCATGAACACGTCCAACCACCAGGTGATCGCGAAATTGGCCAGTGCGCTCACCAGCAGCATCACCACGAAGCACCACAGGCCCCAGCGGCGCTCGCGCAGCAGCCCCCAGCTGGCCACGGCCGAGACCAGGCAGAGCAGTGCGGTGATCATCGAGGCACCCACCGGGTGCGCCAGCAGCCAGGTCAGGCTGTGCATCTGCCGATGCTGTGCTTCACCCGCCAGCAGCTGCCAGAGTGGAGCGTCGTGCAGCGGCCACACCAGCAGACCCTGCAGCGCGAAATAGCCGGCCAGCAGCGCGGACAGCCAGAAGGAGGCTTGCACCAGTGGCCGAATCCACGCGTGGTAGGGCGAAGGCTGCAACGAGGGCGGCGGGAGCGGCACTGACATCCGGTGTCCTTGCAATCGGTGCCCGCGCGATCAGCGGGCCGTCACCCGGGTGGCGACGGCCGGCAGGATATGGTGTTCGCTCAGCGGTGCCAAGGGCAGGCCGTGCGGTGGCTGCAGCGGCACCCAGGCCAGTTCGGCGATCTCCGCGCGTGCCTGTGGCGTGCCGTCCACCCGCACCCACCACGCCTGTGCCTGCACGCGGTGGCCGGGTTCGTTCACCGCCCAGTCCTGGAACGTGCCCAGCGTGATGGAGGCATCGGTGCACAGCTGCACGCCGAGTTCCTCGTCCAGCTCGCGGGCCAGCGCCTGCAGTGGCGCTTCGCCGGGTTCGGGCTTGCCGCCGGGCTGGATGAAGCGGGTGGCGCCGTGCTTGCGCACCACCAGCGCCCGGCCGCGGTCATCCAGGATGACCGCGGCCACGATGTGGATCGTGGCCGCGGCGTTGCTCACTTCAGGTTCTGCTCGAACAGCTTGAGGATGCGCTTGTACTGGTCCAGCCAGGAATCGGCGCGGACGTAGCCATGGCGCTCCAGCGGGTACGGTGCGATCGACCAGTTGTCCTTGTGCAGTTCGATCAGGCGCTGGGTGAGGTTCACCGAGTCCTGGAAGAACACGTTGTCATCCATCATGCCGTGGGCGATCAGCAGGTTGTCCTGCAGGTTCTGCGCGTACTCGATCGGCGAGGACACGCGGTACGCCTCCGGATCGATGTCCGGGGTGTTGAGGATGTTGCTGGTGTAGCCATGGTTGTACTGGTGCCAGTCGACCACCGGGCGCAGCGCGGCGCCGGCCTTGAACGTACCCGGCGAGCGGAACAGCGCCATGAAGGTCATGAAGCCGCCGTAGGAACCGCCGTAGATGCCGGCATGATCGCGGTCACCCTGCTGGGTATCGACCAGCCAGTCCAGGCCGTCCTTGTAGTCTTCCAGTTCCGGGTGGCCCATGTTGCGGTAGATCGCCGTACGCCAGTCGCGGCCGTAGCCCTCGCTGCCGCGGTAATCCATGTCCAGCACGATGTAGCCCTTCTGCACCAGCAGGTTGTGGAACATCTGCTCGCGGAAGTAGGCCGGGTAGCGCTGGTGCACGTTCTGCAGGTAGCCAGCGCCGTGCACGAACATCACGATCGGGTACTTCTTCCCCGGTTCCTTGTTTTCCGGTTCGTAGTACTTGGCCCAGACCACGCCGGCGCCATGCTTGGACGGCACTGCCACCAGCTTCGGCTGGATCCACTGGCGCGCCTTGTAGTCGGCGGTGCGGGTGTCGGTCAGCACGCGGGCCTGGCCGCCGGTGCTCGGCAGCACGGCCAGCTGCGGCGGCAGGTAGGCGCCGGAGTAGCGCACCAGCAGCTGCTGGCCGTCCGGCGACAGCGAGAAGTCTTCCACGCCGTTGAGGCTGGTCAGCTCGCGCACCTGGCGGCTGCCGGTGTCGACCGCGCAGACTTCGTAGTCATGCGGGGCCTGCTGGTTGCACAGGAAGTAGAAGCCCTTGCCATCGGCCGACGGCACCGGCGCCGAGGTTTCCCACTTGCCGCTGGTCAGCGCCTGCGGCTTGGCGGTGCCGGCCTGGGTGTACAGGTGCGAGAAGCCCGATTCCTCCGACAGCAGCCACAGCGTGCGGCCATCGGCCATCCAGCCGAAATCATTGAAGCCCCAGTTGATCCAGCCGTTGTCGGTCAAGCGATGGCGGTTCTGCACGCGGCCATCGGCAGCGTTGACGCTGATGATCCAGCGGTCCTTGTTGTCGTTGGCACGCAGCATCACCGCGGCCTGCTGGCCATCGGGGCTCCAGCGGATGCCACCGCCCATGAAGTCGCTCATCACCTGCAGGCTGCGCTCGCCCTTCAGCGCGTCCTTGCCGGCCTTGCGGCGCAGCTCGGCCAGCGGATCGGTGCTGATGCCAGGCAGGCCGGCCAGCGAAACCTTCTCGGCCTTGCCGGTGCGCACGTCCACGTACCACAGGGTGTGCGGCTCGAAGCCGTTACGGCCGACGCGGGTGCGGGTGTCTTCGGTTTCCTCGTAGCCCGACTCGGTCACGTACAGCGGCATCTTGCCGCCGCGGCCGTCATCGAAGTCCTTCGGCTTGGTCACCACGATCAGGTGGGTCAGGTCCGGCGACAGCACGCTGTCGGCGATCTCCACGTCGGTGCCCAAGTACACCGGGCCCGGTGCGCGGGTCGGATCGGCCTGGCGCCAGCGCTGGTCCTGGTCTTTCAGTGCTTCGCGCTGGTCGCGGTCGCGGCGCAGGGTTTCCAGCGTACGCAGCTGCTGGTCGCGCAGCACGTCGGCCTTCGGTGGCGTACGCGGATCCTTCTCGGCCTTCAGGCTGGCCACCTGCTGCACACCGCTGGCGGCGGTCCAGTGGAACCAGTTCTGGCCAACGCGCCAGATCACGCCATTGTCGGCAGCGAAGTTCACGTTGCCCGCGCGCTCGTTGCTGCGGGTCAGCTGGGTCAGCGCGCCACTGCGCAGGTCGCGTACGAACACGTCGCCATTGCGGACGAAGGCGCTGCGGCTGCGGCTGCGGTCGTAGACCGGCTCGGCCACGTCCAGGGTGCCACGCTGGTCATCGGCCACCTGTGCGGCCACGCCACCGGCCACCGGCTGGCGGAAGGTATCGCGCACCGGGCTGCCGTTGCGCTTGAGCTGGTATTCCACCTGCTGGCTGTTCCACGACCACCAGGCCTTCTCGACCGGCGGACCAATCCAGTCCGGGTCGGCCATGGCCTGTTCGATGGTGATCGGCGTCGGCGCGGCATGCGCAGCCGGTGCGGCCAGCACGGCCGACAGCAGGAGGGACAGGGGCAGCACTCGGGACATGGGCGGACGGCACCAGAAGAGGAAACCGGCCAAGCGTAGCAGCCGCAAGGGCCCGGGGCAGGGGCCACAGGTCATGGCAGCGGGATTGGCAAAGTGGTGCAACCGGTAGCCGGCCTCGCGCATCCATTCTCCTGAACCCGCATCATCCACCGAACAGGAGCCCGACCATGCAGGAACTGATCCCGATCACCCTCTTCATCTGCATCGCCTACGCGATCCACGCCATTGCCGATGCCCGCGCGCGCAGCAAGCTGGTGGCCCCGCACGTGCCGGAGGAAGTGATCCGCTCGCTGGCCGTGCTGGAAGAAGAACGCCGCCGCCAGGGTGCGCTGCGCTGGGGCATCAGCCTGGTCTGCCTGGCGTTGGCCATGGCCCTGCTGGAAGTCATCGGTGCGCGTGACCTGACCTTCGGTGCCGCCGCCGCGCTGGTCGGCAGCGCCGGCCTCGGCCAGCTGCTGGCCTGGCACTTCACCCGTCCTGCCGCACGCAAGGGCTGAGCCGGCCCATGCCACGGGCACAGGGGGCGCCCCGCAGATGAGCCTGCTCGGCGAAGCACTGTCGGCACTGCGGGGCCGTCGTCGCCACGAAGCAGCGGCGACGGCGGCACCCGCCGCACCGCTGGATGCGGACCGGGCCCTGGTGCGGGCCATCATCGACGGCTCGCAGGCGGCGTTTTCGCAGCTGGTCGAGACCCACCAGCGCACCTGCGCACATGTGATCGGGCGCATGGTGGGCGACCGCGATCAGGTGGCCGACCTGCTGCAGGAGACCTTCCTGGCCGTGTTCCGCCAGCTGCACCGCTTTCGCTTTGAATCCTCGCTGCGCACCTGGGTTTCGCGGGTGGCTTACACCACCGCGCTGCAGCACCTGCGCCGGCGACGGCTGGAGGCGCAATGGATGGTGGCGGTGGAAGTACCCGAGGAACTGGGCGTCGGCGATGAAGGTCCGGGGCCGGCTGAACTGAGCGAGACACTGCAGGCAGGGCGCCAGCTCGGCGCAGCGCTGGAACGGTTGAGTGCACCGCAGCGCCTGATCGTCGGCCTGCATTACCTGGAGGATTTCGATCTGGCCGAGATCGAACAGGTAACGGGGCTGGCACGCGGTACCATCAAGAGCCACCTGCACCGCGCGCGCCAGGTCCTGAAGCAGGAACTGACGCGGCATGCCACCGCCGGAGAGCTGCTGTGAGCCCATCGACCGACCCTCGCGATGCGGAAAAGCGCGCGCTGGCGCAGGCGTTGCGTGAGCAGACGCAGCAGGAAGAAACACCGGATGTGAGCGAGGCGCTGCAGAAGCGCATTGCCGCTGAGTCGCGCGACGGTGGTGTGGGCTATGTGGTGGTGCAGGTGGTGTTGTTGGGTGCGTTGGTGGCGGCAGCTGTCTGGTACTTCTGGAACTGAGGCGCCCTCCGGGCGGTGGGCTGCTCTAGTCGCTGTTGGTAGATGCCGACCTTGGTCGGCGTTTGGGCGTGTGTGCCAACCAAGGTTGGCAGCTACCAAAGTGGTTAATTCGTAGTGCTGGGCCATGCCTGGCAGGCCTTCCCGCCTGCGACAAAGTGAAGCAGCGCGTCACCCGGTCGCATCCCGGCTTAACGAAATCCTCCTAAAGTGGTCCGGTATCCCACCGGTCACAGGCAGGAGGCGTCCCTTGGACGCGTTGTTGTTGTCCCGGATCCAGTTCGGATTCGTCATCAGTTTCCACGTGCTGTTCCCCGCCTTCACCATCGGTACGGCCAGCTGGCTGGCCTTCATCGAATGGCGGTGGCTGCGCACGAAGTTGCCCGTGTGGCGCGAGCTGTATTTCTTCTGGCAGAAGATCTTCGCCGTGTCGTTTGGCATGGGCGTGGTCAGCGGCATCGTCATGGCCTTCCAGTTCGGAACCAACTGGCCACGATTGAGCGAAGTGGCCGGCACGGTCATCGGCCCGCTGCTGACCTACGAGGTGCTGACCGCGTTCTTCCTGGAAGCCAGCTTCCTCGGCGTGATGATGTTCGGCTGGGGCCGGGTCTCGCCACGCCTGCATTTCCTGTCCACCTGCATGGTGGCGCTGGGCACGCTGTTCTCCACGTTCTGGATCCTGTCGTCCAACAGCTGGCTGCATACGCCGGCCGGCTACGAGATGGTCAACGGCATCGTGCATCCGGTGGACTGGTGGCGGGTGGTGTTCAATCCCTCGTTCCCCTATCGCCTTGCGCACATGGCGCTGGGTTCGTTCATCACCACCTGTTTCGTGATTGGTGGCGTGGGCGCGTGGTACCTGCGCAAGGGCACGCACGTGGAAGCGGGGCGGCGCATGCTGATCGCGGCGGTGGCGTTCGCCGCACTGACCGTGCCGGTACAGATCTTCGTCGGCGACATGCATGGCCTGAACACGCTCAAGCATCAGCCGATGAAGATCGCGGCGATGGAAGCGCACTGGCATGAAACCAAGGAAGGCGAGGGCGTGCCGCTGGTGGTGTTCGCGCTGCCGAACGAGAAGGAAGAGCGCAACGACTTCGAAGTGGCCATCCCGAAGCTGGGCAGCGTCATCCTCACCCACAGCCTGGACGGCACCTTCGACCCTCTCACCTCGGTGCCGGCCAGCGAACGTCCGCCGGTGACGCCGGTGTTCTTCGCCTTCCGCATCATGGTCGGGCTGGGCACGCTGATGCTGCTGCTGGCCTGGGTGTCGGCTTTCCAGCTGTGGCGCAGGAAGCTGCTGGATTCGCCGTGGCTGCTGCGCGGCTGGAACTGGATGCTGCCCAGCGGTTTCATCGCACTGCTGTCCGGCTGGTTCGTCACCGAGATGGGGCGCCAGCCGTGGGTGGTGTATGGCGTGCTGCGCACCGCCGATGCGGTGGGGCCGCAGAGCGCGTGGATGACCGCGCTGTCGCTGGGCGTCTATGTGGTTGGCTACGCCTTCGTGTTCGGTTGGGGCATCTGGTACCTGGTGAAGATCCTGCGGCATGGGCCGCAGCCGTATGCCGAGGGGCCGTCGCTGGACCATGGCAGCCATACCCCGGCACGTCCGTTGTCGGCCGCCGATGAACCGCTGGAGGAGCGCTGACATGGACCTGATGACCTGGCTGCCGGTGGCGTGGTTCGCGGTTATCGGCTTCGGCGTGCTGATGTACGTGGTGCTGGACGGCTTCGTGCTGGGCATCGGCATCCTCGCCCCGTTCGCCGAGGACGAGGAACAGCTGGACCTGATGATGAACACCGCCGCGCCGATCTGGGACGGCAACGAGACCTGGCTGGTACTGGGTGGCGCCGGCCTGCTGGCGGCGTTCCCAAAGGCGTATGCGGTGCTGCTGTCGGCGCTGTACCTGCCGGTGTTGCTGCTGGTGGTGGCGCTGGTGTTCCGCGGCGTGGCCTTCGAGTTCCGCTTCAAGGCGCATCGATCGCGCCGGCTGTGGAGCGTGGCGTTCGGCCTCGGTTCGCTGCTGGCCACGTTCGCCCAGGGCGTGATCCTCGGCACCCTGGTGCAGGGCATCCCGCTGGTGGACGGCGTCTATCAGGGCGGGCCGTTCGCCTGGTTCAGCCCGTTTGCGATGCTGACCGGCGCCGCGCTGGTGGCCGGCTATGCGCTGCTGGGCAGCACCTGGCTGATCCTGAAGACCGAAGGGCGCGTGCAGGCGCTGGCGCGGCAGATGACCCGGCCGCTGGTGGTGGCGGTGATCGCGGCGATGGGCCTGGTCAGCAGCTGGCTGCCGTTCCTCGATTCGCGCCTGATGGCGCGCTGGTTCAGCGACGGCAACTTCTGGTGGCTCTCGCCGGTGCCGTTGCTGACCCTGGCGGTGGCCGCCGCGCTGTGGCGCAGTGCCACCCACCCGCGCCGTGACCTGCCGCCGTTCCTGCTCAGCCTGGCCCTGTTCGTGCTCGGCTTCCTCGGCCTGGTGCTGGGCATGTGGCCTTATCTGCTGCCACCGTCGATGACCCTGTGGCAGGCCGCCGCGCCGGCGTCGTCGCTGGGCTTCACGCTGGTCGGGCTGGTCATATTGCTGCCGGTCATCCTCGGCTATACGGCGTGGTCCTACCGGGTATTCCGCGGCAAGGTGCACGCCGACACCGGTTACCACTGATCGATTGAACACGGGGCCTGCCGTTGCCGGGCCCCGTGTTGGGGAATGTGAAACCTGCACACCCTGGGCGGGACGTGCTAGCGTGCGCTCCTTTCCGGCGGCCAGGGGGGCAGCCGGCGACGTCCTGGACGGACGCACGGCTGCAGGAACGGGGGGCCGCCGCGCGTCGCCGTAGTGGCTCGTGCCTATCGTTCTCCCGTTGAAGCACCATCGCTAAATGATCGAATTCTCCATCGTCGACTGGGCCGCCTGGGCGCCCGGCCTGAGTGAGCGTAGCCAGTGGCTGGGCTGGGCCGATGCGCCGTACCTGCCGCACGGCGGGGACACGCCGGCGCTGGCCGAAGTGCCAGCGATGCAGCGCCGCCGCATCGAGCGGCTGGGCCGGATGGCGATCCAGGCCGCGTGCTGGTGCGAGGATGGACAGGGCGCGGACAGTGACGTGCCGCTGGTGTTCGCCAGCCGCCACGGCGACGTGGCCCGTTCGATGGACCTGCTGGGCGCGCTGGTTGGCGAGCAGCCGCTGTCGCCGACCGGATTCGGCCTGTCCGTGCACAACGCGATCGCCGCGCTGTACTCCATCGCCCGCGGCCACCGCGGCAATTACCTGGCGCTGGCCGCCGGGCAGGCGACGGTGGAGGCGGCCTGCCTGGAAGCCGCTGGCCTGCTGGCCGAGGGTGCCCGCGAGGTGCGGGTGGTGGTCTATGAATCGCCGCTTCCACAGATTTACGCGACGTTCGCCGACGAACCCGACCCGTTCTTTGCATGGTGCTGGCGCCTGACTGCCCCGGCAGAGGGCCGGCCGACGCTGTCGCTGCAGTGGCATCCGGCGGAAGGCCAGGCCACCACTGCGCCAGGCCTGTTGCCGCATGCGCTGGACCTGCACCGCTTCCTGCTGTCCGGTGCGCCGGCGCTGGAGCATGTCGCTCACGGCCAGCGCTGGTGCTGGGGGCGCCGTGGCTGAGGCGCTGCGCCGCCTCGATCATGCCTGGCGGGTGTTTGGCACCGGCCTGAGCTTTGCCGCATTCGGCGTGGGCGGCCTGCTGCTGGGCGTGCTGGTGATGCCGGTGCTGCTGCTGATGCGCGACCCGGTGGTCCGCCGCCGCCGGGCCCGCCGCGTGGTCCAGGTCGCCTTTGCCAGCCACCTGCGCCTGATGCGCGCGCTGGGGGTGATGACCTACCAGATCGAGGGCGGTGAACGCCTGCAGCGCGACGGTCTGCTGGTGCTGGCCAATCACCCGACCCTGATCGACGTGGTCTGCCTGATCTCGCTGCTGCCCAACGCCGACTGCGTGGTGAAGCGGGCCGTGGCCTGCAACCCGTTCATGCGCGGCCCAGTGCGGGCGGCCGGCTACATCGCCAACGATGACGGCGCCGGCCTGGTTGATGACTGCGTGGCGGCGGTGCATGCCGGCGGCACCCTGGTGATCTTCCCGGAGGGCACCCGCAGCGTGCCCGGACAGCCACCGCGGCTGCAGCGCGGGGCCGCCAACATCGCCGTACGGGGCCGGCTGGACATCACCCCGGTGCGGATCACCTGTACCCCGCCCACGTTGACCAAGGGACAGAAGTGGTATCGTGTCCCCTCACGTCGCTTTCACGTTCGGCTGCAGATCGGCGAAGATATCCCGATCGCGCCCTTCCTGGCCGATGACGACTCGCCAAGGGGGGATGCCTTGGCAGCACGCCGCGTCACCGAGCACCTTTCTCGTTACTTCGACCTGTCTGGAGATCCGAACCGTGCAAGCACTTGAGCACGAGATCAAGGAATTGATCATTTCCTCGCTTTCGCTGGAGGACATCACGCCGGAGGACATCGATCCGACCGCGCCGCTGTTCGTGGAGGGCCTCGGCCTGGATTCGATCGACGCGCTGGAGCTGGGCCTGGCGCTGCAGAAGAAGTACGGTGTCAGCCTCTCGGCCGATTCGGAAGAAACCCGTCGCCATTTCTCCAGCGTGCGCGCGCTCGGCGAGTTCGTCGCCGCCCGCCAGTCGTAACGGCGCCAGGAATTGCCATGACCAAGAATGAACTGTTCGAACGCATCGTCAGCATCCTGACCGACAGCTTCGAGATCGAAACCGCCCGGATCACCCCCGAGGCCCGCCTGTACGACGACCTGGACATCGACAGCATCGATGCGGTCGACCTGATCGTTCAGCTGAAGCCGCTGCTCGGCCGCAACCTGCAGCCGGAAGCGTTCAAGGCCGTGCGCACCGTGCAGGACATCGTCGATGTCGTGCATGGACTGCTGCCGGACCAGGCAGCCGCCTGACCGCAGCGCCGGCGGCTTCGCCATGGCTCGCGCACGTACCGTCGTGGTGGCAGCGATATCGCTCGCCTATCCACTGCTGGTGTACCTGGCGATGGGCCGTTTCGAGCCGCGCTGGCTGTCGCTGCTGCTGTTCACCCTGGCCCTGCTGCGTGCGCTGAGCACGCGACAGCCACTGTGGTGGGCGGCCGCCGCCGGCACCGGCCTGCTGGCGGTGCTGGCCACCGTGCTCAACCAGGCCCTGCCGTTGAAGCTGTACCCGGCGCTGGTCAATGCGGTGATGCTGGCGGTGTTCGGCACCAGCCTGCGTTTCGGGCCGCCGCTGGTGGAGCGCCTGGCGCGGCTGCAGGAGCCGGACCTGCCCCCGTTCGCGGTGGCCTATACCCGCCGCGTCACCCAGGTGTGGTGCGGCTTCTTCGTTTTCAACGGCAGCCTGGCCCTGCTGACCGCGCTGTACGCGTCGGACCGGGTCTGGATGCTCTACAACGGATTGTTGGCGTACGTGATGATGGGCGTGTTGTTCGCAGGTGAGTGGCTGGTGCGGCGGCGGGTGAAGGCGGCGCACGCGCATGGCTGAGTGGATTGCCCTGGACCGGCTGCTGCTGGAGGCGCGGCCGCATCGAAGCGTTGGCGTCTGCGATGGCGAGGTGATCGACCACGCCCGCTTCCGCCAGCGCGTACTGGCCTGGCGCGCCGCGTTTGCGGCGGCCGAAGGCCGTGACTGGGCCCTGTATTTCGACGACGCGGTGGCCTTCGCCGCGGCGCTGTTTGGTGCCTGGCATGCCGGCAAGCGGGTGTTCCTGGCCGCCGACAACCTGCCGGCCACGCTGCAGGCGCTGCAGCCGCAGGTGAGCGGCTTCGCAGGCGACGTGTCCGCCGATTACCGTCCGCTGATGGCGCGGGACGCCGCTCTGGATGACGAACTGCAGGCGCTGGACGAGCGTGCCTGCGAACTCTGCGTGTTCACCTCCGGCAGCACTGGCCAGCCGAGCGCGATCGGCAAGCGCCTGGACCAGCTGGCGCGCGAGGTGGAGGCGCTGCAGGCGGCCTTCGGCGCGCAGCTGGATGGCGTGCAGGTGCATGGCACGGTGTCGCACCAGCACATCTATGGCCTGTTGTTCCGCGTGCTGTGGCCGCTGGCTGCCGGCCGCCTGATCCACCCGCGCCGGTTCTTCCACGAAGACCTGGTGGCGGCGCTGTCCGGTACCGACACGGTGCTGGTGGCGACCCCGGCCCATCTCAAACGGCTGCCTGAGCAGCTTGACTGGGCCAGCCTGCAGGGGCGCCTGCGTGCGGTGTTCTCCTCCGGTGGCCCGCTGCCGGAAGACGCTGCGCGGCAGGTGCGGCAGTGGCTGGGCGTTGCCCCGACCGAGGTCTACGGCAGCAGCGAAACCGGCGGCATCGCCTGGCGCCGCTGGGATACGGATCTGCCGCCGTGGCAGCCGCTGCCGGGTGTGCAGTGGCGCATCGAGGAGGGCTGCCTGGCGGTGGCCTCCGCACATCTGGAAACCCCGGATTGGTGGCGTACCCAGGACCGCGTTGAAGCGTTGGCTGATGGCCGCTTCCGCCTGCTGGGCCGCGCCGACCGCATCGTCAAGATCGAAGAGCGCCGCGTTTCGCTGGATGCACTGGAACGTGCGTTGCGCGAAGACACCGAAGTCGATGACGTGCGCGTGCTGGTGCTGCCCGGGCAGCGCGAGCAGCTGGCCGCCGTGGTGGTGCCGGCTGACCTGGCATTGCTGGCCGGTGGCGATGCCGCGCGTCGCGCGCTCGCGCAACGTCTGGGGGCACGCCTGGCACAGGGCCATGACGCCGTCACCCGGCCGCGCCGCTGGCGACTGGTGCAGGCGCTGCCGATCAACGCACAGGGCAAGGTCACCCAGGCAGCACTGGCGGCGCTGTTCCAGCCGCTGATGCCGGTGCCGGTCTGGGAGCAGCGTGATACGGCCAGCGCCACATTGCGCATGACCCTCGATTCCGCGTTGCGACCGTTCCAGGGCCACTTCCCGCAGGCGGCGATCCTGCCCGGCGTGGCCCAGCTGGACTGGGCGGTGCGTTTCGGCCGCCAGGCGTTCACGATGCCGAGCGGTTTCCTGCGCATGGATGCGGTGAAGTTCCAGCACGTGGCCCGCCCGGGCGATGAGCTGACCCTGCAGCTGGACTGGGATGCCGCACGCAGCGTGCTGGCCTTCCGCTACACCTCCAGCCATGGTGTGCATGCCAGCGGCAAGGTGGTTTTCGCTGATGCGGACTGACCCGGCCGTTGCCGGTGCCGCGTTCGCGCCACTGGTGGTGATTCCCGTCTACGACCACGAGCACGCCATCGCGGCGGTGGTCGACGGCGTGCAGGCCGCCGGCCTGCCGTGCCTGCTGGTCGACGATGGCTCGCATGAGGCGTGCGCGGCATCAATGCGTTCGCTGGCACAGCGCCAGGGCGTCGACCTGCTGCGCCTGGACATCAACCAGGGCAAGGGCGGGGCGATGCTGGCCGGTTTCGCCGAGGCGGGCGCGCGTGGCTACAGCCACGTGCTGCAGATCGATGCCGACGGCCAGCACGATACCAGTGATCTGCCACGCTTCATCGAGGCTGCGCGCTCGCATCCCGATGCAGTGATCTGTGGCATTCCGGCCTACGACGCCAGCGTGCCGAAGGCGCGCCTGTACGGCCGCTACGCCACCCACATCTGGGTCTGGATCAACACGCTGTCGCTGCACCTGCGCGACACCATGTGCGGCTTCCGCGTGTATCCGCTGCCGCCGGTACTGCGCCTGATCGGTGAAGAAACCATCGGCCGGCGCATGGATTTCGATACCGAAGTGATGGTGCGCCTGTACTGGCGGCAGGTGCCGGTCGAGCACCTGGCCACCCGCGTGACCTATCCGGCCGACGGTGTGTCCCACTTCGATGTGTGGCGCGACAACGTGCGCATCAGCCGCATGCACACCCGCTTGTTCTTCGGCATGCTCTGGCGCGCACCGCGCCTGCTGTGGCGCCGCCTGCGGGGGCAGCGCTGAGATGGCGGCCGCGCAGGGTGCCCCGCACTGGGCCGACATCGGCGAATCGACGTCGGTGGCCGGCGTGCTGTTCCTGTGCTGGGTGCACCGCTGGTTCGGGCGCTGGCCGTTCCGCCTGTGCGTGTGGCCGGTGGTGGCCTGCCATTGGCTGGGCAACCGCGTCGGCCGCCAGGCCTCGATGCAGTACCTGCAGCGCCTGCAGGCATACAGCGGCGTGCTCGGCCACGCACCGACCCGGGGTGACAGCCTGCGCCACTTCTTCGCGTTTGCCGACACGATGCTGGACAAGATCCTCGGCCTGGGCGGGCGCTATCCGGCCGAACGCATCCACCTGCATCGCGACCTGGTGCTGGAAAAGATCGCGCGCCGCGAAGGCGGGCTGATCCTGACAGCGCACATCGGCTGCCTGGAACTGTGCCAGGTGCTGGCCGAACAGGTGCCTGGGTTCCGCATCACTGTGCTGGTGCACACCGCGCATGCGCAGCGCTTCAACCGCCTGCTGCAGCGGTTGGACCCGCTGGCGGCGGTGGAGCTGGTGCAGGTAACCGAAATGGGCCCGGCCACGGCGGTGATGCTGGCCGAGCGCGTGGCGGCGGGTGGCTTCGTCGCCATCGTCGGCGACCGCACGCCGGTGCAGGGCGGCCGCAGCGTTACCGCCGATTTCCTTGGCCACCGCGCGCCGTTCCCGATCGGCGCCTATGTGCTCGCCGCCGCGCTGGGCTGCCCGGTCTACACCATGGCCTGCCTGCACCAGGGCGAGGGCTATCGCGTGGCGTTTGAACAGTTCGCCGAACGCATCGTGCTGCCGCGTGGCTCGCGCGACGCCGCACTGGCCGAACAGGCGCAGCGCTTCGCGCGCTGGCTGGAACTCCAGGTCATCCAGTCCCCGTTGGACTGGTTCAATTTCTTCCCCTTCTGGGATCAGGCTCCGCATGACGACTGACGCCGTACCCGTGTGCCGCTTTGGCGATGCACCGTTGACCATCGAAGATGTGGTTGCCCTGGCCCAGCGCCAGTGCGAGGCCGCGCTGAGCGACGCGCCGGCGTTCCGCGCGCACATCCAGCGCGGTGCCGACTTCCTTGATCGCCTGCTGCGCGAGGACGGTGTGATCTATGGTGTGACCACCGGCTATGGCGATTCGTGCACGGTGAACATCCCGCCGGCGCTGGTGGCTGAGCTGCCACACCACCTGTACACCTACCATGGCTGTGGCCTGGGCCGTTACCTGGACCCGGTAGAGACCCGTGCGGTGCTGGCCGCGCGCCTGGCCTCGCTGGTGCGCGGCATGTCCGGTGTCAGCGTGCCGCTGCTGGAAGGCCTGGCCACGCTGCTGCAGCACGATGTACTGCCGCTGATTCCGGCCGAAGGCTCGGTGGGTGCCAGCGGTGACCTGACGCCGCTGTCGTACGTGGCGGCGGTGCTGTGCGGCGAGCGCGAGGTGCTGCACGACGGCCGCGTGCAGCCTGCGGCCGAGGTGCTGGCGAAGATCGGCATGACCCCGCTGAAGCTGCGGCCGAAGGAAGGCCTGGCGATCATGAACGGTACCGCGGTGATGACCGGCCTGGCCTGCCTGGCCTGGCAGCGCGCCGACTACCTGGCGCGCATGGCCACGCGCCTGACCGCGTTCAACGTGCTGTCCAGCGACGGCAATGCGCACCACTTCGACGAAACCCTGTTCGCGGCCAAGCCGCACCCGGGCCAGGGCCGCATCGCCGCGCGCCTGCGCAGCGACCTGCACAGTGAGCGTCCGCCGCGCAATGAACAGCGGCTGCAGGACCGCTACTCGCTGCGTTGCGCACCGCATGTGATCGGCGTGCTGGAGGACAGCCTGCCGTTCCTGCGCCAGCTGATCGAAACCGAACTGAACAGCGCCAACGACAACCCGCTGATCGATGCCGACGGCGAGCGCATCCTGCACGGCGGCCATTTCTACGGCGGCCACATCGCGCTGGCGATGGACACCCTGAAGAACACCGTGGCCAACGTTGCCGATCTGCTCGACCGGCAGCTGGCGCTGGTGGTCGATGCCCGTTACAACCATGGCCTGCCGGCCAACCTGTCGGCGGCCACTGGCCCGCGCGCGGCCATCAACCATGGCCTGAAGGCGCTGCAGATCAGCGTGTCGGCCTGGACTGCCGAAGCGCTGAAGCAGACCATGCCGGCCAGCGTGTTCTCGCGTTCCACCGAGTGCCACAACCAGGACAAGGTCAGCATGGGCACCATCGCCGCGCGCGACTGCCTGCGGGTGATCGAGCTGACTGAACAGGTGGTGGCCGCGATGCTGATCGCTGCCCGCCAGGGCCTGGCGCTGCGCGAACGGGTTGGCCTGAACGCGCAGCTGCCTGGCAGTCTGGCCGACATGTACGCCGACCTGGGGCAGCGCATCGCCCTGGTTGAAGAAGACCGCGCGCTGGATCGCGAACTGCGGGAACTGCTGGTGGAGATCCGCGCGCAACGTTGGGAGCTGTATGCCGGTGAATGAGGCCATTGAACGGGTTGGCGAGATTGCGTTGACCCCCGCCTTCCATGATTGCGATCCGATGAACGTGGTCTGGCATGGCAACTACTTCAAGTACTTCGAGATCGCGCGCTGCGCGCTGCTCGGCCGCTACGACTACGACTACCCGCAGATGCTTGAATCGGGCTACCTGTGGCCGGTGGTCGATGCGCGGGTGAAGTACGTGCGTCCGTTGCTGTTCAACCAGGCCCTGCGCGTGATCGCGCGCATCGTGGAATGGGAGAACCGGCTGAAGATCGAGTACGAAATTCTCGATGCGCAGAGCGGCCAGGTGCTGACCCGTGCGATGACCATCCAGGTTGCGGTGGACGCGACCAGCAAGGAAATGCTGTACCAGTGCCCGCCGGTACTGTGGGAACGCCTGGGAGTGCCTGCGCCATGAACCGAGCCAACCGTTTTGCGCGCGCACTGCTGTGCGCGTTGCTGCTGCTGGCCGCACCGCTGGTGCAGGCCGCCGACCCCGCCATCGATGCGATTACCCAGGCGGTGGCGCGGCCGGACGTGCTGCGCGGCCAGTTCAGCCAGGAAAAGCAGGTCAGCGGCTTCAAGAACCCGCTGCGCTCGCAGGGCCAGTTCGTGGTCGCGCGCCAGCACGGCGTGATCTGGACCACGCTCAAGCCGTTCCCTTCCGAAGTGGTGGTCACCGCCGACCGCATCCTCAGCCGCCAGCGCGATGGCAGCACCCGTGTCGAGCTCGATGCACGGCAGCAGCCGGCGATGCGTTCGGTGAACGCGATCATGTTCGCGCTGATGAGTGGCGACGTACAGGCGCTGTCCAGCCAGTTCAACGTGGCGGCCAGCCGTGAAGGACAGGGCTGGCGGCTGCGCCTGACGCCGAAGTCGGCGATGCTGGCCAAGGCTTTCGAATCGCTGACCCTGCAGGGTGACCGCTACGTGCGCCAGGTCGAAATCGTGGAGGCCAACAAGGACCGCACGCAGATCCAGTTCAGCGCATTGAGCGAGACGCCGGCCACGCTCAATGCCGACGAGGCGCGCCGCTTTGAGTGAGGGTGCCGCATCGAACGCACCGGAGCGGTTGCGGCGCTGGTGGCACTGGCTGGGCATTGCCTGGCTGCTGGTGCTGCTGGTGATGGGCGCGCAGCAGTGGCGCCTGTGGAGCCAGCAATCGCGGATCGACACCGACATCCTGGCGCTGCTGCCACAGGATGCGCACGACCGCCTGTTGAGCGACGTCACCCGGCGCATCGCCGATGGCAGTTCGCGGCAGGTGGTGGTGCTGCTGGGCAGCAAGGACGGCACCGCCGCCAAGCGTGCGCAGGCGGCTTTTGCCGCGGCCATGGCCAAGGACGCCGATCACGCCCTGCTGGTGCCCAGTGGCTCGATCGAAGGCTGGTTCGATGAGGCGCGCGCGTTCTACGCGCCGTACCGTGACCGCCTGCTGACCCCGGCCCAGCGCGAGCAGCTGCAGGGCAGCGAGCCGGGCGCGCTGGCCGAACAGGCGTTGGCCGCGCTGTACGGCCCGATGGGCGCGCCGCGCCTGACCGACTGGCGGCAGGACCCGTTGTCGCTGTGGCCGCAGTGGTGGCAGCAGCAGGCGCAGGGTTCGGGACTGCGGCTGGGAGATGACGGCCTGCTCGAAGCCGAGGACAGGCATTGGGCCGCGCTGCAGTTCGACACGCCGGGTTCGGCGTTCCAGCTCGACGGCGAACGCCATCTTGACGGCCTGCTGGAACGTGCCGGGCAGGCAGCAAAAGCGGCCGCTCCGGATCTGGAGATCCTGCATGCCGGCGTGCCGCTGCATGCCGAAGCGGCCGCGGTGCAGGCCAACCAGGAGATCAACACCATCGGTTGGGGCTCACTGGCGGCGGTACTGCTGCTGGTGTGGCTGGCGTTCCGTTCGCTGCGGCCGATCCTGCTGGTCGCCGCGTCATTGCTGATCGGCTGTGGCGTGGCGCTGGCGGTGACCGTGCTGGTGTTCGGCAAGGTGCACGTGCTGACCCTGGTGTTCGGTGCATCGCTGGTGGGCGTGGCCGAGGATTACGGCATCCACTGGTTCGCTTCGCGCCAGGCCGAGCCGGCCGATCGTCGCTGGAAGCTGCTGCGGCACCTGCTGCCGGGCCTCTGGCTGGCGCTGCTGACCAGCGCGCTGGCCTACCTGGCATTGGGCCTGGCCCCGTTCCCGGGCCTGCGCCAGATGGCGCTGTTCTCGGTGGTCGGCCTGGCTGCCGCCTTCCTTACGGTGATCTTCTGGTTTCCGTGGCTGGATGGCGGTGAGATCCGCCAGACCCGTTTCTCGCAGTGGCTGGGCAACACGCTGGAGCGCTTCCCGCGGTTGCATGGCCGTCGCCCGGTGACGGTGTTCGTGGTGATCACGCTGGCGCTGTCTGCCATCGGCATCGCCCGCCTGCACAGCAACGACGACCTGCGCAGCCTGCAGTCTTCGCCGCCGGCGCTGATGGCGCAGCAGATCCGCCTGAGCCAGCTGCTGGGCATGCCCAGCCCGGCGCAGTTCTACCTGGTGCAGGGTGCGGACGCCGCGCAGCTGCTGCAGCGCGAAGAAGCGCTGACCGAACGCCTGCGTGTGCTGGCCAACGACAAGCGCATTGGTGGCTACCGCGCGATCAGCGACTGGCTGCCGTCGCCGGCACGCCAGCAGGCCGATGCCGCGCTGACCGCGAAGGTGGAACCGGGCGTGCTGGATGCGGTGTCCGAGGCGGTCGGCGAACCGCTGCCGCGCCCGGACTTCGCCGCAACGGCGCTGACCGCAGAGGCGTTCCTGGCCTCGCCGGCGTCGCAGCCGTTCCGTCATCTGTGGGTGGGTGAGGTCGGTGGGCAGATGATCAGCGTGGTGATGGTCGATGACCTGTCGCGCGCCGATGCGCTGGCCACCCTGCAGGGCGCGGCCGAAGGCCTGCCGGGCGTGCGCTGGGTGGATCGCACCGCCGACTTCTCCATGCTGCTGGGCCACTACCGCAAGCTGATGGGCGGGCTGCTGCTGGTCGGCATCGTGCTGGTGTTCGGCGCGCTGTGGCTGCGCTACCGCCGCCAGGCCTGGCGCGTGTTCGCGCCGACCCTGATTGCCGGTGCCTTGACCCTGGGCCTGCTGGGTCTGTTCGGCCAGCCGCTGCAGCTGTTCAACGTGCTGGCACTGATGCTGCTGCTGGGCATGGGCATCGACTACGGCATCTTCCTGATCGAGCACCGTGGCGATGCCAGCGCCTGGCTGGCAGTGTGCGTGGGCGCGGCCAGCACCTGGCTGTCGTTCGGCCTGCTGGGCCTGTCGCAGACCCCGGCGCTGCGCGCGTTCGGCCTGACCCTGCTGTTCGGCATCGGCCTGGTCTGGCTGATCT
This sequence comes from Stenotrophomonas sp. WED208, assembly GCF_040984485.1. Lineage (NCBI taxonomy): Bacteria > Pseudomonadati > Pseudomonadota > Gammaproteobacteria > Lysobacterales > Lysobacteraceae > Stenotrophomonas > Stenotrophomonas sp. WED208. Next base: position 129,129 of record NZ_JAZARB010000001.1, read on the forward strand.
CGCCGCTGTTCAGGCCGCCGCCGCACGACCTGCCGTCGGCCTGAGCCTGTTTCCCGACTTCCTTCCTTCCACTTGATCGAGCAACAAGGACGCACCGATGAATACTGCTGTGGATGCTGTCGAACGTACTGAAATCCTGATCATCGGTGCGGGCCCGGCCGGCTCGGTGGCCGCCGCGATGCTGCGCCAGCAGGGTCGCCAGGTGCTGATGCTGGAGCGTCAGCAGTTCCCGCGCTTCTCGATCGGTGAAAGCCTGCTGCCGCAGAGCATGGAGTACATCGAAGCGGCAGGCCTGCTGCAGGACGTAGTCGAGGCCGGGTTCCAGCACAAGAACGGCGCCGCCTTCGTGCATGGCGAGGCGCGTACCGCGTTCGACTTCAGGAAGAAGTTCTCGCCCGGTTGGGGTACCACCTACCAGGTGCAGCGCGCCGACTTCGACAACGTGCTGGCGCGCGGTGCCGAGCGCATGGGCACTACGCTGCGCTTCGGCGATGAAGTGCTTGCGGTCGAGCCGGGCGAGCATCCGGCGGTCACCGTGCGTCGTCCGGATGGCAGCGAGTACCGCATCGAGGCCGATTTCATCCTCGACGCCTCCGGCTTCGCGCGCCTGCTGCCGCGCCTGCTGCAGCTGGAATCGCCGTCCAACTTCCCGGTGCGCGGGGCGATCTTCTGCCACGTGCGCGACAACATTCCGGCCGAAGCGGACTTCGATCGCAACAAGATCCTGATCACCACCCATCCCGAGCACATCGACGTCTGGTACTGGACGATCCCGTTCTCCAACGGCTGCTGCTCGCTGGGCGTGGTCGCCGAGCCGTCGTTCTTCGAGCGCTACGAAGGCGACGACCTGCAGAAGCTGCAGGCCATCGTCGGCGAGGACCCCAACCTGACCCGGCTGCTGGCCAACGCCGAATGGGCGGTGCTGCCGGTGCGGCGGATCACCGGTTACTCGGCCAATGTCAGTTCGCTGTGGGGCCCGGGCTACGCCCTGCTGGGCAATGCCGGCGAGTTCCTCGACCCGGTGTTCTCCTCCGGCGTCACCATCGCCTTCAAGTCCGCGCAGCTGGCCAGCGAGTGCCTGGCGCGCCGCTATGCCGGCGAAACCGTCGACTGGGAAGCCGACTTCTCGATCCCGCTGCGCGCCGGTGTGAAGACCTTCCGCCGCTTCGTCGAAAGCTGGTACGAAGGCGGTTTCCAGAAGATCATCTACCACCCGCAGCAGCAGCCTGAAGTGCGCGACATGATCAGCTCCATCCTGGCCGGCTACGCCTGGGACACCAACAACCCGTACGTGGCCGACGAAAGCGGCCGCCGTATGCGCGTGCTGGAGCAGCTGTGCAGCGCCTGATCGCCCGTACTGCAGCGCTGCTGCTGTGCCTGCTGCTGGCCGCGTGTGCCGGCCGCATGCCCAAGCCATTGGTGGAGCTGCCGCCGCTGCGCCTGTCACCGGCCAGCCTGCCGGCGCCGCTGGCGCTGCAGCAGCAGCTGCATTTCCGCTTCGGCACGCATGAGCGCGACCTGGATGCTCTGCTGGAAGCCGATGCGCAGCAGGTGCAGCTGGCGGTGCAGGCGATGGGCCAGACTGGCGTGCGCCTGCAGTGGGACGGCCAGCAGCTGACCCAGCAGCGCGCGCCGTGGCTGCCGCCGCAGGTGCGTGCCGAGCGCGTACTGGATGACCTGCAGTTCGCGCTGTGGCCGACCGCGGCCATCGCCGCCGCGTTGCCGGCAGGTTGGCAGGTCAGCGATGACGGCCATCAGCGCAGCCTGTCGCGCGACGGCACGGTGTGGCTGCAGCTGCAGCGCCTGGACGATGGCAGCGTGCAGTTGGACAACCGCGCCGAAGGCTACGCGCTGCGCATCGAATCGATCGACATGGCCGGGCCGGACCGATGAGTGCACCGATCTACCTGAACGACCTGGGCGTGGTCTGTGCGCTCGGCGATGGCCGCGCCGCGGTGACCTCGGCCATGTTCGCCGATGTGCCGGGCGGCCTCAGCGACAACGACAGCCTGCTGCCGGGGCGCACCCTGGCACTGGGCGAAGTGCGCACGCCGCTGCCGGCGCTGGAGGACCTGCCGGTGCCGCTGCGCGGGCGCAACAACGCGCTACTGGACGTGGCACTGGCGCAGATCGCACCGGCAGTGGCCGCCGCGATCGCCCGCCATGGCGCCGAGCGCGTGGCGGTGGTGCTGGGCACCAGCACCTCGGGCATCGGTGAATCCGAGCAGGCCCTGCGCAGCCACGCCGAGCAGGGCCAGTGGCCGACCGGGTTCGACTATGCCCAGCAGGAAATGGGCACCGCCGCGCAGTTCGTGCGCCAGCGCAGCGGCGCGCAGGGGCCGGCATGGACCCTGTCCACCGCCTGTTCGTCCAGCGCCAAGGCGCTGATGTCGGCCGCGCGCATGCTGCGCGCCGGCATCGTCGATGCGGTGATTGCCGGCGGTGCCGATTCGCTGTGCCGCTTCACCGTGGCCGGCTTCAGCGCGTTGGAATCGGTGTCGGCCCTGCGCTGCAATCCGTTCTCGCAGCACCGCGCCGGCATCAACATCGGCGAGGGCGCCGCGCTGTTCCTGCTTACCCGCGAGCCGGGTCCGGTGTGCCTGGCCGGGTGGGGCGAATCGGCTGATGCCCATCACATGTCGGCGCCGGATCCGCAGGGGCTGGGCGCCATCGACGCGCTGCAGCAGGCACTGCTGCGTGCGGGCTGGGGCGCCGACGAAGTGGACTACGTGAACCTGCATGGCACGGCCACCGGGCACAACGATGCGATGGAAAGCCTGGCGGTCTCGCAGGTGCTGGGCAATGGCGTACCGGCCAGCTCCACCAAGCCGTTGACCGGCCATACGCTGGGCGCTTCGGGTGCGATCGAGGCAGCGCTGTGCTGGATCCTGCTGGCCGAGAACCCGCAGCAGCAGCTGCCACCGCACTGGTGGGACGGCGTGGCCGACCCCGCACTGCCGGTGCTGCCGCTGGTCGCGCCGGGCTCCTGCCTGGCGCAGGCGCCGCGGCGGGTGCTGAGCAATTCGTTCGCCTTCGGCGGCAGCAATGCCGTGCTGGCGCTGGAGCGCCGATGAACACCCTGTACGCGATCGAGGACGTGGTGCCGCACCGCCAGGACATGTGCCTGCTGGAGCGCATCACGCAGTGGGACCAGGAGGCCATCGAGGCCGAACTGGTGGTGCCCGAAACCGGGCTGTTCGTGGAGAACGGCGAAGTGCCGGCGTGGGTCGGCATCGAATACATGGCGCAGGCCATCGCGGCCTGGGCCGGTTGCCGTGCACGTGCGGCCGGCAATCCGCCGCAGCTCGGCTTCCTGCTTGGCAGCCGGCGCTACAGCAGCCGCTGCAGCGGCTTTCCCAGTGGCACCCGGCTGCGCGTACAGGCGCGCTGCGAGCTGTTGGGCGACAATGGATTGGGGATGTTCGCCTGCCGCATCCTGGCGGGCGAGGACGAATGGGCGACAGCCAACGTGTCGGTGTTCGAGCCGGCCGACGCGATGGCCTATCTGGAGAGTGGACAGGCATGACAGGGAATCGAAGTGTGCTGGTGACCGGCGCCAGCCGGGGCATCGGCCGGGCCATTGCGCTGCGCATCGCGCGCGATGGCTTCGACGTGGTGGTGCATTGCCGCAGCCGCCTGGAAGAAGCACAGGCCGTGGTGGCCGAGATCCAGGCCTTGGGCCAGCAGGCCCGCGTGCTGGCGTTCGACGTAGCCGACCGCGAGGCCGCACGCGCCGCGCTGGAGGCCGATGTCGAAGCGCACGGCGCGTACTACGGCGTGGTCTGCAACGCCGGCATCGCCCGTGATGGCGCCTTCCCGGCGCTGTCGGCGGACGATTGGGACCAGGTGATCCACACCAATCTGGATGGCTTCTACAACGTACTGCATCCGTTGATCATGCCGATGGTGCGGCGGCGCAAGCCCGGTCGCATCGTCACCCTGTCGTCGGTGTCCGGCCTGGCAGGCAACCGCGGGCAGGTCAACTACAGCGCCGCCAAGGCCGGCATCATCGGTGCCACCAAGGCGCTGGCGCTGGAACTGGCCAGCCGCCAGATCACCGTCAACTGCGTGGCCCCGGGCCTGATCGAGACCGAAATGCTCAACGACGAAGTGGTTGAACACGCGCTCAAACTGATTCCCGCAGGCCGTGTCGGTCGTCCGGACGAAGTGGCGGCCACGGTTGCATTCCTGCTGTCCGAGCCGGCCGGCTACATCACCCGCCAGGTGATCTCGGTGAACGGAGGCATGCTCTGATGGCCGCCGATCGTCGCGTGGTGGTCACCGGTGCTGCCGCCATCAGCCCACTCGGGCATGACTGGCCGACCATCGAAGCGCACCTGCGCAGTTGCCGCAATGCCGTGCGCACGATGCCCGAATGGGATGTCTACGCTGGCCTGAACACCAAGCTGGCCGCCCCGGCGCAGGACTTCGAGCTGCCGCCGAACTACAACCGCAAGACCACCCGCTCGATGGGCAAGGTCGCGATCATGTCGGTGCGCGCCACCGAGGTGGCACTGCGCGAGGCTGGCCTGCACGAGCACCCGGTGCTGCGCAGTGGCCGTACCGGCGTGGCCTACGGCTCGTCCTCGGGCAGCCACGAGGCCACCGGCGAATTCGGGCGCATGCTCAACGAATTCACCACCGAAGGCATCAGTGCCACCACCTACCTGAAGATGATGAGCCACACCGCGCCGGTCAACATCGGTGTGTTCTTTGGTTTGTCCGGACGCGTCTACACCACCTCCAGTGCCTGCACCTCGGGCAGCCAGGGCGTGGGCGCGGCCTATGAGGCCATCCGCAGCGGCAAGCAGACGGTGATGGTGGCCGGCGGTGCCGAGCAGCTCGATGCCACCGCCGCGGCGGTGTTCGACACCCTGTTCGCCACCAGCGTGCGCAACGATGCACCACAGACCACCCCGCGCCCGTTCGATGCCGGCCGTGATGGCCTGGTGCTGGGCGAGGGCGCCTGCACGCTGATCCTGGAAGACCTGGAGCACGCGCAGGCGCGTGGCGCCACCATCCTTGCCGAGGTGGTCGGCTACGGCACCAACAGCGATGGCCAGCACGTCACCCAGCCCAGTGCCGACACCATGGCCCATGCCATGCGCCTGGCGCTGGAGGATGCCGGGCTGGACGCGGCGCAGATCGACTACGTCAACGCCCACGGCACCGCCACCGACCACGGTGACATCGCCGAGACCCAGGCGACCGCGCAGGTGTTTGGCAGCCGCATCCCGATCAGCTCGCTGAAGAGCTACGTCGGCCACATGCTGGGTGCCTGTGGCGCGTTCGAGGCCTGGCTGAGCATCGAGATGATGCGCGCCGGCTGGTTCGCGCCCACCCTGAACCTGGCCGAGGTCGATCCGCGCTGTGGCCAGCTCGACTTCATCACCGGCCAAGGCCGCGAACTGCAGGCCGAATACGTGATGAGCAACAACTTCGCCTTCGGCGGCATCAACACCTCGCTGGTGTTCCGCCGCTGGCGCGAGTGATCCACCGCCCCACTGCACTGTTTCCGCTACCCACCCGCACCCTCGACAAGGAGATGTTCCGATGCGCCGCACCCTGATGATCGCTACGGCCACCGCGCTGCTGGCCCTGACCTCCACCGCCTCCGCCCGCGATACCCGCGTCGAGCAGTCCCTGCAGGAGCTGGTCAGCTCGCAGGCTGCCAAGGACGCCGGCATCGACGGCAGCGTGCGCTTCTACCTGGCGGGACAGCCGGTGAGCGTGCAGCAGCGCCTGGGCGAAGACGTGACCAACAAGAAGACCAACGCCGCCAACAAGAGCGACGCGGAGGCCTGCCGCTGGGTTGCGCTGTCGGCGCTGCGCGCGCTGCAGGACGGCGCCAGGTCGCGCGGCGCCAACGCGGTGGTCGACATCGTCAGCTATTACAAGAAGAACGAGTTCAAGAGCACGACCAACTACGAGTGCTGGGCCGGCACCTTCGTCGCCGGTGTGGCGCTGAAGGGCACCTACGCCAAGGTCAAGTAAGCGCCCGTGTGGCGGCGGCGCTGCCTGAACGCCGCCGCCACATTGCTGAACCCCGCTGGGGAAACGCCGTCGATCACGCCGCCATCGTCGGCTGACGGCTTTCCCCGGTGTCGGCTTTCCGACACAATCATGGCTCTTCCCGGGTTATTGTCCCGCGGACATGCACGCCTACGTCTATAAAAGCCAACTCAAGCCCGACACCTACGTCTACGTTCCCCGACGCGATGATTTCAGCGCGCTGCCCGCGCCGCTGCTCACCTCGCTGGGTGCGCTCACCTTCGTCCTGGACGTGGCCCTGGATGCCCAGCGCCGCCTGGCCCAGGCCGATCCGGACAAGGTCCGCAGCGAAATGAGCGAACGCGGGTTCTACCTGCAGGTGCCGCCGTCGGTGGCCAGTCTGATGCCGCGGCACTATGACTGACGCCTCCCGTCCGCGCGTCCTGTCGATCGCCTTCGCCGTTGGCGCCGTACTGGCGCTGGGCGCTGCCGTGGGTGGCGTTCCAGGTGCGATCCTCGCCGCCCTGGCGCAGCCCGCGTTCGCGCTGGGTGTGTCGTGGTGGCGTCGCAGCCGTGCGCTGCTGCCGCTGAAGGTCGTCGCGCGCCAGGACCTGCCGGCGCTGCTGGCGTTGTGGGCGGCCGCACCGCTGCTGCTGGCGCTGCTGCTGGCCTGGCCGCTGGCGGCGCTGCGCGACAGCGGCAGCCTGGCCGCGGTGCTGGGCCTGAGCGTGCTGGTCAGTGCCGGCCTGCTGGCGGCATGGCGTACCTGGCCGTTGTGGAACGACGTTGAACGCCTGGACGGCAGCCTGGCCCAGCATTGGCAGGCGCTGGCCGGGCGCGACCTGACCGCGTGGCGTGGCCTGGGCGTGGCCGCGCTGGTGATCGCGCTGTCCGCACTGGTGGTGCTGCCGGCCTGGCCGGGCCTGCTGCCGGAGAGCGCGCGCTGGCCCGCCGCGCTGGCGGTGGTGGTGCTGTCGCCACTGCTGCACCTGCTGCTGCAGCGGGTGGCGCCGGCGCCGCTGGTGTCGCTGCGATCGAGCCCGTTGACCGCGGCCAGCAGCGAGCGCGAACCGATGTTCGCTGCCGCCACCGAAACCGCGCCGCTGGAGGCGATGGCGCCGCAGGAGCTGACCCCGGCCCTGTATGAAGCCGCCCGCCAGGGCCGCATCGACCGTGGCCTGCAGCTGCTGCAGGCCGGTGCCGATCCCTATGCGCTGCCCGACCCCAACTGGCGCGACCAGCGCAGCCTGGCCGTACTGGCCGCAGTACTGCCGGACCTGCGCCTGCTGCGCGAGCTGATTGCCCGCGGCGTCGACGTGAATGCGCCGCACCGGGGCATGACCCCGCTGCTGGCCGCCACCCGTGACAGCTGGCATGGCCGCCCCGAAGCGGTGATGACCCTGCTCGCCAACGGCGCCGATTCGCGTGCCACCGACAGCGATGGCAACACCCCGCTGCACCATGCTGCGCGCAGCTCCGACCCGGGTGTGGCCGCGCTGCTGCGTGATGCCGCAGCCGAAGTCGACGCACTGAACCACGATGGCTGGTCGCCGTTGGCGGTGGCCTGCCAGGTTGGCAACTGGCGCCTGGCGCGGTTCCTGCTCGAACGCGGTGCACGCAGCGAGCCTGCCGAAGGCACCCCGGTGCTGCTGGCTGCGGCCGCCACCGAAGACGACGATCCGGCCGGCGTGCAGCTGCTGCTCAAGCACAAGGCGCGGGCCGACGCGCGTGATCGCCAGCGCCGCAGCGCGCTGCATGAGGCCGCACTGGCTGGCCACGTCGAGATCATCGGCGTGCTGCTGGGTGCCGGCGCCAATCTGGAAGCGCGCGATGCGCTGGGCCGTACGCCGTGGCTGGAAGCGGCCCGTGCCGGTCGCGCTGCCGTGATCGAGCATCTGCTGCCGCACAAGCCGGACCTGGTCGCGGTGGATGGCGAAGGCCGCAACGCGGTGCAGCTGGCAGCGATGGCCGAAGATGTCTCGCCGCTGCTGATCAAGCGCCTGGTTGAACTGGGCATCGCCGCCGATGCCACCGATCCGGTCGGCCGCCGTGCGGTGGACTACGCCGCCGAAGCCGGTCGTTGGGCGATCGTGGCCCTGCTGGACCCGTCCTATCCGTTGCCGGCTGCGGTCAGCGATGGCCTGGCCGAGCGTGGCGAAGCGGCCAGCGCCAGCGGCCTGCTGCCGGACCGCCCGCCGTTGACCCTGCTGCGCGAGGCACTGGGCTTCGGCAACACCGATGGCATGGCGGCGCTGGCCAAGCTGTGCCAGCCGGAAGAACTGGGTGGCCTGCTGCTCGATCCGGAACTGGCACTGGAGCCGCGTGCGGTCGACTGGCTGCTCGGCCACGGCGCTGATCCCTATGTGCGTGACGCCTGCGCCGACACGCCGATGTTCGCGCTGCTGTCGCGCGGCATCGACGCGGTGCCTGCGCTGCAGGTGATGCTGCAGCGGGGCCTGTCCCCGGCCGGACGCGGTGGCCTGGCGCGCTTCCTGGCCGCCTGTGCGCAGCACGACCAGGCCGCCCGTGGCCTGGAACAGCTGGCACTGGAGCTGCTGGAACGTGGCGCCGATCCGTTCGCGGCCTCGCCGGCGGGTGATCCGCCGCTGTCGCTGGCGGTGCGTCTGGGCTGGCTGCGCCTGCAGCAGGCCCTGCTCAAGGCCGGTGTCGATCGCGAAGCACGCGACAGCCATGGCATGACCGCACTGCACCTGGCCACCGCATTGGCCCGCGAAGGCGCGCTGAAGCTGCTGGTGCAGCACGGCGCCTCGCCGGAAGCACGTGCCGCCGACGGCCAGACGCCGCTGGGTGTGGCGCTGTCGATCGGTCGCCGTGACCTGGCCGACTGGCTGGACTGGCGGGTGTGGCCGTTGCCGCGCCGTACCCTGCGCGAGGCCGATCTGCCGGCCGCCGCGATGGCCGGTGACGTGGATGCGGTGCGTCGCCTGATCGATCTGGGCTTCGCCGTTGATGCGGTTGATGCACAGGGCTGCACCGCGCTGCTGCGTGCGGCCGGTGGTGGCCATCTGGCGGTGACCGACCTGCTGCTGGCGCGTGGCGCCGATCCGCAGCACGCCGCGGCCAGTGGTGCGACGCCGCTGTCGGCGGCGGTCAGCATGCGCCAGGTGGATATCGTGTCGGCCCTGCTCGATGCCGGCGCCAAGCTGGAACACCGCCTGCCGGGTGGGGTGACCGTGCTGATGCTGGCCTCGGCGCTGGGCCTGCCGGACATCGTCGCGCGCCTGCTCACCGCCGGTGCCGACGTGCATGCCGGTGACGCGCAGCAGCTGGGGCCGCTGCATTGCGCTGCCCTGTACGGTTTCAGTGCGCGCGATCGCTCGCGCCTGCTGGCCCTGCTCGACACCCTGCTGCTGGCCGGTGCCGAACCGGACCAGGCCGCTGCCGGTTCGGTCACGCCGCTGCTGCTGCTGCTGGGCGCACGCGCCGAGCCGGGTACCGCGTGCGACGAGCAGGTGGTGATGGCGGCGGTGGAGCGCCTGCTGGACGAGGACGTCAGCCTGGACGTGCGTGATCCGCGCGGCTTCGGCCCGCTGCATCTGGCCGCGCTGCACGGCCTGCCACTGCTGGTGCAGCGCCTGCTGCGCGCCGGTGCCGATCCGGAAGTGCGCGACAGCCTCAACCGCAGCCCGCGCGAGATCGCGGTGATGCGCGGCTTCATCGACGTTGCTGGCGAGTTCGAACCGCGCGTGCCGGGCGTTTCGTCGATGGCGCGGTTCCTGCGCGACAACGGCTGACAGGCCGGGGTCGGATCCCTTTCCAAGGGAAAGGGCTCTGACCCCGACACCGCGCTGCCGGAATCTGCTGCGGGTAGTGCCGGCCGCTGGCCGGCAACCTCATGAAACCTCCGGGATCCCGAGGCTGCCGGCCAGCGGCCGGCGCTACCGGGTCCACCATTGATCGGGTGGGTGCCGTCAGCGCTCCTTGTCGCCGTCGCTTTCCGCGTCGGCCTCGAACAGGTGCATCAGGTCGTTGCGTGCATCGCGCGAGGTCTGGATCACCGCGGCCTCGTCGTCGTAGACCAGGTACTGATCGCGCAGCAGCTGTTCGTCGTGTTCGCGGAAACGCTGCACATGCCGTTCGGCCACGTTCGGTGCAACGCCGAGCGCGGTCAGCACGCGCCCGCTCATTTCCAGGCTGGTGCCGAATACTTCGCGGAACGGCTCGGCCGACATGTCCATCAGGCGCCACGCATGCTGGCGGTTGCGTGCACGCGCCAGCACCGTCGCGTCCGGGTACAGCCGGCGCACCATGCGCACCGCGCGCAGGTTGGTTTCCGGGTCGTCCACGGTGATCACGAACACATCGATGTGCTCGCCGCCGGCCGCGCGCAGCATCTCCGGCCGGGTCGGGTCGCCGTAGTACAGCTGGTTGCCGAAGCGGCGCAGGTCGGCCACGGTGTCCGGGTTCGCCTCCAGCGCCACGAACGGCACCTTCTGCGCGGTCAACAGGCGCGCGATCACCTGGCCGAAGCGGCCCATGCCGGCGATCAGCACCTTGGGCCGGTTGTCCGGCGCTACCTTGTCAGCCTCGGCCGCCTGGCGCGGTGCGGCCTTTTCCTGGCCGAGCAGCTTGAGCAGCGCGATCATCAGCAGCGGCGTGATCGCCATCGACAGGCCGACGATCGCCACCAGCCGGTCATGGTTGGCGTTGCCCAGCAGGTGCGCGCGCTGCGCTTCGTTGAACACCACGAAGGCGAATTCGCCGCCCAGCCACAGCACGCTGCCCAGCAGCAACGACTGCCGTGAACTGAGCCTGGCGATGCGCCCGATCACGTACAGCAGGCCGAACTTGACCACCAGCAGGATCGCCACGCCCGCCGCGATCAGCCAGGGCTCGGCGGCGATGCGGTCGAGGTCGATGCCCATGCCCACCGCGATGAAGAACAGGCCCAGCAGCAGGCCCTTGAACGGCTCGATCTGTGCTTCCAGCTCGTGCCGGAACTCCGAATCGGACAGCAGCACCCCGGCCAGGAAGGCGCCCAGGCTGGGGCTGAGGCCGGCTTCCTGCATGAACCAGGCGGTACCCAGCACCACCAGCAGGGCGGTGGCGGTGAACACTTCCGGGCTGCGGGTGCGCGCGATGATGCTGAACACCTTGCGCAGCACCGGTCGCCCGCACAGGATCACCACTGCCAGCGCACCCAGCGCCACCATCGCATCCTCGATGCGCAGGGTCTCGTTCTTCACCCCGCCCAGCAGCGGGATGGCCGCCAGCAGCGGGATCGCGATCAGGTCCTGGAACAGCAGGATGGCAAAACCCAGCCGGCCATGGTCGCTGTTGATCGCCTTGTGTTCTGACAGCAGCTGCAGGCCCACCGCGGTGGATGACAGCGCCAGCGCCACGCCCACCACCAGCGCGCTCTTCCACTGGAAGTGATCGAGCAGCAGCAATCCCCCCAGCACCAGCCCGGACAGCGCCACCTGTGCCGCACCGGCGCCGAACACCGAGCGCCGCATCACCTTCAGGCGTGCCGGCGACAGTTCCAGACCGATCACGAACAGCAGCATCACCACGCCGATCTCAGCGGCGCCGAGGATGCGGTCGGCGTCCTGCACGAAGCCCAGCCCGTCCGGGCCCAGCACCACGCCGGCCGCCAGGTAGCCCAGCACCGCGCCGAAGCCGAATTTCTTGAACACCGGCACGGCGATGACCGCCGCCAGCAGCAGCACCAGGGCCAGTTCCAGACCACCGCTATGCATGGGAATACCTGGTCATCGGGGGAGCCCGCTGTGCGTCCGTTCGGGTGGGGGAGGGCGTGGTGAGCACCACCGCGACATTATGCGCGCCGGTCTGTGTACGCACGAGAACAACCGGCCGGGCGTCGGTGCAGGGCTGCCGGGTTGACCTGCATGGCCCACGGGTCCAGACTGCCCGCCGCTGGCGGCGCGTCCGTCGGCATACGCATCCCGGAGTCCCCAACCCATGTCCAGCGACAGTAGAAGTCGACCTCGTTCGACGCCAGCGATGGCCACCGCCTGACATCGGGACGGTTTGCCTGCGTTGGCGTTGCGCGAGGTCGCACCCCCACAAGGCAAAACCGATGAACCAGAAGCAATTGCTGCGCCCGGTGGCCGATGCCGCCGCACTGGCCGCACCGCTGGCGAACTACAACACCGCCGACGCGGTGGAATTCCTCAACACGCTGGAACTGACCCGCGCCGCGGAAACGCTGGCTGCGCTGCCGTTGCCGCGTGCAGTGAAGATGCTCGAAGCGCCGGAGCTGCATCGCAGCGGTGAGCTGGTGGCCGCGCTGCCACCGGCGCGGGCTGCGGCGCTGCTGGGCCTGATGGCCGACGACCGGGCCACCGACATCGTCCACGAGCTGGACGAAGAAGAGCGCGCGCGGCTGATTCCACTGCTGGGCACCGACGCCCGCCAGGCCATCCAGAAGCTGCTCAGCTACCCGCCGAACACCGCTGGCGCGCTGATGACCACCGAGTACGTGGCGGTGCCTGCCAGCTGGACCGTGGCGCAGACCCTGCAGCACATCCGCCAGGTCGAGCGCACCCGCGAGACGGTGTACGCGATCTACGTGCTGGAGCCGGCCAGCCAGCAGCTGCAGCAGGTGGTGACCATGCGCCGGCTGATCACCGGCCTGCCCGAGGAATCTATCCTGGACGTGGCCCAGGTCAATCCGCCGGTGACCGTGGATGCGCTGATGGACCAGGAAGAAGTGGCACGGCTGATCCGCCGCCACGACCTGCTGGCGATTCCGGTGGTCGACGCGCAGCAGCAGATGCTCGGCATCGTCACCGTGGACGACGTGCTCGATGCGCTGATCGAGGAATCCACCGAGGACGCGCACAAGTTCGGCGGCATGGAGGCGCTGGACAAGCCGTACATGCAGATCGGCTTCTTCGAGATGCTGCGCAAGCGCGCCGGCTGGCTGAGCGTGCTGTTCCTGGGCGAGATGCTGACCGCCAGCGCGATGCAGCACTACGAAGACGAACTGGCACGCGCGGTGGTGCTGACCCTGTTCATCCCGCTGATCATGAGCTCGGGTGGCAACTCCGGCTCGCAGGCCACCTCGCTGCTGATCCGCAGCCTGGCGCTGCGCGAACTGCGCCTGCGCGACTGGTGGAAGGTGGCCCTGCGCGAAATCCCGACCGGCATGGTGCTGGGCGCCATCCTCGGCTGCCTGGCCATCGTGCGCATCGTGATCTGGCAGCTGGGCGGCCTGCATGACTACGGCGAGCACTGGATCCTGCTGGCGATCACCATCGGCGCCGCGCTGGTCGGCATCGTCACCTTCGGTTCGCTGTCCGGCTCGATGTTGCCCTTCATCCTGAAGCGGCTCGGCTTCGACCCGGCCAGCGCTTCGGCGCCGTTCGTGGCCACCCTGGTGGACGTGACCGGCCTGGTGATCTACTTCAGCATCGCGGCGATGATCCTGCACGGCACGTTGCTGTAAGCCGGAACCACCGTGCTCCGGTAGGTGCCGACCTTGGTCGGCACGCAGGGGTCAGAGCCCATCGCTGTGCGAAGGGATCCGACCCCGGAGACCGGGGCCTTGCGCTGGATCATGCGCCCGATGCGCCGGTCCGTGTACCGTAGGCGCATGAGTACCTACCACCTGCAGTCCGTGTTCCGTCCGCAGTCGGTCGCGGTGATCGGCGGCAGCCCGCGCGAGCGCTCGGCCGGGCGCGCGGTGATGCGCAACCTGCGCGGCACCGGCTTCCCCGGCAAGGTGGCGTGGATCAATCCGCGGCATGCCGAGATCGATGGCATCCGCACGGTCAAGCGCTTGAAGGACCTGGACTGGGTGCCCGACCTGGTGGTGATCACCGCACCGGCGGCGATCGTGCCGCAGGTGGTGCGCACCGCCGCCGAACGTGGCGTGCAGGCGGCGATCATCCTCACCGCGCACCTGGGCGAAGGCCCGGGCTCGTTGTCGGAACAGGTCGAGACGGTGGCGCGCAAGCATGGCCTGCGCATCCTCGGCCCGCACTGCCTGGGCGTGATCGCACCACATGCACGGCTCAACGCGAGCATCGCCGCGCACTTCCCGCAGGCCGGTGACCTCGCGCTGATCTCCGAATCCTCGGCCATTGCCGCCGCGCTGGTGGAATGGGGCGTGGCGCGCTCGGTCGGCTTCTCCGCCGTGGTCTCGCTGGGCGACACGATGGACGTCGACTTCGGCGACCTGCTCGACTACTTCGCCACCGACTACCGCACCCGCGCCATCCTGCTCTACGTCGAGCAGATCAAGGACGCGCGCAAGTTCATGTCGGCCGCGCGTGCCGCGGCCCGCGCCAAGCCGGTGGTGGTGGTGAAGTCCGGCCGCGCCGAGCGTGTGCAGCCGGGCAGCCGCGATACCCATGTGCAGGCCCTGGCCCGCGCCGATGATGTGTACGGCGCGGCCTTCAACCGCGCCGGCCTGCTGCGCGTGGGGGCGCTGGACGAACTGTTTACCGCCGCCGAGTCGCTGGGTCGGTTGGGGACGTTCCCCGGTCGCCGCTTGGCCATCCTCAGCAACGGTGGTGGCGTGGGTCGCCTTGCGGTGGACCAGTTGATCGCGCTGCGCGGCACGCTGGCCAACCTGTCCGACAGCACCGTCGAGAAACTCGACGCGGTGCTGCCGCAGGGCTGGTCGCGCAGCAATCCGGTCGACATCGTGGTCGACGCCGATGGTGATCGCTATGCCGCGGCCATCGAAGCGCTGCTGGCCGACAACGAGAATGACGCGGTGATGGTGGTGAACGTGCCGACCGCGTTCACCTCATCGGCGGACGCCGCGCAAGCGCTCACCCGCACGCTCGGCCTGCGCCCCCGCCATCATCGCGACAAGCCGGTGTTCGCGGTGTGGCTGGGCAACGACGACCAGGCTACCGCCACGCTCAACGCGGCACGGGTGCCGACCTATCCGACCGAGGCCGAAGCCGTACGTGGCTTCCAGCACCTGGTGCGCTACCGCGAAGCGCAGAACGCGTTGATGGAAACGCCGCCCAGCCTGCCGCAGGACTTCAGCGTCGACACGGTCGCCGCGCGCACGCTGGTTGATGCCGCACTGGCCAACGGCCAGCAGTGGCTGGACCCGCTGGCCACCCATGAACTGCTAAAGGCCTATGGCATTCCGTCCGCGCCGGTGATGCATGCGCGCGATGCGCACGAGGCGATGGATCTGGCGCAGCCGCTGCTGGAGCGCGGTGCCACGGTCGCACTGAAGATTCTCTCGCCGGATATTCCGCACAAGTCGGAAGTGGATGGCGTGCGCCTGAACCTGTCCACGCTGCCGGCGGTGCAGAGCGCGGCCAACGCGATCCTGTCGCGCGCACGCCAGCTGCGGCCGGATGCACGCATCGATGGCCTGCTGGTACAGCCGACCATCGTCCGCCCGAAGGCGCGCGAGTTGATTGTCGGCATCGCCGATGACGCGACGTTCGGTCCGGTGATCGTGGTCGGTCGCGGCGGCACTGCCGTCGAAGTGATCAACGACAAGGCGCTGGCGCTGCCGCCGCTGGACCTGCGCCTGGCCCACGAGCTGATCGGCCAGACCCGCGCCTCGCGCATCCTCAAGGCTTACGGTGACGTGCCGGCGGCTGACGAGCGCGCACTGGCGCTGGCGCTGGTGAAGCTGGCACAACTGGCCGCCGACATTCCCGAAGTGCGCACGCTGGACATCAACCCGCTGCTGGTCGACGGCAAGGGCATCCTCGCCCTTGACGCCCGCGTGGCGGTGGCGCCGTCGCGCATCCTGCACAAGGGCCGCGGCCACCCGCGTTTCTCGGTGTTCCCATACCCGAAGGAGTGGGAGCGCACCATCGAGCTGTCCGATGGCGGCCGTGCCTTCGTGCGCCCGGTGCGGCCGGAGGACGATGCGCTGTTCCGTGCGTTCTTCGCCCGCGTCAGCGACGAGGACCTGCGCCTGCGCTTCTTCCAGTCGGTGAAGCACTTCAGCCACGAGTTCATCGCGCGCCTGACCCAGCTCGACTACGCACGCTCGATCGCGCTGGTGGCGATCGAACCGCGCAGCGGCGAAATGCTGGGCGCGGTACGCCTGCACGCCGATGCCGATTACCACCGTGGCGAGTACGGCATCCTGATCCGTTCGGACCTGAAGGGCCACGGCATCGGCTGGCGGTTGATGGCGATCATGATCGAGTACGCCAAGTGGCTGGGCCTGGACGTGGTCGAAGGCCAGGTGCTGCGCGAGAACAGCACCATGCTGGCGATGTGCCAGAGCCTGGGCTTCAAGACGAAGCTGGATCCGGATGACCCGACGGTGATGATGGTGACCCTGCCGGTGCAGCAGGTCGAGGTGCCTGACGTTCCGCCGGTGGCTTGATTGCCGCCTGAGCCGAGCATGGGCTCGGCTCTACAGCTTCAACGCAATGGTTCCACCACCACCGCCGTGCCATAGCACAGCACCTCGGTCAGCCCGGTCATCACGTCGGTGGCGTCGTAGCGCATGCCGATGATCGCGTTGGCGCCCAGCTGCCGCGCGTGCTTGACCATGTCGCGGTAGGTTTCCTCGCGGGCCTGCTCGCACAGTTCGGTGTAGATGGTGATGTTGCCACCGAAGAGCGTCTGGATGCCGCCCAGGAAGTTGCCGACGATCGAACGCGAGCGCACGGTGATGCCGCGCACTACCCCCAGGTTGCGCACGACGCGATGGCCGGGCAGCTCGAAGGCGGTGGTGACCAGCGCATCGTCGAAGCGCAGCGCGGGCGGGGAGGGGATACCGCTGTTGTAGGGGTCTGCCATGGTCGCGTCCGTGTCGTTGCCTTCTGTAGAGTCGAGCCCTGCTCGACTGGCTGTGGAGCAGTCGAGCAGGGCTCGACTCTACAACGCAACCGCCCGTTGCGGCATGGCGCCGCCACCGCACCGGCGCGACAATACCCGCATGACCGACCGTATCCCCCTGTTGCTGCTGCCCGGCCTGCTCAACGATGCCGAGCTCTGGCGCGCACAGCTGGCTGACCTGGTCGACATCGCTGATTGCACGGTGGGCGACCAGACCCGCGGCGAAACCCTGCAGGGCGTGGCCGAGGACGTGCTGGCGCAGGCGCCGGAACGCTTTGCGCTGGCCGGTTTCTCGCTGGGCGGTTTCGTCGCCCAGCAGATCCTGCGCATCGCGCCGGAACGTGTGCTGCAGCTGGCGCTGATCGATACCTCGATCCATGCCGATTCGCCGGAACGTGCCGAGCAGCGCCGCAGCCAACGTGCCAGCGTGCGCCTGCCGGGAAAATTCCACGGCTTCGGTGACGTGCTGATGCGCAGCTACATCGATGCTTCTCGGCTGGACGACTACGTGCTGGTGCAGCGTGTGCGCGACATGACCGCGCGGTTGGGCGCCGAAGTGTTCCTGCGCCAGAGCACGCTGGAGCGCCGCGACGGCCATGACGTGCTGGCCGGCTACCGCGATCCGCTGCTGATCGTCTGCGGTGCGAACGACCGCATCACGCCGCTGGCGGTGAGCGAGGAGATGCACGCCCTGGCGCCGCATTCGCAGCTGGTGGTGGTGCCTGATTGCGGGCACCTGGCACCGATGGAAAAGCCGGACGAGGTCAGTGCGGCCATGCGTGGGTGGTTGCTGCAAGGCGAGGGATAGCGCTGCCTTTGGTAGGTGCCGACCTTGGTCGGCACGATGTGTCATCGACTGACCAGAGGCCAGCGCCGACCAAGGTCGGCATCTACCTGTAGAGCCGAGCCATGCTCGGCTGCAGGCGGCCAGGAGCCGAGCGTGGGCTCGGCTCTACAACAATGCCTCAATCCCAGGCCGGGGCAATACCTTCCGGATTCGCCAAACGATGGCCGCGATCCAGCTTGGCGATCTGCGCCATGTCTTCGTCGGTCAGGCGTACGGCCGCTGCTTCCAGGTTGGCTGCCAGGTTTTCGCGCTTGGTCGACGACGGAATGACCGAGAAGCCCTGCTGCAGCGCCCAGGCCAGCGCAACCTGCGCCGGGGTGGCCTGGTGGCGGCCGGCAATGGCCTGGATCACCGGGTCCTTCAGCACTTCGCCATAGGCCAGGCTCATGTAGGCGGTGATGTGGATGCCGTTGTCCTGCAGGAACTTCACCAGCAGGCGGTTCTGCAGGTACGGGTGGATCTCGATCTGGTTGGTGGCGATGGCTTCGGCACCGAGGATCTCGATCGCCTTGCGGGTCTGCGCGATGGTGAAATTGGAGATGCCGATCTCGCGGGTCAGCCCCTGCGCCTTGGCCTCGGCCAGTGCTGGCAGGTATTCCTCCATCGGCACATCGACCTTGTCATTCGGTGACGGCCAGTGGATCAGCGCCAGGTCGACGCGATCGGTGCGCAGCTTCTCCAGACTGGTACGCAGGCTGGCCAGCAGCGCATCGCG
Source organism: Stenotrophomonas sp. WED208 (assembly GCF_040984485.1). Lineage (NCBI taxonomy): Bacteria > Pseudomonadati > Pseudomonadota > Gammaproteobacteria > Lysobacterales > Lysobacteraceae > Stenotrophomonas > Stenotrophomonas sp. WED208. Next base: position 147,446 of record NZ_JAZARB010000001.1, read on the forward strand.
CTTGAACGCGGTGATCCACACCTTGGTGGTCAGGTAGAGATCATCGCGCGGCACGCCCGACTCGGCGATGGCCTGGCCGACTTCGGCTTCATTGCCGTAGATCTGCGCGGTATCGATGGCGCGGTAGCCGACCTCCAGTGCGTTGCGCACCGAGTCGATCACGGTCTGGTCTTTGAGGCGGAAGGTGCCGAGACCGAAAGCGGGGACAGTCATGGGAAGCTCCAACGGGGGAAGGGAGTAGCAGAGGGAAGAGGGTAGGACAGGCACCGCATGCATGCCGGCAACGGTGCATTGCATGAATCAATGCGCGGTGGCGGCAATGCCGTCGGCGCGGTGGTCGATGCCATCACGGCGGTCGAGGCGGCCGCTGAGCGCGGTCAGCACGTAGGCCAGTGCGACCACCAGCGCGCCCAGCCAGGGCGTATGCATCAGGCCGATGTGCTCCACCACCAGGCCACCCAGCGAGGCGCCCATGGCGATGCCGACGTTGAACGCGGCGATGTTCAGGCCCGAGGCCACGTCGCTGGCCTGCGGTGCATAGCGCTGCGCCTGCTTGACCACGTAGACCTGCAGGCCGGGCACGTTGCCGAACGCCACCGCGCCCAGCGCCAGCACCGTCAGCAGCATCAACCAGGTGTTGTAGGCCGTGAACGTGAGTACGAACAGCACCAGGGCCAGCAATGCGAAGATGCGCTTCAGCGCGGGCACCGGACCCATGCGGTCGGCCATGCGCCCGCCCCACAGATTGCCGATCGCCACCGACACGCCGTACACCAGCAGCACCAGGCTGACCGCATTGGCGGAGAAGCCAGTGACGTCCTGCAGGATCGGCGCCAGGTAGGTGAAGGCCAGGAAGGTACCGCCGTAGCCCAGCGCGGTCATCGCATAGACCAGCAGCAGGCGTGGCTGGCCCAGCACGGCCAGCTGCTGGCGGAGGCTGGCCGGTGCGCTCTGCGGCAGGTTGCGCGGTACGAACAGCAGCGCGCCGAGCAGGGCGATCACGCCGAGGCCGGCCACCGCCAGGAAGGTCGCGCGCCAGCCCAGGTGCTGGCCGATGAAAGTGCCCAGCGGCACGCCGGTCACCAGTGCCACGGTCAGGCCGGTGAACATGATGGCAATCGCGCTGGCGGCCTTCTCCTTCGGCACTACGGCGGTGGCGATGATCGCGCCGATCGAGAAGAACACGCCGTGGGCCAGGCCGGTGAGGATGCGGGCAAGGATCAGCGAGGTGTAGCCCGGTGCCAGGAAGGCGATGACGTTGCCGAGCGTGAACAGCACCATCAGCGCAACCAGCAGCGACTTGCGCGGCACGCGGCCGGTGAGCGCGGTCAGCACCGGTGCGCCGATGGCCACGCCCAGTGCGTACAGCGAGACCAGCAGGCCGGCCGAAGGCAGGCTGACCTGCAGGTCGCCGGCAATGGTCGGGATCAGGCCGACGATGACGAATTCGGTGGTGCCGATGGCGAAGGCACCGAGGGTCAACGCCAGCAGGGCGAGGGGAATGCCACGGATCATGACAGGGTCCAGCAGGAGGAAGAGGCTGCGCAGTCTGCGCTGCCGACCTTTGCCGAAAAACCGGTCTTCACGCCAATCACTCTTGCTGTGCAGTCAATAATAGGGGCATGAAGACGACGCTTGATGAAATGCAGGCCTTCCTGGCGGTGATCGACAGCGGTTCGATCAGTGCTGCCGCCGAGCAGCTGGGGCAGACGCCCTCGGGTGTGAGCCGCGCGCTGGGGCGGCTGGAGGACAAGCTGGGGATCACCCTGCTGACCCGCACCACCCGCCGCCTGCACCTGACTGCCGAGGGCGAGGCGTTCCTGCGCCATGCGCGCGCGATCGTCGATGCGGTGGAATCGGCCGAGGAACAGATGGCGGCGCGCCGCGGGCGCCCGGCCGGGCGCCTGCGGGTGGATGCGGCGATGCCGTTCGTGCTGCACGTGATCGCGCCGCTGGTGGCCGGTTATCGCGCGCGCTACCCGGACGTGCAGCTGGAGTTGAACAGTTCCGACCGCTACATCGACCTGCTGGAGCGACGCACCGATCTGGCGATCCGGATCGGGCCGCTGGCCGACTCCACCCTGCACGCGCGGCCGCTGGGGCGTTGCCAACTGCGGTTGGTGGCGAGCCCGGCCTACCTGGCCAGGCACGGTGAACCGGCCAGCGTCGCCGCGCTGGGCCAGCACACGCTGCTCAGCTTCAACGAGCCGGAATCGCTGAACCGCTGGCCGCTGCCCGGTGAGTCGGAGGGGTTGCTGCTGGTGCGCCCGGACATCGCCGTGTCCAGTGGCGAGACGCTGCGCCGCCTGGCGGTGGAAGGCGTCGGCATCACCTGCCTGTCCGACTTCGTCACCGATCGCGACCGCACTGCCGGCACGTTGGTGCCAGTGCTGGCGGCGCAGACGCTGGATGTACACCAGCCGATCCACGCGGTGTATTACCGCAACACTGCGGTGTCGGCGCGGATCAGCTCGTTCGTCGACTACCTGGCCGACGCGATGGCACAGAGCGATTACGTGCGCTGAGGTTGCCGGCCAGCGGCCGGCACTACAGCTCATCACACGGGTAGTGCCGGCCGCTGGCCGGCAACCGGATCACTCAGGCCGCGCGCGCCAGCCCGCCCTTCGCTGCCGCCGTGGTCGACAGATCGAACACATCCACCGCGTCGATCAACCGGTTCGCCTGTTGTTCCAGGCTGCGTGCGGCGGCACTGGCTTCCTCCACCAGCGCGGCGTTCTGCTGGGTGGTGCCATCCATCTGGATCACCGTCTGGCTGACCTGCTCGATACCTGCGCTCTGCTCCTGCGAGGCCGCCGAAATCTCGGCCATGATGTCGGTCACCCGCTGCACCGACGCCACGATCTCGGCCATGGTGTCACCGGCCTCGCGCACCCGCTGTGCGCCGTGGCCGACCTGTTCCACCGAGGTCTCGATCAGCGACTTGATCTCCTTCGCCGCAGCGGCCGAACGCTGTGCCAGTGTGCGCACTTCGCTGGCGACCACCGCGAAGCCGCGGCCCTGTTCACCGGCGCGCGCCGCTTCCACCGCGGCATTCAGCGCCAGGATGTTGGTCTGGAACGCGATGCCATCGATCACGCTGATGATCTCGGCGATCTGCCGCGACGAGGTTTCGATCGCGCCCATCGTTGCCACCACCTGGCCGACCACGTTGCCGCCGTGCGAGGCGACGTTGTGCGCGCCGATCGCCAGCTGGTTGGCCTGGCGGGCGTGCTCGGCATTCTGGCGCACGGTGGAGGTCAGTTCCTCCATCGATGCAGCGGTTTCTTCCAGGTTGGCGGCCTGCTGTTCGGTGCGGCGCGACAGATCATTGTTGCCGGCGGCGATCTCCGCCGCAGCCGTGTGGATGTTGCCGGAGGCGTGCTTGATGTCGGTGACGATGGTGGCCAACTGCGCGGCAGTGGTGTTGGCATCGCCGGCGATGCGTGCGAACACACCCTGGAAATCACCGTGCATGCGTGCGCCAAGGCGGCCATCGGCGATCGCACGCAGCATGCTGGAGACCTCGCCCAGGTTCAGTTCAGTGGCCTGCATCAGGCGGTTCAGGCCATCGACCATCGCGCGGAAATCATGCTCGAAACGTGCGCTGTCGCCACGCTGGCTGAAGTCACCGGCGGCGGCCGCTTCGGCCAGGCGGCGGATCTCGCCATTGATGGTGCCCAGATTGGCCTTGGCGGTATCCAGTGCTTCGGTGATCACGGCCTTCTCGCCCGGCAGCCGCTCCATGTCCTGGCTGAGGTCGCCGATGGCGTAGCGCCCCATGATCGCGATCGCGCGCATCTTGACCTGGATATGCGCATCGACCAGCGCGTTGCTGTCGGCCACCATCGTGCCGAATGCGCCGGGGAAGGCACGGGCGTCCATGCGGTGGCTGATGGTGCCGGCGTCATGCGCCTGTGCCATCGCCGCCTGCGCCTCCAGCACGCCACGCAGCGTCGACTGCACCGCCTGCATGGCCTGCGCGAGGCGACCGATCTCGTCGCGGCTGCGCACCTGCACAACGTGCTGCAGATCACCGGCAGCCACTGCACGCGCAGCGGCTTCCACCGCCAGCACCGGCTGCACCACGGCACGCCGCAGCCACCAGCCCAGCCCGATCAACAGCAGCACGGCAGCCAGCACGGTCAACGCCGCGCACAGCAGCAGTGTCTGCCGCGCCTGGTGCGAACGGGCCGCCAGCGCCGCCTCGGCCACCTGCGTGGCATGCGTGCTCAGTGCATCCAGTGCCGCCGCCACCGGGCGATCCTTGCCGCGCACGAGATTGTCGCCGGCGGCGGGATCGTAGCCGGCCTCGGCGAAGGCCTGCAGCGCCGCGTGGTAGTCCTGCTGCAACTGCGCGTGCAGGCCGATGAACGCCTGCGCCAGTTCACGCGTGTGCGCGTCCGGGCTCGTCACCAGGCCCTTGGCCAGCTGTTCGACCAGACGGCCCTCGCTGTCGAAGGCGTCCAGGTGGCGTTGGCGCAACGCGTCGTCGTGGCCGCGCAGCAGCACGTTCTTCCATTCCTGCACCTGGCCGCGGAACTCGCGCTGCAGGCGTTCGGCATCGCGGCTGTGCGCGACTTCGGGTGGAACCTCGGTGGACAACTTCAACCAGGCGGAGGCCAGGCCGGCCAGAGCGCACAGCAGGACCACGGCCAGACCAACAGAAACCGCGCCGAGCAGCTTGGACTGCAGGCGCGGAGCACGGACAGACGCATTCATGGGGAAGAACTCTCGGGAAGGGGCACTGCGGTATCGACCCGCTGCGCACGCGCTGAAGTGCGACGCGCATCACATTCGCGTTTCGTTTAGCGATGTGAAGAAACTATTTCATAGGACAGATGTGTCCATATGGAACGAAAGCAGACCCTCGACAGGAGAATTAAATGTAACTATTGTTGTTACATGAAATCCGCGAACCCGCTTTCCGACGCCCTGCACGTGATGGCGCATCTGGTCGGGCATGCCCAGCCGCGCACCTCCGAACAGCTGGCGTCATGCCTGCCGACCCATCCGGTGGTGATCCGCCGCCTGCTGGCGCAACTGCACAAGGCCGGCCTGGTGCGCAGCACGCGCGGTCATGGCGGCGGCAGCCTGCTGGCCCGCGATGCCGCAGCGATCACCCTGCATGACATCTACCTGGCGGTGGGCGCACCGCCGCTGGTCCAGGTCGGTGCCCGCGATTCCGGCGGTGGCTGCCCGATCCAGCAACTGGTCAACAGCGCCCTGCTCGAAGGCGCACGTGAAGCACAGCGGCTGCTCGAGGCGCGGCTGCAGGCAACCACGCTGGACCAGCTCGGCGCCGACTTCGCCCGCCATCTCGCCCATCACCGTTCCCTGGAAGGTCACCATGAATCCTGATGTGCTCATCGTCGGCGGCAGCTATGCCGGCATCGCCGCCGGCCTGATCCTGGCCCGTGCCCGCCGCCCGGTCACCGTCATCGACGCAGGTTTGCCGCGCAACCGTTTCGCCAGCCATTCGCACGGTGTGCTGGGACTGGACGGCATCAGTGGTGCCGAGCTGCTGAAGACTGCACGCCAGCAGTTGCTGGGCTATCCCACGGTACGCTGGGTGAACGCCGAAGCAGAGCACGCCCGTACCACCGCCGAAGGCGTGGAAGTGCATACCGCCGATGGCCAGGTGCTGGCCGCGCGCAAGCTGCTGCTGGCCAGCGGTATCGTCGACCAGCTGCCGGCGCTGCCCGGACTGGCCGAGCGTTGGGGCAGCACCGTGCTGCACTGCCCCTACTGCCACGGCTATGAAGTCGGTGGCGGCGCCATCGGCCTGCTCGGTGGCCATCCGATGTCCGCCAGCAAGGCGCCGCTGTTCGCCGACTGGGGCAATGTCACGTTCTTCAGCATGGGTCTGGAGATCACCGATGAGGAACGCGCCGCCATGCAGCAGCGTGGCGTGCACATCGAGACGTCACCCGTGCTGGGTGTGCAGGGCGACCAGCCGACCTGGCTGGAAGTGGAGCTGGCCGATGGCCGCCGCATCGCCCAGCGTGCGCTGTTCGTACCGGCCACCCAGGCGATGGCCACGCCGCTGGTGCAGCAGCTGGGCTGCGTTCTGGCCGAGAGCCCGCTGGGCGTGCTGATCGAGGTCGATGCGATGAAGCAGACCTCGGTGCCGAACGTGTACGCCGCAGGCGATGCAACCACGGTCGGCAATATCACCCTGGCCACCGCCGAAGGGGTGCGCGCGGGGATCGGCGTGCATCATGCGCTGGTGGCCGAGGACAGCGTGGCGCGCTGAACGGGCATGTTCCGGTAGATGCCGACCTTGGTCGGCGCCTTTGGGGTCAGATCCCTTTCTGCGAAAGGGATCTGACCCCTGACGCCATTTCCACTTCCCCACGCCGATAGTGGACGCAACGCAGCCACGCAGCCCGGACCTGGCATGGATGAAACAAACCGCCTCAGATCGCTGCTGGCCCCTTTGCAGGGCCTGCGTGGCTGGCGGCCGGCGCAGGCCACGCGCGATGCCATCGCCGGCGTGACCCTGGCGGCAATCACCCTGCCCGAACAGATGGCGACGGCACGGCTGGGTGGCTTCGAGCCGCAGATGGGCTTCTACGCCTTCGTCGGCGCCACGCTGGGCTTCGTGCTGCTGGGCCGCAACCGCCGGCTGACGGTTGGCGCCGATTCGACGATCACGCCGATCTTCGCACTCACCCTGGCCGGCCTGGCCGCGCAGCAGGCTGGTGCGCTGGCCGGAAGTGCCGTGGTGCTGGCGCTGCTGGTCGGCGTGTTCCTGGCACTCGCGGCACTGCTGCGGATCGGCGTGGTTGCCGCCCTGCTGTCGGTGCCGGTGGTGACGGGCTTCCTCGGTGGCATCGCCGTGCATATCGCCGCCTCGCAGTTGCCGGTGGCGTTGGGCGTCAGCCTGTCGTCGAGCGAGCTGCCTGAGCGGCTGTATGAACTGCTGGGGGCGCTGCCGCAGGCACAACTGCTGCCGACCCTGATCAGCTTCGGCGTGCTGTTGGCGATGGCGTTGTGCGATCGGATCAATCCGCGCATTCCCGGCGCGCTGATCGCCGTGGCCATCGCCACGCTGCTGGTTGCCTGGTTCGGTGCCGAACGGCTGGGTGTGGCGACGCTCGGCGCGGTGTCACCGTATCCACCGGCCTGGCAGCTGCCGGCGCTGGCGACCTTCACCACCCTGGTGCCACTGGCGTTGCTGTTGACCCTGGTCATCATCATGCAGGTGGCCGCCGTCGATCGTGCGTTCCCTGGCGAGGAAGAGCCTGACGTCAACAAGGATTTCCTCGGTGTCGGTGCAGGCAATCTGCTCTCGGCCGCGTTTGGTGCGTTCCCGGTCAATGCCAGCCCGCCGCGCACCGCGGTGGCGGTGGAGGCCGGGGCAACGTCGCAGCTGGCGGCGTTGATCGCGGCGGCGCTGGTGATGCTATTGGCGTTCTGTGGCGGTGACGTGCTTGGCGCCATTCCGGACGCGGCGCTCGCGGGCGTGCTGCTGTTCGTCGCGGTCCGCCTGTTCCGCCTGCGCGTGCTGATCGACATCGCTCGCCGTGCGCGCGGTGAAGCGCTGCTGGCGGTGCTGACCTTCCTGGCGGTGGTTTGCCTGCCGATCCAGTCGGGCATCGCGATCGGCGTGGGCCTGGCCCTGCTGCATGGTGTGTGGATGATCGCGCACAGTCCAATGCTGACGCTGACACGCCTGCCGGGCAGCACCGTCTGGTGGCCGGGCAGCCGTGGCGAGACCGAGCCCGGTGTGACCGTGCTGGCGTTCCAGGCGCCGCTGTTGTTCGCCAACGCCGACAGTTTCAAGCGGCAGCTGTTGGCCAGCATGGAGACGATGCCGGCGCCGGGCCTGATCGTGCTGGAGGGCAGTGCCATCGTCGAGATCGACTACAGCGCGGCGCAGACCCTGCGTGAGGTGATCGGTCTCTGCCAGCAGAAAGACATCGCGTTCGTCATCGCCCGGCTGGGCTCGGTACGTGCGATGCAGGCGCTGGAGCGCTTCGGCATCGCCGCCTTGCTGGGGCCGGACGGAACCACCCACAGCGTGCAACAGGCCGTTGACCACTACCGCACACGAGGTACGCCATGACCCGCATTCCCGAACCGCGGCTTTCGCCGGTCGCCATCCTCGAACTGCGTCCGACGCAGATGAGCGTGGGCCTGCTGGAAGTGCAGCGCAAGCGCGCGCAATGGAAGCACCTGCCGAAGGAGGGGGAGGAGCGCTACCTCGGGCGACACATGGTGCCGGTGGTGGTGGGGCCGTCGAACCGGCTGTACCTGATCGACCACCACCATCTGGCGCTGGCCCTGCACGAGGAGGGCATCGAACACGTGCTGACCGTGGTCCAGGCCGATCTCTCGCACCTGCCGCGAAAGCTGTTCTGGACCGTGATGGAGCGCTATTGCTGGGCGCATCCGTTCGATGCCGAGGGCGTACGCCAGCCAGCGTCGGCGATGCCGAAGTCGCTGCTGGACCTGGCCGATGACCCGCATCGTTCGCTGGCCGGCGAGGTCCGCCGCCGTGGTGGCTACGCCAAATCAGTGCAGCCGTTCGCCGAGTTCCTGTGGGCCGATCATTTCCGCCAGCACATGACCCGCAAGCTGATCCGCCGCGATTTCCAACAGGCGGTAACCACCGCCACCGAACATGCACGGCACAGCGACGCGCGCTATCTGCCGGGTTGGTGTGGGGTCGAGCACGATTGAGGCGCGGTGGGTGCCGGCCGTGGCCGGCACCGTTCCATCATCCCTTCACGCACAGCACCTGGCGCAGGGTGTGCACCACGTCCACCAGGTCGAGCTGCGCCGCCATCACGTCGTCGATCGACTTGTACGCGGCCGGTGACTCGTCCAGCACGCCGCTGTCCTTGCGGCATTCCACGTGCGCGGTTGCTTCGCGATGCTGGGCCAGCGTGATCTGCTGGCGCGCGGTGCCACGGCTCATCACCCGGCCGGCACCGTGGCTGCAGCTGTGGAAGCTGTCCGCGTTGCCCTTGCCACGCACGATGTAGCTGCGCGTGCCCATGCTGCCGGGAATGATGCCCAGCTCGCCCTCGCGCGCGCTGACCGCGCCCTTGCGCGTCACCAGCAGTTCCTGGCCGTGGTGCGTCTCCTTCTGCACGTAGTTGTGGTGGCAGTTCACCGCCATCGCTGCCAGCTGGAACTTCGGCAGCCGGTGGCGCATCTCGGCCAGCACCCGCGACATCATTGCCTCGCGGTTCTGCCGGGCATAGTCCTGCGCCCACGACACCGCCTCGACGTAGTCATCGAACAGCGGCTCGCCCTCCATGAAGAACGCCAGGTCCTTGTCCGGCAGATGGAAGCCGAGCACGCGCCGGGCCAGTTCCTCGCGCGCCTTCTCGATGAAGTAGGTGCCGATCAGGTTGCCGGTGCCGCGTGATCCGCTGTGCAGCATCACCCACACCGTGTCCGTCTCGTCCAGGCACAGTTCGATGAAGTGGTTGCCGCCGCCCAGCGTACCCAACTGGCGGTCGAGCTTGTCGGTGCGGATCCTGCGGTGCTTGTCCTTGATTTTCTCCAGACCGGCGGCCAGCCCGGACTGCACCAGCCGCGTGTGGATGCTGTCGGGCATGCGGTGGTGCTCGCCGCCGCGTCCGTTGCCGACCGGGATGCTGCGCTCGATGCTGTTGCGCAGCTGCCGCAGGTCATCGGGCAGGTCGTTGGCACGCAGCGTGGTGCGCACGGCGGCCATGCCGCAGCCGATATCGACACCGACCGCGGCCGGGATGATCGCACCGCGGGTCGGAATCACCGAGCCCACGGTCGCACCCTTGCCCAGGTGCACGTCCGGCATCACGGCCACCCACGGCCCGACGAACGGGATCGCGGCGATGTTGCGCAGCTGCTCATGCGCCTGCGCTTCCAGCGGCACACCGTTGACCCAGCCCTTGATCGGCGTGGTGCCCTCGGCGTGCAGCCATTGATAGTTCTGTTGAGTGTCCATGTCTTTGTGTTTGTCCTTGATGGGCCGGCGGCGCGTCCCTGCGCCGCCGCTACCCGCTACCTGATCGTCACCAACTGCTTCAGCACGCCCTCCAGGCCGCCGAACACGGTGAGCTTGTCGATCTTCTCGGTGACCTTCTCCAGCGCCTCCAGCTCCTTCAAGCGCATCAGCACCGGGTTGTCCTCGATCAGCTTTGCGGTGTTGAGCTGCGAACGCGTGGCGTTGGCCTCCTCGCGACGGCGGATCACGCTGGCCTGGGCCTGCTTCTCGGCCAGCACCACACCGTTGAGGATCTCCTTCATCTCACCCGGCAGGATCACGTCCTTGATGCCCACGCCGAGCAGCCGCACGCCGTGGCCCTCGATCACCGCCTGCACATGGGCGGCGATCTCGCCGTCCAGTGCGGCCTTGTCGCCCAGCAGCTCGTCCAGGCTGCGCGCGGCGATCGCCTGGCGCAGGCCGAACTGCAGCTGCCGGTAGACGAACTCATCGGCATTGCTGAGCGTGCGGTGTGCACGCACCGGATCGACCACCTGCACGGTCGCGGCCAGGTTCACCCGCAGGGTCACCTTGTCGCGGCTGAGCAGTTCCTGGCCGGACACGTCCAGCGAACGCGCGCGCAGCTCCACACGCTCCACCGATACGTTGCCGTTGAAGTTCCAGAACGCGTGCAGGCCGGCGTCCAGCGTCTGCCGCAGCGTGCCATCGATGAACAGCAGGCCGACCGACTCGCTCGGCACGGTGCTGATCACCGCCACACGCGGCAGCACGCCCAACTGGCCCAGGCGCTGCTGCACGTCCGCCGGAATGCGCGGCTCGTCACCCAGCGCCATCACGCGCACCTGGGTGTCGACCGAACCCCGCCAGTACAGACGGCGGCTGCTCGGCGGCAGGACTTCATCGATGCGGCCGTTGCGCAGCAACAGGCCGACCTCGGTGGCACCGACGTTGGCCAGCACGAAGTGCGTGTCCAGCGTCGCGCCCAGTGCCTCGATCAGGCTGTCCTGGTCGCTTCCGGTGTAGGCCGCGCCCTTGGATGCGGTGTGGATGTCCACGTGCGGTCGGCCGCCGAACGGCGACAGGCGGTGCACGCCCGGCAGCAGGATCTGCTGGAAGCGACGGTTGCGATACACCAGGCCGCGCTCGCCGTCGCCGATCACGACCTTGATGGTCCAGAACATGGGAGTCTCTCCTTGTATGGCTCTGGTGGTTCGACCCGATGGGAATGAATCGCCATGACCCGGGTCGATCAGGTCGTGGCACAGCCAGCTGCACACCACGTGCAGGCGGCGGAAGAGGGCGGCCATCGGCGGACGGTCCGCGCGCGGAGCCTTCGGTGCACCGGCTCTGCTGCCGTCGTCGTTCCCGGCAGGCAGCACCGGTGCGGAACGTGGCTGGCAGTGGCGGCGGGCCGGGGCCCGGCGTGCGGTCCGTTGCCTTCCACGTTCCTGCCCGAAGGCGATGTCCGTGGACGGCGACGATGGCCGCTGGGGCTTGCGCCCCGGGTGTTGCTTCAAGTCATGACGTGAGAGGTCATGTGGTTGGAGTGGGAGTCGAACCCACGACAGACGGAATCAGGATCCGTTGCTCTACCCGACTGAGCTATCCAGTGGTGAACCGCGCGGAATCGAACCGCGTACCGGCGAACCGGTGCCTGCCTCCAGCAGGCGATCCAGGCGATGGCATGTCCGCGACCTCCGGCATACGCCACGGCAACGCCGCGCGCACCAGCCCGTGGTGGAAACGGGACCGTTGGAGAATCGAGGGTGCAGGCCGCCGACATTATCGCGAGCGATAATGTTTGGGTGCGATGCAGATAATGTCCAGGTGTCAACACTCGCTCGAAGTAAATCCTTCGGCGGGGCGGGAAAAACCTGGGTCAGTGAGCGGCGGGTTGCCGCGCGGTGTGCAGTTCTGGCATCGCGGGTCCTTGTGCCGACGCAAACGAAAACGCCCCCGGGACTTGCGTTCCGAGGGCGTCGTCAAGCCTCGGAGATCGGGGTGGCCGATCTCCGCAGGGCGGGTATCAGGCCGTTGTCAGCTGGACTTCCTTGCCGAACGCGCGCGCCAGCACGTCCATGCGCAGGCATGGCAGCAGTTTGGCGATGGCGACGGAATGCGCGTTCAAGGGAAGTTTCCAGTGGTTGTTGAAACGAGGTGCGCACGATAAACCACGATTTACTCGTGCGCAACCATTTTGTTCAATTATTTTCTTCTTTACCGCGCAATGCCGGCCAGCGGCCGGCACTACAACTCAGGCTTCCGTACTGGCGGCGTCGAGTTGCGCGACATCCTGCACGCTCAGCGACACGTTCGCCGCCGCGAGCAGATCGTGCAGCTGCTCGACGCTGGTGGCGCTGACGATCGGCGCGGTGATCGACGGCCGTGCGATCTGCCACGCCAGTGCGATCTGCGCGGCACTGGCGCTGTGCTTGCTGGCCACGTCATCCAGCGCCTGCAGGATGCGCAGGCCACGCGGATTCAGATAGCGCTTCACCACGTTCTCGCCACGTGCCGGGCTCTTGGCCGCATCGGCCGGCGTGCGGTACTTGCCGCTGAGGAAGCCGCTGGCCAGGGCGTAGTAGCCGATCACGCCGATCTGTTCGCGCTGCACCAGCGGTTCCAGCTCCTTCTCGTAGCCGGCGCGGTCGTACAGGTTGTACTCGGGCTGCAGGGTTTCGTAACGCGGCAGCTTGTAGTCGGTGGATACCTTCAGCGCATCGGCCAGGCGCGTGGCGCTGTAGTTGGACGCACCGATCGCACGCACCTTGCCGGCTTCGATCAGGCGCCCGAACGCGGCCAGCGTCGCTTCCAGCGGCGTGGATTCATCGTCTTCATGGGCCTGGTACAGATCGATGACATCGGTCTGCAGGCGGCGCAGCGAATCTTCCACCGCGGCATTGATGTTGTCCGGGGTCAGGCCGGGGCGCTCGGCCCACTTGGCCACCTTGGTTGCCAGCACCACCTTGTCGCGCTTGCCGCTGCGGGCGAACCACTTGCCGATCAGCGTTTCCGATTCGCCACCGGCATTGCCCGGCACCCAGGCCGAATACACATCGGCGGTGTCGACCAGGTTGAAGCCGGCGTCGACGAAGGCATCGAGCAGGGCGAAGCTGGCCTTCTCATCGGCGCTCCAGCCGAACACGTTGCCACCGAAGGCGAGCGGACGTACATGCAGGCCGGAACGGCCCAGTTCGCGGGTTGCCGTCATGGGCACGGACTCCTTGGGGGAAGTGCTCCAGAATAAAACGCGTTGTGTGACCGTGCTGCGGCGGTGACCACAAAACAGTGTTCCGCGATACGCACGCAGCTAACGTTTTGTGAACACCTGGGACGCCGCGGCTGCTAGTCTCGCCGCATCTTCCGCTGGAGTCGCTTCGATGATGCCTGCTTCGTCCCTGCGTGGTTGCCGCCTGCTGCTTGCTTCGGCCCTGCTTGCCGCTGTTCCCGCGTTCGCCGCACCGGCCACGGTGGCACCGGCGAAGATCCAGGTCTCACCGGCCATCGATGCGGCGGTGAAGGCGTCGACCCGTGATGCCAACAACGTCAAGCGCGATGGCTTCCGTCATCCGGCGCAGACGCTGTCGTTCTTCAAGGTGACGCCGGAAAAGACCGTCATCGAGATCACCCCCGGCAACGGCTGGTACTCGGAAATCCTGGCGCCGCTGCTGCATGACAAGGGCCATTACATTGCTGCCGTGGTCGATCCAATGGCGGTTGCCGAAGGGCGCGGCCGTGACTACCAGCAGCGCAGCCGCGACAGCCTGGAAAAGAAGTACGCCGGTGCGCCGGCACAGTTCGGCAAGACCGCCGTGGTGGCCTACGATCCGGCCAAGCCGGTGTTCGGCCCGGCCAGTTCAGCCGACGTGGTGCTGACCTTCCGCAACGTGCACAACTGGCGCAAGGCCGGCCAGGCACAGGGCATGTTCCAGGGCTTCTTCAACGTGCTCAAGCCGGGCGGCGTGCTGGGCGTGGTCGAGCACCGCGCCAAGGCCGACGTGGCCGACGACGATGACACCGGCTACGTCGGCCAGCAGCAGGTGATTGCGATGGCCGAGGCCGCCGGCTTCAAGCTGGACGCGCGCAGCGAGGTCAACGCCAACCCGCGCGACACCAAGGACCACCCGAACGGCGTGTGGACGCTGCCGCCGACCAACCAGCACGACAAGGCCGATGATGCGAAGTACCAGGGGATCGGCGAAAGCGACCGCATGACCCTGCGCTTCATCAAGCCGTAAGGCGATAGCGCCGGGCTGGTGCATGTTGACTCTGTAGAGCCGAGCCCATGCTCGGCTCTACAGCCGAGTGGCGCGTCGCGCGGCGTGGGACACTATCCCACCCGCCGCCTGCCGTGCCCGCAATGCTGATCGCCTTCAACAAGCCCTTCAACGTGCTCTGCCAGTTCACCGACCGCAGCGTGCCGCCGCGGCCGACCCTGGCCGGGTTCGGCCTGCCGCCGCGCGTGTATGCCGCCGGTCGCCTGGACCATGACAGCGAGGGCCTGCTGCTGCTGACGGATAACGGCACGCTGGCGCACAAGCTGACCGACCCGAAGCACAAGGCCGACAAGACCTACTGGGTGCAGGTGGAAGGCATGCCCAGCGACGAACAGCTGCAGCAGCTGCGCGACGGCGTGGTGCTCAATGACGGGCCGACCCTGCCGGCGAAGATCGAGCGCCTCGATCCGGCGCCGTCGCTGTGGACACGCGATCCGCCGGTGCGCTTCCGCAAGACCGTGCCCGACAGCTGGTTGGCGATCACGATCCGGGAAGGCCGCAACCGCCAGGTGCGGCGGATGACCGCGGCAGTGAACCTGCCGACGCTGCGGCTGGTGCGGGTGTCGATGGGGCCGTACCGGCTGGACGACCTGCAGCCGGGGCAGTGGCGGCAGATCGGCTGAAACAGAAAGGGCCGGATACCTTCCGGTGTCCGGCCCTCATGTGGCGGACGGGGTCAGAGCCATTCCTGCGGAAGGGATCCGACCCCGGCGGGCTCAGGCGTCGCTGCCGATATCGCTGTGCTCGTCCACCACGGTGTCGTTGCGGCGGTCACGTGCGTTGATGCGCTGTGCCTGCCCATTCACCACGTGGCCATTGGTGGCCTTCTTCTTCTGCTGCTTGCGGTACAGCGCATAGCCGAGCAGGCCGACACCCACCGCGGCAGCGGCGACGGCCACTGCCGGATTGCGGCGCACGAACTTGGTCGCGGCCTTGCCGCCGGTCTTCACTGCGCCGATGGCGGCGCCGGTCTTGATCCAGTCCGCATTGCGCAGGCTGCCACCGGCGCTCTTCAGGCCATCGCCGGCGGTGTGGGCCAGCTCCAGGGCGCGCTCCAGAGCGCGGTCGGTGATTACGGTCAGCTTGCTCATGCGGGGGTCCTTTGCCTCGGGTCGAAGTCCAGTGTCGCGTGTTGCCCGTAAACGGTATGTCAGCCGGGGTGGCACGTGGTGTGACTTTACCGCAGCCATTCAGGATCAGGCAGGGTGGGGTCGGATCCCTTTCCCTTGGGAAAGGGCTCTGACCCCAACCGCCACGCCCGGGGTCAGGGCCCTTTGCGTTGCAAAGGGATCCGACCCCCGCCCTCAGGTGCCACGCGGCTTGGCCCGATGGGTGGCCGTCGCCGTCCACGGGTCATCCGGCCATGGATGCCGCGGGTAGCGGCCCTTCATTTCCTTTTTCACTTCCGCGTAGGTGTTTTCCCAGAAGTTGCGCAGGTCCTGGGTGACCTGCAGCGGGCGGCCACCGGGCGAGAGCAGGTGCAGGGTCAGCGGCACGCGGCCGTCGGCGATGCGCGGGGTGTCAGCCAGGCCGAACAGTTCCTGCAGCTTCACCGCCAGCACCGGCGGCAGCGGTTCGCCGCTCTCGCTGTCCAGCGCGTAGGTGATCGGCCGCTCCAGCCCGGAGGGCACGGAGATGCGGGTCGGTGCATGACGCCCGACCAGCTGACGCTGTGACCACTCCAGAGGCGACTTCAGCGCTTCGCCGAAGCTGGACTCGTCCAGCGCATCCAGGCGGCTCTTGCCGGCGAACGCGGGCTGCAGCCATTGCGCACGCGTGGCCAGCAGGGCGTCGTCGCTGCAGTCGGGCAGGCCGAGTTCGGGCATCCAGCGCCGCAGCGACTCCACGCGTGCCTGCCATTGGCGCAGGCCTTCGGTCCACGGCAGCGCCTGCAGGCCGAGTTCGGCCACCGCGTCGGTCAGCGCCTGTGCGGCGTGCTGCGGATCGACCCGGCCGGCCGAGCGGCTGTCCAGCACGATGCGGTCGAAACGGGTCTCGCGCAGTGCCACCAGGGCGCGACGCTCGCTGTCCCAGCGCACTACGTCCTCGGTCACGAAGCGCTCCGGCCACGCCTTGCGCAGCTGGCCCTCGTCCACCGGTGCGGCACGCAGCAGCAGCGCGTCGCGTGCCTCGAAGCGCAGTTCACTGGCTAACAGCCACGGCTCGCCACGCAGGTCGCTCAGCTCGTGCAGGCGTGCGCTGCGACCGTTGGCCAGCAGGTAGCGCAGCGGATCGCTGGGATGCTGGACACCGATGCGGTCGGGGAAGGCATGTGCGAGCAGGTCACCCAGCTCGTGCGCTTCGATGCTGGCCGGTGGTGCGGCCTCGCAGCGCAGGCGGCGACGCCACTGCTTGGCGGCGGCATCGATCGCGGCCAGGCCGCTGCGGTTGGCGTCGCCCGGTGCGCGGCCATTGCGGAATGCCGCCAGCGCACGCCAACGCGCGGCCAGCGCATCACCGCCCTGGCGCAACGGATCGCGCGCCTCCAGCAGGGCGGCCAGATCGGCGGCCAGCGCCTGTGCGCGGGCATCGGGCGCGGCCAGCAGCATCGCCGCCATCCGCGGATGCGTGCCCAGCGCCAGCACACGGCGGCCAAGTGCGGTGATCGCACCGCTGCTGGACAGCGCGCCGAGCCGCTGCAGCAGTTCGCGCGCTGCACCCATCGGGCCGGCCGGTGGCGGATCGAGGAAGCGCAGGTCGCTGCTGCCCCAGGCGGCCAGTTCCAGCGCCAGTCCGGCCAGCTCGACCTGATCGATTTCGGCGCGGCGCTGCGGCTCCAGCCGCTGCGACTGCGGCCACAGCCGCCACGCCACGCCCTCGGCGACACGGCCGGCGCGGCCCGCGCGCTGGTCGGCCGATGCCTGCGCGATGGCCACCACGTCCAGCCGGGTGAAGCCGCTGTTGGGGTCGTAGCGCGGCTCGCGTGCCTGGCCGCTGTCGATCACCACGCGCACGCCCGGCAGCGTCACCGAGGACTCGGCCACGTTGGTGGCCAGCACCACACGCCGACGACCATCACTGGCCGCCTGCAGGACCCGCGCCTGCTGCTCCACCGGAAGTTCACCGTGCAGGGCCAGCACTTCGACGCCGGCATCCAGCGATTCCTGCAGCCCGGCCTGCACCCGCGCGATCTCGCGTTGGCCGGGCAGGAACACCAGCAGGTCACCCGGGTGCTCGGCCAATGCCTGCTGCACCGCGCGGCGCACCTGCAGTTCCAGCGCCTCATCGCGGCGCGCCGGGAAATGGCTGATCGCCACCGGGTAGCTGCGGCCTTCGCTGCTCAGGCGCGGTGCATCGAGGAAGCGGGCCAGGCGCTCACCATCCAGCGTCGCCGACATCACCACCAGGCGCAGGTCATCGCGCAGCTGTGCCTGCACGTCCAACGCCAGCGCCAGGCCCAGATCGCCACTGAGGTGGCGTTCGTGGAATTCGTCGAACAGGATCGCGCCGACGGTTTCCAGCATCGGGTCGTCCTGCAGCATCCGGGTCAGGATGCCCTCGGTGACCACCTCGATGCGGGTGCGCGCGGATACCTTGTTCTCGAAGCGGATGCGGTAGCCGACCGTGCCACCGACCTCTTCGCCCAGCTGCCGCGCCATGAACAGCGCGGCGCTGCGCGCGGCGACCCGGCGCGGTTCCAGCAGGATGATCTTCCGCCCCTGCAGCCACGGTGCATCGAGCAGCGTCAGCGGCACCTGGGTGGTCTTGCCGGCGCCGGGCGGTGCCTCCAGCACCAGTCGCGGCTGCGCGGCCAGGTGCTGCTGGATCTGTGGCAGCAGCGGGGAGATAGGGAAGAGCGGGGCGTTCATGTGCAAAGGATAAGGGGCCACGGCGGGCGCAGGTACAATGCGCGGGCACTTTTCCCCCGCGATGACCATGCACCTGATCGATATCGGCGCCAACCTGACCCACGACTCCTTCGACCGTGACCGCGACGCCGTGCTGGACCGCGCACGGCAGGCCGGCGTGGTGCAGATGGTCATTACCGGCGCCAGCCGCGAGCACTCGCCGCTGGCCGTGCAGCTGGCGCAGCAGCACCCGGGCTTCCTGTATGCGACCGCCGGCGTGCACCCGCACCACGCGGTGGAATACACCGAGGAATGCGACGCCGAGATGCGCGTGCTGCATGCCCACCCGGAAGTGGTGGCAGTGGGCGAGTGCGGACTGGACTACTTCCGTGACTTCTCGCCGCGCCCGGCCCAGCACCGCGCGTTCGAGCGCCAGCTGCAGCTGGCCGCAGACAACGGCAAGCCACTGTTCCTGCACCAGCGCGACGCGCATGCCGATTTCATGGCACAGATGAATAACTTCGAAGGCCGTATCGGCCCGGCGGTGGTGCATTGCTTCACCGGCGAGCGTGACGAGCTGTTTGATTACCTGGACCAGGACTGGTACATCGGCATCACCGGCTGGCTATGCGACGAACGCCGTGGCGCGCACCTGCGCGAGCTGGTGAAGAACATTCCGGCCAACCGCCTGATGATCGAGACCGACGCGCCGTACCTGCTGCCGCGCACGCTGAAGCCGATGCCGAAGGACCGCCGCAACGAACCGATGTTCCTCTCGCACATCGTGGAAGAACTGGCGCGTGACCGTGGTGAGGACGTGGCAGTGACTGCGGCCAATGCGACTGCCGCGACGCGTACGTTCTTCCGCCTGCCCGACGCGGGTTGATCAGGTAGTGCCGGCCGCTGGCCGGCAGCAGCATGAACGCCGCTAACATCGCGCGATTGCCGGCCAGCGGCCGGCACTACCGGAGCAGGTCGCGCAGGCCCTCACGGTAGCTTGGGAAGCGCGGCTGCCACCCAAGCGCTTCACGCGTGCCACGACTGTCGATGCGCTTGTTGCTCTCGTAGAAGCGCCGCAGCGTTGGGCTCAGCACCGGGTCGTCCCATGCCACGGCAGGTGGCATCGCAAACCCGCCCAGCTGCGCGGCGAAGGCCAGTACCTGCTGCGGCGGTGCCGGCTCGTCGTCGGCCGGCAGATACAGCCCATCCACACACGGCCGCTGCATCGACGCGATAACGACCGTTGCCAGGTCATCCACGTGCAGTCGGTTGAATACCAGCCCAGGACGCACTACGTGGCGTGCGCGGCCCTGTGACAACTGCAGCAGCGAATTGCGTCCCGGCCCGTACAGGCCGGGCAGACGGAATACCGCCGAGGCGACGCCACGTTCTTCCGCAAGCGCACGCCACTGCGCTTCGGCCCGCAGGCGCTGCGCGCCGGCTGCTTCTGTGGCATCGGCTGCGCTGCGCTCGTCGACCCAGCCGCCAGCGCGGTCGTCATACACCGACGTGGATGACAGATAGCCCACCCAGCGAAGTGCCGGACTCTCCTGCAGCGCCGGTAGCAGCAGACGCAGTGCCGGGTCACCCTCGGCATCGGGCGGCACGCTGCACAGCACGGCCTCGGCCTGCGCGATCTCATCGAGCAGGGCGGGAGACGGTGGCGTGTCAGCTCGCAGCTGATGGCACGGCAGGCCATCGTGCGGTGACGACGCCGGGTCGCGCACCGTGCCGGCCACGTGCACGCCCAACGCCCGCAGATGCGTAGCCAGCACGCACCCGCTCCAGCCCATGCCGAGGATCAGCACCCGCGAGGGCAGCTCGCTGGCCTGCAACGTCTGGCTCACGCGCCGCGCAGTGCCTGGTAGGCCTGCAGGCTGCTGTAGGCGACCTGCAGCAGTAGGCCTTCCTGGTCGGCCTTGCGCGCGCGCGCCAGCATGTCGCCGACGATCTGTTCTGCCTCCACCTGCTGGCCGGCTTCCAGATCGCGCAGCATCGAAGCCTTCAGTGCCGAGCCGGCCTGGGTCAGGGTGCCGCGTGCGGTGTCCTGCGCGGCATCAGGAATCGGTTCACCGGCAGCCTCGGCCACGGCCAGGCACTCGTCGTACAGGCCACGCACGAGCGCCTCGCCATCATCGGTGGCGACGATGGTGCCGATATCCGCGCGCAGCAGGCAGGTCGAGGCGGCCAGCGCGGTCAGGAAGGTGTACTTGATCCACTGTTCCTGGCCGATGTGCTCGCTGGCCAGGTGATCGAGGTTGGCCTGCGCGCAGGCGGCGGCGAAGGCACGCATGCGTTCTGAGATGGCACCGCCGTCGCGCTCGCCGAAGGTGAGCTTGGCCGGCTTGCCCAGGTGCAGCACGGCGCCGTCGGGGGCCTTGGTGGCACTGATGAAGCACAGACCACCGAGCACAGCGTCGCGGCCGAAGCGCAGGTCCAGCGCGTTGTAGTGATGCAGGCCGTTGAGGACCGGCAGCACGGTGGTGTTCGCGCCCACGGCCGGAGCGATGGCGTCGATCGAGCTGTCGAGGTCGTAGGCCTTGCAGCTGAGGATGACCAGGTCGAACGGCTTCTGCGCGGCCAATGCGGGTAGCGCATCGGCGGTGACGTGCTGCACCGGGAAGCTGGCATCGCCGAGCGGGCTGCGGATGACCAGACCATCGCGGTCCAGCTGGGCGGCGCGTGCGGGGCGCACGAGGAAGGTCACGTCTACGCCGGCCTGGGCCAGGCGACCACCGAAGTAACCGCCGGTACCGCCGGCGCCGAGGATCAGGATGCGCATTGCACGTTCACCGTTTTCTGGGGAATCAGACCTGCGATTGTGCCGGAGATTGCGGCCAACGGCGGAGCCCCTCGTGGTGGTTCGCGGAATGCACTGTTCACTGGGGTTGGCCGGGCGGGTAGGCCGCGCAGGGGACGCTGCAAGTACATCCATGTAAGCTCGGTCGCCGCATCCATGCGGCTCACGCCCCTGCGCAACCTACCCGCCCGGCCACGGACATGTTCCGGGTGCGGCTACCACGGAAGACAGATCAAGAGCGGAAGCGGGTCGCTCGCTGCGCTCGCTCGTGTAGAGCGGTGCTCAGGGTAGTTGTTCGCTGAAGTCTTCGGTGTAGCCCAATAGCAGTGTGGTGCGGTTGGCCAGCGTTTCAGCCAGTTGTGACCACGTGTCGTGCGTTCCGGCCGCGTAGACGCGCTGCAGGTCCGCGACCAACGCGCCCGCCTCTGCAGACGACGGTGCGCGGTCGCGCTGGAAACCGAGCCACGATGCGCCGAGTCCGAACAGGCGGTAGTCGTAGCGCTCCTGCAGATGCCGGATCAGGGCGTGGTTCTGGAAGAGGTCCCAGTCCGCGCTGAAGTAACCGTTGGGCAGGGCGGCAATCAGCAGGTCGTCACTGGCTACGGGTACCTGCTGCACGCAGACCACGTCATCGATGATGAGATCCGGCTTCGCATTGGCAGCGACCAGCGCCTCGATGTCCTCGTCGCTGCACATCAACGTACCCGCCAGCGCTGTCCACTGCAGCCGATGCGTGGAATGCTCGAGCTGCGCGACGACGTGCGCCAGCAACCGCTCGCGTGCCGCCAACGCATCTTCCGGCGTCGCCGGGTCTTCGTCCTCGTACAGCGCGATGCGCTCGTCGTCGGACGCGTGCATGCTGGTGTAGCGGCACTGGCCGACATCGTCGAGCGTGCAGAGATAACGAAGGCGGGGATCAGCCGTCTGCAGCGAGGCCAGGCAACCCAGCACCTCATCCAGCGTAGGCGAATCGCTCAGCAGGACGTGGCTGAACGCATCGATCGGACCATCCGACACGGCCTTGTCCAACGGAATGGAAGTGATCTTCATCGCCACAGCCTAGCCGTATTCCGAAACGAAAATAGCCAAGCATCGGCTTGGCTCTACAGGGAACGCTTCATCCACGCATGGCATGTATCCATCGTGTCGACCAAGGTCGACACCTACCAACAGCGACCGGAAACTGTCAGGGGTGGGGCGGTGTGGGGGTGCAGGACCGTTGGCGCCATGGATGGCGCCATCGAGCCCCCACGGACGGGTTTACGGCGTGTCCTGCACCCTCACACCGCCCCGCCCAACTCGTGATGCTTCCGCCTTGGCTGTTGCTGTTGCCGGCCAGCGGCCGGCACTACCACTGCAGGTGCAGGGCCGCAGGCCCTGCAGGCACCCCTCAGCTGCGCATGCCCACGCCGCGACGCAGCAGCCACAGCGCCAGCGCCGTCAGCGCCACCACGAAGCCGAGCATCAACCCGTAGGCCACCGGCAGCGGCACGTCACTGCTGCCCAGCAGGCCATAGCGGAATGCATTGACCATGTAGAAGATCGGGTTCGCGTGCGTGGCCGCTTCCGCCCAGCCCGGCAGCAGCTTCACCGAATAGAACACGCCACCCAGGTAGGTCAGCGGGGTCAGGATGAAGGTCGGCACGATCGCCACGTCATCGAACTTCTTCGCATACACCGCGTTGATGAAACCGGCCAGCGAGAAGATCGTCGCACCCAGGATCACCGTGGTCAGCATCACCAGCGGGTGCGGAATGCGCACCGGGGTGAAGAACATCGCGATGATCAGCACGATCACGCCCACCATCAGGCCGCGCAGCACCGCACCGGCCACGTAGCCCCACAGGATCACCCAGTTCGGCATCGGGCTGACCAGCAGCTCTTCCACGTGACGGCCGAACTTGGCTCCGAAGAATGAGGAACTGATGTTGCCGTAGCTGTTCTGGATCACGCTCATCATCACCAGGCCCGGCACGATGAACTGCATGTAGGTGTAGCCGCCCATGTCCCCCACGCGCGACCCGATCAGGTTGCCGAAGATCAGGAAGTACAGGGTCATGGTGATCGCCGGCGGCACCAGGGTCTGGCCCCAGATGCGCATGATGCGGGCGACTTCGCGGCGCACGATGGTCATCAGTGCGATGCGGTTGCGCTGGCCGTCGGTCAGCTCGGTGGTGCTCATGCAGGCTTCTCCAGGTTGCCGGTGAGGCGCACGAACAGCTCCTCCAGGCGGTTGCTCTTGGTACGCATCGATCGCACGCGGATACCGGACTCGTTGAGCGTGGCAAACACGCGGTTGAGGTCCATTGCGCGCGGCATGTCGATGTCCAGCGTGTGCGGGTCCGGTGCGGTCAGCGTCGCGCCCTCGATCACCGGCAGCTGCGCCGGCAGGTCACCGTCGATGTCCAGCAGGAAGCCTTCCACGTCCAGCTTGGCCAGCAGGGTGCGCATCGGCCCCTGCTCGACGATCTGGCCATGGTTGATGATCGCCAGGTGGCGGCACAGGTACTCGGCTTCTTCCAGGTAGTGCGTGGTGAGGATGATCGTGGTGCCGGCGGCGTTGATCTCCTTCAGCACGCGCCACATGTCGCGGCGGATCTCGATGTCCACGCCGGCGGTCGGCTCGTCCAGGATCAGCAGGCGCGGGCGGGTCATCATCGCGCGGGCGATCATCAGCCGGCGCTTCATGCCGCCGGACAGCGTACGGCTCATCACCTGTGCCTTTTCCCACAGGTGCGCCCGCTTCAGTTCCTCTTCGGCACGCTGCTCGGCTTCCTCGCGCGGCACGCCATAGAAACCGGCGTAGTTCACCAGGATGTCGAAGGGCTTTTCGAACAGGTTGAAGTTGATCTCCTGCGGCACCAGCCCGATCAGGCGCATGGTGGCGCTGCGGTTGCGCACCAGGTCGCTGCCGAACACTTCCACCTGGCCCTCGCTGAGGTTGACCAGGGAGCTGATGATGCCGATCAGGGTGGACTTGCCGGCACCGTTGGGGCCGAGCAGGGCGAAGAAGTCGCCCGGGGCCACTTCCAGGGAAACCCCCTTGAGGGCCTGGGTGCCGTTGTCATAGGTCTTGCGTAGGTCGCGCACGCGCAGGGCGGGCGCCGTATCGTTCTGGGATGCCAAGCTCGAAGCCTTCGCGCCCATGGGCTGGCGCTGGAGAGGGGCGGGGAGGGGCTATTATAGAAGACCCCGAGGGCTTGCCCCGGCTACACACTGTCCCGAAAAGTCGTGCCTGTTCAATTCCCCCTCAAGCTGGTCGGCTGCCGCATGCTGGCCCCGACCGTCGGCCACTACCAGTTCGTGCGTGACGATGGGCAGCCGCTGGATTTCCAGCCCGGTCAGTTCATCCAGGTCCATTTCAGCTACGCCGACGGCACCGAAACCAAGCGCAGCTACTCGCTGGCGACCATCCACGACCACGCGCTGGGCCCGGGCGAGGCGGTGGATATCGCGGTCAGTTTCGTCCCCGGTGGCGCCGCCACGGCCCTGTTCGAGGCGCTGGAGCAGGGCGGCCAGATCAGTGCGTCCGGCCCCTATGGCCGGTTCTGCCTGAATCCCGGTGACCACAATGCCCGCTACCTGCTGATCGCCACCGGCACCGGCGTTACCCCGTACCGCTCGATGCTGCCGCTGCTGGAAAAGGCCATGGCCGAGCGCGGCGTGCAGATCGTGCTGCTGCAGGGCGCGCGCAGCAAGGGTGAGCTGCTGTACAGCGAAGATTTCTACAGCTTCGCCGAAAAGCACCCGAACTTCCGTTATGTTCCATGCCTGTCGCGCGAACTGCCGGCCGATCCGCATCCAGACGTGCAGCACGGCTACGTGCAGCAGGCGCTGGCCGGCTTCACCCCGGACCCGGCCACCGACATCGCCTACCTGTGCGGCAACCCGGACATGGTCGACGCCTGTGCCGAACTGCTGAAGGGCGCGGGGCTGGGCAACCCGCAGATCCGCCGCGAGAAGTACGTCAGCAGCAAGTAAGCCAGGGTAATGCCGGCCGCTGGCCGGCAACCCCATGACGCCTTGAAATGCCCACCGGAGGCGGCATCACGCCGCCCCCGGTGTCCTGTCTCAGTACGCGATCCAGGCGTCGCGCCAGGCGAAACCGGTGCCCGGACGATAGGCATCGGCATTGATGTTGCACCAGGCGCCTTCCGGGAACGGGCGGCAGGCATACAGCTTGCCGTCGGTGCCCTTCACCACGGTCTCGCCCGGCGTGTAGCTGCCGAGGCCGGCCGGGTAGACGAAGTCGAAGTCGCCGCCCGGCGGATCGACCGGATCGATCGGGCCCGGACCCGGTACCTGGGTTTCCAGCTGGAAGCGGTTGCCCGGCTTCAGGTACACGCGGTTGTCGGTGGCCGAGGCGACCGGCGTGATCACGCCGTTCTTCATCACACCCACGCGCGCATGCTGTGCGCTGGCGTTGACCTTGCGGGCCAGGGCCAGCGGCCACTGTGTCGGGCTGGTCTGGCCAGCGGCCAGCTGGGTTTCCACACGCTCCAGGTCGTTGCCGTTGGCATTGAACACGCGCAGGGTCACGGTGCTGTCCACGTCCAGTGCGCCGTTGGCGGTCACCGCGCCGGCATCCTGCCACTGCGGCGGCGGAACCACGCCACCGCCACCTTCGAAGCGCACGTCCATGCAGGTGTAGAACGCCTCCTGCGAATCCGAGCGCTGCCAGGTGTTGTAGATGATGTGCTGGCCACTGCGCTTGGGCAGCGGGCAGTCCAGCTTGTAGACACCGCCTTCGGACAGCGGCACGTTGCCCAGGGTGCAGAATTCCTGCAGGTCGGCCCAGCGCAGCGGGCTGCCCGGTTGCCAGCCGTCACGGGTGACATAGAACTTCCACTCGCGGGTGGCGTGCGGTGCCGGTGCCTTGAACTCGAAGGTGTAGCGGCCACGCGAATCGGCGCGCACCGGCGTGGTCGGCCAGTCGCTGCGATTCAGATCGAGGCCGCGGTACTTGGGGATGCTGGCGCTGCACAGTTCGCCATCACGCACCAGGTCGCGGTGGTTGCCATTGGCGTTGCCGTGGGCGATTGCACTCCAGTCATAGAACGGCTGCGCGCCGCCGATGGCCTTGGCCGCGGCACAGGCCGGGTTGGTCGGGTTTTCCGGATTGCCTTCGTGGCACTGCTTCACGCGGCTGAGCGGCTTGGACATGGTGCCGTGGGCGAGGGCGCTGCCGGACAGGGCCAGGCCGGCAACGACGGACAGAGCGAGGACTGCCCGGTGGGACAGGTGCATGCAGGAACTCCTTTGCGAAGTGTGGGAAACCTCGCGCAGTCTTCACATGCAGGGCCGTCGGCAACATCGGACAAGTTTGAAATCGATGAAGGCGGTGATCGATCTGCAACACGGTGCTCACTGTGCCGCACTCCAGGCAGAAGGCGGCGCACTGTGCACCGCCTCCCGCATCACTGCCTCAGTACGCGATCCACGCATCACGCCAAGCCGCGCCGGCACCCGGCCGATAGGCTTCGGCGTTGACGTTGCACCATGCACCTTCCGGGAACGGGCGGCAGGCATACAGCTTGCCGTCGCCGCCCTTCACCACGGTCTGGCCCGGCACGTAGCTGCCGATACCGGCGGGATACACGTGGTCGAAATCACCGCCCGGTGATGGCGTGCCGGGGTCGGGCACCTGGGTATCGAGCTGGAAGCGGTTGCCATCCTTCAGGTACACGCGGTTGGCGGTGGCCGAGGCCGTCGGTGTGATCACGCCGTTGTTGAGCACGCCCACGCGTGCGTGCTGGGCGCTGGCATTGACCTTGCGGGCCAGCGCCAACGGCCACTGTGCGGCCGCGGTCTGGCCACTGGCGAGGGTCGCTTCCACGCGTTCGACATCATTGCCGTTGGCGTTGAACACGCGCAACGCCAGGGTGGTGCCGACCGGTAGCTCGCCGCGCGCGGTGACCGGGCCGGCATCCTGCCACTGCGCTGCGGGCGGGGTGCTGCCACCGCCTCCTTCAAAGCGCACGTCCATGCAGGTGTAGAACGCCTCGGTCGAATCCGAGCGCTGCCAGGTGTTGTAGATCACATGCTGGCCGCTGCGCTGTGGCAGCGTGCATTGCAGCTTGTAGGTGCCATCGGCCGACAGCGGCGTGTTGCCCAGCGTGCAGAACTCCTGCAGGTCGGCCCAGCGCAGCGGGCTGCCCGGTTGCCAGCCGTCGCGGGTGACGAAGAAGCGCCAGTCGCGCGTGGCGTGCGGTGCGGTCGCCTTGAACACGAAGGTGAACTTGCCGTTGGCGTCTGGCTGGATCGGTGTGGTCTGCCAGTCGCTGCGGTTTACATCCAGCCCGCGGAAGGTCGGGTTGTTGCCGCTGCACAGCTTGCCGTCGGGCACCACGGCCTGGTGGTTGCCGTTGGCATTGGCCTGGTTGATGCCATTCCAGTCGTAGAACGCCTGCGAACCGCCCACCGCTTTCGCGGCGGCGCAGGCCGGGTTGGTCGGGTTCTCCGGATTGCCCTGGAAACAGGCATAGACGCGGCTGACCGGTGTGGTCATGGTGCCGTGGGCGAATGCGTTGCCGGCCAGGCACAGGCCCGCAGCGGCGAACGAGGTGGCCAGCAACAGCGGTGTGGATCGGAATGACATGGCGCTTCCTTGTGGTCGTCGAAAGAGAACGGTGACCGCAGGAGCTGCGCTGCACGGCGGACTTTCGGCGGCACCACGGCGAGTATCGAGTCGCGATGCAGGCTGAGGAACCACCGAAGCGCCGATCCGTGACTGGGGGTGTGAAGCCCTTCCCGCAGGCTTCACGTGGGGCTGAACGGATGCGTTGGCGGTCACGGGATCGGCGTGGCATCGATCACGTCGTGGAGATCCTGCTACGTCGGCGCCATACCCACTCGATCTGCCTGGCACGAGAAGCAGCCGTGGGCCGCGTTGTGCAGCTGCACGAAGGCCACGGCAGGGTCGGCAAACAGCGTGTCCAGCCGGGCAGCAACATCAGTGCCCGCGCTGATCTCTGCGGCCAGCATCAATGCAGCCTGGTCATAGGCGCGCAACGAGATCGCACGGCGCTGTACATAGGCGGGTACCTCACCCGGCGGCAGCACGCATCGGGTCACGCCGCGCTGCACGAAAATCGGACCGGAGGCGTGATACGGGGAATGCAGGGGCAGGTGCACATGGGACAGCAGGAGCAGCTCGCTGCCGCTGGGTGGGTCGCTCAGACTGATCCGGCAGGGATGGCCGCCATTTTCGCCGGCCCAGCGACGCTGGATGCCCAGCGCGGCGAGTTCGCGCTCGCTTTTCTCGAACAGGTGCTGGAAGGGACGGTGGTCCAGGCCACCGAGGTACCACGCATGCATGAGCGTCTCCTTTGGTTTCCCGCGGAGTCTGCGTGGGCATCGGCGGCGATGCTCGCCGTTTTCCGACCTCGCATCACGCCGGGCCGGACAACGCCGTGGCGACTGCACCACAAGGCGCTAAGATGCGCGCGCCGCCCCGGCCGACGAGCGCCGCATGTCCCTGGATTTCCCCACCATCACCGTGCTTGGCTTCCTGCTCTGCATCGGCATCGCCGTGGGGTTCTCGCTGCTGCTGGTCGTGCTGCGCGGGCAACCGGTGCTGCGCCAGTGGACCATCAGCCTGTGGCTGCTGACCCTGGGCGTGACCCTGCTGGCACTGCGGCCCTATCTGCCGCTGGCCCCGGCCGTGCTGGCCGGCAACGCGGCGATGGCCGGTTGTGGCCTGATGATGCTGCGCGGGGTGGCACTGCACCTGGAGCAGCCGCTGCCGCTGTGGCGGCCGCTGCTGATCGCGGCGGCGTTCATGGCCTGCATCTTCGCGTTCCTGGTGCTCTGGCCGAACCTGCACCTGCGCCTGCAGGTGTTCAGTGTGTTCGCGCTGATCGTCGATGGCTGGATCGCCTGGTTGCTGCTGCGCCATGCGCCGGTGCAGCAGCGCACCAGCTGCCGATTGGCGGCGGCGGTGTTCCTGGCCGAAGCCGCGCTGTATGCCGTGCGTCTGTTGCTGCCGGTGGCACCGGATGCAGACGAGGACATCATGCGCACCGGATCGCCGATGTTCGCCACCTACATCGCCGGGGTAATGCTGGAACTGGCGCGATGTTTCGCGATGGTGCTGCTGCTGGTCGAGCGCATGCTGGTCGATCTGCGGCATGCCGCGCGCACCGATGGCCTGACCGGCCTGCTCAACCGCAGCGCGGTGCTGGCCGATGGCCAGGTGCAGTTGCAGCGGTCGCGCCGGCAGGGCCGTCCGCTGGCCCTGCTGCTGGTCGATGTCGACCACTTCAAGCAGATCAACGACCGCTGGGGCCACCTGGCCGGTGACCAGGTACTGCGTCACTTCGCTGCGCTGCTGCAGCATGGTTTGCAGGGCCACGACGCGCTGCTGGGCCGCTACGGTGGCGAGGAGTTCGTGCTGGTGCTGGCCGGCAGCACACAGGGTGAAGCGATGGCGTGGGCCGCCGCGATCCGTACCGCTCTGCAGCAGAAGCCGGCGCGGCTGGGCACCGGGCCGGTGACGGTCACCGCCAGCATCGGCCTGGCCATGGACGACGGCCATGGCGACCTGTCCACGCTGCTGGCAGCGGCGGATGCGGCGCTGTACCGGGCCAAGGCCGCAGGCCGCGACCGCCTGGCCTGCGCCACGCCGGCGGAGATTTCGCGTCTGCCCATCGCCGACGACGCCGTGCCCGTGTAAGTTGAGTCACATCTTCCGCGGCAGCCCGTCGTGGTTGCCAGGAACGTCCTCCAGGGGAAACGAGCACGATGCAAAGACACCACCTCGCGTTGGCCGCAGCGTTGGCCAGCCTGATGCTTGCCGGTTGCAGCCAGTCACCGTCACCCGGCGCCGAAAGCGCCAGTGATGCACCCAGCCGCCGTTTCGGCACGATCGACTTCCAGCCCTGCACGCTGTCCACCGAAGGCGCCAGCGCCAACGTGGAAGCGCAGTGCGCCACCCTGCAGGTGCCGGAAGACCGGGCCCAGCCCGATGGCCGACGCATTGGCCTGCGCATCGCCTGGCTGGAATCGGGCAGCAGCGGCTCCAGCCAGCCCGATCCGGTGTTCTTCCTGGCCGGTGGCCCCGGCCAGGCGGCCAGCGAAGTGGCGGTCATCGTCGATACCGCGCTGCGCCAGGTACGCAAGCAGCGCGACATCTTCCTTGTCGACCAGCGGGGTACCGGCGACTCCAACCCGCTCAGCTGCCTCGGCGCGGACGGCAAGGACCTGCAGATGGACGAGGACGCCGCTCCCACCGAGGCGTCGCTGCGCGACTACGCGCGGCGCTGCGCGGCCTCGCTGCAGGGGCGTGCCGATGCCCGCTTCTACACGACCACCGAAGCCATCGCCGACCTGGATGCGGTACGCCAGGCCTTGGGCGTGGACCGGATCAACCTGGTCGGCGGCTCCTACGGTACCCGCGTGGCCCAGCGCTATGCCGGTGCCTATCCGCAGCACACCCGCAGCATCGTCATCGATGGCGTAGTGCCCAATGAACTGGTGGTGGGCGGCGACTTCGCCACGACGTTCGAGGATGCGATCGCCCTGCAGTCGGCGCAGTGCCGCAAGGATGCCGCCTGCAGCAAACGCTTCCCGACCGACACCCGCGCGCAGCTGCGCAGCGTGGTGGAGACCCTGCGCCGTGCGCCGGTCTCGGTCGAGTACCGCGACCCCGGCACCTACGACATCCGGAAAGACGTACTGACCCCGGACAGCGTGGTCGGCCTGGCGTTCGCGTTTTCCTACGTGCCGCAGTATTCCTCGCTGCTGCCGCTGGTCCTCGATGAGGCCGCACAGGGTCGCTATGCACCGCTGGCATCGCTGGCACGCGGCGCGAACCGCAGCATGGATTTCCAGATCAACCGAGGCATGCAGTGGTCGGTGATCTGCAGCGAGGATGCGCCGCGTTACAAGGCGCCGGCCGAGGACCCGGAGCGACTGTTCGGCAACGACGTGGCCAGTGCCTTCTTCGCGGCCTGCCCGGTATGGCCGCACCAGCCGGCGCCAGCGGCCAATGCCGTGCCGCTGCGCAGCGACGTACCGGCGCTGCTGCTGTCCGGTGAACTCGACCCGGTGACGCCACCACGCTATGCCGAACAGGTCCTCAAGGGCCTGCCGAATGGCCGCGCGCTGGTCGCCCGCGGCCAGGGCCACGGCACGCTGAGTGCCGGCTGCATGCCGCGCCTGCTCGGCCAGTTCATCGACAAGACCGATGCCAAGGCGCTGGATGCCGGCTGCCTGGACACGCTGAGCTACGTGCCGGCGTTCACCTCGTTCAACGGATGGGAACCATGATCGTCACCGACAACCTGCACAAGGCTTTCGACACCCGCACCGGCCGCATCCAGGCGGTCTCCAACGTCGGCTTCCGCGCCGAGGACGGCCGCATCACCGGCCTGCTGGGCCCCAATGGTGCCGGCAAGACCACCACCATGCGCATGCTGTACACGCTGATGACCCCGGACCAGGGCAGCATCAGCGTCGATGGTGTCGATGCCGCACGCAACCCTGTGGAAGTACGCCGCCACCTTGGCGTGTTGCCCGATGCGCGTGGCGTCTACAAGCGCCTGACCGCGCGCGAGAACATCGCCTACTTCGGCGAGCTGCATGGCCTGACAGCCGAGCGCATCCGCGAACGCATCGAGGTGCTGTCACATGCACTCGACATGGGCGATATCCTCGACCGCCAGACCGATGGTTTCTCGCAGGGCCAGCGCACCAAGACCGCCATCGCCCGCGCGCTGGTGCACGACCCGCGCAACGTGATTCTCGACGAACCGACCAACGGCCTGGACGTGATGACCACACGCGCACTGCGCCGCTTCCTGCTGGGCCTGCGCGAAGAGGGCCGCTGCGTGATCCTGTCCAGCCACATCATGCAGGAGGTGGCCGCGCTGTGCGATCACATCGTGATCATCGCCAAGGGTACGGTGATGGCCGCCGGCAGCGCCGATGAACTGCGTGCGCAGGCCGGCGAATCCAACCTGGAAGACGCGTTCGTGAAACTGATCGGCAGCGAAGAGGGCCTGCACGCATGAGCATGATGTCGACCCTGATGACGGTGATGCGCAAGGAGCTGCGCGATCTTTCCCGTGATCGCCGCACGCTGCTGCTGACCCTGCTGTTCGGTCCGCTGCTGTACCCGGTGCTGCTGCTGGGCATGGGCAAGCTGGCCGAGAGCCGGGTACGCACCCAGATCGAACAGCCGCTGCAGATTCCGACCATCGGTGCGGAGAACGCCCCCAACCTGGTGCGCTTCCTCGCCGCGCAGGGGCTGAATACCGCGCCGGCACCGAAGGACCTGGCCGAGGCCATCCGCAGCCAGGAGATCGACGTGGCGCTGCGCATCAGCGAGGACTTCGGCAAGGACTGGGCCGATGGCAAGCCGGCGCTGGTGGAGGTGATCAAGGACAGTACCCGCCGTGCCGCTGAAGTGCCCAGTGCGCGTCTGGAGGCGGCGCTGGCGACCTACAACGGCCAAGTGGGCGCGCTGCGATTGATGGCGCGTGGCATCGACGCGCAGGTGGCGCGGCCGCTGGACGTGGCACGCCAGGACCTGGCCAGTGCCGAAGCCAAGCGCGGCATGATCCTGTCGATGCTGCTGCCGGTGCTGCTCACGCTGACCTCGTTCATCGGCGGCGCCTATCTGGTGATGGATGCCACCGCCGGCGAGCGCGAGCGGCAGTCACTGGAACCGCTGCTGGCCACGCCCGGCTCGCGCAGCGCGATCGTCAGCGGCAAGATCGCGGCTGCCTGCGTGGTCGGGTTCGTATCGCTGCTGCTGACCCTGGTGGCGTTCAAGGTGAGCGCACAGATCGCGCCCGGCAACATCGGCCGCCAGTTCAACATGAACGTCGCCTCGATGCTGCAGATGCTGCTGGTGATGCTGCCGATGCTGATGATCGGCACCTCGCTGCTGACCTTCCTGTCGGCGGCGGCCAAGAGCATGAAGGAAGCGCAGAGCCACATGACCTGGCTGATGCTGCTGCCGATGATGCCCGGCTACGCGCTGGTGGCCTATCCGCTGAAGAGCGAGCTGTGGCAGTACGCCGTGCCGTTCCTGTCGCAGAACCAGATGCTGTTGAAGGTGATCCGCCACGAGACCATCACGCCGTCGGTCTGGGCCATCTATCTCGGTGCCAGCCTCGGCCTGGCCGCACTGCTGTGGTTCGCCGCCGTGCGCCGTTACCACAACGAGCGTCTGGCGATCTCCGGCTGACCGCCACTGGTAGCGCCGGGCCATGCCCGGCGGATTTGAAACGAGGCCCGGTCATTCCGGGCCTCGTTGTTTTCAGGATTGCGTTGCCTGCCAAGCGGCGAAGCGTTGGGCGATCACCGGTGCCAATCGATCAAAGTTTTCCCAGGTATCGGCGACGTGGTACAGCGACGGGACCTCGGCCCCCAGCTGTTCCTCATAGTCTTCGAGATACTGGCCATTTTCGAGGTCGTAGTACGCAGCAGTGAACGCGTTGGCTTCATCACTGATCAGGTCATCGACGAATTTGCCGTCGCTGCATTGAAGCAGGAGCAGGCCTGGCGTCGTACTACGTTCCCGCAGCGCCTGCAGGTCTTCTTCTGCGTCCTCGGCGAGCTCTTCGCTTGCCATGCCCTGTAACAGCAGCCATGCCAGGTACATGCCGATGTGAGTGGCACCGGCCTCAGCCGGAAGATCCGAAGGGAAGTCACCCCCGGAATGCCAGCTGGCGTCGTCGTACTTCATCGGTTCTCCTCCTGAGTTTGGAAAGTAGCTTAGGTCGCGAGGGTAGACAGCGGGAGCGTTGAATGCGTCATCCGCCGGCATACCGCGCAGGCGTCACCCTCATCTCGCGCTTGAACACGGCGATGAAGGCACTGGGTGTGTCGTAGCCCATCGACAGCGCGACGCTGATCACCGGCTCGCCGGACAGCAGGCGTGGCAGTGCCAGCAGCACCCGCAGGCGTTGCCGCCACTGGCTCAGCGTCATCTGGGTCTCGGCCAGCCAGTGGCGGGCGAGACTGCGGCTGGACAGACCGGTGCGGGTGGCCCAGTCCTCGATGCTGCGGTTGTCGTGCGGTGCGCGCGCCAGTGCGGCGGCAATCTTCTGCAGTCGCCGGTCACGCGGTTGCGGCAGGGCAAGCGGCAGAGGCGTGCTGGCGGCAATCTCATCGGCGATCACTCCTGCCAGCCGCGTCTGTGCGGCATCCAGTGCCGCGTGTGGCCATTGCAGTGCGCGCATGACGCTCGCCTGCAGCAACGCATCGGCCTGGAAGATGCGAGGGGTCGCTGGCAGATCGGCACAGGCGGGCGCACTGAAGTACAGGCTCCAGCCATCGAACGCACTGGTGCTGGCCAGTGCATGGGGCAGCAAGGGTGGAATCCAGGCGACATGCCCCGCCGGCAGCAGCCAGTGCAGATCGCCCACTTCGATCCGCAGCAGGCCCTGGTGTGCACCCAGCAGCTGGCCACGGGCGTGCTGATGACGGGCTGTCCGTCGCGGACGGCGCAGGCGTAGCTGGGCTGCCAGCAGCGCCGGTCCGTCGCTGGCATTGGCCAGTGCCGGGTCGATCAATACGATGGATGTCTGATCTGCCATATCGATTGGCAGTTATACGGCAGAAACGTCGCGTCCGGGCTCCGACACTGGAGCCCACTTCAACGGAGCGCATCCCCATGCAGCCACAGGACATTCTTCCCGACCATCAGAACGACGTGCAGGTAAATGGCCTCACCGTGCGCAAGGGCAGCGTCGGTGCCTTCCTGGCCAGCGTCCGTGCCTGGCAGGATCCCGCCAGCGATGATGCCACCCGCGCCACTGCCGAAGCCGACCTGCGTGCGTTGCTGCCCGGCCTGCATGCGCTGGGCCTGTTCCAGGTGTTGGCCGCGCGCGATCCGGCCCTGCAGCGCCTGATTGATGGCGCGGCCTGAAACGGACAAGGCCCGGACGGACCGGGCCTTGGCGTCATGGAGGTGGCAGAAACGACTTAATCCCCTCCGTCCCCTTTTTTGCGGTCAGCCGCCCGGTGCGAATACCAGCGTGCGGCGGGTGGTGACCGGTGCGCTGACCGGCTCGAAGCGCCAGCGCTTGACCGCGTTCATCGCTTCACGATCGAAGATGCGTGACGGTGTCGCGCGCAGCACGCGAGCGTTGACTACCGAGCCGTCAGTGCCGACGGTGATTTCCACCAGCACTTCGCCGGAGGTGCCGGCACGCAGCGCTTCGGCCGGATAACGCGGCGCCGGCGTGCTGACCGGTCGCAGGGTCGGCGCGGCGGTGGCGGCAGCCTGGCGCGCGGCGCTGGCCTGCTGCGCGGCGGCCTGCTGCTGCTTCTGCTCGGCCTCGCGGCGGGCAGCGGCCTGGCGCTCGGCTTCCTGACGCTCGTTGTCGCGGCGCGCGGCGTCCTGTTGCGCGGCAATCTGCTTGGCCGCATCGGCCTCCTTGGCACGCTGTTCGGCCAGGCGCTGCTGCTCGGTCTGCTGCTTGCTGCGGTCCTCGGCGTCCTTCTTCGCCTTCTCTGCCTCTGCTTCGGTGCGCTTGGCGGCGTTCTGCACGCCCTTGGCCAGGCCTTCCTTCAGGCGCGGCAGGGCCGGCGCGGACGCATCCACCTTCTCGATCAGCGCCACCAGGCGCTGCGCTTCGGTGTAGTCCTCGCGGCCCAGGTGCTGTTCGGCGGCGATCAGGGTGTAGGGCAGCAGGTCGGTCAGCGCGCTCTTCACCGAGGCGTCGTCCGGGGTCTTGTCGCGCAGGGCGAGGTAGTACTCGATGGCGTTGTCGCCGGCCGGCGCGTACATGCGGTTCTCGCGCAGCGCCTGGCTGGCCGATTCACGCAGCTGCTCGGTGCCCATCGACTGCACCTTGGCGGCGACCACCGGTGCGGCCGGTGCGGCGGCGGGTGCACTGGCAGGTGCGGGTGCCGGGGTTTCTTCCTTGCCCGAGCAGGCGGCCAGTGCCAGTGCCAGGGCAACCGGCAGCCACCGGCGCGCGGCGGTGATCGTTGAGACGTGCGACATCCTGCTCCCCTCTAGAAGACGACGTGACGTAAATCATTGATATGCATGGCCGGGACCAGCGGTCCGGGCGCGGCAGGGTGACGTTTCCCGACGCCACCGCCGGCAACGGCGAGGGAGCAATCTAGCATCCCGGCCACCGCCACGTACAAGGGGCGGTGGCCAGGGACGGCAGCGGCGGTCATGCCGCCGCCGGCGACGAGATCAGTGTTCGTGCGCCTTGTCGTGCGACTTGCTGTGGCTGTTGGACATCAGCTTGTCGGTCCAGGCGATGCCGATGGCCGACAGGATGAACACGCAGTGGATGATGGTCTGCCACAGCACGCCATCCGGAGTGAAGGTCGAGCAGGTCTGCTCGCCGATGTTGGCTGCGGCCGATGCCATTCGTTCCGGCGGGCACAGCGGGATGCCGTTCAGTGCACCGCTGGCGATGAAGGTCTTCAGCAGGTGGATCGAGGAGATGCCGATGATCGCCATCGCCAGCTTCACTTTCAGAACGCTGGCGTTGACGTGGCTCAGCCATTCCGGCTGGTCCGGGTGGCCTTCCAGGCGCAGGCGCGAGACGAAGGTTTCGTAGCCGCCGACGATCACCATCACCAGCAGGTTGGAGATCATCACCACGTCGATCAGGCCGAGCACGATCAGCATGATCTGCTGTTCGCCCATAGTGGCCGAATGCGAGATCAGGTGCCACAGTTCCTTGCCGAACAGGAACACGTAGACGCACTGGGCAACGATCAAACCCAGGTACAGCGGCAGCTGCAGCCAGCGCGAGGCGAAGATCAGGGTGGACAGGGGGGAGAGCGGCGGTCGGTTTGCACTCATGCGGGGGATGCTGCGTTGCGGGGGAGTGGCGAGGTTACTGGCCCGCCATGACGGTGCCAACCCAACTCTCGCACTAGACTTCAGGTTCCTTTCCGCACCCCGAGCCGCCGCCATGATCGACCTGTATTACTGGCCCACCCCGAACGGTCACAAAGTGACCCTGCTGCTGGAAGAAGCCGGCCTGGAGTACCGCATCCACCCGGTCAACATCGGTTCGGGCGACCAGTTCAAGCAGGAATTCCTTGCGATCTCGCCCAACAACAAGATGCCGGCCATCGTCGACCAGGCCCCGGCCGATGGCGGTGCTCCGCAGAGCGTGTTCGAGTCCGGTGCGATCCTGCTGTACCTGGCCGAGAAGACCGGCCAGTTCCTGCCCCGCGACCCGCGCGGCCGCGTCACCACCCTGGAGTGGCTGTTCTGGCAGATGGCCGGCCTGGGTCCGATGAGCGGCCAGATGGGCCACTTCAATGTGTATGCGCCGGAGAAGATCCCGTATGCGATCGAGCGCTATGACAACGAAGTGCGCCGCCTGCACGGGGTGATGGACAAGCGCCTGGCCCAGCACGCCTTCCTGGCCGGGGACGAGTACACCATCGCCGACATGGCCAGCTACCCGTGGATCGGCGCCTACGACAAGCTGCCGGTGGATTTCGCCACCTTCCCGAACCTCAAGCGCTGGCATGAAGCGATCGCCGCACGCCCGGCCACCCAGCGCGCCTATGCCCTGCGCCAGCAGGTGAACCCCAACGCCGGCAAGCCGCTCAGCGACGAAGAGCGCAAGCACCTGTTCGGCCAGCGTTGACCCTCGTGGGGTCGGATCCCTTTGCGGCGCAAAGGGCTCTGACCCCAGCACCGCGGCATGGGCAGAAGGTCATGCTGCCTTCCCGCACGGGCTTGGTTAGGATGGGGGACGACCGCTCCGCGTCCATCGCGGGGGCGGACCTGCCGTTTGCCGGGATCCTCCATGCGCCACCTGTTCGCTTCGCTCGCCCTCATGCTCGCCACCAGTACCGCCGCCCACGCTGAAAAGCTGACCCTGGAAGCCATCACCGGCCCGCTGCCGCTGTCCGGCCCGACCCTGATGAAACCGAAGGTCGCCCCCGATGGTTCGCAGGTCAGCTTCCTGCGCGGCAAGGACAGCGACCGCAACCAGCTGGACCTGTGGACCTACGACATCGGCAGCGGCCAGACCCGTCTGCTGGTGGATTCGAAGGTGGTGCTGCCCGGCACCGAGACCCTCAGCGATGAGGAAAAGGCCCGCCGCGAACGCCAGCGCATCGCTGCGATGACCGGCATCGTCGATTACCAGTGGTCGCCGGACGCGCAGCGCCTGCTGTTCCCGTTGGGCGGCGAGCTGTACCTGTACGACCTCAAGCAGCAGGGCCAGGCCGCAGTGCGCCAGCTGACCCACGGCGAGGGCTTCGCTACCGACGCCAAGCTGTCGCCCAAGGGCGGTTTCGTCAGCTTCATCCGTGGCCGCAACCTGTGGGTGATCGACCTGGCCAGCGGCAAGCAGTTGCAGCTCACCCGCGACGGCAGCACCACCATCGGCAACGGCGTGGCCGAGTTCGTCGCCGACGAGGAAATGGACCGCCACACCGGTTACTGGTGGGCGCCGGATGATTCGGCGATCGCTTTCGCGCGCATCGATGAAGCACCGGTGCCGGTGCAGAAGCGCTACGAGGTCTACGCCGACCGCACCGACGTGATCGAGCAGCGTTACCCGGCCGCCGGCGACGCCAACGTGCGCGTGCAGCTGGGCGTGATCGCACCGGCCGCCGATGCGCAGCCGCGCTGGGTCGACCTCGGCAAGGAACAGGACATCTATCTGGCCCGCGTCGACTGGCGCGATGCCCAGCACCTGAGCTTCCAGCGCCAGTCGCGTGACCAGAAGCAGCTGGACCTGGTGGAAGTGGCGCTCGACTCCAACCGCCAGCGCGTGCTCGCGCACGAAACCAGCCCGACCTGGGTGCCGCTGCACAACAGCCTGCGTTTCCTCGACGACGGCAGCGTGCTGTGGTCGTCCGAGCGCACCGGTTTCCAGCACCTGTACCGCATCGACAGCAAGGGCAAGGCCACCGCGTTGACCCACGGCAACTGGCCGGTGGACGAGCTGCTGGCGGTCGATGAAAAGGCCGGCAAGGCCTACTTCCGTGCCGGCATCGAGACCTCGCGCGAAAGCCAGATCTACGCGGTGTCGCTGCAGGGCGGTGAGCCGCAGCGGCTGTCCAAGGCTCCGGGCATGCACAGCGCCAGCTTCGCCCGCAATGCCAGCGTCTATGTGGACAGCTGGTCCAACAGCACCACGCCGCCGCAGATCGAACTGTTCCGCGCCAATGGCGAGAAGATCGCCACCCTGCTCGAGAACGACCTGGCCGATCCCAAGCATCCGTATGCGCGTTACCGCGATGCGCAGCGCCCGATCGAGTTCGGTACGCTGACCGCCGCTGACGGCAAGACCCCGCTCAACTACAGCCTGATCAAGCCGGCCGGCTTCGATCCGTCCAAGCGCTACCCGGTGGCGGTGTACGTCTACGGTGGCCCGGCCAGCCAGACCGTTACCGACAGCTGGCCCGGCCGTGGCGACCACCTGTTCAAC
Organism: Stenotrophomonas sp. WED208; assembly: GCF_040984485.1. Classification (NCBI taxonomy): domain Bacteria; kingdom Pseudomonadati; phylum Pseudomonadota; class Gammaproteobacteria; order Lysobacterales; family Lysobacteraceae; genus Stenotrophomonas; species Stenotrophomonas sp. WED208. Next base: position 186,637 of record NZ_JAZARB010000001.1, read on the forward strand.
CAGTACCTGGCCCAGCAGGGCTACGTGGTGTTCTCGCTGGACAACCGTGGCACCCCGCGACGTGGCCGTGACTTCGGTGGCGCGTTGTATGGCAAGCAGGGCACGGTGGAAGTGACCGACCAGCTGCGTGGCGTGACCTGGCTGAAGCAGCAACCGTGGGTGGACCCGGCGCGCATCGGCGTGCAGGGCTGGTCCAACGGCGGCTACATGACCCTGATGCTGCTGGCCAAGGCCTCGAACCAGTACGCCTGCGGCGTGGCCGGTGCGCCGGTGACCGATTGGGGCCTGTACGACAGCCACTACACCGAACGCTACATGGATCTGCCGGCGCGCAACGAAGCGGGTTACCGCGAAGCGCGCGTGCTGACCCATATCGACGGCCTGCGTTCGCCGCTGCTGCTGATCCACGGCATGGCCGACGACAACGTCTTGTTCACCAATTCGACCAGCCTGATGAGCGCGTTGCAGAAGCGTGCACAGCCGTTCGAGCTGATGACCTACCCGGGTGCCAAGCATGGCCTGTCCGGCGCCGATGCCCTGCATCGCTACCGCGTGGCCGAAGCCTTCCTGGGACGCTGCCTGAAACCTTGATCCACAGCCGGGAAGGAGCCCGCCGATGACCCTGCCACCGCCGATTCCTGCCCATGGCCAGAGGCCTGCCAGCTGGTGGTGCCGACACTGGCGCTGGGCAATGCCGTTGACGGTGGTGCTGGTGCTGGGCGCGGTGGGGGGCGTGGTGACCTGGAGCGTGCTGCGCTGGAGCGAGGCGGCACGCGAGAGCCCGCCGATGCGCGAGGCAATGCGTCGCGCGGGATGCAGCATCGAACTGGTGGAAGCCTTCGGCGAGCCGCTGCGCACCGAATCGATGCCGCTGGGCAGCATGCAGACCGCGATCAACGGCCAGCGTGATGTTGGCCTGACCGTGGCCCTGGAAGGACCCCACGCGCACGGCCGGCTGTTCGTGAAGGGCACCCGCAGCGATGACGTGTGGGATTACCCGGTGATGTACGTGCTGGCCGAGGACAAGCAGACCTTCGACCTGACCGCGTTGGATGACGACGAGGCGGCACAGGAATGCGAACTGCAGGACTGCCGTGATCGCGGCGAATGCCCGCTGACCGTGGCGCTGTGACCTCCGGCCGATTGTCGCCACCGCGCTGAGCGCGTAGGGTGCGGTCAACCCTTTGCTGGAGTGTCCCATGAAGCCGATCGCGTTGGCCGTTGCCCTGGCCCTGACTGCCGCCCCGCTGCTGTCTGCGCCGCCGGCGCTGGCGGCACCCGCTGCCAAGGCCGCGACTCCCGCCAGCCCGGCCTGGGTCGCCCGCAGCAATGCGCTGGCGCAGATCCTGCTGGATGCGCAGGGCCCGTTCCAGCCGGAGGAAACCGGCTTCTTCGGCGTGCCTGGCTATGACGAAAAGGTCGCCGATCTCGGCCCCGACAACGGCAAGCGCTACCGTGCCGCGATGGCCAAGGCCCGCGACGAGCTGAAGGCGAAGCTGGCCACCGAACAGGATCCCAATGTCCGCCAGGACCTGGAGATCATGATCCACGCCGCCAACCAGAACATCGAAGGCAGCGAGCTCAACGAGAAGTACCTGCTGCCATGGAGTGACGCGCCGCAGACCGTGTTCAGCGGCCTCAACCTGCTGCTGTCCGAGCAGGTGCCAGCCGAGCGCCGGGCCAAGGCGATCGACCGCCTCAAGGCCTATGCCGGCCTGCAGCCGGGCGGCACCGCGTTCACCACGCTGGCCCGCCAGCGCTACGAAGAGCGATTGAAGGACAGCAGTCTGCTGCAGCCGACCAAGATCGAAGTGCAGCAGTCACTGGACAACGTCGAGACCTACATCACCGGCATCGAGTCGCTGCTGAAGAAGTACCAGATCGCCGGTGCCGATGAGGCGATGAAGACCCTGGCCGGGCAGATGAAGGACTACGCCGCCTGGACGCGCACGACCGTGCTGCCGAAGGCACGTGCCGACGCACGTCTGCCGGCGCCGCTGTACGCCTACCAGCTCAAGCAGGTCGGCATCGACATCGACCCGAAGCTGTTGATGCAGCGCGCCCAGCTGGAATTCATGGAAACCCGCTCGGCGATGCAGCAGCTGGCGCCGCTGGTGGTGAAGGACAAGGGCCTGAAGGTGGCTGACCCGAGCGACCCGGTGGCGGTGATCCGCGCGCTGAAGGCCGACAAGATCGCCGACGATCATCTGGAAGGCCACTACCGCAAGGTGATCGATGCGATCGACCCGTTGATCCGCGAGCACGCCATCGTCGACGTGCCCAAGCGCGCGATGCAGATGCGCCTGGGCTCGGCCGCCGAGAGTGCTGCGAGCCCGGCGCCGCATTTCCTGCCGGCGCCGCTGGTCAACAACACCGGGCAGCAGGGCACCTTCGTGCTGCCGCTGGGCAACCCGGCCGCGGGCCCGGGTGCGCAGTACGACGACTTCAACTTCGGTGCGGCGGCGTGGACGCTGAGCGCGCATGAGGGCCGCCCGGGTCACGAGCTGCAGTTCACCGCCATGGTCGAGCGCGGCGTGTCGCTGGCACGCACCATGTTCGCGTTCAATTCGGTGAACGTGGAGGGCTGGGCGCTGTATGCCGAAGCCGAGATGGTGCCGTACGAGCCGCTGGACGGGCAGATGATCGCCCTGCAGTTCCGCCTGCTGCGCGCCGCACGCGCGATGCTGGACCCGATGCTCAACCTTGGCCTGACCGACCGTGCCAACGGCGAGCGCGTGCTGATGGAGCAGGTCGGCCTGTCCAAGGCGATGGCCACCCAGGAACTGGACCGCTACATGGTGCGCATGCCGGGCCAGGCCGGCAGCTATTTCTACGGCTACACCCGCATCCTCGAACTGCGCATGCAGACCGAGCTGGCACTGGGCGCGAAGTTCGACCGCCTGGCGTTCAACAACTTCCTGCTAGACCAGGGCCTGCTGCCGCCGGACCAGCTGGCCGATGCGGTGAACAAGGTGTTCGTGCCGAAGTACAAGCGCTGAGCATCACCGGGTAGTGCCGGCCGCTGGCCGGCAATCGCCGTTGGTAGATGCCGACCTTGGTCGGCGCCTACCAGAACGATGCGTCGGTGGTTGCAGGGGGAGTGCCGGCGGCTGGCCGGCATTCCCCTTGGGCAGAGAGGATTCCTGAGGTTGCCGGCCAGCGGCCGGCACTACCCGCGGTGACGCTGCCGCGTCACCGCTGCGGCTGCGGTGTGATCACCTGTGTCGGCAACCGCGCCGGCGGTGCCGGATTCGGCACCCAGATTGCGACGCCGGCGGCGCGTTTCTGCGTGGTCGGAATGCCGATGCCGACGCCACCGCCCACATGCGAGCCGAACGTGCCGGCGCCGACCGACATGCCCACCGGCGAACCACTGCTGCCCACGCCCATCAGTACCACGCCATTGGCGCCGAGCGCGGCGGCCTCACGCTTCAGGCGTGCCACGGCGGCGTCGGTCTGGCCCTGGGTGCCGAAGCCCACGGCCGAAGCCGATTCCAGCTGCGCGATTTCCTGGGAGCCGGCCGGCGGCGTCGAATAGATCTGCACCAGCGCCGGATCGATCGGTGCGCGGGCGCGGCCCAGCATCACCTTGGAGGTACTGGCACAGCCAGCGGCGACCAGCAGGATGGCCGCCAACGCGGCCCAACGGATATTCATGGCACGACCCCTGTAGGACTGGTTGCGATCATCGGCGGGCCACTCTGAATCGGCGCCAACACCCGGGCCACGGCACGCACGACAGCACGCTAGCACGGGGCGGGTGACAGCCCCGCCAATGGCAGTAGGCGGCGGCAGCGGGAACGTCTATGGTTGGGGCAGGAACCAACTGCGGGAGAGCGGCATGGGTGTGATCAGTCTGTTGTGGGGCGTACTGGCGCTGTTGTGGATGATCCTGGCGCTGATTCCACTGCTCGGCTGGGGCAACTGGTTCCTGATCCCGTTCGCTGCAGTGGGCGCGGTGATCGCCGCGCTGGGCATCCTGTTCACCCATCCGAGCAAGCGTGGCCGGGCCTGGGCCGGGCTGGTGCTGAACGGCATCGTGGTGGTGGTCGGCATCCTGCGCCTTGGCCTGGGTGGCGGCGTGATCTGAGCCCGCACCCGGGTGCGACAGGGCGTCGCAGGCGCACGGTCCATGGCCGGGCAGGGGCGTACAATGGATGGCTGCGCGAGCCCCCCGCGTGCCTGTGAATCCGCGCCCGGCGCGGCAGCCCCATGATCATCCGACCCCGTCCCCACGGCTGGCAACTGCTCTACATCCTTCGCGGCTCGATCGTCAAAGCGATCGCGCCCAAGGTGCTGGCCATCCTGATCCTGTCCATTGCGGTGGCCGCAGTGGTGGAACTGGCGCCACCGACCGGCATCGAGCGTGTCTCGGTCACGCCGTTCACCCTGCTTGGCCTGGTGCTGTCGATCTTCCTCAGCTTCCGCAACAGCGCTTGCTATGATCGCTGGTGGGAAGGCCGCAAGCTGTGGGGTCAGCTGGTCTACGAATCGCGCTCGCTGGCCCGCCAGGTCAACCTGCTGCTGGCCGATGACGCGGGCCGCCGTCGCCGCATCGCCTACCTCACCACCGCCTTCGCCCATGCCCTGGCCGGTCGCCTGCGCGGGCGCATCGTGGCGCTGATGGCCCTGCCGTGGCTGGACAAGCGCCAGCGCGAACAACTCGGCCAGCGCGAGAACGTGCCGGACGCGCTGTTGTCGATGGTCGCCGCCGAGCTGGCCCAGGCCCTGCGTGCCGGTGACCTCGACCCGATCCTCTACGCCCAGCTGGAGGACCGTCTGCACGCGATGTCGTCGATCCAGGCCGGCTGCGAGCGCATCCTCACCACGCCGCTGCCGTTCGCCTACACCCTGCTGCTGCACCGCTGCGCGTGGATGTTCTGCGTGCTGCTGCCGTTCGGCCTGGCCAGTTCGCTGGGCTGGGGCACGCCGGTGCTGTCGGCGGTGCTGGCCTATGCCTTCTTCGGCCTGGACCAGCTGGGCGAAGAAATGGAAGACCCGTTCGGCCTGGAGCCGAACGACCTGCCGCTGGACGCGCTGGTGCGCACCATCGAGATCGACCAGCTCGATGCGCTCGGCGAACGCCCCTTGCCCGAACCCCTGCTGCCGCAGGGTTACCTGTTGCAATAGCCACTCCTCGGAGCCTGCCATGTCCCACCCGCTTTACCGCCCGCGCCGCATGCGCCACGACGAGTTCTCGCGCCGCCTGATGCGCGAGAACACGCTGACCACCGACGATTTGATCTACCCGGTGTTCGTGCACGAGCTTGCCGGCCGCACCGCGGTACCGTCGATGCCGGGCGTGGAGCGGCTGTCGATCGAAGAACTGCTGAAGGTGGCCGAAGAGGCGCTGGAGCTGGGCATCCCGGTGATCGACCTGTTCCCGGTGATCGACCCCTCGCTGAAGTCGCTGGATGCATCGGCGGCATGGGCCGAGGACGGTCTGGCGCAGCGCGCGATCCGCGCGCTGAAGTCGCGCTTCCCGGAGCTGGGGGTGATGACCGACGTAGCGCTGGACCCATACACCACCCACGGCCAGGACGGCATCATCGACGACAAGGGCTATGTGCTCAACGACGTCACCGTCGAAGCGCTGGTCAAGCAGTCTGTCTCGCATGCCGAAGCGGGCGTGGACATCGTCTCGCCGTCGGACATGATGGACGGCCGCATCGGCGCGATCCGCCGTGCGCTGGATGCCGACAACCACATCAACGTGCGCATCATGGCCTACTCGGCCAAGTACGCCTCGGCGTTCTACGGTCCGTTCCGTGATGCGGTGGGCAGCGCCGCCAGCCTCGGCAAGGCCGACAAGAAGACCTACCAGATGGACCCTGCCAACGGCGACGAGGCCCTGCGCGAGATCGCGCTGGACCTGGAAGAGGGCGCCGACATGGTGATGGTCAAGCCGGGCATGCCCTACCTGGACCTGGTGCGCCGGGTGAAGGAAAAATTCGGCGTGCCGACCTTTGCCTATCAGGTGAGCGGCGAGTACGCGATGATGAAGGCCGCCTTCGCCAACGGTTGGCTGGACGAACGCGCATGCGTGCTGGAGTCGCTGCTGGGCTTCAAGCGGGCCGGTGCCGATGGTGTGCTGACCTATTTCGCGCCGCAGGTGGCGCGATGGCTGCGCGAGCGCTGACAATAGCGCCAGGATAGACGGAGGACTACGCGATGGGACCCGAACTGGGATGGATGCAATGGCTGATCTGGGGCATCGGTACGCTGGTGTTCGGCGCCATCATCGTCGGTGTCTTCATCGCGGCCTGGCGGGCCGGCAAGCGCCCGCCGGAGCAGCTCTCTGCCGCCCGTCACGTGGCCCGTGAGCAGGCGCTGCCGGACAGCGTGCAGGCCGAGCTGGCCGCGTTGAACCAGCGCAAGGACAACGGCCAGCTGAGCGAGGTGGAGTACGAGCAGTTGCGCGCCAAGGTGTTGTCGCGCTGACTCTCAGTTCTGGTAGCCGCCAACCTTGGTTGGCGCTTTCCCGCATGCCAACCAAGGTTGGCATCTACCAAACGATCATCCACGCATGGCGTGGATCTACGGGTGGCCGCCAACCCCGGTTGGCGTTTGCCGTTACCGAGCGGCAGGCACGCACCCCGCAACCGCCGCCACCTTCGGCACCGCCAACCGGTACACGTCCACGCCACCGGCACGCGGCGCCTTCGCCGCACTGCTGGCAACGATCATCTCGCCCGGCTTGGCGTTGTCGATCACCGGCGCGCCGGTCCAGCCGCCGGTCTGGTTGAACGACAACCCCAACGGCTGCAGCGCCGCGCCGGTCCACGCACAGCCGCTGCTCCATACCTGCGCGGTCGTGCCGCTGCCGCGGCTGAACGCCACGGCGCCGTCATGGCCCAGCCAGTCGCCATCGGTCTCGTCGTCGGCGCTGTTCAACGCGCTCAGTGCGGTGGCCGGGCCACGCAGGCCCTGGGCATCCAGTGTCGACACGAACAGGTCCCAGCCGGCGCCACGGCCCTGCTGGCGGGCAAACATCAGCTGCCTGCCATCCGCGCTCAGGGCCGGCCCACGCTCTTCCCGGCGCCCGCCGTCACCGGCCAGCGGCTGCGCCGGGCCCAGCTGGCCGTCGGCGGCCAACGCGGCACGGTACAGCGCCAGCGCGCCCTCGCGACCGGCCGCGAACAGCAGCCAGCGGCCGTCACGGCTGAAGTAGGGATCGCGGGCTTCACCGGCCACGCCTACCGGCAGTGCCTGCGCCTGCTGCCAGCGGCCGTCCACCAAGCGCGCCTCCCACAGGCCCCAACCGGCCTCGCCACGGCGGGCGAAAACGATGCGCTGGCCATCGGCGCTGATCGTGGCGCGGCCCTCGTCGGCGCGGGTCGAGACCACGCCCATGCCTTCGATGCCGTACTCGTTCAACGCCATCGCCACGGGGGCAGAGAGTAGACTGGCGGCGAGCACCAGCAGGGGCGGGGTGATGCGCATCATCCGGGTCCGTGCACGAAAGAGCATCAGTCTAGCCAGCTTGAGGATTCCATGACCGACCGTTACGCCGTCTTCGGACACCCCGTTGCCCACTCGAAGTCGCCGCAGATCCACGCGACGTTCGGTCGCCAGGAAGGCATCGCAGTGGATTACCGCGCGATCGACCTGGCCCCGGATGCGTTCCTGGCCGGCCTGGAGGCCTTCGCCGCCGAGGGCGGTGTCGGTGCCAACGTCACCCTGCCGCACAAGGAATCCGCCTTCTCGGTGTGCACCACGCTGACCGCACGGGCGCGTCGCGCGGGCTCGGTCAACACGCTGCTGCGCAAGGGCGACCGCTGGCATGGTGACACCACCGATGGCATCGGCCTGGTGCGCGACCTGACCGATCGCCACGGCCTGGACCTGCGCGGCCGCCGCATGCTGCTGATCGGCGCCGGCGGTTCGGCGCGCAGCGTCGCCCCGGCGCTGCTTGATGCCGGCATCACCGAGCTGGTGGTGGTCAACCGCACGCCGGAACGAGCCGATGAGCTGATCGACGCGATGGGCGAACCGGGCCGCGCGATCAGCCGCTACTGGGAAGACCTGCGCGACCTCGGCGACTTCGAACTGATCGTCAACGCCACCTCGGCCGGGCGCGACCGCGCCGTTGAGTTCAAGCTGCCATTGTCGCTGGTCAACTCGATGACCACCGCCGTCGACCTGAACTACGGCGAGGCCGCCATCGCCTTCCTGGCCTGGGCCCGTGCGGCGCAGTGCCGCAATACCGTGGACGGCCTGGGCATGCTGGTGGAGCAGGCGGCCGAGAGCTTCCTGCAGTGGCACGGTGTGCGCCCGCAGACCGACGAGGTCTACCAGTCGCTGCGCCAGGGCTCGGCGGTACTGGCCGGCGAGGACTGACCGATGGACAGCACAACCCTGCTGGTAACCGTGCTGAGCATGGTCGGCGTACGCCTGCCGGTGCTGATCGCGCTGTGCGTGGGCCTGGTCTGGGTGGTCGGGGCACCGCGCGACGCCACCCGTACCGGCGCCCTGGTCGGCCTGCTGCTGTTGCTGCTGACCAGCCTCGGTGGAATGGCGGCGGGCATCCTGCCGATGTGGATGGTCCGCAGTGGTGATTTCAGTGCCGTGTCGAGCCTGAGCGCCATCCTCGGCGTGCTGCATTTCGCGCTGGCGATGATCGAGGCCATCGGTGTGGTCCTGCTGGTCTGGGCCCTCGTGCGTCTGCTGCGATTGCGCGGCAACGCAGCGCAATGACACGCCGGTGACGGCCTCGGGCCGTCACCTGTCCTGCCTGGTGTGTTCATCCAGCCACCGGGCGTCGCCGCTGCCCCGTTCAGGCAGCCAGCGGCGGCGGAGGTGGCCGGCCATGCGACAATGACCGGCCTGATCCAGCCACGGTAGTTCCCGGCGTGACCGAAACCGTCGCCGCTCCGCGCACGCTCGATGACACCTTGAAGGACGCGATCCGCAAGGCGTACACGACGCTGCAGGCCAATACCCCCGGCTTCTCCACCCGTCGCTCGCAGAGCCAGATGATCGGCGTGGTGTCGCGCGCGCTGTCCAAAAGCGGTGGCGTCGGCGTGGTCGAGGCGCCCACCGGCGTCGGCAAGAGCCTGGGCTACCTCACCGCAGGCGTGCCGATCGCGCTGGCCAGCAAGAAGAAGCTGGTGATCAGCACCGGCACCGTGGCGCTGCAGTCGCAGCTGGTCGAGCGCGATATCCCGAATTTCCTCAAGGCCACCGGCCTGGAAGCGACCGTGGCGCTGGCCAAGGGCCGTACCCGCTACCTGTGCACGCGCAATGCTGCCGAAGCGCAGGGCGAGGGCTCGCAGGGCGGCATGTTCGAGGATGACGCGCCGCTGTTCGACCGGCCGCTGGCGCCGATCGAGATGGACATCGCCAAGCGCCTGACCGACGCCTTCACCGGCGGCAGCTGGGATGGCGACATCGACAACGCACCGGAGACCATCAGCCCCGGCCTGCGCAGCCGCATCACCACGCCGGCCTCGGGCTGCGCCGGGCGCCGCTGTGCCTATTCGGCGCAGTGCGCGGTGCTGCGTTCGCGCAACACGGTGCGCGATGCACAGATCGTGGTCACCAACCACGCGCTGCTGCTGTCGGCACTGTCGATCGGTGACAGCGACAACGGCCAGCCATTGATCGCGCCGCCGTCGGACATGCTGCTGGTGCTGGACGAAGGCCATCACATCGGCAACGTGGCGATCGACCAGGGTGCGGCCAGCCTCGCGCTGGATGAGATGGCCAAGCGTACCGGCCGCCTGCAGATCCTGATCGCCGGTGCCTATCGTGCGGTCGACAAGGACCGCCTCGGCAACCTGCTGCCCAACGAAGCGATCGAGGTGGCCAGCAACGTCGCCAAGCAGCTGCGTGCGTTCCGTGACCACATCGAACGGGTGTGGATGCCGGCGCCGGCCGACGAAGAGCCGATGTGGCGCGCGGCCAATGGGCGCCTGCCCGACGCCTGGCGCGAGCCGATCGAAGCGCTGGCCGACGACACCCGCAGCCTCTACAACTGGGCGCATGCCGCCACCGCGCAGGTCGCCAAGGGCAAGCCGGACGATGCCGCGCGCGAGCGCCTGCAGCGCAACCTGGGCATGGCGCTGGAAATGATCGAGCAGCAGTACAACCTGTGGCAGGCGTGGCGCCGCGAGGACAAGGACGGCGCGCCGCCGATGGCGCGCTGGGTTACCGCCACCCGCGACGGCGACCTGGTGCTGCATGGCTCGCCGGTGTCGGCCGCGCACGTGCTGCGCAAGCTGCTGTGGGATGAAGTGGACTCGGTGGTGATGACCTCGGCGACGCTGACCGGCGGTGGCGATTTCCAGTCGCTGGCGATCGACAACGGCATTCCGGAAGAGGCCGAGATGGTCTCGCTGTCGTCGCCGTTCGACCTGCCCAACCAGGCCGAGCTGATCGTGCCGAAGTTCCCGGTCACCCCGGATGACCGCGAAGGGCACCCGCGCGAAGTGGCGCGCTACCTGGACACCGAACTGGACTGGGCCAAGGGCTCGATGGTGCTGTTCACCTCGCGCTGGAAGATGGAGAAGGTGGCCGGGCTGATGTCGGCCGCGCGCCGCAAGCAGGTGCTGGTGCAGGGCGAGATGTCCAAGACCCGCCTGATCGACGAGCACCTGCGGCGCGTGGCCGCGGGCGAGGGCTCGGTGCTGTTCGGGCTGAATTCGTTCGGCGAAGGCCTCGACCTGCCCGGTGAGGCCTGCACCACGGTGGTGATCACCCAGGTGCCGTTCGCGGTGCCGACCGATCCGCAGACCGCTACGCTCAGTGAGTGGTTCGAGGGGCGCGGGCTCAACGCCTTCAACCTGATCGCCATTCCGCATGCGTTGCGCACGCTGACCCAGTTCGCCGGCCGCCTGATCCGCACCTCCACCGACACCGGCCGCGTGGTCATTCTTGATTCGCGGCTGCTGACCCGCCGCTACGGCAAGCGCATCATCGACGCGCTGCCGCCGTTCAAGCGCGTGATCGGCTGACCGGTAGTGCCGGCCGCTGGCCGGCAAAAAGGGGACGGAGGGAATTAAGTCGTAAGTGGCACAAACGACCTCATCACCGCCGTCTCCGGTCGCTAGCGCCGTAACGGCAGCCATTGCCCTTCGCTGGCGCTGCGCCACAGCCATTCGGCTGGCCCGAAGCGATGGCCACGCAGCCACCACGCGCTCGCCCACAGTTGCAGCGGGAACACCACCGCTGCCACCAGCAGCACCGGCCACAGCCCGTACTGCGGGCCGATACCCAGCCCGAAGCCGGCAAACAGCGGCACGCAGATCGCGCTTTGCAGCAGGTAGTTGCTCAGTGCCATGCGCCCGGCCGGCACGAACACGCGCAGCATGCGCTCGGCCCACGGGCGCAGATAGAGCAGGGTGAAGATCGCCGCCGCAGCAATGCCGAGTGCCAGCGGCGCAACGCGATAGGACACGCGCAGCAGGTAGCCGGGCACGCCCGCGCGCAGCGCCGGCCATGCCTGTTTGAGCGCATCGGCCTGGGCATCGATCCACAGGAACACCGCTGTCAGCAGCAGGCTGCCGATGGCGATCGAGCGCAGCAGCGGCAGATGCGCCTGCGGCTGCTGCAGCAGTCCGCGGCGGCCGGCCCAGTAGCCCAGCAGGAAGCGGCCGAGCACGAAGAACAACAGCGCCCAGTTGCTCAGCTTCAGCCATGCGGCCAGCTGCAGGTTGTGCCACCACGCCTGCGCCAGCGTGCCGTGCGCAAGGGCATCGAGCGCCATGGCGTTCATCTGCGCGCGCGGTGTGAGCAGGGCGACCCATTCGCGGATCCACGGCGACAGCAGCGGTGGCAGCAACAGGGCGATGAACATCCCACTGAACAGCAGTGCGCGATCACCAAGGTGACGGAACAATGGCAGCAGCAGGCCCACCAGCGCATAGACCAGCAGGATGTCGCCCCACCAGACCAGCACCGAATGCAGCAGGCCGATCACCAGCAGTACTGCCATCCGCCGCAGGTGCGCGGCCATGCTACCGCGGGCGTTGCCGTCCATCTGCATTGCTACGCCCATGCCGAACAGCAGCGAGAACAGGGTGATCGCCTTCATGTCCACCAACCACGCCATGCCGGTGCGGATGGCATGGTCGAGCGCCGCGCTGGGCAGTGCCTGCTGCGCGGCCTCGGTCATCAGTGCATCGAGCGAGAAGAAGCGCAGGTTGACCAGGAACACGCCGAGCAGCGCGAACCCACGCAGGGCGTCGATGAGGGGCTGGCGCGGCGGGCGGTGGGTCATGCCGCGCAGCGTACCGGATCGGTAGCGCCGGCCGCTGGCCGGCAACCGTTGTTGGTAGATGCCGACCTTGGTCGGCGCTGTGGGTTCCGTGCCAACCAAGGTTGGCACCCACCAGAACGATGCGGCGGTTGTTGCAGGGGTAGTGCCGGCCGCTGGCCGGCACCTGCACCGCGATGGCCCACATCGATGAGGCTGCCGGCCAGCGGCCGGCACTACCGCACGGGGGTCAATCGCCGAGCAGGGCGGTGTTGCGTACGGCACCCTTGTCGGCGCTGGTGGCGAGCAGCGCGTAAGCCTTCAGCGCACTGGTGACCTTGCGCGGGCGCGGTGCGCGCGGCTTCCAGCCGCGGGCATCGGCGTCGGCGCGGCGCTGGGCCAGCGTGGCCTCGTCCAGCAGCAGGTGGATGCGGCGGGCCGGGATGTCGATGCGGATGCGGTCGCCGTTTTCCACCAGGCCGATGACACCGCCGCTGGCGGCTTCCGGCGAGACGTGGCCGATCGACAGGCCCGAGGTGCCGCCGGAGAAGCGGCCATCGGTGAGCAGCGCACATTGCTTGCCCAGCCCCTTCGATTTCAGATAGCTGGTCGGGTACAGCATCTCCTGCATGCCGGGGCCGCCCTTCGGGCCTTCGTAGCGGATCACCACCACCTCGCCCGGCTGCACTTCGTCGGCGAGGATGCCGGCAACGGCGGCGTCCTGGCTTTCGTAGACGCGCGCGGGGCCTTCGAACACGTGGATCGACTCGTCCACGCCGGCGGTCTTCACCACGCAGCCATCCACGGCCAGGTTGCCGCGCAGCACGGCCAGCCCGCCTTCCAGCGAATACGCGTGCTGCAGCGAGCGGATGCAGCCCTCGGCGCGGTCCACGTCCAGCGTCGGCCAGCGCGTGGCCTGGCTGAAGGCTTCCTGGGTGGGGATGCCGGCCGGGCCAGCCTTGAAGAAGGTATGCAGGGTGTCGTTGTCACTGCGCACCACGTCCCAGCGTTCCAGTGCTTCGGCCAGGCTGGCGCTGTGCACGGTCGGCACCGTGGTTTCGAGCAGGCCGGCGCGGTCCAGCTCACCGAGGATGCCGAACACGCCGCCGGCGCGATGCACGTCTTCGATGTGGTACTTCGGCGTGTTCGGTGCCACCTTGCACAGCTGCGGAACGCGCCGCGACAGCGCGTCGATGTGGGTCAGGTCGAAGTCGACCTCGGCTTCCTGCGCGGCAGCCAGCAGGTGCAGGATGGTGTTGGTGGAGCCGCCCATGGCGATGTCCAGGGTCATCGCATTGGCGAAGGCGGCCTGGGTGGCGATGCCGCGCGGCAGCGCGCTCGGGTCTTCGCCGCCATACCAGCGGTGGCAGAGTTCGACGATCAGGCGGCCGGCGCGGCGGAACAGCGCCTCGCGGTCGGCATGGGTGGCCAGCGTGGTGCCATTGCCCGGCAGCGACAGGCCCAGCGCTTCGGTCAGGCAGTTCATCGAGTTGGCGGTGAACATGCCCGAGCAGGAGCCGCAGGTGGGGCAGGCGCTGCGCTCGAACGCGGCGACCTTCTCGTCGGAGGCGCTGTCATCGGCGGCCACCACCATCGCATCGACCAGGTCCAGCTTGTGCTCGGACAGCTTGGTCTTGCCCGCTTCCATCGGCCCGCCGGAGACGAACACCACCGGGATGTTGAGGCGCAGCGCGGCCATCAGCATGCCGGGGGTGATCTTGTCGCAGTTGCTGATGCACACCAGCGCGTCGGCGCAGTGCGCGTTGACCATGTACTCCACGGCATCGGCGATGATCTCGCGGCTGGGCAGCGAATACAGCATGCCGTCGTGGCCCATCGCGATGCCGTCGTCCACGGCGATGGTGTTGAATTCCTTGGCGACGCCGCCGACCTGTTCGATCTCGCGCGCGACCAGCTGGCCGAGGTCCTTCAGGTGCACGTGGCCGGGCACGAACTGGGTGAAGGAGTTGGCGATGGCGATGATCGGCTTGTGGAAGTCGCCGTCCTTCATGCCGGTGGCACGCCACAGGGCGCGGGCGCCGGCCATGTTGCGGCCGGCAGTGGAGGTGCGGGAACGGTATTCGGGCATGGCTGGCGGAACGGGCGGGCCGTACGACGTGGGGGTCAGCCGATCATGGCCAATTTTTTCGGTTGCTGCTGCAACCACCTTCACCGCTTGCAGCGGCTTGGTGGTCCGCGCATTTCCCCTTATCCCCGCGCCTTCGGCGCGCCCCCTTGAACAACAAGGGGGCTTCTTGCCGGAGACTTGGCTGCGCGCGCCGGGCCTAGCGGGGCGCCGCGGGGTGTGTGCCAACCAAGGTTGGCACCTGCCAGAGCGGTGCGCCGCCCGGGGTCGGATCCCATCGCGGCGCGATGGGCTCTGACCCCAATGCCCGACGAAAATGAAAGTCCGTTCATCTTTCGGACTTTGCCGATTCCGGTTGCTGGTCCGGATTTGGCATCATTGGGGCATTGATCCGTCGACAGGGCATGAGGCCATGAAACGTTCCCGCACCACCGCGCTGCTGCTGATGAGCGCTGCGCCGCTGCTGTTCACCGCCTGCCAGAAGGAGCCGGAGGTGAAGGTGCAGGAAGGCCTGTACACCTCGGTCGAGGCCTGCACCGAGGCCACCGGCGATCCGTCGTCGTGCCGCAATGCCTTCGCCGAAGCGCAGAAGCAGGCCGCCGATGCGGCGCCGAAGTACGCCAGCAAGGAAGCCTGCGAGAAGGACTACAAGCCGGAACAGTGCGTGCAGCAGCACACCTCGGCCGGTACCTCGTTCATCGGCCCGATGATGATGGGCTTCTTCATGTCGCAGATGCTGAGCAACCGCGGCGGCCTCGCCCCGCAGGCGCCGGCGGCGTCGCCGGCCTACCAGGACAAGAGCGCTGGTTGGGCGCGTCCGGCACCGGGCGGTACCGGTGGCCTGAACACCGCCAGCGGCATCGGCGCCGGCAAGGCTGGCCTGGCGCCGGTCACCAGCGAGCCGAACCGTGCGGTCACCGCCAGCCGTGGTGGCTTCGGCAACACCAGCGCACGCCGCAGCACCAGCGGCAGCTACGGCGGCTGATCGACCCATGCAGCGCATCCGGATTGCCGCGCGTGCCCAGTGGCGGGCACGCGCGGATGAAGCGGGTTTCCGCTTCCACACCATCGACGGCCAGCCGTATTGGGATGAAAGCGCGTACTACGCCTTCACCCTGCGCCAGATCGAACAGGACATCGAAGACCCCAGCGCCGAGCTGCACCAGATGGCGCTGGACCTGGTCGGTGATGTCATCGGCAGCGAGCGCCTGATGGACCAGCTGGCGATTCCGTCGCATTACCGCGACTGGATCGCCGACAGCTGGCGCCAGCGCCAGCCGCATCTGTACGGTCGCCTGGACCTGGCCTACGACGGTACCGGCCCGGCCAAGCTGTACGAGTTGAACTACGACACGCCGACCTCGCTGTTCGAGGCCAGCTTTTTCCAGTGGCAGTGGTTGGAAGACCAGCGCAATGCGGGTCGCCTGCCGCAGCATGCTGACCAGTTCAACGCGATCCACGAAGCGCTGGTCGAACGCTTCGGCGAACTGGCCACGCAGTTGCCGCCGCCGCTGTATTTCAGCGCCGTGGGCAGTTCGGAAGAAGACCGCGGCACCGTCGACTACCTGCGCGACTGTGCGTCGCAGGCCGGCCTGCATGGCCAGGCCATCGCCATCGAAGATATCGGCCTATCCGAGGACGGTCGCTTCACCGCGCTGGACGATTCGGTGATCGGCACGCTGTTCAAGCTGTACCCGCTGGAAGACCTGATGGCCGAGGAGTTCGGCCGCGCGTTGCCCGGCTCGGGCGTGCAGCTGCTGGAACCGGCGTGGAAGGCGGTGCTGAGCAACAAGGGCATCCTGCCGCTGCTGTGGCAGCGCAACGTGGGCCATCCGAACCTGCTGGAAGCGCATTTCGATGACGGCAGCACGCTGGCCTCGGGCTGGGTGCGCAAGCCGCTGTTCTCGCGCGAAGGCGCGAACATCGAGATGCACCTGGCCGATGGCAGCACCCAGCGCAGCGACGGGCCTTACGACGGCCCGGCGATCATCCAGCGTGCGCATCCGCTGACCCGCTTCGAAGGCGGCTACCCGCTGATCGGCAGCTGGGTGGTGGGTGACCACGCCTGCGGCATCGGCATCCGCGAAGACGACAGCGCGATCACCCGCGACAGTGCGCGCTTCGTGCCGCACGCGATCGTTGATGAGGCGCCGACGCGGATCTACGTCTGATGACGGTACGGCGCAACCGGGCCGGCGTGGGCAACCGACGCCGGTCGTAGAACAACCCCTGTAGGTAGAGGCCGACCTTGGTCGGTGCTGTTGATTCCGTGCCAACCAAGGTTGGCACCTACCAGGGCGGTGCGGCGGTTGTTGCAGGGGTAGTGCCGGCCGCTGGCCGGCAATCGGTGTTGGTAGATGCCGACCTTGGTCGGCACTGTGGATTCCGTGCCAACCAAGGTTGGCACCTACCAGAGCGGTGCGTCGGTCGTTGCTGGGGTAGTGCCGGCCGCTGGCCGGCAACCGCCGTTGGTAGATGCCGACCTTGGTCGGCGCTGTGGGTTTCGTGCCAACCAAGGTTGGCACCTACCGGAGCGATCGCTGGTATCAGAGCAGCCCTTCGCGCTTCACCGCCAGGTAGCGTTCCACCAGCGCACCGGGCAGGGCATCGGCGGTCACGTCCAGCACCATCACCTTCTCGCTGCGCAGCGCCTCATGCGCCTTCGCGCGCTGCTGCAGATACAGCGCCGCTGCACCGGCCTGGGTGGCGTCTTCCAGTGTCTGCACTTCGCTGTCCAGCACGCCGTCCAGCTCACGCTCGCGCAGGCTGGCCACGCATACCAGATGGCGCTGCTGCAGCAGGCGCACCGCCGCCAGCAGGTCTTCGATGTCTTCGTCGCGCACGTTGCTGACCAGCATCACCAGCGCGCGCCGGCGCTGGCGCAGCGACACTTCGGTAGCGGCGGCCAGATAGTCGGTGGCCACCGCGCGAGGCTGCAGATCGTAGCTGGCGCGCAGCAGGTGCTCGACGGTGCCCATCCCGCGCTGCGGTGCCACCCAGCGGCGCTCGCCACCGGTGGCGAACAGGCCGGCGGCATCGCCCTGGCGCAGCGCCAGGTAGGCCACCACCAGCGAGGCGTTCAATGCATGATCGAAGTGCGAGAGCCCGCCTTCGCTGGCCAGCATGCGGCGGCCACTGTCGAGCATCAGCAGCAGCTGCTGGTTCTTCTCGTCCTGGTACTCGCGCGAGATCAGCTTGCGCGCACGCGCGGTGGCCTTCCAGTCGAGCTGGCGCAGGCTGTCGCCGATGCGGTACTCGCGCATCTGGTGGAAGTCGGTGCCTTCACCACGGCGACGCTTCACGTGTGCGCCGACCAGCCGCGAGGCCTGGTCGGCACTGAACAGGGCGAAGCGGGTGAGCGGTACGAAGTTCGGATAGACCCGCACGTCCAGTGCTGGCGGCAGCGTGCGTTGCTGCCACCACAGGCGCCACGGTGAACGCATGCGCAGGTGCACGCCTTCGAAGCGGAAATGCCCACGCTGCAGCGGCTGCAGATGATAGTGCAGGGTGGAGGCACTGCCGGCCTGCAGGTGCACGCGCTGCGGCAGTGACTCCAGCGGCCAGCCGCCGGGGACCAGATCGAACACCTGCACCGTCATCGGTGCGTCCGCCTGCAGCCGCAGTGCAGCCTCGCGGCGCACGCCCAGTGCCAGCGCTTCGGGCAGTTCGCGCTGCACCTGCGGCGACGGACGCCGCCACTGGCGCCATAGATCCACCAGCGCCGGCACGGCAATCGCCAGCGCCGCCAGCGCCCAGCTCCAGCGCGGCAGCAACCCGCCCAGCACCAGGCCGCCCAGGACAGCCCAGGCCAGCAGCAGCGCCAGCAGCAGCGGGGCCGGCCTCATCGGCGCGGCGCTTCCACCTTGGCCAGCAGCGCGCCCAGCACGTCGTCGGCGTCCTGGCCTTCAATCTGCAGTTCCGGTGCCAGCGCGATGCGGTGGCGCAGCGCCGGGCGTGCGATGTCGCGCACATCATCCGGGGTGACGAAATCACGACCGGCCAGCACCGCCTGTGCACGCGAGGCACGCACCAGCGCGATGCTGCCACGCGGGCCAGCGCCGACCGCGATACCCGGCCACTGCCGGGTCGCCGCGACGATGCGTACCGCGTAATCGATCACTTCGTCATCGACCGTGATCGCCGCAGTGGCGCGCTGCAGTTCCAGCAGCTCGCCGGCGCCGAGCACACGCGGCACCTGGCTCAGGTCGAAATCGCTGGCGGCGCGGCCGCTGGTGATTGCGGTCACCATGCGCTTCTCGTCCTCCAGCTGCGGGTAGTCGATCAGCACCTTCAGCAGGAAGCGGTCCAGCTGTGCTTCCGGCAGCGGGTAGGTGCCTTCCTGCTCCAGCGGGTTCTGCGTGGCCAGCGCCATGAACGGCGGCGCCAGGGTGAAGGCCTTGCCTTCGATGGTCACCTGG
Organism: Stenotrophomonas sp. WED208; assembly: GCF_040984485.1. Taxonomy (NCBI): domain Bacteria; kingdom Pseudomonadati; phylum Pseudomonadota; class Gammaproteobacteria; order Lysobacterales; family Lysobacteraceae; genus Stenotrophomonas; species Stenotrophomonas sp. WED208. Next base: position 205,337 of record NZ_JAZARB010000001.1, read on the forward strand.
CCTTCCTGCATCACTTCCAGCAGCGCCGACTGGGTCTTGGCCGGTGCGCGGTTGATCTCGTCGGCCAGCAGCAGGTTGGTGAACACCGGGCCGCGACGGATCTTGAAGCTCTCGCTCTTCGGGTCGTACACCGCGTGGCCACTGACGTCGCTGGGCATCAGGTCGGGGGTGAACTGTACGCGGCCGTAATCCAGTTCCAGGGCCTGTGCCAGTGCGCGCACCAGCAGGGTCTTGCCCAGCCCGGGCACGCCCTCGATCAGCACGTGACCACCGGCGAGCAGGGCCACCAGGATCTGGTCCAGCACATCGGCCTGGCCGATGAAGGCGTGGCCGACGGCATCGCGGATGGCATCGACGCGTTCGATCAGGCGGGCGTTGGCGGCCGCCGGCAGCTCGGGGACTTCAGTCATAGCAGGGATCTCATCTGGAGCAGCAAGCGGATGCGCTCGCGCAGGGCGGAGGAATCGTGCGGCGGTGGGGGCGTGAGCGCGCTGGCGACGCGGCCCTGCGGCCACTTCAGCAGCTCGGCGATGGCCTGATCGCGCGGCGCACCATCCAGTGCGGCGGCAATCGGTGCGCGCAGGCGCAGGCGGTGCAGGAACAGGGCGAGCACGGCCTCGTACAGGCGTATGCCGTGACCGAAGCGCAGCAGCAGTTCGCCACTGGCGCGCACGTGCTCCAGCAGCGAACGGCGTTCCAGCACCGGTGACGGCAGCAGGCTGCCGAAGCGCTGCGAGCGGCCCCACAGCCAACCCAGCAGGGCCAGCAGCAACGGTGCCCACAGCGGCCAGCCCTGATAGAACATGCGCGACCACAACGACGGCGGGCGGCTGGCATAGACCAGCCAGACCGCACCCTTGCCGTAGTTCGGATCGAGCAGGTAGCGGGTCAGGTCGCGATGGGCAGGATCGTGCAGGCCGTCGCTGGCCTTGCCTGCGGCAGAGGCCAGGCGCGCTGCCGGTGAGTCCACTTCGCTGCGCATGAACTCCATGTCGGCCAGCACGCTCACTCTGCCCTGGCCGTGGCGCAGGCGCGCGAACACCAGGTCGCGATCAGTGCCCCAGCGGCGTTCGGCCTGCGCACTGGCCGCAAACCCAAGGGTGAAGCGGCGGCCACCACAGAATTCGACGTGGCCCGGATCGTCGTCGACATGGAAGGCCTGGCAGTCGCTGCGCTGGAACAGGCTGTCCACGCCCAACTGGTCCAGCAGGGGACCCTGCGTGCTGCTGGCATCGTCCTCGGCCGGTGGCGGTGTACGCACCAGCAAGTGGCCGCCCTGGTCGACCCAGTCCAGCAGCTGTTTCACCGCCGGCGCCGGCAGTTCGCTGCTGTCCTGCAGCAGCACCACCGTGTCGTGGCGCCCCAGCGTCATCTGCTGCAACTCCAGCCGCGGTCGCGAATGCACGTCAATGCCATCGGCGCGCAGGGCCTGGCCGAGTACGTACAGCGGGTTGTAAGCGGCCTCGCCCTGTGGCGGCAGCCGGATCGTCTCGGTCACCCGCTCGTGCGTGCGCAGGTAGAGGATGGTCAGCGGCACACCGAGCAGCACCAGCACCCCCAGCAGCAACGACCAGAACAGGCGCGGACTCATGCCTGCCACCCGTACTGCTGGCGCAGGGTGCCGGCCAATGCATCGAAATCGGCGCGGCTGGGCAGGCGGCCACCGTAGGCGGCGTACTGCCACATGCGCACGATGCGCGCGAACAGGTCACGGTCGCTGGCCTGGGGCATGCGCCGCGATGCGCGCAGGCATTGCGCTTCGGTGGCACCGGGTGGAAGCGCGATACCGCTGCGCTCGCCCACCGTGCGCACACTGGCGCGGTACAGCAGGGCCAGCGCCTGCCGCGGCCGGCCCTGGTCCCACAGCAGGCCAGCCTGGGTGGCCACGTCCGGCGGCAGCACCACCGGCAACTCCACCTGCTCCTCCAGCACCTTCGGTGCAGCGTCGGCCTTGCGGCGGCCACTGCCACGCAGCCACGGCAGCCACAGCCGCGCGGTCAGCAGCAGCACCAGCAGCAGGATGCCGAGCAGGCCCCACAGGCCCCATTCGGCCAGCCGTGCCAGCCAGGCGATGCCGTCCTTGCGCGCTTTGCGTTCACCTTTGCTGTTGGCGTCACGCTGCAGCTGCTTGTCTTCCTTCTTTTTTTCCTCGGCCTGCTCGATCGGCTTCCAGCGGGTGACCTCGCGGGTCGGGCGCTGCAGCGGGTCCTCATAGGCGCGGTTCACCGCCTGACGGAAACCGGCGGTGTCCACCGGCGTACCGCCGAAGATCATTGCCGGCGTGTTGGCCGGGTCGATGGTCGGTCCTTCGTCGCCTTCCTCGGCGTCGATGCCACGGTCGTTGGGCTTGCCCATGGCACGTTCGGGCCCGGTGTCCGCGTCCTGCGCATGCACCGGTGTGGAGAGCAGCGGCAGTGCCAGGCACAGCAGCAGCGCCAGCGTCGATGCCGCCGGCAGCAGGCGGTCGCGCAGGCGCCGCAGGGCGATTTCCACGTCCCAGGCTTCCATCTGCGTACGCCGGTTCAGATACAGGCCGAAGCCGGCACCAACGTAGAAGGGCCCGATCAGCACCGACGCCAGCCAGCATGCCAGGTTGAAGCCCAGCCGCGCCCATGCGGGCGTGTCCTGGCCAATCATGTCCCATGCGGTGCGCCACGATTCGGACATCAGCTCCAGCGGCATGAACATGAACACCGCGCCGATCGCGCCGGACACGAGCACCGCTTCGAACGCCATGCAGGTCACGGTGAGCACCAGTGCCGCGCCCGCTGCGCCAGCTGCCACCGCCCGACGGCGTGGACCGCGTTGGCCCGGCGTGTTGCCTTCCAGCAGGTTCACCGGCAGGCACAGGCTGCGCAGCACGCTGAAGCGGCGCCAGCCCAGGTAGCCCCAGAAGCCGCTGTTGCCCCACGCACCCTGTGCGCGCAGCGCTGCCAGCGTGCCGACCGGCTCGCCGAAGATGCCGCGCGACAGCACGTACAACGGCGCTCGTTCGAACAGTGGTTTGCACCACCACATCGCCAGCCAGGCCCAGCCGAACGCATCCAGCCACCAGCCCAGTGCGTTGAAGATCACGAACAGCGGGGCGCTGGCCAGCAGCCAGCTGCCCCAGACCGCACGTGCGTGGCGGCGGGCGAGGGCGCTGCCCAGCTCCATGGCTTCCCAGCCGCTGCGCGCGCGCAGCACCACGTCCAGGCGGTCAATGCGCATCGCCGCCTCCACGTCCGCCGCGCCACAGCCACAACAGCACGCCGGCCCACAGCACGCCGGCCACGCTGAACTTGCCCCATGCGGGTACTTCGGCGATCGATGACCAGAAGGCCTCGATGAAGGCCGCGACCAGCAGCATGAAGGCGACGCCGAGGCACAGCCGTGCGCCGATGCGGCCGCCGTCGACCAGTGCATCCAGGCGGCTGCGCCGGCCCGGTGCCAGCAGCTTCATGCCCAACTGCAGCCCGGCGCCGCCGGCGATCACGATCGCGGTCAGCTCGAAGGCACCATGGCCGACCACGAAGCGCCAGAACGGGCCGCCGTGGCCGATGTGCTGCAGGTGGCCGGCCACCGCACCGATGGTCACGCCGTTGAACAGCAGTACCAGCAGCGTGCCCAGCCCGGCCAGCAGGCCGCTGGCGAAGGTGCGCAGGGCGATGCTGATGTTGTTCATGACGTAGTGGCCGAACATCATCCAGTCGGTGCCGCTGTCGCGGCCCAGGCGTTCGGCCGCAGGGTCGTACATGCGCTCCATCTCGGCAATCTGGCGGTTGTCCATCAGCATGTGGATCAGGTCCGGATAGGCCTGCGCCAGCACGAAACAGGCCACCGCCGGCAACGCGAACATCGCCAGTGCCACCCACATGCTGCGTGCCTGGCTGCGGACCAGCAGCGGAAAGTCGGCCACCAGGAACTCCAGTACCGCGCGCCAGCGCGTCGGCCGCGTGCGGTACAGCACGCTGTGGCCCTGCTGCATCAGCTGCTGCAGGCGCTGCACCAGCTGTGGGCTGTAGCCGCGCTCGCGGGCCAGCGCCAGCTGCTGGCACAGGCGCCGGTAGCGCTGCGGGAAGGCAGTGTCGTCCAGTGCCAGGCCGCTGGCCTTGCGGCGCGTGCGACGCGAGGCACCGGCGCGCAGCAGCAGCCACTGCTCCAGGTCCTGCCACTCCTGTTGATAGCGGGCGACGAACTGTTCCTGCTTCATCGCCGCCCCAGCAGCCAGTTGGCCATGGCGTACAGGCGCAGCACGGCGACCTGGCCGTGGGTACCGGTCAGGGGCTCGGCAATGCCGGCCAGCTCCTGCTGGCGTGCCGCCGACAGCCGTGGCGCGCGCTCGGCAAAGGCCATCAGCGCGGCCTGCTCTTCCGGGCGCAGCGGCTGTGGCGGGGCCAGTACGCTGTCGATGGTGGGTGGCGGCGGCAGATACAGCGCAGGCGCGTGCACCACCACGGTGCCGGCCACCAGGTCACCCAGGCGCCGGCCATGCGGGTCGAACAGGCTGCTGATCAGGCCCAATGCATAGCCGAACGGCAGCATGTCCACGGTACGCAGCAGATTGCGGGTGATCGACGCCATCCAGCCCACCGGTGCGCCATCGCGCGACAGCACCCGCAGGCCCAGTGCGCGCTTGCCAAGGGTACGGCCCCACAGTGCCTCGCAGACGATCGGGTAGGCCCAGTAGACCAGGAACATCAGCACCAGGTAGAGGCCGGAGCCGAACTTGTCCAGCAGCGCCAGCGGAATCGACATCAGTACCAGCACCGCGATGCGTACGCCCAGGTCGATCAGCCAGGCCATCGCCCGCGGCAGCGGGCCGGCTGCCGGCAACTGCAGCAGCACACCCTCCGGCGTCACCACCTCGCGGTAGGTATCGAGCATCGGTGCGGCCATCAGTGCGATGGCCTTCGTTGTGGGCGCCGGAGTCCTCTCCGGCAGGCGTCCACAGGCATGGGGGTCTCGACAGGTCCTGGTCGGGCCCAGACTTTAGCAGAGCCGCATGGCGGCGTTGGCTGCTCAGCCCAGGTATTCATCCTTCAGCCGCACGTAGTGGTCGGCCGAGTAGTGCAGCGACTCGATTTCCTTGTCGCTCAGCGTGCGGGCCGGGCGGGCCGGGTTGCCGACCCAGAGCTCGCCTTCGCCCACCACCTTGCCCGGGCCGACCACCGCACCGGCACCGACGAAGCCATGGCGCTCCACGCGGGCGCCATCGAGGATGCAGGCGCCCATGCCGATCAGGCTGTAATCACCAATGGTGCAGGCGTGGATGATGCAGCCATGGCCGACCGTCACGCCTTCGCCGATCAGGGTCGGGTAGCCGGCCTTGTTGTACGGGCTGTGGTGGCTGACGTGGATGATCGTGCCGTCCTGCACATTGGTGCGCGCACCGATGCGCACGTAGTTGACGTCACCGCGGATGATCGTGCCCGGCCACACCGACACGTCATCGGCCACTTCCACGTCGCCGATGAGGGTGCAGGCCGGATCGATGTACACGCGCTCGCCGAGGACGGGCATCTTGTCGCGGAAGGGGCGCAGCGGGTTCATCGGTGTCTCCGGAAATCAGGGCGTTCACTGCGATGATACCCGCGTGGTCCGCACGCCGCGTGCCTGCCGCGGGGTAGTGCCGGCCGCTGGCCGGCAACCTCATGGGCGCACCTGGATTTCCGTGGTTGCCGGCCAGCGGCCGGCACTACCAGAAGCCGGCGCGGTCGCCTATGCAGGCGCGAGTTCGGCCAGCATCTCCCGGAACAGTGCGTCCAGCCAGCCGTTGTCGCCCTGTCCGGCCGCCAGCTGCGGGACCTGCGCGGTGCGCACGGCCATTGCATGGTCGATGTAGTCGCTGATGATGACGACGCGCGGACGGGCGGTGACTTCGGCGCTGGCTCGCTTGACCACCAGCAGGGCGTCGATGGCGTTGCGCACGGGACCGTCAGGCAGCAGCCGGTCCAGCAGGTCCTCGAAGGCCATCGGCGGCGGCGTGGATTCGCTTTCGATCCACTGGCAGGCAAGCAGGGCACGCAGCACATACAGGTACTTCTTGGTACTGACGGTGGGCTCGCCCAGATGGCGGCTGTACGTGGTCTTCGCCATGCTCATGTAGTGCCACCAGCTGCCCAGCGGCGAATAGAACCCCTTCGCTGCCTCCCACAGCTGCGCCACCGCAGCGTCATCCTGCTGGTACACGATCGGCGAACGCAGCCACTCGATCAGCGTTGGATTGGACTTGGAGACCAGCCGCAGTGCCTTGCGCAGGTCCCAGCCACTGACGTCGAGCTCCTCATCGATCGGCAGCTCGATCACATCACGCTGCGCTTCGCCGGGACCGGTGCTCTCGTTGACGCTGAGGTACCACGGCTGGCGATGCACGTAGATGAAGCGCGCGTCGTAGTCACTGTCCGGCGAGGAGAAGCCCCAGCCGCGGCTGCCCGATTCGCAGGCCAGCAGCACACGCACATCGTGGCGCTGTTCGATCGCGGCGAGGGTGGAAAGGATGGCGGCGCGCTTGTCCGGCGCGATCGGGTGGATATCGTCCATGCAGTCGTGTTCGCAATGTCGAGCGTGCTCGACTGTAACGCAGGTGCGCACGGGTAGTGCCGGCCGCTGGCCGGCAACCTCATGGGCGCACCTGGAATTCTGCGGTTGCCGGCCAGCGGCCGGCACTACCGGCTAGGGTTCGTAGCTGTAACCCATCCCGTATACCGAGCGGATCGGCTCGCCTTCCATGCCGGCGTCGGCCAGCTTGCGGCGCAGGTTGCGCACGTGGCTGTCGACGGTACGGTCGACCACCACGCGATGGTCCAGATAGAGGCGGTCGAGCAACTCATCGCGGGCCCAGATCCGGCCCGGCGTGGCCAGCAGGGTGCGCAGCAGGCGGTACTCCACCGGCGTCAGGTCCAGGCCTTTGCCGTTCCAGGTGGCGCGTGCCGCAGGCTCATCGATGTGCAGGCCGCTGTTGGCGCGTGCAGCGGGGTCCGGGCGGTAGCGGCGCAGCACTGCCATCACCCGCGCGACCACTTCGCGCGGACTGAACGGCTTGCAGATGTAGTCGTCGGCGCCGATCTCCAGGCCCAGCAGGCGATCGATCTCTTCCACCCGCGCGGTGACCATGATCACCGGCACGTCACTGCTGGCACGCAGTTCGCGGCACAGGTCGACGCCGTCGCGCTGTGGCAGCATCAGGTCCAACAGCACCAGATCAGGCTGGTAGCGCGCGAAGGCGTCGATCACCTGGCCGCCATCGTCCACCCATTCGCTGGCCATGCCGGCGGCGGCCAGGTAGTCGCGCAGGACCGAGGCCAGGCGTGGCTCATCCTCGACGATCAGAATCTTCGCGGACGCAGCGGGGGACGTACTCATGCAGGCTCCGGCAGGGTGATGACCACGCGCAGGCCACCCAGCACCGAAGGCTCGGCGTGGATGTGGCCGTGGTGGGCGAGGATGATGTTGTGGCTGATGGCCAGGCCCAGCCCGCTGCCGCCGCTGGCACGGTTGCGCGAGCTCTCCACCCGGTAGAAGCGCTCGAACAGCAGCGCGCATTTGTCGGCCGGTACGCCCGGAGCGGTGTCTTCCACGACCAGCTGCACGCCGGCGGGCACGCGCGCGGCCTGCACACGTACGCGGCCGCCGGTATGGGTATAGCGCAGCGCGTTTTCCAGCAGGTTGGCCAGGACCTGCTGCAGGCGCCGCTCATCGCCGGAGACCGGCAGCGGGCCGGCCGGCAGGTCTTCTTCCAGCGCCAGGCCCGCATTGGCGAAGCGCACGCGCATGCCATTGAGCTCGCTGCGCAGCAGTGCCACCAGGTCCAGCGGCGCGAAGCGGTAGGCCAGGCCCCCGGACTGGGTCATCGACAGGTCGTGCAGGTCGTCGATCAGTTTGCCCAGCTGGCGGATCTCGCCCTGCAGGGCACCGAGGTTGGCGCGGTCCAGCGGGCGGATGCCGTCTTCGATCGCCTCCAGTTCGGCGCGTACCACCGCCAGTGGCGTACGCAGTTCGTGCGAGATGTCGGCGATGAAGGCGCGGCGGTTGCGCTCGGTATCATCCAGCGCTTGTGCCATCCGGTTGAAGTCGTTGACCAGTGCGTCCAGCTCGTCATCGCTGGTGCGCTCGATGCGGGTGGCGTAGTCGCCGGCGGCGAGCCGATGGGTGGCCGCGGCGAGTTTGGCCAGGCGCTGGCGCAGCGCGCGTGACACCAGCCAGGCCAGCAGTACCGTCACCAGCAGCAGCGAGATGCCGATCACCCACCATGCGCGCATCTGGGTGTTGTAGAAATTCAGATCGTTGGTGGCGATGACGGTCTGGAACGGCACCATGCCCAGCCAGCCCACGGTGTGCCCATCCAGCTGCACCGGATGCGGATCGTCATCACTGGTGGCATCGGGGTTGCCGGCCACGAACCGATGCTGCGCATCGAACAGGCCCAGCCGTGAGGGAACGCCGGTCTGGTCGGACAGCGGCGGCACCGGGCCTTCGTGCCCATGGGCCAGGTCCGGGCGCAGCAGCCGCGCCCAGCGGTCACTGTCGCCGCGCAGATGCTCCCAGCCGCCGTGGGCGCTGTACTCGCGCTGCAGGTGGGGTATCAGGCGCTGCATGCGCAGGTCGCCCTGGTCGTTGAGGTAGTCCAGGAAGCCGGTCTGGAACGCCACGCGGCTGGCAATGCCGTTCACTGCCAGCACCAGCAGGCAGGCGGTGAAGATCGCGAGGAAGGTCTTCGCGGTCAGGCCGAATTTGAGTCGAATCTTCGCCATCGCGGGGGCCATTAGCGGCGCATGCGGCGCTGAAAGCAAGCGTCAGCTGAGCCGGTCGCACAATCTCCATATTCTCTGCACAGTTCCACGGCAGCGTGCACGGGTCAACGCAAGGCCTCCACGCCCCCCATGTCACTCCCGCGCCCGCTGTCCCGTTCCCCCCGTCCGCTGCTGTTGCCCCTGCTGCTGGCCCTGGCCGCCTGCTCGGCGGGCAGGACCGACGTCCCGGCCACGCCTGAAGTGGGCATCATCACCGCCAGCGCACAGCCACTGGCGCTGCAGCAGACCCTGCCCGGCCGCGCGGTGCCGTTCGAGGTGTCCGAGGTGCGGCCACAGATCGGTGGGCTGATCCGCCAGCGGCTGTTTACTGAAGGCCAGCAGGTCAAGGCCGGCCAGCTGCTGTACCAGGTCGATCCGGCACCGTACCAGGCGGCCTTCGATACCGCCCGTGGCCAGCTGGCCCAGGCCGAGGCCACCGTGCTGTCGGCGCAGCCCAAGGCCGAGCGCACGCGCGCGCTGCTGGGCATGGATGCGGCCAGCAAGCAGGATGCCGACGATGCCACCTCGGCGCTGAAGCAGGCGCAGGCCAATGTGATCGCCGCGCGCGCCGCGCTGCAGGCCGCGCGCATCAACCTCGACTACACCCGGGTGACCGCACCGATCGACGGCCGCATCGGCACCTCCAGCGTCACCGCCGGCGCGCTGGTCGCCGCCGGCCAGGACGCGGCGCTGGCCACCATCCAGCGGTTGGACCCGGTCTATCTGGACGTGACCCAGTCCAGCACGCAGATGCTGGCGCTGCGCAAGCAGCTCGATGCCGGCCTGGTGAAGGCCATCGATGGCAAGGCGCAGGTGAAGGTGCTGCTGGAGGACGGCAGCAGCTATGCCCATGAAGGCACGCTGGAGTTTGTTGGCAGTGCGGTCGACCCGGGCACCGGCAACGTGGTGCTGCGCGCGGTCATCCCGAACCCGGACGGCCTGCTGCTGCCGGGCATGTACCTGAAGGCGGTGCTGCCGATGGCCACCAACGCGCGCGCCCTGCTGGTGCCGCAGAAGGCGGTGCTGCGCAACGAGCGTGGCGAGCCGCTGCTGCGCCTGCTCGATGCCAAGGACCATGTGGTGGAACGCCGGGTCAGCACCGGCCAGGTGGTGGGCAACCAGTGGCAGATCACGCAGGGCCTGAAGGCCGGCGAGCGGGTGATCGTCAGCAATGGCAGTGCGGTATCGCTCGGCCAGCAGGTGAAGGCGGTGGCGGCCAGCACGGCGCAGCTGGCGGCGATGCCGGCGGTCGACCCGAACGGCAACACCGACGAAAAGTCGCACTGAGGCCCGCCGCGCATGGTTCGTTTCTTCATCGACCGGCCGATCTTCGCCTGGGTGATCGCCATCGCGGTCAGCCTGCTCGGCCTGCTCGCGATCCTGATTCTGCCGGTGGACCGCTACCCGCAGATCGCCCCGCCCACCATCACCATCCGTGCCACCTACACCGGCGCCTCGTCGCAGACCGTGGAGAACGCGGTCACGCAGGTCATCGAGCAGTCCCAGCAGAGCCTGGACCACCTGATGTACATGACCTCGACCAGTGCCTCCGACGGCTCGGCGCAGGTCAACCTGGTGTTCGCTACCGGTACCAATCCGGACACTGCGCAGGTGCAGGTGCAGAACCAGCTGCAGGCGGCCATGGCGACGCTGCCGCAGGCGGTGCAGCAGAACGGCCTGACCATCACCAAGTCCAGTGGTTCGATCTTCGAGGTGCTGTCGTTCACCAGCGAAGACGGCAGCATGGACAACTTCGATGTCGCCAACTTCATGGAAGCGCGCATCGACGACCAGATCAGCCGTGTCAGCGGCGTCGGCAACATCCAGCCGATCGGCCAGGAATACGCCATGCGCATCTGGCTGGACCCGGAAAAGATGCGCCAGTACGCGCTGATGCCGTCGGACATCGAGAGCGCACTGCAGGCGCAGAACACCGATGTGTCGGCGGGTGAACTCGGTGGCCAGCCGGCGCTGAAGGGCCAGCAGCTGGACGCGACCGTGACCGCGCGCAGCCGCCTGCACACCCCCGAGCAGTTCGCGCAGGTGGTGCTCAAGGCCGATGCCAATGGCAGCGTGGTGCACCTGGGTGACGTGGCGACGATCGGCCTGGGGCCGGAGAGCTACGACAGCATCAGCACCTTCAACGGCAAGCCGTCGGCCTCGCTGGGCATCGAGCTCAATGCCGGTGCGAACGCGATCGCCGTGTCCAAGGCCATCGATGCGCGGCTTCAGCAGCTGCAGAAGTACTGGCCGCATGGCTACACCGCCCACGTGGCATTCACCACCACGCCGTTCGTGACCATCTCGCTGAAGGAAGTGGTGATCACCCTGATCGAGGCGATCGCGCTGGTGGTGCTGGTGATGTACCTGTTCCTGCAGAACTGGCGGGCCACGCTGATCCCGACCATCGCGGTGCCGGTGGTGCTGCTGGGCACGTTCGGCGTGCTGGCGGCCTTCGGGTACTCGATCAACACGCTGACCATGTTCGCGCTGGTGCTGGCCATCGGCCTGCTGGTGGACGATGCCATCGTGGTGGTGGAGAACGTGGAGCGGGTGATGACCTTCGAAGGGCTGGCACCGAAGCCGGCCACGCTGAAGGCGATGGGCCAGATCACCGGCGCGCTGGTCGGCATCGTGCTGGTGCTGACCGCGGTGTTCCTGCCGATGGCGTTCTTCAGTGGTGTCACCGGCGTGATCTATCGCCAGTTCTCGGTGACGATCGCCGCCGCGATGATCCTGTCGGTGCTGGTGGCGATGACCATCACCCCAGCGCTGTGCGGCAGCATCCTGCATCAGATTCCCAAGGGCGGCCACCCGCATGGCGATCACGGCGGCGAGCCGAGCCTGCTGGGCAAGTTCTTCATCTGGTTCAACCACCGCTTCGAGCGCACCTCCAACGGCCTGCGCCATCGCGTGGATGGTTTCCTCGGCCGGCGTACGCTGGGCGTACTGTTCTACCTGGTGCTGAGCGTGGCCACCGGCCTGCTGCTGTGGCACCTGCCCGGCGCATTCCTGCCCGATGAGGACCAGGGCATGCTCAACGCGCTGGTGAAGCTGCCAGCCGGCTCCACCCTGGAGCAGACCCGTGCAGTGATGGATCGCCTCAGTGCCGCTGCGGTGAAGGACGACAGCGTGCTCTCGATCCAGGCCATCGCTGGTTTCAGCGTCACCGGCAGCGGCCAGAACGTCGGCCAGGCCTTCATCCGCCTGAAGGACTGGGATGACCGCAAGGACGATGCCGATACCATCGCCGCGCGCTTGACCGCGGCGATGGCCAGCGTGCCCGATGCGCAGGTATTCATCACCTCGCCACCGGCCATCCTCGGCCTGGGCGATGCGGGCGGTTTCACCCTGGAACTGCAGGACGAAGGCGGTGCCGGCCATGCCGCCGCCGTGGCCGCGCGCAACACGCTTCTGAAGGAAGCCGCCAAGGACCCGAAGCTGGTCAACGTGCGCTACGCCAGCCTGGAAGACGCGCCGGTATACGCGGTGAAGGTGGACGACGCCAAGGCGCAGGCCATGGGCGTGAACCCGCAGGACGTCAATGACACCTTGAACGCGGCGTTGGGCGGCGACTTCGTCAACAACTTCATCTACAAGGGCCGCATCAAGAAGGTGTTCATCCAGGGCACCGCCGAAGCACGCATGCAGCCACAGGACATCGAGCGCTGGAGCGTGCGCAACCAGGCCGGCCAGATGGTGCCGCTGTCGTCGCTGATCAGCACGCATTGGACCAGTGCGCCGGCTGCATTGCAGCGCTACAACGGCATATCAGCCATGGAGATCACCGGTCAGCCGGCGCCGGGTGTCAGCTCCGGCGAGGCGATGGCCGAGATCGCGCGGCTGGCCGACACACTGCCGGAAGGCTTCAGCCATGCCTGGTCGGACATGGCCTACCAGGAGCAGCTCTCGGGCAACCAGGCGCCGATGCTGTATGCCATCTCGCTGCTGTTCGTGTTCCTGTGCCTGGCGGCGTTGTATGAAAGCTGGGCGGTGCCGTTCGCGGTGATGCTGGCGGTGCCGGTGGGCGTGTTCGGTGCGGTGCTGATGATGAACCTGCGTGGCCTCAACAACGACGTGTACTTCCAGGTCGGCCTGCTGACCACGATTGGCCTGGCAGCAAAGAACGGCATCCTGATCGTCGAATTCGCGCGCATCCTCGAACAGCAGGGCAAGCGCACCCGCGAAGCGATCCTGCAGGCGGTCTATCTGCGGCTCCGGCCGATCGTGATGACCTCGCTGGCGTTCCTGATGGGCGTGCTGCCGCTGGTGTTCGCCACCGGCGCCGGTTCGGCCGCGCGCCGTTCGCTGGGTACCGGCGTGGCCGGTGGTACGGTCGCCTCGATGGTGCTGGGCATGTTCTTCGTGCCGTTGTTCTACCTGCTGGTGCGCCGCATGTTCCCGGGCCGCGCGCCGGCCGAAGCCACTGCCCCGGAGGCAAGCCCATGAAGCCGATGCTGCTGCGCGCCCTGGCGGCCGCAACGATGACCACCGTACTGGGCGGCTGCGTGAGCATGGCACCGCACTACCAGCGCCCCGAGGCGCCGGTGCCGGCACAGTTCGGCAATGCCGCCACCGGCGAGGCCGGGCCGGCACTGACGATGCCGGCCTGGCGTGAGGTGTTCCTGGAACCGCGCCTGCAGCAGGTGATCGCGCTGGCGCTGCAGAACAACCGCGACCTGCGCGTGGCGGTGCTGCAGGTGGAGAAGGAACGCGCGCAGTACCGCATCCAGCGCGCGGCGCTGCTGCCGTCGGTGGATGCCAGTGGCAGTGTCACCCGCTCGCGGGTGAGTGATGCCAACAGCGAGATCGGCGTCAGCCAGGTGACCGAATCCGATGCGGTGCAGGTGGGCATCAGCAGCTGGGAACTGGACCTGTTCGGGCGCGTCCGCAGCCTTAAGAACGAGGCCCTGCAGAACTGGCTGGCCAGCGCCGAGAACCAGCGCGCCGCGCGCACCAGCCTGGTGGCCGAAGTGGCGACGGCGTGGTTGGCGCTGGCGGCCGACGAGCAGTCGCTGGCGTTCACCCGGCAGACGCTGGACAGCCAGCAGCAGACCCTGCAGCGCACCGAGGCCCGCCATGCACAAGGCCTGGCCTCGGGTCTGGACCTGTCGCAGGTGCAGACCAGCGTGGAAGCTGCGCGCGGTGCGCTGGCCAAGCTTCAGACCCAGCAGGCGCAGGATCGCGATGCGCTGCAGTTGCTGGTGGGCGCGCCGCTGGAGGCGGCGATGCTGCCCAGCACACAGGCACTGGACGGCACCGTGGCGCTGGCGCCGTTGCCTTCCAACCTGCCCTCAAGCGTGCTGCTGCAGCGCCCGGACGTGCTGTCCGCCGAACACGCGCTGCAGGCGGCCAATGCCGATATCGGTGCCGCGCGCGCCGCGTTCTTCCCGACGCTGACGCTGACTGCCAACTACGGCCACAGCTCCACCGCGTTGTCGACGCTGTTCTCGGCCGGCACCCGCGGCTGGTCGTTCGCGCCCAGCATCACCGCGCCGATTTTCCACGCCGGTGCGTTGAAGGCCTCGCTGGATGCCTCGAAGATCGGCAAGGACATCGGCATCGCCCAGTATGAGAAGGCAATCCAGCAGGCCTTCAGCGAAGTGGCCGATGCGTTGGCCACGCGCGATCACCTGACCGCGCAGATGGAGGCCCAGCGTGCGCTGGTCGCCGCCAGCCAGCGCAGCTACACGCTGGCCGATGCGCGTTACCGCACCGGGCTGGACGGCTATCTGCAGGCGCTGGATGCGCAGCGCAGCCTGTATGCCGCGCAGCAGGACCTGATCGCGTTGCAGCAGCAGGAGGCGGGCAACCGGGTGACGTTGTTCAAGGTGCTCGGCGGCGGCGCGGACGCACGGTAACTCGCTTGCGCGGGTGTGTGCGTCTTCCGCTCCGGTGGGTGCCGACCTTGGTCGGCACGGAAGCATGCAGCGTCGCGATCAGATGATTCGTGCCGACCAAGGTCGGCACCCACCAGGGCAGAGTCATGTGCCGACCAAGGTCGGCACCCACCAGAAGCAGGTTCGACCGCGTTACGCCACGAGGCCGCGGCGTGCGCGCTCCAGGTGCACCAGCAGCAGCGAGATCGCGGCCGGGGTCATGCCCGGGATGCGCTGCGCCTGGCCGATGGTCTGCGGCCGCACGCGCTCCAGCTTCTGCAGCGCTTCGGCCGACAGCCCGCGCACCGTCGCGTAGTCGAAGGCTTCAGCGATCGGCGTGGCTTCATGCCGCTGCTGGCGCTCGATCTCCTCCCGCTGCCGGTCCAGGTAGCCGGCGTACTTCACACCGATCTCGACCTGCTCGGCCACCTTGCCGTCGGCCACGGCCGGGCCAAGCGATGGCACCTGCATCAGCTGCGCGTAATCCAGCTCGGGGCGCTTGATCAGGTCCAGCACGTTGGTTTCGCGGCTGACCGCTACGCCCAGCGTGTCCTGCACCTCGCGGCCCAGCGCATTGGCCGGGGTTGCCCACAGCGCACCCAGGCGCGCGCGTTCGGCGGCGACGGCGGCCTGCTTGGTCTCGAATGCGTTCCAGCGGCGGTCATCCACCAGGCCCATTTCGCGGCCGGCCGGGGTCAGGCGCTGGTCGGCATTGTCCTCGCGCAGCTGCAGGCGGTACTCGGCGCGGCTGGTGAACATGCGGTAGGGCTCGTTGGTGCCGTGGGTGATCAGGTCATCCACCAGCACGCCCAGGTAGGCTTCGTCGCGACGCGGGCACCAGCCGTCCAGCCCACGCACCTGGCGTGCGGCGTTGAGGCCGGCCAGCAGGCCCTGCGCGGCGGCTTCTTCATAGCCGGTGGTGCCGTTGATCTGGCCGGCGAAGAACAGGCCGTTGACCAGCTTGGTTTCCAGCGAGGCCTTTAGCCCGCGTGGGTCGAAGAAGTCGTACTCGATCGCGTAGCCGGGGCGGGTGATGTGCGCGTTCTCGAAGCCGCGGATGCTGCGCACCATCTCCAGCTGCACGTCGAACGGCAGCGAGGTGGAGATGCCGTTGGGGTAGATCTCGACGATGCCCAGGCCTTCGGGTTCGACAAAGATCTGGTGGCTGGCCTTTTCGGCGAAGCGCACCACCTTGTCTTCGATGGACGGGCAGTAGCGCGGGCCGATGCCTTCGATCTGGCCGCTGTACAGCGGCGAGCGATGCAGTGCGTCGCGGATGATCTGGTGGGTCTGTTCGGTGGTGTGGGTGATCCAGCAGCTGACCTGCTGCGGATGCTCGTCCACCGAGCCGAGGAAGGACATCACCGGGCGCGGCGAATCGCCGGGCTGCTCGTCCATCACGCTGTAGTCCAGCGAGCGGCCGTCGATGCGCGGCGGCGTGCCGGTCTTCAGGCGGTCCACCTGGAACGGGCGTTCGCGCAGGCGCGCGGCCAACGTGGTGGCCGGCGGGTCGCCCATGCGGCCGGCGGCGTATTGGGTTGGGCCAACATGGATCTTGCCGGCCAGGAAGGTGCCGGCGGTCAGCACCACGGCCTCGGCGTCAAAGCGCAGGCCGGTCTGGGTGATCACGCCGCGCACGGCGTCGCCTTCGATGACCAGGTCATCGACGGCGGCCTGGAACACGGTCAGGTTGGCCTGGCCTTCGACGATGGCGCGGATCGCCATGCGGTACAGGTTGCGGTCGGCCTGGCAGCGGGTGGCGCGCACGGCCGGGCCCTTGGAGGCGTTGAGCGTGCGCCACTGGATGCCGGCGCGGTCCGCGGCATGCGCCATCGCACCGCCGAGAGCGTCGATTTCCTTGACCAGGTGGCCCTTGCCGATGCCGCCGATGGCCGGGTTGCAGCTCATCGCGCCCACCGTTTCGATGTTGTGGGTCAGCAGCAGGGTGCGCACGCCGGTGCGGGCCGCGGCCAGCGCGGCTTCGGTGCCGGCGTGGCCACCGCCGATGACGATGACGTCGTAACGATGGAAGGACGGGTTCATGGGGGGCTGTTCAGCTGGGGGCGGGCGCGGACCGGGGGGCGGCGCCGGGGTGGCGATTTTAGCGCCATTCGGGGGCGGGACGTCGGTGCCGGCCGGCCGGCGTCGAAATCAGCCCTAAAGTTGGCAGGATTTTTGCAGATAACCCAATAGCACCCATCGTGGCTGGCGCCGTAGGCGCCCGTGACCGGAATTGGAACAGGGGCCGGTACAGGCGCACGGTGGGGGAGCAGAGGGCCGGCAGTCGGGGGACTGTCCGGCCCTGTTTTTTGGGGCGGCGGGAAAGGCCCCATCCACGCATGGCGTGGATCTACTGACGCTGGGGCTCTCGCCGGTTGGCGGCCCGGCAAAACAAACGGCCCCGCATTGCGGGGCCGTCTGCCTTCAGAGGTGCCGACATCCGACAGGGCCGGAACAGGGGGGATCCAGATGTTCCTGTCGGATATCGACGTAGAGCTTTTTGCGGCGGCCCGTGTCGTTTTTGTCACATTGTGACGCGGGCCGTCACTGGTCCCGTAGAGTGCGGCTTGGACCGTGTGAAATGCAAGACGGTTCAGCGCTCAACTGTGCGCTGCGTCCCACGATCCATGTTGCGCCAGGGGGAACCGTTCATCCTCGGCGCACTCGGCGCGGGGGCCGGACGGGCCTGTGGCGGTGGTGCCGACGGCTGGATGTTCGACTGCGGCGGGCGCCGCATCGAGTCCATGTTCCGCCATGGCGAACCGCCGTTGTACGACGGCCGCGACGGCGGCGGACGGTTCTCGCCGCCATTGCCCGGGCGCGGTGGCGGGCGGTGGTTGTGCGGCGGACGGTAGATCGGACGCGAGTAATACGGGTTGCCGTAGCCGCCGTAGTAGCCGCCATAGCCACCGTAGTAGGGGCCGTAGTTGTAGGGATAGCCGGCCGGGTAGCGGTACTCCACCGACGGCGCACCGTGGTAGTAGCTGCCACTGCGGCCGCCGCCGACATAGTCGTAGGTGGTGCAGCCGGTCAGGGCCAGCAACAGGCCACCGGCAAGCATCAGGCGCGTTTTCATGGTGGGTCCCCCCAGAGGACGGGTGTGCAGTCAGCTTCGTGCGCCGGCATTGAATCGGCCCTTAATTCCACCGGCCAGGATGAATGGAGGTGAAGGCCCGCATGCTGGCATGACCTGTGCCCCGGTCGCCAGCGGGGAGCCTTACGTTAATCTTGCGTCATGAGCGATTCACTGTTGCCCCGCGCCGATGACGTCCTGCTTGCTGCCGCGAGGATCGCCCCGCATGCCAGCGTGACCCCGGTGCTGCGCTCGCACACGCTGGATGCGATGGCCGGGGCACAGCTGGCCTTCAAGGCCGAGCACCTGCAGCGTGGTGGTGCATTCAAGTTCCGCGGCGCCTGCAATGCGGTGTGGTCACTGGACGCCGATCGCGCCCGTGCCGGTGTGGTGACCCATTCGTCCGGCAACCACGGTGCCGCCCTGGCCCTGGCCGCACGGACCCGTGGCATTCCCTGCCACGTGGTGGTGCCCGAAGGCGCGGTCGCGGCGAAGCTGGCCAACATTGCCCGCCATGGTGCGACGCTCTGGCGCTGCCCGCCGACCATTGCCGACCGTGAGGCCACCTGCGCCAAGGTGCAGGCCGATACCGGCGCAACCCTGGTCCATCCCTATGCGGACCCGGTGGTAATGGCCGGGCAGGGCACCGCGGCCCTGGAACTGCTGCACAGCGACGGCCCGTTTGACGTGCTGGTGGTGCCGGTGGGCGGCGGTGGCCTGGCCAGCGGTACCGCACTGGCCCTGCAGCACGCCAGCCCGCAGACCCGGCTGGTGCTGGCCGAACCGGCCGGCGCCGATGACACCGCACGTTCGCTGGCCGCAGGCGAGCGCCAGGGGGCGTTCACTCCGGACACGATCTGCGATGGACTGCGTACCCTGATCGGCGCGCCCAATTTCGAACTGCTGCGTGCGGCCGGTGCCGAGGTGATCGTGGTCGATGACGCGGCGACGATGGCCGCGATGCGCCTGCTGTGGGAGGTCCTCAAGCAGGTGGTCGAGCCGTCCTCGGCCACCGTGCTGGCTGCGGTGCTGGCGCAGCCGCCGCGTTTTGCCGGCCTGCGCGTGGGCCTGGTCCTGTCCGGTGGCAATGTCGACCTGCCAGCGCTTCGCTGGGGGGCGCCTTGAGCCGCGAGCGCAACCGGCATCGCACCGGCCTGCTGGGCTGGCTGTGGCGGCTGTTCGTGGTGCTGGTGATCTGGCTGCTGGGCGTGACTGCGTGGATCGTCTGGGTCGGTGAACGTGACCAGGCCGCCAAGGCCGACGCCATCATCGTGCTCGGCGCGGCGGCCTATGACGCCAAACCGTCACCGGTGTTCGAAGAGCGCATCCGCCATGGCCTGGATCTGTATGAGGCCCAGTACGCACCACTGCTGATCTTCACCGGTGGCTATGGCGGCACCGGCGCGCGCTTCTCCGAATCGCAGGTGGCGCGGCGTTATGCGCTCAAGCATGGCGTGCCGGACGATGCGATCCTGATCGAAACCGCTTCGCGCAACACCGTGCAGAACCTGGTCGAAGCCAAGCGGCTGATGGACCAGCGCAACCTGCATCGGGTGATCATCGTCAGCGACCCGCTGCACATGGCGCGCGCGCTGCGCCTGAGCAGGGCGCTGGGCATCGATGCGCTGGCTTCGTCCACGCCCAGCACGCGCTTCCGCAGCTTCCATACGAGTTGGCGCTTCCTGGTGCAGGAGATCTATTTCTTCCACCGCGACCTGGTGCGCCCGCCGCTGAGTTCGCCGGCCAATACCTGAGGCGGAAGCCTGCCTTGGTTGGCACAATGCCGGCCCATACCTGCCTTTGGTAGGTGCCGACCTTGGTCGGCACACTGCTGGCGGCACCGCGATCTGATGGGTTGTGCCAACCAAGGTTGGCAACTACCAGAGCGATTCGCGTGCGGTGTGGAATGCGGTAGTGCCGGCCGCTGGCCGGCAGATGCCCACCATGGAATCGTGAGGTTGCCGGCCAGTGGCCGGCACTACCGGACGATCAGGTCTGCTTGCGCCGGATCGGAATCGCCGACACCGGCACCGCGGCCACGTCATGCCCGCCTTCGCGGATCGGCGCGCCCGGGTCCGGTGCCCAGGCGTGGGCATAGATCACTTCCCAGCTGCTGGGCAGCTTGCCGTCGGCACGGCGCATCGGTTCATACGCCGCCGCCGCAGCGGCGAAACGGCCGCGCCCGGTCAGCGTATGGCGGCGGTCCACCCGTGCATTGGTCGCGCCCATCGCGCGCAGCTCGCGCATCAGCGAGGGCAGGTCGTCGTAGGTCAGGGTGAACAGATCGCGGTCCAGCACCGGGTCGCGGAAGCCGGCCATCATCAGCGCATCGCCGAACTGGGCGATCTGCGCGAAGCGGCTCACGTGCGGGCGGTCATCGGCGGCCGCGAACGCTTCATTGAGTTCAACCAGCGTTTCCGGGCCGAAGGTCGAGCACAGCAGCAGGCCACCGGGCTTGAGCACACGGCGGAACCCGGCAAACACCGCCGGCAGGTCGTCCACCCACTGCAGGCACAGGTTGCTGAAGATCACGTCCACGCTGTTGTCGGCCAGCGGCAGCGCGGCGGCGTCGCCGCACAGGCGCTGGAACGGCTTCCACCAGCCGGCCTGGCGCTTGGCCTGGTCCAGCATCGGCAGCGCCACATCCAGCGCGATCACCTGCGCCTTCGGCCAGCGCTTCTTCATCAACGCGCTGGCATGGCCGGTGCCGGCACCGATGTCCAGCACCACCTCGGGCTTGCGCGCCTCCAGGTAGTCCAGCGATTCGATCAGCCGCGACTGCACCTCGCGCTGCAGGGCGGCGGCGGCGTCGTAGCTGTTGGCGGCACGGGCGAACGCGCGGCGGACATGGCGGGCATCGAAGTGGGACGGCATTGCGAAAGTCTCTTAGAACGTACCGGGGTAGGCGCCGCCGTCGATCAGCAGGTTCTGCCCGGTGAGGTAACCGGCCTGTGCACTGCACAGGAAGGCGCAGGCGGCGCCGAATTCGTCGGGTGTGCCGAAGCGGCCGGCGGGGATCTGCTGGCGGCGGCGTTCGGCCACTTCGCCGGCGTCGCCGTCCTTGCCCGCACTGTGGGCGAAGTTGGCGCGCAGGCGGTCGGTGTCGAACTGGCCGGGCAGCAGGTTGTTGATGGTGACGTTGTGGGCCACGGTGCGGCGCGACAGGCCGGCGACGAAACCGGTCAGGCCACTGCGCGCGCCGTTGGACAGCGCCAGGATGTCGATCGGGGCTTTCACCGCCGACGAGGTGATGTTGACGATACGGCCGAAGCCGCGCGCGATCATCGCGTCGACGGTGGCGCGGATCAGCGCGATCGGCGCCAGCATGTTGGCGTCCAGCGCGGCAATCCAGTCATCGCGCTCGAAATTGCGGAAATCACCGGGCGGCGGGCCACCGGCGTTGTTGACCAGGATGTCCACCTGCGGGCACGCGGCCAGCGCGGCGACGCGGCCGGCTTCGGTGGTGACGTCGGCGGCGACCGCGCGCACCTCGGCGGCACCGGCCAGCGCGCGCAGCTCTTCAGCGGCGGCCTGCAGGGCGGCTTCGCCGCGGGCCACGATCACCACGTTGACGCCTTCACGCACCAGCGCCCGCGCGCAGCCCAGGCCCAGCCCCTTGCTTGCGCCGCAGACCAGTGCCCAGCGGCCATTGATACCCAGATCCATGCGTCAATCCTGCGGAATTCGGAAGGCGCTCATTGTCCGCCATCGGCCGGTGACAGGCCGGCAACGAAGTGTTGCAGGGCGGCGGCGACCTCGTCGGCATGGCCGAGGAAGGGCGCATGGCCGCCGTGGGCGATGGTCAGCATCTGCGCGTCCGGGGCCATTGCCGCGGCGGCCTGCATCGCCGTCGGCGACACCAGCCGGTCACGTTGGCCGGCGATCCACAGACTGGGTTTGCCCAGCGTCGGCAGTGCGCCGCGCAGATCGGTGCTTTCCAGCAGGCGCAGGCCTTCCAGCAGCGCGCGTTCGGTGGGCGCACCGCGCTCGACCAGGCGCTGGCGCAGGGTGCGCAGCTCTTCGCGGGCGTGCGCCGAGCCCATCACGTCCAGCGCCAGGAAGCGTTCCAGCGTGCCACCGAAGTCGCTGGCCAGCTCGCGCCCGAACTGTTCGAACACTGCCGGTTCCACCGCATGCGGCCAGTCTTCACCACGCACGAAGCGCGGCGTGGCCGCGATCATCGCGAGCCCGCGCACCTTCGGCAGGGTGGCCGCCGCATGCAGCGCGAACAGGCCACCCAGCGACCAGCCGCACCACACCGCCGGCGGCGTGGCCGCGGCAATGGCGTTGACCACGAACGGCAGGCGCAGCGGCGTGCTGTCCTCGCGGCTGTGGCCATGGCCCGGCAGATCAACCAGATGCAGGGTGAACTGGTCCGCCAGGCGCTGCACCAGCGGCGCGAACACACCGCCCTGCAGGGCCCAGCCGTGGATCAGTACCAGGTCCGGCCCACGGCCGGTCACTTCAATATGCATGGGCAACGACACGGAACTCAGGCAAAGGCGGGCAACGGCGGTGGCGCGGCTTCACGCACGGCCAGGGTCACGCGATCGCGCGCGTTGGCGATGGCCTCGACCAGGCCACGCACCTGTTCCGGCGTATGCAGCGCGGACAGCGTCACGCGCAAGCGTGCCTTGCCTTCCGGCACCGTCGGTGGGCGGATCGCGCCGACCAGCCAGCCGGCCTGTTCCAGCGCCGTGGACATCGCCACGGCGGTATGGTCATCGCCGCACAGCAGCGGCTGGATCGGTGTCTCCGAGGCCATCAGGTCCAGCCCATGGCGGCGCGCTTCGCTGCGGAACAGCGCGATCAGGTCGGTCAGCTTGGAGCGGCGCCAGTGGTCGCGGCGCGCCAGGCGTACTGCTTCCAGGGCCGCCGCTGCCATCGCCGGCGGCACCGCCGTGGTGTAGATGTAGGGACGTGCGGTTTCGGCCAGGTGCTCGATCAGGTCGTCGCGGCCCAGCACCAGTGCGCCGGAACCGCCCAATGCCTTGCCCAGCGTGACCAGTTGCAGCGGCACGTCGTCCACGCCCAGCCCGGCGGCGGCCACGGCACCACGGCCATCAGCGACCACGCCCACGCCGTGCGCGTCATCGACGTAGAACAGCGCCTGCTGCAGGCGTGCCACAAGCGACAATGCGCGCAGCGGTGCGATGTCGCCATCCATGCTGAAGACACCATCGGTGGCCAGCATCGCCGCGCCATCGGGCGCGTGCTTGAGCTGACGCATCGCGCCTTCCGCATCCAGATGCGGATAGCGGCGCAGGCGTGCACCGGCCAACCGCGTCGCATCCAGCAGGCTGGCGTGGTTGAGCTTGTCCTGTACGCAGACATCGTTCTCTTCGCTCAGCAATGCCTGCTGCACCGCCAGGTTGGCGGCGAAGCCACTGCCGAACAGCAGCGCACGCGGATAGCCCAGCCACTCGGCCACTTCGCGTTCAAGCGCTTCGTGCAGGGCGTGGTGACCACAGACCAGGTGCGAGGCACCGGCGCCAGCACCTTCGCGCGCGGCAGCATCCTGCAGCGCATTGACCACGCTGAACTGCTGGGCCAGGCCCAGGTAATCATTGCTGCAGAAGCCGGTCAGCCACTGGCCGTCCACTTCCAGGCGCACGCCATCACGACGGCTGACCGTGCGTCGCGGGCGGCGACGGCCTTGGGCATCGCGCAGGGCGCGCTGGGCGTGGAGGCGGGCGGTCAGGTCGGGGCGGGCCATGGTGGCTGAATGCGTCGACGGGGCGGCTAGGGTAGCGCGTTGCCGCGGCGCCTGCTTGCGGCCCGTCTCAGGCCGCGTGAGCGCAGCCACAGCCGGGCGTATCGGCACTGATATCGGCGTGCACGGTGCCGCCGTGGTCGTGGCCCTCGGCATCCACCTGCACCGCCATCGGTTGCAGGCCCAGGCGTGCGAACAAGGCCAGGTCGCGCTCGCTCTCCGGGTTGCCGGTGGTCAGCAGCTTGTCGCCGTAGAAGATCGAATTGGCACCGGCCAGGAAACACAGCGCCTGCAGTTCGTCGCTCATCGCTTCGCGCCCGGCCGACAGCCGCACCATCGAGCGCGGCATGGCGATGCGCGCCACCGCGATCATGCGCACGAACTCGAACGGGTCCAGCTCGGCACTGCCATGCAGCGGCGTGCCCGCCACCTGCACCAGCTTGTTGATCGGCACCGAATCGGGATGTGCCGGCAGCGTGGCCAGCGCCAGCAGCAGGCCGACGCGCTGCGCGCGTGTCTCGCCCATGCCGACGATGCCACCGCAACAGGTCTTCAGGCCGGCATCGCGCACGTGCTCCAGCGTATCCAGGCGGTCCTGGTACTGGCGCGTGTGGATGATCGAATCGTAGTAGTCCGGCGCGGTGTCGAGGTTGTGGTTGTAGTAGTCCAGGCCGGCGTCCTTGAGCGCACGTGCCTGTTCGCCACTGAGCATGCCCAGCGTGGCACAGGTCTCCAGGCCCAGTGCCTTCACCCCGGCGATCATTGCCGCCACCTTCGGAATGTCGCGGTCCTTCGGCGAACGCCACGCGGCACCCATGCAGAAGCGCGAGGCACCGGCGGCCTTGGCCTGGCGTGCCTTGGCCAGCACTGCGTCGGTCTCCATCAGTTTCTGCGCGTTCACCCCGGTGTTGTAGCGCTGCGCCTGCGGGCAGTACGCGCAGTCTTCCGGGCAGCCGCCGGTCTTCACCGACAGCAACGTGGAGACCTGCACCCGCGATGGGTCGAAATGCTCGCGGTGGACCGCTGCGGCGCGGAACAGCAGCTCGGGGAACGGCAGATCGAACAGTGCCTGCAGTTCGTCGTGTTGCCAGTCGTGGCGGATGGCAGCAGCCATGGCGGGACCTTGGGTACGAGTGGAGCGAGGGCGGCAGTGTGGGTGGGTGTGCCTGGGCTGTCAACCATTGTTGATTTAAATTGGTTTACGGAGTTCGTGCCTAGAATGGGGCCCCAACGCAAAGGACGGCCATGAACGCTGCATCGATCACGCGCGCTGCGGTTGCCGTAGTGGCCCTTGCCCTGGGACTGGCAGCAGCGGCTGCCTGCGCGGCCGAGCCGACTGCTGCGGAGATTGACGAAAACTCCCGCGTCCGTGAGGCGATCTTCCGTGGCGAGCAGGGCGGCCCGCAGCTCACTGATTACCCTGTGGCGAAGGTCTACGGCGGACCTGCCGCTGGGCTGGACATGAGTACGCATGAGGCGCGCATGTTCAAGACGCGGATGTCCGCCGCATTGAAGGACGGCAAGGTCGAGTTCGCCGGCGAGTACACCGTGGCCGGCTGGGGCTGCGGCACGGGGTGCTTCTCGCAGACCTTCATCAGCCTGCGCACCGGCAAGCCGCTGCCGCAGAGCCTGGGTGGGGAACTCGGCCCGAACATCGTCCGGATCGATCCGCACAGCGCGCTGGTGGTGGCCGAAGGCACCGAGTACGACAGCAACTACGACAGGACCGGTCACTACGCCTACTTCTATGTGCTGGAAGGGCATGCGTTGAAGCTGATCCGGAAGGTAGCGGTGCCGGAGGCTTTGGAAGAGGAATGAGTATGAAACCGGATGCAATGCCGCCAGGTGGAAAACTGCTGGTACTCGACCTGGACGAGACGTTGGTGCACGCAAGCGAGCGCGAACTGGAGCGGCCGGCGGACTTCCGCCTTGTCGGCTACCACGTCTACCTGCGGCCTCACCTGCAGGCGTTCCTCGACTATGCCTTCGCCCATTTCACGGTGGGGGTGTGGACGTCTTCCGGGCAGTTGTATGCGGAGCCGCTGGTGGCCCGCCTGATGCCGGGCCGCCCGCTCGCATTCCTGTGGTCCGCGCAGCGATGCAGCACGGCGCGTGACTGGGACACTGGCGGCTATGCGTCGCAGAAACGGTTGGGCAAGCTGAAGCGACACGGCTTCCGGTTGGAGCAGATGATTGGTATCGACGACACGCCCGGCAAGTACGCCAGAAACTACGGAAACCTGGTCGAGGTGCGCGAGTTCACCGGTGATGCGAGCGATGATGAGTTGGCACATCTGCCGCTCTATCTGGAATGGCTGCGGCAGCAGCCCAACGTGCGCAGCGTGGAAAAGCGCCGGTGGCGGGAGCGATTGCCCGCCCAGTAGTGCACGCACGCGGCAGGCTGTCGGGAGGATCCATGGCCGGGCATTTCACCGCATCCTGCAAGGCCTTCAGCCACAGTAGCCGCTGTCCGCCTTCCCCCGCAGCGTCCAGACTGCCCCGCATGACCGATCTCCATCGCCTCCGCGGCCGCATCACTGCGCTGGTCCTCAGCGAGGCTTGGCGCCGCCGCGCCGCGCTCTGGGGCGGCGCCGTGGCCGTGGCGCTGGTGGCGATCCTGTTCGCCAAGGCCAGTGACGCGGCTTTCCAGCTGTTCCAGCGCATCATCTCGCACTCGCCGTGGTGGGCCCTGCTGCTCACGCCGGGCATCTTCGCGCTGTTGGCCTGGTTGACCGCGGGCGTGCTGAAGCCCACGCGGGGCAGCGGTATTCCGCAGGTCATTGCCGCGTTGGACAAGCCGGATGAGCCGTTCCGGAAGACCAATCTTTCGCCCGCGGTCTCGGCCGGCAAGCTGCTGCTGACCTCGTTGTCGCTGCTCGGCGGCGCGTCCGTTGGCCGTGAAGGCCCGACGGTGCATGTGGGTGCCAGCCTGATGTACCTGTTCGGCCGCTGGTTCGGCTTCAAGGATCCACGCGAGCTCTCGCACTTCCTGCTGGCCGGTGGCGCGGCCGGCATCGCGGCGGCATTCAACACGCCGCTGGCCGGTATCGTCTTTGCCATCGAGGAGCTCAGCGGCCGTTTCGAGCATCGCTTCTCCGGCACCCTGCTGACCGCGGTGATCGTCGGTGGCGTGGTGTCGCTTGGTCTGCTGGGCAACTACACCTACTTCGGCCATGTGAGCGCACGCCTGCCGCTGGGCCAGGGCTGGCTGGCGATCCTGCTGTGCGGCGTGGTGGCGGGCTTGCTGGGAGGCCTGTTCGCGCGTGCGGTGCTGGCCAGTGCGGCGGGCCGCCCGCGCTGGCTCGGGCAACTGCGCCAGCGGCATCCGGTTCTGTTGGCCGCAGGCTGCGGCCTGGTGGTGGTACTGCTCGCCCTGGTCTTCGGTGAAGGCGCGTTCGGCACCGGCTACGAGCAGGCGCGCAGCCTGGTGCAGGGGCAGGCGATGGTCGGCCACGAGTTCGGGTTGATGAAGCTGCTCGCGAACCTGGCGTCCTATGTGGCGGGCATTCCCGGTGGCCTGTTCTCGCCGGCGCTGGCGGTCGGTGCCGGACTGGGCCACAACCTGGCGGTCCTGATGCCGGGCGTGGACCCGCGCGCGTTCGTGCTGTTGGGCATGTGCGCCTATCTGACCGGCGTCACCCAGGCACCGCTGACTTCGGCGGTGATCTCGCTGGAGCTGACCGACAGTGGTGATCTGCTGCTGCCGATCCTGGCCACGGTGCTGATCGCGCGTGGCGTGTCCGGGCTCGTGTGCCGGGTGCCGATCTATCGCGGGCTGGCGGAGGTGTTGATGATGCCCGCCGTGGCGCCGTCGGATGCCGGGGATCGCGAACGCACGCCCTGAAGGGCGGCGCGGTGACAGATAGCGCTGACACTGCAGCACGCGGTCCGCTGATGGTGAAGCTGACGCAGCGATGGAAGGCTGGCGCATGCGCATCAACTTCCTGCACACGGCAAGCACTGTCCCTCACGCGCTGCTTCGCGTCCTGCTGCCACTGCGTTGCCTGGTCTGCAACGACCCCGGCCACGATGGGCTGGATCTGTGCGCCGCGTGCTATGCGGAACTTCCGTGGTCGGGCCGCGCCTGCCTGCGCTGCGCACTGCCGTTGCCGGACAACGCACTGATCGTCTGCGGCAGCTGCCGTGAGGAAGCGCCGCCGCAGGCCGCTACCCATGCCAGCTTGTTGTACCTGCCACCGGTCGACCAGCTGCTGGTGCGTTACAAGTTCCATCAGGATCTCGCAGCGGGTCGCCTGCTCGCGCAGTTGATGCAGCGCGCACCGCCGCCCTGGTCATGCCCTCTACTGGTGCCGGTGCCGCTGCACACCCGTCGCCTGCGCCAGCGCGGCTACAACCAGGCCGCAGAACTGTGCCGCCTGCTGTCGATGCCGGTCTGGCAGGGGCTGTACCGGCGGCGGCATACCGCGCCGCAGTCCGAGCGTACGGCCGAACAGCGCAGGGAAAACCTGTTCGATGCGTTCGATGTACGTGGTCCGGTGCCGCCGCGACTGACCGTGGTGGACGATGTGATGACCACCGGCAGCACGGTGATGGAGGTTGCGGAGACGCTGCGGTGGGTGGGAGCGGACGAGGTGCGGGTATGGGTCTGCGCGCGGGCGCCGTGATCGTCCTCTTCATCACCAGGGGCTAGGATGAGCCCGGTTCCGGATCGAAGGAGTGGCCATGAATTCCCCCTTGTCTCCCTTGTTGTCGGCGGTTGGGCGCAGCTGGTGGATCCTGCTGCTGTATGGGCTGGTTGCGCTTGGCTTTGGCATCGTCGCCATCGGCTGGCCGCTGTCTGCAGCCATGGCATTGGCATGGACGCTGGGTATGATGGCCATCGTTGAAGGTGTCATCAGCCTGTTCGCACTGGTCAGCGGCGGCAGCGGTGCCTCGCGTGGCTGGCTGGCGCTGTATGCCATCGCCTCGTTGGGTTTCGGCATCCTGGCGGTGATCAATCCGCTGGCCACCGCCAGCGTGCTGGTGCTGTTCCTGGCAGCGTGGCTGCTGGTGGCCGGCATCTATCGCATCGTGTTCGCGATCCGCGTGCGCAAGCAGATCCAGGGCGAGTGGCTGCTGATCCTCAGTGGCGTGCTGGCGGTGGTGCTGGGCCTGCTGTTTGCGGCCAATCCGTATGCGGGCGTGGCGGTGACCACGTTGTGGATCGGCATCGGCAGCCTGCTGTACGGGCTGTTGCAGGTGCTGGTGGCGTTCAAGCTGCGGAAGCTGAAGTGAGGGGCGCGCGTCTGCTCCTGCTAGGGGCGGCGCTGGTGCTGACCGGATGCATGCCGGGCGCCACGCCCGGCGCGCTGGCAGGCAAGGATCATGCGCCACGCCCCGGCGTGGATGTGCGCCTGAGCGCGGTCGATGCAGCCGGCAAGGGCACGCCGGTGCAGTGGCAGGGCCAGACCCTGGCGCTGCGCGAGCCACCGATTGCCGGCAGCGCGGATATTGCCGATGTGCGCTATGTGCTGGATGAAGGCAAGCAGCCGGGCCTGCAGATCCGCTATCGGCCGGAGGCGCATCAGCGCATCCACGATGGCACGGCGGCCATGGTCGGCCAGCGCATGGCGATCAGCGTGGATGGCCGCGTGCTGATGGTGGCGACGGTGCAGGGGCCGTTCGGCGAATCGATGATGCTGAGCGGATTGTCCAGCGTTGCCGAGGCGCGGGAGCTGGCGAAGCACATCACTGGCGAATGACGGGCGCGCCATGAACCCGCGCTGCGCGCGGAGGTCGACCAAGGTCGACCGCTACCGGGCGAAGCGGGCCTCGATCTCTTCCAGGGATTTGCCCTTGGTCTCCGGCAGCCAGAACGCGGCCACCAGGAAGAACACGAAGGTGCACGCCGCCCAGAACACGAACATGCTGGCGTAGCCGTAGTGGCCCACCGTGGGCAGGAAGATCGCGGCGATGGTGGTGGACACGAACTGGTTGATCAGCAGCGCGATGCTCATGCCGTTGGAGCGGATGCGGTTCGGCATCAGCTCCGACAGTGCCAGCCACACGCAGACGCCGGGGCCAACCGCGAAAAATGCGACGAACACCAGGATGCAGGCGGCCACTGCCCAGCCGTGTGCCGGTGGCGGCACCGGGCCGATGCGGGCCTGTTCGATGCGCAGCGGTGCCTGCGCTGCAGCGGCCGGATCGGCGAACGGGTTCAGGTGCAGTTTGCGGAAGAACGCGCCGATCACGCTGTCCGGCTGCACGGTGCCCGCACGCTCGATGCGCAGCTCGCGGTCGGTCAGGTTGTCGCTGCGCAGGGCGCGCACATTGGTGAAGTCGCCATAGGCATACGACACGGTCAGCTGCAGCGGCCGGCCTTCGCTGTCGATGCCAGCGCCAAGGCGCTGCCACTGCGCATCATCCAGTACCAGTTGCAGCCCATCGCCGCTGACAGCCGCCTGCAGCTGCGGCTGCACGTCGGTGCGGCCGCGTTCGGCCTGGAAGAAGAGGGTGGCGGCGGCCAGCAGGGCCACGCAGATGCCGCCGCTGCCGAGCATCAGCAGGAACTTGCGGCCCTTGCGGTCGACCAGCAGCAGCGCAACCACGGTCATCACCGCATTGAGCAGCTTGATCGCCACGTCGGCGCCATTGGCCACCGAGCCGGACAGGCCGGCCTGGTTGAGGATGTTCACCGCGTAGGCCAGCACCGAGTTGATGCCGGTGGCCTGGGTGCAGGCCAGCACCACGCAGGCGAGCAGGAACGGCACCACGTAGCGGCGACTGAGCAGCGGGTCGCGCTTGCCGCTGCTGCCGCTCGATTCCGGTGCCTGGATCTGTGCAAGCGTCGGTTCCACCTCCGAAGCCGGCAGTACGCGCTGCAGGCTGCGGCGCGCATCATCGATGCGACCGCGGCGCACCAGCCAGCGCGGCGATTCGGACAGCCAGAAGATGCCGGCGCAGAACAGCAGGCCCGGCGCCAGGCAGGTCCAGAAGATGGTGCGCCAGGCGTGGTCCTTCACCGCAAACAGCTCCTGCGCCTGCTGCGCGACCGGCAGTGAGCGCACGGCTTCGGCGGCGGCATCCACGGCGTGGGCGTGGTACAGGCCGATCAGTGCCGCCAGCACCAGGCCGATGGTCAGCAGCAGCTGGAACATCGCCGCGCCACGCCCGCGTCGTTCGGGGCTGAGCACTTCGGCCAGGTACAGCGGAATCACCACGCCGATCAGGCCGCCACTGATGCCCTGCAGCAGCCGGCCGAGCAGCAGGGGCGTGTAGCCGGAGGCCAGTGCCATGATCGGGATCGAGGCGGTGAACAGCAGGCCGGCCAGCAGCATCGCACCGCGGCGGCCGATCAGATCGGCGACCATGCCGGCGAACAGCGAGGACAGCACGCTGCCCAGCAGCACTGCCGCGACGACGAAGCCGAGTTGCTGGCTGCTGAGCTGCCAGGCGTGGCTGGCGGTGGCTTCAAGATAGGGCAGGGCGCCGGCGATGATGCCGATGTCGATCCCATACAGCAGGCCACCGAGGCCGCCGATGAAGAGCAGGTAGCGTACGGACCAGCGCGGGGCGGTGGAAGCGGGTACGGCAGGTGCGGCGGCTGCGGTCATCGGCGTATTCCTGGAATAACGGGGATGGTGCGTGGCTGAGGCATTGCGCTTGCGCGCTTCATGTAGAGCCGAGCCATGCTCGGCTTGCCGCGCGAAGCGCGGCACGGACGTCATCGATGTCGGTATGAAAAGCAGCCGAGCATGGCTATGCCGATCGTCCTGATCGGCATCCTCCGGGCCGTCGCAAGCGACGTTGGCAATGGCTCCTGCCATTGCCTTCGGCTCTACAAAAACGCAGATATCAGGCGTTTGCGGCGTTCAAATCGACTACCCGCCCGCCCACCACCACCTGCTGCAGGCGCAGCTCGGCGTCGAGCACCACCAGGTCGGCACGGGCGTCGGGCGCGATGCGGCCGCGATCGTCCAGGCCCAGGTAATCGGCCGGGAACGTGGAAACACGCTGCGAGGCGTCGGCCAAGTCCAGG
The DNA here is from genome assembly GCF_040984485.1 of Stenotrophomonas sp. WED208. NCBI lineage: Bacteria > Pseudomonadati > Pseudomonadota > Gammaproteobacteria > Lysobacterales > Lysobacteraceae > Stenotrophomonas > Stenotrophomonas sp. WED208. The sequence continues at coordinate 236,754 of NZ_JAZARB010000001.1, forward strand.
CCCACACGCACCAGATTGCGCAGTGCCTGGTCCATGGTCAGCGCGCTGCCGGCCAGCGAACCGGTCGCCAGGCGCACGCAGCCGCCGCACTTGTGAACGCGCTGTTCGCCCAGGGCGTACTCGCCATCGGGCATGCCCGTGGCGGCGGTGGCGTCGGTCACTGCGTACAGGCGTGGGATCGCGCGCGCGGCCAGGCGGATCACGCCGGGGTGGATGTGCTGCAGGTCGGGAATGATCTCGGCGTACTGCGCATGTGCCAACGCCGCCGCTGCAATGCCCGGGCGATAGTGATCGACGCCGGTCATGCCGTTGAACAGGTGGGTGAAGCCGGAGGCACCGGCTTGCAGCGCCGCCACGCCTTCCTCGTAGGTACCGGCGCTGTGACCGAGCTGCACGCGGATGCCCATCGCCGAGAGCGCGGGAATCAGCGCGGTGTGCTCACCGATTTCCGGGGCCAGCGTCATTACCCGGATCGGTGCCAGCGCATGCAGCTGCTGCACCAGTGCAACGGTCGCCTCGATCGTGCGGTTGGGCTGCGCGCCCAGCCGCTGCGGGCTGATGAACGGTCCTTCCAGATGCACACCGGCAATACTGGCGGCGTCGGCATCGGGCGCCGTCATGGTGGCGGCCACACCCTGCAGCGCGTGCTCGATCTCGTCCAGCCCGGCGGTCATGGTGGTCGCCAGCAGCGTGGTGGTACCGAAGCGCAGATGGGTGCGGGCGATGGTTCGCGCCACGTCGCCGCCCTGCATCAGGTCCACGCCGGCCGCGCCATGCACATGCAGGTCGATGAAGCCGGGCAGGATCACCGGCAGCTGCAGGTCGTCAGCGCCGCTGTGGTCATCCACCTGCAACTGGCGCACGTGCGAATCGAAGTGGACGTGGCCACGCCGCCAACCCAGCGGGGTGAGGATGCGGCCATGCAGGGCGCGGGTGTCGGTCATGCGGTGGGCTCGGCGATGATCACTTCGATGCCCAGCCGCTGCAGCCCCTCACGGGTTGCGTCGTCAATACCGGCGTCGGTGATGATGGCGTGGATCTGATCCAGCAGGGCGATGCGGTGCAGGCTGACGCGGCCGAACTTGGAGGCGTCGGTCAGCACCACGATGCGGCGCGCACGCTCGACCATGCGGTGGTTGAGGCGGGCTTCGGCCTCGTCGTGGGTGGTCAGGCCGAACTGCAGGTCCAGGCCGTCCACACCCAGGAACAGGGTGTCGAAGCTGTACGAATTGAGGCTGGCCTCGGCCTGGCTGCCCTGCAGCGACAGCGACTGCTGACGCAGCAGGCCACCGGTCAGCAGCACGGTGATGCCCGCGGCATTGGCCAGTTCCCAGGCGATGTTCAGGCCGTTGGTCATCACCGTCACGTCGCGATGCGCGCGCAGATGGCGGGCCAGGGTCATCGTGGTCGAGCCGGAGTCGATGATGATGTTGTCGCCGGGCTGCACCAGGCGCGCGGCGCGCGCACCGATCGATTCCTTCAGCGGCAGGTTCAGCGCGTCCTTCTCGTGGATGTCCTGTTCCTGCGGCGGCGTGCGCACCAGCGTGGCACCGCCGTGGGTACGGGTGGCCAGGCCCTGCGACTCGAAGTGGGTCAGATCGGCACGGATGGTCACCGCCGACACGCCGAAGCGCTCGACCAGATCGGCCACCTGCACCGAGCCATGCTCGATCAGCAGCTGCAGGATCTGTTGCCGGCGGGAGCGGGTGTTGCGCATGGCCATTCTCGGTTTCGCGGGAAAAGGTAGAGATTAGCCGTTCGCAGGAACGCCGGCAGCCGAGCCCGCATTCTGCGTGCGGGGGCCGGCCTGGTTGGCGCTGCAGGCGCGGGCGTATTCGCCCAGGCACAGGCCGATGCGGTGCTGCACCAGTGCGGTGGGGGTGTTAGCCAGGTTGCCTTCGCGCACGGCGCGGTACTGCTCCGGCAGGTACTGGCTGAGCAGTACCAGCGGCGGCGCGTGCTGCTCCAGGTTGGCGAACAGGGTCTGCACCGCCTGTACCAGCGCCGGTTCGCCCCAGTAGTAGCGGCAGCGGTCGCTGAAGGAGTAACTGCGCAGCAGGCGCAGCGCCGCCTCATCGCCCTGGTAATAGGACTGCCAGTACTTCGGCTGCGCCACCATCACCTCGTCCAGCACCTGCGGCAGGCGCGAGCACTGCGCGGGCGGCAGCAGCTCAGCCTCGATCGCGGCCAGCGCGAACAGCGCTTCGCGATAGGCGAAAGTCGCCGCCGGGCCGACCTTCAGGATGGCGAAGTGGTCGCGCACCAGTGCATGCAGGCCGCTTTCGCGCTGGTAGTCAGTGGAATGCGCTTCGAACACGATGCGCGGCTGCTGTTCGAGGAAGCCAGCCAGCGTGTTGGCAGCGGCCGCGTCGTACTCGTGCACGCTGCTGTGGTCGAAGTCCACGCCCGGCTGCACCACCATCGCGATCACGCGCTGCCACGCATCGCGCAGCTGCGGCGTGTCGAACGCCTGCTGGTGGATGGCCAGGGTCTGCGCGGCGGCGGCCGGCGTGGTTACCTGCAGGCCTTCGGCCAGCGAGGCTTCGCCACCGGGAATCGGCACTTCGGTACCGATTACGTAGACCGGCGGCGGCAGGCCGTGTTCGGCGGCGGTGCGTTCGGCGATCTCGGCCAGCTCGGCCGAACGCGCGGCGACGATGGCATCGGGCAGCGGCACCGGGTCATCGGAACAGGACATGCTGCAGTCCAGGTGGATCTTGTGGAAGCCGGCAGCGACGTAGGCCTCGATCAGCACGCGCGCGTGAGTCATCGCTTCGGCAGCCGGGCGCTTCTGCCAGGCATTCGGGCCGAGGTGGTCACCGCCCAGGATCAGCCGTTCGCGCGGGAAGCCTTCCTCATCGGCCAGCGTGCCCACGTAATCGCGGTACTGCGGCGGGGTCATGCCGGTGTAGCCGCCGAACTGGTCGACCTGGTTGGAGGTGGCCTCGATCAGCAGCACGGTGCCGTGTGCCAGCGCCACGTGCATGGCCGCGCGCAGCACCTGCTCGTTGCTGCAGCAGACGCTGTACAGGCCGACGTTGGCACCGGCGCGGTGGGAGGCAAGCAGGGTCTGCAACGGGGACATGGTCAGGCTCCGGACATCAGGAAAACGAGGGTTGGCAGGCGAGCAGGGCAGCACCACGTGCGCCACCGGCATCGCCGAAGCGTGGTGGCACGATCGGTGGCACCTGCACACCCTTGAACAGATGGGCGGCGATGGCGGCGGGCAGGTGCTCGTACAGCGGCGCGTACTGCGAAAGGCCGCCACCGAGCACGATCACGTGCGGGTCCAGCGCCAGCACCAGCGCGGCCAGGCTGTGGCCGAGCAGGTCGCGATGGATGTCCAGCGCCTTGCGCGCGCGCGCATCACCGGCGTCGGCCAGGGCGATCACCGCGCTGGCGTCGGCGGCGCTGCCACCGAGGTGACGCTCGATCATCGCCACGCCACTACCGGAGACATAACGCTCCACGCAGCCCTGCAGGCCGCAGGCGCAGTCGATCAGCGGCAGGCCGTGGCGCTGCAGCAGATGACCGGGCACGCTCCAGTGGCCCCATTCGCCGGCCAGCCCGTTGAAACCGGACAGCAGACGGCCCTGCAGGCAGAAACCACCGCCAGCGCCGGTGCCGAGGATGGCGCCGAACATGCTGGGATAGCCGTCGGCGGCACCGCCGTGTGCTTCAGACAGGGCAAAACACTGCAGGTCGTTGCCGAAATGCAGCGGCCGCTGCAGGCGCGCCTGCAGGTCGGCCGCCACGCTGTGGCCGGTCAACGCAGGCACGTTCGCGCTCAGCTGGCGGCCGCTGCGGCGGTCGCGCACGCCGGGTAGAGCGATGCCGATCGCCGCATCACTGCGGCCCAGCGCGGCATCGGCCTCGGCGACCAGGGTCACCACCGCCTGCAGGAAACCGTCGTAGTCGCCCTGCGGCGTGGCCACCCGGCGACGCCAGGTGACCTGCATCGCCGCATCGCACGCCACCAGCTCGATCTTGGTGCCGCCGATGTCGATGCCGTAGCAGGCGTGGGCGATCAGCTCAGCCATGGTGGATGGTGACGCCCTTGACCACGCGGTTGACGGTGCCATCCGGGAACGGATTGTCCGGAGTCAGGCCCAGCGCAGCCGAGCGCTGCAGCGCGAACAGCTGCGCGAAGCCCAGCCACACCGGTGCCAGCCACGGATCATCCAGTGCCGGTACGGTGAGGGTGTACTCGTCGTCCGCACCGATGTCCGAATGCGGGCCGATCGCCAGCACCTGGCCGGCCACGCCATCGCGGCGCAGTTCTTCCAGCAGGTCCTGTTCGTAGCGGCGCGCCAGTGGCTGCACGCTGCGCAGCACCACCACCAGGGTGTTGCCGTCCAGCGTCGATTTCGGGCCATGGCGGAAGCCCAGCGGGGTGTTGGCCAGCGCCAGCACGCGGCCGGCGGTCAGTTCCAGCACCTTCAGCGCGCACTCGCGTGCCAGCGCTTCCAGCGGGCCGCTGCCGAGGTAGATGATGCGGTTGAACGGGCGCTGTGCCAGCGCCGCCACCGGTGCATCCCATTGCGCCTGGCCTTCGCGGGCCAGCGTGGCGATCTGCTTCAGGCGCGCCACACGCGCATCCCACGGCGAACGATCGAACACGGTCAGTGCGGCCAGCAGCATGCAGGTCAGGCTGCTGGTCATGGCGAAGGCACGGTCGCAGCTGGCCGACGGCATCAGCAGGGTGCAGGTGTCGGCACGGCCGGCGCCACGACGGGCCAGTTCGCCATCGGCATTGCAGGTGATGTCGAGGAAGCGCGCGTCATCCACGTCGCTGCGCACGCGGTCCACCGCCGCCACGCTTTCCGGGCTGGAGCCGCTGCGGCCGAACGAGACCAGCAGGGTCGGACGGTCGCGCTGCAGGTACAGCGCCGGGTGGGTCAGCAGGCTGGTGGTGTGCACCACGCGCACATCGGCCGGCCATTGCGCGTTGATTGCATCGGCCACCATTTCGGCGATGAAGCCGGAGCTGCCGGCGCCGGTGAACAGCACGCGCTGGTTGGGATCGTTGAGGCTGTCGCCGAGGAAGGCCTGCAGGCGGTCGCGGGCACGCGACAGGTCCTGTGCGAGGGCGTCCCACAGCGCAGGCTGCTGGGCGATTTCGGTAGCGGTATCGGCTCCGCCAAGGCGCTGCCAGGCGGACACATCGGAAAGCAGGGTGACGTCCATTCGGAGGTTCCAGTTGGGCCAGCGCACCATCTGTGTTTTCTTTCGAAATGTCAAATAGCGAAAGTAAAAAGAAAGAAAATGGCGTGGTGACTTTTCCCGCCCGGGTGTGCTCGGGAAAACGAAAGAACGGGCTGGATGCCGTATCGCACAATGCTTAACAGGCGCCTGCAAGCGCTTACACAAAGTATTGCGGTGCAACAACTTTCGTTTCAGTGGAATATATCTTCCTTTTTCCTTTCAATTTGTTGACATCTTTCGAATCGCTGCCCTAGAGTCGGCCCAATCGCTTTCGAAACGCCCGGTGAACGGGTTGGGAGTCCGCGTGGAAAACTGCGTTCGTCGCTTGCCGCTGATGCTGGCCCTGTTGCCGGCATTGATGCTGGCGTCCATGCCGGCCCGGGCCGAGCCCATCGGCAACCTGCGTTCGGTCAGCGCCAGCGCCAGCCGCGACGGCGTGCAGGGCTGGGACCTGCAGACCGACAAGGGCGCGCGCATCCGCATCGAACTGCCGGCCACCGACATCATCCGCGTGCAGGCCGGCCGCAACGGCACGCTCACCGGTGCAGGCGACAAGGCCGCGCCGATCGTGCTGCCGCAGCCCAAGGCGAACGTGCAGGCGCGGCTGGAAGAAGACGCACAGGAAATCCGCGTGCGCACCGAGTCACTGGTGCTGCATGTGCAGCGGCAGCCGCTGCGCATGCGCCTGGAACGGCTGGACAACGGCCAGCCCACCGCGCTGTGGCAGGAACTGCAGCCGCTGGACCTGGATGCCACGCAGAGCGTGCAGGTGCTGTCCTCGCAGGCCGATGAAGGCTACTTCGGTGGCGGCCAGCAGAACGGCCGTTACCAGTTCAAGGGCCGCGAGCTGGAAGTGTCCTACTCCGGTGGCTGGGAAGAGGGCGACCGCCCCAGCCCGGCGCCGATGCTGCTGAGCAGCCGCGGCTGGGGCATGCTGCGCAATACCTGGAGCGATGGCAGCTACGATCTACGCGAGGCCGACCAGGCCACGCTGCTGCACCGCGAAGACCGCTTCGATGCGTATTACTTCGTCGGCGCCGACCTGCCGAAACTGATCGAGCGCTACACCCAGCTGACCGGCCGCCCCAACATGGTCGCGCGCTGGGCGCTGTCCTACGGCGATGCCGATTGCTACAACGACGGCGACAACAGCAAGAAGCCCGGCACCGTGCCGGAAGGCTGGAGCGACGGCCCGACCGGCACCACCCCGGATGTGATCGACAGCGTGGCCAGGCAGTACCGCGCCAACGACATGCCCGGTGGCTGGATCCTGCCCAATGACGGTTACGGCTGCGGCTACAAGCAGTTGCCGGAAACGGTGAAGGGCCTGGCCAAGTACGGCTTCCGCACCGGCCTGTGGACCGAGAACGGCGTCGACAAGATCGCCTGGGAAGTGGGCAAGGCCGGCAGCCGCGTGCAGAAGCTGGACGTGGCCTGGACCGGCAAGGGCTACCAGTTCGCGATGGACGCCAACCGCCAGGCCTTCAACGGCATCCTCGACAATTCCGATTCGCGCCCGTTCCTGTGGACGGTGATGGGCTGGGCCGGCATCCAGCGCTATGCCGTGGCATGGACCGGGGACCAGAGCAGCAGCTGGGATTACATCCGCTGGCACGTGCCGACCCTGGTCGGTTCGGGGCTGTCCGGCATGGCCTACGCCAGCGGCGACGTCGATGCGATCTTCGGCGGCAGCGCCGAGACCTTCACCCGCGACCTGCAGTGGAAGGCGTTCACCCCGGTGCTGATGGGCATGAGCGGCTGGTCGTCGAACGCGCGCAAGCACCCGTGGTGGTACGACGAGCCCTACCGCAGCATCAACCGCGATTACCTGAAGTTGAAGATGCGCCTGACCCCGTACATGTACGGGCTGGTGCACGAGGCTGCGCAGACCGGTGCACCGCCGGTGCGGGGCCTGATGTGGGACAACCCGCGCGATCCGCATGCGCAGGATGAAACCTACAAGTACCAGTTCCTGCTCGGCCGCGACCTGCTGGTGGCGCCGGTGTACCGCAGCCAGGCGGCCAGCCGTGGCTGGCGCCGCGACATCCATCTGCCGGCCGGCGGCTGGATCGACTACTGGGATGGCCGCCGCGTGCAGGCCGCCGCCGATGGCCGCCAGCTCGACCGCCAGGTCGACCTGGCCACGCTGCCGGTGTTCGTGCGTGCCGGCGCGATCCTGCCGATGTACCCGTCGATGCTGTTCGACGGCGAGAAGCCTCTCGATGAAGTGACGTTCGACCTGTACCCGCAGGGCGATTCGCAGTACACGCTGTACGAAGACGACGGCAACACCCGCCGCTACCAGCAGGGCGAATCGAGCACGCAGCAGATCCGCGTGCAGGCGCCTGCACAGGGCAGTGGCCCGGTGCAGGTGCAGATCGACGCAGTACAGGGCCAGTACAACGGCCAGCTGGCGCAGCGCCGCTACGGCCTGCGCGTGCTCAGCCGCCAGGCGCCACGCGCGGTGCAGGCCGGTGGTCGCGCGCTGCCGGCGCTGGCCGATGCCGCCGCCTTCAACAGCGCCAACGAAGGTTGGTACTTCGATGCCCAGGAGCGCCGCGGCACGCTGCATGTGCGCACCGCCACACAGGACATCCGCCAGCCGCTGCAGCTGCAGCTGGACTTCGCCGTCGCTGCCGCAGCCGCCGACGATGCCTATCCGGCCGCGCCGGTGCTGGGCCGCGAACTGCCGGCCGACAGCCTGCTGGTGGTCAACCGCCCGGCCGAAGAGCCCGGCCATGCGCTGGAAAATGCCTTCGATGATGATCCGGGCACCTGGTTCCGCAGCGTGCGCAACCAGGCCGTGCGCACCGGCGCGCATGAGTGGGTGATCGGCTTCGGCGAGCGGAAGATGATAGATGGCATCGACATCGCGCCGCGCAACGACAAGAACTGGAAGCACGGCCAGGTCCGCGACTACGAGGTGTACCTGGGTGACAGCAATGGCGAGTGGGGCGAGCCGATCGCCCGCGGCCGCCTGCAGCTGAAGGAAGGCGTGCAGCGCATCGACTTCCCGGCCCACGCCGGCCGCCTGCTGCGTTTCCGCGTGCTGAGCGTGCAAAACCCCGAAGGCGACGGCGCCAGCAGCGCCGACCCGATGGTCACCGCCGCACAGGGCAGCGCCCGCGCGTTCGATGCATTGCAGCCGCGCGATGTCGGCCCGATCGCCTTGTCCACCTTCCACATTCTTGAACACCAGGAACCGGAGCGACCGGCCCGGCAGCACTATCTCTCCGAGCTGCCGGTGCCGGCCGCGCTGGCCAGCCAGCTGCGCACCGACCAGTCGTTCCGTGGCGATGCCGGCATGCGCATGAACGGCCTGCAGTTCCGTCGTGGCCTGGGCGTCGGCGCCAACAGCCGCATCGACCTGCGCCTGCAGGGTGGCTGGCACCTGCTGCGCGCCGACCTCGGCATCGACGACGCCTGCCGCAGCGCCGGTGGCCTGCAGTTCCAGGTCTGGGGTGACAACCGCCTGCTGTACGACAGCGGCCTGGTGAAGGCGCCCGGCGTCGTCAAGCCGGAGCTGGACATCCGTGGCCTTTCCACCCTGAGCCTGCGCACGCTGGGTGCGCAGGGCAGCCAACCCGCCCAGGTCTGCGCCAACTGGGCCAATGCCGTGCTGATCGGCCAGGAGGGCGACTCCGCCAGCATCGTCGCCCCATGACTCCCTCGTAACACCGCTCCTCCCCCCGCCCATTCCGACTACGGCCCTCATGGCCGTGGCCCGGGAGCGTTTTGCCCGCCGAACGCCCACGCGCTCACTTTTTGCGCCGCACCCCTGCCAGGAGAGAACCCCGATGTTGCCCGCACGCCACCACCGCCCCCCCTGTCGTTCGATCGCTCCGCTGTCGCTGGCCATCGCCGGCGTGCTGCTGTCGGTCGCCGTTCCTGCCTTCGCCCAGGAGAGCAAGGACAAGGCCACCGACCTGGCCCGCATCGAGGTCACCGGCTCCAACATCCGCCGCACCGACGTTGAAACCGCCTCGCCGGTGCAGGTGATCAGCAAGCAGGACATCCAGAACATGGGTGCACGCACGCTGCTGCAGGTGCTGGACAACCTGCCGGCCGCGCGCCCGGCGCAGCAGGACGCGCGTTCGCTGTTCACCGGCTCCGATGGTGCCTCGCAGGCCAACCTGCGTGGCCTCGGTGCCCAGGGCACGCTGGTGCTGCTGAACGGTCGTCGCCTGTCGTACTACGGTGCACCGGCCGGCTTCCAGACCCAGTTCGTCAACATCGATGCGATCCCGGCCGCGGCCATTGAGCGCATGGAAGTGCTGACCGACGGCGCTTCGGCGGTGTATGGCACCGACGCGGTGGCCGGCGTGATCAATGTGATCACCAAGCGCAACTTCCAGGGCGCCGAGATCAGCTTCACCAACGACACCTCCTCCCGTATCGACTCCTATGGCGAGCGCCAGGCCAGCATCACCGCCGGCTTCGGAGACCTGGCCGAGAACCGTTTCAACATCTACGGCGCGGTGAACATGTACCGCCGCGACGCGATCCCGCTGAGCGATTTCTACGACAAGCGGCCCGACCAGTACTACGTCAACAAGCCGAACTACCTCAACGACCTGCGCCTGGGCGTGGGCAGCAAGCCGGGCGAGTTCAACCCGGGCACCTACTTCGCCTTCGATCCGGTCACCGGCCGCCGCGTGCAGGAAGCTGCGCCGGGCTGCAAGAACGTGCTGACCAGTGAAGCGGCTGGTCCGCGTTGCGTCTGGGAAACCTGGATGAACAACGAGATCGATGCCGGCGCCAAGTCTGAGCGCAACACTGCCTACCTCAACGGCACGTTCCTGGTGGGCGACAGCACCGAGATCTTCGCCGAGGCGACCTACACCGACATCGACCTGCGCGCCAACGGCGGCACACCGCGCACCTACGGCACCACCACCGGCAACCCGACCAGCTGGTTCTCGCGCAACACCGGCAACACCGTCAACCAGTTCCTGTACCCGTTCCTGGGCCCGAACAACGAGTACAACCACGCCAGCCCGCAGATGAAGGCGATGATGGGCGGCGTGGTCGGCTTGAATTACCTGCTGCAGGATGCCGGCCCGAACTACTTCGGCCAGCGCAACACCGACAAGAGCTACCGCGTGCTGGCCGGTGCGCGTGGCAACCGGGGTGACTGGAACTGGGAGACCGCCTTCGCCAGTGCCGGCACCCATTCCACCACGTACCAGACCATCAACGTCAACATCAAGGGCTTCGAGAAGGCCTTCGGCCCCTACTCGGTGGACCCGCGCACCGGTCGGGTGATCATCTCCGACCACCCGGCGTACAAATTCGGCGAGATCAGCGAAGCCAATGCTGCGCTGATCCGTGAGGCGTTCCCGACCTTCGACATCCAGTCGTGGACCCGCCTGCATACCCTCGACGGCAAGATCGAAGGCCCGCTGTTCCAGCTGCCGGCCGGTGAAATGCGCGCCGCGTTCGGCTTCAACGCCAGCCGCGAAACCTTCTACACCCCGGGCAATGCCGATGCGGCCAATGGCCTGATCTCCCAGCAGGGTGGCTCCTGGTTCGACGGCAAGCGCAACACCTACGCGCTGTTCGCCGAGACCGTGGCACCGATCACCGACAAGCTGGAACTGGATGCGGCGGTGCGCGTGGACAAGTACCCGAACTTCAGCGCCAACGTCGCGCCGAAGATCGGCTTCAAGTACCAGGCGTTCGACCAGCTGATGCTGCGCGGCACCTACTCGACCGGTTTCCGTGCACCGAGCCTGGCCGAATCCGGCAACGGCGGCGTGTTCGCGCAGCTGGGCGGCTACCGTGACGAGCTGCGCTGCAACGAGACCAACGCCATTGCCAACCTGCTGCTGAAGTCGCAGCGGCCGGGTGATGTCGATCTGGGCAAGACGATGCTGAACGTCGATTGCAGTCGCACCGTGGCCCGCATGACCCAGCCGAACAAGGACCTGAAGCCGGAGAAGGCGAAGATCGCCACCCTCGGCTTCGTCTACGAGCCGGCAACCTGGCTGTCGGTGTCGGCCGACTACTGGTTCATCTATCGCGACAATGAAATCGTCGCGCCGGACTACCGCCGCATGGAAGACATCATCTCCTCGTCGCGCTCGCCGATCACCGACAGTGACCGCGCCAACCTGGCGCAGCTGGCGGCGATGTGTGCCGACCCGGCCAGTGGCGTGAGCTGCCCGTCGGTGCTGCCGGGCTACTCCGCCGGCAACGTGGCCAGCGTGGTGGGCCAGTACAAGAACCGTGGCAAGACCCTGATCGACGGCTTCGACATCGATGCGCGCAGCCGCTTCTCGCTGGGTGACTGGGGCAACCTGAACATCGGCCTGGCCGCCACCATCGCCAACCGCAACCGCTTCTACATGGACGCGGAGAACGGCTGGTACTACGGCGACGTGGTGGGCTATTACAACAACCCGCGCCTGCGTGCCACGCTCAATGCCGACTGGACCTACAAGCAGGTCACCACCAGCATGTTCGTCAACTACGTGGGTGGTACCAAGTGGGCTACCGACCAGGTCGACGAAAAGAGCAACAACAAGGAAGCCTGCACCGGCGGCTACCTGGCCCTGCAGAAGAGCAAGTGCGACGGTGCACCATCGTGGTGGACCGCCAACATGAGCGTCACCTGGCGCCCGGATGATGCGTGGAACCTGAGCTTCACGGTCAAGAACCTGTTCAACCGCCTGCCGTTCTACGATCCGAACAGCTTCCTGGGTGACTCCAGTGACTACGCAACGATCTTCGGTCGTGGTTACAGTGTGACCATCGGCTACCGGTTCAAGTAATTCCGTTTGCGTGACCTGGCGTGCCGGCTGCGGCCGGCACGCTGCCAAGAGGAGAGATGTTTGCCATGAAGCGTAGGGAATTCATCGCGGCCAGCGCCGCTGTCGCCGCCAGCAGCCTGCTGCCGCAGACCCCGGCCTGGGCACGCGGGCGCAAGGTGCGCCTGGCCATGATCGGTACCGGCATGCGCGGCCTGGTGCTGCTGAAGGAACTGGTGCGCCGCGACGACGTCGAAGTGGTCGCCCTGTGCGACATCGAGCCGATCATGCTCGGCCGCGCCACCGAGATGGTGGCCAAGGCGGGCAAGCCGGCGCCGAAGACCTATGGCCAGGACCGCGATACCAATGCCTGGAAGCGCCTGCTGGAACAGAAGGGCATCGATGGCGTGATCATCGCCACGCCGTGGGAGTACCACGCGCCGATGGCGATTGCCGCGATGCAGGCCGGCGTGGCGGTGGGCTGCGAAGTGGTGGCCGGCATCACCCTGCAGGACCACTGGGACGTGCTGAAGACCCAGCTGAGCACCGGCACGCCCTACATGCTGCTGGAGAACGTCTGCTACCGCCGCGACGTGATGGCTGCGCTGCAGATGGTGCGCCAGGGCCTGTTCGGCGAGCTGGTGCACCTGCAGGCCGGCTACCAGCACGACCTGCGCGGCGTGAAGTTCAATTCCGGCGACCCGAACCAGCCCTACGACAGTGGCGTGGAGTTCGGCCCCAAGGGCTGGAGCGAAGCACGCTGGCGCACCGAGCATTCGGTGGAGCGCAACGGCGAGCTGTATCCCAGCCACGGTATTGGCCCGTGCGCGATGTACACCGGCATCAACCGTGGCAACCGCTTCACCCACATCAACGCGTTCGCGACCAAGGCGCGCGGCCTGCACGAATACACCGTGGCCAAGAGTGGCGGTACCACGCATCCCAGCACCAGGGTGAAGTTCAAGCTGGGCGACATCGTGACCACCACGCTGGCCTGCGAGAACGGCGAGACCATCCTGCTGCAGCATGACACCTCGCTGCCGCGTCCGTATTCGATGGGTTTCCGCGTGCAGGGCACCAAGGGCCTGTGGATGGACGTGAACCATTCGATCCACATCGAAGGCCGCAGCCCGCCGCACCAGTGGGAAGAGTTCAAGAAGTACCAGGATGAGTACGAGCACCCGCTGTGGAAGCATAATGCCGACACCGCCGCCAGCGCCGGCCACGGCGGCATGGACTGGTTCGTCATCCACGCCTTCGTGGAAGCATTGAAGGCCAAGGCGCCGATGCCGATCGACATCTATGACGCGGTGACCTGGAGCGCGATCACCCCGCTGAGCGAGCAGTCGATTGCCAACAGCTTCCAGACGCTGGAGTTCCCGGACTTCACCGCTGGCGCGTGGAAGCAGCGCAAGCCGATCTTCGCGTTCGACGGCAGGTACTGATCCGCTCTTTGTAGCGTCGGGCCATGCTCGACTGTTTTGAACACAGCGCCGGGCACTGCCCGGCGTTGCTGTATGTGGGGCCCCCCCTGCCACGCCCATGCTAGGCTCGGATACGTACCTGGCAGATGACGCCAATCGGTGGAGAGGAGCTTCCGGATGCGCGTGCTGACCTTCACCTGTCCACTGTGCGGCGCTGCCGGGCAGCGATTCCCGCTGCTTTCCGCATCGAGACGGCAGGCGAAGACGGCATGCAGGGGATGTGGCGTGGTGCTGCGCTCGGATCCCCGTTTGGGCCTGCATACGCTCTACCTGCTGTATACGCAGATCGTCGTGCTGCTCGCTGCATTGCCCATGATCTGGGCCTATGCCTCGGGTCGATGGTTCTGGTTGGCTGCGATCTGGGCCGTGGTGTTGGTGTTGTCCTGGTTCCCCGGCGTGATCAGGCACGCACGAAGTCCGATCGTGCGCGCCTGCCGGGATCCCGATTACAGCTACGCGCGCGGGCCTTGCGCACCATCCACCGGCGGCACCGCAGAACCGGCGCCGCGCAGCCGCATTCCATGATGGCTATCGATGGATGTCCTACGGTATTCGCGTCGGTCCCAGCTCAATCGGCAGGCCAACCTGCTGCCACCCGGTCCGCCAGCACCAGTTCGGTATCCATCTGCCGGCCATCGCGTAGATAGCGGATGCCAACGCGCGTTCCCACCGGACGCTCGCGCAGCAGCGCACGCCAGTCCCCCAGTATCCGTGCGGCAATCGGCTCTCCCGCAATCATGACGATGCAGTCATCCCTGCGCAGGCCGGCGCGTGCACCGGCGCTGGTCGGCGCTACATCGGTTACGCGCAGTGCACCGTCCTCGGCCTGCAGCCACAGTCCGCTGCGGTCGAAGGCATCGGACTGCGTGCTTTCAGTGTTGGGCACCAGATAAAGGCGCTTGGTGCCGTAGTCGATGCCCATGGAGAAGCGCCGCAGCACGCCGCCGCCCAGGATCGCGCCATAGTCGGCCAGGGCCAGCGCGCCCTTGTCGGTGCTGGACAGATCACCCACCAGGCCGGTGACCTTGATGTCGCCCATGCGCAGCACACCGAGCCGGGCCGGTCGCGCGCGGCCTGGGCCACCGAGGCCCCATCCAAGCACGGCCTCCTCGCTGGCGTGGTACTTCTCCAACAAACGATGGGTGCGCACGAACGGGCTGCTCAGGCTCAGCGAGTTGCGTGAGCCGGTGTCCAGCCACAAGCGCAGTGGAATGCCGTCCAACTCGCCATTCAGTACCGGCGCGCGGTCGTCCTGTTCGAACGGCAGCACCACCGCGTTGGCGGGCGGCTGGTAGTGGCCCGGCCGGGTGAAGCTGAGCACGCGCGCGCCATAGTCGAAGGTGGTGACGAAGCGCAGGAAGGTCTCGTAGCCGATGAAGCCATCATGCGGCACGCCCATCGAGTTGATCTGCTGGCCGAGGTCGATGATGTGGAACACCGGGTTTGCAAGGTGCGCGCCACCGATGCGCAGGTGGCGGGCCTGTGTCAGGCCCAGGTCGCTGGCGTTGTCACCGGCACCATGCACGCTCAGGCGGCCTGTGGTGGTCAGCCCCAGGCGCTTGGCGCCGGTGGGCGTCAGCAGGTTGATGGCGCCGGTATCCACCAGGAATCGCGCCGGCTGGCCGTCCACTTCGGCTTCGATGTAGACATGGTTGTTGACCAGGTCGAACGGAATGCGGGTGGTGCCGCTGGCATCTTCGATGTAGCTGTCGTGGGCCATCACCGGCGGCGCATACACGGTGTCCGCTACCGGCCCATCCACCTGGTAGCGCTGCACCTGCACGTCGCTGCGCAGGCGCGGGTCGGCACGGCCCTGGGAATCGAGCGTATCGGTGACGATGCGATGGGGCAGCAGCAGGCCATCGACCGCCCGGTAGTCTTCCAGCGTGGTGGCGGTGGGTGTGCGCGCGGAGGCGATGATCACCCGGCCGAGCTGGCCGCTGCGGGTGTCGAACCAGAGCTCGATCGGGTCCGCGCCCTCCGGCGTCGTCGACAGCACGTCAAAGCGCTGCCCGTCGTGGACCTCGGTGCGTGGGCCCGCGAAGCGGGAGGCAGGATAGGCGCTGGACCAATAGGCGCGGGTGGCCAGCCACGCCTGCGTGCGCGCGGTGCGGCGTGGCACGGTGCCGTCCAGCAGGCCGACCTCACCGCCGTAGTCACGCCGCCAGGACCGCTGGCCGTCGAAACCCTGGGCAACAGTGAAGGCCCCCAGCTGCGCCTGTTCGGCATAGCGACCGGCGCGCAGGTCCTGGTTGAGCTGCCAGCGGCCCTGAAAGCCACCGACCGACTGCTCGCCTTCAGCCTGCAGGCGCTGTACCGACAGCCACGGCTCGCCGCCACTGGCTGCACGGGCCCGGGCCAGCACACCCGCCGCATCCCCCACCGCAGCCTGCACGGGAACCGCCAGCATCCACAGCAGGCCGAACATCATCCGTTGCCATCGCATCGCATCACCTTCTTCGTCGGGTCGAGCGCTGATGGCAACGCAGCGGCGGGCGCTGTTCGACCGGGCGTGAAGGATTGGACGTTCAGCCGGACGTGGTGCAGCTGCGGCGGTATTCGCTGGGGGTCTGCCCGGTGGCGCGCTTGAACGCGCTGTTGAACGTGGACTTGCTGCCGAAGCCGGCGGCAAGGCCGATGTCCAGCACGCTGCGTGGGTCAGCCGGGTCGGAGAGGCAGGATTTCGCCGCCGTGATGCGGAAACCGGTCACGAACTCGGAGAAGCTCTGGCCCAGGCCCTGGTTGAGCGCCTGCGAGACCTGGTTCGGTGACCAGCCGCTATGCTGGCTCAAGCCCTGGAGATCGAGTCCGGGGGCTTCATGCAGGCGTTGGTCCTGCATCAATGCGGTCAGCGCGCTGGCGATGGCCGCGCATTGCGCCGCGTCGATGCCCGAGCGCTGGTAGCGTGCGACGGCGACGTCCTCGGTGGGCGCGGGGACAAGGTTCCCCATGTCCGGTACTGCGGCGCTCACAGACGCGCGCAGCTGCTGCCGCACCACACGGCAGGCCAGCAGATACATGCCGGCGGTGGTCAGCAGACTGAGCCCGATGCTGGCCAGCAGCGGAGCGGTATCCGGCGGCCACCGGTTCATCGTGCTGGCAAGCCAGCACCCCGCCATCACGATCGCCAGCCCGCGCAGCCCGCTGTGCTGGATGGCGGCTCCGCGCGGGGCCGACGACGTACGCAGCGAGAGCCACAGCGTGGCCAGCAGGTAGGGTGCACCCTGCAGCAGCCAGCCATGGAAGCTGAGCTGGAACAGCGCATTGCCCAGTGGCGAGGCCTTGAAAGGCGCGACTGCGTTCAGCAGGGAAATGACGAACGCGAGAACGGCCGGCAGCAGATGCGCGAGCGGCAACGGCGACGTATGCTCCCGCGCGGGCGCCAGCAGTGCACGTGCATGGCCGTACAGCAACGGGCCCAGCAGATAGACCAGCGGCACCTCGATGACCCGCAGCCAGCGCACCGCGTCGGCCGACAGCCACGCCTGGCCACCCAACAGCACCAGCCCGAACAGATTGGCGGCGGCGAAACAGGCGAAGAAGGTGGTGAGCAGATGACTGCCACGCCGAGCGCGGCCGAAGCTCACTCCGGTGGACAAGGCGGCCAGGCCCAGAATCGCAGCGCCTGCCGCCAGCTGCAGCAGATCCGGTGGCGTCATGCGCGCAGTGTTGATGATGCGCGCGGCAACGTCCAGCGCGGATAGCAGCGTGCAGGCAACAAGCGGGGGGAGATGGCGCGCCCGGAGGGATTCGAACCCCCGACCAATGGCTTCGGAAGCCACTACTCTATCCGGCTGAGCTACGGGCGCGTTGTAGAACCGCCGCGCCGTCGGCCGGTGCCGGGGCGGGCATCGCAGCGCCATGAAGCGGTGCGGGACCGGCATTCTATCCAGTTTCGCCGAACAAATCTCCCCCCACGGGCAAAGCCCTGCCAGAGGGGCAGGAGTATCCTATCGCCATGGCTGATACCCCCCTCACTTCGCCGCAGTCGCCGGCGACGCCGCGTTGGCGGCATTACTGGAGTCTGATGCGCGCTGATCGCCCGATCGGCACGTTGCTGCTGCTGTGGCCCACCTGGTGGGCGTTGTGGCTGGCCGCGGGCGGCCTGCCGCCGCTGTGGACGCTGTTCGTGTTCACCGCCGGCGTGTGGCTGACCCGTTCGGCCGGTTGCGTCATCAACGACTACGCCGACCGCTGGCTCGACCCGCATGTGGAGCGTACCAAGGCGCGTCCGCTGGCCACCGGTGCGATCAGTGGCCGCGCTGCGCTGGCGTTGTTCGCGGTGTTGATGCTGGTGGCATTCGGCCTGGTGCTGACCCTGAACGGGCTGACCATCGGCCTCAGCTTCATCGGCGTGTTCCTGGCCGCCAGCTACCCGTACCTGAAGCGCTACACCCATCTGCCGCAGGTCTACCTGGGCATGTCGTTCGGCTGGGGCATCCCGATGGCGTTCGCCGCCGTGCAGGGCGAGGTGCCGATGCTGGGCTGGCTGCTGTATGCCGGCAACATCCTGTGGTCCACCGCCTACGACACCTGGTACGCCATGGTCGACCGCGAGGACGACCTGAAGATGGGCTCGCACTCCACCGCGATCCTGTTCGGCGACCTTGATCTGGTCATCCAGGGCGTGTTGTATGCACTGTTCCTGGCCACCATGGCGCTGGTAGGCGTACGCGGCGGGCTGGGTGGGTACTACCTGGCCGGCGTGGCCGTGGCCACTGCGCTGGTGGTGTACGAATTCTGGATCTGCCGCAACCGCGAACGCGGCCCGTGCTTCAAGGCGTTCCTGCACAACAACTGGGTGGGCGCCGCGCTGTTTGCCGGCATTGCCGTGGACCTGGCGCTGCGTTGAGCCCAGGGTCGGATCCCTTTTCCTGTGGGAAAGGGCTCTGACCCTTCTGCCGCGCCGATACCCGGCTCGGGGTCAGAGCCCTCTCCTGTGGAGAGGGATCCGACCCCGCCACCTACGACCAATAGGTGGCAGACAGCCCGCACCCCACCGCCCAGAATCGGTCCATCGAACCTGGGAGGGTAGGCGATGGCCTCGACGGCAGCAGTACAGGACGGCTGGATGGCGCGCGCTGCGCTGCGCTCGGCCGCCTGGGCGGAAAAGTGGTTCCCCGATGCGTACGTGTTCGCGGTGCTGGGCGTGGTCATCGTCGCGCTGGCCGCGATGGGCTTCGGCTCGACCCCGCAGGCTACCGCCAGCGCCTTCGGTGACGGCTTCTGGAGCCTGATTCCCTTCACCATGCAGATGGCCTTCGTGGTCATCGGCGGCTACGCCGTGGCCACCGCGCCGGTGGTCGCACGCTTCATCGACTTCCTCGCCCGGGTGCCGCGCACTGGCCGTGGTGCGGTAGTGTACGTGGGCCTGGTCAGCATGCTGGCCTCGCTGCTCAGCTGGGGTTTCTCGCTGGTGTTCGGCGGACTGCTGGTGCGCGCGCTGGCCCGCCGTACCGAACTGCGCATGGACTACCGCGCGGCCGGTGCTTCGGCGTATCTCGGCCTCGGTGCGGTGTGGGCGATGGGGCTGAGTTCCTCGGCCGCACAGCTGCAGGCCAACCCGGCCAGCATGCCGCCGGGACTGGTCGAGATCACCGGCGTATTGCCGTTCACCGAAACCATCTTCCTGTGGCAGTCGATCGCGCTGACCTCGGTGCTGATCCTGGTCTCGCTGCTGATTGCCTGGTTGACCGCACCCGCCGCCGCCAGCGCCCGCACCGCCGAGGAGTTCCCCGGCGCTGCGCAGGCCGAGCCGGAGCCGCTGCAGCGACGCACGCGCCCGGGCGAATGGCTGGAGTACAGCCCGCTGCTGACCGTGCTGCTCTCGCTGCTGGCGTTCGGCTGGCTGTTCAACGAGTTCGCCAACAAGCCGGTGATCACCGCCATCGCCAACCTCAATACCTACAACTTCCTATTCATTTCGCTGGGCCTGCTGTTGCACTGGCGGCCGCGCAGTTTCCTCAACGCGGTGGCCAAGGCGGTACCGAGCACCACCGGCGTACTGATCCAGTTCCCGCTGTACGGTGGCATCGCGATGATCCTCACCCACGCTGCCGGCGGCGATGGGCAGACGTTGGCGCACCGGTTGTCGAGCCTGTTCGTGCACGTGGCCAGCACCGATTCGTTTGCGCTGGTGATGGGCGTCTACTCGGCGGTGCTGGGCTTCTTCGTGCCGTCCGGTGGTGGCAAGTGGATCATCGAGGCGCCGTACGTGATGCAGGCCGCCAATGAACTGAAAGCGCACCTGGGCTGGGCGGTGCAGGTCTACAACGCGGCCGAAGCGCTGCCGAACCTGATCAACCCGTTCTGGATGCTGCCGCTGCTGGGCGTGCTGGGCCTGAAGGCACGCGACATCGTCGGCTTCACCTTCATCCAGTTGCTGGTGCACATTCCGCTGGTGCTGGGCCTGCTGTGGCTGCTGGGCATGACCCTGGCGTATGTGCCACCGGTGATGCCCTGAATGCAAGGCTGGCGTCCGTGCCCGAACAGGACGCCAGCCTCGTTCAGCGCGTGTTTCCAGCGGAGCACGCCATGAATGCGCGGACCCGCGCCGCCTGCATGAGCACATGCCGAACCTGCATGAATCCTTCAGCGGCTTGTGCTGCAAGGGGCTCTGCGCGTTCATTCACAGGCGTACACACAGGTGTAGCCGCCCGCCAACGCGCGATTAACTCTTCGCTGCAGACGATGGCCCCGTCCACCGCATTCCGCGCGTGGCTTTCGGAGAACGGACATGGCACAGCAGAACCAGAACCCGAACCAGAAGCAGCAAGGCCAGCAGAACCAGCAGGATCAGCAGCAGGGGCGTCGTGACCAAC
The DNA here is from genome assembly GCF_040984485.1 of Stenotrophomonas sp. WED208. Lineage (NCBI taxonomy): Bacteria > Pseudomonadati > Pseudomonadota > Gammaproteobacteria > Lysobacterales > Lysobacteraceae > Stenotrophomonas > Stenotrophomonas sp. WED208. Next base: position 257,013 of record NZ_JAZARB010000001.1, read on the forward strand.
AGCAACAGCAGCAACAACAGCAGGATCAGCAGCGCAAAGAGCGCAACCAGCAGCAGGGCGGCCACGACGAAGAAGAATGACCGCGCCGCGCATGCGGAGTGACCGGTGAAGCCCCGCCTTGCGCGGGGCTTCGCTTATTCCAGCACCCCGATGCGCTGCAGGACCGGTGCCGCCGACATGTCGTTCGGATTGGTGCCAGGCTGATCCTGCGGCACGTCCATGCCCATGCCGCGGTACAGATCAATCCAGTGCTGGGCGATCTGCCCGGTCTGCGGATTGCGGAAGTTCATCGGCTGCAACGCGAATACATGGTGCGCACGAAACGCACGTTCGATGAAGTCGGAACAGTAGTAGCTGTCCTCGTTCAACACATACGACGTGTTGTACGGCTTGTCCAGCATCGTGCGCGCGGTGGCGATCGCATCCCTGATCGCCGCCTGCTGCGGCGCGCGCAGGCGATAGACCACGATCTGCCGCTGCTTGGCGCGCGCCTCCTGGCGGAATTCGACCAGCGATTGCCGGCGCGATCCTTTCTCGTCTGCATGCAATACCTCCCAGCCCTTCGGCGCGGAAGCGACCAGCGCGACGTGATCGAAGCTGGGTGCGCCCTGCTTGCCGGTGGCATCGTCGATGGCCGCACTGAGACCGCTGCGGCCGGCGGTGACGAACAGCAGGTCGCCCTCGTGGACATCGACGGCCCTCGCCACCGCCGGCCACAGGGCGGGCAGCAGCAGGCCGATCAGGAGCAGGAGGCGATGCATGAGGACTCTCGGACAGGCGGAATGCCGGAATTGTAGGGTGCGCGGTAGCATGGAGCGACCGGGCCGGATTCAGGATGAGCCCATGCGTCGTTACCGTTCTGCCGCACTGCTGACGCTTGCCTGCGGCGTGGTGCTGGTTGCCTGCACGCCAGCGCCGCAGGCACCGCAGACCGCGGCCGAAACCGTGCCTGCCGCAGCTGTACCGGCGACCGCCGCTATCGAGCCCACGGCTGTGGCTGCACGCAGTGAGTGCCCCTACCCGGACTTCGATGCGTTCCTGAAGCATTTCGGCAACGAGATCGCGTTGCAGGAAAAGGCCACCGCCGATCCGCTGCTGGACAGCTACATCGATGCCGAGGCCGAGCCGGAACCGCGCAAGGTGGAAAGCCGGCTGGCGCTGGCCGATGTCGAGTGGCCGGTGATGCCTGATCCCGCCGCACTGGCCGGGCAGGGCCGCGAAATGCAGGTCAGCCCTCTGGCCGATGGACAGCGGCAGGTGCAGATCCGTACGCCGGACAGCAGCGACCAGCAGACCTACACCTTCGCGCAGGCGCCCTGCTGGACGCTGGTCAAGCGTGAGGATGAGTCGATCTGATGGCTGATCCGGCACAGGCGCGGCGGGCCAGCGGCTGCTAGGCTCGATCCCTGGTCCAGGCAGGGAGACGCCGATGCAGGCTTTCAGGAAGCGCACCACCACCGCCGCCATTGCCGCCGTATTGGCGATAGCCCCCTTCAGCGGCGCGCAAGCACAGTCGGTGCATGCCGATGACCGCACCTACTTCGCCAGCGCCGCGTCCGAACAGACCGCGCGCGACGCGCTGGGCAAGCGCGTCGAGGCCCTGCAACAGGCGTCCACCCTCGCACCGGCGGAACGCTTCCAGCAGGCCGAGGCACTGGAGGCGCAGTGCCTGCGGCATCTCGCCTACCTGCACCTGCAGTCCGCCCGCAACGCGCGCGATCTTCGCCCGGCACAGGCGATGGAGCAGGCAGCGGGGCTGTGCAGCCGCATCGCTCGCAGTGGTCGCGCCGCACTGCGCGAGGCGCCCGCAGATGCGGCGTGGGCAGCACCGTATGGCTTCCTGCGCGCACGGGCGCTGAAGGAGGCTGCCACCCCGGCCAACGCCGCGTTGGATGAGGCCGTGGAGGCACTGGCCGATCCAGCGCTGGACAGCTTCGCGCGCCTGCGCGGGCAGATCCTGCGCAGCGCCGAGTACCCGCAGATCGAGCACGGCGGTCGGCACTGGGACACGGGGCGCGACAAGCAGGTGCTGGCCCAGCAGCCCGACCGCGCCCTGCGCGAGGCCGGCTGGAAGGGCTACTGGCAGGGGCTGCACTCGCGCCGTGAGCCGATGGCCTCGGTGCTGCTGGGGCTGGTGCAGGTGAATGACGCCGCCGCACGCCTGCAGGGTGACGGCTCGGCGCCGGCATATGGCTACCAGCGCATGGGCCTGGATACTGCCGCAGTGGATGCAACGCTGGTGGCGATCGAACAGCACGCCGGGGATCGCCGCGCCTATCAGGACATGCTGCTGCGCCACGCTGCGCGATCCGGCATCGACGCGCCGCAGCTCTGGGATACCACGCTGCCCGATGCGGGATACACGCCACCGGTGCTGACGCTGGCGCAGCTGCGCGACAACGCCGCCGATGCCATGCAGCACCTGGGGCCGGCGTACGTCGCGGAACTGCGCGCGCTGCTCGATCCGGCCAACCGGCGCATGGATCTGGCCACCGAACGTGGTGACCGCAGCCAGGACGCGTTCCCGGTGAGCGCTCCCGGTGTGCCGGCAATGCTGTTCGTTGGCGTGCGCCGTGGTGATCTGGAAAGCGACGTCGAGATCGCCCATGAAGCCGGTCATGCCGTGCACGGCGAGTGGATGCAGCGCGGTCATGCGTCGCCGCTGCAGCGCAATGGCAGCCAGTGGTTGACCGAGGCATTCGCGATCTACAACGAGCTGCGCTTCCGCGACCAGCTGTACCAGCAGGCAGAGGATCCGCGCGCCAAAGCCTATTACCTGAAATCGCTGCTGGACGACATGGTGCTGCAGCTGTTCACCTCTTCCGAGGAAGCGCAGCTGGAGCAGTCGATCTATCGGGGCGTGGCCGCGGGCACCTTGGGCACCGCCGATGATCTGGATGCGCTGACCGGCCAGGTGCTGGCGCGCTTCGGCCAGCAGCCGGAGCGCTATCCGCAGCTGCGCAACAGCTGGATCGCCAAGCGCCTGATGTATGAAGACCCGAACTATCTGGTGAACTACCTGTATGCGGGGCTGTTGGCCGTGCAGCTGTACGTGCAGGACCAGCGCGACCCCGAAGGGTTCCGTGAGCGCTATCTTGCCGTGCTTGGCGAGGGCTTCGACCGCGCGCCGAGCGAGCAGGTGGCGCAACTGCTGGGGCACGCGCCTGACTGGGCGGCCCTGGTGGATGCCGATCTGCAGGTGTTCAACCAGACGGCGGCACAGCTGCAGGCACTGCATGCGCGGATCGAGGCAGGGCAGGGTACGTGAACCCGGCGCGCCCCATGCAGCAGGCGATCGCCACCGTGTGGCTGCTGTTGCTGCTGTGCCTGCTGCCGATGGCAGCGACGGCGGTCACCCCGATACCTGCGCTGGACGATCCGGTGGTGGATGCCGCCAACGCGCTGTCCGCCGACACCCGCGCCACGTTGCGCACGCAGGCGCTGCAGCTGCAGGCGCGGAAAGGAGCGCAGCTGCAGGTGCTGATGGTGCCCAGTGTTGGCAGCGAGGGCATCGAGGCCTACGCACAGCGGGTGTTCGATCAGTGGCAGCTGGGCCGGATCGGTGTCGATGACGGTGTGCTGCTGTTGGTGGCGGTGCAGGACCGCCGCGTGCGCATCCAGACCGGCTATGGCCTGGAAGGTGCGCTGCCCGACGCGTACGCCGCTCGCATCATCGATAACGCGATCGTGCCGCGCTTCCGTGAGGGCGATGTCGACCAGGGCGTGCTCGATGGCACGAAGATCATGGTGGCGCTGATCGATGGCGAGGACCTGCCGGCATGGGAAGAACCGACGGCCAGCAACGTGCTGCCCGCAGACTGGCGCCGCGCCGATTCGGTGGTGGCATTGACCCTGCTGGCCGGTTTCCTGGCCGGGCTGTGGCGCTCGCCGCCGCCCTTCCCACCGGCGAAGACCGAGGCCGATTTCAGCGGCAGCCGTCGCGAGCGCCGACGCAAGGCGCTGGCCGCCAATGCATCGGCACCAAAACCAACCTGGCCGACCTTGCCGGCCTGGGGCCGCCCGATGCTGGTGACCGCTGTTGTGGGTGCGGGCGTGCTCTGCGTGGCGCTGCTGCTGCCACGCCATGTGCTGCCGGGCCTGTGCTTCGTGCTGGCGCTGGGCGTGCCGGTGGCGGCCCTGCTGGGCTGGTGCTGGCGCCGCAGCCGAGGTGTGCGCATCGTGCTGTGCGGCATGCTGGTGCTCAGCGTGGTCTTCCTTGCGCAGGCGCTGCTTCGTGGCCAGCTGCCACCGAGCCTGGCCCGGCACCTGCTGCTGCAGGCCGCCGCGGGCGTTCTCACCCTGATGGTGTTCCTGCTGGTGCAGGCTTGCCGCACGCGCTGGAAGAAAAACCGCAGCAGCTTCGCCGTGCGCATGGCGGCGCTGGTCCTGCTCACCCTGGGCTACGGTGTGGGCGCGTTGCTGGCCATCCATCGTGCCGAAGGTGACGATCCACGATTGCTGGCGATGATCGTGTCCGGGGTGTGCGGCGTACTGTTGTACTTCGTGTGGTTGTTCACCATGCTGCCGGGCGAGCGCGCACGTGGCCGGGCTTCTTCATCCCGCGAACGCACGTCGTCCCGTTCGCCGTCCTCGTCGAGTTCGTCGTCGAGCAGTTCCAGCAGCTGGTCTGGAGGCGGCGGCCGCAGCGGTGGCGGCGGCGCATCGGGCAGCTGGTAGTTCTCAGGCCGCCTGCACCCGCCATCCGAGCGCGGCGTCCTCCACAACGCCCGGGCCGGCCACATCGCCGACCTGCAGCTGCAGGCCGCGCGCATTCGGCAGGTCCTTCTGCTCGGGGAACCAGCGACGATCCGCCGCAACCACGATCAGCAGGCCCTCGTCGTTGCCCATCGGTGCGAACTGCGGCGAGGCCGTACTGATCGGCTGCAGGCCAAAGTTCCGGTTGGACTGCGCGCGCACGGCGTCGACATCGTGGCTGGGCAGGCCGACTTCGCTCAGGCAGGTCAGTTCGCTGCCGTGGAACGCGCCTTCGCGCGTGCTGGCCGGCAAACGGCGGCGGCCGATCAGTTCCAGGATCAGGCCGTCAGGGCCAGTGAAGTACACCGACTGCGACTGCCAGCTGCTCTCCAGCGCGAAGTAGTCCAGTCCCGCCGGATTGCGTTGCAGCGGCGTGCGCTCACGCAACCAGGTCATCGCCTCGCTGAAGCGGTTGTCCGGTACGTTGAAGGCCAGGTGCACGCCACCGACCGGATGATCACCCGCCGGCTGCAGTTCGATCGTGCTCCAGCCGATGTGCACATGATTGCCGACCACGCGCTGCTGCAGCACATCGTGGAAATACGCGGCGACGGTGGTGACGTCGGACACCGGCAGGGTGAGGTGAAGCAGGCGCATGGCCGATCCTCCTTGGATGCGCCCACTGTAGCGCCGGGCCGCGCTCGGCGGCCACTACCGCAGTGCTCCGGCGAAGAATCGCACCGCGGCATCCACTGCCTGCGCGTGGGTGCCCGTCTTCGGAACTGAACTGCTGCAGAGCTCGGGCAGCCTCTGCACACCGACCGCTGTACAGCCCGCCAGGAAGTCGTAGTGACCGACATCCGGCAGACGCTGCAGCGCAGCGCCCGGAATCAGTGCCTGTGCAGCCTCGCCATTGCTCTGCGGTGGCGCAACCGTGTCAGCCTCGCCGAGCATGATCGACACTGGCTGCCTCAGCGAGGACAGCTGCTCGGGCGCGAACGCCTGCACGATCGCGGGCGCCAGCAGGAATACCGCGCGCACGCCAGGGATCGCGCGCGAGTCGTCGGCGTGGGAGATCCAGGAGGACAGCGCGGGTGAGCCCGCAGCGGCAACACGCGCCTCCATCGTGTGCGTGGCGGTTTCCTGTTGTGGCCGGCAGACGCCGTCATCCGGGTGCGCGCGGCAGAAGGCCAACAGCCGCTGCAGGTCGGGGCGTGCACCGGCGGCCAGCAGCGCGGTGTAGCCTCCGGCCGAGAACCCGGCCACACCCAGTCGTTCAGGATCGACATGCGCACCCAGCAGCGGATCGGCCTGTACTGCAGCGAGTGCCGCGCGCAGGTCATCCGCACGCAACCAGCTCAGTACGCTGCCGGGCAGGGTCATCTCGTCCACGCCGTTGTTGCCGGGATGATCGACCGCGATCACCAGATACCCGGCGCGCGCCAATGCCGTGCCCAGCCAGCCCATCATGCGCGCGCTGCCGCCGTTGCCGTGGGAGAGCAGCAGGGTCGGCAGGCGCTTGCCCGCGATCGGCGCATCCATGGCTGAGCGGCCGACGTCGAACAGCGGTGCATCGGGCGGACCGATGGTCAGGGCGGCTTCCGTGCTGCCAGCGGGCGCCGGATACCAGACCGTGTAGCGCAGGGCGTCGCGGTGCTGCGCATCGCGCACCGCGGCGCTGGCCACTGTGGTGGTGCCGTGGCGTTCGCCTGCCATCCTGGTCCCGGCGGCGTTTGCGGCCCCCACGGAGGCCATCAGCATCAGTCCCAGCACAGTGGCTGTCATGCGCATCGTCGATTCCTTGTCAGCGTGGGCGCTCGTCCACCGGCAGCCAGATCTCCACGCCGCCGTTGCCGGTATGCTCATCGAAGCGGGAGTCGTAGCGTTCCAGGTCCGGTGCATCGGCCAGGCTGAGCCCGGAGCCGGGAAGGTAGTGGTCCAGCAGCCAGAACCAGGTCGAGCGGATGGTCGAGATATGCCGACCGTGCCATGCCACCAGGTAGCGACGTGCCGGTACGTCGATCCGCTGCCAATGCGCGGGCACGGTGGACAGCGCGCTGAGCGGCAGCGCGGCGATGTAGTCGAAGCCGCCGTCGTCATCGCTGTTGCAGCACACGCCGAAGCTGATCGGCGCCGGCGCCAGCCATTCCCGGTTGAGCTGTGCCCACTGCCTGGGAATCGCACCGCCGCTGTCGCGGGTATGCCGCATGCCGATACCCGCGACCTGGAAGGCAGGGGTATCGAGCAGGCGCGGCGCTTCACCGCAGGCAGCCGGCGCATCGTCCACGCGGATCGCCTGCACCAGTGCCAGTCCATCGGTACCTTGTTCGCGTACCCGTTCCGGGGTCTGCCCGAACTGCTCGCTGAAGGCGCGGGTGAACGCGGCATGGGTGGTGTAGCCCGCGCCCAGTGCCACCTGCAGGATGTCGCCCGCCCCGTTGGCCAGCCGCTGCGCGGCAGCGGTCAGGCGCCGTCCCCGCAGATAACGCACCACCGACGTGCCGGTACGGGCCTGGAACAGGCGTGACAGATGGAACGGCGAAAGCCCCGCTGCGGCTGCAATATCGGCCAGTGCCAATGGCCGGTCCGCATGGGTTTCGATGTACCACAACGCCTTGCCTGCCGCGCTCATCCTGCCGTTCCCCGAATCCAATGCCGGCACAGTAGCGGATCGGCAGGCGCCGCGTTTAGCAGTTCTTGCGCTGCAGCGGCATCAAGCTGTCGCACTGACGTCATGGCTCCTTCACAGATCGCGCCGAGACTGCGCGCCTTGTCCACGCCTGTTGTGTCCGAGCAGGTGCTGGCCCTGTCGCGTCCTCCCGGAGCCCTGCCGTGCATCGTTCGAAGCTTTCGCGTTCCATCCTCCTCGCCCTTTCCATGGCCAGCGCAGGAGGCGCGATCGCAGCGGAGGCCGATGCGGTCGATGCCCCGGCGGGCAGCCGTGCGGCGCCCACCCAGCTCGACGCGATGCTGGTCACCGGCACCCGCGCCTCCAACCGCACCCAGTTCGAAACGTTGGCGCCGGTGGACGTGTTCACCAAGGAAGACATCAAGTCCGTTGAATCCACCGACCTGAAGGACGTGCTGGCGCAGCTGGTGCCGTCGTTCGTGGTGCAGCGCCTGCCGATGGCGGACGGTCAGGTGTTCGTGCGCCCGGCCACGCTGCGTGGCCTGTCGCCGGATCAGACGTTGGTGCTGGTCAACGGTCGTCGCTTCCACCGCAGCGCGCTGCTCGGCAACCGTGGCGCGCAGGCGGCCGACCTGGCACAGATTCCGACCAGTGCGATCAAGCGCATCGAAGTGCTGCGCGATGGTGCGTCGGCGCAGTACGGCTCGGATGCCATCGCCGGCGTCATCAACATCATTCTGGAGGATGGCCCCGGTACCGAGATCACCGCCGGCTATTCGCAGTATGCGCAGGGCGATGGCGCCTCGCGCGATTTCAGCGCACGCACCGGCTGGTCGCTGGGTGACTATGGCAGCCTGGTGCTGTTCGCCGAATCGTCCAACTCCGACGCCACCTCCCGCACCCGCCAGCGCCCGGATGCGATCGCCTTCCAGGCCGCGCATCCGGATCTGGACGTGCCCAACCCGGTACAGCGCTGGGGCCAGCCGGAACTGGAAAGCCGCCGTGTCGGCTTCAACGTGAAGGCCAATGCCAGCGACACGCTGGAGTTGTATGCGTTCGGCCTGTACAGCCACAGCGATGGCGTCAGCGATTTCAACTGGCGCAATCCGGACACCACCACCGGTGCCTACCGCACCACGGCGATCTTCCCCGGCTGGAACCTGCGTTCGATCTATCCAGTGGGGTTCAGTCCGCAGTACGGCAACGTCCAGAACGACCTGCAACTGGTCGGTGGCCTGCGTGGCGAGATCACCCCGAAGCTGCGCTGGGATGTCAGCGCGTCGTATGGCCGCAACGCCATCGACTACAGCCTGAAGAATTCGATCAACGCCTCGCTCGGCCCGGTCAGCCCGACCGCATTCGATCTCGGCCGCCTGACCCAGACCGAGAAGAACGCCAACGCCGACTTCAACTACGAGTGGGATGTGGCTGCGCTGTCCAAGCCGATCAACGTCGCCTTCGGTGGCGAGTTCCGCCAGGAGACCTACCAGGTGCGTGCCGGTGATCCGGCTTCGTACGCAGTGGGCCCGGGCGCTGCCGCTGGCCTGGAAGCCAACTCCAACGGTGCGCCGGGCTTCTCGGCCAGCCAGGCCGGGCAGTGGAGCCAGCGCAGCAAGGCCGCCTACGTGGATATGGAAGTGCCGCTGGGCGAGCGCTGGAGCATCGGTGCGGCCAGCCGCTACGAGGACTTCTCCAGCTTTGGCAGCACGCTGGACGGCAAACTGTCGGCACGCTTCGCGATCACCCCGGACGTGGCCCTGCGCGGCACGGTGTCCACCGGCTTCCGCGCACCGACACCGGCGCAGCTCAATACCACCAGCACCACCCAGGGCCTGGATACGCGCACGCTGCAGATCTTCACCAGTGGCCGCTTGTCGCCGAACGATCCGCTGGCCCAGCTGCTCGGTGCCAGGCCGCTGAAGCCGGAGGAATCGCGTACCGCGTCGCTGGGCCTGACCTGGCGCACCGACCTGGGGCTGTCCGGCTCGGTGGATGTCTACCAGATCAAGCTCACCGACCGCTTCAGCCAGTCGGCCAGCTTCGCCATTCCGGCCGGCACGCCGAATCCGCTGGGCTATACCTCGGTGAACTACTTCACCAACGACTTCGATACCACCACCACCGGCGTGGACGTGGTCGGCAACTACCTGCGCGACCTCGGCGCGGGTCGCATGACGCTGACCCTGGCCTACAACTACAACCGTACGCGGGTGGACAACGGCAGCACCTCGGTGGCCACCAACGAAACCCAGCGCGTGCTGTTCGAAGACCGCCTGCCCGAGCACAAGGGCAGCCTGACCGGCAGCTGGGACATCGGTGCCTGGTCGTTGATGGCGCGCATGCGCTACTACGGTGCCTGGACCGACGCCAGCGGCAATGCGGTGGGCGACATCTACCAGCGCTTCGGCGCGATGAGCTTCCTCGACCTCGCCGTGGGGTACCGCATCAACGAGCACCACAGCCTGCGCGTGGGTGCCGACAACGTGCTCGACCGCTATCCGGATGAGGCGGTCTTCCAGGCCAGCCGCGGCCTGGTTTACTCGCGCAACGCACCGTACGACACCGATGGCGCCAACCTGTACGCGCAGTACCGGTTGAGCTTCTGATGGACCGTACTCGCCGCTCCCTGCTGCGTGCCGGCACCTTGCTGCCCGCCGCAGCCGCATTGTCGTCACTGCCCGCCATGGCCGCCGCGCGTTACGCTGCGCCCATGCAGATTCCCGCAACGACCGTGGCGCCGGACGTGCTGGCCCGCGATGAAGGCTACTGGGCCGCCGTGGCCAGCCACTTCGACATCACCGACGAAGTGAACCATCTGGAGAACGGCTACTGGGGCGCGATGGGCCGCGAGACGCTGGCCAGCTACCAGCGCCACACCGCCGAGGTGAACCGTGGCAACGCGTGGTATGGCCGTCGCGAGTTTCCGGCGCAGTACATGGCGGTGCAGCGGCAGGTGGCCGAGCTGCTGGGCGTGGGTGCCGACGAGATTGCACTGACCCGTGGCGCCACCGAGGCGATGCTGGCGCTGATCGGCGGCTACAACCGCCTGCAGCCTGGCGACCAGGTGCTGTATGCCGACATCGACTACGACAGCATGATCGGCGCGATGCGCTGGCTGCAGCAGCGTCGCGGCGTGCAGGTCGAGCGTATCGCGCTGCCGGCGGTGCCGGACCACGCGCAGGTCCTGCAGGCGTATGAGGACGCATTCGCGCGGTTGCCGCGCCTGAAGCTGGTGCTGCTGACTCAGGTCAGCCATCGCCATGGGCTGGTGCTGCCGGTGGCGGAGATCGCCGAACGCGCGCGAGCACGCGGTATCGATGTGATCGTCGATGCCGCGCATGGGTTTGGCCAGATCGACTACGCGGTGCCGCAGCTGAAGGCCGATTTCGTCGGCATCAATCTGCACAAGTGGATCGGTGCGCCGGTGGGCGTCGGCGCGATGTACGTGCGCAAGGGGCGCGTGACCGACCTGGATCCCTACATGGGCGAAACCGACGATGGCCGCGTGGGCAGCCGCGTGCATACCGGTACGGTCAACTTCGCCGCCTACCTGGCACTGCCGGATGCCATTGCCCTGCACCAGCGCATCGGCGTGGCCAACAAGCAGGCGCGGCTGCGCTACCTGCGTGAGCGCTGGACCGTGCCAGCGCGGCAGATGGCGCATATCGAAGTGCTGTCCTCGCCGGACCCGGGGCTGGCCAGTGCGCTGGCCAGCTTCCGCCTGCGCGGGCGCACCAGCGTGGCTGACAACCTCGCGCTGCAGAAACGACTGCTGGATGAGCATCGCGTGTTCACCACCCATCGCGATGGTTTGGACTCCGGCGCCTGCGTGCGGGTGACGCCGTCGGTGTTCACCCGGCCGGAGCAGATCGATGCGCTGGTGCAGGCGCTGGTGGCATTGGGGTAGTGCCGGCCGCTGGCCGGCAACCTCATGATCCGTGCACGCCGTTGCCGGCCAGCGGCCGGCACTACCAGGCCTACCGCTCGATCGCCGGCAACGCATCCGACAACAACAACCGATCAATCCGCCGCAACGCACTTTCCAGCTGCCGACGGTCCGCCGCCAGCCCCAGCGACAACCGCACCCCGTTCTGATGCTGTACCCCCGGCGGGCAGAACGCCGATGACGGTGCAATCGCCAGCCCCTGCAGTTGCGCGGTGCGCACCAGTGTGGCATCGGTCCACGGCGCCGGCACGCGGCACCAGGCATGCAGGCCTTCAGCCCGCTGCAGCAGCGATGGCGCCAGCAGGTAGCGGGCCATGCGCATGCGCTCGCGCGCCTCGGTGCGCACCTGCGCCAGCAGTGACTGCGCCGAACCATCCAGCAGCAGCTGGCTGGCCAGCGCCGAGACCAGCGGATGGCCCATCAACCGCGTTGCCCGCAGTGCAGCTGTCATCGCCTCGGCATGCGCCGCGCTCGGGCAGCGCACGAAGGCGGTGCGCAGGCCGGGGCTGATCACCTTCGACAGCGTCGCCACGTAGAACACATGGCGCGGTGCCAGCGCCGCCAGCGGTGTCGGTGCATCCTCGGCGAGGTGCCAGTACGGATCGTCTTCGATCGCCAGCAGGCCTTCGCGCTCCAGCACGCGTGCCAGCGCTTCGCGCCGCTGCTGCGGCAGGGTCAGCGCGGTCGGGTTCTGGCAGGTGGGATTGAGATAGACCAACTGCGCGCCGCTTTCGCGTGCCAGCCGGGCCAGTGCATCGGGGCACATGCCGTGTTCGTCGCTGTCCACCGGCAGCAGGCGCCGGCCCAGTGCGGCGGCGGCCTGCAGCAGGCCCGGATAGACCAGCGCATCGCAGAGGATCGCGTCGTTGTCGCGGCCCTGGCTGACCAGGATCGCGGCCAGCGCCACCTGTGCACCTTCGGTCAGCAGCAGGCAGGCATCGTCCACCTTTCCCAGCATCGGCTGCAGCCAGCGCGCCGCCGCGTGGCGATCGGTCAGGTTGCCGCCGCCCAGGTGATAGGTCATCAGGTTCGGTGCGTTGCTGCGTGCAAGCACGGCGGCGGCGCCACGGCGCAGCGTCTCGGCCAGCGCATCGGCGTCGGGCACCGGCGGCACGTTCATGCTCAGGTCCACCACCTGGTCGAAGCCGGCCTTGGGCGGTGCGATGAAGCTGCCCTGTGGTCCACGCGCTTCGATCAGGCCGCGCTTGCGTGCTTCATCGAATGCCCGTGTCACCGTGGTCAGGTCGATGCCGAGCTGCTGCGCCAGCGCGCGCTGCGAAGGCAGGCGCTGCCCCGGTGCGAGACCACCGCGGCGCACCGTGCGTTCCAGCGAGTTGACGATGCGCAGGTAGATCGGCCCGTTGTGCGCGAGCACGTCCTGCACCCATTCGCGGGCTGCGACATCCGGTCGCGGCATGTACGGAGCATGTCGGGGCGTATCGTTGCTTCCAACGGCGGGAGCCTGTCCATAACCATCGGTCGGTTCGGACAGGTGACCGCCGTTGTTGTTTGCAGCGGCCATGCCGGCCAGCGTCAGTGATGTCATTGCGCGTCCTCAGCGCTGGGCCTGCCAGGGGCAGTAGCAGCCCACGGCAAGCAGTCCTTTCGGGCGCACGGTTTCGCCGCGCACCAGTTTGTCCAGCAGCGGTTCGACGAAGCTGTTGGCCGAGTTGCAGACCATGCCGATGCTGTACGGGCCGGCGTAGGCGAGGTGGCCCTGGCGATCCCAGATGGCTACGGCGGGGCTGGCCGGGATGTGTTCGATGCCATCGATGGTCGGCAGGTTGATCACCTTGCTGCGCAGCGGCTCGGGCAGCTCGCCCTGCGTACCCGGGCGGCGGATCGCATAGAAGTCGATGCCGGCGCGGCGGTACATGCTGATCAGGTAGCTCAGGTGCGCACCGGTTTCGCGGTTGCACACGCCGCAGGCCGGGTCCCAGAAATGCACCACGCGGATGCGGCCGGTATCACCGGCCAGATCGGCCGGCAGGCGCAGCTGCGAATCGTCGAAGACGATGGCCTGTTCGGTGAAGGTGGACTGCGCGCTGTAGCCGAAGTACTGCCACAGCGCAGCCGCGACGCCGGCCATGAACAGGCAGGCGAGGGCGATCATCGTCGGCAGCAGCCAGCGGCGACGCGGCGCGGCTGCGCCCATCAGGAATCTTCCCGGCCGAACTTGTGCACGTACTGCTTGCGCATCTCACGGCAGGAATCGGCCTGCGCGCGGCGCTGGATCTCGCTACGCGACGGATCCTCGCTGCGCTGCACGCACTGCTCGATGGCGTGGCGTTCGGCGGCCTGCACATCCACGGTCTGCGGCTGCAGGCAGACCCAGGCCAGCGCGGCCAGCATCAACACCACAAAGCCGCCGCACCCGGCCATCACCAGGTGGAACTTCAGTTTCTCGGCGCGCATCGATGCACGTCCCTTCATCCATACATTGCATACAAAATATCATCTTGTATGGATAAAACGCCATGCGCCCCGTTCAGACGATGGCGTTGTGGCGTGCCTCGGGGGCCTCGGACAGGATCTCGTTCAGCTTGGCCAGCGCCCCGGCCAGCGCGCCCTGGTCGACTGCGCCGCCCAACGACAGGCGGATCGCATTGCCCGGTGGCGGTTCTTCCACGCTGAAGGCATCGGAGCTGGCAATGCCCAGCCCCTGCTCCTGTGCGGCCTGGATCAACCGGTACTGGTCGAGCCGCGGCGGCAGCGGCAGCCACACATGCAGGCCGGCCGGATGCGCCTGGGCGCGGGCCGGCAGGTAACGGGCGGCAATGGCCTGGCGCTCGCGCAGTTCCTGCTGGAAGCGCTGCACCATGTCCTGGGCCTGGCCGCTGCGGATCCACTGCGAGGCCACCGCCACCATCGACTGGGTCGGCATCAGCGCGATTGCGCGCAGCGCATCCAGCACCGGTTCCATCGGCTCGCCGGCCGGCACCACCAGGTAGGCGGTGCGCAGGCCCGGGGCCAGGCACTTGGACAGCGTGGAGATGTAATAGACCGGGCAGCCGGCATCGCGGTGGGCGGCCAGCGGCGGCGCGGCGTCTCCGGCCAGCAACCAGTACGGATCGTCTTCGATCACGGTCAGATCGTGACGCTTGGCGACCGCCAGCAGCGCCTGCCGGCGCTGTGCCGACATCGTTGCCGTGGTCGGGTTCTGGATGGTCGGCACCAGGTACAGCAGGCGCGGGCGGCGCAGCTGGCAGGCCTCCTCCAGCGCCTCCGGCAGCATGCCCTCGGTGTCCATCGCCACCGGCACCACGCCCCGCTGCAGCACGCGCGCGGCAGCCAGCAGGCCCGGATAGGTCAGCTGCTCGGCGGCGATCAGCTCGCCCGGCTGGGTGCGGGCCAGGATCAGCGCGCACAGCGCGGTCTGCGCGCCGGGGCAGATCACCACCTGGTCGGCACCCACCGTGCCCAGCATCGGCGCCAGCCACTGCACCGCAGCGGCGCGGTCCTCGCGGGTGCCGGCGCCGACGTGGTAGCTCATCAGTTCGCCCTGGCCCAGCTGCTGGCCCACGTGCTGGAAGCCGGCCTCCATGCCCTGCGCGAACGGCGCGCTGCCCAGCAGCGGCGGGATGTTCATGCTCAGGTCGACCGAGGTGCTGCGGTTGCCGGCCGACAGCGCGATGAAGGTACCGCCGGCGCCCTGGGCGTCGAGCAGGCCGGCCTGGCGCAGCTCGGCGAAGGCACGGGTGACCGTGGTCAGGTCCACCCCCACCTGCTGGGCGAGGTCGCGCTGCGGCGGCAGGCGGTCGCCCGGGCGCAGCACCCCGTCATCCACCGCCTCGCGCACCTGCTGGGCAATCTGCAGGTACAGCGGGCCGGCGCCCTCGCGGAAGGGGCGAACCCAGGTGCGATTGGGGTGTTTCAGGCGGCGGCCGGCGGCAGGTGGCGTCATCGGTCAGTTTTTTCCATACGTACAGATGCACAAGTCCATACAATGCTGTATCTTGTATGGGCTTGATTGGAGTGGTTCGCCTGCTTGTAGGCGACCTCGTACCCACAGTGTAGCCGCTCCACGCCCGGGCGCTGCGCGCAGGCGAGCCGGTCAAGCGCGCTTTTTCAACAGGGTTGACCTCCAATGAATATCTGCTGGAACCGCATCCGCCTGGCGCTGGTCGCCCTGGCCTGCGTCGGCCTGTCGGGCTGTGACTGGGTGCTGCTGGATTCGAAGGGCATGGTCGGGCTCGCCCAGCGCGACCTGATCCTGATCTGCATCGGCCTGATGCTGATCGTGGTGATACCGGCCATCGTGCTGACCTTCGTGTTCGCCTGGCGCTTCCGTGCCGGCAACACCAAAGCGAAATACACGCCGGACTGGTCGCACTCCACCAAGGTGGAGATCGTGGTCTGGGGCGTGCCGCTGCTGATCATTGCCGGCCTGGCGGTGATCGTGTGGAAGTCGACCCACGAGCTGGACCCGTACAAGCCGCTGGACGTGGCCGGTGAACCGCTGCACGTGGACGTGATCGCGACCGACTGGAAATGGGTGTTCGTGTACCCGGACCTGGGCATCGCCACGGTCAACCAGCTCAACTTCCCGGCCAACCGCCCGCTGGCGTTCAACATCACCTCCAACTCGACGATGAATACCTTCTTCATCCCGCAGCTGGGTGGGCAGATCTACGCGATGGCCGGCATGCGCACGCAGCTGCACCTGATCGCCAACGAGCCCGGCCAGTTCCGAGGCATGTCCGGCAACTACAGCGGGCATGGCTTCTCGAACATGAAGTTCATCGCCACCGCCAGCAGCAATGAAGACTTCGAGCGCTGGGTGGCCGAGGTGCGCAGCGCGCCCGACGCACTCAGTTTCACGCAGTTCAAGGCGCTGGCCGCGCCGTCGAAGAACGCACCGGTGCAGCACTTCTCCAGTGTTGAACCACTGCTGTTCAAGAGGGTCATCGACCAGTTCATCGGCGTCGGCGAGAACACCGCTGCTGCTACCCCGGCGGGCGCTGCCGGTGGTGTCCAGGTTTCCCAGGAGTAACGAACATGTTGGGTAAATTGACGTGGGAGGCCGTGCCGCTGCACGAGCCGATCGTCGTAGTCACATTGGCGGCCATGGTGCTGGGTGGCCTCGCGCTGCTCGGCGCGGTGACGTACTTCAAGCTGTGGGGCCCGCTGTGGCGTGACTGGTTCACCACCGTGGACCACAAGAAGATCGGCATCATGTACGTGGTGGTGGCGCTGGTCATGCTGGTGCGTGGCTTTGCCGATGCGCTGATGATGCGCGCGCAGCTGGCCGCGGCTGGCCCGGGCAGTGACGGCTTCCTGCCGCCGGAGCACTACGACCAGATATTCACCGCACATGGCGTGATCATGATCTTCTTCGTGGCCACCCCGTTCGTGGTCGGCCTGATGAACATCATCGTGCCGCTGCAGATCGGTGCGCGCGACATGGCGTTCCCGTTCCTCAACGCCTTCAGCTTCTGGATCTTCGTGGTCGGCGCCGCGCTGATGATGATCTCGCTGGGTGTCGGCGAATTCGCCATGACCGGCTGGGTGGCGTATCCGCCGCTGTCGGGCATCGAGTTCAGTCCAGGGGTCGGTGTCGATTACTACATCTGGGCGTTGCAGGCTTCGGGCATCGGCACATTGCTGACCGGCGTCAACCTGTTCATCACCATCCTGCGCATGCGTGCGCCGGGCATGACCCTGATGAAGATGCCGGTGTTCACCTGGACCGTGCTGGTCACCAGCGTGATCATCATCGCCGCCTTCCCGATCCTGACCGTGGCGCTGGGTGCGCTCACCCTGGACCGCTACCTGGACTTCAACTTCTACACCAACACGTTGGGTGGCAACCCGATGATGTACGTGAACCTGGTGTGGGCCTGGGGCCACCCGGAGGTGTACATCCTGGTGCTGCCGGCGTTCGGCATCTTCTCTGAAGTGACCGCCACGTTCGCGCGCAAGAAGCTGTTCGGCTACAAGTCGATGGTGGGCGCCACGCTGGCGATCGGCATCCTGTCGTTCATCGTCTGGCTGCACCACTTCTTCACCATGGGTTCCGGTGCCAGCGTCAATGCCTTCTTCGGCATCATGACGATGATCATCGCCATCCCCACTGGCGTGAAGATCTTCACCTGGCTGTTCACCATGTACGGCGGCCGCGTCGAGTTCAGCGTGCCGATGCTGTGGACCATCGCCTTCCTGGTCACCTTCACCATCGGTGGCATGACCGGCGTGCTGCTGGCCATCCCGGGCGCGGACTTCCTGCTGCACAACAGCCTGTTCCTGGTCGCGCACTTCCACAACACCATCATCGGCGGCGCGCTGTTCGGCTACCTGGCCGGCTTCGCCTACTGGTTCCCGAAGGTGTTCGGCTTCACCCTCAACGAGCGCCTGGGCAAATGGTCGTTCGCCTGCTGGGTGATCGGTTTCTACCTGGCCTTCATGCCGCTGTACATGCTCGGCTTCATGGGCATGACCCGCCGCATGAACCAGTACGACAACCCGGCGTGGACGCCGTACCTGATCGCCGCCTTCATCGGTGCACTGTTCGTGTTCGCGGGCATCATCCTGATGCTGGTGCAGATCTACGTGAGCGTGCGCGACCGCAAGCGCAACCTGGACCTGACCGGCGACCCGTGGAATGCACGCACGCTGGAATGGGCCACGCCGTCGCCGCCGCCGTTCTACAACTTCGCCGTGGTGCCCAAGGCCGATGAGCTGGATGCCTTCCACGAAGCGAAGAAGCGTGGCCTGCCGCCGCCGCCGAAGAAGTACGCACCGATCCACATGCCGAAGAACACCGGCGTGCCGTTGATCCTCAACATCTGGATCCTGGTGCTGTGCTTCGCCCTGGTCTGGCACATCTGGTGGATGGCTGCAGCCAGCTTCATCGCGATGATCGTCACCCTGATCGTGCGGTCCTATGACGAGGACGTGGACTACTACGTCAGTTCCGAAGAGGTGGCGCGCACCGAAGCAGCCAACCTTGCCAAGCTGAAGGAGGTACGCGCATGAACCTGTTGACCCGCCCGGAGCTGGCCAGCGACACGCAGGCGCACGAGGACCACCACGAACACGACCATGGCCACGAGCAGGGCGGCATGAAGGTGTTCGGCATGTGGGTCTACCTCATGTCCGACCTGGTGCTGTTCGGTTCGCTGTTCGCCTCGTACGCGGTGCTCAGCACCGCCTACGCCGGCGGCCCCACCGGCAAGGATCTGTTCTCGCTGCCGTTCGTGATGGCCGAGACCTTCCTGCTGCTGGTCTCCAGCATCACCTACGGCCAGGCCGTGCTGGCGATGCATCGCCACGACACCTCGGCGGTGCTGCGCTGGCTGGGCGTGACCTTCGTGCTCGGTGCCTCGTTCATCGGCATGGAGATCTACGAGTTCTCGCACCTGATCCACGAAGGCGCGGGCCCGAGCACCAGTGCCTACCTGTCGGCGTTCTTCGCCCTGGTCGCCACCCACGGCCTGCACGTGGCCAGCGGCCTGATCTGGATGGCGGTGGTCATGCACCAGGTCTACCGCCGCGGCCTGACCCCGACCAACATCACCCGCGTGTCGTGCCTGAGCCTGTTCTGGCACTTCCTGGACCTGGTGTGGATCTGCGTCTTCACCTTCGTCTACCTGATCGGAGCCTTCTGACATGGCCCACGTCGAAACCTCGCGCGCCGGCAATGCGCACGGCTCCACCAAGTCCTACCTGATTGGCTTCGTGCTGTGCGCGCTGCTGACCGTGGTGCCGTTCGCGCTGGTGATGAACCCGGTGCTGTCGCGGCCGCTCACGCTGTTCCTGCTGGTCGGCTTCGCGGTGGCGCAGATCCTGGTGCAGCTGGTCTATTTCCTGCACATGGACCGCAAGTCCGAAGGCGGCTGGAACCTGGCCAGCTTCGTGTTCACCCTGGTGATCCTGTTCATCGTCGTCGCACTGTCGGTCTGGATCATCTGGAGCATGCACTACCACATGATGATCAACTGACCGTGGCCGGGGTGATCGGCATGGACCGCGCGATCACCCCGGCACCTCCGTCCTCTTTCCCCCCCAAGGGCAGGCCTGACCGAGACCCCGCCCGCGTCTGCGTTGGTGGTACCCGTGAAGCGTCCTGCTGCTGTTGTCCGTTCGTTGTTCTCTCCCCGATTCCGCCTGCCGCTGCTGGCAGGCCTGGCCATCGGCCTGCTGGCTGGCTGCAGCGCGCAGTCGCGCATGGATTTCTACTCCAAGGACATTGCCTGCGAAGAGCTCGGCCAGCACTGGTCGATGCCTGACAGCCACGGCGCCGTGCGCGGGCCCAAGGATCTGCAGGGGCAGGTGACCTATCTGTTCTTCGGCTTCACCAGCTGCCCGGACGTGTGCCCGACCACCATGGTCGAGCTCAGCCAGGTCAAGCACCTGATGGGCAAGGATGCCGACCAGCTGCAGGTGGTGTTCGTCAGCGTCGATCCCGCACGCGACACGCCCGAAGTCGCCCGCACCTATGTGGAAGCCTTCGACCCCAAGGCGATCGCACTGGTCGGCAACGAAGCACAACTGGCCGCGATGGCCAGCGACTTCAAGGCGTTCTACGAAAAGGAACCCGGTCAGATACCGGAGACCTACACCATGAGCCACATCGCCGGTGGCTACGTGTTCGACCGCCAGGGCCGCCTGCGTCTGTTCGCGCCCTATGGCATGCCGGTGGACAAGCTGTTCTCCGACGTGCAGCGCCTGCTGCTGGAGCCCGGCCACCCGGCCGCAGGCAATGACGTGCTGGCCAGCTGCCACCTCAAGCACAGCGACACGCTCGCTGCCCGGTAGTCCCGGGCCATGCCCGACTGATACCGACCGTTCGTCGCGCCGGCTGCCCCGGTAGGTGTCGACCTTGGTCGATACACCCCCACACACCAATCCCCCGGCCGGCCAGGAGAGCCAACCGGCCGGGGGCACCACTCAACGCCTTACTTGGTTTCTTCCCACTGAACCACGTCCGGCTCGGTCGCGCGGATACCGGCGGTGGACAGCAGCCTGGTGCTCGCATCCAGTGCCGCGTTCACCGACGGGTACTCCACGATGGCCTGGCCCGAAGCCTTCGATACCTTCACCACGGTGCCACCGGTGGCGGTGGCTGCACGCTGCGCTGAGGCCGCATCGGTGAAGAACACCTTGACCCGCGACGTCGCCACCACCGGCGCTCCATCATGGGATACCGCCGCCGCGAACTTGCCGGTGCCGGCATCAACAGCCGCGGCCGCTGCACCATCCAGCGAACGCTTCGTCCGCGAGCTGGTGGTCGCCGCTGCCTGCTGGGTGATCGTGAACCGACCGCCGCTGACCTGCTTTACCGTGGTCGAGGGAGACAGCTGGAAACGCGTGCCGCCCACATCGAACGAGCGGCCGGTAGCGGACGCCTTCAGTTCCTGCGCATCCACGGTTGACGGTGTCCTGGCCGGAGGAGTCTGCCCCGAGGTCTGTGCCCAGGCAGAGGAGGTGATCGCCGTGAAGGCGAGCGTGCTCAACAGAATGGTCTTCTTCATCATCAGTGCCCCAGAACGCGGATCTTGAAGGATTCGAGGTTGCCACGCGATGCAGCGGCCGCGGCCTGCCCCATGTCGGTCACTTCCAGCGTCCAGGTGCCGGTGGCATTCTCATCCAGGAATGCATTGCTGGACAGCAGGTCCCAGCTGGTGAAATTGCTCTGCGCGTTACCCGTGCCCGAACCGATCGCGGTGAACGCCGGCTGCACCACGCTGCGCGTGCCACTGGGCGAGACCAGCACGAACTGCAGCTGGCGGGTGCTTCTGTGGTTGACCCGGAAGCCGAGCTGCACGCTTTCGATGTTGCGTGCACCGTTGGCGACCTGGAAGGTCAAGCGTGCGGCAGCGGCCGAGGTGTTGCCGATGGCCACGGTGCGCGTGGTGGTGCGCCAGCCGGTATCAACTAGCGGTCCCAGCGACTGGAAGTTCTCGGCGACCTCTACTGCACGGGCCGCATTGACCACACCGAAACCGTACCAGTTGCTGTAGGCACGGCCGGCGGCATTCACCGTCCAGCCCGGCACCAGCGTGCGCCCGTCGGCCAGTGTCACCGCCGGCTGGTTCGGGTGGTTGCGGGTGGCGGTGGTGGCCAGGATGTACTTCACATCGCGATAGGACAGGTTCGGATTGGCTTCCAGCACCAGCGCGGCCACGCCCGACACCATCGGTGCTGACGCCGACGTGCCGTTCATCTTGGCGGTGTAGTTGCAGGTGCTGTCGATGGCCGACAGGTTGCTGTCCAGTGTGTTCTCGCGGTTGGTGTTCTTGTTGCTGCCCTGCGCGCAGCCGGTCACATCGGTGGTGACGATGGCCGGGTCGTACGCGCGTGCCACCAGGCCGGGTGCGTACTGGGCCTGCAGGCCGTATTCACCGCCAAAGGCCGAGACCCACAGGGCCGAGCCGGTGGAGGAGTACGACGAGCGAACGCCATCGGCGCGCACGGCGGCAACGGTGATCACGTTGAACAGGTTGTTGCGCGGATCGCGGCCGGCCGGCACGCAACCGGTGTTGCGGTTCTTGGTGTCATTCGTGCAGACATCGAAGGTGTTGCCGAGGTTGTCCTGCCAGTACCCGTTGTTGAAGTTGTTGCCGGCCGACTTCACGTAGATGCCGCCGCGGCCACCGCGCGTACCCGACAGCGCCTGCTCATACGAACGTATCGTGTTCTCGCTGTACGCCAACGGCAGGTTGGGATTGCCAGGGCCGGCGCCCCAGCTGTTGTTGAACACCTGCACGTCGGCCGATTCTGCGCCGTCCCACCAGGCGTACTCGATGTTGCTCTGCTGGTTGCCCTGCGCGGAGCGTGAAATGGGGTTGAAGCCCTTCAGCGTTGCCGCCGGAGCCACACCTCGCACGCCCAGGTTGTTGGCGCCCACCGCGCCGGCGATGCCGCCGACCATGGTGCCGTGGTTGTCGGCGTCCGGATTGGACGGGGTGGGATTGTTCGAACCATTGGCGAAGTTCTTGCCGGCCACTGCCGCCACATTGGCGGCCAGGTCCGGGTGAGCGATCTGCAGGCCGTCGTCGACGATGGCGATGGTGACGCCCTGGCCGCGGATGCCATTGCGGTACAGGCCATCCACGTTCAGATCGTTGCCGGCCACCGGCAGTGTATCGGCCGGTACCGTCTGCCCGGTATTGCGCAGGTGCCACTGGATTCCGGCCAGCGGATCGGCCTGCTGGGCCTGGGCGGTGACGGCCAGGCTGCCCAGTACCAGGGCAGTGGCCAGGGCCAGGCGCGTGGAGCGCGGTGGCGCGGAGCGTTGCGTGTGTCGCTTCATACACGAATCCTTCTGTTGTGAATCGGCATGGCAGGACGGCGGGGCGGAACTGCCCCATCGCAACGAGCCAAACGCGACACAACGAACAACCCCCTACCTCTTCACACAAGCAATCTGCAGATGTGCCAATTGCGTCACAAACGCTTATGCCGTGGGGTAATGACGACTGCAGCGGCCCGCATCTGGTGGGTGCCAACCTTGGTTGGCATCCGCATCCACGCATGGCGTGGATCCCCCCGGCATCATCGCGCGCCCTCACATCACGCTGTGCTACTACAGCCCGTGCACCCTTCCGCACGGAGCACGATGATGGTCAACCCCCTGGCCCAGGCGTATCGCGGCCTTGGCACCACGCTGTTCAGCCTGCTGAACCCGATACCCTTCGGCTTCTTCGTCGGCGCGCTGATCTTCGACGCGATCTATCTCAACAGTGCCGAGGTGATGTGGGGCAAGGCCGCCGCCTGGCTGATCACCTTCGGCCTGCTGATCGCCATCGTGCCGCGGCTGATCAACCTGTTCACGGTCTGGCGCCGCAACGGCACCGCCACGCGCATCGACCGCATCGACTTCTTCCTCAACCTGGTCGCGGTGGTGCTGGCCATCTGGAACGCCTTCGTGCACAGCCGCGATGCCTATGCCGTTGCGGTGCCCGGCACGATCCTGTCGGCGCTGACCGTGGCGTTGATCGCACTGGGCCTGATCCTGCTGTCGTTGCAGCCGCCGGTGCTGCAGGGAGGCCGTCATGGCTAAGCACATCCTGCCCACCGTCGGCGCCCTGGCGCTGGCCGTGATGCTGTCGGCCTGTGCCGGCAAGGCCGAATACCATCCCGCCGACCAGTCCGGTGCGCAGCCGCCGCTGCCGGCACCGAAGAACTTCCTGATGCCGCCGATGCAGGTGCCGCGGGGCGTGGGCTGGGCCGAGGGCCAGTCACCCACGGTGGCCGAGGGCCTGAAGATCGAACGCATCGCCGCCAACCTGCTGCATCCGCGGCGATTGTTGACCCTGCCCAACGGCGATGTGCTGGTGGTGGAGGGCAATGGCCCCGGCGAAGAACCGGTCACCACGCCCAAGCAGTGGATCGCCGGCAAGGTCAAGGCGCGCTCGGGCAAGGCCGGCAAGGGCGGCAATCGGGTCACCCTGCTGCGCCGCACGCCGGGGACGAACACCTGGGCCCAACACGTTTACATCGAAGGCCTGCATTCGCCGTTCGGCATCCAGCTGATCGGCGACACGCTGTACGTGGCCAACACCGGCAACATCGTGCAGTACCACTACGTGCCTGGTGAAACCCGCATGTCCGACAAGGGCCGTGAGTTCACCGACCTGCCCAGCACCATCAACCACCACTGGACCAAGGAACTGCTGGCCAGCCGCGATGGCCGCAAGCTGTACGTGGGCGTGGGCTCCAACAGCAACATCACCGAGAACGGCCTGGCCGTCGAGTACCGCCGCGCGGTGGTGCTGGAAGTGGACGTCGCCACCCGTGGCAGCCGTATCTTTGCGTCGGGCATCCGCAACCCGACCGGACTGGACTGGGAGCCGAGCACCGGCCAGCTGTGGGCAGTCGCGAACGAACGCGATGAGATCGGTGCCGACCTCGTGCCGGACTACCTCACCTCGGTGAAGGAGGATGGCTTCTACGGGTGGCCCTACAGCTACTACGGCAAGCACGTGGACGAGCGCGTGCAGCCGCAGCGGCCGGACCTGGTGGCCAAGGCGATCGTGCCGGACTACGCCATCGGCTCGCACGTGGCACCGCTGGGCCTGTTGTTCTACACCGGCCAGGCACTGCCGGCGCAGTACCACGGCGGCGCCTTCATCGGCGAGCACGGCAGCTGGGATCGTTCACCGCTGAGCGGCTACGAAGTGGTCTACGTACCGTTCAAGGACGGCAAGCCGACCGGGCGGCCGCAGACCGTGGTCAGCGGTTTCGCCTCGAAGGACGAGAAGACCTTGATGGGCGCACCGGTAGGCATGGCGATGGACGCCGAAGGCGCACTGCTGGTCGCCGACGACGTGGGCGACGTGGTGTGGCGGGTATCGGCCAAGTAATTCTGTAGAGCCGAGCCCATGCTCGGCTTACGCGCGCAGCGCGGGTTTCCGTGCACCGAACGAAGAGCAGCCGAGCATGGGCTCGGCTCTACAGTTCCGCGGTACTGCTGCGGAACCCGCTGAACACCGATTCGGCAGCGAACCCCACGCCACCCAGCAGCACGCCGAAATACACCACCGTGGCCACAACAAAGCCGTACCCAGCCGCCACCGCCGCACCATCGCGCTGGATGAAGCCAATCGCGAACGACATCAGCGCCAGCGCCGGCAAGGTATTGCTGAACGGAATCGGCCCGGCCGGCGCCATCAGCAGCAGGGTCGCGAACACCAGCATCAGGTTGTTCAGGCGCATCATCTTCTTCGAGCGCACCATCACCGCCAGCCGCATCGGCCGCGACAGCCGCTCCATGCGGTGCACCCACTTCAGCGCACGGCCCAGGTTGGCCTTCAGCTTGTCGGTGGCGATCTCGCGGCGCGCCAGTTTCTGCGGCACCCACAGCGGGCGGTTGCGCACGCGGCTCAGGCCGATCAGCAGGATCGAGGCACCAAATACCGTACTCAGCCCGGGAATCGACACCGGAATGATGAAGATGGCCGAGAGCAGGATCACGATCAGCAGCAGGCCCTCATCGCCCAGCGCGCTGAGCAGGGTGCCGACGCTCACCTGGTCGCCGGGCAGCTCGTCGATCATCTGCTCGATCTGCTGGGCCAGGGGCGCGCTGTCGTTGGTTTCGGGGGCACGGTAGGTCATGCGTCGCAAGGTTCTCCAGGGAAGGGCGGTCAAGGGGCCGTCCTGCGGTGGGGGACGCACAGGCTCCTGCAGTATCCCGGCCAACGTGGGCAAAGAGGTGAACCGGGCATGAGGGGGTAAACTGGCGTGCCCCGCACGAGTTGAACGCAATGGACATGGGCCGCCGGCAATCGACCATCGAACTGGTCGCCATCGACATGGATGGCACCCTGCTGGATCCCACCCACACGCTCACCGCGCGGGCCAAGCAGGCGATCGCGCAGGCGCGCGCGCTGGGCGTGCACATCGTGCTGACCAGTGGCCGCCCGGTTCCCGGCCTGGCACCGTTCCTGCACGAGCTGGGCATCACCGGCGACGACGACTACTGCATCGCCTGCAATGGCGGCCTGGTGCAGCGCATCGGCACACGCGAAACCGTGGTCGAGTATCCGCTCAGCTTCGACGACTTCCTGTTCTGCGAGCAGGTGGCCCGCGACCTGGGCGTGCACTTCCAGGCGCTGGACAGCCGGCGCATGTATACGCCCAACCAGGACATCAGCTACTACACCGTGGCCGACTCGCATCTCTCGCGGATGCCGCTGTCCTACCGCCGCGTGGCCGACATGGACCCGTCCATGTCGTTCATCAAGCTGATGATGATCGACGAGCCCGACGTGCTGGATGCCGCCATCGCGCGCCTGCCCAGCGAACTGACCGAGCGCTTCGCGGTGCTGAAGAGCGCACCGTTCTTCCTGGAAGTATTCGACCACCGCGCCGGCAAGGGGCCGAGCCTGCAGAAGCTGGCCGAGCACCTGGGCATCGACCGCGCCAACGTGATGGCCATCGGTGACCAGGAGAACGACCTGACCATGCTGCAGTACGCCGGTACCAGCGTGGCGATGGGCAATGCCATCGACGCGGTGAAGGCGGTGGCGCGGTTCGAGACCACCAGCAATGCAGACGAAGGCGTGGCGCGCGCCATTGAGCGTTTCGTCCTGCAGTAACCGCGCGTCCCTATGCCCTGGTAGGTGCCAACCTCGGTTGGCACACGCAGACGGCAAGCGCCGACCAAGGTCATCCTCTACCATGTCTCGCGGGCCCCGGTAGGTGCCAACCTTGGTTGGCACACGCAGACCGTAAGCGCCGACCAAGGTCGGCCTCTACCATGCCTCGCAGACCCCGGTAGGCGCCAACCTTGGTTGGCGCACGCAGACGGCAAGCGCCAGGCTATACCCACGTATAGCCCACCCATCCCCATGGCCATTCGCGCTGTACCACGGTGCAATGGCGAATGCGGCAGTGCGATGCAAGAATTTCGCACGTCGAAATCACCCCACCAAATCCCACGGCAGATGATCGCCTTCGTCTGCTGACCGGCGCGCCCCGCGCCGTCACTCCCCAAACGCAATCGCATCGCCAGCCAGGGCGCCGACACCGGTGCTGCAACGCGCCGGGCGTGCGCCTGCGCCGCTCTCTCCCTGCACCTGGATCTGCCCATGAACACCCCACCCACGACGCGCCTCGCCTTGGCCATCATCGCGGCCATCGCCGCACCTGCGTATGCCGCCGAGACTCACGACGCAGCGCATGACACCCCCACCACCTTGAATGCGCTGCAGGTCATCGCCACGCCGCGCGGCGCGGCCGTTGCGCCCACCCAGGTGGTTGGTCCAAACCGCTACGTCATCAAGGCCGAAGACCTCGACGCGATGGTCACCGGCAACAACGGTCTGGCCATGCTGAAGCAGGTACCGGGCGCCAGCTACACCGCCACCGACGGGCTTGGCCTGGATATCTCGGCCACGAGCCTGTTCGTGCGCGGCTTCCGCATGAACGAAATGGGCATCACCTTCGAGGGCGTGCCGCTGAACGACAACGGCTTCCTCTCGCTCACCGGCACCAGCGTGGTGAACGTGGGCGTGCCCGATGGCATCGGCGCGATCACGGTCAGCCCCGGTGGCGCACCGGTCAGCGTGTTCTCCAGCAGCGTCAACGGCGGCAGCCTGGAATACCGCCTGCGCGAGCTGCAGGACACACCCAGCCTGCGCGTGAAACAGGGCGTGGGCAGCAACAACACGCTGGTCACCACCGTGTCCGGGCAGACTGGCCAGCTCGGCGAGCATGGCCCGAAAGTGCTGGTCGACCTGCAGCGTGTGTCTGCCGACAAGTACCAGGGCGAGGGCACCCAGAACTTCCTGCGCGGCGACCTGAAGCTGCAGCAGGATGTCGCCTGGGGTGACTTCACCGTGTTCCTGTCCGACAGCAAGGCCAAGGTCTGGGGCTACAACAACATCTCCTTCGACATGATCCGCAAGCTGGGCTGGAAGGCCGACATCTTCTATCCCGATTATGCGTGGGCCTGGTACGTGGCCTCGCCGGAGAATGCGGACAAATCCTGCGGCGCCTACACCTGCGGTGAGCTGTCCGAACTGATCCCGTACGACACCGGCCAGATCACCCGCGATCGCGTGTCGTCGATCAACCACCGTTTCCAGATCACCCCGGCGCTGAGCGGCAACGTGCAGCTGTACAACGCCAACAGCCACACCCAGGCCACGCTCACCGACCCGACCGTGCCGTCGCCAAACGGCGCACCGTTCTCCGAACAGGT
The DNA here is from genome assembly GCF_040984485.1 of Stenotrophomonas sp. WED208. Lineage (NCBI taxonomy): Bacteria > Pseudomonadati > Pseudomonadota > Gammaproteobacteria > Lysobacterales > Lysobacteraceae > Stenotrophomonas > Stenotrophomonas sp. WED208. The sequence goes on from NZ_JAZARB010000001.1 coordinate 284,931, forward strand.
GCAGACGCCGCGTGTGAATCGGCTGGGTGGCATGTTCAACCTGCAGTTCGAGACCGGCGCGCACACCTTCACCGCCGGCTTCTGGCAGGAGAAGAGCAAGGCCGCGGCCAAGACCGAGTGGTACCAGCAGCCGCTGCTGGGCGAGGGCCCGCCGCTGAAGGCCACCGGTCCGTTCGATGTGTATGGCCCCGCGTTCAAGACCGACAACGCATCGAGCTGGGTGACCCGCTCGCGCCAGTTCTACCTGCAGGACGACATCGTGTTGAACGACACGCTGAAGCTGGGTGTCGGCTTCAAGGCCGTGGACTTCCGCACCAGCGGTGGCGGCCTGGGTGATGCCAAGGACCGGCCGGTGAACGGAACGCTGCGCGCGAAAAGCAACTTCCTGCCGCACGTCTCGCTGTTCTGGAGCCCGACCGAATCCACCGATGCCTTCATCGACCTGGCCAACACCATGAACGGCTACCGCGTGGCCCAGCGCGGCAACATCGGCTACACCGCCTCGGCGTGGACCATCACCGACCAGGAGGAGTTCGACCGCGTGGCCGGCACGCTGCGCCCGGAGAAGAACTGGAACCTGACCGTCGGCGCATCGCATCGCTTCGACCGGCTGACGATCACCGGCGACGTGTTCTACAACGACATCCGCAACCGTCTGCTGTCGGCCGCCATCGGTACCCAGTTCGCGCAGATCAACACCGTGCGATTGATGCCGAAGATGCACGTGATCGGTGCTGACCTCGGCATCACCGCCGACCTGACCGACCACCTGCAGTTCTACCAGGGCGTGGCCGTGGCCCGTTCGTACTACGACAGCGATTTCGTGGTGGGCGACACGGTGTACCCGATCAAGGGCAACGCCCAACCGGGCTATCCGCAGATCTCGCTGGTCAGCGACCTGTCGGCGCATTTCGGTGACTGGCGCTTCGGTGCCACCAGCACCTCCTACCTGCGCCAGCCCTTCACCTACGAGAACGACATCCGCGTGCCGACCTTCTGGCAGGTCAACACCTATGCTGCCTACCGCTTTGGCGTGGACAGCGCCGTACCGGGCCTGGAGCTGCGGCTGGACGTGAGCAACCTGTTCAACCGCCACAACATCGGCACCGCCACCATCGCCGGGTCGTCGTTCTCGGGGGATTACCAGACCCTGCAGCGCAGCGCGCCACGGCAGCTGATGTTCAGTACGTCGATGGCGTTCTGAGGCGACGAGGAACGGGGTCAGAGCCCTTTGCGGTGCAAAGGGATCCGACCCCGAAGCCACCCATGACCGGGGTCAGATCCCTTTGCACCGCAAAGGGCTCTGACCCCAAGCCCCTCCAGAAACCTGCCTTGCGCAATCAACAGGGATTTTCTGGCGGCGACGCAAGGTTCCCACAATGTTGCTGGGTCATGCTGTCGGCATGGCTCAGTACAACCCCCGATCACCGTTGTTCGGCATACGGAGTCATGGACGGCCCCGGCAGGCGCTGTCCGTGGCGCCTGTGATCGACCTGCAGGCCGAGTACCAGTTCTGGCACGTCTACGAGCGTGTGGTCCGTCCGTTGCCCGGTGGGGGGCTGCGGCTGGCCTGGCTGGTGTGCCAGAAGGTGTACCGGGACCGGTGGCAGCACCCGGACGACAGCGACGAGGCGGCGTTGTCGCGGGTGCTGTTCGGCGGGAACATGACGGCTGACCGGGCGTCGGAGCTGGCGGAGCTGCACGCGCTGGTCAGCCGTCGGGTGGCGTTGCTGGCGAAGCGTGGGCGGGTGGATTCCGCAGCGTGATGCGCGGGGGCTGCTCTCGGCGTGCCGAGCTGCCATGACCCGCTCTGGCACCATTGCACCATCCGTCGCCATGACCCGCTGTTGGTAGAGTCGACTGCTAGTCGACTGCTCTTCGCGCGCGAGTCGACCAACGGTGACTCAACCAACGACCACTCCGAACGGTGCTCCTAGGGCTTTCCCCGATCCAACTGCCGGTACCCGATCGCTTCAGCCAGATGCGCCGTCTGGATCACCTCGCAACCTGCAAGATCAGCAATCGTCCGCGCCACGCGCAGAATCCGGTGCATCGCCCGTGCGGAAAGCTGCAGACGTTCAATCGCCTGCTCCAGCAGATCCTGATCGGCCTCGCTCAGTTTCGTGCAGGCCCGCAGCGCCGCCGGTGGCAGATGGGCATTCAGCCCGCCACGCGCCTGCTGCCGGGCATGGGCGGCTTCCACCCGTGCACGTACCGCAGCACTGGGCTCACCCAGCGGCGTGCTTTCCCGTAGCTCCACCGCGTCCATGCGCGCCACGTTGATGTGCAGGTCGATGCGGTCCAGTAGCGGGCCGGAGACGCGCGCACGGTAGCGGTTGATGCGCTCATCGCTGCACAGGCAGCGGTTGCTGCGGTCGCCGGCCCAGCCACACGGGCAAGGGTTCATCGCTGCTACCAGTTGGAACCGCGCGGGATACTGCACGCTGCGCGCCGCGCGGGCGATGCGGATGTGGCCGGACTCCAGTGGCTCGCGCAGGGTCTCCAACGCACTTCGATTCCACTCCGGAAGCTCGTCCAGGAACAGTACGCCGTGATGGGCCAGCGAGATCTCACCGGGGCAGGGCGGATTGCCGCCACCCACCAGCGCTGCCGCGCTCGCACTGTGGTGGGGAGAACGGAACGGCCGTTGCCGCCAGCGCCGCGGATCCAGCCCCTCACCACTCACCGAGGCAATCGCGGCCAGCTGCAGCGCCTCGGCTTCCTCGGTATCCGGTAGCAGGCTGGGCAGGCGCGAAGCCAACAGCGTCTTGCCGCAGCCAGGGCTACCGATCAGCAATAGATGATGCCCACCCGCAGCGGCGACCTCCAATGCACGCCGCGCATGCGCCTGCCCGCGCACGTCGGCCAGATCCGGCAGCGGCAGTGGCGTCGTGTCCACGCGCTCTACGGGCAGCAACAAGCGCGGATTGCCCAGCCCGGCACAGCACTCCAGTAGCGTTCGGGCCACACGCACGTCAGCGTGCTCGGCCAGCGCCGCCTCGGCGGCGTTGCCCGGCGGCACCACCAGGATGCGTCCGGCTTCGGCCGCCGCAATCGCCGCCGGCAGCGCGCCGGCCACCGGGCGCAGTTCACCGGTCAGGCCAAGTTCGCCCAGGAACTCGTACTGCAGCAGCGACTGCGGATCGACCTGGCCGCTGGCCGCCAGAATGCCCAGTGCAATGGCCAGGTCGTAACGCCCACCTTCCTTGGGCAGGTCGGCGGGCGCAAGGTTCAGGGTGATGCGCCGCTGCGGAAAGTCGAAGCGTGCACAGAGCAGGGCGGCACGCACGCGCTCGCGTGACTCGCGCACGCTGGTCTCGGCCAGGCCGACAATCTGGGTGGCGGGCAGGCCGCCAGAGAGGTGCACTTCCACCCGCACCAGCGGGGCATCGACCCCGGCGCGGGCACGGCTATGGACCAGCGCCAGGCTCATGTGTGGGTTCCTGCAGAAGGGCGCTTGATGGTGCAGCAGGTGTTCCGCAGAGTGCCATCGGAGAATGCCGGTGAAATGGCTAGGAAGTTCGGCCCGATAATCCACGGTGTGCTCCACCAGGAGAACGAGATTACCCTTGGTTGCTCAAACTTCAAACGCTAGAGGCATATCAGCTCGGTCTTGCCGCTTATCCATCCTTCCCCAAGCAACCAGGCCTTTAAGGTGAATTTATTCATGAACATAGAGTATCGCTTCACCTTTCGCTGGACCGCTGAGCGCGCGCTAAAGCTCGAGCAGATCGGCGCCACTGTTGATCCGCCATCTGACTTCAGTGGGGAGTGCATTATTGGTGTCGTCCATTCGGCGGAAGGGGCTCCAGAATGGGCGGGTGTTTCCTCGCTGATCAGGGACTGGGGCGGCTCCTTTCTTGTAACGACGGATTTTTCGGCCACAGAGATTGCCGCTGCTGATTACTGTGAGCTGCAGGTTACGCATGCAAATGGGTATCCTCAGCCGGAAGACGATTTTGGGTTTCGGGTGCAAACCTACGACACTTCGAAATACTGTGACGAGTGCGGAGCCTGGGCTGTCCAGAATGCGCCTTTCCGTGTGCGGAAGTCATTGAAGTGGGGGCGTAACGCGTTCCTCAAACTGTTCTGGGTTGAAGATGCGATCTTCATGCATAAGGACGTTTGGCAAGTGGATTTTGCTCCACTTGGCATTGAGACGTGGCCGGTTGAGGACCCCAAGGGAAATGTTCTTGATCACATCGTGCAGCTACGTGCTGACACGAGCGTGGCGTTGCAGATGGATGAGGGCGTGGGGGGGCGCTGTCCGAAATGCGGGCGTGTTCGCTACACAGGCCCAGAGCGAGGGTTCCTGCCAGCGCCAGTTGGCAATCCAGACCTTCCCATCTTCCGCAGCGAGCAGTTCTTTGGAGCAGGCCACCAGTCTTCCAATGTCATTCTCATCAGGCGGGATGTGGTCGCGGTGATTCAGTCAGCCAAACTGAGGGGAGCCAAGCTGTGGCCTTGTGCCGCGCCAGAATAGGTTCCAGGGGGTTCTACAGACAAGGCGTACAACAGGGCAGTAGCGGAAAGGAGCGAGCTGAAATGCAGTGCATTCGAGTACTGATGGCCCTCTCGCTCGCCATGGGCCTGTCGGGGTGCCGGGATGAGGTGGAGAGTTCAACGTATCCCATTGGCCAGACGGGATAGACGTGCACAGCCTACAAGGGCTTCGACCGCCAGCCGCCTGAAGTAGTTGTGGCCGAGCTTGCCAAGCGAGGGTTGGATAGCCGCCGTTTGGTGCATAGGACAGTCTGCGGCCCGATCACCAGTTGGGACATTCTGCCCGCAGGGGCGTCGATCGACCGAATACCTCCACCAGATGCATATGTAAACGTCCGCCTGCGGGAGGGCGGCTCGGTTTCCGTCAGCACAGACCGCCCATGACGTTGGCGCCGCCCTTGAAGATCGAGCATCGGGCGAACAGACAAAAATAGGGATGGGCTCGCAGGCGGGGCGAGTGGCGCCCAGTCATCGCCATGGACTCGCCCCAATACCGTGGCAGAATCGGCGCTGGCCGGCCCCGTGCCCTTCTACGGCGCCAGGCAGACCCACAACGCGACGCAGTGCCCGCCGCCGTCAGTGCCCAGGAGATCCCGTGCGATATTCGATACGACTCGCGGTTGCATGCGTGATGTCCGTGGCGGCATCCGGCTACGCAGGCATTCCCGATGCAGCGGCGCAGGAAACCTACTGGCCGACGCAGGAATGGCGTCATTCCTCCCCGGAAGCGCAAGGGATGGATTCGGGGGTGCTGGCCAACGCCTTCGACTACGTGCGCGAGCACCAGACGCCCATCCACAGCCTGACCATCATCCGCAACGGCTATGTGGTGGTGGATGCCTATTTCTGGCCGTTCCAGAAAGGGCAGTACCACGATGTTGCGTCGGTGACGAAGAGTGTCACCACCACGCTGGCGGGCATCGCGATCGGCAAGCACGCGCTGGAACTGCACCAGCCGCTGACGTCGGTCTTCAGCGCCCAGGGCATCGCGAATCTGGACGAGCGGAAGAAGCGCGTGACCCTCGAGCATCTGATGACGATGTCCTCGGGCTTGGACTGCGACGCCAGCCAGGGCGAAATCACGCTGTCGCGGATGAGGCAGAGCCGCGACTGGAGCCGGTTCATGCTGGACCTGCCGATGCGCGACGAGCCCGGGAGCCATTTCGAATACTGCTCCGGCGGCATGCATCTGCTCTCTGCGGCAATCACCAAGGCGACGGGCCAGAGTGCGTTCGACTTCGCCCGTCGCGAGTTGTTTGGCCCACTCGGCATCAACCATGCGGCTTGGCCAGCCGATGGCCACGGGGTTTCGTATGGATGGGGCGATCTGCACCTTGAGCCCCTGGACATGGCGAAGCTGGGCTACCTCTGGTTGAACGATGGCCGTTGGGAAGGCCGGCAACTCGTCCCGGCAGCATGGATGCGTGCTGCGGTCCGGCCGCAGGCACAGCTGGAAGCTAGCGACGAGCAGTACGGGTACGGTCTTTGGCTGCAGCCGAACAGGAAGCCGTCGCTGTTCGAGGCCAATGGCCGCGGTGGCCAACGGATCAGCGTAAGCCCAGAGAAGAATATCGTCGTCGTGTTCACCGGCGGGACGTTCGAACCCGGCGATATCGGCGCCTTCATTCTTGCGTCGCTCACGTCTGACCAGCCCTTGCCGGAGAATCCGGCGGCGGTGGCGCGATTGGCGGCCGCGGTGAGCGACGCGGCAAGACCGCCCCCGCCGGTATCGTTCATGCCGCCACTGGCACGCACGGTGTCAGGCAAACGGTACGTGCTGTCGGAGAACCCGCTTGGCGCGAAGTCGCTGATGCTCACGTTTTCGGGTGCAGAAGTGGCGCAGCTTCAGCTTGAATTGAACAGCCGCCACGAGCCATCCCGGCCGGTTGGGTTGGATGGCACTCCGCGCGTGTCGAGCAACGGCAATTTTGGTTTGCCCGTAGCGGTAGGTGGCAGGTGGGAGAGCAGCAACACCTTTGTCTTCGACTACAACGAGATCGGAAACATCAACGCGCTCCGGTTCCGGCTGAGGTTCTCGGGTGACGACATCGTTGTGGACCTGAGCGAGCGATCGCAGGTGATTCAACCTACGCGATTCCGCGGCACGTCGGGTAACCGGGCGGCGCCTGCGCAGGTTCACTGATGGCGGGCTGGCATGGAGAAAGGGAGATAAGAGGAGTGGTAATGATTCCTGTATCGTTCTCGAGTGCTACCCGATACGGGGCCGATTCTCGGACGCGGAGCGGTTCCATACGTGCTGCTGTATGCGTCGCCCTCGCTGTTTGGCTTGGTCTGGTAGGCCCGGTGAGTGCGAGTAGCGACGACGGTGATGGTCACAGGATCGAGGCTGGTTCTGCTTCGACCTCGGCCATTCGCCAAGCGAGGGGATGCGATCTTGATGTTGGTCACGTGGATGTGGACCGGCATGTCGTCCAGCGGGTTCGCGAGCTGAAAGCACAGCCGAATGCGGATCAAAGGGCCCTGGCCATGAGAGCCTTGCTTGAATGTCTGTCGAGTCTCGGGAAACGACAGCTTGATGTAGCCAGTCCTTCCGGCGTGCAAGAGATCGCCTCTCTGCTGAAGGTGGATGGAGATGTGGGCCGGTTCTACGCCTCCAGGATGCTGGCGATCCTGGGGTGTCGATCTCGTCCAGTGCTGCCTCTTCTGCATGATGCGCTGGACAAGACGGCGCCCATTGAATCCAATCTCGGCCCGATGGTCCTGTCGCCAGCAGTGAGTCCTCGCGAAGAAGTCGCAAGGGCGATCAGAGCGATTGAAACTGCGCACCCGTGTAGAACGTAGTGGGAGTGATATGTTGGCGTCGTCTGCTGGGCCTTGTTTCTTTTGAGAGATCAACGCATGAGCGAACGTATCACCGCCTCGCAGTTGATGGATAGGCTGATGTCCGATCCGGAGTTCGTACGGCGTGAGCAGGAAAGAGAAGCACAACGAATGAAAGCCGCCGGGATCCTCGCGGAAGCGGAGGCCGGACTGGTCCGGGAGCTTCGTGGAGCCGGAGTGAATGTCGATTCCGTATGGGACCTTGTGGGCTGGAAGGGCGACAACGACGCGGCCCTGCGTGTACTTCTCGCGCACGCACCGATCCCCTACCCAGAGCGCGTTCGCGAAGGAATTCTGCGTGCCTTGGCCACACCTGGCGCGCGAACGTGGTGGCCACACCTGGTTGAATTGTATGAAAGTGACACGCTGGCGCTACCGCCACAGTTCGACTATCTGACCGCTGGCGTCCTGTCCGCTGCAGCTGACGACACCGTCATTGATGATGTCATCAGGCTGGCGAGTGATCCCAATGCTGGCTTCAAGCGTGTGCTACTGCTGTTCGCCCTGAAGAAGTCCCGCAACCCCAGGGCGAAGATGCTGCTGAACGAGCTGCGATCCGACCCTGTGATAGGCAAGGAAGTAAAGCGGATGCGGCGGTTGGAGCGACTACAAGGCAAGGTGTGATGGCTTGTGGGAAGTGCAGCCGGCTGATTCTTGTTGGTGGACCAACACAGAGGAAGGAATCGTGGCTGGTGCGGCTGGACGAGCAGAAGTTGATCCCAGTCCGAGGGGCCATCACAGTCTGCTGGCGAAGCGGCCACGGGGATTCTGACGGGCGCTGAGCTGGCCCCCAAAGTGACACCGCTGCTCATCAGGCACCAACCCAGTGAAAGGCCCAAACCGCGCCTCAACCCACGAAGGCCCCGCACTTTCCACCAGCAGCGTTCCTTGGCTCTGGTGCAGATCCAGCCAACGCTCGAAGCTGATGCGCAGACGCTCGATATCCGGCGCCCGCCAGCGGGCATCGGCAGGCATGCGGATCAGCACGCGCGAGGGCGCGTTCTCCACGTCCATCACCAGAACGCCCTTGCACCGGATCTCGAAGGACGTCGCCCCGACATGGCGCGCGTACAGTTCAAAGCCCTCATCAGTCTTCGCGGCCACGAAACCGAGCGCCTCGCTGTGCAGCATCCGATAATCGGCTGGCCGCAGCTTCTGGTAGGCCCACACCTGGTCGCCCGCGGGCTCGGGCCACCCCATCCACACCGCCACCGTGATCGCGGCGCATACCGCCGCTGCAGCAAGACCGTGCTTCTTCATTCGTCACCCCCACACCCAGGCAGAACGGTAGGCACCGCACGCGGGCGCTCAGTCCTTGGGACGCATCCGCTCGTGGATGAAGGCCGTGAGTGCCATATCAGCCATCACCAGCCCCTCCATCACCCGGTCGCCCACGTACTGCTCGGGCCCACCGTTCTGGCGGGTGCGTTCGGCTGCCAGCAGGATTTCCTGCACGATGCGCTGGCCGGTTGCCGCGCAGTCAGCGTCGGACATCGCCATCTGTCGGCTGCGCAACAGGTGGCGCTCGGGCCAGGGCTGACCGTCGGCCGCAGCACCGGCACCGATGGCGTGCAGGATGGCGATGAGGCTGTTGGGGTCCAGCGCAGGCGCGGGTGACGGCGCTTCCTGGATCGGGCGCGGGGGAGGGGAGTGCAGTGTAGTCATGGCGGGCTCCGTGCATGCAGGCGGAAGCCGCCACCGATAAAGGTGGCGGGCAGAGCGTGGCTCGAAAACCGGATGTTGGGAACCGGCGGGTACAAGACCCCCACGCCCCGCCCGCCATAGCCGGCAGACGGATTGCCAGCCGGCACCACGCGCGGTGGTGCCGGCTGGCAAGCGCAAACTACTTCCCAACAAAACGGGCTTTCGAGTCCCGACCACCGATGCACGGTGGCGCAGTAACGATTACCTGCTGTTGTTCGGAATGCCAACGGGTAGGGGTCAATGCCGCCAAAACCCGAGACGCTTTTGGCATTGTCGCATAGCACCGGAAGAGGCGAGAGCCTTGGCGTGCTAGGCGGAACGGCACTTCTGGAACGGAGTCGTCAGAACCTTCGGCCAGAGATGCCAGGCGCGGCAAATGCGACAGCACTCGCCCATTGGGCATGTGTGATCGCTCATGCAACCGAACCGCTGCGACACCGGCTGGATGGTTTAAATGACTACCTGCCTATTGAACCTACCGAGTGCCGCGCGCAACCTGACTACCGCTGTAGTCAATCAAGGCCGTCCTGCTCGCAGCAGCAAGGTTCTGCAGCGTTCGAATGGATTCCACCCACTGGCTCAGGCCAATACAAGGATCACTGCACGTGCAACGCCGCAGCCGACTGCTTCTCTGCGCGGGTCTGGTCCCGCTTCCGTGGTTCCTGTTCTGGACCAGCGTTGCCGCCGTGTTCGCGCCGGGCTACAACTCGCTTGCACAGCACGCCAGCGAACTGCTGCAGGCGCCAACGATCGCAAGCGTTTGCGCTAGGATCGCCGCCATCGGCTCCGGCATGGGCTTCGTGGCGTTTGCCATCGGGGTATGGCGGGAATCCGGGCGCCGCATTGCATTGGGTGCCATCTGCTGGATGATCTTTGGCGTCTCGATGCTGACCAACGGCCTCTGGCCCATGGGTCATCCGATGCACGGCTTATACACCATCGGTATCGCAAACATCATTGCACCGGCGATGTCGCACATCGAATTGAGCGCGTGGTCTTCCAACCGAAGGGCGTACGCCGTGACCGCTTTGGTGAGCATCGCGGGCATCGTCTATCTCTGGTTGAACGTGGTTGGGGCGGATCCGGAGGGGTACAGGGGGCTGACCCAGCGCGTGTTCTCATCGATCAACTCGCTGTGGCCATTCCTGGTTGCGCTGTACTTGGTGCGCAGGGCTTCGGGCGAAGCGAAGACGCGTCCAGTGCTTTGATGGGCGGGCGGGACAGGGCATGGATGGCCGTTGAGTGGCTGGAGCCGAGAAAGGGATGAAGATCTTTCGCCGTCAGCTGATCTACGTTCAAGTGCACCAGGACCATTTTATTGCGCGCTTGGTCGGTGGAGACAGGACCATCCGCCGCCAGTGTCACGCCCTTGGCAATCGCGCGGGTCCGATCAGTGACTTTTCGAATATCCGGCCCCTGCTCAAGGCGATCTTCTCGGAACTCATGCCTGGGTTCTCTCTCGTTAAGCCGTGGGGGATTCTGCACTTTGACCCGGTTGAGTACCCGATCACGAAAGAAGAACTGGCCGGGTTTCAGAAGGCTGCCATGCAAAGTGGTGTGAGCTTCTGTTTTCTCTCCACGTGGGAGCAACGGCATGAAGACAAGGATCTGTTGGAGATATTCAAGTAGGGGCGGCCCGATACTTTGTTCTAGGTCAAGCAGATTCGTGGTTGGGCCTGTTCGAGGCACTGCGAGAGTCCGCTCTTGGCCGAGAGCGGACTTTGCCCAGTGGGTAGGGCAGGGGGCTATCTAATTCGGGGATTACGGATGTTTATCGGAGTTAGGGCATGTGATGCCATCGCCGAACGGTGTGGGACTTGGAGCTCTAATCTCCTTTGGACGACCTCGGCACCATAAGCATAATCAGCCGGATTCCGGATTCGCGCCGCTAAAATGGTAGATCGCCTTGACCGCTGACGCGGAAAGCGTGGGCTGAGCGTTATTCAAGTCGCGTGGCATCTTGTTCGAACCGGCCTCAGTGCCAGCCATTCGCATCGCTTCGAGGGCCTCCCGAGCGGCCGTCGGTAGATTATTCCACCAACTGGGCCGCATTATCAGATTCTCTTGATCCTCGAAACCAGCGTGCATGGCGGCGTTGGCTTTCTGGTCGTCGGCAAGTGCTTGGAAGGAGCGCACATAGCGCTCAGCAGGGCCATCCGGTTCGCCAATCCAAGCCAAAACAAGTAGCGTCATACCGTTCCAAGGCGTCAAAGTAGCGCAGAGTAATTCGAATGAGGCATCGCCGTGACCCAAGCGTTGCAGTGGTACGCCACGGAAATCGTACTCTGGATAGAACGCGCCGGAGTAAGCTAGGGGAAGAAGCTCGGAGAATAGCCATCCCGCAGCATGAAACCCAAAATAATTCCCGCTGTGATACATCCGATCCAGACGATTCTTCATTGCAGTAAGGTCTGCTGCTGATCGAGTCGATCCGACTTGCATGGCAAGGATGCGGCGCTGGAAGCGTGCCTGCGCCCAAAGAGGGAAACCTGCGTCCAGTCTACGATAGCGTGCCACACGCTCAAGAGCGATGGCTTTACGATGGCGGGAGTACGCCAACGCACGGAACGCAAAGAGGTAGAGCGCAGTCAAATCAATGTGTCGCTGCCTTGCTTCCACCGGCGCGAAAAGAGTGCCGTCATGAGCTTTGCAGAAACCCTCGAACGTGGACGCGACGCGAATTCCCTTGGGCACTTTATGTAGCACGCCATCGTCCAGCAAAAGCTCCATCACGTGGTCTGCTTCGGCTAGCGCGCTTAATCCACCCCTCATTTGAATGGTGTGTGCCCTAATGATTTTTCCGCATCCATTGGGCGCATCCGGATGCGCGCAGATGCGAGGTAACGTTAAGCGTTTGATTTCCTCCTTCACAGCCTCCTGGTGCTGCAGCTTTGCGTGCTCACGGTTTCGATGGCATGCCCCGAACGGCTGATTCGAGCGACACCAGCATGGGGCGCCGGCCACAATGCGGGCATTCGGTCGGAGTCGGGGGAGCGGCATTGGCGCTGACGTGAGGGAGGGGTGATCCGGCATGTGATGATCTGGACGCTTTATCGGGGTTAGGGAGGTCCGTGGCTACTAGACGCGAAGATCAAGCTTTCGAAACCCTTGGCTTTCGCCTCCCAGGGCCTTGCACTACGATTGGCTCCCAGCTTTTATCAGCATCGACGTAGCGGAACTCCTCGTCCACTTCTGCCTGAGTATAGAATGGCGATGTCATGTAGAAGACGCTGTAGAAACTATCCCAGTCTGGATGCCGATAGCCTTTCATGTCTGCATAGACGCCTTCAATAGCTGCCCTCATTTCAGACTTTTTGTCGATGAATTTGAACTCGACAGCCGAGCGAAGTGATCGCACCGTCAGGTCAATTCGATATCCCGTCAGCCGCTTGGCAACGGGCGTCTCACGCATCGCGTCATTGAAAGCGAACCCACAAACTTCAAGCACAGCATTCCGAACGTCCGCCTCATTCTTTGGGGGCGTGCTGCGAGCAGCTGCGATCTTACCCGAGCTGTGTAGAATGGTTCGGAGTACGTCCTGGGCCGTTACGGCACGGGCGGAAGTCAACGCTTTGAGCGGATCAAAGCAACTTTGGGCCTTTGAGAGCGCCGCGCTATGAATGTCGCCCTCGTTAGTACGATCGGTTCGCGAAAGGAAGTCCTTGTCCGCTCGCGCTGCAACGACCTCCTTGGCGATGGTAGTAATTCCCAGGCGTTCAGAAAGGGCCGCAATTGAGCGGTACGCGCGGTCAATATAGTAGACCATCGTCTGCTCAGCAGTCTGGTAGCGGTCATCCTCCGGATCATCATTATTGGCGGCGCCGATCCTTATTAGATTGTCAACCTCGTCAAGTGCCGTCTCAGCGCGTTCAAGCTCTTTCGCTATGCTCTCAGCCAGCAACCAATCCTCTCTTCCCATGCCAACACCGTGCACCCTAAAGTTGGTGGTGAGCGTAGCAAAGATTCGGGAGATTTATCGGGGGTAGGGAAGGGGGGGCGACCCGAAGCGAACATCTAGACTTAGAACGTACGGTCTAGAGCAGGAGCTCAGTAGTCTGCTTGATTTGCTGTATCGGAATCTCCGTCTTGACGTTCGGGGCGCCGCGTATCCGATTCAGGTTCTCGACCTGAAAACGTCTGTACGCATCGAGGCATGCCACGGCGTCCTCAAGCACTGAGTCGCAGTCACCTGCATGAGTTAGCAGTCCAATACCTACGGGAACCGCGCGACCGTCCAATGAAACGGCTGACCGTGTCTTCTTCCTGACCGTAGGGCCAGGCTCTGGCGAACTCGGTGAATCCCGCGCCTGCTAGGACCGGATCGAGCAATGTGCCGTAGCCGCTGATCACGCCCGACTCCACGAGCGGATCACGTTATCGTCGCATGGATCTTCCGTCGGCCAAAGCACGGATCTTTCCTTCCCTCAATTGATGATCTCCCCACTCCCCGAAGCAACAAACGCCTTCAACTGCCGAATAAACTCCGCGTCGTAGAGCTCCCACTCCGCAATCTCCCCAACCACCCGCAACGGCTGCGCACTCCGATACGACCGCGTCGGGTTCCCGGGAAACTTCTTGTTGGTCACATTCGGGTCGTCCTCGAACGGCCCGGTCGGCTCCACCACATACACGCGCGGTCGCCCTTCACCCCGGGCCATCTCCGCAGCCAACCCGGCGCCCTTGGCGATCGTGGTGAAGTAGATGTGGTTCATCACCACACTGTCGCGATAGTTGGAGCGGAAGCCCGCGCTCAGCAGCTCGCCCACCGCCAGGTCAGCGCGGGTGCCGTGATAGAACGGCCCGGCGACCTGGTCGCAGGTGTCATGCGAAACGGGCGTCCAATCGGTGTCCTGCGCCATCACTGCTGCCCCTCTCTGTGCTGCCGGATCGACAGGCCGGCGAGTCTAGGGCGCCCGCAGGGCCTTGCTGCAAGGCCCCATCCGGGAAATAATCTGTAAACGGGAGGCGCGGTGCGCCTCCTTTTTTCATTCTGCGGCGCCGCGCCCTTCCAGCTCGCGCACGGCCGTTTCCAGCGCATCCAGCTTTTCGCGGGTCTTCAGCAGCACGGCGCGCTGCACTTCGAACTCCTCGCGGGTGACCAGGTCGAGCTTGGCAAGGCCGGCCTGCAGCGCGCTCTTGAAGGTGGCCTGCAGTTCCTCGCGCGATTCGCGCAGGCCCGGCGGCACCAGGTCGCTGAGGCGACGGGCGAGGTCATCGATTTGGTTCAGGTCGATCATGGGGTGCTCCGTGGGGGTGGGCCCGTGCATCCGGCGCGAGCAGGCCATTCGGGCACAAGGATACTGCTGGCACCCACTGCCCGGACAGGCGGCAGCGGCTTCGCACGGGCCGCGTTCAGGCGCTATCCTCCACGCCGGAAGACAGGAGATAGACGATGAAGATGGTCATGGCGGTGATCAAGCCGTTCAAGCTCGACGACGTGCGCGAAGCGCTGGCCGAGCGTGGGGTTACCGGGATCACGGTGACGGAAGTGAAGGGCTTTGGTCGCCAGAAGGGCCATACCGAGCTGTACCGCGGCGCGGAGTATGTGGTCGATTTCCTACCGAAGGTGAAGCTGGAAGTGGCAGTGACCGATGACCAGGTTGAGGCGGTGGTTGAGGCCATCGTGAAGGCCGCCGGCACCGGGAAGATTGGTGACGGCAAGGTGTTTGTGTACGACCTGGGCAGCGTGGTGCGTATTCGTACCGGGGAACTGGACGCGGACGCGTTGTAACCCGTTCGGCGGGATGTTGTAGAGCCGAGCCGATGCTCGGCTGCATTTCGCGCGATGCAGGAAGAGCAGTCGAGCATGGCTCGACTCTACATAAGAGCGGTCGAGCAAGCTCGACCCCTACCAAAGCAAAGCACTACCGGCGCTTGGCCCACTTGTAGAACCGCTTCCAGCCCTGCCGCACGGCGGCGACCCAACCCGGGTCGGCCACCAGCGCAGCTTGCGCGGCACTCGGCGCCTGGCCGGTCACGCGCTGGCGGATCTTCAACAGGTTCTTCATGTCGCTGCGGCGCATCTGCCGGCTCAGCGGGCCGCGGCGCAGCCAGCGGGGTACGCGCCAGGCGGAGGTGAAGTCCAGCAGCACCGGCACGCCGCCACTGACCACCACGTTGGTGCCATGCAGGTCGTTGTGGGTGATGCCGGCGGCATGCAGGCGGCTGAGCGCGTGCTGCAGCTGCTCGAACACGTCGTTGCCGACCGCCTGCGCGGTGCTCAGGGTCTGGCCAGGAATGAATTCCATGCCAAGTGCGAGGCCGCCGAGGGTGCCGAGCAGCGCGGGGGCATGCTTCCAGCCGCCGAGGCGTTGCAGCATGCGTGCTTCACGGCGAACCATCAGCCGCGCGATCAGCGAAACGGGAGTGCCGCGGTAGCGGGAATAGTCCTTGATGACCGCCTCGCGCCCGTCCAGGCAGGTGCGGTAGACGTCGGGGGCCAGGAAGCGTTCGCCGCGCTTGAGCAGCAGCGGGGCGGCGGCGTCATCGCCGCAGGAGGAGGGGGGAGGTGCAGGGAGATACATGTCGGGGTCTCGGACGACCCGGTGGGTGGCGCAAAGCGTCAAGCGAACCGGTATTACAGGGAGTTACTAAGCTTTCGTTAATTTTAGTACTCGCCAGTTCGCTATTCCACGATTTGTCGGAGAAATGTCGGGGCCGTGGCTGGAACAGTTCGTCGCGCTGAATCGGACAATTATGTCTCACTTGTGGAAAGGGGGCTTGCGAATCAAGCAGTTGTGGCTTCATCCCGCCCATTCATTCGCGTTCCGCTGAACGCGACGCACGTCCGGCTTGACCCCGGCGCACGCCCTGCCGACCATAAGCTGTTAACCCGCGACATCGGCGGCCGCCCCCTCCGGCACGTCCCCGTCCCCTGCCGCGTTCCCAACCGGTGCTGGCCGCCAGGCCGTGCATCGCCCCGTTTCCCGTTCCGGCCGCGGCTGGAGGAAAGTGCTTTGATCATCAAAATCGTCATTGCAGCGCTGTTCGTGGCCTGCGTGCTGTACATCCACTTCCGTGGCAAGGTCCGCGCGCGCTGGTCGCGCCAGCTGCTGGACCACTCCAGTTTCATGGCCCCGATCAACGTGGTCATGTACATGTTCTCGAAGGTGCCGACCACGCCGTTCCTGGACCCGGCCAAGGAGTTCCCGCAGCTGGAGCCGCTGCGCCAGAATTGGCAGATGATCCGCGATGAGGCGCTGGCGCTGCGCGATGCGCAGAAGATCGCCGCCTCCAGCACGTTCAACGACGCCGGCTTCAATTCGTTCTTCCGCCGTGGCTGGAAGCGCTTCTACCTGAAGTGGTACGGCCCGTCGCATCCGTCGGCGAAGGCGATGTGCCCCAAGACCACCGCGTTGCTCGAGTCGCTGCCGGATGTACGCGCGGCGATGTTCGCGCAGCTGCCGTCGGGCAGTGAACTGCGCCCGCACCGCGACCCGTTCGCCGGTTCGCTGCGCCTGCACCTGGGCCTGGCCACGCCCAACAATGACGGCTGCTACATCGAAGTGGACGGCATCAAGAAGAGCTGGCGCGACGGCGAGTGGATGATGTTCGACGAGACCTACATCCACCACGCGCACAACGAGACGCCGGATGACCGCGTGATCCTGTTCTGCGACATCGCCCGCCCGCTGCGCTTCGGCCTGCCGGGGCTGTTCAACCGCGCGGTGGCGGCCACGCTGCTGGCTGGTGGTGCCTCGCCGAACCTGCCGGGTGACCCGACCGGTGGCGTCAACAAGGCATTCGGCAGCGTCTACAAGGTGCGCCTGAAGGCCAAGGCACTGCGCGAGCGCAGCGTGGTGGCCTACCAGCTGATCAAGTGGGGCCTGGTGGTGGCGGTGATCGCCGGTATCTGGGCGCTTTGATCGTTACATGAGGTTGCCGGCCAGCGGCCGGCACTACCGCAACATGAAAAAACCCGCGCTGTCGCCAGCGCGGGTTTTTCTTTTGCATGGGTGGGTGCCGACCGTTGGCCGGCACGCCTCAACCCCGGTAGGTGCCAACCTTGGTTGGCACGCTTTCCGATCAACCCTTCAGTGCCGCCTGCACGAACGGCGGGGTCACCAGCACGCCGGTGTGCAGCGCGGCGGTGTAGTACAGGGTGTTGAAGGTCTTGGCGGCCGAGTCGGCCTGGCGGAAGTCGAAGCTGCTGTCGCCCTTGCGCGCCATGGTCACGCTCCACCAGCCGGTGGGGTAGCACGGCTGCGGGAACGGCAGGGTCTTGAACGAGCCGAAGCCGGCCTTGCCCATCTCGGTGCGCATTTCGTTGATCAGGTCCAGCTGCATCAGCGGCGACTCGGACTGCTGCACCAGGATGCCGTCGTCCTTCAGGGCCTTGAAGCAGCTCTCGTAGAAGGCCTTGTTGAACAGGCCTTCGCCCGGGCCGACCGGGTCGGTGGAATCGACGATCACCACGTCCACGCTGCCGGCCGGGCAGTTGGCCATGTAGGCCACGCCGTCGTCGAACAGCAGCTCGGCGCGGGCGTCGTCGTTGGAGTCGCACAGTTCCGGGAAGTGCTTGCGCGCCATCACCGTGACCTGCTCGTCGATATCGCACTGGGTCACGCTCTCCACGCCGGTGTGCTTGAGCACTTCGCGCAGGGTGCCGCAGTCGCCGCCACCGATGATCACCACGCGCTTGGGCGCGGCGTGGGTGAACAGCACCGGGTGGCTGATCATCTCGTGGTAGAAGAAGTTGTCCTTGCTGGTCAGCATGATGGCCCCGTCGATGGTCATCAGGTTGCCCCAGTCGGTGGTCTGGAAGATCTCGATCTTCTGGAACGGCGACTGCACCTCGTCCAGCTTGCCGGTGATGCGGTAGCCGATGGCCGAGCCGGTGCGCTCGAAGTGTTCGATGTACCAGTTGTTGCTGTCAGTCATTGGAAAACAGTCCTGTTCGGAGGGGTGGAGCCGGGCTGGCGGGCGGGGCCGCGTGGCACAGATGCCACATCCGGACGGATCGGCCCGTTCAGGTTGAAACCTGTCACGGGCGCGGGCGCGCATGATAACGAACCTGTGGGCATATAGGCGTTATCATGCCCCCCCTTTTATTGCCAACAAGGCCGACTGAAATGACCGATTGGTCCCTCGACCAAGCCCGCAAGACCTACTCGATCCCGCATTGGGCGGACGGTTACTTCGACGTGGATCAGGCCGGGCACATGGTGGTGAGACCGACCGGGGCGGACGGCCCGGTGGTGTCGCTGCCCAAGGTGGTGGACGCGGCCCGTGCGGCCGGCGCCAAGCTGCCGTTGCTGGTGCGCTTCCCGGACATCCTCGGCCAGCGCCTGGGCAAGCTGCAGGCGGCCTTCGGCCAGGCCCAGCAGGACTGGGAGTACAGCGGCGGCTACACCGCCGTGTACCCGATCAAGGTCAACCAGACCCGCGGCGTGGCCGGCACCCTGGCCAGCCACCACGGCGAAGGCTTCGGCCTGGAAGCGGGCAGCAAGCCCGAGCTGATGGCCGTGCTGGCGCTGTCGCGCCCGGGTGGCCTGATCGTCTGCAACGGCTACAAGGACCGCGAGTACATCCGCTTGGCCCTGATCGGCCGCAAGCTGGGCCTGCAGACCTTCATCGTCATCGAGAAGCCGTCCGAGCTGAAGCTGGTGCTGGAAGAGTCCAAGGCGCTGGACGTGAAGCCGGGCCTGGGCGTGCGCATGCGCCTGGCCTCGCTGGGCGCCGGCAAGTGGCAGAACAGCGGTGGCGACAAGGCCAAGTTCGGCCTGTCGCCGCGCCAGCTGCTGGACCTGTGGAAGTCGCTGCGTGACACCGAGTACGCCGACTGCCTGAACCTGCTGCACTTCCACATGGGCTCGCAGATCTCCAACGTGCGCGACATCGCCAACGGCATGCGCGAAGCCACCCGCTACTTCGTGGAGCTGTCGCGCCTGGGCGCGAAGATCACCCACGTCGATGTGGGCGGTGGCCTGGGCGTGGATTACGAAGGCACCCGTTCGCGCAGCTTCTGCTCGATCAACTATGGCCTGCATTCCTACGCCAGCAACATCGTGCAGCCGCTGGCCAATGCCTGCGAAGAGTTCGGCCTGACCCCGCCGCGCATCGTCACCGAGTGCGGCCGCGCGATGACCGCGCACCACGCGGTGCTGATCGCCAATGTGTCGGAAGTGGAAGAAGCGCAGGAAGGCCGCGTGCCGGACCAGCACGACGACGAACCGGCGGCGATCCGCCACCTGCGCGAGATCCACGACGAGCTGGACGTGCGCCCGGCGGTGGAGCTGTTCCAGGAAGCACAGCACTTCCACGCCGAAGGCCTGGCCAGCTACGCGCTGGGCCAGATCGACCTGCCGCAGCGTGCGCGCATCGACGATCTGTTCTACGCCATCGCCCACGGCGTGCGTGCGCGCCTGAGCTATGACGAGAAGAGCCATCGCCCGGTGCTGGACGAACTGAACGAGCGCCTGGTCGACAAGTATTTCGTCAACTTCAGCGTGTTCGAATCGATCCCGGACGTGTGGGCGATCGACCAGGTGTTCCCGATCGTGCCGATCGAGCGCCTGGACGAAACCCCGGACCGTCGCGGCATCATCGCCGACATGACCTGCGACTCGGACGGCATGGTGGAAACCTATGTCGAGAACGAGAGCCTGGACAGCTCGCTGCCGCTGCACAAGATGAAGCCGGGCGAGAGCTACCGCATCGGCTTCTTCATGGTCGGCGCCTACCAGGAAATCCTGGGCGACATCCACAACCTGTTCGGCGATACCGACGCGGTGGAAGTGCTGGCCGATGCCGATGGCTATGCCATCACCCAGCAGCGCCGTGGCGACACCACCGACGTGATGCTGGATTACGTGGGTTACCGCCTGGACGAACTGCGTGCGACCTATGCGCAGCGCGTGGCCGAGGCACAGCTGTCGCCGGAACGTGCGCAGGAGCTGTCGGAGGCGCTGGAAGCCGGCCTGACCGGTTACACCTACCTGTCCGACGAACCGCTGGTGTGAGGTCAACGGGAACGCCGGGCATGGCCCGGCGCTACCGGCCCCGATGAGCGCGCGCGCGATCTTCCACCTGTTCCTGCATGCCGCCGTGCCAGCCCTGCTGGCATGGCTGTTCTGGCGCAAGCGCTTCGCCTCGGCGTGGTTGCTGATGCTGCTGGGTTGGATCATCGATCTGGATCATCTGCTGGCCGATCCGATCTATGCGCCGAACCGCTGCAGCATCGGGTTCCATCCGCTGCACACTGCACCGGCGATTGCGGTCTATGCGGGCCTGTGCGTGCCGAAGAAAACGCGGTTGTTCGGCATTGGTTTGATCATCCACATCGTGCTGGACGCGATTGACTGCTGGTGGATGCATCACCGTTGATGGGACGCGCCGAGCCGAGCATGGGCTTGGCTCTACAGCAGCCCGTTGCCTCATCGTCCGTTGTAGAGCGAACCCACGCTCGGCTGCGCCTGGGGCCGCCTCGGCTCCACTCAGTCAGTCGGCGCCAGCGGCAGTTCCAGCCGCGCGCGCAATCCCGGGTTTTCATTCGACAGGCGCAGTGACCCATCGTGGCTGGCCGCGATCTCCGCAGCGATCGCCAGGCCCAATCCACTGCCTTCCACCCGCTGGTCCAGGCGCACGCCGCGCTGCAGGACACTTTCCAGCTTGGTCTTGTCCAGCCCGGGGCCGTCATCGCGCACCTCGATATGCAGCCGGTCGTTCTGGGCCAGGGCACGCAGGCGGACTTCGCTGCGCGCCCACTTGCCGGCGTTGTCCATCAGGTTGCCGAGCATTTCCTCCAGGTCGGTGCTGGCACCGGCAAAGGCCAGGCCCGGCGCAACGTCCATCTGGAAGCGGATGCGACGGCCGGCATGCACGCGGGTCATCAGCCGGCACAGTGCTTCGGCAGCCGGGGCCACCTCGCTGCGCTGGCGATGGTCCACGGCCAGACCGGCGGCCAGATAGCGGTCGATGCTGGCGCGCATGCGTGCGCCCTGTTCGTGCAGGGTGCGGCGCCAGTCGCGGCCTTCGCCCTGCGCTTCAGCGGCCAGAACGCTCAGCGGCGTCTTCAGTGCATGTGCCAGGTCCTCGGCGCTGCTGCGCGCGCGCGCGACCATGCGCTGGTGATGGTCCAGCAACGCATCGAGCTCATCGGCCAGCGGCGCGATTTCCCGGTCCAGCTGGCTGCGGTCGATGCGTTCGGCCTCGCCACGGCGGATGCGTTCCAGCTGCTGGCCCAGCCCACGCAGCGGGCGC
This sequence comes from Stenotrophomonas sp. WED208, assembly GCF_040984485.1. Lineage (NCBI taxonomy): Bacteria > Pseudomonadati > Pseudomonadota > Gammaproteobacteria > Lysobacterales > Lysobacteraceae > Stenotrophomonas > Stenotrophomonas sp. WED208. Next base: position 306,180 of record NZ_JAZARB010000001.1, read on the forward strand.
AGGCCGAAGTGCACCTGGCTGGCCAGCACCGCCAGCCAGGCCGCAACCAGGATGCCCAGTGCCAACGCACTGCGCTGGCGGAATGCGGCGATGTCGGCATCCAGCGCACTGCGGTCGTTGGCCACCACGGCCACATAGGTCTGCGCGGCGCGGGGCAGGCGCACCTGTTGCACGCGCGCACGCAGCGATTGCTGCATCGGCCCGCCCAGGTTGCGTTCGACCGGGCCATCGGCGCTGGCGGCCAGGGTCTGGTCCCACAGCGAGCGTGACTGCAGCAGCACCTTGCCCTGGCTGTCGGCGATCTGCCAGTACGCACCGGAAAACACCCGCCGGAAGCGCGCGTCGTTCGGTTCCTGGCGCAGGCGCAGCTGCCCTTCCGGATCCACTTCCGCCTGCGCCAGCAGGGTCAGCATGTCCTGCTGCAGTTCGTGGTCGAGGCGGTCATGCGCGCTGCGCTTGAACAGCTCGCCCAGCAGGACGCTGGCCAGTGCCGAGACCAGCACCAGGCCGATGCCGGCCACCAGCAGCAGCCGCCGGCGCAGCGAAGGTTGCCGCGCGCTCATGCCTCTGCCAGCCGCCAACCCTGGCCGCGCACGGTATGGATCAGGTCAATGCCCAGCTTGCGGCGCAACCGCCCGAGCAGCACGTCCAGCGCATTCGAATCCGGATCGTAGCCGCCTTCGAAGACCTGCTCGCCGAGGCGGTCGCGGCTGATCACGCTGCCGGTGTGGTGGATGAAGTAACTCAACACGCGGAACTCCTGCGGGCTCAGCGGCAACACCTGCCCATCCAGCTCAAAGCGGCCGGCGTTGACGTCCAGTTGCAGCGGACCGCAGTGCAGGCGCGGGCTGGCGTGGCCGTGGCTGCGGCGGATCAGTGCACGCAGGCGCAGCACCAGTTCGTCGGGCTGGAAGGGTTTGGTGAGGTAATCGTCGGCACCGGCGTCAAAGCCGGCCAGCTTGTCGTGCCAGCGCCCGCGCGCGGTCAGTATCAGCACCGGGAAGCTGCGGCCATTGCCGCGCCAGCGCTCGATCACGCTCAATCCATCCAGCCCGGGCAGGCCCAGGTCGACGATGGCCGCCTGCAGATCCTCGATCTGGCCGATCTCCTCGGCCTGGCGGCCGTCGGCGACCACCTCGACCACGTAGCCAGCCTGCTCCAGCAACGGCAGCAGGCGCTGTGCCAGCGCGGCATCGTCTTCAGCCAACAGGATGCGCATCAGTCGTCCAGTTCCGTCTTCAGCAGCTTTCCACTCCGCGCATCATAGTCCAGCTCCACCACCACGCCGTCGCCGCGCAGGATCTCCACTTCGTAGACGCCATCGTCCAGCTCCACTTCCAACAGCTGGCCGGGGTAACGACGGAGCGCATCGCGCACCACGCCTTCCAGCGGCACATAGCGGCCTTGCTGCACGGCACGGCGTGCGACCTGCTGCGCCGGATCCTGCACGGGCGCGGCGGTCGGGGTGTTGGCCAGGGCCAGCAACAGGGGCAGGGTCGAGAGCATGCGGGGTGGGCAAAGGGGGGAACAGGCGCGAGTCTGGCCGTGGCGACTAACAGTGGGCTAACAGCCACGGCTAAGGCGCTGTTAACTGGGGCAGGCATCGTGGCGTTGCCGGGATGGTCCGGCCACGAACAGGAGAACCCCCATGTTGAAGTCGCTCACCCTCGCCACCGTTGCCACCCTGGCCCTTGTGCCGGCCGTACAGGCCGCACCGCTGGGCATGGCCCAAGTTGAACAGACCCTGCGCAAGGCCGGCTACACCCAGATCCACGAGATCGAACGCGATGACGGCCTGTGGGAGGCCGACGTGAGCCGCGCCGACGGCCGTTTCAGCGAGGTCTACGTAGACCCGAAGACCGGCGAGATCTTCGACGAGCACAACGGCCGCACGCTGCTGGGGGCCGATCAGGTGCTGGCACGGGCACAGGCGCATGGCCTGCGCGAGATCCATTCACTGGAACGTGATGGCGCGACGTGGTCGCTGGAAGCGCGCAATGCCCGCAACCAGAAGGTGGACGTGCGCCTGAGCGGTTACGACGGTCGCATCCTGCACAGCGAGCGCGATGGCTGGCTGGATTGATGCAGGCTCTGGTAGATGCCGACCTTGGTCGGCACACGGGAGAAAGCGTGTCGACCAAGGTCGACACCTACCAGATCTACACACCGGTAGCGGCCGCCCTTGGTCGGCCCAGGCCCGAAGCGGGGCTTACCAGCCAAACGGCGGCGGGTAATCCCAATAGCCCGGGCCGCGGCCGTAGTAGCCGCCGTACGGGCCGAAGAAGCCTGGGCCCTTGCCTTCGCTCACGTGGATGTTGACGTTGACCCCGTGGGTCTTGCCCTCATCGGTGGTGTAGTTCTTGCTGAGGTTGAGCGTGGCGGCGTTGTAGTGGCTGTTGCCGCCGTTCTTGGAGTAGCCGATGCCGGTGGTGAAGCTGCCGGACACCTTGACCTTGTCGTCGGTCACGTCGGCGATCTTGGCGTCGTTGTGTACGCGCGGGCCGCTCTTGTCGCCGTAGTACGTGCCCGGCGGGTCCTGCTGCAGGGCCGGGTCGTTCAGATAGCGCATCGGCGCCTGCGGCAGCGACAGATCCAGGCCGGCCGCCTGCGGCGCGGTGGCGCCTGCAGCAGACTGGGCAAGCACGGTTCCCGGCAGGGCCAGGCACAGCAGCAGGGTCAGGGGGCGGATCATGACGGCGCTCCAGCGGACAGGTGGCCACGCAACACGCGGCGGTACAGGCCGACGCTAGCAGGGACTGCTTGAATGATGCCTGTCGGCGCCGGATTGGGGTAGAGCCAGGCCATGCCTGGCTGCAGGTCACAACCGCCCGAACCCGAACAGCCCCGCCAGCGGATGCTTGCGCCGTTCGATCCGGGCCCGCAGCAGCTGCGCGCCGATCATCGAGTAGGTGATGCCGTTGCCGCCGTAGGCCATGGCGAAGTGCACCCGCGGGCCCCACTGATCGTGCGGGCCGAAGAACGGCAGGCCGTCAGCGGTTTCGGCGAAGGTGCCGGCCCAGGAGAAGGCGGGTACCGGGTCCAGCCGCGGGAACCAGTGCCGCAGCTGCTTCATCAGCTTGCCGGCCTTGGCCTGCACCCGGCGGTCCCGGCGCGCGGGGATGTCGATGGCGTCATCCAGCCCGCCCACCAGCAGGCGGCGGTCGCCGGTGGCACGCAGGTACAGGTAGGGGCGGGCGCTCTCCCACACCATGGTGTGGCGCAGTCGGCCGAGCACGTCCGCATCGATGGGGTCGGTGATGAAGGCATAGCTGCTGCGGTTGCGTGCGACCCGTTGCTGCAGCCATGTCTGGTTGGCATAGCCCATCGCCAGCACCACATGGCGGGCGTGGATCGTGGCGCCGCTCTCGGTGATCGCGCTCACGCCGCGCGCGGTGGGTGTCAGCGTGTGCAGCACCGTGCGGTCATGCACATTGCCGCCGCGCCGGCGCACGCGCTGCAGCAACCCATAGGTCAGGCGATAGGGATCGACCCGCGCCGCCTGGCGCGTGAGCAGGGCGCCACCGGCGTCCACGTCGAAGCGCTCCCGCAGTGCCTCCGGGCCCAGCCAGCGGGCATCCAGGCCGATGCTGCGCCGCGCCTCGCCCTCGGCCATCAGGCGCGGCACGTCGCGATGGCGGCTGGCCAGGTACAGGCTGTCCATGCGCTGGAAATCCACGTCCTTCACCCCGCGCGCCACTTCGCCCAGTGCCGGGATTGCCTCCGCGCAGGCCCGGTACGCCAGTGCAGCGGCGTCCTGCCCGTAGCGCTCGGTAAGCTCCAGCAGGTGGGTATCGATCTCGTACTGCAGCAGGGCGGTGCTGGCGGCGGTGCTGCCCCAGCCGATGTCGCGCTGTTCGATCACTGCAACGTCGTGGCCGTGATGGGACAGCTCGTCTGCGATCAGCGCGCCGGTGATGCCGCCGCCGACCACCAGCACGTCACAGCGCAGGTCCTGCTGCAGCGCAGGAAAGGCATGGATCAGGCCGTTGCGTACCGCCCACCACGGGTAGCCACTCTTCAGGTCCATGCGTGGCGCCGCTCAGGCAGTGGGCTGGCCGGTATGCGGCGTCTGGATCAGTTCGGACAGATCGAAGCCCTGCAGGCGGGCCGCCGCCAGATAATGGTCCTGCACGGTCGCGTCCAGGCGCGGCTCGCGCGCCAGCAGCCACAGGTACTTGCGATCCGGGCTGCCGACCAGCGACACGCTGTAGTCCGGAGCGACCTGGATCACCCAGTAATCGCCCTTGGCGAACGGCAGCCAGCGCAGGCCCTTGGGCAGGAAGCTCACCTCCAGGCGCGCGCTGTCGTTGTCGACGGCGCAGGCCTCGCCGGTGGCTTCCTCGACCTCGCCGTCCATGCGGCAGCGGTTGGTGACGCCGACGTTGCCGTTGTCGAGCAGGGTGTAGTGCGCCGACACGTCGGTACAGCCTTCCGGTTCATGGCGCATCGGCAGGCGCGCGATCTCGTACCAGGTGCCCAGGTAGCGGGGCAGCTTGAGGTCGGCAACGGTCTTCAGCGGCGGGTGCTCGGTCATCGGTGGTCGTGGCAGGGGGGGCCTCCACGATGCCGATGGCCTTGCCATGGGCGGGTGAAGCCGGGGCGATGGCCGTGTCCAGAACGTTCCGTCGCCCCGGCGGAGCGCCCGTTGTCACCGGCGTGGCGGTATCCTGCTGCCAGCGCCGTGTTTTCCTGATCCAAGCGAGGTGGAGGTGCCGATGTACCAGGTGATCCTGTTGAAGAGTGAATCCGCGTTCGCACGCGAACAGTGGCCGCAGGTCGATGACCTGGTCGACTATGAAGGCGTGGCCTACAGCCTGCGTGCCGGCCCGCGCCAGCCGCTGCCGACCGACCACGACTGGCACCCGGTGGCGGTGTATGCGCCCGATGAGATCACCGAGGAAGAGTTCCAGGACTGGTACGCGCTGCAGCAGCCGGCCGTGGAAGAGCTGCGCCTGAAGTACTGATGCGCGACGCTGGCGGGGGCGCCCATCCGGCCTTGACCGGCTCTGCCGTATAGTCGCGCGCAGGCGCGGTGGTCCGCGCGAACCGGTGTGGCTGGCTTGTCTTCTTTCCTGCGATCGATCCGTGCACGGGGCCCTTGGCTGGTCCTGCTGCTGTGCAGCGTCTTCCTGCTGTCCGCGCCGGTGCTGGCACAGGATGAGGACCCCACGCCGAAGCAGCAGCTGGCGGATATCGATGCGAGGCTGAAGGAGGTCGACCGCAAGCGTGGTGATGCCTCGGCCATCGAAACACTGGCCATGCTGTCCGAGGACGCCTCGAAGGCACGGCGTGACGCCGAGGCGCTGGAGAAGGCGCTGCAGCCGCAGCTGGACCGCCTCGACGAGCAGCTGGCGCAGCTGGGCACGCCAGCGGAAGGCACGACCGAGCCGCCGGAACTGGCCGCGCAACGTCGCACCATCACCAAGCAACGCGACGGCCTGGCCGCGTCGGTGGTACAGGCCAAGACCAGTGCCGTGCGTGCCCAGCAGTTGGCGACCGACATCGACCAGCAGCGTGCCGCGCAACGCACCGAAGAGCTGGGGCAGAAGGTGGCCTCGCCGTTGTCGCCTGCGCTGTGGAGCAAGGTGGCCGAGCGTCTGCCGATCGATATCGCACGCGTTGCGCCGCTGGCTGAACAGGGGCGTGACACGCTGATCGCCGGCATCCGCGCCAATGGTTGGGGCACGCCGTTGCTGGGCCTGTTGGCCGCGCTGGTGATGATGTTCCCGCTGCGGCTGTGGCTGCGCAGGCTGGGGCGGCGCTTTGCCGCGTCCGAACGCGCGCCGGACGGTCGCCTGCGCCGTTCCGGCCTGGCCATGTGGCTGCTGCTGGTGGGCACGCTGCTGCCTGGCTATGCGGTGGTGGTGCTGATGACGGCGCTGGATGCCATCGATGCGATCGCGCCGCGCCTGCAGGTGGTGGCCGACGGGCTGGAGACCGCAACGTTCCGCGCCGCGTTCATCGCCGCACTCAGCGCCTGCCTGCTGGTGCCCAAGCGCCCGTCGTGGCGGCTGCTGAACCTGGACGACACCGCCGCGCTCAAGCTGCGCAAGTACGCGTGGGGCGCGGCGGCGCTGGCCTGGCTGAGCACGGTGCTGGTCGCCCTCGACCAGGCCACGCGCACCAGCGACGTCACCACGGTGGCGCTGGATGGCCTGATTGCCCTGACCTACCTGGGCCTGATCATGGCCATGCTGGTGACGCTGGCGCGCCTGCATCGGCGGCAGACCGCCGAGGCCGAGGCCAAGCTGGAAGCGCAGGCCGATGGCCTTGGCGTGAGTACGCCAGTGCGCCGCAGCAGCTGGCTGGTACTGGCCCGGGTAGCGGGAAACATCGCGGTGGTGGCGGCCATCATTGCCACGTTGCTGGGCTACCTGAACTTCGCCAAGTTCGTGAACCAGCAGCTGATCGGCGGCAGCATCGTGGTGCTGGCCGCGACGTTGCTGTTCAAGTTCGTCGATGACCTGAGCACCTGGATGCTCAACGCCGACAGCAAGGTCGGCCAGACCATCCTGCTCAGTACCGGCCTGAGTGTGTCGCGGCTGGAGCAGGCCGGCGTGCTGCTGTCGGCGGCGCTGCGCACGATTGTCGTGCTGCTTGCCCTGCTGGCGCTGGTGGCGCCGTTCGGCAACATCGGCGCGGTGGTCGAGCGCTTCTCTTCGCTGTTCACCTCAGGATTCGATGTCGGTGGAACGAAGCTGGAACCGGTGCGGATCGTGCTGGCGGTGCTGGTGCTGCTGGCCGGTCTGGCGATCACCCAGCTGGTGCAGCGCTGGCTGACCGACACCTACCTGCCCAAGACCGAGCTGGACCTGGGCGCACGCAACTCGGTCAGTACCGTCGCTCGCTACGTGGGCATCATCATCGCGGTGATCTGGGCGCTGTCGGCCATGGGCCTGCAGCTGAGCAAGCTGGCATTGCTGGTCAGCGCACTGTCGGTGGGTATCGGCTTCGGTCTGCAGGTGATCACCCAGAACTTCGTGTCCGGTCTGATCCTGCTGGCCGAGCGTCCGGTGAAGATCGGCGACTGGGTGAAGCTGGGCGACCAGGAGGGCGACATCCGCCGCATCAGCCTGCGCTCGACCGAGATCCAGGTGGGCGACAAGTCGACCCTGATCGTGCCCAACTCCGAGCTGGTCACCAAGACCGTGCGCAACATGACGATGGGCAACAACCAGGGCCGCATCCAGATCCAGTTCGCGGTGCCACCCAGCACCGATGTCGGCAACCTGCGGCAGGCGCTGCTGGATGCGTATACCGCGCACACCAACGTGCTGAAGCAGCCGGCGCCGACGGTCTACATCGACAGCATTGCCGGTGGCCAGATCACCATCAACAGCTTCGCGTACGTGGCCAGCCCGCGGCAGGTGTATGCCACCCGCAGCGATCTGTACTTCAGCCTGCTGCACATTCTGGCGGAGCGGAACATCCCGCTGTCGACCCCGACCGACATCCACATCACCCGCGATCCGCAGGAGTAGGGGGTTCTTTGCAGGGCTGTGCCCTGCACCCGCTACGAGCCGGAGCAACAGCAACAGCAACAGCGTGCATTCCGTGGTTTGGCGGGGTGGGTCCGGTTGCGGGAGACGCCGTAAACCCGTCCATGGGGGCTTGGCCGCGGCATCCATGCCGCGGACACTCCCGCAACCGGACCCACCCCGCCTTCGACAGATTTCCGTGATCTGCTGGACATGCTCTTGGGGTCAGATCCGTTTTCCGGAGGAAAACGGATCTGACCCCAGATTGATTTCGATATCTGACAGAAGTGTCGACCAAGGTCGACACCTACCAACAGCCGCAGGAATCTGTCAGAGGTGGGGCGGTGTCGGAGTGCGGGGTGTCAGCCGCATGGATGCGGCTGCCAAGCCCCCAGGGATGGGTTCACGGCGTCCCCGCACTCCGACACTGCCCCACCAAACCACGGAACGCACGCCGTTGCCGTTGCCGTTGCCGTTGCTGTGCTTTGGGTGTTGCTTCGGCAGGTGCAGGGCGCAGCCCTGCAAAGAAACCCCTATCCTCGTGGTCGGCTGCGCGAGGGCACCAGTGCGAACGTATCCACCGCCAGCTTCTCGGCGTGGTTCAACCACGCGCGGATCTCCAGATCATCCACTTCGTGGTCCAGCCCGAACGACACGTTGATCTTGCCGTTGGCATCGGGCTGCACCCACTGCTGGGCCAGCACCACCTTGCGTTGCGAGGACACCGCCTCGATCCAGAAACCACGATCCGGGCGCGTGCTTGCCACCAGCTGCAGCATGTACTGGCCGGCACGGGTACGGCGGCCCTTCTGGGTGATCATGTGCGCCTGGCGCACGCTCGGGCGCGGGCCCTGGAACGCATCCAGCGGTGCATCCACGGCAATGCCACCGCGCAGGTCATTGTCGCGGTACAGCTTGATGCCGTTGTCACGGTTGACCAGCAGGGCGCACCAGTCACCATCGGCCGAGCCATCCTCGAACGCGGTGCAGCGATCGACATAGGCCAGGGTGTTGTCCGGGTTGGCATCGTCGAACTGGCGCGAGGTGTTCTCCAAGTACACCGACTTCAACCCCCAGTCCTTGTCGTACTCCAGCAGCACCGGCGGCTGCACGTGCTGCAGGCCGACCACCACCTGGTCATCGCCATCGATCTTCAGTTCGCGGGTCGGTTCGCCCAGCCACAGTGAACGCGCGAAGGCCAGGTACTGCGGATAGTCACGGCCACCATCGCGCTGGGTTGCCACGCTGGCGCTGGGCGCGCGCTGGCTGTCGATCAGCGAACGGCCGAAGCCCATCGTCTTCAGGTTCGGGTCCAGCAGGCTGAGCAGGGTCGCACCCGAATCCAGGGTGGTACCGGCCTCGGCGCTGAGCTGCTGCGGGGCAATGCCTTCCCCCAGGAACAGCAGCAGGTTCTCACGCTTCTGCCGGGTCAGGATGTGGGTCAGATCGTTGGGCATCGCCAGGTGGTCGGAGGCGATCACGATCAGCGTGTCCTTGCCGTACGGGCTGGCCTGGATGCGTTGCACCAGCTGCGAAATCAGCCGGTCGCTGCACTTGAGCGCGTTGAGCATGTTGATGTTGCCGTACTGGCTCTGGTAGCGCTCGCCCTTGCACGACACCGGCAGGTGGCCCGCCGGATGGTGGGTATCCATGGTCAGCGTGGTCAGCATGAACGGTGAGCCGGCGCGCGAGAGCTGTTCAAAGCGCTGGTAGGCGGTGTCCAGCAGCACGTCGTCGTGCACGCCCCAGGCCGAGTAGTGGATGCGACCGATCTTCTTCTGCTGCTTGAACCACGCCAGGTCGTGCACTTCGTCGAAGCCGTGGCTGGCCAGGAACTGGCCCTTGCCGGCGAACTGGCCGTTGGCGCCACCCAGATAGTGGTTGGTGTAGCCCTGCTGCTTCAGGTAGTCGCCCAGGCACACCGCCTTGGGCAGGAAGCTGCCCATGCGGTCCATGCTGTTCTCATCGCCTTGGGAGGTGGTCAGCGGCACGCCGCACATCGACGAGACCAGGCCGGCGATGGTCCAGCCGCTGCCTTCGGCCGAGGCCAGGCCGCGCACGTCCAGCGACTTCGTGGCCAGACGGTTGAGATTGGGCATCAGGCCCGGGAACACGTTCTCGTCCAGATAGGTGCGTTCCAGGCTTTCGCCATAGATCCAGACGATGTTGCGCGGGCGCTGCAGCGGCTGCGTCGGCACCTGGTATTCGGGCGCGATGCGGGCGAAGTCGACCGGCCGCAGCTGCTGGTAGAGGCGCTGGCCGTCGCGGGCCAGCGGGCTGATCATGATCGTGGCCACCCATGCTGCAGCGAAGCCGGCGAACCAGGCACCGCCGTGGCCGGGCCGGCGCCAGCGCTTCACCCGTGTGGCGAACAGCGGCAGCAGCGAGACCAGCGCCAGCACGATGAAGCCGGCGATATAGCCCTTGAAATCGGAGACACCGGCGCCTTCCATGTCGGCGCCCAGATGGTACAGGGTGGCGGCATTGAGCCCATCACCGGACAGCTTGTCGATCAGCCACCATGCGCTGAGCGTCAGCAGCAGCAGCGAGAACGCACCGGCCTTCCACCACACCCACTTTTCGGACGCGAGGAACAACCAGCACAACAGCAACAACGACAGCAGCAGTATCCAGAGCATAGGCAGCTTCGGCAGTGACGGGGTGGTGGTGATGGACGTCGTACCGACGCGTGTCCATCCGACCGGCGCTGCCACAAGCACATCCACATGACAGGCCGATGACCCGATAGTGCATGCACGAACCTGACTGAAATGTTTGTTGAAATGACGCGTGTGCAATCGCGCTCAGAAGGTAAAACGAGCGTGAAAGGCTTCGTTGGATTGCATTAAAAACCGCATGAATACGGGTGTTTTCGTCGGCGCGCTAGCGGTGCCCGCGCTCTTCGCGTGCCCGCGCACGACGGTCGAACAGCAATGCACTGGTCACGATGCCCAGGCCGAGTACCACGCCGATGAACAACAGGATCAGGGCGATGAGCGGGTAGCCGAACAGGTGCCAGCCGGTGTCGATCTTCATCATCATTGCCGCGGCCATGATCAATGCGGCGCTGATGATGCCGGCTGCCACGCGGTTGGCGATCTTCTGCAGGTTTTCCATCAACCGCGATTCTTCCAGGCCGGTGACCTTCATCTGCAGGCGGTTCTCGGCCAGCAGCGCCATGATGTCCGACAGCTTGCGCGGCCCATCGCGCAGCAGCTGCTGCAGCTCCATCGCCTCGCTGGCGATGTTGGCGGCCGACAGCGATTTCTTCAGGCGCGCACGCATCACGTGCTGCAGCTGGCGCTCGACGATGCGGCGGGTTTCCAGCTCGGGTGCCAGCAGCCGGCACACGGTTTCCAGGTTGAGCAGGGCCTTGCCCAGCAGGCTCAGTTCCGGCGGCGTGCGCAGGCCGCAGGCGGTAGCGATGCGCACCATGTCCAGCACCACGCGGCCTTCGGAGAAGCTGCCACTGGCCGCATAGCGTGCGATCAGCTGGCCGGTCTCGCGCAGGTAGCGTTCTTCGTCGAACGCCTCCAGCCGCGTGCTGATGCTGATCAGGTCGTCGGCCACTTCTTCGCCGCGGCCATCGACGGCAGCGAACAGGATCTTCAGCAGCCGCTCGCGCAGGCGTGGCGGCATGTGCGCGACCATGCCCAGGTCGAAGATCGCCAGCCGGCCATCGGGCATCACCCGCAGATTGCCCGGGTGTGGATCCGCATGGATCTCGCCGTGCACGAAGATCTGGTCCAGGTAGCCGCGTATCAGCGCCGCCGCCAGCGGGTCCATCGACTGCTCGGTGCGGCGCACATCGGGAATCGCATCTACGCGCACGCCGGTGGCCAGTTCCATGGTCAGCACGCGCTGGCTGCTGTAATCCCACAGCGGCTGCGGAATCCACAGTCGCCGGAACGGCTTGAGATGGCGGCCGAAACGGGCCAGGTTTTCGGCCTCGGCGTGGTAGTCCAGCTCCTGCATCAGGGTCTTGGCGAACTCGTTGAGCCAGTCGCGCAGGCGTACGCGGCGACCGACCTGGGTCAGGTGGTCGGCCGCCAGCGCGAAGCTGCGCAACGCCTCCAGGTCCGAACGCAGCTGCGCGGCGACCTCGGGCTTCTGCACCTTCACCGCCACCTGGCGGCCATCGTGCAGCACCGCGCGATGCACCTGCGCGATCGACGCGCATCCCAGTGGCTCGGGATCGAACGCGGCAAACAGCTTGTTCACCGGCGCGCCCAGCTCCTGCTCGACGATGGCATGGATGCGCTCGACCGGGATCTCGGCCACCTTTTCCTGCATGCGCTCCAGCGCGGTGGCGAACTCCACCGGCACCATGTCCGGGCGGGTGGACAGCATCTGGCCCAGCTTGACGAAGGTCGGTCCCAGCGCTTCCAGGTCGCTGACGAACTGTTCCGGGTTGCCATCGGCGGGCACATCGGCCTGGTTGCTGGCGGCGTCCAGGTTCATGCCCGAGAACACGCCCGAATGGCGGTAGCGCATCAGCAGGCGCAGGATCTGGCTGCGCCGGTTCATGCCTTTGACCAGCGGAGGGTTGCCATTGGCGGTGGGCGGATTGCTCAAGCGACACTCCCATGCGACGAATACAGGTAGTGCCGGCCGCTGGCCGGCAATGTCCGGATTCCGCAGTGTCGCCGGGGGGCGGTAGGCACGCGGTGAATCCGACTGCTTCCGCAGCTGCCCCGGTATCGGTCAGAATCCGCTCATTCCCTCTCTTGGACGCCCCATGGCCGGTGCCAGCCTGTTTGCCCTGCTCGACGATATCGCCTCCCTGCTGGACGATGTCTCGGTGCTGACCAAGGTCGCGGCGAAGAAGACCGCGGGCGTGCTGGGCGACGATCTGGCGCTGAACGCGCAGCAGGTGACCGGGGTCAACGCCAACCGCGAACTGCCGGTGGTGTGGGCGGTGGCCAAGGGCTCGCTGGTGAACAAGGTGATCCTGGTGCCGGCGGCCCTGGCGATCAGTGCGCTGGAAGCCTGGCTGCACAGCCGCGGCTGGAACGTGCCGCTGATCGTGCCGCTGATGATGATCGGTGGTGCCTTCCTCTGCTTCGAGGGCGTAGAGAAGCTGGCGCACCGCTTCCTGCATTCAGCTGACGACGATGCCGAGCGTCTGGCCGAGCGTCGCAAGGCGCTGGCCGACGGGCAGGTGGACATGGTCGCGTGGGAGAAGGACAAGGTGAAGGGTGCGATCCGCACCGACTTCATCCTCTCGGCCGAGATCATCGTGCTGACCCTGGGCGTGGTCGCCACCGCACCGTTCACCAACCAGGTGATCACCCTGGCGGTGGTGGCGCTGGCGATGACGATCTTCGTCTACGGACTGGTGGCGGGCATCGTCAAGCTCGATGACGTGGGCCTGTACCTGTCGCGCAAGGGTGGGGCCATCGCCGCCTTCGGTCGCGGCCTGGTCGCCTCGGCACCGTGGCTGATGAAGTTCCTGTCGGTGGCCGGCACCATCGCCATGTTCCTGGTCGGTGGCGGCATCCTGGTGCACAACGTGCCGGCGCTGCACCACGCGGTGCAGGCACTGGGCGGGGAAGGGCAGTGGGGCTGGCTGATCAGTGCGGTGGGCAACATGGTGGTCGGCATCATCGCCGGCGCCATCGTGCTGGCCGCGGTGACCGGGTTCCAGAAGCTGCGCGGGAAGTAGGCGCCGGCCCATTGCCCGGTAGAGGCCGACCTTGGTCGGCGCTGTGTTTCCGCGCGTGCCAACCAAGGTTGGCACCTACCGAAGCGTTGTCCTTTGCATTGGTAGAGGCCGACCTTGGTCGGCGCTGTGTTTCCACGTGTGCCAACCAAGGTTGGCACCTACCGGAGCGTTGTCCTTTGCATTGGTAGAGGCCGACCTTGGTCGGCACTTTGTTTCCGCGCGTGCCAACCAAGGTTGGCACCTACCGGAGCGTTGTCCTTTGCATTGGTAGAGGCCGACCTTGGTCGGCGCTTTGCTCCGGCGCGTGCCAACCAAGGTTGGCACCTACCGAAGCGCTGTCCTTTGCATTGGTAGAGGCCGACCTTGGTCGGCACTTTGTTTCCGCGCGTGCCAACCAAGGTTGGCACCTACCAAAGCGGTTTCCGGTGTACCGGAGAACTACCCCGCCTGTACCCGGTTCTTGCCTTGCCGCTTGGCTGCATACAGCGCGTCATCGGCGCGGCGCAGCAGGGTCTCGGTATCGTCGCCGGGCTGCCATTGCGCCAGCCCGGCACTGAAATGCACCGGCACGCGCTGGTCCTGCACGGTCAGCACGCGGTGTGCCAGTGAACGCTGCAGGCGCTGCACGGTGGCCATGCTGTCGGCGCCCTGGGTCTCCGGCAGCACCAGCACGAACTCGTCGCCACCCAGCCGCGCGATGCCATCGGTGGCGCGCAGCAACAGCTTGCAGACGGCTACCAGGTGCTGCAGCAGTGCATCGCCACCGGCATGGCCATGTGCATCGTTGGTCTGGTGGAAATCATCCAGGTCGATCACCGCCACGCCCAGCGGCGAGTTGTTGCGCGCGGCGCGGGCCAGCTCGCGTTGCAGCAGTTCGTCCAGGCCGCGGCGGTTCAGCGCCTGGGTCAGTGGATCGATGCGCGCCAGGTCACCGGCGGCACGTAGTTCCTGCTCCAGCTCGGCGATGCGCTGCTCTGCACGCTCCACTTCCTGGCGCGCGTTGGCCAGGTGATCGCGCGCCTGCGCGGCCTGCTGCTGCACCTTGCCGGTGTCGCGCATCACGTCCTGCAGCAGCTGGTTGAGGTCGGCAATGCTGCGTGCCTCGCGCAGCTGCAGCGCATAGCTGCCAATGCGGTCGTGGTATTCACCGGTGCTGGTGGCCATGCCGTCCATGCGCTCGATGAACTCGCCCATCAACCCGCGCATCGCCGCCTTCGAATCGTCGATGCCCTGGCGCAGCAGCCCCTGCTTGTAGATCACTTCGCGCAGTTCGGCGCGGGTGCGCTCGACCGCCTCAGCTTCCAACGGCCCGTCCAGCAGCTGGCGTACTGCGGCGATCTGGCCCTGCAGCCAGCTGCGGTCATCCAGCAGCTCGCTCACGTTCTCCAGCAGCAGCGCGAACAGCTCCAGCAGCAGCGCCTGCTGCTCCTGCCAGCTCTCGGCACGCACGCCGACCTGGTGGCCGAGTTCGCGCACGCCCTGTTCGATCGGTTCCAGCGCCGTACCCGGCTGCCACTGGCGCAGGCGCGTGGCCAGTGCTTGGGCCTGCTCGCGCAGATCCGGGTCGTGCTGCAGCAGGGCCACCACGGCGCCGCCCAGCAGCAGGCGCAGCTGCTCGGACAGGCGCAGGCTTTCCGGCTGCCCGTCCGGTGAATGCTGCTCGATGGTGCGGATGTACTTGTCGATCAGCTGCCGCATCGCGCGCCCGTAGCGCGGCCAATCGGCACTGGCCTGCGCCGACTGCAGGCGATCACCCATGTCACCCAGTTCGCCGGGCAGGGTGGCCATGCCGTTGGCGAACGCGGCCAGCAGCGGCTCCGGCGCGTCGGCACCAGCAAACAGCTGCTGCAGCGCCACCCCGCCGCCGCCCTGCAGCACCACCCGGTCACCCAGGCCATCGTCCACCACCGCGCGCACGCGTGCCGGCGGCCCAAGGGCGGTACCGGGGGCAGGGCGGTGGTCGGGCTGGTCCGTCATGGAGCAAATCCTGGGGCTGGCAGGGACTGGTTCCAGCATATCGGCGCGGCCGCCGACGGCTTGAACGGCTAGGATGGGCGACAGGATGCCGCAGTGGAGGTGGTGATGCGCGTGATGTTGCTGGGGGCGACCGGCCTGGTTGGCGGGCTGACCCTGTCCAGGCTGCTGGACGACCCGCGCTGCAGCGCCGTGATCGCGCCGACCCGCCGCCCGTTGGCTGTGGCCCACGCCAAGCTGGAGAATCCGGTGCTGGCCTTCGATGCGTTGCCTGGCGCGCCCGAGTGGGCACGCGTGGACGCGGTCATCTGTGCGCTCGGCAGCACCATCACCCAGGCCGGCAGCCGCGAGGCCTTCCACCGTATCGACCATGACTACCCGCTGACATTCGCCCGCCTGGCGCAGGCGCAGGGTGCGCAGACCTATGTGCTGAATTCCGCAGCCGGTGCCAACCCGCAGTCGTCGATCTTCTACAGCCGGGTGAAGGGTGAGCTGGAGCGTGACCTGCGCGCGCTGGGCTTCAACTCGTTGACCCTGGTCCGCCCCGGGCTGATCGGGGGCGAGCGCACCGAGGTGCGACGTGGCGAGCGCCTGGCCCTGACGGTGCTCGGCGCGCTGGGGCCGGTGTTGCCACGGGCGTGGCGGATCAACCCGGCCAGCGAGATCGCCAAGGCACTGGTCGAGGCCGCGCTGGCCCCGCAACCGGGGCAGCATGTAGTGGCATCCAGCGCACTGGCCGGCTGATGTCGCGTGCGCTGCGCCTGACCCAGCTGCTGCAGCTGCTGCGCCGCCATCGACGGCCGGTGGCCGGGCAGGTGCTGGCCGAAGCGCTGGGCATCAGCCTGCGCACGCTGTACCGCGATATCGAGACCCTGCGCGAGCAGGGTGCCGACCTGCGCGGTGAGGCTGGCGTCGGCTACCAGCTGGCACCTAGCGATACCCTGCCGCCGATGACCCTGCCGCCCGCAGAGATTGATGCATTGGTGCTGGGCCTGCGCTGGGTTGCGGCGCGCACCGAGCCGGCGTTGGCTGAGGCCGCGCGTGATGCGTTGGCGCGTATCGCGCATGTATTGCCTACAGCACGGCGCGAAGCGCTGCGTGACAGCGGCCTGCGCGTGGGTCCTTCGCGCGCTGCGGCCAAGGTACCCGCTGCGCGCCTGCAGGCTGTGCGCGAAGCGGTGAGCGCGCAACAACGACTGCAGTTCGGCTACCAGGATGCGCAGGGCCAACGTACCGAGCGCATTGTGTGGCCGTTCGCGCTGGGCTACTTCGATGAAGTGCCGATGCTGGCGGCGTGGTGCGAAGGCCGCGAGGACTTCCGCCATTTCCGCCTGGACCGCATCCGCCAGGTGAGGGCGCTGGAGGATCGCTACCTCGTGCCGCGCGCCACCCTGCTGCGGCGCTGGCAGAAGGCACAGGGCATCGCACCGGACTGGCTGGACCGTTCGTAGCGCCGAGCCTGCTCGATTGCTTCTGCGCTTTGATGGGGGAGGGTGGCCTTCGCTCTTTGCTCCTGGTAGGGGTCGAGCTTGCTCGACCGCCTTTGATCTTCGCGAACAGCAGTCGAGCAAGCTCGACATCTACCAGGGCAAGGGCAACAGCAGTCGAGCACGCTCGACGCTACTGACAGAATCTGTCAGCAGGGCCGTACCACCATGATTGCTCCCAACAACGGAGCTTCCCCATGTTCAGGCCCAGCACCCTGCTGCAGTACGTGCGCGACGTCGCCACCAGCGCCACGTTCTACAGCGGCATTCTCGGCAAGCCACCGGTCGAGCAGTCGCCCGGTTTCGCCCTGTTCCTGCTCGGCGATGGCGCCGCACTGGGCCTGTGGCAGCGCGACGACGTGCAGCCGCCTGTGTCCGCACAGGCCGGTGCCGCCGAACTGGCGATGGTGGTCGGCAACCCGGAGGCCGTGCAGCAGATGCACGATGCGTGGCGCGCACTCGGTGTGCAGATCCTGCAGGCACCGGTGACCCTGGAATTCGGCCATACCTTCGTCGGCGCCGATCCGGATGGCCACCGCCTGCGTGTCTACAGCCGCGCGGAAGGCATGGTCGCGCGCGATTGATCGCCCGCATTGTGTAGATCCACGCCATGCGTGGATGCGGGCACAAAAAAACGCCGGGCAGCGCCCGGCGTTTTTCCAGTTCATGTGCCAACCAAGGTTGGCACCCACCGATAAGGTGGCCGATCAGCTGGCCAGCGCCAGGTCGTCCATCATCGCGCGCAGGAAGCGGGCCGCTTCGCCGCCGGTGGCCGCGCGGTGGTCGAAGGTGACCGACAGCGGGATCACCTTGTGCGCTTCCACGCCGCCCATCACCGGGGTCATCTGGTGGCGGGCACGGCCGGCACCAACGATGGCCACGCACGGCGGCACCACGACCGGGGTCGCGTAGCGGCCGGCGAACATGCCGAAGTTGGACAGCGAGATGGTGTAGCCGCTGAGTTCCGAGGCGGCGATCGAACGCGATTCCACCTGCTCGCGCAGGCGGTTGACGCCTTCGCGGATGCCGCGTGCATCGAGCATGTCGGCGTTGCGCAGGGCCGGCACGAACAGGCCGTCGTCGGTGTCCACGGCGATGCCGATGTCCACCTGCGCGTGCAGGGTGCGGGTCAGCGCTTCACCGTCGAACCAGGCGTTCATCGCCGGCACCTTCTGCGCGGCGACCACGATCGAACGCACCAGGCGCGCGGTGACGTCGTTGCCCGGCAGCCAGGCGTGGATGTCGGCATCGTCGTTCAGCGTGGTCGGCACGACCTTGCTATGCGCATCGGCCATCACGCGCGCCATGTTGCGGCGCACGCCCTTCAGCGGTTCCGGCTGACCCTTGGCGATCACGCCCGGCGGCTGGGTACGCATCGGCTTGCCGGCGGCAGACAGCGGGGTGCGGGCTTCGCTCTGCACCGGGGCAGACACCTGCGCCGGGGCCGGCGCGGCATAGGCAGCAGCGGCCGGAGCCGGAGCGGCACCGATCTTGGCGCTGCCATCCGCAGCTGCCTGCTTGACGTCGGCCATGGTCACCGCGCCATCGGCGCCGGTGGCGCGCACGCGGGACAGGTCCACGCCCAGCTTGCGCGCGGTGGCACGCACGGCCGGCACGGCCTTGACGCCACCGACGGCCAGCGCCTGCTCGGCGTGCACGGCGTTGGAACTCTGCATGGCGCCGACCACGGTACCGGCGTCATCACGCTCGGCGGCGGCGGGCTTGGCCGCTTCGGCGGCCACCGGCGCGGCAGCGGCCGGCAGCGGCGGCGGGGTCGGTGCCGCGGCCGGTGCAGCATGGCCGTGGCTGTGGCCGGTGTCCTGGCCATCCGCGCGCTGTGGCAGGTTGGGGTCCAGTTCGAAGCTGGCCAGCACCGAGCCGGTCGGGATGATGTCGCCGGCAGCGCCGGACAGCTTCAGCACCTTGCCGGAGAACGGCGACGGCACTTCGACGACGGCCTTGGCGGTCTCCATCGAGACCAGCGGCTCGTCCAGCTTGATCACATCGCCTTCCTTGACGAACCACTCGACGATGGTCGCGTCCGGCAGGCCTTCGCCCAGGTCGGGCAGGTTGAAGTTCTTGGTCTGGCTCATTTGCAGTTCTCTTCCAGCAGTTCCAGTTCGCGGGCCGGCAGCCAACCCGTCGCGCCATTGGCGCGCTCGGACCACCACCACCCGCCGTGTTCGTGATGAAGCTTCACCATCTCGCCGCTTTCCACATCCAGCTCGCGGGCGTCGTAGTCGCACAGCGCTTCGGCGCGACCCTCGTCCAGCAGCTGCAACCAGGCGATGGGCGCCCATCCAGCGCGCCCATCGTTGGTGCGTACCCAGGCAAACGCCGGCCATTCCTCGTCACGGACACCTACTTCGACGATCTGGCCGGTGTGGAACCGGAGCGGGTTGGGATACTGGCTGCGGTAAGCCCCCAGAAGGCGGGCCCGCATGTCAGCCGGCCGCCACCGCGCGCTTGGCCGCAGCCACGATCCGCTCAACGCTCGGCAGGTACTTCATTTCCAGGCGGAACAGCGGAATGTGGGTGTCGTAGCCAGTAACGCGCTCGACCGGGGCCAGCAGGTCGTAGATCGATTCCTCGGCCAGGCGCGCAGCGATCTCGGCGCCGAAGCCCGCGGTCTTCGGGGCCTCCTGCACGATCACGCAGCGGCCGGTCTTGGCCACCGATTCGGCGATGGTGGCGAAGTCCAGCGGACGCAGCGTGGCCACGTCGATGACTTCGGCGCTGATGCCTTCACCGGCCAGCTTGTCGGCCGCTTCCAGCGCTTCCTTCACCTGCGCGCCCCAGGTCACCAGGGTCACGTCGGTGCCGTCGCGCAGCACGAAGCAGACGTCCAGCGGCAAGGCTTCGCCGTCGTTGACGACCACTTCCTTGTACTGGCGGTAGATGCGCTTGGGCTCCATGTAGATCACCGGATCCGGCTCGCGGATCGCGGCCAGCAGCAGGCCGTAGGCGCGCTGCGGCGACGACGGCAGCACCACGCGCAGGCCCGGCACGTTGGTGAAGATCGCCTCGTTGGCTTCGCTGTGGTGTTCCGGCGCGCGGATGCCACCGCCCCACGGCACGCGCAGCACCATCGGGCAGTGCAGGCGGCCACGCGTGCGGTAACGCAGGCGGGCGGCGTGGCAGACGATATGGTCGACCATCGGGTACATGAAACCGTCGAACTGGGCCTCGGCCACCGGCTTCATGCCCTGCGCCGCCAGACCGATGGTCAGGCCGGCGATGGTGGTTTCATCCAGCGGGGTGTCGAGGATGCGTTCGGAGCCGAAGCGCTGCTGCAGGCCGGCGGTGGCGCGGAACACGCCGCCGTTGACGCCCACGTCCTCGCCCAGCACCAGCACCGACGGGTCGTGCTCCAGCTCCCAGGCCAGTGCCTGGGTGATGGCTTCGATCAGGGTGATGGGGGTGGTGGTCATGCTCTCTTCTCCGCGCGCGACGGCGGCGCTGTCGGCGGCGTTGGTGTGCGCGCCGGGCGCGCCGTTCTTGATCTCATCCATGGCGCTTCTCCAGGGCGATCGCCTGGGCACGCTGGGCCAGCAGGTCCTGCGGCGGATCGGCGTAGAGGAAATCGAACATCGCCTCGACCGGCTGCACCGGCGTGTTGAGGTACAAGTTCACTTCCTCGTCCACGCGCGCGCCGCACTCGGCGACCCACGCGGTTTCCTCGTCCTCGCTCCACGCGTCGGCGTTGATCAGGTACTTGCGCAGGCGCAGCATCGGCTCACGCTGCCAGGCATCCTTCACTTCGGCGTCGTCGCGGTAGCGGCGTGCGTCATCGGCGGTGGTGTGGTCGGACAGGCGGTAGGTCATCAGTTCCAGCACGGTGCCACCGTTGCCGGCCAGCGCACGTTCGCGCGCCTGCTCCATCGCCGCCAGCACTGCGATCAGATCGTTGCCGTCCACCTGCAGGCAGTGCAGGCCGCCGGCCAGGCCCTTCTGCGCCAGCGTTTCGGCACCGGTCTGGGCCGAACGCGGAACCGAGATGGCCCAGCCGTTGTTGACGATGCACAGGATCAGCGGCAGCTTGTAGGCGCCCGCCGAATTCAGTGCCGCGTAGAAGTCGGTCTTGGAGCTGCCGCCGTCGCCACACACGGCCACCGCGATCTGCGGTTCCTTGTTGAGCTTGAACTTCAGCGCAGCGCCTGCGGCGTGCAGGCACTGGGTGGAAATCGGCACGCAGAACGGGAAGTCCTTGGCCGCGTTGCCGCCGTAATCGTTGCCGCGTTCGTCGCCGCCCCAGTACATCAGCACGTCGTGCGGGCGCACGCCACGCATGAACATCGCGCCATACTCGCGGTACGAAGGTGCGAACACGTCGTCCTTCTGCATCGCGGCACCGATGCCCACGTGCGCGGCTTCATGGCCCAGGCAGGCGGCGTAGGTGCCGAGCTTGCCGGTGCGCTGCAGCGCGATGGATTTGCTGTCGAACGTACGTACGAACAGCATCTGCTTGAACAGCGGTACCAGGACCTTGGGGTCGCGCAGCGACGCGGGCAGGTCATCGCGGACGAGCTTGCCGTCCGTGTCCAGGTACTGCAGGTATTCGATCTTGAATTCAGCGGCAACCGTCATTGCGTACTGCACCTTCGACAGAGAAGTTACAAATGATATGAATCGCCATGTTAAGGAACGCGTACGGAATAGCCTTCCTGCGGCGCAACACGGCGACACCCCGTTTTACCCCTGCCGGCGGGTGGGGGGCCAATAACAACAACGTATTCAGTCGTTGCTGCAAAGCATCAGAATATGCCTCTGGCTGACTGCCCGCGCAACGGCCTGATCGGTTCCACGCGCAGGCCCGGCATCGGGCGATGCTCCACGGCCTTCCGCACGCCCGGGTATGGAGGTGGCGGCTGCCAGCACGGCGGCAACGCGCTACCCTTGCCGCCCCCGATCTGGCCGCACCCATGTCCGTCGACAACAACCAACGCGATCTCGAAGCCGGCATCCACACCGATCTGCAGGGGCGCCTGACCTATGGCGGCTACCTGCGGCTGGACCAGCTGCTCAGCGCGCAGCAGCCGCTGTCCAACCCGCCGCACCACGACGAGATGCTTTTCATCATCCAGCACCAGACCTCGGAGCTGTGGCTGAAGCTGCTGGGCCACGAACTGCGTGCCGCGATCGGCTTCCTGCAGCGCGATGAAGTCTGGCAATGCCGAAAGGTGCTGGCGCGCAGCAAGCAGGTGCTGCGCCAGCTCACCGAGCAGTGGTCGGTGCTGGAAACGCTGACTCCGTCCGAGTACATGGGCTTCCGCGACGTGCTGGGCCCGTCGTCGGGCTTCCAGTCGCTGCAGTACCGCTACATCGAGTTCCTGCTGGGCAACAAGAACGCGCAGATGCTGCAGGTGTTCGAGCACGACGCGGCCGGGCAGGCCCAGCTGCGCAGCGTGCTGGAAGCGCCCAGCCTGTACGAGGAATTCCTGAAGTACCTGGCCCGCTTCGGCCATGCCGTCCCGGCAGTCTACGAGGCCCATGACTGGACCCAGCCGCATGTGGCCGACGACGCACTGCAGCCGGTCTTCGAACGCATCTACCAGGACACCGACCGCTACTGGCGCGAGTACTCGCTGTGCGAGGACCTGGTGGACCTAGAGACCGCCTTCCAGCTGTGGCGATTCCGACACATGCGCACGGTGATGCGGGTGATCGGCTTCAAGCGCGGCACCGGCGGCTCGTCCGGGGTGGGCTTCCTGGCCAAGGCGCTGGAGCTGACCTTCTTCCCCGAACTGTTCCAGGTACGCACCAGCCTGCAGGCCGCGCCCCCGGCAGAACTGGGGTGATCCCCATTCAGCTTGGCCCCCGGCGATTGGCTGGATCGTTTCAGATGCAAGTTCAGCGAGCAGGCCATGACCTGCCTCAAACGGCGTGTATTTGACGTGAACGCCAGAAGTCGGTGATCCTCGCGCGTTGCTCCAACTGCACATCGGACGTGCTCGTCATCCACCGAACCAGGAAATCCGCATGAGCGTAAACGCCACTGCGAACACCCCAGAGCCGGCGCTGCCGGACTTCAAGACCACGCTGGGCCATCCGCGCCCGCTGTGGATGCTGTTCATGACCGAGTTCTGGGAGCGCTTTGCGTTCTACGGCATCCGCTGGGCCTTGGTGCTGTACATCGTCGCCCAGTTCTACAACGGCAACGCTGCCGGTGAAGGCGACGCCAGCCGCATCTACGGTGCCTACCTGGCCCTGGTGTACGCCGCGGCGATCTTCGGTGGCTACGTGGCCGACCGGGTCCTGGGCTACCAGCGCTCGATCCTGACCGGCGCGATCATCATGGCCGCGGGCCTGTTCATGATCTCGCTGCCGCAGGAGCACATCTTCAAGCTCGGCCTGGCCACGATCATCGTCGGCAACGGCCTGTTCAAGCCCAACATCTCGACCATGGTCGGCAAGCTGTACGGCCTGAAGGACGAGCGCCGCGATTCGGGCTTCACCATCTTCTACATGGGCATCAACATCGGCGCGATGATCGCCCCGGTGCTGACCGAGTACCTGGCCCGCAAGGTCTTCGGTACCACCGAAATGCCGTCGTACAAGGTCGTGTTCATTGCCTCGGGCGTGGGCATGCTGATCTCGCTGGTGTGGTTCTACATCGGTCGTGCCGGCCTGAAGGGCATCGGTGCACCGCCGGCCGGCGCTGAAGGCTTCGGTCGCATCATCATGGTGCTGATCGGTGCCGTGGTCGCCATCCCGGTCGCGTACTTCCTGCTGGCCACCGGCGCCACCGCGCTGGCCTGGATCCTGGGCGCGATGTTCACCGCGCTGGCCGTGCTGCTGCTGGTCGAGGGCATCCGCGAGGGCAAGGTACAGCGCGACCGCGTGATCGCCATGCTGATCATCTTCGCCTTCAACGTGATGTTCTGGATGTTCTTCGAGCAGGCCGGCAGCTCGTTCACCTTCCTGGCCGAGAACATCGTCAACCGCCAGTTCGGTGACTGGACCTTCCCGACCGCGTGGTTCCAGTCGGTCAACTCGGTGGCCATCATCACCCTGGCACCGGTCATCGCCTGGATCTGGGTGGCCATGGGCCGCGCCAATCCGTCCATCCCGCGCAAGTTCGGCCTGGGCCTGCTGTTCAACGGCGCCGCGTTCGCGCTGTTGATGTTCGCCCTGTCGCAGATGGTCGTGGACGGCAAGATCCCGTTCTGGACCCTGTTCATGGTCTACGTCATCCAGTCCGTGGGTGAGCTGTGCCTGTCGCCGATCGGCCTGTCGATGGTGACCAAGCTGGCCCCGGTGCGCTTGGTCGGCTTCGGCATGGGTGGCTGGTTCCTGTCCACCGGCATCGGCAACAACCTGTCGGGCATCTTCGCCGGTGTGGTCAGTGGTGAAGGCGGCATGACGGTCGAGTCGGCCCTGAAGGGGTATACCTTCGGGTTCTGGGCCCTGATCGGCTCCGGCGTGGTGCTGTTCCTGGTCGCCCCGCTGATCAACAAGCTGATGCACGGCGTCAAATGATGATGAGAGGGTAGAAGGCATGCGCAGCAAGCTCGGTGGTGCAATGGTGGTGGTCTGTGCGGCGCTGATCGGCGCCTGTTCCCAACCGCAACCGCCTGCCGTCGCCGAGCCCACGCAGCCTCTGGATACCCGACCCACCGAGCCACCGGTCGCTGACCCCAGCGAACCGGTGGCCTCGGGCAACACCCCGGTGGCGGCGGACATCGCCGCCATCGCCGGGCTCGGCGCGCAGTTCGATCCGGCCCGCGATCCCGCCGACGATCTGGCCACCGCCAAGGTGGAAGCCCAGCGCGGCAAGAAGCGCATCCTGCTGGAGGTCGGCAACGCCGCCTGCGATCGCTGCCAGGCGCTGGACGAGCTGGTGGAAGGCAACGGCGATCTGCGCCGCTTCCGCGATGCCCACTACGTGTGGGTGAAGGTCAACGCCAGCGACGAACAGCCCAACACCGCCTTCTTCGCCCAGTTCCCGGAAATGGAGCGCGACTACCCGCACCTGCTGGTGCTCAATGCCGATGGCAGCCTGCTGGTGTCGCAGGCGACCGGCGAACTGCGCAAGGGCGACGCCTTCCAGCCGGCACGGGTGACCGCCTTCCTCAAGCAGTGGGCACCTGACAAACCGGAATAGGGTAGTGCCGGCCGCTGGCCGGCAGCTTCGGTGGATGCCGACCGCTGACCGCCACCCCCGGTGGGTGCCGACCGTTGGTCGGCACTGAGGCACATCCACGCGTGACGTGGGTCGATTGCGCGCGCCGTCACACTCTCCGAATCGGCATCTCAACTTCACCGCACGTACGCCGTTACCGGCAAGGACCTCAGTCGACATCCCGTCGATGCACCCTACCGGAATGCCCATGCACAGCGACCACGCCGAACGACTGCCCGAACCTGCCAGCACTCTGGCCGACGGCGAAGCAGGCGATGGCGTGACCCTGCCGCCGCAGGAGGCACTGCTGGATGACGCGGGTACCGGCGAGGACACCGTTGAACTGGCACCGCCGCGTCACCGCCTGCCGCAGATCGCGCTGCCCGACAACGTGGTGCTGAAGGGCGCGGTGCAGAAGCTGGTCGAGCAGAAGGCGCGGCTCGATGCATTGGCTGCCGAAGGTCAGCTGGCCGGGTTGCTGCCGCCGGAGTGGCAGGGCCAAGGCGTGCGTGCGATCGAACTGTCCACGTTCATCCAGGGCGTGCTGCCGTTCCTGCAGCCGGGCGAACGTGGTGAAACCGCGCCGGCGCGCCTGCCGGTGCGCCACGTGCTGGGTGACGACAGCCGCTGGGGCCTGGAGGACGTCTCTGAACCAAAGTCGCTGGCCTGGTACCTGGCCAGCGACGAGCGCGCAACCGCCGGCAGCAAGGACGTGGCGGAGGCCTATCTGGTGGGTGCATTGGGGCTGGCGTGGATGCAGGAAGGGCGCAGCCGTCCCGGCTTCCTGCGCGCGATGGGCCAGGAGAGCCTGGCAGCGCGGGTGACCATGCTCGGTTACCCGCCGGCCAACGAACTGGCGCTGTACAGCGTCACCGCGCACGGCCAGCCACAGCTCTGGTGCGTGCAGGGCCGCCGCCGCATGCGCCCGCTGGTGGCACCGTGGCTGAGCGTGCCGCTGCTGACCGCCTACGGCGTGCCGGCACCGGTCGCGTGGCCGTCCAGTTTCCCGCCGGTGGAGGCGGTTGCGGAACTGCTGGCGACCGCGCGGCAGGGACGCGCGCTGCCGGAAGTGGACCTGGGCAAGGTCGTGGCGAAAATCGCCGAGGACGCCGCGTCTGACGCCTGGCAGCCGGTCAGCCTGCTGCAGCTCAACACCTGGTCACCGCGCTGGCACTTCTTCCTGGGCACCTTCGTCGGCCTGCCGTCGCTGCTGCTGGTGGCTGCCGCGCTGGCGCTGCCGGGTGCGGTCGAAGCGGCTACGGTTGCCGCCTCGCTGGGCTTCGCCGGGGGAGCCATCGCTGCGCTGGCGGTGCCGTGGATCCATGCGCGGCGCAAGCATCTGAGCTGAAAAAAGGGGACGGAGGGGATTAAGCCGCAATCAGCACATGTGTGCGTGATACGACTTAATCCCCTTCGTCCCCTTTTTCTTTCAGACCCCTTCGCCCATCCGCTCCAGGCCTTCGCCGGCCAGGCGCAGGATCAGCTTTTCCAGCACCTGCTCTTCCTCGTCGCTCAGCACCGACATCAGCTTGCGGGTGATCTCGATCACCATCGGCGCGATGGTCTCGTACACCTCGAAACCGGCTGCCGACAGGGCAAGCACCGAGCGGCGGCGGTCGTCGCCGTGGGTCTCGCGCTTGATGAAGCCGCGCTCCAGCAGGCGGGCCACGGCACGGCTGACCGCCACCTTGTCCATCGCCGTGCGGTCGGAGACCTCGCTGGCCGAGGAGCCCGGGTACAGCGCCAGGATGGTGATCACCCGCCACTCGGGAATCGCCAGACCGTAACGATCGCCGTATAGCTTGGCGATGTTGCCGCTGACCCGGTTGGACAGCACGCTCAGCCGGTACGGAAGGAACTGTTCCAGGTCGAGCAGGACGTGCGAGGCACGCAGGCGGGTCGAGGCGGGATCGGGGCTCATGTTGCGGTGCACCTTGCTGGTGGTTTCAAGTGTAACTATAAGGGTTGGGTCCAGACCCTGCATTCTCGCCGGGTCCCTACCTGCCCGCACCTGGTTTGTACCGATGCGGTACCGATTCGGAGCCACGCCATGAATACCGCAGTCCCGACCGCCTCGCACCCCAACCCCGGCATGCAGGTCACCACCTTCGAGAACCCGATGGGCATCGACGGCTTCGAGTTCGTCGAATTCGCCGCCCCGGCCGGCCGTGGCCAGGAGCTGCACGAGTACTTCCGGAAGATGGGCTTCAGCGCGGTGCTCAAGCACAAGCAGCGTCCGATTACCGTCTATCGCCAGGGCGACGTCAACTTCCTGGTCAATGAAGACCCCGATTCGTTCGCCTCGGACTTCGCCGAAAAGCACGGCCCGTGCGCCTGCGGCTTCGCCATCCGCTTCAAGAAGCCGGGCCAGGAGGTCTACCAGACCGCGCTGGGCAACGGCGCCGAAGCCATCGCCTTCAAGCCGGACAGCAAGGCGGTCAGCGCGCCGGTCATCAAGGGCATCGGCGACTGCATGCTGTACCTGGTCGACCGCTACGGCAGCGCAGGCAGCATCTTCGATGGCGACTACGAGCCGATCGCCGGTGCCGACCTGCACCCGGTGGGCTTCGGCCTGACCTTCATCGACCACCTGACCCACAACCTGTACTTCGGCAACATGCAGCAGTGGTCGGACTACTACGAGCGCCTGTTCAACTTCCGCGAGATCCGCTACTTCGACATCAAGGGCCTGAAGACCGGCTTGGTGTCCAAGGCGATGACCGCGCCGGACGGCATCGTGCGCATCCCGCTGAACGAATCGTCCGACCCGAAGAGCCAGATCAACGAGTACCTGGACGCGTACAAGGGCGAGGGCATCCAGCACATCGCCTGCTTCACCGAGAACATCTACGAGACCGTTGAAGCGATGCGCGCGCAGGGCGTGGATTTCCTCGATACGCCGGAGACCTACTTCGACGTGATCGACCAGCGCGTGCCGAACCACGGTGAAGACGTGGCGCGCCTGGCCAAGAACAAGATCCTGATCGATGCCGATCCGGAAACCCACCAGCGCAAGCTGCTGCAGATCTTCACCCAGAACTGCATCGGCCCGATCTTCTTCGAGATCATCCAGCGCAAGGGCAACGAAGGCTTCGGCGAAGGCAACTTCACCGCGCTGTTCGAAAGCATCGAGCGCGACCAGATCCGCCGCGGCGTGCTGTAACGTTCAACGGTAGCGCCGGGTCATGCCCGGCGCCTGCTCATCTGTAGAGCCGAGCCATGCTCGGCTGCTTCCCGTTCCGGTCTCGCCGTTTTTCAGGAGCCCCCATGTCCACCGCCATCACCGCCCGCGGCTACCAGTCCGGTTTCGGCAACGAATTCGCCACCGAGGCCGTCGCCGGCGCGCTGCCGGTCGGACAGAACTCGCCGCAGAAGGTGGCCCACGGCCTGTACGCCGAACAGCTGACCGGCACCGCCTTCACCGCGCCGCGCGGCAGCAACCGCCGCAGCTGGCTGTACCGGATCCGCCCGGCGGTGACCCATGGCGAATTCACGCCGTTCGCGCAGTCGCGGCTGCAGTGCGATTTCGGCGCTCAACCGGCTTCGCCGAACCAGCTGCGCTGGAGCCCGCTGCCGCTGCCGGAACTGCCGACCGACTTCGTCGAGGGCCTGTACACGATGGGCGGCAACGGCTCGCCCGATGCGCATGCCGGCGTGGGCATCCACCTCTACGCCGCCAACCGCGACATGGTCGGCCGCTACTTCTACGATGCCGATGGCGAGCTGCTGATCGTGCCGCAGCTGGGCGGCCTGCGCCTGCTGACCGAGCTGGGCGTGATCGAGATCGAGCCGCAGCAGATCGCGGTGATCCCACGCGGCGTGCGCTTCCGCGTCGAACTGCCCGATGGCCCGAGCCGCGGCTACATCTGCGAAAACTACGGTGCGCTGCTGAAACTGCCGGACCTCGGTCCGATCGGGTCCAACGGCCTGGCCAACCCGCGCGACTTCGAGACCCCGCACGCGGCGTTCGAGGATGTCGATGGTGATTTCGAGCTGATCGCCAAGTTCGAGGGCCGCCTGTGGCGTGCGCCGATCGACCATTCGCCGCTGGACGTGGTGGCCTGGCATGGCAATTACGCGCCGTACCGCTACGACCTGCGCCGCTTCAACACCATCGGTTCGATCAGCTACGACCACCCGGACCCGTCGATCTTCCTGGTGCTGCATTCGCCCAGCGACACGCCGGGGACCAGCAACATGGACTTTGCGATCTTCCCGCCGCGCTGGCTGGTGGCGCAGAACACCTTCCGCCCGCCGTGGTTCCACCGCAACATCGCCAGCGAGTTCATGGGCCTGGTGCATGGCGCCTACGACGCCAAGGCCGAAGGCTTCGTGCCGGGCGGCGCGTCGCTGCACAACTGCATGAGTGGCCACGGTCCGGATGCGCCGACCTTCGACAAGGCCTCCAATGCGGACCTGTCCAAGGCGGACGTGATCAAGGACACGATGGCCTTCATGTTCGAGACACGCGCGGTGATCCGCCCGACCGCGCAGGCCTTGGCGGCCGGCCATCGCCAGGGCGATTACCAGCAGTGCTGGAACGGCCTGCGCAACAACTTCCGCTGACCCGGAAAAGGGGACGGAGGGGATTAAGTCGCAAACAGCGCACGTGTGCTTGAAACGACTTAATCCCCTCCGTCCCCTTTTTCTTCAAGCGGCCTCGGCGAACGCATCGCAATGCTCCAGTGGCAGCGCCTCCAGCAGGCGCTGCCGCACGCGCTGGCAGTAGCCGTCCGAGGTCAGCGCGGGCAGCATCTGCATCGCCGACTGCAGCCGCTGCAGCACCTCGTCTTCCGCTCGCGCCTGCTGCAGGTCGCGGAACAGCGCCGCCGCCTGCGGGTGGCGCTGCATTTCCAGGATGCCCAGCACGTAGATGCGCGCGGCCACCAGCGAGCGGCGGCGTTCGACCGGTGTGGCAGTCGCTGCAGCCGGAGCCGGTGCTGCAGCAACCGGTTCGGGAGCGATGACAGCGCTGGGGGAGGGCGTGGGCGTCGCAGTGGCCTGCCCTGTGCTCAGGTAGCCCGCCTGCACCAGCTGGATGACCATCGCCGGCGCCTCCGCACCGAGCAGGCCGGTCAGTTCGGCGATGCTGCGCTGGCCGTCGCACAGGATCAGCAGCCGGCGCTGGCGCATGTCCAGCGGCGCGCGGTGAGCCTGCAGCGCGGTTCGGGCGAGATCGGTCTTGCGCGGTTGCATGGGAGGGACAGCCAAGTCGGTGCACGCCGAGCCTGAACGAAGGCGATGAAACCGCGATGACAATGCAACGCCTGCACGCACCTTGCGCTAGCGTGCAGCCACCTTCGTGCCAGGGAACCGCACCGATGAAGCACCTCCCGATTGCTGGTCTGTTGCTGCTGTCGCTCGCCGCCTGCAACCGCAATGCCGAGGCACCCGCCGCGGCCGACGCTACCACGCCATCCAGCGCAGGCGCCTCCGCCAGCCCGGCAGCCACACCCATTGCAGCCGCGGAACCGGGCCCGGCACGCCTGGATGGCTTCGCCGGCGCGACGCTGGGCACCGGCATCGCCGAGGTCCGCAGCGGCTTCGGCGCGCCACTGCAGGGGCTGGGTGCCGACGCCAGCGGCACGCCGCTGCCGGCCGACGACAGCAACGACGGCTGCTATTTCCTGCATCCGCAGGACGCCGAAGACCCGCGCCTGATGATCGAAGGTCGCAAGCTGGTGCGCTATGACGTGCGCAGCCCCGCGATCACCGCACCGGGTGGCGGCAAGGTCGGCATGACCCTCGGCGAGCTGCAGGTGCTGTACCCCGAGCGCGCCGACGTCGGCCCTGACAAATACGACGAGAAGGCCCAGCACCTGCGCGTGCGCCCGGCGCAGGACGGCGCTGCGGTGATCGACTTTGCGCTTGGCGCTGATGGCCGGGTGAGTGCATGGCGGGTCGGGCAGACCCCGCAGGTCGATTATGTGGAAGGCTGTGGCTGATCCTTGATCCACGGCCCAGCCATGCGCGCGGGGCCAGCGTAGAATCGCGCCACGACCGCTGGGGGAGTGCTCGATGATCGCTATTGCCATTGCCTGGTTCCTGCTCGGCCTGCTGTTGCTGGCGCTGGGCGGGGACTCCATCGTCAAGGCCGTGTCCGGCCTGGCCCAGCGCTTCGGGGCCAGCCCGTTCACTGCGGGCCTGCTGTTGCTCGGGGTGACCACCTCGTTGCCGGAACTGGCGGTCAACGCGCGCGCGCTGGCGGTCGGCCAACCCGAGCTGGCGCTGGGCAATGCAGTAGGCAGCAGCATCGTCAACGTGGGCCTGACCCTGGCCATGGCGGCGATCGCCGCCCCGCTGCTGCTGCGCGCGCGCCTGCAGACGGTGCTGTGGTGGTCGCTGCTGGCAGCGGGCGTGCTGCTGATCCTGTTCGGGCTGGATGGGCGCCTGGTGCGCTGGGAGGGTGGCGTGCTGGTGGCCGGCTTCATCGTCGTGCAGGTGCTGCTGCTGCGCCGTGGCCGCAGCGAGAGCGCGGACGTGCAGGCGACCATCGCCGAGTCCGCCTTGAGCCGCACCAGCCTGCCATTGAACGTGCTGCGCGTGCTGATCGCGGCGTTGACCCTGTACTGGGGCGCGCGCCTGGTGGTGGGTGCCGCAGCGGACTTCGGTGCGGCGCTGGGCTGGACGCCACTGCTGGTCGGCCTGCTGCCGGTTGCAATCGGCACCGCATTGCCGGAGGTGGCCACCGCCATCGCCGCCGCGCGTCGCGGTCACGGTGACATGGTGCTGGGGCACGTACTGGGCTCCAGCGTGGTCAACCTGCTGCTGGTGATCGGCGCGATGGCGATGCTGCAGCCGCTGGCGCTGCCGGCCTCGTTCGTACGCCTGGAACTGCCGGCGCTGCTGGCCTTCGCACTGGTGCTGTACCC
This sequence comes from Stenotrophomonas sp. WED208, assembly GCF_040984485.1. Taxonomy (NCBI): domain Bacteria; kingdom Pseudomonadati; phylum Pseudomonadota; class Gammaproteobacteria; order Lysobacterales; family Lysobacteraceae; genus Stenotrophomonas; species Stenotrophomonas sp. WED208. Next base: position 337,778 of record NZ_JAZARB010000001.1, read on the forward strand.
CATGCTGCGCGGCGACCTGAAGATCAGCCGCGGCGAAGGCGGGATCCTGCTGGTCGCGTTCACGGGCTGGTTCGTGCTGGAACTGCTGCTGGTGGGTGCCCCAGCGTTGTAAATCCACGCCATGCGTGGATGCAGTTGGCTCCGTGCCGACCAAGGTCGGCACCTACCGGTCACCCCGCCGATGATGCGGTAGCTGCCAACCTTGGTTGGCACTCGGGGAAACAAAGCGCCGACCAAGGTCGGCCTCTACCGGGCATTGCGGTCGGTAGATCCACGCCATGCGTGGATGCGGTTGGTTCCGTGCCGACCAAGGTCGGCACCTACCGGTCACCTCGCCGATGATGCGGTAGCTGCCAACCTTGGTTGGCACTCGGGGAAACAAAGCGCCGACCAAGGTCGGCCTCTACCAGGCATTGCGGTCGGTAGATCCACGCCACGCGTGGATGCGGTTGGCTCCGTGCCGACCAAGGTCGGCACCCACCTGTCACCCCGCCGATTACCCGGTAGCTGCCAACCTTGGTTGGCACTCGGGGAAACAAGGCGCCGACCAAGGTCGGCCTCTACCGGATTTACCGGTTCTGCGTGGTTTCTTCTTCCCGCACCGGTTCCGGCGGCGGCAGCTGCTCTTCAGCAGCCGGCTCGTTGCCGGGCAGGCTGGGGCGGGTTTCCATCAGCAGCGACAGCGCGGCCTTGGCCATCATGTGTGCGCTGATCGGTGCAGTGATGAACAGGAACACGGTGATCAGCAGCTCGCGCGGCTGCGGGTCCTGGCCGAGGAAGATGTGGTAGCACACCGAACACACCAGCACGCAGCCCACGCCCAGCGTGCTGGCCTTGGTCGGTGCGTGCAGCCGCTTGAAGAAGGTGGACAGCTTCACCAGGCCCAGTGCGCCGACCAGGATGAAGAAGCAGCCGAACAGCAGCAGGATCGACAGGCCGATCTGGATCGCAGTGATCATTCGACGATGTCCCGGCGCAGCACGAACTTGCTCAGCACCACGGTGCTGCCGAAGCCGAGCATGGCGATGACCAGTGCGGCTTCGAAATAGATCGCTGAGTTGAGGTACATGCCGAACAGCATCAGCTCTGCAATGGCAGTCACCGACAGGGTGTCCAGCGCGAGGATGCGGTCGGGCACGGTCGGGCCGCGCAGCAGGCGCCAGGTGGCCAGCAGCATCGCCAGCCCGACCACGTGCATGCACACCACCAGCGTGGTCTGGATGATCTGGAATCCAGTCATGGGAAGATCTCCATCAACGGGGCTTCGTAACGTCGCTTGATCGTGTCGATCAGGTCCTGCGGGTCCTCCAGGTGCAGCACGTGCACCAGCAGGAACCTGCGGTCGTCGCTGAGCGCGGCCGAGACCGTGCCCGGGGTCAGGGTGATCATGCTGGTCAGCGCAGCGATGCCGTGGATGTTGGCGATGTCCAGCGGCAGCCAGATGAAGCCCGGGTGGATGTTCTTCTCCGGGCCCAGTACCTGGATCGCCACGCGGATGTTGGACATCAGGATGTCCCACAGGGTCACGCACAGCAGCTTGGGCAGCGGGCGCAGGGTGCCGATGCGGGCGAACTCGCGGTCCAGGCGCGCGGCGAACAGCGGCACCACCACGCCCAGCACCAGCCCCAGCACGAACTGGCCGAGGGTGAAGCTGTCGGACATCAGCAGCCAGAACGCCACCACCATGATGCTGAGCATCGGCGAGGGAATGATGCGGCGGAACAGGGAGCGCTGGGCGGTCATGGCTGGCGGATCTCCGGCGGGGTCGCACGCAACTGCTGCACATACTCGCTGGGGTGCAGCAGCTGTGCGGCGGTGGCGTCGGTGTAGCGCATCAGCGGTGCAGCGGCCAGGGTCATGCCGATGCCGTAGGCCAGCAGGATGCAGGCCGCGTACAGCTCGACCCGGCGCAGGCGTGCCTTGCGCGGCTTCGGTGCATCGGCCTCGACCGGCGGTACGCGCCAGAACAGGCGGATGCCGCCGCGGGTCAGGCCCATGATCACCAGCAGGCTGCTGACCAGCACCGCGGTCCACACCGGCCCGGTGTACTGCGCCGGCATGCCGGCCAGCAGCGCGGCCTTGGCCAGGAAACCGGACAGCGGCGGCAGGCCGGCCACCGACACCGCGCCGATCAGGAACAGCACCGCCGGGGTTTCCTTGCCCGGCATCGGCGCGACCACTTCCTTGCGGTCGCTGGCGCCACCGCGACGGCGGCGGATCAGGTCGGCAATCAGGAACAGTGCGGCGGCGACGAAGCTGCTGTGCGGCAGGTAGTACAGGCCGGCGGACAGCACCTGCGGCGTGCCTACCGAGAAGGCGATGAACAGCGTGGCTGCCGAGACGATCACCAGGTACGAGATCAGCACGCGCAGGCGGGTCGCGGCCAGCGCACCGAGGCCGCCAAGCACCAGCGTTGCCACGCCGGCCCACAGCAGCCAGTCGCGGCCGTAGCCGGCCATCGCACCGGCATCGTCGCCGAACCACAGCATCTGGATGCGCAGCACCGAGTACAGGCCGACCTTGGTCATGATCGCGAACAGGGCGGCGACTGCAGCCGGTGCGCGCGAATAGGCTTCCGGCAGCCACAGGTACAGCGGCATCAATGCGGCCTTGGCGCAGAACACCAGCAGCAACAGGCCCATCGTCGCTTTCACCAGGGTCAACTGCGCCGGCGGCACCTCGGCGATGCGCTGCGACAGCTCGGCCATGTTCAGCGAGCCCAGCGAGGCGTACAGCAGGCCCAGTGCGATCAGGAACAACGTCGAGGCGGTGACGTTGAACACCACGTAGTGCAGGCCGATGCGCATGCGCAGGCCGCGGCCGCCACTGAGCAGCAGGCCGTAGGAGGCGATCAGCATCACCTCGAAGAACACGAACAGGTTGAAGATGTCGCCGGTCAGGAACGCGCCATTGAGGCCGACCAGCTGGAACTGGAACAGTGCATGGAAGTGCGGTGCGCGACGGTCCCAGCCCGAGCAGGCATGCAGCAGGCAGGGAATGGCCAGCAGCAGGGTGGTCAGCAGCATCCACGCCGACAGCCGGTCGGCCACCAGCGCGATGCCCAGCCGCGACGGCCAGTCGCCCAGCAGGTAGACGTTGATGTCACCGCCCACGGTCGATGCGAACAGCAGGCCCACCGCCAGCGCCAGCGCCGACAGCGAGGTCCAGGCCACCGTGCGCTGCACCCTGGGGCCATAGCGGCGGTGCTCGACGAACAGCGACAGTGCGGCACCGAGCAGCGGAATCAGGATCGGCAGGATCACCAGATGGTTCATGCGCGATCCTCGCCCTGGCGCGGCGGCGCGTCGTCGCCTGGTCCGGTTTCGTCAGGTTCGTGGGCGTCCACATGGTCGCTGTGGTTGTCGCTGCGGCTGCGCATGGCCAGCACGATGCTGACGGCGGTCATCGCGAAGGCGATCACGATCGCGGTCAGCACCAGGGCCTGCGGCAGCGGGTCGGTGTAGTTGCCGAGGTGGCTGTCCACGCCTTCCTGCAGCACCGGCGCCTTGCCCAGCACCACGCGGCCACCGGCGAAGATCAGCAGGTTGGTCGCATAGGACAGGAAGGTCATGCCGAGGATCACGTCAAAGCTGCGCGCACGCAGCAGCAGGTAGACGCCGATCGCGGTCAGCACGCCGATCGCGGTAGCCAGGGCCAGTTCCATCAGTGCATCTCCCCGGTGCGTGCCGAACGGCGTTGCAGGTCGATCTCACCCTTGCGGGCGGTACGGGTACGCGACGGCTTGATCGTGCCCATCATCGACAGCATCAGCATGGCGCCACCGAACACCACCAGGTACACGCCGATGTCGAAGCCGATGGCGCTGGCCAGTGGCACGTCACCGATCAGCGGCAGGTGCAGGTCGAGGTGGCCGCTGGTCAGGAACGGCACGCCGAACAGCATCGACGCGCTGCCGCTGAGCAGGGCGATCAACAGGCCCGTGCCGATGCAGCGGATGTAGTCGAAGCCGAAGCGCGATTCCACCGACGCGGTGCCCTGGATCACGTACTGGATCAGCAGCGGCACCGCCAGCACCAGGCCGGCGATGAAGCCACCGCCCGGCGCGTTGTGGCCGCGCAGGAACAGGAAGATCGATACGGTCAGGGTCAGCGGGAACATGATCTGCGCCAGGTCGGCCGGCACCGGCAGCTTGATTGGCGGGCCGGGCATGATCTGCTCCGGCGCCATGCGGGTGCGCCGCAGCAGCGCGTGCACCACCAGCGCGGCGATGCCGAACACGGTGATCTCGCCGAAGGTATCGAAGCCGCGGAAGTCGACCAGGATCACGTTGACCACGTTCTGGCCGTAGGCCTCGGGCAGTGCCCGGCCCAGCAGCTCGCCGGCCATGGTGTTCGGCGGCAGGGTCATCGCGGAGTACGCCAGCGCGCCAAGGCCGGCACCGGCGATGATCGCGATCACCGCATCGCGGCGCTTGCGCCAGCGTGGCCGCTCCGGCCCGGACTGCGCGGGCAGGTAGTTCATGCCCAGCAGCATCAGCACCAGGGTCACCATCTCCACCAGCAGCTGGGTCAGGGCGAGGTCGGGCGCGGACAGGAACACGAAGGTCAGCGCCACCATCAGGCCGACGCCGCCGACCAGCAGCACCGCCAGCAGGCGCTGCTTGTAGACGCGAAGGGTGGCGACCGCACAGGCCATCATCACCAGCCACAGCGCCCAGCCCAGCAGCGGGATCGGCTGCGGCGCGGTCCAGTTCGGCGAGGCCGGATTGGCCACGAATGGTGCGGCGGCGACCACGATCGCCACCAGCACCAGGCCCAGCAGCATGCGCTGCAGGCTGCCGTTGGCGATGCCGTTGGTCAGGCGCATGGCCAGCGCGGAAAGCGCATCCAGCTGCGCATGGAACACATTGCGGCCGGTGGTACGGGTTTCCACGCCGTGCAGATTGATCAGCCTGCGCAGGCCGAAGTACAGCGCCACGCCACCGACCACGCCGATCGCACTCATTGCCAGCGGCAGGTTGAAACCGTGCCATACCGCCAGGCTGTACTCGGGCATGGCATTGCCGAGGATCGAGGCCGCGGCGGCATGCAGCACCGGCGCCACGGTCAGTGCCGGGGCGACGCCCACCGCCACGCAGATCACCACCAGCAGTTCCACCGGCACCTTCATCCAGCGCGGCGGCTCATGCGGCACGCGGTCGAGGTCGTGCGGGCCGGGGCCGAAGAAGGTGTCGTGCACGAAGCGCAGGCTGTAGGCCACGCCGAACACACCGGCCAGCAGCGCCGCGATCGACACCGCCGTGCGCATGGCGCCCGGGCCGCCGCCGGCGGTCAGCGCTTCGGCGAACAGCATTTCCTTGGACAGGAAGCCGTTGAGCAGCGGGATGCCGGCCATCGCCAGCGAGGCGATGATCGCCAGCGCGCTGGTGAACGGCATCAGCCTGCGCAGGCCGCCCAGCTTGCGCATGTCACGGGTGCCGGTTTCGTGGTCGATGATGCCGGCGGCCATGAACAGCGAGGCCTTGAAGGTGGCGTGGTTGAGGATGTGGAACACGCCGGCCACCACCGCCATCGGCGTGGACAGGCCGAACAGCAGGGTGATCAGGCCAAGGTGGGAAATGGTCGAGTACGCCAGCAGGCCTTTCAGGTCGTGCTGGAAGATCGCATTCCAGGCACCGATCAGCAGGGTCAGCGCGCCGATGCCACTGACCGTGTAGAAGAACAGGTCGCTGCCGGCCAGCGCCGGGTGCAGGCGCGCCAGCAGGAATACGCCGGCCTTCACCATGGTGGCCGAATGCAGGTAGGCCGAGACCGGCGTGGGCGCCGCCATCGCGTGCGGCAGCCAGAAGTGGAACGGGAACTGCGCGCTCTTGGTGAAGATGCCGGCCAGCACCAGGAACAGGGCGTAGGGGTACAGCGCGCTGGCGCGGATCTGCTCGCCGGCGGCCAGCACCACGTCCAGGTCGAAGCTGCCGACGATGCGGCCGATCAGCAGCACGCCACCGAGCAGGGCCAGGCCACCGCCGCCGGTGATCACCAGCGCCATGCGTGCGCCCTCGCGGGCGTCCTGGCGGTGCGACCAGAAGCCGATCAGCAGGAACGAGCTGATGCTGGTCATTTCCCAGAAGATCATCAGCAACAGCAGGTTGCCCGACAGCACCATGCCCAGCATGGCGCCCATGAACAGCAGCAGGTAGCAGTAGAAGCGGTGGGCGTTGTCCTGCTGGCTCAGGTAGTAGCGCGCATACAGCACCACCAGCGCGCCGATGCCGAGCACCAGCCCGGCGAACATCCAGGCCAGCCCGTCCAGGCGCAGGGTGAAGTCCAGGCCGATCTGCGGCAGCCAAGGGACCATCGTCCGCACCACCTGGCCGTCGAGCACCGACGGGGTCAGCCAGCCGAGGATGGCCAGCCCGCCCAACGGCGCCAGCGCCGCCAGCCAGGCAGCAGTCGAGCGCGAACTACGGGGGAAGGCCGCAACAGCCGCTGCCATCAGGAACGGCAGGGCCAGCAGCAGGGGCAGGCTGGGGAGCATGCAGGGAATCCATGATTCACGAGCAGGTCAGGGAGGATAACAGGCTGCGAAATGTCGCCGAAACCCATCGAACAGCGATCAATTGCATGTAACGTCCGCTGATTCATTTTTTCTGCAGCGCAGCATCACGTTGCTGCGGCCCCTCCCCGGTTGCCCTCGGGGGACACCCTACGCCCACGCAGGGAGACCGCAGGCCCTGTCGCACAGGGGCTGCCGTCGACGGGCGGGCGATGGGGAACGGATCACCGGTGCAGGCTGGCAGGGCCGTCGTGGAGTGCGGGTGACGGAATCTGCCCGTTCAGGAAACGAGGGGCGCGGTCGGCCACGGGCAGGTCAGTAGCGCCAGTCGAGCTTGCGGTAGAACTTGGCCATCACCCAGGCCGGGCCGATCAGCAGGTAGGTCAGGTCGGTCAGGAAGCTGGGCTTGCGGCCCTCGAACTTGTGACCGATGAACTGCGCGATCCAGGCCACCACGAACACGCCCACCGCCAGCCAGAACAGGTTGTGCAGGCCGATCTCGGCCTCCAGCAGGCGGCACAGGCAGCCGAACACGAAGAACTGGATGAGCATGCCGATGCCCAGCGGGCGCGACAGCTTGTTGTAGAAGCACCAGGCGCTGAACATCGCGAACGCCGACCAGATGCCGTACTGGAGCCAGGTGATCAGTGGCGGCAGGCACCACAGCAGGGCCACCACCGACCACAGGATTGCCGGTACCGCCACCACGTGGATGCGCTGGTTGATCACATTGCGGTGGTCGTCGGAGTAGCTGGCGAAATAGCGGTCGATCGGCCGCGCAAGCTCGGTGGATGTCTGCATGCTGCGTCGCTTCCTCGGACAACGGTAGTGCCGGCCGCTGGCCGGCAAGCCAGAGCATAGCCGAGTTCGCGAGGTTGCCGGCCAGCGGCCGGCGGTACCGCATTCAGAACGCCCCCAGCCAGACCGGCCGGGGGCGCAGGGGATCAGTCGACGCTGATCCCGGCCAGGCGCTGCAGCGCCTCGGCGTACTTGGCGCGGGTGCGCTCGATGATCTCGGCCGGGATGGTCGGGCCCGGGGCGGTCTTGCCCCAGTCCAGCGTCTCCAGGTAATCGCGCACGAACTGCTTGTCGTAGCTCGGCGGGCTGGTGCCCACCTCGTACTCGTCGGCCGGCCAGTAACGCGAGGAATCCGGCGTCAGCATCTCGTCCATGATGTACAGGCGGCCATCGGCATCGGTACCGAATTCGAACTTGGTATCGGCCAGGATGATGCCGCGCTCGCGGGCGTAATCGGCGGCGAACTTGTAGATGCGCAGGGTGGCGTCGCGCACACGCTCGGCCATCTCGGCACCGACCTGCTTCACCATCGCATCGAAATCGATGTTCTCGTCATGGTCGCCCACGGCGGCCTTGGTCGAGGGGGTGAAGATCGGCTCAGGCAGCTGCTCGGCCTGGCGCAGGCCGTCCGGCAGGTCGATGCCGCTGACCTTGCCGGTGCGCTGGTAGTCCTTCCAGCCGCTGCCGATCAGGTAACCGCGGGCGATCGCTTCCACCGGCACCGGCTTCAGCTTGCGGGTGACTACCGCGCGCTTGGCGTACAGGGTCGGGTCCACGCCTTCGGGCAGCACGCTGGCCACGTCGATGCCGGTCAGGTGGTTGGGCATCAGGTGCGCGGTCTTGGCGAACCAGAAGTTGGAGACCTGGCAGAGCATCTCGCCCTTGCCCGGGATCGGGTCGGGCAGGACCACGTCGAACGCCGACAGGCGATCGGTGGCCACCATCAGCAGGTATTCGCCCGGCGGGGTTCCGGCTGGCAGCCGCTCGCGCGGGATATCGAACACATCACGCACCTTGCCGCGATGGCGCAAGGGCAGGCCGGGGAGATCGGATTGCAACAGCGTGGTTGGCACGGGCACTCCTGGGGCGTTGTCGATACGGCTGCTGCCCAACGGACCCGGCGGGCCCGCTGACCAGCGGGCGGCCTAGTGTAAAGCGGTCCGGGCCCGCTGTGACGTAAAATGAGCGTCCATTTCGTCGGTCGACCCCGGAGCGCCATGCGCTGGTACGGAAAACTGCTCGGATTCATCGCCGGCGCCCTGCTGTTCCGGCCCAATCCGCTGTTCGGCGCGGTGGTCGGCCTGTTGATCGGCCACGCCTTCGACTCGGACTGGTTCCGCCTGAACAAGGAGAACCCGTACCGGGAGCTGGGGCTGACCTCCGAGGCCACCGATGCCGAGGTCGAGCGCGCCTACCGCAGGCTGATCTCGCAGTACCACCCCGACAAGCTCGGCGGCGCCGCCCCCGAGCTGCAGCAGCAGGCCGAGCAGAAGTCGCGGCGGATCAATGCCGCCTACGACCGCATCAAGACCCTGCGCAAGCGCTGACCCACTTTCCCCTCGTTGCAAGGCCCGGCCATGTCCAACTGCCTCATCGCCCCCTCCATCCTGTCCGCCAACTTCGCCCGCCTCGGCGAGGAAGTCGACAACGTCCTCGCCGCCGGCGCGGACTGGGTCCACTTCGATGTGATGGACAACCACTACGTGCCGAACCTGACCATCGGCCCGATGGTCTGCCAGGCCCTGCGCAAGCACGGCGTGACCGCGCCGATCGACGTGCACCTGATGGTCGAGCCGGTGGACCGCATCATCCCGGACTTCGCCGAAGCCGGTGCCACCTACATCAGCTTCCACCCGGAAGCGAGCCGCCACGTGCACCGCACCATCCAGCTGATCCGCTCGCTGGGCTGCAAGCCGGGCATCGTGCTCAATCCGGCCACGCCGGTGGACATCCTCGACTGGGTGCTGGATGACCTGGACCTGGTGCTGCTGATGTCGGTCAACCCGGGCTTCGGTGGCCAGGCCTTCATTCCCTCGGCGCTGGACAAGCTGCGCGTGGTGCGCAAGATGATCGACGCCAGCGGCAAGGACATCCGCCTGGAGATCGACGGCGGCGTGAAGGCCGACAACATCGGCGAGATCGCCGCCGCCGGCGCCGATACCTTCGTTGCCGGTTCGGCCATCTTCAACGCCAAGACCAGCTACCAGGACGTGATCGCGCAGATGCGCGCGAATGTCGCTGCGGCACGCTGACAAAAAAGGGACGGAGGGGATTAAGCTCGCCTGATTCCCTCCATCCCTTTTTCGCCCATGGCTCTGTTGAACATCCGTCCGGCCACTGTGGCTGATGCCGGCCTGATCCTGCATTTCATCCGCGAACTGGCCATCTACGAGAAGGCCGAGCATTCGGTGCAGACCGATGAGATCGGCATCGCCGAGAGCCTGTTCGGCGCCGATGCCACGGCCCGCGCGCTGATCTGCGAAGTCGACGGCGAAGCGATCGGCTATGCGGTGTATTTCTACAACTACTCCACGTGGTTGGGCCGCAAGGGCATCTACCTGGAAGACCTGTATGTCAGCCAGGAAAAGCGTGGTGTGGGCGCCGGCAAGGCGCTGCTGAAGTACATCGCACGCCAGGCCGTGGCCGAAGGCTGCGGCCGTTTCGAATGGTCGGTGCTGGACTGGAACACCCCGGCCATCGAGTTCTACACCGCCGCTGGTGCCACGCCGCAGGACGAGTGGACGGTGTACCGGCTGCAGGGCCAGGCGTTGCACGAGTTCGCCAACGGCTGAGGCGAAGTGCATCCACGCATGGCGTGGATCTACCAACCTGGTGTGTGTGAACCGCAACCCGGTGGGTGCGAACCTTGGTTCGCACGCCCTCCGAGCTCCGAAAAAAAAGCCACGCCAATCACTGGCGTGGCCTCGCTGCATGCGTGGGAGGCTGATCCTGCCTCCATCCGTCGTCCCTGCTATGGCCTTCCATTCTCCAGCAGCTGAATGACACCTGCGTGACATTCACTGCGGACAAACGGCGCATTGCTAGCCTGTGCCACCCCCGTCCTGGAAGCACCGCATGACCACCCCGCGCTGGCGCCTGATCCTCAACGGAAAATCCGCAGGCAATGACGCGCTGCGCGACGCGGTCGGTCATTGGCGTGGGCAAGGCGTGCAGCTGGACGTGCGGGTGACCTGGGAGGACGGTGACGCCGAGCGCTACGTGGCCGAGGCCATCGATCATGGCGTGGACGTGATCGTCGCTGCCGGTGGTGATGGCACGCTCAGTGCCGTGGCCGAGACGCTGGCGCACCGTGAGGAAGCGGCAGATGCGTTGCCCTCGCTTGCACTGATTCCGATGGGGACCGCCAACGATTTCGCCACCTCGGCCGGCATTCCGACCGCGCCGAAGGAGGCCTTTGCCTTGATCGCGCAGGCGGTGCCGCACGCCATCGATCTGCTGCGCGTGGACGCCGATGGCACGCCCTGGTGGTGCGCCAATCTCGCCAGCGGGGGCTTCGGCACGCAGGTGACGGTGGAGACCGATGCCGGCTTGAAGAAGATGCTGGGCGGGCTGGCGTATGTGATCACCGGCATCGCCAAGCTGGGGCGGATCGAGCCGATCCATGCGCGCCTGTCAGGTCCGGATTTCGCATGGGAGGGCGACTTCATCGCGCTCGGCATCGGCAATGGCCGCCAGGCCGGTGGTGGCCAGCAGTTGTGCCCGCAGGCACTGATCGATGATGGGCAGCTGGACGTGACGGTGCTTCCGGAGCTGGAGGGTGAAGTCACCGCCACGCTCGGCCAGATGCTGAAGTCGGGCACCCAGGCCGCACTGGAACAGCTGGCAACGCGCGCGCGCCTGCCGTGGCTGCAGGTGGAATCCGAGCGCCCGTTGACGCTCAACCTGGACGGCGAACCGGTACAAGCCCGCCAGTTCCGCATCGCGTGCGTGCCGGGCAGGGTGCGGATGCATCTGCCGACCGGATGCCCGTTGCTTGCTGGGGCCTCTGCTGAGAATGCCCCGGCGTAGCGCCGGTCTCCCTGGCCGCCCCGGGGCGGCCCGTGGTTCAGTTTCACAGGGTTCCCCTCCCGTCCAAGCTGCGATACAGTCAAGGGGTGTCCAGCCTGACGACCCCGCATACCCTTTCTTCCGCACGCCGTTGGTGGCGATGGTGGCCCGTTGCCGTCGTCCGCCCCCATAACGCTGTGTCCCGGAAGGAAAGTCGTCTTGAACTCGCACGCTCAGTTTCAGCTGCAGGCCGCTGAAGGCCACACCCATATTCCCGTCGTCCGTGAAGTGCTGTCCGACCTGGACACGCCGCTTTCGGTCTATCTGAAGCTCGCCGACGGCCCCAATACCTACCTGTTTGAATCCGTCGAAGGCGGCGAGCGCTTTGGTCGTTACTCGATCATCGGCCTGCCGGCGCGTCGCGTGTACGCCTTCCACGGCCACACGCTGACCGTGCGCGAAGACGGCCAGGTGGTGGAAACCCGCGAGGTGGCCGACCCGTTCGCCGAAGTCGAGGCACTGCGCAGCGCCCACTCGGTGCCGAAGCTGGAAGGCCTGCCGGGCTTCACCGGCGGCCTGGTCGGCTGGTTCGGTTTCGAGTGCATCGGCTACATCGAACCGCGCCTGGCGCCGCCGGCCGGCCGCGATGAGCTGGGCACGCCGGACATCCTGCTGCTGGACTCCAACGAGCTGGCGGTGTTCGACAACCTCAAGGGCCGGCTGTACCTGATCGTGCATGCCGATCCGCGTGTCGACGGTGCCTTCGAGCAGGCCCAGGCACGCCTGGATGCATTGACCGCCAAGCTGCGCGCACCGGGGGCCGGCTATCCCGCGCCGCTCAACAGCGACGTGCTGGACGAGTCCGATTTCGTCTCCGGCTTCACCCGCGAAGGCTTCGTCGATGCGGTCCAGCGCAGCAAGGAATACATCCGTGCCGGCGACATCTTCCAGGTGGTGCTGAGCCAGCGCCTGAGCGTGCCGTTCAAGGCGCGCCCGGTGGATGTGTACCGCGCGCTGCGCGCATTGAATCCCTCGCCGTACATGTATTTCCTCGATGTCGGCGACCTGCAGGTGGTCGGTTCCTCGCCGGAAATCCTGGTGCGCCTGCAGGATGGCGAAGTCACCGTGCGTCCAATCGCCGGCACGCGTCCGCGCGGTGCGACCGTCGAGCAGGACCTGGCGCTGGAAGCCGAGCTGCTGGCCGATCCGAAGGAACGTGCCGAGCACCTGATGCTGATCGACCTCGGCCGCAACGATGCTGGTCGCGTATCGAAGGCCGGCACCGTGGAAGTGGGCGAGCAGTTCGTGATCGAGCGCTACAGCCACGTCATGCATATCGTCAGCGAAGTGACCGGGCAGCTGCAGCCGGGCCTGAGCTACGCCGACGTGCTGCGCGCCACCTTCCCGGCCGGCACCGTCAGCGGTGCGCCGAAGATCCGTGCGCTGGAAGTGATCCGCGAGCTGGAACCGATCAAGCGCAATGTCTACGCCGGCAGCATCGGCTACATCGGCTGGCACGGCGACGCCGATACCGCGATCGCGATCCGCACCGCGGTGATCAAGGATGGCCGCCTGTACGTGCAGGCCGGCGCCGGCATCGTCTACGACTCGGACCCGGACAAGGAATGGGACGAGACGATGAACAAGGGCCGCGCGCTGTTCCGCGCCGTCGCCCAGGCCGCCAAGGGCCTGTAAGCCTGCCTCGCCACGGCCGCTGCGCCGTGGTCGTTCCGCCGTTCCCGTTCAAGACAAGGAGTACTGCATGAAGCTGCTGAGCGCATTGCTGTGGTCGTCACTGCTGGCCACGATGGCCCCGTCTGCGTGGGCGCAGGCCAATACCATTCCCTCGCAGCCGCACCTGCTGGTGAAGGGCGAGGCGCGCCGCGTGGTGATGCCGGACCGGTTCGGCCTGCAGTTGAACATCGAAGAGACCGACATGGATGCCGACGCCGCGCGCCGCCGCGTGCAGGACAACGTCGCGCGCGTGCTGGCGCTGTTCAAGCAGAACAAGGCGGTGGAAGGCAGCGTGCGTGCGGACAACCTGCGGATCGGTCCAGCCCATCGCTACGACAATGGCAAGCAGGTCTTCATCGGTACCCGCGTGGCGCGCCAGCTGCGTGCGAGCTTCGCCAGTGTGCAGGCCATGCAGGCAACGCTGGCTGCACTGAAGGCCAACGAGAACCTGCAGGTCAGCAGCGTGGCCCCGACCTACTCGGGCGAAGTGGCGCTGCGCCGCGAACTCAAGGGCGAGGCCGCGGCCAGGACCCGCGAGTCCGCACAGGGCCTGGCCAAGGCCTACGGCACCCAGCTGCGAGGCCTGTACAGCATCTCCGACGTGGCCCCGGACTTCGCCTATGGCATCCAGGCCGGCCGATGGCCACAGCCGGTCGAGGGTGAGGTGAGCGGCGTGCCTGAGCCACGCCTTACCGATATCACCCTGACCGGCAGCGCTGCAGCGCCCGCACCCATGGCACCGGAGTCGATCGAGGCCGGTCCCATCACCTACACCGAAAACGTGTACGCCATTTTCCTGATAAGCGACGGAACCTGACCATGTTGTGGATGATCGACAACTACGACAGCTTCACCTACAACCTCGTGCAGTACCTGCAGACGCTGGGCGCCGAGGTGAAGGTGGTGCGCAACGATGCGATGAGCGTGGACGAGATCGCCGCGCAGAAGCCCGAGCGCATCGTCATCTCGCCCGGCCCGTGCACGCCCAACGAAGCGGGCGTGTCGCTGGAGCTGATCCAGCGCCTGGGCCCGACCACGCCCATCCTCGGCGTCTGCCTGGGCCACCAGGGCATCGGCCAGGTCTACGGCGGCACGGTCATCCGTGCCGGCAACATCATGCACGGCAAGACCTCGCCGATCCGCCATGAAGGCAAGGGCGTGTTCGCTGGCCTGCCGGACCGCTACCAGGCCACCCGCTACCACTCGCTGGTGGTGGACAAGAACAGCCTGCCGGACTGCCTGGAAGTGACCGCCTGGACCGAGAACGACGACGGCTCGATCGAAGAGATCATGGGCCTGCGCCACCGCCAGTTCCCGGTGGAAGGCGTGCAGTTCCATCCCGAATCCATACTCACCGAACACGGCCACGCCCTGCTGCGCAATTTCCTGCAGCGTCCGGCGGCCTGATCCAAGGAGCATTCCCATGAGCTTCTCCCCCCAGGAAGCCCTGCAACGCACCATCGAGCACCGCGAAATCTTCTTCGACGAAATGGTCGACCTGATGCGGCAGATCATGCGCGGCGACGTCTCGCCGATGATGACCGCCGCGATCCTCACCGGCCTGCGCGTGAAGAAGGAAACCATCGACGAGATCGCCGCGGCGGCCACGGTCATGCGTGAATTCGCGCTGGCGGTGCCGGTGGCCGACAGCACCCACCTGGTCGACATCGTCGGCACCGGTGGCGATGGCTCGCACACCTTCAACATCTCTACCTGCGCGATGTTCGTCGCCGCTGCGGCCGGTGCGCGCGTGGCCAAGCATGGCAACCGCAGCGTGTCGTCCAAGTCCGGCAGCGCCGATGCGGTGGAAGCACTGGGTGCGGCCATCGAGCTGCAGCCGGCGCAGGTGGCCGCGGCCATCGAACAGACCGGCATCGGTTTCATGTTCGCGCCGATCCATCACCCGTCGATGAAGGTGGTCGCGCCGGTCCGCCGCGAGATGGGCGTGCGCACCATCTTCAACATCCTTGGCCCGCTGACCAACCCGGCCAGCGCACCGTCGGTACTGATGGGCGTGTTCCACCCCGATCTGGTGGGGATCCAGGCACGGGTGCTGCGCGAGCTGGGTACCGAACGCGCCATGGTGGTCTGGGGTCGCGACAACATGGACGAGATTTCGCTGGGCGCCGGCACCCTGGTGGGCGAGCTGCGCGATGGCAAGGTGCGCGAGTACGAGATCCACCCGGAAGACTTCGGCATCGCCATGTCGGCCAGCCGCAACCTGCGCGTGGACAGCCCGGAGCAGTCCATTGCGATGCTGCGCGCGGTGCTGGACAACCAGCCCGGTCCGGCGCTGGACATCGTGGCCCTGAATGCCGGCGCCGCGCTGTACGTGGCCGGCGTGGCCAGCGACATCGGCGACGGCCTGGCCCGCGCCCGTGCCGCCATCGCCAACGGCAGCGCCCGCCAGCGCCTGCAGCAGTATGTAGAGACTACCCGCGCGCTGGTTGCCTGAGCGCGCGGTTCAGCCTGACCCTCTTGATGGCCGATAATGGCCGTCCTCACCGCCCCCGCACCGAACCGAAGACGATGAGCGACATCCTGCAGACGATCCTGGCCCGCAAGGCCGAAGAAGTGGCCCAGCGCCGCGCCCAGCGCCCGCTCGAGGAGCTGCAGGCCGCCGTGGCCAGCGCCCCGCCGGTACGTGGCTTCGTGCGCGCGCTGCAGGCGGCGGTGGCCAACGGCGACCCGGCGGTGATTGCCGAGGTGAAGAAGGCCAGCCCCTCCAAGGGTGTGATCCGCCCGGACTTCCGCCCGGCCGACATCGCGGTCAGCTACGAGTTCGGTGGCGCCAGCTGCCTGTCGGTGTTGACCGACGTGGACTTCTTCCAGGGCGCCGACGCCTACCTGCAGCAGGCCCGCGAAGCCTGCACGCTGCCGGTGCTGCGCAAGGACTTCGTGATCGACGCCTACCAGGTGTACGAGGCGCGCGTGCTGGGCGCCGACTGCATCCTGCTGATCGTCGCCGCGCTGGACGACACCCAGCTGGCCACGCTGTCCGAACTGGCGTTGTCGCTGGGCATGGACGTGCTGGTGGAAGTGCACGACATCGACGAGCTGGAGCGTGCGCTGCAGGTACCGGCGCCGATGATCGGCATCAACAACCGCAACCTGCGCACCTTCGAGGTGTCGCTGCAGACCACGCTGGACATGCAGAAGGCGGTGCCGCGCGATCGCCTGCTGGTCACCGAGAGCGGCATCCTCGGTCCGCAGGACGTGGCGCTGATGCGCGATGCCGGTATCCATGCGTTCCTGGTCGGCGAGGCCTTCATGCGCGTGGAAGAGCCGGGCGAGGGCCTGCGTCAGCTATTCTTCGCGGCATGACAACGCACTATCCGACGCCGCGCGAGGATGCGCCGCTGGTGGTCTTCGACTTCGACCACACCCTCTACGACGGCGATTCGGGCACTCACCTGTTCGCTTCGCTGATCAAGCGCAACCCACTGCGGATGCTGGCGGCGCTGCTGGTCACGCCGATCGCCGGGCCGCTGGTGGCGATGCTGCCGACGCGTCGCACCGGCATTTCGGTCTATGTGTGGATCGGCAGCTTCGGCCTGCACCGTGCGCGTGATTTCAACAAGGTGATCGACGCCTACGTGCTGCGCAACGAGGCGCAGATGCGCGCCAAGCTGCTGCCGCAGGCGCTGGAGGTCTTTGCTGCGCACCGCGCCAAGGGCGACCGCGTGGTGGTCGCTACCGGCGCGCCGCCGGAACTGGCGCGCGCGATCCTGGCCTTCGTGGCCCACCAGGACGTGCCGGTGATCGGCACCGAGGTCGGCCCGCGGCTGGGCGGCGTCGGCCCGACCCGCCACTGCCACAACGAAGAGAAGATGCGCATGCTGCGCGAGCGCGGCTATGGCGACATCGACGTCGCGTACTCCGACAGTACTGCCGACCTGCCGCTGCTGCTGGCCGCCAAGGCGCCGGTGGTGGTGAACCCGAAGCCGGGCCGCGTGGACTTCTTCCGCCGCGTGCTGCCGGCCGGCACCCGCATCCTCAACTGGGGCTGCGTGGACCGTGGCGGCGACAAGGCCTGATCCCGCCGCACGGTGATGGATCTGCCGGCCAGCGGCCGGCACTACCCCTTTTCCGTCCTGGTAGTGCCGGCCGCTGGCCGGCAAACGTTCAGCGCGCCAGATACCCGGTCAGCGCATGCCCGATCTGGAACAGGCTGATGCCCAGTACCAGCACGCCGACGGCCACCAGTACCCAGCGCTCCTTCAGGCGCTTCACCAGCAGTGCCGCCACCGGTGCGGCCATCATGCCGCCGATCAGCAGGCCGGCCACGATCTGCAGGTGATGCAGGCCCATCGACAGCAGGAACGTAGCTGAAACCGTCAGGGTGACCACGAATTCGGCCGCGTTCACCGTACCGATGGTGGTGCGCGCCTGGCCGCCGCGGGCCAGCAGGGTGGAGGTGGCCACCGGTCCCCAGCCGCCCCCGCCGCTGGCATCCAGGAAGCCGGCCACGAAGCCCAGCACGGGCACCCGCTTGACCTCGCCCTTGGGCATCAGGCGGCCGGCGGCACGCGCCAGGATGATGATGGCCAGCACCAGCAGGTAGAGATAGATGAGCGGGCGGATCACCTCGCCGGGCAGCTGGGTCAGCCCGTAGGCACCTACTGCGCCGCCTACTGCGCCGGGCAGCGCCAGGCGCAGGAACAGGCGCTTATCGACATTGCCGGCGACCAGATGCGACACGCCGGAGGCGCCGGTGGTGAACACCTCGGCGGTGTGGATGGCTGCACTGGCCTGCGCGGGCGGAATGCCCATGGCCAGCATCACCGACGACGACACCAGGCCGAACGCCATGCCCAGCGCGCCGTCCACCAGCTGGGCGCCCAGGCCGATGAGGATGAACCACCAGAATGCGCTGCTCAGTTCCATGTACCGAGCCTAGCGCGCCAAGGAGTGCGGACCAAGGTCCGCACCACCCACCGGGTGCTCAACGGTCAACGGGTGCCGTACAGCACCACGGTCTTGCCGCGGGCATGCAGCAGGCCGTCGGTCTGCAGCTTCTTCAGCACACGGCCGGCCATTTCGCGCGAGCAGCCGACCAGGCGGGCCAGTTCCTGGCGCGAGACGCGCAGCTGGCTGCCCTGCGGATGGCTCATCGCCTCCGGCTCCTGCGCCAGGTCGTGCAGGGTGCGCACGATCCGGTCGGTAACGTCCAGGAATGCCAGGCGGCTGGCCTTGCGGCTGGTGTCGAGCAGGCGCTTGGAGATCTGCTGGCCCAGCGCGTACAGCAGGCGCGGGGCATCGGCCGACAGCGGGCCGAGGAACAGCTGATGCAGGCGCTCGTAGCTGATTTCGGCCAGCTCGCAGGCGGTACGGGTCCTCAGGATCACCTCGCGGCGGTCCGATTCAACGAACAGGCCCATCTCGCCGACGAACTCGCCGGCACCGAAGTAGCCCAGCACCAGCTCGCGATCGTCATCTTCCTCGGCCATGATCGAAACCGAGCCACTGATGACGTAATACAGGGTTCCCGCCGGGTCACCGGGTCGGAAGACGTCGGTACGGGTGGGGTATCGCCGCCTGTGGCTGTGCGCCAGGAAACGATCGATTGTGGCGATATCCAGGGCCAGTGGACTGCTAGCTAGGCGCACGGTTGACACGATAGGAGCGCTCCCTCTGCGCATGAACGGATTCACGGGGTCGATAGCGGAGCTTAACCAGCGCAATTGTTAAGGGCAAACAGTGTGCCAGATGTGAGCGCTCTTCACGTTCCCCCCGGGGACAGTTTGCCCCATAATTCCCCCTTTCCCTTCTTACACAGGAATCGACCGCCGTGGTCAAGCCGTTGCCTCGCCTGAGGCTGCAGGGTTTCAACAACCTCACCAAGGCGCTGAGCTTCAACATCTATGACGTGTGTTACGCGCGCACCGAAGAGGAGCGTCAGCGTTACATTGAATACATCGATGAAGAGTACAACGCCGACAGGCTGACTCAAATCTTGACCGATGTCGCCGAGATCATCGGCGCCAACATCCTGAACGTGGCCCGCCAGGACTACGACCCGCAGGGTGCCTCGGTGACCATCCTGATCTCCGAAGAACCGGTGATCGACAAGAAGCAGGCCGGCAAGGAGCTGATCTCCGATGCCGTGGTCGCGCACATGGACAAGTCGCACATCACCGTGCACACCTATCCGGAAACGCACCCGCAGGAAGGTATCGCCACCTTCCGCGCCGACATCGACGTGGCCACCTGCGGCGTCATTTCGCCGTTGAAGGCGTTGAACTACCTGATCGAAAGCCTCGAGTCGGACATCGTGATCATGGACTACCGCGTCCGTGGCTTCACCCGCGATGTGAAGGGCAAGAAGCACTACATCGATCACAAGATCAACTCGATCCAGAACTTCCTGGCCAAGAACATCAAGTCGCGTTACGAGATGTTCGACGTCAACGTCTACCAGGAAAACATCTTCCACACGAAGATGCACCTGAAGGACTTCGACCTGGACCAGTACCTGTTCGAGGAAAAGGCCAAGAACCTGTCGTTCAAGGAACGCATGAAGATCGAAGCGCTGCTCAAGCGCGAGATCGAAGAGCTGTTCCACGGCCGGAACCTGTCCGAGTAAACCCCATGTGCGATGCCCGCAGGCATCGCCGCTCAGCCGGGACGACCCGCCCCGTGGAACCAGTGCCCCGCACGCGTTATAGTTCCACGGTGATGTACCGACCCACGGCCCGGTGTGAAAACACCGGGCCGTTTCGTTTTTCTCAAAAAAGGTAAGGAGCCCCCACCCATGCCCTGGATCTACCTGCTGCTGGCCGGCCTGTTCGAGATCGGTTTTGCCCTTGGAATGAAGTACTCCGAAGGCTTCAGCAAACCCCTGCCCACCGTTGCCACGGTGGTGTCCGCCCTGATCAGCCTGTACCTGATGAGCCAGGCGATGAAGAGCATTCCGGTTGGTACGGCCTACGCGATCTGGACCGGCATCGGCGCCATGGGCGTGGCGGTGCTGGGCATCTACCTGTTCAATGACAGCGCATCGCCGGCCCGCCTGGCCTGCGTGGGCCTGATCGTGGCCGGTGTGATCGGCCTGAAGCTGGTCTCGCCCAATTAATCGGTAGTGCCGGCCGCTGGCCGGCAACCTCCTGATCTTCTGCGGTGCCTGCGTGGTTGCCGGCCAGCGGCCGGCACTCCCCGGGGCTTACAGCCGGTAGGCGATGGTCTTCATGACCTTGGAAGCCAGCGCCATCGCGCCCGGGATCGGGAACGGCAGGCGGCGTGCGCCGGCCTGCTCGGCGTGGTCCGCATGGCGGGCCTCGTCTTCCTTCATCACGGCGATGACCGCGCGGCTGCGCAGGTCGCCGGCCGGCAGGTCGACCAGGTGCTCGTCCAGGTGCGCCTCCACCTGGCGCTCGGTCTCGACCACAAAGCCCAGGTTCCAGCCGTCGCCACGCAACCCGGCCAGGGTGCCGATGGTGTAGCTGCCGGCGTACCAGAGCGGGTTGAACAGGCTCGGACGACTGTCCAGTTCGCCCAGGCGGGTGGCGCACCAGGCCAGGTGGTCGGTTTCTTCCTGGGCCGCTTCCAGCAGATGTTCACGCGTGGCCGGGTCGCGGGCCACGGCGGCCTGGCCGAAGTACAGGCCCTGTGCGCAGACCTCGCCGACGTGGTTGATCCGCATCAGGCCGGCCGCGTGGCGGCGTTCGGTGCTGTCCATGCCCGGCTCGTCGGTGTCCGCAGCCGGATAGGAGCGGGCCGCCGGCGGGTTGCCGAACACCGTGTCCAGGGCGCGCTGCGCCTCGGTCAGCAGGTGGTCCAGCGGGGTGATCTGGCGGAGCACGGTCATGGCGGTACACGGTGGGGCGGAAGACCCCGCGATTCTCGCCCGGCCCCGCGCCCCTGCCAACCCGGTCAGGGCCCTGCTTGCAACCCTGGTCTGACCTGCGTACAATCCCGCCTCTTACGCTTCACCTTTTCACAACGCGTGGCAGAGTTCCGGCGAGCCTTTCGCCGCAATGAGCCCGACCTAACCTAGAGTTCTTCATGAGCACTTTCACTGCCAAGAACGAGACCGTCCAGCGCGACTGGTACCTCGTCGACGCCGAGGGCAAGACCCTGGGCCGTCTCGCCACCGAGCTGGCCCGCCGTCTGCGTGGCAAGCACAAGCCGGTCTACACCCCGCACGTTGATACCGGCGACTACCTGGTCGTCATCAATGCAGAAAAGATTGCCGTCACCGGCAAGAAGCTGCAGGACAAGATGTATCACCGTTTCACCGGTTACATCGGCAACCTGAAGACCGAATCCCTGGCCCAGGCGCTGGAGCGCCACCCGGAGCGCGTGATCGAGATCGCCGTGAAGGGCATGCTGCCGAAGGGCCCGCTGGGTCGCCAGATGTACCGCAAGCTCAAGGTCTACGCCGGCACTGAGCATCCGCACGCCGCACAGCAGCCGCAGGTTCTGGATATCTAATCATGGCTATCACTCAAAACTACGGCACTGGCCGCCGCAAGTCCTCCACCGCTCGCGTGTTCCTGCGCAAGGGTTCGGGCAACATCACCGTCAATGGCCGTCCGCTGGACGAGTTCTTCGGTCGTGAGACCGCGCGCATGATCGTGCGCCAGCCGCTCGAGCTGACCAAGAACACCGAAAGCTTCGACATCCTGGTCACCGCCGCTGGCGGCGGCACCACCGGCCAGGCCGGTGCGATCCGTCTGGGCATCGCCCGTGCTCTGGTCGAGTACGACGAAACCCTGAAGTCCGAGCTGCGCAAGGCTGGCTTCATGACCCGTGACGCCCGTGAAGTCGAGCGTAAGAAGGTTGGTCTGCACAAGGCCCGCCGCGCCACCCAGTTCTCCAAGCGCTGATTTACCGCGCCTGGTTGGGCTCCTTCGGGAGCCCGCTGGATGGAAAAGCAAAAGCCCGGCTTCGGCCGGGCTTTTGTCGTTTCGGGGTCATGCATTTCCAGGTTGCCGGCCAGTGGCTGGCGATGGGGTGGGGTCAGAGCCTTTTCCTTTGGAAAAGGATCCGACCCCGGACCTCTCTGGAGAAGAGTCCCCTTGATGTTCAAGGGCGCGCGCCGACAGGCGCGGGGATAAGGGGGGATGCGTGACCAAACAAAAAAGAAAAAAGCCTGATCTTTCGATCAGGCTTTTTTCTTTTTTGTTTGGCTGCCCCGGATGGATTCGAACCACCGAATGCCTGAGTCAGAGTCAGGTGCCTTACCGCTTGGCGACGGGGCAAAACGTGCAACTATTTTCTCACTTTTCACACTGAAAAACAACTTGATTTTCAGTGTGGTGGCTATGGGTGGACTCGAACCACCGACCCCAGCATTATGAGTGCTGTGCTCTAACCGGCTGAGCTACATAGCCTTGGTGAGCCCGCTATTCTGCGGATGTGTATCGCCCCTGTCAACACTTTTGTGTCGTGCTTGTGGGCCGACAGAGGGCATGGGATAGTCCTGACCAGTAGATTTTTTTAGGAGTCCGCATCGTGATCGATCCGGACGGCTATCGACCGAACGTCGGCATCGTGCTGATGCGGCAGGACGGCCAGGTGTTCTGGGCACGACGCGTGCGCCGGGACGGTTGGCAGTTCCCGCAGGGTGGCATGAACACCGACGAGACGCCTGTCGAGGCCATGTATCGTGAACTGCAGGAAGAGACCGGCCTGCTGCCTGAGCATGTGGAAGTGCTCGGGGCGACACCCGGCTGGCTGCGCTACAAGCTGCCGGCGCGGGCCATCCGCCGCAACGAGCGGCAGGTCTGCATCGGCCAGAAGCAGGTCTGGTTCCTGCTGCGCCTGACCGGCGACGAATCCCATGTGAAGCTGGACCACACCGACTCGCCCGAGTTCGACCACTGGCGCTGGGTGGACTTCTGGTACCCGGTAGAGCACGTGGTGATGTTCAAACGCGGCGTCTATGCGCGCGCCCTGCGACATCTGGCGCCGTTGGCGCGCGGGGTGGCCGGGCAGGGCGTGACCGCCATGCCCAAGAGTGCCGCCGAGGCCTGGATGCCAGGCCATACCGCCGGACATGACCGCCCACGCAAGCGCCCGCGGACCCGCGGCTACTGGCCGAAGAAGGCCACCGGCGATGGTCCGGCCACGTGAACGGCTGAACGGTATCGAGAATGGTTCAGGTCTCTGATTGACAACCATTCTCGTTTCCATTGGAATAGCCAACAGGCCGCTTCTGGCCTGTCAGCCCGGTCCACGCCTGTGTACGTCTGCATCTGCAACGGAGTCACCGACCACCAGATCCGCGAAGCCGCCAGCCATGGCGTCAGCACGGTGGCCGAACTGACCATGCGTACCGGTTGCGGTGCCACCTGCGGTTCCTGCCTGGACATGGCCGGCGATCTGTTGGCCAAGGCGCGTGCCACCCACGATCTGCCGCTGCCGGTACTGGGCTTGGCCCAGGTCGCCTGATCGTCTCTTCGCGGCGCGTTGACGCCGCGCTTTCGCACCCTTCACGTGCGGCCGCACAGGCCAATGCGCACGATTCGCGTTCCTTCACGACCGCACGCAAGGCGCTAAAGTGCCTGCGTTTTCAGCGTGCAGGAGCATCCCCATGAAGGGCGACACCAAGGTCATCGAATTCCTCAACAAGGTCCTCTACAACGAGCTGACCGCGATCAACCAGTACTTCCTGCACGCCAAGATGCTGAAGAACTGGGGCATCAAGGAACTGGCCGAACACGAGTACAAGGAATCGATCGACGAGATGAAGCATGCCGACATGCTCGCCGACCGCATCCTGTTCCTCGAAGGCCTGCCGAACTTCCAGGCACTGGGCAAGCTGCGCATCGGCGAGAACCCGACCGAGATCCTGCAGTGCGACCTGTCGCTGGAACGCGACGGCGTGGTCACCCTGCGCGAGGCCGTGGCCTATTCCGATTCGGTTGGTGACTACGTCAGCCGCCAGCTGTTCGTGAAGATCCTGGATTCGGAAGAAGAACACATCGACTGGCTGGAGACCCAGCTCGACCTGATCGAGCGCATCGGCGAGCCGAAGTACCTGCTGAGCAAGCTGGAAGAGTAAGTCAGCCGGCCTGGCCGGCGCGATGCTGTGCCAGGTAGCCCGTCAGCGCCACGCGTGCCCGGGCAAATTCCGCAACCAGCAGCGCCACTGCTACGGCGGGGCGCTGCAGGCTGCCATTGCGGGCCTCATGTTCGATCCGCTGCGCGACCGCCGACAGCGACAACGCCCCAACGTTCGCACTCGATGATTTGAGGCTGTGGGCGATTGCCTGCAGTCGCGGCTCGTCGCTGCCCTGCGCGACCTGCTGCAGCTGCTGCACCATCGCCGGTGCATCGTCCAGGAACACCATGATGATCTGGAAGGCGGTGTCGCCGATCACCGCGTGCAGTTCGTCCAGCACATCGCGGTCCAGCACCGGCTGTGGCTTGGAGCCGACTCGGCTGTCATCGTCTTGTAGAGCCGAGCCATGCTCGGCTGATGGAGCGCGACTGCTATTGGCCGTCAGCCGAGCATGGCTCGGCTCTACAGAAGGCCGTGCAGGTGATGCAGCTCTACCGTCCCCCCAGCGCTTCAACAGCGCATGCAAGGTGACGCGTGCGATCGGCTTGGACAGGTAGTCGTCCATGCCGGCCTGCAGGCAGCGTTCGCGGTCACCGGCCATCGCATTGGCAGTCATCGCGATGATCGGCAGCCGCGTGCGCCCAGTTTCCCGCTCCTCGGCGCGCCAGTGACGGGTGGCTGCATAGCCGTCCAGTACCGGCATCTGGCAATCCATCAGCACCACATCCACATCGCCCTCGCGCAGGGCCAGCAGCGCCTGTTCGCCATCGGCGGCATTGCGGACCTCGCACTGGAACACACGCAGCAGTTGCTCGGCCACCATCCGGTTGACCGTGTTGTCCTCCACCAGCAGTACGCGCAGGTGCAAGGGGGGCAGCATGGGTGTGGGCTGCCCCTCTTCGGCATTGGCCAGCAGCGCGGCAGGGCGCGCAGGCGCGGCCGGTGCAGCCAGCAGCGCATGCAGGGCGGCGTCATCGAAGTGCGTGGGGAGTTGGCGCTGGCGCGGGCGTGCCGGAAGGGCATCGTCCTGCAACCACAAGGCCTGCAGCGTGTCGTCCTCGCCACGCTCGGCCAACGCCTGTTGCAAGGTGGCTTCGCTGATGCGGCGCGCACGTGCATCGACAATCAGCCAGGCCGGTGCCGGTTGCCCGGGCCGTGGCATCGCGCGCAGGCGCTCGACCACGGCGTCGGCCTGCGCCAGCGCGTGCACCTGCAGCCCATGATGGGCTGCGATGCGCTCGATGCGCGCCTGCAGGATCGCATCGGTACTGAACAGCAACAGCGGGACCGGCGTCCGCGCCATCGCCGGCAGGTCGCCGGGTACCTTCAACAGCGGGATCTCGAACCAGAACGTTGCCCCCTGGCCCGGCGTGGACTGCACGCCGATGCGCCCGTGCATCAGGTCGATGATGCGCTTGCAGATGGCCAGGCCCAGGCCGGTACCACCATAGATCCGGGTGGTGGAGGCGTCGGCCTGGCTGAAGGACTGGAACAGGCGAGCCTGCAGGGCCGCATCGATGCCGATGCCGGTATCGATGATCTCGAAGCGCAGCTGATGCTGTGCAGGACCTTCGCCCAGCCGCTGCACGCGCAGCTGTACCTGGCCGCGCGCGGTGAACTTGATTGCGTTGGCCAGCAGGTTGCTCAGCACCTGGCGTAGGCGCACCGGGTCGCCGCGCACCGGCAGGCGCACGGAGGGATCCAGCTGCAGGCCCAGCGACAGGCCCTTGGAGTCGGCCGCGCGCTGCATCAGCTGCACGACACCATCGAGCAGGTCACGCAGGTTGAAGCTGGTGATCTCCAGCTCAAGTGCCTGCGCTTCCAGCCGTGAGTAGTCGAGAATGTCGTCGACGATGCGCAGCAGCTGCTGCGAGCTGGCCGAAGCAGTGGCCAGCATCTGCCGCTGGTCCTCGCCCAGCGGCCCGCGCGCGATCAGTTCCAGCATCGGCAGGATGCCATTGAGCGGCGTGCGGATCTCGTGGCTCATCGTGGCCAGGAATTCGCCCTTGGCCAGCACCGCCGCTTCGGCGGCCTGCTTGGCCTGCAGCAGCTGCTGCTCCAGCTGGCCCTGGCGTTCAGTGGTGTGGCGCAGCTGGTCGCGTTCGGCGGCCAGCAGGCTGCGCTCGCGCTGCAGCTGGGCCAGTGCCCGGTTGCGCGCGCGCAGGCGCAGGCCCAACAGCAGCAGTGCGACGGCCGCAGCAAGGGCAACCAGCAGCACGCCCCACAGCGGCACGTCAGAGCACCGCGTTGTGGAAGTCGAAGTTCAGGTCGCTGCCGGCCGACTGCACCATGTTGCCCTGGATGTAATCGACTCCGCCGACCCACATCGCGGCCGCAGCCTGCGGGTCCTCGATCTGCTGGCCGATGATCTGCTGACCGGTGGCGTGTGCGCGTTCAATCGCCTTGCGCAGTTCTTCGCGCGTGGCCGGATTGGAGTGGCTGCTGGAGAAGCGCGCGGCCATGCGCACGAACGACAGCGGCAGCTGGGTCAGCAGTGCATCGGCCTCGCCGCTGGGCTCGAACTGGCTCAGGCAGAAGCGCACGCCGGCCCCGGCCATGCGCTGGCAGAACTGCTGCAGCGGCACGGTGTGGATCAGCGCGTCGGGCAGGCGCACGTCGATCACCAGTGCGCTGCCGGGCAGGTCGCGTTGCTGCAGCGATTCCAGCAGCCAGTCGGCGAACGCGTCGCGCTGCAGGGTGCGCAGCGACTGCGAGACGAACAGGTTCAGCGGTTGCGTTGCGTGCCGGTACAGGTCCAGCAGGCCCAGCGCGTGATCCATCACCTGCTGGTCGAGGTCGGCGATGCGCCCGGCGGCTTCCGCGGCCGGGATCACCTGGCCGGCTGCCAGCACCGTGCCATCGGCCTGGCGCAGGCGCAGCAGCAGCTGGTACTGCGCGGTGTTGCCACCGGCGACGGCGACGATCGGCTGATAGGCCAGCTCAAGTTGGCCTTCCAGCAACGCCAGGTGCTCCTGTTCGCTGATCACGTCGCGATGCACGTGGCCAGCCACGCCGGCGCTGAGCAGGCGCGCCTGCAGGGTGGTGCGTTCGACGGCCTCCAGCGCACTGTTGGCATCCTCGAAGCCGGACGACAGCGGCGCGTAGCCGACCACGCCGCGCAGGTGCACGGATTCATCGTCGCGGATCACGAAGGCGCGCGCCGACAACTGCTCGCGCAGCGTCGCAGCGATACCTTCCAGGCTGTCCTCATCGGTATTGCGTACGAGCAGCAGGAAGCTGTTGTCATTCAGGCGTGCCAACAGATGCGGGTGACCGGCTTCCGCCAGGCGCTGCCCGGCCTGCACCATCAGACGCTCGAAGGCCGCATAGCCATAGCGCTCGCGCAGCCCCAGCGCACTGGACACTTCGACGAACAGCACGCCGCCCGGGTCGCGGTGGGCGAGCGCAGCGTTGAGCTGCTGCAGCACGTGATGACGCGTCGGCAACCCCGTTTCCGGATTGCTGGTGGCCGGTGCGCCGCTCGCACCGGGCAGGGTCGCGGCCTGCGCACGTGCGCGACGGATGCGGTTGGCCACGGCAGCGATCAGGTGGCGCGGGCGGATCGGCTTGCTCAGGTAGTCATCGGCGCCACTGTCGAGCACTTCGAACTGGCGCTCCGGGTCCGGATCGCCGCTGAGGAACACGATCGGCAGCAGCTGCAGGCCAGGTTGCTGGCGGATCAGCGCGGTCAGGCGCATGCCATCGAGGCCAGGCAGGTGCAGGTCCATCAGGATCAGGTCGGGGCGATGTTCCCTGATCGCCTGCAGCGCGCCGTCGGCATCGCTGTGCACGATCGCCTGCATGCCGGCACCGTGCAGCACGCTCTGGGCGAACAGCGCCTGGGCGCGATCGTCCTCGACGATCAGCACGCGGTACGGCGAATCGGACGGCGGCGGTGCCTGGTCGTTGTTGCCAGCCTCGGCCAGCACGGCCGGGCCGGGAAGCGGCGGTGGTGCGCTGTGGATCGACGGAGCATCGGCAACGGCGCTCTGCGGCATGACCGCCACAGGTGTTGCCGGAGCGCTGGTGACCGTCTCGACGGTCCAGCGTTGCCAATGATCGGCCGGAGGGGTTTCAGCGCGTCCCGGGCGGGCGCCCGCGGGGGATTCGTTTGCGGCCATCGGTGCTCCTGGTGTTCGCGTCCATTATGCGACAAGCCCGGCGATCAACCGGTGCCGGGTTGCCGCGCACTGTCCGGTGATGCGCTGCGTGCCAGCCAGCGCACGCCCTTCCACAGGGCGCGCCACACCAGCCACACCAGCAGTGCACCGGCCAGGCTGCAGGCCAGCACCACGATCAGCGCGATCCAGGGATGTGCCAGGGCCAGGGCGAGGCCGCCGATCACCACGGTGTCTTCGGCGGCGGACGCGACCCAGTTGCTGGCAGGCTCCGGCGAGGTATTGAGCAGGGCGCGGGTGCCGGCCTTCAGGCCATGGCTGGCCAGCGCCACACCGGCGCCGGCGGCAAGTGCGCCGGTGCCCAGCTGGCCGTCCGGCGACAGCGTGGCAGCGGCAAGGAAGGCGCCGGCAGGCACGCGCGCGAGTGTCTGCACCAGGTCCCAGACCGAATCCACACCGGGGATCTTGTCGGCGAAGAATTCGGTCACTGCCAGCGCTGCGGACGTGCCCAGCACCCACCACGATTCGGTGGCCTGCAGGGCCGGCGGCAGGTCGACCCAGCCGAGCAGGCCGGCCAGGCCGACGCCGAACACGGTGAGGTAGACACGGATGCCGGCCAGCCAGGCCAGCAGGATGCCGATCACGAACAGGTGGGCTTCGGTCATGGCGGTGCTCCGGC
This sequence comes from Stenotrophomonas sp. WED208, assembly GCF_040984485.1. Taxonomy (NCBI): domain Bacteria; kingdom Pseudomonadati; phylum Pseudomonadota; class Gammaproteobacteria; order Lysobacterales; family Lysobacteraceae; genus Stenotrophomonas; species Stenotrophomonas sp. WED208. Next base: position 366,636 of record NZ_JAZARB010000001.1, read on the forward strand.
GACGGAACTGTGCAGGGGGCCACACTATCGACGATGGCGTGCCTGAACGCCACAGACCGCGGCCCGCCACTGCGCAGGAAACCCACCCGTCCTGTCATACACTAGCCCGTCGTTTGCCACAGGGGCCGTACCGGTGTCGCCCTCGCGATGCCCCGGAAACCACCCATGACCAACCGTCCTCCCATGCGCGTGCAGGTCCGCCTGCCCGGCGCGCCGCAACCGCCGGCCGACCGTCGCCGCCTGCTGGTGATCGGCGGCATCTGGCTGCTCAGCCTGGTGCTGGCGGTGCTGGGTGGCTGCTGGATGGCCACGCCGCGCGATGCCCAGGGCCAGCGCCTGCAGGCCGCCGAGAAGCGTGCCGAGACGTTGCAGGCGCAGCTGACCGAACTGCGCCAGAAGCAGGCCACGCTGGAAGCCTCCGACCGCATCAGCCGCGCCGCCAACACCGAGGTGCAGTCCTCGCTGGCCGAGCGCGATGAGGAAATCGCCGGCCTGCGTGCCGACGTTGCCTTCTATGAGCGCCTGGTGGGTTCGACCAGCCAGCGCAAGGGCCTGAACACTCATTCGATCGAGTTCAGCCCGGAAGCGGCCGGCACCTGGCAGTACACCGCCGTGCTGACCCAGAACCTCAACCGCGGCGCCATCAGCCAGGGGCAGATGCGTTTCACCGTGGAAGGCGTGAAGAACGGCAAGCTGGCCACGATCAGCTGGGATGATCTGCACCAGCGCAGCAAGGTGCCGGGACAGGATTACTCGTTCCGGTACTTCCAGCAGATCACCGGCAGCGTGATGCTGCCGGCTGACTTCACCCCGCAACGCGTGCGGGTGACATTGGGGAGTGGTACGGGGGGTACCACCCAGGTATTCGACTGGAAACAGGCCGGTGCGCCGGCCAGCAAAGGGGAGTAGGCAGATGTTCGGAAGCAGCAAATCCAACCGTGAAGGCCAGCTGGTGGTGGATGCCCTGATCGGCAACCAGGTGGTGATCCGTGGTGATGTGGAATTCAGTGGGGGCCTGTATGTGGAAGGTCGCATCCATGGCAAGGTGATCGCCGCCGAAGGCGCCAGTGGCGCGACCCTGACGGTCGCCGAGCATGGCGTGATCGAGGGCGAGATCCGCGCCCAGGTGGTGGTCATCAGTGGCCGTCTGGACGGCGACGTGCACGCCACCGAGAAGGTCGAGCTGACCCCGAGCGCACGGGTCAATGGCAACGTCCACTACCAGGTGGTGGAGATGAATGCGGGCGCCCAGCTGAACGGCCGCCTGATCCATGCCAGCGCCCCGATGGCGGCCCTGCCGGCCCCGGAAGGCGACGACGCCAATGGTGGCAAGGGCGACACCGCCGCACGCCGCAAGCTGGCCGAGGCGATGGCTTGAAAGCCATCGCCGGCACCCCCATGCTGACGGCATGAGCACGCTAGTCTCCCTGCCCGGCGCCACCCCGGTTGCCGCGCCCGATTACCAGTCGCTGGAGCGCCCGCTGAACTTCACCGAGTCGGCGGCCGCCAAGGTCAAATCCCTGATCCAGGAAGAGGGCAACCCCGACCTGGCCCTGCGCGTGTACATCGAAGGCGGTGGCTGTTCGGGCTTCCAGTACGGGTTCGAGTTCGACGAGAACCGTGCCGAGGATGACCTGGCGGTGCAGACCAGTGGGGTGACCCTGCTGGTCGACCCGTTGAGCCTGCAGTACCTGATGGGCGCCGAGGTGGACTACACCGAGAGCCTGACCGGTGCCCAGTTCGTGATCCGCAACCCGAATGCGAAGACCACCTGCGGCTGCGGCAGCAGCTTCAGCATGTAAGAACCCTGTGGGCGGGATGTGCCAACCAAGGTTGGCACCTACCAGAGCGGATCAGTAGATCCACGCCACGCGTGGATGTTCCGTGCCTCCACGCCCACACCGGCAGATTGCGCACAGCGCCGACCTTGCCTCCCGCATCGATTGGCGGCACGCTTGCCGGATGCCCAATACTCCTTCGCCGCTTTCCGGTTTCGCCTTCGTTGGCGAACCGCTGGAGCGCGCCGATGCCCTGCGCGAAGATGCCGATGCACTGGCGCGCCTGTGGCCGGGCGCGCGCATTCTCGTGCTCGATCAGGACGGCAGCGCCTTCACTGGCGATGACGATCAGCCACTGGCGCTGAGCGGCGCCGACATCGGCGGTGGCCCCGGTGCCGCGATCTTCCTCGGCCTGCGTGGCGAGCAGGCCTGGTTCTCGGTCGAAGCCGCCAACGTTACCGTCACCGCGCCGCGCCGCCTCGACCTGCGCCAGGCCGCACTGCTGTGGTCGATGGCCGATGCGACCGCCTTCAGCTATGCCCGCGGCATGTCCTACTGGCATTCGCGCACCCGCTTCTGCGGCGTGTGCGGTGGTGCTGTGGCGTTTGCCCGTGGCGGCTTCGTCGGCCGTTGCGCGCAGTGTTCCACCGAGCACTATCCGCGGGTCGATCCTGCCGTGATCGTGGCGGTGGAGAACCAGGGCCGGCTGCTGCTTGGCCGCCAGTCGAACTGGGCACCGCGTCGTTACTCGGTACTGGCCGGCTTCGTTGAACCGGGTGAGACCTTCGAGCAGACCGTGGTGCGCGAAGTGCACGAGGAGAGCAAGGTGCGGGTGACCGCCTGCCAGTATCTGGGCTCTCAGCCGTGGCCGTTCCCGGGCGCACTGATGGTCGGCTTCCGTGCGCAGGCGCATGACGATCTGCCGACCGTGGACGGCGAGCTGGAAGACGCGCGCTGGTTCAGTGCCGACGAGGTCGGCGCGGCGCTGGCCCGCGATGTCGAGGACGATGGCCAGGGCATCCGCCTGTCGCCGCCGATCTCGATTTCGCGCGGCCTGATCGAACACTGGTACCGGCAGCAGAAGGGCTGAGCGGGGCTGATGGTAGCGCCTGTATTGCCGCCACCTGAACACGGCCCGGGTTACAGTGCGGGTCACCGCTGAGGGCGTCGCTGCGACAGGTAAGGTAGCGACGCCGAGCGTTCTGTTTCGTAGGGAGACCTGCCATGTTCACCACTCTGGCCGCCGTGCTGGTGGCACTGGCCCTGGGCCATGTTGCCCCGGCCGCTGCCGCGGCGCTGCGCCGTTTCGACGGCTTCCGGCGCTGGCTGGGCTGGTTGGACGCGCGCGGTGGCAAGGCCTGGCAAGGGCCGGCAGGCGTGGCGCTGGCGCTGCTGCCGCCGCTGCTGCTGATGGCGCTGCTGGCGTGGCTGCTGCGTGGGGTGCTGTTCGGCTTGCCGTCGCTGCTGCTGGGCGTGGCGGTGCTGGCGTGGTGCTGGGGCCCGCGCGATCTGGACCGCGATATCGAGGCCATCATCGATGCCGATGACGCGGCGACGCGCCAGGCCGCGGTACGCAACCTGCAGGCGGCCGGTGGCAGCCTGCGCGAGGATGTGCCGTCACTGGTCGAGGCAACCGTGCTCAACGCGCTGCGGCGCTGGTTCGCGGTGTTGTTCTGGTTCCTGCTGCTGGGCCCGGCCGGTGCGCTGGGTTACCGGCTGCTGGCGCTGATGGCGGAAAGCCCGATGCGCGCCCGCGTGCCGGTGGAGCCGCTGGCACTGGCACAGCGCCTGCTGGGCTGGGTCGAGTGGCCGGTGGCGCAGCTGATGGCATTCTCGATGGCGCTGGTGGGCAACTTCGATACGGCGTGGAAGGCCTGGCGGCAGGCCCATGGCGAGCGCCTGACGGGGGACATCGGTTTCCTCGGCGCAGTGGCGCGGGCCAGCGTCAACGCCGAGCTGCGCGAGGATGCGCACGATTACACCGAGGCCGGGTTGCTGCCGGTATGGCAGCGGCTGCCGGACCTGCGTGATGCGATGAGCCTGGTGTGGCGGATGCTGCTGCTGTGGCTGGCGATCCTCGCCCTGCTGGTGATTGCAGGCTGGGTGACGTAGGTGTTCTGGCAGGGCTTGCAGCCCTGCACCTGCAGAGGCCAAAGCCAAAGCCAAAGCCAAAGCGGCTCTGGGTTGCTGAGGGTTGGGCGGGGCGGTGTGGGGCTGCAGGACACGCCGTAAACCCGTCCCTGGGGGCTCGATGGCGCCTTGCTCGTGTGCGCTGTCCTGCGCACACGGCAAGACCGGGGTTGGGCCTCCTGCCCAACCCGCCCGAGGCATGCCTCGGGCCCATGGCGCCAACGGTCCTGCAGCCCCACACCGCCCCACCCCCGACAGATTCCGGCGGCTGTTGGTAGGTGTCGACCTTGGTCGACACGGTAGATCCACGCCATGCGTGGATGCGCAGCGAAGCGATCCGCTTCCGCTTTTGATCTTCTCTTTCTTTTCCGTGGTGGACGCACACGGAAACTGTCCGTGGCCGGGTGGGTGGGCTGCGCAGGGGCGTGAGCCGCATGGATGCGGCGACCGAGCTTACATGGACGTACTTGCAGCGACCCCTGCGCAGCCCACCCACCCGGCCAACCCCATGATCGAAAAACCCCGCCCACCACGAGGGGCTGCGCCGTTGGCTGGAAACCTAGACCGGTGCCAGTGCGGTGAACGGTGCCCACGGCAGGTTGCGCAGCAGCGCATACCCGGGCAGCACCCAGAGCCAGAACACGGGATTGGCCAGCACCCGCATCAGCGGGTCGAGCACACGCGGGCGGATGCCGGCGATGTTCAGCAGCATCAGCAGCAGGAACGGCAGGCTGATGACCAGCAGCGGGTTCATCGCCATCGCACCGGGAAGGTCGAAATGGACCAGGGAGTACAGGCAGCGCGTGCTGCCACAGCCCGGGCAGTACAGGCCGGTCAGCGCGTACAGCGGGCAGCTCGGCAGGGGATTGCCGGCGACATACGGATTGACGTTGCGCAGCACCAGCGCGGCACCCACGGCCAGGCCGGCAGAAACCAGCAGCGGCGCCCAGCGGGCGAGTCGGGAGCGAGCGGGAAGCGCGGACATTGCAACAACGGATCCGGCGCTGGCGCCGGATCCGTCCAGGCGTATCAGTAGCTGCCGTTGCTCATCGCGCCCATGCCGCCGAGCACAACGAAGAACAGCACGTACAGCACGACCAGCACGACCCAGGCGATGGCCGACCACATGGCCCACTTCTTGGCCTTGGCGGCGGAGTCCTGGGCGCCGGCGATGTCGCCAGCGGCCAGCTTGCCGTTGACCTGGGCGGCGTAGACGATCGACACGATGCCGGCCGGCAGGCAGCAGAACAGGGTGGTCAGGATCGCCCAGACCAGATTGTTCGGGACCTGCGGAGTAGCAGTATTCATGGGTTCAAGCTCCTTGATGGGTGGTGGTGGTGGATCATTGGTCGGAAAGAGCGCCCAGTACGGCCAAGCCGCCGAACAGCCCGAACCACAACAGCAACAGGACCGGCAGGGCCACGGCCGAAGCCGCCGCCCACCAGCCCGCCTTGCGCGACGCACTGTAGGCCCCCGGAAGATCGCCGGCCGCGCGGCGGCCATCGACCTGGGAGGCATAGACGATCGACACCACGCCCAACGGCAGGCAGCAGAACAGCGTCGTCAGGATCGCCCAGACCAGATGGTTGGGGATGTAGACCGGACGGCTGAGCGGTGGTGGTTGATTCAAAGCGAGACTCCATTCCTTGGTGGCCGGCCATGATGAATCGGCCGGACCTCCCCCCTGTGGGTGCGTAATCTACCGCAACCTGCGTTGCATGTATGCGTTTACAGTCACGGCATGTCGCGTACGCCAGTGAACGGTGACGTATGCGGGGGAGATTGCCGGACCCGCCTGGCGGGCCGATTCCGTCAGGCGTGATCGCCGCGCAGGGCCCGCACCTGGGCCTCCAGTACCGGGGCGCTGGTGCTGTGGCCATCCACGGCCGGTGCCGCTACAACTTCGACGGTGGCACGGAAACGGCGCGGCACACGCATGCGACCCAGGCGGCTGTCGCGCCGGCTCCACATGCTCGACCACATGCCACGCAGGGCCATCGGCACCACCGGTACCGGCCGCCGTTCGAGGATCTTCTCGACGCCGGACTTGAACGGTGCCATCGCGCCATCCTTGGTCAGCGCGCCTTCCGGGAAGATGCAGACCAGCTCGCCTTCGGCCAGCGCGGCGTCGATCTCGTCGAACGCGCGCTGCATCAGTGCCGGGTCTTCACGCGCGCCGGCGATCGGGATCGCCTTGGCGGTGCGGAAGATCCAGCGCATCACCGGGATGTTGAAGATCCGGTAGTACATGACGAAGCGCACCGGGCGCGGAATCGTCGCCGACAGGATCAGTGCGTCCATGTAGCTGACATGGTTGCAGACCAGCAGCGCGGCGCCCTCGTCGGGCACGTTGGCCTCGATGCCGTGCGGGCGCAGCCGGTACAGGGTGCGCACCATCAGCCAGCTGAGGAAGCGCATCAGGAATTCGGGGACGATGGTGAAGATGTAGATCGCCACCAGCGCGTTGGCGATGGCCAGCGCCAGGAACTGCTGCGGGATGCTCCAGTGCAGCAGTTTGTGCGCGGCCAGTGACAACAGGGCTGCGCCGACGATGAAGCCGGAGTTCTGGATGTTCAGCGCCGCGAACACGCGCGACATCTGCGCCTTCGGCGTGCGGCTCTGGATCAGCGCGAACAGTGGCACCACGAAGATGCCGGTGAACAGGCCGATGCCGATCAGGTCGATGACGATGCGGATGCTGCCGGGCTGCTGCAGGAAGGTGCCAATGGTCAGCCCGTGCACCGTCGCCTCGCCGCTGCGGGCGAAGTACAGGTCGAGCAGGAACGCGGTCATGCCGAACGCACCCAGCGGCACCAGGCCGATTTCCACCGTGCGTGCCGACAGTTTTTCGCACAGCAGCGAACCGATGCCGGTGCCGACCGAGAACAGGGCCAGCGCAAAGATGTACAGGGTCGGCTCACCGCCGAGGTTGGTCACCGCATAGGCCGGCAGCTGCGAGGTCAGCACCGTGCCGACGAACCAGAACCAGGACACGCCCAGGATCGAGTTGCGCACGGCCTTCTGCTGGCGTGCCATGCGCAGCACCGCCAGCGATTCGGGCAACGGGTTCCAGTTGATCTTCAGGGTGGGATCGCCGGCATCGACCTTGGGAATCAGGCGGGCGGCGATGTTGCCGCAGATCGCCAGGCCGATGATCGCGCAGGCCGCCACCACCGTACCGTGGCTGCCGGCCACGGTGAACACCAGGCCGCCGACGATCATGCCGGACAGGATCGACATCGAGGTGCCCATTTCAACCAGACCGTTGCCACCGGTCAGCTCTTCGGGTTTGAGCACCGACGGCAGCACCGAGTACTTCACCGGGCCGAACAGGGTCGACTGCATGCCGGTGCAGAACAGGGCGACCAGCAGCACCGGCAGGCTCTGGGTGAGGAAGCCGGTGGCCGCAAGCGACATGATCACGATCTCCATGGTGGTGGTGATCACGATCAGCCGCGATTTTTCCAGTTTGTCGGCGATCTGCCCGGCCAGCGCTGAGAACAGGAAATACGGCAGGATGAAGATGGCCGGCGCCAGCGTGGCATACAGCCCCAGTTCTTCTTCCGGCACGGCCATGAACAGCAACATGCTGATGATCGCCTGCCGGTACACGTTGTCGTTGAACGCACCGAGCGCCTGGACCACGAAGAACGGCAGGAAACGGCGCTGGCGCAGCAGGGCGAACTGGTTGTGACCGGACATGGAGCCTCCTTGACCGGCGCAGCCTAGCATTCCTGCCTATCCGCTGTGGGTGCGGACCTGTGGGTGCGGACCGTCGGTCCGCAAACCTCCGGCGATCTCAGACGATATCGTCGACCACGCCGCCGTCCACGCGCAGGGCGGCACCGGATGTGGCCGAGGCCTGCGGCGAGGCCAGGTACACCACCATGTTGGCCACTTCCTCGACCGTGGCGGTGCGCTGGATCACCGAAGACGGCCGGTGCGCCATCACGAACTCGCGGCCGATCTGCTCCAGTGGCTTGCCGCTGCGCTGTCGTTCATCTTCGAACATTGCCGCGAAGCCGTCGGACAGGGTCGGGCCGGGCAGCACCGCGTTGACGGTGACGCCGCTGCCGGCCACGCGCTTGGCCAGGCCGCGCGACAGCGACAGCTGCGCGGTCTTGCTGACACCGTAGTGGATCATGTCGGCGGGGATGTTGCGCGCCGATTCGGAGGAAATGAACAGCACGCGACCCCAGCCGGCATCGACCATCGCCGGCAGCAGCGCACGCGACAGGCGCACGCCGGACATCACGTTGGTCTGCCAGTAGCGTTCCCAGGTCGCGTCTTCGGTCTCGAAGAAGTCCTCGGGGCCGAAGATGCCGGCGTTGTTGACCAGGATGTCGACCTTGGGCAGGCCGGCCAGCAGCATATCGACACCGGCCGCATCGGACAGATCGGCGGCGACGCCGGCCACGTCGGCACCCGGAACAGCGTCGAGCAGGCGCTGGCGGGCACGCTCGACGCTGTCGGTGCTGCGGCCATTGAGAATGACCCGCGCACCTGCGGTGGCCAGGCCCTGGGCGATCGCCAGGCCAATGCCGGCGGTGGAGGCGGTGACCAGCGCGGTACGACCGGCGAGTTCGATCTTCATGGGGGAATCCGGAGCAGGGGATGACCCAGTATCCGCGCAGGCGCGTGATCGGGCTGCAGCGCCAGACGCAACGCGCTGTTGCACCTGGCGCGGTGGATCCATGCCATGCGTGGCTGGAATGCCTGATTCAGTGGTGAGGGATCAGGTCAGGCTGCGCACTGCCTTATTGGCCGCCGCCCGCACCTTCGGCAGCATCCGCAGTACCAGCGCCATCTGGGTGCGGATCAACTGCAGCTTCGCCGGCATCGCCTCGTCGATCTGCTCCAGTTCGGCCGCCACCGCGCGATCAGCGTCGTTGTCGTCCTCGCTGACCGGCTGCCGTGCGGTCAGGGCCGAGGCCAGCTGCTGCAGTGCCTTGCGCACGCGTTCACCGGCCGCCAATGCCAGCGGGTCGCCAGCATAGCTGTCCACCTGGTCACGATGCGCGCCCAATGCAGACAGATGGCCGAGCAGCGTGTTGGACAGCGCCAGGAAGTGGAAGCCGGCATCCAGATTGCGGCGCACGTGGCCGGGCTCACGCAGCATGTTCGACAGCGCGGTGGACAGCGCGGCGTCGGCGTTGTGCATGTCGCGCCGGGCGATGCGGTAGGCCAGGTCATCACGCATGCCGCTGCGGTACTGGCCCAGCACCGAATCCAGGTAGCGCGCGGCGGTGTCCAGCACGCGCGCCAGCACGAGGTGCAGCTGGCGGCCCTGCCAGTCGGGCAGGATCAGGAACGCGGCGGCGGCGGCGATCGCGCAGCCCAGCAGCGTATCGACCATGCGCGGCACGATCAGCACGAAGCCATCGCCGATCAGGTTGAAGCAGGTCAGGGCCATCACCGTGATCGCCGCCGATGCCACCAGGTAGCGGTCGGTGCGGGTGAAGAAGAACAACAGTGCCGACAGCAGCGCGATCAGCAGCTGCACGTGCAGCTGCGGGAACAGCTGCAGCAGCGCCCAGGTCAGTACCAGGCCGGCCACGGTGCCGACGATGCGTTGTGCAAGGCGCTGGCGGGTCGCGCCGAAGTTGGGGCGGCACACGAACACGATGGTCAGCAGCACCCACGAGCCGTTCTGGGCGTTGAACAGCCGAATCGCCGCGAAGCCGGCGATCAGGGCCAATGCCATGCGCAGGCCGTGGCGGAACAGGACCGAGCCGGGCGTGAGCTGCTGGCGCACGCGCACGCCCATCTCGCGCAGGGTGTGCGGGTTGCTGTCGCGCAGGCGGGTATCGACGTTGTCCAGGCTGGCCTCGGAACGCTCCGCATCCAGCAGGCGGCGCTCGATGCTGCGCAGGTTGTGCACCAGCAGATCCAGCGAGCCCAGCAGGCGCTGCCACTGCGGCCGCTGCTGGTCGCGCAGATAGGCCAGCGCATCGGCCAGGTCGCGCCCGGCCTGCTGGTTGCTTTCGCCATACACGAACGGACGGCGCAGGCGGATCGCCTCACCCAGCCGTGCGCAGGCCTGCCCCTGCAGGTCGAGCAGGCGCTGGCAGCGGTACAGCACATCGCTGTGGAAGAAGGCATCGACCAGCGCGCCGTACGGGTAATGCGAGGAGCTGGCGCGCTCGTGGAAATCCTGTGCCATGTAGTAGAGGCGCAGGTACAGGCCGGAGTTCACGCCGGGCCGTCCGGAACGGCCGAAGCGGGCCAGGATCGCGGTCTTGGCTTCATTCAATGCAGCGACCACGCGCCGGTTCTGTTCGGCCAGGTCGAGCTGGCGACGCTGCAGGTCGGCCTCGCGCACCGGCTCGAACAGTGTTGCCTTCAACTGCAGGTAGCGGCCCAGTTCAACGTACAGTCGCGCCACGCGTTCGCGTACCGGACGGTTGGCGAACAGTGCGGTCCACAGGATCGACAGCAGGCCGTACCAGACCGCACCGGCCAACAGGTGACTGACCGCGTCCAGCGCGCTGTGCAGGTCGCTGGCGCCATGCTGCTCCAGCCCGATCATGGTGTAGATCGCCAGCGTTACCGTGGCCTGGGCGATGGACGCGTAGCGCTCGCCGAGCGCACCCAGCAGGGTCAGGCCGAAGGTGGACAGCGCCAGCGCGCCGATGAAGATCCACGGCCACGGGAACAGCCAGATCACCGAGGCTGCCGCGATGCAGAAACACAGCAGCGACAGCGCCACGGCCTTGGTCCGGCCCCACCAGTTGTCGTCGGTCTCGGCGATGGCGCTGGCGATGATGCCCAGGAACACGCCGGGCAGGGCCGTAAGCGCATCCAGCTGCCAGCACACCGCCAGCGCTGCGGTCAGGGCGATGAACACCCGCAGGCCGTAACTGGCCTTCTCGTGGGCCCACAGGCGGCTGAGACGGGATTGGCGGGCGGACATGCAGGCTCGGCGGAAGGATCTCCCACCATTATTGCGGGGTGCGCGTGAAATATGGAGGGCGGACCACCACGGTAGTGCCGGCCGCTGGCCGGCAGATGCGTTGTACGGAGGAAGCCGGCCAGCGGCCGGCTCTACCGAGTTACGCCCGCTGCGCGCGCTTGAGCAGCTTCGCTTCGCGCTTGCGTGCGCGACGGGCCCGCCAGCGTTCGGCCAGGCACGAGAAGATCACGTACAGCGCCGGCGTGCTGAGCAGGGTCAGGCTCTGCGAGAACAGCAGGCCGCCGATCATCGCGATGCCCAGCGGGCGGCGCAGCTCCGACCCTTCGCCCAGGCCGATCGCCAGCGGTACGGCCGCCAGGATCGCCACCATGGTGGTCATCATGATCGGGCGGAAGCGCACGATGCTGGCCTCGCGTGCGGCGTCGCGCGGTGCCAGCCCATGCTCGCGCTGCGCCACCAGCGCGAAATCGATCATCATGATCGCGTTCTTCTTGACGATGCCGATCAGCAGCACCAGCGCGATCATCGAGATCACCGACAGCTCGGTGTTGGTGCCGAACAACGCCAGCAGCGCACCGACGCCCGCCGCCGGCAGCGTGGACAGGATGGTGACCGGGTGGATCAGGCTCTCGTAGAGCATGCCCAGCACCAGGTACACGGTCAGGATCGCCGCCAGTACCAGGATCAGCATGTCGCTGGGATCGGAATTGAAGCCGAAGCCCGCATCGTCGGCCAGCCGGATGTCGCCGGGCATGCGCATGCCCGCCACCGTTGCGTCGATGATCGCCTTGGCCTCACCCATGCTCACGTTCGGAGCGAGGTTGTAGCTCAAGTCCATCGTCGTGTACTGGTTCTCGTGGGTGATCTGCGACGGTGCCAGCCCCGGGACCTGGGTGGCCACCGCGGTGATCGGCACCATGTCGCCGTTGCGTGCACGCACATACACTTCATCCAGCGCCGCTGGCGTGGCGGTCTGCGAGGGCAGGGCGTTCACCACTACGCTGTACTGGTTGATGTCCGAATAGATGGTGGAGATCTGGCGCTGGCCGAACGCACCGTACAGCGCGCCGTCGATGGCACCCACGGTGATGCCCAGGCGTGCGGCCTTGGCGCGGTCGATCTGGATGTTCTGGCGCAGGCCGGCGTTGTCCACGTCGGTACCGACATCGCGCAGCTTCGGGTTCTTCTTCAGTTCCGCCTGCAGCTTGGGCAGCCATTCCTGCAGTGCGGCCAGGTCGTTGCCCTGCAGGGAAATGCGGTACTGCGCGCCCTGGCTGGAACCGCCGCCATCGTTGCTGGGCAGGTCCTGGATCGCGCGCAGGCGCAGCTGCAGGTCCGGGTAGCGATCGGCCTTGGCACTGAGTCGCGCCAACGCATGCGCGGTGGTTTCGCGACGGCCATCGCTGCGGGACTTCAGCTCGATGTTGAACTGTGCGCTGGAGCCCTGGCGGCCGCTGCCCAGGCGCACGCCGACGGTCTTCACCGCCGGGTCGGCCATCAGCATGTCGGTGATGCGGCGCTGGCGGGCGACCATGTCCTCGAAGGAGACAGTGGCGCTGGAGTTGGCGCGGCCCCAGATCAGGCCGGTGTCCTGCGGCGGGAACGCACCCTTCTTCACTGCTCCGAACAGGAACACGGTGACGCCGATCAGGATCAGCGGGGTCAGCGACATCAGCAGCGCGTGGCGCAGCGAGAAGTCGAGGAACACGGTGTAGATGCGCAGCATGCGCTCATGGCCGGCATCCAGCCAACGGCCGAAGCGCGACGGCGGCGCGCTGTGGTCGTGCGCACTGAGGAAGCGGCTGCACAGCGCCGGGGTCAGCGTCAGCGACACGATCATCGAGACCACGATGGCCGCGACCAGGGTGACGGTGAATTCGCGGAAGAACGCACCCATCATGCCGCTGGCGAACAGAAGAGGGATGAACACCGCCACCAGCGAGGCGGTGATCGAGACGATGGTGAAGCCGATCTCGCGCGCGCCGGTCAGCGCTGCCTGCATCCGCGGCATGCCTTCGTCGAGGTGGCGCATGATGTTTTCGATCACCACGATCGCATCGTCGACCACGAAGCCGATCGCGATCACCAGCGCCAGCAGGCTCAGGTTGTTCAGGGTGAAGCCCATCACGTACATCACCAGCGCGGCACCGGCCAGCGACAGCGGCACGGTCACCGCCGCGATCAGCGTCGGTGCCAGCCGGCGCAGGAACAGCGCCATGGTCAGCACCACCATCGCCAGGCTGATCAGCAGGGTGATCTGCACTTCATGCAGCGACGAGCGGATGGTCGGCGTACGGTCGAAGTACGGCGTCATCGTGGTGCCCGGCTGCAGGTAGTCGCGCAGGGTCGGGATCTGCGCCTTGACCCGGTCCACGGTCTCCACGATGTTGGCGCCGGCACGGGTGAACACGTACATCACCACCGCCGGCTTGTGGTCGAACCACGCGGCCTGGTAGGCATCCTGCTGGCCGTCGTAGACGTTGGCGATATCCTTCAGCCGGATCACCCGGCCATCGCCCTGGGTCTTGACCACCAGGTCGGCGAAGTCGGCGGCGCGTGCCACCGAATCGTTGGCGATGATCGCGGTGGTGGTGTTGCCATCGCTGAGGAAGCCGGTGGGCGAGGTCACGTTGGCCGCGCGCACGGCGTTGCGCAGGTCGTCGGCGGTCAGGCCCAGCGCGTTCATCAGGCGCAGGTTGACGTCCACGCGCACCGCCGGCGTTGAGGCGCCAGCGATGTCGACCGAAGCAACGCCGCTGATCTGGCGGATGCGCTGCGCCAGCAGCGAATCGGCGACGTTGTACAGCTCGTCGGCCGACTGCGTCTGCGAGGTCAGCGCGATGGCGATGACCGGGTCGTCGTTCGGGTTCGCCTTCTGGTACATCGGCGAGCCCATGCCCGAGGGCAGGTCGGCCTGTGCCGAGTTGATCGCGGTCTGCACGTCCAGTGCCGCCGAATCGATGTTGTGGCCGCTCTGGAAGATCATGAACACCAGCGAGCTGCCTTCCGAGCTCGACGAGCGCATGCGGTCGATGCCCGGCAGCTGGCCGAGATGGCGTTCCAGCGGCGCGGTGACCGTGGAGGCCATGGTCGCCGCGTCGGCGCCGGACTGGCTGGCGTGCACGAAGATCACCGGGATCTCGATGTTCGGCAGTGCCGACACGCCCAGGCGCAGGTAGCAGATCAGGCCGACCATGAACAGGCCGATGGCCAGCAGCGCGGTGCCGATCGGGCGGCGGATGAAGGGGCCGGACAGGTTCATCGTGCGGCCCCCCGCAGCAGCGGGGCGTGGATCATGCCTGCGGCTCCTGCAGCGTGCCGTCACGCAGGGCGCGCTGCTCGCGGCGGCGCGCCAGCCACTCGGAGAAGCGCTCCATGTACAGGTAGATCACCGGCGTGGTGTACAGGGTGACCAGCTGCGACAGCAGCAGGCCACCGACGATGGCGATGCCCAGCGGGCGGCGCAGTTCCGAGCCGATGCCGGTGCCCAGCGCCAGCGGCAGTGCACCGAGCATGGCCGCGGCGGTGGTCATCATGATCGGGCGGAAGCGCAGCAGGCAGGCACGACGGATCGCTTCGTGCGCGTTGGCACCAGCGCGGCGCGCCTCGATCGCGAAGTCGACCATCATGATTCCGTTCTTCTTGACGATGCCGATCAGCAGCACGATGCCGACGATGCCGTCCACCGACAGGCTCAGCCCGCACAGCATCAGCGCCAGCAGTGCGCCGACACCGGCCGGCGGCAGCGTGGAGATGATCGTGATCGGGTGGATGTAGCTCTCGTACAGCACGCCCAGCACGATGTAGATCACCACCAGCGACGCCAGCAGCAGCCACACCACGTCGGTCTGGCTGCCGGTGAACTCGGCGGCCTTGCCGATGAACTCGGCATGCAGGTGGGTGGGCATGTCCAGGCTGTCCTTGGTCTCCTGGATCGCACGCACGGCTTCGGACAGCGAATAGCCCGGCGCCACGTTGAACGACACCGTCACTGCTGGCAGCTGCTGCTGGTGGCTGACCAGCAGCGGCGCGCTGCTGACCTTGCCTTCGGCCAGGGCCGACAGCGGGATGATGTTGCCGGCGCCGACGGTGATGCCGGTGTTCTGCGCGCCGATGCCGGTGGCGGTCGACGAGTTCGACGAGGTGACCTGGCCGAAGCTGGTGGCGTTGGTACCGGTCAGTGCACCGGCGCCGTTGGAGGCGACGGCCAGCTGTTCCATCAGCGCGGTGCTGGTGCGGAACTCCGGCGCCACTTCCAGTACCACGCGGTACTGGTTGAGCTCGGTGAAGATGGTCGAGATCTGGCGCTGCCCGAACGCATCGTAGAGCGTGTCATCGATGGTCTGCATCGGCACGCCCAGCACGCTGGCCTTGTCGCGGTCGATGTTCAGCTCAAGCGCACGGCCCTGGTTGGACAGGTTGTTGTCGACGTCCGCCAGTTCTGGGCGCTTGCGCAGCGCTTCGGTCAGGCGCGTGGCCTGGGTCGCCACCGTCGCCGAATCCACGTCCGACAGCGAGTACTGGTACTCGGTGGCGGCCACGCGGGTATCCAGGGTCACGTCCTGCACCGGCTTCAGGTACAGGGCCACGCCCGGAATACCGGCCACCGCCTTCTGCAGGCGCGGCAGGATCTCGTCCAGGCCATCGCGTTGGCTGCGCTCCTTCAGCACGATCGACAGCTGGCCCTGGTTGAGCGTGGGGTTCATGCTGCCGGCACCGATGAAGGCCGACACGCCGGTCACGTCCGGATCATGGCGCAGTGCCTCGGCCACCTGCTTGGTGCGCTGCTCCATCTGCGGGAAGGCGATGTTCTGGTCGGCCTGCACCACGCCGGTGATCAGGCCGGTGTCCTGTTCGGGCAGCAGGCCCTTGGGAATCAGCACGTACAACAGGACGGTCAGCACCAGCGCGCCGCCGGCCACGGCCAGGGTCAGGCGCTGGTGGCCCAGCACCCAGTCCAGGCTGTGCTCGTACAGGCCGACGGTGCGCGTCCACAGATTCTGCTTGCCGGCCGCTGCCGCGCGCTCATGCGCATCCTCGCCCTCGGGCAGGGCGTCGGGCTTGAGCAGGTAGGCGCACATCATCGGGGTGAGCGTCA
Organism: Stenotrophomonas sp. WED208; assembly: GCF_040984485.1. Lineage (NCBI taxonomy): Bacteria > Pseudomonadati > Pseudomonadota > Gammaproteobacteria > Lysobacterales > Lysobacteraceae > Stenotrophomonas > Stenotrophomonas sp. WED208. The sequence continues at coordinate 382,555 of NZ_JAZARB010000001.1, forward strand.
GCGAGATCAGCATCGACAGCACCACGGCGATGCTCAGCACCCACGCGAACTCGTGGAACAGGCGGCCGGTGACACCGGGCATCAGCAGCAGCGGCAGGAACACCGCCACCAGCGAGACGGTCAGCGACAGCACGGTGAAGCCGATCTGGCGCGCGCCGATCTCGGCCGCTTCCTTGCCACTCTTGCCCTGCTCGATGTAACGCACGATGTTCTCGATCATCACGATCGCATCGTCGACCACGAAGCCGGTGGCCACCACCAGGGCCATCAGCGAGAGGTTGTCCAGCGACATGCCGGCGAAGGCCATCACCGCGAAGGTGCCGGCCAGCGACAACGGCACTGCGACCGACGGGATGATCGTGGCCCACAACCGGCGCAGGAACACGAAGATCACCGCCACCACCAGGCCGATGGTCAGGATCAGGGTGAACTGCACTTCATGTACCGAGGCGCGGATGGTCTCGGTGCGGTCGTTGAAGATCTCCAGGTGCACGTCGGCCGGCAGCACGCCCTGCAGCTGCGGCAGGAGCGCGCGGATGCGCTCGACGGTCTGCACGATGTTGGCACCGGGCTGTCGGCGCACTTCCAGCAGCACCGCCGGTTTGCCATCGGCCCAGGCGGCCAGCTGGTCGTTCTCCACGCCATCGATCACCTCGGCCACGTCGGACAACCGCACCGGACGGCCGTTCTTGTAGCTGATGATGGTGTCGCGGTACTCGGCGGCGCTGGCCAGCTGATCGTTGGTACCGATGCTGTAGGACTGCGTCTTGCCGTTCAACGAACCCTTCGGCGCATTGACGTTGGCCTGGGTCAGCGCGCTGCGCAGCTGTTCCAGGGTCAGGCCCATGTTCGACAGCTGCGCCGGATTGACCTGGATGCGCACGGCCGGGCGCACGTTGCCGGCGATCGAGACCAGGCCCACGCCCTGCACCTGCGACAGGCGCTGGGCCAGGATCGAGTCGGCGTAGTTGTTGACGTCGCGCAGCGGACGCGTATCAGACGTCAGCTTCAGGGTGACGATGGCCGCGTCGGCTGGATTCACCCGGTTGTAGACCGGCTGGTAAGGCAGTGACGAGGGCAGGGTGGCCTGGCGGATCGCCGCCTGCACGTCCTGCGCGGCGATGTCGATGTCGCGGTCCATCGAGAATTGCAGGATGATCGTCGACAGGCCCGCCGACGAGTCGGAGGTCATCAGTTCCAGCCCGGAGATCTGCCCGAACTGGCGCTCCAGCGGCGTGGTGACCAGCGAGGCCATGGTGGTGGCGTTGGCACCCGGATACTGGGTGGTGACCACCAGGCTGGGGGCATCGATTTCCGGCAGCGCCGAGACCGGCAGCTTGCGGTAACCGAGGATGCCGAGCAGCAACAGGCCCGCCATCAGCAGCGAGGTGGCGATCGGGCGGCGGATGAAGATCGTCGAAAAGCCCACGGACTGATCCTTGCTGGCACTTCAATGTCGGCGCCGGCAGGTGTGCCGGCGCGAGGGAGAACTGTGGCCTGCGCTCAGCGCGGGCCACCACCGCGACGGCCACTGCCGCCACCGTTCTTCTGCTCGGCCGCCTTCAGCTCGGCCTCGGTCGGTGCGGCCGGGGTCTCGCCCGGCTTCAGCGCGTTGACCTTGCTGCCCGGCTTCAGGCGGAACTGGCCTTCACTGACCACCCGCTCGCCGCCCTTCAGGCCTTCGGCGATCTGCACCTGGCTGTCGCCCACTTCCACGCCGCTGCGCACGGTCTGCATCTTTACCGTGTTGTCGCCCTGCACGATGTAGACGTACTCGCCGTCCGGGCCACGCAGCACCGCCTGGGTCGGGATGACCACGCCACCGGTAATCGTGCGCAGCTGCATGCGCACGTTGACGAACTGGCCCGGCCACAGACCGTTGTCGGTGTTGTCGAACAGGGCGCGCGCCTTGAACGTGCCGCTGTCGGCACTGATCAGGTTGTCGACCACATCCAGCTTGCCGTCACCGGACAGCACGTGCGAGTCGGCGCGGTCCAGCGCCGCCACCGGTACCGCGCCGGCAGCCTGCGCCTGGCGCACGTCGCCAAGCTGGCGCTCGGGCAGGTTGAACAGTACGTGGATCGGGTGGATCTGGGTCAGCGTGACCAGCGCGGTGCCGGCATTGACCACGTTGCCAGCATCGACCGCGCGGATGCCGGCGATGCCGGTGATCGGCGCGGTGACCTTGGTGTACTGCAGCTGCACCTGCGCCGAGCGCATGCTGGCCTCGTTCGCCGCGACTGCGCTTTCGTACTGTGCCACTTGGTTTCGCTGTGTATCCAGATCGGTCTTGGCGACGAACTGGCGATACTCCGGCGCGTTCGAGCGCTGGTAGTTGGAGCGCGCGGTAGCCAGCAGCGCTTCGTTCTGGCGCTTGGCCGCGGCGGCCTGGTCGTAACTCGCCTGGGCGGTGCGCGGATCGATCACCGCCAGCACCTCACCCTGCTTCACTTCCTGGCCTTCGCGGAAATTCAGGCTCATCAGCTGGCCGCCGACCTGCGGGCTGACCGTAACGGTGTTCATCGCGGTCACCGTGCCCAGTGCGCTGGCATACACCGGCACGTCCTGGCGCGTAGCGTCGACCACGGTGACCGGCACCGGGCCGGCATCCGGATCCTCGCCGCCCTGGCGCGCGCCCGCAGCGGGTGTTCCAGCCTTGTCCTTGCCCCCACCGACGACGCGCAGGCCGACCACGGCCAGCACCAGTACCGCCACGACCAGCAGCACGATCTTCCAAACACGTGACATTACGAGGACTCCAAGAGGGCTGGACCGGGCGGGACCCCGGGGGCAATGCGCAAAGCATACCTGTGCCACATCGCGTTTCCTGCATGACGGATGGGACGGGCGCTAAGACCGGATCCGGCCGGGGAGGTTCCCGTAGCGCCGGTGTTGCCCTACATTCAGCTGGAACCCCTTGCCGTGGAGATCGTGATGCGCCGTTCGCTGCTGCTGTCCGCCCTGCTGCTGGCCCTGCCGGCCCTTGCCCATGCCCAGGACGGGCAGCGCCCGGAGGTGACCGCTGCCGCGCAGCGGTTGCAGGCCAAGGTGGTCGAATGGCGCCGCGACTTCCACCAGCATCCGGAACTGTCCAACCGCGAGGCGCGCACCTCGGCCGAGGTCGCCAAGCGGCTGCGTGCGATGGGCCTGAAGCCGAAGACCGGCATCGCCCATCACGGCGTGGTGGCGATCATCGAAGGCGGCAAGCCCGGGCCGAAGATCGCCCTGCGTGCGGACATGGACGCGTTGCCGGTGACCGAACAGACCGGCCTGCCGTTCGCCTCCAAGGCCACCGACCAGTACCGCGGGCAGACCGTGGGCGTGATGCATGCCTGTGGCCATGACGCGCACACCGCCACCCTGCTGGGCGTGGCCGAAGCACTGGTGTCGATGAAGAAGGACCTTCCGGGCCAGGTGATGCTGATCTTCCAGCCTGCCGAAGAGGGTGCACCGCCGCCGGAAGAGGGTGGTGCTGCCCTGATGCTGAAGGAAGGGCTGTTCGCCGACTTCAAGCCGGAAGCCGTATTCGGCCTGCATGTGTTTTCCAGCGTGCAGGCAGGACAGATCGCGGTGCGTGGTGGTCCGCTGATGGCGGCTTCGGATCGTTTCGGCATCAAGGTGATCGGGCGGCAGACGCACGGTTCGGCGCCATGGAACGGTGTTGATCCGATCGTCGCCACCGCCGATCTGGTCGGTACCGCGCAGACCATCGTCAGCCGCCGCGCCAACCTGTCGAAGCAGCCGGCGGTGCTGACCTTCGGCGCGATCAACGGTGGCATCCGTTACAACATCATTCCCGATGAAGTGGAAATGGTCGGCACCATCCGTACTTTTGATGAAGGCATGCGCCAGCAGATCTTCGCCGACCTGCGCAACGTGGCCGAGCACACCGCCGCCGCGCACGGGGCAAAGGCGGTGACCGACATCTACGAATCGGAAGGCAACCCGGCCACGGTGAACGACCCGGCATTGACCGCGAAGATGCTGCCGAGCCTGCAGGCGGTGGTGGGCAAGGACAACGTGTACGAGCCGCCGCTGCAGATGGGCGCGGAGGATTTCTCGCTGTACGCGAAGGAAGTGCCGGGGATGTTCTTCTTCGTGGGTTCGACCAGCGTGGGCATCGACCCGGCGACGGCGCCGGCGAACCATTCGCCGAAGTTCCTGCTGGATGAGAAGGCGCTGGATGTCGGGTTGCGGGCGCTGCTGCAGGTGAGCCTGGATTACTTGAACGGTGCCGGCACTCCTGCGGGCTGAGGGTTTCCGGCAGGGCTTGCAGCCCTGCCCCCGACAGGTTCACGCGGCTGTTGGTGGGTGTCGACCTTGGTCGACACGGGCAGACATCCGGAATGTCTGAAGGATTGGCTTTTGATTTTGATTTTTCTGATCTTTCCCGTGGTTGTGGCCGCGTGCAGGGAACTGTCAGGGGCCGGGTGGGTAGGCGGGGCGGGAGTGTCCGCGGCATGGATGCCGCGGCCAAGCCCCCAAGGACGGGTTTACGGCGTCCCCCGACCCGCCTACCCACCCGGCCAAGCCGATAGACCGCCTTCCACGACCAACCAACAAAACCACCACGGAGGGGCTCCGCCGTTGGCCGGCCGGGCCGAAGGCCCGCCCTCCGCGCGATACAATGACCCCCATGAACACCCCACAGGATTCCAGCCTCGGTCGCGAGGTCAGTTACCCGTCGCAGTACGATCCCGGCCTGCTGTTTCCCATCCCGCGCATCGGCGCCCGCGCCGAGATCGGCCTCGATGACGCCGCGCTGCCGTTCGTCGGCCATGACCGCTGGCATGCCTTCGAGCTGAGCTGGCTCGACCCGCGTGGCAAGCCGCAGGTCGCCGTCGCCACCGTGCAGGTGCCGTGCACCTCGCCGCGGCTGATCGAATCGAAGTCGTTCAAGCTGTACCTCAACTCCCTCAACAGCACCCGCATCGACAGCGCCGAGGCACTGCGCGAACGCCTGGTGACCGATCTGTCGGCCTGCGCCGGTGCGCCGGTCCAGGTCGAGTTCGGCCTGCCGGGCCTGCGCGAGACGCCGCTCGGTGAATCCATCGACGGGTTGGACGTGGAGATCGACTGCTACGGTCCGCCGCAGTCGGACTTCCTCGCCGCCAACGCGAGCGAAGTGGTGGAGGAGACCCTGGTCTCGGCGCTGCTGAAGTCCAACTGCCCGGTCACCGGCCAGCCGGACTGGGCCACGGTCAGCCTGCGCTATCGTGGGCCGAAGATCGACCGTGCGGGTCTGCTGCGCTACCTGGTCAGCTACCGTGAGCACGCCGAGTTCCACGAGCAGTGCGTTGAGCGGATCTTCAGCGAGGTGTCTGCGCGCTGCCAGCCGCAGTGGCTGGAAGTGGAGGCCCGCTACACCCGCCGTGGTGGCCTGGATATCAATCCCTGGCGTGCCAGCCCCGGCATCGCTGCCCCGGCCGCGACCTACCGCGAACTGCGGCAGTAACCGCCGCAGGCGGTTACGGGTAGTGCCGGCCGCTGGCCGGCAACCGCAGGGAACCCGCATCCAGGACCAGCGCAAGCCGGCCAGCGGCCGGCACTACCGGGCACCGTCTCTCCCGATTGTTCAGCCGCCCCCGGGGGCGGCTTCACATCTGCACCATCCCCATTTAACAACCTCCATGGCACCGTGCGAACCACGTAGTCATGCAGACGGGAGTTGTGGATGAGTACCGAGAAGAAAGCCGATTTCTCCGGCGTCAGTGCCAGCGTCGACAGTACCGCCGAACAGGTGCCGAAGGCGGACTTCTCCGGCGTGAGCGCTTCGGTGGACAGCACCGCCGACGTTGTGAGCGGCGGCACCTACACCGTGCAGAAGGGTGACTCGCTGTCGAAGATCGCCAAGCAGCACCTGGGCGATGCCAACGCCTGGAAGAAGATCTTCGAAGCCAACCGCGATGTGCTTGATGACCCGGACAAGATCTTCCCGGGCCAGACCCTGAAACTGCCGCCGAAGTAAGCCGGCGATCGAACGCCGTCCGACAATCCCTGGGAGGAACCCCGAATGATCAAGACCACCCCGCTCCAGACCGCCCTGATCGCCGCCCTGCTGGGCAGCGTTGCCCTGGTCGGTTGCAAGAAGAAGGAAGAGTCGACCGACAGCAATGCCGCTCCGGCAGCGACCGCGCCGGCTGAGCCGGCCCCGGCGCCGATGACCGGCGCGCCGCCGCCGATGGCAGAAGCCGCTGCAGTCAGCGTCTCGGCCGTCACCGTCGGCAAGACCGCAGCCGCCGACAAGTCGGTTGCGACGACGGCATTGTTCGCACCGAAGGATGACGTCATCGTCTCGGTCAAGACCGACGGCGCTGCCAACAACGTCACTGTTGGCGCGAAGCTGACCTACCAGGACGGCCAGGTGGCCGGCGAACAGAACGCCACCCTGAACACCAGTGGCGCGGAAACCACCAACGTCACGTTCAAGAATGCAAAGGGCTGGCCGGCCGGCAAGTACCGCGCCGAAGTCACCGTCGATGGCAAGGCGGCCGGAACGCCGCAGGAGTTCGAGGTCAAGTAAGTCCTGCCGACTCTCTCCCGGCAGGGCTCACGATGGACGCAGCCGCGAGGCTGCGTCCTTTTTTATTGGGCGATACTCGATCGAGGGGGATCTCGGGTACGCTGAACGGAATATGGAAACGTGGGAGGGATGGGGTGCTCAACTGGATTGTTCTCACGCTGGCAATGGCGTCGACGGACGGTGAAGTAGTCACCTATGTTCATACGGATGCACTTGGGAGTCCGGTGGCTATTACGGACTCAAACGGGAAGGTGGTCGAGAGATTCGCATATGAGCCTTATGGCTCTGTCGTTGGAATCGTCGCTGCAGATGGTCCTGGCTACTCAGGCCATGTGTTTGATTCCACGACAGGTCTCAATTACATGCAGCAACGATATTATTCTCCTGAAATCGGTGCTTTTCTCAGTGTAGATCCCGTCGCTGCCTATGGTGGGAAATCTTCCCTCTTCAACAGGTACCGATACGCCAATAGCAGTCCTTACAACTTTGTCGATCCTGACGGCAGAGTTCCTGTAGTTACGTGGATGAAGGACGGTTCGGTGAAAATCAGCTTCCCAACAAGGTTTTCAGGGGATGGTGCGACACCCAAGAACATAGCGACCTTCAAAGAGCAGGTGGCGTCAATGTCAGGAACCTATGATATTGGCGGGAAGGAGACGCGCGTGACGGTCGAGGTCACTGACATTGATAGAAGTACTCCGCGGGCCGCCCGTAATGAGATAAAGCTTGTCAACGGGGAAACCTCCCACCGCAGCGGACGGAGTTTCGCGGAGTTGGGCGGAAAGAAGGGCGAGATCAATGTCCTGGATAGATTTGACAAGGGTGTTGTTCCTCATGAAGTGTCACATCTTGGCGGTGTGGATGATCTTTATGACAAGACGACGGGGCTGCCCAATCCTGCACGTGGCGACGGAATCATGAATAGGGTTCCCGGTGTGGTTGACAGCCATACCATCGGTGGAATTGTAGAAGGCGATTCGGCGGTTCAAAAACGGGAGCGTTGAGATGCTTGCACGCATTTTGGTTTTCTTCGGTTTCTTGTGCCCGCTCACTTCGTGGGCCCAGGAATCTAGCCTGTGGAGCTACAGTTGCGACCACTTCCTATATGGCGCTTGTCTGCGCGTGCCAACAGGCATGTCCGTGACCTACGAGGCACCTGTTGACTTCGGCGTGCACCGCGTCAGAAGCGATGATCGGGAAGTCGCCTTGATCTACGAGGGCGATGCCCCCGAAAAGCCTGCGTCAGGAAGCACGCCGGATCTGCGCTTCACGGACGGCGGATATGTCGTGTCGGGGTATGCAAGGGCGGAAGGAGGTTCCACCCGGTACGACGTCTACGTTCGACCCGGATCGTCTGGCGCCGGTTCGCTGCACATCCGAGGCTCTGCAGCGACGGCTGATGAACTCGCCAGCCTGGCCGCCGTTGTTGGGGGATTCCGCATCTGCAACTTCCAGCAAAGCAAGCGCTCACAGACATTGACCTGTCCAAGGCATGCCGAGTGGGGGCCGCGATTGTCGGAGTGGGTCATGCGTGCCTCAACGAGCGGGAAGTCGAATTAGCCATCAAGCCTCAGCTTCCAGACCGGAAGCGAGCCAGCGGCGCAACACAGTGGTGCAGTACCGCCGCGTATGGCGTGGCTTTGCCCCGCGCGGCTGAAAACGCGACAATGCAGGGGTTTCCCCGCCGCGCGCCCACCCTGACGGCGACGGGGGAAAGCGTGGGGCCTGGCCCCGCGCGCGACACGGTTGCACGTGGCCCGGCGCTGGCGCCGGCCTTCCCCTGAGCATTGCTACAGAGTCCAAGTCCCCCATGTCCAAGATCCTCTACACGCTGACCGACGAAGCACCGTTCCTGGCCACCCAGTCGCTGCTGCCGATCGTTGGTGCCTACACCGCCACTGCCGGCATCGTGGTGGAAACCCGTGACATCTCGCTGTCCGGCCGCATCCTGTCGCTGTTCCCGGAATTGCTCAGCGACGCGCAGAAGGTCAGCGACGACCTGGCCGAGCTGGGCCAGCTGGCGACCACCCCGGACGCCAACATCATCAAGCTGCCGAACATCTCCGCCTCGGTGCCGCAGCTGAAGGCGGCCATCAAGGAACTGCAGGACCAGGGCTATCCGCTGCCGGATTACCCGGAAACCCCGGCTGACGACCAGCAGCGCGACTACAAGGCGCGCTATGACAAGGTCAAGGGCAGCGCGGTGAACCCGGTGCTGCGCGAAGGCAATTCCGACCGCCGCGCACCGCTGTCGGTGAAGAACTATGCGCGCAAGCATCCGCACCGCATGGGCGCCTGGGCGTCGGATTCGAAGTCGCACGTCGCGCACATGGCCGCCGGTGATTTCTACGGCAGCGAAAAGTCGGCCACCCTGGCCAACGCCGGTTCACTGAAGATCACCTTCCACGGCAAGGACGGCAGCACCGTCGTGCTGAAGGAAAAGACCGCAGTGAAGGCGGGCGAGATCGTCGACGCCGCCGTCATGAGCCGCAAGGCACTGGCCGTCTTCATCGGCGAGCAGATCGCCGATGCCAAGGCCCAGGGCGTGCTGTTCTCGCTGCACCTGAAGGCGACCATGATGAAGGTCTCCGATCCGATCATGTTCGGCGTGGCGGTCAACGAGTTCTACAAGGACGTGCTGGCCAAGCATGCCGACGTGCTCAAGCAGGCGGGTTTCGATGCCAACAACGGCATCGGTGACCTGGCTGCGCGCCTGCCGTCGCTGCCTGAAGCCACCCGTGCGGCGATCGAAGCCGACCTGGCTGCCGAGTACGCGCAGCGCCCGGGCGTGGCCATGGTCAACTCGGACAAGGGCATCACCAACCTGCACGTGCCGAGCGACGTGATCGTCGACGCCTCGATGCCGGCGATGATCCGCGACTCCGGCAAGATGTGGAACGCCGAAGGCAAGCTGCAGGACACCAAGGCGGTCATTCCGGACCGCTGCTACGCCGGCGTGTACCAGGCCGTCATCGACGACTGCAAGGCGCACGGCGCCTTCGATCCGGCCACCATGGGTTCGGTGCCGAACGTCGGCCTGATGGCGCAGAAGGCCGAAGAGTACGGCTCGCACGACAAGACCTTCCAGATCGCTGCCGATGGTGTGGTCAAGGTCACCGACGACGCCGGCAACGTGGTGTTCGAGCACGCCGTGGAGGCCGGTGACATCTGGCGCATGTGCCAGACCAAGGACGCGCCGATCCAGGACTGGGTCAAGCTGGCCGTCGAACGCGCCCGCCTGAGCAGCACCCCGGCCGTGTTCTGGCTGGATGCCGCCCGCGCCCACGACGCGCAGGTCATCGCCAAGGTCGAGCAGTACCTGAAGGACCACGACACCAACGGCCTGGACATCCGCATCCTGCCGCCGGTGGAAGCCACCGCGTTCTCGCTGGACCGCATCCGCAAGGGCGAGGACACCATCTCGGTGACCGGCAACGTGCTGCGCGACTACCTGACCGACCTGTTCCCGATCATGGAGCTGGGCACCAGCGCCAAGATGCTGTCGATCGTGCCGCTGATGGCCGGTGGCGGCCTGTTCGAGACCGGTGCTGGTGGTTCGGCTCCGAAGCACGTGCAGCAGTTCGTTGAAGAGGACTACCTGCGTTGGGATTCGCTGGGTGAGTTCCTGGCCCTGGCAGCGTCGCTGGAACACCTGGGCAACCGCTACGACAACGCCGCAGCCCGCGTGCTGGCCAAGGCGCTGGACGAAGCCAACGGCCAGTTCCTGGACAACGACAAGTCGCCGTCGCGCAAGCTGGGTGGCATCGACAACCGCGGCAGCCACTTCTACATCGCGCTGTACTGGGCCCAGGCCCTGGCCGCGCAGAATGAAGATGCTGCACTGAAGGCACGCTTCGCGCCGCTGGCCAAGGCGCTGACCGACAACGAGCAGAAGATCGTTGAAGAACTGATCGCGGTGCAGGGCAAGGCCGTGGACATCGGCGGCTACTACCGCCCGGACGTGGCCAAGGCCAGCAAGGCGATGCGCCCGAGCGCGACCTTCAACGCCGCGCTGGAGCAACTGCGCGGCTGATCCACTGCCGTTCGGCCGTGACACCGGAACCCGCGCTTCGGCGCGGGTTTCTTTTTGGCTCTGGGGTCAGATCCCTTTTGCCATGCAAAAGGGATCTGACCCCAGGCGATGAAACCGCGACTTCCGTCGGCTGTCGGAATGCCGTCAAAGGGGCATGAAACTTGCCCACGATGGCCGTCGCAGAACCGATATGAGCGGATCTGCAGCCGCCCTCGATCTGAGCAGTCGATCACGACGGCTGCCGCTGGCGATGCCCTAGCCTTGGCGACGCGAGGCCACCGGGGAGGTGGCCGCACGGGGAACACGGATGGCACGCGTGCTGGTAGTGGGAACCGACATCCAGGGCGAGCAGGCCCTGCTGCAGCGGCTGCGCGTGGCATCGGCCCTGCCGGACGGCCAGATCCGCCGCAGCCAGGACCTGGATGATTGCGATCTGCTGGTCATCCGCGATACGCCGGCGCTGCGCAACGCGGCCCTGCGCATGCGCCAGCAGCGTCCGCGACTGCAGTGCTGGATCGAGGACCTGGGAGGCCAGCTGCGCGACGGTGATGGGCACCAGGATGTACTTGATGACAGTGCCATCGGCCGTGCATTGCGCGGCATGCAGTTGGCAGTGGAGCCCATGGCCATGCACGCAGCCGCACCGATCCGTCTGGCTGATGGTGCGCATGCCATCACCCGTCTGCTGCGCGAGCGGCTGCCGCTGCGACAGGGCCAGGCACTGTTGAGTGATGCGGGCGAGCCTCTGCTGCTGATGGATCTGGAGCACGACCAGGCCGTGCTGCTGCAGGAACCGGCTGCGGCGCTGGTGGAGCGTTTGGCCGATGCCTTCGAACGCCTGCAACTGGATGCGCTGACGCCGGCACGCCTGCAGGCGCTGGCCGGCGAGCGGCCACGCCAACCACTGCGACCGCTGCTGTGGCAGTGGGCACAGCGCAGCCGCCATTGGCAGGCATTGGACGAACGCCTGCGTGGCGCCTCAGTGAAGCTGCTGCGCTGGCCCGACTTCCGCGTACTGGGCCACGACCATGATGGCTTCCGCCTGTGTTCGCTGCTGCTCAAGCGCGCGTGCACGGTTGACGAGTGCGCGATGCTGCTTGAGTTGCCGGCTGCGGCGGTGCGCGATTTCATCCATGCCGCCTACCTGTGCGGCTACGCGCAGTTGCAGAGCGCCCCGGTGGCCCCGATGGCGGCAGGACGTGGCAGCGGCACGGGCACCGACAACGGCCTGCTTGCCCGCCTGTGGCGGCACCTGCGCGGGAGCGAACGCAATGCGTGAGCACAAGGTGGTGGTGCTGGGTGGCATGGGCAGCGGCAAGTCGACCCTGGTACGCAGCATCGCAGCGGGCGCGGTGATCGACACCGATGTGGCCAACAGTGACCGCCTCGGCGCCGACAAGGCGTCCACCACCGTGGCGCTGGACTACGCAGACATCGACCTGCCCAACGGCGAACGCCTGCGTCTCTACGGCACACCTGGCCAGCAGCGCTTCGATTTCCTGTGGCCGATCCTGCTGCAGGGGGCACGTGGTGCGGTGCTGCTGCTGGATGCGCGTCGTGCCGGGCTGGCCAGCGAGCTGGAGGACTACCTGCAGGTGCTGCAGCCGTTCGCATCGTCATTGGCGCTGGTGGTGGCGGTGACCCATCTCGACCAGGCGCCACGCGCCGCGCTGGATGACTGGGCCACGCGCGCCTGCCTCGACGACCAACCACTACCGCTGCTGGCGGTGGACGCCCGCGACCGCGAACAGGGGCTGCTGCTGATGGATGTGTTGATGAGCGAAATGGAAGCGCACGCGCTGGTGGCGGCACATGGCTGACGGGCAGGCGGCAGTCCTGCCCGATGCCGGCCAGCGTGAGCGCCTGCAGCCCTTGCTGCAGGACCTGCAGCAGCGCGTCGAAGGCGTGCGTACGGTAGTGCTGGCCAGCGTCGATGGCTTTGCCCTGGTCAGTGCCGGCGCCGATGGGCGTGGCGAACGACTGGCAGCGATGACCAGCGCGATGCTGGCACTGGCCGCGGCGGTGGGCCGCGAACTGGTGCTGGGCGATCTGCAGACGCTGATGCTGGAGGCTGCGGGCGGCAAGGTGCTGATGCTGGCGATCCTGGCTGAAGGGCGCGCACCGCTGCTGCTGATGGCGGCCTGCGACCAGCGCAGCGTGATCGGCCAGGTGCTGTGGCAGAGCAGGGAATGTGGCCAGGCGATCCTGGCCGAACTCGGCGGATCGTGAGCCCGGCCGCAGGGGAACGAGGGGCTCGAACCAACATCGACAAGGGGTGCGACGTGGCTGGATTGAATGAATCGTTGAATGCACTGATGGGCATCGACGGCGCGCAGGCAGTGGCGCTGGTCGACTACGAAAGCGGCATGCTGCTGGGCGAAGCCGGTGCCGGCATGGACATGGAAGTGGCCGCCGCCGGCAACACCGAAGTGATCCGCGCCAAGATGAAGACCGCCGCGTCGCTGAACCTCAACGACAGCATCGAGGACATCCTGATCTCGCTGGGCAAGGCCTACCACATCATGCGCCCGGTGGCGAAGAAGAAGGGCCTGTTCTTCTACCTCGTGCTGGACCGTACCAAGTCCAACCTGGCGCTGGCCCGGCGCAAGGTGCAGGACGTAGAGGCCGAACTGGCGATCTGAGCCGGTAGTGCCGGCCGCTGGCCGGCATCTGCATGGATCCACCGGCGGTCCAGGGGCTGCCGGCCAGCGGCCGGCACTACCTCTGCGCTCGACGGCATCACACACGCCAGCGTATGGTAAAGCCGGTCCTCCCCGGTGAGCCGTGCATGTCCGAGCCTGACATCGCTGCCGAACTGGCGCCGCGTATCGCCGGCGCCATCCGCGATGGTTTCGAGCAGTACCACGCCCGCTTTGCGGCAATCACCGCCCGTGCGCGGCTGCGTTTCGAGCAGCGCGACTGGGCAGCGGCACGCCAGGATGCGGTCGAGCGCATCGCCCTGTACGACCTGTGCATCGCCGAGCAGATGGATGCGTTGCGTCGCCTCGCCGGTGACGCGATCGGCGAGCGCGTGCTGTGGCTGCAGGTGCATGCCCGCTACAGCGCGCTGCTGCAGGGGCTGATCGACGCCGAGCTGTACAAGACCTTCTACAACACGCTGTCGCGGCGCCTGTTCGCCACCCGGGGCGTGGACCCGGCGCTGGAGTTCATCGCCTTCGATGTCGAACCCTCCGATGCAATCACCCATCCCGTGGCACGGCATACCTATGCCGTCTCGCCGACGCGGCCGGTGGAGGCATTGCAGCGGGTGCTGGCCGACTATCGCTTCGACATCCCCTATGCGCACCAGCTGCGCTGCGCGGCGGCCATTGCCGTGCGCCTGCAGGACGACCTCGCCCATTGGGGTGACACGCCGGTACGCAGCATCGAGCTGCTCGACACCGTGTTCTACCGCGAGCGTCGCGCCTACCTGGTCGGACGCGTGTTCGGCGAGCACCGCTTCTCGCCGTGCGTGATCGCCCTGGTCAACGACGAGCGCGGCCTGCGTGCCGATGCAGTGCTGACCCGGCGCCGTGATGTTGCTCACCTGTTCGGCGTGTCCCGCAGCTACTTCCAGGCTGACCTGGGCACGGTGGGCGACGCCGTGGTGTTCCTGCGCAGCCTGCTGCCGGGCAAGCCCATCGACGAGATCTACACGGTGCTGGGCCGTGCCAAGCAGGGCAAGACCGAGCGCTACCGCACCTTCTTCCGTCATTTCAACGAGCACCCGCAGGAGCGGCTGGTGCATGCAGAGGGCACACCGGGCATGGTCATGGCGGTGTTCACCCTGCCCAGTTACCCGCTGGTGTTCAAGCTGATCCGCGACCGCTTCGCGTGGCCGAAGTCGATGTCGCGCCAGCAGGTGGAAGAGAAATACGCGCTGGTGTTCAACCTGGACCGTGTCGGCCGCCTGCTCGATGCACAGCCCTATCGTCATCTGCGCTTTCCAGGCGACCGCTTCGCACCGGCCTTGCTGGAAGAGCTGCTGCAGCAATGCGCGCAGAGCGTACGCATCGATGGCGATGAGGTTGAAGTCGCACTGTGCTATGTGCAGCGCCGCTTCCGCCCCTTGAACCTGTACCTGCGCGAGCAGGGAGGCGAGGCCGTGCGCGCGGCGGTGCTCGACTACGCGCAGGCCATCACCGACATGGCGCGCAACAACATCTTCCCTGGCGACATGCTGCCGAAGAACTTCGGCGTATCGCGGCATGGCCGGGCCGTGTTCTACGACTATGACGAGCTGTGCCTGGTCAGCGACTGCGTGTTCCGCGCGTGGCCGCAGCCACGCACGCCCGAGGAAGCGATGGCCGACGAGCCCTGGTTCCATGTCGGCCCGCGTGATGTGTTCCCGGAGCGCTTCGGCCCGTTCATGGGCCTGCCGGCAGGTGAACTGGCCGCAGTGCGCGAGCACTACCGGCACCTGTTCGACCCGGGTTGGTGGCAGGGCCTGCAGGAACGCTTCGCCCGCGGTGACTATCCGGATACGCCCCCTTATGCGGGTGTGCACCGGTTGGCCTGAGGCGGCTGTCATGGCGGCTGGGACTGGGGTACGCTCGCCGTTCATCACCAAGGATCCGGCAATGATGCGTTCCCCTCTGTTTCTCGCTCTCGCGCTGGCCGTAGGTGCCGGCACCCCGTTGCTTGCTGGCGAGGCCAGTGCACAGACCGCGCGTGCGGTGCGTGCCACCGCGGAAATGAGCATGGTGCTGTCCGGCCATATCGAGATCACGCCTGAGGGTGAGGTCAGCTCGCTGGTACTGGACCAGAAATCGGCCTTGACTCCAAGCATCGCCTCCTTCGTGGAAGGCACGATCGGCGGCTGGCGCTTCGAACCCACGCTGCGCGATGGCAAGGCAGTGGCTGCACGCGCCCCGATGCGGGTGCGGCTGAGGGGGACGCAGATGGCCGATGGTGGCTACCAGGTCAGCATGACCAGTGTCGATTTCAGTGAATATGATCCGAAGGCTACCGATTCGGTGACCCGGAAGCAGATGGCCCCGCCGCGCTATCCGGAAGACGCCTATCGGAATGGTGCGCAGGGTGAAGTGCTGCTGATGATCAAGGTGGCGCGTGACGGCACGGTGGCCGATGTCATCGCCGAGCAGGTGAACATGGCCGTGGTCGGCCCGGAACGGGCCATGGCCAAGATGCGCGACATCCTGGCCAAGGCCAGTATCAGCAGCGCCCGCAGCTGGACCTTCAACCCACCGACCACCGGCGAAAGCAGCACACACGACAGCTGGACGGTACGCATCCCGGTGAGCTTCGCCCTGGGCAATGACCGCAACGCAGGGCAGGAACGCTATGGCCGCTGGCGCGCCTTCATCCCCGGGCCCCGCCAGGCTGCGCCGTGGCGCGAACGCCGGTCGATCGAACAGGCCGGCAGCGACCTGCTGCCGGAGGGTGGGGTGTACATGGTCGATGGCGCCAAGCGCGGCGTGCGCCTGTTGACCCCGCTGGAACAGGGCTGATTGTGGGAGCGGAGCCGGGCAATCCGGCTCCGCGTCAGTCCGCATACGGGTAGACCACCACCCGGTTGCGGCCCTGTTGCTTGGCCATGTACAGCGCCTTGTCGGCCAGCCGCAGCGCCTGTTCTGCGTCGACATGGAAGCTGGGGAAGTGGGCCACGCCCAGCGATACGGTGATGGTGCCGACCGGTTCGAACGGATGGTCGGCGATGTGCTGGCGCAGGCGTTCGCCGGCCTGGCGCGCCGATTCAGTACTGATGCCCGGCAGCAGCAGCAGGAATTCCTCGCCACCGGCGCGGCAGAGGATGTCGCTGTCGCGCGAGTAGCGACGCATCTGGTCGGCGATATGGACGATGGCGTTGTCGCCGACGTCATGCCCATGGCTGTCGTTGATCGACTTGAAGCGATCGATGTCCAGCGCCAGGATCGCGAACGGGATGCCCTGCACCTGCAGCGCGTCCAGCGCCTGCTGCAGTCCGCGGCGGTTGAACAGGCCGGTCAGCGGGTCGGTACGGCTGGCACGGTTGAGCGTGCCGATGCGATCCTGCAGGGCATTGAAGCTGTGCAGCACCGCCTGCTTGAGCTGGGCGACCTCGAAGTACCAGGCGCGGATGCCGCTGACATGGTTGATGGCGTTGCCGGTGTCCTCGCCGCCCTGAACATTGCGTGCCAGCTGCCACAGTGGCATCGAGATGCGGCGCGCGAACCACCAGGTGACCAGCAGCGACAGCAGGCCAAGCGGAATCGCGTTCCAGATCACCGCCGTCATCAGCCGCGACAGCGGCTGCAGCGTGGCCTCGGTCGGGCGCTGGGCGATGATGCCCCAGCCGGTGGCTGCGACCGGTGCGTAGCCAGCCAGCATCGACACGCCGCGGTTGTTGCGCACCTGCTGCGCGCCGCGTTCGCCCCGCACAACGGCCTTCACCGCCGGGTTGCCAACCACGTAGTCGCCAACCCGCTTGCCGTCGGCGTGGTACAGCAGGCGGCCATGGCGGTCGACCACGTACAGGTAGGAGCCGTCGCGGTAGTAGTGCTTGCCCAGCAGCGTATGCAGGGCGCTGCGCTGGCGCAGGTACAGGGTGCCGCTGACATAGCCGCGATAGCGGCCCTGGCGGTCGAAGATCGGGTGCGACAGCGAGACCAGCAGCTTGCCGGTGGCCGATTGGTACGGATCGCTGATCATCGGCTGGCGCGCGGCCAGTGCCGCATTGTTGCCGACACTGTGCAGCACCTCACCCTGCAGCTGCAGGGTCTGCGGCGAGGTGGCGATCACCAGGCCATCGGCATCCACCACCAGCGAGGAGTTGAAGCTGCTGGACTGCAACTGCAGGCGGCTGGCTTCGTCCTGGGCCTGCTTCGGATCAAGGTCGCCCTGGCCGAGCCGGGTGGCTGCATAGGCCAGCTGCTGCTGCGCGGCCAGCAGGAAGTTCTGGGTGGTCTCGGCCAGCTTGGTGGCGTAGACGCGGTTGGCTTCCAGGGTATTGCCGACCAGCTGGTCGCGCTGCACCCGGTAGCTGGCCAGTAGGGTGTTGGCCAGCGCGATGATGGCGCTGAGCAGGGCCAGGGCGAGGATCAGCTTGCCCAGGTTGAGGCGGGGGGACAGCGTTCGCATGCGTCGACGGATCCGGCAGGAGGCTGGACCCGACCGGTTCTCCGGAAGGGGCGACAGCGGGAATCGGTGGCCGGGCCCACGGGGGCCGGGCAGGGTATCGCGCGGATTATCGCCAAAAGCGGGCGCCAGCGAAGTGAAGTGCGTCGCCCTGCAGGCAAAAAAAAACCTGCCGCAGCGAGCGGCAGGTTTCTTCCGATGCAGCGCCGGGGCTCAGCGCTTCATCGAACCGAAGAACTCGTCGTTGGACTTGGTGTTCTTCATCTTGTCCAGCAGGAACTCCATCGCGGCCATTTCATCCATCGGATGCAGCAGCTTGCGCAGGATCCAGATCTTCTGCAGCAGTTCCGGTTCGATCAGCAGGTCTTCGCGGCGGGTGCCGGAACGGTTGATGTCGATGGCCGGGAACACACGCTTTTCAGCGATGCGGCGGCTCAGGTGCACTTCGCTGTTGCCGGTGCCCTTGAACTCTTCGTAGATCACCTCGTCCATCTTCGAACCGGTGTCGACCAGTGCGGTGGCGATGATGGTCAGGCTGCCGCCTTCTTCCACGTTGCGCGCGGCACCGAAGAAGCGCTTCGGGCGATGCAGGGCGTTGGCGTCCACACCACCGGTCAGCACCTTGCCCGAGCTCGGCACCACGTTGTTGTAGGCACGGGCCAGGCGGGTGATCGAGTCGAGCAGGATGACCACGTCCTTCTTGTGCTCGACCAGGCGCTTGGCGCGCTCGATGACCATTTCGGCCACCTGCACGTGGCGCGCGGCCGGTTCGTCGAAGGTCGAGCTGATGACCTCGCCGCGCACGGTGCGCTGCATTTCGGTCACTTCTTCCGGGCGCTCGTCGATCAGCAGCACGATCAGGTGCACGTCCGGGTGGTTGGTGGTGATGGCGGTGGCGACCTGCTGCATCATCATCGTCTTGCCGGCCTTCGGCTGCGACACGATGAGCGAGCGCTGGCCCTTGCCCTGCGGCGCCATCAGGTCAAGGATGCGGCCGGTGATGTCTTCCGACGAACCGTTGCCGCGCTCCAGGGTGAAGCGGCGGCGCGGGAACAGGGCGGTCAGGTTCTCGAACAGCACCTTGTTCTTCGACGCTTCGATCGGCTCGCCGTTGATGGTGTCGACGATGTTCAGCGCGAAGTAGCGCTCGCCGTCCTTCGGGAAGCGGATGCGGCCGGAGATATGGTCGCCGGTGCGCAGGTTGAAGCGGCGGATCTGGCTGGGCGAGATGTAGGTATCGTCCGGGCCGGCCAGGTAGCTGGCTTCGGCCGCGCGCAGGAAGCCGAAGCCGTCCGGCAGGATTTCCAGCACGCCGTCGGCGGCGACGCCGTCACCGTGGCGGGTCAATACCTTCAGCAGGGCGAAGATCACATCCTGCTTGCGGGCGCGTGCCACGCCTTCGGAGATCTGCAGCTGCTCGGCGATTTCCAGCAGCTTCTGCGCCGGCATCCGCTTGAGGTCGCTCAGCGAGTAGACCGGGAAGCCTTCGGGCACGTTGGCGTGCGGGCGCGGCACGAACGGCTGCTGCTCGCCGCCGTCGTTGGGCAGGCCATCGTCGCGGAAGCGGTTGTTGCGGTCACGGTCGCGGCGGTTGCGGAAGCGGTCGCGGCGATTGCCCTGACCTTGCCCCTGGCCCTGCTGGCCGTTCTGGTTGTACGGGTTCTGGCCCTGGTTCTGGCCGCCCCCCTGGTGGTTCTGCTGGCGCGGCTGGCCGGATTCGCGACCCTCACCACCTTCGCCGCCGCCACTGCTGGCAGGGGCCTCGGCGGCGGGCGCGCTCGGTGCGGCGGCGGCGGCGGCCGGTGCCGGCGCCTCGGGCGCGGCGGCCAGCGGCAGGGTCGGCTGCGCCGGAGCGGCGCTGGTTTCGGCGGCTGCCGGAGCGGCGGCCTTGCTCACGCGGGGCTTGCGCACGCGCTTTTCGGCGGGCGCATCGGCGCTGCCGGTTTCGGAAGTGTTATCGGACAAGAGCGTTATTCCTCGCTTCAAGGTGCGAGCGCCCGGCTGGGGCGGCGAACGTTGGGAATGGGTCTGGAAGAAACTGCGTCCAGAGGGTGCGGCACGCGAACGCGGCCGGATATGCCGACACTATCATCGGCCCGCGGCGCCATGCAAGGGTCACCGGGAACAGCATTCATCATGGGCGCGGGGCGCCCCACCGGCAGCCGTGGTCGACGGCTGCCGGGGAACTGCAGGATCAGGCCAGGGCCTTGTCCAGCAGGCCGGCCAGCTGGGCCTTGCCCACCGCACCGATCTGCTCGGCGACCTTCTCGCCATCCTTGAACACGACCAGGTACGGAATCGAACGCACGTGGTACTTGGCGGCCAGCGCACGGTTGTGGTCGACGTTGACCTTGGCGATCTTGGCACGGCCCTGGTAGGCATCGGCCAGCTCGTCCAGCGCCGGGGCGATCATCTTGCACGGGCCACACCACTCGGCCCAGAAATCGACCAGCACCGGTTCCTTGGAATTCAGCACTGCGCTATCAAAGTCGGCGTCGCCGACATGTACAACCTTGTCGCTCATCTTGGTTTCTCGTCTTGGATTGCACCCGGTCATGCCGGAGGTGGGTGAACTGGGCCATGCCCGGTGGCGCGACCCTCGTCGTTGCCTCGCGGCGCACTGCCGCGGTGCGTTCGGCGGGATGCCTGGACGCTCACGGCCGGCAGTGTACCCCTATCGCAGGGCAGGGACAGGCGCCGGCTGGAACCCAGCGTATCGTGATCGCTTCGATGGCCGGTATGTGTCGGATTTCACTGTCTTCCTGTACATGGGGCTGGCAGTGGGCGACACCAGCGCCTCTGGAAGGACCGTTCAAGTCCGGTGTTGCTGGGTGAAGGTCGAGCGTCTCTCGTATCTTTGAGACGGCTCATTCCGGTTTGCCCGCCCGAGTGCGTTAAACTGGGGCATTGTGCGGCGCGCGGACCCGGTGGTCCCAGCCTGCCAACCCGCCGCAGGGGCCGCAGTTTGCGACGGTGCCCCCTAGACGATGAAGTGCCAGCCGCCTTACGGGCCGGCGGCCATACCAAGACGGACTCATGAGCGACAAACCGCTGACCGATTTGACCTTCTCCTCCTTCGAGCTGCATCCGGCCCTGCAGGCCGGCCTTGAAGGAGCCGGATTCACCCGCTGCACCCCGATCCAGGCGCTGACCCTGCCGGTCGCGCTGGCCGGCGGTGATGTTGCCGGCCAGGCCCAGACCGGCACCGGCAAGACCCTGGCCTTCCTGGTCGCGGTCGTGAACCGCCTGCTGAGCAAGCCGGCGCTGGCCGACCGCAAGCCGGAAGACCCGCGCGCGCTGATCC
This sequence comes from Stenotrophomonas sp. WED208, assembly GCF_040984485.1. Taxonomy (NCBI): domain Bacteria; kingdom Pseudomonadati; phylum Pseudomonadota; class Gammaproteobacteria; order Lysobacterales; family Lysobacteraceae; genus Stenotrophomonas; species Stenotrophomonas sp. WED208. Next base: position 403,492 of record NZ_JAZARB010000001.1, read on the forward strand.
TCGCCCCGACCCGCGAACTGGCCATCCAGATCCACAAGGACGCGGTGAAGTTCGGTTCCGACCTGGGCCTGCGCTTCGCGCTGGTCTATGGCGGTGTCGACTACGACAAGCAGCGCGAGATCCTGCAGCAGGGCGTGGACGTGATCATCGCCACCCCGGGCCGCCTGATCGATTACGTGAAGCAGCACAAGGTGGTTTCGCTGCATGCCTGCGAGATCTGCGTGCTGGACGAAGCCGACCGCATGTTCGACCTCGGCTTCATCAAGGACATCCGCTTCCTGCTGCGCCGCATGCCGGAGCGCACCACCCGTCAGACCCTGCTGTTCAGCGCCACCCTCAGCCACCGCGTGCTGGAGCTGGCCTACGAGCACATGAACGAGCCGCAGAAGCTGGTGGTCGAAGCCGAGACGGTCACTGCCGCACGCGTGCGCCAGAAGCTGTACTTCCCGGCCGACGAAGAGAAGATCCCGCTGCTGCTGGGCCTGCTGTCGCGCAGCGAAGGCGCCCGCACCATGGTGTTCGTCAACACCAAGGTGTTCGTCGAGCGCGTCGCCCGTTCGCTGGAAAAGGCCGGCTACCGCGTCGGCGTGCTGTCCGGCGACGTGCCGCAGAAGAAGCGTGAGAGCCTGCTCAACCGCTTCCAGAAGGGCCAGCTGGAAATCCTGGTGGCCACCGACGTGGCCGCGCGCGGCCTGCATATCGACGGCATCAAGTACGTCTACAACTACGACCTGCCGTTCGACGCCGAAGACTACGTGCACCGCATCGGCCGTACCGCCCGCCTGGGCGAGGAAGGCGATGCGATCAGCTTCGCCTGCGAACGCTATGCGATGAGCCTGCCGGACATCGAGGCCTACATCGAGCAGAAGATTCCGTCCGAGCCGGTCACCAAGGAGCTGCTGACCGCGCTGCCGCGCCCGGAACGCCCGGCCCCGGCCGCAGGCGAGGACGGCGAAGAGAACGAGAGCGTTGGCCAGATCTTCCGGGAAGCGCGCGAAGCCCGCGCCGCCGAGGAAGAGCGTCGTGGCGGTGGCCGCAGTGGTGGCCGCTCCAGCGGTGGCCGCGGTGAGCGTCGCGACGGTGAGCGCAGCGGCGAGCGCCGTTCGCGTGGCCCGCGCAAGCCGCGCGTGGAAGGCGAGCAGGCTGCGGCCGCTCCGGTGGAAGGTGCTGAAGCCGCTGTCGCCCATGCTCCGCGCCCGCCGCGTCCGCCGCGTGCCGAAGGTGCGCCGGAAGGTGCGGTGGATGGCGAGCGCAAGCCGCGCAAGCGTCGTCGTCGTCGCCACGGCCGTCCGGTCGAAGGTGCCGAAGGCGTGCAGGCCACGGCCGGCAATGGCGCCAGCCCGGTCACCCCGGTGCAGGTGGTGGCCAAGCCGGTGCGCACTGCGGCCGATACCGGTGATTCGTTCCTGACCCGCATCGGCCGCAAGATCCGCCGGATGCTGTCGGGCAACTAAGCCACCGGGGGTGGGTGCGGACCTTGGTCCGCACCGAGCCGAGCCCATGCTCGGCTCTACAGCCTCACGAGGCATGGTAGTGCCGGCCGCTGGCCGGGGCCGGCATGCCGCGCAGGCGCCTGCCACGCAACCTTGTCGCATCTGACTCTGGCCGCGCCCTCCGGCTTCCATCCAAGCTGATGCCTCCCGCATCCGGAGGCGTCACGCGATGGCATCCGTACCCTGTTACGACGCATTCGATCTGCATTACGCGCAGCACGTGGCGGCCTCTGCATCCCGTCCGCTGGAACGCCGGACACTGCTGGAGCTGGCCGGCCCACTGCAGGGGCGGGATGTCATCGATCTGGCCTGCGGTTCCGGTGATTTCGGCCGCCACCTCCTGCTGCACGGGGCCCGTAGCGCCCTCGGCGTCGATCTGTCCGCCGCGATGATCGAACAGGCGCGCCGGCTTTCCGCGCAGGGCGGTGACGCCATGCAGTTCCTGCACGGCGACGCGACCCGCCTGGACATGCCGGCCCGCTTCGATGTTGCCGTGGCGGTCTGGCTGTTCAACCACGCCGATACGCTGCAGGAACTGGAGCGCATGTACCGGGCAGCAGCCAGCGTCCTCAAACCGGGCGGACGGCTGCTGGGCATCGTCACCCATCCTGCCTTCCGGTTGGCCAAGGGCGACTTTTCGCGTTACGGCGCGCGTATCGTCCGGCAGCAGGCGCTGGATGATCATCACCTGGTCGAGGTCGCGTTCGCCGATGCGGCCGTGGCCCGCGTCACCGACCATCAATGGCGCGCGGACCAGCACCAGCAGGCGGCCGCCCGCGCGGGGCTGCCCGGGCTGCAGTGGCAGGCGCCGGTGCCGACAGCGGCGGAATGCAAGGACCGGCCTCCCGGCTTCTGGGATGAATACCGCGACAACAACGCGTTGGTGGTCCTGCACGCCCGCAGGGAAGGGTAGCGCCCGGGGAAGTCCGGCGGGCGCAGTGGCAGATCGAAGATTCTGCCGGGCAACGCCCGGCGCTACCGATCGGTGGCGCCGCTCCTGCATAATCGGGGCATGAGTGTCCTGCGCTTCGATAATGTCAGCAAACAGTACGCCGGTGGCCACGAGGCACTGACCGATGTCAGCTTCGAGGTCGCGCCGGGCGAGATGCTGTTCGTCACCGGCCATTCCGGTGCGGGCAAGAGCACCCTGCTCAAGTTGATCCACCTGGACGAGCGGCCCAGCCGCGGCGCGGTGGTGTTCGACGAGCGCAACCTGCTGAAGGTGCGTGGCGGCGATGTGCCGCGCCATCGGCGCGCAGTGGGGGCGGTCTACCAGGACCATCGCCTGCTGATGGACCGCTCGATCGCCGAGAACGTGGCGCTGCCGCTGATCCTGCGCGGCACCCGCCGTGGCGACATCAGCAAGCGCGTGCGCTCGGTGCTGGAACGGATGGGCCTGGGCCACCGCGAGAAGGCGCTGCCCTCGCAGCTGTCGGCCGGCGAGCAGCAGCGCGTCGGCATCGCCCGCGCGATCGTCGGCGAGCCCAAGCTGCTGGTGGCCGATGAACCAACCGGCAACCTCGACCCGACCCTGGCGGCGGAGATCATGGCCCTGTTCGCCGAGCTGCCCTCGCGCGGCACCAGCGTGCTGGTGGTCAGCCACGACCTGCCGCTGCTGCGCCGCATGCGCAAGCGCGTGCTGATCCTCGACCACGGCCGGCTGGTGGATGACATCTCGCCGCAGGATCTGGCGGAGTAACCGATGGCGAAGAACGAAAACAGCGAAGCCGCCGCCCCGTCGCGCGTGGGCGTCTGGTTCCAGCACCACGTGCACAGCGTGGTGTTCAGCCTGGGCCGCGCCTGCCGCAAGCCATGGGCGACCCTGCTGACGGTGATGGTCATGGCGCTGGCACTGGCCCTGCCGCTGGGCCTGTCGATCGCGCTGGACAACCTCAAGCAGTTCGCCGGCAGCGTGCAGCAGTCGCGCGACATCAACGTGTTCCTGAAGGGCAACGTCGATGGTCCCGGCGCGCTGCGCCTGGCGGGCCAGCTGCGCGACCGCGACGACGTGGCCGAAGTGAACGTGCGCACGCCCGAGCAGGGCCTGCAGGAACTGCGCGATGCCGGCCTCGGTGAGGCGATCGACGCACTCAACGACAATCCACTGCCCTCGCTGCTGGTGATCACCCCCGGCCAGGGCAAGGACGACGCGCGCCTGGCGCGCGCGCTGGAAAGCCTGCCCGAGGCCGACCTGGTGCAACACGATGCACTGTGGCGCCAGCGTCTGGATGCCTGGCTGGCGTTCGGTGCGCGGCTGGTGCAGGTGCTGTCGGTGCTGCTCGGCGTGGGCGCCGCGCTGGTGGTCGGCAACACCGTGCGTCTGGACATCCAGGCCCGTCGCGAGGAAATCGGCGTGCTGCAGCTGCTGGGAGCCAGCGATGGCTTCATCCGCCGCCCGTTCCTGTACCTGGGCGCGTGGTACGGCCTGGGTGCCGGCGCGGTGGCACTGGCCCTGATCGGCGGCGCCGGTGCCGCGCTGCGCGTGCCGCTGGCCGAACTCTCCCGCAGCTACGGCAGCCCGTTCGTGCTGCATGGCCTGGACCTGCTGCATGGCGGCCTGGTCCTGCTCGGCACGCTGCTGCTGGGCTGGCTGGGGGCATGGCTGGTGACCGGCCACTTCCTCCGCCAGACCCGCCCGACCGACACCTGAGACCGGCATGCAACCGCAAGCGCTGAAGCACCTTGAGGGGCCCGCGACGCGGGTGATGGTGGTCGATGGCTCGAAGCTGGTGCGCAAGCTGATCGCCGACGTCCTGCAGCGTGACCTGCCGGGCGTGGAGGTGATCGGCTGCGACAGCATCGAGGACGCACAGCAGGCGCTGGCACAGGGGCCGGTGGATCTGGTGACCACCTCGCTGACCCTGCGTGATGGCGACGGCCTGGCGCTGGCGCGGATGGTCCGCGAAGCCGCAGGCCAGGCCTATGTGCCGGTGATCGTGGTCTCCGGCGATGCCCAGCAGCACCTGGAGCAGCGCCGCTTCACCGAGTACGTCACCGACTATTTCGACAAGGCGCTGGGCCACGAGGCACTGGCGACCTTCATCCGCGGCTATGTGCAGCCGCAGACCATTCCCGGCGCCACCATCCTCTATATCGAGGACAGTCGCGTGGTCGCCGAGGCCACCAAGCGCATGCTGGAACGCCAGCAGTTGAACGTGCTGCACGTGGTCAGCGCCGAAGAAGCGTTCACCCTGCTCACCGCCGAGTCGCTGGGCCGCAGCCGCCATCGCATCGACCTGGTGCTGACCGACGTTACCCTGAAGGGCGAACTGAGCGGCCGCGACGTGGTGCAGCGGGTGCGCGTGGACTTCGGTTACGGCAAGCGCCGCCTGCCGGTGCTGGTGATGACTGGCGACGGCAATCCGCACAACCAGACCGGGCTGCTGCAGTCCGGTGCCAACGACCTGGTGCTCAAGCCGATTGAAGAACGGCTGCTGGTCACCAAGGTGCTGTTCCAGCTGCGGCTGGCCCGATTGAACGATGGACCCCTGATTCGATGATGGATGAAGCAGCCGACACCCCGACGATCCAGCTGGAACCGAGCTGGAAGCAGCATGTCGGCGATTACCTGTTGCAGCCGCAGATGCGCGAGCTGTCCAGCTTCCTGCGCCAGCGCAAGGCCAGTGGCGCGGCGGTGTTCCCGCCTGGGCCGCAGATCTTCGCTGCGTTCGATGCCACGCCGTTCGAGCAGGTGAAGGTGGTGATCCTCGGCCAGGACCCGTACCACGGCCGCGGCCAGGCGCATGGCCTGAGCTTCTCGGTGGCGCCGGGCGTGCCGGTGCCGCCGTCGCTGCTGAACATCTACAAGGAGATCGAGAGCGATCTCGGTATCCCGCGTCCGGACCACGGCTGCCTGATCCCGTGGGCGCAGCGTGGCGTGCTGCTGCTCAATGCGGTGCTGACGGTGGAAGAGGGCAAGGCCGGTGCGCACCAGGGCCGTGGCTGGGAAGGCTTCACCGACCACGTGGTGGATGTGCTCAACCGCGAAGGCGAAGGCCTGGTGTTCATGCTCTGGGGCGCGTATGCGCAGCAGAAGGGCAAGGTCATTGATACCCGCCGCCATCGCGTGCTGAAGTCGCCGCATCCGTCGCCGCTGTCGGCCCATCGTGGCTTCCTCGGCTGCCGGCATTTCTCGATGGCCAACGAGTACCTGCAGCGCCGCAGCCAGGCCCCGATCGACTGGTCGCTGCCGCCGCGTTCGGCGCTTTGAGCCCTGGCGGATGGCCGGGGCTGAACGCCGGGCAACCTTCCCGGCCCCTGAAGGGGCCTTTCGGCGGCCCGTTCAGCTCCGCTTGACCGGAATCGGCCGCTTTCCGGTGGGTAATTACTTGAATTCCAAGGGATTGTGAATCCCGAAAAGCGTGCTCGCCACTGTCATCAAATCGCGCTACGGTAGGGCTCTGTTTGGGACCAGTGTTGCATTGATGGGACGCTGGAACTTTTTCCTCCTTTAGCAGTCCAAATGCCGGACTGCTAAGATGGGTGCCTATGAGCCAGAACACCTCTACTGCCCTTGTGGCAAACAATCTCCCGATTCCCAGTGCGCTCGGTTCGCTGGACGCCTACATCGGTGCCGTGCACCAGATCCCGGTGCTGTCGGTCGATGACGAACAGGACCTGGCCCGTCGCTTCCGCGACGGCAACGATCTGGACGCCGCCCGCGAGCTGGTGCATTCGCACCTGCGCTTCGTGGTGCACGTGGCCCGCGGTTACAACGGCTACGGCCTTGCCCTGGGTGACCTGATCCAGGAAGGCAACATCGGCCTGATGAAGGCGGTCAAGCGCTTCGACCCGGACATGGGCGTGCGCCTGGTCTCCTTCGCCGTGCACTGGATCCGTGCCGAGATGCACGAGTTCATCCTGAAGAACTGGCGCATCGTGAAGGTCGCCACCACCAAGGCGCAGCGCAAGCTGTTCTTCAACCTGCGCAAGTCGAAGACGCGCCTGGGCTGGATGAACGCGGCTGAAGTGAGCGCGGTGGCCAAGGACCTGAACGTGTCCGAACGCGAGGTCATGGAAATGGAGTCGCGCCTGTCCGGTCGCGATATCGGTTTCGATGCGCCGACCGATGAGGACAACGAGCACGCGCCGCCGTCGCCGGCCGCGTTCCTGGTCGCCAACGACGAAGACCCGTCGATGGCCTACGAACGTGCCGACAGCGAAGACAACCAGATGCAGCTGCTGCGCGAAGGCCTGGCCGAGCTGGACGCCCGCTCGCGCGACATCATCCGCCGTCGCTGGCTGGATGCGGACAGCAAGGTGACGCTGCAGGAACTGGCTGACGAATACGGCGTGTCGGCCGAGCGCATCCGCCAGGTTGAAGCGAATGCGCTGAAGAAGATGAAGGCGCTGTTCACCGCGTAAGCGGGGTGGCGCTGGATTGAGGAAAGGCCCGGCAATGCCGGGCTTTTTCTTTTTGGTGGCGTTCTCATCCACGCATGGCGTGGCTCTAGTCTGACGCCAAAGCGGTGATTGCGCCGACCGGATCATGTGCTGGATGCTGATGTTCACGCCGTACCACGCAGTGGCACGGTATGATCATGCCACGCGTCTTCCGCACACGAAGTTTCAATCGCAGCATGCGCAGGACCACCCTGTCCGACGCTGCGCTGTACCGGTCGGTACGTGAAATGGAAGGGGGTCTGGTGGATGCTGATCTTGGCGGCGGAATCTTCAAGAAGCGCGTTGCCTTGCCGGGGCGAGGAAAGCGTGGGAGCGTCCGAACCATCGTCGCCACACAGCGAGGCGGGCATTGGTTCTTCCTTTTCGGCTACGAGAAGAATGAACGTGCTGCAATCACGAATGCGGAACGCGATGCGCTGCAGCTGTACGCATCGGAGTTCTTGAAAATGAGTACGGCGCAGCTGAATCGTGCCGTGCAGTAGGGGGATCTACAGGAGATCAGCCATGACGAAGACCCCTGAGCGACGGCGCGCGAAAAGTGCGCTTCTTGAGGCGGTGCATGATGCGGCTGTGAGTCTGCACGCACATGGCTTCATCGATAAGCGTCGGTTGAGCAGCTACGAAGCGCTTTGCCTTGAGCCGGTCCCTGAATACAGCAGTGCCCAGATCCGTGCCCTGCGTGCGTCATTACAGCTCAGTCAGCCGGTCTTTGCTGGAGTTCTCAATACCAGCGTTTCCACCGTACGCAGCTGGGAACAGGGCGAGAAGAAGCCCAGCGGACCATCACTGAAGTTGCTGAACCTGATTGATCGGAAGGGACTCGAAGCAGTCCTGTAAAGCAAAGGCCCGGTTCTGCCGGGCCTTTGCTTTTCCGAGGTGTTCAATCCACGCACGGCGTGGATCTACTGCTGATTCCAGTAGAGCCACGCCATGCGTGGCTGCTCTGCTATCGCGTGGGCCTCAGCCCTCGCGTGCGATCGCGCGCCAGCCGATGTCGTTGCGGTGGAATTCGTTGGCCCAGCTGACCTTGGCCACGCCGGCATAGGCATTGGCCTGCGCGTCGCGCACGCTGTCGCCCAGCGCCGCCACGCACAGCACGCGGCCGCCGGCACTGACCACCTGGCCCTGTGCGTCCAGCGTGGTGCCGGCATGGAACACCTTGGCACTGGCCGGCACGTCGTCCAGGCCGGAAATCACGTCGCCGGTGATCGGCGATTCCGGGTACGGCCTGGCGGCCAGCACCACGCCCAGCGACGGGCGTGCATCCCAGTGCGCTTCCACCTGGTCCAGGCGGCCGTCGATGGCGGCTTCCACCAGCTCCACCAGGTCTGACTGCAGCCGCAGCATCACTGGCTGGGTTTCCGGATCGCCGAAGCGCACGTTGAATTCGATCACCTTCGGCGCGCCGCTGGCATCGATCATCAGGCCGGCGTAGAGGAAGCCGGTGAACGGGATGCCGTCGGCGATCATGCCCTGCACGGTCGGGTTCACCACCTCGCGCATCACGCGGGCATGCACCTCCGGCGTCACTACCGGGGCCGGCGAATAGGCGCCCATGCCGCCGGTGTTCGGGCCGGTATCGCCGTCGCCGACGCGCTTGTGGTCCTGCGAGGTGGCCATCGGCAGCGCATGCACGCCGTCCACCATCGAAATGAAGCTGGCTTCCTCGCCGTCGAGGAATTCCTCGATCACCACACGTGCACCGGCATCGCCGAACGCGTTGCCGGAGAGCATGTCACGCACCGCGTCTTCGGCTTCGGCCAGGGTCATTGCGACGATCACGCCCTTGCCGGCGGCCAGGCCATCGGCCTTGACCACGATCGGTGCGCCCTTCTCGCGGATGTAGGCCAGGGCGGCGTCCACGTCGGTGTGCACGGCGTAGAACGCGGTGGGGATGTTGTGGCGGGCCAGGAAGTCCTTGGCGTAGGCCTTGCTGCCTTCCAGCTGCGCGGCAGCGGCGGTCGGCCCGAAGATGCGCAGGCCGGCGGCGCGGAAGCGGTCGACCACGCCGGCCACCAGCGGTACTTCCGGGCCGACCACGGTCAGCGCCACGCATTCGGCCTGTGCCAGCGCCAGCAGGCCGTCGATATCGGTAACCTTGACCGCCACGTTGCGACACTTGTCTTCGCTGGCGGTGCCGGCGTTGCCGGGCGCCACGATCACTTCGGTGACACGGGAGGACTGGGCCAGCTTCCATGCCAGGGCGTGTTCGCGGCCGCCAGAGCCGATGACAAGTACGTTCATCACGAGATTCCAGATTGCGTGGGAAGGGAAGATCGATATCCCCGGCGGCGCGCGTGCTTCACTCGCAGCCTTCGCGTCGCAGCGATTCGGGGAAGGAATAGGCCCAGGTCTTCGGGTCCAGGGTGAAGCGGTGCTGCTGCCGGACCTGCTTGCCGCCACAGGTGGTTCCGGTTTCTTCGATCAGCAGCGGCCAGACCCGCGCGCTGCGGTCGCTGTCGTCGAAACGCAGTGCGAAATCGATGCTGAAACGGCGGGTGCGGCAGTCGTTGGCCGTGTCGGGGTCGGTGCTGGCGTCGCACTCGTACTGGGCGTCATTGTCGATATGGCTGCGCACGCTGCCACTGGCCACCAGGCCGTTCGGGCCCGGCAGGATCAGCGACTGCGAGAGCAGCGAGAAACCCTGCCCGAACCAGCCGTCCTCGACGCGGAAACCATAGAAGTCACTGCCGGCGCGGATGATGCTGGCGGTGCCGGGCTGGCCGCCGCTACCGAAGCGCTCGCCGGTCAGTTCGCTGGTCACCTCGAAGCCATTGTCCTTGGGGCGCAGCACGAAGAACTCGATCGTTCCCGGGTCGATGTGCGCGCCATCGACCAGCGCACCGCACACGGCCAACAACTGCTGCCAGCTGTCTCCGCTCACCACCGGTTGTTCCGCGCAGACCTGCCAGTCCACCGCATGGGTGTCGCCATCGTCGGTCCAGCTGCCGCGCCATTCAGCGGAGAGCTTGGCGTTGCTGCCGTAGCGCTGGACCAGGAAAGCCTGCAGTCGTGCGGTGCGGCTGACATGCTGCGCCGGTGAGGCGGGGGCCACTGCAGGCGCATCCGCCTTCGGCGCCACGCTGGGCTCGCCGGCAGGCTTGCAGCCCGCCAGTACGGCCGCACCCGCGAGGGCGAGGGCGGCCAGCGATTTCATTGAAACTGTGGACATCCGTGTCGCTCCAGGATCAATGGCGGAAGTGGCGCACGCCGGTGAACACCATGGCCAGGCCATGTTCGTCGGCGGCGGCGATCACTTCGGCATCGCGCATCGAACCGCCCGGCTGGATGACCGCCTTGATGCCGGCGGCGGCAGCGGCATCGATGCCGTCGCGGAACGGGAAGAACGCATCGGAGGCCATCACCGAGCCCTCGACCACCAGGCTCGCGTCGGCGGCCTTGATGCCGGCGATGCGGGCCGAGTACACGCGGCTCATCTGGCCGGCACCGACACCGATGGTGCGGTTGTCCTTGGCATAGACGATCGCGTTGGACTTCACGAACTTGGCCACCTTCCAGGCGAACAGCAGGTCGGTGAACTGCTTGTCGGTCGGCGCCAGCTTGCTGACCACCTTCAGTTCGTCGCGGGTCATGCCGCGGTTGTCCGAGGACTGCAGCAGCAGGCCCGAGCCGACGCGCTTGCTGTCGAAGTTGTTCAGGCCATCGCCGTGCGGGATGCGCAGCACGCGCACGTTGGCCTTTTTCTGTGCGTATTCCAGCGCGGCCGGCTCGTAGTCCGGGGCAATCAGCACTTCCACGAACTGGCGGTCCAGGATCACCTTGGCAGTGGCGGCGTCCAGCGGCTTGTTGAAGGCGATGATGCCGCCGAAGGCGCTGGTCGGGTCGGTGGCGTAGGCCAGCTCGTAGGCGTCGCCGTTGCCGGCACCGACGGCCACGCCGCACGGGTTGGCGTGCTTGACGATGACGCAGGCCGGTGCATCGAACTGGCGCACGCATTCCCACGCCGCGTCGGCATCGGCCAGGTTGTTGTAGCTCAGTTCCTTGCCCTGCAGCTGCTGGAAGGTCGCCAGCGTGCCCGGCACCGGGTACAGGTCGCGGTAGAACGCGCCGCTCTGATGCGGGTTCTCGCCGTAGCGCAGGTCCATCACCTTCACGAAGGTGGAGTTCATCTGCGCCGGGTACTCGGCACGTGCCGGTACGGCGGCGTCGGTGGCGGTGACCGCCGACAGGTAGTTGCTGATCGCGGCGTCGTACTGGGCGACGCGGTTGAACGCGGCTACCGAGAACGCGAAGCGGGTGGCGGCCGACAGCTGGCCGTCGTTGGCGTCCAGCGAGGCCAGCAGCTCGGCGTACTGCGACGGGTCGGTGGCCACCGCCACGCGGGCGAAGTTCTTGGCTGCCGAACGCAGCATCGCCGGGCCGCCAATGTCGATGTTCTCGACCGCGTCGGCGAGGGTGCAGTCGGCCTTGGCGGTGACCGATTCGAACGGATACAGGTTCAGCACCAGCAGGTCGATGGCGCCGATGCCGTGCTCGGCCATCACCGCATCATCCAGGCCGGAACGGCCCAGCAGGCCGCCGTGCACCATCGGGTGCAGGGTCTTGACCCGGCCGTCCATCATCTCCGGGAAACCGGTGACGTCGGCGACGTCCTTCACGGCCAGGCCCATGTCGCGAATGGCTTTTGCGGTGCCGCCGGTGGACAGCAGTTCCACGCCACGTGCGGCCAGCGCAGTGGCCAGCTCGACCAGGCCGGTCTTGTCGGAAACGGAGAGGAGGGCCCGGCGGACGGGCAACAGATCGGCAGTCATGGGACAGAATCGGCAGCGGAGCGGGGCCGATATTGTAGGCGGTGGGGGCCGGTGGCGGGTGCCGCAGGAGCAGATTCGCCGCGTTCAAGGCCGGCTTGACCGTGATGGGCACGATTGGCGGGCTTGTCAGCCATCGCCGGGCACGGCACGGTGCCGCCTGTCCCCCGTGTGCAGGATGCCGCCCCATGACCGTCGCCAAGCGCCTGCAGGCCGCCCTCGATGCCGAAGGGGCGCTGCTGTTCCTGGCCCGCTATGTGCGCCACGCGCGTTGTGGCCAGGCCGCGGCCTGGTGCGCCTCGGCCGATGTACCGACGCTGCAGGCTGAAGCCGCCGAGCGCTGGGGTGAGCAGGCCGAGATCCTGTCCTGGGACGTGCAGCGCCGTGAACGCCGGCGCTGGCGGCGGCTGGAGTTCAAGGTCTACCTGGACGACGACAAGTGCTGGTATGGCGATGCCATCGCGCCCTACCGGCGCGCACCGAGCGTGGCCGAACTGCTGCAGGTGATGCATGCGCAGTACTGGCTGGACCCGTTCGAGCTGTATCTGTACGCCGATGGCCTGGATGAGGGCGCCATCGTGCTGCCCGCCGGCGGCATCATCCACTTCCAACGCTCGCCCGGCGGTGTGTACCGGCTGCTGGCGCTGCAGGCGGGGTTCGCCGATGCTGGGGCGCGGGAGCGGGCCGTGCAGGCGGTGAGCAATGCCATGCAGCGCAGCCATGACGCGGTCTGGTTGCGCCGCCATATCGATCCGCAGCTGCCATGGCAGGACTGGCTGGGCCCGGCGGAACTTGCCGGTACCCGTATTTGATGGGGTAGGCTGTGGCCGCACTGCCAAGGACCAGCGGATACAGATCGTGTCGATCTATGCACTGAAAGGACGTTTCCAGGACCTGTTGCGTCCGGCCGTACGCGGCCTGTACCGCATGGGGATCACCGCCAACGCGGTGACCGTGGCCGCCGCCGTGGTTTCGCTGCTGGTGGCCGTTGCCGTGTGGTGCTGCGCGCCGGCCCAGCCCCTGCTGTACCTGCTGCTGCCGCTGTGGATGCTGCTGCGCATGGCGCTCAACGCGGTGGATGGCATGCTGGCCCGCGAGTTCGGCCAGCAGTCGCGGCTGGGCGCCTATCTGAACGAGCTGTGCGATGTGATTGCCGATGCGGCGCTGTACCTGAGCCTGCTGAGCGTGCCTGGGGTACGCCCGGAAACGCTGTGGCTGCTGGCCTGGACCGCGGCACTGAGCGAGTACGCCGGGGTGCTGGGGCTGATGGTCGGTGCCAGCCGCCGCTACGACGGCCCGATGGGCAAGAGCGACCGCGCGTTCGTGATCGGTGCGCTGGGCCTGCTGCTGGCGTGTGAGTGGGTTGGCGCGATGACGGTCACTGGCGCGGCCGCGGCCATGGCGGTGCTGTGCATGCTGACCATGATCAATCGCGTCCGTCGCGGACTGCGGGAAGCGGCGGTTTCGCCGAACTAATCAAGCAGATACAAGAAGACAATCAGGAGATTGCATGCGTCAGGCGCAGGAACGGGAATTCCACAGCTTCGACCAGGTACCGCTGTTCTACCGGTACTGGGCGGGCACCACTGCAACGCCGGCCACCAAGGCCATCGTGCTGCTGCACCGCGGCCACGAGCACTCCGGGCGGGTCACCCACCTGGTCGATGAGCTGGACCTGCCCGACACCGCCTTCTTCGCCTGGGATGCGCGCGGCAATGGCCGTTCGCCGGGTACGCGTGGCGATGCACCGGGCTTCCCGGCGCTGGTGCGTGACCTCGACAGCTTCATCGCCCACATCGGCGCCGAGCACGGTATCGCGGTGCAGGACATCGTGGTGATCGCACAGAGCGTGGGGGCGGTGGTCGCCGCCACCTGGGTGCACGACTACGCACCACGCCTGCGCGCGCTGGTGATGGCTTCGCCGGCGTTCAAGGTGAAGCTGTACGTGCCGTTCGCACGCCCGGGCCTGGCGCTGATGCAGAAGCTGCGCGGCAATTTCTTCGTCAACAGCTACGTCAAGCCGCAGTGGCTGACCCATGACCCGGCGCGGGTGGAAAGCTATCGCACCGACCCGCTGATCACCCGGCCGATCTCGGTGCGCGTGCTGCTGGGCCTGTACGAGGCGGCCGACCGCATCGTGGCCGATGCGCAGGCGATCAGCGTACCGGTGCAGCTGCTGGTGTCCGGCTCGGATTTCGTCGTGCACCGTGGCCCGCAGGACCGCTTCTACGAGCGCCTGTCCAGCCCGATCAAGGAGCGCGTGCATCTGCCGGGCTTCTTCCACGACACGCTGGGCGAGCGCGATCGTGCACCAGCACTGGCGCGCATCCGCAGCTTCATCCAGGCGCGTTTTGCCGAGCCGCTGCGCGAGCTGTCACGGCGCGACGCGCACCGCCACGGGCCGACCTTCGAGGAATCGGAGATCCTGGCCTGGCCACCGGAGCGCAACAGCCTGGCCGACCTGCGCTGGCGCGTGGTACGTGGCGGCCTGCGTTTTGGCGGAACGTTGTCCGAAGGCATCGCGCTGGGCCTGCAGACCGGTTTCGATTCCGGCAGCACGCTGGACTACATCTATCGCGACGAAGCGCGTGGCAAGGGCCCGCTGGGTCGCATGGTCGACCGCAACTATCTGGATGCGATCGGCTGGCGTGGCATCCGCGTGCGTGGCCAGCACCTGCAGGAACTGCTGCGCGACGCTGCCCAGCGCCTGCGTGGGCAGGGCACGCCGGTGCACGTGCTGGACGTAGCTGCTGGCCATGGTCGCTACGTGCTGGAAGCGCTGGGGCAGGGCGAACAGCGCGCCGATCGCATCGTGCTGCGTGATTTCAGCGATCTGAACGTGGCCCAGGGCCAAGCGTTGATTGAGCGCCTGGGGGCGGCCGCTATTGCCCGCTTCGAACAGGGCGATGCGTTCGATCCGGCGCAGCTGGCCAAGGTGGAACCCGCACCGACGCTGGCCGTGGTATCGGGCCTGTACGAACTGTTCCCCGACAACGATGCGGTGCTGCGCTCGCTGCAGGGCATTGCTGCGACGGTGCCGGTGGGCGGCTACCTGGCCTATACCGGCCAGCCCTGGCACCCGCAGCTGGAGTTCATCGCACGCGCACTGACCAGCCATCGTGGTGGCGCAGCGTGGGTGATGCGCCGCCGTACCCAGCAGGAAATGGACGAGCTGGTGCGCCTGGCCGGGTTCGAGAAGGTGGCGCAGCGTATCGACGACTTCGGCATTTTCACCGTGTCGCTGGCACGCCGGACCGCGTGATGGCGACGCTCGCCGCCACCCCGCTGGCCGCAGAGGGGCGCCCCTGGCGGCGCGCCCTGCTGTGGCTGGCCCTGCTGGGCCCGTTCTTCTTCGCCAGCTATGGCTTCGCCAACTGGATGGCGGGCCGCCATGCCGAACTGCCGGTGATGGCCTTCGGATGGGAAACGCAGATTCCGTTCGTGCCGTGGACGATCGTGCCGTACTGGTCGATCGATCTGTTCTACGCGATCTCGTTCTTCCTGTGCCGGCGTCGGCTGGAACTGGACCGGCACGCGCTGCGCCTGTTCAGTGCACAGCTGATCGCAGTGACCTGCTTCCTGCTGTGGCCGTTGCGCTTCAGCTTCGAGCGGCCAGAGATCGGCGGCGTGTTCGGTTGGCTGTTCGATGTGTTGCTGGGCTTCGACAAGCCGTTCAACCAGGCGCCATCGCTGCACATCGTGCTGCTCATCGTGCTGTGGGTGAAGTTCGCGCAGTACCTGCACGGGGTGTGGCGCTGGGTGCTGCATGTGTGGGCGCTGCTGATCGGCGTTTCGGTGCTGACCACGTTCCAGCATCATTTCATCGACATCCCGACCGGCCTGCTGGCCGGCTGGCTGTGCGTCTGGCTGTGGCCCGAGCAGGGCACACCACCGTTGCGTGCGTGGCGCACGACGCGGGATGCCAAGCGCTGGCGCCTGGCGGGGCTGTACCTGCTCGGGGCGGCGCTGCTGCTGGTGCCAGTGATCCTGCTGCGGGGTGTGGCGTTGTGGCTGCTGTGGCCGGTGGTATCGCTGCTGCTGGTGGCGCTGGCCTATGCCGGGCTGGGTACGGCGGTGTTCCAGAAGCGCGCCGACGGACGCCTGACCATGGCGTCACGCTGGCTGCTGGCGCCGTACCTGGGTGCGGCCTGGATCAATTCACGGTTGTGGACGCGCCGGGCACCGCAGCCGGTGCCGGTGATGGACGGTGTGTGGCTGGGGCGTATTCCCTGCGCTGCATTGCCGGCACCCTTGGTGGGCGTGGTCGATGCCTGTGCCGAGCTGTCCTGTGGTGCACCGGCCGCGGCGTACGCCAGCGTGCCGATGCTGGACCTGGTGGCGCCTGCGCCGGAGCAATTGCTCGAGGCTGCAGAGGTCATCGAGCGGCTGCGCGCGCACGGACCGCTGCTGGTGTGCTGCGCGCTGGGCTATTCGCGCAGCGCCGCCAGCGTAGCGACCTGGCTGCTGCGCAGTGGTCGCGCCGCCGACGCCGATGGTGCGGTGGCGATCGTGCGTGCTGCGCGTCCCGGCGTCGTGCTGGGCGTCGCGCATCTGCATGCCATCACTGCTGCAGCAGGCGCGCGCGCATGAGTACGGTTCCCGACCTGGCGACCATGCAGCTGCTGCTGCGGCAGGGCCGTTGGCCGGCCGGCCTGTCGCTGGGCCTGCTGCTGGTGGCGCTGCTGCTGCTCGGCACCGAGCCGGGCCTGGCGATGATTGCCGCCGGCCTGCTGCTGGCCAGCGCTGGGGCAGGGCTGGTGCAGGCGTATCACGCGTGGCGGGTTGGACTGGACGCGAGCCTGCTGCAGCTGCTGCGTGATGAAGGCCTGGAAGGGGAGGCTGCCGCGCGCCGCACCGACCAGCTGCTGCACGACAGCGGTCTGCGCCGCGCACCGCCCGATGCGCCGCTGCGCGGTTGGGACCTGCGCTGGGCCGGCATGCGCCGCCTGCTGCTGCGGCAGTACCTGCTGACAGGTGTGCAGGTAGTGCTGCTGGTGCTGGCCGTGGTGTGGCCGCAGACGTGAACGGGAGGAACCGATGTTCGCCGAACTGATTGCCCGCGCCTGCAGTGGCGCGATCCACGTAGTGACCGGTGCGCGCGCGCTGTGGATCGGCTGCGCGCCGTCCAGCGAGCGTCGCGTGTACTACGGCAACCATGCCAGCCATGGTGACTTCGTGCTGATCTGGTCGTCGATGCCACCGGCACTGCGGCGCCAGGTGCGCCCGGTTGCCGCAGCCGAGTACTGGCAGCGCGACGGCCTGCGCCGCTACCTGATCGATGCGGTGTTCAACGGTGTGTTGGTCGAGCGCGAGGCCGGCCATCGCCAGCAGGATCCACTGCAGGTACTGCGCGATGCGGTGGACGAAGACTGCTCGCTGATCCTGTTCCCGGAAGGCACCCGCAATGTAGGCGATGAACCGCTGCTGCCGTTCAAGAGTGGTATCTACCATCTGGCGCGGCAACGGCCGGAGCTGGAGTTCGTGCCGGTGTGGATCGACAACCTGAAGCGGGTGATGCCGAAGGGCCGGTTCCTGCCGCTGCCGCTGCTGTGCACGGCCACCTTCGGCACGCCGCTGCGGCTGCAGGCCGATGAAGACAAGGCCGCGTTCCTGGCCCGCAGCCGGCAGGCGCTGCTGGACCTGGCGCCGAATGGAGGGCGCGCATGAGTTATCTGATGGAGGTGTCCGGTGACCTGGCCGCGCGCAGCGTGGGCCAGCAGACCGGCCTGCTGTTCGCTGGCGTGGGTGCGGTGCTGGTACTGGCCACGCTGGTGGCCGAGACCTTGCGCTGGCGTCAGCGCGGGCAGCCCAGCGCGGTCATCGCCAACCTGGTGTCGCGCATCCGCGCGTGGTGGGTGATGGCGATCGTGGTCGGGCTGGCGTTGTTCTTCGGCCGTGCCGGGGTGATCGTGCTGTTCGCGATCATCTCGCTGTTCGCGCTGCGCGAGTTCATCACCCTGGCGCCGACCCGTTCAGGCGACTACTACGCGCTGCTGGCCGCGTTCTACATCGTGCTGCCTTGGCAGTACTACCTGGTGTGGATCGACTGGTACGGCATGTACACGCTGCTGATCCCGGTCTATGCGTTCCTGTTCCTGCCGATCCTGTCGACCATCGGCGGTGACACCACCCACTACCTGGAGCGGACCGCGAAGGTGCAGTGGGGATTGATGATCTGCGTGTTCTGCATCTCGCACGTGCCGCTGCTGTTGAACCTGCATGTGCCCGGGCATGATCCGTCGCGCAACGTGCTGCTGTTCGCTTTCCTGGTGATCGTGGTGCAGTCCTCGGACGTGCTGCAGTACATCTGGGGCAAGTTGCTGGGCAGGCATCTGATCGCGCCCAAGCTGTCGCCGTCGAAGACGGTGGAGGGCTTCGTGGGCGGTGTGTTGAGCGCCAGTGCGCTGGGTGCGGCGCTGTGGTGGATCACCCCGTTCACGCCGTTGCAGGCGTTCGGCCTGTCGCTGCTGATCAACCTGATGGGGTTCTGGGGCGGCCTGGTGATGTCGGCAATCAAGCGCGATCGCGGCATCAAGGACTGGGGCCACATGATCGAGGGCCATGGCGGCATGCTCGACCGGCTGGACTCGGTGTGCTTTGCTGCGCCGGTGTTCTTCCACGTGGTGCGGTACTACTGGAAGGCGGGCGGCGGCGGCTGATTCCGCGGGGGCTTCATCCACGCATGGCGTGGAACTACGGGTAGCGCCGGCCGCTGGCCGGCAACGGCAACATCCTGCCATCGTTCATGGGGTTGCCGGCCAGCGGCCGGCACTACCCGCGCGCGCGCTCAGGCGCTGATGCCGTATTCCTTCAGCTTCTTGCGCAGGGTGGCGCGGTGGATGCCCAGCATCGCGGCGGCGCGGCTCTGGTTGCCTTCGCAGTGGTTGAGCACTTCCACGAACAACGGGATTTCCATCTCACGCAGCACGATCTCGTAGACATCGTCCGCGTCGCAGCCATCAAGGTCACGCAGGTAACGGCGCACGGACTGGGCGACATGTTCACGCAGCGGTGGCCGGGGAGCGCCACGACTGTTGTCAGGACGAGAAAGGACAGCGTTCAAGGGGGTTCCCGATTCGGTTGGCCCGTGCGCGCGAAGCGCGCGGCCGGATGAGGTGGTGGCGGTCAGTCTAGCGCGAGCGTGCCCGGCCTGCCATGACCGGGCGGCCACTTGCGGTCATAGGAAGTCGAAGGTGAATGCGACGGTGGATGCGGCGGGCTCCTGTACGCGGAAGGCGACGCGGGCGCTCTGTCCCGGTTCCAGCAGGGCTGCCCCGGGGTTCTCCCCCAGGTACTGCGCGGGCGTGAACACGCCACTGCCGATCACCCGGCCATCGGCATCGGACAATGACAACCGCAGGTCTGGCCATGCCTGTGCCCAGCGCGCATCGTTGCGGATGCTGGCCTGCACCTGCAGCACGCCGGCCCGGCCCGGCAGGGGGCGGATCTCGCGGCTGGTCATGGTGAACGCAGTGGGCTCGTGCCAAGCGGGCAGGCTGCAGCGCAGGACGCCGCACAGCGTGCCCAGCCATGCGCGGTTGCCGGCGTCGGCGGCCAGCCGCGTACGGTCGGCCAGCACGCTCTGCAGGACCAGCAGCAGCGCCAGCGCGGCGACCAGCACCCAGTACCAGCGCGGCGTTGGCAGGGCACGTGGGCGCGGGTTGCCGAGGAAACTAGGTGCATCGGTGGCAACCGTCGTTGCCGGTAGTACGACCGGTGCCGGTTCGATGGCCGCGGTGTCATCAACGATGACCGTGTCATCGTCGTGTCGCATCTCCGCCGTCGGCGCATGTGCCAGATCAACGGGCTCGGTCGGCGCCTGCATTGCAGGCGCTGTGTGCTCAACGTCGTGCTGCGTGCGCGCATCGGTCGCAGGCGCAGCCTCACCCTCCGGCGTCGTGCGCAGGAAGGTGGCCAGGGGACGGCGCGGTGGGTTCGGCTCGGACATGCTCAGGGTGCGGGCTCGGATCCAGCGGTCATTCAACCACGATCAGGCGCGGCGCACGCCGGTGATGCGCATCCAGTCGCCATCCTGGGTGGCCTGCAGGTCGTCGAACCACGCGGCGTAGCGCTGCAGCAGCTCGCCTTCCTGGCCATGCAGGATGCCCGACAGAGCGATGCGACCACCGGCAGCGACGCGCGCGGCCAGCAGTTCGGCCAGCGCATCCAGCGCCGAGGCGAGGATGTTGGCGACCACGATCGGGTAGGTCGCGACGGGTTCGTCCTGCGGCAGGTACACATGCATGCGCGCCTGCTCGCCGTTGCGCTCGGCGTTGTCGGCGGTGGCGACCAGAGCCTGCGGATCGTTGTCCACGCCGATGGCTTCAGCGGCACCCAGCTTCAGCGCGGCCAGCGCGAGGATGCCCGAACCGCAACCGAAGTCGAGCACGCGCTGGCCCTGCAGCACGCCGTCGACGGCCAACTGGTCGAGCCAGCGCAGGCACAGGGCCGTGGTCGGGTGGGTGCCCGAACCGAAGGCCAGGCCCGGGTCCAGCCGCACCACGGCAGCATCGGCGGCCTGTGCAGCTTCCGGCAGTTCATGGTTCCACGGCACGATCCAGGTGCGGCTGCCGAAATCCATCGGCTGGAACTGGTCCAGCCACGCGCGCTCCCAGTCTTCGTCCTCTACGGCGCGGAAGCTGCCGTTGCTCCAGTCCAGTTCCGGATCGAAGGCTTCCAGCGCGGCAAGCAGCAACAGGGCGTTGCTGTCGGCGGGGAACAGCGCGCTCAGCACCAGGGTGTCCCACAGCGGGGTCTCGCCCACACCCGGCTCGAGGATGGCCTGTTCGTTGCTGGTATCGGCTTCGGCATCGAGCAGGGTGACGGCCAGTGCGCCGACGTCCTCCAGCGCATTTTCATAGCGGGGCTGGGTGGCTTCGGTGCAACGCAGGGTCAGTTCCAGGAACGGCATGGCGGTGGGGGCAATCACGGGAAAGGGGGCCATGCTAGACCATCGGGGCGTCTCCGTATTGCCTGAGATGCTGCCCGGGGATGAACGGGGCCAGTTCAGACAGGTCTGCCGGGCCTTGCTAAACTCCGTGCTTTCCTGTGCGCCGTGAACGCTCACTGTTGCCGATGGCCTTGGCTCCGACCCTGAAAACCTGGTTGCTCGTGCTGCCGGCGGTGGCCGTGCTGGGCGTGGCCGGGTATCGGGCCAGCGGGCATGCCGGGGCGGTCACTGTGCCTTCGCCGGAACTGTCGACGGCACTGGCTGCCGGTGACAGCAACCCGCCGTTGCCGGTGATACCGGAAGCGCTGGCGCGTCGCCTGGCGGCGTTCGAGCGCGGCAATGCGCTGCCTTCGGGCCTGCCGCTGGACCTGCGCGCCGACATCGAGGATGCCACCGATCTCTACGCCTATGCGCAGCGCCTGCGCGTGCAGGCCGACGACGGCAACCACGAGGCGCGCTGGATGCTGAGCCGGGTCTATGACTACTGCGCGCAGTACGCCATCGATCCCGGTGGCTACCGCTTGGACAACAACGTGCTGGCCGGGTTGGGCCTGACCGCCGCACCGGCGATGGTGCAGGCGCGTGAGCGCGTGGCGCAGCGCTGCGGTGGTTTCGTGCCGGGCGACAAGCTGGGGTCGGCCCTGGTGCTGGCTGAACGTCGCACGGCGGCCGCGCAGGGCAACCTGGCCGCGGAAGCATCCTTGTTCGCCGAAGGCGAGCCGCTGCAGGACAGCCCCGAGTACCGCCGTGACCTGGTCGAGCGGGTGCGCACTTCGCGTGATCCGGAAGCCTTCATGGCGATCGCGCCGGGCATGGGCGCGCGCGCGGCGGGGGACCGCGCACTCGATGGGCTGGTGGCCGGCGAGCAGCTCAGTGAACTGGCATGGCGGCTTGCGGCCTGCGAACTCGGTCTACCGTGTGGGGCCGACAGTGTGCTGGTCAACAGTTTTTGTGCGAATGGAGGGATCTGTTCGCAGGATGGGACGCAGGATTTCCGGGATTTTGTGTATGACGCTGCGGTTTCGCGGCAAGGTGCGGGGAAGATGAAGCAGTGGATCAAGCGATTGGTTGGAAAGAGGGACGGGCAATGAATTACCGTCGATTCCTGCATGGGGCCAAGTTCTGGTTCTGGGTGGCGCTGTTCGTGGCTTACTCGGCCGGTGCGGTCGGGCTGTTGATGATCGATACCTACGAAGATCGTTACCGGCATCTGTCGAAAGTGGAACTGACCACGGTGAAGGCGCAGGAAGACGTGCGCCGCGCGGGTGCCAGCCAGGTCGCCGCGGTCTATCGCGCGCAGAGTGGCATGCCGTTCGCCTCGTTGCCGGCCGGCAGCACTTTCCAGGTGGTGTGGCCCGATGGTTCGACCGAGACCATGGTGATCGTCGATCCGACCTCGCCCAATGGCGTGCGTCCGCTGGCGAACTCGCAGATTCCGGCCGAAGCTGCCGACAAGCGCTGAAGCGCCTGCCATAGAGCCGAGCCCACGCTCGGCGCTACAGCAACAGAAAAGGGCGGGGAATTCCCCGCCCTTTTCATGTCCAGCACCTGCTGCCGATCAGGTCAACGCGATCGGCTTGTTCTTGCGCTCGGCAAGGCGCTTTTCCAGGTAGTGGATGTTCTGGCCACCGGCCTGGAAGCCCTTGTCGCGCATGATCCGCTGCTGCAGTGCGACGTTGGTCTTGATGCCATCAACCACCATTTCGCTCAGCGCCACCTGCATGCGGGCGATGGCGGTTTCGCGGTCCGGGCCGTGCACGATCAGCTTGCCGATCATCGAGTCGTAGTTCGACGGCACGCGGTAGCCACTGTAGATGTGGGTATCCACGCGCACGCCAGGGCCACCCGGCGGATGGAAGCCGGTGATGGTGCCCGGGCTCGGCACGAAGGTTTCAGCGTCTTCGGCGTTGATGCGGCATTCGATCGCATGACCGTTCAGCACCACGTCGCTCTGCTTGATCGAGAGCTTCTGGCCGGCGGCGATCTTCAGCTGCTCGGCCACCAGGTCGATGCCGGTGACCATTTCGGTGACCGGGTGCTCCACCTGGATGCGGGTGTTCATTTCGATGAAGTAGAAGCGGCCGTCCTCGTAGAGGAACTCGAACGTGCCGGCGCCGCGGTAGCCGATGCGGATGCAGGCTTCCACGCACACCTTGCCGATCTGCTCGCGCTGTTCGGCGGTGATGCCCGGTGCCGGCGCTTCTTCCACCACCTTCTGGTGGCGGCGCTGCATCGAGCAGTCGCGCTCACCCAGATGGATGGCGTTGCCCTGGCCGTCGGCCAGCACCTGGATCTCCACGTGGCGCGGATTTTCCAGGAACTTCTCCATGTAGACCTCGCCATTGCCGAACGCGGCCTTGGCCTCGCTCTTGGTGGTTTCGATCGAGGTCTTCAGCGAGGCTTCGGCGTGCACCACGCGCATGCCACGGCCACCGCCGCCACCGGCCGCCTTGATGATGACCGGGTAGCCGATCTCACGGGCGATCTTGGTGTTGGCGACGATGTCTTCGCCCAGCGGGCCGCCCGAACCGGGTACGCACGGCACGCCGGCGGACTTCATCGCGCGGATGGCTTCGACCTTGTCGCCCATCATGCGGATGGTGTCGGCCTTGGGGCCGATGAAGATGAAGCCGGATTCCTCCACGCGCTCGGCGAAGTCGGCGTTCTCCGACAGGAAGCCGTAGCCCGGGTGGATGGCCTGGGCGTCAGTGACTTCAGCGGCGGCGATCAGTGCCGGAATGTTGAGGTAGCTCTGCGGCGACGGTGCCGGGCCGATGCAGACCGACTCGTCGGCCATGGCCACGTGCTTGAGGTTGCGGTCGACCGTGGAGTGCACGGCCACCGTGCGGATGCCGAGGGTGTGGCACGCGCGCAGGATGCGCAGCGCGATCTCCCCTCGGTTGGCAATGACGACTTTGTCGAGCATGGCGTGCCCCTCAGCCGATCACGAACAGCGGCTGGTCGAACTCCACCGGCTGGCCGTTCTCACCGAGGATGGCGACGATGGTGCCGGACTTGTCGGCTTCGATCGGGTTGAACATCTTCATCGCTTCGATGATGGCCAGGGTCTCGCCTTCCTTGACCTGCTGGCCAACGGTGACGAAGGCCGGCTTGTCCGGGGCGGACGAGGCGTAGAAGGTGCCGACCATCGGCGAGCGCAGCACGTGGCCTTCCGGCAGTGCCGGGCCCGGCTTGGCGGTGCCGCCGGTGGAGGCCTCGGTCGGCGACTGCATCGGCATCGCCTGCGGCGCCGGGGCGGCCGGAGCGGCGTACACCGGGGCCGCAATCGGGGCGGCATAGCCGGCCACCGGGGCACGCGACAGGCGCACCGACTCTTCGCCTTCCTTGATTTCGATTTCAGCCAGGTTCGACTCTTCCAGCAGGTCGATCAGCTTCTTGATTTTGCGCAGATCCATGAGGGCCTCTTTGGTTTCTATCTAGGTGAGGAGAGCGCCGTGGGCGCCCGGGTCGACAATCAGGTGGCGGATACCCGCAGCAGCGCCGCGTCCATCGCGTAGCGGTAGCTGTCGGCACCGAAGCCGCACACCACGCCCACCGCCTTGTCACTGAAGTAGCTGTGCTGGCGGAACGGTTCGCGGGTATGCGGGTTGGACAGGTGGATCTCGATGAACGGCACCGCCACCGCTGCCAGCGCATCGCGCAGGGCAACCGAGGTGTGGGTGAAGGCGGCGGGGTTGATCAGGATGAAAGCGGTTCCGTCGTTGCGTGCGGCCTGCACGCGGTCCACCAGCACATGCTCGGCATTGGACTGCAGGCTCTCCACCGCGTGCCCGGCGGCCGATGCCTGGCTGGCCAGGGCCTGGTCGATGTCGGCCAGCGTGGTGTGGCCGTAGACCTCCGGCTCGCGGGTGCCGAGCAGGTTGAGGTTGGGGCCGTGCAGGACCAGCAGCTTCGCCATGGGATCCGGAAGACGGGAAAGGGCGGCAGTCTGGCGGAACCGGTGGATGCTGTCCAGTTCGGCGAAGTTTGCAGCGTTTCAATCGACCGTTTGAAATCTGCCGGAGCGCTTGTGGCCGTATGGCGGGCGCTGGATCAAGGCGCGCTGAACGCCTTGCAGGCCGGGGATGCATGCACGTAGGCCGACGATGGCGGCAGGCCGGGCGATGGGGGCTGCCGCCATGGGCCGTGATGCCGTAGATCCAGGCCATGCGTGGATGGCGGAGTTCGGTGCGCAGCAAGCGACGCACCCACCACGAAGCCCCCTGGTACCGGGCCGCTCAGGTCTCCAGCGGCACCGTCGGCACCACGTTCGGGAACACCTCCTCCAGCGGCTCCCTTTCCCCCGGCTTCGGCGCCGGCCAGTTGTAGGCATTGACCGGCTGCGCCCGGTTCACCCACAACGCGTAATACAGATGGTCGGCGCGGCCATCACCGGTATTGGGGTGGATCAGGATGGTCAGGCCCAGGCTGTTGAGCTGCAGCCAGGGCACCAGCACCGGCAGCAGGTCGTTGGTGAAGCCGAAGTAGAACGAGGGCGTGACGTGCGGTCCACGGGGCTCCAGGTTCCAGTTGCCCAGCTCGACCGGGAAGCGCTCGGCGGCCCAGCGTCGCAGCAGGGCCGCCTTCTCGAAGCTGCCCTCGTCGAAATAGATATGCGCGTGGTAGCTCTTGATGTCGGTGTACGCGCGCGGGGCGCTGGGTAGCGTGGCTTCGCCGGGACGCACACTGGCCGGGCGCGGGGTCGGTTCGCTGGCCGTGGCCTGGCCCCAGGGGCTGCTGCCCTTCACCGGCGGCGGGACGATGGCGCGGAAGCCAGCGCGCCCGGGTTCGGTGGTGTTCACCGTACTGTCGCCGCGCGGGGCTGCGGTGGCGGTCGACGCGCTGGCCAGCCCACCGGCGGCCAGTCCGGCCGAGGCGATCAGGCGTCGGCGCGTGGGTGAGAGCAGGTCGGCCCAGTGGGCGTCATCGTCGCTGGCGTCGACGAGGGTCTGCGGGTCCGGGTGCATGGAGGGCTCCGTGGCGGCATCGTGTGGGCAGGCAAGCACGCTCGGGCACCTGCATCCACAGCGTCCAATAAGCAGGCGGCATCACCTCATGCAGGTTCGACCTGGTCGTCATTGAGCGCGGCTGCGGGGCGGGCTAGGGTGCAGGTCTGTCGCCCCGGAGCCCGCCATGACCTCGCCCGATGCCGATACCCAACGCAAGCGCGCGACCTTCCGCCAGCTGCATGCAGCAGGGTGCTTCGTACTGCCCAATCCGTGGGACGTGGGCAGTGCCCGCTACCTGCAGCGGCAGGGCTTCCAGGCGCTGGCCACGACCAGTGCCGGCTGCGCCTGGAGTGAAGGGCGGCCGGACGGAGCGGTTTCGCTGCAGGCCACGCTGGACCATCTGCGCCTGATGGCGGCAGCGACGCCGCTGCCGTTGAACGCCGATTTCGGCGATGGCTTCGGTGATACGCCGCAAGCGGTGCAGGAGGCGGTGGCGGCGGCGATCGACACCGGCATCGCGGCATTGTCGATCGAGGATGCCAGCGGCGTCGCCGATGCACCGCTGCGTTCGATCGATCAGGCGGTCGAGCGCCTGCGCGCTGCCCGTGCAGCCATCGACCGCGCGGGTGGCGACGTGCTGCTGGTCGGCCGTGCCGAGAACTTCTTCGTCGGCGTGCCGGATCTGCAGGACACCCTGCAGCGCCTGCGCGCCTATGCCGAGGCCGGTGCCGATGTGCTGTATGCACCGGGCATCAACACACGCGAGCAGATCAGCGCGGTGGTCGCCGCTGCGGGATCGAAGCCGGTGAACCTATTGGTCGGTGGACCGACACCGTTGAGCCTGCAGGACATCGCCGCACTCGGCGTGCGCCGGGTCAGCCTGGGCGGTGCGCTGGCGCGTGCGGCGTGGGGTGGGCTGATGCAGGCGACCCAGCCGATCGTGCAGGACGGACGCTTCGATGGCCTGCAGCAGGCGGCCTCGGGTGCGGCGCTGAACGCGCTGTTCCATTGACGGAAACCTCGGTGCGGACTCTGACCAGCAGGGACAGTAGATCCACGCCATGCGTGGATGGATGCGCCTACGCCTACAGCGCTTCCGTCTCACTCTCCGGCAGGACCACGCCTGGTTCCAGGTCGGGCAGCAGCTGCTGCAACAGCCCGGGGTTGTCCGGCAGCGCGGCGCCATCCAGATAGCGCCATTGCGTGGTACCGACGCGCCGCACAGCGACCATGAATGACGTGCTGCGCATCGGCGCTTCGCGCACGCGCAGCAGTGACTGGCGCGGTACGAAGCAGACTTCCTCGTCACCGGCCGCATAGGTGCGGCCCGGCACGCCCGCTTCGTCGCTGATGATGGTGACGCCGGCCTTGCGCAGTTCCTTTACCGTGTCGCGGGTCATCCGTGCATAGGCCTCATCACCGCCGGCCAGCTGCTTCAGGCTGGGATGGGTGCGCGCGATGATCAGCTCGGTATCGCCACGGGCGAAGGCGTCCATCATCGCCTGCACATCCTTGCGCAATGTGGCTGAGTCTTCCGGACTGAGTTCACCGGCCAACGCTGGCGCAACGGCCATTGCCATCGGCAGGGCCAGCAGAAGGGCAAGCAGGTATCGGTGCATCGTCGGGTATCTCAGCGGGAACCGGCGCACTATACGGTGGATGCGGAAACAGCGTCCCACGCATGGCGCTGGTGTCCCGGGCGTCACTACTTACTATTGGTAGTTAGTGAATTCCGGACATCCCCCATGCACACCCTCATCGTTACCGCCCATCCTGAATCCGCCGCGTTGACCCATGCCATCGCCAGGCGCATCGGCGAAGCCATCACCGCAGCGGATGCCGCCAACACCGTGACCTTCGCCGATCTGATGGCCGAAGGCTTCGATCCGCGCTTCAACACGCACGACCAGGCGCTGTTCCGTGGCACCGGCGCACCTCCAGCCGACGTCGCCGCCGAGCAGGCGCGGCTGGATGCTGCCGACACGCTGGTACTGGTCTATCCGCTGTACTGGTGGTCGTTCCCCGCACTGCTGAAGGGCTGGATCGATCGCGTGTTCACCCAGGGCTGGGCCTACCAGGACGGTGCCGACGGCAAGCTGCAGAAGAAGCTGCAGCGGTTGCGCGTGCACCTGGTCGGCATCGGTGGGGCCGGCGCGGACATGATCGAACGGCGCGGCTACGGCGCGGCGATGAAGACCCAGATCGACATGGGCATCTTCGACTACTGCGGCGCGCGCGTGCTGTCGTCCGAACTGCTGCTGGATGCGGATTCCGGTGCGGCCGAGGTGCATCTGCAGTCGGCAGAGTCGATCGGACGTAAAATCGGTACTCCGATGCGCTGACCGCCGTGCCCTGCCGATGCCTGCCAATGCCGCTCCCACGCGCCGCCGATTGACCCGTGAGCAACGCGGCCGCCAGTTGCTGGATGTGGCCTGGGCGCTGGTCGGCGACGAAGGCACCGACGCGCTGACGCTGGGGCGGCTGGCCGAGGCTGCGGGCGTGACCAAGCCGGTGGCCTACGATCACTTCGTGACCCGCAATGGGCTGCTGGCCGCGCTCTACGATGACTACGACGGCCGCCAGACGCAGGTCTTCAACGAGCGCATCGGCCGCGCCCGGGCGCAGTTGGCCGATCGTGCGGCGGCCATCGCCTCCGGCTACATCGACTGCATCCTCAGCCAAGGCAGTGAAGTGCAGGGCATCCTTGCCGCGCTGGTCGGTGCACCTGAACTGCGCGAGGTGCGGCGGCGCTACCAGCAGGATTTCATCGACAACTGCGACACCTGGCTGGGCCCGTTTGCTGCCGACGGCACGGTGCCACTGGCCGGGCGCTGGGCGATTCTCGGTGCGGCCGAAGTCCTGTCCGAAGCCGTAGCAGCAGGCGCGCTGGACAAGGCCGCAGCCGAAGCCGAGCTGCAGCGGCTGATCGTGGCAACGGTCAAGCGACGCTGAGCCGCTCAGGCGTCGGCGGTGCTGTCGGCCAGCGCCGCAAACCCGGCGGCCAGCCGTTCGCGCACAAGGGCATCGCGTGCGTCGCGGCTTTCAGAACCCAGCACCACGGTGATCAGGCGTACCGGCTGATCCCGCCCGGGCACTGCCCGGCATGCGGTGGCGGCCAGGCAGAAGCCTGCGGCCTGGGTGTAGCCGGTCTTCAAGCCATCCACGCCGTCATCACCGAGCAGCGCGTTCTGGTTGTTGCGGCCGAAGCTGCCATGCGCGAACGCGCGCTGCGCGGTGATTGCCAGTATCTGCGGATGGTCATTCAGCAGGCAGGCGGCGAGTACTGCCATGTCGCGCGCGCTGGAAGCATGGTGCGGGGTGGTGATGCCGGACACGCTGGCGAACCAGCTGCTGCGCAGGCCGAGCTGGCGTGCGTGCCGGTTCATGCGGTCCAGGAACGCAGGCTGTGATCCGTCCAGATGGCGCGCGATGGCCAGCGCCGCGTCATTGCCGGAGACGATCATCAGTCCTTCCAGCAGGCGCGCGAGGGTGACTGTTTCACCGGGCACCAGGCCCATGCGCGTTTCATCATCGGCCACCGCCTGCACATCCTCGGCGGCGATGGTGACCGCTTCGTCCCACGCGCCTCCGTTCTCTTCGACGCATTCGTATGCCGCATAGGCGGTCATCAGCTTGGTCAGCGAGGCCGGTTGCCGCGCGATGTCCGCGTTGTGCTGATGGACCACCGCGAAAGTTGCCGCATCGAGGGTGATCGAGGACAACGGCGCGCGCTCAGTAGCAGGAGACGGCATGGATGGGCCGATGGAGGAGGGCCTGCAGGATAGCCCGCGGCGGCTGCATGAAGCTGCAATATTGAAACGATATAACGTACCGTCATTGTGGGCCGCCGTTGGCCCGACGGGACATCCGATGACTGCACGCATGCCACGCCGTTGGCTCCATTCCTCGCTGCTGCTTGCGTTGGCTACGCTGGGTGGCTGCCAGCCCAACCTGCGCGCCGAGGCTGTTGCTTCCGGCCCAGCGCGCCCGCACAACGTGATCGTGATGATCAACGACGGTGCCGGTTGGGGCACCTGGGACGCCGCCGCCTACTGGCAATACGGCAGCCGCGAAGGGGCGCCGTATGCGGATTTTCCGCAGCGCCTGGCGGTGACCACCTTCCCGTTGAACGCCAGCAGCCAGCCGACCCGCGACAACGCGCAGACCCTGGGCTACGACGCGGGAAAGGCCTGGGACAGCGAACCGGTGCCGGCGCAGGACCTGCCATTCGTCGGCTACCAGTACCTGGCCGCGGTCGCCACCGATAGTGCTGCGGCCGGTACGGCGCTGTCCTCGGGCATCAAGACCTACAACAACGCCATCAATTACAGCAACGATGGCAATCCGGTCGAGTTCAACACGCTGCGCGCCAAGCGGCTGGGCATGGCGACCGGTGTGGTGACTTCGGTACCGTTCGCGCATGCCACGCCGGCCGCGTTCGCGGCGCAGAACGAATCGCGCAACAACTATCACGCCATCGCGCACCAGATGCTGGCGCAAGGCCACATGGACCTGGTGATGGGCATCGGCGGTCCCGGCTACAGCGTTGATGGTCGCGCCTGTGATGAGAGTGCCGGCGCGGCCAAGGCCGAGGGCTGCGCGAACCCGTGGGAATGGGTGTCGCAGCAGGATTGGCAGCAGCTGGAAGCGGGCAGCACCATTGCCGGCAATCCGTCGGGGCCGTGGCGCCTGATCCGCAGCAAGGAGGCGTTCGCCGCGCTGGCGCAGGGACGGCTGCCGGCCGACCGGCCGCTGATCGGCGTGCCGCGCGTGGCCAACACGCTGCAGCAGGCGCGCCAGCTGCAGGTGCTGGGCAAGGATGCGGCCACGCCTTCCGGTGTGAGGAAGATCGACAGCGTGCCGGATCTTGCGACCATGACGCGTGGCGCGCTGCAGTTCCTGCAGCAGCGTTCGGCCAAGGGCCTGTTCCTGATGGTGGAAGGCGGCGCCACCGACTGGGCGGCGCATACCAGTGCCTGCGGCACCGAATGGCACTACGGCCAGTGCAGCGACCAGCCGCAGTACGGCCGGCTGATCGAGGAAACCGTGGAGTTCAACGACGCGGTGGCGGCGGTGGTCGACTGGATCGAGCGCAACGGTGGCTGGGAACGCAACCTGTTGATCGTCACCACCGACCACGACAACAGCATGCCGATGGGCCCGGATGCACAGAACGTTGCCTTCGAGCCGGTACGCAACAACGGCCGTGGACGCATGCCGGGGATGAGCTTCCGCCCGACCGGCAACCATTCCAATGCGCTGGTGCCGTTGTGGGCCAAGGGCGCGGGCGCGGAGCTGCTGGGCCAGCGCGTGCGGGGCGTCGATGCCGGTTACCGCCAGCATGTGCGCTGGAACGACGGCAGCTACATCGACAACACCGATGTGGCTGCGGCGGTGCAGGAGGCACTGCAGCGTTAGGGGTGCGCGGGGCGCTGGCTGGCAGCTGCAGGTTTCCCGGTCGACGAGGTTGCCGGCCAGCGGCCGGCACTACCGGGGATGGTGCTGGGCGGCGGCGACGGGCTGGCCAGCTGGCGTGCCAGCTCGGTGCTGGCCACGTGGCCGTGCAGGAACAACAAGCCGCTGAAGATGTTCATGAGCGTGCCTCCACTTGAGTGGATTGCACGATACGGGCAGCATGGACGGGTAAAAAGCGACATTTCCGCAAGGTGGACTTGAGAGGAATTCAAGCCTGATGTCCCGCCCTCCACTCCATGCCCTGCAGGGCTTCGTGGCTGCCGCCCGGCTCGGCAACCTGTCGCGTGCCGCCGCGTCGATGAATGTGACCGTCAGTGCGCTCAGCCACCAGATGCGGCAGCTGGAAGAGCGCCTTGGCCAACCGTTGCTGATCCGCCAGGCGCGTGGTGTCACCCTCACCCTGGAAGGGCAGCGCCTGCTCGACCAGGTCGGACCGCATCTGGATGCGATCAACGAAGCCTTCCAACCCTATGCGGCACGCGCCGAGCACGTGCTGACGATCAGTGCGGTGCCGTCGATGGCCTCGGCCTGGCTGGTGCCACGCCTGGGCCACTTCGTGGCCGCGCACCCGCAGATCGAGATCAACCTGCAGTCGAGTGAACGCCTGGTCGATTTCGAGCGGCAGCGCCAGTTCGACGCCGCACTGCGGCTGGGCACCGGGCAGTGGCCCGGGCTGGTGGTGGAACCGCTGTTCGACGAGTGGCTGCTGCCGATGGCCAGCCCGGCACTGATCGAACGCATGGGGGGCATCGACCGTGTACCGCTGACCCAGTGGCCGCTGCTCGGTGATCCCGACGGCGCGTGGGGCGCCTGGTTCGCCTTGAGTGGGCAGAGTCCGCCACCGCGCTTCGTGGCGGTGCTGGATGATTCGGAGGCACACCACCGTGCGGCGCTGGACGGGGTAGGCGTAGCGCTCGGGCGGGTGACGCGGGCACGCCTGCTGCTGGAATCCGGCCAGCTGGTCGCGCTGTCCAGCCTGCGCCTGAAAACCGCCTGGCCGCATTGGCTGGTGTACCCGCAGCGCTCGGCCAGCCATCGTGGCTTCCTCGCGTTCCGCGACTGGCTGCATGCGCAGGCCGCCGAGCACGTGCGGCACATGGCAGCGCAGGGGCCGCCCGGCTAGACAGGTGCACCGGCCTGTCCGGGCACTGTCATCAGGGCGTGGCCGGGTG
Source organism: Stenotrophomonas sp. WED208 (assembly GCF_040984485.1). NCBI lineage: Bacteria > Pseudomonadati > Pseudomonadota > Gammaproteobacteria > Lysobacterales > Lysobacteraceae > Stenotrophomonas > Stenotrophomonas sp. WED208. The sequence goes on from NZ_JAZARB010000001.1 coordinate 435,703, forward strand.
CGGCGATGCTGGGCACCTCCGCTCAACACCCCCTGCCGCCATGCGCTACCGCCTCGTCGTCCTTGATATCGCCGGAACCACCGTTGCCGACCCGGGGCTGGTCGCCCATGCCTTCGCCGAAGCGATGGCCGCCGCCGGCCGGGCCATCGAGGTGGAGGACGTGCGCCCGTTGATGGGCTACCCCAAGCCGCAGGCGATCGCGCGGCTGTTGGGGACCGCGGTGGACGACCCGCGTGTGGCACCGATCCACACCGACTTCGTGGCGCGCATGCTCGAGTGCTATCGCCATGCACCGGGCATTGCGCCGCTGCCGGGCGCCGAGGCGTTGTTCGACACGCTGCGCGTACACGGGATCCGTATTGGCCTGGACACCGGCTTCTCGCGCGACATCGCCGAGGTGATCATCGAGCGGCTCGGTTGGCAGGATCGCATCGATGCGCTGGTGGCCAGCGACGAGGTGCCGGCGGGTCGCCCCGCACCGTACATGATCCAGGCGTTGATGCAGTGCACCGGCGTGGATGATGCCGCCGCCGTGGTGAAGGTGGGTGATACCGAAGTCGACATCAACGAAGGCCGCAATGCCGGCGTCGGCCTGAACGTGGCGATCACCACCGGCGCGTTCACCCGCGCCGAGCTGTTGCCGCATGGCCCGGACCACATCATCGACCACCTCGATCGCCTGCCGGCACTGCTCGGGCTGGTACCTTCCGGCACGGTTGCCGCTGCATGAGCAGGCCCTCGCTGCGGGCGCGGCTGCACGGGCATCCGCTGGCATTGACGGTGTTCGCCGGCAGTGCCGCGCTGTCCACCTATGCGTGCATGTATGCCTTCCGCAAACCGTTTGCCGCCGCGTCGTTCGATGGCCAGCACCTGTTCGGCGCCGACTACAAGGTGTGGCTGGTGGTGGCGCAGGTGCTGGGCTACATGTGCAGCAAGTTCATCGGCGTGCGGGTGATCGGCGAACTGCGCGCCGAGCGCCGCGCCAGCCTGCTGCTGGGCCTGATCGGCATGTCCTGGCTGGCCCTGCTTGGCTTCGCACTGGTGCCGGCGCCGTGGAACATCCCGTTCCTGTTCCTCAACGGCCTGCCGCTGGGCATGGTCTGGGGCCTGGTGTTCAGCTACCTGGAAGGGCGACGGACCACCGAAGCGATGGGCGCGATCCTCGCCTCCAGCTTCATCATGGCGTCCGGCGTGGTGAAGTCGGTCGGCAAATGGCTGCTGCTGCAGGGGGTGAGCGAGTTCTGGATGCCGTTCCTGTGCGGCTTGCTGTTCCTGCCGCTGCTGCTGGTGTCGGTACGCATGCTGGAACGCATTCCCGCTCCGGATGCCGCCGACCTGCGCGAGCGCTCGCCGCGGTTACCGATGGACCGCGCGCAGCGTCGTGCCTTCGTGCGTCGTTTCCTGCCGGGGCTGGCGCTGATGATCCTGTGTTACGTGTGCCTGACCGTAGTCCGCGATTTCCGCGACAGCTTTGAAGCCGAGCTGTTCCGCGAGCTGGGCTACGGTGGCAGTGCCGGTGTCTTTGCCGCCATCGAAACGCCGGTGGCGTTCGCGGTGCTGGCGCTGACCGCCGGCCTGACCTGGTTCCGCAACAACCTCAACGGCCTGATGGCGTTGCACGCGCTGATGTTCATCGGCCTGGCCACTGCAGGACTGAGCACGCTGGCATTCCGCGAAGGCATGCTGCATCCGCTGGCGTGGCTGGGCCTGGTGGGCTTCGGCCTGTACCTGGCCTACGTGCCGTTCAACTGCGTGTTCTTCGAACGCCTGATCGCCACCTTCAAGGTCGCCGGCAACGTCGGCTTCGTGATGTACCTGGCCGATGCGTTCGGCTACCTGGGCAGTGTGCTGGTCCTGCTTGGCCACGAATTCTCCGGCCTGCAGCTGTCGTGGGTGCGCTTCTTCTCCAGTGCGGTCATCCATCTGTCGCTGCTGGGCGGTGCCTGCCTGCTGTTGTCCCTGCTGTACTTCCACCACAAGGCCGTGCGCCTGGCCCGCATGCCGGCACTCGCCTCCGTCTGAGTCCATCCCCCATGAAGAACACAACCGCCCTCGTGGTCGGTGCCGGCATCGTCGGCCTGGCCGTGGCCCGTGCGCTGGCCGTACGTGGCTGCAAGGTCACCGTGCTGGAGCGCCATGAGCGCGCTGTCGGCGCCTCCATCCGCAACTTCGGCATGGTCTGGCCGATCGGCGTGCCGAATGGCCCGCTGTATGAGCGCGCGCTGCGCTCACGGCAGATCTGGCAGGAGCTGATCGATGTCGCCGGCCTCTGGCATGACCCCAGTGGCTCATTGCACGTTGCCCACGCCGCCGACGAATGGGCCGTGCTGCAGCAGTACGCGGCGGCCAATGCACCGCTGCGCCCATGCCGCCTGCTGGATCGGGATGCGGCACTGGCGAAGTCACCGGCACTGGTCGCGCGCGAGCTGCGCGGCGCGCTGTTCAATGCCGATGAGCTGGTGGTCGATCCGCGCCAGGCGATTCGCGCGCTGCCGGACGTGCTGCATGAACAGCACGGTGTGCAGTTCCATTGGCGCACGCCGGTGACGGCGGTGGAGAGCGGTAGGGCGTGGTCCGGAAGCCGCCTGTTCGAGGCCGACCAGGTGTTCGTCTGCAGCGGTCCGGAATTCGAACAGCTGTATCCGGAGCTGTACGCGGCGGCGCCGCTGACCCGCTGCAAGCTGCAGATGCTGCGGCTGGCCGCACAGCCCTCCGGGTTCCGCCTGGGCGCTGCCCTGTGTGGCGGCCTGTCGCTGGTGCACTACGCCGGCTTCCGCGAGGCCGCCGATGTCGCGCCGTTGCAGGCGCGCTACCAGGCCGAGCATGCCGACCTGATCGAGCTCGGCATCCACGTGATGGCCGCACAGAACGGCCTGGGCGAAATCACCATTGGTGACTCGCATGCCTACGCACATACGCATGATCCGTTCGACGAGCACACCATCAACCAGAAGGTGCTCGATTACCTGTCCCGTTTCATGCAGGTACCCGACGCGCGCATCGCGCAGACCTGGCACGGCATCTATCCCAAGCTGCTGGATGGCAGCAGCGAATTCGTCGCCGAGCCGGCACCGGGCGTGACCATCGTCAACGCCATCGGCGGCGGTGGCCTGGGCATGACGCTCAGCTTTGGCCTGGCCGAGGAACTGGTGGACGGTCGCTACACGGCACTGCGCCGCGCAGCGTGAGGCGCTGCACGCGGCGGGTGCAATGCCCGCCGCGCTTTCCCTAGAGGTCGCTGCTGACCATCAGCTGCACCCAGTCACCGGCGAAGCAGGTGATGCCGAACTGCACAGGTTGCCCCTGTGGATCGACATTCAGCGAATGCACGCACAGCACCGGCCGGCGCGTCGATTGCCCGAGCACGCGCGCGACCTCGGCATCGGGCAGGCGCGCCATCACCGTGGTATGCCGGCGCAGGTAGTCGGTGACTCCGAACGCGGCCAGCGTGCGGGTCACCGACGGCGTGCGCGCGAACACCTCGCCCAGCCCTGGAAAACGGGTGGCCGGGAAATAGGCTTCGCTGTGGTCTACCGTGCGGCCTTCCACCTGGCTGGAGTACACCACCCGATGCACCCGCTCGCCGGCGATCAGGCCGAGTGCGCGCGCGACCTGCCGACTCGGCACCTGCACCCGGGTATCGAGCAGGGTGTAGTGGCTTTCCACGTTCAGGTCATGCATGGCCCGGCCGAAGCGCGTGCGTCGGCTGATCGGGTAGTGGTACGGATGCTCCTGCACGAAGCTGCCGCGGCCGGTCTCCGTGCGCACATGGCCGCGCTCCTCCAGCGCCTCGATCGCACGCCGTACGGTGTGGCGGTTGACCGCGAAGCGCTTGGCCAGCACCTGCGCGGAGGGCAGCTGGTCGCCTTCCACCAGCTGGCGTTCGCGGATCTGCCGCAGCAGCGCCTGCTCGATCTGCTGCCACAGCGGCAGCGCCGAATCGCGCGGCGTCAGGACCGTGTCGGTCATGGTCATCAAACCTCCATCTGCGGCTGCTGGACTAGACAGGTGCACTGCACGTGCAGGCATATCAACGCGTTGCGGTTGCAACGGCATGACACAGATGGCGGAATCCATGAGCGAACGCATCCTCGACAACCTGAAGCTGGTGCTGGCCGACGAGGTTGTGCACGGCCATGTAGTGCTGGATGGACCTGGCATCCGCGCGGTGGGGCAGGGGCGGGTGGCCCTGCCGGGTGCCGAAGACTGTGGCGGCGACTGGCTGCTGCCCGGGTTTGTCGAGCTGCACACCGACAATCTGGAGAAGCATCTGGTGCCGCGCCCGGGTGTGGCGTTTCCTGCGGCGGCGGCCGTGCAGGCGCACGATGCGCAGCTGCTGGCGGCAGGCATCACCACCGCCTGCGATGCCTTGGCAGTGGGCGACGTAGAGGCCGACAGCGTGCGCGTGCGTACCTTGCAGGCCGCGCATGCCGCGTTGGCCGAGGCGCGCCGTGCGGGTGGCCTGCGCACTGACCACTACCTGCACCTGCGTGCCGAGCTGCCCTATCCCGGATTGTTGCCGCTGCTGGAGCCCCTGCTGGATGACCCGGCGGTGCGCCTGCTGTCGTTGACCGATCACACACCGGGGCAGCGCCAGTTCCGCAACCTGCAGCGCTATGCGGCCTACTACGGTTTGCCGACCGACACGAAGACCGGTTACCTGGACGACCTGCTGCAGGCACGCCGTGCGCAGCAGGCGCGCCATCGCCCCGCACACCTGCAACAGGTACTGCAGTGGGTGCGTGGGCGCGGCCTGTGCCTGGCCAGCCACGACGACACGGTGGCTGCGGATGTGGGTGAAGCCGTGGCCTGCGGGGCGCGCATCTGCGAGTTCCCGACCACGCTGGAGGCCGCTGCGGCCGCACGCGCGGCCGGCCTGACGATCGTCGCCGGCGCCCCCAACCTGGTGCTGGGCGGCTCGCATTCCGGCAACGTGGCGGCGCTGGAGCTGGCCGGCGCCGGCTGCCTGGATGTGCTGTCCTCCGACTATGTGCCTGCAAGCCTGCTGCCGGCGCTGGGCGTGCTGTGCGCGCAGCTGGGCTGGAGCCTGCCACGTGCGGTGGCCACGCTCAGCCATGCACCGGCGCAGGTGCTGGGCCTGCAGGATCGCGGTCGCATCGGCGAAGGCCTGCGCGCCGATCTGCTGCGGGTGCGTGGATCCGCGCCGGACTACGTGGCCGAGGTCTGGGTGGCCGGCCGTCGTCTGCTGGCCCAGTAGCCGCTACGGCGCGAACACCTAGACAACTGCCCCGACCTGCCTAGTGGATGCCGCCTGCGCTTCACCGCACTGATCGAAAGTGGCCGCCATCGCCGCTCCCGCCGGAGCGGCCCACTTTCCCTTGCCGCCGCCATCGCCATGTCCACACTGCCCTTGCGCCACCCGCTTACCCTGGGCCTGCTCGCCCTGCTGCATGCCCCGCTGGCCGCCCAGGCTGCCGCGCCGGCCGCGACCGATACCGTGCCCGCCACCTCCGCCGTCGACCTGGATACCGTCACCGTGGTCGGCAGCATCGTCAGTGGCGAGAAACAGGCACTGGATGCCCAGCGTGAGGCCCGTCACCTGATGAACGTGGTCAGCGCCGATGGCATCGGCAAGCTGCCCGACCACAACGCGGCCGAAGCCGTGCAGCGGGTTCCCGGTGTGTCGATCGAACGCGACCAGGGCGAAGGCCGCTTCGTTGCCGTGCGTGGCCTGCCGGCACAGTGGAACTCGACCACCCTCAACGGTGACCGTCTGCCGACCGCTGAAGAGGAAACCACCAGCCGTGCCACGGCATTCGACTTCTTCCCGACCGAGCTGATCGAGCGCATCGAAGTGAGCAAGACGCTCACGCCCGATCGCGAAGGCGACGCCATCGGTGGCCAGGTCAATTTCGTCACCCGCACCGCACCGACACGACGCACCTTTGCCGCCAGCGTGGCCGGCAACTACAACGACAAGGCGGTCGACACCGGCACCAGCGCCAACGTGCTGTACGGTGACCGCAGTGCCGATGGCCGCTTCGGCTTCCTGATCAACGGCACCTACTGGAAGCGCCCGTGGGCGACCGACAACTTCGAGCCGCGCCGCAGTGCCGACGGCCTGGGTGTCTACCGGCTGGAGCTGCGCGACTACACTGGCGAGCGCACCACCCGCGGCGTCAACGGTGGCTTGGAATTCCTTCCGGCCGACGGCCATCGCCTGTACGTGCGTGGCCAGTATGGCGAGTTGAGCGACGATGAGACCCACTACAAGCACCGCTACCGGTTCGACAAGGACCGCGTGGAGCTGCAGAACATCCACAACGAGCTGATCACCGAGTTCAAGACCTTCGAGCTGGGTGGCCAGCACACCTTCGGTCGCGGCCAGGTGGACTGGAAGCTGGCCAGCGCCGAGAACGACTTCCGCTACGGCTGCATTCCCACCTGTGCCGACAATGCGTACTTCGTGGTCCAGTTCAACCAGGGCAAGGTCGGCTACCAGGGCCTGCAGGACCGTGGCGTGGGCCGCAATTCGTACAACACCGTCGATGGCGGCAACGTTGCCGCCGACACCCCTGATACCCATCTGCCGCCGGGCTTCGCGATGGATCCGCGGAAAATGCCGCTGAGCGCGGTCGAGCTGTACCGGGTGGCGATCAATGAGAAGGACAAGGCGGTCGCGCAGCTGGACTTCAGTTTCGACGCGAGCGACACGCTGACCTGGAAGATGGGGGCCAAGTACCGCGACAAGCAGCGCCGCGCGCGCTTCTCCGACGAGTTCTATGCCTGGAACACCGCCACCGGCGGCCCGGTGCCGACCCTGGCCGACTTCCCGTTGATGGACCAGCCGGACCGCAGGGGCTACGACGTCGGCAATGGCCGTGACTACGCCCGCGATTTCTCGCAGGTGGTGCCGATGCAGGCACTGGCCGAGTGGTACCGGCAGAACAAGCAGCATCTGGTGCTGGTACCGGGCGATTCGGCGCTGGTGGCCAACGGTGCAGCGCTGGGCCGCAACTTCGACGTGGCCGAGAAGCAGTACGCGACGTATGCGATGGCCACCTGGAAGCCGGACGAACGCTGGGACGTGGTGGGCGGTGTGCGCCTGGAGCGGACCGCCACCGATGTGCGTGGGCTGGTGCTGGAGCGCGATGCCGATGGCAGCAGCGCGCTGGTGCCCAACCTGGGCCGCAAGCGCTATACCTCGGTGCTGCCGCAGCTCAACGTGCGCTTCTCACCACTCAGCGATCTCAACCTGCGGTTGGGCCTGACCCGCAGTTTCGCCCGCCCGAACTTCGGTGACATCAACCCGGGTGGCTCGTTCATGGAAGCCGATGGCACCTTCACCTCCGGCAACGCCAACCTGGACCCGACCTATTCGGACAACCTGGACCTGATGGCCGAATGGTATGCGGGTCCACTGGGCCTGCTGTCCGGCGGCGTGTTCTACAAGAACATCAGCAATCCGGTGTTCCAGAGCAGCAGTACCGGCAACTTCAACGGCAATCCCAACGTCACCTTCTACCGGCCCGAGAACGGCGACGACGCCAAGCTGTGGGGGGCCGAGTTCGCCTTCGTGCGCCGCTTCGATTTCCTGCCCGGCCTATGGAGCAACTTCGGCATCAACGCCAACCTGACCCTGATGGACTCGCGCATGCGCATTCCGGGTCGTAATGGCAACGTGCCGATCACCGGCCAGGCCGACCGCCTGTACAACGTTACCGTGTACTACGACGACGGCGCGTTCGCAGCCCGCCTGGCCACCAACCACAAGGGTGCCTACATCGAAGCGCACGGCGACAGCAGTGTCACCGACGCCTGGTACGGTGCCAACACCTCGGTTGACTTCAGCGCCTCCTATACCTTCGATCGCTGGACGGTGTTCGCCGAGCTGAGCAATCTCACCAACGAGCCGTTGAAGTACTACCAGGGCAGCCCACAGCGCCCGCTGCAGGTGGAGTACTACGGCCGTCGCGCGCAGATCGGCTTGAAGTATCTGTTCCAGTAAGCCGTATGCGCGCCCTGCAGCATCGAGCCATGCTCGACGGCCTGTGCCCGACGCTACAGTCATCGCACCAGCGTGACTTCCTGCCCGGCACGCGCGAAGGCTTCGCCCAGCAACGGGCCGGCCTTGATCGCCTCCACTTCCTCGAACAACGCCCGCAATGCATCGGCCGGGCGTGAGGCCGGTGCCGCCACCGCCTGCTGGATCGCGGTGAAACGGCCGGCCAGCACACGGTGGCCGGGATGCGCCTGCGCCCATGCTTCCAGCGGCTGGCGTACACCGGCGGAGGCATCCAGGCGCTGCTGATCGAACAGCGTGATGGCCGCCGCCGAGGTCTCCGCCCGCTCGATCGTGGCGTGGCGCAGTTCACGGCTGAGAAACAGGTCGTAGGCCGCACCGCGGCCGACCGCGATGCGCAGTCCGTCGCGGTCCAGGTCGGCTACCTGCTGCGCAGGGCTGTCCGCGCGAACCAGATAGGTACCTTCGATCTCCACGTACGGGGCACTGAAGGCAATGTGGTCGGCGCGTGCCGGATCGATGGCCAGGAAGGCCAGGTCCCAACCGTCTTCGCCTGCTGCGGCGACCACCGAGGCTGCGGCATCGTGGCAGGTGAAGCGTGCCTGCACCCCCATCCGTTGCGCCAACGCTGTGGCCAGTTCCAGCGAGGGGCCGCGCGGTGAGCGCGCATCGCCCTGTGCCAGCACCGGGTTGCCCAGGTTGATCGCCACGCGCAGGAAACCGTGCGGTGCCAGCGTACGTCGGTGGTCGGCCAGGGACATGCAGAACTCCACGGGGCAGGGGAGACCCAGCATGCCAACAACGGTGTCCGCGTGGCGTGGAATCAGCCGCGCGCGGCGAAGGTGCCGTGGAAGCCCAGTGGTACCGCATAGGGCAGCCAGGCCTGTGCCAGCGGACCGTCGTCCAGGTGACGGGCATCGAGCACCGCCAGGCCGCTGCGCTTGTTCACCGGATCGAGCAGGGTGCCGATCAGCCAGCCATCATCGGCGTTGCGGCTGCCCGGGCGCGGTACGAACACATGCTCTTCGGCCATGATGTCCGGTCCATAGTTCCAGAGCTGGCGGCGCCCGCGCTCGATGTCGAACGCGGCCACCGCATTGAAGTACGGTGCGGTGGCCGGGCCGTCGATGGTCGGCGCGTACAGGCGCGCACCGCGGGTATCGGCGGAACGGGGGTCGAACAGCGGGAACTCCACCGCGCTGATGCCCAGCGGCTGCCAGCGGGCCTGGCCACCACGCAGGTCCAGATGCAGCTCGACCAGGCTGGCGCCACTGTTGGCGGCGTGTGCGCCATCACCGGCCATCGCTTCCTTCATCGGCGAGCGCGCCTCATTGATGTCATCGTGGCGCACTGCACGCAGCACGATGCCGCCATCGCGGGTGAACGCATCGCCGAAGTGGTAGATCGCCGCGAACGGGGCTTCGAACCACTGCGCCTTGTCCGGCGCATCCTTGGCGACCACCGCGATGCGCACGGGGCGCTGCGGTGCGAACTGCATGCGCTCGAAGAAGCTGCCGCCTGTGCCGGTGAAATCGAACGGCATCATCACGAACACCAGGTGCTGGTCGGTCATCGCGAAGGCATGCAGGTAGCCATGCTCGGGTGTTTCGATCACATTGGCGCTGCGCAGCTGGCCGTTCGCACCGATGTGCCAGACCAGCAGGCCATGGCCACCCATCAGGCTGATCGAGCCGAAGTTCCAGACGCTGCCGTCGCGGTCGCGCAGCGGGTGCGCCGAGAACGGCAGTGCGGCGAGGTCCGGACGCCAGGTCACCGGACCCAGCGTCTGCAGGGAATCGGGGTCTACTTCGAACGCCGAGCCGGACTCGCACAGCGCGAACAGGCGGCCATTGATCATGGTTACCGAGGTATTGGCCACGTTGGCATCGTCGTTGTTTCGAACTGCCAGCGCACCGGGAACGCTGGTGCCGGCCGCTGGATACTGGAAGCGGCCGGCCTTCTGTTCACGGGTGAATTTCGGCGTGGCGACCATGCGCCCGTGATGGGTCAGGCTGCCGTCACCATTGAAGCGCCAGCCATGCACCATGCCGTCACCGTCGAACCAGTGGTCGTAGCGGAAGCCATCGCGCTCGGTCCAGGCCGGGCCGTTGCGGTACAGCGTGCCTGCCAGGCCCGCTGGCAGCTTTCCCTGCAGTTGCACGGTGGCCGGGCCGAGGCTTTCGCTGCCGACGCTGCGCCAGCCGAGCAGCCACGGGTGTTCCTGCATGCCCTGCGCGAACCGCGCCGGGTCGCCGGCGAAGGCGGGAGCGCTGCGCAGCGCGGTGGCGCCCAGGGCCAGGCAGGCACTGCTGCTGAGCAGGGTACGAAGGAAGCGGCGACGGTCCATGGTGGCCTCGGGTCTGGATGCGGGTATCAGCGCAGGGTGATGTCGATGGCGGTGCCAGCTGCCGGCACGTCGACGCGCGCCTCGTCGAAGGTCGGCTTGCGCATCACCTGCGGGTTGTTGCTGAAGCCGTAGCCTTCCACCGGCATGCCGACCAGGTTGGTGTCGAGCTTGCCGTTGTCGTTCTCGTCGTGGGTGAGCAGTACGGCATAGGTGCCGGCCGGCAGGTTCTTGAACACGAAGCGGGCGCTGTCACCGCTGGGCGCTGCCTGCTGGGCCTGCACGGGCCTGGCCTTGCCGTCCCAGGCGGCCGCGCTGTCAACCAGGGCAGCACGCAGGGTGCCGGTCTGCACGCGGACGTCGTGCACGGTCACGGCCAGGTCGGCGGCGTGGGCACTGCCGGCCAGGGCCAGGGCAGTCAGGGCGGTGCTGAGCAGGGCGGTGCGGATCATGGCGGTGGCTCCGGAAGTGGGTGAGGCGGTGTGGAGCCAGTCTGCGTCGGGCGGTGCACCGGGTTCAGGGCCAGTGGTCATCGATTCGACGTGCCAGAAGTCACTTTCTGCGCCGGACCCATTGCCGCCGGCGTGCGCGGCCGTCAGCATCTGGCCATGCCCAGCCTGTTCCGCCACCTGTTGCGTCCGCTCAGCCTCGCCGGCCTGGTCACCGTGCTGGTGGTCGGCCTGTCGTTCACAGTGCAGCGCAGCGGCGCCGGGCTGAGCCTGCTGCTGCTTGCTGTGTTCCTGCTGCTGTTCGTGGTGCACGGCTGGGCGTCGATGCCATCCCGCGTGCGCGCCGCCGCTGCGGTGTTGCAGGCGCTGCTGGCGGTTGTGCTGGTTGCGCTGCAGCCGCGTACCGGCACCGCCCCGGTGCTGCTGGTGGTGCTGGTTGCACAGCTGGCCGAGCACTGGCCGCCGCGCTTTGTGCTGGGTGTTGCGCTGCTGGCCAACCTGGCGGTGTATGCCGTGCTGCGCCACAGCGGCTTCAGCCAGCCGCTGCTGGTGGTGCTGCTGTATGGCGGTTTCCAGGCCTTCGCCGCGCTGACCGCGCACTATGCCCGCAGCACGGCGCTGGCCCGCGATGATCTTGCACGGGTCAATGCCGACCTGCTGGCCACCCGCGCGCTGCTGGCTGACAGTGCACGCGATGCCGAGCGCCTGCGCCTGGCCCGCGAACTGCATGATGTGGCCGGGCACAAGCTCACCGCGATGCGGCTCAACCTGCGCGCCCTGGCCGCTGACCCTGCGCTGGCCGGTCGCGAAGGGCTGGTGCTGGCCGAACAGTTGTCCGGCGAGTTGCTGGCCGACATCCGCCAGGTAGTGCAATCGATGCGCGATGATCGCGGCCTCGATCTGTCCACCGCGCTGCATGCGCTGGCCGCACCCTTCCCACGACCGAAGCTGCAGCTGCAGATCGGCGACGGGGTGCGCGTGGCTGACCCGTTGATGGCCGAGACCGTGCTGCGGCTGGTACAGGAAGCCCTGACCAATGCCGCCCGGCACGGCAATGCAGACACCGTGTGGTTGACGATCAATGAAGAGGAATCCCAGTTGCGTATCGATATTCGCGATGATGGCCAGCGCGCCGAACGCATCCGCGAGGGCAATGGCATCGCCGGCATGCGCGAGCGCCTGGCGGCTGTGCAGGGGCGGCTGGAGTTGGCCCGAACCGCGCAGGGCGGCATGCATCTGACCGCGCGGTTGCCGGCATGAGCCCGGCGGCAATCCGCGTAGCGCTGGCCGACGACCAGGCATTGGTGCGTGCAGGCCTGCGTGCGCTGCTGCAGGGCCTGGGGGTGGACGCGGTGCTGGAGGCCGAGGATGGCCAGGCCCTGCTGGATGCGCTGGATACGCAGCGCGTGGACGTGGTGCTCAGTGACATCCGCATGCCCGGGCTGGATGGGATCGAGGCACTGCGCCAGCTGCGCGCGCGCGGCGATGCCACGCCGTGGCTGCTGCTGACCACCTTCGATGAAAGTGATCTGCTGCTGCGCGCCAGCGAGGCCGGTGCGCAGGGCTTCCTGCTCAAGGATGCCGCGCCGGCCGACCTGCGCGAGGCCATCGAACGCGTTGCTGCTGGCGAGACCCTGCTGCTGCCGGTCAGTACCGATCCGGTGCGCGCGCGTTACCGCTTCCACGATGAAGCGCCGCCCACCGATACCTTCGGCGAACGTGAAGTGGCAATCCTGCGCCTGCTGGCCGGGGGCTACAGCAACAAGGAGATCGCGCGCAGCCTGTTCCTGGCCGAGGGCACGGTGAAGAACTACGTGTCCGCCATCCTGGACAAGCTCGGCACCCGCGACCGTACCCGCGCGGTCCTGAAGGCGATTACCCTGCGCATCATCTGAGTCAGCCGCGCAAGGAGCGCCAATGAACCCGATCCTGCATGTCGAGATCCCGGCCACTGACCTGGCCCGTGCGATCGCCTTCTACCAGCAGTGGCTGCAGGTGGTGGTGGATGAGCCGGTCCTGCTGCACGACTGCAGGATGGCGTACCTGCCGTTTGCCGATGAGGCCGCCGGCGCCAGCATGTCGCTGGTGCAGGGAGCGGACTACCGGCCCTCCGAGCAGGGCACGCGCATCTATATCGGTGTCGATGACCTGGATGCCAGCCTCGAGCGTGCGCTGCAGGCCGGGGCCGAGCTGCGCTTCGGCCCGGCAGATGCCGGCGACTGGCGCGTGGCCGAGATCCGCGACAGCGAAGGCAACCGGATTGCATTGCAGGCGCGCGCGGTTCTGTAGAGCCGAGCCTATGCTCGGCTGCTGTTGACCCAGCTGCCAACGCTCAGCCGCGCATCGGCTCGGCTCTACACCGTCGCGGCGCGTGAGCGCTGCAGCCAGTCGTTGATCGCGGGATCCAGCCGCGGGTCGTCCGGAAGCTGGATGCCGAAGCGCTGCTCCAGCACGTCGCGCACGTCTCCGACGTCATGCAGCGGGCGCTTGTCCGGCGCCTGCCCGAGGCGATACTCGGTGTAGTTGCCGCTGCCGATGGTGCGGCGCCAGTCCGGGCCGGTCAGCGATGCGCGCAGCTGGCCGGGGAAACTGGAGTCGGGATGGGTGCACACGTACCAGTTGCCCACCACGTTGTCGATCGGCGCCGGCGCCTGCAGATCGAAGCGGTACATCGCCCGCCAGCCCTCGCTGGATTCGGCCGACAGCACGAAATCACCACCGTCTTCCAACCGCTGCAACAGGTAGCGTTCGTGCGGCGTGGCCTGCGGCTGCGGGTCATGCAGGCGCAGCGGTACGGTCGGGGTCAGGCTGCCGAAACCGGCGTCCACCAGCCAGTCATCACCGTCCACGTGCACGCGCAGCAGCAGGTGGGTACGCGCCGTCAGCTGGCCGTCCTGGGCGGCCAGCAGCACGCGCGCGCTCAACGGTTGCGCATCGAAGCCCAGCGCCTGCAGCAGCGCCAGCAGGCCGCCGTTGAGCTCGAAGCAGTAACCGCCACGGCGGTCGTCAAGCAGCTTGCGCTGCACGCTGTCCAGGTCGATCGGTACCGCATCGCGCAGCAGGCAGCTGAGGGTCTCGAACGGCAGCAGCGCGTTGTGGCGCTGCTGCAGCAGGGTCAGGTCGGCCAGCGTCAGCGGCGGCGGCGCATCCAGCTGCAGGCGCTGCAGGTAGCGGGGAACATCGAGCGTCGTCATGGGGGCACCGGGCGGGGAAGGGAGGTCCACTGTGCTCCCCCAACCGGGGTTGAGGTCAAGCACCGTGCTGGTGTCATCGCCCCGTCGCGTGTGCCGGGTACAAAGGCGGCGTCCGCCAGCAGTCGGTGCGACTGAACCAAAAAAACCCCTAAAGTTGCTCCATATCCAGCCGATACAGGTGCGTCCTTCCGCCTGGAGTCTGTCATGTCGGCCGTTGTTCCCCACCTCCGGTCCCTGCGCACGCGTCTTGCCACGTTGCGTTCGGCGTCCCCCGGCCTGCTGCTGTGGCTGCAACCACACCGGCTCAGCGTAGCCAACAAGCTCAAGGCGACCCTGTGGGTCTGTGGCCTGGGGCTGGTGGCGATCGCCGCCGTCCACGCCTGGACTGGACATGGCAGTGCGCAGGCCGCACGCACCCAGGCCAGCTACCAGCGCGGTAGTGACCTGGCCGCCAGCCTGGCCACCCGCGTGGCGGAAGCACGCCGCCTGCAGACCCAGTATGCACGCAGTTTCGATGATGCTGACCGCAGCCAGCTGCTGGCCATGCAGAAGGCGCTGCAGGCCGACCTGCAGGCGCTGCGCGCGATGCCGATGGATGCCGGCCGGCGCAAGGCGCTGCAGGCGCTGACCGAAGCCGCCGACGCCTTCTCGCAGGGCGTGGCGGCCCTGTTCGAACGGGTCGACGAGATGGGCCGCGGCGAGGCCGGCCTCGCTGCGCAGCTGCAACAGGCTGCAGACACACTGCAGGCGCAGGTGGATGCGCAGCAGCGGCCCGCGCTGGCGCTGTCCCTGCAGAAGATGCGCCGCCAGGAGGCGTTGCTGCTGCTGGATGGTGACTCCGTCCATGCCGACCGCGCCAGCGAGGAGAAACTGCCGTTCGATCTCGCGCTGGCGGGCCTGTCCACCGACGTGCAGGATGCCCTGCGCAGCGGAATGGAGGGCTACCAGGTTGCCCTGCTGGGTTACACCGCGGCCCGCGTCGGCCTGGATGTGGAGGCGCAGTCGCTGCTGGATACCGCTGCCGGCGTGGCACCGGCGCTGGCCGCCTTCCAGCAGGCCCAGGTGGCGGCGCTGGCCAGGGCGCAGGCGCGCCAGCAGGCCGGCGCACGCACCATGAGCGTGCTGTTCGTACTGACCCTGCTGCTGGTCGCTGGCGTGCTGATCACCAGCCTGGTGCTGGTGCTGCGCGCGGTGCGTCAGCCGATCCAGGACACCCTGCGCTTCGCCAGCGATATCGCCGACGACCGCTTGGACACGACGTTGCGTGTGTACAACGCCAACGATGAGATCGGTCAGCTTGCCCAGCGCCTGGTCGACATGCAGCAGCGCCTGCGCGCGCGCATCGAGACCGAACGTGCTGTGGCGCGCGGCAACACCCGCGTGCGCCAGGCGCTGGACAGTGCGCAGACCGGGCTGATGGTGGTCGATGCCGAAGGCCAGGTGGCCTATGCCAACCCGGCGCTGCTGCTGCAGCTGGAACGCCAGGGCGATGAGCTGGTGGGCAGCGATGCGCTAGGCCTGCATCCGGCGCTGGCCAGCCTGGCTGGCGTGCGACAACGCGAAGAACGCGAGATCGGCCATTCCGGTGTGCGCTATCAGCTGGTCGCCAATCCCATTGTCGACGAGGAGCATTTCCTCGGCGTGGCGGTGGAATGGCGCAGCCGCGCGCTGGAAACCCTGCTGGAAACCGAAGTGGCGGCCCTGGTCGACGCGGCCGCGCACGGTGACCTGCACGGGCGCATCGCGCTGGAGGGCAAGCAGGGCTTCGTACGTACATTGTCCACCAGCATCAACCGCTTGCTGGCCACCTTCGAGGCCAACCTCGGCGATCTGCAGGCGCTGTTGGCTGCGCTCGCCCGTGGTGATCTCAGCGTACGCATGGAGGGTGAACTGCAGGGCGTGTTCGCGCGCATGCGCGATGATGCCAACGCCACCGTCGCGCAACTGGGCCGCATCGTCACCCGGATCCAGCAGGCCACGTCCAGCCTCGATACCGGCGTTGGCGAGATCGTCGCCGGTCACCACGACCTGTCACAGCGCACCGAGCAGCAGGCCGCCAACCTGGAAGAGACCGCAGCGTCGATGCATGAGCTGACCGATACCGTGGGCCGCAATGCTGACGCCGCTGGCCGCGCGGACGCGCTGGTCAAGGGCGCGGCGGCAGTGGCCCAGCGCGGCGGTGAGGCGGTCGGCCAGGTGGTGGCAACCATGCATGGCATCAGCGAAGCCTCACGGCGGATCGGTGACATCACCCAGCTGATTGATGGCATCGCCTTCCAGACCAACATCCTCGCGCTCAACGCGGCGGTGGAAGCGGCACGTGCCGGAGAGCAGGGCCGCAGCTTCGCTGTCGTGGCTGCTGAAGTGCGCCTGCTGGCACAGCGCAGTGCCGAGGCGGCCAAGCAGATCAAGGGATTGATCGAGGATTCGGTGACGCGTGTCGGGCAGGGCAACCAGCAGGCCGAGCAGGCTGGCACCACGATGGGCGAAATTGTCGGCAGCGTGCAGCAGCTGGCGGATCTGCTGGCCGGGATCCGCAGCGCGTCGCAGGACCAGCATGCCGGCATCGCACAGGTGAACCAGACCATCGTGCAGATGGAGGCCAGTACCCAGCGCAACGCCAGTCTGGTGGAAGAGGCGGGGGCCTCGACTGCGCAGATGCAGGCGCAGGTGCATGCCCTGGCAGAAGCCGTGGGCGCGTTCCGTTTGCAGCCAATGCCACGGGCGCGCGCTGCGGCCTGATTCTGTTCCGGTAGTGCCGGCCGCCGGCCGGCACCGTCCATGATCATGCCGGCCAGCGGCCGGCACTACCCTTGTGGCTCAATACACGTCGCGGCGGTAGCGCCCGGTCTCCAGCAGCGTTTCCACCGCGTCATCACCCAGCGCGGCGCGCAGCACCTGGTCCACGCCTTCGGCCATGCCCTGCAGCGAGCCGCAGACATGGATCACCGCACCGCGCTGCATCCACTCGCGCAGCGCATCGACGGCCGCACCCAGGCGATCCTGCACGTAGCCACCCTCACCATCGCGCGAGAACGCCAGGTCCACCCGTGCAAGATGGCCGTCGGCCTGCCAGGCCTCGATCTCGTCGGCGAACAGGAAGTCGTGTGCGCGCTGGCGCTCACCGAACAGCAGCCAGTGCCCGTGCTCGCCTGCGTGGGCAGCTTCGCGCAACAGGCTGCGCAGGCCGGCAATGCCGGTGCCGTTGCCGATCAGCACCATCGGGGCAGTGCCGACACGATGGAATCCAGGATTGTGGTGCACACGGGCGACGATGCTGGCACCGATCGGCGCATGCAGCGACAGCCAGCCCGAGCCCAGCCCGGCTCGACCGGAGGCGTCATGCACCAGCCGCACCACCAGCTCCACCACGCCGTCATCCGTGCAGGAGGCGATCGAATATTCGCGGCTGGGCAGTAGTGGCAGCCCGGCCAGCCACAGGCAGGCATCCTGCACCGCCAGCGCAGCATCGGCTTCGGGCAGGTCGCGTTCGCTGGCCAGCGCCAGCAGCGTGCGCGGATGGCCATCGACCAGCAGCGGCTGCAGCGGGTCCAGCCCGTGTGCCTTCAACACCGCGCTGGCATGCCGCGCGTTGTGGCGCGGCGCGATGTGCAGGATGTCACCTGCCTGCCACTGCACATCGGCCGGCGTGGCAAGGCGGATACGCCAGATCGCGCCACCGATGCTGCCCGGGTTGAGACGGTCACGGCCGAGCAGGCGCCAGTCATGCATCTGCGTCGCGGCTGGCAGCACGCTGTCATCGGTGGTGATGCCGGTCAGTGCGCCCAACTGTTGCTGCCACTGGCGCAGGGTCGGCACCGAGGCGGCATCGACATCGATGCGCTCGAACAGCGGCCGCGCGCCGTTGCCGATCAACCAGCCATCGAACTGGCGGCCGAAGCCGCAGTACTGCGGGTACTGGCGGTCACCCAGTGCGAGCAGGCCGAACTGCAGGCGCGACAGGTCCAGGCGTTGCGCGAGCAGCAGCCGTGCAGCGCGCCGCGCTGCATCCGGCGGCTCGCCGTCGCCGAAGGTGCTCAGCACGAACAATGCCTGGGAGTTGGCCTGCAGCTTCGCGGCATCGGCGCGGGCCAGCGGCAGCACCTGCACCGCATGACCGGCGGCCTGCAGCTGTGCGGCCGCACGCCACGCCAGCTGTTCGGCCAGGCCGCTCTGGCTGGCGTGTACCACCAGCCACGGTGCGCCGGCACCCGCGGCAGACGTCGTGGGCAGCGACCGGCGCAGCCCTCGCGCCGCACGCTGGCTGCGTCGGCGGTCCAGGTACAGCATCCAGCCGGTGA
The DNA here is from genome assembly GCF_040984485.1 of Stenotrophomonas sp. WED208. Lineage (NCBI taxonomy): Bacteria > Pseudomonadati > Pseudomonadota > Gammaproteobacteria > Lysobacterales > Lysobacteraceae > Stenotrophomonas > Stenotrophomonas sp. WED208. Next base: position 453,975 of record NZ_JAZARB010000001.1, read on the forward strand.
TGAAGAACAGGCTCATGCCCAGGCTGCTGAGCATCACCACCACGCGCCCGGGCACACCGAAGTAGCTGCCCGAATGCAGCGCGAACACGCTGGTGGCCAGCTGTCCGCCCGCGCCCTGGCGCACGTACGGACGGGCCTCGAGAACCGCACCGCTGGCCGGATCGAGCTGCAGCAGATCATGCGCACGATCGTGGTGGCCGCCACGTTGCGACGGATCACCGGCCATCACCCGCACATTCAGTGCCTGCCCGGGCTTCTCCGGCAGGCGCAGGTCGATGTAGCCGGTGCGCACGCCGGGCAGTGCATACAGCGTGGCTTCGATGCGCTCCAGGTTCAGGGCGGCGTCGGTGGCAACCTGGTGCTTGGCGGCCGGTGCGACGCCCAACAGGGTGTTGGCGGCACTGCGATACCAGTCGAAGGACCACCACAGGCCGGTCAGCGCACTCATCAGATAGATCAGCAGCACCCAGGTGCCGATCACCGAGTGCAGGCTCCACAGGAAGCCACGGCCGCTGCGCGTCCATTCCACCGCCAGCCAGCTGCGCCAGTGCCACCAGCGGCGAGGCCAGCGCAGGTAGAGGCCGGACAGTGTGAAGAACAGCAGCGCGATCGCACAGCTGCCGGTGATCCACTTGCCGCGCTCGCCCGCGGCCAGGTGGCGGTGCAGGTCTTCGACGAAGTCGAAGAACGCCTGCCCGCGCAAGGCACTGAAGCGCTCACCGCTGTACGGGTCGAAGTACACCCAGTGTTCCTTGCCGCCGGCAAAGCGCGCCACCGACGGCCGCTGTCCGGTGGCATCCACGCGCAGGCGCTGCAGCGGGCGTTCGCTGCCAGCCTGCAGCAGCGGCACCAGCTCGCTGAGCGCAAGTGGAAGCTGGCCGTCGGCATGGTGTTCGGCGATCTCGGCGAAGCCGGGGTTGGCTGCGCGCAGCAGTTCGTCCTCGAAGGACAGCACGGCGCCGCTGAGGCCCATCACGGCCAGGACGGCACCGGCGGTGATGCCCAGCAGCCAGTGCAGTTGGAACAGGACGTTCTTGAACATCGAAGGAGGAGGGCCTGGAAGGCTGCCGCCCGCATCCTGCGCAACAGCAAATGAGAATTAGTCGCGGAATTCTCCGTGGCGCTCCGGCTGCGGTCAAGCAGGGGGTTACCGGCCGGGCGGCGCCCGGCACCCGCCGAGGCAACGTCAACGTCAAAAGCGGGCTATCCGTGGGATGGCGGGGTGGGTCCGGTTGCGGGGTGCGGCGTGAATACGTCCATGTAGCCTCGGTCGCGCCATCCATGGCGCTCACGCCCCCTCAACCGGACCCACCCCGCCTTCGACAGTTTCCTGCGATCTGTCGGAACGGCGTTCTGCTTTGGTGGGTGCCGACCGTTGGTCGGCACGGGGTCTGATTCCGTTCTGAATATCGATATCTGACAGATGTGTCGACCAAGGTCGACACCTACCAACAGCCGCGAAGATCTGTCAGAGGTGGGGCGGTGTGGGTGGTCAGGACCGTTGGCGCCATGGATGGCGCCATCGAGCCCCCATGGACGGGTTTACGGCGTGTCCTGACCACCCACAGTGCCCCGCCATCCCACGGAATGCCCGCTTTGGCTTTGGTTGTTGCCGTTGCCGTTGCCGTTGCATTGAGCAGGGTGCAGGGCTGCAAGCCCTGCAAAAAACACCCTCACTTCACCCAGCGGTCGATCTCGCCGTGGGCGAACGGTCCCAGCTTCGCCTTCACCAGCCGCCCCTGTGCATCGAACAGCACGCTGTAGGGCAGCAGGCCCTGGGTATTGCCCAGCTGCGCGCTGGCATCGCGCGGCCCGGGTGTCTCGATCACGATCGGGTAGCCCACCGGCACCCGTTGCAGGAAGCCACGCACGTCCTCCGGAGTATCCAGCGCCAGGCCAAGAACCTGCACACCGTTGTCGCCCTGGCCGCGGGCGAAGCGGGCCAGCTCGGGCATTTCTTCCACGCAGGGCGCGCACCAGCTGGCCCAGACGTTGATCAGCAGGGGGCGGCCGGCGAAGCGCTGGCGCAGGTCCAGCGGTCGGTCATCGAGATCCGGCAGCGTCAGCGCCGGCAGCAGGTCGCCCACCTGCAGTGCAGGCGTCGCGGCGGCAGCAGGGGACGCGGCAGGCGGTGTGTCGGATGCCGCTGGTGCTGGTGCCAGCCGATGCCCGGCCCACAGGCCAAGGCCGGCGGCCAGCACCGCTGTCCACAGCAGCGCTGGCCGTTGCCACTTCATCGTGCGGTGCGCAGCAGCGCTTCCTCGACCACCGCCTGGGTCAGCAGGGTCGGCAGCACGGTCGGCGGTGCGCCGGGGCCGTACACCACGTACAGCGGCACGCCCACGGCCTTGTGCTCTTCCAGGAACGTGGTGATCTGCGGGTCCACATTGGTGTAGTCACCGCGCATGTACACCGCGTTGGTGCGCTTCAGCAGTTCCTTGAACTCCGGCCGCGACAGCACGGCGCGCTCGTTGGCCTTGCAGCTCACGCACCAGTCGGCGGTCATGTTCACGAACACCACGCGGTTGTCGGCACGCAGGCGGTCCAGCAACTGCGGCGAATACTCCACCACGTTGTCGCTGGCGGCCTGTGCGGCACGCGCCGGCGCTGCCAGCTGGGTCACGCCCCAGGCGGGGACCAGTGCACCGATCGCCAGCAGTACGCCGAGCAGGGTGACGGCGCGCGAGCCGGTCCAGCGGTTGCGTTCAAACAGCCACAGGCCGAAGGCCAGCAGCAGCAGGCCACCCAGTACCAGCGCCATGCCGTCCACGCCGCGCTGCTTGCCCAGCACCCACAGCAGCCACAGCACGGTGGCATACATCGGGAAGGCCAGCACGTGCTTGAGCGTTTCCATCCACGGGCCCGGCTTGGGCAGGCGGCGTGCCAGCGCCGGCACGAAGCCGATCAGCAGGAACGGCAGCGCCAGGCCCAGGCCGAGGAACAGGAACACGGTCATCGCCTTCAGCGGCGGGGCAATGAACGCGTAGGCAATCGCGCCGCCCATGAACGGGCCGACGCAGGCACTGCCGACCACGCAGGCCAACGCACCGGTGAAGAAATCACCGGCCGGGCCACTGCGGCTGGCCAGCGACTGGCCGAGGTTGCCGATGCCGCCGCCGAGGGTGAACACGCCGGACAGACTCAGGCCCACCGCGAACATGATGTAGGCCAGTGCCGCCACCACGCCCGGGTGCTGCAGCTGGAAGCCGATGCCGACGGCGTTGCCGATCGCGCGCAGGCCAACCATCAACGCACCGATCACCGCGAATGCGACCAGCACGCCCAGCGTGTACCAGAGGGCGTGGCTGCGCGCGCGCTGCGGGCTTTCGCCACTCTGCGCCAGGCTCAGGACCTTCAGCGACAGGATCGGCAGCACGCAGGGCATCAGGTTCAACACCAGGCCACCGGCCAGCGCCAGCAGCAGCACCCAGACGAACGAGCGGTCCGGATTCGGCGTGGTCACCGGCGGTCGCGTGCGCAGCGCGTTGTCACCGCGCGCGTCGGCGGCGAACTCATTGCCTGCGCCTTCACTGCCGACGGTTGCCGGGGCCGCTGCACCATCGTTGGGCACGGTCGGCAGCAGGCGCAACGGGGCGCCGTTGGCGGCTTCGCGCGGTGCGCCACTGGCAGCGGGCAGCGGGCTGATCACCTCGTTGCGCGGTGGCGCCTGATCGGCACTGGCGCTGATCTTGCCGGCAGGGATCGACAGCTTCACCCGGCGGGTCATCGGCGGGTAGCAGATGCCATCGGTCTGGCAGCCCTGGAAGGTCACCACCAGGGTGCTGTCGACCGCATCGGCGACGGAGCGGCGCAGCGGCAGTGGCACTTCCACCTGGTTGAAGTAGACCGAGACATCGCCGAAGTGCTCGTCGCGATGCGACTGCGCGGCCGGCCAGCGCGGCTTGTCGGCCAGCACACCGGTGCTGCCTTCCAGCTTCAGCGAGGTGCGGTCGCGATACAGGTAGTAGCCCGGTGCCGGGCTGAAGCGCAGCAGCAGGGTATTGCCGTCGCTGGCGATGGCGTCGAAGCCGAACGCCTGCTCCGACGGCAGCGGCAGCGCCTGGCTGTTGCTGGCCGCACCCGGCAGGCGCAGGCCGCCGCTGTTGCCGGCACCGGCCAGCGGGTTGTTGAACGGGCTTGCGGCACCGGTGCGTGCAGCCGGGGCGTTGGCCTGTGCACCGGCACCGGGCAGGGTGACCTGCACCACGCGCTTCTGCGGCGGGTAGCAGACACCGGCATCGGCGCAGCCCTGGTAACGCACTTCCAGGCTGATGGTGCCGGCGGCGTCGGTCGGCGTACCGGGCAGGGTGGCCTGCAGGCGTTCGCGATAGGTTTCGACTTCGCCGAAGAAATCGTCGTGGTGCTTGTCGCCCTTGGGCATCTGCAGCGCGCCGGCATTGAAGGCCGGATCCGCCTTGACGCTGGTGCGGTGGCGATACAGGTAATAGCCCGGTGCGATCTTGAACTGCAGTTGCACCTGGCCACGCTCGGCGGCGGTCGCGGTCAGTGCGAACGCCTGGTCCACCGGCAGCAGGTCTTTCTCATCCAGGGCGAACGCCGGCAGCGAGAGCCACAACAGGGCGCACAGGGCGGCGCCACGCGCAAACAGAGTCTTCAATCAGTGTCCTCCCGGGTCTGTGCCCGGATCCAGTCCAGATACGCCGGCAGGCCGGCCCGGGTTTCGACCGCAATGCACTCCGGGAGTTCATACGGATGCAGTTCGACGATCCGGGCAATCGCGTCATCGACGCGACTCGCGGTGGTTTTCACCAGCAGCTGCAGCTCGGCGTCGGTGGTCACCTCGCCCTGCCAGCGGTAGGTCGACTGCGCGCCATCGAGGCGGGTCACGCACGCGGCCAGGCGCTCGCCGACCAGCGCGTGCGCGATGCGCTCGGCACTGGCCCGGTCCGGGCAGGTGGTCAACAGCAGCAGGACGGGATCGACGGTCGACATGACCGTCGAGTATAGGGCCGCCGCCGGGTCACGGCCCGGCGGAGGCAGTGGACCGCTGCGTTGCGCGGTCAGTTGGCCAGCTGGCAGGTGGCCGGCTTGGCCGAGGTGAACAGGGCCGGGGTCGCCCACTCGGGGTGGTCGATGAACGGGTTGCGGTTGCCCTGGAAGCTGTAGACCACGTCATTGCGCGCACGCTCGGCATCATCCGGCGGATCGGACAGGTGCCAGTCGATCAGCGTCGACAGCAGGCCCATGTAGGCCGGCGAACTGCTGGTCTTGACGATCTTACTGCGGTCGTCGGTCAGCTCCAGGTCCGGCTCGGACTGGCCGGTGGCCGCATCCTTGCCGCCCTCGTAGCGGATCGCCATGTACATCACCGCACGCGCCATGTCGCCCTTGCGCTTGCCCCACACCTCGAAGGTGCCGGTGTTGCCGTCCGGCGTGCGCACCCAGTTGGAGTTGCCCGGGTAGCCGCCGCTACCGCCGCCCTGGCCGTTGTTGGCCTCGGTGGCGCGCTCGCCGCAGTTGGCGTCGCACTTGCCGAACGGCTTGTTACCACGGTCGGCGTTCCACTGCGCGTCGGTCAGGTACAGCATGTGGGTGTCGGTGTACGGCGCGTACGGCAGGCCCTTGTCGCCGGTGGTGCTGGCAAAGCCCAGCGAGTTCGGCCAGGTGTGCTCGCGGTTGTACTTCAGGCCATTGCCACTGCCGGCGCGATCGGTCACCTTGGCGTAGCTGCGGTTGCGGTACGCATCCAGGATCCTGCCGCTGTTGTTCGGATCCTCGTCGGCGATTTCCAGGATGGTCCAGGTGCTGGTGCCCGAGCCGCTGTACGGGTAGGCGGTGTGGCCCTTGATGGTCGCGTGCAGCGAGCAGCGCAGCTGGCTGGGGCTGCTGGTATTGACCTTGGAGTAGTACCCGGCCGGCACGCCCGGGTTGCCGGGGTCCGGATTGCCGCCGGTGCTGGCCACGGTGAAGGCGATGCGGCTGTCGGCGGCGGGGTGCGCGCCCTGCAGGTCGGTGATGCGCGCGGCGCGGATGTCGAAGCGACAGGCTTCACCGGCCACCAGCGCGGTGTTGGTGGACAGTTTCACGCTGCGGCCGCTGGCCGGGTAGGTCAGCGGTACGCTGCCGGAAGTGCCGCAGCTCAGTGCGAACGCACCACTGGCCAGGTTCACCGTTTCGCTGAACACCACTTCCAGATCGGCCGCGGCCGGGAAGGTGCTGCTGCCCTGCGCCGGGGTGGTGGTGGACACTGACGGCGGCGTGTTCGGGCCTGGGGTGCCGCCACCGCTGAAGGTCTGGCCGTTGTTGCAGCTGCCGAATGTCTGTTTGGCCGACTCGGCCCAGGTGAAGTGGGCGTACTGGCTGCCGCTGCCGGTCAGCTGCAGCGAAGTGCCCGGGGCCGTGCTGTTGGTCTCGGCCACCGGGATGTTCTGGCTGGTCATGCCGGCGGCGGGGCCACCGGAGGCGGTGATGGCGCCCTCGTAGCTGAGGAACTGCACCACCTTGCCGGTGGCATCGACCAGGGCGATGCCGTCGTTGGGGCCGTTCTGGATGCCGTTGGTCGGGTAACTGACCACGGCGATGGTGGCGCTGCCGCAGCCGGCGGCGGTGCCTGCCGGGACCGGGTTGTTGGCGTAGACCACCGCGGCCGAGGCGTTGGCGCCGTTGTACAGATACAGGCGGTAGCCGGACAGGTCCTCACCGGCAGTGGCCACGACCTCGATCGCTTCGCCGACGTCACCGGCGGCGGTGCTGTCGTCGTAGTGCAGTTCGTTGATGAAGACCTCGGCCTGGGCCGGCGCGGCGGCCAGCGCCAGCAGGCAGGCGGCGGCAAGCGGGGACAGCAATCGCATCGACTACTCCTTGTGATTGGGAATGCGCGGCCGAGCCTAAGGCCGATCCAGTGACACTTTGTCGTAAATGAACGTCAGATATCTGACAGTGCGACGCCAGTCACCAAAAGTCGAGGGTTCCAGCGACAGGGTTGCCGCGTTGCACCGGCCTCCAGGCCTTCACACCGGCGCGGATCGAGCGGGCCCGGGGCAGTGAAATTTTTTCCGCGAGCGGCCTTGAAAGGTCCGGGGCCAGCTCCATCTCTGTCCTGCTCCCGATTCATCGGGCTTTTTCGCGAGCAATGCTGGCAGTCACCTGGGGTGAGTGCTAACATCGCCAGACTTTTTCAGACCAATCAATAACTTAAGAGGTCTCTCATGAGCATCAAGCCGCTGCACGACCGCGTTGTGGTCAAGCCGATCGAAGCCGACGAAATCTCCGCCGGTGGCATCGTCATTCCGGATTCGGCCAAGGAAAAGTCCACCAAGGGTGAAGTCGTGGCCGTCGGCCCGGGCAAGCCGCTGGACAACGGCAGCGTGCGCGCTCCGTCGCTGAAGGTCGGCGACAAGGTCATCTACGGCCAGTACGCCGGCAGCTCGTACAAGAGCGAAGGCGTCGAGTACAAGGTCCTGCGCGAAGACGACGTGCTCGCCGTCATCGGCTGAGCCCCGGCGCGACCTGCTTCAACCTGATCCCCAAATCCCAGCCGCCGGGCCCGGTCCGGCGCTACCAATGAGGTAATTGCAATGGCTGCCAAGGATATTCGTTTCGGTGAAGACGCCCGTTCGCGCATGGTGCGCGGCGTCAACGTTCTCGCCAATGCCGTCAAGGCCACCCTGGGCCCGAAGGGCCGCAACGTCGTGCTGGAAAAGAGCTTCGGTGCTCCGACCATCACCAAGGACGGCGTTTCCGTCGCCAAGGAAATCGAACTGGCTGACAAGTTCGAGAACATGGGCGCGCAGATGGTGAAGGAAGTCGCTTCCCGCACCAACGACGACGCTGGCGACGGCACCACCACCGCCACCGTGCTGGCCCAGGCCCTGATCCGCGAAGGTGCCAAGGCCGTGGCCGCCGGCATGAACCCGATGGACCTGAAGCGCGGTATCGACAAGGCCGTCGTGGCCGCCGTCTCCGAGCTGAAGAACATCTCCAAGCCGACCGCCGACGACAAGGCGATCGCCCAGGTCGGTACCATCTCGGCCAATTCGGACGAGTCGATCGGCCAGATCATCGCTGACGCGATGAAGGAAGTCGGCAAGGAAGGCGTGATCACCGTTGAAGAAGGCTCGGGCCTGGACAACGAGCTGGACGTGGTCAAGGGCATGCAGTTCGACCGCGGCTACCTGTCCCCGTACTTCATCAACAACCAGCAGTCGCAGACCGCTGACCTGGATGACCCGTTCATCCTGCTGCACGACAAGAAGATCTCCAACGTCCGTGACCTGCTGCCGGTGCTGGAAGGCGTCGCCAAGGCCGGCAAGCCGCTGCTGATCGTGGCCGAAGAAGTCGAAGGCGAAGCGCTGGCCACCCTGGTCGTCAACACCATCCGTGGCATCGTCAAGGTCGTGGCCGTCAAGGCTCCGGGCTTCGGCGACCGTCGCAAGGCGATGCTGGAAGACATGGCCGTGCTGACCGGCGGCACCGTGATCTCCGAAGAAGTTGGCCTGTCGCTGGAAAAGGCCACCATCAAGGACCTGGGCCGCGCCAAGAAGGTGCAGGTCTCCAAGGAGAACACCACCATCATCGATGGCGTGGGTGACAAGGCTGCCGTCGACGCACGCGTCGGCCAGATCAAGACCCAGATCCAGGACACCTCCTCGGATTACGACCGCGAGAAGCTGCAGGAACGCGTGGCCAAGCTGGCCGGCGGCGTTGCCGTGATCAAGGTCGGTGCTTCGACCGAAATCGAAATGAAGGAAAAGAAGGATCGCGTCGACGACGCCCTGCACGCTACCCGTGCAGCCGTTGAAGAAGGCGTGGTCCCGGGCGGCGGCGTGGCCCTGGTCCGTGCGGTCACCGCACTGGCCGGCCTGAAGGGTGCCAACGAAGACCAGAACCACGGCATCCAGATCGCCCTGCGCGCGATGGAAGCCCCGCTGCGCGAAATCGTGGCCAACGCCGGTGAAGAACCGTCGGTCATCATCAACAAGGTCAAGGAAGGCACCGGCAGCTTCGGCTACAACGCCGCCACCGGCGAGTTCGGCGACATGCTGCAGTTCGGCATCCTGGACCCGACCAAGGTGACCCGTTCGGCGCTGCAGAACGCGGCCTCGATCGCTGGCCTGATGATCACCACCGAAGCCATGGTTGCCGAAGCTCCGAAGAAGGACGAGCCGGCCATGGGTGGCGCCGGTGGCATGGGCGGCATGGGTGGCATGGGCGGCATGGACTTCTAAGTCCCCACGTTCGCCCCGCAATGAAAAACCCCGCCGCAAGGCGGGGTTTTTTTGTGGCCGGCTGCAATGACATCGCTTTCCGAGCGGCTCATCCTGCGTCCTGCAGGGTGTGTGTGCCTGCTTCCTGCGGCGTCATCAGTGCTGCATGCAACCAGGTCATGAAAGCAGGTATCGCAGCGTTGGCCTCGCCGTCCGCACGCGTCACCGCGTAGTAGGCAAAGGCCTGTGGCCAGGGCTGGTCAATCACCACCTGCAGCCGGCCATTGGCGAGTTCTTCGGCCGCATGGATGTCGCGCACCAGGGCGATGCCTTGCCCGGCCACCGCCGCGCGGATCAGCAACAGGTCGTCATCGAACGCAGGGCCGCGCTCCAGTCGTTCATCGACGGGCAGATCCAGTGCCTGGAACCACAGCCGCCAGTCGCTGCGGTCGGCGTCCTGCAGCAGCGGTAGCTGCAGGCAATCCTGTACCGAGCTGACCGTCGGTGCGCCGGCCAACAATGCTGGACTGGCCACCGGCAGCAGCACCGGTGCCATCAGGTGCTCAGCATGCAGTCCCGGGTAACGCCCGAGGCCGTGGCGAATGGCGATGTCCACGCCGTCGCGGCGCAGGTTGGACAATGCCGCGCTCGAGTCCAGCTGCACGTCCACCTGCGGATGCAACGCACTGAACGCGCCCAGTCGCGGCGCCAGCCATTGCGCGGCGAAGCTCGGTGCCGCGCTGATGCGTAGTGTGCACCGCGTTTCCCAGCGTTCGAGTGTCTGCAGGCTCTGGGCGATCTGGTCGAAGGCCTGCAGCAGCTCCGGATACACGCGCGCGCCGGCTGCACTGAGTACCACGCCATGCCGGGTGCGGTCGAACAGGCTTACGCCCAGCCGCTCCTGCAGCTGTCGAAGCTGCTGGCTGATTGCACCAGGTGTCACCCCCATCGCATCGGCGGCGGCGGTCAGGCTGCCATGGCGGCCGGTTTCAACGAAGGCCCGCAGGCCCAGCAGCGGCAGCACCGCACCCATCTCCACTCTCCTGTAACCGCGTCGGCACCCGCCGAGCGACGACAGCATATCGACCGCACTGCAGGCTGTCGCGCGCGCGTCGCGCACGTTGAGCCCTGCTCAACTCCCCGTGCAGGAGACATCGTTTCCCCACGATGCAGGTCTTTCCTAGACTGCCCGCACGGCTGCTGCAGCGCCCGTTTCCGCATCGCCTGGCCTCGTTCATCGAAGGCCGGTGCGTGCCGTTGCTCCCTGCCGTCCAGGAATCCTCGTGAACGAACCATCGCTGCACCTGTATACCGACAGCTCGCCCAATGGCTTCAAGGCCACCATCGCACTGGAAGAGCTTGGCCTGCCGTATCGCCTTCACCACGTCCACATCGCCGATGGCGAACATCGCCATCCCGACTTCCTGCGGCTCAATCCGCATGGGCGCATTCCGGTGCTGGAAGATCGCGCGCGCGGCCTCGTTGTCTTCGAATCGGCGGCGATCCTGATGTACCTGGCCGAACAGGGCAATGCGTTGCTGCCTTCCGAACCGGCTGCGCGCTGGGAGACGCTGACCTGGCTGATGTTCCATGCCGCCAGCGTCGGCCCGATCCTCGGCCAGCGCGTGCACTTCGAGCACTTTGCACAACAGCCCGATTCCGCGGCAATCGAACGCTACCGCCGCCTGAGCGACGACCTGTTCGCGGTACTCGACCAGCGTCTGCAGGGACGCGAGTGGTTGGCTGGCGATCACTACTCGATTGCCGACATCGCCCACTTCGGCTGGCTGCACATCGCCCGCATCATCGACATCGATTTCTCGCGGCATCGCCATCTGGATGCGTGGTACGCGCGGGTTGCAGCACGCCCTGCGGTACAGCGCGGCGTGCAGCTGCCCGAGCCGGCCACCGGTCCGTAAGGAGGCCATGCTGATGAATGATTCCATTGCGATGCCGGGCGCGTCGGCGCCGGTCTTTGCCGCGCACCCGGGCTACCAGCGCATGTTCCGCGCCGACGCGCTGACCCTGGGCATCTACCTGCCGCTGCGCTTCTACCAGGGCGACATGGCCGTGCTGCAGGGCCAGGCGCGGCTGGTGGAGGAGATCGACCGCCACGACTTTGCCGCGGTATGGGTGCGCGACGTGCCGCTGTTCGATCCGCTGTTCGGTGATGCAGGCCAGCTGTTCGATCCATTCACCTACCTTGCGTGGCTGGCAGCGCGCACGCAGCGCGTGGCCCTGGCCACCGGCAGCGTGGTGCTGCCACTGCGCCATCCGATCGATCTGGCCAAGGCCGCGGCGTCGCTCGATCAGCTGTCCGGTGGGCGGCTGGTGATGGGTGTGGCGTCCGGTGATCGACCGCTGGAGTTCCCGGCCTATGGACTGGAGCACGCGGCGCGCGGAGAGCGTTTCGCCACCGCAATGAACGAGATGCGCCGTTGGCTGCAGCCGGGCACGGATGGGCGGATGACACATGCCGGTGCCGAGCAGGGCGTGCAGTTGCTGCCGCCCACGGTCAGTGGCCGCGTTCCGCTGGTTGTCACCGGTGGCGCACGTCAGCCACTGGAGTGGATCGGCCAGCATGCCGATGGGTGGCTGACCTATCCAGAGGCCACCCATGACAACGCCGGTCCGCAGCGGCTGGCCGCGAAGATCGGCGCCTGGCGCGCGCTGATTCCGGATGGCGGCTTCCGTCCGCACATGACCAACGAATGGATCGACCTGGTGGACGATCCGGATCATCCACGCATGCCGCTGCGGGGTGGCTTCACCCTGCGCACCGGCCGCAAGGGCCTGATCGATCTGCTGCAGGCCTGGCAGCGGGCCGGCGTCAACCATGCCGCGCTGGGCATCCAGTTCGCCGAGCGGCCTGCCGGCGAGGTGCTGCAGGAGATGGCTGAAGAAGTGCTGCCCTTGTTCCCGTCGCACCCGGGGCCGGCGCCGCAGGTGATGGACTGGTAGCACGTTCGCAGGCGCCGGCCGCTGCTCAGTTGGCCGGCCGACGCAGGCAGATCCTTGCGGCGGCGGCACCGATGTCCACCTGGCCGCCGCGCATTGCGTCGGCACCGAGGATCAGCGCCGGCCGTGCCTCCAGGCCAATGGCCTTGAATACCGGCAGCTCGCTGATCCGTACTTCCATCGGGGGATGTCGCCAGCCAGCGCTGGCCATGCTGGGCAGGGTGTACAGCCAGGTGGCCTGGCTTCCGCCACCCAGGCCTTCAGTGCCTTTCCCGCGAACACGCACGCGCTGGTCGCTGCCGTCGGTATGCACGCCCAATGCGCGTGCGGCTTCGGCATTGAGCACGGTCTGCGCCGCGCCGGTATCGACTACGGCGATGGCTTCCACACCGGCATCACCCAGTGCCATCGTGATGAAACCGAAGTGGCGCAGTCCAGCCTTGCGATCCGGCAGCGCGTTGGCCTGGCACCCGTTTCCATCCAGCGCGAGCCGGCCCGGGGTCCACAGCGCGAGCTCATTGCGGCCGAAGTCCCAGCGGGTATCCCAGCGTCCGGTCAGGTCATTGCCGACCAGGCCATCAATGACCGCCTCATCATCCTTCGCCAACGAGGACAGATCGGCCTGAACGCCACTGGCCTGCAGCTGCCAGCTGCCCAGCCGCCAGGACGTGGTGCGCATCCGTCGCAGCTGGGCCGCCTTCGCACTGGCACCCTGCGCATGCGACACCGCCGCATCGGCGTCTTCCAGACCATAGCGCCGGGTCACGCGGTCATCCACCAGGGTCGCACCGGCTGCACTGTCGACCACGAAGCGCAACGGCTCCGCACGCCCGTCCAGCGAGACGGCCACGGCCGGATGCCCGCCCTGCATCCACATCGGCAACACGTGTTCGGGGGCATCGCCTGCCAGCGCAGGCAGCGGGAGGGCAAGCAGGGGAAGCAGGGTGAGGCGCAAGGGGCATCTCCGTAGTGATCGATGAGGACCATTGGCGCGCCCTGGCGTATCGCGGGAATATCGGCGCTGATACCGTCCTGATACACAACGGCCCGATACTGACCACATGAACGCTCCCGCCCGGGTCATCGTTGTCGATGACGACGCCAGCATCCGTGATGCCATCGCCGACTGCCTGCAGCTGCATGGCTACGACGTGCGGGTGGCGGGCGGTGCGGCGGCGTTGGATGTGCTGCTGCAGGCCGAGCGCCCGGACGTGATCATCCTCGACTGGATGATGCCCGGCGAGGATGGCCTGTCGGTCTGCCGCCGGCTGCAGGCGCGGGCGATCCCGATCCTGATGCTGTCGGCGATGGGCAGTGCGCCGGACCGGGTGATCGGTCTGGAGATGGGGGCAGACGACTACCTGGCCAAACCGTTTGATCCGCGTGAGCTGCTGGCACGGGTGCGTGCGCTGTTGCGCCGCCAGCACAAGCTGCGTGAGCAGGTGGCCAGCGAGCTGCGCTTTTCTGGATGGCGGTTGCTTCCTGGGCAGCGCCGCCTGATCACGCCGGATGGCGCTGAGCTGGCCTTGAGCCGTGGTGAATTCTCCCTGCTGCTGGTGCTGGCAGAGCGCCCCGGGCGGGTGCTCGGCCGCGAGCAGTTGCTGCAGCTGATGCACGGCGAACCCAGCGACAGCGTCGATCGTGCCATCGATCTGGCGATCAGCCGGTTGCGCCGCAAGCTGGGACACGCTGTGCCCGGCGCTGAAACCCTGGTGCAGACACTGCGCGGGGAAGGCTATCGCTTCGGTACCGAGGTCCAGGTGCTGTGAATACGCGCTGGTCCACTGCGCGCTGGATCGCGGTGCTGGCCCTGGCCAGCCTGTTGCTGGCCACCCTGGTCAGCGTCGCGGTGGTGGGCTGGATGCCACGCCCCGCGCCGCCGCCGATGCGGTTGGACCAGGCCACGCAGGTGCTGCGGGGGGAACAGGCGCCGGCGTCGCTGGGCCTGCATCTGGCGACGCAGGCAGCGCCGCCGCAAGGCAGCGCCAGCGACTGGCTTACGCAGCTGGCGGCGCTGCAGCTGGGCTCGCCGGTGGAGGATGTTCGGCTGGTATGGAGTGGACAAGGCAAGGCGCCCGATGTGCAGATCATCGAAGGTGGCGCGGTGCTGGATGCCACGGCGCGGGCCGGCGTACTGAAGGCGCAGTCAGCAGTGCTGACCGCCATGCAATGGCCGCCGTTCGAACTGGGCGTGCGCCAGGCCGATGGCCGTTGGCGGGTGGTGGGCAGCGATCACAGCGATCTGGCGGCCTGGCGCCGCCAGGTGGTGCTTGCCCTGCTGGGCGGTGCCGTACTGCTGGCGCCGTTGGCAGCATGGGCGTCAATCCGCTTGGGGCGCCCGTTGCGACGCTTGGCCGAAGCAAGTGCACGTGTGGATCTGCAGGCCGACACACCCTTGCCGGATGACGGCCCGCGCGAAGTGCAGGTGCTGGCTGCGGCGATCAGCGCGGGTCGTGGGCGGCTGCGCGAACAGGCACAGGACATGACCCGCATGCTGGCTGCTGTAGCGCACGACCTGCGCACGCCGCTGACCGGCCTGCGCCTGCGTGCGGAGTTCGCACCACCGGCACAGGCCGCACGGATGGTGGCCGACATCGAACGCATGGATACGATGATCGAGCAGGTGCTCGACTACGCACGCGGCGAACTGCAACCGCTGGAGTTGCGGCGGCTTGACCTGGCGGCGTTGCTGGAAGAGTGCGTGCAGAGTGCTCTGCTGCGCGGCATCGAAATCTCCGCCGAAGGACCGGACGTGCTGCCTTGGCAGGGCGATGCGCTCCTGCTGCGGCGGGCGATCGACAACCTCATCGACAACGCCGCTCGCTATGCCGGCGCAGTGGAACTGCGGGTCGCGGTGGTGGGGCGCAGGGCGCAGCTGGATGTGATGGACCGCGGACCGGGCATCGCCGAGGGCGACCGTGTACGCCTGCTGCAACCGTTCCAGCGCAGCGAGAGTTCGCGCAGTCGCGCCACCGGCGGAGCGGGACTTGGGCTGGCAGTGGCGGCCAACGTGGCACGGCGGCATGCAGGCGAACTGCAGCTGCTGCAACGTGATGGCGGTGGATTGATCGCCCGCCTGCTGCTGGGGACAGCTCCCTGACAGCACGTACGGATTGACGCGGCCCCGCCCTTTCGATTTATGATTAGGCGCCTAATCATATCGGTATGGATGATGATCGAAGCCAAGCACAATGCCCTGCTGGAAGAGGCGCTGCGACGCGGCCATGCCAATGTCGCGCAGCTGCGCCTGTGCTTCCAGCTGCTGTCGTTGTCGTCGTCCATCGACCACGATTGCGCCACCCGGCTGGCGCCACATGGGCTCAGCGAAGGGCGCTTCATCGTGCTGTTCCTGCTGCACGGCGCCGGTGGCTCGCTGCCGCCCCATGAGCTTGCCGAGCGCGCTGGCGTCACCCGCGCCACCATCAGCGGCCTCCTCGATGGCCTGCAGCGCGAAGGCCAGCTGCAGCGGCGCAGCGATCCCGAAGATGGCCGTCGTCTCCAGATCGTGTTGACCGCACAGGGAAAACGCTTGGCCGAGACGCTGTTCGATCAGCACACGCAGTGGATCGGTGGCCTGTTCAATGGTCTGGACACCGATGAACAGCAGCAGCTGTCGCGGTTGCTGCACAAGGTCTGGCAGCACACCGATGCTGGACGAGAGCCCGCAGCATGAGCCCGGCGATTGCGGCGGAACGGCTGCATGAACTCAACACCGGCAACGTCCCCGCCACCCATCTGGGCGAATGCCTGGCAGTGGATTTCGCCGCACTGCTGCAGGTGGTGGCGACTGCGCTTGCACCGGAAGCGCTGCAGCGCATGCGGGATGCCTCAGGCAAGGGCATCACGCTGCGCATGGCCTTGGCCGCGCAACTGTTGCGTGAGGCGGGGCAGGGCGCGCCTCTGCTCTGGCAGCATCACCGCTCCGATACCGTGCGCGGCTGGGCCTGCTACCTGATCGGCAGCGATGCCCGCGCAACGTTGGCAGAGAAGCTGCAGCAGATGCGCACGCTGGCCGATGACCCACACTTCGGTGTGCGCGAATGGGCGTGGCTGGCGCTACGCACGGACATCGTTGCCGCGCCGATGCAGGCGCTTGAGTACCTGCAACCGTGGACGCTGGAAGCGTCGCCATACTTGCGTCGCTTCGCCTGTGAAGCGCTTCGCCCACGCGGTGTCTGGGCCACGCATATCGCACTGTTCAAGCAGGCATCCGGAGCATGCTTCCGCGCTGCTGGAAGCACTGGCTGACGACCCGGAACGCTACGTGCAGGACTCGGTCGGCAACTGGCTCAATGACGCCGGCAAGACTCGGCCGCAGTGGCTGCGCGAGCTGTGCACGCGTTGGCAGCACGAGCGCCACAGCGACGCCAACACCTACATCCGCAAACGCGCACTGCGCTCGTTCCGATAGTGCCGGCCGCTGGCCGGCAACCCCGCAACCTCGTAAATCTCAAGGAAGAACCTCATGTCCCATACCTTCATCGAGCTCTACACCGCCACACCTGCCTGGACCGCACTCCCGCCCGAGCAGCGGAATGCCTTCTTCGCTCGTATCGGAGCCGGCATGCAGCAGTTCGATCCAGCCCGCATCACGCCGCTGGCGATGGGCCGCATTGCCACGGACGTACCGCACGGCAGCGATGAGCAGTTCTATGCGGTCTGGCGCTGCGCCAGCCGCGAGGAGGTCGATGCGCTGGTCGCCGGCATTGCCGCGACCGGCTGGCATGCGTACTTCACCACTACTCATGCGATAGGCGCGACGGACGGCATGGCCCAGCACCTGGCCGACCTGGGCGCCCTGTAGCGGGGCGGCAGACGCCGGCAGATCCAGGGCCTCGGCATGGGAGGCACATGCGCCTGTCACCCAGACACGGTAAACAGGACATTGCCCATGTCCATCCGCAGGGAAGTCGATCATGCAGAGCACGCTCCAGGTCACGCTGTTCGGCCCTCTTGGCGACAGCCCGGCGTTGCAGTTGCCGGGGCTGGAGGGGCCGTCGGTGGCCATCCCGGAATCGGCCCTGCGGCGGTTGGTTTCCGACCTCTACACCGCGCGTTCCCTGCTCAACCCCGAGCAGCTGGACGAAGCCAGGCAGGAGCTGGACCGCGTGCTGGAGCGCTGGGCCGACATCCATGAGGGCCTGCTGTTGGACGTGGAAGTGCATGGTAAATGAGCAACTTCGCGTGGCTGCCGCCGCGTAGGCAGGGCTGGCGCGCACCTCGCTGAACCGCGTCCCCAGTTGCGGATGAAACATTTTGCACTGCGCAAAAGCTGTGCTATCAATAGATCCCATGAACGCAGCCGCCACCCGCTTTTACTGGTATTACTTTCCGAAGCCACTGGCGGAGGAAGGACTGCGCTCACCCTGAAGAAAGCTTCAGACGCATTCCCGAAAGCCGCCAGCGAACCTGGCGGCTTTTTTCATGCCGCCACGCTGGGGACCCCCAACGTTCCGGAGATCTCCTGCAATGCCCCCGCACACCGACGACCTGCGTATCCGCACCATCGAACCGCTGACACCGCCTGCCCAGCTGCTGGCGATGCTGCCCTGTGACGATGAAGCCTCCGACACCGTCAGCGCCTCGCGCGCGGCCCTGCACCAGATCCTGCATGGCCGTGACGACCGCCTGGCGGTGGTGGTTGGCCCATGCTCGATCCACGACCCGAAGGCCGCCATCGAGTACGCCCAGCGCCTGAAGCCGCTGCGTGACGCGCTGGCCGGTGAGCTGGAGATCGTCATGCGCGTGTACTTCGAGAAGCCGCGCACCACGGTGGGCTGGAAGGGCCTGATCAACGACCCGGACCTGGACGGCAGCTTCAGGATCGACAAGGGCCTGCGCATCGCCCGCGGCCTGCTGCGCGACATCAACAAGCTCGGCCTGCCGGCCGGTGTCGAGTTCCTCGACGTGATCTCGCCGCAGTACATCGCCGACCTGGTGGCATGGGGCGCGATCGGCGCACGCACCACCGAAAGCCAGGTGCATCGCGAGCTGGCCTCGGGGCTGTCGTGCCCGGTCGGCTTCAAGAACGGCACCGATGGCAACGTGAAGATCGCCGCTGACGCGGTGGGTGCCGCGTCCAATCCGCATCACTTCCTGTCGGTCACCAAGCAGGGCGGTACCGCCATCGTGTCGACCACCGGCAACCCGGATTGCCATGTGATCCTGCGCGGCGGCAAGCAGCCGAACTACGACGCAGGCAGCGTGGCCGACGCCTGCCAGGCGCTGGCCAAGGCCAAGCTGCCGACGCGCCTGATGATCGACGCCAGCCATGCCAACAGCCTGAAAAACCCGGACAACCAGCCGAAGGTGATCGAGGACATCGCCGTTCAGCTGGAAGACGGCGAACAGCGCATCGTCGGCGTGATGATCGAGAGCCATCTGGTCGGTGGCCGCCAGGAACTGGTGGAAGGCCAGCCGCTGGTCTATGGGCAGAGCATCACCGATGGCTGCATCGACTGGGACACCACCGTGACGGTGCTGGAGCGACTGGCTGCGGCCGTGCGCGCCCGTCGCGACGTGAAGGTGTCCGAAGCAGCTTGATGGAAGCCGCCTGAGTGCGGCGCGTGTGTGGATGGCGGCCAGCGCCTGCGGGGGTGCGGCCGCGATCAGGGCCGGTCGGAGTTGGAGACCGGCCCATCTGCACCGGCGATGCGCCTGGCGCTGCGCATGAGCGACAGCGCCAGGTACATCGCCGGGGTGGTGATGCCGGTTTCTGTAGCGCCGGGCCATGCTCGACGTGCGCGCGAAGCGCGTTGGTTTCCTGCAAAGCGCAGTCGAGCATGGCTCGACGCAACGAAGAGGCTCAATGCACTTCGTCGTGATAGACGAACTTCGGCATTTCCCAGCGGTAGTGGATCGCCAGCAGGCGCAGCGCGAAGCCGCCGCCGAGGCAGCACAGGATCGCGGTGGCATCGGCCACGCCCCAGTGCAGCAGCAGCAGATACGCCGCGCCGGTCAGCAGCGCGATGATCGCGTACAGCTCCTTCTGGAAGATCAGCGGCACCTCGTTGCAGAGAATGTCGCGCAGCACGCCACCGAAGGCACCGGTCAGCATGCCGGCGATCAGCACGATCGGCATCGCATGGCCGGCCTCGCGCGCGATCGAGCAGCCAATCAGGGTGAAGGCGATCAGGCCCAGGCCATCGAGCACCAGGAAGGTGCGACGGAAGTGGTGCATCCAGCGCGCCACCCAGGTGGCGATCAGCGCCGCGCATACGGTGAAGCCCAGGTACTCGGGATGCTTCACCCAGCCCAACGGGTAGTGGCCGAGCAGGATGTCGCGCAGCGAACCGCCCCCGAGGGCGGTGACGCAGGCGATCATGACCACCCCGAACAGGTCCATGCGGCGACGGCCGGCGGACAGCGCGCCGGTCATGGCTTCGGCGGAAATGGCGATCAGGTAGATGATGGACAGCAGCATGGGACAGGCTCCGGGCGCGGTGGGGCCGGCCATGCGCGACTACCGCCACTGCCTGCGCAATGATGGGATGACGATGACCGGTGCCGCTCCCGCTGTCCTTTTGCCTGAGAGTTCAGCGGCATGGGCCGCGTGCCCCTTCGGCGGATCGTCCCGGGCGTGCCCGGTGACCTCTCTCCAGCTCGGCGAGTCGAATGCATGGTTGGTGGGATTCCAGCCCACCGGCCTGAGCGATCATGGGAGCCTGCGCCTTCGGCGGGCGCCAGCGCGGCGCCTCTCTCCTGCATTCGGGCGCCAGTATATCCGCTGCAGTGCAGCACGGCATAATCCGGGCATGGCCCCGTCCCTCCGCCCGTGGTTCCTGTACCTGCTCGAATGCCGCGATGGCAGCTATTACGCCGGCATCAGCACCGACGTGGACGCGCGTTTTGCCGCCCACCAGGCCGGCAAGGGCGCGCGCTACACCCGGGCCCGGCCGCCGCTGCGCGTGCTGGCCGTGCGCGAGTACCCGGACCGCGCGGCCGCCTCCCGCGCCGAATGGCAGCTCAAGCAGCAGCCGCGCGAACGCAAGCTGGCCTGGCTGCAGGCGCCTGCCGAGGCTGTTCTGTAGCCGAGCCCATGCTCGGCTGCTGGATTGGCGACGAGGATCAGCCGAGCATGGGCTCGGCTCTAAAGTAGATCCACGCCATGCGTGGAAGGGCTACCCGGCCCATGCGATGATCGCCCCGCGCCCAGAGCTGGAGACCCGGATGTCCACGATTGCCCTGCTGTTTGCTCTCTCCGCAGCAACGAGCCCCACTGCCGATCCGGCCACCCTCGCAGCCATCGAAGCCACCTGCCATGACTACGTCGACGGCCAACTGGAAGCCGATCCGCAGCGCGTCGCCCGCTCCCTGCACCCGGACCTGGCCAAGCGCGCGGTCATCGGCGATACGCCGGACGAACGCCTGGGCCTGCGCCGCATGTCGAAGGAAGAGCTGGTCTCGTTGACGAAACAGGGCGCGTTGAAGACCCCGAAGGATCAATGGGACCGCCGCTGCACGGTGCTGGACGTGACCGGCAACGCGGCCTCGGTGCGGCTGGAAACCCCGTGGTTCGTCGACTACTTCCACATGGGCCGCTTCGATCAGCGCTGGGTCATCGTCAACGCGCTGTGGTACCCGAAGCCGAAGGCACCGTGAGCGACGCGTGCCACGAAGATCGCTTCGGTCGCCGGTCGTAGCGATCATCCATGCGCATGCAGTTGGGTGCGGGAGAAATGGGCTTGATGCTGTAGATCCGCGCCATGCGTGGATGACGCCACCGCGCTCAACTGTCCATTGAAACGCCAATCACTTCGTCGTCCTCATCGAGCTCGACACTCAGCACATATTGCGAGACATCGCCCGGCAGCGAAAAATCGATGTGCACCGATCCATCGTCTCCCCACGGTTCGCGCGGCTGCAGCAGGCCCAGCACCGCGCTGGCCGCCGGCGTGGGCGTGCCCAGATGCGCGATCCAGTAGTCGGCTTCGATCTCATCCAGATGATGCTGGACGAACAGGTCGACGCTGTCGTCGCCTTCTTCGGTGCCCAGCAACTGTTCAAGGGCGGTGCGCGCACGCTTCTGTTGGTTGGTGGAGGTGGTCATGGCAGTCCTTTGAGTGGTGGTTGGAGACAGGGTTCAAACATCCACGCATGGCGTGGATCTACTTTCGCCGCCGGTCGTCCTGATCATCTCCAAAGATGATGCGCGCACTGCGCTGGTAGCTCCAGTACGCCACGGCCCAGTTCAGCAGCACCACGATGCGGTTGCGGAAGCCGATCAGGAAGAACACGTGCGCGGCCAGCCAGAACCACCAGGCCAGGATGCCCGACAACTGCAGCCGGCCCAGGTGCACGATGGCGGCCATGCGACCGATGGTGGCCAGGTTGCCGTAGTCGGCATACTTGAACGGGCCGGGCTCGGGCTTGCCGTGCAGGCGTGCGCGGATCACCTCGGCCACGTACTTGCCCATCTGCTTGGCAGCGGGTGCCACGCCGGGTACCGGCTTGCCGTCGGCCTGGCTCAGTGCGGCCAGGTCACCGGCCACGAACAGCTCCGGGTGATCGGGCAGGGTCAGGTCCGGTTGCACCGGCACGCGGCCGGCGCGATCCAGCGGCACGTCCAGCGTGCGCGCCAGCGGCGATGCGGCCACGCCGGCGGCCCAGACCACGGTGCGGGCCGGCACGAACTGCTCACCGAGCTTGAAGCCCTGGCTGTCGATGTCGCTCACCGGGGTACCGGTCAGCACTTCCACGCCCAGCTTTTCCAGCTGCCGGCGTGCCTTCAGCGAAAGCACTTCCGGGAACGAGGACAGCACGCGCGGGCCAGCCTCGACCAGCCGCACCTTGGCGCTGGCCGGATCGATATGGCGGAATTCGTTGCGTAGCGTATGCCGCGCGATCTCGGCCAGGGTGCCGGCCAGTTCAACACCGGTGGGACCGCCGCCAACCACCGCGAAGCTCAGCCATGCCGCCTTCTTCGCCGGGTCCGGTTCGGCTTCGGCGCGCTCGAACGCCAGCAGCAGCTTGCGGCGCAGTGCGATGGCATCGTCCAGCGTCTTCAGGCCGGGGGCATCATCAGCCCACTGGTCGTTGCCGAAGTAGGCGTGGGTGGCGCCGGTGGCCAGCAGCAGGCTGTCGTAGTCCAGCGTGCTGCCATCGGCCATGCGGATCTGCCGGGCCTGCTTGTCGATGGCCACCACTTCGCCGAGGCGGACTTCTACATTGCGCTGGTGGCCGAGGATGTGGCGCAGCGGCGCGGCGATGTCCGGCGCGGACAGGCCGGCGGTGGCCACCTGGTACAGCAGCGGCTGGAACAGGTGGTGGTTGCGGCGATCGACCAGGGTGATGCGTATGCGCTCGCGGGCCAGGGCACGGGTGGCCCAGAGGCCGGCAAAACCACCGCCGACAACAACCAGGTGGGGAACGCGCTCGCGACTCATCGACTCACTCCAGTGGGGGCATTGGGGGAAGCGCCTGGCATCTTCGCACGGCGGCTGCCTGTCACGTCAGCGCCTGCGTGGATCGGCGATACTCGGGTTCAGGCAACGGCCCGTGAGGAGCCCATGAGCGAACCGGAAAAGCGCATCGCCCTGTTGATCGACGCCGACAACGCGCCGGCCTCGAAGATCGACGAGGTCCTGGCCGAAGTCGCCCGCTACGGCGTGGCCAACGTACGCCGCGCCTATGGCAACTGGAAGAGCCCGCGGCTGAAGGGCTGGGAAGCGGTGCTGCACGAATACGCGATCCGCCCGATCCAGCAGTTCGCCTACAGCAAGGGCAAGAATGCTTCGGACATGGCGATGGTGATCGACGCCATGGACCTGCTGTACGCGCGTAACCTTGATGGCTTCGCCATCGTCTCCAGCGATGCCGATTTCACCCCGATGGTGATGCGCCTGCTGACCGACGGCGTGAAGGTGTATGGCTTCGGCGAGAAGAAGACGCCGGAACCGTTCGTCAACGCGTGCTCGAAATTCACTTATCTGGAAGCGCTGGGGCAGACCCACGCTAGCGTGCCGGATGCCGAGCAGGCATCGAGTGAGCAGGCATCGAACGAACCTGTCGCCAATGATGATGCGCGGCCGCGCAAGAGCGGTGCGGAAATGCGCAGCGATACGCGGCTGGTGAAGATGCTGCGCCGTGCGGTGTCCTCGGCCGAGGGCGAGGATGGCTGGTCGCACCTGGGCCCCGTCGGCAGCCAGATCGGCAACCAGGCCTCGTTCGACCCGCGCAACTACGGCTACGGCAAGCTCAGCGATCTGCTGGCAGCGATCGGGCTGTTCGAGCTGAAGAAGGACGGCAAGTCGTCCTACGTCCGCGCGCTGCCAAAAAAGAACAGGTAGTTCCGGCCGCTGGCCAAAAAAGAACCGGTAGTGCCGGCCGCTGGCCGGCAAGCCCCAGATGCCAGATCCCGCATCCGGCACGCACATCTCCACTCCGATCAGGCGTATCGTTGCCGCTCGCATTGCCAGCAAGGAAAACCCGCATGTTGAAGATCTGGGGCCGCCGCAATTCCAGCAACGTCCGCAAGGTACTGTGGTGCGCCGAGGAGATCGGCCTGCCGTATGAGTCCATCGAAGTCGGTGGCAGCCACGGCGGCACGCAGACGCCGGAGTACCTGGCGATGAATCCCAACAGCCTGGTGCCGGTGATCGAAGACCATGGCCTGCCGCTGTGGGAATCGAACGCCATCGTGCGCTACCTGAGCGCGCGCTACGCGCTGGGCACCCTGTACGCCGAAGATCCGATGCAGCGCGCCCAGGCCGAGAAGTGGATGGACTGGAGCACCTCGCGGATGGCACCGATCTACAGTGACCTGATCTGGGGCATCATGCGCACCGCCCCGGCCGACCGTGACGAAGCGCGCATCAATGCCGCCATCGTCCGCGCCGGTGACTACCTGGCGATGGCCGATGCCACCCTGTCCCGACAGCCGTGGCTGTCGGGCGAGGCGTTCGCGATGGGTGACATTCCGCTGGGCTCGCTGATCTACGCCTGGTTCGAATTGCCGATCCAGCGCCCGGAACTGCCGCACCTGGCCGATTGGTATGCGCGCCTGCGCGAGCGGCCGGCCTACCAGCGCGGCGTGATGTCGCCGCTGACGTAAGCGGTGGCGGTCGGGGTCAGAGCCCTTTTCTGCGAAAAGGGATCCGACCCCTCAGTACAGATCCGTCGGATCCACATCCAGCGACCAGCGCACCTTGCGGGCTTCCGGCAGCGCGTACAGCTGCGGCACCAATTGCGAAAGCACCCCATGCAACGGCGGTCGCTGCAGGGCAGACAGCAGCAGCTGCGTGCGCTGGTAGCCGGCACGCCGAGGCATCGGCGCCGGCATCGGCCCGTAGGCCTCGACCACATTCTGTTCCCCCAGCAGTTGCCGCGCGGCCAGCAGGAATGCATTGGCATGCTCCACCTGCTGCGCTTCGGCACGCATCAGCGCCAGATGCGCGAACGGCGGGAATCCGGCGGCCTGGCGCTGGTTCAATTCGGCCTGGGCGAATGGGTGGTAGCCACCGCTTACCAGGGTTTCCAGCAGCGGGTGCCCGGGGTGATGGGTCTGCAGCCAGACCTCGCCAGGATCACGCGCACGTCCCGCGCGTCCTGCGACCTGGATCAGCTGCTGCGCCAGTTTCTCGCTGGCGCGGAAGTCGGCGGAGAACAGACCTTCGTCGATGCCCACCACCACCACCAGGGTCAGCTTGGGCAGGTCGTGGCCCTTGGCCAGGATCTGTGTGCCCACCAGGATGCCGGGCTGGTCACCCAGCTTGGCGAGCTGTTGTTCCAGTGCATCGCGGCGCGAGGTGGTGCCGCGATCGATGCGCACCACCGGAAAGTCGGCGAAGGCGGCGGTGAGGTGCTCTTCCAGGCGTTCGGTGCCGATGCCCTGCGGTTGCAGCGCCAGGCTCCCGCACGCGGGGCACGCCAGCGGCGCCGGTTGCCGCGCGCCACAGTGATGGCACTGCAGGCGACGGCCGCCGCCATGCACGGTCATCGGCGCATCGCAGCGCTGGCACGGCGCGGTCCAGCCGCAGTCGTGGCACAGCAGCACCGGTGCGTAGCCACGGCGGTTCTTGAACACCAGCACCTGCTGGCCGCGCTGCAGGTGCTCGCCGATGCCGGCCAGCACATCGGCGGAGAGGCCGTCATGCAGCGGGCGCTTGCGTACATCGAGGATGCGCACGCGCGGCGGTCGTGCATCGCCGGCGCGCTGCTTCAGGCGCAGGTGGGTGTAGCGCCCGGCATAGGCGTTGTGCAGGGTTTCCAGCGAGGGCGTGGCACTGCCGAGCAGCACCGGAATGCCGAGCGACTTGGCCCGGACCAGGGCGAAATCGCGGGCGTGGTAACGGATGCCGTCCTGCTGCTTGTAGCTGCCGTCGTGTTCCTCGTCGACGATCAGCAGGCCGGCCTGGGGCAGCGGCGTGAACACCGCCGAGCGGGTGCCGACGATGACCCGTGCTTCGCCGCGTGAGGCCGCTGCCCAGACGCGCGCGCGCTCGTTGTCGTTCAACCCGGAGTGCAGCGCGTGCACGGCGATGCCGAGGCGGCCGCGGAAGCGCGCCAGGGTCTGCGGGGTCAGGCCGATTTCCGGCACCAGCACCAACGCCTGCCTGCCCTGCGCCAGGCAATGGATGATCGCCTGCAGGTAGACCTCGGTCTTGCCGCTGCCGGTCACGCCATCCAGCAGGAAGGGCTGGAAGCCGTCGGCGGCGTTGATCGCGGCCACCGCCTCGGCCTGGTCCGGGTTGAGCGCGGGGCCGGGCAGCGGCTGCGCATGCTGCGGTGCCACCGTCATCGCCACGCGCTCGGCCAGCGCGCGCTTGGCCAGGCTGCGCGCGGCGGTGCGCCAGTCCTCCATGCGTTCGCCCAGTACATCCTCATCCACCACGGCGTCGGCCAGCAGTTCGGCCAACTGCCGCGGGCGGCTGCCGGCGCGCAGCGTCCCGCGCTGGGCATGGCCTTCCGCAGTCAGCTGCCAGCCCCAGTGATGGGTGTCGGGCAGGGCGTCGCCATGGCGCAGTGGACCGGGCAGGGCGGTACTCAGTACTTCGCCCAGGGGGGCGTGGGTATAGCGCGCCAGCCACTGCAGGCTCTGCCACAGTTCACCCTGCAGCAGCGGTTGCGGGTCGCACCAGGCCAGGGCCTGGCGCAGTCCCTGGCCGTCGTCGGTCTGGCCGAGGCCGACCACCACGCCGACCAGCTCGCGGTTGCCGAACGGCACCTTCACACGGCAGCCGACCGCAACCGTGGGGGCCTCGCCCTCCGGCGACAGGTAGTCGAACAGGCGGGGCAGGGGGACGGGCAGGGCGACCTGCAGGGTCGGAATCGGTGAAAGCATCGGGCCAGTGTAACGGCCCATGCGGGCGCGAATGGCGGGCGCGGGCATAGCCGGGCGACGCCCGTTGAATCATAAATGTCACCTAAATATCGGTGTCCATTGGAGATTCAGTCTTATCCACATGTTCTGTGGATAACGTTGTGCGTTAACCGCCAGCGGAAACGCAGAAGGCCGATGGCGACGGCCTCACACTCGGGTTGGTCAAAAAATCGCCACATAGTAAAAACATTCAAAATCAACAACTTAAGTGTGAAACAATGCTGAAACAGAGTGAATTCAGCTGGATGCCCCAGTTTTCCGCAGCGGGGCCTTGGTGCTGTGCACAACCTGCAGCACGAAGTGCCTGCGGGCGCAAGTCCTACGGGCGCCGATGGCCTGCCGCTATCATGCCGGCAGACCTTTGGAGTGACCGATGACGGCTGTGCCCGCCCCTGTTTCCTCGACCGCGGCCGGCGCGCTGTCGGCGTTCCTGCGTGGCGTCGAGCGCCGTGCCCTGGTGGTGGCTGAACTGCAGTGCGGTGATGCCGCCCGTGCCGAACAGACCCTGGTGGCGGTGATGCGCGCGTTTGCGGCGGTCGCCAGCGACCTGCCAATGGCGCAGTGGCCGACCCGCTTCTGGACCCTGCTGGGCCAGCGCCAGGTATTGCGCGAACCGGTGGGCGGCCAATGGGCGCCGCCGTTGGCTGCGCTGGGCGAGATGGGATCGATGCCGCGCCTGGCGCTGTTGCTGCGGGTGGGCGGCAGCCTGGACGAAGGCATCGCCATGCGCGTGCTCGACCAGGACGAGGCCAGCTACCAGCGCTTGTTGGCCGATGCCTGCCCGCGCGATGCGCACGGCCAGCCCGATGCATCGGCCTGGCGCCAGCTTGCCGAGCAGGTGCAGCTGCGCATCCGCGATCTGCCGGCCAAGCGCCTGCAGCAGCTGCAGCAACCGGCTGCCCCGGCCGCCAACAATGAACCCCCGACCTCCAGCTGGCGTGCACCGCAGCGGGACGAGCGTGCGGCTGCCAGCGGCAAGCGCCGCCGTACGAATGCCAAGCCACGCTGGCGCGGTCCGCTGATCCTGCTGGTGACGGTGGCGGTGCTGTTGGCCGCGGCGCTGGGCTGGCGCTATTGGCAGGGGCATTCGTTCGGCAGCGACGCTCCGCTGCCGGAAGGCGTGGTCGGTGAAGCGGGTCCGGTCACGGTGGAAGCACTGCCGCCGAGCACGGTCAGCGCTACGCCGGATGCGGCCCCGGCCCAGGCCACGGACGACGCTGTGATGCTGGCCGACCGCGACTATCCGCTGGTGGCCGATGCCGATCTGTATGCGTGGACCGCCGCGGGCGGCCCGCTGCCGGTGGACGAGTCGCAATCCAAGCCGAGCCGGCCGGAGCCGGCCAGCGCCACGCTGGAGACCGCTGCTGCCGATGAATAAGACCGTATTCGCCAGCCTGCTGCTGGCCTTGCCGTTGTCGCTGTCCGCCGCGCCGCAGACCTTGAACGTACCGCTGCCGCCGCCAGTGCCGGGCAGTTCATCGGCGGCCCCGGCCCCGGCCATCACAAGTACGACGCCCGCTGCGTTTACCCAGCTCGATGCCCAGCAGCAGCGACAGCGCCGCGCCGACTACGCCGCATGGCGGGCATTGCCGGAGGGCGAGCGTGAGCGCATCCGCCAGGCCGCGGCGCGCTTCAATGCGCTGCCGGCTGATCAACAGCAACGCATGCGCCAGCAGTTCGAGGCGCAGGACCAGGCGTTCCGCGAAGGCTGGCGGCTGGGCCCGCAGCTGGGCCTGGAATTCCCCAAGCTGCACGGCCTGTTCGGGTTCGTGCCGCCGGAACAGCGCGAGGCCGCGCTGGCCGTGCTGCGCCAGCTCAGCCCGGCGCAGCTGGCCCAGCTCACCCTGGTCGCGCAGCGCACCCCGCCGCAGGAGCGCGACAAAGTACGCGGCGCATTCCTCGCGGTGCCACCCGCCGAACGCGACACCTGGCTCAAGCGCCAGGCGGGTCAGTAAACAAAGGGGACGGAGGGGATTAAGTCGTACTCGGCACAGTCGGGCTTGAAACGACTTAATCCCCTCCGTCCCCTTTTTCTGTTCGTAACGTGATCGCAACGCGTGATGCCGGGGCCTGCTGAAACCCAGCATTCACGCCATGTCATGGGAATGCGCACGCCGCACGCGTAAGATGGCGGCCCGCAACCCGGTGCCTGTGCCCTTCGCGCGCAACCGTAGTTCGCGTCAAGCACCTTATGTCTACTGCAACCTCCACGCCGCGCTTCAGCAAGGAAGTCGGCGCTACCGGTCTGCTCGCCCTGCCGCTTGTGCTCGGGCATGTGTCCACCGGTCTGATCTCCTTCGTCGACAACGTGATTGCCGGCCACCACGCCACGGCGACCCTGG
Source organism: Stenotrophomonas sp. WED208 (assembly GCF_040984485.1). Taxonomy (NCBI): domain Bacteria; kingdom Pseudomonadati; phylum Pseudomonadota; class Gammaproteobacteria; order Lysobacterales; family Lysobacteraceae; genus Stenotrophomonas; species Stenotrophomonas sp. WED208. The sequence continues at coordinate 482,762 of NZ_JAZARB010000001.1, forward strand.
CCGCGGTGACCATCGGCACCGCCCTGCTGTGGCTGCCGATGCTGATCCCGATCGGCACCCTGATCTCGCTCACCGCCTCGGTGTCGCAGTTGCATGGCGCCGGCCGCGAGCGCGAGATCGGTCCGCTGTTCCGCCAGGCACTGTGGCTGGCGCTGGGCCTGGGCCTGATCATGTTCACCTTCCTCACCGTGGTGCCGCCGCTGCTGCCGGCCTTCGGCATCGCGCCGGACATCGTGCCGGGGGCCACCGCATTCCTGCACGCGGTGCGCTGGGGCGGCCCGGCGCTGACCCTGTATTTCTGCATGCGCTATCTCAGCGAGGGCATGCACTGGACGCTGCCGACCATGCTGCTCGGCTTCGGCGGCCTGCTGGTGCTGGCACCGATGGGCTATGTGCTGGCCAACGGCAAGCTCGGCTTCCCGGAAATGGGCGCCGAAGGCCTGGGCATCGCTTCGGCGGTGATGATGTGGCTGCAGGCGATCGCGTTCGCCACCTACCTGTGGTTCACCAAGCGCTTCGCCCACCTGCAGCTGTTTTCGCACTTCGAAAGACCGCGCTGGAAGGCGATCTGGGACCTGCTGCGCACCGGCCTGCCGATCGGCATCACCGTGCTGATGGAAGGCGGCCTGTTCATCGTCACCGCGCTGCTGATCGGCCGCCTCGGTGCCAATGAAGCGGCCGCGCACCAGATCGCGATCAACGTCGCCCAGCTGTGCTTCATGATCCCGATGGGCGTGGCCGAGGCCACCACCGTGCGCGTCGGCCATGCGGTCGGCCGTGGCGATGGCTTCGGCGTACGGCGTGCGGCCTGGGCCGGCTACGCGATCATCATGGGTACGCAGACGCTGTCGGCAGCAGTGCTGCTGTTCGGCCACGATGCCATCGTCGGCGTCTACACCAACGACCTGGCGGTGGCCGGCCTGGCCTCGACCCTGCTGCTGTACGCGGCCACCTTCCAGTTCCCGGATGGCATCCAGGTACTGTCGGCCGGCGCGCTGCGCGGCCTGAAGGACACCCGCGTGCCGATGTTCATCGCCATGTTTGCGTACTGGGGCCTGGGCATGCCGCTCGGCGCCGGGCTCGGCCTGGGGTTGGGCATGGGGCCGCAGGGCATGTGGATCGGCCTGATCGTCGGCCTGACCGCCGCCGCCATCCTGATGGGCTGGCGCCTGCGCCGCAGCAGCCTGCGCATCGGCCAGTCCGCGCTGTCCTGACCTCCCGCCCGCCACGATGATCCGTGGCGGGCGATCCCCTGACTTGTGTCCGATGCCGCATCACGCGGCACCGGCTATGCTGGCACCACGGCAAGAAGCCATCCGGAGCGTTCCATGAATCAACCCGTGCCCCCGCTGCCCCCGGCGCGTCGCAACCCCGTCGCCAGTTTCTTCATCGGGCTGTGGGACGTCATGAACTTCACCCGCCGGTTGATCCTCAACCTGGTGTTCTTCGGCCTGCTGTTCCTGCTGCTGGTGATGTTCGTCATCGCCGCCGGCATGGGCGCCGGTGCCAGCAAGTCGCTGCAGGACCGCACCACCCTGGTGATCGCGCCGGAGGGCCGCCTGGTCGAGCAGTTCAGCGCCGATCCGGTCAGCCGCGCGCTGGCCAAGGCGGTGGGCGACAACGGCGCCGAGGAGATCCAGCTGCGCGACCTGCTGCGGGTGATCGAGTCGGCCAAGGAAGACAAGAAGATCGAGCGCGTGGTGCTGGAGCTGGACAAGCTGCAGCCGTCGGGCTTCGCTTCGCTGCGTGAAGTGGCCACCGCGCTGCAGGACCTGCGTGCCTCCGGCAAGCAGCTGGTGGCCTACAGCGAGAGCATGGGCCAGTCGCAGTACCTGCTGGCCGCACAGGCCGACGAGGTCTACCTGGACCCGATGGGGTCGGTGGTGCTCGAGGGCCTGGGCCGCTACCGCCAGTACTTCCGCACCGGCCTGCAGGACAAGCTGGGCGTGGACGTGCACCTGTTCAAGGTGGGCGAGTACAAGTCCGCGGCCGAGCCGTACGTGCTCGACGCCGCCTCGCCGGCCTCCAAGGAAGCCGACCTGTTCTGGATGAACGACGTGTGGCAGCGCTACCTGGCGGACATCGCCAAGGCGCGTCGCCTGGACCCGGCACAGCTGGCCGCCGGCATCGACACGCTGCCGGAAGGCATTGCTGCCGCCGGTGGCGACCTGGCCAAGTTCGCGCTGCAGCAGAAGCTGGTGACCGCGCTGAAGACCCGAGAGGAATTCGAGGATCTGATGATCGAGCGCGGCGTGGCCGACGACGATGCCGACGGTGGTTTCCGCAACGTCGACTTCGGCACCTACCTGGGCCAGCTCGATGCGCGCCGCAACCCGGTGGACTCGCGTCCGCAGGTGGCCGTGGTGGTGGCGGAAGGCGAGATCAGCGGCGGCGACCTGCCGGCCGGCCGCATCGGTGGCGAGTCGACCTCGGCACTGCTGCGTGCCGCGCGCGACGACGAGAACGTGAAGGCGGTGGTGCTGCGCGTGGATTCGCCGGGTGGTGAAGTGTTCGCCTCCGAGCAGATCCGCCGCGAAGTGGTGGCCCTGCAGGCCGCCGGCAAGCCGGTGGTGGTGTCGATGGGCGATCTGGCCGCTTCCGGTGGCTACTGGATCAGCATGAACGCCGATCGCATCTACGCCGATCCGTCGACCATCACCGGTTCGATCGGCATCTTCGGCATGGTCCCGAACTTCAGCCGCGCGCTGGACAAGATCGGTGTGCATACCGACGGTGTCGGTACCACCCGCTTCGCCGGTGCCTTCGATGTCACCCGCCCGATGGATCCGGCCGTGGGCCAGGTCATCCAGACGGTGATCAACAAGGGTTACGCCGACTTCACCGGTCGCGTCGCCGACGCCCGCAAGAAGCCGGTCGAGGCGGTGGACGAGGTGGCCCGCGGCCGCGTGTGGAGCGGTGCACAGGCCAAGGAACGCGGCCTGGTCGACGCCTTCGGTGGCCTGAAGGATGCCGTGGCCGACGCTGCCAGCCGTGCCAAGCTGGGCAAGGCCGATGCCTACCGCGTGCGCTACATCGAGAAGGCGGCGACGCCGTTCGCGCAGTTCGTCAGCGGTTTCGCCGGCAGCCGCGCCGGTGCCTGGATGCTGTCCGACTCGGGCATGGCGCGGATGATGCTGGCACGCACGATGCCGGAAGTGGATACGCAGCTGCGTTTCGTCGAGAACGCGGCCCGCGAGAAGGGCAACGGCGCGCCGGTGAAGGCGCTGGCGTACTGCTTCTGCGGGTTCTGATCGGCAACGGTGACGAATGAAAACGCCCGGCCCTGGCCGGGCGTTTTCGTTGGTGGGGTCGGATCCCTCTGCCCCGCAAAGGGCTCTGACCCCAGAGATCACTGCGTTGCGTCGGCCTCTGCCTTGCGCTCACGCGCGGCAGCATCGTCCACGGTTTTCTGCACGTCCTTGGCGCGGTCCAGCGGCTCATGCATCGCGCGCGCCATCGCCTGTGGTGCTGGCGGCTTCTCCGGGTTCGGTGTCGGCGGCCGCTGGCAGGCCGCCAGCAGCACGCTGGCCAGCAGGGGCATGGACAGGATCAGGATGCGCATGGCGGTTCTCCGCAGTGGGCGTACCGGCAGTGTCGCATCCCCGGCAGGGTGTGGCCGTGAGCGCGTATCCTTGCGGCATCGAAATGCAGTGGGCACCGCCCCGGAGGACACATGACCCAGCAACGGTGGCGCCTGGACGGCCAGACGGCCCTGATCACCGGCGCCAGCGCCGGCATCGGCCTGGCCATCGCGCATGAACTGGCGGGGCTCGGCGCCGACCTGATGATCGTCGGCCGCGATATCGACATGCTGGAGACTGCGCGCGACGAACTGCTGGACGTGTATCCGCAGCACCAGGTGCACGCGCTGGCCGCCGATGTCTCCGACGACGAAGACCGCCGGCAGATCCTGGACTGGGTGGAAGACCACAGCGATGGCCTGCACATCCTGGTCAACAACGCGGGTGGCAATGTCACCAAGGCGGCGACGGAATACTCCGAGGATGAATGGCGCAGGATCTTCGAGACCAACCTGTTCTCGGCCTTCGAGCTGTCGCGCTACGCGCATCCTCTGCTGGCCCGGCACGCCTCGTCGTCGATCGTCAATGTCGGCAGCGTGTCGGGGTTGACCCATGTGCGCAGCGGCGTGGTCTACGGCATGACCAAGGCCGCGATGCACCAGATGACCCGCAACCTGGCCGTCGAGTGGGCCGAGGATGGCATCCGGGTCAACGCGGTGGCGCCCTGGTACATCCGGACGCGGCGCACGTCCGGTCCGCTGTCGGACCCGGATTACTACGAGGAAGTGATCAACCGCACGCCGATGCGCCGCATCGGCGAGCCGGAGGAAGTGGCCGCAGCCGTGGGCTTCCTGTGCCTGCCGGCGGCCGGCTATGTGACCGGCGAGTGCATCGCGGTGGATGGTGGTTTTCTGCGCTACGGGTTCTGATCTTTCAGCAGGTAGTGCCGGCCGCTGGCCGGCAACTGCACTCATCTGAAGATCCTGTGGTTGCCGGCCAGCGGCCGGCACTACCGGGTGGCCGTTACCCTGGCACCGGGCAGTTGCTGGCCTCCAGCACGCCCTGCAGCCGCTCGCGTTCGCCGCGTGCGGCATCGCGGTTCTCCGGGGCGGCGAAGCGCTCACGGCCGCGTGCATCGCGGAAGCGCTGCTGCCAGCTGCCGCAGCGCTGCGTTTCGGGCAGTTCCTCGCAGCGGTCGCGTACCACCTCGCAGCTGGCCGCATTCACCGGCGTGACGCCGCCCAGACCCTGCACCGTCATCAGTTCGCAGCGGCCGGGTGCAGGCTCGTATTCGTGCAGGTAGCCACTGCCCTGGCTGTCGGTGCACTGGAAGATCGGCGGCAGTGGCGGCTTCGGTGGTCCGTCGCCGGCGGCGGCGCGGGCGTCGGCATCGCGCCGCAGCGTCGCGCTGTCGAGGATCTGATTCTCGCCCTCGCGTTCAACCATGCCTGCTTCCATGATCGTGCGCCCTTGGTCCGCGCGCCGTGGCGCCGATGTGGCCGCCGTGCCGGGCGCGGGTTCGGTCACTGCCGGAACCCGAGGGGAAACAGGAGCCGGCGCTGATGAGGGCTCGACCGCGGCAGGTTGCGGACTGGACGGGGCGGGCACGCGCAGCACCTGTTGCTTGCTGCCGGACGGGCACGGCGTGCGCTGCAGGGTAGGGACGTCACTGCTGCTGGAGGTACAGCGGTAGATCACACCCTCTTCGGCCAATGCGCTTCCGGGCAGCAGCACCAGGAGCAGCCAGATCACTCTGTTCATGCGCACAGCGTACAGCCTGCGACGGAGCGCTGCGCTCAGCGCTCGCAGTCGCGCGACAGGCGTGCGTCGATGCCGCGCTGTTCGTTGCTGATGGCCGTGCGTTCGCTCTGCAGTGCGCTGTTGTAGCGCCGGTCCAGTTCCCAGCGGCGGTCGCGCAGGCGTGCACAGACTTCCTGCGGCGGCAATGCATGGCAGCTGTCGCGGACCAGCACGCTGCCGGCTGGAACCTGCATACCCACGCCCACCGACGGCGGGCGATAGCCCGCACCTTCGCCGATGGGGGTGCCGATCGGCGTGCCGATGGCCGGGCGTGGTCCGGGGTAGGCTGGACCACGATGGCCGTGTGGCAGCCAGACACTGGTCCACAGCGGCACCCAGCGCGGATTGCCTTCGTTGTTGTCGCTGGTATAGCGCCGGCCGTCCTCGCTCACGCATTCGTACATCGGCTGCGGCGGCTGGATGTAGACGTGGCGGACTTCGCGCTCGCGGATGACCGGCGTTTCGCTGGGCGGCGGAGGCGTGGCATCACTGCGCACCACGCGCGGGGCGGGATCGCGCGGGCGCTGCAGGTCGCGTACTTCCTGGTGGCCACTGTTGCACGGCCTGTCCTGCAGGGCGACGGCACCGTTGCTGGCAACGCAGCGGTAGACACGCACGTCCTCGGCCTCGGCGGCGGGTGCCGTCCACGGCAGCAGCAGGCACAGGCTGAGGGTGGCGCGCAGCAGGGTCATGGCGGCAGGGTGCGTGATTGTCCGCGGCAGCGCAATCGCCGGCTCAGGAGCGTAGTACGTTGCCGCTGAGTGCATCGCGGATCGGGGTGGGCTGGGCCAGGCCGCCGGTCTGTCCATCGAGGATGCCATCGAGCAGGCGCAGCAGGCGCGGATCCAGCTCTTCGCGGCTGCGGGCCGGTGGCTCGCCGGCCAGGTTGGCGCTGGTGGAGACCAGCGGGCCGCCCCAGGCGCGGCAGAGTTCGGCCACCAGCGGGTGCGCGCTGATGCGCACCGCGATACCGCTGTGTTCGCCGGTGACCCAGGGTTGCGCACGCGGGCCGGCAGGCAGGATCCAGGTGTTGGCACCGGGCCAGCTGGCCAGCACCGCGCGCTGGCGGGCGTCGGGCAGCGCCTGCAGGCGCACCCAGCCTTCCAGCTGCGCCAACTCGGCGGCGACCAGGATCATGCCCTTCTCGATCGGGCGTTGCTTCAGCCGCAGCACCATGTGCACGGCGGCTTCGTGCGAAGGATCGCAGCCCAGGCCCCAGACCGCTTCGGTGGGGTAGGCGATCACGCCGCCCGCGCGGAGCGTGGCGACAGCAGAGTCGAGGGTGAGTTCTTTCATGGCGGCGACCGGCCCGGCGTGGGCCTTCATTATCCCCCCGCTGCGTGCAGATGGGGTGGACCCTGGCACCCGGTAGTGCCGGTCGCTGGCCGGCATCTGATGCTTATGGAGGGTGCCGGCCAGCGGCCGGCACTGCCCCCTCATCCACGCATGGCGTGGACCTACTTCTTGGCGGCCTTCTTGACGGCCTTCTTGGCCGGGGCCTTCTTCGCGGCAGCCTTCTTCACCGCCTTCTTTGCCGGGGCCTTCTTGGCAGCGGCCTTCTTCGGCGCCGCTTCCTTCTTCACCGCCGCCTTCTTTGCCGGGGCCTTCTTCGCGGCGGCCTTCTTGGCGCCGAAGCCCTTGCGCACCGGCTTGCCGGTTTCTTCCATCAGCTGCTGCACTTCGGCCAGGGTCAGCGATGCCGGCTCGCGATCCTTGGGGATCTTGCCGTTCATCTTGCCGTCGCTGATGTACGGGCCGAAACGGCCGTTCAGCACCTGGATGTCGCTGCCCTCGAACTCCTTGATGATCCGGTTGCGCGCGATCTCTTCCTTCTCTTCGATCAGGAACACGGCGCGGGCCAGGTCGATGGTGTACGGGTCGTCTTCCTTCTTCAGCGAGGCATAGGTGCTGCCACGCTTGGCGAACGGACCGAAGCGGCCGATGCCGACGCTGACCGGCTCGCCCTTGTCCTCACCCAGCGCGCGCGGCATCAGGAACAGCTCCAGCGCGTCTTCCAGCGAGATGGTGTGCATCGACTGGCCGGGGCGCAGCGAGGCGAACTTCGGCTTCTCCTCGGCGTCCTCGGCGGTGCTGCCGATGGCTGCGTAGGGCCCGAAGCGGCCGAGGCGTACGCTGACCGGCTTGCCGGTCTTCGGGTCGGTGCCGAGCTCGCGCGCGCCACTGGCTTCAGCGCGATCAACCGATTCCTTCTTGTCCTCGACCAGTTCCTTGAACGGCTCCCAGAAGCGGGCCATCAGCGGGATCCACTCTTCTTCGCCACGCGAGACGGCGTCGAGCTCGTCTTCGAGTTTGGCGGTGAAGTCGTAGTCCACGTACCGGGTGAAATGGCTGGACAGGAACTTGGACACCGCACGGCCGACGTCGGACGGGCGGAAGCTGCGGCCTTCCATTTCCACGTACTTGCGGAACAGCAGGGTCTGGATGATCGAGGCGTAGGTCGAGGGACGGCCGATGCCGTACTCTTCCAGCGCCTTCACCAGCGCCGCTTCGGTGTAGCGCGGCGGCGGCTGGGTGAAATGCTGTTCGGCCTGGATGCGTTCCAGCGGGATGCGGTCACCGGGCTTCATCGCCGGCAGCTTGCGGCCTTCGTCCTCGTCCTCGGCGCTCTTGCTGTCCTTGCCTTCCTCGTACACGGCCAGGAAGCCGGGCACCACCACGGTGGTGCCGCTGGCGCGGAACACGTGTTCGCTGCCGGCGGACAGATCGACGCTGACGGTGTTGAGGGTGGCCGGAATCATCTGGCAGGCCACTGCACGCTTCCAGATCAGCTCGTACAGGCGGCGCTCGTCGTCGGTGAGGAAGCGTGCCACCTGGGCCGGGGTACGCAGGGCCGAGGTCGGGCGCACCGCTTCGTGCGCTTCCTGGGCGTTCTTCGACTTGGTCTGGTAGGTGTTCGGCTGGTCCGGTAGCGAGGCGATGCCGTAGTCGCGGGCGATCACGTCGCGGATCTCGGCCAGTGCGTCCTGCGACAGGTTCACCGAGTCGGTACGCATGTACGAGATCAGGCCGACGGTGCCTTCGTCGCCGATGGCCACGCCTTCATACAGCTTCTGCGCCACCTGCATGGTCTTGCGGGTGGTGAAGCCGAGCTTGCGCGAGGCTTCCTGCTGCAGGGTGGAGGTGGTGAACGGCGGTGCCGGGCGGCGCTTGCGCTCCTTGCTGGCCACGTCGGTGACATGCAGCGAGCCCTGCGCGGCCTGCTGGATGCGCAGGCGGGCGGCCTCGGCGGTGTCGCCGTCGGTGATGGTGAACTGTTCGAACTTCTGCCCGTCCAGCTTGATCAGCTTGGCGTTGAAGTGCTGCGACGGGTGCGCGCACTCGGCGGCGATCGACCAGTACTCGCGGGCGATGAAGGCTTCGATCTCTTCCTCGCGCTCGACGATCATGCGCAGCGCCGGGCTCTGCACGCGGCCGGCGGACAGGCCGCGCTGGACCTTGCGCCACAGCACCGGCGACAGGTTGAAACCGACCAGGTAGTCCAGCGCGCGGCGCGCCTGCTGGGCGTCGACCAGGTCGCTGGCGATCGCGCGCGGCTGGCTGATGGCTTCCTTGATGGCGCGCGGGGTGATCTCGGTGAACACCACGCGCTGCATCGGCTTGTCCTTGACCAGCCCGCGTTCCTTCAGGATCTCGGCGATGTGCCAGCTGATCGCTTCACCCTCGCGGTCCGGGTCGGTCGCCAGCAGGATGTCGTCGGCGCCCTTGGCGGCCTTGGCGATTGCATCGACGTGCTTCTCGTTCTTGTCGATGACGTCGTAGTGCATGGCGAACCCGTTGTCCGGGTCGACTGCGCCTTCCTTCGGAATCAGGTCACGCACATGCCCATACGAGGCCAGGACCGTGTAGTCCTTGCCGAGGTATTTGTTGATCGTCTTGGCCTTGGCCGGCGATTCGACGATGAGCAGGTGCTTGGGCATGGCAGCAGGGTCTGTGGGCGAACCGTGGGGAAGGGGCCGCTAGGGTGGAGCAAACGGCCGCATTAGTGAAGCGGCCACGGGCAAATCCATAAACTGAACGCCCGGTAATGTGCCGGGCGTTCAGGTTTCACCTTGTTAGAGGAATCACGCCCGGCCAGCCCCTGTCAAGCAGCCAGTCGTGAGGATGGCCGTTCAGGAGGCCATCTTGGCGATGAAGCCGACCGCGAATACCAGCAGGGCCAGGCCCACCAGCGACAGCAGGCCGGTCAGCACCAGTACCAGCACGGTGACCGTTCCCAGCTCCCGGCGCTGCAGCTGCGGCTGGTCGGTGTAGGCCCAGCGGTCGACCACCAGGGTGTCGCAGATCATGTCGTGCAGGCCCTGCTTGCGCTCGGTGAACGCCGCCATCAGGAAGCCGATGCCGAGGGTGAAGCTGCTCAGCAGCATGGCCCAGTAGCGACCAAATGCGCGGCCCTTGGTCAGGCGTTCGCCATTGCTGCGCACGACCTTGATGCCGACCGCCATCTTGCCCAGCGTGGCGCCACCCTTCGAGGCATGGAACCAGGTGTAGTACGCCATGCCGATGGCGAAGTTGATCAGTGCGCTGGACAGCTGGGCGACCACTTCGATGGCCGATTCGCCGCTGCCCACCGCGCCCATGCTGGCGCCGAGCACCACGCCGAGGATGGCGCCGATGATGCTGCCCGGGATGACCAGCACGAAATAGTCGATCATGTAGGCCGCTACGCGCTTCCAGAAGCCGGCATAGACCACCTCGCCCCCCATCACCGGCTGGGCATGGCCGCCGCCGCCGAGCGCCGCAGGGGCGCTGTAGGGCGAACTGTTGAGGGCGCCGGTGCCCGGCAGTGGCGCCGTACCGTTGTCGATGGCGGCATAGTCGCCACGCAGGTCGAAGCCGCCGCTGGCGGCGGCCGTGCTGGCGTCAGCCAGTGTCTGCAGTCCGAGTTCGTCGACCACCTGGCGCAGCGCAGCCCACTGCGCCATGCCTTCGCGCCAGACCAGGGTGTCCAGGTTCAGTTGGCCGCGCTGGAAGCGCTGGCGGATCTCCTCGACCGGCAAGGGCCCCTGGCGTTGCTGTCCTTCTGCGTAATACCACTCAGTCATTGCATGTTCCCTGTTGGATCGTCCTTGGAGGTGCCGGTGTGTGCGCGGTTCAGCCGCGGCACGACGGCGGCAGGTACTTGTCGTCGCTTTCGCCGCTGCATTCCCAGCGGCCACTGTCGCGATCGTATTCCAGCCACAGCAGATCGCCATCGAGGCTCTTGCCGGGCAGTGCCAGGGTGGCTTCGATGCCGCAGTGGCCGTTGTTGAAGCGGCCGATGTTCACTGCCGAGAGACCGACCTGGGTGAAGTCGCCAGGGGCCGGGAAGCCGGCGTCGTTGGCACCGGGGCAACGGCCTTCGTCATCGGCGAAATGCTGCACCTGGTCCTTCAACGGCTGCAGCGCGGCCACTGCGCCGGCGACCTTGGCGCGCACGGTGTAGTCCTTGTAGGCGGGCAGGGCGATGGCGGCCAAGATGGCCAGGATCGGTACCAGCACCAGCAGCAGGCCGCCGCCGATGATCGCAGTGAGGGCGCAGCCGGACAGCTTCTTCTTCGGTGGCGGCAACATGCCGGCCGGCGGGGTGGCGGCATACGGCGTGGACGGCGGCAGCACCGGCGGCTGCGGCGGAGGCGGTGCCGCCGGTTCCTGTTCCGGCTCGATGGTTGGTGCGGAAGCGTCGAGTGCCGGCACGATCAGGCCGAGTTCGTCCACCACGGTGCGCAACGGCTGCCATTGCGGCAGGCCGTCGCGCCAGACCAGGGTGTCCAGGGAGATCTGGTTGTTGCGGAACAACTCGACCAACTGTTCCGCCGGCAGCGGACCCTGCTGCCGGTTGCCTTCTGCATGGAACCACTCGCTCACGGGGACGCTCCTGAATGCGCTATGCCCCCAAGTGTACGGTCAGTGCAGGGGTTCTGGCTCGTCCATGAACATCTGCGTCTCCATCCAGGCATACGCCGCTTCGGAGCCGGGCTGGTTGAACAGCACCATCAGCACGACCCACTTCAGGTCGTCCAGGTCCAGTTCGTCCTGGTCCAGGGCCATGGCCCGGTCCAGCACCAGCTCGCGCTGGTCGGCGTCGAGGATGCCGTGCTGTTCCAGGTACAACAGGAAACCACGGCATTCCACGTCCAGCTTGTCCAGCTCGGGGCCGTGGTAGACGCGCACGGGGCCATCGACCCGCGCCTGGGCCACGCTCGGCCGCTGCGCGGCCAGGGCATCGAGCCAGTCGAACGCCTTGTTGATCTCGGTTGGGCTGAAACCGGCCTGGATCAGGCCGTTCTGAAGCGAATCGCGGTCACGGATCAGGTCCGCATCTTCGCTGAAATAGTGTTCAAACAGGTACAGCAGTACGTCCAGGATGCTCTCTTTCATTGCCCCTCGGCCTGCGTCGCGCGACGCTGTGGAGGTGAAGAAACTAGGGAGTTCGACAGTAGCGGCCGTGTACGCACACCACGATTCCCGCCAGTTCCATGGCCAGCAGCATGGAGGACACCTGGGGCGCCGTCAATCCACAGCGCGTGATCAGTGAATCCATACCGCTTGGGTTGTGGTCCAGGGCCCGCCACAAGCACTGGTAGTCAGGGTCGTCGGCCCAGCGCGCCGGCAGGAGCGCCGGCGGTGCCTGTTCAGTGGGGGTGGCGAGCCGTGATTGCAAGCCCGGCAACTGCTGGCGAAGGGCGGGGGCCAGCAGTTCAAGGACCTCCTCCGGACGCTCGACCAGTGCCGCACCCTCGCGGATCAACCGGTGGCAGCCCGCCGCGCGTGGGTTGAGTACCGAACCGGGCAGGGCGCAGACCTCGCGGCCGGCCTCGGCGGCCAGGCGCGCGGTGATCAATGCGCCGGAGCGCTGGGCGGCCTCGACCACCACCGTCGCCAGCGCCAGCCCGGCCACCAGGCGGTTGCGGGCTGGAAAGTGACCGGGGCGTGCCGGTGTGCCCGGCAGGTACTCGCTGAGCACCGCGCCTTCGGCGGCGATGCGGGCCTGCAGCCGGGCATGGTTGTCCGGATAGGTCCGGTCCGGGCCGGTGCCGATCACCGCCACGGTGCAGCCACCGGCGTCCAGCGTGGCCTGGTGAGCGGCCGCGTCGATGCCTGCCGCCAGTCCGCTGGTGACCGCCAGGCCCGCTTCGACGAAGCAGCCAGCAAACCGGGCGGCCAGCGCGCGTCCGCCTGGCGTCGGCGAGCGGCTGCCGACCAGCGCCACCGAGGGGCGCCAGGCAAGGCTGGGCTCGCCGGCGATGAACAGCGCCAGAGGCGGGTTGGGCACATCCAGCAGGGGTGGAGGGAATCCCGGATCGGTGAAGGCCAACAGGTGGTGGTTGTCGTCTTCCAGCCAGCGCCGTGCGGCTGTCCATGCCCGGATATCGGGGTGTTCCAGCGCGGCGCACTGCTCCGGCGTGCAACCGTGTGCGCGCCAGGTCGCAGTGCCTTGCGCGATAGCGGCTTCCGCACCGCCCGCGGCCTGCAGCAGGGCCCGTCGGGGCGCCAGTGCGCCTCCCGCCATCAGCAGGCGCAGCAGCGCCTCATATGCATGCGTGGTCATTCCCCACTATCGGCCGCACACAACAAAGGCGCCCTAGGGCGCCTTCGCATGTGACTGTCAGGTTTTGCCGGAGGTGCCTGCCTGCCGGCCGGCGGCTGGCACTCCCTGCGGTGGCCGGGGCAGCCCGGCCACCGCTACTTCGCGTCCGGGTGCAGCGCGTTGTAGCCCACCCGCACCGGCTTCACGCCCTGCATCACCAGCGCGTAGCTGACGTTGTCGAAGGTGCGGAACACCATCGCGTGCGCGGCATATTCGTCCGGCAGCGAGACCCGGCCTGCGCCGGTGCTGAGCGAGTCGTCCATGCGCGACGAGGTCGGGTACTTCATGCGGTGCGCCACGTGGCGGCCGGGGCGCCACAGCGAGAACACGGTGCCGTTGTCCACGCCCTGGGCGCGACCTGCGGAAATCGCGATCACGTCGCGCGGGCCACCGGCGGTGAACATGTCGGTCACCGCCAGTACGCGCACGTCCACGCCCTCGACCCCCGCAGCGGGCACGTGGGGCACGAACTGCAGGTCGTACGGCTTGGCTTCGACCGGTACCAGGCGGTCGCCGGCGCGCACTTCGCGGCCACCGACGTTCTTGTCCAGCACCAGCGTGGAGGCCTCGACCTTGCCGCCGGCGATCTGGGTGATGGTGCCGGTGGCGACCTGGGCCAGCTCATAGCCGAGCACGCCACGCCGTGCGTTGGGCGCGTTGTAGGCCTTCCACAGGTTGCCGCTGCCGGGGGTGACGTCGCCATTGGCGGTCAGGTCCTCGGTCGGCTTGGGCTGGGCGTAGCGCACGGTCGGGCGTACCACGGCCCAGCGCTGGCCCACCTGGGCATCGGCCAGGCGCACGTAGACGGTGTCGCCACCGGACACGCGCAGGCGGCTGTCCTCCAGGCCGACCACGTAGGGCAGCTGCTTGACGCTGTCGACCACGCTCAGCTGCTTCAGGAACGGCTCGACCTGGGCCAGCGGAATGGCGTCGATCGGGGCCTCCTGGCGCGGGCCGGGCCGGGCCGCCACGGTCACCCGGTCCAGATAGGCCAGGCTGAGCACGTCACCGGGATAGATCAGGTGTGGATTGGCGATCTGCGGATTGGCCTGCCAGATCTCCGGCCACAGCCACGGCTTCTGCAGGAAACGTGCGGCGATATCCCACAACGTGTCCCCTTTTCGGACCACATAGGTGTCCGGGTGCCCGCCATTCACTTCCACGGCGGTAGCATAGGCAGCCACGGTCAGCATCGCCGCGGCGACGACCGTACGAAAACGAAGCAACATAGGTGTGAAGCCCTGATTCCCCAACAGGTCCGCGCACTATAGTCCAGAAACCGGGGCGCAAGGCAAGCGTTGGAGCTAGAATCTGCGACGTATGCCGGCGTGCCGGCCCCCTATCCGGAAACAGCCATGGCCCTTCTCCCCATTCTCGAGTTCCCCGATCCGCGCCTGCGCACCAAGGCCGCGTTGATCGAAGCCGCCGAAGTCACCACGCCGGCCTTCCAGGAACTGATCGACAACATGTTCCAGACCATGTACGACGCCCCGGGCATTGGCCTGGCCGCCACCCAGGTGGACGTGCACAAGCGCTTCATGGTCATCGATGTCAGCGAAGAAAAGAATGAACCGCATGTGTTCATCAACCCGGAAATCGTCGCCAAGGACGGAGGCCGGGTGTACCAGGAGGGCTGCCTGTCGGTCCCGGGCATCTTCGCCGACGTGACCCGCGCCGACACCATCACCGTGAAGTACCTGGACCGCAATGGCCAGCAGCAGGAGCTGGAAGCCGGCGAAGTGCTGGCCACCTGCATCCAGCACGAGATGGATCACCTGGACGGCAAGCTGTTCATCGACTATCTGTCGCCGCTCAAGCGCGAGATGGTGCGCAAGAAGCTGGCCAAGCAGCGCAAGCACGTGGCGTGATCGCCAATCCGGGCCGCCCTTCGGGTGGCCCGTGCCTGCGCGACGCGCGCGGGCTGTACGGCGCCGGCCGACGGCGCCGTTTTCTTTCCTGCACGAATCCATCCTGCAAGTGGGGTAGCCATGAGGATTGTCTTTGCCGGTACGCCGGAATTCGCGGTGTCATCGCTGCGCGCGGCTGCGCGCCATCACGAGGTCGTGGCCGTCTACACCCAGCCTGATCGCCCGGCCGGGCGCGGCCGTGGCCTGGCGCCGTCGCCGGTCAAGCTCGAAGCCGTGGCCCGCGGCATTCCGGTCTACCAGCCGGAGTCGCTGAAGGGTGAAGCCGCCCAGCAGCAACTGCGCGACCTGCAGCCGGACCTGATGGTGGTGGTGGCCTACGGCCTGATCCTGCCCAAGGCGGTGTTGGCCATTCCGACCCATGGCTGCTGGAACGTGCATGCCTCACTGCTGCCGCGCTGGCGCGGTGCCGCGCCGATCCAGCGTGCGATCCAGGCCGGTGACGCAAAGACCGGTGTGTGCCTGATGCAGATGGAGGCCGGCCTGGATACCGGCCCGGTGCTGCTGCACCAGGAGCTGCCGATCGCCGCCACCGATACCGGTGGCCAGCTGCACGACAAGCTGGCCGAGCTGGGCGCACAGGTGCTCTCCGACGGCCTGGGCCTGCTGCGCGCCGGCATCAAGCCGATCGCGCGACCGCAGCCGGAACAGGGCGTGACCTACGCACACAAGCTGGACAAGGCCGAAGCGAAGCTGGACTGGGCGCAGGATGCGGGCGCGCTGGCGCGCACCGTGCGCGCGTTCAATCCGTGGCCGATCGCCGAGGCGACGCTGGCCGGCGAACGCGTGCGCATCCATGGCGCGGTGGCGCTGGAGGCGGACCACGGCCAGGCACCGGGTACGGTGCTGGCCGCCGGCCGCGATGGCATCGACATCGCCTGTGGCCAGGGCGCTCTGCGCCTGCGCGTGCTGCAGCGTGAAGGCGGCAAGGCGATCACCGCCGCCGACTACCTCAACGCTCGCCGCGACCTGCGCGTGGGAGCGTAAGCGGTGTCGAAGCAGAACGATTTTTCCATCGCCAAGGCGGCGCCGGGCGCGGCGACGCGCATGCTGGCCGCACGCGTGCTGGCCCAGGTGTTCACCCGTGGCCGTTCGTTGAAGGCCGAACTGGCCTGGGCATTGCCGAAGCTGGCCGACAGCCGCGACCGCGCGCTGCTGGAAGCACTGTGTTTCGCTGTCCTGCGTCGCCGCAGTACCTATGACGCTGCCTTGCAGGCATGGATGCAGAAGCCGCTGTCGGCGCGTGACGCCGATCTGCGCACGCTGCTGATGGTCGGCTTCGCCCAGCTGGACGTGCTGGAGCTTCCGGCACACGCGGCGCTGTCGGCCACCGTCGATGCAGCACGCGCGCTGGGTCGCGAGCGCCAGGCGGGCCTGGTCAATGCGATCCTGCGCCGCGCGCAGCGCGAGGGTTTCCCGGAGCAGCCTGCACGCGACGCCTTCCCGGACTGGCTGGCCGATGCGATCGAGCGCGATTGGCCGGCGCAGGCCGAGGCGATCTTCAACGCCAGCCTGCAGCCGGCACCGCTGTGGCTGCGTGCCAACCGCCAGCATGGTGGTCGCGACAAGGCGCTGGCCATGCTGTCCGACGCCGGCATCGGCGCCGAAGCCAGTGCGCTCTGCACCGACGCATTGCGCCTGGCGGCCCCCGTTGCCGTGAACCAGTTGCCTGGCTTCGCAGACGGTGCGCTGTCGGTGCAGGACCTGTCGGCGCAATGCGCGGCCGACGCGCTGGCGCCGGTGGCCGGTGCGCGCGTGCTGGATGCCTGTGCGGCACCGGGCGGCAAGTCGGCGCACCTGCTGGAGCGTGACCCCAGCCTGCGCCTGCTGGCGCTGGATATCGACGCGCGCCGGCTGGCCCGTGCACGCGACACCTACACCCGCACCGGGGTGGGCGAGCATGCACAGACGCTGGTTGCCGATGCCAGTGATCCCGGTTCGTGGTGGGACGGCGTGCCGTTCGACGCGATCCTGCTGGATGCACCGTGTTCAGCCACCGGTGTGATCCGTCGCCAGCCGGACGTGATGTTCCATCGTCGTGCGGAAGACATCGATGCGCTGGTCGGCGTGCAGGCGCGCCTGCTGGAAGCCTGCTGGTCGATGCTGCGGCCGGGTGGCGTGCTGCTGTATGCCACCTGTTCGATCCTGCGTGCCGAGAACATCGATCAGGTGCGCGCGTTCCTGAAGTGGCATCCGGACGCCGTGGCGCAGCCGTTGGGTGACGAGTTCGGCGTGGATTGCGAAGGCATGGCACGCCAGCGACTGCCGGGTGACAACGATGCTGACGGTTTCTTCTACGCGCGTCTGATAAAAGCAGCCTGACCCCCGCTGCCGTTTCGAGTCCCATGCTGAAAACCCACGCGTCGCGCCAGACGTGGTTGTTCGTGCTGATGGCCCTGCTGGTGCTGGGGGCCGGTCTGGGCCTCCGTGATCCGTGGCCCTCGGATGAGCCACGTTTCGCGCTGGTGGCCAAGCAGATGGTCGACAGCGGTTACTGGTTGTTCCCGCATCGCGGCCCCGAACTGTATTCGGACAAGCCGCCGATGCTGATGTGGTGGCAGGCCACGCTGTACAGCCTGGTTGGCCACTGGCGGGTGGCGTTCCTGCTGCCCTCCTTGCTGGCTGCGCTGGGCACGCTGTGGTGCGTGGTCGACCTCGGCCGCCGCCTGTGGACGCGGCAGGTGGGGCTGTACGCGGGCTGGGCACTGCTGTTCGCGCTGCACTTCACCTTCCAGGCGAAGAAGGCGCAGATCGATCCGCTGGTGGTGCTGTTCATCACCCTGGCCAACTACGGCCTGCTGCGCCATCTGCTGCTGGGTCCGGCCTGGCGCTGGTGGTGGCTCGGCTGGTTCTTCGCCGGCATCGGGGTGATCACCAAGGGCGTAGGCGTGCTGGCGCTGATGATGATCGCGCCGGCCGCAATCGCATCCATGCTGCATTGGCCACGGGTGCGCCTGCATGTGCGCGACCTGCGTTTCTGGCTGGCACCGCTCGTCTTCCTGCTGGCGGTGTCGTTGTGGCTGGCGCCGATGCTGCTGGCCGGCCTGGCCACCGGCTCGGAGCCGTACCGCGCCTACATGGACGACATCCTGTTCCGGCAGACTGCGCGGCGCTATACGCAGTCCTGGGACCATCACCAGCCGTGGTGGTATTTCCTGGCGATCATGCCGTCGATGTGGATTCCCGCGTTCCTGCTGCTGCCGTGGGCAGTTCCGGCCTGGTTCCGGCGGCTGCGTCGGCGCGATGCGCGCTACCTGCTGCCGTTGGCCTGGTGGCTGCTGGTCGTGCTGTTCTTCTCCATTCCGCACGGCAAGCGCGACGTCTACATCCTGCCGGCATTGCCGATGTTCTGCCTGGCGTTGGCGCCGTTGCTGCCCGGGCTGCTGAGGCGGCGCGACGTGCAGCGCGTGCTGGGCGCTTTCACCATGGTGCTGGCATTGGCGCTGGGCCTGGTCGGTGCGCTGGCGCTGCTGGGTGATCCCGGTTTCGAAGTGCGCCTCACCCATGGCCGCGGGCTGCTTCCCGGCGCCACCGATGCGCTGGCCTGGGCGGCGCTGGCGATGGCGATCTGGGCGGCCCTGAGCCTAGGGGTGTGCGGGCGCCGGCGTCGGCACGTGGCCCTGGTTTCCAGCCTGGCCGGGGTCTGGGTGCTGTACAGCCTGGTCGGTTATCCGGTGTTGAACGATTCCAGCTCGGCCCGTGGCCTGATGCGTGAAGTCAGCGCACGCATCGGCCCGCAGGCCGAGCTGGGACTGGTGGCATGGAAAGAGCAGAACCTGCTGATGGCCGATCGCCCGGCGGCCACCTTTGGATTCGAAGCGCGTTGGCATGAACAGCTGCAGGCGGCCGTGCGCTGGCAGCGGCTGGTTCCGCAGCAGCGCTGGCTGCTGGTGAACGAGGATGCGATGCAGGCCTGCATTGATCGTGCGCGGGCCGAGATGGCGGGCATTTCCAATCGTCGCCGCTGGTGGCTGGTGCCTGCCGACGCGGTTGCAGGCACCTGCCGGCCGTCGGCGGCGGAACTCGAGCACGAGCGCCGCCTGCAGGGACCCGGGATCGCCGATTGAGCGTTCGGGCAACGCGGCTCAGGTGCTGGCCAGGGCGGCGTGGTAGCTGGCCAGCGTGGCGTCGGCGAATGTCTGCAGGCCGAACTCCCGCTGTGCATGGCGGCGTGCTGCACCTCCGTGTTCCGGCAGCGCATCGCGCTGTGCGTACAGCGCCTGAACCTGTGCGGCGATGGCGTCGATGTCGCGGGTGGCAACCACCCAGCCATCGACACCTGGTTCGATGTTCTCCGGCAGGCCCGCATAGTCGCTGACCAGCATCGGCTTGCCGCTTGCCATCATTTCGCGGCAGGCGAAGGAGATCGTCTCGACGTCATGGGACAGTACGAAGCCAGCGTCGCCGGCAGCGATCAGGACGCGGGTATCGGCCAGCAGGCCGGTGAAGTGCACCTGTGCGGCGACCTCGCCCAGCGCCTGCACCTGTTCGCGCTGCTGCGCGCTGGGCAGGTGGCCGGCCACGGCCATGTGCACGTGCGGACGCACTGCATCGGGCAGCCGCGCGATGGCCCGGGCCAGGTCGATCCAGCCTTTGTAATCGTCGGTGCCGGCGTTGCTGACCAGCACCAGCGCCTGTGGATCCTGCGTCCATTGCTGGCGCAGTGCGCAACCGGTGCCGGCCGGCTGCGGCGAGTAACGTTCCAGGTCCACGCCGTTGCGGACCACGTCGATCGGGCAGCGACGGTACGGGCCCTGTTCCAGCAGGCGCTTGGTGTCGGCCGATACTGCGATCACGCGGTCGGTGGCCAGGCGGGCACGGACGGCGTTGCCAAGGGTGTTGGTCGGCTTGCTGTTGTGCTTGGTGAGGATGATCGGCGGACGGCGCATGCCGAGCAGGCCCTGCATCACGAAGCGGTGGTCACGTGCACCGTTGACGTGGATCAGGTCGATGCCTTCTTCGCGCACCAGCCTGCGCAGCGCGCGCTGTTCGGCCAGCTGCCGGGGCAGCGTTGGCAGGCCGCTGCCGAACGCAATCGGCAGTGTGCGGGCGAGGCCTTCATCGGCCATGGTCCGCAGCAGGCGGCTGTCGGCCGGTGCGGCGACATGGAGCGTGTGCTGGCCATGCAGGGCCCGCGCCAGCGAGACGATGTACGTGGTGTGACCACCACCGTCGCCGTAGTGGAAGTTGGTGTACAGGATTTTCATGGGGGGTCTTCAGGCAACGCCCGCGCAGTGTGACACAGCGTGGTCAAGGCCGGTCCGCGGAAGGCGCCGGGTCGGCCACCGCCTGTCCATTGCCCAGCATCCACAACATGATGGTCTTCTGCCGCACGTAGTTGGCCCGAACATAGGCGTAGACCAGACCGTGCCAGCCATCGCGGAAGCCGCCGCGGAACAGGAATCCGCGCCAGAACCGCCAGGCCGGGGCCAGTACCAGCTTGCCCAGCGTGGCCCGCTTGCCGCGCGCGAACTCGTGCTCGGCCATCATCCGCGCGTACTTCTCGGTCTTGGCCAACTGCTGCTGCAAAGACCGGTACGGGTAGTGGATCAGGTCGCCGCGCAGGGTGCCCACGCTGCCGTCGACGCTGGCGGCCTCGTGGATCTCGCGCTTGCCGCGCCAGCCCCCGCGGCGGCGGTCGAACAGGCGCATCACCCGGTCCGGATAGGCATTGCCATGGCGCAGGAACTTGCCGAAGTACTCCGACAGGCGTGCGAAGCGATAGCCGACATGGCCGGCGAAGCCGCCGTCACGGACCTGTTCGATGGCCGTGCGCAGCGCCGGGCTGATCCGTTCGTCGGCATCCAGGCACAGCACCCAGTCGTGGCGGGCCTGCTCGACGCAGAACGCCTTCTGGCTGCGGAAGCCGTCGAACGGGCGCTGCAGCACGCGGGCACCGGCGGCCTCGGCGATGGCTACGGTGGCATCGGTGGAATACGAGTCCACCACCACGATCTCATCGCAGAAGGCCAGCGAGGCCAGGCAGTCGCCGATGCGCCCGGCTTCGTTGAACGCGATAATGCACGCTGAGATGCGAGGCCGTTCGATGGGAGCGGTCGTGGAGGACATGATGGCCGGGTACCTGTTGTTTGCGACGGAGCGTTATGCGCTGCCTATTCTCGCCCCGTTGGCGCAGGCCTTGCACGCCTCCGGGCAGGAGGTGGCGGCCTGGTTCGAAGGCGGCGCGGCTGGCAGCAGCCTGCCGGGGGTGCCCAACATCGGCCTCAAGCAGGCCCTGGCGATGCGTCCGCGGGCGGTGTTCAGCGCGGCCAACTGGGTGCCGACATTCCTGTCCGGGGCCAAGGTGCAGCTGTTCCATGGCTTCAACGTGGAGAAGCGGGACAGCGCGCGCGGCCACTTCCGGGTGCGCGGCATGTTCGACCTGTACTGCACGCAGGGCCCGGCCACCACCGCGCCGTTCCGGGAGATAGCCAGCCTGCAGGGCCACTTCGCGGTGGCCGAGACCGGCTGGCCGAAGCTGGACCCGCTGTTCCGCGATGACGGTGGCGAGAGTTCCGCGCTGCGCGCACCGGCCGGAGACCGCCCGGTGATCCTGTTCGGCTCGACCTTCACTGAACGGTTGAGTGCGGCGCCTCACCTGCATGCGCAGATCGCCGCTGATATCGCCGCCGGCGACCACTACTGGCTGCTGACCCTGCATCCGAAGTGCCCGCCGGAACTGTTCGAACGCTACCGCGCGCTGGCCGGTGCCAATGCCCGCTTCATCGAGCCGGAACAGGTGATGGCCGCGCAGCGTGCCGCCGACGTGCTGGTCTCGGATACCTCGTCGATCGTTTCGGAGTTCATCGTCCAGCACAAGCCGGTGGTGACCTTCCGCAACCGCGTGCCCAAGCCGCACATGATCGACTTCGATGATCCTGCGCAGCTGCCGGCGATGCTGCAGCGCGCGCTGCACCCGGACGCCGTGCTGCAGGCGGAGATCGTGCGCTACGCCGACGCCATCCACCCTTACCGCGATGGCCGCTCCAGCGAACGGGTGATCGCAGCCACCGAGGATTTCCTGTCTGGTGAAATGGGTGCGTTGCGGCGCAAGCCGTTCGGCAGCTGGGTGCGCGATCTGCAGATCCGCAAGGACCTGGGGTATTGGGGCCCGTCGCAGCGCTGAAGCCTCGCTGACCCCGCTCGCGGTAGTGCCGGCCGCTGGCCGGCAATCTCGGTAATGTCGGCGGATGCCGGCCAGCGGCCGGCACTACCTGTTTCAAGGCCGGGGTGCGCGGTGCTCCATCACCAGCGCAGCTTGCGCCGAGCCAGTGCCGCGGCCAGCTGCTCCATCACCTGCTGGGCCTGTGCCTGCGGCAGATGGTGCAGGGTCAGCGCCACATCGCCGTGCGCGCCGGCGGTATCCAGCTGCAGGCTGCTGGTGCCGAGCAGCTTGTCCAGCGGCGAGCGTTGCAGGCGCAGTCCCTGCACCTTGTCCAGTTCGGCCCAGCGCCACCAGCGCTTCCACCAGCCGCCCCGCACCGCCACGTAGTGGTCATCCAGATACCAGCCCATGCGTGCCATCTGCCGGTGCGCGACCAGCAGCGCCACCGGCAGCCACGCCAGCACCAGCAGCCCCCACGATCCCCAGCGCCAGTACGCGGCCGCCGCCAGCAGCGGCACCAGCACCAGCGCGCCCAGGCACAGCCGCCACCAGCCGCGCTGCGGAACGGACTGCCACTGCGCCGGTGGCCATTGCAGCTGTGGCAGCAGATGCTGCACCAGCTCCGTGCAGCGCTCGCTCGACGCCAGTGGCGCGAGTTCGCGCAGGGCGCGGTCCTCTTCGCGCGAGGGGCCACCGGCGGCGCTGTCGATACGCAGCTGGCGCAGCCCGAACCAGCGCGGCAGAGTGCCTTCGCGCAGCGTCCAGGCCTGGATGCGACGACGCGCCACGCTGCTGCGGGTGCGGCTGAGCAGGCCGGCCGAAACGGTCAAGCGGCGATCCTGCTCGCTGAGCGTAAAGCCGTGGTAGCGCAGCAGGGTCAGCACCACCGACAGCAGGCGCAGCCCCAGCCAGCCCACCAGCAGCGCGGCGGCCAAGAGCAGGAACGCGCCGGTTACGCCGGGATGCAGGTGGCTGGCATAGCCGAAGGCCTCGCGGCCACCACGCTGGATGGCATCGTCCATCACTGGCCGCGGCACGGTCTGGAACAGCACGCCGAACGCGGCCAGCGCCAGTGCCCAGCCACGGTTGGAGAGCAGGCCCATGCGCACCACGTCCCAGCTCGACAGGCGCAGCAGCACGTGCTCGCTGTCGACCTCGGCAATGGGCGGCGCATCAACGGCGTCAACGGCCTGTGGCGCCTGTCCACGCTGGCGTACCAATCGCTCCAGCGCCAGCGCCTGGTCCAGCTTCAGCACCCGCATCTCGGCTTCCGGACGCACGCCACCGGCCGACTCCAGGCGCAGTTCGGCCACGCCGAACAGGCGATGCAGCGGGTTCTGCCGTACTTCCACGTTGTGGATGCGCGCGAACGGGATCTCGCGGCGGTTGCGCGCCAGCAGGCCGCTGCGCACGGTGATCGCATCGCTGCCGATGCGGTAGCGGTAGCTGAGGTACTGCAGCACCGACACCAGCACCAGCGCGACGATCGCTGCCAGTGGGATCAGCTGCGCCCACATTGGATCGCGGTCGCCGCGCTGGCCGAATACCAGCAACGCCACCAGCGGCAGGAAGTAGTGGCGCAGCTGCATCAGCAGCACGAACAGCCACGACCACGGATGCAGGCGATGGTCCTCGCCACCGGCAGGCAGCGATGCGGGCAGGGGCGGCGGCAGGCTCACAGGGCGTCGGCGTCCTGGTCGAGCTGGTGCGACAGGGTGTCACGCAGGCGCTCGGCATCGGCCTCGTCCAGGCCGCTGACGGTCACCGCGCTCATGCGGGTACCGGCGGTGTGCACGATCAGCGTGGCCAGCCTGGCACGGCGTTCCAGCGGGCCCCGGCGCAGGTCCAGGTGCTGTACGCGCGAAATGGGGACGCGCGTTTCCAGCTGCCACATCAGGTCGCGGCGCAGGCCCAGCCCTTGGGCATCCAGCCGCCAGCGGGTGCGGGTCAAGCGCCGGCGGCCGAGCCAGGCGCCGAAGACGATGCCGATCAGCAGCCCAAGGGCGGCCGTCCACAGGCCGCCGGGCAGGTCGAAGAACCACGCGGCTGCGGCCAGCGGCAGGCCCGGCACGAACAGGCCGCCGAAGGCGCCTTCCAGTGCAGCGAGGCGGGCTGCGCGTTGCGGCAGCGACTGCCAGGCATCGGTGGGCGAGGAGGGCGGGGGAACGTCGGTCACGCGGGCTCCGTCAGGTGGCAGGGCGGGCGGTGGCGGCCGTGGCCGCACCGCGCAGACGGTAGCAGGTCGGCTGCGTTACTGGGCAGCCTGGATCAGCGCGTCCACATCCAGCATGTGGCCTGCGCGATCAGCCTTGGTGCGCAGGTAATGCTCGTTCTCGGCGGTGATCTCGCCGGTGACCGGAATGCAGTCCAGCACCTCGATGCCAGCGTTGCGCAGGCGCTGTGCCTTGGTCGGGTTGTTGCTGAGCAGGGCCACGCGCGAAATGCCCAGGCCACGCAGCATCGCCACCGCACTGCCGTAGCGGCGCTCGTCGGCACCGAAGCCCAGCTGTGCATCGGCATCGATGGTGTCCAGGCCGTCGTGCTGGTAGCCGTAGGCGCGCATCTTGGCGGCAATGCCGGTGCCGCGTCCTTCCTGGTCCAGGTACAGCAGCACACCGCCGCCCAGTTCCTTCAGCTTGCGCAGGCCACGCCGCAGCTGGTCGCCGCAGTCGCACTTCAGCGAACCGAACAGGTCGCCGGTCAGGCACGAGGAGTGCACGCGCACAGGCACCACTGCCGACAGGTCCGGTTCGCCGACGATGATCGCGACCTGGTCGCGCTGGGCCACGCCGCCGCGGAACACCGCGAAGGTGGTCATGCCGACGTCGCGCAGCGGTACCGGCGAACGTGCCACCAGTTCGTAATCGTGGGCCGCATGGGCAGCGCCTTCGGCCAGGTCGCACAGGGCCACTTCGGCAGCACCGTCAAAGGTGCGGTCTTCGGCGTCCAGGCGCACCGCCACCATTGCCGGCAGCAGCAGGCCGAGGCGGGCCAGTTCCACCGCGCCGGCATCGAAGGCGTCACCCGCGCTCCAGCCGTCCGGCATCGGGCCCGGCTCGCGCAGGTAGCCCAGCGAGGGCAGCGCATCGAAGGCAACACCCGCCAGCGGCAGGCGTGCTCCTTCCGGGGCCTCCACGCCGAGCACGCGGGCGCGGGTGGCGGTCAGGAACAGGTAGTGGCGCTCGCACGCGGCGCTGGCGAACGTGGCGAAGCTGCTGGCGGTGGCGCTGTCCAGTGCGATCACCGCCAGGCGCTGGCCCTGACCATCGTGGAGTAGCACCGGGCGACCGGCGCGCAGTTCGGCCACCGCGCGTTCGCAGCGGATCGCGGCGGGATCGCCGAACAGGGAAGGGGCAGCAGGCATGGCAGGACCGGGGGAGGCGGACATCGCAGTCTCTATGGGGGCGCCGGCGTCGTATTCAACGTGGTGCGGCCGCCGGTCGCAGGTGCCATGTGGGCCTGAGTGCGGCAGCCGTCAGTGCGGATGCTCTTCGGTCGCGTACGGGTCTTCCTCGCCGCTGCCTGGTGGCCGCAGCGTATAGCGCTTGTAGGTCCACTGGTACTGCGCCGGATCGCGGCGCGCAATGCGCTCGATGCCGGCATTGAGCGCGGTGGCGGCCACCTGCGGGTCCGGGTCGGCCACGGCCGGGTCGGTCGGCTCGATGTGCAGGGCGAATTCCATGTCCGGCCCGATGCGCTCGCACCAGCCGTACAGCACGGTGGCGCCGGTGCGCTCGGCCAGCCGGTTGACCAGGGTCATGGTCAGCGCCTGCACGCCGAAGAACGGCACGAACACGCCGTCGCCGGCCTTGGGCTGCTGGTCGGGCAGGATGCCGGTGGCACCGCCGTCCTTGAGCACCTTGAACAGCTGGCGCACGGCCGGGCCTTCAGCGCGCACCTGCTGTACGTTCTGGCCGCCCCGCACCAGCTGCAGGAAGGCATCGCTGGCTTCGTCCTCCGGCGGCTTGTAGACGATGGCGATCTGCCCGCGCGAGGCCAGCCACTGGTTCAGCAGCTCCCAGTTGCCGAAGTGAGGCGCGGCCACGATCACGCCCTTGCCGCTGGCCAGGGCCGCGTCGTACAGGGCCTCGCCGTGGCGCTGCTTCAGGTGCAGGCGCAGGTTGTCGGCCGGCGCCTGGCTCCACAGGCGCAGGGTCTCGATGGCCTGCAGCGCGGTGGAGCGCAGCAGATCGCGGTGCAGGCGATCGCGTGCGGCGCCGTCCAGCTCCGGGTAGGCCAGTTCCAGGTTGCGCCGGGTGACACGGCTCTCACGGGCGTTGAGATTGATCCAGGCCCACGCCAGCGCGCGCGCGACTCCCCGCAGCGTTGGCCAGGGCAGGCGGGCGAACAGGGTGGTGGCGCGGTAGACCAGCCGGGCTTTGCGTTGCGGATTCATCGGCGCCAGTTTAGCCAAGGCCGCTGCTATCGTGGCCGGCCCTGTTCATTGGAAGCCCACGATGCTCGTCCTGATCCAACGCGTCAGCCAGGCCGCCGTCCATGTCGATGACGAAGCGGTGGGACAGATCGGCCCGGGCCTGCTGGCCCTGGTCGGCATGGAGCCGGGCGATACCGAAGCCCAGCTGCGGCGCATGGCCGAGCGCCTGCTGGGTTACCGGGTGTTCGCCGACGAGGCGGGGAAGATGAACCGCTCGCTGCGCGACACCGGCGGCGGCCTGCTGCTGGTCAGCCAGTTCACCCTGGCGGCCGATACCCGTTCGGGCATGCGGCCCAGCTTCACCAGCGCTGCAGCGCCGGACGAGGCTGAACGCGGGTTCAATCGATTTGTCGAGATCTGTCGTGAAAATCACGCGCCAGGGGTGGAAACGGGCCGATTTGGTGCCCATATGGTCGTCAGCCTGGTCAATGACGGTCCCGTGACCTTCCTTCTCAGGCCCTGAGCCTGCGGGACCACCGCCCGGCAGGCGGGGCCCCGGGCTGGTATAATGCTACGTTCCCTATTTCTCCCTAGCCGGTGGCGCGAGCACTACATGGCCAACGAACGTCCTGCCCAATCCGAAATCAAGCAACTGATCAGCAAGGGCCTGGAACAGGGCTACCTGACCTACGCCGAAGTCAATGACCATCTGCCGGACGACATGGTCGACCCGGAACAGATCGAAGACATCATCGGCATGATCAACGGCATGGGCATTGATGTCCATGAAGTTGCGCCGGATGTGGAAACCCTGCTTCTCAACGATGGCAACACCGGTAACCGCGAAGTCGATGACACCGCGGCCGAAGAAGCCGCCGCCGCGCTGAGCGCGCTCGACACCGAAGGTGGCCGTACCACCGACCCGGTGCGCATGTACATGCGCGAAATGGGCACCGTCGAGCTGCTGACCCGCGAAGGCGAAATCGCCATCGCCAAGCGCATCGAGGAAGGCCTTTCGCAGGTCCAGGCCGCCCTGGGCCAGTTCCCGGTCTCGGTCGAGTCGCTGCTGACCGACTACGAAGCCCACAAGGAAGGCAAGAAGCGCCTGGCCGAAGTGATCGTTGGCTTCAACGACCTGGCCGACGAAGAGCCGGCGCCGCCGGCGGCTGCTGCCGATGACAGCAGCGATGCCGACGCCGAAGGCGACGAGGACGAGGACGATGATGTCGAGGGTGGCGAGGAAGAAGCCGCACCGACCGGTCCGGATCCGGAGGAAGTCGCTGCGCGCATGCAGGCGCTGAGCGATGCCTTCAACGCCTTCAAGAAGGCGGCGACCAAGGGCGACAAGAAGAACCTGCCGCGCCTGCGCGAAGAGATGTCGGCGGTATTCGTCACCCTGAAGCTGCCGCTGCCGCTGACCGATGTGCTGACCAAGCAGCTGCGCGACACCATGGCGTCGATCAAGGCCCACGAGCGCCGCGTGCTGAACCTGGCCACTGTCACCGCCCGCATGCCGCGCAAGGACTTCATCCGCTCCTGGGAAGGCAACCAGACCAACCTGGAGTGGGTGGAAGACGCACTGAAGCGCAAGCAGAAGTGGTCTTCGGCCCTGCGCGAAGTGAAGGACCAGATCATCGCCGAACAGCAGGCGACGATCGACATCGAGAAGCTGACCCAGCTGGACCTGGAAGAGCTGAAGGAAATCAGCCGCGCCATGGCCTACGGTGAAGCCAAGGCGCGCAAGGCCAAGAAGGAAATGGTCGAGGCCAACCTGCGCCTGGTGATCTCGATCGCCAAGAAGTACACCAACCGCGGCCTGCAGTTCCTCGACCTGATCCAGGAAGGCAACATCGGCCTGATGAAGGCCGTGGACAAGTTCGAGTACCGCCGCGGCTACAAGTTCTCGACCTACGCCACCTGGTGGATCCGCCAGGCGATCACCCGCTCGATCGCCGACCAGGCGCGCACCATCCGTATTCCGGTGCACATGATCGAGACGATCAACAAGTTGAACCGCATTTCCCGCCAGATGCTCCAGCAGTACGGCCGCGAGGCTACGCCGGAGGAGCTGGCCAAGGAAATGGACATGCCGGAAGACAAGATCCGCAAGGTGATGAAGATCGCCAAGGAGCCGATCTCGATGGAAACCCCGATCGGCGACGACGAGGATTCCCATCTGGGCGACTTCATCGAGGACACCAACGTGGAGTCCCCGATCGAGAACACCACCAACATCAACCTGTCTGAAACCGTGCGCGACGTGCTGGCCGGCCTCACCCCGAGGGAAGCCAAGGTGCTGCGCATGCGCTTCGGCATCGACATGAATACCGACCACACGCTGGAAGAGGTCGGCAAGCAGTTCGACGTGACCCGCGAGCGCATCCGCCAGATCGAAGCGAAGGCCCTGCGCAAGCTGCGTCACCCGAGCCGCTCGGAGCAGCTGCGCAGCTTCCTGGATATCGATTGATATCCGGCGGCTGTTGAAGCGTTGAGAAAAACCCCGCCTGGTGCGGGGTTTTTCTTTTTGGGATGGCGTGTGCTTTGCCTGCTCTCTCCTGTAGAGCCGAGCCATGCTCGGCTGCTGTTCGCGGTGACGTATCCGGCTACGCACGTGAACGCACACAGGCCTCATTGCTGAGCCTTGTGACGCAACTGGCTTGAGAATTGTTGAGGCCTTCGCCGCGATTCGCTGCCGGGGGAAGTGGTCATTCAGCCGAAACCCCAAGTGCCTCAATGAAATGAGTAGTCGGATGGGAGTAACAAGCGCACGCAATGTCGCATTCACCAATTGAAGCCTCTAGCCTTCCTTCCACACAGTCCTCCGCAGGTGCTCAACACACCGTCGTAGGCGGACTGTCTGCCGCAACAGCAGGCAATCCAAGGCCAAACCGCAACTCTCGCCATTCCGGTGAGCCCAAGGGTTTCTGGCCGGGTGGCGCGCAGCCATACAAGACCCTGCAAGGGGAAAGCTGCGGGCGGCCCTACGACCGTGTTGAAGCACCCGGTCGCCTCTCTCAACAGGAGGCGGAAGAGGTTCGACGAATCGTAGGAGAGTGAATATGGGGCTGACGGAGATTGACGGTGGGTGCGGCTGGGGTGGCTCGGATACGCGTGGCTGCGACTTCCCCCCGTTGTTGGACTGGGACGATGTGCTGCGTGATGAGCGCGAGGATCCACTGGGGTTCGCCCGACGAGCGACGTTGGCATTGCTGACACAGTCGGGTGCCGGACTGCTTGCTGGCTTCGGCGGCGGCAACCAGATTGGGCTGGAAGAGGCCAGGAGGACGGTGGCGTTGTTCCACGCCCACCTGCGGCGGCAGGCGTGGTTCGCGGAAGCGGCGGAGAAGCGGTTGGGGCACGTTGCTGAGGTTCTTGCTGCTGCCGGGTAGCCGATCGTGCGCGGCCTCCACTACACTGTGACGCTGCGCAGGGCCTATAGCTCAACGGTTAGAGCAGGGGACTCATAATCCCTTGGTTTCAGGTTCGAATCCTGATGGGCCCACCACATCAACGTCCAGCGAAGTCCAGAGTTGTGGGCGTAGGCATAAGTTGGCCGGGATGGCCAACTCATGCTGATGTGCATTCATCAATTGCCTGAAAATCTTTCCCCTTAGACTTGGGCTCGAGTCGTAACCCGCCGGTTGTCAATGACGATGTGATCCAGAGGACGACCTCTGGTGATCTCCAGCTGGACATTTTCAGCAACAGGCGATGGATTGACTTGGTTCTAGGTGGATTTGACCGACAATCGTGGCGACCGGCTAATTGGAAAATGCCGTTTTAGCGGGACGGTGACGTGGACCTAGGTGCTCTTGGCCAATAGACGACTGCATCGGCAGAGTGCGGGAAATGAACCCCCGGCGAGCCGGGGGTTCCTGTGTGAGTTACGGATCATCCGCAGTGGTAAGGATCTGCAGGCCCAAGCTGGCGAAATAGTCGGTAGGCATGAAGAAGAGATCTTTATAGAACTCTGTCCCTGAATTGCCCCGCCCATGAACCATGCCATACGCGGTGTCGTAGAAGCGCCCATCAGGCTTCTGCGTCCCATAGACAGGGCCACCGCTATCGCCAAAATCCGTCATGGTGCGGCCTTCCGGGCTAACCACCCGAACGAATTCGCCGATAGCGTTTTCAAAGGTTGCTTGAAATTTAAGATCGGTGATGAGGCCGCACGTCTCATACGTTGATTTTCCGTACTTACAGACAATGTCCCCCACCTTCATCTCTGAGCGCGGCCTTACGGCGACCATAAGACGGCTCTGAGATCCTGCCTCGACGCGGTGGGAGGGAACGTAGTGATACCGGCTCGTGTCTGGATAGGTATGCCATTGAATGTCCTCTGAGCCGGATTTTTTTTCGGCCTGAAAGGTCAAGGGATTTCCACTATGCGTCAACGTGTTATCGCAGTGCCCCGCTGTAGTGATGCCGCGAGTCGTGCCGCTCTTAACGCCAAACCCGCTGGTGCAGTAGGATCCCGGTGGCTCCTTGAGCTTCTGGGCAGAGCTCAGCGAAATTTCCAGTAGCGTGGGCTGCAAGAAGCCAGTGGTTCTCTTAAATCGAATGAACGGAATTTCCGAGCGTAGGGAACGCATGGGCTGTTCCACCAGCTGCGGATCTTCAACAGAAAATTCAACGGTTGAATGCTCCAAGTCCAGGCGTGAGAGGAAATTGATCCCATTTCGATGGAGCTCCTCACCAACGGCTTGTTGAGCCGCACCAAGTTCAACCAACGAATGGGATGCTGGCAGAGCAACGAAGGCGGGGTCCGCGGTCACTGAGCGCAGACTTTCTACCGGGGACTCTGTGAAACGTACAACAACACGGAATTGGGGCTGGTGCTCCACATACAGTCCGCCGAATGTCGTTGGATACTTGGTTCGAAGGATCTCTTGTACTTTGGTCGATTCCGCCATGACGAGGAATCGCGCCTGAGCTTCAATCTTGGATACCCCGAACATCCTTGAGTATGTAGCTATTGGGGTGCTGTTGTCCTCGGTCTCAAACTCTGAAGAACACAGCGCATGGCTGGAGTAGAACGAAAACAGCGCAGCTGCAGCAATTCCGGCAATACGAAGACGCTTCATTTCAATTTCCTTTTGGATGTAGCGATTTTCAAATTAGTACCATCAGAGGCGGCAGGACGATGGCCACGGTTTACGCCAAGATCGACAGCCGGCAGGCTACGTCAGTGCTGCCCATCGGCGGCCAGTTCGCGTCACCAGGTGATCCACTCAAGGCCGTGATGCCCAGCATGTGCACGCCGACCTGATGACGGCGGGACGGCTCCAGGCCAATTACCTCAATGAGCAGATGGGTCGGCAAGTCGCCGGCGGCCGTCTGCTGATCGGGTTCCTTCAGCAGGGGCAGTCGGTGGTGAAAGATCTTGGGGCTCTCTGACATGGGCCGCATACTGGATGCCGCACTCCGTTGAATAGCGCAGCGGCATATACCGCTGCGCCTGGGTGTCACTGGAACTCGATGACCTCGCGCATCGGTTGCGTCCAGGTATCAGTGACTACGCACGCTCCTTCATGACAGAAGGTTTGGGTGCAGCGAGCCATGCCGCCGCCGGCGGGGACGCACGAAGTGTGGAAGGAAGCGGCATTGGCGGTGGGCACAACGCCTACGGTCCCGGCCGCTGCAGCGGCAGCAACGATCAAACCAAGCAAGACATTTTGGATCTTCATGATCACTCCACTGTCAAGTTGATGAATGCCCGATGGGCAGCTGGAAGGTCTCAACGGACTTGGATATTCGCAATAGGAAAATCACTCGCCGACATATAGGGAAACGCCTACGAGGCAGCAGTGGTAGGGGGGGGCAGGGCTTCCTGAGCGGTTAAAACTTGCGGTTGAGCGAATCGCAGCGGCTGAGACGCTCGGCAATATCCTTCTGGTCATGCTTCCCATGCACGGCTACCAGGGTTTCCGCACCGCTCCCGTCCCCTCTGGCTGGGGCCAGCTGAGTGACAACTGGGTGCTGAGGTGGAGCGGTCGGCAGATCGCCCAAGTTTCCCCAGCCAAGGAACGCGGGGGGCGTGTGCACATTGGTGTCCAGAAGATGTGGCAGACCAAGGACGAATGGGCGGCCAGCCTTGTCCAAGGCAAGAGCGCTGGCAGCGCGTGTTGCCCTTGGCACTGATTCCCTGCCTTCTCTCGACCCCTTGCCCTCGCCGTATCGAGCGATGGGGTGATGTCACGTATAGGTCTATTGGGACTGCTGCGGGTCGCAGGCGGCACTGCCTCCACCAAGCCTCCAAGTCTTCTCGATGGATACGATCCGACTTGGCTCTCTGCCTGAGTCTTACAGCGGTCAGTCGCCCGCTATCAATAGCTCTGCGTATCGTCTTGGCAGAGCACGTGCTTTGTTCTGCCGCTTCTGCAACGGTCATTAGCTTGTCGGAAGGAGCCACTAGGGTTTCCCCTTGCGCTCGTCATGGTGCCGCAGCCGAGCCAGCGCTTGCTCCATCTGGGGCGAGGTAGGAACCAGGGAGGCGCCAGGTGTTCCCTCGAGATTTCCAGTTGCGGGAGTTTTCGGTTGCTCTGTACAGCTCGTTCTTCGCATAGAGCTGCTTGCCCATGAAGCTTCTGGGCACAAGGCCCAGATCAGGGGCGTTCCTTCGAAACTGACGGGACGACACGCCGGGGTAGTGGGCGGCCTCGTCTGCAGTACGCCAGTCCTTGCCTGAGAGATCGACGCGCATGATCGATAGCTGAGATCTCAGACCCTCAATTTCTGTGGACAGATTCTGGAGAGCTGGTTGGACCCAGCTGATATCAATGTCAGCCATGAGCATGCCTAGTAGATGTTGGAAGTTGGGAGCGCCGCGTCTCAGTCTATGAGCGTCGCGCGACCTAAGCTGGCAGAGCCCATTAGGGGTGAAGCTTGGGAGTCTCAGATGACGAATGTGACCTTCTACGTTGGGCCGCATCAGGATGACTGGCAGCTGTTCCGTGGGGAGCAGGCATATCTCGATATTCAATCGGGCGCCAGAGTGGTCTTTATTTACCTCACGGCTGGCGATGCAGGGGGCGGACCGGTTCCTGGATGGTGGAGTGCACGAGAGCAGGGAGCATTGGAGTCTTGTCGCTTGGCTACTGGACCAAATCCGCTGATTTGGGGGGTGAACTGGTTCAATGGCCGCCCCATTACCGGATGCGACTGTGGGAATACGACAAGCTACTTCTTGCGGCTACCAGATGGCTCGCTGGATGGGCTGAGAATCAACAGCGCACCAATCAGCGCTATTGATGGCTCGACCAGCTACTTTGGCTGGGAGGATGTCTGCCAAACACTCAAAGCTATCTTGGACGAGCATAAGGCGGCATCAACGAATGCGAGGCCGTACGTGAACGCTCCGGACTATGACGTTGCATTGAATCCCGAACCCAACACGGATCACACCGCCACCGGCTTCGCGGTGCTGGCTGCCACGCCGAACGGCTACAACCGTGCTTGGTGGGTGGGCTATGACATTGGAGAACGGCCAGAGAATATCGACTCGCTGGCGGCCGGGCGAAAAAGGGAGCTGCAGCAAGCGTACACAGGCCGAATTCTCAAGGAGACAACCGACGCGGGTTCACCCTATGACGATTGGGCAGAGGCCGGCAGCATCTACGAGGCTTGGATAAAGCGAAGCTACTCCCGCTCTGATTCTGGTGGCTGAGGATGGCTATTCGGCTGAATGGATCTGGGGTCCTATACGTCCCCAGGTCTGTTCACGGCAGAACGGATGCCGCGAGCAGTAGAGCGATGTGTGAGTCGATTAGTGATTCAAAAGTAGATTGAATTAGAATGATTTTTAATAAAATCAATCACTTGCGAGGATTTGTGGGTGCTGGTGGACACCACATCAACGTCCGACGAAGTCCAGTGACGACGCCCCAATGGCTTCTGGCTGGTGCATCAGGGGCACCAAGGGCAGCACCTTGCGGCGATGCCCTTTCATTGAGAAGTGCCCTCAGGATCGCGGAAGATTCTCGATCGGACCCACGCGACCGGGCGGGGGCGGCTGACAGTTGCCGAAGCACCCACCACCACCGGGGAACCAGCCGCCGATCCCGCCACCACCGCCAGTGCTGCCACCACCTCCGCCGCCGCCAGACGGGGGTGTCGAGGCGAAGCTGTCTTCAGTGCCGCCTGACTCTTCTGCCGACTTCCCGCACGGCTTGCTGACGGTGATCATGCTTGAGCCGGTCATCATCATGATTTTTGTCTTGTACATGACGTTGCCGACGAAAGACGTGTTGCGCCATGCATCCGCACCGAAGGTCCTTTCAGCGGTCTCATCCAGTTTCTTGAGGAATGCCTTGTTGGGTGCCTCTGCAGAGGAGGCGCCGGCTTGCTTGGCTGCCGCGATATCTTTCAGGTCGACCGATATCGAGAACGGGAGCATTGGAAGAACGGTGCAGGCCAGAGCAACACCGGTAACGGTGAAAGCTGCGGTGGCCAGGACGAATTTACTTACAGGTTTCATTGCCATCCTTGCGAGTTGTCAACGGGGAACGGGCGGTAATCGGGAACGAACGCGTTGCCGGTTCTTCCCTGGTAAAGCTGGTTGAAAGTAGCGTTCAGACGAAGTGCTTCGGCCTCCCCCTGCATCCGCTCCTCGATAGTGAGTGGCGCAGAGAACATGATTTCCCTGCCAAGCGCGGCGGAAGGGTCTGCGCGCATCTCCAGGACACGCGAAACCGCGTATGCGTTGATGTTTCCCGCTCGACCGGTGGATGCGAAATGTGTCGCAAGCAACTGCAGCGCAAAGTAGTTGCCGTCCACTGCGGACGACATCATCTGGTCCAGGGCCGCTCGATCGGGGAGCCTTCGCGAGTCCAGCATCGTGCGGGCAAGCTTGTCGCCGTTATTGGCGGCCTGTTCCAGCAACGCATCGGGCGCGCTGGAATAGGAAGCCCACTGTGCGGTATTCGGATAGCCGTGTTCGTCCAGCCAGCGTTGCTCTTCGCGGCTACGCCCATCAAATGGATCATCGTCCTTGGGCTCCATGGCATCGCGATTCTGCGGAACACCAGGAAACAGCATGCTCGTGCTGCTTGCAGGCCGTAACGCGGTCGATGCCACTGGGGATGGCGAGGTGGCTGGATCGCTGCGCTGCCCGCCCGCCTGTTCAACATCCAGTGCTGTTTGCGAGGGCTGTGGCGTGGGGCGAAGGAGGAGAAAGGCCGCTACTGCTCCCGTGGCGAGTACGGCAATGATGAGTGCTGCAGCGAATTTCTGCGATGAACTTCGGTTTTCCATGATGCCGGGACAGGTTCCTTGCGTTGAATTCGTATTGCGCATATCTGGATCGCCTGCATACAACGGAGAAGTGGTGCACCCTCCCCCAGTCACCCGTGGTCCGGGTTCAGTTTTTGTTTATATTGCTGTGGTCTGGTCCGTCAGCTGACTTCGAAGATGATCTGCTCGCTGGTGCATTCCGGCACACTCGTCGGGCCCGATGGTGGGTGGCTCGCATGCAGGAATCGACCATGCCCAACACCGATACGTCCGTGGAAGACTTCACCACTGAAATCGAAGACAGCCGGCATCTGTTCGCCTGGTGCCTGGTGCGCTACGGCCAGATTCCCGAAGCGCTGGCAATCGAACAGGCACGCGAACGCTATCCGGACCAGGCCGCCGGCCACGAATACGAGCACGAACTGCTCTTCCACGACGAGCCCTGGCATTGGGCGATGCTGCATGTGCTGGGCGAAGGGTACTGGCACCAGAACCCGGAACTGTTGCAGCCGTCGCTGGAGTACGACACCGAATCGGACGCGCTGTGCCTGGCGCGCGGCGAGCCGATTCCCTTGCTGGATGAGGATGAGTATCTCGGTGCGCTTGCGCACGCGCGCCATATGCATGCGTGGACGTTGATCCATCAGGCAGGGATTGACGAAGAGCAGGCACAGCGGAAGGCGCTTGAGCACTACGCGTACTTTCCGCCGCATCATCGCTGGCGCATGCGCGTCCACGATGCGCGCGCTGCATGGGTTGATGTGATGAGCGTGCTGCAGATCGATGGCTACTGGTCCAAACCTGAGCTGCAGACGCCACCACTGGACTACTGGCATGCGTCGCGTGCGTTCGTCGCCGCGAACGGAATCCGCTTGCCGGACGGTCCGGGAAGTACCTGAAGCACTTCCCGGATTCTTCACGATCAGCTTTCCAGGAACGCCAGCAGGTCGGCGTTGACCCGGTCGGCATGTGTGGTCGGGATGCCGTGCGGCGCACCTTCGTAGGTGATCAGCGTGCCGTTCTTTACCAGCTTCGCGGAAAGAACACCCGAGTCGGCATACGGAACCACCTGGTCATCGTCGCCATGGATCACCAGCACAGGGATG
This sequence comes from Stenotrophomonas sp. WED208, assembly GCF_040984485.1. Classification (NCBI taxonomy): domain Bacteria; kingdom Pseudomonadati; phylum Pseudomonadota; class Gammaproteobacteria; order Lysobacterales; family Lysobacteraceae; genus Stenotrophomonas; species Stenotrophomonas sp. WED208. The sequence goes on from NZ_JAZARB010000001.1 coordinate 519,413, forward strand.
GAGATGCCCTTCAGGTCTTCGGTGAAGTCGGTCTGGGAGAAGGCCACGATGCCATCGTAGTGCGCCTTGGCCGAGCCCTGCATGCCCTGCCGCCACCAGTTCCAGATCACCGCGTCCGACGGCTTCGCACCGGGGCGGTTGTAGCCGTAGAACGGTCCGGCCGGTACGTCGTGGTAAAACTGCGCACGATTGGCCGCCAGCTGTGCCTGGAAATCGTCGAAGACGTCCTTGGGCGTGCCCTGTGGGTTGGCTGCGGTTTTGACCATCAATGGCGGCACCGAGCTGATCAATACCGCCTTGGACACGTTCTTCTCGCCATGGCGCGCGATGTAGCGCACCACCTGGCCGCCGCCGGTGGAATGGCCCACATGCATGGCACCCTGGGTGCCCAGCTTTTCGACCACTGCAGCAACATCGTCGGCATAGTGGTCCATGTCATGCCCGTCCCATACCTGGCTGGAGCGGCCGTGTCCGCGGCGATCGTGCGCGACCACGCGATAGCCCTTGTTGACGAAGAACAGCATCTGCGCGTCCCAATCGTCGGCGGTGAGCGGCCAGCCATGATGGAAATGGATGACCTTGGCGTCGCGCGGACCCCAGTCCTTGTAGAAGATCTCGACGCCGTCTTTGGTGGTAACCGTAGCCATTTCGGGGTTCCTCGCTGTTGGGTTTGGAGAACGTCCTGCGTCGCGGCGGCCTGCATCGGTGCAGGAGCAGGGACGCTGACGGTGAATCTCGCGGGAGTGGCCCCAGGCATGCGATTCCTTCTATGCTGAGGCAGCCATCACTCCGCCCGAATCCATTCTAGGCAGTGCTCTATCAATTGAAATTGGCGGAGGTGACATTCATGCGTATCGAAACTGACAAGCGGATCGAAGTCGCTTTGCTGATCTACCCGGATTGCCAGATGGCGGCCATCCATGGCCTGACCGATCTGTTCCGGATCGCGAATGAATGGGCTGCGTATCCTCACGAGGATGAACGGCGGTGCTTCATCCGGGTGACGCATTGGCAATGGAACCCGCGATCGACCCGCCTGGAATGTTGCTGGGACAGCGATCCCGGCGATGTGAATGCCCCCGCCTTCGTGATCTCACCGCCGAGTGTGGCGATGCCTGAGCGCATGTCCGCGATGCCACACGAGGCGCAGTGGCTCAAAGCACTCCATTCAGGCGGCACGATCATGTGCTCCGTCTGCGCAGGCGCTTTCGTGCTTGCCCAGACCGGCCTGCTTGCACGGCGACGGGTCACGACGCACTGGGCGTTCGCGGGCCTGCTTGCCAGCACCTACACCGACGTCCAGGTGACCACCGAGAATGTCGTCATTGATGATGGCGACGTCATTACGTCAGGCGCGATCCTTGCGTGGAATGATCTGGGCCTGTTGATCGTCGATCGCACGATGGGCTCAAGCGTGATGCTGGCAACAGCCCGTTTCATGCTCAGTGACGGGATCCGGCAGGACCAGCGGCCACTGCAGGGATTCCTGCCAAGGCTGGATCACGATGACGCAGCGCTGCTGGCTGTTCAGCGATCCATCCTTGCTGAACCCGGGTTGCGCCACACGGTGAGTACCTTGGCTGAGTGTGCCCACCTGACCGAAAGAACATTCATCCGGCGATTCCAGAAGGCCACGGGACTCAATCCGGCCGACTACATCCGGCAGGTCAGGATGGCCAAGGCCAGGGATGCGCTGCAGCTCGGCGATATCCCTGTTGCGCAACTGGCCTCGACATTGGGATACGACGATGTGAGCGCATTTCGCAAGGCATTCCAGAGCATCGTTGGCATGTCCCCTTCGGCCTACCGGGATCATTTCCGGATCAGGCGGCGCGCACAGCGATGAATTTCACCCGCGCCGCCCCCTGCCATCAATGCTGTACCGCCCAGCCCCGGTGCAGGCCAGCAGCAGGAAGCCACCGGCCAGCCCCAGGTTCTTCAGGAACATGATCTGCTGGGTCTGGTCGGCGAAGTTGTGGTGGAAGATGAAGGCGGTGACCAGGCTGAAACCCACCAGCACGACCGACACCAGCCGGGTCTGGAAGCCGAGCAGGATGCACAGCCCGCTGCCGATCTCGAAGGCGATGGTCGGCCAGAGGAGGATGCCGGGTACCCCCATCGCTTCCATGTAGCCCTGGGTGCCGCTGAGATCACCAAGCTTGCCCAGGCCGGAGATCAGGAACAGCGCCATCAGCAGGATGCGTGCAAGCAGGTAAGCGAGCGAATGGGATGAGTGGCTCACGTCGGTGTCCTCGGAGATGGCCGGCGAAGGCGATCGGAGCCCACCGGCAGTGAAGCCCGTGTCTACGTACCGGGCAAGGCGCCTTGACAGCTGGCCGCCCGCAGGAGACCTTTCCACCATGACGATCGATATTGAATCGCTCAGCCTTCGGGAGCTGGGCGCCTTGGTGGTTGCCGCTGAACAGCGGAAACAGCTCATTTCCAGCCGCCGCCCGGCCAGCGCGGTGCGGCGGATGTTGAAGGCCGCCGCGGCGGAGGCCGGTTACACCCTCGAAGAACTCTTCGGTGGCGAAGCCTCGGAAACACCTGCGCCCGCCCGCAAGCCCGCCCGCCGGAAATCCGGCAAAGTCGCGCCCAAGTATCGCGACCCGGAATACAAGCGCCTGACCTGGACCGGTCGCGGGCGCATGCCGCGCTGGTTGGCGTCCAAGGTGTCGATGGGTCACAAGGCCACCGATTTCCTGATTCCTGGCCTGGCCAAGCCGACCGCCGGCAAGACCAGCACCATCGGCAAGCGGACCGTCATCAAGAAGGGATGAGGCTGCGGCACTGCTACGCTGCCCGGGTCTTTCAACCAAGGAGCACGGGATGGCACACGAGGGTGGCATGACGATCACGCCGAAAGTCCTGTACACAGCCGCAGGCGCGGCCGTGCTGGTCAGCCTGTTGGCCTGGGCGGTGGAATGGAGCGGGATGGCCTATGTCTGCCCGTTCTGCCGCGTGCAGCGCACGATCATCGGCGTGCTGGGTGTGCTGACGCTGTTCGCGCGACCGGGCGGCCTCATCGTGCCGTGGTTGTCGTATACCGCGGGCGGCTTCGCATTCGTGGTCGCGGCGATGCAGCACTTCAACGGCTGGAAGCGTATTTCCGCCGGAGATTTCAGCTTCAACGCGCAGTGGTACATCGACCCGTGGCTGCTGTCAGGTTGCGCGATGCTGATCCTGGTGGCGCAGCTGATGCTGGTGCAGGCCGCATCTCGGCGCAGTCTGCACTGAGGCCTGCCCACGGGCGTAGCGTCAGGCGTTCTGGAACACCGCCAGCTGCGCAGCAAACGCACGCTGGTAGGCGGGGCGCTGCGTTGCACGGCCCACATAGGCCACCACCTGCGGGTACTCATCGAGGAGGCCACTGCTCTTCAGCCGCAGCAGTACCGAGACCATCATCAGGTCGCCGGCGCTGAACTCGCCCTCCAGCCACGACGCCGAGCCCAGCCAGGCGGACAGCTGTGACAGCCGCATACGCACGCGCTCATCGAGCATTGGCAGACGCTGCGCGTACCAGGGCTGCTCGCGTTCCAGCACCCAGGCCATCGAGCGCTCGACGATGGGCGGTTCCACCGTGTTCAGCGCAGCGAACACCCACATGATGGCGCGCATGCGCGCATCCGGATCAGCAGGGAGCAGGCCGGCATGCTGCTCGGCCAGGTGCAGCACGATCGCGCCGGATTCGAACAGGACCTGGCCGCCGTCCTGCCAGGTGGGGATCTGCCCGAAGGGATTGCGCGCCAGGTGTGCGGGTTGCTTCAGCTCCGCGATGCTGAGCAGCTGCACGTCATAGGGCACGGCCAGCTCCTCCAGCGCCCAGCGTACGCGCATGTCACGGGCCAGGCCCTGGCCGCGGTCAGGGGAAGTGGCGAAGGCGGTGAGGATCGGGCACATCGGGGGGGCTCCAGCAGGCCGAAGGGGGGCCTTTCCTGTTCCGACGAACGGGGAGGCGGGAAATCGACAGCGCCCGCTGCGTCGTTCACGCCGCCTGATGCAGTTTCCGGTACTGGTCCGGTGTGCACTGCGCGTGCCGCTTGAACATCTCGGCGAAGGCGCTGACGCCGGAATAGCCAAGCTCCTCGGCGATCCGGCTGATCGGCCGGCGGGTGCACAGCGCCTCGGTGGCGCGCACGAACTTCACCCGTCCACGCCAGTCACCGAGCGACATGCCCAGCTCGCTACGTGCCATGCGCTCCAGCTTGCGCACGCTCATGTGGTGCCGCTGCGCGATTTCGGCAACCGATTCGGCCACCGACAGGTGTTTCTCCATGTACGCCATCACCTGCTTCAGTGCATCGCTGCTGGCGATCGGCAGGAAGCTGGGCAGTACGGCCGCATTGACGATCTGGTCGATGACCACGGTGGCCATGCGCCGATGGGCCGGCGTCCGCGGATCGGTCACACCCTGCCGTGCCAGTTCGTGCAGCAGCTCGCGCAGCAGCGGGCTGACTTCCAGTGCACGGCAGCGATCAGGCAACCGGCGTGACAAGGCCGGCGACAGATAGGCCGAGCGATAGGCCAGTTGCGAGCGGTTGCGCGAGTAGTGGGCCATCCCCGGTGGAATCCAGATCGCGTAGTGCGGCGGGGACACCATCCACTCGCCGTCGATCTTCATCTCCATCACACCCTGTGCGACAAAGTTGAACTGGCCCCACGGATGGCTGTGCGTCCCCCAGTCCGTGGGTTCCATCGCACCCTGCCGGAAGTAGATCGGGCCAGGCAGTTCGCGGAAGGTGGGGATCGGCTCCATCGGTTGCCGCAAGCCGGGGTCGGAGTGGCGCATTTTCGGGATGTCCTCGATATGCGCCAAGCGTACGCTGGGCAATCCCCCACGTACACCCGCGTTCCGTGAACTATCTTTTCCCGATCCTCGCCTGCCTGCTGTGGGGCGCGAACACCATTGTCACCAAGCTCGCCTCGGGCTCGGTCGGCCCCATCGACATCGGCTTCTTCCGCTGGCTGGTCGCGGCGGTGGTCCTGCTGCCGTTCGCGCTGCCACGTCTGCGCGAAAACCTGCCGACCGTGCGCGCCAATCTCGGGCGCTTCCTGGTGCTGGGCTGCCTGGGTGGGGTGATGTACCAGTGCCTGGCCTACTATGCGGCGCACTTCACCTCGGCCACCAACATGGGGGTGATCCAGGCGCTGATTCCGTTGATCGCGCTGGCGCTGTCGCGCGTGTTCATGGGCCATCCGGTGCGAGGCACTTCCATTCTTGGCGCGGTGATCTCCACTGCCGGTGTGGTGGCGGTGGTCTCGCAGGGCGACCTGGCGCGGTTGGCAGCGCAGGGCCTGAACCGCGGCGACGCGATCATGCTGATCGGTGCATTGGCGTTCGCCGCCTACAACGTGCTGATGCAGCGCTGGAAGATTCCGCTGTCGGTGCTGGAGTCGCTGTTCCTGCAGGCCACCGCTGCATCGCTGATCCTGTTGCCGGTACAGCTGCTGGTCGGCACCGGGGTGAATAACCTCACGGCGGTCGGCTGCATCGGCTTCGCCGCTGTGTGCGCTTCGATCCTGGCGCCGCTGACCTGGATGACCGGACTGTCACGCCTGGGCGCTGCGCGCGTCTCTGGCTTCTTCAACCTGGTGCCGATCGTGACCGCCGCGCTGGCTGTACTGCTGCTGGGAGAATCGCTCGGTGGCTGGGTACTGGGTGGTGGCCTGCTGGCGGTGTCCGGCGTGGTGTTCGCCGAGTACAGCGCCAGGCGCGCTGCTGCAGTGCCGAGCGAGCAGCCCGCATAGGGCTTCGGTCATGCGGGATACGTGTCTCCGCTCAGCGCCTGTTCCACCCGCTGTTGCAGCGCGTCTGCATCATGGCCACGTTTGCCCTGCAGGCTGAGATACAGCGAAAGCGGGTCCACCACATCGCCAATACTGGTGAATGCCGGCGGATAGGCCCAGATCTGCAGCCGTGCGCTCTGGAGGCAGTCCGGACCGGGCAGGGGAAGTGCGCCCAGCAGCCGCCACGCATCGATGTGCAGTGCGCGGGTGCCACCGATCGGGGGCGGTGAGGTTTCAGCAAGCGCGTCGAGGCCTGCCGTCGGCGCCGGATGCCCCGCATCGCGGAGTGCCTCGGCGGTCGGGCCCCAGCAGACATCCACTTCCTTCAGGATGGGGGAACGCAGGAACGGCTGTGCCCTGGCCCAGACCTCGTCGCGGTTGCCGGCCAGCTTCAGGAAGCGCTCGCGGCCACCGGTGGAGCGCTCGACCAGGCCGCGACCGACCAGTTCGGCAGACAGGCGCGACGCCGTCATCGAGGTGTAGCCGGCGACGGCACTGATCTCGCGCGGTGACCACCAGCGCGACTGGCCGCTCAGCAGCACATGGATCAGCACGGCCTGCGCCGAAGGCAGCAGCGAGATGGCCTTCTTCTCATGATCGGGGTCGTCGCGGAACTCAATGGCCAGGCTGGGCGCGAACAACTGAGTGTGCGGGACCACGAAGTCGATGTGGTTCTCGACCAGGAAGCGGCGCTGGGTCGGCGTGAGATAGGGCGAGACGTACAGCACCAGTGCATTCGCTGCAGAGCGCAGGCAGCGCACATCCTGGATAACGCGGGTGCTGGATTCGCCCGGTTCGCGGGCCACGGCGAGCATGGCGGGGGTTTCCCCGTAAAGCATCAGCCCCGCGAGGTGGTAACGCGATGCCATGGCGTGTGGAATGGCATGCGATGAAGCAAGTGGATGCACCGCCGAGGCAAGCCCCGGGAGAATCCTGCGCAGGTACCGCTGCGCGTCAGCGACCAGGTCGGTCAGGCCGGTGCGAACTGCCGTCGTCATCTCGTACTTCCCTTGCGGCGGTACGACCGGAACATCGGAACCCGGCCGCACCTTCACATTCAGTGGTGAACCTGGAGACGGACGTGCAGTGTCGGGGCGCGTGGCAATCCATGCGGTCCTGCTCCTCAGCCGTCATGACATCAGTGTTGCCGGGAACCTTGGAGATTCCGTCGAAGAACAATGGAGATTGGGTGGAGGCGGTGTGCATCGTGGCCGGCGGACTCCCCTTCCGCCGGCCACGAGCACGGACATGCCCGTCAGAAGCGCTGCGAGTACTTCACGTACACGGTGCGGCCGATATCGAAGCCACCGTAGTAGGGGAAGGAGCTGGACGGCTTGGAGAACATGATCGGGCCCTGGTGGTTGAACACGTTGTTCGAACCCAGCGCCACGGTGCCATCCCACGGCAGCTTGTAGCTGACCTGGATGTCGTGGAAGGCATTCGAACCGACCTTGCGCAGGGCATCCGGTTCACCGTAGGCGTAGCGGTCGGGCAGGGTACAAGGACGGTTCGGTACGCAGTTTTCCACCATGCCGGAGTAGTAGCGCACGGTGTACTGCGTGCTGAAGTTGCCGAGCTGCCAGTTCACGCCCAGGTTCGAGCGCAGGCGGGAAATACCCGGCTGGCCGATCCGGCCCATCATGATCGTATCGCCCGCCGAATTCTGGTTCTGCTCGTCGTACTTGGAGACATAGCTGTTCTGCAGGTCGATGGTGAAGCGGCCGAACGAGAACTCGGGCAGGCGGTAGCGGATGCCCAGGTCCCAACCTTCGGTTTCCATCGAGCCCAGATTGGCCAGGCCGTAGAACATGCTGGTGATGTGGCCATCGCCAGCGCGCTTGACGCTGCCGCAGCGCGACGCGTTGCCGAGCACGTAGCAGTCACGCAGGATACGGTCGACGCTGTCCTGGATGATCATGTTGGTGATCTTGTAGCTGTACCAGTCGAGGTTGATGTCCAGCCCGTCGACCCAGCGCGGGCTCCAGACCACACCCACGGTCTTGCTCTTGGACTCTTCCGGGCGCAGCTTCGGATCGGAGCCGGTGGTGAACTCGTCAGGCGTGGCGCACGGATAGCTGGCGCAGGGCTTCAGGCTCTGGTTCAGCTGCTGGTAGCCCAGCGGGACGCCGGCAGCGTTGCAGGCAGCGTTGCCGTTGACGCTGTTGGTGGCGCCGATGCCGCACGGGTCGACATAGGTTTCGAAGCTGGTGCCCAGGCCGCCATACAGATCGGAGATGCTCGGTGCGCGGAAGCCTTCGGCGAAGGTGCCGCGGATCATGAGCTCTTCGATCGGACGCCAGGCGAAGCTCGCCTTGGAATTGGTGGTGCTGCCGAAGTTGCTGTAGTCGGAGTAGCGCGTAGCCAGGTTCACGGTCAGTTCCTTGGCGAACGGCAGGTCGCGCAGGATCGGCACGTTCACTTCGGCGAAGAACTCGTTGAGGCTGTAGTCACCGGCGGTGGTGGACGCACCAAGCGCCGTGCTCTGCCGTGACTGGGCGAAGGCATCAGGCACGAAGCGGCCTTCTTCCTTGCGGTACTGGTAGCCCAGCGCGACGGACAGGTCACCGGCGGGCAGTTCGATCACCGGGCCGGAGATGTTGGCGAAGTAACTGCGGGTCTTGGTGATGCCGGTATCGTTGAACGTCGGGAACAAGAAGCGCTGCAGTTCGGGATCGGAGAGAGAGCCAGCCCCCGCGACTCCGAACGGCAGCAAAGGATTCCAGGCCAGGCAACCCGAGACCGGCGATGCCGCCGTGCCACACCGGGCCACACCGTTGGCATCGAGGTAGGAGGGCCCCAATGCCTGCCGGGAAGCGATCAGGCTCATGTCGCCACGGCCTGTTTTTGTAACTTCATTGCGGTTGAACAACGCGCCGACTTCCCAGTCGTACGTCTTGGTGCCCAGCTCGAAGTAGCCGGACAGACTGGGTGCTACCCGCAGCGACTTCAGCTTGCTCTCGGTGGTGCGTGGCACCTCCCACAGGCGGCGATTGAACGCGATGCTGTGGTCGACCGGGTTGAACACGCTGGCCGCATCCAGCGGCGTGCCGAACTTGGTGGACTGGTACGGGTAACCCGCGATCTGCTGGTCGGTGGTTCGCTCGTTGTAGCCGATGTCGGCGGTGAACTTGATCTGGTCGGTCAGCGCGTAGTCGGTGCTGAGGAACAGCGAGCGGCGCTCGATGCCGGTCTGCAGATGCATCTGCTCATTGCCGTTGGCGAACTCGGCCGGCGTGATCGGGTGGTAGTCGTTCGGGTTCTTCGGATCGCCACCACGATTGAGGGTCTTGAATACGGCGTCACCGGTATTGCACTTGTAGAGCGCCGGGTCGCACCACGAACCGTTCTGGCTGATGTTGCTCCAGTCCGCGCCCGGATAGTTGGGGCCGGCGCCGCCGTACCGGGAGAACTCGCGGTCGCGGGCAAACACCGGGTCTGACTTCTGGTATTCCAGTGCGAGGGTGTATCCGCCACGCTCCCCACGGGCGCCGGTGACCAGCGAGAACGTGCTGTCCTTGCCATCGCCCTGGCTGAACTGTCCGTGCTGCATGGACACTTCCAGGCCTTCGTAGTTCTTGCGGGTGATGATGTTGACCACGCCAGCGATTGCATCCGAGCCGTACAGCGAGGAGGCGCCGTCCTTCAGCACGTCGATGCGTTCCACCGCGCTCATCGGAATCTGGCTGAGATCCTGCAGGCCGCTGGTGGTGGCGCCGAGCCGCTTGCCGTTGACCAGCACCAGGGTGCGCGTGGCACCCAGATTGCGGATGTTGACGTAGTAGCCGCCAACGTTCTCGCCGGACGCCAACGCGCGCGCACGCGAGATGGTCGGCGCGCCGGTGGAGGTCAGGTTCTGCAGCAGGTCGGCGATGGTGGTGAAGCCCTGCTGTTCGATCATCGCGCGGGTGATGGCGACGATCGGCTGCTGCGTTTCGATATCCACGCTGCGGATGGCCGAGCCGGTCACCTGGATCCGATCCAGGTTCTTCGGTGTCTTGTCGCCGTCATTCTGCGCATGCGCAGCCGGCGACCAGGCGGCGGCCAGGGCTGTGCCCACCGCCAGGGAAAGCAGGGTGTACTTGTGGTGCATTTGGCTCTCTCCAAATCCAGTTGAATGGGTTTCCGCATCGCTGCGTGGAAACCGATCTGAAATCCCGCTGTGCGGAATCGGAAGGAACCTAACACTCCGTTTACAACTCGATTACGTTATGGACGCGTTATCGTCGCGCGCCGGATACAACGTTCATGCACAGGCCATGCACGAAACCGCGACGCGCACCAAGGGCGCTCTGCTTCAGTCTGGCTGCATGCTGATGACAGACTCCAGGAGACATCCGATGAATATCCCCGGCAAACCAAAACCCACGTGGAAGCAGTGGCATGTGCTGTTGCTGGTGCTTGCCATCGCACTGCTGGTGACGCTGATCATCGTCATCGCGCCATGGTGAATCGTCGGCGTTCTGCTCAGGTGCCGTGAACGCGGAAATGCGACGGGATGAAGGAGTCAGGGCGCGTTGAGGGTGGTGATGCATGCATCAATTCGTACTCACCCAATCGGCACATTCAAACCTCCACAGTGGTCCCGAAGGCAACGCACTCGCGCTGTCATTCTCCATAGACCATCGAGCACACAGGAGCGATTCCATGAGCACCCAGTCCACCATCGAACACCGCCTCAACGACCTGATCGAGATTGCCCGTGATGGCAAGTCGTTCTATGAAGAAGCGGCGACCAAGGTAGAGGACGCCGAGCTGTCGGCCCTGTTCACCCGCATTGCCGGCGTCAAGGGCCGCATCGTTGCCGCGTTGAGTGGCTCGGTTGCCGCCAGCGGTGGCAAGCCGGCCGAGCACGGCACCGTGGTCGGTTCGATGCAGCAGTTCTATGGCAAGGTCCGCGCTGCATTCGGCGACACCAACTATGGTTACGTGGCCGAGCTGGAAGAGTCCGAAGACCGGCTGCTTGGCGCATTCAAGGACGTGCTGAAGGACAACGAACTGCCGCCGGCCGTGCGCCAGGAAGTCACCCAGCTGCTGCCTGAAGTGCAGGAGTGCCACAACGTAATGCGTGCGCGCAAGCACGCCATGAAGGCGGCCTGACGATCATCGGCGGCCTTCTCCCCGGAGCCGCCACGGTCGGGGCAGCGTGGCTGCCCCGGCCAGCCTGGAGGTGGCGTGCAGGACTCAGCGTGGCGCATCGGGCGCGATGTCCTGCAGGTGCAGAACGCGCCCCATCAGCTCGCTGAAGATGGGGGCGGCGACTGCTCCACCACCGTAGCCTCCGCGGCGTGCATCGGGATCGTCCACTACCACGGCGACGGCATAGCGTGGATGTCGCGCTGGTATGACCCCCGCAAACAGGGACATGTAGTGGCGCGCGTATCCACCGGCAGCCGCCTTGCGCGCGGTTCCGGTCTTTCCGGCGATGGCGTAGCCGCTGATGCGGGCCCGCGTCGCGGTGCCGCCGGGCTCGGTGGTGGTGGCAATCATGTCCATCACCTGGTCGGCCACGTTTGCGGGCATGGCACGGCTCACCGCTGTTGCGCGACCATGCTCGAAGGTCGGTTGCACGCGCAGGCCATGGTTGGCCAGTGTTGCGTAGGCATTGGCCAGCTGCAGCGTGGTCATCGACAGCCCGTACCCATAAGCCAGGGTCTGCTTGCTGGTGCCGCTCCATGCAGCAGGTGCGGCCAGTACACCGTTGCGCTCGCCGGGAAATCCGCTCCCCGAGACATGCCCTGCGCCCAGTGCGGCAAACATCGCGTGCAGCTGCTCGCGGCTCAGGCGGTGCGAAATCAACGATATGCCCACGTTTGAGCTTTTCTTCAGGACGTCGCTGGTATCCAGTACGCCCAGATCCCGATAGTCACGGGTGGTGAAGCGCCCATTGCGGATCCAGCCTGGGTGGGTGTCGAACGTGCTGGCAGACGTGATCACGCCGGCCTTGAGCGCTGCAGCTACGGTGAAGGGTTTCACCGTGCTGCCGGGCTCGAACACATCGGTCAACGCACGGTTGCGGCGTGCATCGGCGGCGCCGGTACCGGGCGCATTGCTGTTGTAGGTGGGCCAGTTGGCCATCGCCAGGATCTGGCCGGTACCGACTTCCAGCACCACGACGCTGGCGGCAGCCGCGCCGTGGCGCTGTACTGCCGGTCCGAGTCCTGCCTGCAGGATGTGCTGCATACGGCTGTCCAGCGACAGCACGATGTCCTCGCCGGGACGCGCGGGACGGCCACGGTCGCGCAGTTCGACCGGGCGGCCCTTGCGATCGATGATGACGTCACGGTAGCCGGCCTGTCCGCTCAGGCGCGCGTCGAACAGGCGCTCAAGGCCTTCAAGGCCACGGCCTTCGATATCGGTGACGCCGACGGTCTGCGCGAACAGCTCCGACTGTGGATAGAAGCGTTTGAACTCCTGCTGCAGGTGGACGCCTATGGGTGCCCTGGCCTGCAGTGCTTCAAGGCGGGCTGGATCGCCGCGACGGAAGCCAGGCAGATAGACAAAGCGTCGTTGCCGGTTGCGGGCCAGCAGTCTGGTCAGCACCGCCGCATCGGCATCCAGTACCGAGGCCAGCTGCTCGACTGAACCTGATGCGTCGAAGAAGGCGCGCGGATCGATCCACAGCGATGCCACGGGAGCCGATCCGGCAATGACGATGCCGTGGCGGTCGTACAGCGTACCGCGATGCGCGCGCAGCGGATGGTGGCGGAGCATCCGTGCTTCGGCCTGGTGCCGGTAGAAGTGGTGATGGACGATCTGGACGTCAGCGGCCCGCGCCAGCAGCAGGCCCGCCAGCACGGCCAGTGCGGCACAGGTCAGGCGGTAGCGGCGTCGGAAGTCATGGGCACGCACGCGGCGTGGTGCCATGGTGGGGGTGCGTATGCGATGGGGCATCGAGACAATGGTTACAGCGGTTGCCCGGCGATGTAGGCCAGCAGTGCGGAAGCACGGTCGATGACATTGGCGTGGCTGCGGCCATCGGCAACAGCCATGCAGGCGATCTCCGCATCGCGCAGCGTGGCCAGCCGGTCCTGCAGGACCGGATAGGGTTCGGCCGTGCGATAGGTTGCGGTGTAGCCGGCATCCAGCAGCGGCTGGACCTGCACGGGATGGCTGTCGTGCTGGTTGCGCAGGGTGTAGTCGATCCGTGCGACATCACAGGAGGCGATGGCGTTGAACGCGTACTCCCATGCCACGGCGTTCGCCATGCCCTGGTCGATCTGGCTGAGCAGCGCTGCACGAGGTGGTTCGATGGGAGAACTGGACGATGCCGCTCCTGTGGTGGCTACCGGCATGGCGAACAGAAACAGGATCAGCGGGAGGTTCAGTCGCATGCGCGCGGTTCCGTGCGTTGCAGGAGGGATGGTGCTTCTGCCGCAGACCGGCCACGGCCCAGCAGCAACACCGCAAGGCTGGCCAGCAGCGCGGCGATGGCCGACGTCCACAGTGCACTGGCGAATCCATGGCTGTAGATCGCCTGTGCGAAGGCGGCGGTGTGCGCATCGGCGAAGGTACCGGTAGCGATCGCATCGGCCATCTGCAGTACATCGCGCGCAGGAACCGCCGCGGCCAGTGCGCTGCGGATGCCCAGGCTCAAGGCACCGGACAGCACGGTGAATCCGAGCAGGATGCCGACAAAGCGCGTGGTCGCGCTGATGCCGGAGGCCATGCCGGCGCGCTCGCGTGGTGCCGCGCCGATGATGGCCTTGGACGTCTCGCCATTGAGGATGCCGCCGCCGGCGCCGATCACCACCATTGCCACGAGTGCCAGCCACGGCCGGTGCTGCCACGCGGCCAGTCCGGCCACGGCATTGCCTGCGGCGGTGACCGACAGCCCGATCGCCAGCACGGCCGAACTGGTCAGATGGCGGCCCAGACGCCGGCCCACGCTGGGAAACAGCAGCATTGCGGCGGCGAAGGGAAGCATGCCGGCGCCCGCGGCCAGCACGCTCAGGCCGATGCCGTTCTGCAGGTACTGCGGCAGCATCGAGGCCATGACCTGTGCGCTGACCGAATAGCCGACCATGGCAATGAGTGCGCCGACGAAACGCGGACTGGCCAGCAGCCCGAGATCGACCATGGGATGTGACCGTGCCCGTTCAACGATGACGAAGGCAACGGCCATGATGATGGCCAGGCCCAGCCCGCTCAGCGCCGGGGCCGATGACCATCCTTCTGCCAGTCCTTCCACCAGGAAGAACACGATGCCGAAGATGGCAACGCTGAACGTGATGATGCCGGGCGGATCGAGCGGGCGGACCACGTTGTCGGACGACTCGGGTATCCAGCGCAGCGTGCCGTAGCCGAGCAGGGCCAGGAACGGCAGGATCGCGATGAACACCGCGCGCCAGCCCCAGAGCGCGGACAACAGGCCGCCGATCAGCGGTGAGAGCACCATCATCACGCCCATGGCGGTGCCCCAGAACGCCCATGCGGTGTCTTTGGCAGCCCCCTCGTGGTACGTGTGGCCGATGATCGACAGCGAGGGTGCCAGCAGAAAGGCAGCACCAATGCCCTGCATTGCCCGCGCCAGGTAGAGCAGGGTGGCACCGGGCGCCAGTGCACAGAGCAGAGAGGTGAGGGCGAACAGGCTGATGCCGATCAGCAGCACCCGGCGGCGGCCGTAGCGGTCGGCGACAGCGCCGGCGGGCAGCAGCAGTGAGGTGAAGGACAGGATGTAGGCACTGATCACCCACTCGATATCGGCGAATCCGGCGTGCAGGTCACGCGCGATGCTGGGCAGTGCGACCGCGACGGCATTGGTCTCCAGCACGGTCATCGTGCAGCCCAGCGAGGCCACCAGCAGGATCGCGTCAGGCAGCGTGTGCCGTGCAGGCGAAGAGGGAGGGGAGGGCGGCACCGGGCGCTCGCAGGAAGGGGGGGGAGGCCATTCCAGCAGTGATCGGTGTTTGTTTCATTCTCGGTGTTTTCTGGTTACGTTAGATTGAACCTAACGAAAAACCGCCCATGGAACGCCGTCACCTGGAGTACTTCGTCACCCTGGCCGAGGAGCTGCACTTCGGTCGTGCGGCCCTGCGCCTGGGCATTGCTACTCCAACGCTGAGCGTGCAGATCCAGGACATCGAGCGTCGCCTCGGCACGCGCCTGTTCGACCGCGGCCGGCGGGAGGTGCTGCTGACCTCGGCAGGCGAGGTGTTCCTGGCCGAAGCCCGTGATGTGCTGCGCCGGTTCGAACAGGCCGAAACCATGGGCCGGCGCGCCGGGCGGGGGGAGATCGGCAAGATCGAGATTGGCTACGTCGGCTCGGCGCTGTATGCCGGCGCGTTGCAGGATCAGCTCAGCCGGTTCCGCAGCCGCTACCCGGGCGTGGAACTGCAGGTGAGCGAATGGCCGATGGGCGAGCTCCCGCAGCTGCTGCAGGAAGGACGGGTCGATGTGGTGTTCTGCCGGCCTCCGATGGATGTACCTGACAGTTTCGGCGAACACACCCTGGTCGAAGACCAGTTCTGCGTGGCGCTGCCGGAAACCCATCCGCTGGCGCGGGCCAGGGCGCCGGTACAGCCGGCATCTTTGGCCCGGGAGGGCTTCGTCATGCCGGAGCAGCCGGTGGGTGCAATGGAAGTCGGGCGTCGCGGCGGTTTCATTCCACGTATCCGTTCCCAGCCCGGGCATCTCGCGGCGGTGTTGGCCGAGGTATCGGTCGGCGTCGGTTCGGTGGCGATCGTGCCATCGGTGCTGCAACGCACGCTGGTGCTGCCCGGGATGATCTACCTGCCACTGGCCGGTCCCACCATCGTCTCGACCATCGCTGTGCAGTACCGGCGTGGGGAGACCTCGCCCGTGGTGCGACGGCTGATCGAGCAGGTGAAGGAAACGCCGTGCAGGCGCATCGACATGTTGCCCCTGGCCTGAGCTCCGCCCGGCAGCTGGACGATTGCTACACTTGCGCCACCTGCATTCGCATTCGATGGACACCATGAACAACGGGAACGGTCCGCAGACAGTTCGCTGAGCCGCAACAACGATGCAGACGTTGTTGCGGTGATCACCCCTGCGATGCACGCGAGGTGGATGGATCACCGCCGGATTCACTCTGGGCGGAGATTCCCCATGTTCAATCGTCAGGCCCCGCGTTGGGCCCATACCCTGCCATCGGCCATTGCGCTGATGGCGCCGTTCGACCTCCTGGCCTCGCTGGCCATGGATATCTATCTTCCCGTGGTACCGGTGATGCCGCAGGCATTGCAGACATCACCAGCGGTGGTGCAGCTCACGCTGAGCATCTACCTGCTGGTGCTCGGCCTGGGCCAGTTGCTGTTCGGTCCGTTGTCCGACCGCATCGGGCGGCGGCCGGTCCTGTTGCTGGGGGCGTTGCTGTTCGCGCTTGCGTCGCTTGCGTTGGCCATGTCCAGCAGCGGCGCAGCATTCCTGGCCTGGCGAACCGTGCAGGCGGTGGGAGCGTCGGCGGCATTGGTGGCGACCTTTGCCACGGTGCGTGATGTGTATGCCGATACACCCGAAGGCGCGTCGCTGTATGGGCTGTTCGCCTCGATGCTGGCCTTCGTGCCGGCGCTGGGGCCGATGCTGGGTGCGCTGGTGGCCACGGCAGCGGGCTGGCGTGCGATCTTCGTGTTGCTGGGTGTGCTTGGCCTGATCGCCTGGCTGCGCGCGCAGCGCCAGTGGCAGGAAACCCGGCCAGCAGGCAGCAGAGAGGCGCGTCCGGCACTGCGGAGGATGCTTGGCAGTGGCGCCTTCTGGACATACACGCTGGGGTTCAGTGCCGCGATGGGGACGTTCTTTGTGTTCTTCTCGATCGCACCGCGCGTGCTGGTCGGGCGCATGCAGTACTCGTCGATCGCGTTCAGCCTGGCATTCGCAACGGTGGCGCTGATGATGATCATCACCTCGCGCATGGCGAACGTCTTCATCGCACGCTGGAATACGCGCGGAACCTTCGTGCGTGGCCTGTGCGTGATGGTGGCAGGGGTGCTGCTGATGGCACTCGGTACGGCGTTGCCATTCTCATTCGCCACTGTCGTGCTGCCCATGTGGGGCATTGCCGTAGGGCTGGTGATGGTGGTCTCGGTGGCCGCCAACGGCGCGCTGCGAGACTTCGCCGATGTGTCCGGCATGGCGGTGGCGCTGTATTACGCCGTACAGAGCGTGATCGTGGCCGGCTTCGGGACATTGGCTACCGTGCTGCTGCCGGGGGATACGGTGTGGCCGTTGGTGGCCTATGGCCTGCTGCTGTCACTGGCCAGTCTGATTGCTGTGGCGGCGTTGCGGTGCCGCGCATAGCCTTGGGCGGTGGATGAAAAAAGGGGCGGCCATGAGGCCGCCCCAACCCGTCAAGCGATCATGTGCGTGGTACTAGAAGCGCACCGACCAGCGCACATTCGCACTGTGATCGCGGCTCTCGCTGCCGTACTGGCCGCTGTAGCCCAGCTCCAGCTGCTGGCGGGGCGTCAGCCACGCCGCCAGGCCCAGCTCGGCCACTACGGCGTTGTCTGCAATCGGAGCGCCCTCGACCACGAAGGTGGTGCTGCTGTTGGCGAAGGCGAGGTTGCCGACCTGGCTGCGGTCGCCGGAGGCGCGGCGATAGCCGACACCGCCGCGCAGGTGCAGCCAGCTGTCCTGCTGGAACGATGCCTTCAGGCCCTTGTCGAAGCGCACGCCCGCCGTGGCGATCGTGGTGCCGGTGTCGTCCACCTTGCCGTGCAGGGCCGCCGCGCCGCCGCGTTCGTTGATCTGTTTCAGGTCGACCTCCACGCGTGCGATCTGCAGGTACGGCTCCAGTCCGGCCTCTGGACCACCAAAGCGATAGCCGGCTTCGATGAAGGCCTGGCGGGTATGCGCGTTGTAGCGTGCGCTCAGGCTGTCGCTGAAGCCAGCGAAGTCGACATCACGCGTGCTCTTCACCTTGTGCTTGCTCCAGGCCACGCCACCGCGCAGGCCGAAACCACCCCAGTTGTGGCCCGCGTAGGCACCGAAATGGGAGTTGTCGATCTTCGACTTGGCTCGACGCTCCTGTTGCTTCACGTCGGTACGGCCGGTGCCGGCCAGCACGCCGACCTGCCAGCCGGAGAACTCGCGGTCGATGCCGACCAACAGGCCATTGCTGTTGGCTTCGGTGCGGGCGGTATTGCTGTTGCCATCCAGCTTGCTGTTGCCACCAAGGGCCTGCACCCATGCACCGGTGGCGTCGCCCGCATCGGCACCCGGGGCGACTGCACCGGCACGACGTGACAGTGCAGAATCGCGCACGTAGCGGCTGCCCTCGACCAGGGCCAATGCCGTGGCCGGATGCAGCTCGCCGCTGAGGCCGTCGAGCACGCCGCCCACCTGCTGCGGGAACAGTTGCGTCAGCGGCTTGGGCAGGCCCTGGTTGATCGCCAGCACGTCAGCGGCGCCGGCCACCGCGCGTTGATTCGGCGTGGTGGCGGCACTGGCCAGCGAGGCGCCGCGGGCCACATCAATGCGTGTGCCATTGGCCCCGTAGGCCAGGCTGAACTGCAGGAAGGGCGAGAACGCACTGAAGTCGGTTTTGGCGAACTGGCCGCTGACGCCGCCATCGGCGCGGATGAAGTTGAACTGTTCGCCGAGGTAGTAGGTGCCCGGCTCCGGCAGTGCGACCAGGGTGCCGCCGAGGGTGGCGGTGCCGGTCACGCGCAGCTGGTCACTACGCCCGCCCGGCGCGAGCTCGGCCGCATAGATGCCGGTTGCGCCCTGCACGTAGTCGCCGTTGATGGTCAGCGTGCCGATCGAGTTTCCGGGCGCGATGATGCCGTCCACACGGGTGGTGCCCAGCGTACCGACACCCTTCAGCAGGCCGTTGACACCGACCGTGGTGGTGCCGCCAGTCTGCGTGCCGTTGAAGGACACCACGCCACCGTTGACGGTCAGGTTGCTGTCCTTCAGCAGGCCGCTGGCGCTGACCGTGCTTACGCCACCGGTGGTGTTCAGCGCGGTGGAGACCAGGCTGCCGTTGAGCAGGAACTGGCCACCCTGGACCTCGATCGCTGACGTGAGCGTGTTGGCACCGTTCAATTCCAGCGTGCCGTCCTGCAGTACCGCGCCGTTGAAGGTGTTGTCGCCAGTCAGGCGCAGCCATCCGATGCCGGACTTGGTCAGCTTGCCGGGGCCACCGATGTCGTTGGTCCAGTCATCCCAGGCATCGCCTTCCCACACCTTCAGGCCACCGGCCTTCTGGTTCATCACCACGTTGGTGTCCACGCGCAGCGAGCCGTAGCCTTCGATGGCCTTGCGCAGGTCGACCATGCCCCAGCCGTAGATCTCATCGACGCCCGGATCGCCCAGATCGCGGGCGGTGGTCAGCAGCACGTCGCGGACCTGTGCGCTATCGAGATAGGGGAAGCGCTCAAAAAGCAGCCCGAGAGCACCGGTAATGTGCGGGGCCGCCATGGACGTTCCGCTCTTCTCTCCATAGCCGTGCGTCGGCACGCGCTGAGTTACGTCAAGCGAGATGTTGCCATTCGCATCGGTGCGAATATCTGCCGTTGGCGGGGCAGAGGGGTCGTAGGTAGTTGAGTTGATGTCTGTCCCAGGCGCCGCAATGCACCAGTTGGCGCTCAGGCCACATTTGTTTGATCGATTGCTCAGCGTCAAGTCCTCCTGGACGTTGACCACGCTGAGCCAGTACCGCTCGATGTCGGGAAGGGCTCGCGGCAAGGTTGCATATATGCCGGCAATCGGACTTTCCTCAGGCGTGGGAATTTCCACATCAGTGTTGCCGGCTGCCCAGACCTGAATCATGCCCCTGGCGCGTGCGCCGTCCGCGAAGATGGAGAGTCTCTCAAGCCATTCGGGATCGCTGTATCGGCTATCAAATTCAGCTGCTGACTTGGGCTCTTCAGCCAATCCCCAGCTGTGATTGATCGCACGCACGCCCTGGGTATTCATCTGATCGTATAGATCGACAAGCGCCGAATTCTCTGGCCCTGTGGACTTAACCCGCGTATCAAGACCGAGTCCTTTGAGATAGATCTCGGTGACGCTGTTAAAGAACAATCTGGCGACGGTCAGATCTGCACCGAATCCCACGCCATGCATGCCTGCGCCATCCCGATTGGCAGCGATGGTGCCACCCACATGGGTGCCATGATCCTCATAGGATGCGTTTCGCAGGAGCTCGCTAATCTGCGGGTCGCGCAGAATCAGATCGGCAATGAACTTGGGCATCTTGGGATCAAGCGTATACCGCTGAACCTGCACCTCATCGCCAGCACTGGAGAAGCATGCATCCGGACCCGTCAATGCAGTCCTGTTCGTACACCGGCTGCCATCGCTCAACAGATCAGCAATAGTGATGCTGCGATGATTCTTGCCGGCGAGTTCCGGGTGATCCAAGCCGGTGCCGCTGTCGAACACCCCCAGCCGGACGCCAGTGGCGGTCAGCCCCCGCGCGTACGCAAATTGGGCATTCATTGCACCCAGACCCCAGTCGGCATTGAATTCGTCCGTGCGCCAGCTGGCCGGGTCACCCGGCTTACCGAGAATCGAAGTGGTGCTGGCTGCTGCTGCGGCTGCTGCAACCGGCAACTGAAGGGGCGTGGAAGAGGGCGCCGACGTGGCAGGTTGCGCCCAGGCCGCCTGCAATTGTCGCTGTTGCTGCCAGGTGTCGAGTGATTCGCTGGCGATGGCGGGCGTAGCAGCCAGCAGCAGGGAACTGGCTACAGCCAGTGCGAGGCGGCTATGCATCGGAGAACGGGAGTGGGACGAACGGCCGTGCAGCGGGTGATTCATCGGACAACTTCCTTGGATGACGGACTACAAAGCCGTTAACGCCAAGGCACGGCGATACCCCCCAGCTATGTGGCAGGAATTTTATGAACACGTTAATTGGGCGTGACGCTGGCGTTCACTCCATCTCCCGGAGGCCTCGCTACCGTGGCCCGGCCTGGGCTCACCAGGCTTATCAAGGAGTGATGTCGATGCGTACTTTCAGGAAAATGATCGCGGGTGCGGTGTTCGCCTTGGCCTGCAGCGGTTCGGTTGCTGTGGCTGGGCCGATTCCGCCATGCGATCTTCCCTGTTGGAAGGCTTACCAGGCGTGTCTGTCCGGTGGCGTTGATGCGATGGAATGCCAGTACGAATACGATCGTTGCATCATGGATCGCTGCGGCGCTGTGTAAGCAGTGGCAATGCAGGATTGATGACGAGCCCCGTCCCCGACGGGGCTCTTCTGTTTCAGCGCCGCCCGCTTGCAGGCCATGCACGCAGCGGCGAGGATGGGGAATCGCATCGGAGCCGCCGCGCATGGCCGTCAAACGTGTCGTCGCCAACATCGCCACGCCTGACCCTGCGCGTGCCGCAGCGTTCTATGGCGAGCTGCTGGGCATGCCGGTGGTGATGGACCACGGCTGGATCGTCACCCATGGCGGCGAGGGCAGCGCGCTGGCGCAGGTCAGCTTTGCCACTGAAGGGGGATCCGGCACGGCGGTGCCGGATCTGTCGATAGAAGTGGACAACCTGCAGGAGGTGCTGGATCGCATGCGCGCGGCCGGCATTGCGCTGGAGTATGGCCCCGTCGATGAACCCTGGGGCGTGCGCCGCTTCTTCGTACGCGACCCGTTCGGGCGCTTGTTGAACATCCTCGCCCATTCCTGAGCGACGACGAGGACTTCAGCGGCGCGTGCCGCCTCGCTTCGGGGCTGGCGACACGCCGACCATGCGCAGGCAATCGTCCACCACGGCGCCGATGAAGGCATCGGCATCCTGCGCTGGTGCGGCGATCAGGTCGTCGGTGGCGCCGTGCACGCCGGCATAGATCAGTGAGGCGGTGACCTGCGGCGCGGGCAACTGCCAGAGGCCATCGGTGATGCCGGCGTCGAGGATGGCCAACAGTTGCTGCTGGATTGCGTTGCGTTCGGCGTTGCCACGCTGGTGGTGGTGATGGTTGGCGTACACCACATCGTGCAGCGCATGGGTGCGCACGTAGAGCTCGATGTTGGCGCGGATCCAGGCACGCAGGCGCGCCACGCCATCGCTGGCAGGGTACTGCTGCACGGCGCGGTCGACGTCTTGCACGAAACGCTGGGTATAGCGCTGCGCCAGTGCCTGCAGGATCTCGGTGCGTGAGGCGAAATAGGTATAGAAGGTGCCCTTGGCCACGTCGGCCGCAGCAACGATGTCGCTGATGGTGGTGGCGTCCACGCCCTGCGACAGGAACAGCGCCTGCGCGGCATCCATCAGTTCTTCCTGGCGGGTTTCCGCGGGCTTGGTGCGAGGCCTGGCAACAGCTGGGGTCTGCATGGTGGGCAAGGTCCGGGTGCGACGGCCGCCATTCTAGCTGCCCTTCGGGATTGACTGACCGCCAGTCATTGACCGACGGTCAGTCAATGGCTACGATGCGCGCACATCCTCCCCCCGGGATCCGCACATGAAGCGTTTCCAACGTCCGGCCCTGGTGCTGGCCGCCTACCTCGGCACGTTCCTCGCCTCGCTGGACATCAGCATCGTCAACGTCGCACTGCCGACCCTGCAGCAGGCGTTGAATACCGACATGGCCGGCCTGCAGTGGGTGATCAATGCGTATGCGAT
The DNA here is from genome assembly GCF_040984485.1 of Stenotrophomonas sp. WED208. Classification (NCBI taxonomy): domain Bacteria; kingdom Pseudomonadati; phylum Pseudomonadota; class Gammaproteobacteria; order Lysobacterales; family Lysobacteraceae; genus Stenotrophomonas; species Stenotrophomonas sp. WED208. The sequence continues at coordinate 541,718 of NZ_JAZARB010000001.1, forward strand.
CGCGTTGTCGGCGCTGATGCTGTCGGCGGGGCCGCTCGGGGACCGTTACGGCCATCGGCGGATGTGGTTGCTCAGCGTCGCCACCTTCACTCTTGGCTCGTTGCTCTGTGCCTGTGCCGGCAATCTTGCGACGCTGGTGGCTGGACGCGCGGTGCAGGGCATCGCGGGCGCGCTGCTGATTCCCAGCGCGATGCCGATTCTCAGTCATGCATTCCCTGATCCGCGCCAGCGCGCGCGGGCGATCGGTGGCTGGTCGGCGTTCAGTGCGTTGGCCCTGGTGCTTGGGCCGTTGCTGGGCGGGGTGCTGGTACAGCGCGCTGGGTGGCCGAGCATCTTCCTGATCAACCTGCCACTGGGCCTGCTGGCGCTCATGCTCGGTGCCTGGGGGATTCCCGAGCGGCGGCATCCAGAGCATGCCGCGCTGGATCCTGCCGGGCAGCTGCTCAGCATGGTCGCGCTGGGTGCGCTGAGTTACGGCCTGATCGCGATCGGCGAGCACGGCCTGCTGGCGCCACTGACCCTGTCGGCCATGGGCATTGCGGGCGCTGGCCTGATCCTGTTCGGCATCGTCGAACGCCGGGTGGCACGCCCACTGCTGCCGTTGGACCTGTTTGCCGATCGCCGTTTCGGCATGCTCAATCTGGCATCGTTCGTGCTGGGCTTCACCGCCTACGCGAGCCTGTTCTTCCTGTCACTGTTCTTCCAGCAGGCGCAGGGGCATAGCGCAGCCCTGGCAGGCGCACAGTTGGCGCCGCAGTTCCTGTTGATGGGTGTGGTCTCGTTGCTGTTCGGGCGCTTGGTCGTGCGCGTGGGGCTGCAGGCTGCGCTGGTCTCGGGCTATGCGCTGGCCGGCGTGGCGCTCTGTGCGATGGCCGCGTTCGAGCCGCTGACCTCGCGCGGATATGCCAGCGGCTTGCTGATGCTGCTCGGCATTGGAATGGGGCTGGCGGTTCCCGCGACCGGCATGGCGGTCATGGCCAGCGTGCCGGCCGAGCGCGCAGGTATCGCTTCAGCCACCATGAACGCATTGCGCCAGGCCGGCATGAGCCTGGGCATCGCGCTGCTGGGCAGCCTGATGAGCCTGCGTGCCGTGTGGCATTTCACCGCATCCGCGCAGGCCGCGGGGCAGCCGGGGTTGGCCGCACACGCGCGCGAACTGATCCTGCAGCCGACCCCGCTGCAGGCGGCACCACCACTGCTGGCGTGGTATCGCAGTGCGATGGCCAGCGGCTTCGGCTGGGCCATGGCCGTGGCCGGCGCGCTGACCCTGGTTGCTGCCTTCGGCCTGCATCGGCAGCGCGCACCGGCCTGACGCCCGGCATTCAGCCCTGCTGGCGTTGTCGGCCCTCTGCGGTGCGTTCGATCTCCTGAGGCTGTTGTTGCTGCTGGCGCGCATTGGCGTGGCGAGCGTGTCCACCTTCACGACCGATCGCGGCCATGTGCTGGCGGTTGCGGCTGATTGCCTCGCCGCCCTTGCGGCCAGCGACACGTGCTTCGGCTGGACTGAATTCATGCGCGTTGCCAGAGGCATGTGCGGCACGCCCGCCCTTGGCAGCGATGGCGCGCTGCTTTTCCTGGTCCATTGATGCGAAACCCCGGTTGGAGCTGCGCGGGTTCTGCTCAGTCATGTGAAATCTCCTGCGGTGTGGGCGCCGCCTTCGTAGACGACGGCACCCATGCTTGGCCATCGCACGCTAAGTCCAGGTCGCCATCTTCGCCATGGCTTTCACGCGCCCTGCGCACGGGGCTGATGACGCAGCCATTCAGGCGGGCGCCGCCTTCGCCGCCGCCAGTGCCATGCCACTGACCACCGCCGCGATCGTCTCCACGTCTGCCAAGGGTGCTCCCCGGTTCAATCGTGCCTGCAGCGCCCCATGGGAGACGGCGAAGACGATCGCCTGCCCAAGCAGGGCGTGGGTGCGCAGCAACGTCTCGACGCTGGATGGTTCGCTGCCACGCAGGCACGCCACGCACGCAGCCAGCGTGGTGTGCAGGGGTTCGAACAGCGTACGGTGGGCGCTGGCGAACGCGGCCGTCGGTTGGATCTGTTCGCGTGCCAGCAGCAACGTGCGTGGGCCCGCATCCGGCGCCGACAACAAGGCGTGGACAAATGTCCGCATCAATTCCTGCAGCTGCTGCGCGGCCTGCCGCGTGCCGCTCGGTGGCGCCGCCGGCAGCGGCAGTCGTTCGGCGATGGCTTGAGCGCAGCGCTGCAGAACGGCGTCATACAGTTCCAGCTTGCCGCCGAAGTGATATGGGATGGCCGATTGGCTGCAGCCAGCCATGTCCACCAGCTGGCGGGTGCGCACGCCCTCCACGCCGAACGCGCTGAACAGCTGCAGCCCCGCGTGCAGCAGTCGGGCTCGGGTCTGACCGCTGCGTGTCTCGGCCGCGCGCCGCCGTGCCGGTGTCTGCAGGTGGGCGATGAACTCAGGCATCGGCCTGCATCAACCGTGTCGAGTTTTCATTGAGCGCGATACCCGCCTCCGCGCCGACGATGACCGTACCGCCAATGTTGGCCATGTGTCGGCCGAATGCACAGTTCGGTTCGAAGGCGAAGCACATGCCGGCCTGCAAGGGCAGTTCGCGCCCGACAGTCGGCAGCGGCGCGATGTGCGCATATCGTGCGGCCTCCGGCAGCGCTTCGATGCCGGGTGCACGGCCAAAGCCAATCGGTCCATAGGGGTTGAGGCTGTGGACCAGCGGGTGCACGTGCCAACCGCCCGCCGCCAGCAGGGGCGCTTCCATCGCGTCGACGACATCGCCGAAGGTATTGCCCACGCGCAGTGCGGACAGGCCTGCTTCGTAGCTGCTGCGGGCGACGGCGGCGGAGCGATGGATGTCCTCGTGCACCTCGCCGATGGCAACCGCGGCCTGATGCTGGGTTTCCATCAGCCCGTACAGTGCGAAGATCTCCGACAACACCAGGTCACCATCGCGCAGGATGCGCGGCGGTTGTGCACGGTACTGCCAGGCGGGTGGTCCCCAGCCTACATACTCCGGGCCCGAGCCGAGCAGCACCTCGGCGGTGTAGCCCCCCAGCGAGAAACAGGTGGCGGTCACTGCGGCCACCAGTTCGGCTTCGGAAACACCTGGCCGAGCAGTGGTACGCAGCGCCTCGCTCATGGATTCACCGATCCAGGCGGCATGCGCGATCAGCGCCAGTTCCTCCTGGCTCTTTACCGAGGCGCGCTGGAAGAACGCGCGGTACACCGGTACGAATTCCGCGCCCGGCACTGCCGCCTGCATGCCCTGCAGGGTGCGCGCGGGCATCGCGCCGTCGAAGTAGAACGGCGGATAGGGCTCCAGCCCCAGCACGCCGATACGTGCCGAGCGCAGGCCACACTGCTGCAGCCAGCGGCCAACCTCCTGACCGGATTTGCCAACCCATAGCTGCTCGGGCGCGATCCACTGCAGGTCGCCGCGCAGGCCGGCCTGCAGGTGGTCTGCAATCATCAGCGAGGCAAAGGTGAACACCCGGGGCGGCTGGTCGCCGACGAACACCACGATCGAGCCGGGCCGGTCATTGGTGAAGTAGCAGTCCGGCGAGAAGCCGGCGGGTGCGGCGGCTTCGCGGTCGCCATGCACAACCAGGGCATCGAGGCGTTCATTGGCCATGATGTCGCGGGCCAGCGCCCAGCGGCGGTCGCGTTCCATCAGGCTGAGCGGTGCGGGAGGCGTGCGCATGTGGGGTACTCCAGGGGAAAGAGCGCGCAGGCTCGATCACGCAGATGAATGAATCAACCGCTTGAATCGGCATTGCATGTGCGTTGCTGCGGGGGCAACTGAAGTCGGCGATTGCGCAGCGTTGCCGATGATCGTGATGGGGCCACCGCCGCTGTTGATAGGATGCGCAACAACGCCACTCGCCTGGCCACAACAGGGACGTAGAACATGAACAGGATTGGATTGATCGCATTGCTGGCCTGTACCGCCCCCGTCCATGCGGCCAGTCCCCTGTTGTCCGGCAGCTTTGTCCACGTCGGCTATTCGGCTACCGACGAACAACTACCGGCCACGCAGTTGCCGCTGTTCCTGGATGAACTGCAGGACCTGGGCAACGACACCCTCATCCTCGGTCAGGTTCGTGCCACGCGTGCGGGTGTGGGGTGCGCCAGCGGTGTGCAGGATTTCGAATGGATCGCCGGTTTCCCCGGCAAGCTGGGCACCGTCCTCGATGCGGCGGCCGCGCGCGGCATGAAGGTCGTGGTCGGTACCACCTACAGTTCGGGACAGTGCGGCACCTTCTGGCAAGGCCAGAACGCAACGGCCGTGGCGCAGGACGCCGCGCAGTCGCTGGCCCAGCTTGGCCAGCAGTACGGATCGCATCCGGCCTTCGCCGGCTGGTACATCACCGACGAGCCGGCACAGGTACCGGCTGATCGTGCGCCCTTCTATCGTGCGATCGTGACGGCCCTGAAGGGCAGTACCCCGTCCAGGCCGGTGATGGTCGCCCCCTACCTGGCGTCATCCAGCGTGGATCCGGCAAGTGTCGCGCGTGCGGCGGCGCAGTTCCGCACGGCTACCGGGGTGGATGTGCAGATCTGGCAGGACGGCATCGGCGCCGCCTCGCATGCGCGCTTGTTCCAGTGGGATCGCCCGGGTCATTCCACCGAGGCGTATTACGAGGCGCTGTCGGCGGCGTTGGGTGCCAGCGGCCTGTGGGCCGATATCGAACTGTTCAACCATGGCAGTCCGTTGTTCCTGGAGACCGGCAACGGGTTGTCCGGCGCCTACCGCTCCGCTTCGGTGCAGCGCATCAACCAGCAGTTGTGGAGTGCGCGTTCGGCCGGCAAGCGCGTTGCCTGGCTCAACCAGTACCACATGTCCGAGGTGGTCGGTCCCGGCCAGGGCTATGCCGAATCGCCGCGGATGATGAACACCTATCGCGGGCTGTATGGGCTCGGCGCGTCCTACCTCGTCGATCCGGTGCAGACCGCGTACAGCTACAGCGTGGCACCGGATGCGAACTATCCGGACAGCAGTGGCCACGAGCTGTTCGATCGTCGGGTGGGGGACCCGCGCAATCCGATGGATGCCGGCTGGGTGGGCGTGCACGGCAACGTCAGCATCACCATCGACCTCGGCCAGCGTCGGCGGGTGGACTGGATCGGCCTGCACACGATGACTCGCCCCGGATGGGGCATCGTCACGCCGACGTCGGTGGAGGTGATGTGCACTGAGCCGGGTACTGCAGCAACCAGCATCGGCATGTTGTCGGCGCCGTTCACCCAGGCGGGACTCAGTGGATCGAACGAGGAGGAATACGTGCTGGGCAACGTGGCGCCCCTGGCTGCGCAGTGCCGCACACTGGAGCTGCGGCTGGCCAATGGCAACTGGACCTTCCTCAGCGAGATCGAGATCGCGGCCGAGCAGTAGCGATGTCAGCGTTCGCGTGCGTCGTGCAGCCGCTGTGAGAACGGCCGCTGTTCAAGCGCCTGCAGTGCGTCGCGCAGCACCTGCTCCAGTGACTGCCCGAGATCGGTATCCAGGCTGCGCGCCGCGCGCGCCGTAGCCTGCCACTGTGCCTGCAGCGCCGGCAGGACCTGCAGCGCCTGCGGGCTGAGCTGCAGGATGCGCTCGCGGCTGTCCTCGCCGATGGCGGTATGCAGCCAGCCGTCGTGCACCATCGCTGAAACCGTCTGGCTGAGCGCCGAATGGCTGAGCCCGCAGGCCAGTGCCAGGTCCTTGATGCGGCAGGGGCCCTGCGCCATCAACGTGCGCAGCACCGGGGTGTAGCGCGGCCGGTAGTCCAGCTGCAGGTCGCGATAGGCCTGTTCGACCGCCGGATCGAGCTGATCAAGCAGGGCGCGCAGCAGGGTGCCCAGGGTGGCGTGTTGGAGATCCATGGGTGTGATGATATATAAGCGCTTACATATCATCAACGTGGGGTGCGGTCATGGCGGTTTCGTGGATGCTGGGCGCGGTGCTGGCGGCGTCCTGCCCGGCCCAGGACGCGGTGCTGCAGGCGGCGGCCACGGCGATACAGGCGCACTACCTGGACGTGGCCGAGGGCGCGCGCATTGCCGGGGCCGTGCGCGGCTGGTCCAGCCAGCAGCGCTATGTGGACAGCTGCGCGGACCCGAAGGTCTTCAGTGCGCGCCTGAACCAGGACCTGGATGTGTTCGACGGCCACTTCCATGTGGAACGGGTGGATGCCCGCGCCGGGCAGGACGATTGGCTGATGGCCTGGCGCGCGGATGCGCGTGGCAATGCTGCGGGCGTGCGCGAAGTGCGGGTGCTGGAGGGCAACATCGGTTACCTGCGCCTGAGCACCTTCTATCCGGTGGATCTGGCCCGGCCCAAGCTGGCGGCGGCGTTCAGCCTGCTGGCCGACACCGATGGCCTGGTGCTGGACCTGCGCCAGAACGGGGGCGGTGATGATGGCAGCGCGGACCTGCTGGTGCGCACGCTGCTGGAGCCAGGCGTCACCGCAGTGCAGGCGCTTGAGCAGCGTGGCAGGCGTACCCCCGTACTGCTGCCGCCAGCGAGCCTGCCTTTGTACCTGAAGCCGCTGGTGGTGCTGATCGACCGCCGTACCGGTTCGGCCGCCGAGTTCGTGGCGTACTCGCTGCAGGCGCTGGGACGAGCGCAGATCGTCGGCAGTCGCAGCGGCGGCGCCGCGCATATGTTCGATGATCCTGTACTGCTGCCGGATGGCTATCAGATCAGCATTCCGGACCGGCAGCCGATCAATCTGCGCACCGGCGGCAACTGGGAGAAGCGCGGCGTCATGCCTGATACGCCGGGAGGTGATGATCCGTTGTTCATCGCACGGCAGCTGCTGGCCCCGATGAAGTCGTCAGGATGAACGCATATCTGCAACGCCTTCCTATCGCGGATGCGCGGCTGCATGCCTAGAATCGAAGCATCCCGGTAGTTCCCGGGCGCTTCGAGTGAATGGACTCAATGAAGATTCTGTTGACCGGCAGTTCCGGGCGGATCGGGCGGGCGATCTTCGGCGCGTTGGCGGCGGCCCATGAAGTGGTGGGGCTGGATCGCAGCCCGTTCGCCACGACGCGCATCATTGCCGATGTCACTGATCGTCAGGCGGTCACGCGGGCGGTGCAGGGTGTCGACGCGGTCATCCATACCGCAGCGTTGCATGCCCCGCACGTCGGGCTGGTGCCGGATGCGGTGTTCCAGCAGAGCAATGTGGACGCCACCGCGCACCTGCTGCAGGCGGCACGCGAGGCCGGTGCACGGCGCTTCGTGCTGACCAGCACCACCGCCCTCTACGGTCACGCGGTGGTGGCCGGCGGCTGCCGCTGGATCGACGAGGACACCGAGCCTCTGCCGCGCACCATCTACCATCGCACCAAGCTGCAGGCCGAGGCTCTGGCCGAAGCCGCAACCGCGCCCGGTTTCAGTGTGCGCGTGCTGCGCATGGGCCGCTGCTTCCCGGAACCGCCCGAGCGCATGGCGATGTTCCGCCTGCACCGTGGCATCGACGCGCGGGACGTGGCCAGCGCACATGCCGCGCTGCTGCACGATGAGGGCGCTGCCTTCGCCCGCTACATTGCCTGCGCACCGACGCCGTTCCGGCGCGAGGATTGCCTGGAACTGGCGACCCAACCACGCGGGGTGCTGGCCCGCCGCGCCCCGCAGTTGCTGGCCGAGTTCGAGCGCCGTGGCTGGCCGCTGCCGCTGAGCATCGACCGCGTCTACGACAGTGCGCTCATGCGCAGCGAACTCGGCTGGCAGCCGCGCTTCGGTCCGGACGACGTGCTGCAGCAGTACGCCGCTGGCAGCATCGAAGTGCTGCCGCGGGCGGAATGGATCAAGGACCGCGTTGCCGAATAGGGCGGCCGCGGGGCGGGTTCCTGACCCGACCCTGAGCAGGTTCAGGAATGTGCAGGCCGGCCGCCTCAACCTCGTTGGCAGGCGGCCGCTAACCCGGTGCGCTTCCAGTGCCGGGCATGCCCCGGCGGCCGGTGGCCTGCGCGATGGATCGCGCGCCTGCGCGGTGCCCTCGCGGCGCCGGTCGTCCTGAACTGCCTTGCGGACCTTTCCATGCCTCCTTCCCGCTCCGCCGCTGCCCGCCGCCCGGGCAGCATTGCCCACAAGCTGATGCTGGGCACCGCTGTGATCGCACTGTTGTGCTTCGGCCTGACCGCGTTCCTGATCTACCGCCAGGCCAGTGCCAGCCTGATCAACGCCTCGCGCCAGACCCTGTCCAGCGAAGCCACCGCCGAAGCGCGCCAGGTCTCGGCTGACCTGGGCACCGCTTTCGCCAGCAACGATGCCATGGTCGAAACCGTGCTCGCCCAGCGTGCGCGCGGTGACGTGCCCGATCGCGCCAGCCTGGCGGCAGTACTCGGCGAACAGCTGCGTACCCACCCGGAGTGGCTGGGCAAGAGCACCATGTGGGAGGCCGATGCCTTCGACGGCAAGGATGCCGAGTTCGTCAACACTGAAGCGCACGACGCCACCGGTCGCTACATGAGCTACTGGGCCTGGCACGACGGCAAGCCGCAGCAGTCGCAGATGACCGACTACACCGAGACCGCCAGCGGTTCCGGTGACTGGTACATGGTGCCCAGCCGCGACCAGCTGCCCAAGGTCAGCGAGCCCTATGCCTATGACATCGCCGGCCAGCAGGTGCTGATGAGCACGCTGAGCACGCCCATTGTCGAGAATGGCAGGTTCCTCGGCGTGTTCACCGTCGATTTCTCGCTGGCGGCGCTGCAGAAGCACCTGGCCACGTTGAAGCCGATGGGGGCTGGCAGCGTCGAACTGCTGTCGCCGAAGGGCGTGGTGCTGGCCTCGGCCAATGCCGCTGAGATCGGCAAGCCACGCAGCGACGCGCTGACCCGCAGCATGCTGGCCGACATCGCTGCCGACCGTCCGTTCGAGGCTTTCAGCCCCGATGCGGCCGGCAACGTGCGCGTGTACGTGCCGCTGCGCGTGGGCGACGCCCCGCAGCGCTTCGCGCTGGGCGTGGTGATGCCGCATTCGGTGATCGTCGCAGAGGCACGTCAGTTGCTGTGGCTGACCCTGCTGGTCGGTGTGGTGGCAGCATTGACCCTCAGTGCGGGTGTCTATGTTCTGCTGCGCCGGTTGGCAATCCGTCCGTTGGCCGAAGCGGTGCGCGTGGCCGGTGATGTCGCCGCTGGCAAGCTGGACAGCACCCTGCCGGCACGCAGCAATGACGAAGTGGGGCGCCTGCTGGACGCGATGCAGGGCATGCGCGGCCAGCTGCAGGCGGTGATGGCGGCGCAGGCGGAAATGGCGCGCCGCCACGATGCCGGCGAGCTCAGTTACCGCATGGACGCCGCGGCGTTCCCGGGCGAGTACGGCCGCATGGTGGCCGACAGCAACCAGCTGGTGGCCTCCAGCAACGCGGTCACCCAGCGCCTGGTTGAAGTGATGCAGCGCTACGCCGTTGGCGACCTCAGTCAGGACATGGAAGCGCTGCCGGGCGAGAAGGCGGTGTTCACCGCCGCGATGGCCACCACCAAGCGGAACCTGGCCGCGATCAATGAACAGATCCAGCAGCTGGCTGCTGCGGCCGCTGCCGGTGACTTCGCGGTGCGTGGCGATGCCCTGTGCTTCGACCACGACTTCCGCCGCATGGTGGAAACCCTCAATACCATGATGCAGGTGAGCGACCACAACCTGGCCGAGCTGTCGACACTGCTGCGCGCGATCGCCGCAGGCGACCTCAGCGCGCGCATGCAGGGCGACTTCCACGGCGTGTTCGCGGTGATGCGCGACGATGCCAACAGCACCGTGCAGCAGCTGACCCGGATCGTCGGCCAGATCCAGCAGTCGGCGGCCAGCATCCGCCTGGCCGCGGGTGAAATTGCCGCGGGCAACAGCGACCTGTCGCGGCGTACCGAGCAGCAGGCCGCCAACCTGGAAGAAACGGCGGCCTCGATGGAGGAATTGACCTCCACCGTGCGCCAGAACGCCGACCACGCGCTGCAGGCCAATACCCTGGCCGGTTCCGCGGCCGGCGTTGCCAGCGAAGGCGGGCAGGTGGTCAGCCAGGTGGTGCAGACGATGGAGCAGATCGAAGCCTCCTCGCAGCGCATTGCCGAGATCATTTCGGTGATCGATGGGATCGCCTTCCAGACCAACATCCTGGCGCTGAATGCGGCGGTGGAAGCGGCGCGTGCCGGCGAGCAGGGCCGTGGCTTCGCCGTGGTCGCCAGCGAAGTGCGTGCGCTGGCACAGCGATCGGCGGGTGCGGCCAAGGAGATCAAGGAGCTGATCGACGCCTCGGTGGCGCAGGTCGGTGCCGGTGCGCAGCTGGTGCACGGCGCGGGCCGTACCATGCAGGAAATCGTCGGCCAGGTCGGCCGGGTCAACGAGATCATGGCCGAGATCTCGGCGGCCTCGCGCGAGCAGTCGGCGGGCATCGAGCAGGTCAACCAGACCGTGGTGCAGATGGACGAGACCACCCAGCAGAACGCCGCGCTGGTGGAAGAAGCCAGCGCCGCCGCGCGGGCGATGGAAGAACAGGCCGAGCAGCTGGCGGTGGCGGTCTCGCGTTTCCGCCTGCAGGCCGAGCCGGTCGCCGTGGCACGCCACGCGGCCTGAGTCCCGGCATGCGCAAAAGAAGACGCCCGGCCAAAGCCGGGCGTCGTCGTTTCTGCTCGCCGGTGTGCCGGAATCAGGTCCGGCAGCTGCAATGGCTCAGAACATCCCTTCGAAGGGGTTCCAGCTGGCCCTGCCCTTCACCTGTTCCAGGTAGTAGCTGTAGTTGGTGCTGGAGGCGACCAGGAAGTTCATGGCGATGAACAGCGCACGGGCGACGATGTCCGGCAGGAACAGGGTGACGAGGGTCAGCACGATGTTGATGCCGAGCACGACCAGCGCCTTGCGCCACATGCCCAGGATGAGCAGGTAGATGAAGCCGAAGAAGAAGGCGAAGAAATTGATGTTGACCTTCAGCCGGTCGCCGAAGGACAACGCCTTCCAGGCCTGCTTGAAACCCGGCTCCTTGGGCGCGCCGTGCTGCTGGAAGAAGTTGAAGCGGAACTGCCACTTCGGGCTGAAGCGGGAGAGGTCGACTGTGTTCATTGACGTATACGTCCTTGTAGGAAAACGGTTCCATGATAGATGTCGCGAATTCAGGAAACTACCCTCCGGCGTCAAAAATGTGACGTTCTTTGCCGTGTGAAGCTGCGGCTGTGCGCCGCACCGTCACCCATCCGCCTTGTTTTTAGGATAGGGTGCGCAGTTCCGCTGCCGCCCCAGCTGAATCTGTGCGGCGGCGGGATGTCCATGGAGGTTGCATGACCACACCTGCTACACCGGAAAACGCACCGGGACCGGTGCTCCTGCCGACACCTGAAGTGGTGCAGGCACAACAACTGCTCGCACGCCAGCAACTGGCGGTGGCAATGGACCGTGCGCGCACGGCTGCCACGCAGGATGCGGCCCAGGCCGCCCTGGAAAGCGAGTGATCCGCAACACCGCCGATCGCGCTGGCCTGTCGCCAGCGCGATCGCGGCGCGCGCCGCCGGTCAGAACCGCGCGGTCATGCTCAGGAAGTAGCTGCGTCCGGCCACGAAGTAGTCGGTGGAGCCTTCGGCATACAGCTTCTTGTCGGCCAGGTTGCTGACGCCGCCGCGCAGGGTCAGCACCTCGTTGACGTTCCACGCTGCGGTCAGGTCATACAGGGTGTAGGCCTTGAGGAAGGTCGTCGCCGTGCCGGTCTGCTTGCCGGTGTACTGCGCCGACAGGCTGCTGGAGAACACCGTACCGGGTGTCCAGTCCAGCGACGAGTAGCCGGAGAATTCCGGTGTATCGATCAGGTTCCTGCCGGTGGTCAGGTTCTTGGCCTCCTTCATCCAGGTGGCCGAGGTACGCCAGCGCCAGTGCTCACCGAAGCGGAAGTTGAGGTTGCCTTCCATGCCGCTGGTGCGCGCCCGCTGCACGTTGCTCATGCGCGTCCACCAGATGCCGTTGAACCGGCCCAGTGGGGCGTACTCGATCTTGTTCCTGAAGTCGGTATGGAAGTAGGTCAGGCCGGCATCCACCAGATCGTTGTCGAAGCTGATGCCGATCTCACGGTTGGTGCTGGTTTCCGGATCCAGGTCCGGGTTGCCGGCCATGTAGCAACCGCCACGGGTATAGCCCAGCGGAATCAGCGAGGTGCAGCCACGACCACCGGACTGGGTGGCGGCGGTGGCCGAATTCTCGGTCAGGCTGGGCGCGCGGAAGCCTTTGGAAACGCCGCCTCGGATCGTCCACTGCTCGGCCGGATGCCAGACCAGGTAGGCACGCGGGCTGACGTGGCTGCCGAACTTCTCATGGTGGTCCAGGCGTGCGCCCAGGGTCAGCGCCAGGGTGCGGTGCAGCTTCAGTTCGTCCTCGACGAACAGCGCCCAGGTGTCCACTTCCAGGTTGGAGCCGCTGACGGCATTGCCGGCATAGTCGATCGGCGCACGGCCGATGGTATCGGTGTTGGTCAGTTCCTGGCGCTTCCACTGGCCGCCCACGGCAAACTGGTGTTCAACCCCCAGGGTGAACGGCGTGGTCAGGCTGCCTTCGATGATCGTATCGGTGGCCTCGGAGCGGCCGGTGGCACCAATGTCGTTCTTGTACTCGGTCCAGTAGGCGCTGAGCTTCGAGTTGCCGAAGCTCCACTTGCCATCGTGATTGAGGGCCAGCGAGCTGCGCTTGAGTTCACTGGCGCCCCAGGCGCCTTCGTCCTGTTTTTCCAACGAGGCATCGATGAAGGCCTGCTGCACGCCATGACCAGCTTCCAGCGACAGCTCCTGGGCGTCGCTGAGCTTCCATTGCAGCAGGGCGTCAACATTGCGGTCCTTCTCGCCGGCGTAGGCATTGCCGTAGACGCCGCCGTTGGACCGGTCCGAGTCGCGGCGCATGCTGTTGGCGCCGATACGCAGGCCGAAGCGTTCACCAAGCGGGCCGGAGAACGTCGCGCCGATCTGCTGGGTATCGCCGCGCTTGCCATCGCCGGGGCGGGTATAGCTGTGGGTGGCGCTGCCGTTCCAGTCATCGCCGATGCGCTTGGTGATGATGTTGATCACGCCGCCCATGGCGTCGGAGCCGTACAGCGACGACATCGGTCCGCGTACCACCTCGATGCGTTCGATCTGGTCGGGCGAGATCCAGTTCAGATCCTGGCGGCCGAGGTCGGGGCGGTAATTGGTCGAGGCCGAGCTGCCCATGCGCTTGCCGTCCACCAGCACCAGCGTGTAGTTGGAGGGCATGCCGCGCAGCTTGATCTTGGACTGCTCGCCCGCCGCGCTGAGGCCGCCGGTTACGCCCGGCACGCGGCTGAGCAGGGTGGCCAGGTCGTGCACCGGCTGGCGCTCGATGTCCTCGCGGCTGATCACGCTGATGCTGGCCGGGGCATCCTTGATCCATTGCTGGTTGCCCGAGGCGGTGACCACCACGGTATCCAGGTCCTTGGTGGAGGCATCTGCGCTGGCTTCGGCGGCGGCCAGGCCGGGCAGGGCCAGCAGGCAGGCGGTGGCCAGGGCGGTGGCCAGGTGGGTGCGCGGCAGGCGCGGGGAACGGGAACGGGACGGCAGGGACATGACGGCTTCCATCGGAGAGAGTAGGGACCCGGTGGAAACGGCAGGCGCAGGCGGACCGCAGGCAGCCCCTTCCATGGGTCGTCGGCGCGCGGTGTGGACCGGCGCAGCTGGGTGGGTCTCAGCCGTGCGGAAGACGGCAACCTGCCTGGTTAATGAAATGATAACCGTTCGCGTTTGTTACGATCCAGTACCCCCGGTGACAAAGCGACAACCTGCCGCACCGTCACGGCACGCCTGCTGTTTGCTGAATGGGGATAAATGCGGGCGTAGACCTTCGCACGCGGCTTACATCCGGCGCCCTAGACTGAGCCGCATTTTCGATTCCGCCCCGTTGGAGATCGTGTGGGTTCCGGTAGTGACAGACATCGACTGTGCGGCCAAGCGCCGGCACAGCCAGGACAAGTGCGGGCGCCGGGAAGGCGCGCCGGGAACCTTCGTGCATGCAGCCCGGCCGGGACGGCCGGCCATGCCGACCGTGGGGAGTAAGCGGTGATGGGGGGTCAAACCATCCACGCGGAAGCGGATGCACCCCGGCTCGACGCCGGCTGGGCGCTGCTGCCGGCCGAGTCGCCGCTGCAGATGCCCGAGCAGACCCTGCGCGAAGGCGAGCTCAAGGTCCGCCGCCACCGCACCTCGCCGCGCCTGATCGGCCTGCGCCGGCTGTATATCTTCGGTGGCACCCTGGGCATGACCGCCATCGCCACCCGCATGATGTGGCGAGTGCTGTCGGCCAATGGCATCAGCGTGCTCGAAGCGTGCCTGCTGGTGCTGTTCGTCGGCCTGTTCGCCTGGATCGCACTGTCCTTCGCCAGTGCCCTGGCCGGCTTCCTGACCGCCGTGTTCGATCGTGGCTACCGCCTCGGCATCGATCCGGACAAACCGCTGCCGACCGTGCACAGCCGCACCGCGCTGCTGATGCCGACCTACAACGAAGACCCGCGGCGCCTGCTGGCGGGCCTGCAGGCCATCTACGAATCAGTGGCCGCCACCGGCCAGCTGGAGCGCTTCGACTTCTTCGTGCTCAGCGACACCCGCCGCGAGGACATCGCACGCGCCGAGGAACAGGTGTTCGCCGAGCTGCGCGAGCGTGTGCCGGATGGCCGAACGCGCCTGTTCTACCGTCGCCGCGGCGACAACAGCGGGCGCAAGGCAGGCAACATCGCCGACTGGGTCCGCCGCTTCGGCGGTGCCTACCCGCAGATGCTGATCCTCGATGCCGACAGCCTGATGACCGGCGACAGCATCGTACGCCTGGTGGCTGGCATGGAGCACAACGCCGATGTCGGTCTGATCCAGACCCTGCCGTCGGTGATCGGCGGCCGCACCCTGTTCGCCCGCATGCAGCAGTTCGGTGGCCGCGTGTACGGCCCGGTGATCGCGCGCGGCGTGGCCTGGTGGCATGGTGCCGAGAGCAATTACTGGGGCCACAACGCGATCATCCGCACCCGCGCTTTCGCCGACCACGCCGGCCTGCCGGCGCTGCCGGGACGCAAGCCCTTCGGCGGCCACGTGCTCAGCCATGATTTCGTTGAGGCAGCGCTGATGCGCCGTGGTGGCTGGGCTGCGCACATGGTGCCGTACCTGGGCGGCAGCTACGAGGAAGGCCCGCCGACCCTTACCGACCTGCTGGTGCGCGACCGCCGCTGGTGCCAGGGCAACCTGCAGCACGGCAAGGTGGTCGGCAGCCGCGGGCTGCACTGGATCAGCCGCACGCACATGCTGATCGGCATCGGCCACTATTTCACCGCGCCGATGTGGGCGATGCTGATGCTGATCGGCATCGCCATCCCGCTGTTCCAGGAGGGCATCGATTTCAACGCCCTGCTGCACCTGTCGCCCAGCGTGTACTGGCGCGCCCAGGACGAAGAGCAGGTGGTGCGCCTGTTCGCGGCCACCATGGCGGTGCTGCTGTTGCCCAAGGTGCTGGGCTACCTGGCGATGCTGCTGGACCCGGTCGACCGCCGTGGCTGTGGCGGTGCGATCCGCGCCTTCGTGTCGATGCTGGTGGAAACGGTGCTGGCCGCACTGATGGCGCCGGTGGTGATGTACGTGCAGTCGCGCGGCGTCGCCGAGGTGCTGTCCGGGCGCGACTCGGGCTGGGACGCGCAGCAGCGTGACGATGGTGGCATCTCGTGGCTGGCGCTGATCCGCGGCTATGGCGGCCTGGGTGTCTTCGGTGCCTTCATGGGCGTGCTGGCCTGGGCGGTTTCGCCGTCGCTGGCCGCGTGGATGGCACCGGTGGTGATCGGCATGGTGCTGGCGGTGCCGGTGGTGGCGCTGACCTCTTCACGCGGCCCGGGTGCCTTCCTGCATCGCCTTGGCCTGCTCGATATTCCCGAAGAGAACATTCCGCCACCGGTGCTTGTGCGTGCGGCACAACTGCGCCGGGAAGCGGCCGAGCAGCCGCCGCTGTACTGATCCCCCTGCGCCAGCGGCATAATGCGGCTCGAACTTGAAGGAGCCGCATCATGCTGCAAACGGTGGAACAGGAAACCGGCGCCTCGCCGCAATGGTCGGTGATCTGGCTGCACGGCCTCGGGGCCGATGGCCATGACTTCGCGCCGATCGTGCCGGAACTGGTGCGCCCGCACTGGCCGGCCCTGCGCTTCGTGTTCCCGCATGCGCCGGTGCGGCCGATCACGATCAACAACGGTGTGCCGATGCGCGGCTGGTACGACATCGTCGGCATGGATTTCCGTTCGCGCGCCGACATGGTGGGCGTGCAGGAATCGGTGGTGCAGCTGG
Source organism: Stenotrophomonas sp. WED208 (assembly GCF_040984485.1). Classification (NCBI taxonomy): domain Bacteria; kingdom Pseudomonadati; phylum Pseudomonadota; class Gammaproteobacteria; order Lysobacterales; family Lysobacteraceae; genus Stenotrophomonas; species Stenotrophomonas sp. WED208. The sequence continues at coordinate 557,983 of NZ_JAZARB010000001.1, forward strand.
ACGCGCTGATCGCGCGCGAGATCGAGCGCGGCATCGCGCCCGGGAAGATCTTCCTGGCAGGCTTTTCGCAGGGGGGCGCGATCATCCTTACCGCCGCGCTGTCGCGCACCGCGCCGCTGGCGGGCCTGATCGCGCTGTCCACCTACCTGCCCGAAGCTGAAAGCGCCAAGCGCATTGAGGGGGCCGTGCAGGTGCCGGTGTTCATGGCCCATGGCAGCAGCGATCCGGTGATTCCGCAGGCGGTGGCCGTACACAGCGCACAGGCTCTGCAGGCGCTGGGCCTGGAAGTGGAATGGCACAGCTACCCGATGGCCCACCAGGTCTGCGCCGAAGAGATCCAGGCGCTGGGTGACTGGTTGCAGGAACGGCTGGGCGCTGCCTGAGCCATGGCCCCGGCCAGCACACCGCCGTGGATGCCGGAGCTGTGCCGCCTGCCGCGGCTGGCGGCAATGCTCGGCCTGGCCGAACTGGTGGTGGTGGTGCTGGCGCTTGCGCCCGACGGTAGCCGTCACTGGACCTTCGGCGAACTGCTGTCGGCCAGTGGCTTCGCGTTGTGGCTGGCGCTGGCGGTGACCGCCAGCCTGTGCCTGCTGCGGCAGACGCTGTCGAGGCTGCCGCAGCTGCTGGGGGCCGTCGCGGCGATCACGCTGGCGACCCTGATCGCGGTGATCTGCGCCGGCATCGTGCATGCGCTGTACGCGGTGCTGGGGGACAACTTTGCCCGGGGAATCAGCTTCTGGCGCTTTACCCTGGGCAGCGCGGCCACCACTGCGCTGATCACCGCGCTGGCCCTGCGCTATTTCTACGTGAGTGACCGCTGGGCCGCACAGGTGCAGGCCAATGCCCGGGCGCAGGCCGACGCCCTGCAGGCGCGGATCCGCCCGCATTTCCTGTTCAACAGCATGAACCTGATCGCCAGCCTGCTGCATCGCGACCCGGCGGTGGCCGAACGTGCGGTGCTCGATCTGTCCGATCTGTTCCGTGCAGCCCTTGGGGCAGGCGAGGGTGATTCCACCCTGCGTGACGAATGCGAGCTGGCCGAGCGCTATCTGTCGATCGAATCCCTGCGCCTTGGAGAACGCCTGCAGGTGCGCTGGCAACGCGATGAACCGCTGCCGTGGGACCTGCCATTGCCGAGGCTGGTACTGCAGCCACTGGTGGAAAACGCGGTGCTGCACGGCATCTCGCGCTTGCCCGAAGGCGGCACCATCGAGCTGCAGGTGCTGCGTGCGGGCAACGAGCTGCAGATCCGCGTGCGCAATCCCGCGCCCGATCCACAGGCCCCGGGATTGGTGCTGGCACGTGGTGCCGGCCATGCCCAGCACAGCATCGGCCATCGGTTGGCCTGGCGCTTCGGCAGCGCCGCGCGGATGACGGCTGGCTGGAGCGAGGGCTACTATGCCTGCCAGGTGACAGTGCCGATCCAGTGAGGGGATGATCGTGAGGGTAGTCATCGCTGATGACGAACCGCTGGCACGTGAGCGCCTGCGCAGCCTGCTGGCCGCGCAGGACGGCGTGGATGTGGTGGCCGAGGCCGGCAACGGCGAGCAGGCCCTGCACGCGTGCGCGGAGCTGCAACCGGACCTGGTCCTGTTGGATATCGCGATGCCCGGGCTGGATGGCCTGGAAGCCGCCCGCCATCTGGCCAGCTTCGAGCCGCGGCCGGCCGTGGTGTTCTGCACCGCCTACGATGCGCATGCGCTGTCGGCGTTCGAGGCCGCAGCGATCGATTACCTGATGAAGCCGGTACGCGCAGAGCGCCTGGCGGCGGCGATCGCACGCGCACGCACGTTCCTGGCCGGCCGTGACGGCCAGCCGCAGGAACACAGCGGGCAGCAGGCACGCAGCGTGCTGTGCGCACGTCTGCGCGGCAGCCTGCGGTTGATTCCGCTGGACGATATCCACTACCTGCAGGCCGAGGAAAAGTACGTGGTGGTGCACCACGCTCGCGGCGAGGACCTGATCGAGGAATCGTTGAAGTCGCTGGAGGAAGAGTTCGCCAGCCGCTTCATCCGCATCCATCGCAACTGCCTGGTGGCACGTCACGAGCTGGTGGAACTGCGCCGCGGCTCGGGCGGGCAGGTGCAGGCGGTGCTGCGGCATGGCAAGCAGCCGCTGGAAGTCAGCCGCCGCTGCGTGGCGACGCTGAAGCAGGAACTGCGGCATCTGTGAGTGTTCCGCGCGGCCTGCGGCCGCGACTGCTTACGAGCAACGTCTGAAGCAACAGCAACAGCAAATTGTCGGCTCTGTGTTGTTGCGTGTTGGGTGAGGCGGGATGGGCGGGCGGGACACGCCGTAAACCCATCCATGGGGGCTCGATGGCGCCATCCATGGCGCCAACGGTCCCGCCCGCCCATCCCGCCTCACCCTCACGAACTTCCCGGTGACGGACGGCAAGAGCATTGGTGTTATCGGCTGGGAAAGAGGGGTCAGATCCCTTTTCCTGCGGAAAAGGGATCTGACCCCGGAAGCCGTCGGCTGTTGCTTTTGCTTCTGCTTTTTTTCTTTTGATCTTCCGTGGCTGACGCGCACGGAAACTGTCAGAGGCCGGGGCGGTGGGGGCAGGCGGGGTGTCCGCGGCATGGATGCCGCGGCCAAGCCCCCAAGGACGGGTTTACGGCGTCCCCGCATGACCCCACCGCCCCGGCCAAGCGCCATAGATTCAGCCGATGCAGCAGCCACGAGGGGCTCCGCCGTTGGCCGTATCCGCGCCGAAGGCGCGATAATGACGGGATGGAAACCGTCCGCATCGCCACCCGCAAGAGCCCGCTCGCCCTCTGGCAGAGCGAACACGTCGCCGACCGCCTGCGCCAGGCCCATCCCGGCCTGCATGTGGAACTGGTGCCGATGAGCACCCGCGGCGACGAGGTGCTGGACCGCTCGCTGGCCGCCATCGGTGGCAAGGGCCTGTTCCTGAAGGAGCTGGAGTTGGCCATGCTGCGTGGCGAGGCCGACTGCGCCGTGCACTCGCTGAAGGATGTGCCGATGGAGCTGGACGCACCGTTCGCGTTGCCGGCAATGCTGACCCGCCACGATCCGGCCGATGGCTTCGTCTCCAACCTGTACGCCTCGCTGGACGCGCTGCCGATCGGTGCGCGGGTCGGTACCTCGTCGCTGCGCCGCCAGGCCCAGCTGCGCGCGCTGCGCCCGGACCTGGAACTGCTGGACCTGCGCGGCAACGTCAACACCCGCTTGGCCAAACTCGACAACGGTGGCTACGACGCCATCGTGCTGGCCGTGGCCGGCCTGGAGCGTCTGGGCCTGGGCGAGCGCATCGTCGCGCGCCTGCAACCGCCGCAGTGGCTGCCGGCTCCGGCGCAGGGCGCGGTGGCGGTGGAGTGCGATGGTGGCAACGCGCGCTTGATGGCGCTGTTCGCCGGCCTGGATGACGCGGAAACCCGTGCCTGCGTGGAAGCCGAGCGGGCGATGAACCGTGCGTTGCATGGCAGCTGCCACGTGCCGGTGGCGGCGATCGCGCAGTGGCAGGGCACCGACCTGCACCTGCAGGGCCTGGTCGGTAGTGCCAGTGATGGTCGTGCGGTGCGTGCCGAGGCCGTAGGGCCGGCCAGCGACCCGGAAGCACTGGGCCAGCGCGTGGCGACGATGCTGCTGGATGCCGGTGCCGGCGAGCTGCTGAACGTCTGAGCATTGCAGGTAGTGCCGGCCGCTGGCCGGCAACCTCGCGCCCCCAGTTGAATGCAGTTGCCGGCCAGCGGCCGGCACTACCGAAAGAAGAACGGGCGCCTTTGGCGCCCGTTTCTTACTTGAACTTGTAGACCACGTTCATCGTGGTCAGCGTATCGGTCTTGCGCTTGTCCTCGGCCACGTCACTGTTGTAGCGCGCCTGCCAGCCGGCTTTCAGCGCCAGGTGTTCGTTCATGCTCACCGAAACGCCGAAGTCGTTCTGGCCGAAGGTATTGTACGAACCGGATTCGACCAGCAGCGTGTTGACCAGGTCGGTGTTGTCGGTCAGTGAGTACTTCATGTCGAACAGGCCGCGGCCGATCATGCCGGTACGGGTGCGGTCGTCCTCGGTGCTGTGGGTACGACGCACACCGGGGCCGATCTGCGCGTCGAACGAGAAGCGCTCGGTGTTCCACAGGCGGGTGCCGTAACCCAGACCGAACGAACTCTGGCGGTCGTAGGTGGCGAAGTCATCGCGTTCGGTACGCACCGTCGCGGTCAGCTGGCGGTGCTCGCCCAGCTGCAGCGCGCTGCCGGCACTGCCGGTGTAGCGGTTGGCGGTGGTGTTGTTGCGGCGGGTGGTGGTGCCGTCGTCGTTGGTCTCGGTCACCTTGGAGCTGGAGCGCAGGCCGAACAGGTCCATGCTGTGCACCCAGTCGCCATCGGTGTAGCGCAGGCGCAGGCGGCCGTTGAAGCTCTCGGTGCTGCTGTTGCCACGTGCCGAGGCGAAACCGAGCTCGCCGCCACTGCCGCTCCACGGCGAGGACATCGCCGCCAGCTCGGAGGCATCCTGCGCATACGCGAGAGGCGCGCACAGCAGCAGGGGGATCAGCAGGGACACGCGCAGGGACATCGGGGCTTCTCCGAAGCGATTGACAGCCGGTGATGATACTGGAAGCGTGATGGCGGTCCGAATCGATCCAATGCGCGCTTCAGCGAACGTTGCCACGATCGCCTATTCAGGGCAGATCGACGCGCAATGCCGGGTCGTTGAAGCGCGAATAGCGCAGGCGCAGCTGGAAACTGCGGCCATTGCTGCTGCCGCTGCGCACGATCTGCCGCGGCAGGCCCTGCGCATCCACCCAGTATTCCAGGCGTTCGCCGGGCTGGGCGCCGCGCAGCCGATAGTGACGGGTTTCGACCCCATCCAGCGACTGGCTGCCCAGATCCTCGGCCTGCAGGTCGGCGGGCAGGGCGTCGGCCGGCAACGGGTTGCGCCACTGCTCGAGCAGGCCCGGCGGGGTTGGCACCTGGCGGACCGCACCGTCGGCCTGCAGGAACATGGTGTCACCGATGATGGTCTGCGGCCCGGCCGGTGTCTGCACCCGGAAACGATCGGGGGCGACGAAGTCCATGGCGCTGCGCACCGGCTGTGGCGCGCCCAGCACCTCCAGCTCGGCGTGGAAGCTGCGCAGGGCTGCGAAGCGCTGGCTGGCGCCCAGGACCGCCTGCGCCGGGTCCGCGGCCGGTACCGGGGCTTCGGTACTGGCCGGTGCCGGTGTGCGATCGCAGGCGGCCAGCAGCAGGCAGGCCAGCAGGGACAGGGCAGGCAACCGGCGCATCGGGTGTTCCAGAGGGGTGGGGGCGAACACGATAGCCCAAACGTCCCACACAAGACCCGCGACTCGGACATAATCGGGGGTATGGACCGATACGAACGCATCACCGCCCTGCATCGTCTGCTCAAGTCCGCGCGCTATCCGGTGACGGTGGCGACCCTGCAGGACAAGCTCGGTTGTTCCCGCGCCACCGTCTACCGCGACCTGGCCTTCCTGCGCGATGCGCTGATGGCACCGATCGAGGGCGACGGCGAGGCGGGCTTCCGCTACCAGGCTGACGAGAGCGACCGCTTCGAGCTGCCCGGCCTGTGGCTGAGTTCGGAGGAACTGCATGCCCTGCTGGCCTCGCAGCACCTGCTGGCGCGGACCGGCGGCGGCGTGCTGTCGTCGGTGCTGGCACCGCTGCAGCAGCGCATCGAGAGCCTGCTGGCGGCCCAGGCCGGCGTCTCCAGCTGGCCGGTCGACCGCGTGCGGGTGATTCCGCACCGTGGCCGCAAGTTCGACGAAGGCAGCTTCCGCAGCGTCGCCTCCGCCGTGCTTGAGCGCCGCCAGCTGGCGTTCGAGTACCGTGCGCGTTCCACCGATGAGCCGACCCGGCGCACGGTCTCGCCGCAGCGCCTGACCCACTACCGCGACAACTGGTACCTGGATGCCTGGGACCATGACCGCGAGGCCCTGCGCAGCTTTGCCGTGGATCGCATCCACAAGGCGCGGGTGATCGACAGTACCGCCCGTGACGTGGCCGACAGCGAGCTGGACGAGCAGCTGGGCGCCAGCTACGGCATCTTCTCCGGTGCGCCGAAGGGCTGGGCGACCATCCTGTTCAGCGCCAAGGCCGCGCGCTGGGTGGCCGACGAGCACTGGCATTCCAAGCAGCAGGGCCGCTTCCTGGCCGATGGCCGCTATGAACTGAAGGTGCCGTACAGCGTCTCGCGCGAGCTGCTGATGGACGTGCTGCACTACGGCTCGGATGCCGAGATCGTCGAGCCGGTGATGCTGCGTGAGCAGGCCAAGGCGCTGCTCGAGCTCGCCCTGAGCAACTACGACAACTCCTGACACTCCCCCCGAGAACCCTTCCGCCCATGAAAAAGACCCTGTTGCTGCCCCTGCTCGCCGCTGCGCTGGCCCTGACCGCCTGCGGCAAGTCCGGCGAGCCCTCGCAGAAGCTGGTGGTGGCCGCCACGGCCGTGCCGCATGCCGAGATCCTCGAGGTGGTCAAGCCGATCCTCAAGCAGGAAGGCGTGGACCTGGACGTGCGCGTGTTCAACGACTACGTGCAGCCCAACGACCAGCTGGTGCAGAAGCAGGTGGACGCCAACTACTTCCAGACCGAGCCGTACCTGGATGCCTACAACCGCGACCGCAAGACCGACCTGGTGAAGGTGATCGGCGTGCACATCGAGCCGTTCGGTGCGTACTCGCGCAAGATCAAGTCGCTGGCCGAACTGCGCGAAGGCGCCGACGTGGTGATCCCGAACGACCCGAGCAACAACAGCCGCGCGCTGATCCTGCTGCACAAGGCCGGTGTGATCGAGCTGAAGGATCCGACCAACGCGCTGTCGACCCAGCGCGACATCACTGCCAACCCGAAGAACCTGAAGTTCCGCGAGCTGGACTCGGCGATGCTGCCGCGCGTGCTGGACCAGGTCGACCTGGCCCTGATCAACACCAACTATGCGCTGGACGCTGGCCTCAACCCGACCAAGGACGCACTGGCGATCGAAAGCAAGGATTCGCCGTACGTGAACTTCCTGGTCGCGCGCCCGGACAACAAGGACGACGCCCGCGTGCAGAAGCTGGCCAAGGCCCTGACCAGCCCGCAGGTGAAGGCCTTCATCGAGACCAAGTACAAGGGCGCGGTGCTGCCGGCGTTCTGACCGGCGCTACGGACGCTCTGGCCATGCGGTAGTGCCGGCCGCTGGCCGGCGATCTGCAGACGCCGCCAAGGATCATGGGGTTGCCGGCCAGCGGCCGGCACTACCGTCAGTCGACGTGGAAGGCGAGAGTGGCGGCAACCGCCTGTTGCCATCCCGCATACAGCTTCTCGCGCCGCGCCACCTCCATCTGTGGCTCGAAGCGCCGGTCCAGGCCCCATTGCGTGGCGATCTGTTCGCGGCTGGTCCAGAACCCCACCGCCAGGCCGGCCAGGTAGGCCGCACCCAGTGCGGTGGTCTCGGTCAGTCGCGGCCGCAGCAGCGGCACGCCGAGGATGTCGGCCTGGAAACCGGCCAGGAAGTCGTTGCCGATCGCACCGCCATCGGCGCGTAGCTCGGTCAGCGCGATACCGGCATCGGACTGCATCGCATCAAGCACGTCGCGGGTCTGGTACGCCATCGCCTCCAGCGCGGCACGCACGAAGTGCGCCTTGCGGGTGCCACGGGTCAGGCCGAACATCGCGCCGCGCACATCACTGCGCCAATAGGGCGCACCGAGGCCGACAAATGCTGGTACCAGGTAAGCACCGCCACTGTCGGGCACCTGCGCGGCCAGCGCCTGGCTGTCGCTGGCGCGTTCGATCATGCGCAGACCGTCGCGCAGCCACTGCACCACCGAGCCGGCGATGAAGATCGAGCCTTCCAGCGCATATTCCACGCGCCCGTCCAGGCCCCAGGCGATGGTGGTCAGCAGGCCATTGCGCGAACGCACCGCCTGCGCACCGGTGTGCATCAGCATGAAACAGCCGGTGCCATAGGTGTTCTTGACCATGCCCGGCTGGAAGCAGGCCTGGCCGAACAGCGCCGCCTGCTGGTCACCGGCGATGCCGGCGATCGGAATCGGGTGATCGAAGAAGAACTGCGGCCGGGTATGCGCGTACACCGCGCTGGAATCGCGCACCTGCGGCAGCATCGCGCGCGGGATGTCCAGCAGCGCCAGCAGGTCGTCATCCCAGTCCAGCGTGTGGATGTTGAACAGCAGCGTGCGCGCCGCGTTGCTGTAGTCGGTCACGTGCGCCTGGCCGCCGCTGAGGTTCCAGACCAGCCAGCTGTCGATGGTGCCGAACAGCAGCTCGCCACGTTCGGCGCGCTGCTGCGCGCCCTCCACGTGGTCGAGGATCCAGCGCACCTTGGTGGCGGAGAAATAGGCGTCGATCAGCAGGCCGGTGCGCTCGCGGATCAGCGCCTCATGCCCTTCGGACTTCAGCCGCTCGCAGATGGCGTGGCTCTGCCGCGACTGCCAGACGATGGCGTTGTGGATCGGCTGGCCGGTGGCACGGTCCCAGACCACGGTGGTTTCACGCTGGTTGGTGATGCCCAGTGCCGCAATATGGCGCGGGTCGATCTGCCCGCGGCTGAGCAGTTCGGTCAGCGTGGCATAGACGCTGGTGAGAATTTCGCGCGGGTCATGCTCGACCCAGCCGGGGTGCGGGAAGATCTGCGCGAATTCGCGCTGCGCGCTGCCGACGATGTCGCCGGCGCGGTCGAACAGGATCGCGCGCGAACTGGTGGTGCCCTGGTCGATGGCCAGCACGTAGCGGGGCGTCATGCAGTGTCTCCGGTAGCGATGGGGAAAATCCTAATGCATCGGTCGCGTCGCGCGCGGCCGCCCTGGCAGCTGCCAACCTTGGTTGGCACACCTGGAAACACCGGGGTCAGAGCCCATTCCATGGGAAAGAGATTCGATCCCGCATCCACGCCTGCAGCCGCGCCACCTGCGCAGCATCCAGCCGCAACCCCAGCTTGCTCCGCCGCCACAGCACGTCCTCGGCGTCCCAGGCCCATTCGTGGTCGCGCAGGAAAGCCACTTCACACGCATGCAGGCCGCCGCCGAAGTCCTCTCCAAGATCGTCCATGCCCCGCACACCCCGCAGAAGGGTGGCGCTGCGGCTGCCGTAGGCTTCGGCCCAACGCTGTGCGATCTCCACGGGCAACCACGGTGCCAGCGCCTGCAGACGGGAGCGCGCCTGCGCGGCGTCGCCCCAGTCGCTGCCCTGCAGCGGGTCTCCGCCTGCGGTCCAGGCCGGCCCCATCTGTGGCAGGGCAGGGCGCAGCAGGTCCAGCGCTTCCTCGGCCAGCACGCGGTAGGTGGTCAGCTTGCCGCCCAGCACATGCAGCGCCGGCGCCGGGCTGGATTGCAGCCGAAGGCGATAGTCGCGGCTCAGCTTTGCCGCACGCGGGTCCGGGTCGGCCAGCAGTGGCCGCACACCGGCGAACTGCCAGACCACGTCCTGCGGAGTGATCGGTTCGCGCAGATAGCGGTTGGCGGCCGCGCACAGGTAGCTCACCTCGGAAGGCAGTACGCTGCAGCGCGCCGGGTCACCGCGGTAGTCGGTGTCGGTGGTGCCGACCAGCAGGTGATCGTGGGCGAACGGGAGCAGGAACACCACGCGGCCATCGGGCTGCTGCAGCAGGCAGGCACTGTCATCGGGCCAGGAACGGCGCAGCACGATGTGGCTGCCCTGCACCAGCCGCAGCGCGGGGCTGCCGCTGCGTGCCTCCATCTGCTCCAGCAGGCCGCCGGCCCATGGGCCCGCCGCATTGGCGATGGCGCGCGCGGTCACATGCCGCTGGCCGTCGGCGGAATCCAGCACGGCCTGCCAACGGCCCTGCACAGGGCGCAGTTCGATGCAGCGGCTGCGCACGTGGACCTGCGCGCCGCGCTGCGCGGCGTCCAATGCGTTGAGCACTACCAGGCGCGCATCATCGACCTGCGCATCGGCGTAGCTGAAGGCCTGCCGCAGATCCGGGGAGAGCCAGGGGCCGAGCGGATCACGCTGAAGGTCCAGGGCGCGCGAGGCGGGAAATGCTGGGCTGCGTGGGCCCAGGTGGTCGTACAGCCACAGTCCCACGCGCAGCATCCAGCGCGGGCGCAGGTGCGGTTCCCACGGCAGCACGAAACGCAGCGGGCGGACCAGATAGGGCGCCTGCCGGCGTACCACCTCACGTTCGCCCAGCGCTTTGCGCACCAGGCCGAGTTCGCCCTGTTCCAGGTAGCGCAGGCCGCCATGGATCAGTTTGCTGCTGGCACTGGAGGTGTGCGCGGCCAGGTCGTGCTGTTCGCACAGCAGCACGCGCAGGCCGCGGCCGCTGGCGTCACGGGCGATGCCGGTGCCATTGATGCCGCCACCGATCACCAGCAGGTCGACGTCGTCCATCGTGCCTCCGCCTCCTGTGTGTGTAGAGTCGACTGTCAGTCGACTCTACAGACAGCGGGTGACGGAAACGACGACGGGCCCCGAAGGGCCCGTCGTGTTACATCAGTGAAGCAGGTGCAGCCTGGATCAGAAGCGGGCGCCGATGCCGAAGCCGACGGTCCACGGGTCCATCTTGGCTTCGCCGATCTTCTCGCCGCCAACCTTGATGTCCGGGCGGGCGCGCATGTAGCGGGCGTCAGCACGGGCGAACCAGGTGGAGTTGATGTTCATGTCGACGCCGACGGTGCCGATCACGCCCTTGGCATCCTTGAAGCGGATGTCGGTGTCAGCGCCGTTGCCCAGCTTCTCGTTGCTGAAGCTCGACTGGTAGTAGCCCACGCCCACGAACGGACGGAACACGTTGTCAGCCTGGCCGAAGTGGTATTGGCCGCTCAGCGCGACCGGCTGCTGCTCGACCGAGCCCAGGCGGGCGTTGTTCGGGCCCTTGAACTTGTTGTCGAACTTGTCGGCGGCGCCCCACAGTTCAACGGCCCAGTTGTCGTTGATGTAGTAGCTGAAGCTGACGGTCGGCGCCGGGCCGCCATCGGTCTTCTTCACGCCGGTGATCGGGTCGTTCTTCGGCTGCAGCAGCGAGATGCCGCCAACAACGGCAAAATGCTTGCCCGAAGCGGTGTCGGTGCTGCTGCTGTCCTGGGCGAAAGCGGCCGGTGCGAAGGCGGCGGAGGTCAGCAGGGCGAGACTCAGGATACGGATGGAGCGCATGGGGGTATCTCCTAATGTTTCTTGTTTTGGGCCCCCGGTTGCGGGGCGAGCACACCGTAGTCGCCCCAACATGAATCGAATCCGACGCACGTTAAAAAATAGTTTTCCTTGTTCAGCGATCAGCTCGAAAAGCCTGTATTCATGGGGTTTTCGGCCATCAGTGGCATTCATTCAGTTGGAGAAGATGTGAGCGCGGCGACGATGTGCATCGGCCTGCAAGCGCAGGTGAACGTGGATTGCAGGGTGCTGCTGCTGGGCTCGATGCCGGGCGTGGCGTCGCTGCAGGAGCAGCGCTACTACGCCCATCCGCGCAACCGCTTCTGGCCGCTGATGGCGGATATCTGCGGTTTCGATGCGGATCTGGCCTATGCACAGCGGCTGCGGGCGTTGAACGCCGCAGGTATCGGTCTGTGGGATGTGATCGGTCACTGCGAGCGGCGTGGCAGCCTGGATGCGGACATCGTGCGTGGCACGGAAGTGACCAATGCGCTGCCCGAACTGATCGCCACCCTCCCTGAGCTGGAGCTGATCGGCTGCAATGGTGCTGCGTCACTGCAGGCGTTCCAGCGCTGGGTGCTGCCACGGCTGGAGGCCCCGCCCAGGCTGCTGGCACTGCCGTCCACCAGCCCGGCCAATGCGGCGTGGTCGCTGCCGCGCCTGCGCCAGGCCTGGCAGCCGGTGGCCGACGCACTGGCGACATCAAGCGGACATCGTCCGGACAATACGCTACCGACTGGTCATGGCCGCAACCCATGAGCAACAGCGTGTCCCGGCTGCGTGCGTACTGAAAACACCTGTAACGGTTGGCGCTGGACCCCGCTGGCCGCACAATAGACGTTTCCCTACACCAGATTGCCGGAGTTATCCCCATGGCCGAAATCAAGGAAGCACTTGTCCCCGATATCGGTGACTACAGCGATATCCCGGTAATCGAGGTGCTTGTCGCCGTTGGCGACACGGTCAAGAAGGACCAGGGCCTGGTGACGCTGGAAAGCGACAAGGCGACCATGGAAGTGCCGTCCTCGGTGGCGGGCGTGGTCAAGGAACTGAAGGTCAAGGTTGGCGACAGCCTGTCCGAAGGCAAGGTGGTGGCCCTGATCGAAGTGGCCGAAGGTGAAGCCGAAGCCGCCAAGCCGGCGGCGGCTGCCCCGGCACCGGCCAAGGCCGCTGCCCCGGCTGCCGCCACCCAGAGCGCGCCGGCCCCGGCCGCAGCTGCGCCGGCCGCTCCGGCTGCCAGCGGTGGTGCGGTTGAAGCGCTGGTGCCGGATATCGGCGACTATTCCGGCATTCCGGTCATCGAAGTGCTGGTCGCCGTCGGCGACACGGTCAAGAAGGACCAGGGCCTGGTCACGCTGGAAAGCGACAAGGCCACCATGGAAGTGCCGTCTTCAGTGGCCGGTGTGGTCAAGGAGATCAAGGTCAAGGTCGGCGACAATCTGTCGCAGGGCAACGTGGTCGCCATCATCGAGGCCGAGGGCGCTGCTGCACCGGCACCAGCCAAGGCCGCTGCTCCGGCTCCGGCGGCTGCGCCGTCGGCTCCTCAGGTTGCCGCACCGGTTGCGGCACCTGCTCCGGCAGCCGCCGCACCGTCGGCCGGCGCTCCCTCCAGCCCGCCGGTGCAGTTCAATGCCGATGGCGTGCTGCCGGCCAAGGTGCCGTACGCCACCCCGGCGGTGCGCGTGTTCGCCCGCGAGCTGGGCGTGGACCTGCTGCAGATCAACGGCACCGAGAAGGGCGGCCGCATCACCAAGGGTGACGTGCAGAAGTTCGTCAAGGCCGCACTCAGCGGCGGCGTGCCGGCTGCCGGCGGTGCTGCTGTCGCTGCCGGTGGTGGCCTGAACCTGCTGCCGTGGCCGAAGGTCGACTTCAGCAAGTTCGGCGAGACCGAAGTCCAGCCGCTGTCGCGCATCAAGAAGATCTCGGGTGCGAACCTGGCCCGCAACTGGGCCATGATCCCGCACGTCACCCAGTTCGAACAGGCCGACATCACCGACCTGGAAGGCCTGCGCGTGGCGCTGAACAAGGAGAACGAGAAGGCCGGCATCAAGCTGACCATGCTCGCCTTCCTGATCAAGGCCAGCGCCGCGGCGCTGAAGAAGTTCCCGGAATTCAACGCCTCGCTCGATGCCAGCGGTGAAAACCTGACCCTGAAGAAGTACTTCCACATCGGCTTTGCCGCCGACACGCCGAACGGCCTGGTCGTGCCGGTCATCCGCGACGTGGACAAGAAGGGCGTGGTGCAGATCGCGCAGGAAACCGGCGAACTGGCCAAGAAGGCGCGCGACGGCAAGCTCGGCCCGGCCGACATGAGCGGCGGCTGCTTCTCGATCAGCTCGCTGGGCGGCATCGGCGGCACCGCGTTCACCCCGATCGTCAATGCACCGGAAGTGGCCATCCTCGGCGTCTCCAAGTCGTCCATCCAGCCGGTCTGGAACGGCAAGGAATTCGCACCGAAGCTGATGCTGCCGCTGTCGCTGAGCTACGACCACCGTGTCATCGATGGCGCCCTGGCCGCACGCTTCACCACGTACCTGTCGCAGGTACTGGCCGACATGCGCCGCGTGCTGCTGTAAGGCACCGCTTCGCCCCCACCGTGTGGCCGCCGCCCCTGGCGCGGCCGCGTGAACAGATGCAGTGACAGCCCGCCGGCACCGCCGCGCGGGCACGAGGAAAACCCACCATGGCCACGATTGAAGTCAAGGTTCCCGACATCGGCGATTACAGCGATGTGCCGGTGATCGAAGTGTTGGTCGCCGTCGGCGACACGGTGAAGAAGGATCAGGGTCTGGTGACCCTGGAGTCGGACAAGGCCACCCTGGAAGTGCCGTCCTCGGCCGCCGGTGTGGTCAAGGAAATCAAGGTCAAGCTGGGCGACACCCTGTCCGAAGGCGCTGTGGTCGTGGTGCTGGACGCCGAAGGCGCCGCCGAAGCCCCGGCCAAGGCCGCCGCGCCGGCTCCGGCCGCCCCGGCCAGCAAGCCGCCGGTGACCCCGTCGCACCGCGCCCCGGCCGAACCGGCTGCGCCGAAGCCGGCGCTGTCCAGCGGCAAGCCGGCCGACATCGAATGCGAAATGGTCGTGCTGGGCTCGGGCCCGGGCGGCTATACCGCCGCCTTCCGCGCCGCCGACGTCGGCCTGGATACGGTGCTGGTCGAGCGTTACGCCAGCCTCGGTGGCGTCTGCCTCAACGTGGGCTGCATTCCGTCCAAGGCGCTGCTGCACGCCGCAGCGGTGATCGACGAAGTGGCCCATGCCGGTGATTTCGGCGTCGAGTTCGGCAAGCCGACCATCACCCTGGACAAGCTGCGCGAGTACAAGGAAAAGGTCGTCAACCAGCTGACCAAGGGCCTGGCCGGCATGGCCAAGCAGCGCAAGGTCCGCAGCGTGCAGGGCGTCGGCAAATTCGTTTCGGCCAACGAGCTGGAAATCACCGCCGCTGATGGCAGCACCCAGCTGCTGCGCTTCCAGAAGTGCATCATCGCCGCCGGTTCGCAGGCAGTGAAGCTGCCGAACTTCCCGTGGGACGACAAGCGCGTGATGGACTCCACCGACGCGCTGGAGCTGGCCGAAGTGCCGGGCTCGCTGCTGGTCGTCGGCGGCGGCATCATCGGCCTGGAAATGGCCACCGTGTACAGCGCGCTGGGCAGCAAGGTCACCGTTGTCGAGTTCATGGACCAGCTGATGCCGGGCGCCGACAAGGACCTGGTCAAGCCGCTGGCCGACCGCCTGAAGAAGCAGGGCATCGAAGTCCACCTGAAGACCAAGGCTTCGGGCGTCACCGCCGATGCCAAGGGCATCACCGTGACCTTCGACGCCGCCGATGAAGGCCAGGCGCCTGCGCTGGCGCAGGGCACCTTCGACCGCGTGCTGGTGGCCGTGGGTCGTTCGCCGAACGGCAAGAAGATCGATGCCGAGAAGGCCGGCGTGCAGGTCACCGACCGTGGCTTCATCCCGGTCGATCGCCAGATGCGCACCAACGTGCCGCACATCTTTGCCATCGGCGACATCGTCGGCAACCCGATGCTGGCCCACAAGGCTACGCATGAGGGCAAGCTTGCCGCCGAAGTGGCTGCTGGCCACAAGAAGGAGTGGGTGGCCCGCGTGATTCCGTCGGTGGCCTATACCAACCCGGAAATCGCCTGGGTCGGTGTGACCGAGACCGAAGCCAAGGCCAAGGGCCTGAAGGTCGGCGTGGCCAAGTTCCCGTGGGCCGCCAGTGGCCGTGCGATCGGCATTGGCCGCACCGAGGGCTTCACCAAGCTGATCTTCGACGAAGAGACCCACCGCATCATCGGTGGTGCGATCGTCGGCGTGCACGCCGGTGACCTGCTGGCCGAGATCGGCCTGGCCATCGAGATGGGTGCGGAGGCGGAAGACATCGGCCACACCATCCATGCCCACCCGACGCTGAGCGAGTCGGTGGCGATGGCCTCGGAAATCTACGACGGCACGATCACCGATCTGTACATGCCGAAGAAGAAGTAAGGCGTCCGCGCCGTTCCGAACGAAAAGCCCCGGCATCTGCTGGGGCTTTTTTTCTTCGATCAGTGCTGCAGCGAAGGGTGGGGCCGCTGCGCGGGTGGCAGGCGTTTCGACAAATGTCCCCCGCCGCCCGCCTGCGGCGGTCGCCTCCTCCTTTACTTTGTCGAAACGCCTGCCACCCGCGCAGCGGCTCGGCTTGCGGACAGTCGAGAGCCACTGCCCAAGCCGCCTGGATGCCTGAAACGCGGAGGGAGCGGGGGCTGTGTGCGAAGTAAAGGAGGAGGCGTCGGCCGCAGGCCGGCGCCGGGGGACATTCGCACGCAGTCCCCGCTCCCTCCAGCGCTCGACCAACCAGCTTCTGCTCTTCTGTCAGGAACCCACAAAAAACGCGGCCCCGATGTTCCGGAGGCCGCGCCAGGAGAGAGGGTGCCGTGGAAGGGGCGGGGGATCAGAACACGAAGCTGACGCCGGCCACCGGGCCCTTGAATTCCTGCTTCAGGCCGACAGTGCCATCGCTGCCCTTCTTGTCCACGTCCAGCTTGAACCAGTCGTAGCCGGCGAACACACCGAAGTTCTTCGTGAAGCGGTAATCGACGATGGCGTTGGCGCGGCTCAGGTCGCCCTTGTAGTCATCGAAGCTGCCCCAGCGCGTGTTGAGATACTGGCCCTGCAGCGTGATCATCCAGCGTTCGGACGGCGTGAAGGTCATGCGCGCACCCACCACCGGCGCGATGCCGTCAGCCTTCTCGTTGAGGAACTGGCCGTCGTACACGGTGCCCAGGTCGGCGTAGCCCTTGGTGCTGACCTTGGCGTACTCGCCACCGATCTGCAGGCCGAGGTCGAAGGTGTCGGTATCGACGACCGAGTAGTCGTAGACCAGGCTGGCCACCTGGTACTTCAGTTCACCCTTCACGAAGCTGCCGGCCGGCACGTTCTCACCGCCGAAGGAAATGCCCTGGTCGAGGGTCTCGCGGCGGTCCTTGTCGTACTTGAAGTAGTTGAACAGCAGGCGCTGGCGATTGCTGATGCGGAACATGCCATCGATGCGCGGTTCCCATTCCTTGCCCCCCAGCTTGAAGTCCTGGTTCAGGGAGACATCCTGGCCAGCCACGTTGGTCTTGCCGCGGATCGTGTTGTCCGAGTCGATGTTCATCGCACCCAGGCGGATGGCGAAGCGGTCATCGCCTTCGGCGGCATGGGCGGCAGTGGCGAACGAAGCGCCGGCGGCGAGCAGGGAGAGGGCGAGCAGGGTGGGTACGGGGCGCATCGAAGAGTCCTTGCAGTGGTTCATCAGAATGAAGGCCACTGTGCCGGACAGGCCCGTCCACCATCCGTGAACGTATGGTCCACGAAGTGTGCACGGTTCAGCGCTGTCGCGACGATGCAAAAAGATGGCCCCGGAGCCGGGCTTCGGGGCCATCGTGGGACCTGCGGGGCGGAGCGTCGACGAGGTTGCTGCAGGCAGGTCGAAAGATCGGACCGGCGCATTCGGCGAAAGTTCCGCGGCCTGCGACCAAAGTTCAATACTGCGCTGCAACATCATACGGACGTCATTGTCCCCTGGGTGGCACGCAAAAATGTAACCGTTACCGCAACTTGCGGCCTCCCGGGATGAACAGGGAGCGGTTGTCTCGCAAATTGTCCCATTGCTATAATTTGGCGGCTCGATGAGGCCCCCCTGCTTTAGCCGCCTCAGCCCTCCACTTGCAACCACGCGGGACGTCCTGTGCTGAACTCCGTTGATGCGGGTCGGCGACTGATGCTGCGCGCCGCGGTCTACCCGCTGGCCGCAGTGGCTGTCCTGGCCCTGGCCTTCCTGCTGGTAGGTCCGAAATATGCCCTCGGCGCGCTGGCGTCCGGTGTGGCCATTTCGGCCGGTGGCTGGGTGGCGGCACGGATGGCACTGGGCGGTGGGGCACTGGCCGCAGGATCGGCGATGGCTCGCCTGATCATTGCGATCGTGGCCAAGTGGGTGGTGGTTTTCGGCGTCCTGCTGGTGGGGTTCCTGGTCTTCAAGCTGCCTGCATTGGCGCTGTTGGCCGGTATCGCCGTCGGCTTGATGTTCCAGGTCCTGGCCATGGCCAGGCGTTGACAGAATTCAATTAACTGAAGGTTCCGGACACATGGCGGGCGAGGCTCTAACCCCTACCAGCTACATCCAGCATCACCTGCACAACCTGACCGCGCCGGTCGGCAAGGGTGAGGGTATGTTCTGGCATATCCACGTCGATACCTTCCTCACCGCGGTCCTGATGGGCCTGGTGATCGTGGTCGCGTTCTGGCTGGGGACCCGCAAGGCCACCGCCGGCGTGCCGGGCAAGTGGCAGGCCTTCGTCGAGATCTGCCTGGAGTTCGTCGACCGCCAGGCCAAGGATACCTACCACGGCAAGAGCAAGCTGGTCACGCCGATCGCCATCACGATCTTCTTCTGGATCCTGATGATGAACCTGATCAAGATGATCCCGGCCGATTTCATCGCCAAGCCGCTGGAATGGGCGGGCATCCACTACTGGAAGCCGGTGCCGACCGCCGACGTCAACGCCACCCTGGGCATGGCCATCAGCGTGTTCTTCCTGATGCTGTTCTTCGCGCTGAAGTCCAAGGGCCTGCTTGGCTTCATCAAGGAATTCCTGACGGCGCCGTTCGGCAAGTGGATGATGCCGTTCAACCTGATCCTCAACATCGTCGAGTGGCTGAGCAAGCCGATCTCGCTGGCGATGCGACTGTTCGGCAACATGTTCGGCGGCGAAATCGTGTTCCTGCTGATCTGGGTGCTGGGTGGTGCCGGTTTCTTCGGTGCCATTGCCGGTGGTGCGTTCGGCCTCGGCTGGATGCTGTTCCACCTGCTGGTGATCCCGCTGCAGGCCTTCATCTTCATGATGCTGTCGATCGTGTACCTGAGCCTGTCGGAAGACGCTCACTGAGTTTCAAGCTTCAACGCGTTTCAACCTTCATCCGTTTCATCACCCTTAGCAACTTAAGTTCCTGGAGATAACCATGTACTTCGCCGTCCTGACCAACTTCGCGCAGATTCAGAGCTCCACCGCCCTTGCCGTCGGCATCATGATCGGCCTGGCCGCGCTGGGCGCCGGTCTGGGTCTGGCCATCATGGCTGGTAAGTTCCTGGAGTCGGCCGCCCGCCAGCCGGAACTGATCCCGGTCCTGCAGGTCCGCATGTTCATCACCGCCGGCCTGATCGACGCCGCGTTCATCATCTCGGTCGCCGTTGGCCTGCTGCTGGCCTTCGCCAACCCGCTGTCGGCTGCCTTTGCTGGCGCCGTCACCAAGGCTCTGGCCGGCTGATACAGCGGTTTGAGACGACCGGGTGCTGATGCACCCGGTTTCGGATGAAGGCCGGATGCGCCGCTACGGCGGCGCGTCCACCCCGAAACCAGCGATCGAGCTAACCATGAATATCAATTTCACCCTTCTTGCGCAGGCGCTGGCCTTCGCTGGTCTGATCTGGATCATCGCGACCAAGATCTGGCCGCCGCTGATGAACGCGATCGAAGAGCGCCAGCAGAAGATTGCTGAAGGCCTCGCTGCTGCCGACCGCAGCCAGAAAGATCTGGCCCAGGCGCAGGAGAAGGTCAACGAAGCGCTGAAGGAAGCCCGCACCAAGGCCAACGAGATCATCGATCAGGCCCACGCGCGTGCCAACCAGATCGTTGATGCTGCCCGTAACGAAGCGATCACCGAAGCCACCCGTCAGAAGGAACTGGCCCAGGCTGAAATCGACGCCGCCGCCAACCGTGCCCGTGAAGATCTGCGCAAGCAGGTATCCGCGCTGGCCGTGACCGGTGCCGAAAAGCTGCTCAAGCGCGAAATCGACGCCAACGCCCACAAGGCGCTGCTCGACGAGCTGGCCTCGGAGATCTAAGGATGAGCCAGGCCCTCACGCTTGCCCGCCCGTACGCCCGCGCCGCGTTCGCGACCGCGCGCGACGAAGGCGCGTTCGCGCCGTGGTCGGACGCCCTCGCGTTCTCCGCCCACGTCGCCGCCGACCCGCGCGTGGCGGCCCTGCTCGCCAACCCGGAGCTGGGTCGTGACGACGCCGTCGCCCTGCTGGCGCCGGTGTCCCACGGCGAGACCTACTCGCGCTTCCTGGCCATCCTGGCCGACTCGCATCGTCTGCCGCTGCTGCCGGAAATCTCCGGCATGTTCGACGCCCTGCGCGCCGAAGCCGAGCACGTGGTCAAGGCCACGGTGACCTCGGCGGCCGAACTGTCGGCCGGCGAGCTGGACGCGATCAAGGTCGCGCTGCGCAAGCGCTTCAACCGCGAGGTCGACGTGACCACCGCGGTGGATGCCTCGCTGATCGGCGGCGCCGTGATCGACGCCGGCGACGTGGTCATCGATGGTTCGCTGAAGGGCAAGCTGGCCCGTCTGCAGACCGCGCTCGCTAACTGAATTCATTTAACGTCCGGCCCCGCTGCCGGCACTAGGACTTGACGATGGCAACCACGCTCAACCCCTCCGAAATCAGCGAACTGATCAAGAACCGCATCGAGAAGGTCAAGCTGGCCGCGGAATCGCGCAACGAAGGCACCGTGACCAGCGTGTCCGACGGCATCGTGCGCATCTTCGGTCTGGCCGACGTGATGCAGGGCGAAATGATCGAACTGCCGAACAACACCTTCGCCCTGGCCCTGAACCTGGAGCGCGACTCGGTCGGCGCCGTGGTCCTGGGTGACTACGAGCACCTGCGCGAAGGCGACGTCGCCAAGACCACCGGCCGCATCCTGGAAGTGCCGGTCGGTCCGGAACTGCTGGGCCGCGTCGTGAACGCGCTGGGCGAGCCGATCGACGGCAAGGGCCCGCTGGGCACCGACCTGACCGCTCCGGTGGAGCGCGTTGCTCCGGGCGTGATCTGGCGCAAGTCGGTCGACCAGCCGGTGCAGACCGGTTACAAGTCGGTCGACGCCATGATCCCGATCGGCCGTGGCCAGCGCGAGCTGATCATCGGTGACCGCCAGACCGGCAAGACCGCGATGGCGATCGACGCGGTGATCAACCAGAAGGGCACCGGCATCAAGTGCGTGTACGTTGCGATCGGCCAGAAGGCTTCGACCATCGCCAACATCGTGCGCAAGCTGGAAGAGAACGGCGCGCTGGCCCACACCATCGTGGTGGCCGCGACCGCTTCCGAATCGGCAGCCATGCAGTACATCAGCGCCTACTCGGGCTGCACCATGGGTGAGTACTTCATGGACCGCGGCGAAGACGCGCTGATCGTGTACGACGATCTGTCCAAGCAGGCCGTTGCCTACCGCCAGATCTCGCTGCTGCTGAAGCGCCCGCCGGGCCGTGAAGCCTACCCGGGTGACGTGTTCTACCTGCACTCGCGCCTGCTGGAACGCGCTGCCCGCGTGTCCGAGGAATACGTCGAGAAGTTCACCGAAGGCAAGGTCACCGGCAAGACCGGTTCGCTGACCGCGCTGCCGATCATCGAAACCCAGGCCGGCGACGTGTCCGCCTTCGTTCCGACCAACGTGATCTCGATCACCGACGGCCAGATCTTCCTGGAAACCGACCTGTTCAACGCCGGCATCCGCCCGGCCGTGAACGCCGGTATCTCGGTGTCGCGCGTCGGTGGCTCGGCCCAGACCAAGATCATCAAGAAGCTGTCGGGCGGCATCCGTATCTCGCTGGCCCAGTACCGTGAGCTGGCTGCGTTCGCGCAGTTCGCCTCGGACCTGGACGAAGCGACCCGCAAGCAGCTGGAGCGTGGCCAGCGCGTCACCGAGCTGATGAAGCAGAAGCAGTACGCGCCGATGTCGATCGCCAACCAGGCGCTGTCGATCTACGCCGTCAACGAGGGTTACCTCGACGACGTGCCGGTCAACAAGCTGCTGGCGTTCGAAGAAGGCCTGCACGCCCACTTCGCCAACACCCAGGGCGAACTGGTCAGCAAGGTCAACGCCACCGGCGGTTGGGACAACGACATCGAAGGTGCCTTCAAGAAGGGCATCGCCGAGTTCAAGACCACCGGCAGCTGGTAATCGCGGTCCTGTAGAGCGGAGCCGCTGGCTCCGCTGGACCAGATGACAAACGGTTGAACAACGCGGGGCAACAGCCCCGCGCCACGGGAAACAAGAGATGGCAAGCGGACGCGAAATCAAAACCAAGATCAAGAGCGTGCAGAACACCCGCAAGGTGACGCGCGCCCTGGAGATGGTCTCGGCCTCCAAGATCCGCAAGGCGCAGGATCGGATGAAGACCTCGCGTCCGTACGCGCAGGCGATGAAGCAGGTGATCGGTCATCTGGCCCAGGCCAGCACCGACTACCAGCATCCGTTCCTGGTCGAGCGCGAGCAGGTCAAGCGGGTCGGCTTCATCGTGATCTCCTCTGATCGCGGCCTGGCCGGCGGCCTGAACAACAACCTGTTCCGCAAGATGCTGGGCGAAGCCAAGGCATGGCAGGACAAGGGTGCGGAAGTGGACCTGGTGACCATCGGCCAGAAGGCATCGACCTTCTTCCGCCGCGTGAAGGTCAACATGGTCGGCAGCGTGACCCACATCGGCGACGTGCCGAAGCTGGAGTCGCTGATCGGTGTGATCAAGGTCATGCTCGACGCCTTCACCGAAGGCAAGGTCGACCGCGTGTACCTGGTCTACAACCGCTTCGTGAACACCATGACGCAGAAGGCCAGCTTCGATCAGCTGCTGCCGCTGCCGCCGGCTGAGAAGCAGGTCGCTCACCACGACTGGGACTACCTGTACGAACCCGATGCCGCGACCGTGCTCGAGCACGTGATGACGCGTTATATCGAGTCGCTGGTGTACCAGGCCCTGCTGGAAAACGTCGCCTCCGAGCATGCGGCACGCATGGTTGCGATGAAGGCGGCGAGCGACAACGCCAACAAGCTGATCGGCACCCTGCAGCTCGTCTACAACAAGGCGCGCCAGGCAGCGATCACCCAGGAAATCTCCGAAATCGTCGGCGGCGCGGCAGCAGTCTGACCGCGTTCGTTCAAAGCACACATTTAGAGGATGCAGCAATGAGTCAGGGCAAGATCGTTCAGATCATCGGCGCGGTCGTCGACGTCGAATTCCCGCGTGAGTCGGTGCCGAAGGTGTACGACGCACTGAAGGTCGACAACACCGAAATCACCCTCGAAGTCCAGCAGCAGCTGGGCGACGGCGTGGTGCGTACCATCGCCCTCGGTTCCACCGACGGCCTGAAGCGCAACCTGGTCGCCACCAACACCAACCGCGGCATCTCCGTGCCGGTCGGTGCTGGCACCCTGGGCCGCATCATGGACGTGCTCGGCCGTCCGATCGACGAAGCCGGCCCGGTGGCCGCCAGCGACAGCTGGGAAATCCACCGTGCGGCCCCGTCGTACGAAGACCAGTCCCCGGCCACCGAGCTGCTGGAAACCGGCATCAAGGTCATCGACCTGATGTGCCCGTTCGCCAAGGGCGGCAAGGTCGGCCTGTTCGGCGGCGCCGGCGTCGGCAAGACCGTCAACATGATGGAACTGATCAACAACATCGCCAAGGCGCACAGCGGTCTGTCCGTGTTCGCCGGCGTGGGTGAGCGTACCCGTGAGGGCAACGACTTCTACCACGAAATGAAGGACTCCAACGTCCTCGACAAGGTGGCGATGGTGTACGGCCAGATGAACGAGCCGCCGGGCAACCGTCTGCGCGTCGCCCTGACCGGCCTGACCATGGCCGAGTACTTCCGCGACGAGAAGGACGAAAACGGCAAGGGTAAGGACGTCCTGCTGTTCGTTGACAACATCTACCGCTACACCCTGGCCGGTACCGAAGTGTCGGCACTGCTGGGCCGTATGCCGTCCGCCGTGGGTTACCAGCCGACCCTGGCCGAGGAAATGGGCGTCCTGCAGGAACGCATCACCTCGACCAAGAACGGTTCGATCACCTCGATCCAGGCCGTCTACGTTCCCGCGGACGACCTGACCGACCCGTCGCCGGCGACCACCTTCGCCCACCTGGACTCGACCGTTACCCTGTCGCGTTCGATCGCCTCGCTGGGTATCTACCCGGCCGTCGATCCGCTGGACTCCACCAGCCGCCAGATGGATCCGCTGGTCATCGGCCACGAGCACTACGACACCGCCCAGCGCGTCCAGCAGACCCTGCAGAAGTACAAGGAACTGAAGGACATCATCGCGATCCTGGGCATGGACGAGCTGTCCGAAGAGGACAAGCAGGCCGTGTCGCGCGCCCGTAAGATCGAGCGCTTCTTCAGCCAGCCGTTCCACGTGGCCGAAGTGTTCACCGGTTCGCCGGGCAAGTACGTGCCGCTGAAGGACACCATCCGTGGCTTCAAGGCCATCGTCGATGGCGAGTACGACCACCTGCCGGAGCAGGCGTTCTACATGGTCGGCGGCATCGAAGAAGCGGTCGAGAAGGCCAAGAAGATGGCCGAGAAGGCCTGATCCGGGACGGGCGGGAGCGATCCTGCCCGACCTGACGCCGGCGCCGGGCAACCGCCCGCGCCGGTGGACTCCCACGGTGGCATTGCGCCGCCGCGAACAGCGAAGAGATTTGCATGAGCACGATCCGTTGCGACATCGTCAGCGCCGAGCAGGAAATCTTCCGTGGCGAAGCGACCCTGGTCGTGGCCACCGGTGAGCTGGGCGAACTGGGCATCGCGCCCAAGCACGCGCCGCTGATCACCCGCCTGAAGCCGGGCAAGGTGGTGGTGACCACGCCGAACGGCGAGCAGCTGGATTTCGCCATTTCCGGCGGCATCCTGGAAGTGCAGCCACAGGTGGTGACCGTGCTGGCCGACACCGCGATCCGCGCGCAGGACATCGACGAAGCCTCGGTCCGCAAGGCCAAGGAAGAAGCCGAGCGCATCCTGGCCAACCGCGGCGAAGCGATGGAAGTGGCTGAAGCCCAGCAGAAGCTGGCCGAAGCCGTCGTCCAGCTGCAGGCGCTGGAGCGCCTGCGCAAGACCCTCAAGCACTGAGGTTCACGCGCTGCATCCATGAGAACGCCGGCCCCGTGCCGGCGTTTTTGTTTGAGTGGGATAGGGCGTTGACTGGGTAGCGTCGACTGTCAGTCGATTCTACCGATCCCGATCCCGATCCCGATCCCTGCACCGCATCAGCGGAAGACCACGTAGCGCATCATCAGGAACGATACGCACGCCAGGCCGCCTTCCACCAGTGGCTTGGCCAGCCAGGTGTATTGCAGGCCCAGCGCGTGGTCGACCAGGCTCATTAGCAACGTGCTTGCCGCGGTCAGCAGCAGCCACACCCCGAAGAAGCGTGTGAATCGACGCCAGCCGAGGCGTGCACCATCCGCATGGGCGAAGGTATATCGGCCGTTGAGCCAGAAGCCCAGCAGCATCCCGGCCAAGCGTCCGCCGACGTTGGCCGGCGCCACCGGCATGCCCAGCGCGGTGGCGACCACGAACACCAGCCAGTCGAGCAGCAGCTGCACGAGCCCGATGATGAGATAGGTGCTTCCCTGGCGGACGAGGCCCATCGGCATGGTGAAGGAGGAAGGATGCCCATGTTAACGGCCCACGCTCTAGAATCACCGGCAACGAACCACGGACTGCCGTTCCCATGACCCAAGCCCTGCACGTCATCATCCTCGCCGCCGGCGCGGGCAAGCGCATGAAGTCGGTGCTGCCGAAGGTGCTGCAGCCGATCGCCGGCCAACCGATGCTGGCGCACGTGATCGACGCGGCCCGCGAGCTGCAGCCGGCGGCCATCCACGTGGTCCATGGCCATGGTGGTGAAGCGGTGCGGCAGTACTTCGCCGACCAGCCCGATCTGCAATGGGCCGAACAGGCGCAGCAGCTGGGTACTGGCCACGCAGTGGCGCAGGCGATGCCGCAGGTGCCGGATGCCGCGCAGGTGCTGGTGCTGTACGGCGACGTGCCGCTGATCCGCGCGCAGACCCTGCGCGACCTGCTGGCGCAGCCGGGGCGGTTGGCGGTGCTGGTCGCCGAGGTTGATGATCCGACCGGTTACGGCCGCGTGCTGCGCGATGCCGAAGGCAAGGTGGGTTCGATCGTCGAGCAGAAGGATGCCAATGACGATCAGCTGCGCGTGCGCACGATCAACACCGGCATCATTGCCGCCGAGTCGACCGCGTTGCGGCGCTGGTTGTCGCAGCTGTCCAACAGCAATGCACAGGGCGAGTACTACCTCACCGATGTGTTCGCGTTCGCCGCGCACGAGTACACCCCGGCCGAGATGGCGCTGGTGGCCGACGCGCAGGAAGCGGAGGGGGCAAACGATCCCTGGCAGCTTTCGCAGCTGGAGCGTGCCTGGCAGCGCCGCGCGGTGCGAGCGCTGTGCGCGCAGGGCGCGCGCGTACGCGATCCGGCACGTCTCGATATCCGTGGCACTGTCACCGTGGGCAGTGACGTGCTGATCGATGTCGATGTCGTTCTTGAAGGCAATATCGTGCTGGGCGATGGCGTGACCATCGGTCCATTCAACCGCCTGAAGGACGTTGCTCTCGGTCCGGGCACCGAAGTACGTGCGCACTGTGATCTGGAAGGCGTGGTCACCGAAGGCGCAGCACTGGTCGGTCCGTTCGCGCGCCTGCGGCCGGGTACCGTGCTGGCCGATGGCGTGCACGTGGGCAACTTCGTCGAGACCAAGAAGGTGACCCTCGGCGTTGGCAGCAAGGCCAACCACCTCACCTACCTGGGTGATGCGGTGATCGGCAGCAGGGTGAACATCGGTGCCGGCACCATCACCTGCAATTACGACGGCGTGAACAAGTCGACCACCACCATCGGCGACAACGCGTTCATCGGTTCCAACAGTTCGCTGGTGGCGCCGCTGACGATCGGCGAGGGCGCGACCATCGCCGCCGGCTCGGTCATCACCCGCACCGCCCCGGATGGCAAGTTGACACTCGCACGTGCACGACAGGAAACCATCGATGGCTGGAAGCGCCCGGTCAAGAAGTCCTGAGCCCCGCATCCCGCACGCCGACGAACTCGGCGTGCTGCCGGCGATCGAGCAGCGTGCCGGCGAGCTGTTGAAGGGCCACGAGGCGTATCCGGTGTTTGCCGGGCACGGCCTGGACCTGCCGGCATTGCAGGACGGCCTCCTGCGTGAGCGGCTGTGGGTAGTCGATGCCGCCGAGGGCGGTATTGCGGGTTACCTGTTGGCGGGCGAGCTGTGCGGTGAGTTCCATGTCCTGCAGATGGACGTGGACCCGGCACATGCGCGTCGCGGCCATGGCCGAGCGTTGCTGCGGCATGCCTTGGCGCAGGCCAGGGCTGCCGGCTTCGCTGCAGCGGTGCTGACCACGTTGAGCGATGTGCCGTGGAATGCAGCCTTCTATGCCAGCGAAGGCTTCGACGTGGTGCCTGAGGCTGAGTGGAACGACGGCCTGCGCGCAGTCATGGCCGAAGAGGCTGCGCTCGGATTCCCGATGCACCTGCGGGTGGCGATGCGGCGGGTCTGGTAGGTGCGGACCTTGGTCGGCACATCCACGTATGGCGTGGATCTACCGATCGGCCACTCAACCCACCGGCAGCAGGATCGATACGCACAACCCTCCATCACCGCGGTTCTGCAGCGACACCCGCCCACCGTGCGCTTCCACGATCTCGCGGGTCAGCGCCAGCCCCAACCCGGTGCCATTGCGCTTGGTCGAATAGAAGGGCATCAGTGCGTTCTGCAGCACCTGCTCGTTCATGCCCTTGCCGCGATCCAGTACGTCCAGGCGCAGCCACTGCGGCAGCCGCGTGAGTTGCACCTGTACGTCATCGTTGGGCGGATCAGCTTCGGCGCAGGCTTCATGCGCGTTCTTCAGAAGATTCAACAGTGCCTGCCCGAACTGCGCGATGTCGATGCGGCTGCTCAGTTCCTCGTCCGGCTCGCGTTCCATGGTGAAGGGGATCTGCTGGCGCAGGCTGGACAGGAACGGCGCCCAGTGCACGGTCTGCAACTGTGGCTGCGGCAGCTTGGCGAAGCGTGCATAGCCACGGATGAAGCCTTCCAGGTGGCGCGCGCGGTCCTCGATGGTGGTGAAGATCTCGGGCAGCCGATCGAAGCGCTCGCGCTGCACCAGCACGCCACCGGAGTGGGCCAGCGAGGCGATAGGCGCCAGTGAGTTGTTGAGCTCGTGGCTGATCACCCGGATTACTTTCTTCCAGGTCTGTACTTCCTGGCGGCGCAGCTCGGCGGTCAGCAGGCGCACCAGCAGCAGATCGTGCGGACGGCCGTTGAGCTGGAACGCGCGGCGCGACAGGTGGTAGACCTGCTCGTCATCCTCATCACCGTCTTCGCCTTCCGCATGCACGGCGAACAGGCTGTCGCCGCCACGGGCGATGGCATCGCGCAGCTCCACCGGCACCTGTTCCAGCACCTCTTCCAGGCGCTGGCCCTCCAGCTTCCAGCCACCATGCAGCAGTTTGCGCGCGGCCAGGTTGGAGAACACCACGCGCGCGATGCCGTCGCCGCCGGATGCGATCAGCAGCATCGCCACCGGCGTGTTCTGCACCATGGTGTCCAGCAGCAGTTCGCGCTGCACCAGGCCCTGCCGCTGCTCGCGCAGCACGTCCCCCAACTCGCGGTGCGCCTGCACCAGATCGCCCAGTTCGTCGTTGCCTGGCCAGTACACACCGAAGTTGTACTCGCCGTCGCGGTAGCTGCTGGTGGTGCCGGACAGTGCACGCATCAGCGAGCGCACCGGTGCGGTGGCACGGCGCAGGGTCCACCACATCAGCGCCAGCAGGATCATGGTCGACACCGTGGTCACCACCCAGCCATGGTTCATCCAGTACGCCAGCAGCCACGGCAATGCCGCGGCCAGCGCCAGCACGGGCAGCAGGCGCAGGAACAGGCGGAAGGTGAACGAACGCCGTTTCATTCGCGTGGGATGCCGTGCCTGTCCATGCGCCGGTACAGCGCCTGGCGGCTCAGGCCGAGTTCGGCGGCGGCCTGGGCGATGACACCGTGGTTGCGTGCCAGTACGTCCTCGATGCGCGCGCGGTCGGGATCATGGCCGGCACTCGGTGCCGGGCGCGGCGCCGGGGCGGCGCGTGGCAGATTGAGATCGGCCACTTCGATGCGGTTGCCGGTCGCCAGCAGTTCGGCACGCTGGATCACGTTGCGCAGTTCGCGGACGTTGCCCGGCCACGGGTGCCGTTGCAGGGCGGCGCTGGCAGCACTGGACAATGGCTTGCCGGCCGCCAGGAAGCGCTCGGCCAGTGGCACGATGTCGCCCGCGCGCTCGGCCAACGGGGGCAGCACCAGTTCCACCGTATTGAGGCGGTAATAGAGGTCTTCGCGGAAGGTGCCGTCGCGGATCATGGCCGGCAGGTCGGCGTTGGTGGCGCTGACCACGCGCACCTTGACCTGGCGCTCCCGGTTGGAGCCCAGGCGCTCGAAGCGGCCGGTTTCCAGCACACGCAGCAGCTTCATCTGCCCGCCCAGCGACAGGTTGCCGATCTCATCCAGGAACAGGGTGCCTCCGTCGGCGGCTTCGAACTTGCCTTCGCGTGCCTTGTTGGCACCGGTGTAGGCGCCGGCCTCGGCACCGAACAGTTCGGCCTCGATCAGCTCCGATGGCAGTGCACCGCAGTTGACCGTGATGAACGGGCCCTTGGCCACCAGCGAATTGGCCTGGATGATCTGCGCGATCTTTTCCTTGCCGGCACCATTGGGGCCGGTGATCAGTACCGGCAGTTCCGAGCGCGCGACCTGGCAGGCCAGGGCGATGACGCGCTCGCTGGCCGGATCGGCGAAGACCGCGCCGCACAGGTCGTACTTCTCTTCCAGCGCGTTGCGCTGGCGCAGTTCACGGCTGCGGCGCCGATCCAGTTCGCGGCGCGCCTCGGACAGTTCCAGCAGGTTGTTGACCGTGGTCATCAGCTTGCGGTCGTCCCAGGGCTTGGCCAGGTAGTCGGCGGCACCGGCCTTGACCAGGTCCACCGCGCTGCTCAGGTGGGTCCATGCGGTGAGCAGGATCACCGGCAGGTCCGGGTGGCGTGCGCGGATCTGTGCGAACAGGTCTTCGCCTTCTTCGCCGGAAGTCGTGTCCTCGCTGAAATTCATGTCCTGGATCACCAGGTCGACCGGCTGCGATTCGAGCAGGGCCAGCCCTTCGGCCGGGCTCTGCGCCTGCAGGGTATCGATGTCGTGCAGGGAGAACAGCACGTCCAGTGCGGTGCCCACACTGGCGTTGTCGTCGATGATCAGGATCGAAGGCATCAAGCAGTTCTGCGGAAAGGGATGGGCGGCGCCGATGGAGCCGTTCGTGTCCACGCACCGGGAGAGCCCGGCGCCACCCATCAAGCATAGCCAAACCTGTGGCCGCAGGGGGCGGGCCGGTCTCAGCGCCGTGGTGGGGGAGGCGGTGGTGCCGGTGGCGGTGGAGCGACCAGCGCCAGTCGCCAGGCGTCAGCATCCACCGAGACCGTGAACTCGCGTCTGTCGCGGCGCAGCAGAAGATACGCAGTCGAAGCGTTGGAGTGACGCAGGGCGTCGGCCAGGTGCTCGATCCGCCGTACGGCGGTGTCGTCCACCCGCAGGATGCGATCGCCGCTGCGCACGCCGAAGCGGGCTTCCGGACTGGCCGCGTCCACGCGCACCTGGCCCTCGGTCGAGCGCAGCGCCAGCCGTGCATCGTTCTGGCGCCATTCCAGTGTCTGCGAGCTGCCACCGCCGGCCACAGCCGGCAGTGGCAGGAGCATCATCAACAGCAACCAGCGCGCACGCATCTCACGCGCCCCGCGTGGCGACCGCGGGCGGTACCGCTGCTGCGCGCCGGGCCGGCCCGAACACCGCGATCTGGCCCAGCACCCACAGCAGCAGCGCACCCAGTGGCAGGTAGAACAAGGGCATGCGCGGCAGCTCGTACATGTTCATCAGTGCGAGGTTGATTGCATAGGCCGCGAGCATGCCGAGCACGATGCCCAGCGTTGCCAGCAGGAAGTTCTCGGTCTGGAAGTAGCGCAGGATCTGCCCACGCGTCGCGCCGAGCGCGCGGCGGATGCCGATCTGCTTGCTGCGCTGCTGCACCCAGAAGCTGGCCAGGCCGATGATGCCCAGGGCGGTGACCACCAGCAACGAGACGCTGACCGTGATCAGCAGGCCGACCATTGCGCGGTCGTTCTTGAAGAAATCCTTGCGCTGGTCTTCGTAGCTCAGTTTGTCGCGCATCAGCCGGTTGGGATCGTTGCGCTCCAAGGCGGCAGCGGCGGCATTGAGCACTTCCTCGCGGCGCGCCGGATCGGTGCGCAGCACGTAGGTGCCACCGTCATCGAAGGTGCGCCGCAACGGCAGCAGCATCGAGTTGGTCCAGTTGTCACTCCAGCCGTTGGGCGTGCTGAGCGTGTCGACGATGCCGACCACGTTCAGGGGCTGCTTGCCCATGTAGTAGGTCTTGTTCAAGGCGCTGCCGTTGGGTTCCATCTTGGCAGCGGTACTCTGGGTGAGGATCACCGGGATCGCCTGTTCCTTGGCGCCGCCCTTGGTGGCTTCCTTGATGTCCTTGTATTCGCTGGGCAGGAAATCACGGCCGGCGATCAGGTTGATGCCCAGGGTGCCCAAGCCACCCTCGGACAGGGTGTACATCGAGGCATTCGTGGTCGGGCGCTCCTGGTCGAGCACGCGCGAGATGCTGCTGCTGGAGGAGCCATTGCGGAATGGAACCTGGTTGATGATGGTGGCGCTGGTGACGCCGGGAATGGCGCGCAGCGAGGCCAGGTCTTCGCGGGTACGGGCCATGGCGTTGGTCTGCTCGCCGATGCCGCTGACACGCAGCATCACCAGTTCGTTCTCGGCGATGCCGCTGGGCATGCTGATCTTCTCGATGCGCTGGCTGACCAGGAACAACGCGTTGCAGACGATGGCACAGGTCAGTGCGACTTCCAGCACGATCAGGGCGGCGGCAGTCTTGTGCCGGCGCAGGGTGCTGAGGATGGGGCGGATGTCCATGGGAGGTCCTCGTACTCGTGCTTACTGCGACTTGAGCTGGATGGCCGGAGTTACCTGCATCGCGCGCCAGGCGGGCAGGAAACCCGCGGCAAGACTGGCGAGCAGGGTCAGGCCCAGTGCGAGCAGCAGCATGCTGCCGTCCAGGTGGGCCAGCTTCGCGTAGTCGACAGGTTGCTGGCGCACCGCATACAGGCCAAGCAGGGCCAGGCCGATACCGAGCACGCCACCGACCACGCCGACCGCACCGGCTTCCACCAGGCATTGCAGGAAGATCTGCCCACGGCTGGCACCCAGTGCGCGGCGCACGCCGATTTCGCCGCTGCGGCGCAGGAACTTGGCCAGCAGCAGGCCGACCGTGTTGACCAGGCAGACGCCGAGGAAGCCCAGTGCCAGCCACAGCTGCAGGCGCACATCGCTGGGTACTGCGCCGTTGAAGTCGAGCCACTCCATCACGTTGCGCAGGCGCACGTTCGGCGGACGCTGGAAGCGACCGGCTTCGCGCTGCTGGTTGGAGTAATTCTCCAGGTAGCGGCGATAGTCGCCGGCCTTGGCCGGATCCATCTCTACCCAGTACTGCAGCCACGCGCACGGCGCATTGAGTGAATGGCTGTTGTCGTCCGGGTTCTCGCCGAAGCAGTTCATGTTGCCGTTGTTGCCGAGCTTCAGGTCGAACGAAGTGGTGATCGGCAGCAGCAGGTCTTCATCCTTGCCGTAGCTGCCGGTGGTCAGGTCGTAGAAGTGCGGTTCCGGGCTCCACTCCTTCATCACACCGACGATGCGGTAGGACTGGCCTTCCATGCGGATGTCACGGCCCACGCTGTTGGCGCCCTGGAACAGCTTGTCGTTGAGCGCCTTGGAGATGACCACGACCCGGGCGCGGGCGGTGTCGTCCTCACGCGTCCACGGACGCCCGTACTGCATCGGCACTTCGAACATCGGGAAGAAGTCAGCCGAGGTCCATCGGGTATCGATGGTGAACGGCTTGAGCGTGGCGCTGGTCGGTTCGATGGTGCCGCCGCCGCCGCTCATCAGCGCCTGGCGCTCGCCCTTGGCTTCGCGCAGCAGCGCTTCACCGTCGAACCGCGTCAGCTGGGTCTCCGGCTCTTCGCCCGGCACATAGCCACCGCGTCCGCCGGGGTCGAGCTGGACGTAGAACAGACGGTCGCTCTTGCCGGGAATCGGATCGCCGGAGAGCACGTGGAACACGGTCAGCGTGGTCATCGAGGCACCGATGCCGAGTGCGATGGCGACCACCATCAGCGCGGTCAGTACCTTGTTGCGGCGGAAGCTGCGCGCCGCCAATCGGGCGTAGTAGGCGAACATGGTCGGGCCCTCACTCGTTGACGGCGACGATGTGGCGCGGCGGGGTGGCCAGCACCGGCTCGCGGACCAGGTCGGTCACCTGGCCATCGACGATGTGCACGTTGCGCTGTGCGCGCGCGGCCAGCTCCGGATCGTGGGTAACCATCACGATGGTGGTGCCGGCGGCATTGATCTCCTCCAGCAGTTCCATCACGCCGCGGGCCATCTGCGTGTCCAGGTTGCCGGTCGGTTCGTCGGCCAGCAGCAGGCGCGGGCTGCCGGCCAGGGCACGCGCGATCGCCGCACGCTGCTGCTGGCCACCGGAAAGTTCATTTGGATAGTGCTTCATGCGCGAGCCCAGGCCGACCTGGGTCAGCGCCTTTTCGATGCGTTCGCGGCGCTCGTTGGCGCTCATCTTCCGGTAGCGCAGCGGCACGTCGACGTTGTCGAACAGGTTCAGGTCGGGAATCAGATTGAAGCCCTGGAAGATGAAACCGATCTTCTGGTTGCGCAGGCGGCTGCGGGCGTCATCGCCCAGCGTGCTCACGTCCTGGCCGTCAAGCATGTAGGTGCCGCTGGTGAAGGTTTCCAGCAGGCCGGCGATGTTGAGGAAGGTGGTCTTGCCGGAGCCGGACGGGCCGGTGACGGCGACGAACTCGCCTTCCTTGACCTGCAGTTCCAGCGAGCGCAGTGCGTGGGTTTCCACCTGTTCGGTGCGGAAGACCTTGGCGACCGAACGCATTTCGAGCATGTACATGGGGTGTCCTCTCTCCAGGATTCAGGTATCAGGTATCAGTTGACGGAGACGCGTTCGGCGTCCTTGAACAGGTCGCTGCCGGAGACCACGATGCGGTCGCCTGGCTGCACACCCGACTTGATTTCCACTTCGCCCAGGCTGCTGACGCCCAGTTCCACCGGACGCCGCACCGCAGTGCGGCCGTCCATTACGTAGGCGATGCCGTTGCCCTGTTCGACGAACGGGCCGCGCTCGACCTTCAGCACGTCCTTGCGGGTATCGAGCAGCACGCGCACCGACATCCGCTGGCTCTGGCGCAGACCTTCCGGTTGCGCGCTGGCAAAGCGCACGCGGGCGTTGACTTCGCCGTTGACCACTTCCGGCGACACCGCGCTGATCTCGCCCGGGAACGGTTTGCCATTGCCGCCGGTCAACTGTGCCGGCATGCCGATCGCCAGGTCGCGGGCGAAGCTTTCCGGCACCTTGATCTCGACCTCGAACTTGGACAGGTCGACCACGCCCAGTACCGGTGCGTTGGCCGCCAGGTTGGTGGACTGGATGGCCTGCACCTGGCCGACCTGGCCGTCGAACGGTGCACGCAGGGTCAGTGCATCGACCTGGCGCTGCACCTCGGCCACCACGGCCTTCTGGCGGTCGGCCAGCAGGCGCTTGTTGCGGGCGTCCAGGTCCGCGCCCTGGCTCTGCAGGCGGGCATCGGTGGTGGCGTTGGCCAGGGTGATGTCGGCCTTCTTCAGCGAGTCCTTGGCCTTGGCAAGATCGATCTGCGGGACTGCGCCGCCGTCGTAGCCACGCTGGTAGCGCTGCAGGTCGCGGTCGGCGGCCTGCCGCTCGATGGTGGCCTGGTCGGTTTCCTTGCGCGACTTGGCGCGGGCCAGGGTGGCGTCCAGCGCGGCGCGGCTGGCCTCGGCTTCCAGGCCGGCCAGGGTGGCCTGCTCCTGGGCCAGCTTGCTGCGCAGTTCCGGGCTGTCGATGACCGCCAGTTCCTGGCCCTTCTTGACCACGTCACCGGCAACCACCTTCAGGTCCACGGTACCGGCCGAGATGGCGTACAGGATCGGGCTGTTGGCGGCGATCACCCGGCCGTCGGCGGCGATGTCACGGACCAGGTCGCCGCGCTTCACTTCGGCAATTCGCACGCGGCTGCTGTCGTAGGAGCGACTGGCATTGGACCAGGCGTGCACGGCCCAGCCGATGCCGGCGAGCAGCGCGATGGCGCCCAACGCCGGCCAGCGGTAGCGCTGCCAGCTGGCGCGGGTGGTGCTGGCCGGGGCGGAGGAAACGATCTGGTCCTGTGCGGAAGTGTCGCGGATCATCGGGTGCGTGCCTGACGGTGGTAGCCAATACCAAGCACGTAGCGTGCCAACTTTATTTCATTTCAGATCAATGAGTTGGAGAGAGGTTTGAAGTGTCCGGGTGTCCGCGGACACCTTTCCGGACACTTTCATTAAGCGGACAGGAGGGGGAAGCCGGACACGCGGGCTAGAATGCGCCGATCGTCTTCAAGGAAACGCGTGACATGTGTGGAATCGTGGGTGCAATCGCCGATCGCGACGTAGTGCCGGTGTTGATCGAGGGCCTGAAGCGGCTTGAGTACCGTGGTTACGACTCCTCGGGTATTGCGGTGATCGACCATGCCGAGCGCCCCGAAGTACGTCGCGTCCGTCGTACCGGCCGCGTGTCGGAAATGGCCACGGCAGCCGAAGCCGAAGGCTTCAATGCAGTGCTGGGCATCGGCCACACCCGCTGGGCCACCCATGGGGGTGTCACCGAGGCCAACGCGCATCCGCACATCAGCCAGGGCGTGGCGCTGGTGCACAACGGCATCATCGAGAACCACGAAGAGCAGCGCGAGAAGCTGCGCGCGATGGGCTACACGTTCGAGTCGCAGACCGATACCGAAGTCATCGCGCACCTGATCCACCATCACCTGAAGGGCGGCGACGACCTGCTGGTGGCGTTGCAGCACACGGTGAAGGAGCTGACCGGTGCCTATGCGCTGGCCGTGGTCAGCCGCGCCGAGCCGGAGCGCTTCGTTTGCGCGCGCATGGGCTGCCCGCTGCTGATCGGCCTGGGCGAGGGCGAAAACTTCGTCGCCTCCGACGTCTCGGCGGTGATCTCGGCCACCCGCAAGGTGATCTTCCTGGAAGAGGGCGACACCGCCGAGATCCGCCGCGATGGCGTGCGCATCTTCGATGAGCACGACCAGCCGATCGAGCGCGACGTGCACCTGTCCGATGTATCGCTGGCATCGCTGGAGCTGGGCCCGTACCGCCACTTCATGCAGAAGGAAATCCACGAACAGCCGCGCGCGCTGGGCGATACCATCGAGGCGGCGATCGACGCCGGTGGCTTCCCGGCCGAGCTGTTCGGCAAGAACGCCGAAGCGGTGCTGTCGGGCATCGAAGGCGTGCAGATCATCGCCTGTGGTACCAGCTATTACTCCGGCCTGACCGCACGCTACTGGATCGAAGCCATCGCCGGCTTGCCGTGCAGCGTGGAGATCGCCAGCGAGTACCGCTACCGCGCCGCCTATGCGAACCCGAAGCACCTGATCGTCACCATCTCCCAGTCCGGCGAAACGCTGGATACGATGGAAGCGCTGAAGTACGCCAAGTCGCTCGGCCACAAGCACACGCTGTCGATCTGCAACGTGCCGGAAAGTGCGATTCCGCGCGCCAGCGAACTGGTCTGCTACACCCGCGCCGGTGCCGAGATCGGCGTGGCCTCGACCAAGGCCTTCACCACCCAGCTGGCCGCACTGTTCCAGCTGACCGTGGTGCTGGGCAAGCTGCATGGCCGCATCGACGCGGCGCAGGAAGCGGACTACCTGGAGCAGCTGCGCTTCCTGCCGGGCAGCGTGCAGCATGCACTGAACATGGAGCCGCAGATCGCCGCCTGGGCGGAACGTTTCGCGCGCAAGAGCAGCGCACTGTTCCTCGGCCGTGGCCTGCATTACCCGATCGCGCTGGAAGGCTCGCTCAAGCTCAAGGAAATCTCCTACATCCACGCTGAGGCCTATCCGGCGGGCGAACTGAAGCACGGCCCGTTGGCGCTGGTGGACGAGGACATGCCGGTGGTGGTGATCGCGCCCAACGACAGCCTGCTGGAGAAGGTGAAGTCGAACATGCAGGAAGTGCGCGCGCGTGGCGGCGAGCTGTTCGTGTTTGCTGACCAGGACAGCAACTTCAACGAGTCCGAAGGCGTGCACGTGATCCGCACGCCGCGCCATGCCGGCGTGCTCAGCCCGATCGTGCACACCATCCCGGTGCAGTTGCTGGCGTATCACACCGCACTGGCGCGTGGCACCGACGTGGACAAGCCGCGCAACCTGGCCAAGAGCGTGACGGTGGAGTAACCCCGCCGGATCCATTGGATGCTGCATGCGAAGGGGCCCCACGAGGGCCCCTTTCGTTTGCGTCGCTGGCAATGCCAAGTGGGACAGCCGCCGGGTGTTCTGTCCGCCGTCGGCAGCAGGCAACCAATCTTTAATGCGCGACATGGCCTGTATTCAGCGGCGGTTTCAGCCGCGGTGCCATTCTCTGGATCGTCAGTTGGTTCCCACGACGAACTGTCCTATCGATGCCGGTAGTGACCGATGGTCGCAGTCGTAGAATCGATTTGACCGAGGTTAGGGTTGAGCGGTTGAACCCCCTCGTTCGCGTTGCAGCACATCGTTTGCCGCTTCATTCCACGCGGCAGTCGGGTGCGCCAGACGTGCGCTGAAAGGTCTGTTCCCGGGGAGGGGGCGTATCGGAAGAGCACACTTTTTTGACTTCAGTGACCTGCACCAGGAAACAAGAATGAACGTCCGCGAACTCCTGCAATCCAAGAAAGAAGCTGTCATCACCATCGACGCAGAAGACACCATCGGTGCCGCCGCCCACAAGATGAGCGCGAACAGGATCGCTGCGCTGGTGGTGATGAAGGACGATGCCCCGGTCGGCATCATTTCCGAGAAGGACATCGTGCGTACCCTGGCCGACGACGGCCCGCAGGCCGGCCGCCGGGTGATCTCCAGCCTGCCGTCCACCGGCCTGGAAGGCATCGCGCCGGAAGCCACCCTGAAGCAGGCCATGTCGTTGATGACGTATTCGCGGCGCCGTCATCTGATGGTCACCGACGGCACCCGCCTGGTCGGCATCCTCAGCCTGGGCGACATCGTGAAGAACCTGCTGGGCGAGCTGGAGCTGGAAAAGGCCGTGCTGCAGGACATCTACATGGCCGCCCACTGAGGGCTGCAGCGCTGGAAGCAGAGAGGCCGGGCATTGCCCGGCTTCTTCGTTCACGGCACCGGTGAAATCAGAAAGTGACCTTCACCGAATCGGCGCTGTAGTTGGCTGGGCCGTGGTAGACCACTTCGATGTTGTTGCCATCCGGGTCGAGCACGAACGCGCCGTAGTAGCCCGGGTGGTAAGGGCGTTCGCCCGGCGCGCCGTTGTCGGTGCCGCCGGCGGCGATCGCGGCGGTATGGAAGGCATCGACGGTGGCGCTGTCGCGGGCCTGGAAGGCCAGATGGTGGCGCCCGGTCAGCTGGCCGGCGGCGGCCTCGCTGCTGGCGCTGGAAATGAACAGCTCATCGGCCCAGAAGAAGTCCGGCCCTTCGCCGCCCAGCGGCACGCCGATGGTGTCGAACACCGCCTGGTAGAAGCGGCGGCTGGCGGCCAGGTCACGCACCACCAGCTGCAGATGGTCGATCAAGCGGCCGCGGTGCAGTTCCATCGTTTCCATACGAACCTCGCAAAAAAGGGGACGGAGGGGATTAAGTCGCTTCCAGCCAATAGTGCCAGAAACGACTTAATCCCCTCCGTCCCCTTTTTGGGTCAGACGTTGGAGATGATCTCGACCCAGTAGCCGTCCGGGTCCTTGATGAAGGCCAGGTTCTTCATGCGGCCGTCGGTCAGGCGCTTCTGGAAGGTCACGCCCAGGTCTTCAAATCGCTGGCAGGCGGTCTCGATGTCCGGCACCGACACGCAGATGTGGCCGAAGCCGCGTGGGTCGCTGTTGCCATCGTGGTAGACCGCGCCGTCCTGGGTCTCGGTGCCGTGGTTGTGGGTCAGTTCCAGCACACCCGGCAGGCCGGCCATCCACACGCGGCGCTGGGCATCGTCTTCCGGCACCACCGCGCCGGCCGGCACGTAGGCCAGGAAGTACAGGCTGAACTGGGCCTCCGGGAAGTCGCGCTTGTCGATCAGCTGGTAGCCGAGCACGCGGGTGTAGAAGTCCAGCGAGGCGGTGATGTCCTTCACCCGCAGCATGGTGTGGTTGAACACGAAGCCGCTGGTTTCGGCTGGGGCCTGGGTGGCGACGCCGGGGACATCGCGCAGGGCGGGAATGGTCATGGGGGAGGTCCTTCAGACAGGGCCGTTGCCGGCCGGATGGGCCCATTCTACCGGCCGTCACCTGACGGCACCGCGACGTACAATGGCCGCATCGCACCGTTCCGTTCTGAGCATTGCCCGCCATGTCGCAGCGTGAATGGGTGGCCGCCGCCATCCGCAAGATCGAAGCCGATTTCAACCGTTCCGCCGATACCCACCTGATTCCGCTGGCGCTGCCCGGGTTCGAGGGCATCGATGTGTACCTGAAGGACGAGTCGAGCCATCCCACCGGCAGTCTCAAGCACCGGCTGGCGCGCTCGCTGTTCCTGTATGCGTTGACCAACGGCTGGTTGCGCGAAGGCCGGCCGGTGATCGAGGCCTCCAGCGGCTCGACCGCCGTCTCCGAAGCCTATTTCGCGCGTCTGCTCGGCCTGCCGTTCATTGCGGTGATCCCGGCGACCACTTCGCCGGAAAAGATCGCCGCGATCGAGTTCCACGGGGGCCGCTGTCACCTGGTCGAGCGTGCCTGTGAACTCAACGGTGAATCGGAGAAGCTGGCCCGCGAAACCGGCGGCCACTTCATGGACCAGTTCACCTATGCCGAGCGCGCTACCGACTGGCGCGCCAACAACAACATCGCCGAATCCATCTTCAAGCAGATGGCCGAAGAGCCCAGCCCGGTT
Source organism: Stenotrophomonas sp. WED208 (assembly GCF_040984485.1). NCBI lineage: Bacteria > Pseudomonadati > Pseudomonadota > Gammaproteobacteria > Lysobacterales > Lysobacteraceae > Stenotrophomonas > Stenotrophomonas sp. WED208. The sequence continues at coordinate 597,516 of NZ_JAZARB010000001.1, forward strand.
CCGGAGTGGATCGTCTGCAGCCCCGGCACCGGCGGTACCGCTGCCACGCTGGGGCGTTATGTCAGCTACCGCCGGCATGACACCCGCATCCTGTGCGCGGACCCGGAAGTGTCGGTGTTCTTCGACGGCTACCAGGCTGCCGTGGCCGGTGAACAGGACTGGCGCGGACTGACCTGCAGCGGTGGCTCGCGCGTGGAAGGCATCGGCCGGCCACGGGTGGAGCCGAGTTTCATCCCGACCAGCGTCGATGCAATGGTGAAGGTGCCCGACGCGCTGAGCCTGGCCGCGATGCGCCATGTCAGCCGCCAGCTTGGCCGCCGTGTCGGTGGGTCCACCGGCACCAACTTCATCGGTGTGCTGCAGGCGGCGCAGTGGATGCGAGACGCGGGCCACCAGGGCAGCATTGTCAGCATCCTGTGCGACAGCGGCGAGCGTTATGCGCAGAGCTATTACGACCCGGCGTGGTACGTGCGCCAGGGCATCGATGTCGACGGCGCCGATGCACAGCTGGCAGCGGCGGTGGCTGGGCAGGGACTGCCCGAACTGCCGTGGTGCAGCCTGGAAGCGCTGTAGCGCCCTCGTAGAGCCGAGCCGTGCTCGACACTCCGGGAAAGAGCCGTCGAGCATGGCTCGACGCTACAGATTCAATACCCCGCCGCAGTGAACGCATCCAGCACCGCATCGCGCAGTGCATCGGGCAATGCCTCGATGTCCATCGCGCGGTCATCCAGATGCAGGCTCGGGTCCAGGCTGCTGGCACGGCCCTGGGCCAGCGCCTGCAGCCACAGCAGCACGCAGATCACGAACTCGCGCTCATGGCCCAGCCGCAGTTGGCTGGCGCCGCGCTCGATCACCTCGAACGGGTACCACTCCTGGGCGTCGTTGAAGGTGCCGCCCTGCTGTAGCACCGCCTGCAGTTGCTGCAGATGGCGCGGGGCGTCATCGCCGGCATCGCACAGCGCGGCGATCCAGGTCAGTTCGGCCGGGCTGGCGGACAACGCCAACGACCGCGCCGGTGGGGCGGATGCAACTGCAGCCAGACCTTCCATGTGGGGCCTCGTTCAGTACCTACCGCTGCGGACTCCCCCGCAGCCAGAGCTTCGATGCGTGACCGTAAGGCCGATGTGAATGCCGCGCCCCCTTGTCAGCCACGCCTGCCAGCGCCATATGTACCAAGCTGCCCGCCCGCCGGGCCCGTTCCCTGGAGATCTGCCGTGACCGTTGCCAACCCCCTGCTCGATTTTTCCGGCCTGCCGCGCTTCGAGGCCATCCGCCCCGAGCACGTGGCACCGGCGTTGGATGTGCTGCTGGCCGAGGCCGAAGCCGCCGTCAGCGCGGCCGAGCAGGTGCAGCCGGTGCGCTGGGAGACCTTCGTGGCCCCGCTGGATGACGCCACCGAGCGCCTGTGGCGCGCCTGGGGCCTGGTCGGCCACCTGCAGGGCGTGGTCAACACCCCGGAACTGCGTGAGGCCTACAACAGCAACCTGCCGCGGGTGACCCGCTTCGCCAGTGCGCTGGGCCAGAACCTGGCGCTGTACCGCCAGTACCAGGCACTGGCCGCCAGCGCGGAGGCCGCGGGCTTCGACGAGGCCCAGCGCAAGGTGCTGGACAACACGCTGCGTGACTTCCGCCTTGGCGGTGCCGAGCTGGCGCCCGAGGCACAGCAGCGCTTCGCGGCGATCAAGGAGGAACTGTCGGCGCTGTCGGCGAAGTTCTCGCAGAACGTGCTCGATGCTACCGATGCGTGGTCGCTGATCATCGAGGACGAAGCGCGACTGAAGGGGCTGCCGGAGGACGTGAAGGCAGCCGCGCACGCTGCGGCGGAAAAGGAGGGCAAGAGCGGCTGGAAGCTGACCCTGCAGATGCCGTGCTACCTGCCGGTGCAGACCTGGGCCGAAGATCGCGACCTGCGCGAGATTCTGTACCGTGCCAGCGCGCAGCGTGCGTCCGAATTCGGCGACGATGCGCTGGACAACAGCGGCAACATCGACCGCATCCTCGCCCTTCGCGCGGAGCTGGCCGCACTGCTCGGCTTCGGTTCGTATGGTGACTATTCGGTGGCCACCAAGATGGCGCAGGACCCGGCCGAGGTGCTCGGCTTCCTGCGCGACCTGGCCTCGCGCGCCAAACCGTTTGCGGCCAAGGACCGCGCCGAGCTGGAGCAGTTTGCACGCGAACAGCTCGGCATCGACAGCCTGCAGGCCTGGGACCTGGCGTTCGCCGCCGATCGCCTGAAGCAGGCGCGCTACAGCTATTCAGAGCAGGAAGTGAAGCAATATTTCACCGAACCGAAGGTGCTGGGCGGCCTGTTCTCGGTGATCGAGCAGCTGTACGGCCTGCGCGTGCAGGAGGACAGCGCGCCGGTGTGGCACGAAGATGTGCGCTTCTTCCGCCTGGTCGATGCGCAGGGCGCGCTGGTTGGCCAGTTCTACCTGGACTTGTACGCGCGCGAAGGCAAGCGCGGTGGCGCGTGGATGGACGATTGCCGCAACCGTCGCGTGCGTGGGGATGGCAGCGTGCAGACGCCGCTGGTCTACCTGGTGTGCAACTTCGGCCGTGGTGCCAACGGCAAGCCGGCGACCTTCAGCCACAACGAAGTAACCACGTTGTTCCATGAGATGGGCCACGGCCTGCACCAGCTGCTGACCCGCATCGGCGAACTGGGTGTGGCCGGCATCAACGGCGTGGAATGGGACGCGGTGGAGCTGCCCAGCCAGTTCATGGAGAACTTCTGCTGGGAATGGGACCACCTGCAGGGCATGACCGCGCATGTTGAAACGGGTGAGCCACTGCCGCGCGCGCTGTACGAGCGCATGCTGGCCGCGCGCAATTTCCACAGCGGCATGGCCACGGTGCGCCAGCTGGAGTTCGGCCTGTTCGACATGCTGCTGCACAGCCAGTTCGAACCGGCGCAGGACAGCGTGCTGGCACTGCTCGACCGCGTGCGTGCGGAAGTGGCAGTGAACCACCCGCCGGTCTGGAACCGCTTCCCGCACCAGTTCAGCCATATCTTCGCCGGCGGTTACGCCGCGGGTTACTACAGCTACAAGTGGGCCGAGGTGCTCAGCGCCGATGCCTACGCCGCATTCGAGGAAGCGCCGCAGGCACTGGCTGAAACCGGTGCACGCTTCCGCGATGAGATCCTGTCGCGTGGTGGCAGCCGCCCGGCGGCGGAGAACTTCAAGGCCTTCCGCGGCCGCGCGCCGCAGATTGACGCGCTGCTGCGCCACTCGGGCATGGCGTAAACCCAACGATCATCCACGCATGGCGTGGATCTACCGGAATGTTCGGACATGGCGTAACGCCTTGGTAGGTGCCAACCTTGGTTGGCGAAAAGCCCAGGCCAACCAAGGTTGGCCTCTACCGGGCGTCGCGCCTTGGGGTCATTCGGCGTAGATCATCTTCCGGGTCATGCCGCCGTCGACGATGAAGTCCTGGCCGGTGGTGAAACCGGACAGTGACGACAGCAGGTACACCGCCAGTGCACCGATGTCTTCGGGGCGACCGACCCGGCCGACCGGGTGTTGCGCCTGGTCGATGGCCGAGTACTCTGGCTCAAGGCGCCGTGAGGGTGCCTGCCACGCAGTGGTGCCGATCCAGCCGGGACTGATGCTGTTCACCCGCACCGCCGGGCCGGCGCTGATCGCCAGTGCATGGGTGAAGGCCACCAGCCCACCCTTGGCCGCGGCATAGGCTTCGCTGTGTGCTTCGGATTGCCAGGCGCGGGTGGAGGCGATGTTGATGATCGCACCGGCGGCGCTGTTAGTCAGCGCGGGCAACGCGTGCTTGCTGCACAGGAAGGCGCCGTGCAGCGAGGACAGCCGGCGCTGCCACTCGTCCCAGTCCATGTCCTGCAGCAGCGTGCCGTGCGGGCCGGCGATCCCCGCGTTGTTGACCAGCCCGTCGATGCGGCCGAAACGCTGCTGGGCCACGGCGATGAAGTCGCGCACGCTGGCTTCGTCGGTGATGTCCAGGCGCTGGAACGCGGCGTCATCACCACGCTGCCATTCCGCCAGACACGCCTCGCCGGCCTCCTCATCCAGGTCGCCGATCAGCACGCGTCCGCCGGCACCGAGCACGGCCTGGGCGATGCCACGGCCGATGCCGTTGGCGCCGCCGGTGACCAGCACCGCCTTGCCCGACAGCGGCGCGGCCGGCCATGTGGCAATCGGCGGCACCGTGCTCACGTCAGGTCTTCGCCACGCAGGCGGCGATGCCAGCCGTCCACACCGATGCGGTCCAGCGTCTGGATGTTGCGCTCGATGATCACGTCCGGGTCCGGATAGACATCCACCGCGCGCGCCACGCTGTCTTCGCGCAGCAGGTGCAGGGTGGGGAAGGGCGCGCGGTTGGTGTAGTTGCTGGCGTCGTCCGCGGCCACGCCGTCGAACTGATAGTCCGGGTGGAAGCTGGCCACCTGCAGGATGCCCTGCAGGTCCAGCGCTTCGATCGCCGCGTCGGCGTTATCGAGGAAATCGTTGTAGTCGAGGAAGTCGGTCAGCACCTGTGGGTGCACGATCAGGGTGGTGTCGACCTGCTCGGCGGGTGTGTCACGCAGCAGCACCAGTTCCTCGGCCAGCTGTTCAACCAGGGCTTCCGGCGTGGTCGCATCGCTGAGCACGATGCGGACCTGGTCCTTCACGTACACCGCTTTGGCGAACGGGCACAGGTTCAGGCCGATGACGATGCGCTCCAGCCACAGGCGGGTGGCGGCGATCGGGTCATCGGTGGGCAGGTGGGAATCGGTCATGGCGGGCACGTCGGCTGGCGGTGCCGCCATTGTAGGCAGTGTGCCGGTGCTGCGCTGTCCACTGTGCAGGAACTGGACAGAGGCGAAGCTGGAAATCCCCGAAGATTCAAACTGTTGCGCGCTACCGATGGATGGCCGATTGCCAGCCCGGGGCGACGGGCGTGGAATGGATGCACGACACAGGAGGACACCCATGACTGCATCTTCCCCGTGGCTGCCGGACGCCCTCTGGGCCGGCGCCTTCTTTGATGGCCACTGGCAGGCTGCCCCGCAACGGCACCCGGTGATTGAACCGGCCACCGGCCAGGAGCTGGGCGAGATCGGCCTGGCCGACCCGGCGCAGGTCGCGCGTTCGGCAGCCGCCGCGGCACAGGCGCAGCAGGCATGGGCGGCGGCGCCCTACGAACAGCGCGCCGAGGTGCTGCGCAAGGCTGCGCGGCTGGCCGAGGAGAACATCGACACCCTCATCGACTGGTTGGTCCGCGAAAGCGGCTCGACCCGCCTCAAGGCCGGCTTCGAGGCCAAGGTGACGATCAAGGCGCTGCATGAAGCCGCCGCACTGCCGTCGCGCAGCGTGGGCGAGATCCTGCCCTCCGAACCGGGCCGGCTGAACCTGGCACGGCGCAGGCCGCTGGGCGTGGTCGGGGTCATCTCGCCGTTCAACTTCCCGCTCTACCTGGCGATGCGCGCGGTGGCCCCGGCGATCGCGCTGGGCAACGCTGTGGTCCTCAAGCCGGACCCGCGTACGGCAGTGTGTGGTGGCGCGGTGATCGCACGCCTGTTCGAGCAGGCGGGCCTTCCGGCAGGCGTGCTGCACATGCTGCCCGGCGATGGCGCGGCCGGGGCTACACTGACCAGTGACCCGCACGTGGCGATGATCCAGTTCACCGGTTCCACCGCCGCCGGGCGCAAGGTCGGCGAAGCGGCGGGCAAGCACCTGAAAAAGGTTTCGCTGGAGCTGGGTGGCAAGAATTCGTTGATCATCCTGGACGATGCGGACCTGGACCTGGCGGTGGCCAACACCGCGTGGGGCGTCTACCTGCACCAGGGCCAGATCTGCATGGCGACCGGGCGCGTGCTGGTGCACCGGAAGATCCACGACACGTTCCTGCAGAAACTGGTGGCCAAGGCCAACGCGCTGAAGGTAGGCGACCCGGCACGTGAGGACGTGGCGATCGGCCCGCTGATCAATGCCGGCCAGCGCGACCATGCCGCACGCGTGGTCGAGCAGGCGGTGCAGGCCGGTGCCACGCTGGAAGCGGGCGGCTCGCACCGGGAGCTGTTCTTCGCACCCACCGTGCTCGGCAACGTTGCGGCCGACAATCCGGCCTTCAGCGAGGAGATCTTCGCGCCGGTGGCGGTGGTGGTGCCGTTCGACGATGACGACGAAGCCGTGCGCCTGGCCAACGACAGCGAGTACGGGCTGTCGATGGCGATCGTGTCCAGCAACGTCGGCCGCGCGCTGAAGATCGGCGAGCGCCTGCGTACCGGTCTGCTGCACATCAACGACCAGACCGTGAATGACGAGGTGATCAACCCCTTCGGCGGCGTCGGCGCGTCCGGCAACGGCACCAGCATCGGTGGCCCGGCCAATGGCGAGGAGTTCACCCAGTGGCAGTGGTTGACCGTCAAGGGCGAAGCGCCCGCATACCCGATCTGATCGAAGGAGCCATCACGATGAACGACAACAACGCAACGCGTGAGATCACCGCCGCCGTGGTACGCGGCAAGGAGCAGCCCTTCGTCATCGAGCAGGCGACGCTGCGCGGTCCGCAGGACGACGAGGTGCTGGTGAAGGTGGTGGCCACCGGCCTGTGCCATACCGACCTGATCGTGCGCGATCAGTACTATCCGGTGCCGCTGCCGGCGGTGCTGGGCCATGAGGGGGCGGGCATCGTCGAATCGGTTGGCCCGAACGTGCGCGACCTCAAGGCGGGGGATCACGTGGTGCTGACCTACGGCGCCTGTGGTCACTGCAATCCCTGCCGGGGTGGACACGGTGCCTACTGCAGGGATTTCTTCGCCCTGAACTTCGGTGGCGATGATGGCCACGGACGTACCGCGATCACCGATGCGCAGGGCCAGCCGCTGCACGATCATTTCTTCGCCCAGTCCTCGTTTGCCACCTACGCGCTGGCCCGCGAGATCAATGCGATCAAGGTGCCTGATGACGCACCACTGGAACTGCTGGGCCCGCTGGGGTGCGGCATCCAGACCGGTGCCGGTGCGGTGCTCAACTCGCTGCAGGTGCGGTCGGGCAGCAGCTTTGCAAGCTATGGTGCCGGTGCGGTGGGCCTGAGCGCGGTGATGGCGGCCAAGGTGGCCGGGGCCACCACCATCATTGCCATCGACGTGGTGCCTTCGCGCCTGGAGCTTGCTCTGGAGCTGGGGGCCACCCACGTGGTCAACAGCCGGGAGACCGATGTGGTCGAGGCGGTGCGTGCGATCACGGGTGGGGGTGCTGACTTCGCGCTGGAATCGACCGGTCGTCCGGACGTGCTGTCCGCTGGCGTCGAGGCGCTGGGTGGGCTGGGCATGATGGGCGTGGTGGGCGCGCCGAAACTGGGCACGACGGCCAGCTTCGATGTGAACAACCTGCTGCTCGGCGGTCGCAGCATCCGCGGCATCGTCGAGGGCGACAGTGTGCCGCAGGTGTTCATTCCGCAGTTGGTGACCCTGTTCCAGCAGGGACGCTTCCCGTTCGACAAGCTGGTGAAGTTCTATCCGCTGGAACAGATCAACCAGGCCGCAGAAGACAGTACCCGTGGCATTACCCTGAAGCCGGTGCTGCGCATCGCGGCGTAGTTTCCCCTGTTGGTAGTGCCGGACGCCGGCCGGCCCGGGGGCGGATCCGTTTTCCAGGAGAAAACGGCTCTGCCCCCTTAGTTTGAACGCGTCTTGAAACGGAAACGCTCCGTTGCCGAGACGTAACATGGCGTTGCCGCTGGCGGGTGTACGCTGCGTCCATGATGGCCACGACAGTCGGGCAGCAACAACTGGTGGCGGCACGTGCCGCCTTCGCCGACGGCGATGCGCGCTCATTGGGCGTGTTGCCGCTGCCGCTGCAGCAGTCATGGCTGCGTTCGCGCGCGGCGGGCCTGCAGCCGGGGCAGGAGCCGGACTATCGGCCGCTGCTGGGCGATGGCCGCCATCTGTCCCATCCCGATGACCGGCGCCTGGCGCGTTGCGTGCAGCCGGAGCTGGAACAGCTTTGGGCGGCCTTCGGTGGGCGTGGCTGGACGATGTTCTGCGCCAACCGCGATGGCATGGTGATCGCGCAGCAGGCCCACGGGCTGGAAGATGCTCCCTTGCTGCGGCCGATCCAGGTCGGGCGACAGCTGGGCGAGACCGAGATCGGCACCACCGCGCCAGCGGTCAGCCTGGCCGACGATGTGCCGGCACTGGTGCGCGGCAACGAACACTACCTGCAGCGGTTCGCGCCGGTGTTCTGCCTGAGCGAGCCACTGCACGATCTCGACGGTCGGGTCTGCGGAGTGATCGACATCACCGGTCTTGGCGAGCGCGATCCCGCCCTGCTGCAGGGCTATTTCCGGCAGGCTGCGCTGGCCAGCGAAAACCGCTTGTTCCACAGCCTTACCGACGTGCACCTGCTGGCCGTGCAACATGATCCGCGCTGGCTGGCGTCACCGCTGCAGGGGCTGCTGGCGGTGCAGGAGGATGGCCAGCTGCGTGCAGCCAACCGCGTTGCACGGCGCCTGCTGGGCCTGCCACGGCGCGGGCCGTTGCCGCTGCTGGGTCTGGAAGCGCTGTTTGCTGGTGCCAGTGCGGCGCAACGGCGTCGGCTGCTGCAACCGGGCGCAGCGCATCGGGTCCGGCTGGGCGAGGGCAGTGCGGTCTACCTGCAGCGTCTGCAGGGGCCGCGAGGCGCGGCGCACCGGTCTACTGTGCGGAGCACCCCGGCAGATCCAGGCGCGCCGCGGCTGCGTGACCAGCAGCGTGAGGCCGCGCGCCGCGCGGCCCAGGCCGCTGACGGCAACCTCAGCCTGGCCGCACGCCAGTTGGGAATCTCGCGCACCACGCTGTACAAGCTGCTGCGCGATTGACCGCGTAGTCCACCGGGCAGGGCCCGGCGGGGGCATCAGTCGCGGAAGTTGTTGAACTGCAGCGGCAGTTCGAACTTGCCGGCCTTGAGCACGGCGATGGCGTCCTGCAGGTCATCGCGCTTCTTGCCCTGCACGCGCAGCTTGTCGCCGTTGATCTGGCTTTCCACCTTCAGCTTGGCGTCCTTCAGTGCCGCCGCGATCTTCTTGGCGATCTTCTGCTCGATGCCCTGCTTGACGGTGATTTTCTGCCGGGCCTGGGCCAGGTTGGTTTCGATGTCGCCGAACTCCAGGCTGAGCACGTCGATGCCGCGCGCGGCCAGGCGGGCGCGCAGGATGTCGTTCATCTGCTTGAGCTGGAACTCGGTCGGCGCCGTCTGGTTGATCACATCGCCATCGCGCTCGAACTTGGCGTCCACGCCCTTGAAGTCGAAGCGGGTGGCCAGTTCGCGGTTGGCCTGGTCGATGGCGTTGGTCAGCTCGTGGGTGTCGACTTCGGACACGACGTCGAAGGAAGGCATGGGCGATGCTCCGCAGGATTCAGTGGTGGCCATTCTATCGCGAGGGCCCGCATGCCCGCTTTCTGTAGAGTCGAGCCATGCTCGACTGCTCTTCACAAGGCAGTCGAGCATGGCTCGACTCTACAGAAGGGCGGCAGTCGAGCAAGCTCGACTCTACAATCCGGTGCGGTCGGCGATAATGGGCCATGAACGTGCAACGCTCCCCTTCGCGTGCGGTGGCCTGGATGGTCGCTGCGGTCGCCTGTTTCTCGCTGATGGACGCTGGCATGAAGCAGCTGTCGGCCAGCTATCCGACCCTGGAAGTGACCTTCCTGCGCGGCGCGGCCTCGTTGCCGTTCGTGCTGGTCTGGGTGCTGGCCAGCGCCGGCCCGCGCTCGCTGATCCCGCGTCGCTGGGGGCTGCACCTGCTGCGTGGCGCGCTGGGCATGGCGATGATCGGCTGCTTCGTGTTCGCCCTGCGCGACCTGCCGCTGTCCACCGCCTACACCATCTATTTCGTCGCCCCGCTGCTGATCGCCGCATTGTCGGTGCCGCTGCTGGGCGAGCGGGTCGGGCCACGGCGCTGGGTGGCCATCGGCATCGGCCTGGTCGGCGTGCTGGTGGTGCTGCGGCCGGGTGTGGACGGTTTCATCTCGGTGCCCGGCCTGATGGTGCTGGCCGCCGCCACCGCCTATGCCGTGGCGGCGATCACGGTCAGCCTGCTCACCCGCACCGATACCTCGCAGTCGATGGTGGTCTGGTTCCTGGTGATCATGGCCATCGGCGCCGGCCTGCTGGCCCTTCCCGGCTGGGTGCCGCTGCAGCTGGCGCATGCGCCGCTGATCGCCGGCATGGGCCTGGCCGGCGCGCTCGGCCAGATCGCCCTGACCAAGGCGTTCCAGCTGGGCGAGGCCTCGATGATCGCGCCGCTGGAGTACAGCGGCCTGGTCTGGGTGATCGGCTGGGATCTGGCCTTCTGGGGCCAGCTGCCAGACAGCTATACCTGGGTGGGTGCGGCGATCATCGTCGCCTCGGGGCTGTACCTGCTGCACCGTGAGCGGGTGAACCGGCAGGAGCCGCCGAAGCCGCTGGACCATCCCTGAGTCGGTTTGGCCGGGGAATGGGGTCAGAGCCCCTGCGGGGATCCGACCCCGGGGTCGGATCCCCGCAGGGGCTCTGACCCCAGCCAACGTGTCGGTGCGGGCGCCTTAGAACCAAAAGGAATAACATTCTGGCCCATGGCGCGGGCGCGCGACCGCCTGCGCTGGTAGGCTGCACGCCCCCTTCCGTCACCCAGCCGGTGAGCCACGCCCGTGATCGAGTTCCAGCGCCTGCACAAATCCTATGCCGTTGCCGGCCGCGAAGTCAGCGCGCTGCAGCCGCTGGACCTGACCATCGAGGCCGGTGAGGTATTCGGCATCATCGGCCACTCCGGCGCCGGCAAGTCGACTCTGATCCGCATGATCAACCGTCTGGAAGAACCCAGCGGTGGCCGGCTGCTGATCGGTGGCGAGGATGTCACCGCACTGGACGCGGATGGCCTGCGCGCGTTGCGCCGGCGAATCGGCATGATCTTCCAGCACTTCAACCTGCTGTCGTCGCGCACGGTGGCCGGCAATGTCGCCTTCCCGCTGGAGCTGGCCGGCACGCCGAAGGCGGAGATCGACGCGCGCGTGGCCGAGTTGCTGCAGACCGTGGGCCTGGAGGCGCATGCGCAGAAGTACCCCGCACAGCTTTCCGGTGGCCAGAAGCAGCGCGTCGGCATCGCCCGTGCGCTGGCGACACGCCCGCAGATCCTGTTGTGCGACGAGGCCACCAGTGCGCTGGACCCGCAGACCACCGCCTCGGTGTTGTCGCTGTTGTCGAAGATCAATCGCGAGCTCGGCCTGACGATCGTGCTGATCACCCACGAGATGGACGTGATCCGCCGCGTCTGCGACCGCGTCGCCGTCCTCGATGCCGGCCAGATGGTCGAGACCGGGCCGGTCACCCGGGTGTTCCTGCACCCGCAGCACCCGACCACGCGCCGTTTCGTCAGCGAATCGGAGCACGTGGATGAAGGCGCGCTGCACCGTGATTTCGATGCCGTCGGTGGCCGCATCGTGCGCCTGACCTTCCTCGGCGGAGACACCTACGAACCCCTCCTCGGCAGCGTCGCGCGGGAGACCGGTGTCGATTACAACATCCTGTCCGGCCGTATCGACCGGATCAAGGACACCCCGTATGGCCAGCTGGTTGTCGCCCTGGTGGGCGGTGACCAGTCCGCCGCGCAGGCCGCGTTCGTGGCCGCCGGCGTGCACGTTGAGGAACTGCGTCGATGATCATCGCCACTGCCGGCGGTTTCTTCCGCCACCTGGATGCGGGCAAGTGGGCCGACATCGGCCAGGCCACCATCGACACCCTGCTGATGCTGCTCGGTTCGCTGCCGCTGACCCTGGCCATCGGCCTGCCGCTGGGCGTGCTGCTGTACCTGTTCGGCGCACCGCAGATGAAGCGCCGTCCGTTCGCCTATGGCGTGCTGGCGCTGGTGGTGAACCTGCTGCGCTCGGTGCCTTTCATCATCCTGATGATCGTGCTGATTCCGGTCACCCTGTTCCTGATGGGGACGTCGCTGGGCGTGCGTGGTGCGATCGTGCCACTGGTGATCGGCGCAGCGCCGTTCTACGCGCGCCTGGTCGAGACCGCGCTGCGCGAAGTGGACCGTGGCGTGATCGAGGCCACCCAGGCGATGGGCGCCACCACCTGGCAGCTGGTCACCCGCGTGCTGCTGCCGGAAGCGCGTCCTGGCCTGATCGCCGGTGCGACGGTCACCACCGTGGCCCTGATCGGCTTCACCGCGATGGGCGGCGCGATTGGTTCCGGCGGCCTTGGTGACCTGGCGTTCCGCGATGGCTACCAGCGTTCGCACACCGACGTGGCCCTGGTTACCGTGGTCCTGCTGTTGGTCCTGGTGCAGCTGCTGCAGATGCTCGGCGACCGCCTGGTCGCGCATTACAGCCGCAAATGACGAGGCGCCGGGGCGCTGCCCCGGCGTCGCCCGGTGCATCGCGGCAGCCGGCCAGCGGCCGGCTCTACCCCATTGCCTGGAAATGGTAGTGCCGGCCGCTGGCCGGCAATTCCACCTGCAATCAACGCACGTTCGGTACTTCGTAGCCCAGCTTGCCGACCTGCTCCGGGTGCTGCGGCACGCGCTTGAGCTTGTCGGTGTTCACGCCGTACTCGTCGCGCAGTCGCTCTGCGAGCTCCTTGTACAGGGCTTTGTCCATGTCCGGCGTACGAGAGAAGATCCAGGCCATTTCACGGCCGGGATAGCCGATCAGCGCCCACGAATAGTCCGGGGCCACTTCCAGTACCCGCGAATGGGTGGGCACCACGCGGTAGAACCAGGTGCGCCAGCCGTGGTTGCCGCTGTCCGGGTCGACGCTGGCACGCGCGCGGACTTCCTGCAGCGGTTCGCCGAAGCCATCGCGGTAGCGGTAGGTGATGCCGACCTTGTGCGCGTCGCGGAGCTCATACTCGTTGACGCTGGCCACATGGCCCCGTTCGATGAAGTTCGGCACGCGGCCGATCACGTACCAGGTGCCCATGAAACGCTTCAGGTCGATCGGCGCATCCGGGTCGGCGGCGCGCGGAGCGCTGGCACGGGGCGACGGCGGCTCACTGGCGGCCACGGCGGGGCCCGCCAGGGACAGGGCCAGCAGCACGGCGCAGAGCGGGCGGATCGAAGTCATGCGGGAGCGGGCTCCAGTGGGCTTGCACGCGCATGGTCGACTGTGTGCACGCGATCCGTCAATGGTGTCGCAACCTGTGAGAAGGGCCTTGCCCATGCTGTGTTGCATTGTCCACCGGAGAAGCCCCATGAACGCACGTTCCGTCCGCCGCCCTGCAACTGAACGCGTCATTCTCGAGCGTGCCGACCCCCGCCTGCTGCGCAGCGTGCAGCAGCTGGCCCTGGCCGGCGTGGCACTGGTACTGGTCTGGCCGGCCGCGCGCGGCAGCAGTGCCTGGCTGGGTTGGCTGCCGATGTGGCTGGTGGGCATGCCGCTGGTGGCCTGGTGGGCGTTGCTGCGCTTCCCGTTGCCGCACCTGTCGTGGCTGCGGCTGGCGCGTCGTACCGGTGGACAGGCGCGTCGCCGTAGCGGCGGGGCGGTGCGAGGCCGTCGCGGCTCGACCGCCGCGGCCTGACCTTCGACACGGGGGCGGCCGCGGCGATCCATGCTAGCGTTCCACGGCTTATGACTGCCTGGAGCTGCAATGTCTCGACTCGCTTCCGCCTGCCTGCTGGCCGGCATGATGACCGCTGCCTCGGTGGGGACCGCCGTGGCCGCTGAAGACACCGATCGCTACGCCTGGCTCGAAGACGTCACCGGCGACAAGCCGCTGACCTGGGTCAAGGAACAGAACGCCAAGTCCGAGGCGCGCCTGGCGCAGACCCCGGCCTTCAAGCAGATGGAGACCAGCATCCGCGAGGTGCTCGACTCCGATGCCAAGATCCCCGGCGTGCAGAAGATCGGCGACTACTACTACAACTTCTGGAAGGACCAGCAGCACGAGCGCGGCCTGTGGCGGCGCACCACCTTGGCCGAATACCGCAAGGCCTCGCCGCAGTGGGAGACCGTGCTCGACCTGGATGCGCTGAACAAGGCCGAGGGTGAGAACTGGGTCTGGCACGGTGCCGACTGCCTGCGCCCGGACTACAGCCGCTGCCTGATCGCGCTGTCGCGTGGCGGCGCCGACGCCGACGTCACCCGCGAATTCGACCTGGCCAACAAGACCTGGATCAAGGACGGCTTCTTCCGTCCGGAGTCGAAGGGCGGCCTCAACTGGATCGACCGCGACACGGTGTTCGTCTACACCGACTTCGGTGCCGGCACGATGACCACGTCGGGCTATCCGCGCGTGGCCAAACTGTGGAAGCGCGGCACGCCGATGGCCTCGGCCACCGTGGTGTATGAAGGCAAGCCGGAAGACATGTACATCGCGGCGATGCACGATGACACCCCGGGCTTCGAGCGCAACCTGGTCAGCCGCACGCTGGCGTTCTACAACAACGAGCTCTACCTGCGTGGCGACGACGGCACGCTGACCAAGATCGACGCGCCGAACTCGGCCGAGAAGGGCCTGCACAAGCAGTGGCTGACCCTGGAACTGCGCGATCCGTGGACCGTGGGCGGCAAGACCTACGCGTCCGGTTCGCTGCTGGCGACGAAGCTGGACGACTTCCTGGCCGGCAAGCGCGACTTCGAGGTGCTGTTCACCCCGACCGCGACCACCTCGCTGGCCAGCGCCACCTGGACCAAGAGCCACCTGGTGCTGAACGTGCTGGATGACGTCAAGAACCGCCTGTCGGTGCTGACCCCGGGCGCCAATGGCTGGCAGACCAGCCGCTTCGTCGGCGCGCCGGCCTTCGGCACGCTGGGCGTGGCTGCGGTGGACAGCAACGACAGCGACGCGGTGTGGCTGACCGCCACCGACTACCTCACCCCGACCACCCTGGCCCTGGCCGAGATCGGGCAGGCGCCGGAAACGCTGAAGACCATGCCGGCCTTCTTCGATGCCAAGGGCAAGGTGATCGAGCAGCACTTCGCCACCAGCAAGGACGGCACCCGCGTGCCGTACTTCGTGGTGCATGACAAGGCGATGAAGCTGGACGGCTCCAACCCGACCCTGCTGTACGGCTATGGTGGCTTCGAGATCTCGCTGACCCCGAGCTATTCCGGTGGCATGGGCCGCGCCTGGCTGGAGAAGGGCGGCGTGTACGTGGTTGCCAACATCCGTGGCGGCGGCGAGTACGGCCCGCGTTGGCACCAGGCAGCGCTGAAGCAGAACCGCCACAAGGCCTACGAAGACATGGCCGCCGTGGCGCGGGATCTGGTCAAGCGCAAGATCACCACCGCCAAGCACCTGGGCGTGCAGGGCGGCAGCAACGGTGGCCTGCTGACCGGCAACATGTTGACCCAGTATCCGGAACTGTTCGGTGCAGTGGTCGTGCAGGTGCCTCTGCTGGACATGAAGCGCTACAGCCACCTGCTGGCCGGCGCGTCGTGGATGGCCGAATACGGCAACCCGGACACCAGCGACTGGGAGTTCATCAAGACCTTCTCGCCGTACCACCTGTTCGACGCGAAGAAGAAGTACCCGCCGGTGCTGTTCACCACCTCCACCCGCGATGACCGCGTGCACCCGGGCCATGCCCGCAAGATGGCGGCGAAGATGATCGACGCCGGCAAGGACGTGACCTACTACGAGAACATCGAAGGTGGCCACGGCGGCGCAGCCAACAATGCGCAGGCCGCGCACATGTCGGCGCTGGCCTACAGCTTCCTGTGGGAGCGGTTGGGCGGTAAGTAAGCAGAACGGAAAACGCCGCCCCAGGGCGGCGTTTTTCATTACCGGTAGTGCCGGCCGCTGGCCGGCAACTGCATCATTCACGCATTCCCGGGTTGCCGGCCAGCGGCCGGCACGACCGTCAACGTGATCCTTGCCAACGCTTCAACCCGCGCGCGATCCGCGCCACCGCCTCCTGCAATCGCGGCACTTCCTGGGTGTAGGCCAGGCGCACATGCTGGTTGGCGCGATGGAAGCCGAAATCCAGCCCCGGGGTGAACGCCACGTGCTCGGTTTCCAGGAAATGGGCACAGAAGGCCTGTGCGTCGTCGGTGAACGCGCTGACGTCGGCGTACAGGTAGAACGCACCCTGCGGCTCGACTTCGATACGGAAGCCCAGTTCACGCAGTGCCGGCAGCAGGAAATCACGGCGCTGGCGGAACGCATCACGGCGCTGTTCGAAGATCGCCATCGATTCCTCGCTGAAGCAGGCCAGTGCGGCGTGCTGGGCGATGCTTGAGGCGCTGATGTACAGGTTCTGCGCCAGCTTCTCCAGGTCCGGTACCGCGGCCGGTGGGGCCACCAGCCAGCCCAGCCGCCAGCCGGTCATGCCGAAATACTTGGAGAAGCTGTTCAGCACGAACGCGCTGTCATCCACCTGCAGCACGCTGGGTGCATCCAGGCCGTAGGTCAGGCCGTGGTAGATCTCGTCCACCACCAGGTGGCCACCGCGCGCGTGCAGGGCCTGCGACAGGGCGGCCAGTTCGTCGGCGGACAGCACGGTGCCGGTCGGATTGGCGGGGGAGGCGACCAGTGCGCCGACGCTGTCGGCATTCCAGTGCTGTTCCACCAGCGACGGTGTGAGCTGGTAGGCGGTGTCCGGGCCGACCGGCACCAGTTGCGCGCCGCCTTCAACGAGGCGCAGGAAATGGCGGTTGCAGGGGTAGCCGGGGTCGGCCAGCAGCCAGTGGCGGCCCGGATCGACCAGCAGGCTGCTGGCCAGCAGCAGCGCACCGGAGCCGCCGGGAGTGACCAGGATGCGTTCGGGGTCGATGTCCAGCCCGTAGTGGCTGCGATAGAAGCCGCTGATCGCCTGGCGCAGGGCCGGCAGGCCACGTGCGGCGGTGTAGCGGGTATGGCCGGCGGCCAATGCGGCCTGGCCGGCCCGCACGACCGGTTCGGCCGTGGTGAAGTCCGGTTCGCCGATTTCCAGGTGGATCACATCGTGGCCCGCCTGTTCCAGCGCCTGCGCGCGGGCCAGCAGGGACATTACGTGGAACGGAGCGATTTCATGGCTGCGCCGGCTGTAGCCCGGCGTGTGGGGCAGGGTACTCATGTGCCCATGGTACGCCGGCCGGCACGACCCATGACGATCCGCAGGGTTGCCGCATTGCCGGGATTGGGGTCAGATCCTTTTTCGGGAAAAGGGATCTGACCCCGCCGAAGACCATTGCATTGATGCGCCTGGAGCCTTATCTCATGAAATCCACCCTCTGCCTGTTGCTTGCCAGCCTGATGACCACCACTGCTACCGCCGCCACGCCGCCCGTTCCGCCGGATGCCGCCAAGCATCCGCATGTGGTCAAGGCGCCGTTCGGCGCGACCCGCAACGACGACTATTACTGGCTGCGCGACGACAAGCGCGAGAACAAGGACATGCTGGCCTACCTGCAGGCCGAGAATGCCTACGCCGACCAGCTGCTGGCGCCGCTGAAGCCGCTGGAAGACACCCTGTACAAGGAAATCGTCGGCCGCATCAAGCAGGACGATTCCAGTGTGCCGGCGCGCGAGCGCGGCTACTGGTACTACAGCCGCTTCGAGACCGGCCAGGACTACCCGATCCACGCACGCCGCAAGGGCGGCATGGATGCCGCCGAGGAAATCCTGCTGGACGTCAACACGATGGCCGCCGGCAAGGGCTACTTCAGCGTTGGCTCGATGGAGGTCAGCCAGGACAACCAGCTGCTGGCCTGGGCCGATGATGATGTCGGCCGCCGCCAGTACGCCATCCGCTTCAAGGACCTGGCCACCGGCAAGGTGCTGCCCGATGTGATCACCGGCAGCTCCGGTGACCTGGTCTGGGCCGACGACAACCGCACCGTGCTGTACGTCGAGAACGATCCGGAAACGCTGTTGACCGTGCGCGTGAAGAAGCACGTGCTGGGCACCCCGGCCAGCGCCGACACCGTCGTCTACGAAGAGAAGGACGACAGCTTCTACATGGGTATCGGCCGTACCCGCGATGATCGCTTCATCACCATCGGCGTGCACAGCACCGTGTCCTCGGAAGAGCGCTACGCGCCGGCCAGCGACCCGACCACGTTCACCGTACTGGCGCCGCGCCAGCGCGATGTGGAGTACGACGCTGACCACTACGATGGTCGCTGGGTGATCCGCACCAACGACGGTGCGAAGAACTTCAAGCTGGTCACCGCACCGACCGATGCGACCTCGCGCGCACAGTGGAAGGACTGGATCGCGCACGACGATGCGGTGTTCATCGAAGGCTTCGAGCTGTTCGATGCGTACACCGCCATCGCCGAACGTTCCGAGGGCCTGGAGCGCATCCGCCTGCTGTTCAAGGATGGCCGCAGCGACTACGTGAAGGCCGATGAGCCGGCGTATTCGATGGGCCTGGGCGACAACACCGAGGCCGATACGCCGTGGCTGCGCTACGTCTACACCTCGATGACCACCCCCACCACCGTGTTCGAGCTGAACACCGCCACCGGTGAGCGCCGCCAGCTGAAGGTGCAGCCGGTGATCGGCTATGACGCGTCGAAGTACGAGACCGACCGCGTCTGGATCACCGCACGCGATGGCGTGAAGGTGCCGGTGTCGCTGGTCTACCGCAAGGGCTACCAGAAGGATGGCAAGGGTGCGTTGTTCCAGTACGCCTACGGCAGCTACGGCATGTCGATGGATCCGTACTTCAACCAGACCGCAGTGAGCCTGCTCGACCGTGGCGTGGTCTATGCCATCGCCCACATCCGCGGCGGCCAGGAGATGGGCCGCGACTGGTACGAGAACGGCAAGCTGCTGCACAAGCAGAACACTTTCAACGACTTCATCGACGTCACCCGTGGCCTGGTGGCGCAGGGCTGGGCGGCGAAGGATCGCGTTGCCTCCTCGGGTGGCAGCGCCGGTGGCCTGCTGATGGGCGCGGTGGCCAACCAGGCGCCGCAGGATTACCGGGTGATGGTGGCGCAGGTACCGTTCGTCGACGTGGTCACCACCATGCTCGACCCGACCATTCCGCTGACCACCAACGAGTACGACGAGTGGGGCAACCCGGAGCAGAAGCCGTACTACGACTACATGCTGTCCTACTCGCCTTACGACAACGTCAGGAAGCAGGCCTATCCGGCGCTGTTCGTGGGTACTGGCCTGTGGGATTCGCAGGTGCAGTACTGGGAGCCGGCCAAGTGGGTGGCCAAGCTGCGTGACGACAACACCGGCCACTACCCGATCCTGTTCCGCACCAACATGGAAGCCGGCCACGGTGGCAAGTCGGGTCGCTTCCAGCGCTACCGCGAGCTGTCCGAGTCGTATGCGTTCGTGCTGCAGCAGCTGGGCATCGCCCAACCGTAAGGGCACAGGGGGGCCGGGCGTTGCCTGGCACCCCGAACCGGTATCCTTGCGGCCATGAACCCGCCTGAACCCCCCGCACCCCGCGATGCTGCCACGCCACCGCGCGTGGTGCGTTTCCGCTGGGCGTGGTGGCTGCTGGCGTATGTCAGCCTCGGTACCGGCATCGTTGGCATCTTCGTTCCGGGCCTGCCGACTACCGTATTCATCCTGATTTCCGCGTGGGCTGCGTCGCGGGGTTCCGAGCGTCTGCATACCTGGCTGCTGCAGCATCCGCGCTTCGGCCCGGCCATCGCCAACTGGCAGGCGCACGGTGCGGTCAGCCGCTACGGCAAGTGGATGGCGACGATCACCATGGCGGTGTGCGCCGGCATCATGCTGTGGTGCGTGCCGATCGCCTGGGTGAAGTGGTTCTCGATCGGCAGCATGACCGTGGTGGCGATCTGGCTGTGGACGCGGCCGCTGCCACCGCCCGCGGATTGAGCGCCTGCGGTAGTGCCGGCCGCTGGCCGGCAACCCGAGCCCCTGCACCAACCGCTCAGCCGCCAATGGCTATACTCGGGGCATGAAGATCCCCCATCGAAACGCCATCCTGATTCCGCTGGCAGCGGCCTCGCTGCTGCTCCTCGCCGCCTGCGGCAACAAGGGCCCGCTGGTACTGCCGCAGAAGCCGGTGCCGGTGGAAGAAACCGTCGAGCCCGCTGCCGAGCCCGCCACCGAGGCGACCCCGGCGGAGACCCAGGGCAGCGGCACCCCGGCCACGACCGTGGAGCCGGCCGCACCGACCACCCAGCCGGCGCCTGCGCCGGCAAAGAAGGTGGGCGGCGGGAATGAGTAAGGCCGGTTCCAAGGCCCTGCGCTTCAGCAAGATGCACGGCGCGGGCAATGATTTCGTAGTGATCGACCTGCGTGACGGTACGTCGCCGCCCACGCCTGAACTGGCCGCGCGCCTGGCCGACCGCCACACCGGCGTCGGCTGCGACCAGATCCTGACCATCGAAGCGCCGCGTGCGGAAGGCTCGGTGGCTTCGTACCGCATCTGGAATGCCGACGGTTCCAACTCCGAACAGTGCGGCAATGGCGCGCGCTGCATCGCGGCCTGGCTGGTGCGCGAAGGCAGTGCGCAGGGCGATGCATTCGTCATCGACAGCCCGTTGGCCAGCCACGAAGTGAAGGTGCTGGGCGAGGGGCAGTTCGCGGTAACCATGGGCGTGCCCGCGTTCGAGCCGACCAACGTGCCGCTGATGGGCTTTGCCCACGCACGCGAGGAATACCTGCTGCCGTTGCAGGGCGAGAGCGTACGTTTCGCTGCGGTGTCGATGGGCAACCCGCATGCGGTGATCGAAGTGGGCCTGATCGATGCGGCCCCGGTCGAGCGCGTCGGTTCGCTGCTGCAGCAGCATGCGTCGTTCCCGCGCTCGGTGAACGTGGGCTTCGCCCAGGTGATGAGCCCCGCGCATGCACGCCTGCGGGTGTTCGAGCGCGGCGTCGGTGAAACCCTGGCCTGCGGCAGCGGTGCCTGTGCCGCCGCGGTGACCCTGATGCAGCGTGGCCGCCTGCAGCGCGATGCGCGCATCAGCCTGCCCGGTGGCGACCTGCGCATCCAGTGGCCGGGCGATGGCCAGCCGGTGGTGATGGCCGGCCCGACTGCATTCGTCTTCGAAGGGGAGTGGATCGCATGACCGAAACCGTCGACAAGCTCGGGGCCCATGAAGTCGCTGCCTGGTTGCGGCGCCATCCCGGCTTCCTCAAGCAGTTCCCGGACCTGGCCCTGACCCTGGTGGTGCCACGCGATGACGGCCCGACCGCATCGCTGGCCAGCTACCAGCTGGAAGTGCTGCGCGAGAAGAACCGCGAGCTGGCGCGACGGTTGGCCGATCTGGGCGCCACCGCCCAGGTCAATGAACGCCTGGCGGTGCGCACGCACCAGCTGACCCTGGCGCTGATGAAGCAGGACAACGCTGCCGATACCCTGCGTGCAATGGCGGCATCGCTGCAGGAGGATTTCGCTGGCGACCTGGTGCGATTGGTGGTGCACACACCGGTGGCCGGGCTGGAACAGGCCGACTGGCTGCAGGTGATCGCCGCGGACGATCCGCAGCTGGGCCCGTTCCGCGATTGCCTGAACGACGGCGAGCCGATCTGCGGCCGCCTGCAGCCGGAAAAGAATGCCGTGCTGTATGGCGTGCGCAGCGAAGAAGTGCAGACCACCGCGCTGCTGCCGTTGCCGGGTGTGGGCCTGATTGCCGTGGGCAGCCACGACCCGAACCGCTTCTATCCGGGCATGGGCACGCTGTTCCTGCGCATGATGGGTGACGCCCTGGTTACCGGCTTGAAGCGATTCCAGGACTGAGCAGGGCACGACGACGATGAGCGCGGTACAGGCCTTCCTGCAGCACCTGCAGGTGGAGCGGCGGATGTCGGCACATACGCTCGACGCCTACCGCCGCGACCTGGACGCGCTGTCGGCCTGGGCCGAGCCACGCGGTGTTGCGGTGGAGGCACTCGATGCCGAGGCGCTGCGTCAGTTCGTCGCCGATGAGCACCGGCGTGGCCTGTCGGCCAAGAGCCTGCAGCGCCGCTTGTCGGCGTGCCGCAGCTTCTACGCCTGGCTGTTGAAGCATGGACGCATCGAGGTCAGCCCGGCGGCGACGCTGAAGGCGCCACGCGCACCGCGCCGGTTGCCGCAGGTGCTCGATGCCGACGAAGCCGTGCAGCTGGTCGAGCTGGAGCCGGAAGGTGAACTCGGCCGCCGTGATCGCGCACTGCTGGAACTGTTCTATTCCTCCGGCCTGCGCCTGAGCGAAGTCTGCGCGCTGACCTGGCGCGACCTGGATTTCGACAGCGGCCTGGTGAACGTGCTGGGCAAGGGCAACCGCCAGCGCCGCGTGCCGTTCGGCCGGCCGGCGCGCGAAGCGCTGCAGGCGTGGCGTGCGGAAAGTGGCGGCGGCCCGGCCTCGCCGGTGTTTCCCGGCCGCAACGGGCCGATCAGCCAGCGCGCGGTGCAGATCCGCATCCGCCAGCTGGCGCAGCGCCAGGGCCTGTTCAAGCACGTGCATCCGCACATGCTGCGGCACAGTTTCGCCAGCCACATCCTGGAATCGTCCGGCGACCTGCGCGGTGTGCAGGAGCTGCTTGGCCATGCCGACATCGCCACCACCCAGATCTACACCCACCTCGATTTCCAGCACCTGGCCAAGGTCTACGACGCCGCGCATCCACGTGCGAAGCGCCGCAGCAGGGACGACAAGGCTGAATAGCCCGCCCTTGATCTGGATCAGGGCAGGGCGGGCGCTACCGGCGCATCGTGGCCGCAGGCCACGAGGACACTGCCACCATGGCGAAGCCCATTCCGCTGCACCCCAGGCATCCCGAGCGCATCTGCTGGGGCTGCGACCGCTATTGCGCGGCCGACGCGCTGGCCTGCGGCAATGGTTCCGGCCGCACCCAGCACCCGATCGAGACGCAGGGCGAAGACTGGTACCTCGCCTGGGGCATCGAGCCGAATCCGGATCGGCCTTCGCAGGCCAAGCGCTGAACGGCAGGCGTTCCACGTTCGGGCGGCGGGGTCCGCGCGCATTGCGATGCGCTCGTTAAAAGGGCGCCCTCTTCCCATGGGGCGCCACCAAGCGCTGAACGGCAGCCATCCGCACAGGCTTGATCGTACCCGGCGCTGTCCCCATGTCCCGGGAACAGCTATCGGAGGCCGCATGGACCCCAGTCAGAATCCCAACGTTTTCCACGCCACCACCATCGTCTGCGTCCGTCGCGGCGAGCACGTGGCCATTGCCGGCGACGGCCAGGTCACGCTGGGCCACACCGTGATGAAGGGCAATGCGCGCAAGGTGCGCCGCCTCGGTCGTGACGGCCAGGTGCTGGCCGGCTTCGCCGGTGCCGCCGCCGATGCCTTCACCCTGTTCGAGCTGTTCGAGGCCAAGCTGGAAAAGCACGGCCAGCTGCAGCGCGCTGCGGTCGAGCTGGCCAAGGATTGGCGCACCGAGCGCCGCCTCGGCAAGCTTGAAGCCCTGCTGGCGGTGGCCGACAAGGAAACCTCGCTGATCATCAGCGGCACCGGCGATGTGATCGAGCCGGAGGACGGCATCATCGCCATCGGTTCCGGTGGTTCCTATGCACTGTCGGCCGCGCGCGCGCTGATGGCGCACACCGAACTGGATGCGCGCACCATCGCCAGCGAAGCGATCGGCATTGCCGGCGACATCTGCATCTACACCAACCGCAACGTGGTGGTCGAGGAGCTGTGAGGGTCGTGCCGGCCGCTGGCCAGCAACCTCATGATCCCCCCCACGCGTGCCTGGTTGCCGGCCAGCAGCCGGCACTACCGACACTGAATTCGTGAGCACATCCATGTCGAAGATCGAAGTTTCCTCCGCCACCATGACCCCGCGCGAGATCGTGCAGGAACTGGACCGGCATATCGTGGGCCAGCACGACGCCAAGCGCGCCGTGGCCATTGCCCTGCGCAACCGCTGGCGCCGCATGCAGCTGGTGCCCGAGCTGCGCAATGAAGTGATGCCGAAGAACATCCTGATGATCGGCCCGACCGGCGTCGGCAAGACCGAGATCGCGCGTCGCCTGGCCACCCTGGCCAACGCACCGTTCGTGAAGGTTGAAGCGACCCGCTTCACGGAAGTCGGCTACGTCGGCAAGGACGTCGAGCAGATCATCCGCGACCTGGCCGATACCGCTGTGAAGCTCTATCGCGAGCAGGCCAAGGTGCGCGTGCGTACCCAGGCCGAAGAACGCGCCGAAGACCGCATCCTCGATGCGCTGCTGCCGCGCCGCAGCGGTGGCATCGGCTTCGATCCGGAAGTCGCCCGCAACGAACCGTCGGCGCAGGACAACGAGACCCGCATCAAGTTCCGCAAGATGCTGCGCAACGGTGAGCTGGACGAGCGCGAGATCGAACT
Source organism: Stenotrophomonas sp. WED208 (assembly GCF_040984485.1). NCBI lineage: Bacteria > Pseudomonadati > Pseudomonadota > Gammaproteobacteria > Lysobacterales > Lysobacteraceae > Stenotrophomonas > Stenotrophomonas sp. WED208. The sequence goes on from NZ_JAZARB010000001.1 coordinate 621,670, forward strand.
CGACCTGGCCGCCAATGTCAGCATGGACATCATGACCCCGCCGGGCATGGAGGAAATGGGCCAGCAGCTGAAGTCGATGTTCGCCAACCTCGGCGGCGGCGCCAAGGCGCACAAGCGCACGCTGACCATCAAGGCCGCGCGTCCGCTGCTGATCGAGGAAGAGGCCGGCAAGCTGGTCAACGAGGACGACATCCGCACCGCGGCGATCGAGGCCTGCGAGCAGCACGGCATCGTCTTCATCGACGAGATCGACAAGGTCGCCAAGCGTGGTGACAACGTGGGTGGTGGCGACGTGTCGCGCGAAGGCGTGCAGCGCGACCTGCTGCCGCTGGTGGAGGGCTCCAACGTGTCGACCAAGTACGGCACGATCAAGACCGACCACATCCTGTTCATTGCTTCGGGTGCGTTCCACCTGGCCAAGCCGAGCGATCTGATTCCGGAGCTGCAGGGCCGCTTCCCGATCCGCGTTGAACTGGGTGCGCTGAGCAAGGGTGATTTCGTGCGTATCCTGACCGAGCCGAAGGCCGCGCTGACCAAGCAGTACGAAGCACTGCTGGCCACCGAGGGCGTCAAGGTCAGCTTCACCGCCGATGCCATTGATCGTCTGGCCGAGATCGCCTTCCAGGTGAACGAGCGCCAGGAGAACATCGGTGCCCGTCGCCTGCACACCGTACTGGAGCGCCTGCTGGATTCGCTCAGCTACGAGGCACCGGACCGCGACGGCGAGACCCTGGCCATCGACAGTGCTTATGTCGATGCGCATCTGGGTGAGCTGGTGCAGGATCCGGACCTGAGCCGCTACATCCTGTAATGCCTGACGCTGCAAAGCATGAGGCCGCCGAAAGGCGGCCTTTTTGCTGGTGGTCAGTGCGGATGTCTGACGCGGTAGGCCTGCAGCACCTGGTCGATCACCGCACTGGTGCGGGCGGCGCTGATGCCGTTCGACGGCGAGTGACCCCAGCCACGCAACTCATCGACCATGGTAGCGATCAACGGCTGCTGGATCGACGGCGGGTTCGGGATATCGAACGTCTGCATACCGGCTTCGGTTTCCAGTACCACTGGAACATCCTCGAAGGTGGCAAAGCGCAGTTGTCCGCGATCGCCGGTGATCTCGATCTCATCCTGGCGGCGGAACGCGCAGAAGCTCCATTGCGCGATGCCGTGCACCCCCGTCCCGGTGCGGAAGCACATCGAGACGCTGTCCTCAGCGGCATAGGCGCCGGTCAACGAGCTGGCCAGGCCGCGCACATCGCTCAGCGGTCCCAGCAGATGATCCAGCAGGTCCAGGGTGTGCGAGCCCAGATCGACGAACAGCCCGCCGCCAGCGATCGCCGGGTTGGTCCGCCAGAAGTCCGGCGATGCAGCGTTCGCCGAATGCGGCCGGTGCAGGGTGGCGCGCACGCTGCGCGGTGTGCCGATCGCGCCGCTGTCCAGTAGCTGCTTCACCTGCGCGAAGCGGGGCAGGGCGCGGCGGTAGTAGGCCACGAACACCGGCACGCCGCTGCGGGCGCTGGCTTCAATGATGCGCTGGCACTCGTCGTGATCCATGGCCATCGGCTTTTCGATGTAGACCGGCTTGCCCGCGGCAATCGCCTGCAATGCGTAGTGCATGTGCGTGGAGGGCGGCGTCGCAACGTAGATCGCGTTCACTTCCGGGTCGGCGATGAGTGCATCGGCGTCCGCGTACCAGCGGGGAATCGCATGGCGCCGCGCATAATCCTCGGCCAATGCCGCATTGCGGCGCATGACCGCGGCCACCCGTGAGCCCGGCGTGTTGGCCAGGGCCGGCCCGCTCTTCTTCTCGGTGACGCTGCCACAGCCGATGAAGCCCCATACCACGTTGTCCAGGATCATCACGATGCGTCCAGAAAAGGGAAGGTCCGCCGGGTTCAACCCAACAGTGAGCGTAATCGATCACCGGTGGAGGCGGAGACATCGGCACCGGTGGGCAGGAAGCAACGAAGCTGCCACTGCCGGGTCCGGATCGCGTCCTTTGCGGTCGGCGTGCTCCACGGCGGATAGACACGGAGGGCGCGCTTTCCGCCCTCGCCATCGCGCGACATCACGCCGCGCTCGATCAGCAGGTCACGACTGAAGATGAACTGCCCGCGCTGTGTTCCGTCGAAGACCGCGATCACCACGAAGTGCACAGCATCGGCTGCATCCAATGGAGCGATATCAGAACCGGGGGCGGGGCGCTTCCACAGGGTTACGAACTGGCCGGTCTTGGTGGGGGTGATCTTCGCGACGCGGAACACGATGCTGTGACCCTCAAGGGCAAAGCGGCAGGCACCGTACTCTGCGCTTTCCGCTTCCGCCACGATCGGTCCGGTCAACCGCAGCCCTGCGGGCAGGTAGAGATCGTGCAGTGCCGCAGTGGCGGCAGCAATGCCGCTCATGCTTCCGGCAGCGGCTCGGGCACCGTTCCGGGCACGAACACGCCTTCTTTCACGTAGGCGGCCAGGGTCATGTCCAGCGCGAGCATGCCATCGCGCTTGAGGTCCATCAGTTCCGGTTCGACCATCGCGCCGTGCAGCACGCCCAGCACAGTGGCGTGCAGCATGCGCGCGGCGATCTTGGGGTCGGCGCCTTCGCGCAGCTGGCCCAGATCGCGGGCGCGGCGCAGGGCGCGCTCCATCCGGTCCAGCGCATCGCGGAAGCCGGCCTGCTGCATTTCGGTCAGCACCTTGGTATCGGCCGAGGCGTCGCTGCGCAGCATGATCTCCATGGTCTTGCGCAGGCGCTCGTCCTCGGACAGCTCGATGAACGAGTGGATCATCACCGCGCGCAGGTCGTGCACCGGGGTGTCGCGCTGGTCGGTGGAGGTACGCTCCAGTTCCTGCATGAAGGGCAGGTGCACGCGCTCGACGATCGCGGCGAGCACCTCGCTCTTGTTCTTGAAGTGCCAGTACACCGCGCCACGGGTATAGCCGGCGCGGGCGCCGATCATCTCCAGCGTGGTACGGGCCACGCCGTGTTCATGGAAGCAGGCTTCGGCGGCGTCAAGGATGCCTTCCCGGGTTGCCTGGGTGTCCTCTTTGGTCTTGCGGGCCATGGGTAGGGTACGAGTGCGGGTGAAACGTGGCTGAATTGTACCGGTTTACAAACAAACAAGCATGTATGTATATTTCGCACCCATCATTCCCGTCGTGTGCGTGGCAGGCCCGTCCGGCTCCCACTCCACCCGGGTGGGCGCTGTTCGCACGGTCTTCACCTTTGCTGGTGGAGGGTCCGCCGTATCAGCGCTGGCTGAGACCCTTTCCTCCAAGAGCCTTTCCGTCATGTTGCTGAGCCGAATCCGACCCTTTGCACTGTCGCTGGCAATCGCCGCGACCGTGGCTGCCTGCGGCGGCCAACCCCAGGCCCCCGAACAGGGCCCGGGTGACGTCACCGTGGTCACGCTGAAGTCCGAGACCGTGGGCCTGACCCGCGAGCTGCCGGGCCGTACCAACGCCTTCCTGGTCGCCGAAGTGCGTCCGCAGGTCAACGGCATCGTCGCCAAGCGCCTGTTCACCGAGGGCGGCATGGTCAAGGCCGGCGAGCCGCTGTACCAGATCGAGGACGCGAGCTACCGCGCGCAGGCCAACAGTGCCCGTGCCCAGCTGGCGCGTGCCGAGGCCACCGCCAACGCCGCGCGCCTGAGCGCCAAGCGCATCACCGAGCTGGCCAAGGTTGATGCGGTCAGCCAGCAGGACCTGGAAAACGCGGTGGCCGCGCAGAAGCAGGCCGAGGCTGACGTCGGTGCCGCCAAGGCCTCGCTGGATGCGGCCAACGTCACTCTGGGCTACGCCCGCATCACCGCCCCGATCAGCGGCCGCATCGGCAAGTCCAGCGTCACCCAGGGTGCGCTGGTCAGCGCCGGCCAGGCCAATGCGCTGGCCACCGTGCAGCAGCTGGACCCGATCTATGTCGACCTGACCCAGTCTTCGGCCGAGCTGCTGCAGTTGCGTCGTGAGCTGGCCGCGGGCCGCCTGCAGGACAACCAGACGCTGCCGGTCAGCATCCTGATGGAAGACGGCAGCACCTTCGAGCACAAGGGTACGCTGGAATTCTCCGAAGTCAGCGTCGACCCGGCCACTGGCAGCTTCGGCTTGCGCGTGAAGGTGGACAATCCGGACGGCCTGCTGATGCCGGGCACGTACGTGCGCGCGGTGATCGGCGGCGGCGTGCGCAGCGATGCGGTGCTGGTGCCGATGGCCGGCATCGCCCGCGATCCGAAGGGTGACACCTCGGCGATGGTGGTCGACAAGGACAACAAGGTCGAAGTGCGCCCGGTCAAGGTCAGCCGCACGGTCGGCGACAAGTGGCTGGTCGAGGACGGTCTGAAGGCCGGCGACAAGGTCATCGTCGAAGGCCTGCAGAAGATCGGCCCCGGCATGCCGGTCAAGGCCACCGAGAAGGGCGCTGCTCCGGCCAAGCCGGCAGCGGCCGCCCAGCCTGCCGCTCCGGCCGGCGACGCGAAGTAAGCGGAGAACCCCATGGCACGCTTTTTCATCGATCGACCCATCTTCGCGTGGGTGATCGCCATCATCATCATGCTCGCCGGCGGCCTGGCCCTGTTCAAGCTGCCGGTCTCGATGTACCCCAACGTCGCACCGCCGGCGGTGGAAATCAGCGCCACCTACCCGGGTGCATCGGCCAAGGTGGTCGAGGACTCGGTGACGCAGATCATCGAGCAGAACATGAAGGGCCTTGATGGCCTGATCTATTTCTCCTCCAACAGCTCGTCCAATGGCCAGGCCACCATCACCCTGACCTTCGAGAGCGGCACCAACCCGGACATCGCCCAGGTGCAGGTGCAGAACAAGCTGCAGCTGGCCATGCCGCTGCTGCCGCAGGAAGTGCAGCGGCAGGGCATCAACGTGGCCAAGTCCAGCTCGGGCTTCCTGAACGTCATCGCGTTCGTGTCCGAGAACGGCAGCATGGACGCCAACGACATCGCCGACTACGTCGGTTCCAATGTCGTCGACCGTCTGAGCCGCGTGCCGGGCGTGGGCAACATCCAGGTGTTCGGTGGCAAGTACGCCATGCGTATCTGGCTGGACCCGAACAAGCTGCACACCTACGGCCTGTCCGTTGCGGAAGTGACCGCAGCGATCAAGGCACAGAACGCCCAGGTGGCCATCGGCCAGCTCGGCGGCGCGCCGTCGATCAAGGGCCAGCAGCTCAACGCCACCATCAATGCGCAGTCGCGCCTGCAGACCCCGGAACAGTTCCGCAACATCATCGTGCGCGGTGCGCAGGACGGTGCCGAGCTGCGCCTGGGCGATGTCGCCCGTGTCGAACTGGGTGCAGAGTCCTACGACTTCGTCACCCGCTACAACGGCCAGCCGGCCAGCGGCCTGGCGGTCACCCTGGCCACCGGCGCCAACGCGCTGGATACTGCGGCCGGCGTGGATGCCGCGCTGCAGGACATGAAGAGCTTCTTCCCGGCCGGCCTGAAGGCCGAGATCCCGTACGACACCACCCCGTTCGTGCGCGTGTCGATCAAGGGCGTGGTGCAGACCCTGATCGAAGCGATCGTGCTGGTGTTCGTGGTGATGTACCTGTTCCTGCAGAACTTCCGCGCCACCCTGATCCCGACCATCGCCGTGCCGGTGGTGCTGCTGGGTACCTTCGGCGTGCTGGCGATGCTGGGCTTCTCGGTGAACATGCTGACCATGTTCGCGATGGTGCTGGCGATCGGCCTGCTGGTGGACGATGCCATCGTGGTGGTGGAGAACGTCGAGCGCATCATGTCCGAGGAAGGACTGTCGCCGCTCGAGGCCACCCGCAAGTCGATGGGCCAGATCACCGGCGCGCTGGTGGGTATCGGCCTGGTGCTGTCGGCCGTGTTCGTGCCGATGGCCTTCATGAGCGGTTCCACCGGCGTGATCTATCGCCAGTTCTCGGCCACGATCGTTTCGGCGATGGCGCTGTCGGTGCTGGTCGCGATCGTACTGACCCCGGCGCTGTGCGCGACCATGCTCAAGCCGCTGAAGAAGGGTGAGCACCACGTCGCACACAAGGGCTGGTCCGGTCGTTTCTTCAACGGTTTCAACCGCGGCTTCGACCGCACCAGCGAAAGCTACCAGCGCGGCGTGCGCGGCATCATCCACCGTCCGTGGCGCTTCATGGGCATCGTGGCGGCACTGTTCGTGCTGATGGGCGTGCTGTTCGTGCGCCTGCCCAGCTCGTTCCTGCCCAACGAAGACCAGGGCGTGCTGATGGCGCTGGTGCAGGCGCCGGTCGGTGCCACCCAGGAACGTACGCTGGAATCGATCGCGGCACTGGAAAACCACTTCCTGCAGAACGAGAAGGATGCGGTGGACTCGGTGTTCTCGGTGCAGGGCTTCAGCTTCGCCGGCATGGGCCAGAACGCGGGCATGGCATTCGTCAAGCTGAAGGACTGGAGCGAGCGTGACGCCAACAATGGCGTGATGCCGATCACCGGTCGCGCCATGGCAGCGCTGGGCCAGATCAAGGATGCCTTCATCTTCGCCTTCCCGCCGCCGGCCATTCCGGAACTGGGTACCGCCTCGGGCTACACCTTCTTCCTGAAGGACAACAGCGGCCAGGGCCACGAGGCACTGGTGGCCGCGCGCAACCAGCTGCTGGGCCTCGCCGCCGGCAGCAAGAAGCTGGCCAACGTGCGCCCGAACGGCCAGGAAGACACGCCGCAGTTCCGCATCGACATCGATGCGGCCAAGGCGACCTCGCTGGGGCTGTCGATCGACCAGATCAACGGTACCTTGGCCGCCGCATGGGGTAGCTCGTACATCGACGACTTCGTCGATCGTGGCCGCGTCAAGCGCGTGTTCGTGCAGGCCGACCAGCCGTTCCGCATGGTGCCGGAGGACTTCGATCTCTGGTCCGTGAAGAACGACAAGGGTGAGATGGTGCCGTTCAGTGCCTTCGCCACCAAGCACTGGGATTACGGTTCGCCGCGCCTGGAACGCTACAACGGTGTGTCGGCGATGGAAATCCAGGGCGAACCGGCACCGGGTGTCGCGTCCGGTGACGCCATGGCCGAGATCGAACAGCTGGCCAAGCAGCTGCCGGCGGGCTTCGGCATCGAGTGGACGGCGATGTCCTACCAGGAACGCCAGGCCGGCTCGCAGACGCCGCTGCTGTACACGCTGTCGCTGATGATCGTGTTCCTGTGCCTGGCCGCGATGTATGAAAGCTGGAGCGTGCCGACCGCGGTGCTGCTGGCGGCCCCGCTGGGTATCCTCGGCGCGGTGCTGGCCAATACCTTCAAGGGCCTGGAACGCGACATCTACTTCCAGGTGGCGATGCTGACCACGGTGGGCCTGACCAGCAAGAACGCGATCCTGATCGTCGAGTTCGCCAAGGAAAACCTGGAGAAGGGGGCCAGCCTGATCGAATCGATCATGCACGCCGTGCGCGACCGTTTGCGCCCGATCGTGATGACTTCGCTGGCCTTCGGCATGGGCGTGGTGCCGCTGGCGATCTCCACCGGTGCCGGCTCCGGTGCCAAGCAGGCGATCGGCACCGGCGTGCTCGGCGGCATGATCGTCGGCACCGTGCTCGGCGTGTTCTTCGTGCCGCTGTTCTTCGTGGTGGTGCAGCGCGTGTTCAAGCGCAAATCCTCCACGTAAGCGAAACGGTAATGCCGGCCGTTGGCCGGCATTGCCTCCTGCCATCTGGCAGTACCGATGGAAGTCATTCCCATGAAAAGTGCATCCCTGTTCCTTTCCATTGCCGCCGCGCTCGCGCTGGCCGGCTGCTCCACCCTGGTGCCGAAGAACACCGCCGTTGCTCCGGCCATTCCGGCGCAGTGGCCGGCCGAGGCCACGCAGGGTCAGGTGGCCGATGTTGCTGCCGTCGGCTGGCGCGACTTCTTCACCGATGCGCGCCTGCAGCAGGTGATTGACCAGTCGCTGCAGAACAACCGCGACCTGCGCGTGGCCGTACTCAACGTTGAACGCGCGCGCGGCCAGTACCGCGTACAGCGCGCCGACCGTGTGCCCGGCGTGGCCGTCACCGGCCAGATGGACCGCCGTGGTACCGACGCCGGTGTCACCGAGCAGTTCACCGCCGGTGTCGGCGTAGCCGAGTTCGAGCTGGACCTGTTCGGCCGCGTGCGCAATCTCAGTGAAGCGGCGCTGCAGCAGTACTTCGCCGTGGCCGCCAACCGCCGCAACGCGCAGCTGAGCCTGGTGGCCGAGACCGCCACCGCGTGGCTGACCTATGGGGCTGATGCGCAGCGGCTGAAGATCGCCGATGCCACGCTGAAGACCTACGAGGATTCGCTGCGTCTGGCCGAGGCCCGCCACGAGCGTGGTGGCAGTTCGGCGCTGGAGCTGACCCAGACCCGTACCCTGGTCGAGACCGCGCGCACCGATGCCGCGCGCCTGCGTGGGCAGTTGGCCCAGGACCGCAACGCTCTGGCGCTGCTGGCTGGTGGCCAGCTGGATCCGGCACTGCTGCCGGACAGCATCGAACCGCAGCTGCTGGCACTGGCACCGCCGCCGGCCGGTCTGCCCAGCGACGTGCTGCTGCAGCGCCCGGACATCATGGCCGCCGAACACCAACTGCTGGCGGCCAACGCCAACATCGGTGCGGCACGCGCGGCGTTCTTCCCGAGCATCTCGCTGACCGGCAGCATCGGTAGTGGTTCGAGCGAACTGTCCAACCTGTTCGACAGCGGCACCCGCGTGTGGAGCTTCCTGCCGAAGATCACGCTGCCGATCTTCCAGGGTGGCAAGCTGCGCGCCAACCTGGCCATCGCCAACGCCGATCGTGACATCGCGCTGGCGCAGTACGAGAAGTCGATCCAGGTGGGCTTCCGCGAAACCGCCGATGCGCTGGCGTTGAATGTCAGCCTGGATGAGCAGGTGAGTTCACAGCAGCGGTTGGTGGAAGCGGCCGAACAGGCCAACCGCCTGTCGCAGGCACGCTACGACGCAGGCCTGGACAGCTTCGTCACCCTGCTTGATGCGCGCCGTACCGCCTACAACGCGCAGCAGACCCAGCTGCAGGCGCAGCTGGCCCAGCAGGCCAACCGCATCACCCTTTACAAGGTGCTGGGCGGCGGCTGGCACGAGCGCGGGTAAGCAGCGCTTCTGGTAGGTGCCAACCGTGGTTGGCACGAATGCGTCAGCGCAGGCGGCTGACCCTGTGCCAACCACGGTTGGCACCTACCTGGAGATCGATGGTAATGCCGGCCGCGGGCCGGCATTGTCATTCCGGGGCCTGCTACACCGCTTCGTCGTCACGGTGCGGGACGTGGCAGGCGCGTACCCGCGCCAGCGCGTCGCCGGCTTCGCGCGCCATCTGCTCGTACTCGCGGCGGATCTCCTCCAGCCGCTCCTCGTCCAGTTCTTCCAGATCCAACAGTTCGTTGTTGGCTTCGGCCGTCGCGCGGATCAGCTCGTCCAGCTTGATCTGCATCGCGGCGGTATCCGCGTTCTGCGTGTGCTGGATCAGGAACACCATCAGGAAGGTGATGATCGTGGTGCCGGTATTGATCACCAGCTGCCAGGTATCGTTGAAGCCGAACACCGGGCCGCTGATGCCCCAGATCACCACGATCGCCACTGCGGCCAGGAAGGTCCACGGCGATCCGGTGGCGGCCGCGGCCTTCTTGGCGATCGTATTGAACAGGTTGCGTGCTTTCATCGTCGTCGTCCCACTCAGGTGACGAGGATGATCGGCAGCGGCTCGTGCAGGCGCCGTGCAGCTCAGGCGCGCAGGCGCGGGGCGTCCTGCAGCCGTATCGGGCTGGTCTGGTAGACGTGCTGCCAGCAGCGGTCGACGAATTCGCGGGCCTGGGCTTCGCTCAGGCGCGGCATGATCTGCAGCGCGTACTGGGTCTGGAACATCTCGTCGCGCTGCGCATTGCTGGCGCGCGGCTGGGTGATCAGCGAATCGCAGGCGAACTTGATCCACGGTACGTACGAGCCGAACGAGTTGTGCGCCAATGCACCGTCGGCATGCTGGCGGCGCCAGTGGTCAAGCTCAGCGTCAACATTGATGACCGGGGGAATGGTGGGGACTTCGGCGTGCATGTCGATCCAATCGGTTGAAGTGGATGGGAGTGGGGGTTCATCGCAGTGTGGCCCGGACCCCGGTGGATACCGCGTCAGGGAGATGTGCAGCCGGCGTTGCGATTGCCTATCAGTTGCGCATGCTCGACCGCGCCCATCTCTTCGGCCATGTCGGCCATGGCATTGCAGAGGCGTTCGTGTTCGAGCGGATGGCCGCGCACCAGTTCCAGCTGCAGGCCCTGGTAAGCGGTCCAGAACCGGGCGCCACGCTGATGCAGCGCGAACTGCTGCTGCAGGCGCTTGCGGATGGCGTCAAGGATCGGGTCGGGCGTGGGGCGTACGGCGTGCGCGCACATGGCTGGCTCCGCCGGGGAAGGAAGGTCCCGGTAGCCCCACCCTAGGCGCGACGATGGGGCGGGGTGTTACCGCAGCGTGTGCACGGGGCACGGCTGACTGTGCACGGGTTCACGGCTGGCGCCGCAAACGCTGCCGGCACTAGGGCGTGCCGGCACTGAAGCGTTCATTAAGCGGGTTCAACAGCACACTGCGTGGTGCTCATTCACCGATGTCTTCGTTCCAGATCTCGGGATGCTGCGCAATGAAGCCGCCGAGCAGATCGACGCATTCCTGGTTGTCGAGGTCGATCACGTTGACGCCGTTTTCGCGCAACCAGTCGATGCCGCCCTGGAACGTGCGCGATTCGCCCACCACCACGGTGCCGATGTTGAACTGGCGCACCAGGCCCGAGCAGTACCAGCAAGGCGCCAGCGTGGTGACCATGATGGTGTCCTGGTAGCGGCGCTGGCGGCCGGCCTTGCGGAAGGCGTCGGTTTCGCCGTGCACGGAGGGGTCGCCTTCCTGCACCCGGCGGTTGTGGCCGCAGCCGAGCAGGCGCCCATCGTTGTGGTACAGCGCCGCGCCGATCGGCACGCCGCCCTCGGCCAGGCCCTGGCGGGCTTCGGCGATGGCGGTCTGCAGCAGGGCCTGGTAGTCGGGCGTGGTGATCATGCGGGGCTCCGGTAAGTCGTGGCCCGCCATGATACGGGCAGGGGGTGCCGCTGGCCGCCGGCGGTGCGATAATCGGGGCCATGAGCGAATCCCCCTACAAAGCCGGTACCACCCATTTCGGGTTCCGCGACGTCGCCGCCAAGGACAAGCAGAAGCTGGTCGGCCAGGTGTTCACCTCGGTCGCGCGCAACTACGACCTGATGAACGACCTGATGAGCCTGGGTGTGCACCGGGCGTGGAAGCGCTACTACGTGGCCACCGCGCAGGTGAAGCCGGGCGACCGCGTGCTCGACCTGGCCGGCGGCACCGGCGATATCGCCGCCCTGCTGAAGGAGCGTGTTGGCGCCGAGGGCTCGGTGGTGCTGGGCGACATCAACGCCGGCATGCTGTCGGTCGGCCGTGACCGTCTGACCAATCGCGGTCTGGTGCTCGGCCTGGACTACGTGCAGTGCAACGCCGAAGCCCTGCCGTTCCCGGACAACAGCTTCGATCTGGTCACCATCGCCTTCGGCCTGCGCAACGTGACCGACAAGGACGCCGGCCTGCGCGAGATGTACCGCGTGCTGAAGGTCGGCGGCCAGGCCCGCGTGCTGGAATTCTCGGAAGTCACCGCCGACTGGTTCAAGCCGATCTACGACTTCCACTCGTTCAAGATCCTGCCCAAGCTGGGCAAGCTGTTCGCCAACGATTCGGACAGCTACCAGTACCTGGCCGAGAGCATCCGCAAGCACCCGCCGCAGGATGAGCTGAAGGCGATGATGGGGCAGGCCGGCTTCGAGCGCTGCCACTACAAGAACCTGACCGGCGGCATCGTTTCGATCCACTCCGGCTACAAGCTGTAAAGCGTGTGGGGCCGCCGGGCATGGCCCGGCGCTACCTGTTCTGGTAGGTGCCAACCTTGGTTGGCACACCCCGGCCGCGAGCGATGAAAGATCCGTGCCAACCAAGGTTGGCACCTACCTGTGGATGCCAACCTTGGTTGGCATGCGCCGCAGGCGCAGGATCGGCCCCGCCCGCCATTACCCCGCACCGCGCAACGCCTGCGGGGCCGGAGGGAGTTACCATTGGGGGTCTGATCCCCGTAACGGTCCCGATTCATGCGTAATCCGCTGATGCTCCTTCCGCTGGCCGTGGCCCTGGCCGCCGGCTGCTCCCAGGAGGCGGCCGCGCCCGCCGCCGCCCCGACTGCCGCCAAGGCCCCCGCCGCCCCCGTGAACGCCGAGAACCGCAGCCACGACGAAAGCTCGTACGCCGAGCCGGACAAGGTCGTCATCAAGGACATCGCGCTGGATCTGAAGCTGGACTTCGACCAGAAGCAGATCGGCGGCACCGCCACCTACTCCCTGGAATGGAAGCAGAAGGACGCCAGGCAGCTGGTGCTCGACACCCGCGAGCTGACCGTGTCCAAGGTCGAGGCCGTTGCCGCCGATGGCGCGCGCAGCCCGCTGCAGTTCGCGCTGGCCCCGGCCGACAAAGTGTTCGGCAGCAAGCTGACCATCGAGACCCCGGAACAGCCGGCCAAGGTGGAAGTGACCTACCACACCGCACCGACCGCTTCGGGGCTGCAGTGGCTGGCGCCGTCGATGACCGAAGGCAAGAAGCTGCCTTTCATGTTCAGCCAGTCGCAGGCCATCCACGCCCGTTCCTGGGTGCCGCTGCAGGACACCCCGAGCGTGCGCTTCACCTACAGCGCGCACGTGGTCTCGCGCCCGGACGTGATGGTGCTGATGAGCGCCGACAACGATCCGAAGGCGGCGCGTGACGGTGACTACACCTTCAAGATGCCGCAGCCGATTCCGTCGTACCTGCTGGCCATCGCCGCCGGCGACCTGGTGTTCGAGCCGATCTCCGGCCGCTCCGGCGTCTGGGCCGAGCCGACCATGGTCAACAAGGCCGCCAAGGAATTCGAAGACACCGAGAAGATGATCGGTGCCGCCGAGAAGCTGTACGGCGAATATCGCTGGGGCCGCTACGACATGCTGGTGCTGCCGCCGTCGTTCCCGTTCGGCGGCATGGAGAATCCGCGCCTGACCTTCGCTACCCCGACCGTGATCGTCGGCGACAAGTCGCTGGTCTCGCTGGTGGCCCACGAACTGGCGCACAGCTGGTCGGGCAACCTGGTGACCAACGCCAGCTGGAAGGACATCTGGCTCAATGAAGGCTTCACCACCTACGTCCAGGGCCGCATCACCGAAGCCCTGTACGGCAAGGAGATGGCCGAGATGGAGAAGCAGATCGACCAGACCGACCTGCTGGCCGAAGTGAAGGACATGAGCCCGGCCGACCAGGCGCTGGCGCTGCCGCCGCTGAACGAGCGCGATCCCGATGAAGCCCTCAGCCAGGTGGCCTACGTCAAGGGTGCGTGGTTCCTGGAATTCCTGGAACAGCGCTTCGGCCGCGAAACCTTCGATCCGTTCCTGCGTGGCTGGTTCGATGACCACGCCTTCCAGAGCGCGAACACTGATCAGTTCGTTGCCTACATGAAGGAAAAGCTGCTGCCGAAGAACCCGTCTGCAGTGACGGAAGCCGAACTGAAGGCGTGGCTGGACGAGCCGGGCATTCCGGCGTTCGCGGCCAAGGCGCAGTCGCGCAACTTCAGCAGCGTGGATACCGCACGCATCGCCTTCGCCAGCGCCGGCACCGTGCCGAGCAGCCAGGTCATCGCTGACTGGAGCACGCAGGAATGGGTGCGCTTCATCGACGGCCTGGGCGCGACCCAGCCGCTGGACAAGCTGGCCACGCTGGACAAGGCGTTCCACTTCACCGGCACCCCGAATGGCGAGATCGCCATGCGCTGGTATCCGCTGGCGATCCGCAGCGGTTACGAGCAGGCCAATGAAGGGGCGGCTGCATTCATCGAGCGCGTCGGTCGTCGCAAGCTGATCCTGCCGATCTACGCCGAACTGGTGAAGACGCCGAAGGGCCTGGAGCTGGCCAAGCAGGCCTTCGAAAAGGCCAAGCCGGGCTACCACCCGATCACCACCGCCTCGGTCCAGGACATGCTGGCCAAGGCCGAAGCCAAGTAAGCGGTAGTGCCGGCCGCTGGCCGGCAACCGGTCACTGCTTCACCACCAACGGCGGGGAAACCCGCCGTTGGTGTATCCGCTTTTCGCTGCCGATAGAATCGGGATGCACTCGCATAGGACCTCCGCCATGAAACGACTGATCCTGCTCACCGCCTGCACCCTGGCCCTGGCTGCCTGCAGCAACCCCGAGGAAGAACGCAAGGCGCAGGAAGCCGCCGCAGCCGCCGTGCAGGCGCAGAAGGAAGCCAAGGCCGAAGACGTGGCCAAACAGTACGACATGGCCGTGGCCGCGCAGGACTGGGAGCGTGCGCGCCTGCATGGCGCCTCGCTGCTGGACCAGTACAAGGACACCGCCGCCGCCGAGCGCATCGCCGCAGGCTTCGACGAGGTCAAGGCCAAGGGCGATGCCGCGCGCGACCTGCGCCGCATGCAGGCGCTGTGGCAGTACAACCAGATCCCGGTGGGCAACAAGGGCAACCAGGTTTCGGCGCAGATCTACAGCAAGGAACGGGTGGACGTGGACGGCAGCGGCGCCAAGCCGGTGCAGCTGGTGTTCCGCGATCACCCGGAGTGGAAGCGGCATGCCTACCTGGTGCTGCAGGCCGGCGACTTCCGCTGCCCGCAGTGCACGGTGAAGGTGACCGTGGACGACGGCAAGCCGGTGTCGATGGCAGCCTGGCGCCCGAAGACCGATGAAGCCATCGCGCTGTTCATCACCGACCAGAAGGCGCTGTGGAAGCTGGCGCGCAAGGGCAAGTCGATCAGCATCGAGTTCCCGGTCAAGGCCGGCGGCACGCGTACTGCCGTGTTCGAAACCGGTGGTGTCGACGCCAGCCGCATGCCGCAGTGGTGGCAGTGATGGTTGCGGCGGGCAGCGCAGTGCACGCGTTGTCCGCGATCCGGCACTGGGTGTTCGACATGGACGGCACACTGACGGTGGCCGTGCATGACTTCGCCGCGATCCGCCGCGCGCTGGAGATCGCCGCGGAGGAAGACATCCTCGACCACATCGCGGCGCTGCCGGACGCATCGGCGCAGGCCAAGCGTGAGTGGCTGCTGGAACACGAGCGCACGCTGGCCGAGGACGCGCTGCCGGCACCGGGCGCGGTGAAGCTGCTGCGCGCGCTGGCGGCGGCGGGCTGCCGGCTGGGCATCCTGACCCGCAACGACCATGCGCTGGCGAAGCTGACCCTGGACGCGATCGGGGTCGGGGAGCTGTTCGACGATGCCGACATCATTGGCCGCGATGAAGCGGTGCCCAAGCCCTCACCGGATGGGCTGCAGCAGCACCTGCGGCATTGGGGCATCGCAGCGTCGGAGGCGGTGATGGTCGGTGACCACGCCTACGACCTGGAGTGCGGCCGCGCCGCAGGCACGCACACCGTGCTGGTCAACCTGCCGGAGAACCCGTGGCCGGGCCGTGCCGACTGGCATTTCGCCGATTGCCGCGACCTGTTGGCCGCCTGGCAGCGCAGGGGGTAGTGCCGGCCGCTGGCCGGCAGTGTCGACCAAGGTCGACACCTACCAGGGCACAGCGTGTCGACCAAGGTCGACACCCACCGAGCGGGTGCGCGGGCAGTTCGTTTACGCGCCCAGCGCGTAACCGAACTGCTGCTTGAACTGCTCGTTGAACTCGTCAAAGGTGAAGCGCTGGTTCTGCGTGCCCGGGTGCTCGACCTTCAGTGCGCCCATCAGGTTGCCCATGCGGCCGATGGTCAGCCAGTCGTAGCCCTTCTGGATGCCGTAGATCAGGCCCGCGCGGAAGGCGTCGCCACAGCCGGTCGGGTCGACCACGCGGCGCTCGTGCGCCGGCGGGATGTCGTAGCTCTTTTCCGGGGTGTGGATGACTGCGCCCTTCGGGCCGCGGGTGGTGATGTAGGCCTTGACCCGGCTGACGATCTCCTTCTCGTCCCAGCCGGTGCGTTCCTGCAGCAGGTTCGACTCGTAGTCGTTGACCACCACGTAGTCGGCCTGGTCGATGAAGGCGCGCAGCTCCGGGCCGTTGAACAGCGGCATGGCCTGGCCCGGGTCGAAGATGAACGGAATGCCGTCTTCGTGGAATTCCTGCGCGTTCTGGATCATGCCTTCGCGGCCATCCGGGCCGACCAGGCCCAGGGTCACGCCCGGCACGCCACGCACGTGGTTCTCGTAGGAACGCAT
This sequence comes from Stenotrophomonas sp. WED208, assembly GCF_040984485.1. Classification (NCBI taxonomy): domain Bacteria; kingdom Pseudomonadati; phylum Pseudomonadota; class Gammaproteobacteria; order Lysobacterales; family Lysobacteraceae; genus Stenotrophomonas; species Stenotrophomonas sp. WED208. Next base: position 637,859 of record NZ_JAZARB010000001.1, read on the forward strand.
CATCGCGCCCGGGTGGAAGGCGGTGATCTGGTTGTTGTCGTGGTCGGTGGTGATGAACGCCTGCGGGGTGAACAGCTCATCGATAACGCGCACGCGCGTCAGGTCGATGCCCAGGCCTTCGAAGTACTCGCGGTACGGGCCGAAGTCCGAACCCACGGTGCCCATCGGGATCGGCTGGCCGCCCAGCAGGTGCAGGTTGTAGGCGATGTTGCCGGCGCAGCCGCCGAACTCGCGGCGCATGCGCGGCACCAGGAAGGACACGTTCAGGATGTGCACCTTGTCCGGCAGGATGTGATTCTTGAACTGGTCCGGGAACACCATGATGGTGTCGAAGGCAAGAGAACCACAGATCAGAGCGGACATCGATGTAAGCCTATGCGGTGAATTTTGGGGTGGGCCGGCCCGGTTCAGCGGGCAAGCAAACGGCGCCCTTGGGCGCCCGACGGCGCAAAGGTTACCCGCTGGTGCCGCTCAGGGCCAGAACCGGGTGAGACCCGATCAGGCCGAAAGCCTGTGAAGACGCGGGTTCAGCTAGTTTTTTCCTTGCTCGGCGGCAGGCGGGTTGCTAGGCTTGTCGGCCTCGATTTCTGCCCATTTTTTCGCCATCCCGCGGCGGGCACGACACCCCTCAGGACTCCTTCCTCAGATGTTCAAGAAACTCCGTGGCATGTTCTCCAATGACCTGTCCATCGACCTGGGCACGGCCAACACCCTCATCTACGTGCGCGGGCAGGGGATCGTGCTGAACGAGCCGTCGGTCGTGGCCGTGCGCCAGGACCGTGCCATCGGTGGTACCCGCTCGGTGGCAGCCGTGGGTGCCGAAGCCAAGCAGATGCTGGGCCGTACCCCGGGCCACATCACCACCATCCGCCCGATGAAGGACGGCGTCATCGCCGACTTCACCTACACCGAGGCGATGCTCAAGCACTTCATCAAGAAGGTGCACAAGTCGCGCGTGCTGCGCCCGAGCCCGCGCGTGCTGGTCTGCGTGCCGGCCGGCTCGACCCAGGTCGAGCGCCGCGCGATCAAGGAATCGGCCGAGGAAGCCGGTGCCCGTGACGTGTTCCTGATCGAAGAACCGATGGCCGCCGCGATCGGCGCCGGCATGCCGGTCACCGAAGCCCGTGGCTCGATGGTCATCGACATCGGCGGCGGCACCACCGAAGTTGCGGTGATTTCGCTCAACGGCATCGTCTATTCGGCCTCGGTCCGCATCGGCGGCGACCGCTTCGACGAGTCGATCACCAACTACGTGCGCCGCAACCACGGCATGCTGATCGGTGAAGCCACCGCCGAGCGCATCAAGGTCGAGCTGGGCTGTGCCTACCCGCAGGCGGAAGTGATCGAGATGGAAATCTCCGGCCGCAACCTCGCCGAGGGCGTGCCGAAGATGATCAAGATCAGCTCCAACGAGGTGCTCGAGGCCCTGCACGAACCGCTGTCGGGCATCGTCAGCGCGGTCAAGCTGGCGCTGGAGCAGACCCCGCCGGAACTGTGCGCCGACGTCGCCGAGCGCGGCATCGTGCTGACCGGTGGTGGCGCCCTGCTGCGCGACCTGGACCGCCTGATCTCCGAGGAAACCGGCCTGCACGTGCAGGTGGCCGATGACCCGCTGACCTGCGTGGCCCGCGGCGGTGGCCGTGCGCTGGAGCTGGTCGACATGCACGGCAACGAGTTCTTTGCGCCGGAATAAGCCGTCCCGGCTGCCTGCGCCCGCAGCGCCCCTCCGGGGTGCGGCCCACCATGAGGGTAGGCCGGCACCGGCGGGGCGTCCGCGTGTTTCCCTTCCGCCTTCTGCCAGTTGAATCGTTGCCGTGCCGCCCTACGCCGGACCTCCCGTTGCTTCCCGATCCGGTGATGCCGCCAGCCCGCTGCGTCTGCTGGCTTATCTCGCACTGGCCATCACCCTGATCGTGCTTGACGACCAGGCCGGCTGGCTTGCGCAGCTGCGCGGGCAGGCCAACAGCCTGGTGCAGCCGGTATGGGCACTGGCGGGACTGCCGGGCAAGCTCGGCAACCAGGTCAAGGATTCCGCTGCCAGCCACACCCAGCTGGTCACCGAGAACCGCGAACTGCGCAACCAGCTGCTGCTGGCCAACGCGCGCCTGACCCGCCTGCAGACCGCCGCGCTGGACAATGCCCAGCTGCGCGAGCTGCTGAATGTGGCCGAGCGCAGCGGCCTGGACGTGCAGCTGGCACCGATCCTGGACATTGACCTGGACCCGGTGAAGCAGCGTCTGGTGCTCGACGCTGGCAGTCGTGAAGGTGTGCATGTCGGCCAGGCGGTGATCGATGCCGGCGGCCTGATGGGTCAGGTGATCAGCGTCACCGGCGGCACCTCCACCGTGCTGCTGCTGACCGACCCCGACCACGCGGTGCCGGTGACCGTGGCCCGCAACGGCGTGCGCCTGATCGTGTACGGCCGCGGTGACAAACTGGAACTGCGCGACATTCCGCTCAGCGCTGGCGTGGAAGTCGGCGATGAAATCGTCACCTCCGGCCTCGGCGGCCGCTTCCCGGCCGGCTTCCCGGTAGGCACCATCACCGGCCTGCGTCCGGACGATACCCATGCCTTCCTGGTTGGCGAGCTGAAGCCGGCGGCCCAGCTCGACCGCGGCCGCGACGTGCTGCTGCTGCGCCCGGGTGCAGCGATCCGGATTCCGGCGGAGCTGCGTCTGCAACTGGAAGCCACCGCGCCGGGCGGCCCGGCCAGCGCCGTTGCCGCGCCGGCGGGAGCCGTGCCTGCTGCAACCACACCGGCCGCCCCCGCCCCGGCAACGCCTGCACCGGCAGTGGGCCGGTCACCGGCTCCGCCTGCGACGCCGACGGTTGTCCCCGCATCCTCCCTTGATCCTGCTGCTCCGGTAGTGCCGGCCGCTGGCCGGCAACCGACCACGCCGGAGGCCCAGCGATGAGCCGCTTGCGCGACAATCCGTGGGTGCTGCCGGCCAGCCTGGTGGTGGCATTGCTGCTGGGCCTGCTGCCGTTGCCGGCGCTGTTGCAGCCGCTGCGTCCGTACTGGCTGGCGCTGGTGCTCGCCTACTGGGTGATCGAAGCGCCGGAGCGTGTTGGCCTGGGCATTGCCTTCGCCAGCGGCGTCATCGCCGATCTGCTGTACGGTGGGGTACTCGGTGAACAGTCGCTGCGGCTGGTGATGCTGGCCTTCATCCTGCAGCGCTTCCGTGCCCGTATCCGTTTCTTCCCGATGTCGCAGCAGATGCTCGCCATCGGCGGCCTGCTGTTCAACGACCGCATTGTCAGTGCGCTGGTCCACATCGTGGTGGATGAGCCGACCCTGCCGTGGTCGTACTGGTGGGCACCGCTGCTGGGCATGGGCCTGTGGCCGCTGGTATTCGTGCTGCTGGACGCGGTGCGTTTCGGCAAGCGCGGGCGCTGAGCCATGATCCCGCGCCGCCAGGTCAAGAATCCGCACGCAGAAGCCGAACAGTTCCGCCGTCGTGCGGCGCTGGGCTTCCTGGGCGTGCTGGTCTGCCTGCTGGGCCTGGGTGGCTGGTACTTCAAGCTGCAGGTGCTGGACCACGACGTCTACGCCACGCGCTCGGAAGCCAACCGCATCAAGCCACGGCCGGTGGTGCCCGGGCGCGGCATGATCTACGACCGCAATGGCCGCCTGCTGGCCGAGAACGTGCCGGCCTTCCGCCTGGACGTGACCCCGGACAAGGTCAAGGACATGGATGCCACCCTCGAGGGGCTGGCGAAGATCATCAGCATCAGCCCGGAAGAACTGGAAGCGTTCAACAAGTCGCGCAAGGCGCGCCGCAAGTTCCTGCCGGTCACGCTGAAGCTGCGCATGAGCGACGAGGAGATGGCGCGCTTCGCCGTCGACCGCTGGCGTTTCCCCGGCGTCGAGCTGGAGCCCTACCTGACCCGGCGCTACCCGTACGGCGATCTGTTCGCGCACATCATCGGCTACGTCGGCCGCGTCGATGACAAGGACCTGGAGATCCTCGGCGAAGGCAATGCCGCGCTGACCCACATCGGCAAATCCGGCCTGGAGCGCTATTACGAGCAGCAGCTGCGCGGCAAGGTCGGCTACGAGCAGGTCGAGACCAACGTGCAGGGGCGTGCGATCCGCACTATCGGTCGCGTCGCCGCGCAGTCCGGTGCCGACCTGCGGCTGTCGATCGACGCCGACCTCCAGCGCGCCATGGTGGCCGCCTTTGGCGACCAGGAAGGCTCGGCAGTGGCGATGGACCCGCGTAGCGGCGAGGTGTTGGCGATGGTCAGCCTGCCGTCCTACGACCCCAACCTGTTCGTCAACGGCATTTCGCATGCCGATTTCAAGGCGCTGAACGAAAATCCGTCGCGGCCGCAGTTCAACCGCCTGGTGCTCGGTGGTGTCGCGCCCGGTTCCACGCTGAAGCCGCTGATCGGCCTGGCCGGCCTGGATTCCGGCGTGCGCCGCCCGGAGGACAAGGTGCTGTCCACCGGCATGTTCTACCTGCCGGGGACCTCGCGCGGCTGGGGTGACGCCCATCGTGGCGGCCACGGCTGGACCGACCTGCGCAAGTCCATCGCCGAATCGGTCAACACCTACTACTACAAGCTGGCGCTGGACCTGGGCATCGAGCGCTTCGACCACTACATGGAGTACTACGGCTTCGGCCAGCCGACTGGCATCGACCTGACCGGTGAGATCGGCGGCATCCTGCCGTCGCCGGCCTACAAGCGGAAGAGCCGCAAGGAAGCCTGGTATCCCGGTGATACGGTCAACATCAGCATCGGCCAGGGCGACTGGAAGGTCACCCCGCTGCAGCTGGCGCGCGGCGTCAGCGGTCTAGCCGACGGCCAGCTGCGCACCCCGCACCTGGTGATCCAGCAGCGCGACGGATTCGACAGCGACTGGTCGGCGATGCCGGCAGGCGAGAGCAAGCCGGTCAGCCCCAACCCCAACAACGTGCAGGCCGTGCGCGAGGGCATGATGGCGACCATGCGGCCCGGCGGCAGCGGTTGGCGCGTGGCGGTGGGTGCGCCGTACGTGATGGCCGGCAAGACCGGTACCGCGCAGGTCATCAGTCGCAAGGGCACGGCGGCGGTGAATCCAAAGAGCCTGCCGATGCACCTGCGCCACCGCGCGCTGTTCGTCGGCTTCGCACCGGTCGAGAACCCGGTGATCGCGATTGCGGTGGCCGTGGAAGGCGGCGGTTACGGCGGTTCGGCGGCCGCGCCGATCGCGCGCAAGGTGTTCGACGCCTACCTGCTGGGCAAGATGCCCGAAGGCATGCAGCCGCTGGACAGCGAGCGCGGCACCACCGCCATCGGCGCTACCGCGTTCGACAACGAAGACGCCGGCGCGCGCCAGGCGGGCGATCTCGCCGCGGCGCAGCTGGGAGAACATCCGGTGCTGGTCGGCATGCCTGCGCCGGAACCGCAACCCGCACCGCAGCCGGGGACGCCGGCCGCCGCCGCGCTGCCGGCCACGCCGCGCCCGACCGTCGCGGAGCCCGCACGATGAGAGTGTTCCTGCGCTGGGCCGGCGACATGCTGCGCCGCTTCTTCAGCACGCTGGACTGGGTGTTGTGCCTGGCCCTCGGCGCGCTGATGGTGATCGGCCTGGCCACCTTGAAGAGCGCCGGTGGCGATGGTCTGGTGATGGCCCAGGGCGCGCGCTTCGCAGTGGGCATGGCGGCGCTGTGGGGCATCTCACGGGTACCGATCCTGCGCATCCGCTCGGCCACGCCGATGATCTACGCGATCTCGATGATTCCGTTGCTGGCGGTGTTCGTGCTCGGCACCGGCAAGTACGGCCGGCAGTGGCTGGACCTGAAATTCTTCTACCTGCAGCCGGCCGAGCTGCTGAAGGTCAGTCTGCCGATGATGGTGGCCTGGTACCTGCACAAGATGCCGTTGCCGCCGCGCTTCAACACCGTGCTCGTGGCGCTGGTCATCATCGGCGTGCCAACCGGCCTGGTGATGCTGCAGCCGGACTTCGGTACCGGTGTGCTGATCGCCGCCAGTGGTGTGTTCGTGCTGTTGCTGGCGGGCCTGCCGTGGTGGTGGGTCGGCCTGGGTGTGGGCGGCGTGGCCGCGGTCGCGCCGGTGGCCTGGTTCTGGCTGCTGCGGCCGTACCAGAAGGACCGCATCATGATGTTCCTGGACCCGGAGATGGATGCGCTGGGTGCTGGCTGGAACATCATCCAGTCGAAGATCGCGATCGGTTCCGGCGGCTTCGATGGCAAGGGCTGGGGCGAGGGCTCGCAGTCGCACCTGAACTTCATTCCCGAACAGACCACCGACTTCGCGTTCTCGGTGCTGAGCGAGGAATTCGGCTGGATCGGCGTAGCGACCGTGCTGGCGCTGTACCTGGTGGTGATCGGGCGCTGCCTGTGGATCGCCAGCCAGTCGCGTGATTCCTATTCGCGGCTGCTGGCCGGCGCCACCGGCCTGGCGTTCTTCGTCTATGTGCTGGTGAACGGCGGGATGATTTCCGGCCTGCTGCCGGTGGTGGGCGTGCCGATGCCGCTGATCAGCTATGGCGGCACTTCGGCGGTCTCGCTGCTGGCCGGCTTCGGGTTGGTGATGGCGGTGCGCAGCCACAACCCGGTGCATGGCGGTTACGGTTGAGTCCGGCGTCGGGGTCAGATCCCTTTTTCCACAGGAAAAAGGGATCTGACCCCAGAGCTCGGCTACGGAGAGCAGAAGCACCCTGACAGCTTCACGCAAGCGCCCGTTGTTACCGTGCTGCGCGTGGACTGGAAACGAATGCTTGGCGGCTGCCGTGAGGCGGTGCGCACGATCGATCTGCCGTTGCTGGCTGCCTTGTTGATCCTGATGGGCGCGGGCCTGGCGGTGCTGCACAGCGTGTCCGGCCCGGTGGGCGGGCAGGCGGCGCGCTTCGCCGGTGGCCTGCTGGCGATGTGGCTGCTGTCGAGGGTGTCGCTGCTGCGCCTGCGCGCATGGACACCGGCGCTGTACGCGTTGTCGATGCTGCCGCTGATGGCGGTGTACGTGATCGGCACCGGCAAGTACGGGCAGCGCTGGCTCAACCTGGGGGTGTTCTACCTGCAGCCCTCCGAGCTGCTCAAGCTCAGCCTGCCGCTGATGATGGCCTGGTACCTGCACAGGCAACCGCTGCCACCGTCGCCACGCACGGTACTGACGGCCGCAGTGCTGATCGGCGTTCCCGCCGTGCTGATCCTGATGCAGCCCAACCTCGGCACCGCGACGCTGGTCACCGCCAGCGGCGTGTTCGCGTTGTTGCTGGCGGGTCTGCACTGGGGCTGGGTGGCTACCGGCGCGGCAGGGCTGGCGGTGGCCGCGCCACTGGCCTGGTTCGGCCTGTTGCGGCAGTACCAGAAGGATCGCGTACTGACCTTCCTCGACCCGGCAGCAGACCCGCTCGGCACCGGCTGGAACATCCTGCAGTCGCGCATCGCGATCGGTTCCGGTGGCTGGGAGGGACGTGGCTGGGGGCAGGGCACCCAGGCCACGCTGGATTTCCTGCCCGAGTACACCACCGACTTCGCGTTTTCGGTGCTGGCCGAGGAGTTCGGCTGGATCGGCGTGGCGACGCTGTTCGCGCTGTACCTGTTCGTGGTCGGGCGTTGCCTGTGGATCGCAGTGCACGCGCGCGACACGCATGCGCGGTTGCTGGCCGGCAGCCTGGGGCTGGCGTTCTTCGTCTATGTGCTGGTGAATGGCGGAATGATCTCTGGCCTGCTGCCGGTGGTGGGCATTCCGATGCCGCTGATCAGCTACGGCGGGACCTCGGCGGTCTCGCTGCTGGCCGGCATCGGACTGGTGATGGCGGTGCGTGGGCACCGGCCCGTGCACGGGGGATAGGGTTTCCAGCCAACGGCGCAGCCCCTCGTGGGTGGTCGCGCAAAGCAGTTCATGGGTGGGGCCGGGTAGATGGGCGGCGCAGGGGACGCTGCAAGTACGTCCATGTAAGCTCGGTCGCCGCTTGCTCGTGTGCGCTGTCCTGCGCACACGGCAAGACCCGGGTTGGGCGTCCTGCCCAACCCGCCCTAGGCATGCCTCGGGCCCATGCGGCTCACGCCCCTGCGCAGCCCATCTACCGGGCCACGGACAGGTTCCGTGCGCGTCTACCCACGGAGAAGAAAGAGAAGATCAAAAGCGGGTCGCGGCGCTGCGCTTGCTCGTGAGCCGAGCAAGGCTATGCCGGTCGTCCTGACCGGCACCCTTCGGGCCGTCGCCATGGGCGACGTTGGCAGCGGCTCCTGCCGCAGCCTTCGACTCTACAGGAAGCAATGAAGCGGGCGGCCAAGCTGGTTTTGCTTTTGATCTTCTTTTTCTTTTCCTTGGGTGGACGAACACGGAATCTGCCAGCGGCCGGGTGGGTGGGCAGTGCGGGGTGTCCGCGGCATGGATGCCGCGGCCAAGCCCCCATGGATGGGTTCACGGCGTCCCCGCAGTGCCCACCCACCCGGCCAGCCCTCAGCAATCCGGCTTTCAGCGACCAATTCCACCCACGAGGGGCTGCGCCGTTGGCTGGAACCTTCCTGACTCTGCGCAACGCCCGTTGTGGAAGCGTTCTCACAACGATGCATGGCAGCACACCCACTGACCAAAGTCCGCAAAAAACGTTAGCTGGTTCACACTTTTACAGCGCGTTGATCTTGATCAATGGACTTGTCGTAATCGGCCTGCACAATGGCGGCCCGTTCGGCACGGCGCGCCGTCAATCGATGCAGCGCGAGGGGGCGTCGGGCGGGAAGCAGTACTGATCCAACGGGTACAGGGAGCGCGGAGCACTGCCACTGGGGAGCGGCAGCCGTGCAGGTACCGACCGGATCCGGTCGCCGGTTGCGTCTGCGGGGATGGGGACGCAACCGGCAACCTCTATCTGAATGGGGAAGGGTGATCACGACGCCTTCACATTTCCCGCTGCTTGCAGGCAAATCGTTGTGATTCATGGTGTTAGGGGTTTTAATTCATCCATGACCTGCTAACCTGCGACGATGATTCGACGCACTCTGGCCTGCATGCTCACCCTCGGCCTGGTCGCTTGCGCGACCCAGCCGAAGTCCCCACCGTCTTCGCCCCAGGCCAGCAGTACGCCGCGCCAGCCCGCCGCCAAGGCCCATGGCCCGGCAGAGGCGGCGCCCGAAGCCACCGCCGCCACTGCGCCGCCGGTCGATCTCACCCCGGTACCGTTCGAAGTCGCGCGGGCCCGCTTCATTGCCGATACCGCCAAGCGCTATGGCCTGAAGCCGGAGCAGATCAGCAGCGTGCTCGACCAGGCGCAGGTGCGCCAACCGATCATCGCCGCGATGTCGCGCCCGGCCGAGCGGGTCAAGCCGTGGAACGAATACCGGCCGATGTTCATCAGCAAGGCGCGCATCGATGGCGGCCGCGCGTTCCTGGCCCAGCACCGTGCCGAACTGGATCGCGTGCAGCAGCGCACCGGTGTGCCGGCCGAAGTAATCGTGGCGATCATCGGCGTGGAAACCAGCTACGGAAAGAATGCAGGCAGCCATCGCGTGCTCGATGCGCTGTACACGCTGGCGTTCTATTACCCGCGCAGTGGCGACCCGGCCAAGCTGGAACGCGAAGTGCGCCGCGAGCTGTTCTTCCGCGATGAGCTGGCCAAGCTGTTCGAGCTGGGCCGCGAAGAAAACCTGGACATCACCACGCTCAAGGGCAGCTATGCCGGCGCGATGGGCATGGGCCAGTTCATGCCGTCCAGCTATCTGGATTACGCAGTGGACGGCAATGGCGACGGCCGTCGCGACCTGTTCACCAGCTACGACGACGTGTTCTCGTCCATCGCCAACTACTTCGTGAAGAAGGGCGGCTGGGTGCGTGGCGGGCAGGTGGCCGTGCCGGCCACGCTGGCGCCGGGCCGCGAGGAGTTCAATCCGACCGAATGGATGCCGACCTGGTCGCTGGCCGACCTGGCGCAGCGCGGCTACCAGCCCAGCGCAGCGGTGCAGCCGGGTGCCACCGCCACCCCGATCACGCTTGAAGGCAGCACCGGCAAGCAGTACTGGCTGGGCTTCCAGAACTACTACGCGATCACCCGCTACAACCTCTCGAAGATGTACGCGATGGCCGTGTTCCAGTTGTCCCAGGCCATCGCCGGACAGGAGCTGCCCCCGGCATGAACATCAGATGGCTGGTCCCAGGCTTGATCGTCCTCGCGCTGGCTGCCTGCAGCAGCGCGCCGAAGAAGCCGGCCACGGCCGGCCATGGTGGCAAGTCGGGCGGCACCCTGGTGCAGGGCCGTGGCTCGCGCCCGGCACATTGCCCGGAAGGCTCGCCGTACGCGGCGGCCAAGGAAGACCTGAGCACCCGCGGCAACTACACCGCCGGTGGCCTGTACAAGCCGGGCGTGCGCGACAGCACGCCGGACTACATTCCCAACGTGGCCTGCATCCCTGAGCCGGAAGTGACCGCGGAAGAACGCTCGGCGATCGGCAACAAGACCCCGTACGTGGTGCTGGGCAAGTCGTACAAAGTGCTCGACGACACCCGCAACTATGTCGAGCGTGGCACTGCGTCGTACTACGGCGCCAAGTTCCACGGCCGCCTGACCTCCAACCGCGAGGTCTACGACATGTACCAGTTCACCGCCGCGCACAAGACGCTGCCGCTGCCCAGCTTCGCCCGCGTGACCAACCTGGACAACGGCGAATCGGTGATCGTGCGCGTCAACGACCGTGGCCCGTTCCACGATGGTCGTGTGGTCGATCTCAGTTATGCCGCCGCCGTGCGCCTGGGCATCACCCAGCGCGGCACCGGCAACGTCGAAGTGCGCGCGCTGCAGCCGGGCGAAAGCAACCTCATGGCGCAGAAGCCGTCGCGCCGTGAACGTCGTGCTGCGGAAGCGGCCGCCGCCAGCGCTGTAGCCAGTGCGCGCCCGGCACCGACCGCACGTGCTGCCGCCGACAGCGACATCGATCGCCTGGTCAAGGGTCTACCGGCCGATGGCATGCCGGCGCGTGGCCAGCCGGCCACCACCCAGGGCGTGGCCAGCACCGTGCCGGACGTGGCGGTCAGCAGCCTGCCGCCGAGTGCACCGCCGGTGCGCAGCACCGCATACGCACCGGCTCCGGCGGTCGTTGCCAGCACCACGCCGCGCGCCGTTGCGCCGGCGCCGGTCCGCACCGCAGCGGCTAGCCCCAGCCTGTCGCAGCAGGTGGTGGGCGCGGTCATGGTGCAGGTCGCCAGCTTCTCCAACCGTGACAACGCCAACCGCGCGATGGGCCAGCTCAATGCCGCCGGTATCGTCGGTGCAACCATCAGCGACATCGCCGCCGGTGGCCGTACTTTGTTCCGCCTGCGCGTTCCCGCCAGCGACCATGCCAGTGCCGCGGAACTTGTCGGCCGCATCGCCGGTCTGGGCCTGGGTTCGCCGCAGATCGTCAAGGATTGATCCACCCGGGCCGGTGCTGCCGGCCCATGCTGCCCCGGCCTTACAATGGCCGCTACGTTCCACCCTCCATTCCCGGCCGTCCCCTGGAGCCTGCTGTCCAATGAATTTCCGTTCCGCCGCCACCGCCCTGGCCGCCACCCTGGTGGTCGGCCTGGCTTCCGCCCAGACGCCGCTGCCGACCCCGGCCACGCCGGCGCCCGCCGCCGCCGCTGCTGCCCCGGCTACTGTTGCCACTCCGCCGGCCCCGGCGCCGAGCGTGTCCAAAGCCTGGGTCCTGATGGATTACGCCACCGGCCAGGTGCTGGCCGGCGAGAACGTCCACGAGCAGCTGGCCCCGGCCAGCATCACCAAGGTGATGACGTCCTACGTGATCGCCGCCGAGGTCAAGAACGGCAAGGTCCGTGCGGATGACCAGGTGATGATGAGCGAGCGCGCCTGGCGCGAAGGTGGCGCCGGTACCGACGGCAGCTACAGCGGCTTCCCGGTCAACCAGACCGCACGCCTGGAAGACATGGAAAAGGGCATGGCGATCCAGTCCGGCAATGACGCCGCGATCGCCCTGGCCGAGCACGTGGCTGGCAGCGAAGAAGCCTTTGCGTCGCTGATGAACAGCTACGCCGCCAAGATCGGGATGAAGGACTCGCACTTCGTCAACGCCCACGGCCTGACCGCGCAGGGTCACCACAGCACCGCCTACGATCTGGCACTGCTGGGCCGCGCGATGGTGCGCGATTACCCGGAAACCTACGCGTACAACAAGATCAAGGAATTCCAGGTCGGCAACATCAAGCAGCCGAACCGCAACCTGCTGCTGTGGCGCGATGGCAGCGTGGACGGCATCAAGACCGGCCACACCTCCGAAGCCGGTTACTGCCTGATGAGCTCGGCCCAGCGTGGCGACCAGCGCCTGATCGCCGTGGTGCTGGGCGGTGCGTCGGAAAAGCAGCGTGCCGATGACAGCCTGGCCCTGCTGAACTGGGGCTTCCGCTTCTTCGAGACCCACCGCCTGTACGAGCCGGGCAAGGCCGTGGCCGAGCACAAGGTCTGGAAGGGCACCACCGACAAGGTGCAGCTGGGCGTGGCCCAGCCGATGCTGGTGAGTGTGCCGCGCGGCCGCTACAACGACCTGAAGCCGAGCATCGACGTGCCCAAGACCCTGGAAGCACCGTTCACCGCCGGCCAGCAGATCGGTACCGTGAAGGTCACCCTGGATGGCAAGGTCATCGCCGAGGCACCGCTGGTGGCCGTGGCCGCGGTCGAGCAGGCCGGCTTCTTCAAGCGCCTGTGGGACAGCTTCTGGATGTGGTGGGAATCGGAATGATCCACGTCCCCGCGTGGTGATGGAAAAGGCCGGCGAAAGCCGGCCTTTTCCGTTTTCGGGATGCCGGTTCGGTCCGGATGCAGGTAGTGCCGGCCGCTGGCCGGCTCCTCATGAACCCATCCGGATATGCCGGCAGCCGGCCAGCGGCCGGCACTACCCTCAGCCCCTCGCTTACAGCGAGCGGCTGATGGTGAAGCTGCCGAACACCGGGGCTTCGCGCTGGCCGTAGAACTCGCGGGTGCTGTGGTAGCGCGCCACCGCGAACTTCCAGCGGCCGTACATCAGCGCCATGCCGTAGCCGCCCTGGGCCACCACATGGCGCTTGTCCACGCTGTGGCTGCTGCGGAACGTGTTGCCGTCCAGGGTGATGTCGCGGATCATCCACGCCGCGTCGGTGGTCACGAACATGTGCCATGACCAGCCATTGGGGCGGCCGCCGCGGGTCGGCGCCGTGTTTTCACCGGCGGGACGCAACGGCGTGCTGCCGAAATCATCGGGCAGCTTCCAGCCGAAACGTACTTCGCCGCCGGCATTGGCCTTGGTTTCCAGGTTGCCGATCGCACCACCGTAGTGGCTGATCGCATCCCAGCCCCAGCCGCCGGCATTGATGCTGGCATCGGCCGGCCAGCGGCGCATGCGTTCGTGGGTCAGCATGAACAGCGGTTCGTTGTGCAGCTGGTTGTCCCAGCCCTCGAACTTCTTGTCGTTGAGGATGTTGTGCACCGCGTCCTGCACCTGCTTGCCCTGTGCCCACGGACCGACCACGCCCAGCGTCAGCTGGGTGGTCTGCAGGCGATCACCGCTGCGCGCGTTGAAGCCGAAGCTGGCGATCAGCACACCGGCATACGGGCGGTCATCCTTGATCAGGTCGCGGCGGGTCGGATCGGTCGGGGTAAAGATGCCCTGGCCGATGCTGAAGATCATGTTCTGCTGTTCGAACCTGCCGGGGTGCAGGCCTTCCAGGTACTGGTTCACCCAGCGCGCCATGCGCGGCAGGCAGGGGTCATCGGTGTAGTCGACCAGGTTCGGCGAAACCAGGGTCAGCTGCGCACCGTTGGTGTAACCCTGGTCCTGGTGGCGGCCGCCGAACAGATCGTTGTCGACGCGGAAGTTGATCTGCGGCGGGTGGTCGCGCATCGCGTCCGGGCCGCATTGTTCGGCCGCCTGGGCGGCAAGGGGAAGGGCAGCAGCCAGCAGGCCGGACAACCCGAGGGCCGTGAGGCGGCGTTGGGAAGGGGGGCTCATGGGGGAGGTTTTTTCTGTCTGTCGTTATATGCCGCGACACGGTACTCGTGCGGGAGCGACGGAACGAGCGCGTTCGAATCACTTGTCTGTTCCGAAAACGACATTGTCTCGTGAAGACAATCCTGCACCGTCCTGCGGTGCCTGCGCGGGCGAGGTCCATTGCTGAACGCTTGTTCAGCTGCAACGCAGCGACTCACCGGTGGGCCTTTTGACTTTGATGAATACTCTTGGGTTTGTTGCCCTGCGGCCCGATAATGGGTCCATGGAAATCAAGTCCGACAACCCCGACCACGGCTTCCAGTTCCCCGGCCAGTTCGAGCTCAGCGCCATGGGCCCGGCCAACCGCGGCCTGGAACATGAGCTCCCCCGCCTGCTGCTGGCTGCCGGCATCGATGTCGTCAACGAACGCATCAGCTGGAAGCATTCCTCCAACGGCAAGTACGTGTCCGTGCGCATCGTGTTCAAGGCCGAGAGCCGCGAACAGTACGACCTGGCGCACCAGGCACTGCGCGACCACCCGGAAGTGAAGTGGACGCTGTAGCCGGCAGCTGCCCGGCCGAAGCCGCCCCGGAAGACCGCGCGCCGCGTCCGGCGGTGGTCCGTGACCTCGGCCGCCAGGCCTATGAACCGGTGTGGCGCGCCATGCAGCGCTTCACCGACCAGCGCAGCGACGCCGATGCCGATGAGCTGTGGGTGGTCGAGCACGACCCGGTATTCACCCTGGGCCAGGCCGGCAAGGACGAGCACGTGCTGGCGCCGGGCGAGATCCCGGTGCTGCACGTGGACCGCGGCGGCCAGGTGACCTATCACGGCCCCGGCCAGATCGTGGTCTATCCGCTGCTGCGCCTGCCGCGTTTGGGCATCGGTGTGCGCGATTACGTGTGCCGCATCGAGCAGGCCATCATCGACACGCTGGCCGAGTGGAACATCGGCGCCGAACGCCGCGAGGGTGCCCCGGGCGTCTACGTCGGTGGCGCCAAGATCGCCGCACTCGGCATCCGCGTGCGCCGCGGCTGCACCTTCCACGGACTGGCCTTCAACGTGTCCATGGACCTGGAACCTTTCCACCGTATCAACCCCTGTGGCTACCAGGGGTTGCAGGTGACCTCGGTGGTAGACTTGGGCGGCCCCTCCGGGATGGATGCCGTCAAGCCGGTGCTGCTGGACCACCTGGCCCGCCAGTTCGGCCTGCTGCTGCAGCACACGCCGGAACTGCCCGATCTTTCTGCGGCCGCCTGACCGCCCCCCGGAACTGCCATGACTGAAACCACCGCCCGTTCCATTCCCCTGCAGATCGTGCAGGGTGATTCTCCGTCCGCCGCGCCGTTGCAGGCCGGGGTCAAGCAGCTGGGCGGTGACAAGATCAAGCGCTCGCCGGTGCAGTTCGCCGATGCGCCGGTGCTGCGCAAGCCGTCCTGGATCCGCGTGCGCATTCCTTCGGGCAATGCCGTGCAGAACCTGAAGGCCAAGCTGCGCGAGAACCGCCTGGTGACGGTGTGCGAGGAAGCCAGCTGCCCGAACATCCACGAGTGCTTCGGCCACGGCACGGCAACGTTCATGATCCTCGGCGAAGTCTGCACCCGCCGCTGCTCGTTCTGCGACGTGGCCCACGGCCGCCCGAAGCCGCCGGATGCCAACGAACCGGCCAGCCTCGGCCAGACCGTGGCCGACATGGGGCTGAAGTACGTGGTGGTGACCAGCGTCGACCGCGACGACCTGCGCGACGGCGGTGCCCAGCACTTCGTCGACTGCATCAGCGCCATCCGCGAGAAGTCGCCGGGCACCCGCATCGAAGTGCTGACCCCGGACTTCCGCGGCAAGGGCCGCATGGAGCGCGCGCTGGAGATCCTGGCGCAGAACCCGCCGGATGTGTTCAACCACAACATCGAGACCGTGCCGGACCTGTACCGCAACGTGCGCCCGGGTGCGGACTACCAGTGGTCGCTGAACCTGTTGAAGAACTTCAAGGCGCAGCACCCGGACGTGCCGACCAAGAGCGGCATCATGCTGGGCCTGGGCGAAGACTTCGAACAGATCAAGGCCACCCTGCGCGACCTGCGCGCGCACGACGTGGACATGATCACCATCGGCCAGTACCTGCAGCCGACCGCGCACCACCACCCGGTGCTGAAGTACTGGACCCCCGAGGACTACAAGGCGCTGGAAGACTACGGCTACGAGCTGGGCTTCAGCCACGTGGCGTCCGGCCCGATGGTGCGCTCGTCGTACCACGCCGACGTGCAGGCCAAGGGCGCCGGCGTCTCCTGACGCCCCAGGCGGGCGCGGCCCGCCACCTTCGGTGGGTGCGAACCACTCTGCCGGTGGGTGCGAACCTTGGTTCGCACGCCTTTGCCTGCTGTAGAGCCGAGCCCATGCTCGGCTTGCTTGCTGGCGGCCTGCCGAGCAAGGGCTCTGCCGTGCCTTCGCCTGCATTCACAATTTGCTACACCGGCCCCGCTAGGCTGGTTTTCCACCGAGCGCGGCCGGGTGACAAACCCGGCAACTTTCGGCACTGTCGTGGTGTCTTAACACCCCGCAGTCTCCCCCTTGGCAAGGCGCCTTCGAGCACGTCAATGAAATTCAAAGCCCCCGCATTCCTGATGGCCCTGGCGCTGGTCGCGCCGCTGGCGCTGGCGGCCAAGGCCGACTCGCCCGCATTGCCCGCGGCGGCCACCGCCGATCAGGTGACCACCTCCAAACTGGTGTACGGCCTGCTGTCCGACAGCCGCTACGCGTACCGCCCGCGTGCGCTGGACGAGGCCACCTCCAAGGACGTGTTCAAGCGCTACCTGGAGACGCTGGACGGCGGCAAGCAGTACTTCACCCAGGCCGACGTGGCGCGCTTCGCGCCGTTCGAAGCCAACATTTCCTCGGCCATCCGTGGCGGCGAGCTGGAGCCGGCGTTCCAGGTGTTCGCGGTGTACAAGCAGCGCGTCGGCGAACGCGTGGCCTACGCGCGCAAGCTGCTCAAGCAGGAGCCGGATTTCACCACCGACGAGCGCTTCGAATACGACCGCAAGAAGGTGCCGTGGGCGGCCAGCAGTGCAGAGCTGGACGAGCTGTGGCGCAAGTCGGTGAAGAACGACTGGCTGCGCCTGAAGCTGGCCGGCAAGAAGCCGGACGACATCCGCAAGACGCTGGACAAGCGCTACGCGACGCTGGAGAAGTCGGTCAACGAGCTGAAGGGCGAAGACGTCTTCCAGTTCTTCATGAACTCGTACACCAGCGCGGTTGATCCGCACACCGATTACTTCACCCCGCGCACCGCCGAGAACTTCAACCAGGCGATGTCGCTGTCGCTGGAAGGCATCGGTGCGCAGCTGCAGCGCCAGGACGACGTGGTGGTGATCCGCGAGATCATCGCCGGTGGTCCGGCCGCCGTGGATGGCACGCTGAAGCCGGGTGACCGCATCGTCGGCGTTGGCCAGGGCAAGTCCGGTCTGGTCGAGGACGTGATCGGCTGGCGCATCGACGATGTCGTGGCCAAGATCCGCGGCGCCAAGGACACCCAGGTCAAGCTGGAATTCATTCCGGCCGCCGAAGGTGCCGACGGCAAGCACCACACCCTGGTGCTGACCCGGCAGAAGGTGCGCCTGGCCGAACAGGCCGCCAAGGGCGAGACCATGACCATTCCGGCCGCCAACGGCGAGCCGGCACGGAAGATCGGCGTGATCAAGCTGCCGACCTTCTACCAGGACTTCGAAGGCCGTCGCCGCAATGCCGCCGACTATGCCTCGGCTACCCGCGACGTGGCCAAGCTGCTGGCTGGTTTCAAGAACGACAAGCTGGACGGCGTGGTGCTGGACCTGCGCAATAACGGTGGTGGTTCGCTGGATGAAGCCATTGAACTGACCGGTCTGTTCATCGAGCAGGGCCCGGTGGTGCAGGTGCGCGAGTCCGGTGGCCGCGTCACCGTCAACAGCGACCGCAACCAGGGCGTGGCATGGGATGGCCCGCTGGCGGTGCTGATCAACCGCGGTTCGGCCTCGGCTTCGGAAATCTTTGCCGGTGCCATCCAGGATTACGGACGTGGCCTGGTGATCGGTGAGACCAGCTTCGGCAAGGGTACCGTGCAGAACATCGTCGACCTGGACCGTTGGCCGAGTGGCGAGACCCAGCGCTTCGGCCAGGTGAAGCTGACCATCGCCCAGTTCTTCCGCATCAGCGGCAGCAGCACCCAGCACAAGGGTGTGGTGCCGGACCTGGCCTTCCCGGCCAGCGTCGATGCCACCGAATTCGGCGAGAGCACCTACGACAACGCGCTGCCGTGGACCCGCATCGCTGCCGTGCCGCACACCCAGTACGGCAACTTCGCGCCGCTGCTGCCGAAGCTGGAAACCCGCCATGACGCGCGCATCGCCGCCGACAAGGAATTCCAGTGGTGGAACGAGGACGTGCAGCAGTTCCGCACCGAGGCCGCGAAGAAGTACATCTCGCTCAACGAGGCCACCCGCCGCGCCGAGCGTGAGCGCCAGGACACCCAGCGCAAGGAGCGTCAGGCGATGCGCAAGGAACTGGGCCTGGCCCTGGACCCGCTGGCCGATGACAGCAACGACGACGGCCTGACCGGCAACGAGCGCGACATCGTCAAGGATGCAGCGCGCGAGAAGGCCGCCGAGAAGCGTCCGGACCCGCTGCTGCGCGAGTCGGCCTCGATCCTGGCCGATGCGGTGAACCTGCTGGCCAATGATCGCCCGCTGTCCGCACAGGTGCTGCCGCAGTCGACCGGCGCTGGTCGCTGGGCCGACTGAGCCGGCGACGGCATGTGATACCCGAGGGGCCGGCATTGCCGGCCCTTCTGCGTAAAAGGGGACGGAGGGGATTAAGTCGTTTGTGGCACAAACGACTTAATCCCCTCCGTCCCCTTTTCTGTGCATGAACCGGCAGCAACGGGGTGGCTCGGTCACGCCGGTTTCGACCTGCCGCACACGGCCGCAGGGCTACCCTTGGCGGTACCGTCCTCGCAGGAGTACCCATGCGGGCCTCCCGTCTTTCCAGTGCTGCCGTGGCGCTCGCCAGCGCCCTGATCCTGTCGGCCTGTGGTGGCCGCGCCGCCGACAGCACGTTGTTGCGCGAATCCTTTGATTCCGGCGACACCTTCTCGCGCACCGTCGATGGCCGTCCCGGTGACGCCTGCGAGGCCGCACGGCGCACCCTGCTCAGCCAGGGCTACGCCATCGCCCGCTCAGACGAGGCACAGGTGGAGGGCAACAAGAATTTCCAGCCACGCGAGGACGACCACGAGCAGCTGGTGCTGCGCATCTCCTGCGCGCCGCGTGGCAGCCAGACGCTGGTGTTCGTCAGCGCGGTGCAGGACCGCTACGCGCTGAAGAAGAGCCCGACGTCGGCCAGCGTGGGCGTGGGTGCATTGGGCTCGGTGTCGCTGCCGTTCGGCAGCAATGACGATTCGCTGGTGAAAGTGGCCAGCAGCACCGTCACCGATGCCGGGTTCTATCAGCGCTTCTTCCAGCGCCTGCAACAGTACCTGCCTGCGGATGCTGGCAAACCCGCACCGCCTGCGCCCGCGCCGCCGGCGCCTGCATCGTCCGAGCCCGCACCGGCCCGCAGCACGGATCAAGGGTGATCGTGCGCGGCAGGTTGATGGGCGTGGCACTCCTGCTGATGCCCGCGCTGGGCATTGCGTCCGCAACGCCGGACTGCACGCAGGGCCTGCTGCAGCGGCTGGGATGGCGCTTTGACGAGGTTACGGCCGGTGCACCACAGGTGCACGGCGGCCCGGTGTGTACACGTGCCTCGCTGGCTGAAGCACAGGCGGCAGGCGATCTGCGCGTGGGGTGGCCGGCCGGAATGTCCGCTGCAGCACGCCAGGCGTTGCTGCAACAATTGCTGGACGATCCGGCCACGGTCTGTGCCTATGCGTTCCAGCTGGGCGCAGCCACGCAGCGTGCGGCCTCGGCACTGCAGGACAATCCCACCTTCCGCTTCTCCGGCCCGCAGCTGGGCTGGATCGGCTTCGGCCTGCAGGGCCCACGCGCGCAAGGCTGGCAGCGCACGCGCAGTTTCGGTCGTGGCTTCGTGCCGAGCGCGGGCAACAGTCATGCACTGGAGGCGTTCTACAGCGGTGCCGTGCGTGCCGAATGCGGGGTCGGCCGCCAGGTCGCGCAGTTGGCCACGCAACGAGAGCTGTATGGCGATGCCGCGTTCGATACGGAGTTCGCAGCGGATGAACTGTCGATCGGCACCTTCCTCGCCCTGCATGACACCGACAGCATCCTGCTCGGCGCACATGCAGGCGACTTCTTCGCCGATGGCAAAGCGGTGCGCACCTCGGCGATGGGACGGCAGGCCTTCGTCGGCGTGCCCGGTTTCATCGAACATGTGTACGACAAGAGCACGCTGGACGATCTGAGCAACCAGGCCGAGAACTTCGTGGTGGTCGATGTGGGTGCAGACGCTGCGCAGGCACTGGCGATGCACGGTGGGCTGGCCTGGTACGACCAGCGCAATGTCGAACTCTGGAAACTCGCGCAGGGCATCCCGCGCATCGGCCAGCGCTACTTCGAGCGCCTGCTGTTCGAGCGCGATCCCAACCTTCGTGCACGGCTGGAACCGCGCTACCACGCCACGCTGGAACGCATGGACCAGCTGCTGGACGATCCGTTCTACCAGCAGTTCGTGATCTATGTGCACCCACGCGGTATACGTCCCATCGGCTACCACGTCGCCCGCCTGCTTGATCGCAACCCGCGAACGCCGTTTTCGATCGACCTGGCGGTGCACAATCTGCATACCATGCTCTACCGGCGTTGGCGCGAGGCGCAGCTGCGCCACTGCGCGGCTACCGGCAGGCCAGGCAGCCTGACCCTAGACCCCAACTGAAGGTGAAACAATGGACATTGCAATGATCGGCCTCGGCCGCATGGGCGCCAACATGGCTCAGCGCCTGCATCGTGGCGGCCACCGCGTGGTCGGCTACGACCCGGGCGAAGGCGCCCGCCAGCGCGCCGCCGAGGCTGGCCTGGAGGTGGTTGATTCGCTGGCCGCCGCGGTTGCCGCGCTGCCGGTGCCGCGCGTGGTGTGGCTGATGGTGCCGGCCGGCGAAACCGTCGACCAGACCCTGGGCCAGCTGACCCCGCACCTGGCCGAAGGTGACATCGTCATCGACGGCGGCAACTCCAACTACCAGGACTCGATCCGCCGCGCCAAGGCCCTGGCCGAAGACGATCTGGGCTACGTCGACTGCGGCACCAGCGGTGGCGTGTGGGGCCTGCAGGAAGGCTACAGCCTGATGGTCGGTGGTGAAGCGTCGGTGGTGGAGCAGATCGCACCGCTGCTGCGCACGCTGGCACCGGCCGAAGACCGCGGCTGGGCGCGTGTCGGCCCGTCTGGGGCTGGCCACTTCACCAAGATGGTCCACAACGGCATCGAATACGGAATGATGCAGGCCTACGCCGAAGGCTTCGCGCTGATGGAGCGCAAGCAGGAAATGGAACTGGACCTGGCCCAGGTCGCCGACGTCTGGCGCCACGGCAGCGTGGTGCGCTCGTGGCTGCTGGACCTGAGCACCGAAGCCCTCAAGCGCAATCCCTCGCTGGATGGCATCGCCCCGTACGTGGAGGACTCCGGTGAAGGCCGCTGGACCGTCGCCGAAGCCATCGCGCTGGACGTGCCGGCACCGGTGATCACCCTGTCGCTGCTGGAACGCCTGCGTTCGCGTGAATCGAATTCGTTCACCGACCGCCTGCTGTCGGCGATGCGCAACGAGTTCGGCGGCCACGCCATCAAGAAATCGTAAGCACTGCGGTGGGGTCAGAGCCCTTCGGCGTTGCCGAAGGGATCCGACCCCAAGCAGATCGGGGTCGGATCCCTTTCCGCAGGAAAGGGCTCTGACCCCATGCAGCCAGTCGAGCATGGTTCGAATCTAGAAAAGCCGTTTCCGATGGTTTCCACGTCGATGTGTCGACCAAGGTCGACACCTACCGTTGGGCGCGGGAATCTGTCGAAGGTGGGGTGGGGCCGGTTGCGGGGGCGTGAGCGCCATGGGCCCGAGGCATGCCTCGGGCGGGTTGGGCAGGACGCCCAACCCCGGTCTTGCCGTGTGCGCAGGACAGCGCACACGAGCAAGGCGCGACCGAGCCTACATGGACGTATTTACGGCGTCCCCCGCAACCGGACCCATCCCGCCATCTCACGGATAGCTTGCTTTTGACGTTGACGTTGACGTTGCCGTTGATTCGGCAGGTGCAGGGCGCAGTCCTGCCGGTCACCCCAACGCGATTCGCCGCCCTTCGCGCGCGCTGTCCATGCCGGCCTGCAGCAACCGCATCAACTGCAGTGCCTGCACCGGACTGACCGTCGGCTCGCCATCGCCGTGCATCGCCGCCGCGAACTGCGAATACAGCCGCCGATAGTCGCCCGGCAGGTTGTCCACGGTACTGCGCTGCACATTGTCCTCGGCATCGCAGCGCACCAACTCGCCGTGCCGTGGGTCGATGCCCCAGCCCGGCGCCCCTGGCGCAACACCGCGCCGCAGCTGTGCCTCCTGCACGTCCAGCCCATGCTTGATCCAGCTGCCACGACTGCCATGCACACTGAAGTGCGGCGTGGGGGCCGCCACCAGCGAACCGGCATGCACGATCGCGCGATGCCACGGGTAGTGCAGTACCGCGTGGAAGTAATCGATGCCGCTGCCGCCTTCGCGCTGCACGGCCAGATCGGCATCGATCGCCTCGGGCCAGCCGAACAGCACCAGCATCTGGTCCAGCAGATGCGGGCCAAGGTCGTACCACAGGCCACTGCCCGGGCCGTCCTGTTCGCGCCAGCGGTCGCGCACCTGCGGCCGGTAGCGGTCGAAGTGCGCGTGGCACTCGGCCACGTCACCGAGCGTGCCTTCGGCCAGCAGCGCCTGCAGGGTGAGGAAATCCGCATCGAAGCGCCGGTTCTGGAACACGGTGGCGATGCGTCCGGCATCACGTGCCGCGGCCAGCACCGCTTCGGCTTCAGCGACATCCAGCGCGAACGGCTTGTCGATCAGTACATGCTTGCCCGCGGCCAATGCCGCGATCGCCAGCGGTGCATGCTGTGCGTTCGGTGTGGCGATCACCACCGCGTCCACCGCCGGGTCGTCGAACACCTCCTGCGGCGTGGCGCGCACGTGCACGTCGCTGAACGCGCGCAGCAACGTGTCGCGCTGCGAACTGACGATGCTGTGCAGCACCAGGCCCGGCGTGTGCTGGATCAGTGGCGCATGGAAGACGCGGCCGGCGAGGCCGTAGCCGATCAGGGCCAGTTGCAGGTCGGGGCGCATGAGAGGGCTCCGGCAGTGGGAAGGGCAGGGTAAACGACGGTTGCTGGCAGTCCAAAACTGAACCGTTGCCGTTGGAAACGTTTCGATTCACGGCGGCATGACCGCAACGCCACGCCTGCTCTACGGCCGCGTGTCCAGACTGGCAGCACATCCCGAAGGAGTACGACACGATGAGCAATACCACCCGCACGCTGATTGCTTCCGCCCTGACCCTGGGCCTGGCGCTGTCCTCCTCGGCTGCATTCGCCAAGGATCCGGCCGCGAAGAGCCCGCCGACCAGCACCCATCCGGCAACCCATGCCGATCGCCATGACTCCAACGAGCCGGTGACCGATACCTGGATCACCACCAAGGTGAAGGCCGATCTGCTGGCCAGCAGCAACGTTCCGGGCACTGAAATCAAGGTGGAAACCGTGAACGGCGTGGTCAGCCTGAGCGGTGCCGTGGCCACCCAGGCTGAGAAGGACAAGGCGGTCACTACCGCCAAGGGCATCAAGGGCGTGACCCGCGTCGATGCCGCTGCATTGAAGGTCAGCGCTGCTGCCAAGCGCTGACCCCGGTGGGCGCCCCAGGCGGGGCGCCCAGCCCCTGTGGAGCCGAGCCATGCTCGGCTCCACAGGAAATGTCGTAACCCGTTCAGGCAACCGCGCTGGAAACCCCAGACTTGTGACCGCCTGCGCTATATTGCCGGTTCCGCCGCAACCGGGCTCGTCCCGGACAACGCTTCGCGGCTGTGCTGACGAGGAACTATGGCGCTGGTTTTCAGTGACGACATCTGGGACCGTTGGCGATTGCCAGCCTTGGCGCTGGCCGCCGCCGCGATCATCGTGGTGCCGTGGTTGACCCTGCGCAAACTGCAGCAGGACAACGAACAGGCGATGGCCTGGGTCAATCACACCCAGGCCGTCGGCGTAGCCTTGCAGCAGCTGCAGGCGGACGTACGCGATGTCGAGTCGGCGGCGCTGACGCTGTCCAAGGGTGTGGACGCGCCGGGGCTGCGCGAGCGCATGGCCAAGGCCAACGACATTCCCGGGCGCCTGGCCGAACTGGGCCGGATGACCCGCGACAATCCTGACCAGCTGATCCGCATCGGCCGTATCGAGTCGATGCTGGAAGGGCGCATGGCGCTTGCCCGTGAGCTGGCCAAGTCTGAGCCCAACAGTGATCAGCGCGGGCTGGTGAAGGACCTGAGCACGCGCTATCCGATTCGCGGCCTGGTTGAAGAACTGCAGGCCAGCGAGCAGAAACTGCTGACCCTGCGTGCGGAGCAGGCTGCGCGCCAGCGCAAGCAGACCGAGCTGGTGTCGTGGAGTTCGCTGGTGATCCAGCTGGCGCTGCTCGGCCTGGTGTTGTGGCTGCTGCAGCGGCAGATCGGCCGTCGCCTGCATGCCGAAC
This sequence comes from Stenotrophomonas sp. WED208, assembly GCF_040984485.1. Taxonomy (NCBI): domain Bacteria; kingdom Pseudomonadati; phylum Pseudomonadota; class Gammaproteobacteria; order Lysobacterales; family Lysobacteraceae; genus Stenotrophomonas; species Stenotrophomonas sp. WED208. The sequence goes on from NZ_JAZARB010000001.1 coordinate 662,447, forward strand.
GGCAATCACTGCGCGCGGCGGCACGTGCCGCGTCGGTACTGCAGACGGTGCGCGAACCGATCGTGCTGCTTGACCGTGACCTGCGTGTACAGCTGCACAACCCTGCCTTCGCCGAGCTGTACGGGCTGCAGGACGAACGTGCCGATGGCCTGCTGCTGGAATCCGTCGGTGATGGCGCGTGGAAGGACACGGTGGTGCGTCAGCGCCTGTCCGACGTGCTCTCGCGTGGTCGGGAGCTGTGGGACTTCGAGCACGAGCAGCGCACTGCCGATGGCATGGCGCGTTACATGCTGCTCAATGCGCGGCGCATGCCGCTGCCGGATACCGATGACGAGGTGGTGCTGCTGACGGTCAGTGACGTGACCATGCAACGTGCGGTTCAGCTGCGCGTGGAAGAGCTGAATCGCCAGCTGGAAGGCAAGGTGGCCCAGGTGTCCGAGGTCAACCGTGAGCTGGAGGCCTTCAGCTACTCGGTGTCGCACGACCTGCGCGCACCGCTGCGCCATGTGGCCGGTTTCTCCGACAAGCTGTCGCGCCACCTCGGCGACGCTGCCGACGACAAGAGCCGCCATTACCTGGAAGTGATCTCCAGTTCGGCGCGGCGCATGGCGGCACTGATCGACGACCTGCTGGTCTACTCGCGGCTGGGCCGCGCGGCGATGCGCCAGCAGGCGGTGGACATGCAGTCGCTGGTGGCCGATACCCGTGCGATGCTCGATTCCAACCTGCAGGCGGAGGCCGAAAGCAGCGGCCACGCGCACCAGGTGGAGTGGAGCATCGCGCCGCTGCCGATCGTGGTGGCGGACGAGAACATGATCCGCCAGGTCTGGCTGAACCTGCTCGGCAATGCGGTGAAGTACTCGGGCAACCGCGAGCCGGCGAAGATCCGCGTGGATTACCAGCCGCAGCCCGATGGCGGTCATCAGTTCACGGTCAGCGACAATGGTGCAGGCTTTGACATGGCCTACGCCGGCAAGCTGTTTGGTGTGTTCCAGCGCCTGCACAAGGCCAGTGACTACCCGGGTACCGGCATCGGCCTGGCCAGCGTGCGCCGCGTGCTGACCCGCCATGGCGGCCGCATCTGGGCCGAGGCCGAACCGGACGTCGGCGCCACCTTCCACTTCTACCTGCCTCCCGCGATCGATGCGGACAAACAAGGGCCTTCTGCATGACCACTCTGCGCACCATTCTTCTCGCCGAAGACAGCCCGGCTGATGCCGAAATGGCGATCGACGCCCTGGAAGAGGCGCGTCTGGCCAATCCCATCGTGCACGTCGAAGACGGCGTGGAAGTGATGGACTACCTGTTGCGCCGTGGTGCCTTCGCCAATCGCGAGGAAGGCCTGCCGGCGGTGCTGTTGCTGGACATCAAGATGCCGCGCATGGATGGGCTGGAAGTGCTGCGGCAGATCCGCGAGCACGAAGAACTCAAGCGCCTGCCGGTGGTGATCCTGTCGTCCTCACGGGAGGAAAGCGACCTGGCCCGCAGCTGGGACATGGGCGTGAACGCCTACGTGGTCAAGCCGGTCGACGTGGACCAGTTCTTCGGCGCGGTGCAGACCCTGGGCAAGTTCTGGGCGTTGATCAACCAGGCACCGGAACTCGAGTGAGCCCATGCCCCTGACCGGTCCCGCCCTGGGGGCGCTGCGCATCCTGCTGGTGGAAGACTCACCGGAAGATGCCGAGCTGATGTCTGAACAGATGCTCGACGCGGGCCTGGAAGCCCGCTTCGAGCGTGTCGAGAGCGAGGCCGAACTACGCCAGGCACTGGCCAGGTTCCAGCCGGACATCGTGCTGTCCGACCTGAGCATGCCGGGGTTCTCCGGTGATGACGCGCTGCGCATCGTGCGCGAGACCTCGCCGGAAGTGCCCTTCATCTTCGTCTCCGGCACCATGGGTGAGGAGAACGCAGTGGCGGCGCTGCAGAAGGGCGCCAACGATTACATCATCAAGCACCTGCCGGCGCGCCTGCCGTCGGCGGTGGCGCGTGCGATCCGCGATGCACGCAGCGCGGTGGAGCGTGCACGGGTGGAAACCGAACTGATGCGCGCGCAGCGCCTGGAAAGCCTGTCGCTGCTTGCCGCCGGCCTCAGCCATGACCTGCGCAACATCCTGCAGCCGTTGCTGATCATGCCGGACCTGCTGAAGGCGCGTACCGAGGATCCGCAGCTGCACCATCTGGCCGATGTCATCGCCGAGTGCGGCCGGCGTGGCCACGAGATGGCCGAATCAATGCTGTCGTTCGTGCGCGGTTCGCGCAAGCCGAGCGAGCGCATCGAGATCGATGGCCTGTTCGATGCGGTGGCACTGCTGTTGCGCAGCAACGTGCCCGATGCCGTGCGCCTGGAACTGCAGGTGCAGGACGAAGGCCTGGTGGTCGATGCCAACTACACCGAGCTGCAGCAGGTGATGTTGAACCTGGCGCTCAACGCGATCCAGGCGATGCCCAATGGCGGCCGCCTGAGCCTGACTGCCAGCCATGCCGGCCAGCGCGATGGCGTGGACTGGATGCACATCCGGGTCGCCGACGAAGGCATCGGCATGGATGCGGACACGCTGTCGCACCTGTTCAATCCGTTCTTCACCACCAAGGCCGATGGCACGGGCCTGGGCCTGATTTCCTGCAAGCGCATCGTTGAAGGCGCCGGCGGCAGCATCCACGTCAGCAGCCAGCCGGGGCAGGGCACCTGCTTCGAACTGCGGCTGCCGATGCACGAGGCCATCGATGGCAGCGAGCCGATCGAGCAGCTGGTGGCGCTGGGCAGCGGCCAGTCGATCCTGGTGGTCGATGGCGAAGCCACGCGCCTGTCGCTGCTCGGCAACGCGCTGTCCAGCCAGGGCTACCAGTTGCAGCTGGCCTCCGATGGCCCGGCGGCGCTGCGCTGGATGCAGCAGGAGGCGATGCCGGCGCTGGTGATTGCCGATGCTGGCTCCAAGCTGCTGCCGGCCAGCCAGCTGCTGGGCGAGATGGCGACGTTGGGCTATCGCGGCCCCGCGCTGGTGCTGGAGGATGCGGCAGTGACGGTACCGGCCGATGCGTTCCCTGCGGGTGTCGAGGTGCATGTGCTGCACAAGCCGCTGCAGATGCAGCAGGTGTTCCGCGCGGTGGCCGAAGCGCTTGGCTGATGCCGCGGTAGTGCCGGCTGCTGGCCGGCATCTCCGTACGGTGGGATCACTGCGGTTGCCGGCCAGCGGCCGGCACTACCGGTCCAGGGTTTCCCAGGGGAACCGTGGCAGCGCATCCACCGCCTGTTCCAGCCGCCGCGACCAGTTCTGGTGGATGTCCGCATACAGCGCTGAATCCGCGCCCAGCCGCAGCTGCTGGCCGATGCGCAACTCGCCGTCGCGCAGCAACGCCAGGTCGATCGGCAGGCCCACCGACAGGTTGGAACGGATGGTGGAGTCCAGCGAGACGATGGCCGTGCGCGCGGCATCCTCCAGGTGTGTGGCCGGGCTGAGGATGCGGTCGAGGATCGGCTTGCCGTACTTGGATTCACCGATCTGCAGGTACGGCGTCTCCGGCGAGGCGGCGATGGCGTTGCCGAGCGGATAGATCATGTACAGCCCGGGGCGCTCGCCGGCGATCTGGCCGCCGAAGATCAGCGTGGCCTGGGTATTGACCCCATCGTGGCCATGTTCGCTGTGGTTGCTGTGCACCTGGCTGTCCACCAGCAGCTGGCCGACGTACTCGGCGGCTTCGAACAGGTGGGTTATGTCGCGCAGGTTGGGCGCGCGCCCTTCGTCGGCATCGCGCCCCAGGCGCGACACCAGCAGCTGGGTGGTGGCCAGGTTGCCAGCCGCCATCAGCACGTAGGCTGCCTGGCCGGGGTACTCGAACACGTGCAGCTTGCGGTGCACGCGCACATCGTCCAGCGAGGCATTGGTCCGGGTGTCGGCAGCGAAGACCAGGCCCTCGTCCACCTCGATTCCAACGCAATAGGTCATGTCGGTGCCCTATCATGTGCGTCCCGGATTGTAGGCAGGCCGCCGTGACGACGGCATGTCCACGCCCCCCAAGTGCCGTCACCTGAACGCATGACCACCGTGCTCCTGAGCCTGGGCAGCAACGTCCAGCCCCGCCGCTACCTCCACGCCGCGGTGACGGCCCTGCGCGAGCGCTTCGGCGCGCTGCAGGTATCGCCGGCCTACCGTACCGCCGCGGTCGGCTTCGATGGCCCGGCCTTCCTCAACAATGCGGTGGCGATCGAGACCGACCTGCCGCTGCAGGAACTGGACGACTGGCTGCATGCGCTGGAAGACGCGCACGGCCGCGACCGCAGCGGGCCGCGCTTCTCCGACCGGACCCTGGACATCGACGTGGTGTTCTATGGCGACCTGGTGGTTGAAGGCCCCGGCCACCTGCGCATTCCGCGCCCGGAGCTGAAGCATGCCTTCGTGCTGAAGCCGCTGGCCGACATCGCGCCGGACTTCATCGACCCGGTCAGCGGGCTGGACCTGGCTACGCTGTGGCGTGCGCACAGGCAGTTTGGCGAGGCGTTCGAGGTCGTGGACCTGGAATGAGGGTGGTTGCCGGCCAGCGGCCGGCACTACCGGTAGTGCCGGCCGCTGGCCGGCAACATTTCAGCTGACCGTACGCCCACCATCCACGCGCAGGGTGTGGCCAGTGACGAAACTTGCTTCGGCCACCAGCCAGTACACCGCCTCGGCGATCTCCTCGACGGTGCCGATCCGCGCCAGCGGTGTACGCGCCAGAAGCGCCTCGCGGGCGAAATCGTCCTTGCCCTGTTCCGGCCACAGGATCGCCCCCGGCGCTACCGCATTGACCCGCACCTTCGGCGCCAGCTCCAGCGCCAGCGAGCGGGTGGCCATCTCCAGCGCGGCCTTGGCCATGGTGTAGGCGATGTGGTCGCGCATCGGGTCGGTGCCGTGCAGGTCGGTCAGGTTGACGATGCAGCCCTGCTGGCGGCGCAGGTAGGGCGCCGCCGCCTGTGACAGCAGCAGCGGCGCGCGCGCGTTGACCGCGTACAACTCGTCCATTGCCTCGGCGGTGACCTGGCCAAGCGGGGTGGGGAAGAAGTTGGAGGCGTTGTTGACCAGCGCATCCAGCCGGCCGAAGTGGGTGACGGCCTGTTCCACCAGGTCGGGCAGGGCGTCGGCGTCACGCAGGTCGGCCTGCAGGGCCAGCACGCTGCCCGGGCGCACGTTGTCGAAATCGAACGCGGCCTGCTGCAGCTCGGCGCTGGAGGTGTTGGCGTGCAGCACCACCGACCAGCCACAGGCATGGAACTGGCGGGCGATGGCCGCACCGATCCGGCGCGCGCTGCCGGTGATCAGGACCACGGGGTGGGTGTCGCTCATCGAGGGTCCTCCAAGGCTCGGCTATCCTGTGCACCATTGTCACCGCATTCGAAGACGCCATGCAGCCCACCTTCCCCCTGCCCGAAGCCGATGCCCTGGCCCACAGCGACCAGCTGGCCGCCGCCCTGCGCGCCGAAATCCTTGCGCAGGGCGGGGCGATGCCGTTCTCCCGCTTCATGGAGCTGTGCCTGTACACCCCCGGCTGGGGCTATTACAGCGCCGGCGCCAGCAAGTTTGGTGGCAGCGGTGACTTCACCACCGCACCCGAGCTCGGCAGCCTGTTCGCCGGCAGCGTGGCCAATGCGCTGGCGCCGGTGTTCGCCCAGTTGGGCGCGCAGGCGCGGATGCTGGAACTGGGCGGGGGTACCGGCGCCTTCGCCGAAGCCGTGCTGCTGCGCCTGGCCGAGCTCGACGCACTGCCGTCGCGGTACGCCATCCTCGAACCCAGCGCCGACCTGCGCGAGCGCCAGCAGCTGCGCCTGCAGCAGAACCTGCCGGCCGAGCTGGCCGCACGCGTGGACTGGGTCGACCGCCCGTTCGAAGAGGACTGGGAGGGCGTGGTGTTCGCCAACGAGGTGATCGACGCATTGCCGACCCCGCGCTTCCTGATCCGGGATGGCGAGGTCTACGAGGAAACCGTGGAGCTGGACGCCGAGGGCAACTTCATCCGGGGCGCGCAGCCGGCTGACATCCTGCTCAACGGGGCAGTGCGCCATATCGAGCGCTACCTGGAAAAGCCCTTCGCCGAGGGCTACCGTTCCGAGGTGCTGCCGCAGCTGCCGTACTGGCTGCAGGCGGTGGCCGGCGGCCTGCAGCGCGGCGCGATGCTGTTCGTCGATTACGGCTACAACCGCGGCGAGTTCTACCAGCACGACCGCGATGATGGCACCGTGCGCGCGTTCTACCGCCATCACGTGCACAACGACGTGCATCGTTGGCCGGGCCTGCAGGACATCACCGCGTCGGTGGATTTCACCGCGATGGCCGAGGCCGGCATGCACGGTGGTTTCGAGCTGGCCGGCTACTGCAGCCAGGCCAGTTTCCTGCTCGGCAACGGGCTGGACCAGGTGCTGCTGCTGGCCGAGGAACGCACCGATGAAGTGGGCCGCATCCAGCTGCGTGACCAGGTGAAGAAGCTGACCCTGCCGACCGAAATGGGCGAGCGCTTCCAGGCCATCGGCCTGCAGCGTGGCGTCGATTTCGAACCGGCCTTCGAGCTGGGTGACCTGAGCTGGCGCCTGTGAGCCACGCGTTGCCGGTGATCAAGCCGCTGCGTCGGCCGCGGTTGTGGACCGTACTGTGGGCGACGGCGGTGCTGCTGGTGATCGTGGTCTGCCTGATCCCGCCGCCGCCGATTCCGCTGCCGGAAAACAGCGACAAGGGCGAGCACTTCCTCGCCTACTTCATCCTGGCGGGCAGCGCGGTGCAGCTGTTCCGGCGCGGACGTCCGCTGCTGTGGGTCGGCGTGGGTCTGGTGCTGATGGGGATCGGCATCGAGTTCGCGCAGGGTGCGCTGACCAGCGACCGCACCGCCGACCCGATGGATGCGCTGGCCAACACGATCGGCGTGCTGGCCGGTCTGGCTACGGCACTGACCCCGCTGCGCGATCTGCTGCTGCGCTGGCGCGGGTAAAGGCGTGCTGTAGAGCCGAGCCCACGCTCGGCTTTCTGGTTGAAAAGCAGCCGAGCATGGGTTCGGCTCTACAGTAGATCCACGCCATGCGAGGATGAGCTGCCCGAGGTGCCGACCAAGGTCGGCACCCACCATGACAGACCTGTCATTACTTCCCCAGCGTGACCTCATCCAGCACCCACATCGCCGGGCGCGTATCGCCGGTGAAGTTGATGCACAGGTCACCCGTGCCCTGGGTGTCCTTCGGCAGCGTGGCCTTCAGCGTCACGAAGCCATCGGCATCGGGCTTGGCCGGCAACGCTACTTCAGCCAGCACCTTGCCGCTGCAGTCGCCACGACGCACCTGCATCTCGCCATGCGCGCGCTTGGCCTTCTCGAAACGGCGCTTGGGTTCGTCGTGGGCCAGCTGGAAGTAGTACGGGATGCGACCTGCACGCACTTCCACGCTGCCGATGCCGTCCAGCTGCGCCTGCGGCCAGCGCCAGCACGGCTGGAAGATGTCCACGTTGAACACCGCACGGGGGCCCTCGCGTGGGCCATCGTCTTCCAGGCGCAGCACCAGCCCCTTCTTGCCCACGCAGCTGAGCAGTTCATCGCTGCGGCGGCTGAGCAGCGATTGTGCGCTGAAGTTCGCGACCGTCGGCTTCGCGGCCAGCATCTGGCCCTGGTAGAACGCGGCCGCCTGCACGTTGGCGGGCAGCGTTTCGGTCAGCGGCTGCTGATACAACGGTGACTGTGCGGTCACCGGCTGGCCATCGGTGCTGTAGCGCACTTCATAGCCCAGCGGATTGGCCAGCGACACGGTCACCGTGTTCTTCGCGCGATCATCGGTGTAGTCCACGCCTACTTCGAACGGAGTCTGCGCATAGGCCAGGCCCCAGGCGCGGTAGCGCTGCAGCTGCGCTGGCAGGCGTGCGAGGAAATCGCGGAAGTCGCGATGTTCCGGTGTGCTCCAGCCTGTCTCGGCCACGGCGGCCAGGCGCGGGAACAGGTTGTGCTGCAGGCGTGCATAGCTGCGCGTGTGTTCGGTGAACATGTTGGCCTGCAGGCCGAGGATGTGCCCGCGCTTGTCGGCGGCCAGTTCGGCCGGCACCGGCTCGAAGTTGTAGAGCTTGCCAAGGTTGACCTGGGTCGGGCGGCCGGGCGGTTCGTTCGGTGAGGCCGTCTGCAGGTAGTCCAGGTACAGGTAGCCGACCGGCGACATGATCACGTCATGCCCGGCGCTGGCCGCAGCGAGGCCACCTTCGGTGCCCTGCCACGACATCACCGTGGCCTGCGGTGGCAGACCCCCTTCGAGGATCTCATCCCAGCCGATCAGGCGCCGGTCGTGTTCCTCCAGGAACGTCTCCAGGCGCTTGATGATGTGGCTCTGCATGGCCATTTCATTCTTGATGCCCAGCGCACGCATGCGCTGCTGCACCTGCTTCGAGGCTTCCCACTGGTCCTTGACCGCCTCGTCGCCGCCCACGTGCACGTACTTGGCCGGGAACAGTTCGATCACTTCCTCCAGGACGTTCTCGAGGAAGGTGACGGTGCTGTCTTCCACGTTGAACAGGTTCGGGAACACGCCCCATTCGCTGATCGGCTTCAGCGGGGCATTGATCGAACCCAGTTCCGGATACGCGGCGATCGCTGCGGTCGCGTGCCCCGGCACATCGATTTCCGGAATCACCTGGATATGCAGCTTCGCGGCATAGGCGATCACCTCGCGGATCTGGTCCTGCGTGTAGAAGCCGCAGTACGGGTGCTCCTGGCCGCTGGCCGGATCGATGCCGCCATCGCCGGCCGGGAGGCGGCAGCTGCCCACTTCGGTCAGCTTCGGGTAGCGCTTGATCTCCATGCGCCAGCCCTGGTCATCGGTGAGGTGCCAGTGGAAGGTGTTGAGCTTGTGCGCAGCCATTGCGTCGAGCACGCGCTTGATCTCGTCCAGGCTCTGGAAATGCCGTGCCGAGTCGAGCATGAAACCGCGCCAGCTGAAGCGCGGCGCATCCTGGATCTGCACCGCTGGCAGCATCCCATTGCTGCCGCCGGTGGCGAGCTGGGCGAGCGTGGTCGCGCCATAGAACAGGCCGGTTTCGTTGCCAGCCTGGATCACCACGCCCTGCGCGGTGCTGTCCAGCGTGTAACCCTCACCGCTGTCGCGGAAGGTGGGCACGATCTGGAAGCGGATGCTGCCGGCCCTGGCTGCAGCCTTGCCCTTGGCCAGGACCAGGCGCGGCCCACCACTGCGGGCCAGCAGGTCCGCGAACTGGGCAGCGACGCGCTGTGCGGCCTCGCCTTCGGCGTGCAGCACGGTATCGGCGCGCACGGTGATGCCGCTGCCCTGGCCGGCCTGCACGTTGCCGGGGGCGGGAATCAGCATCAGGCTGCCGGCGCGCAGCTGCGGACCGGGCGCTTCAGCGGCCGGCGTGGGATCGGCGGCGAGTGCCGGCAGTGCCGGCAACAGAGCGAGCAGGCTGCCCAGCAGCACTGCGCTGCGCATCCGGGCGCGGGAAGGCTTGACCATCGGAACGACTCCTTGGAACGGTGCGATGAACGCTATACATGAAAAACGCCGGGCCCGGAATGACCCAGGCCCGGCGTGCGTGCACGACTCGGCGATGTTGCCGCCGCTGGATCAGTACTTGAAGCGGAAGTTGAGGTAGTACTGGCGACCGTTGCTGTAGAACGAGGTCGGGATGGCCGCGGTCTGGTAATACTTGTAGGTCGGGTTGTTGAGGTTCAGCGCATCGAAGCTGATGCTCAGCCAGTCGGTGGCCTTGTAGCTCAGCGATGCCGACAGCGTGCCGAAGTCATCCTGGTAGTACGGGTTGGCACCGGACAGGCCGATCAGGAACGACGAGCGGCGGGTGTAGCTGACGCGTGCACCGAAGGTGTCGTTCTCGAAGTAGGCACCCACGTTGTAGGTGTTCTTCGAAGTGCCCAGCAGGTTGTCGGTTCCATCGGCCCAGGTGTGTTCGGTGCTGCCATCGGCGTAGGTGTAGTTGGCGTTGACGCCGAAGTACTCGCCGATCGGCTGCTCGTAGGCCACTTCGATACCGCGAACCTTGCCGTCGGCGTTCTTCGGACGCGAGATGTCGTACTCTTCGAGCCGGTTGGTCAGCTCGCTGAACAGCATCTGCTTCTCGGTGCTGAAGGCCACGTAGTCCTTCAGGCGCATCGAGTACGCACCGACCGACAGCATGCCGCGCGGCATGAAGTACCACTCCAGGTTGGCGTCGAAGTTGGTCGAAATCACCGGCTTCAGCTTCGGATTGCCGCCGCCACCGGTGCGGTTCAGATCCGAGCCGTACGAAGACGCACCCAGTGCGGAGTAGTCGGGCAGGGTCTGGGTCTGCGAGGCGGCCAGGCGCAGCACCAGGTCGTCACGCAGGTCGTACTTGAAGTTGGCGCTCGGCAGCACGCGGTTGTGCTTGTTCTCGAAGGCTTCGCGGGTCCAGGCACCGAACAGGCTCTTCACGTCCGGCACGGTCGAGCCCATGGCGGTGGCGTAGGTATCGATGTCCTGCTTGATGTTGACGTAGCGCAGGCCGACGTTGCCGCTCCAGCGATCGCCGCTGAAGTTGCCCTGCACGTAGGCGGCGAAGTTCTTTTCGGTCACCTTCCATTCGGCGCCATAGTTGTGGCGGCCATCCGGACCGTCATTGCCCGACAGCCATTCGGAGTTGTTGGTCACCGCGTCCTTCAGGGCGGCCGGGGTGTAGTACCACAGGTTGCGCGGGAAGCTGCCGCCGATGCTGCTGGCGAAACCACCCGGATAGTTCGCGGTCGCGCTGCCACGCAGCGCATCCCAGATGTTGCCCGGGGTTGCGCCTTCCGGCGACTTGGCCTCGCGCTTGTGGTCGGCATAGCGGGCACCGAAATCGATCGAGCTCAGCACGCCGGCGTTGAAGTACTGGCTGAAGTCAACGTTGGCCCACTTTTCCTTGTCGATCGCGGTGACCTGCTGGTTGCCCCAGGTGCCATTCCAGCTGGCGCCGGCCGGGGTGAGGTCGCCGCCGACATTCCAGTCGATCGGCGAGCTGTTGCCATGGGTGCTCCAGCTGGCACCGCCACCCTTGGCGCTCAGCAGTTCGGCGATGTACTGGCGCGGGGTCTCACCGGTACCCTTGGTGGTACCAGCCTGGAACTTGGCAGTCAGGTTCTCGCTGACCTGCCAATCGGCATCCAATGTGATGTAGTTGGTCTTGGCCGTCGATTCGCGGTAGATCATGTCGTACACCGCGTAGTTGGTGTCCGGCATGCCCTTGTAGCTGGCCTGGGTCAGTACGCCGTCCTTCACCACATAGCCCGGATCAGGCGCCTGCGACTTGGCGAAGCTGTTGCCGTACATCATGAAGTTGCGGTTGTAGTTGTTGGCTTCCAGTTTGGAGCTGAAGCCGCTGAGCACGAAGCTCAGGTCGTCGGTCGGTTTGAACTGCAGCGAGACCAGGCCGCCGGTACGCTTGCGGGTCTGTTCGAACAGGGTCGAGCCGAGCAGGCCCGGAACATTGACGCCGATCAGGTCCGGATTGGTCTTGGCCACCGGATCGCCTGCGCCGATCTTGAAGAAGCCACCCGGGATTTCCTGCGCTTCGCGGCGCAGCTCGCGCTTCTGGCTGAAGGCCTGCAGCATCACACCGAAGGTGCCTTCGTCGTTCTTGTAGTTGAACAAGGCCGACAGCTGCGGGTCGTTCGACTTGGCCTGGTCCGAACGCACCATGCCGATGGAGCCTTCCGCAGTGAACTGCTTGGAGAATTCCAGCGGCTTGCGGGTGATGATGTTGACGGTACCGGTGGTGCCGCCGTCCTGCAGCTTGGCCTGCGAGGACTTGTTCACTTCCACCGAGCTGACCAGTTCCGACGGCAGCAGCGAGTAGCTGACGCTGCGGCCGACGTTGTTGCCCTGGCTGAGCACGAACCAGTCGGCCGAGCCGACGGTGTGGCCGTTGATCAGGGTCTGGGTCAGGCTCGGGCTGGTGCCGCGCAGGCTGACACGGTCGGCTTCATCGAAGCCGCCTTCGTCGGCGCTGGACGAGCTGATGTTGACGCCCGGCAGGCGCTGCAGGGTGTCGGCGACGTTGTGCGCGGGCAGCTTGCCCACGTCTTCGGCGGTGACCACTTCCACGCGTGCGTTCGCTTCGCGCTTGGTGTCCAGCGATTTTTCCATCGAACCACGGATGCCGGTGACCTGCACGGTGTCCAGGTCGGTGGCGGTCTGGGAGGCCTGCTGCGCGTGCGCACTGAAGGCGATGCAGCTGACGATGGCGGCCGAAAGCAGGGTCTTGCGGGTGTTCATGATGTCTCTCCTCATCACTCGATTGGATGCCGGCGGCGGTGTTCGATTACGGTTGCGAAGACATGCGCGGGGCGGCGGCGAAGTCCCGTGCGTTGGCGTGCCACGTACTGCGTGCTGCGATTGCGTTGAAGCCTGTTGCGGTGTCAGGCGGCCGACTGCTGCTGCAGGTACCAGCTGGCAGCGCCGACCACGCCCAGCTGGCCGTGTTCGACGACCTTCACCGGGATGCGTGCCAGCGCTTCGCCCATCGGCCCCTTCTGCAGGTAGCGTTCGACGAAGGTGCTGGCATGCAGGTATTCGCGGATCTGCGGCAGGATGCCGCCGGCCAGGTAGACGCCACCGTGGGCGCCGTAGAACAGCGCCATGTCGCCGATGGTGCTGCCGAGCAGGCCGCAGAACACATCCAGCGCCTGGCGCGCGTGCACGTCGGTATCGGCCATGGCCGCGGCAGTGACTGCATCGGGGCTGGCCAGGGTCGGTGCCTGCCCCTGCAGCGCGCACACCGCGCGGTACAGGTTCATCAGGCCCGGGCCGGAGATCGCGTGTTCGATCGACACGTGGGCGCGGTCGCGCTGCATGTGGCGGACGATGGCCATTTCCAGTTCGGTGCTGGCCGCCAGGGTCGGCTGGCCGGCTTCGGTCGGCAGGACCACCGGACCGTGCGCGGTGGGAATCCACAGCGCGGCGCCGAGGCCGGTGCCGGGGCCGACCACCAGGGTCGGGCCACGCGCAGCGGTGTCCGGCCCGCACAGGTGCAGCACGCCGCTGGCGTCCACCTGCGCGGCGGCATAGGCCACCGCTTCGAAGTCATTGACGATGTAGACCCGCTGCAGGCCGACGTCTGCTTCCACCTGGCGCGCCGACAGCGGCCACGGCAGGTTGGCGGTGATCACCGTGCCGTCCTCGCGGGCGTAGCCGGCGCTGGCAACCACGCAATGCGTGGGCCGCGGGCCTTCGCCAAGGAAGTCGGACAGGATCGCGCTGAGGCCGGCATGGTCGGCATTGCGGTACTTGCGGTACTCCAGCACCTGCACCGGGTGGGCGGCATCACCGCTGGCCTGGACCCGGGCCACGCGCACATGGGTGCCACCGACGTCGGCGGCCAGGAACGAGGGCGCGACTCGGGACAGGACATGGGCCGGGGCGGGGTGGCTGGCGGTCACGCGGGCTCCTGCTGCAGGTGGGGCCGGACCCGGGATCGGGGGCGGCGATTGGGGCGGAGTCTGTAACCCCGCTGACAACGATGTCAACGAGTTCGTGACACTTTCGTTGCTGCGTCGCAACGAATGCGACATGCAGTAAACGTTTACATGGCGTGAGCTTGGGTTTCACGCGGGAACCGTTGCTGCAAGGGGCTCAAGGGCTGTGGCGCATTCAGCACACGGCGCTGTGATCGGGTTGCGCAGTGCAGCACGAGGTTCACGGGGCTGCGCATGGAAGTTGACAAACCGCGGTTGTCCATCGAAAGAATGTGACAACGTTGTTCCCAGCCACTCTCCGACGCCGCGTTCTGCGGCCGTCGCCGCAGGAGCCCTCCTGATGTCCGCCGTCCCCGCTGCAAGCGCGCGCCCGAACGTGGCCACCTCCATCGCCATCGTTGGCGTGTTGTTCTTCCTGATCGGCTTCTTCACCTGGCTCAACGGCCCGCTGATCACCTTCGTCAAGCTCGCCTTCGAACTCAGCGAGGTTGGTGCCTTCCTGGTGCTGATGGTGTTCTACCTGTCCTACTTCTTCCTGGCCCTGCCGGCATCGTGGATCCTGCGCCGCACCGGCATGAAGAAGGGCCTGAGCCTGAGCCTGCTGGTGATGGCCGGTGGTGCTGCGTTGTTCGGTGAGTTCGCCACCCAGCGCTGGTACCCGGGCGCGCTTGGCGGCCTGTTCGTGATCGGCAGTGGCCTGGCCCTGCTGCAGACCGCGATCAACCCCTACATCTCCATCCTCGGCCCGATCGAGACGGCGGCACGCCGCATCGCGCTGATGGGCATCTGCAACAAGATCGCCGGCATGCTCGCCCCGGTGCTGATCGGTACCGTGGTGCTGCATGGCATCGGTGATCTGTCGGCCACGGTGGCCGCTGCCGATGAAGCCACCAAGGCGCAGTTGTTGAACGAATTCGCCGCCAAGATCCATGCGCCGTACCTGGCGATGGCCGGCCTGCTGGTGCTGCTGGCGGTGGCCGTGCTGTTCTCGCCGCTGCCGGAAATCAAGTCGTCCGAAGCCAACGCTACGCCGGTGGCGGCCGGTGCCGCCGAACGCCGCAGCATCTTCCAGTTCCCGCACCTGTGGCTGGGCGTGTTGTGCCTGTTCGTCTACGTGGGCGTGGAGGTGATGGCCGGTGATGCGATCGGTACCTACGGCCATGGTTTCGACCTGCCGCTGGACCAGACCAAGATGTTCACCTCGCTCACGCTGGGCGCGATGCTGGTCGGCTATGTGGTCGGCCTGCTGCTGATTCCCAAGGTGGTCTCGCAGTCGCGCTACCTGACCATTTCAGCGGTGCTGGGCGTGGTGTTCTGCCTCGGCGCCTGGGCCACCCACGGCTACGTGTCAGTGGCCTTCGTGGCCCTGCTGGGCTTCGCCAACGCGATGATGTGGCCGGCGATCTTCCCGCTGGCGATCCGCGGCCTGGGCCGCTTCACCGAGACCGGCTCGGCCTTGCTGGTGATGGGTATTGCCGGTGGCGCGATCATTCCGCAGCTGTTCGCCGTGCTCAAGCAGCACATCGACTTCCAGCTGGTGTTCGTGCTGCTGATGGTGCCGTGCTACCTGTACATCCTGTTCTACTCGGTGATCGGCCACCGCGCCGGCCTGCCGCAGGAGCGCTGATCGGCGATGATGGACGGCAGCCAACCCCAGGGAAAACCCATGCGCAGAGCGACCATCAAGGACGTTGCGGAAAAGGCCAAGGTCTCGCTGAAGACGGTCTCGCGGGTGATCAACAACGAGCCTTCGGTGATGCAGGCCACCCGTGCGCGGGTGCTGCGTGCCATCGCCGAACTCGATTACGAGCCCGATCCGTCCGCGCGCAACCTGCGCAGCGGCACCACCTTCGTGATCGGGCTGGTCTACGACAACCCGAACCCGTACCACATCATCGGCGTGCAGAACGGCGTGCTCGCTGCCTGCCGCGAGACCGGCTTCGGCCTGCAGATCCATCCCTGTGATTCCAGCTCGCCGCTGCTGGCCGATGAACTGGCCGACTGGGTGCAGCGTTCGCGCCTGGCCGGGCTGGTGCTGACCGCGCCGATGTCCGAACGCCGCGACCTGATCCAGGCACTGACCGCGCGCGGCATCAAGCTGGTGCGCATCATTGCCGCCACCGAAGACCCGGCCGACGGTGCCTGCGTGTTCGTCGACGACCGCGAGGCCGCCTACGAGATCACCGAGCACCTGATCCAGCTGGGTCACCAGCGCATCGGCTTCCTCTGGGGCGGCATCTCGCACCGCTCCTCGGGCGAGCGTTATGCCGGTTACGAAGCTGCGCTGAAGGACTACGGCATGACCGTGGACAAGCACCTGGTGGTGCAGGGCGACTACACCTTCGACGATGGTTTCCGTGGCGCGCGCCGCCTGCTGGCGCTGCGCGAGCCGCCCACCGCCATCTTCGGATCCAACGACGAAATCGCCGCCGGTGTGCTGGCCGCCGCGAAGTCGGCGGGCATGAACGTGCCGTACGACCTGTCCATCGCCGGTTTCGAGGACAGCCCGTTCTCGCGCCAGTCGTGGCCGCCGCTGACCACCGCCAAGCAGGCCACCGAGGACATTGCCCGCCATGCCGCGCGCCTGCTGATCGCACAGCTGCGCAGCGACGCCTACGACGATGCGCCGGCACCGCTGCACAACCAGGGCTTCGTGCCGCAGCTGGTGGTGCGCGGCTCGACCGCGCCGATGCGCCCAGCCGGCGCACGCCCCCTTCCTTCCGATCCTGCCTGAGCCTGCCATGTCGCTGTCAGACCCCACGTCCACCCTGATGTTCGCCGAGGCCGCTGAAGCGGCCGACGTGGTCGCGCGCCAGTTCTCGCGCAACCACGCCACCATGGAAACCCTGGCCGCCAGCCTGCGCGCCGCGCCGCCGCCGTTCGTGGTCACCTGCGCCCGCGGCAGTTCCGACCATGCCGCCACCTATGGCAAGTACCTGCTGGAAACCCAGCTGGGCCTGGTGGTCGCATCGGCCTCGCCGTCGGTGGGGTCGGTCTATGCCGCACCGCTGCAGCTGCGTGGCGCGCTGTTCATCGTCATCTCGCAGTCGGGCAAGAGCCCGGACCTGCTGCGCAACGCGGAAGCTGCCAAGGCCGCCGGCGCGCGCGTGATCGCGCTGGTCAACGTCGAGGATTCGCCGCTGGCGCAGCTGGCCGACACGGTCATTCCACTGCACGCTGGTGCCGAAAAGAGCGTGGCGGCGACCAAGAGCTACCTGGCGTCGCTGGCCGCGCTGCTGCAGCTGGCTGCCTATTGGAAGCAGGACAGCAGCCTGCGTGCCGCGCTGGACCTGCTGCCGGACGCGATGCGTGAGGCCTGGCAGTGCGACTGGACGTCGGTGACCGAGGGCCTGGTCGATGCCACCAACCTGTTCGTACTCGGCCGCGGCCTGGGCCTGGGCGCGGCGCAGGAAGCCGCGCTGAAGTTCAAGGAAACCTGCAGCCTGCACGCTGAGGCCTACAGCTCGGCCGAGGTCAAGCATGGCCCGATGGCGCTGGTTGATCGTGGTTTCCCGGTGCTGGCCTTCGCCCAGCCGGATGAGACCGGCGCCGGTACCCGCGCGGTGGTCGATGAGTTCACCGCACGTGGCGCGCAGGTGTGGATGGCCGGTGCCGGTGGCAATCTGCCGGTGGCCGCCGCGCCGCATCCGCTGTGCGCACCGCTGCTGACCGTGCAGAGCTTCTACCGCGCGATCAACGCGTTGGCGCTGCGTCGTGGCTTCAATCCGGACCTGCCGCCGCACCTGAACAAGGTTACGGAGACGGTGTGATGGCAACGGTCCTGCGCAACGCCCGCATCCTTGCCGGCGATGAATTCCGAGACGATCTGGCGGTGGTGATCGAGGGCGGTCGCATCAGCGCGCTGCTGCCTGACGCTGCACCGCAGCTCGGCCAGGCCGCCGAGCAGGTGGACCTGGGCGGTGGCTGGCTGCTGCCCGGTTTCATCGATGTGCAGGTCAACGGTGGTGGCGGTGCGCTGTTCAACAACACGCCGGACGTGGCGGCACTGCGCACCATCGCGCAGGCGCACCGTCGCTTCGGCACCACCGCAATGCTGCCAACGCTGATCAGCGATGACGTGGCGGTGATGCGTGAAGCCATCGGTGCGATGCGCGAGGCGATCGCGCAGGGCGTGCCAGGCGTGATCGGCATCCATCTGGAAGGACCGTACATCGCGCCGGCGCGCAAGGGCACGCACGATGCCAGCAAGTTCCGCGTGCCCGACGAAGAGGAGATCGCACTGGCCGCATCGCTCGACAACGGCGTGACCCTGCTGACGCTGGCGCCTGAGCGCGTGCCGCTGGAGACGATCCGTGCGCTGGTCGAGCGCGGCGTGATCGTTGCCGCCGGCCACACGGCAGGCACCTACGAGGAGATCCGCGAGGGTCTGGATGCCGGCGTGCGCGGCTTCACCCACCTGTACAACGCGATGTCGCCGCTGCAGGGGCGTGAGCCCGGCGCGGTGGGCGCTGCGCTGGAAGACCGCGACAGCTGGATCGGCATCATCGTCGATGGCGTGCATGTGCATCCGGCCAGCCTGCGCGTGGCGCTGGCGGCCAAGCCGCGCGGTCGCCTGCTGCTGGTGACCGATGCGATGCCGCCGGTCGGTGCCGACGATCCCAGCTACGTGCTGTATGGCGAAACCATCACCGCCATCGACGGTGTGGTGCGCAACGCTGCCGGTTCGTTGGCGGGTTCGGCGCTGGACATGGCCACCGCCGTGCGCAATACCGTGCAGCTGCTCGGCCAACCGCTGGCCGAAGCCGCACGCATGGCCTCGACCTATCCGGCGCAGTTCCTCAACGTCGACGACCGCCTCGGGCACATCGCCGAGGGTTACCAGGCCGACCTGGTGCTGCTGGATGACACCCTGCAGGTGCGTGGTACCTGGATTGCCGGACAGTACGAGGCCGCCTGATGAATAGTATGCCGCCGCGCCGCCTGGGCTCGATCGATGCCCTGCGCGGCATCACCGTGGCGGCAATGCTGCTGGTCAACAACCCGGGTGACTGGAGCGCGGTGTTCGCGCCGCTGCGCCATTCGGAATGGCATGGCTGCACGCCCACCGATCTGGTGTTCCCGTTCTTCCTGTTCCTGGTGGGCGTGTCGATGGCCTTCAGCGTGGCGCCACGCGCGCTGGACACGGCGGCGCGACCCGCGTTGGCGCGCGGCGTTCTGGAGCGCGCACTGCGCATCCTGGTGGCCGGTGCGTTGCTGCACCTGCTGATCTGGTGGGTGTTGCATACTCCTCACTTCCGCATCTGGGGCGTGCTGCAGCGGATCGCGGTATGCGCGGCGCTGGTGGGCGTACTGGCGGTGTATGCGCGTCCGCGCGCACAGGCGGCCGTACTGGTCAGTCTGCTGGTGGGGTATACCGTGCTGCTGCTGGGCGTCGGCGATCTGGCGCCGTGGACCAATCCGGCCAGTCGTCTGGATACCACGCTGTTCGCACCGTGGATCTACCAGTGGCATGCCGATACCGGGCTCGGACATGACCCGGAAGGATTGCTGAGTACGCTGGGCGCGCTGGCCAGCACGGTGCTCGGCCTGCTTGCCGGTGGCCTGCTGCGCAACGGGCGTTCGGCGGCATTGGCCGGGCTGGGCGTGGCGACCGCTGTGCTCGGCCTGTTGCTGGCCATCGTGTTGCCGCTGAACAAACAGCTGTGGACGCCCAGCTACGTGCTGTGGACCGGCGGCCTGGCCGCGCTGGCGCTGTGGCTGGGCCACATGCTGATCGACCAGAAGGGCTGGCCGGCGCTGGGCCGTCGCTTCGGTGTCAACGCGATCACCGCGTACCTGGGGGCATCGGTGATGTCGGTGGTGCTGATGGCGACCGGCGCCTGGGGCTGGATCTGGCAGCAGCTGGCCAACGCGATGCCGCAGTCGCTGGAACTGGCGTCGATGCTGCAGGCGCTGGTGTTCGTCGCGCTGTGGTGGGGCGTGGCGTGGTGGCTGGACCGGCGGAAGATCTATCTGAAGATCTGACCCCCGGCGGCGCGCCATATCCACGCATGGCGTGGATCTACCGGGCGAGAGGCGAACGCGATGCAGGCGGAATGGTCAATAGATCCACGCCATGCGTGGATGCTCTCCGCGTGGCTTGCGATCGCCGCCTTGATGAACGGTTTCAGCCACGTAGAGGCGAGGTGATGCCCGATCAAGTTCGCATCTGAACTGTGATAACGGGCACTCAATTTCACCTATCGAAACCATTCACCACACGGCAGACTGCCTTCGCAGTACCGCATATCCGCAGTTCCTGATCCCCTGTCCAGGAGTGCTGTATGTCCCGTGCCGTCCCGCGCGCGTTCCGTCCGCGCCGCCTCACCGTTTCCGTGCTTCAGGCCCTGGCTGTCCCGTCCGTCCTGCTGTTGACCGCCAGTGTCGCCTGGGCCGGCTGTGACAATGCCACCCCGACTGCGGGCCAGACGGTCACCTGCGATGCCAACGCGCCGAATCCACAGACCGTTCCCGTCACCGCCACTGGCGCGGCCGGTATCACCGTCAATGTCGCCAACACGGCACAACTGCAGCAGAGCGGTGGTGGCAGCGCGATTTCGCTGGTCGGGGCCGGCGGACACCTGCTGTCCAACCTCGGCACGATCAGTTCGGTGGGGGGCGTGGCGGTCCAGCTTGGCGGTGGCAGCCGCGTCGAAAATGCCGGCAGCATCAGCACCGGCAACAACACTGCCCTGCAGTTCGTTGGCGCCGGCGACAGCGTGCTGGTCAACCGCGGAACGATCAGCGGGCGCACCGGCGTGCAGTTCGGCGCCGGCAATGATCGCCTGGAAATGCAGGCCGGCAGCATCACCGGTGGTGTCCTGCAGGGGGATGGCAACGACGTGCTGCTGCTGAGCAATGGCACCATCGACAGCGTCGACCAGGGCAGTGGCGATGACCAGATGACCGTCACTGGCGGCACTGTCATCGGCGTGGTGGCGCAGGGCAGCGGCCGCGACGATTTCGTCATGAGTGGCGGCACGATCGGCGCGCTGCAGCAGGGCGACAACATCGATACGTTCCGCATGAGCGGTGGCCGCATCATCGGCGCGTTCGAGGATGGCGATCAGGCGTGGATGACCGGTGGCCGCATCGGCCGCGTCAACATGAAGCTGGACAAGAACCTGTGGGACCAGTCCGGCGGCACCGTGGACGGCAACGTGGTGACCGGCTTCGACACCGACACCATCATCATCTCGGGTACGGCCTACATCGGCGGCAACATCAGCGTCAGCGGCGGCAATGACAGCGTGACCATCACCGATGGCACCGTGCGTGGCCAGGTGCTGCTCAGTACCGGCAACGACACCTTCAACTGGAACGGCGGCGGCATCGTCTACGGCGCGATCGACATGGGGCCGGACAACGACGTGGCCAACCTCAGCAATCTCAACCAGGCCAACCTCGGTGCGGTACCGCTGTTCGACGGTGGCAGTGGCGTCGACCAGCTCAACCTCAGCAACGTCAAGACCGCCGGCGTAGGCCGTTTCCAGAACTGGGAGGCGATCAGCCTGGCCAACAGCACCGAGCTGAGCTTCGATGGGGATCTGGTGCTGGGCGACAGCGGGACCGGTACCGGTACGCTCACGGTGGATGACACCAGTACCGTCTACGCGGGCAGTGGCGGTCATGCCATCCGGCCGTTCAACAGTGGCGCACTGGTGGAGATGGTCAATGCCGGGCGCATCGACCTGACCGGTACCGGCGCTGGCGACGTGTTCACCGTGCGTGGCAACTACCGCGGTGACGGCGGTGGGCTGTACCTGCGTACAGTGCTGGGCGCGGACAATTCCACCAGCGACCGCCTGGTGATCGATGGCGGTACTGCCACCGGGACCACCGGCATCGGTGTGCTCAATGCCGGCGGCAGCGGCGCGGCCACGCTGGCCGATGGCATCCTGGTGGTTCAGGCGTTGAATGGTGGCCGTACCGCGCCGGGCGCGTTCTCGCTGTTCGCACCGGTCGCGGCCGGTGCCTACGAGTACTTCCTGTTCAAGGGCGGTGTCAGTGCTGGTACCAGCGAAAACTGGTACCTGCGCTCGACGCTGGTGACCGGGCCGACGCCAGCACCCAACGGCGGCGGCAGTGCCACGCCACCGCCACTGACGCCGCCGGTCGCTCCGCCGCCGCCGATCACCCCGGCACCGCCACCGCCGCCTGAAGGCGCTACCGATCCGGACCTGACTGCCGGCGAGACCGCGCCGCCACCGCCGCCACCGGAACCCGCTCCGGTGGCGCCGCCCAGCGACCCGGCCGTGCCGGACGTCCCGGTGGCCGGCGGTGCATTGCCCGGTACTGGCGCGCCGCCGACGCCGGGTGCACGCCCCGCCGAGGGCGCAGTGGTGCCGCTGTACCGCGTGGAGACCGCCGCCTACGCCGTGGTGCCGCCGCTGCTGCGCGAGACCTCGCTGGCCAGCCTCGGCACGTTCCACGAACGGCAGGGCGAGCAGCGCCTGCTGTACAACCAGGGCGCATTCCGCACTGCCTGGGGCCGGATGGTGGGCCAGAGCAGCGAGATCCACTGGAAGGGGGATGCGCAGCCCGGCTTCGATGGCGATGTGATGGGCCTGCAGGCCGGTCTGGATGTGTGGGCCGCGGCCTCTGACAACCATCGCAACCAGATCGGCGTGTTCGTCGGCCGCACCCGTGCGCAGGGCAAGACCACCGGCCTGGCGCTGGGTTGGGAGAACGTACAGGTGGGCCAGAACCGCCTGGATGACAAGCACGTGGGTCTGTACTGGACGTTCACCGACAGCAGCGGCGGCTACATCGACGCCGTGGCGATGCAGAGCCGCTACGACGGCCGCGTACGTTCCTCGCGCGGGCTTGGCTTCGGGATCAAGGGCGATGGCACCAGCGTATCGGTGGAAGCCGGCAAGCCGCTGCTGCACGTCGGTCAGTCCGCATGGTGGCTGGAACCGCAGGTACAGGTGATCTGGCAGCGCACCGCGCTGGACGACCGCCGCGATGTGGTATCGAGCGTGCGTTTCGACAACGACAACGCCTGGACCGGCCGCATCGGCCTGCGCCTGGCTGGCGATTACCAGTTGGCCGACAACGGCTGGCAGCCGTATTTCAAGCTCAACTACTGGCATGGCCGTTCCGGCGAGGATCGCATCCGTTTCGACGACGACGTGATCATCAATTCGCAGCGCTCGCGTGCACTGGAAGCCGGTGTGGGTGTGGTCGGGCGCTTCAACCGCACGATCAGCGCCTATGCCGTGGCCGACTACACGCGCGAGCTAGGTGGCGACCGCAACGAGAAGCGCCGCATCATCGAAGGCAACATCGGCCTGCGCGCGGATTGGTGACCACCGCAGGCTTGGGTAGGTGCCGACTTGGGTCGGCACTCATCCCGTCACCGCCATGCTCCGCTCTGGTAGGTGTCGACCTTGGTCGACACGAACCCTGCCGCTGCCATGACCCTGTAGAGGCGAGCCATGCTCGGCTGCTTCGGTCGTAATTCCACAAAGCCGAGCATAGGCTCGGCTCTACAACACACTGGCGTGTGTATCGGGCTCCACTAGCGCCCCGGCATGATCGGCCAGCACCACCACTGCATGCAGCAAGCCTTCCTCCACCTGCGGCGGACACTGCGCCGTCGCATCGTCCATCTCGCGCGCCGACTGCGCGGCCAGCAACACACCCCCACACGCAGACACTGCCGCCAGACAGCGCGTGGCCTCGGCCAGTTCCCGGCCACGCGCTTCGCTGAGTTGCCGCTCGCGCCACGGCTGCCCATCAGCCGCGTGGTTGTGCGCGATACCACGCAATCGCGCGAAGAACGCGGATGGCGGCGCCTGTTCGTGGACTTCGGTGAGCGCATCTTCCAACGCTTCGGCTGCGGTAGTGGACAGCTGCAGGCCGGGTAGTGCAGCGCCGAGCAGTGCCTGCAGGCGTGGATAGGTGGGGAAGGGCGTGTTCATGGCGGCAACCTCACAGGGCAAGGCCACCTGCGGGATGCAAGGTGGCGGGCGGTGCGGGTTGGCGTGCCGGTCAAAATCGAAGGGAAAAAAGCCGACGGATCGCGAGGATCCCCACGCACCGCCCGCCATGGGCGAGCAGGTGCATTGTCGTGATTGCCGCAATGACGGCAACACATTCCCTTCGATGTTTGATTCAGGACGCCAATCCCGGTCAGCGCAGGAAGCGCCGACGGGGCCACCTTGGCGCGTTGTACGTCGCGATGACATGGGCAAAGTTGCAATATTCTGATCGCCTGGCGCCTGCTTTACCGCAGGTCGCGGCAGGGTCAGATACGACAGTTCGCGCGTGGCGAAATCGCTCCTCTCCCGGTTATCCTGCGCGCCTGACTCAACGACAAGGAAACGTCGCATGCAGGTTCGCAAGGGAGTGCGCCGCATCGGCGCGCTGATGCTCGTGTTGCTGGCGACCAACGCCATGGCCAATTCCCCGACTGCGGTCGAAGTGCCTTTTGCGGAGGCTCAAGCGGAGATCCTCAATCTGCTTGAACGCCAGGCGCTGTATCGCGACCGGGTGGACTGGCCTGCCACCCGCACACGACTGCAATCGGTGCAGGGTGACCCCGCGCAACGGCTGGCCGTTCTGCGCGAAGCCATTGCGCTCAGCACCGGCCACCATGGTGCATGGACCACGACCCAGCGCCAGCGCGAATCCCTTGCACGTGCGCAGCAGGCCGGCGCTGCCGCCGTGGACCGGGCCAGGGCCGCCGATGCGGTGGATGCGCGTATCGGCTGGGTGGTCATCGAGGGCTATGCCTCCACGCCCGGCGCGACGCCGCAGGAAAAATTCCGTCAGGACATCCAGCGTGCCGCGCGCTGGCAGCAGGTCATCCGCAGCAAGGACGACGGCGCGCGCTGTGGCTGGATCGTCGACCTGCGGGATAACGGCGGTGGCGCCATGTGGCCGATGCTGCTGGGCATGGCCCCGCTGCTGCGTACCTCGGTGGTGAACAACGAGGACGTGGGCTCGTTCGAAACCGCGCACGGGCCGCAGCGCTGGACGTTGACGGCGACCGCCGTGCAGCTGGCGGGCAAGCCATTGCTGGATTTCGGCCAGTCCGGCCATGTGCTGCGGCAGCCCGGCGCACCGGTGGCGGTGCTGTTCGGGCCGCGCACCGGCAGTTCGGGCGAGGCTTCGGTGCTGGCGTGGCGTGGCCGCCCGCAGGCGCGGAGTTTCGGCCAGCCGACCGCGGGTGTCTCCACCGGCAATGTCGTGCACATCCTTGCTGATGGCAGTCGCCTGCTGCTGACCACCAGCGTGATGCGGGACCGCAATGATCGTGGCGATGGATTGAAGATCGAGCCTGACCAGCGCGTCGAGGGTGATGCCGCCACTGTGGCCGCCGCCCAAGCCTGGTTGCTGGCGCAGCCCGCCTGCCAGGGCCGTTGAGCCATGATCCTGATCGGCCAACAGGAACGGGTGGTGATTGTCGGCCCCGCCGAAGCGCATCACTGCCTGCGCTGCCAGACGGAAACCGAGTTCGCCCCGCAGCTGCGCTACACGATGGCGCGCATCGACCTGCTGTTCGGCTTCACCTACCAGCGCCGTTACGAACTGGCCTGCACCCGGTGCGCGCACGGCTGGGTGTTGGATACCGAGACCATGGACCAGCAGCTGGGCGGGGTACCGATCCCGTGGCGGCACCGCTTCGGCCTGCCGCTGATGCTGGTGGTCGTGGCCGGGCTGGCCGCGCTGGGCTGGCTGTGGCGGCACGGATTCATCGGTTGAGGGCCGGGGCTGTTAAAGTCTGTCCTGCAATCACGTACCGGAACCGACCATGGACCACGACACCCCGTTCGAACCCCTCAACGACCTCGAGGTGCGCCTGCTGCAGGCCCAGGACGGCACGCTGACCGCAGCGCAGTTCCTCGACGGCCTGCTGACCTCGACGGCGTTCGTGCTGCTGGACAAGGCCATTGGTGAAGATGGCGCCTGGGACGAGAGCATCTCGCCGCTGGTGCTGACCAGC
The DNA here is from genome assembly GCF_040984485.1 of Stenotrophomonas sp. WED208. Lineage (NCBI taxonomy): Bacteria > Pseudomonadati > Pseudomonadota > Gammaproteobacteria > Lysobacterales > Lysobacteraceae > Stenotrophomonas > Stenotrophomonas sp. WED208. Next base: position 687,828 of record NZ_JAZARB010000001.1, read on the forward strand.
GAGAGCGGCGAGCCGATGTTCGCGGTGTTCACCGCGCCCGAGCGTGCTGGTCTGTGGCACGAGCAGCTGCCGCAGTTCGCCCATGCCATGCCGATTGCGGTGCACGCGCTGCTGGCCGGTATCGGCGACGGCGTCGGCCTGGTGCTGAACCCGGGCCTGGACGTGGGCATGGAGATGATTCCCGATGCAGTGGCCCAGCTGAAGCAGCGTGCGGCAGCGATCACCCGCGGCATGGCGCACTGAATCCAGGGATTGTCTGGTTGCCGGCCAGCGGCCGGCGCTCCCCGTGATGCCGGACGACAGCGATGGCTTGCAAGTGCGTCCTGCTCAATAGAGAGGAGCATCGTGGGCAAGCGTTCTAACCGATCGCTATGGGTCTATGAAATCGGCCTTCTTGCGAGTTCGACACTGGCAGCTGCGTTCATCACCCGGTTCAATCCGGTGGAGACGCTCCGGTTGGGTGGATGGTTGTTCCTCTTGATGCAACCCGTCTTGTTGGGTGCTCATGCTGTCGACCACTTTTCGCGCAAGCGCCGTCGATAGACGGGAGATGTGAAGGTGCCGGCCAGCGGCCGGCACTACCAGGTGCTTCAGCGGGCGGCGGCGATGGCTTTCACCCGCGCTTTGGCCAGTGCTTCACCGATGGCCGGGCCCTTCAGATGCGTGGTATCCAGATCCCGCGCCTGCACTGACAGCGCGGCCCGGTGCAGGCGCTTGAGCGTTTCGCCCTGTGGGTAGTCGGCGTCCTCGAAACCGAGCCGGCCGCGCTTGTCGGCCTCGCAGCACAGTGCGATGCGCGCCACGCGTTCTGGCCTGCGCAGCGCATCACAGCGGCCCAGGAGTTCCAGCACGGTGGCATCGCGCAGTTCGTCGATGCGGTGCACGTTCAAGTGCTCGCGGCAGACCGCTTCGGCCAGCTGCTGGTGCTCGGTGGGAATCTTCAACCGCGTGCACAATACCTTCAGCGGCTTGATGCCGCGCTGCTCGTGCATGATGTGGCGCGGCCATTCCTCCGGCGGGGTCAGGCCCTTGCCGAGGTCGTGGGTGAGGGCAGCGAAGCCGACCAGGTCATCACCCGGTGCCAGTTTCGCGGCCATGTCGCTGACCATTTCCTGATGGATGCCGGTGTCGACTTCCGGGTGGAATTCGGCACGCTGCGGCACGCCATACAGCGCTTCCAGCTCGGGCAGGATCGGGCCCAGTGCCTGCGCATCGTGCAGCGTGCGCAGGAAGGCGGAGGGCCGTTCACTGGCCAGCGCCTTGCGCAGTTCCTGCCAGACGCGTTCCGGCACCAGCGCGTCCAGCTCGCCACTGGCGGCGACCTCGCGCATCAGCGCCATGGTCTCTTCGGCGACGGTGAAGCCCAGTGGCGCGAAGCGCGCCATGAAGCGCGCCGCGCGCAGCACGCGCAGTGGATCTTCCACGAACGCAGGGCCGACGTGGCGCAGCACGCGCTGCTCAAGATCGCGAACGCCACCGTAAGGATCGACCAGCGTGCCGGTTTCCTCATCGCAGGCGATCGCGTTGATGGTGAAGTCGCGCCGCTGCAGGTCCTCTTCCAGCGTCACCGCCGGATCGGCATCGACCACGAAGCCGCGATAGCCACGGCCGGATTTACGCTCGGTGCGCGCCAGCGCGTATTCCTCGCCGGTCTTCGGGTGCAGGAACACCGGGAAATCACGGCCGACGGCGGTGTAGCCCTGCGCTTCCATCTGCGCGGGCGTGGCACCGACCACCACCCAGTCGCGGTCGCCGGCAGGGCGCTGCAGCAGGCGGTCGCGTACGGCGCCGCCGACAAGATAGATCTTCATGGGGGGATGATCGCATGGTCGGCGCAGATGCACTGGTAGTGCCGGCCGCTGGCCGGCAACCCCTGGGCAAATAGCGGTTGCCGGCCAGCGGCCGGCACTACCGACGCAGAGGCATCACGGCAAACCGCGCCACTCCGGTACGAACAGGCCGGCCAGGAACCACAGGCCGTAGACGATCCACAGGCAGAGGAAATAGAGCTTGATCTGCGCTTCGTCCCACAGGCTGCCCCAGCTGTCGATGAAGGCCAGCGACTTCCAGCCTTCCATCCAGGCCGCGCCACCCCAGCGCAGCACCCAGGTGGCGAACAGGCTCCAGGCGGCGAACATCCCGATCCAGGCCAGCAGGCTCATTGCGTTCCCTCTCCAGGGAATGGAGATCCGGTCGTGCCGGCCAGCGGCCGGCACGACCGTTGTGCGATCAATCGCCGCCCTGGTCAGCGTTGGCGGCGCAGCTGAAGCTCTTGCGCTTGTCCACCAGGCGCCCCATCAGGCGGTCGCTCAGCGGCAGTGCATCGCCATTGAGGCGCCAGTCGTAGATCACGCTGAAGGCCAGCACGCGGGCGACGTACTCGCGGGTTTCCTTGTAGCTGATGGTCTCGATCCACAGGTCCGGATCAAAGCCCGGGCGCTGGCCCTGCCAACGCGCGGTCGGGGTCGGCCCGGCGTTGTAGGCGGCGATGGTCACGTACGGCAGGCCGTCGTACTTGTTCATCAGCTGGCGCAGGTAGGCGGTACCGATGGCGATGTTGGTGTCCGGGTCGTACAGGCTGTCGGCACCGCCGTAGCCGGTCAGGCCGATCGACTTGGCCACGCCGGCACCGGTGGCCGGCAGCACCTGCATCAGGCCCATGGCATTGGCAGGTGAGCGCGCGCGCGGGGTGAAGGTGCTCTCGGCGCGGATCTCCGCCGCCACCCAGGCCGGATCGATTGCGTTGCGCGCCGATTCGCGACGGATGGTGGCGTCGTGGTGCAGCGGGAAACGCAGGTCGTACAGGCGCTGCTCCTGCGGCTGCTTGCCGAGTGCGAACACGGCGCGGTCGAACCAGCCGTTGTCCTGCGCCACGCGCACGGCGAGGCGGCGCTGGGTGTCATCGAAGCGCGACAGCGCGCTGTTCCATTCGGCCACGGCCCAGCCAGCGCGATCGATCTGGTACAGCGCCATCGCACGCTGGATGGCCGGGTCGCGCGCGATCACCGCCTGCGCCTGAGCGCTGTCATTCGGCTTCCAGGGGCACAGGGTATAGCCCTGCTGCAGCTTGTCGGCGGCAAGGAAACCGTGGAAGGTCGGTGCGCGCGCCGCCTCGCGGAACAACGGCTGCGCCTGTTGGGCCTGGCCGGTCTTCTCCAGCATGCGGCCTTCGAAGTAGCGCCAGCGCGGGTCGCTGCGCTGCTTGCTGCCCATCTTGCGGATCGCGGTCAGCGCCGCCGGCCAGTCACCGCGCGACATCGCTTCGCGTACGCGCCATTCGTGCAGGCGCTCGTCATACGCCGATTCGGGTACCGCGTTGAGGCGGCGCGCCGAATCCGGAAGGTAGGACGCCACCGTCCACAATGCGATCTGGTACAGCACCTGGCCCTGCTGGTCGGCACTCAGGCCCAGTGCCTGCGCATATTGCGGCAGCTGCTGTTCGGTGGCGCCGGGATCGGCCTTGGCCAGCTTGGCCAGGCCATCGGTGGCGATGCGCCGGCTGCGCTCGTTGCGCGGCCAGTTCAACGCGCTGGCGTTGGGCTTGTCGACAAAGGCAGCGTAATTGTTGGCCAGTGCCAGGTCGGTGGCGGGCAGGCCGCGTGCGGCGCTGCGCATCACTGCCGGCTGTTGCGCGTCGGCGGCGGCATCGATGCGTTCCCAGCGCAGGGCGTCGCTCAGCCCACCCTGGGCCTGCAGTACGGCGAAAACGGCATCACAGCCGTCCGGCAGCGACTTGCCGTTCTTGCGCCACAGATCCTGAGCTTCACTGATCCACTGCGGATCAACCTTGCCCGTCACCTGGCGCGCGGTCAGCTGCGCACAGCGCAGGCCGGCGTTGTCGGTGGGCACCCAGTTGGCGAGCAGGGTCGGCCAGTCCTGGCGGCGTGCGACCGAGGGCAGCCACACGCTGCGGAAGGTATTGGCCACCGCCTGGCCGTCATAGCGCTTGAGGAAAGCCTGGGCCTGCGCGGTATCGACGGTGTCGATGTTGCGGCGCAGGTTGGCGTACTCCAGCCAGCCATAAGCCGGATGGCGGCTGAGTGCAGCGGCCTGGCCGGGATCGAACTGGCCGCGTTCGGCGGCAGCGATCGCGGCCTTCAGCTGCGCGTTCTGGGCGTCGAGGGACTGGGCATTGGCGCAACCGATCAGCAGCGTGGTGGCCAAGGGCAGCAGGGACAGGGCGGTCGAAGAGCGTCGGGTCATGGCGCCCAGCATAGCGGGGGCTGGCTGAATTCAGTTTCGCAGCGCGTGCACGTTGTTGGCCGGCAACGGCAGCTGAACGCCACTGCCGTGTGCACTGCCTGGCAGGCCTGCGGGCGACGTAGTGTCGACCTTGGGCGAACGGCCCGGCTGCAGGGAGCGGCACATGGCGTTCAGTAGCGCAGGAAGAAGCGGCCCGCTGGCGGACATCAATGTCACGCCACTGGTGGATGTGATGCTGGTGCTGTTGATCATCTTCATCGTGACCGCGCCGATCGTGGCCCGGCCGATTGCTGTGCAGTTGCCACAGGCCACCGATCGCACGATCGATCGCCCCGAACCGCCACCGCCGATCGAACTGCGCCTGGATGCGTCGAACCAGTTGAGCTGGGACGGCCAGCCGATGGCCATCGGCGATCTGCAGGCGCGCCTGCAGGCACAGGCCGGCGCGCATGCCGGCAACCTGCCGGAGCTGCGCATCGCCACCGACCCGGCGGCCGAGTACGAAGGCATGGCCCGGATATTGGCTGCGGCCGAAGCGACCGGCATGGAGCGCATCGCCTTCGTGCAGTGAGTCCGGCAACGGGCGGCCTGCCATCGGCGGGCCGCTCCTCCTGCGAGGAAAACGTGGCAGGCGATACGGGACACAGCGTGCGGCCTCACTGATTGCCCCCCAACCTGGCACCGCTGGTGGATGTGTTGCGGGTGCTGCTGGCACGGGTGATCACCACGCTGCCGATGGCGCAGGCAACCGGCCTCCTGGCGTTCCAGCAGCGCACCGCGTACCCGCCTTGGCCGGCGTCTTCGCCCCAGCCGATCAACCTGCGCATCGATGCGGCAGGGGCTGTGTTCTGGAATGGCCAGCCGCTCGACGCTGCCGCGTTGCAGCGGCAGCTGGTGCAGGCGCAACAGATGCCGCAGCAGCGTCGCCCCTGGGTGCACCTGGCGACCGCCGACGACACCGATGATGGAGACATGGCGCGCGTGCTGCTGGCCCTCAGCCAGCATGGGCTGCGGATGGGCGCGCCCGGTAACCAGCGCAGGCACCGACCAGTCCACTTGATGGGCTGTGGCGGATATCGGCGGGTGCTGTCGCAGCCGGCATCAACGCCGTTCGCGGCGAACAGTACCGTCCGGTCTTTATGTGTAGCGATCTGACGCAATCACCCGTCATTTGCGTCAATTCCGTGTGAAAGAGTGTCGATCATCACGCCGTGGTTTTTACCACTTGTTTACAAAGGAGACGCTGCCGCCATGCAGGGGGGAGCGCGGCAGTCCATGTCCCGACATTCCTTTGGAGAGAGAGCGAATGATTCACCTGCATCACCGCCCGTTGGCGGTTGCCGTTGCGCTGTGCGTGACGGCCCTGGCACCGTTGGGTGCCGCTGCACAATCCACCACCAACCTCGATGCGGTGGAAGTCACCGGTACCCGCATCAAGCGCGCTGAAGTCGAAGGCCAGGTGCCGATCCAGACGCTGACCCGCGGTGATATCGAACGCACCGGCCTGAATTCGATCGGCGAAGTGCTGCAGCAGCTCACCGGGTCCGGTTCCGCGCTCAATGCCAAGTTCAACTCGTCCGGCAACTTCGGCTTCCCGCCCGATGGCAGTGGCGTGGGTGCCGGTTCCGCGCAGGTCGATCTGCGTCATCTGGGGGCCAAGCGCGTGCTGGTGCTGGTCGATGGCATCCGCTGGGTCAATGAGTCGTCTGCCTCCGGTGTGGGCTCGGCGACCGACCTCAACACCATTCCGCTGGCCATCGTCGAACGCATTGAAGTGCTGGAAGATGGCGCGTCGTCGCTGTATGGCTCCGACGCCATTGCCGGCGTGGTCAACATCATCACCCGCCGTGATTTCGATGGCGGCCAGGTGACCCTGAACTACGGCGAGTACAGCAAGGGCGATGGTACGCAGAAGGGCGTGGACCTGGCCTGGGGCAAGAGTGGCGACCGCTACAGCCTGTTCCTGGGCGCGAGCTGGACCAAGCAGGATCCGGTGTTTGCCAAGGACCGCGAACAGTCGCGCTTCCCGATTCCGGGCACCGGCCTGGCCTTCGGCAGTGGTGGCATTCCGCAGGGCCGTTTCATGTTCACCGATCCGAACACTGGTGCGGTGCAGAACATCGTGCCCAATACCGGTGTGAGCAACCCGCGTTACGACGGCAGTGCCGGCTGCACGCGCACCGATGACTATCACTGCTTCACCAGTGCTGATCGCTTCAACTTCGCCGAATACAACATGGTGCTGACACCCTCGGAGCGTAAAGGCCTGTTCGGCCAGTTCCGCTTCGACATCACCGACAACGTGCAGTGGTACGTCAAGGCACTGGGCAACCGCCGTGAGTCGACCAACCAGGCCGGCCCGGAGCCGCTGTTCTTCGGTCCCGATGGCGCCACCGGCAATCCGCTGGCCGACAACATCACCGTGTCTGCGCTCAACCCGTACAACCCGTTCGGCTTCGACCTGGTCTCGGGTGACAACCTGAGCCTGATCGGTCGCCGTCCGGTGGAGGGCGGTGCGCGCGTGTTCAAGCAGAAGGTGGACACCACGTACTTCGCCACCGGCCTGGTCGGCAACTTCCAGGCGGCTGACCGCAACTGGTACTGGGACGTCAACGGCATGTACAGCAAGAACAAGGCCGAACAGACCAACTACGGCAGCTACAACATCTACAACGTCAACATGGCGCTGGGCGATCCTGCCATCTGCGCCGCCACGCCAGGGTGCGTGCCGCTGAACATCTTCGGTGGTGTGGGCTCGATCACGCCGGACATGCTGAAGTGGATCCAGCCGGTGGTGCGTGACCGCAGCCAGAACGAGCTGAGCCTGTTCACCGCCAACCTGTCCAGCGAGCTGTTCACGCTCCCGGCCGGCCCGGTGTCGTTCGCCACCGGTGTCGAACACCGCAGGTACAAGGGCTCCTACCAGCCGGATCCGTTGACGGTGGCGGGCCACTACAACGGCGTGCCCTCGCAGCCGACCTCGGGCTCCTATGACGTCAATGAAGCTTACCTGGAGTTGAGCGTGCCGATCTTCGCCGACTCCTCGTTCGGCAAGAAGCTGGACCTGAGCCTGGCCGGCCGCTATTCGGACTACTCCACCTTTGGTGGTGAATTCACGCCCAAGTACGGCCTGCGCTGGCAGGTGACCGATGACTTCGTGCTGCGCACGACCTATGCCGAAGGCTTCCGCGCACCGTCGATCGGTGAGCTGTACGGCTCGGCGGCACGTGCCGACCTGCAGTTGTTCGATCCATGCTCGGTGGGCCTGGGCGGTACGCCGCCGCGTGGCAGCGCCGCCAACTGTGCTGCGCTGGGCGTGCCGGCTGGCTTCCAGCAGGCCAACTCGCAGATCTCGGTGACCACCGGCGGCAACCGCGAGCTTGATCCGGAACGCTCGCGCAGCTTCAGTGCCGGCTTCGTGTGGAGCCCGTGGTTCGGCAACAATGCGTCGTGGTCGGAGCGCTTCGACGTGGAAGTGACCTTCTACCGCCACGCCATCGATGGTGCCATCCAGGCGATCAACGCGCAGACCCAGCTGGACCTGTGCGTGGATACGCTCGATCCGATCTACTGCGACGGCATCACCCGTGCCAGCACCGGCGCAGTGAGCAGCTTCAACAACCGCCTGACCAACCTGGGGTCGATCAAGACCGATGGCTGGGACGTGGATCTGTTCTGGACCTTGCCGCAGACCTCCATCGGCCAGTTCAAGCTGGGCTGGAAGAACACCTTCGTCGGCCGTTACGAGGCCACCGGCGCGGCCGGCCAGAAGCAGCCGCAGAAGCCAGGCGTGGAAGTGGCCGACAGTTCGATTCCGGAATGGACCAGCAATGCCAGCATCGGCTGGACGATGGACCGCTGGAGTGCCAACTGGACCGTACGGCACATCTCCGAGCTGACCGAAAACTGCGGTGATGCCGCTGCCTTCCCAGTGTGCAGCAACCAGGCCGCAGGCACCAACACACTGTCGGCCACCACCTTCCACGACATGCAGGTGGGCTACAAGATCGACTGGATGAAGGGGCTGCAGCTGACCGCTGGCCTGAACAACGTGTTCGACAAGGATCCGCCGATCTGCCTGTCGTGCTCGTTGAACGGCTACGACGCTTCGACCTACGACATTCCGCGTGGCCGTTACTGGTACCTGCGCGCGGATCTGCGGTTCTGATGTGAGCAGCCGGTGCCGGGATGTTCCCGGCACCGGTCATCATCGGCGGCGCAGGGCCATGCCCGGTGGCTCTACCATGCCTACTGATTGAGCGGTGCCGGGAAATGGACAACCAGTATTGCTTGCGAGTATGGGCTCTATCCCATCCCCATCACCAAGTGCGCGATTCCGATAGCAATTCTTCATAGGAGCCACTGCGAGCAAAAAAAAACGCCCTAGGGCGTTTTTTCCCGAGGGCGTTTACTTATAAGTGGAGTGCTGCACCACTCGCTGCCAAGCCTGCCGTTACTGCCGATGACGCTGAGAAGAACGACTTGAATGACGAAACGACGACTGCATCAAAAACGGATGTCTGCATAACTACTCCTATTAGGTTAAAAATCGAATTCAGTGCAATTACTGGCTCAACGGCAAAAATGCCTAAAGCCACACTCAAAACAAACCAAAAGGCAGACTTCCTTAGCAGCGATGGATTTGAACCACCTGCACTTCCGAAGGTCTTCCACTCTACGCTATCTTGACGATCCTGTCAATAGGTGTTAGCCCCGGAACATCAATTCTGCTGCCAGGCAGATTTGGGCTTGGGCTACGGTTCAAGTGGGGGCTCCCAAAAGAGCCCCCAACTTCTTCTTGTCTCTAAGCTCAGAACGCCCAGGTGAACGTCAGCGAGCCATTGCGGCCATCACCGAACGCGCCGTAACCATTGATCTGCGAGAGATACGTCTTGTCCAGCAGGTTGTTGAGGTTGGCCTGCACGCTGAACTCCGGCGAGATGCGATAGCGCACGAAGGCGCTGACCAGCGCATAGCCGCTCTGCTCGATGCGGCCATAGGCCGGCACCGTGTAGTAGATGCGGTTCTGCCAGTTGGCGCCGCCGCCGACGGTCAGCTCCTGCAGCGACTGCGGGGTGTAGCTGGTGAACAGCTTCAGTGCGGTCTGCGGCAGGTTGGTGTTGATGTCGGCGCCATTGATGTCCTTGGCCACGTAGCGCGATGCGCCGAAGGTGGCATTCCAGCCCGGTGCCAGCTCGCCGTTCACTTCGAACTCGAAGCCGCGGCTGACGGTGCCACGCGCGGCAATCGAAGCGAGTTCACCTGGCCGGCCGATGATCGGTTCATTGGTGGCCTGGGCGACGTTGTCCTGCTCGATGCGGAAGACCGCCAGCGAGGCATTCAGGCGATTGTCGAACCAGGCGGCCTTGACGCCCACTTCGTAGCTCTTGCCATCCACCGGATCGAGGTAGCGATCGTTGCGGTCGCGCGCGGTCTGCGGCTGGAAGATTTCGGTATAGCTGGTGTAGGCGGACCAGGTGTCGTTGATGTCGTACACCAGGCCGGCGTAGGGCGTGGTCACCTTGTGTTCGCGGTCATCGTTCTCGCCTTCGCTCTTCCAGTCGGTGTAGCGCGCACCGAGGATCAGCTTCAGCGGGTCGGCCAGCGACAGGCGGGTGGCGAGGTAGCCGGCCTTCTGGGTGATGGTGCCGCGGCTGGCCAGCGCCAGCGGGTTCCAGTTGGGCTGGCTGATGTTGCCGGTCCAGTTGAAGTAGCTGGCAAACGGATCCCACGGCAGGTTGGCGCCGCCCACCTGGTAGTCGCCGTAGTTGGCGTACTCACGCTTGTTGTAGCTCAGGCCGGCCATGAACTGGTGTTCGCGGCCGAACAGGCGGAACGGACCATCCACGTAGCCATCGACGGCGTTGACCTTGCGCTCGGTGTTGTAGAAGCCGGCCGACGGCGAGATGCCAGCACCGGTGGTCTTGTTGAAGTTGGAGGCCCCGGTGACCCAGTTGTTGTAGGCCGGATAGAACAGCTTGTCGTCGGCCTTGGACTCGTCGTGGGTGGCGCCGATCTTGAACTTCCAGCCGTTGCTGAAGGCATGCTGCAGCGTGGCGAAGGCACGCTTGCTGGTGGTGTCCCAGTAGGTCCAGTTCGGGCTGGCATTGAAGGACTCGTCATACCGCGTACGGCTGCCGTCCGAGTACAGCATCGGGAAGCCGCCCCAGGTGGCGCCATTGGCGCGCTTCTGTTGGTAGTCGTAGCCCACGCTCAGCTGGGTGTCCGGGGTCAGGTCGGCATCGATGACCGCGTAGCCCAGCGTCTTGCGCTGGTTGTAGCGGTCCATCTGGCCATCGGTGTCCAGGTAACTGCCGATCACACGGCCGCGCACCGTGCCACTGGCGTTCAGCGCGGTGCCCACGTCCACGGTGGTGCGGGTGCGGCCCCAGCTGCCCACGTTCACCGACACGCTGCCGGTCAGCTCAGCGCTGTCGGCATGCTTGCGCACCAGGTTCACCGACGCCGACGGGTTGCCGGCACCGCTGAGCAGGCCGGTGGCGCCGCGCACCACTTCCACGCGGTCGTACAGCGCAAGGTCGAGGCCGGAATCACCGTAACTCCAGTTCTGCACCATCTGCGTCGGCAGCCCATCGAACTGGTAGGCATCGATGTAGAAGCCACGCGCGTAGAACTCGGTGCGCTCGCTGTCGGACTGGGTGCTGGTCACGCCGGTGGTGTTGGCCAGCACGTCGATGATGTCGTCCAGCTTCTGATCTTCGATGCGCTGGTGGCTGATGATGCTGACCGACTGTGGGATCTCGCGCGGCGCCAGGTCGAAGCGGGTACCGGCCGAGGTGCGGCGCACCGAATAGCCTTCGGCGCGCTCGCCCTTGACCACCACCTTGTCCAGCGTGGTCGGGTCGGCGGCAGTGTCGGCGAAGGCGGCCGGGGCCACGGCACAGAGAACAGCAAGCACGGCAACGGACAGCCGCTGCGGCTGCAGGGTACGGAAGGCGGGACGGGTCATGGGGGTCCTGGACGAGCACGCGCGTTCGGCCGGCATCCAGGAGGCGAGGCGCTACGGGTAGGGGAAGGGCGGGCAGGCCGTCCTGGCACCACCGGAAACGAAAGAAATGGTAATACGAACTATTCCTATTTACAAATCATGAACAGATCGGTCCGCGGGTGCGCCATGGCGTTCAGCGCAGCAGCGGCAACGGGTCGCGAGGGCCGTTCGTGCCGTAGATGCCCCAGTGCAGATGCGGCGGCGTGCCCTTGGCATTGCCGCTGTCGCCCACGTGGCCGAGCAGGTCACCGGCCCGTACCACCTGGCCGCGCGCCAGGCCCTCGGCCCAACCTTCCAGATGCGCGTAGTAGTAGCGTTCGCGTCCGGGCCCGATCACCCAGACCTGGCGGCCACCGAGGCCGCGGTCGCTGACATCCGCGATGACGCCGGCAGTGGCACTGCGCACCGGCGTACCGCGCTTGGCGAAGATGTCGATGCCGGCGTGGGAACGGTCACGGCCACGCGGCGCACCGAAGGTATCGGCGATCTGGCGGGGGCGCACACCCTCCACCGGCACCGGAAGTCCGGTGGCCGGAGGCATCCGCGAGAGTGCCCACAGCATCCTCGGCGTGGCCGCCCACGGGCTGTTCCACAGCGCCATCGCGGCAACGAGGGCAATGGCCAGCCACACGCCGCGCAGCAGCCAGCGGCGCAGGCGACGGGCGGGGAAGGGCGATGTGCTCATGGTCTCCGACTGTAGCGTCGAGCCATGCTCGACGGCTGCTGCTTTGCGGTCAAAAGGCAGTCGAGCCTGGCTCGACGCTACAGAACCGGTGCCAGCGGGACCTCGAAACTCCGCTTCAACGTACCCAGCGCGACCGACGTCCGGAAGCGCTCGATATTGTCGTCGCCACCGAACAAGCGCTCGGTGATCGTCTCGTATTCTTCCATCGACGCGGCCGAAAGCAGCAGCAGGAAATCGCCATCGCCGGTGATCGAGTAGCACTGCTGCACGGCCGGGTCGTCCTGTACGCGGCGCTTGAACGGCGCCACGCGTTCGCGCTGCTCGCTGACCACGCGCACCTCGACGATGATGGTCAGCGGCCGCCCGACCTTGGCGGCGGCGACCACAGCCACATTGGCCGCGATCACGCCGCTGTCCTGCAGGCGCTTGATGCGGCGCTGCACGGCCGGAGTGGACAGGTGCACGGCCTCGGCGATTTCGCGCTGCGGCAGGGTGTTGTCCCGCTGCAGCAGGTCGAGGATGGCGCGGTCGAAGCTGTCGAGCACGGGGGCGGTGGCCATGGCGAGCAGAAATTGCACGAACGGGCTGTCAATTGAGCCAAGTGCTCGGCGCCGGCGCAATAGACTTTGCGCATGCAGACCTCACGACTCGCGCCGATGTTGCCGGCGCTGGCGGTGCTCGGCTCGGTCACCTCGCTGGCCATCGGCACCTCCTACGCAAAACACCTGTTCCCACTGATCGGCGCGCAGGGCACCAGCGCGTTGCGCGTGGGCTTCTCGGCGCTGTTGCTGCTGCTGTTCTGGCGGCCATGGCGCTGGAAGACCAGCCGCGTGGATGCGATCACCATCCTGCGCTACGGGCTCACCCTGGGTCTGATGAACCTGCTGTTCTACATGGCCCTGCGCACGATTCCCTTCGGCATCGCGGTGGCCATCGAGTTCACCGGGCCACTGACGGTAGCGATGCTGTCATCACGACGACCGATCGACTTCCTGTGGGTGGGCTGCGCGGCGGTGGGGCTGCTGTTGCTGTTGCCGATCGGTGGCGGCCCGGCGCTGGATCCGGCCGGCGTGCTGTATGCCATGGGTGCGGCGGCGTGCTGGGGCCTGTACATCGTGTTCGGCAAGCGTGCCGGCCACCTGCACGCCGGGCATTCGGTGTCGCTGGGGCTGCTGGCGGCGTCGCTGGTGGTGGTACCGGTGGGCGTGATGCATGCCGGCGCCGCACTGCTCGATCCGAAGATCCTGGCGGCCGGCCTGCTGGTAGCGCTGGTCTCCAGCGCGATTCCGATGTCGCTGGAGATGATGGCGCTCAAGCGCCTGCCCAAGGAGACCTTCGGCATCCTGATCAGCATGGAGCCGGCGGTGGCTGCGCTGTGGGCGATGCTGCTGCTGCACGAGCACCTGCACGGGCTGCAGTGGCTGGCGATCGGCTGCACGGTGCTGGCCTCGGTGGGCAGCACGATGACCGCGCGGCGGCTGAAGGTGCCGGTCACCGCATGAAAAAAGGGGACGGAGGGGATTAAGTCGTTTGTGGCACAAACGACTTAATCCCCTCCGTCCCCTTTTTTCAGCGCAGGGCGTCGGCCGGGACGTCGATCGCCATCGCCAGGGCGAGGTGATCGGAGAATGCGGCCGGTACGGCTTCCACGGTGCGGGTCTGCAGGCCACTGCTGACCAGGATATGGTCAATGGCGCGGTCGGGGCGCCAGCTGGGGAAGGTCGGCACGATGCAGCCGGGAGGCTGCAGCCGGGTCTTCTGGTACAGCACCTGCATTTCCGGGCGTTCGGCCAGGCAGTTGAAGTCGCCCATCAACACGGCGTTGGGATGGTCGGACAGCAGCTCGGCGATGAAACCCAGCTGCGACATCCGCGAGCCCGCGCCCAGCGACAGATGGGCCACCGCCACCGCCAGGCCATCGGCACCGTCGCCGAACTTGGCCAGCAGCACACCGCGCCCGCCGATGCGGCCGGGCAGGGCGTGGTCCTGTACTTCCACCGGTTCCAGCTTGCTCAGCAGGCCGTTGGCGCTGGAGGCGACCCCGCCCATGCGCCGGTTCGGCTGGTGGCTCCAGTAGTTGAAGCCGGCACGCTGGGCCAGGTAGTGGGTCTGGTTGGTGAAGCCCGAGCGCAGGCTGCCCGGGTCGGCCTCCTGCAGGCCGACGATGTCATGTTCGCGCGCCAGGGTGGCGATCGCGTCCAGGCTGCTGCGCTTGCGGCCCGCCGGCAGCGCATGTGACCAGCTGCGGGTCACATAGTCGCTGTAGCGGCGGGTACTTGAGCCGGCCTGGATGTTGGCCGTCAGCAAGCGCAGGGTCCGTGTACGGGGGGAATTCACGGCCGGGAAACGCTTCTCTTGGCTCAGTGAGCCTGGGCCGCACCGCGTTCGCGGGCGATCAGGTGGTCGGCAATGCGCAGCATGTCCGGGAAGCTCTTGCCCTTCACCAGGTACTTGCCGTTGACGATGATCGACGGGGTGCCGCTGATCTGGCTGCGCTGGGCGAACTGCTTGGCCGAGTTGGTCTTGGCGTTCACCGCGAAGCTGCCCATGGTGGCGGCGAACTGCTTCGGATCCACGCCGTAGGCACCGTAGAACTTGGCAATGTCGTCCACCGAATCACGGCCACGCTCGCCCTTCAGGGTCTTCTGCGAGTGGATGGCGGCGTACAGCGCTTCGTGGGTCTTCTCCTGCACGCCCAGGGTCTGCGCGGCGTAGAAGGCACGGGCGTAGTCATCCCAGGTGCCGCCGAACATGGCCGGCACGTAGACGAAGTTCACGTCGCTCGGCAGGCCGGCCTTCCACGGGCCGACCAGCGGCTGGAATGCGGCGCAGGCCGGGCAGACATAGCCGAAGATCTCGGTCACTTCGATCTTGCCGGCGGCCGGCTGGAACGGCTGGCCGTTCGGGATGACCTGGTAATCGGCGCCTTCCACCGGAGCCGGGCCGGTCAGCGCGGCGGTGCTCGGAGCCGGTGCGGCAGCCGGTGCGGCTTCGGCTGGGGCCTTCTCGCCTTCGGCGGCAGCCGGAGCGGTGCCTTCGCTGCCCGCGGCCGGTGCAGCGGCGGGCTCGGTGGTGGCCGGAGCGGTCGCCGGTTCGGCCGGGGCCGCGGTGGTGTTGGTGCTGCCGTCGTCGGCCTTGCAGGCCGCCAGGATCGGCAGCAGCGCTGCGAGTGCGAGGGCGTAACGGATCTTCATGGAAACGTCTCCAGCATCTGGAAAGGTGGGGCCGGCGTCAGGCGCCGGCCAGAGGGAAATGATGACATGCGGCGGCGACAGCGCCGTGTCGGTGGTGGGCGTTGGTTCAGCGGCCGCGGGCGGCGCGGGCCTGGGCGATCAAGGCCGAGGCGATGCGCAGCTGGTCGTCGAAGCTGTTGCCGCGCACCAGGTACTGGCCATTGATGATGATGGCCGGGGTGCCCGGCACCTTGGTGCGCTGGGCGAACGCGCGGGCGGCATCGACCTTCTTCTGCACGGCCTCGCCGCGCAGGGCCTGGATGTAGCGGTCCGGAGTGACGCCATAGGCCTTGTAGAAGGTGGCGAGCTCATCGGCCGAGACGTTCTGCATCGGCAGCGAACCCTGTTCGTGCAGGGCCTTGAACACGGCGGCGTGGCTGCGCTTGGCCACGCCGACTTCGTCAGCGGCGTAATAGGCCAGCGCCCAGGCATCCCAGGCACCACCGAAGGCGGCCGGGACCGGGGTGAAGCGCACGTCGGCCGGCAGCTTGGCCGCCCAGGCTTCCAGCTGCGGTTCGAAGTGGGCGCAGTGCGGGCAGGTGTAACCGAAGACTTCGACCACCTCGATCTTGCCGGCCAGCGGCTGGAACGGACCCGGCTGGGCGATGCGCTCGTAGTCTTTGCCTTCGACCAGCGGGGCATTGGCGGGAGTGGCGGCGCAGGCTACCAGCGGCAGCAGCACCAGCACGGACAACAGCAGGCGGGAAATCAACCTCATCGACACGCATCTCCGTTGAAAAAAGCAACGCCGGCGCGGTCGCCGGCGTGAAGGAAACATACCGCAGGCGAGGGCCGCAGTGGCGGCCCGGGCCGACCAGCGGTGGTCAGGGCGCGGCAGCCGGTTGTGCCGGCGTGGTCGTCACGGCAACGTCGTCGGCCTTGTTGTGCAGGCCCTGCAGGTAGCTCGACAGCGCCTGCACCTCCTGCTCGCTGAGCTTCTGCGCGACCGTGGCCATGATCTGGAAGTGCGCCTTGTCGGTCTCGTGGGTCTGCCCGGCCTGGTATTCCTGCAGGCGCCGCGCGACATAGCTGGCGTGCTGGCCACCGATGTGCGGATAGGCCGGGCCCGGATTGCCGGCGCCACTGGGGCCGTGGCAGGCCATGCAGGCCGGCAGGCCGCGCTTGGCGTCGCCACCGCGGTACAGCTGCTGGCCGATCTCGTAGAACTTCATGCCCTTGTAGGGGCCGTCGGCAACCAGGGTGTCGTCGGCGATGCCGGCGGTGGCCTTCTGCGTGGCGAAGAACGCGCCGATGTCGCGCATGTCCTGCGGGGTGAGGTTCTGCACGAACGGCACCATCGCCACCGCCGCACCGGAGCTGCGCTGGCCATTGGCGATCAGGGCCATCTGCTGGGCCACGTAACGTTCGCTCTGGCCGGCGATGGACGGGTACATCTCCACCGTGGAATTGCCGTCGGCGCCATGGCAGGCCGCGCAGGCCGAGGCCTTGGTCTGGCCGGCCTTGGCATCGCCCCAGTGGGTCTTGCTGAAATCCACCTCCAGCGAGGCGGTGTTGATCGGCCCGTTGTCGGGCAGCGGGGTCAACGTGGTCTGCGCGAACGCAGCAGCGGCAACGACTACAGCAGTGGCAAGGGCGGATACGGCAAGAACGCGAGCGTGGCGCATGCTAAAGCTCCGTATGGACCGGGCCGGGCGGCGGCCGCCGGCATCGCCCGGATTATCAACGCCGTTTCCGCGCACGGTCAACGCAGCAGTGCAGCAAAATGCCCGCAAAGGCCGCCGGCACGGGCGCGCGGCGCCGCAACATGCGATCCTAGGCGCATGTCATTGCTCATCGAACGCGCCCGTTACCACCTTTCGGCCCACAACGTGCGGCAGCTGCCGCCCGACGAAGGGGCCGAAGTGGCCTTCGCCGGCCGCTCCAACGCCGGCAAGTCCAGTGCGCTCAACGCGCTGACCCGCCAGAACGCGCTGGCCCGTGTCTCCAAGACCCCCGGCCGCACCCAGCAGCTGGTGTTCTTCCAGATCACCCCGGAAGCCCATCTGGTCGATCTGCCCGGTTACGGCTACGCCAAGGTGCCGCTGGACCTGCAGGCGCACTGGCAGGCCTTCATCGACAAGTATTTCCGCACCCGCGAGGCCCTGAAGGGGCTGGTGGTGGTGATGGACATCCGCCACCCGCTGAAGGACTACGACCGGCAGATGCTGGCCTATGCCGTGCAGCGTGGCCTGCCGGCGCATGCGTTGCTGACCAAGGCCGACAAGCTCAGCCGCAGCCAGCAGATGCAGACCCTGCAGAAAGTGCGCAAGGAACTGCACTCGGCCTACGGCGACAGCGTCAGCGTGCAGGTGTTCTCCGGCGAAGACCGCACCGGCGTGGACGAAGCCCGCGGCGTGATCGGCGGCTGGCTGGGGTTGGAGTAAGCGCTCCCCCGTCGCCCGGCTGGCAGCCGGGCGCTACCGGATCGGGTGGGTGCCGACCTTGGTCGGCACACCCTCACAACGGCGAATACTCCGCCGGCACCCACGCATAGGCCTTGCCTTCGCTGCGCACATGGCCCAGGCCGGGGAACGGCAGGTGTGCACCGGCCACCCACCAACCGTGGGCGGTGGCCTGCTGCAGCAGGCTGCGACGGCTGGCGGTGGCCGCCTTGCGGTCCGAATCGGCCTCGAACGCGGCTTCCGGGTGGGCGAACTGCACCGCATGGAAGTGCAGCACATCGCCCCACACCAGCAGCGACTGGCCCTGGCTGTCGAACCGGTAGGAGACATGGCCGGGCGTGTGGCCATGGGTATCCATCGCCACCGCGCCACCGGGCAGGGCATCGCCGGGGCTGAACGTGCGCAGGTGGCCGCTGGCCTGGTAAGGCGCCACCGCGTTGCGCGCCAGCGGGAAGGCGAAGCGCACCCCCTTCGGCGCGGTGGCCTCGCTGGCCGGATTGAGCCAGTAATCGGCATCGGCATTGGACAGCCACACCGTGGCATTCGGGTAGGCCGGCTTGCCCTGCGCGTCGAGCACGCCGCACAGATGGTCCGGATGGGCGTGAGTCAGCAGCACCTCGTCCACCTCGGCCGGGTCCACGCCGGAGGCGCGCAGGTTGCCCAGCACTTGGCCCAGGCCGGGGCCGAAGCACTGCGCAGTGCCGGTATCGACCAGGGTCAGGTGGTTGCCCTGGCGCACCAGGAAGGCGTTGATCGCGGTCTGCAGGCCCTTCTTGTCTTCAGGCACGTAGCGGCCCTCCAGCAGGCGGCTGACCAGCGTTGGCGGCACGTCGACCACTTCCTGCCGGCCCAGTGCGACCACGCCGTCGAACAGGGCGGTGACCTGCAGTGCACCGATGCGCTGGTGGTAGACGCCGGGGACCTGCTGGGTGGGGGCGGGCGAAGTGGCTTCGGCCAGCGCGGCCAGTGGCAGGGACGACAGGGCCAGCAGCAGGGCGCCGCGTAGCGGCGAGGGACGCAGGGGCATGGCGGTTCTCGGTGGATGACGGGCGGTTCCGTTGCGCCCAGCGTGCCGTGGCCGGCGTGTGCAGGGCGCTCAAACCACTACGCGGAATGCTCAGGGAGGGGGGGTGTCTGCAGGGCTGCGCCCTGCACCCGCTACGAGCCAGAGCAACAGCCGAAGCAACAGCAACGGCCGAAGCAACAGCGGCTATCCGTGGGATGGCGGGGTGGGTCCGGTTGCGGGGGACGCCGTAAATACGTCCTTGTAGGCTCGGTCGCGCCATCCATGGCGCTCACGCCCCCGCAACCGGACCCACCCCGCCTTCGACAGTTTTCCGCGATCTGTTGGAAATGCTCTTGGGGTCAGATCCGTTTTCCGTAGGAAAACGGATCTGACCCCAGATCGATTTCGATATCTGACAGAAAAATCGTGTCGACCAAGGTCGACACCTACCAACAGCCGAGTGAACCCGTCGAAGGTGGGGCGGTGTCGGAGTGCGGGGTGTCAGCCGCATGGATGCGGCTGCCAAGCTTACAGGGACGTACTTGCAGCGTCCCCGCACTCCGACACCGCCCCGCCATCCCACGGATAGCCCGCTGTTGCTGTTGCTGTTGCTTCGGCTCTTGCTGTCGCCTCGGCAGGTGCAGGGCGCAGCCCTGCCGAACCCCCCTCAAATGTCTGTAGGAGCCAGTCCGTACTGCTCGGCGAAGCGCTTGCTGAAACTCGCCGCAGACCGGTAGCCCGCGCGTGCGGCGACGGTCTTCAATGGCAGGTCGGTGGTGTAGAGCAGCTGCATGCCATGCGCCAGCCGTGCCTCGGTGAGCAGCTGGCGCAGGCTGGTGTCCTCGGCTGCAAGGCGACGGCGCAGGGTCGCACCGCTCAGCGCGAACTGTTCTTCCACATCACGCGATTGCCAGTCGCGAGCCGGTTCGGCGGCGATGCGGTCGCGGATCTGTTCGCCCAGGCTCGGTGCCTGCGGCAGCAGCAGGTTGCCGTGGCCCTGCCGGCACAGGGTCAGCACCAGCGAGGCCAGGGCCAATCGTGCCTCGCTGTAACGGCCGTCCTGCAGCGATTGCCGCCACTGGCGCAGCACCGTGCCATGGTCGATCAACGACAGTCGCGTCATCGCCTGGCCCGGGGCGGGAAGGTCCTCGCTCCACAGCGTGCGTGCGGCCGCCAGCACTTCGGTACACAGCGGCACGATGGCGCTGAGGTAGCGGCCACTGCGCGGATCGGGGCTGTTGACCACGTCGATACGGCAGCGCTGGGTCAGCAGCAGGATGTCGCCAGGGATGAATTCCAGCGACTGGTGCGCGGTACGCACCTGCTTGCGGCCTTCCAGCAGGATCGCGAACTGTGGTTGCGGAATCTCCACCGAGCTGGCGCCATGCTCTTGGCGAGCGGTGATGCATGCATAGCCTTCGGCGCGCGCGCAGCCGGCCAGGCTGGCCATCTCGGCCAGTAGTACGGTGGCCGGGGGCAGCATGGTGGTCATGCCACGTGGGCGCCGAACAGACGTCCGACGCCTGCAGCGGCGGCCATTGCCAGCGCGCCCCAGAACATCACCCGGATCGCGCCACGCACCGGCGGTGCGCCGCCGGCCCGGGCCGCCATCGCGCCGGTCAGGCACAGGCCCAGCAGGGTGCTGCCGGTGGTGATCACTGCAACCTGGTCCACCGGGGTGAGCAGCGATGTCAGCACCGGCAATGCGGCGCCGCAGGTGAACGCCCCGGCCGAGGCCAGCGCCGCCTGCAGCGGGCGCGCGCGCAGGGTATCGGTGATGCCCAGCTCGTCGCGTGCATGGGCACCCAAGGCATCGTGCGCGGTGAGCTGCTCGGCCACCTGCCGTGCCAGCGCCGGGTCCAGTCCGCGGTGGCGGTAGATCGCAGCCAGCTCTTCCAGCTCGCTGTGCGGGTCTTCGTGCAGTTCGCGTTTTTCCATCGCCAGGTCGGCGTCTTCGGTGTCGGCCTGGGTCTGCACGGAGACATACTCTCCAGCAGCCATCGACATCGCGCCGGCCACGGTGCCAGCCACGCCGGTGGCCAGGATGGTCGCCGCGGAGGCGCCGCTGGCGGCCACGCCGACCACCAGGCCGGCCACCGAGACGATGCCATCGTTGGCCCCCAGCACGGCGGCACGCAGCCAGCCGACGCGCTCGGAGCGGTGCAGTTCGGGGTGTCGTGAATGGCGGCTCATGGCTTGAGTGTACGAGGGTCAAGAGGGCGTCGGTAGGATGCTGAAACCCGTCACCGTCGCATGACGCAACGGGGTGCCACGCTATAGTGCGCCCTTGCGATGGAAGGCCCCGGGCCCCACATCCCCTGCCACTGTCCAGCGAGCCTTCCCCTTGTCGAGCCCCAGCCACGTCGCCGATACCCCCATTACCGACCGCTCGCAGCTGGTGGAGGTGATCGCCTCCGGCGAGAAGCCCCGCGCGCAGTGGCGCATCGGTACCGAGCACGAGAAGTTTGGATTCCGCCTGGATGACCTGCGACCGCCGACCTTCGAGGGCGAGCGTGGCATTGAGGCACTGCTCAACGGCCTGGTCCGCTTCGGCTGGGAGCCGGTGCAGGAGAACGGCAACACCATCGCCCTGCTGCGCGATGGCGCCTCGGTCACGCTGGAACCGGCGGGCCAGTTGGAACTGTCCGGCGCGGCGCTGGAGACCATCCACCAGACCTGCGTGGAGACCGGCACCCACCTCAACGAGGTGGCACAGGTGGCCGGTGAGCTGCAGCTGGGCTTCCTCGGTATGGGCTTCCAGCCGAAGTGGAAGCGCGATGAGATGCCGTGGATGCCGAAGGGCCGCTACAAGATCATGCGCGCGTACATGCCCAAGGTCGGCTCACTGGGCCTGGACATGATGACCCGCACCTGCACGGTGCAGGTGAACCTGGACTACGCCACCGAAGCGGACATGGTGAAGAAGTTCCGCGTGTCGCTGGCGCTGCAGCCGATCGCCACCGCGCTGTTTGCCGATTCGCCGTTCACCGAAGGCAAGCCGAACGGCTACCTGAGCTACCGCTCGCACATCTGGACCGACACCGACGCCGACCGCACCGGCATGCTCGACTTCGTGTTCGAGGATGGCTTCGGTTACGAGCGCTATGTCGATTACCTGCTCGACGTGCCGATGTATTTCTCCTACCGCGATGGCATCTACCACGACGCCAGCGGGCAGAGCTTCCGCGATTTCATGCAGGCCAAGCTGCCGGTGCTGCCGGGCGCGCTGCCGACGCTGCGCGACTGGTCGGACCACATGACCACCGCGTTCCCGGAAGTGCGCCTGAAGAAGTATCTGGAAATGCGCGGTGCCGACGGTGGCCCGTGGAGCCGCCTGTGTGCGCTGCCGGCATTCTGGGTGGGCCTGTTGTACGACGACACCGCACTGGATGCGGCCTGGGACCTGGTGCGTGATTTCACCCTGGCCGAGCGCCATGCACTGCGCGACGGCGTGCCGAAGCATGCGATGAACCTGCCCTTCCGCACTGGCAGCGTGCGCGACCTGGCCCGTGAAGCGGTGAAGATTTCCGTCGAAGGCCTCAAGCGCCGCGCGGCGCGCAATGCCGACGGCCAGGACGAGAGCAAGTTCCTGGACGTGCTGCAGGAGATCGTCGAGTCCGGCCTGACCCCGGCCGAACGCAAGCTGGCGCTGTTCCATGGCCGCTGGCACGGCGACGTCGATCCGGTGTTCCGCGAGTTCGCGTACTGACACTGTTCCGGCAGGTGCCAGCCGGGGCCGGCACCTGCCGTTGCGTCACCAGCCGCGCGCTGCGAACAGGCGCGCGTAGATGCCGCGAACCACATCCTGCTTGCTGCGGTTGTAGGCCTGCACGTTGGCATTGCCCTGCAGTGCTGCCTGCTTGGCCTGTGCATAGCGCCTGCGCTCGTCTTCATGGCTGCGCAGCCAATCGCGGAACAAGCAGTGGCGGAGGTGCTCGGCGCAACCAGGTGCGAACACGTGCAGGTTCACGCGCGGCACGTCCAGCCGCAGCATGCGGTGCTGGTACCACGAGGGTTCGCGGATGGTAAGCACGTAGCCCAGTGCCTGCAGCGGTGGCAGCCAGGCCGCTTCGTCGGCGGGATCGGCAACCAGCAGGTCGATGTCCAGTACCGGTTTGGCGGGCAGGCCCGGCACCGCGGTGGAGCCGACGTGCTCAATGCCCAGCGCGTTGTTGCCGAGTGCCGCCTGCAGCTGCGTGCGCTGCTGCTCGAACTGGTCGGCCCACAGCGTGGACCAGGGCACCACCTGCAGCGCTTCCGGCTGCGGCGCGCCGAGAACCCAGGGATTCTCGTCAGGGTCGCCATCGGCGAAGGTAGTGATTGCGGTGGGATCGAACGGGATATCGGACATGCCCACCATGGTGCCATGCCCGGCGGTGATGTCAGCCCGGCTTGCCGTCGCGACGTGGGCTCAGGTAGATCCAGCCCAGACGCGCCACCCATGGTGCAAGCGCCAGCAACCAGCCGATGGCTGCGGCGAAATGCCACGCATAGGCGTCGGGCATCAGTTCGGCGACGATGCGCATGATCGCCACCGCCTGCAGCGCGACGAACGCAAACCAGGCCACTGCCGGCATCACCAGCGGTCGCCCGGAATGCCCCTGGGTGACCCGGGTCACCATCGCCACCAGCAGGCTGCCGAACAGGCCCACGGCGAGGGCATGCAGCGGCGCGCGGCCGAGCAGTTGCAGATGGCCCAGCATCTGGCCGATGTCCTGCAGCAGATACAACGCGAAGCTGATCGGCAGCCACGTCAGCGCCAGGAACAGGGCCGCGAGCAGGCCCGGCATCGGCCCGCGTGGCCACCAGTGCCATAGCGCCTGCAGCGACAACATCAGCAGCGGCGCATCGGCCAGCCACAGCAGGTGGTCGATCTGCAACGCGCTCAACAGCAGGCGCAGCATCAGCAGCGCCCACATCGCGGCCAACCAGCGCAGCGGTCGCCACGGCACGTAGCCGTTCACCACGTTGTTGGCGAAGAACGGGATCATCCGGTGCGCGACGGTGAGGTAGACCGGCAGCAGCAGGCCGAAGGTGCCGAGTGCCACCGTGACCGGCATCAGGGTGGCGTGGCCGCGCACCACTGCCATGAACAGCAGCAGCCCCAGGCAGCCCAGCAGCAGTGCGGCATAGCAGGCGCGCGCATGCCAGTTGCGGTTGGGACCGGCGGCCTTGAGCACGCGTCCCAGCACGATCAGTCCGGCGCTCCAGCCGGCCAGTGCCAGCAGCAGGCCGGGCCACAGCCCGGGTGTCCAGCCGCAGGCGGCGGCAATCAGCAGCGCCTGCCCACCAAACAGGCCGATGCCGACCGGCGCGTAACGGCTGCGTGGCAGCTCCGGCTGTGCCATCCAGCGCGGGAACACGGTGAGCAGGAAGCCGAAGATGAAACTGGGCAGCACCAGGTACTGCATCAGCAGCGCGTGCAGCCAGGCCGGAGGCAGCGGCGATGGCTGCGGCGTCCACAGTCCGCGCAGAGCGCCCAGCCACAACGCCCACCACAGCATTGCCAGCAGCAGGTTGCTGGCGCCGATGAAGAACAGCAGCCGGTGCGGCGCGCGCATCAGCATCGCAGGGGAGGGCAGGCGGGCCATGCAGCGAGTCTGCGCCGGAGGGGGCGGCCGCTGCCTTGACCTTCGTCATGCCAACGTATGGATGGTGCCAGCCAGCGGCCGGCACGACCAGAAAGAAACCCCGGCAGTGCCGGGGTTCTTCGTTCACAGTCGCCGATCGATCAGGCGGCGTTCTTCATCGTCGCCATGTCGATCACGAAGCGGTAGCGCACATCGTTCTTCGCCATGCGTTCCCAGGCTTCGTTGACGTTCTTGATGTCGATCATCTCGACGTCACTGACGATGCCGTGCTCGGCACAGAAGTCCATCATTTCCTGGGTTTCGGCCATGCCGCCGATCGCCGAGCCGGTCAGGTGCTTGCGGCCGAAGATCACGCTGCCGCCGGTCAGCGGCGGATCCAGCTCGGTCAGCACACCGACCAGGCACATGGTGGCCTCGCGCTTGAGCAGGCCCATGTACGGGTTGGTGTCATGGCCGACCGGGATGGTGTTGAGCAGGAAGTCGAAGCTGCCGGCGTGCGCCTTCATCTGCGCGGCGTCGCGCGAGACCAGCACTTCGTCGGCGCCCAGGCGCTTGGCGTCGGCGCCCTTTTCCGGCGTGGTGGTGATCATCACCACATGCGCGCCGAGTGCCTTGGCGAACTTCACGCCCATGTGGCCGAGGCCACCGAGGCCGATCACGCCGACCTTCTGGCCCGGGCCGACCTTCCAGTGGCGCAGCGGCGACCAGGTGGTGATGCCGGCGCACAGCAGCGGCGCGGCCGCCTTCAGGTCGAGGGTGTCGGATACCTTCACCACGAAGCGCTGCTCGACCACCACGTGGTCGGAATAGCCGCCGTAGGTCGGCGCACCGCTTTCGCGTTCACGGCCGTTGTAGGTCCAGGTCGCGCCTTCGGCGCAGTACTGCTCCAGGTCGTGCTCGCAGGCGTCGCAGTGGCGGCACGAGTCGACCATGCAGCCCACGCCGGCGTGGTCGCCGACCTTGAAGCGGGTGACGTTGCTGCCGACCTCGGTGACGCGGCCGATGATCTCGTGGCCCGGCACCATCGGGTAGATCGAGCCACCCCAGTCGTCGCGGGCCTGGTGCAGGTCGGAGTGGCAGATGCCGCTGTAAAGGATCTCGATGCGCACATCGTCCGGGCCGACCGCGCGGCGTTCGAACTCGTACGGGATCAGCGGGTCGGTATGTGAATGGGCGGCGTAACCACGGGCGAGGGACATGGGGAATCCTTGGCAGGGTTTGTCGAAAGGCGTTTTACAATACGCCCCGTACACAGCTGCAAGAAGCGCGGATATCGGCATGATTCATCAAGTGGAACTGCACAATCATGGCCACTGACAACCTCTCCCACCTGGCCGCGTTCGCGGCGGTCGCGCGCCACCGCAGCTTCCGCCGCGCCGGCGCCGAGCTGGCGCTGTCGACCTCGGCGGTGAGCTATGCGATCCGCGCGCTGGAAGAACGCTTGGGCGTGGGCCTGTTCCATCGCACCACCCGCAGCGTGGCCCTGACCGAGGCCGGGCAGCGCCTGCTCGAGCGCCTGCAACCGGCACTGGGGCAGGTGCATGACGCGCTGGAAGAGATGAACCAGTTCCGGGCCGCCCCGGCCGGCCTGCTGCGCATCAACGCCACCCGCGCGGCGGTGCCGACCCAGTTGCGGCCGCGGCTGGCGCGTTTCCTGCACGCGCATCCGGACATCCGGGTGGAACTGACCGAGAACGATGGCCTGGTCGACATCGTCGCCGAGGGCTACGACGCCGGCGTGCGCCTGCATGAGTTCGTGCCGGAGGACATGGTGGCGGTGCCGATGGGGCCACCGCTGCGCGGGCTGATCGTCGGCTCGCCGGACTACCTGCGCCGGCACCCGGCGCCGCAGCACCCGCGCGACCTGGCCGCGCACGAATGCATCCGCTTCCGCTTCGCCAGTGGCCATCTGTACAAGTGGCAATTCGAACGCGAGGGACGGGCGTTGGAGATTGATGTGCCGGGGCGACTGACGCTGGGCGAGCAGGGCACCGTGGTCAGTGCGGTGCTCGATGGCATCGGCCTGGCCTATGTGCTGGAAGACACCGCGCGGCCGTACATCGACTCGGGGCAGATGGTGGCGGTGCTGGAAGACTGGAGCGAACCGTTCGCCGGTTTCGCGCTGTACTACCCGAAGCAGCGGCAGATGCCTGCCGCACTGCGTGCGTTCGTGGATATGCTGCGCGAGTGAGTTGCGATGGATGATGTGGTGCCGACCAACGGTCGGCACCTACCGGGATGGCGTCCACCAGGACCAGACCAGTAGATCCACGCCATGCGTGGATGCCTCTCCAGGAATCTCCGCGCAATACGTGGGGACCGATAAATACTCGGACTTCTACGACAGTTCAGAGGCCGCGGAGAGGTTGTCCACCATCTTCCGATACATTGCCGTGAGCTGGACGGTCTGGCGGCGGCTTACTTCTGTCTGAAGTCCTGTTAGAAGATAGTCCTTCCAGCGTGCGTCCAGCATCGTTGAGAAATGGCGGAACAGCCGCCATTCGTCATCTACGTTTGGTACCCCGTACTTCGACAGGTGGTTCACCACCGCGCTCAGATCGTCGTTGGGATGGCACCTGTCCGGTCTTCCAATTCCAGGATGTGCTGAGTTGCGATTGCAGAGAGCATGAAAGTAGATGTAGGTAAAATGGCGCACGGGCTCGCGGATATCCCAGCTCCACAGCTCGCCTTCAATACAGTTCGCACGGATGTAGTCCATCACGGACATGCGCTGCTGATGTAGATTCTGGATTTCTGCGCCGTGATCACAGGTATGTCGTTCGCTTGCGAAGCCTCTGAGAATGCACCAGTAGAGAAAGAAGGCGGTAGCCTGATCCCAATATTCCCACCTGTCTGAATTGGCATTCTGCCCTGGACGATCATTTCCAGCCGCAGCGTAGCTTGGCAAGGAGTAGCGGTGCATCTGTGCAAGTTTGATCTGCCAGCGCCGAGGCGTGCTGGGGAGGGCAAGCACGCAGTCTGGACGAGTTGTGAGCATCGCGGCCGTTCTCTTGGGCATATCCTCGACAATGAGCTGAGGAGCAGCCTCAACCAAATCCTCAGCGAGGGAGCTCGGAGACAACTGCAAAGGCAGGTTGTCTACTGTTGCCGGATCAAACCAGACTGAATCTACCCAGCAGACGAAGTGGCGGCCCGATTTCCGGGGTGGATAGTATTCGGGTGCGAGAACCTCGTGATTCCAGCTGATTTCCAGGCCCGTGGGGCGGTGAGACATTCCGCCAACAGAGTTGGAGTACGCGAAGGAAGTCGGCTTCGGTGCCTTCGCTCCGATGCGTTCGGCAATGGAAAGGACCGGATCGCTATCGATTCGTTGCCCCAGGAGATTGCAGAGTTCGGAAAAGAGATATCGCATGTGACCGCGCCGAAGAGATCGACCACGAATAGTCCCTGCAGTCTTTCCAGTAGGCCATACAAGAAGTTGCAAAGAGCCCTGCGAGGTAGCTTCGCCTGAGTGCGTGGCACACAGCTGCGCCTTACTGGTTGACTACGGCGCCTGCAACACCGGCCCCAACAACGCCATGCACTCACGCAGATGCACCTCTACCGGCGCATCCTCGGCCACCACACCGATCACGCGTTCGCGCAGCGGCTCGGCCACGGCCATCGCCAGGATCAGCCGCGCCATGCACGCGGCATCTCCCTCGCGCAGCAGCCCGCGCTGCTGCTGACGCGCCAGCCAGTCGGCCAGCAGCGCACGGCCGCGTTCGATGCCGTTGTCCAGGTAGGCGTGCAGCAGCGCGTCCTTGCCAGGAAAGTCGGTGGCCAGCAGCCGGAACACCTGCACCGCCTGCGCCGACAGTGCCTGCGCGCAGACCGCCTGCAGGATGTCCTGCAGCAACGGCAGCACCTCGTCGGCGTTGCGCGCATCGCGCTGCAACTGCGGCGCGAAGCCGTCGGTCCACTCGCGCACTGCCAACCCGACCAGTTCCTCGCGGTTGCTGGCGTGGCGGTACACGGTTTTCTTCGCCACCCCAGCGTGCGCCGCCACCGCTTCGATGGTGGTGGCCTCGTAACCCTGTGCCAGCAGCAGTTCCAGGGTGGCCTGCAGCACCGCGTGGCGGACTTCGGTTTCCGGTCGCGCGGGGCGGCCGCGGCGGCGGGTCGGCGTTGTGGGCTCGGGCAGGGTGGTGCTGTTCATTACGCCCATCTTACCGCATTCAGATAATTGCGAAACGAATTGCGTTTCTTTATTGTCGGGCCTCCCAACCCCGCAGGAGACCCCCGATGGAAACCGCTGTGAACGCTCGCGCCTGGCTGAACCACCACGATCTGCTGGACCCGGCACCGATGCATCTGGAAACCGGCATCCAGCGCCGCGAAGACGGCACCCTGCTGGTGGCGGTGCGTACCGATCTGCATGGCTGCAAGGGCCGCATGCTGGACTGGTGGTTCACCTTCTTCGAGACCACCCAGCACATCCGCTGGTGGCATCCGGTCGACCATGTCGAGCATCGCGGCTGGGACGCGGCCTGGCAGCGTGGACGCAGTTACCACGGTGCCAGCATCCATGCCGTGGAATCGCTGGCTGACATTCCGCCGGTGGCGGCGCGCCTGAAGTTCCATGACCCGCGCACGCTGCTGGTGCCTGAGCGGCTTCAGGCGGCACAGGATGCAGGTGGTGTATCGGCGGTGATCGCCGCGCGCATCGGCTTCGGCGACCACGTACGCCTGGATGCAAACGGTGATCCCTGCGACGGGCAGATGCTGCACGTGGCGCGCGATACGCCGTTTGGCTGCGTGCTGCGCAGCCGCTTCGTACTCGGCCTGGACAGCGCCGATCCGCAGCGCGATGCCGGCGATGCTGTCGGCCTGGGCCTGCTCAAGCACTGCTATACGGAGTTCAGTTTCCTCTCGCGCCTGCTGCCGTCGCTGTACTACGGCGAGCGTGCCAACGGCGAAGCGGTGCCGTTGCCGTGGTGAACGATGCGCCGGTCATTCGACCAGCACGTCGTAGCCTTCGCCACTGAACTGGATCAGACAGAAGCCATGGCCGAATGGATCGGCCAGCACGGCGATGCGCCCCCAGCGACGCTCGCGCACGGACTGCTCAAGTGTCGCCCCGGCCGCAACCGCACGTACCACTGCAGCTTCGATGTCATCCACCACCCAGTCCAGGTGCAGCGGCGTCCAATGGCGCTCGTAGTCGCGCACGTCGCCGTCTTCAGTAGCGACGCTGCCAGCTTCGTTCTGCAGCAGGTACAACGGTGTTGGCCCGCCGAGCAGTTCCACGGCCTCCGGCCCGAGACGGCGGCCGATGCGCAGGCCGAAGGCTTCGGTGTAGAAGGTTTCAGCGACAGCAAGATCGGGCACGTCGAGGTTGACGATGAACGACGTGGTGACGGAGTTCATGGGGACTTTCGTCATGTTGTTGGGCACGGATGGGCGGTCTAGGATCGCACTGTAGTTCAGGATCGGAGTGCCCGGTCGTTGCGACTGGTGGCCTCGTTGCCAGGGAGGATTCCATGCGGGATCTGGAAGTGGAAGCGCGACTACGCACGCTGGAGCAACGGGCAGCCCGATGGCGCTGGCTGCTGGTGGCAGCGCCCGTGCTGATGATGTCGATCGTGCTGGCCGGTCGCGGTTTTGCCAGGCCGGAGGCCGGCATTGTTCCGGAGATCCGCACCCAGCGCCTGATTGTGCTTGATCAGGAAGGGCGCAAGCGGGTGGAGATCGGCGAGGACGCGCCGGACCTGCATATCAAGCGCAATGCGCGGGTGGCGGGGTTGATTATCTTCGATGGCAATGAACAGGAACGCGGCGGCATGGTCACCGCCGACGATGGCAGCGCCACGGTTGCCCTGGATGCCCCGCGTGGCGTTGGCTATCGCGTGTCAGATCGGGCCGGAATGAAAGTGGGCGCGGACGGCTCGGCGCTCATCGGAGTCCTGTCCAACGCCGGGGGCTTTGCCGCCAGGCTGGTCGCGCAGGGGGCGGAAGGACAGCTGGAGCTGAGCCGCGTGGATTCCGCCGAAGGCGGAGCATCCACCCGCGTGGTCCACGTGGAGGCTGATGGCAGGTGACGGAACAACAACAGGCTCAACCAGGGAGCACAACATGCATGAGCAGGATATAGCCCTACGCTTGGAACGCCTGGAGCACGGGCTGCGCCGCAGGAATCTGCTGGCTGCCTCGATGTTCGCGCTGGGCGCATCGTTGGCCCTGATCGGAACCAGCGTGGCCACACCTGATGCCGGCGTGGTGCCGGAGATCCGTACCTACAAGCTGACCGTGCTCGACAGTGAAGGGCGCACGCGCGTGCAGATTGCCGAGGATGCCAGTGACATTGCCCGCAACTCACGCGCAACGGGCATGACCATCTACGATGCGAAGGGCGATGAGCGCGGTGGCATCGGCACCATGGCCAACGGCAGCGCGGTGATGGCGTTGGATGCACCGGTTGGCGTGGGTTACAAGGTTCGCGATCGGGCGGGCATGAGGGTCGCGGCCGATGGCTCCGCCGTGATCACGGCACTGTCCAATGAGGGCAGCTTTGCCGCCAGCCTGGTGGCGCAGGGCAACCAGGGGCGGCTTGAGCTGAGTCGCAAGGATTCGGCCAAGGGCGAAATCAGCACCCGTGTGCTGACCTTTGATTCGGACTCGACCAAGGTGGAGAAGGCGCCGTGATGTGTCCTGTGGCGAGTGGCGCGTCGCATCCACGCATCGCGTGGCTCTACGGCGCGCGCGGGTAGTCGAGGTAGCCTGCTTCGCCACCACCGTAATAGGTGTTGCGGTCGGGCGTGGCCAGCGCGACGTCGTGCTGCAGACGCTCGACCAGATCTGGGTTGGCGATGAACGGCTGGCCGAATGCGGCCAGGTCGATGGTTCCGGCCTCGACCAGCTGCAGGGCACGCTCGCGGGTCATGCCACCGGCCAGGATCACGGTGCCACCGTAGGCCTGCTTGAACTGCCGCAGGAAGGCCTCGCCCAGCACCGACTGCCCCGCCTGCAGGTTGTCGTTGAGATGCACATAGGCCAGCCCGCGCTTGCCCAGCTCCTCGGCCAGGTACAGATAGGTGGCTTCGTTGTCGGGGTAGAACGGCATGTCGAAGGTGAGGTTGTTCGGTGCCAGGCGCACGCCGATGCGATGCGCGCCGATGCGCTCGGCCATCGCATCGACCGTCTCCAGGATCAACCGCGCACGGTTCGGCAATGAGCCGCCGTAGCGGTCCTCGCGCTGGTTGATGAGCGGGTTGAGGAACTGCTCGAACAGGTAACCGTTGGCGGCATGCAGCTCGATACCGTCGAAGCCGGCCGCAATGGCGTTGTCCGCCCCGCGTATGAAGTCGTCGATGATGCCGGGCATCTCCGCGGTCTGCAGCGCACGTGCCGGAGTGGGATCGGCGTGGCCACGACTACCATCGTCCAGGTACACGAACGAGGTGTTCTTCGGTGCGCTGGCCACCGGGCGCGTACCCGCGCTGACCGGTTGACCGCCCCCGGGCTGCAGCGAGGCATGCGACATGCGGCCCACATGCCAGAGCTGGGCGAAGATCCTGCCCTGCTCGGCATGTACGGCCTCGGTGACCAGCTTCCAGCCGGCCACCTGCTCGGCCGACCAGATGCCCGGCACATCGATGTAGCCTTGGCCCTGCGGCGAGACCGGCGTGCCTTCGCTGATGATCAGGCCGGCGCTGGCGCGCTGCCGGTAGTACTGCGCGGTGAGCGCGTTGGCGATCGCGCCGGGATTGCGGGCGCGGGTCATCGGCGCCATTGCGATGCGGTTGCGCAGGGCGGTTCCTGACAGGTCGAACGGGCGGAAGAGGGCGGTGGTCATGTCGGTCATCTCGGTGCGGGGGAGAGGCGCCAGCGGCGCGATGCACACAGGATGGAGTTGACATGCGGGTGCATAAAGCGCTTCGATCTCCCTTGGGGCGGGACTATTTGTCCCCAATGGAGTGCGAACGATGCTGCCGCTGGAATCCTTGAATGGCCTGGTGACGTTCGTCACGACCGCACGCTCGGGCAGCTTCACCGAGGCGGCAGACGCGCTGGGCATCTCGCGCTCGGCGGTGGGCAAGGCCATCGCCCGGCTGGAAACGCGGCTGGGTGTGCGCCTGTTCCATCGCACTACGCGGCGCATCGCACTGACCACTGATGGCGAGGCGTACTACGCCTCCTGTGCGGCGGCGCTGGAAGAAATCTCCGCGGCCGAGGCCTGTCTGGGTTCGGCGGGCCTGCCCAGCGGGCGGCTGCGCATCGACATGCCGTCCTCGTTCGGGCGGCTGGTGGTGCTGCCGGTGCTGCTGCGGTTGTGCCGGCAGTATCCGGACCTGCAGTTGACGATGACCTTCACCGATCACTTCGTCGATCCAGTCGAAGAGGGCATCGACCTGCTGATCCGCTTCGGTGGGCTGCACCAGGCCGAGCACCTGGTCGCGCGCCGGTTGGGGCGCCAACGCCTGGTCACCTGCGCATCGCCGGAGTACCTGCGGGCGCATGGCGTGCCGCGCACGGTGGAGGAACTGGCGCAGCACCGCAGCATCGTCGGCTTCCGCCATGGCCAGCCGATCTGGTGGCGGATCGGCAGCGAGGAGGACGAGGGAACGTTCATTCCCAGTGCGCCCTATCAACTCAATGATGGCGATGCGGTGATCGAAGCGGCAATCGCCGGCCTCGGCATCTGCCAGATGCCCATTTCACTGGTGCGCCGCCATCTCGATTCCGGCGTGCTGCAATCGGTGCTGGACGAACACATGCAGCGGCACATCGACATCCATGCGCTGTGGCCACCGACGCGTCACCTGCGGCCGAAGGTGCGCTACGTGGTGGATGAACTGACCCGGTTGGCGGAAGAAGGTCTGTTTGATTGAGCGGGGCCCGGAAACCGGGCCCCGCCTGTGGAACCGCTGCGCCTGGCCTACTTGAAGTTGTAGCGCAGGCTGGCCATGTAGCGGCGGCCCAGTGAATCCAGCACATACGGGAACGGCCCGATGTCATCGCCCACGTTGATCACCGACAACGTCACCCGTGCGGCGTCGGTAATGCGGTACGTGACGTTGGCGTCCCAGGTGGTCCAGCTGTCGCGATAGAAATACTGACGACTTTCCGGGGTATCGGTCATGGTGTACTGGGCGCGGCTGGTGTAGTTGGAGGCCACGCCGTAGTTCCAGTTGCCGATGCGATGCTGGGCGGTCCAGCGGAACTGGCGCTTGGGTTCATTGAAGCTGCCCGCCTGTTCGACGAACGGCACGTCCCGGTTCGCGGCCTGGCCACGGTTCTTCGGCATGTAGCCGTAGAAGTCCAGGTCCAGCACGCCGAAGCGCGACAGGTCCCAACGGTAGCCGACTTCGGCGGTCCAGCCGCGGAACATCAGCACCGGGCCGTTGCCATACTCGGTCTTGATGTCGGTAGCCACGCCGGTGTTCGGATCACGCGTCACCAAGCTGCAGAAGCGGTTGGCGTTGGGCACGTTGGCGGCGTTGAAGTCGGCAGTGTCGAAGCAACCGGTGATGATGTCGTTGGCACTCAGCGACGTGATCACGTTGTTGATCTTGATGTCATACCAGTCGGCGGCGACGCGCAGGCCCGGGATCCATTCCGGCGCGAACACGATGCCGGCCGTCCACGACTTCGCCGTTTCGTTCTGCAGGCGGGTGCTGCCGTTGGTCGAGCCCAGCGTATTGGTCGGCTGCTGGCGGAAGGTGTTCGGATCGGCGCCCGGGTAGGCGGCGAAGAACGCCTGGCAGTTGCGGCGACGCACCGCCGGATTGGAGCCGCCGCTGATGTTGTCCAGCGAGCACACTTCCGGAATGTTGTAGTAGGCCGGCTGCTGGGTGGTGTAGAGCTCGGCGATGGACGGCGCGCGCAGTGACTGGGTCTTGTTGCCGCGCAGCTGCAGGCCGGCGATCGGTTCGTACTGGATGCCGTAGGTGAACGCATTGAACGCGCCGGCGACGGAATTGTCGACGCGGCGGAACTTGGCGGTCAGGTCCAGGCGATGCAGGCCCGGGATATCCCAGTCGGGATTGAACAGCGGTGCCAGCACTTCGGCGAACACTTCATTGGTGTGGTATTTGCCTTCCGCCGCCTGGGTCGGCACCGAACGGCCCTGGCCCAGGCGCTGGTACTCGCTGGGGGTGAAGGAGCCTTCTTCGCGGCGGTGTTCGAAGCCGGCCGCCGCGGACAGCTCGCCGCCGGGAAGATCGAACAGGCCGCCGGATACCGACGCATTGATGACGGTCTGGCGGGTCTGCGCCTTGGCCACGGTCCGGGTGGAGACATAGTCCAGGGCTTCGCGCGACGCCTGGTTCTCGCCGAACAGATTCAGCGGGCGGCAGTTCGCATCGGCCGTGGTGCCCGGACGGGTGGCATCACAGATGATGCGCCCGCTGGCGTCGGTGGTGACGTTGATCGCATTGATGAAGTTCTGCTGGATCAGGCCGGTGCCGAGGTAGTCGAAGTCACCGCGGCCGTGGGTGACGCTGGCTTCCCAGTTGAAGCTGCGCTTTCCAATATCGAAGAAGCCGTTCAGGCCGAGCACCGCGCGGGTCAGGCGGGTCTCGGTGCTGGCGTTGTTCATCGACAGGTCTCGCGAAGAACGCGACAGGCGGAACGAGGTGATGCCGTTGTCCGCGAGGATCTTGCGGGTTTCCGCACTCAGGAACGGATTGCTGGCGCTGAAGGTCAGTGCACCGCTGGCGGCACCGCCGCCGTCCAGGCGCGCATTGCCGAAGGACACGGCGTTGTAGACGTTCTGGTCCAGGGTTTCGCGGGCGGTCGCTTCGTATCGCGAAAGCTCGAAGAAGCCGCGCACGTTGTCGGTGAAGTCGAAGCTGCCTGTGGAGAACACCGAGCGTCGTTCGAGGTCGGCGATCAGCGGCACCGTCTCGAACAGGTTCAGGCCGTCCCCGCCCGAGGCGTTGCCGCCCGCGTAGCTGATGCCGGGGTTGAACTCGACCAGCTTGCCCTCGTTGTTGAACTGCCACAGTTTGTCTTTGT
The DNA here is from genome assembly GCF_040984485.1 of Stenotrophomonas sp. WED208. Lineage (NCBI taxonomy): Bacteria > Pseudomonadati > Pseudomonadota > Gammaproteobacteria > Lysobacterales > Lysobacteraceae > Stenotrophomonas > Stenotrophomonas sp. WED208. Next base: position 722,916 of record NZ_JAZARB010000001.1, read on the forward strand.
TCGGGCCGAAGCCAAGGATGTCGCCCAGGCCGTTGCGCGTGTAGCTGCCGGTCGCCGGCATCACCAGGCCACCGAAGGTCATGCTGGCAATGCGCCGGTTGCGGATCCAGACCTGGTCGGGGATGCCGTCGGCCGGCCCGGTATTGAACGGAATGCTGCCGTCGATGCGGCCATCATTGGTTGGCCGGCGCAGGGGCTGGGCAGTGGCGTTGGCCGCCGTGGGATTGGCCTGCAGGCTGTAGCCCTGGCGGTAGAAATCGCGCTGCAGCGCGTTCACGCCATCGGCATTGTCCAGTTCCGCCGCCACCACGATGTGACCACGCCCATCGGCGAATCCGGTACCGAAGATGGCCGACCAGGAGTAGCGCTCGTTGTCGTTCTTGCTGGTTCTGCCATAGCCCAGTTCGACTTCGGCACCCTCGAACCGGTCGCGCAGGATGATGTTGTTGACGCCGGAGATCGCATCCGAGCCATAGGTGGGTGCACCGCCAACGCTCAGGCTTTCAATGCGTTGCACCATGACGCTGGGAATGGCGTTCATGTCGACCTGGATGCCCGAGCCACCGCCGGCACCGAAGATGGTGGGCGGTGTGGAGGTGACGAAGCGGCGTCCATTGACCAGAGTCAGCAGGCGATTGCTGCCCAGGCCGAACTTGCTAACTTGCTGGCGAAGTTGACGCCGGCGCCGAACCCGGCCTGGTCGCCACGTGAACTCACGCCAGCACTGACGCCGGGAATCCGGGTCACTGCGTCGATGAGGTTGGTGTCGCCATAGTTCTCGATCGATTCACGGCTGACCACCGCGGCGGGCTCCAGCGTATCGAAGCCGGCGCGGTAAATGCGCGAGCCGGTGACGGTCATCCGGTCCAGCTGCACGGGGGTCTTGCTGCTGGCGGGCTCGGCTTTCTGTTCCTGCGTGGCGGCCTGCTGCGCCATGGCCGGTGCGGCGGCCACCAGCATCAATGCCGAACCCAGCGCGACAGACAAGCGACTGCGGGCGAACAACGGTCGGTACATGATTTCTCCCTGGTCACGCCAATGTGACTCGGGGATAAACGCAGGCGGAGGGCAGGCACCCTACGCCATGAAAAAGTAACAATTGAATCTATTTATGGTGCATTCATTTTGCCGCGCCGGCCTGCTGCGGAACAGCCGGCGCTGGGCGCGGCGTGGCCACATTCGTGCAGCTGTGTATACTATCCCCCAGTATAGTTCCAAGGTGGCCCGCCATGCCGCACTCCCCCGAAGAGAAGAAGAAGGTCCTGGCCCGCGTGCGCCGCATCCGTGGCCAGTGCGATGCGCTGGACCGCGCGCTGGAAGCCGGTGCCGACTGCGGGCCGGTGCTGCAGCAGATCGCCGCCATCCGTGGCGCGGTCAACGGCCTGATGTCCGAGGTGATGGAGGCCCATCTGCGCGAGGAGTTCGGCCAACCCGCGGCCTCCGACGAACAACGCGCCGAACGCGTGCGCGACATGAGCGCGTTGATCCGCTCGTACCTGAAATAAACGATGGCGCAACATGGCGCCGCCCATCCTGTCATTGCCTGTTTTTGGAGAAACCACCATGAAGTCCCGTGCCGCCGTCGCCTTTGGTCCCGGCCAGCCGCTGCAGATCGTCGAGATCGACGTCGCCCCGCCGAAGAAGGGCGAAGTGCTGGTGAAGATCACCCATACCGGTGTCTGCCACACCGATGCGTTCACCCTGTCCGGCGATGATCCGGAAGGCCTGTTCCCGGTGGTGCTGGGCCATGAAGGCGCCGGCATCGTGGTGGAAGTGGGCGAGGGCGTGACCAGCGTCAAGCCGGGCGACCACGTGATTCCGCTGTACACCGCCGAGTGCGGCGAGTGCCTGTTCTGCAAGAGCGGCAAGACCAACCTGTGCGTGTCGGTGCGTGCCACCCAGGGCAAGGGCGTGATGCCCGACGGCACCAGCCGCTTCAGCTACAACGGCGAGCCGCTGTACCACTACATGGGTTGCTCGACCTTCAGCGAGTACACCGTGGTGGCCGAAGTCTCACTGGCGAAGATCAATCCGGACGCGAACCCGGAGCACGTCTGCCTGCTCGGCTGCGGCGTCACCACCGGCATCGGCGCGGTACACAACACCGCCAAGGTGCAGGAAGGCGACAGCGTGGCGGTTTTCGGCCTGGGTGGCATCGGTCTGGCGGTGATCCAGGGGGCGCGCCAGGCCAAGGCGGGCCGCATCATCGCGGTGGACACCAATCCGTCCAAGTTCGAGCTGGCCCGCGAATTCGGCGCCACCGACTGCATCAACCCGAAAGACCACGACAAGCCCATCCAGCAGGTCATCGTCGAGATGACCACCTGGGGCGTGGACCACAGCTTCGAATGCATCGGCAACGTCAACGTGATGCGCGCGGCGCTGGAATGCGCGCACCGTGGCTGGGGCCAGAGCGTGGTGATCGGCGTGGCCGGTTCCGGCCAGGAAATCTCCACCCGTCCGTTCCAGCTGGTGACCGGCCGCAAGTGGATGGGCACCGCTTTCGGTGGCGTGAAGGGCCGCAGCCAGCTGCCGGGCATGGTCGAGGACGCGATGAAGGGCGATATCGAACTGGCACCGTTCGTCACCCATACCATGGACCTGGACAAGATCAACGATGCCTTCGACCTGATGCATGAAGGCAAGTCGATCCGTTCGGTAGTCCATTACTGAGGCGCGGCATGGGCTGGTTCGATGCCCTGCGCAGGCCGCGTGCGGACGATCCGCGCGCGGCTTTGGTCGATCCGATCGAGCAGGCCCTGCGTGCACTGGGCTGGGTCGAGGGTGTGGTCGGGCCGCCTCGCGCGGTGGATTCCGCCTTCGGCATCGACGAGATGCCGTTCGAGCACTGGCTGGCGCAGGTGTTCCTGCCGCGCCTGCACGAAGCCCGCGCCGATGGCCAATGGCCACCGCACAGCAACGTGGCGGTGGCGGCGTATCGCAACCTGGACGGCCAGCCCGGTGTCGAACCCTTGCTGCGCCTGTTGGCGCAGCTGGATGAACGGATCAACAAAGGCGTCCACGCCGCGCGTGGATAAGCCGACCAAGGTCGGCATCTACCAGAAGCACGCGTGCGCTGACGCGCCGCGCAGGAGAGCACCATGGAGCGTATTGAACACCGGGCCTGTTTTGGCGGCCGGCAGGACGTCTACCGCCATCATTCCAGCACGCTGGGCTGCGACATGCAGTTCGCCGTGTACCTGCCGCCGCAGGCGGAAACGCAGAAGCTGCCGGTGCTGTACTGGCTGAGCGGCCTGACCTGCACCGAGCAGAACTTCATCACCAAGGCCGGCGCGCAGCGCTATGCGGCCGAGCACGGTGTGATCATCGTCGCGCCCGACACCAGCCCGCGCGGTGATGACGTGGCCGATGCCGAGGGCTACGACCTGGGCAAGGGGGCAGGCTTCTACCTCAATGCCACCCGCGCACCGTGGGCGAAGCACTACCGCATGCACGACTATGTGGCGCAGGAACTGCCGGCGCTGATCGAGGCGAACTTCGCGGTGACCGACGCGCGCGCGATCAGTGGCCATTCGATGGGCGGCCATGGCGCGCTGGTGATCGCGCTGCGCAACCCCGGGCGCTACCGCAGCGTGTCGGCGTTTTCGCCGATCGTCGCGCCCAGCCACGTGCCGTGGGGGCAGAAGGCCTTCCATGCCTACCTGGGCGACAACCCGGCCGACTGGGCGCAATGGGATGCCTGCGAGCTGATCGCTGTGGCTGACGAGCGCCTGCCGCTGCTGGTCGACCAGGGCGAGGCGGACGAGTTCCTGCAGACCCAGCTGCAGCCGCAGCGCCTGCAGCAGGCCTGCGATGCGGCCAACCACCCGCTGACCCTGCGCCTGCAGCCCGGTTACGACCACAGCTACTACTTCATCGCCAGCTTCATCGGCGAGCACATCGCGCACCACGCCCGCGCCCTGCACGGCTGACGGCTTTCGGGTAGTGCCGGCCGCTGTCCGGCAACCCGCAGCCCAGTGATTCCCCGGGATTGCCGGCCAGCGGCCGGCACTGCCATGGCGGGCACGCGGCGTGTCGTCTTGCCGTAGTGGATCACGCCGCTGTGGCGCGGGCAGGACTATCGTGCGCGCGTACGGCCTTGCGGATCGGGGGATGCATGCCGGTAGTGCTGGCGCTGCTGTATGTGCTGTGCCATGGCCTGGTGCTGACCCTGTGGCCGGGCCCCGCCGGGGTGGGATCGTTCGTGTTCCTCACCGGCGCACCGTTGCTGGCGGCGGGCGCCTGCCTGTGGCGGGCGCGCCGCGACCGGGCGGCCTTGGGCTGGCGCGCCACCGCGCTTGCGCTGCTGCTGTGGGCGGGCGGCATGGCCTCCAACATGGTCGATGCGCTGGGGGCTGGCCGCGCCGATATCACCCCGCAGGCAAGCCTGTTCCTGTACGTGCTGTATGGCGTCCCGCTGGTGTTCATCCTGGCCCGCGCGCGCCGCGAACGAATGAGCATCAGCCTGATCGATGCGGCGATGGCGGCACTGCTGGGCGTGCTGTTCTTCGTACATACGCGGTCGTTCGCCGACCGGGTCGAGATCGATCCCCTGGCGCTGGTCAGCATGCAGCGCATGTTCGATATCCAGAACCTGTGCATCGCCGGGTTCGCGGTGGTGCGCTGGCTGGCCGTTGATGTACCCGAGCGGCGCAGCTTCTTCCGCGCGCTGGCGCTCTACGCGCTGGCTTACCTGCTGGTGGCGTACTACATCAACCATTACACCTCGGAAGATTCCTTTGGCGCCTACAACGATCTGTTGATCGATCTTCCGTTCCTGTTGCTGGCGCTGCTGGCACTGAGCCACACGCCGCTGCCGGCTGCCCTGCCGCATCCGCGGTTGGCACGCACGGTGCAGGCGGCCGGGCCGATGATCCTGCCGTTGCTGCTGCTGGTGGTGGGTACGCTGGTGGTCGACCATGCACGGCCACTGGCGGTCAGTGGGTTCGTGGTGGCCACGCTGGGCTTCGGCGTGCGCAGCATCCTGCTGCAGGTGGACCTGATGGAACGGCAGGCATCGCTGGACCAGCTGGCACGGCAGGATGGCCTGACTGGCGTGGCCAATCGGCGCGAGTTCGATGCACTGCTGCTGGCGGAGTGGAACCGGGCGCGTCGCAGTGGCACCGAGCTGGCGCTGCTGCTGGTCGACATCGATCACTTCAAGGCGTTCAACGACCAGCACGGGCATCCCGCCGGAGATCGCTGCCTGCAGGCCGTGGCTGCGGTGCTGAAGGTCATTGCCGGTCGCGGCGGCGACAGTGTTGCGCGTTACGGCGGCGAAGAATTCGCGGTGATCGTGCCGGCAAGCCCGTTGTCGGGCGTGCTGGCACTGGCCGAACGCCTGCGCGAGGCGGTGGAAGGGCTGCCGCTGCCGGAGGGGCGGGTCAGCATCAGCATTGGCGTGGGCTACCTGCATCCGCCTGCGCTGGCCAGCGCAGGCCAGCTGCTGGCCGATGCCGACGCCGGCCTGTACGCCGCCAAGCGTGCCGGCCGCAACCGGGTGGTACTGCATGCGCAGGTGCTTGACGACGAAGACAGCGCACATGGAACGATCGACTGCTGAATGCCATGCGGCCGCGTCCGCCCGTGGATGGTTCAGCGCTGGCGCAGCCAGCCGGCCGGGTCCAGCAACCTCAGCCCGACCGGTGACAGCGAGCGTTGTCGCAATGGCAGATTCGCCGCGTGGACAGCAAATGCGCAGCGCGCCAGTTGCTGGCGCAACGGTGCCAGGGTGTCGTCTTCGCGGGGGCGCGCATGTCGCCACTGGGCAATGCGCAGCAGGCAGACCAGCAGGTCCAGTTCGCTGGCGGCAATGAAGGGAGAGCCGGCGGGCAGCAGGTCGATCGGGGCGGCGGGCGCGGCCAGCAATGGCAGCAGGGCGACGAACGCATCGCAGCCCTCGCGGTCCAGGCCAAGGTGGCTCAAACCGGCCAGCCCTTCGGCCTGCAGCGTAGGATCACGGAGCTGGCGTATCGCGGCGAGCAGTGCCTGCTCGCTTCGACCAAACTGGCGGCCGAATGCCCGGTAGTTGACGCGGGTAGGAAACAAGGGGGAACGGGAGGCCATGGCAGCTAGGGTTGTGGGTCGCGGGTTTCCACCAGCACGGGACACGGCGCGTGGTCGATGGTCCATTGCCCGATCGAGGGTTCGAACAGGCGTTCCAGGCGGGACAGGTGGCGGTGGCCGATCACGATCAGGTCGCACTTCAGGCGCCGGGCCTGCTCGCTGATCACTTCGCCCGGGTCACCGGAGGGAATCTGCGCGATGGCGTCGACGCCGCGCTCGCGCAGCTCGGCCAGGGCTTCGGCCAGCACCGCTTCGGCCCGCGAGCGCTGGCGGGCGGCTTCCGGGTACTCGATGCGGTCGGCGTCGCTGGCATCGGCCGCCAGCGCGAATTCGGGGTCGAGCACGCACAGCAGGTGCAGGCGGCTGCGGGGGCCGGCAATGGCGGCGGCCAGGTCCAGCACGCGAGCGTGCTGGGGGCCGCCGTCCAGGGCGACCAGCAGGGTATTGAACATGGATGTCTCCTTGGCAGGCCGGGGATGGTCGCCGATGTCACCGCGCGCACCCATGCCGTGCGCGGCAGTCAATGAATGCGCCAGGCGCAATCCATGGGGGCCACGCGTGCCGTAGAGTCATCCGGATTACTGGAAAATGTTCCACTGGAGACTGCCATGCCCCTGCCGGACCTGAACCTGTTGCTGGCACTGGACGTGCTGATCGACGAATGCAGCGTCGCCGCCGCCGCGCGGCGGATGAACCTGAGCGCGCCGGCGATGAGCCGTACCCTTGGCCGGATCCGCACCGCCCTGGGCGATCCGGTGCTGGTGCGTGCCGGCCGCGGGCTGGCGCCCACGCCGCGTGCGCTGCAGCTGCGTGAGCAGGTCCGCGATGTGATCGAGCAGGCCCACCGCGTGTTCAACGCCGGTCGCGAGATCGACCTGCGCACCCTGGAGCGCACCTTCAACGTCCGCGCCAATGATGTCTTCATCGGTGGATTCGGCGGACGCCTGCGTGAACTGTTCCGCCAGCAGGCGCCGCGCGCGGTGCTGCGCTTCGTGCCCGAGGGCGATACCGACGACGATGCGATGGCGCAGGGCCGGATCGACCTGTACATCAGCACCGCCGGCAAGCATGCGCCCGACACCAAGGTGCAGAACCTGTTCAGTACCTCGTTCATGGGCGCTGCGCGCGAGGATCATCCGCTGTTCGATGAGGAGATCAGCGCCGAGCGTTTTGCTGCCTGCGATCACATCGCGGTGTCGCGGCGGGGGCTGCCGCGTGGCCCGATCGATGACGACCTGGCCACGCTGGGCCTGCAGCGGCGGGTGGCGCTGATCAGCCCGACCTTCCACGGCGCGATCTTCGCTGCGGCCGAGTCGGACCTGATCCTGCCGCAGATGCCGAGCGTGATGCTGGAGCGGATCGTCAGCATGCGCCTGCCGCTGCGCCTGTTCCCGCTGCCGATCCCGGTGCGCACCGCCGCCATCGTGCAGGCCTGGCACCCGCGGCTGGACAACGATGCTGCGCACCAGTGGCTGCGCCGCTCGATCAAGACCATGTGCGAGCGTGTCGAGGACACCCACCGGTGACACCTGCAGGCGTGCGCGCGGCGCACGCCTGGGATGCCGATGGCACCATTTTTCGCAGGGTACCGGCTCCCTAGACTGCGCTCCCCGGAGTTTCACTGAGCGCATTCCAATGACCCCCAACATGCCGTGCACTGCACGGATTGGTGCCCGGCGATGAATACGCCGGCCGCCGCTGTCCCGGCCGCTGCAGCGCCCCGTCCTGCCGCCGCCCCCGGGCTCGACCGCCGCGTCCTGGTCGGCCTGTGTGGCGTGCTGCTGGCGGTGCTGGTGTCGGGCTTCAACGAGAACATCACCAAGGTCGCCCTGGCCGACATCCGCGGTGCGATGGGTTTCAGCGTCGACGACGGCAGCTGGATCGTCGCCCTCTACAGCGCGATGTCGGTCAGCGCGATGGCCTTCGCCCCGTGGTGTGCCGCCACCTTCTCGCTGCGCCGTTTCGCGCTGGCGATGATCGGTGGCTTCATGGTGCTGGGCGTGCTCTGCCCGCTTGCCCCGAACCTGCAGGTGTTCCTGCTGCTGCGCGCGCTGCAGGGCCTGTGCGGTGGTGCGCTGCCGCCGCTGCTGATGAGCGTGGCGCTGCGCTTCCTGCCGCCGGGCATCAAGCTGTATGGCCTGGCGGGCTACGCGTTGACCGCTACCTTCGGCCCGAGCATGGGCACGCCGCTGGCCGCGTTCTGGGTCGAGCAGGTGGGCTGGCATTGGGCGTTCTGGCAGATCGTGCCGTACTGCCTGGCGGCCATGGCGATGGTCAGCTGGGGCCTGCCACAGGACCCGCTGCGGCTGGAGCGTTTTGCCCAGTTCGATGGCGTGGGCCTGGCGCTGGGCCTGCCGGCGCTGGTGCTGCTGGTGCTGGGCCTGGTGCAGGGCCCGCGCCTGAACTGGTTCGACTCGCCGATGATCACCCTGATGATCGGTGGCGGCGCCGGCCTGATGGTGCTGTTCATGATCAATGAATGGTTCCACCCGCTGCCGTTCTTCAAGCTGCAGCTGCTGGCCAACCGCAACCTCAGCTACTCGCTGGTGACGCTGGGCGGCGTGCTGTTCGTGCTGCTGGCAGTGATCTCGATTCCCTCCGGTTTCCTGGCCAGCGTGCAGGGCTACCGGCCATTGCAGACCGCACCGATGCTGCTGTGGGTGGCGCTGCCACAGGTGATCGCACTGCCGTTGGTGGCGGCGTTGTTGAACATCCGTGCAGTGGATTGCCGCTGGGTGCAGGCCACTGGCCTGGCGATGCTGGCCCTGGCCTGCTGGCTGGGCTCGCATCTGGAGGTGGCCTGGATCCGCGACAACTTCCTGTGGGTGCAGCTGCTGCAGATATTCGCCCAGCCGATGGCGGTGTTGCCGCTGCTGATGCTGGCGACCAACGGCCTGCCGCCACAGGACGGCCCGTTCGCTTCGGCGTGGTTCAACACGGTCAAGGGCTTCGCCGCCGTGCTCGCCAGCGGCGTGCTGGATGCCGTCGCCCAGGGCCGCCGTCATTTCCATTCCACCGTGCTGGTCGACCGCCTCGGCGAGCAGCCGTGGCTGGCCGAGGGCCCGCAGCTGGGCGCGCGCCTGCATGCACAGGTGCAGGCGCTGACCTCGGCCGACCTGTACTGGGTGGTGGCGCTGGTGGCGCTGGCCTTCATTCCCCTCATCGCCTGGATGCCCACCCGCATCCATCCGCCACGTGCCGTGGCCTGAACCTTTCGCAGGAACCCCCTCATGACGATCAATCGAACCACTCTCAATACCGGCCTGGGCCTGGGCGTGCTGGCGCTGGCCATCGGAGCCTGGCTGCTGCTGCGCGACGGCGGTCACCAGACCACCAACAATGCCTACGTCGTGGCCGACTACACGCTGGTTGCGCCGAAGATTCCCGGCTTTGTCAGTGCCGTGGAAGTAGAGGACAACCAGTCGGTGAAGGCTGGCGACGTGCTTGCCCGCATCGACGACCGCGACTACCAGGTGGCCCTGCAGGCGGCCCGTGCCGACCTCGCCAACGCCCGTGCACAGCTGGCCAACGCGCAGGCCGCACTGGCCCAGCAGGACTCGCTGATCGAACAGGCCAAGGCCAGTGTCGATGTCAGCCGTTCCGAACTGACCCTGGCCAGCGCCGACCAGCAGCGTTACCGCGAACTGGCCCGTGATGGCGCCGGCACCGTGCAGAACGCACAGCAGGCGCAGTCGAAGCAGGCCGTGGCCAGTGCGCATCTGCAGCAGGGCCAGGCCGCGCTGTCGACCGCACGCCAGCGCACCGACATCCTCAACGCTGGCGTGCAGGCCGCACAGGCGGCGGTACAGCGTGCAGAAGCGGCGCAGGCGCGTTCCGAACTGGACCTGTCGCACACCGTGCTGCGCGCGCCGATCGACGGCATGGTCGGCCGCCGCGCTGTGCGCGTGGGCGCCTACCTGACCCCGGGTACGCCGGTGGCTGCGGTGGTACCGCTGAAGCGCGCCTTCGTGGTCGCCAACTTCCAGGAAACGCAGATGACCCACATGCAGGCCGGCCAGCAGGTCGAGCTGAAGATGGACGTGTTCCCGGGCAAGCCGCTGCGCGGGCACATCGACAGCATCGCACCGGCCACCGGCGTCACCTTCGCCGCCGTCGCACCGGAAAACGCCACCGGCAACTTCACCAAGGTGGTGCAGCGCATTCCGGTCAAGATCGTGCTGGAACCCGGCCAGCCACTGCTGGACCAGCTGCGTGCCGGCATGTCGGTGGAAGCCAGTGTTGACCTGGGCAGCCGCGCCCGCGCGCAGAGCGTGCAGCACAGCCCGGGGCACAAGAGCGGGGAGGATGCATGAGCGCAGCCACCGTGTTCCGCACCTTCGTTGCGGCCACCCTGTGCACGGCCCTGGCTGCCTGCACGATGGGTCCGGACTTCGTACGCCCGCAGGCGGAACTGCCCAGCCAGTGGCAGGGTGAGGCGGTCGCCGGCAACGCCATCGACCAGGACGCGGCCTGGTGGGCCGGCTTCGACGATCCACTGCTGGGGCAGCTTGCCGGCCAGGTGCTCGCCGCCAACCTGGACCTGCAGCTGGCCGCCAACCGCGTGCAGCAGAGCCGCGCCGCACGTGGCATCACCGCCGCCGATCGCCTGCCCAACGTCAGCGCGAGCGCCAGTGGCGTGCGCGCACGCAACAGCGAGGTGGGCCTGAATGATCCGTCCGGCAACGGCGGCCGTGATGACTACGGGCTGTTCCAGGCCGGCATCGGGCTGAGCTGGGAGCTGGACCTGTGGGGGCGTGTGCGCCGCCAGGTGGAAGCGGCCGACGCACGCGTGCAGATGGCCGAGGAGGATGCACATGCGGTGCGCATCGCGCTGCTGGCGGAAACCGCGCGTGATTACCTGCAGCTGCGTGCGACGCGGCAGCTGCTGGCGATCACCGAGGACAACCTCAGCATCGCCCACGACATGAAGCACCTGACCGAGGCACGCCAGCAGCAGGGCGTGGCCAGCACGCTGCAGGTGTCCAGCGCGTCCGCGCAGGTGGCATCGCTGCAGGCCCGCATCGCGCCGCTGCGGCATCGTGAATCGCAGCTGCGCAATGCGCTGGCGTTCCTGCTGGCGCAGCCGCCGCAGGCGCTGGACGCGCAGCTGCAGGATGCACGCCGTGACTGGCCGGCGTTGCCGGCGGTGGCGGTGGGGCTGCCCAGTGAACTGGCCGAGCGTCGCCCGGACATCCGTCGTGCCGAAGCGGCACTGCATGCGGCAACCGCCGGCATCGGCGTGGCCAAGGCCAGTTTCCTGCCGCGCATCACCTTGAATGGCGACGCTGGTTTCCAGGCCAAGCAGCTGGATGATCTGGATGGCTGGAACGCGCACCGCTTCAGCATCGGGCCGTCGATCAGCGTGCCGATCTTCCAGGGCGGGCGGCTGAAGGCCAACCTGGCGCTGAGCAGGCTGCAGCAGCAACAGTCGGCGCTGCAGTTCCGCCGTACCGTGCTGCAGGCCTGGCATGAAGTGGACGACGCCATCGATGGCTATGCCGCTGAGCAGCAGCGCACGGTGCAGCTGCATGTAGCGGTGGACGAGAGCGAGAGCGCACTGGGCGCGGTGCGCCGGCAGTACCAGGCTGGCGTGGTCGACATGCTGGATGTGCTGACCACCCAGCGCATCGCGCTGGACAACCAGGCCGCGCTGGCCAACAGCCAGGCCACGGCTGCGATCGCGCGGGTGGAGCTGTACCGCGCGCTGGGCGGTGGCTGGTAGGGAAATGGAAACGCCGGGCCACGCCCGGCGGCTCGTCTGTAGTTGCCAACCTTGGTTGGCGATTTTCCCGGAAGCGCCAACCAAGGTTGGCGTCTACCAGAGCACGGCCTTGCGCGGCGGCTGGTAGGAAATCGTCGGGGTAGTGCCGGCCGCTGGCCGGCAGCGATAACATCCATGGAGGTGCCGGCCAGCGGCCGGCACTACCAGGGCATGGCCTCAGCGCACGTCGCGCAGCTCCCAGTGGCTGCCGGCCAGCAGGCGCAGGCGCTGCTTGAACACATCGCTGTCGATGCGCGTGGTGGCCACAAGGTTGATGCGCAGGTCCTTCTGCTCGCCGGTCACGGTGGCATCCGGGTCGGTCACGCCCCACTGCGGTTCCACCGCGTCCGGGTCAGGCTGCTTGGCCTTCCAGCGCTCGAACAGCGTGCCGCTGCGCAGGGCGTCCTGCAGCTCTTCGGCGAAACCGGCGGCGCCCTGCGAATGGAAGGACAGGTCAGGATCGTTGCCGCGGGCCTTGGACGGGTCGGGCAGGCTGATGTGGTACTGCGCAGGCATGGAGTTCTCCTTGAGGTGCGGGAAGACTGGCACAACCGCGGTGGAATCGATGTGCAGATCCGCGCCGCGCTGGGGCCTCACTCGAACCGATGCGGCCCATCGGCGAAGCCCACGGTGACCGCGCCCTTGCCGACGTTGACCATGCCGGTCAGGCTCATCACCGATTCGTACACGGTCACGCCATGGCTGGCGCAGACCTCCTTCAACTGGGCGTAGCCGGGAAGGCTGCGCAATTCGTCCAGCTCACCGCCGTAGCTGACGCAGACCGTCGGCGTCATCAGCCCGGCACGCACGCGCTGGCCGACCACCGAAAACAGTTTCTGCACGGCGTTGTCGAAACCCTTGATCTTGGCCACCGGTCCGGTCTCGCCGCGGTACCCATGCAGCACCGGCTTGATGTCCAGGGCACTGCCCAGCGCGGCGCTGAGCAGGCCGACGCTGCGGTCGCCCTTGTGCCGTGCACGCGCGCGCATGTAGTACAGGTCGCGGGTGACCATGTAGCCGTGCACGTTGCTGGCCAGTTCTTCCAGCCGTTCGCGGATCTGCTGCACGCTGGCATTGCTGTCGCGCAGGCGCACCGCTTCCACCGCAGTTACCGCCTGCGCGGCGAACAGGTTCTGGGTGTCGAGCACGCGCAGCGCGAATGGCGAGTTGTAGCCCGCCGCCTGCCGAACCGGCTTGTAGTCGTTGAGGATGGCGAAGCTGGCCTGCAGCGCGTTGTCATGGATCGGGCTGCGGGTCTTGGTGATGGTCATGCAGAACACGTGGTCGTAATCGATCACCAGCTGCTGCAGGAACAGGTCGCGGATCTGGTTGACGCTGAAGGGGATGGTCTCCGCTTCAGCGCCGTGCTCGGCCACGTGCGCGTGCAGGAAGCTGAGGGTAGCCTGCTCATCGCGGTGATCGGCCAGCACGGCTTCGCCGATGCGTACGGTGATCGGCAGCAGCACGATGTTGTGCTCGGCGATGAAGTCCTGTGGCAGGTCGCAGGCCGAGTCGACGACGATTCCGATGCGCATCCGCGGCTCCCCCTCCAGGGCGGTTGTAGGTTCGGAAACGTGAAATCTATCTCAAAACCCGGCGTGGCGCGCGAGGGAAACGCGCCACGCCCTGTTCAGCGATTGCGCTGCACCGCCACTGGCAGGGTGGCCAGGCGTCGCCATTCGGGCTGCTGCAGCAGGTCAGGATCGGCCAGAACGGCAGCCATCAGCGGGTGCGCATCGTTGCCCCAGAACAGCTCATCGTCGATCGCCAGGGTGGGCACACCGAACACGTCGGCGCTGATCGCGGCCTCGGTGTTGCGGCGCAGCTGCTCCTTCACCGCCGGGTCGGCGATGGCGCTGGCGACATCCTCGATACCCAGCTGCGCAGCAGGTTCGCGCAGGGCGTCAGGGCTGTCGGCCGCGTTGCCGTCGCGCCAGATCCAGTCGAACAGGACGTCCACCGCCTGCACGCTGGCGCCGGCGGCCAGACACAGGCGCAGGGCGGACAACGGGTTGAACGGATGGCCCGGTGGGAACCGCAGCGGTGTGCCCTCGGCCTGTGCGGTCCACAGCAGCTGGCGGTAGATGAAGCGGCGCTTGGCCGGAATCTCGGCTGGCCCCAGGTTGCCCAGGTGGTGCAGCACCGCACCGAAGGCGATCGGTACGGTCTGGATCTGCGCGAACTGCGGCAGCCGCTTCAGCTTCTGCCAGTGCAGGTAGGAGTACGGAGAGATGAAGTCGAAGTACCAGCGCAGCGTCGCCATCGGTGTGTCCTCGTGTGCGGTCAGGGCTGCGCGTTGCGCTGCAGGTAGCGGTCACGCAGTTCGGTCTGGCGCGAGCGCATCGGCATCGCACGGCCGCCCAGCCAGACCTGCTCGGCATAGTGCGCCACGTCCAGCGGATCGCCCTCCCACAGCACCAGGTCGGCGCGCTTGCCCGGCTCGATGCTGCCGATCTGGTCGGCCACCCCGAATGCCTGTGCAGGCACCCGGGTCAGCCCAGCCAGGCCATCGGCCCACGGCAGACCGTTGGCCACCGCGTTGCCGGCCAGCTGGCGCATCTTGCGCGCGTTGTGGGTGGCGTCACCGCGCTGCACGAAGGAAACCGCCACGCCGGCACGCTGCAGGCGCGCGGCGTTTTCCAGGGTGGCGCCGAGCTGGTCGAAGCTGGCCGGCAGGTTGGCCAGCACGTCGACGAACACCGGCACGTGCGCGGCGGCCAGCTCCGGGGCCACCTGCCAGGCTTCGCTGGCACCGGCGATGGCGATCTTCACCTTTTCGCGGGTGGCCCAGCGCAGCAGCTGGCGGATGTCGGCGGCGCGATCCACCTCCACCACGATGCGGCCCTGGCCGGCCAGGTAGCGACTGAGCGTGCGGCGTCCAGCCGGCGTCAGCAGCGCGTGCGGCGAGTCCGCAGCCACCTGGCCGCGGGCTTCGTCGATCATCTGCTGTAGAAGCATCCATTGCGCGGCGCGCGAATGCCCGGTCAGTTCGGAGGCTGCCGCGCCGATGCGCAGGAACAGGGCACGCGGGCCGATCGGATCGGTGCTGCCATCGAGCCGCATCACGCCGCCCTGGCCGGCGACGAAACCACCGCCGGTGGCAGCGCCCAGCGCAGTGAAGCCGATGCCTTCCAGGCGCGTGACCGGAATCAGCACCGAGGCCGGGTTGTAGGCGAGCGTGACGTCGAATTCCGGGCGCAGCGGCTGCTCACCGAGCTTCAACGAACTGTCCACCGTGCTTGATTCACCCGAGACCTCTTCGATACCGGTTTCGGTGATGCCACCAAACAGCGCCGGTGTCAGGGGACGGCCATTGGCCTCGACCACGCTGGCGCCGGCCGGCGCCGACAGGCCATTGCCCACCGCACGGATGATGCCGCCCTGCACCAGCACGTCCGCGTTCTGCAGGCTGCCACGTGCGCTGGCGGTGTGCACCGTTGCGTTGCGCACCAGCAGGTCCTGTGCCTGCGCGGATGTGGAGATGCAGGCCAACACCATGACAGTAGCGCCGAGCCATGCTCGGCTGCCCTTCGCGGCAGACTGCGCCAATCGCTTGAGCACCACCATCAGCGCACCTCCTGGCCAAGCTGGAAATCGGAACGCGGCGTCGCTGCCGGTGCACTGCGGTCGTACAACCTGCGGCCATCAATGAAGACCTGCTCGGCCAGCGCATACGAACTGAAGGGGTTGCCGTTCCAGACCACCACATCGGCCATCTTGCCGGCTTCCAGGGTGCCGGTCTGGCCTTCAATGCCCAGCGCCTTGGCGGCGTTGGCGGTCATCCAGGTGATGGCGTGTTCGGGCGTGATCTCCGGCATGCGCGCGCGGCGCGCGGACGCCATCACCTTGGCCGCTTCCTGGTTCAGGCGCTGGATGCCCTCGGGTGAATCGGAGTGGACGATGGCGCAGCTGTTCTTCGGCCGGTCGACCAGCGCGATGTTCTCCGGGATGCCGTCGAAGGCTTCCATCTTGAAGCCCCACCAGTCGGCCCACAGCGCACCGCAGACGCCGTCGGCGGCCAGCCGGTCGGCCAGCTTGTAGGCCTCCACGCCGTGGTGGAACGCAGCGACCTTGAAACCGAACTCCTTGGCCAGGTCGAGCATGGTGGCCATCTCGTCGGCACGGTAGCAGTGGATGTGCACGCGGATGTCGCCTTCGATCGCGCCGGCCAGCGTGTCCAGCTTGAGATCGCGCTTGCCGCCGGCATCACCGGCGCTGTCGCCCTTGTCACTGCCGAACCAGCCCTTGCGCTTGGCTGGCTTCGGCTTGTTCTTGGCGATGTAGTCGGCGGCATCGATGAAGGCGGCGCGGTAGCCGGCCACGTTGCCCATGCGCGTGGCGGGTGCAACGCCCTTGCCTTCGCCATAGACGCGCTTGGGGTTCTCGCCGCAGGCCATCTTCAGGCCCCACGGTGCACCGGGGAACTTCATCGCCTGGTAGGTCACCGCGGGTACGTTCTTGAGGGTCACGCCGCGGCCACCCACCAGGTTGGCCGAGCCCGGCAGCACCTGCATGCTGGTCACGCCGCCGGCCAGCGCGGTGGCGAAGCCCGGGTCCTGCGGCCACACCGAGTGCTCGGCCCAGACGTTGGCGGTGACCGGTGCGGTCATCTCGTTGCCGTCGCTGTGCGCGCCAACGCCGGGGCTGGGGTACACGCCCAGGTGCGAGTGCACGTCGATCAGGCCCGGCGTGACCCACTTGCCCTGCGCATCGATGCGGGTGACACCGGCGTCGGTCTGCAGCTGGCGGCCGACGGCGACGATGCGACCGTCGCGCAGCAGCACGTCGGCATTTTCCAGGCGCTGGCCGGTGCCGGTCAGCACGGTGGCGTTCTGGATCAGCACCGGCGCATCGGGATGCGCCTGGTAGGTGCTTGGGTAGGGATCGGCGACGAAGCGCGAGGCGCCCACCGCCGGTGCCGTGCTCAATGAAAGCAGCGCCAGTGCCACCCCGGCGCGCAACAACGTCGATGCCATGCAGTTCCCCTTGCAGCGTGATCCAGCCGCCGACGCTAGCCGGGCGGCGGGGCCTTGCCAAGTGACCTTCTTCACAGGCTGGCCGACGGCGGCTCGACGGCACCGCCCAGCTGACCGAAAATAGCCGGTCCCCCCGCCGTACCGGTTCCCCGCCATGAAGAGCAAGCAGGAAATTGTCGACAACTGGCTGCCACGCTATACCGGCGTGCCCCTGGACCAGTTCGGCCAGCACATCCTGCTGACCAACTTCGGCGGCTACCTGCATACCTTTTCCGAGCTGACCGGCGCGCCCATCATCGGCCTGGACCGGCCGATGGCCAGTGCCACCATCGACGGCATCACCATGATCAACTTCGGCATGGGCAGCCCCAATGCCGCGATCATCATGGACCTGCTGTCGGCGGTGATGCCCAAGGCCGTGTTGTTCCTGGGCAAGTGCGGTGGCCTCAAGCGCAAGAACCAGCTGGGCGACCTGGTGCTGCCGATCGCGGCGATCCGCGGCGAGGGCACCTCGGGTGACTACCTGCCGCCGGAAGTGCCAGCGCTGCCGGCCTTCGCGCTGCAGCGTGCGGTCTCGACCATGATCCGCGACCTCGGCCACGATTACTGGACCGGCACCGTCTACACCACCAACCGCCGGGTCTGGGAGCATGACGAGGCCTTCAAGGAGCGCCTGCGGGCGATGCGCTGCATGGCCATCGACATGGAAACGGCCACGGTGTTCGCCGCCGGCTTCGCCAACCACATCCCCAGTGGCGCGCTGCTGCTGGTCTCGGACCAGCCGATGATCCCCGACGGGGTCAAGACCGAGGCCTCCGATGCCAAGGTCAGCTCCCAGTTCGTGGAAAATCATATCCAGATCGGTATCGAGGCGCTTAAGCTTATCCGGCGCAACGGCAAGTCGGTCCGCCACCTGCGCTTCGACGAATGATGATGATGGCCGCGCGCAGCGCGCCGGCCCTGGGGAGTAGGTGATGGACGTTGCCGCGCAAGTGGTGGATTTCTGGAAGGAGGCGGGCCCGGCGAAGTGGTTCGCCCGCGACGACGCGTTCGAC
The DNA here is from genome assembly GCF_040984485.1 of Stenotrophomonas sp. WED208. NCBI lineage: Bacteria > Pseudomonadati > Pseudomonadota > Gammaproteobacteria > Lysobacterales > Lysobacteraceae > Stenotrophomonas > Stenotrophomonas sp. WED208. The sequence continues at coordinate 740,774 of NZ_JAZARB010000001.1, forward strand.
GCGCAGTTCCGCCAGTTGTTTCTGGACGAGCATTTCGCTGCGGCGTCGCGCGCACGCGAGCATTGGCTGGGCAGCGCCGAGGGCGCACTCGCCTTGATGCTGCTGCTGGACCAGTTTCCGCGCAACTGCTTCCGCGGTACCGCCCATTCCTACGCCACCGATGGCCTGGCGCGGCACTACGCCATGCGCGCGATCGAGGAAGGCCTGGACCTGCAGCTGGTGCCGAAGCTGCGTGCCTTCATCTACCTGCCGTTCGAGCACTCCGAGGACCCGTTGGACCAGGACCGCTCGGTGGCGATGTTCGACGTGCTGGGTGACAAGGAATACCTGCAGTACGCCGAACTGCATCGCGACATCATCCGCCGCTTCGGTCGTTTCCCGCATCGCAACGCCGTGCTGGGTCGCATTCCCTCGCCGGAAGAACTGGATTACCTGGCCGAAGGCGGGTTCGCCGGCTAAGAAAAAGGGGACGGAGGGGATTAAGTCGTTTGAGGCACAAACGACTTAATCCCCTCCGTCCCCTTTTTCGGTGCCGATCAGTACTTCGGCACGCCGTTGTCCACCTCTTCCGACCAGGCGTTGATGCCGCCGGTGACGTTGAAGACCTTGGTGAAGCCCAGGGCGCGGAACTGCTCGGCGGCCTGCGCGCTGCGGCCACCGTGGTGGCACATGAAGGCCAGTGCGGTGTCCTTCGGCAGGGCTTCCAGCGCGGCGCGGCCGTTGCCGTCGAAGCTCTTGAACGGCACGCCGACGGCTGCGATGGCGCGCTCGTCGGCCGGGCGCACGTCCACCAGGGTGATGTTGCCGGCACGCACCAGGTCGTCGGCGTCGCGCACGCTGATTTCCTGCACCGGCTTGGGCGCGTTCGGGTTGTCGATGGCCAGGCCCTTGCCGCGGATGTCGTCCACCCAGTCGATGGTGATGCCGTTGGCGCGACGCGCGCTGGCCAGGTCGAACTGCACGCGCAGGCCGTTGGACTCGGCGGCAATCGCGCCTTCGTCGTGCGGGGCCAGCTGGAAGTTCGGCTGGAAACCGGCGTCGATGGACAGCTGCAGGGCAGCGCCCGGAGCATCGGCCAGCGCGCCCTTGAGCATTTCCACGGCGGCCGGGGTGACGGTGATGCTCGGCGGGGTACGGTCCGGCGCAGCCAGGCCCAGCACGCTGCTCAGCTCGCCGCTGGCGGCCATCTGCAGCACGATGTCGCTGCCGCCGACCAGTTCGCCGTCGATGTACAGCTGCGGGATGGTCGGCCAGTCGCCATAGGCCTTGATGCCTTCACGGATTTCCTGGTCGGCCAGCACGTTGACGTGGGCGAACTCGACGCCGAGGTCCTGCAGGGCGCCCACGGCCTTGGCCGAGAAGCCGCACTGCGGCATCGACGGCTGGCCCTTCATGAACAGCACGACGCGGTTGGCGTTGAGGATGGATTCGATGCGCGAACGCAGGGCGGGATCGAGGGACATGGACGTCGGGGTTCCGGGAATTCGAATCATCAATTCTAACCCCCATGGCATCATGGGGGATGAGCAACGCAGGAACATTGCATCGCATCCCGGCCCGCCCCTGGCGCTGGCTGCCCTGGCTGGTGGCGTCGCAGCTGGCCGTGATCCTGGTCTGGGCCCTGGCCGGCTGGCACTGGGGGCTGCCACTGATGGTGGCCAGCCATGCGCTGTTCATGGTGCCGGTGTTCCTGCCCAACAGCCGCTTCTATGCGCCGGTGCTGAGCCGGCTGCCGGAGGCCGGCAACACGGTATGGCTGACGATCGATGACGGTCCTGGCCCGGAAACCCGCGCCGTGCTCGACCTGCTGGACCGCCACCAGGCGCGCGCCACCTTCTTCCTGGTGGGCGAACGTGCGCTGGCGCAGCCGGAACTGGTAGCCGAGATCCTGCGCCGTGGCCACGACCTCGGCAATCACAGCCACAGCCATCCGCAGGCACGCTTCTGGCGGCTGGGCCCGTCCGCGATGCGCGCCGAGATCGAGGGTTGCCAGCATGCATTGCAGACCCTGGGTGGCCAGCCGGTGCGCTGGTACCGCTCGGTGGTGGGCATGACCAATCCGTTCGTGGCGCCGGTGCTGCAGCGGTTGGGGCTGGTCCGGGTGGGCTGGAGTGCGCGCGGCTTCGACGGCATCGACTGCACGGCGCAGGGCGTGCTCGATCGGCTGCTGCCCGACCTGCGCCCGGGCGCCATCGTGCTGCTGCATGAGGGGGCTGCCCACGGTCACAACCTGTCGATCATCGAGCGCGTGCTGCAGGCGCTGGACGAGCGTGGCCTGAAGGCGCAACTGCCGGCCCTGTAACCCAGGGTTCTGGTCGCTTGAGGCAGCCGAGCATGGGCTCGGCTCTACAAGGGCTGGCGATCATCCTGTAGCGCCCGAGCCGATGCTCGGGCGGCGGTGCGCAGCACCGGAAGACGTCGGAGGGCAGCCGGGCGTGAGCTCGGCGCTACAACGAAGGGCGTTCGGCCACCAGCAGCCAGCTGTTGAACGGGGTACGCCCGTGCAGCGGCCGGGGTGCAGTCACCTGCAATCCAGCTTCGGTCAGCGTCGCCTGCAGTACCTGTGGATCGGGGTAGTGACGCGGCCGTGTGCTCATCCAGCCGACCAGCCAGGCCAGCCGGTCAGCCACCCGCGTGGTGCGGTCGCGGCTGTCGCCGGTGGCCAGCGGCGTGCGCAGCAGCAGGCGACCACCCGGGGCCACCCGTGTGCTTGCCGCGTGCAGCAGCGCCTGTTGCGGCCCCGCGTCCAGATACTGCAGTACGTCCAGCAGCAGGACGTGCCCGGATTGGGCCGGCAGCGGCGCCTGCACATCCAGGCAGTCGAAGTGCACATCGGGCAGGTCGGCGGCTGCACGCCTGGCACGCGCGATCTTGCCGGCATCCACGTCCAGGCCCAGGTAGCGCTGGCTACCGCCGCGCTGGCGCAGCACATGGGCGAACAGGCCGAGGCCGCAACCCAGGTCCAGCACCGGCTGCCCATCGTCAGGCAGATGCTGCAGCACGCCGTCGTACAGCGGATCGCTGCCAAGTTTGCCGCGTGTGTAGTAGTAGTCGCGGCGGCTCCCCCAGACCTGCGCCGGCCGGAATGCGTCGGCGATCAAGCGGGCTTGCGGGGCCGCCAGGGGAGTGCAGGGCAGGGGCGTGCCAGTCCGTGGCGTGCCGTCCATCGCCTCAGTCCGTGCCGCCAAGCAGGTGCGCGGCCACCGGCAGGGCGCGCGCGCTCCACAGCGCGTACATCCGCGCCGAAGGATGCAGGCCGTCCTCGGCAATCATCGCCGGGTCGTCACCGTGGTCACGGCTGATATCGGTGATGTCGACGAAGGCCACGCCCTGCTGGGTGCTGATCACCTCGGCAGCCGCGTTGAACTCGTCGGTCTCGATCTCGATGGCGGCCAGGTCGCGGCCACTGCCGGCGCCGAACGGGGTCGCACCCCAATCGGGGAAGGACAGCACCAGCACGCGGCCGGCGTCACCGCCAGCGAAGCCGATCGCCCGCTGCAGCAGGGCCTGGAACTGGCTGCGGTATTCGTCCAGCGGACGCCCGCGGTACTGGTTGTTGACGCCGATCAGCAGGCTGACGAAATCGAACGGCCCCTGCGGCGCGGTCGCATCGATGCCCGCATCAAGTTCGTCGGTGGTCCAGCCGGTGGTCGCAATGGTCTGCGGATCGGACAGCTCAGTGCCCTGTGCACGCAGCGCGGCAGCCAGCTGGTGCGGCCAGCGGCCTTCGACTGCAACCGCTTCACCGATGGTGTACGAATCGCCCAGCGCCAGGTAGGACAGGGTCACAGGTCAGGCCACCGAACGGCGCGGCTTCAGCGGCACGACCTTGGTCGCGTCCTCGGCACGGCGGGCCAGGGCACGGTCAATGCGCGCGAATACATCGCGCATCACCGAGGCTTCCGGCATCAGGGTCACGCGGAAATGGTGGCGGTAGGGCACGTTGAAGCTCGAGCCCGGCACCACCAGCACGCCCTCGTTGTTCATCAGGTCCAGCGCGAAGTTGTGGTCGTCGAAGCCCTTCGCCGCAGCGCCGACCACGGCCGGGAATGCGTACAGCGCACCGGCGGGAGCGACCAGCGACAGGTGCTCGCTGGCTTCGCAGGCCTCGATCACCGCGCGGCGGGTCTCATACAGGCGACCGCCCGGCGTGCACAGCTCGGAAATGGTGTCCGGGCCGTTCACCGCGGCCTCGATGGCGTACTGGCCCGGCACGTTGGCGCACAGGCGCAGCGCACCGAGCAGGTCCAGCGCCGCGCGGAAGTCACCCAGGCGGGCATCATCGCCGCTGAGGTGGGCCCAGCCCACGCGCCAGCCGCAGGCGCGGTGCACCTTGCTCAGGCCGCTGAAGGTCAGGCACGGATGATCACCGGCCAGCGGTGCGACCGGCTGGAACACCGCGTCGTCGTACAGGATCTGGTCGTAGATCTCGTCGACCAGCAGCAACAGGTTGTGGCGGCGCGCGATTTCCACCACGCGCTCCAGCAGTTCGCGCGGGTAGCTGGCGCCGCTGGGGTTGTTCGGGTTGATCAGCACGATGGCGCGGGTGCGCGAGGACACCAGCGTCTCGATCTCGCTCGGGTCCGGCTGGAAGCCGTTCTCCGGTGCGCAGCGGTAGTACACCGGGCGGCCATCGTTGAGGATGGTCGAGGCCGACCACAGCGGATAGTCCGGCGAGGGCACCAGCACTTCGTCGCCGGGATTGAGCAGCGCACGCAGCGACAGGTCGATCAGTTCGCTGACGCCATTGCCGAGGAAGACGCGGTCCGGATGGGCATCGGGCGCGCCACGGCGGGCGTAGTACGCCGCGATGGCTTCACGTGCCACCGGCAGGCCCTGCTGGTGGGTGTACGGGTCGGTGCGGCCCATGTCATCGGCGATCGCGCGCTGCAGGTGCTCAGGCGCACGGAAGCCGAAGGCGCCGGGGTTGCCGATGTTGAGCTTGATCAGCTTGCGGCCCTGCGCCTCCAGCTCCCGGGCTCGCCGCGCCAGTTCTCCGCGGATTTCGTAGCGCACTTCGGAAAGGCGCTCGCGGATGGCCAGGGGCTTGGGCGAGTTGGTGGACATGGGAGCTGGGCCGTCAAAAGGCATGGGGCTTCCATCCTACCGGAATTGCTGCAATGCATGGCAAGGGCTCGGGCCCCGTCAATGCTGGGCTGGCAGGGCGCCGGCACAGGTAGAATGGCGGTGATGACCCAGACCCCCGATTTCATCGCCCTGCAGACCATCGGCTGGCCCTGGCCGGGCCCGGCGCAGCAGGCCGACTGGCAGGCCGCCATGGCCGCTCACCCGCAGGCCCGCCCGGCGCGGGTGATCGAACAGCACCGCACCCACTATGTGGTGGCCGATGGCCCGGATGCGTCGATCAAGGCCGAGTCGCTGCCGGAATGGCAGCGCCCGCGCTTCCCCAGCCATGAACGGCCGGCGGTAGGTGACTGGGTATTGCTCGACGGCATCCGCATCGTCGCGCTGCTGCCGCGGCGTACCGCGATCAAGCGCGGTGCGGCCGGCGAGCACTATCATCAGCAGGTGATCGCCGCCAACATCGATACGGTGTTCATCGTCTGTGGCCTGGATGCCGACTTCAATCCGCGCCGCATCGAGCGCTACCTGCTGCTGGTCGGTGGTGGTGGTGCCGAACCGGTAGTGGTGCTGACCAAGGCCGACCAGACCGAGTACAGCGAGGATGCGCTGGCGGTTCTGGAAGAGCTGGAGATGCAGGGCATCGCGCTGCATGCGATCAACGGCCTGGATGCCGACAGCGTGGCGGTGCTGCAGCCGTGGCTGGGCCCGGGCCGCACGGTGGTGCTGGTCGGTTCCTCCGGTGCCGGCAAGTCCACGCTGACCAACACCCTGCTCGGCGAGCAGCGGATGAAGACCAACGCAGTGCGCGCCAACGATTCACGTGGCCGCCATACCACCACGCACCGCGCGCTGATGCCGTTGCCGATGGGCGCCTGTCTGATCGACACCCCGGGCATGCGCGAGTTGAAGCCGACCGGTGAAGAGACGCTGTCCGAAGGTGGCTTCGCCGACATCGAAGCGCTGGCCGCACAGTGCCGCTTCAACGACTGCAAGCACCAGCAGGAACCGGGCTGTGCCGTGCGTGCAGCGATCGAGGCCGGCGAGATCGAAGAGAGCCGGCTGCTGAACTACTTCAAGCTGAAGGAAGAAGTCGCCGCCGCCGCCGCCAAGCTGGCGGTGCGCCAGGCCGAGACCGCGCAGGAACGCGGTGGCAAGAAGGGCAAGGGCCAGCAGTTCCGTCCGGCAGGCAAGCCGCGTCGGCGCTGATCGGTATCGCGGGGTCGGATCCCATTGCACCGCAATGGGCTCTGACCCCTGCAATGAACTCGCGTCTGCCTGCTTCGGGTGGGTGCTAACTGCCCGCTCCTGGTAGGTACCAACCTTGGTTGGCACGAATGGTTCCAAAGCCCGCCCTCGGCGGATGCCAACCCAGGTTGGCACCTACCAACGTGCGGGCAGAGCGCTATAGTCCGCGCATGGAACCGATCGCGACGCTGGACCGTGACGTGGCCCACCATGCAGCGCTCGATGCGCGTCTGGTCGAGGCCGTGGGAGGCATCCGCCTGCTGGGCCTGACCAGCTGGCCAGCAACGGTGCAGGCACCGTTCCTGGCCAGCGTGGCGCGTGGCCAGCCGGTACTGCCGAAGGTGGATTACCCGAAGCTGGACTTCAGCGAAGAACGCCGCGCACTGGCCGCGATCGCCGCCGACTGCGACGACAGCCATCCGTTGGGTCACTACGTGCGGCAGTCGGCGCAGAGCTGGGACCTGGCTGCACAGCTGTTGGAAGGGCTGGGCACCGCCGCCGTCGACTCCTGTTCGGTGCAGCTGTTCGGCGCACCCGAGCAGCCGCTGCCGGGCAATGGCCCGAGCACGCGCGAAGCGGCGCGCCACTTCATCCAGATCGCCGCCGAGCTGGACCACGAACTGCTGGCACCGGAAGAGCAGGTGCCGGTCTCGGCCATCGCGCTGCAACTGCAGCTGCAGAACGATCTGGACGCCTTCTTCGAATCGCGCATCATCCAGGTGCAGCTGGATCCGGAACTGGTGTCCAAGGCGGCTGCAGGCCCGACCCGCATCCGCCTGCGCACCAGTGCGCGCTTCAGTGCCTACGACCGCGCGCAGCTGTTCCACCATGAAGCGCTGGTGCATTCGCTGACCGCCCTGAACGGCCGCGAGCAGCCGGTGCTGCCGAGCCTGGCACTGTCCTCGCCGCGGGTGACCGCGACCCAGGAAGGGCTGGCCACCTTCGCCGAGCAGATCACCGGCAGCATCGACATCGAGCGCCTCAAGCGCATCAGCCTGCGTACCGAAGCGATTGCGATGGCGCGCGAAGGCGCCGATTTCATCGCAGTGTTCCGCTATTTCTGCGACGCCGGGCAGAACGCGGAAGAGAGTTTCGCTTCGGCACAGCGCGTGTTCCGCGGCGTGCCGCCAAGTGGCGGTCTGGCCTTCACGAAGGATACGGTGTACCTGCGCGGCCTGGTGTCGGTGCATACCTTCTTCCGCCACATGCTGGCCGAGGACCGCCTGCAGGTCTGCCGCTGGTTGTTCGCCGGCAAGATGAGCCTGACCGATGCGATCGCGTTCGCGCCGTTGTTCGAGGCGGGGGTGCTGAAGCCGCCGCGCTGGCTGCCGCATTGGGTGAGCCGGGCGAACGGCCTGGCCGGCATGCTGGCGTTCTCGCTGTTCGCCAACCGGATACGGATGGACCAGCTGGCGCCGGAATGAAATGCGTTGGCGGCTTGTGGCGTCTCGATTGATATCGGGGAGAGCGGGGGGCTTGCGCTGGCCAGGACACGCCGCAAGTACGTCCCTGTAGGCTCGGCCACGGCATCCATGCCGTGGACGGTCCTGGCCAGCGCAAGCCCCCCGCTCCAGACAATTTCCCGCGAGACGGCCAGCAATCCACCAGAGGGATTGCGCTTGAAGAGCTTGAAAAGCAAAGAGCCGGGCAACGCCCGGCTCTTTGCTTTTGCTTTTGCTTTTGCTTTTTGCTCTTGCTTTCAATTGCCTCCGCGCCGGCGCGGGGAACTGTCCAGCGTGGGTAGGCAGGCCCATGCAGGACCGTGAGGCGCATGGATGCGCCGATCGAGCCCCCATGGATGGGTTTACGGCGTGTCCTGCATGGGCCTGCCTACCCACGCCATGCAGGAACAATCAACGCGCCGCAGCGCCCGCTTTCGATTTAGAACTCCGCCGCCACCGTCATGAACAACTGCCGCGGTGCGCTCGCATGGATCGCATAACGCGTGCCCTTCGGATCGGTCGGTGCGAACGAGCTCAGCTGGCCGGCGTAGCGCTTGTTGGTCAGGTTGGTCGCGTTCAACGACACCCGAACGTTGCGCAGGCCCAGGCCCGGGCCGAAATCGTAGCCCGCACCAGCGTCGAAGGTGGTCACGCCCGGCACCGACTGGTCGTTGGTGTAGGTGTAGTAGCGCTTGCCGGTGTACTTGGCACGCAGGCTGGCGAAGAAGCCATCGCGGTTCCAGCTGATTTCACTGGAGGCCATGCGCTGCGGCGTATCCACGGTGATCTTGCCGGCCACCGGCACCACCGCACCGCCGGACAGGTAGTCGTCCTCGTAGGTGGTCTTGTTCCAGGACAGCGCGTTGTACCACTGCAGGCCGTCGATCGGCTTGAGGATGAAGGTCAGCTCCGCACCGTGGCTCTTCACCGAACCGACGTTGATGAAGCGCGTCACGCACTCCGGACGCGTGCCGACTTCGATGCTCGAGCACGGGTTCAGCGACAGCAGGCGGTTGTCGAACTTCACGTTGTAGGCCGCGATCGACGCCTGGTACTTCTCGCCGAAGGTACGGAAGCCGGCTTCCAGGCTCTTGGACTTCTCCGGCTCCAGCCCGGCACTGGCCGCGAACGATTCCGGCGACACCTGCAGCGGGCCGCCGCTGCCACCACCGACGAAGGCGGCGATGTTCTCGGCGTAGGAGGCGAACAGCTCGTTGTTGGCATTGAGCTTGAAGCCCAGGCCCACCTGCGGCAGTACCGACTTCTTGGCGGTCAGCGTGCCCGAGGCAATGCTGGTTTCCACGCCCGGCTGGGCGGTGGCGCGCATGCGGGTGTTGGGGCTCTTGATGCCGACATCCACGGTCAGGCGCTGGTCCAGGAAGCGCATGCGGTCCTGTACGTAGAACTGGCGGGTGCGGATGTCGAAGTCCTGGTTGAACAACAGGCGGTCCGGGTTCTTCAGGTACAGGTCGTCCAGGAACGGACCGCTGATGTAGTAGAAGTTGCGCGACACGTTATGGTCGTTCTGCTCGTACCACAGGCCGGCTTCCAGTTCGTGGATGCCCACCGTCCACGACAGCGCGGCGGTCAGGCCATCGCGGTTGATCGTGTAGTTGGTGCTGCGGATCGAGATCGGCAGCATCCTGTCGGTACCCGGGTAGGACGGCTGGCCCGGTGCCCACCAGTGGCCCTGGCCACGGTTGTCGTGGTGATAGGCCAGCAGCTTCAGGCGGCCCTGCTCGCCCAGGCGCAGGTCGGCATCCACCGAATACAGGTTGTCGTCGCGCAGCGCACGGCTCTGGTAGTACGCATCGTCGATGCTGTTGACGCCGCCGCTGAATGCGCAGCGCGCCTTGTTGTAGGTGCCCGGCGCGCAGTACGCGGCGGCGACGGCGCGATCCCAGTCCGGTGCATAGATGTTCCAGTCATAGCCCAGGCCGCGGGCCAGCATGTCCTTGGACAGGTAGGCGTAGTTGGCCTGGCTGGCGCGCGAGGTGGCCACGAACGCACCGAAGCGGTGGTCGCCGACATTCCACACCGCCTTGGCATTGAACTGGCGGGTGGTCTGGTTCTGGTACGGCGCGGCCCACATGTCCTGGTCCTGGTGCACGCCGGACACATAGGCCGAGAAGCCGTTGATGTCGCCGGTATCCACGCGCAGGTAGCCACGGCGCTGGCTGTTGTCGCCGACGGTGACGCTGGCGCGGCCACCGAATTCGGTGGACGGGTCCATCGAGAAATACTGGATGGTGCCGCCCAGGTTGCTGGTCGAGGCCACGCCCAGCGAACCGATGCCCTGCGACAGCTCGGCACCGGCCAGGTTCTCGGCGATGATCGCGCGGGCGATGCTCAGGCCGTTGTAGTTGCCGTAGCTGTTGTCGCCCAGCGGGATGCCGTCCAGCGTGTAGCCCAGGCGGCTCTTGTCGAAGCCACGCAGGCTGATGGTCTGCGATTCCTCGTTGGCACCGAAGGCGTCGTTGGACTGCACCGACACGCCCGGCAGGCGGTCGAGGATCTTCTGGCCGCTGGTGCCCGGCGGCAGCACCTGCTTGTCGACGGTGGTGATGCGCTGCACCTGGCGGGTCTCGCCCTGGCCGATCACGGAGACGGTATCCAGCGTCTGCGCGCTCAGCGCGGCCTCGGTGCTGGCGCCGGTATCGGCGGCGGTGGCGGCATGGGCGCTGGCGGCGGCGGAGAGCGCGATCGCCACGGCGATCGTCAGGTGTCGGGTCTGCATGGTGGTCCGTTGCATTGGGGGTGGTCACCGGCACGCGTGCGCGGTGCATGGCCACTATGCGAACGGAACATGAAACCTTCTTTACGAAAAACCAACGAACGATGCAGGGCAGTGGTGTGCGTCCTGCAACCTGTTCGTCATGGTGGTATGTCGGTGGGAATCAGAAGCGCTCCCCTGGCCAGCTCAATTTGAGCTGGTCCATGCAGTCACGGTCATGTTCGGAGAATGAGAACCCGATCTGGATGCCGTTCACTACCGTACCGAACACCGTGGACTCGTCGAGGCTATGCCCTGACGGGACGGAAAGGACGTTGAAGTCGGGGTAGCGACGACCCATCTGCTTTCGCGAGATGCAGGCGCCGCCCAGCGACAGCGTAATGCCTTTGATGATTCGCCCCGACGCATCGGTGTAGATCTGGCCAGAAGGCCCCTTGATCCTCCCAGCGACCACGAATGGCGCCAGATCGATGGTGGCGCTGTCGCCCCGGCCCCTTCTTGCTTCCGAACGCGAGCCGGCCGGAGCCAGGGGAGACAGCTGCGCGACTAGGTCAGAGCGTGCCAGTTGCAAGGACCAGCGCTCCACGAGCCGCCAGGTTGCGTCCGCCTCTTCCGCAGTGGCAGCGGACGTGGCTGCAGCTGCAGAACCGGCAACCAACAGGCTCAGGAGCAGAAGAAGTTCAGGGACGGGCTGCGATCGCTTCATCGTAGATTCTTCCGTAGAAGTCGTTGTAGTTCTCGCCGGTGGTTGAAGTTACGTTGTTGTCGCAGAACAGCTTACCTACCCGCCGGTCCAGGTCTTCACCGCCGGCATCGGCCTGTGCGATGAGGCCAGGTCCGTTGGATGCAGCTACGCCGATGTCGTAGTACCCCAGGCTGGTCACCAGAAGCTCACTGCGCGCGGTGAGGTTGTTGAGTACCGCTTTCCCCTCCATGGTGCAGAAGTGCTGGATGAATGCACCTCGGGTGCTCAAGGCGATACCTTCGAAGTACAGTGCGTGTCCCACTTCATGGGCAATGGCTGCGATCCGGAAGTAATAGCCTGCAATGTCGGAGGAATCGCAGTCGAAGGACTGGATGTAGATCCGGATGGGATTGCGATTGGTATAGGACGCGGGAGCCCAGGCGAAGGTCCACTCCGGATGGCCGGTGATCTGCGCGTCGAGCGTGGGCGCGCCTGGGATCAGCCAGTCGGGGCAGCCCAGACCCGTGATCACCCGCATGGGCGGGGGCTCCGCGCGGGCCGGTGTCGCCAGCAGCGTAGTGGCGACCACGAGAAGCGCAATCAGCAATGCACGCATGCCAACCTCCTTGATCCGCGATTCCAGCCGTTCATCCATCGGGCTCAGCGAGCGCTGGCAGGTATAGCACCGGTTCTGCCGATGTATCGGGAAGTGCGTCTCAGAAATGCAGAAACAAAAAGGGGCCGGATCCCCCTCGCGAACGAAGGTTCACCGGCCCCGCGCACTCCGTGGGGGAGGCGGCCCACGCACTGCGTGGAGGAGGGCTCAACCCATGTACAGGCCGCCGTTGACCGGATAGTCGGCGCCGGTCACGTACGAAGCTTCGTCCGAGGCCAGCCAGGCGCACAGGCCGGCTACTTCCTCGGGGCGACCCAGGCGGCGCACCGGTACCGAGGCGGCCAGCCGGTCCAGTACATCCGGCGGGAAGCTGCTGATTGCCTGGCTGGCGATGTAGCCCGGCGACAGCGTGTTGACGGTCACCCCGCGCGAGGCCACTTCCGCGGCCAGCGCACGGCTGAAACCATGCATCGCGGCCTTGGCAGTGGCGTAGTTCACCTGCCCGATCTGGCCCTTGTGGGCGCTGACCGAGCCGATGTTGATGATGCGGCCCCAGCCACGCGTGGCCATCCCATCGACCACCTGCTTGGTCAGGTTGAACAGCGCATTGAGGTTGGAGGCGATCACCGCGTTCCAGTCTTCCACCGTCATCTGCCGGAACAGCAGGTCGCGGCTGCCGCCGGAATTGTTGACCAGTACATCCACCTCGCCGACTTCGGCGCGGACCTTGGCGAACGCCGCGCTGGTCGAGGCCCAGTCGGTCGCGTTGCCTTCGGAGGCGATGAAGTCGAAGCCCTGTTCGCGCTGCTCGCGCAGCCAGTTGGCCTTGCGCGGCGAGTTCGGCGCGCAACCGGCGACCACGGTGTGGCCGCTGCGGGCCAGGCTCTGGCAGATGGCAGTACCGACACTGCCCATGCCGCTGGTGACGTAAGCGATTCGAAGCGTCATTGCAGAAGGCTCCTTTGGTAAGGGATCAGGCCGCGAGCGGGTACAGGCCGAACAGCAGGCTGCCGACCATCAGCAGCATCGAGATGGCGATGGCCCACTTCAGGGTGAACTTCTGGTGGTCGGCGAACTCGACCTTGGCCAGGCCCACCAGCAGGTAGGTGGACGGCACCAGCGGGCTGAGCAGGTGCACCGGTTGGCCGGCCAGCGAGGCACGCGCCATTTCCACCGGGGTGATGCCGTAGTTGCCGGCGGCCTCGGACAGGATCGGCAGCACGCCGAAGTAGAACGCGTCGTTGGACATGAAGAAGGTGAACGGCATCGACGCCACCGCCGTGATCACCGCCAGGTACGGGCCCCACGATTCCGGAATCACCGCCAGGAAGCTGTGCGACATCGCTTCGACCATGCCGGTGTTGTTGAGGATGCCGGTGAAGATGCCAGCGGCGAAGATCAGCGACACCACCGACAGCACGTTACCGGCGTGGTTGACCACGCGGCGGCGCTGCTCGGCCAGGTTCGGATAGTTGATCACCAGGGCGATGGCGAAGCCGACCATGAACAGCACCGGCATCGGCAGCACGCCGATGATCAGCGCGGTCATCAGCGCCACGGTCAGGGCCAGGTTGACCCACAGCAGCTTCGGACGCTTGATGTCCTCGGCGTCTTCCACGGTCGGCAGCGGGTTGCTGTCGTCGGACACGCTGTTGTCCATCCAGCTGCCGCCCTTGGGCAGGGTCACCACGCCCAGGCGACGGCGTTCCTTCAGGCCCAGGTACCAGGCCAGCAGCAGCACGCCGGCACAGGCGATCACCATCGACGGGATCAGCGGCACGAACACATCGGCGGGGTCCACGTGCAGCGCGGTGGCCGCGCGTGCGGTCGGGCCGCCCCACGGGGTCAGGTTCATCACGCCGCCGGCGAGGATGGTCACGCAGGTCATGTTCAGCGCGTTCATGCCCAGCCGCTGGTACAGCGGCAGCATCGCCGAGACGGTGATCATGTAGGTGGTCGAGCCATCACCGTCGAGCGAGATCAGCATCGCCAGCACCGCGGTGCCGAGCACGATCTTCATCGGATCGCCCTTGACGAAGCGCAGGATCACCCGCACCAGCGGATCGAACAGGCCGGCGTCGATCATCACGCCGAAGTAGAGGATGGCGAACATCAGCATCACGCCGGTCGGCGCGATCTTCTTGATGCCCTCCAGCATCATCTCGTCGATGCCGGCGCCGAAGCCGCCGATCAGCGCGAACAGGATGGGGATGGTGATCAGGGCGACGAGCGGCGACAGGCGTTTGCTCATGATCAAGTACATGAACGTAATGACCATGCCAAAGCCGAGGATGCTCAGCATCATCTGCGGACTCCTTGCGAAAACAGGACGTGGGGGAGTGGAAAAGGCCCGGGCGGCGTGCCCGGGATGCCGGGCTTAGAAGTCGTACTGCAGGCGGCCGGTGACCGCGCGCGTGCGGTCCACCGTGACCCCGGCCAGGCGGTCGCGGTTGCGGCTTTCGATCACGTTGAGCATGAAGCGCAGGTTGTCGCGCAGGTACCAGTTGCCACCCAGCGTCCACGCTTCGGTGCTGCCGCGGCGCAGGTCGGGTGCACCGTCGAGGTGCTGTGCGCCCCACATCTGGTCGTAGCGCAGCGCCACTTCGAAGGCACCGGCCTTGTGGCGGATATCCTTCACCCGCGCGAAGCGGCCGGTCTTGCGGTCGTAGGCGCGGCTTTCGCCGGTGACGAACCAGCTGAGCATGCCGTAGGCGGCCATCACGTCACCGCGCTGCGCGCCGTCGTCGAAGGTGGCGCCACTGAATTCGCCCTGCCACGACAGCGGGCCGCGCACCTGCGCGTATTCCAGCGACCACTTGTTGACGTCGGTATCGCGGCCGGCGGAGAAGTTGACCAGGGTCAGGCGGCTTTCATCGGACAGATGGCCGGCCGGGCGAGGGCGGATGCTCAGGCCCGGGGTGCCGTTGGCGCCGGGGTTGTCGTAGGCCTCGCGGGCCAGCGACAGGCCCAGGTGCAGCACGTCGCCCTCGCTGGGCGAAGGTGCCCAGGTGACGCGGCCACCCGCGGCGCGGCCCTTCACCTGCCAGGCGTCGATGCTTTCCAGGCTGTAGATGCTGGCCGCCCAGGTGAAGTCACCGGGGTTGGCCTGCCACGACGCACCCAGGCGGTACAGCGGCGCCAGCGTGGTGCCGGCGTTGCCGCGCTCCAGGAAGCTGCCGTAGTTGGAGCTGGTGCGGTCATCCAGCGAGAAGTACTGCTTGAACTGGCCCACGGTCAGCTTGCCGGCCTTGCCGAAGCTGCGTGCCAGGTACACGTCCTTGGCCTCGACGCGGTCGCCGGAGAAGTCGGCTTCCAGCTTGTAGTCGACCACGAAGAACTTGCCGGACAGGTCCAGCCAGGCGCGACGGATCTCGGTGTCGTCCTTGTTCGGCGTACCGCGGTTGTCGTTGTCGAAGGTGGCGAAGTCCAGGTGCAGGCGGCCACCGAGGGTGGCGGTGACCGGGCGGTCGTCTTCGGCGGCGAAGGCCGGCGCCGACAGGGCAGCCAGAGCCATCATGGCGGCAGGACGCCGCCAGGCAAACGTGAATTCCACAAACCCTCCCAGGTGCGCGCCAGGCGCGCGGCAATCGTGGGCACCGGACGGTGCGCGGCCGCAGTCTGGGTCGGGCAAGCTGTCATCGTCCTGTCAACGGTTTGTGCGGTGCAGCGTAAAACCGGCCGCTGCGCTCACTGGGCCACGCCCGGCAAGCGCGGCGGCGGCATGCGGTAGCATTCGTTTCCCCTCCCACCCGTGTGCCCATGCGCCTGCTGCTGGTCGAAGACAACCCGGATCTGGCCGATGCGATCATCCGTCGCATGCGTCGCAGCGGCCACGCCGTGGACTGGCAGGCCGATGGCCTGGCCGCCGCCAGCGTGCTGCGCTACCAGAGCTTCGACCTGGTGGTGCTGGATATCGGGTTGCCCAAGCTTGATGGCCTGCGCGTGCTGGCCGGCATGCGCGAGCGCGGTGACAGCACACCGGTGCTGATGCTGACCGCGCGTGATGGCATCGAAGATCGCGTGCAGGCGCTGGACGTGGGTGCCGACGACTACCTGGGCAAGCCGTTCGATTTCCGCGAGTTCGAAGCGCGCTGCCGCGTGCTGCTGCGACGCGCGCGCGGCCAGGCCAGCGAAGTGGTGCAGATCGGCGGCTTCCAGTTCGACAATGCCGCGCACCGGGTCAGCCTCGACGGCGAACCGATCGAACTGCCGAACCGCGAGTACCGGCTGCTGGAGATCCTGGTCGGTCGTCTCGGCCAGGTGGTCGGCAAGGATGAGATCGGCAACGGGCTGTTCGGCTTCGATGATGAGGCCGGTCCGAATGCCATCGAACTGTATGTGGGGCGTCTGAGAAAGAAGCTGGCCGCCGCGCCGCTGCGCATCACCACGGTGCGCGGCGTCGGCTACCTGCTGGAAGCCAGTGACGGCAACACCGATGCCGATGGCTGACGCCCGCGCTGCGAACGCCGCACCGGGCTCGCTGCGGCGCACGCTGTTGCTCTATCTCGGGGCACTGCTGGCGGTGTTCGCAGTGGCCCTGCTGTTTGCTGCACGTGACTACGGCCAGCGCGCCGCCAATCGTTCCTACGATCACCTGTTGGTCTCTTCGGCGCTGTCCATCGCCGATTCGGTGGCGCTGGTTGATGGCCAGTGGCAGGTGGATCTGCCTTATGCAGCGCTGGACCTGCTGGCGATGGCGCCGGAAGATCGCGTGTTCTATCGGGTGGCCGACAGCCGCGGCAACCTGATTACCGGCTACGGCGATCTGCCCGCGCCGCCGCGACGGCCCGGTACGCAACCGCAGCTGTTCGATGCCCCCTACAGCGACGAGACCGTGCGCTTCGTGGTGGTCGGCCGCAGTTTTGCCGCCGCGTCGGCGCAGGGCGAGGTGCAGGTCCAGGTGGGCCAGACCCGGCGTGCGCGGGAAGCCGTCGCGCAGGACATGGTCAATCGCGCGCTGTTGGCGATCGGCGTGTTGTCCGGCCTGCTGCTGGCGCTGGTGGCCTTCGGTGTGCATCGCGCATTCCGTCCGCTGGTGCGGGTGGAGCGCGAGCTGTCGCGACGGGAACCGTCCGACCTGAAGCCGCTCGACGCCCGCGTGCCGCGCGAGATGGACCAGATGGTGGCCGCGCTGAACCGCTTCATGGAGCGGTTGTCCAGCAGCAACGAGACGCTGCGCGCGTTCATGGCCGAGGCCGCGCACCAGATGCGCACGCCGCTGGCGGCATTGCGTGCGCAGGCACAGCTGGCGCTGGACGATGATGACCCGGAGGACATGCGGCGCAGCCTGCAGGCGATCGAACGCAACGCCACCCACATGAGCCGCCTGCTCAACCAGCTGCTCAGCGATGCCAGCGTGATCCATCGTTCGCACCTGCAGCGCTTTGCTGCAGTGGATCTGGCCGAGACCGTGCACCAGGCCCTGCATGAAGCGCTGCCGCAGGCCGGCCCTGCGCCGCGCGTGCAGCTGGCGATGACCGCCGAGCCGGTACAGGTGCATGGCGATGCGCTGCTGCTGCGCGAGGCGATCAAGAACCTGGTCGACAACGCATTGAAGTACGGTGGTGATGGCCCGTTGCAGATTGCCTTGACCGTGGAAGGTGGGCAGGCGGTGCTGACCATCGCCGATCACGGTGCGGGCATCGCGCCTGGCGATGCCGAACGCGTGTTCGAGCGCTTCGCCCGTGGCGAGGGCGCGCCGTCCGGCGGCGCCGGGCTTGGCCTTGCCATCGTCAAGCGCGTGGTCGACAGCCATGGCGGCCGCATCGATCTCAGCAACCGTCCGCAGGGTGGTTTGATCGCTACCATCCGCCTGCCCCGGAGCAGTTCATGATCCGCCTGTTCGCCACCGCCGTTGCCCTGCTGTTGGCCCTGCCGGTGCTGGCCGCACCGGGCGATGTGCGCCGTTTCCCTGCGCAGGGAGCCGCCATGGCACAGCTGCGCATCCACGGCACCACCGACATCGAAGTGTTCGCGGTGGTCATCGCCGACTACCAGCGCCTGCACCCGGGCACCGAAGTGGTGTACGAGGACATCATCACCCAGGACCTGTACGCGCGGTACCTGCACGACCGCGGCGGGCCGGCATCGCCGGACCTGCTGATCTCCAGCGGCATGGACCTGCAGACCAAGCTGGTCAACGATGGCCATGCGCTGCCACACCGTTCGGCGCAGACCGCCGCGCTGCCGGCCTGGGCGCAGTGGCGCAACGAGGCATTCGGCATCAGCTATGAGCCGGTGGTGATGGTCTACAACACCCGCGCACTGCCGTCGGTGAAGGTGCCGCACACGCGCCGCCAGCTGCTGGACCGGCTGCGTGCCGAGGGCGCACCGCTACGCGGAAAGGTCGGCACCTATGACATCGAGCGCAGCAGTGTCGGTTACCTGCTGGCGACCCAGGATGCGCAGCGTGGCAGCATCGCCGGCGCATTGCTGGGCGCGCTCGGCGACAACGACGTGGTGCGTGAGGAGCGCACTGGCGTGCTGCTGGACCAGCTGGCCAGTGGCCAGCTGTCGCTGGTCTACAACGTACTTGGCTCCTATGCGCAGGCACGTGTCGATGCCGGCGCGCCGCTGGCCATCGTCGAACCCGAGGATTACACGCTGGTGGTGCTGCGTACCGCGGTGATTCCGCGTACCGGCCCGCATCCGGAGGAGGCACGGCGTTTCCTCGACTACCTGCTGTCGCCGCGAGGCCAGCAGGTGCTGTCGCGCGAAGCGCGTCTGATGCCGATCGTGACCGGCAACGCACGTGGCGACGATGCGCCCGGCCGCAGCCGCCGTCCGATCCAGCTTGGCCCGGGCCTGCTGGTGTACCTGGACGCGCTCAAGCGCCGCCAGTTCCTCGATGCCTGGCGCAGCAGCGTGGAGCCGGCAGGGCGCTGACGCGGCGGCCTGCCCGTACAATGGCGGCATGAGCGAATACACCATCCTGATCGCCGATGACCATCCGCTGCTGCGTTCGGCGGTGGTGCAGTCATTGCGGCAGAGCCTGCCGCTGGCGCAGGTGCGCGAGGTCGCCAGCGCTGATGCGCTGGCCGAGGCCCTCGACGCGCACCCGGATGTGGACCTGGTGCTGCTCGACCTGACCATGCCTGGCGCGCACGGTTTCTCCGCGCTGCTGCACGTGCGTGGCTCGCATCCGGACATCCCGGTGGTGATCCTCTCGTCCAATGACCATCCGCGGGTGATCCGCCGCGCGCAGCAGTTCGGCGCCGCCGGTTTCATCCCGAAGTCGGCCCCGGCCGAGACCATCGGCGAGGCCGTGCAGGCGGTGCTGGATGGTGGCCTGTGGTTCCCGGCGATGGCCGCCGAGCGTTCGGAGGCCGACGCACTGCTGGCCAGCCGCCTGGCCCAGCTGACCCCGCAGCAGTTCCGCGTGCTGCTGTGTCTGGCCGATGGCCTGCTCAACAAGCAGATCGCCTATACGCTGGGGCTGGCGGAGAACACGGTGAAGGTGCACGTCACCGCGATCCTTAAGAAACTCGAGTGCCATAGCCGAACGCAGGCGGCAGTGCTGGTGAAGGCGCTGGAGCCCGAGGGCGACGCCGGCATCGGGTTGTAGTTTCCAGCCAACGGCGAAGCCCCTCGTGGGTGGACACGTAGAGTAGTTCATGAGTGAGGCCGGGCAGGTGGACTGCGCAGGGGCCGCTGCAAGTACGTCCATGTAAGCTCGGTCGCCGCTTGCTCGTGTGCGCAGTCCTGCGCACACGGCAAGACCGGGGTTGGGCGTCCTGCCCAACCCGCCCGAGGCATGCCTCGGGCCCATGCGGCTCACGCCCCTGCGCAGCCCACCTGCCCGGCCACGGACAGGTTCCGTGCGCATCCATCCACGGAAGAGAAAAGAAGATCAAAAGCAAAGGCAGCCTGGCAGGCTACCTTTTGTAGAGCCGAGCCCACGCTCGGCTGCTTTGCGGCCGGTCCGCGAAGCCGAGCATGGGCTCGCCTTTACACGAGCAAGCGCAGCGCGCGATCCGCTTTTGATCTTCTTTTTCTTCTCCGTGGGTGGCAGGCCACCGAAATCTGTCAGAGGCCGGTCGGGTTGGGTTCGCGGGGGTGTCAGCCGCATGGATGCGGCTGCCAAGCCTCCAGGGACGGATTCACGGCGTCCCCCGCGCACCCAACCCGACCGACCCACTCGCAGCTTTTGCTTTCAGCGCACCAAACAACCCCACCCACGAGGGGCTGCGCCGTTGGCTGGAATCACCCGCGATGCCGCACCAGCAACTGACTCATCAGCGCCCGCAGCGCCGGCGGCTTCACCGGCTTGGCCATCATTCCCCAGCCACGCTCGGCGGCCATCTCACGCAACCCCGCATCGCGCTCGGCAGTGACCAGCACCACCGGCGGACGGGCCTGCCACAGCTCTGCCAATGTCTCGTACAGCACCGGGCCATGGTGGTCACCCATGCGCACATCCAGCAGCACCAGCTCCGGCACGGTTGCCGTCGTGGCCAACTGCAGCGCTGCCTGCGGGCCGTCAGCCAGCACCACCTCGCAGCCCCAGCGCTCCAGCAACGCGCGGCTGGCTGCGCAGACGTGCGGATCGTCGTCGATCACCCACACCCGGCGCCCACGCAGCGGATTGTCCGCCGCCGGTTCCTGCACCAGCACGGGCGCGGGTGCCGTGGCGGGAATCGCGCTGGCGTCGCCGATCGGCACACCCACTGCGAACACGCTGCCCTGGCCAAGCTGCGAGCGCAGCCGGATCGGGTGGCCGAGCAGGCGACCGATACGGTCGACGATCGCCAGGCCGAGGCCGGCACCGCGCTGCTGGCCGTCGTGCAGGCGGCGGAATTCCTCGAAGATTTCGCCCTGCAGCGCATCGGGAATGCCGGGACCCTGGTCGTGCACTTCGATCCACAGCATGCCTTCGCGGCGACGGCAGCCGAGCAGCACGCGGCCGCGCTCGCTGTAGCGCAGTGCATTGGACAGGAAATTCTGCAGGATGCGGCGCAGCAGCGCTTCATCGCTGACCACTACGGCATTGGTATCAACCCAGTCGACCATCAGGCCGCGTGAGTGCGCGGCGATGCCGAACTCGCGCGCCAGCGTCTGCAGCAGCGGCCCCAGCCGGAACGCCTGCACGCGGGTGGGAAGGCTGCCCGATTCCAGCCGCGCAATGTCCAGCAGGCTGTTGAGGATCGCATCCTGCGCGGCAAGTGCAGCGTCGATGTGATCGCTGGTCAGCTGCTGCGCCGGGTCGCTCAGCTTGCCGCGCAGCACCGAGACGAACATGCGCGCGGCATTGAGCGGTTGCAGCAGGTCGTGCACCGCAGAGGCGACGAAACGGGTCTTGTAGCGGTTGGCCTGTTCGGCTTCGCGGCGTGCTTCGTCCAGATCGTGGGTGCGCTCGGCGATGCGGTGTTCCAGTGCATCGGCCAGCGAGCGCAGTTCGCGCGCGGCGTTCTTGTAGCTGGTGATGTCGGCGTAGCTGGTGACGAAGCCACCATCGGGCAGGGGATTGCCGCGGATTTCCAGCACCGTACCGTCGTCCTTCTCACTCTCGCGCATGTGCGGGCGACCGCTGCGCAGGTGGTTCAGGCGGCGCTCGATGGCCTCGTCCACCGGGCCGGGACCGAGCAGGCCACGGCGTGCGTTGAAGCGGAACAGTTCTTCGATCGGCCGGCCCACGCGTACCAGGTCCACCGGGAAGCGGAACAGCTCCAGGTAGCGCGAATTCCACGCGACCAGACGCAGTTCGCGGTCGATCACCACCACGCCCTGCGGCAGGTGTTCGAGGCTGCGGCTGAGGCCGCTGTCGGCATCGGTAGCGGCCTGCAGCAGGCCATCCTGCGCGGTGCGCAGTTCCTGTGCATGCTGCTTGAGCAGGGTTTCCAGCTCGCGGCGGCTGCGCAGGCGATGCTTGGCCAGGCGCCGGCGCTGCTGTACGAACAGCACCAGGAAGCCCAGCGCCAGCCACGCGGCACCGCCGGTAAGTGCGGCCGCACGGCCGGCAGTGGTGGCCGCACTGGCGTCGTGCAGCAGGTGCAGGTTCCAGCCCTCAGCGGGCAGCGGCAGGCTTTGCCACAGCATCGGCTGCGGCAACGCCGGATCCAGCAGGCGTACCATGCGGCCGCCGTCGGCCAGTACATCCTCGGTGCGTGCGCGCAGTGGCTGCAGGGTGCGGTCGGCGTACTGGCGGGCGTCCAGCATTTCGCGGCGCTCATCGGCGCCCAGTGGGCGCAGCAGGCGGTAGCGCCAGCTGTCACGGTTGGCCAGGAACACCACATCGTGGTCGTCACTGGCGAGCACCACATCCGGGCTGCTCAGCCACTCCTGCTCCAGTGCCGACAGCTCGACCTTGATCACCACCACGCCGAGCCGCTTGCCGTCTTCCTCGATGGCCTGCGACAGGTAATAGCCGGGAACGCCGGTGGTCATGCCGATGCCGTAGAAGCGGCCGCGGCCCTGCGCCAGCGCCTGGCGGTAGTAGGGGCGGTAGCTGTAGTTCTCGCCGACATTGGTGGTCGGCTGGTCCCAGTTGCTCGCCGCCACCGCCACGCCATCGTGACCGACCAGGGTCAGGGTGGAAGTGCGGGTGACTTCGTTGGCGCGTTGCAGCTTGAGGTTCAGCCGCTGCCGTTCAACAGGGGAGGGCGGCACGCGCAGTGCGTGCAGAAGGTCCGGGTCAAGCGCCAGCACCTGCGGCAACGTACCGAAGCGGTCGATGCGCTGCTGCAGGCCCTGGCCGTACAGCTGCAGCTGGCGCTGCACCTGGCTGCTTTCCTCGCCGAGCGCGCGGCGCCAGGCGTAGTGGCCTGCGGCGACCGCGCACAGCGCGGTACCGCCGACCATCACCAGCAGGGTCAGCAACAGCATCCGATGTCGGCTGAGCCAGTACATGGCGGCAGTCTACGCAGGGCCGGCGGGCGTGGCGTGCACGCCCGCCGGGGTCTGACGTGGAAGGGGTCAGAAGTGCATCTGCGCGCGCAGCTCGAAGATCTCCGGCGTGCTGTGCACGCCACGACGGCTGGCGTCGACCTTCACGTAGTTGGCCTGGAACTTGAAGTGGCTGGTCAGGTACCAGTTCGCACCCAGGGTGAGGTCGTGCTGGCGGCCACCGAGGATGTCGCCGTCATCGAGATCCAGGCGGCTGTAGCGGGCCACCAGTTCCACCGCACCGTAGTTGTGCGCCGGCTTGATGTTGGCCACCGCGCCGGCGTTGTACGGGCGCGATTCGCCGGTCAGCACCCAGCTGGCCATCGCGTACTGGCCGCTGCCGGTGTAGTCGGGCTTGCCGTCATGGCGGGTGACCGTGGCGCGCAGCGCTTCGGCCTGCAGCGAGAACGGGCCGCGGATCCAGATGCCTTCCAGACCGGTGCGACGGATCTGGTCGGCAGTGACCAGCGCGCCGGAATCGACGTAGCGGATGTCGGTCAGGCCGGCTTCCGGGCGCGCGCGCAGGCGGGCGCTGGCCTCGTGGTGCACGTCGCGGCCATCGCTGTAGCCACGCGGGTTTTCCTGCGAGTAGGCCAGGCCCAGGTGGATCACATCACCCGGTGCCTTCACCGGCGTCCATACCGCACGCACGGCCTGGGTGGTGCCGGGGTTGTCGCCCTGCAGGTCCTTGCCGCCATAGGCGCCGGCCTGCAGCAGGTACTGCGGACGCTCCAGCACCCATTCCACACCGGTACGGCGGCCTTCGTAGAAGGCCTGCACCGGCAAGGAGGTTTCAAGGAAGCTGCCGGCACGCGAAGAGGTATTCGCATCCAGGCCGACCGGGGTCTTCATGTAGCCGAAGCGGAAACGGCCGACGTCGCGGCCGAAGAACGCCTTGCTCTCGAAGCGCACGAACACGTCCAGCCAGGTGTCAGCCTGGAAGTCGTAGTAGACCATTGCATCGTAGACGCCCTTCTTCTTCAGCGTCGCGCCGAATTCCTTGCGGCGCACGGCATCGTCGTCCTCGAGGCCACTGGCTGAAGAGAAGTCGTTGTAGTCGTAGGCGATGTTGGCGGTGGCCGCCAGTTCGGTGCCATCGCCGAAGGTGTACTTGGTCGGCCAGTTGTCGAAATCGGCAGCCGAGGCGAAGGCGGGAAGGGCGGCCAGCGACAGGGCCAGCAAGGTGGGAATCGGGCGCATGTTGGGTGCGGCTCTCTCAGATTGCGTGTGGACAGGACAACAACGGCCGCAAGGGCCGGAACTTTCGCAAAGACGCGCCCGGCCGTTCAGCTCGGGCCACCGGCCTCCCCAGGATCGGGCGGTGCGGCGCCAGTGTAGGCACCGTGGCCACCTGAACCGGGGGGCTAGTACCAATAGGTTATCTGCGCCGGCGTGCCCGGCGCGTACAAAGGCGTCCATTGGTCGCACCCCCTGCGCGTGCTGCACAGGGCCTGCGAGCAGTTTCCACGGTAACGGTTCCCGCGCTGTCCTGGGGCCGTACGTGCCTGAAAACGCCCCTTCCGGAGTACGCCATGCACATCCCGACCGCAGCCCCGGCGCCTGCAAAGCCGTTGCCGATTTATCGTCAGCTGTACTTCCAGGTGATCGTGGCGATCGTCCTGGGCGCCATCCTCGGCCACTACGAGCCGCTGGTTGGCGAGAAGATGAAACCGCTCGGCGATGCCTTCATCAACCTGGTGAAGATGATCATCGCGCCGGTGATCTTCCTGACCATCGTCACCGGCATCGCCAGCATGACCCACCTGCGCACGGTGGGCCGCGTGTTCGCCAAGGCGATGGCGTACTTCCTGTTCTTCTCCACGCTGGCGCTGATCGTCGGCATGGTCGTGGCGCACGTGGTGCAGCCCGGCGCCGGCATGAACATCAACCCGGCAGAGCTGGACCAGACCGCGGTGCACAGCTACGTCGAGAAGTCGCACGACCTGACCCTGGTCGGCTTCCTGATGGACATCATTCCGAAGACGCTGGTGAGCGCCTTCGTCGACGGCAACATCCTGCAGGTGCTGTTCATCGCGGTGCTGTTCGGCATCGCGCTGGCATCGGTGGGCGAGAAGGGCAAGCCGATCCTGAACTTCCTGGAGGCGCTGGTCGCCCCGGTGTTCAAGCTGGTGCACATCCTGATGAAGGCTGCCCCGATTGGTGCCTTCGGCGCGATCGCCTTCACCATCGGCAAGTATGGCGTCGGTTCGCTGGTCAACCTGGCCTGGCTGGTGGGCTCGTTCTACCTCACCGCGTTCCTGTTCGTGGCGGTGATCCTGGGTGTGGTCTGCCGCCTGTGCGGGTTCTCGGTGTTCAAGCTGGCACGCTACCTGAAGGCCGAACTGCTGCTGGTGCTGGGCACGTCGTCGTCGGAGTCGGCGCTGCCGTCGCTGATGGAGAAGATGGAACGTGCCGGCTGCAGCAAGTCGGTGGTGGGCCTGGTGGTTCCGACCGGCTACTCGTTCAACCTGGACGGCACCAACATCTACATGACCCTGGCCGCGCTGTTCATCGCCCAGGCCACCAACACCGAACTGACCCTGGGCCACCAGATCGCCCTGCTGCTGGTTGCCATGCTCAGCTCCAAGGGCGCGGCCGGCGTCACCGGTGCCGGCTTCATCACCCTGGCCGCCACCCTGGCCGTGGTGCCGGAAGTGCCGGTGGCCGGCATGGCGCTGATCCTGGGCGTGGACCGCTTCATGAGCGAATGCCGCTCGTTGACCAACTTCATCGGCAATGCGGTCGCTACCGTGGTGGTCTCGCGCTGGGAAGGCGCACTGGACCGCAACCGCCTGCAGCTGGCGCTGGATGGCCGCGAGAGCGAACTGCCGCCGCCGGTCGATGCGCTGCCCGAGGCGCTGCCGGCCAAGGGCTGATCCAGGTGTGTGGTACCGCGGGGCCGATCACGACAGTGGTACGGCCCCGCGGCGTTTCAAGGCGACCCATGGCTGTCATGGGGAGCGCCGAAGCTGGTCTCGCGGTACCGTCGCATACGGCACGGAATTGTGCGGTCGCAGCATGCTTGCGACAGGATAGCGACAGGTCCAGACGCTCCAACGGGGGTATCATCCCCTGTCCCTTCTGCCCATTCATGTAACCCACATCGATGTCCAACGAAGATTTCAAACAGGCCGCCCTCGATTACCACCGGATGTCCCCGCCGGGAAAGATCAAGGTTTCCGCTACCAAGCCCATGCTGACCCAGCGCGACCTGTCGCTGGCGTATTCGCCGGGCGTGGCGTACGCCTGTGAAGCGATCAAGGCCGACCCGCAGCAGGCCAGCGAGCTGACCGCCCGCGGCAACCTGGTGGCGGTGATCTCCAACGGCACCGCGGTGCTGGGCCTGGGCAACATCGGCGCGCTGGCCGGCAAGCCGGTGATGGAAGGCAAGGGCGTGCTGTTCCAGAAGTTCGCCGGCATCGATGTGTTCGACATCGAAGTGGACGAAACCGACCCGGACAAGCTGGTCGACATCATCGCCTCGCTGGAGCCGACCTTCGGCGGCATCAACCTGGAAGACATCAAGGCGCCGGAATGCTTCGTGGTCGAGCGCAAGCTGCGCGAGCGCATGAAGATCCCGGTGTTCCATGACGACCAGCACGGCACGGCGATCATCGTCGGCGCGGCCGTGCTCAACGCGATGGCGATCACCGGCAAGAAGATCGAGGACGTGAAGCTGGCGACCACGGGCATGGGCGCAGCCGGCATTTCCTGCGTGAACATGCTGGTGCAGCTGGGCCTGAAGCCGGAGAACATCCTGGCCTTCGACCGCGAGGGCGTGATCCACACCGGTCGTACCGACCTGGACCCGGAAAAGCAGCGCTATGCGCGCGACACCGACAAGCGCACCCTGGCCGAGATCGTCGACGGCGCGGATATTTTCCTGGGCCTGTCGGCACCGGGCATCCTGACCGCCGAGATGGTCAAGACCATGGCGCCGGATCCGGTGATCTTCGCGCTGGCCAACCCGACCCCGGAAATCATGCCGGAAGTAGCGCGTGCGGCGCGCCCGGACGCGATCATCGGCACCGGCCGTTCGGACTACCCGAACCAGGTCAACAACGTGCTGTGCTTCCCGTACCTGTTCCGCGGTGCGCTGGACGTGGGTGCCACCGCGATCAACGAGGAAATGAAGATCGCCTGCGTGCGCGCCATTGCCGCGCTGGCCCGCCGTGCCGCCACCGACATGGGCTCCGCCTACGGCGGCGAGACCCCGAGCTTCGGCCGTGAGTACCTGATCCCGCGTCCGTTCGACCGCCGCCTGCTGGTGGAGCTGTCGGCCGCCGTGGCCCAGGCCGCGATGGATTCGGGCGTGGCCTCGCGCCCGATCGACGACATGGGCGCCTACCGCGACAAGCTGGCCCAGTTCGTCTACCGCACCAGCCTGATGATGAAGCCGGTCTACGACCGCGCGCGCAGCGACAAGCAGCGCGTGGTGTATGCCGAGGGCGAAGAGGAAGTGGTGCTGCAGGCGGTGCAGAACGTGGTCGATGACGGCCTGGCGCACCCGATCCTGATCGGCCGCCCGGAAGTGATCGAATCGCGCATCGAGCGCCTCGGCCTGCGCCTGAAGATCGGCGAGAACGTTGAAGTCACCAACATCAACGACGACCCGCGCTTCAACGAGTACTGGCAGTACTACCACGGCCTGACTGGCCGTCGTGGCGTGACCGTGGCCGCAGCGAAGAACCTGATGCGTTCGCGCCCGACCCTGATCGCGGCGGTGATGGTGGCGCGTGGCGAAGCCGATGCGATGCTGACCGGCATTGTCGGCCGCTTCCACAAGAAGCTGGGTTACGTGCGCAGCGTGCTGCCGCTGGAGCCGAAGGTCACCTCGACTTCGGCGATGACCGGCGTGATCAACCAGCAGGGCGTGTTCTTCTTCGTCGACACCCATGTGCAGGAAGACCCGACGGCCGAGCAGCTGTGCGAAGCGACCCTGCAGGCGGCCTACCGCATGAAGCTGTTCGGCATCGAGCCGAAGGTGGCGCTGCTGTCGCACTCCAACTTCGGCAGCCACGATTCCAAGGACGCGCTGAAAATGCGCCAGGTGCGCGAGCTGCTGCTCAAGCGCAACCCGCGTCTGAACGTGGACGGCGAAATGCAGGGCGACACCGCATGGGACGAAGCGCTGCGCCAGAAGCTGCTGCCGGGCTCGACCCTGCAGGGCCGTGCCAACCTGTTCGTGCTGCCGAACCTGGAAGCGGCCAACATCGCCTACAACCTGGTGCGTGTGTTCACCGACGGCGTGGCGATCGGCCCGATCCTGATGGGCGTGAACAAGCCGGTGCACATCCTGACCACCAGCGCGACCTCGCGCCGGATCCTGAACATGACCGCGATCGCTGCGGTCGATGCGCAGATCAGGAAACAGCTGGAAGCGGAAAAGAAGGCGTAAGCCTTCTTTCCAGCGACAGCTGCAGAAACGCGCCCCATGGGGCGCGTTTCTGTTTCCGCGAAGCGGAAACGGGTAGAGCCGGCCGCTGGCCGGCAACCACAATGATGTCGAGGTACGACGACAGCCGGCCAGCGGCCGGCTCTACCGTAGGGCAACTGCAACCGGGCTCGGACACGCCGCGACAGCCGGCCAGCGGCCGGCTCTACCCCGGTCTGTGCCACACGCGCTACGCAACCCGGTCATTTCCCTGCAACGCCATTGCGGCCCAATACGCCCACGCGGCCCGGCCGTGGGAAGGGACCGGACCGGCCTTCCCACCCTGGGCCCGACCACCTCCCCATCGGCGAAAGTGTCATGCGCAATCGAGTGACCCGGCGGTACTTCCAGCAGCTGTTCGCGCTCTACGCCGGTTTCGTGCGGTCGCGCTGAGGCCGCCAGCTGCCACGGCACGTCGGGCATCCGTGCCCATCGTGCACGCGGCTTACTGCGCCGTGCTCGGCGCCAGCAGCTCGATCTCCGCCAGCGGCATCCGGCCCGGTGCGACCAGGCGCAGTCGGTATTCGCTGTAGCGGCCGGGTTTGGCGATGCGGAACGGACGGGTCTGGCGGGCAGACGCGAAGTCTTCGCCGCTGCGCTGGTCGAGCACGGTCCAGCTGCCGCCGCCGTTGCGTGCCTCCAACGTCCACTCACCGCCCTGGATGCGGCCGTCACCGCTGGTGAGCGTGTACATCGTCGGCGTGCCGTCGCTCAGTCCGGTCAGCGCGATGGTTGCGCCGCCGCCCAGACCCACGGTGGTGCTCGCATCGTCATCGACCAGTGCGGGCAGGGCACGGCCATCGGCCAGCATTGCCTTCGCGCCGCTGCCGAGCAGGTCGTGCAGCAGTTGCGGGCGCTGGCCGCGCGCGGTCAACGAGCGCGGCACATCGTCCACGCCGCTGCCCCAGCGCGAGGGACGGGGTCCCATCACGAAGTCGAGGGTCGCGCCCTTGGCGATCAGGTCGTGCGGCACCCAGGTCTTTGTCCACGGCGTACCGTTGATCTTCAGCGACTGCACGTAGACGTTCTCGCGCGAGTTGTTGGCCGCGTTCACGGTCAGCACCGCGCCACCCTGCAGCTCCACCCGTGCATGCTCGAATGCCGGCGAGCCGATCACGTACTCCGGGGCGCCCATGCGCAGCGGGTACAGGCCCAGCGACGCCAGCACGTACCATGCCGAGGTTTCGCCGTTGTCCTCATCGCCCGGATAGCCCTGGCCGATCTCGCTGCCGACGTACAGCCGCGACAGGATCTCGCGCACGTGCTGCTGGGTTTTCCACGGCTGCCCGGCATACAGGTACATCCACGGGATGTGGTGCGCAGGCTGGTTGCTGTGCGCGTACATGCCCATGCGCACGTCGCGTGCTTCGGTCATCTCGTGGATGGTGCCGCCGTAGGAGCCCGCAAGTGCCGGATCCGCGGTTTCCGGCGTGGCGAAGAAGGTATCCAGCTTCGCCGCCAGCTTTTCGCGGCCACCGTACAGCGCGGCCAGGCCTTCGCCGTCATGGGCGGCGGTGAAGGCGAAGGTCCAGCCGTTGGATTCGGTGTAATCGTGGCCCCACACGCGCGGATCGTAGTCCTTGGCGTCCACGCGCCAGCGGCCATCGGCCTTGCGGCCCTGGAAGAAGCCGGCGGCAGGGTCGAACATCGTCGCGTAGCTGGCGGCGCGGTGGCGGAAGTAGTCGGCCTCGGTGCTGTAGCGCTCGCGTGCGGCAGGTGCGGTCGCGCGCTTGGCCAGGGCATCGGCCATGTTGGCGATGCCGAAGTCATTGAGTGCGCCTTCCATCGTCCACGACATGCCCTCATGCACGTCGGCGCTGGCGTAGCCCCGGAAGGTCGAACGGTCCATGCCCTTGCGGCCGACATGGCGGTCGGGTGGTACCACGGTCGCGTTCTTCAGCGCGGCGGCATAGGCCTCGGCCGGATCGAAACCGCCGATGCCCTTCAGCCAGGCATCGGCGAACGCCACGTCAGAGCTGGTGCCGACCATCAGGTCGGCGTAGCCCGGCGACGACCAGCGCGCGATCCAGCCGCCGGCACGGTACTGCTCGATGAAGCCCTGTACCAGCTGCCCGGCATCCTCCGGAGTGAACAGCGCATAGGCCGGCCAGGTGGTGCGGAAGGTGTCCCAGAAGCCGTTGTTGACGAATACCTTGCCGTCGCGCACGGCGGCGTAGCTGCGGGTCGCGCTGCCCTCGGTGTTGTCATCGCTGGCGCTGGCCTGGTTGGCGTAGCGCCACTCCGGTGCGGCGGCGCTGCCCACGTTCTCGTGGCCGGAATTGGGGTACAGGAACAGCCGGTACAGGCTGGAATACAGCGTGGTCTTCTGGTCGTCGCTGGCATCGCCGATGTCGAAGCGGCCCAGGCGCGCGTCCCATGCATCCTGCGCACGGCCGGCCACGCTTTCCAGCGTATCGGCTGCGGCGATTTCCAGGGCGAGGTTGTGCCGTGCCTGTTCCACCGAGATCAGCGAGGTGGCGATGCGCATGGTCACCCGCCGGTCGCTGCCGGCATCGAACTTGATGTAGCCGGTCGGTCGGCCGGTGCCGATGCGCCCGCTGCTGTGCCACGGCCTGTCGAAGCTGGCTGCCACGTACATGCGGCTGGCGCCATTGGACAGCCCGCTGCGCGTATCGGTGTAGCCGGACAGTGTCTGCGTGGCAGCGTCCAGGGTCAGGCCACCGCGTGCATCGACATTGTCGAACAGCAGGTTGGCGTCGCCGCCCTCGGGGAAATCAAAGCGGAACAGCGCGGCATGATCGGTCGGCGCGATGGCGGCCGCGATGCCGTTGTCGAAGCGAACGTCGTAGCGATACGGGCGCGCGCTTTCATGGCTGCGGTCGAACGACAGCGCGCGCTTGCGGCGGTCGGCCTCCGGCACACCACGACTGGCCGAGGGCATCACCTGGAAGGTCTGGCGGTCGCCCATCCACGGGCTGGGCTGATGGCTCAGCGCAAGCGCCTGCAGCTGCGGGCGGTTCTGCGCGTCGTTCTGCTCGTTCCAGCGGTACAGCCAGTTCAGCGCACCGGCATCGGTGACCGGGGTCCAGAAGTTGAACCCGTGCGGCACCGCCGTGGCCGGGAAATTGTTGCCGCGCGAGAAGGTGCCGTTGGCCTGGGTGCCGCGGGTGGTCAGCACCCAGTCGGAGACGCGCGCTGGCTGCTGACGTGGCACTGTGTCCAGGCGCACGTCATCAATCCAGCCGGAGACCGGTGCGCCGTCGGCACTGGCCACCTCCAGTTCGATCGCCACCACACGGCGGCCCTTCAGCGCGGGCACATCGCCCAGCCGCACCGCCTTGCGTGCCCATTGCTGTGGGTACAGCGTCTTCGAGTCGCCCTGCGCGCGTGCGCCGATGGCTACGCCGTGCTGGTCGCGTGCAGTGCCGGCCGAAACCCGACTGCCATCGTCCAGCAGCAGGTCCAGTGACACATAGGTCGAGGCCACGGTGTCCTTGCCGACGATCTCCGGCAGCACCAGCCACGACAGGGTGGTATCGGCCTCGATGGTCATGTCCGCCTTGAACAGCTCGCGCCGCGCGCTGCCGCCTTCGCTGCTGTAGCGCAGTGCGTGCAGGCCGCTGTAGCCGGCATTGCGCTTGGCGGCGTAGGGCGCCGCGGGGCCGTTGCCGATCGTGACCTGCAATGCGCCTGTGGCCGGTGCCGGAGCCGGCTGGCCCGGTTCGAACGAGGTCTGCAGACCCTGTGCCAGTACCGGCATCGCAGTGGTCGCACAGGCAAGGGCCAGGGCGAGCGGAAGCAGGGCGCGGCGTGGATCGGACAGGGTCATGCAAGGGTCTCCCGGGAGGGCAGGCGGCGGGCAGAACCCGCATCGGCAGACACCACGGGCAGCATCGCTCCGCCCGCCTGGATGGCAGTGGAAGAGGCGATGCTGGTCCGGTGGGGGCGGGCCATGCGATCGGGTCGGATTGGGCAGGTCGGGCTGCGACCTGGCCCGATCCTGCAACAGCCACAGCGGCCTGACAAGTGCCATTTAGTTCGATCCAAATGCGGGAAATATCGTGGTCGAGAGGTTTTCGGGGTGAACCTGCAGGATCGATGGGAGAATTTCCGCCCGTGCCCGGCCTTGGATCTGCCGTGCATCGCTGCGAGGAAGCGCCCGGCGGCACGCAAAGGCCTGTTGCGGCGCAATGTCGAGGCGGCCCGGATGCTAGAATCACAGGCCTCGCAACCCGTTCATCGACATCCGCCATGAGCCATACCGCCACCGCGCCCGCCAACGCCGAGAAGCGCTACACCGTGCACCGCAGCGATCTGCCGCTGAGCTGCCCGACCCCGGAAATGGCGCTGTGGAACTCGCATCCGCGCGTGTACCTGCCGATCGAAGACGAGCCCAACGGCGAAGCGCAGTGCCCGTACTGCGGTTCCGTGTTCGTGCTGGCCGACTAAGCGGCCGCCCCTTCGATGCGCCGATTGACCGTGGTGCAGTTGCTGCCGGCGCTGCACTCCGGCGGTGTCGAGCGCTCGACCCTGGAAATTGCTGCGGCCCTGGTCGCCGCCGGCCATCGTGCGCTGGTGGTCTCTGCCGGTGGCCGCCTGGTGCAGCCACTGCTCGACAGCGGTGCCGAGCATCTCACGCTCGACATCGGCCGCAAGTCGCTGCTGACCCTGCGCCACCTGCCGACCCTGCGCCGCCTGTTCGCCGAGGTTGGCGCCGACATCGTGCATGCCCGTTCGCGGCTGCCAGCCTGGCTGGGCCTGTACGCGATCCGCGCGATGCCCGCCGCGCAGCGCCCGCATTGGGTGACTACCGTGCACGGGTTGAACTCGCCCAGCCGCTACAGCGCGGTGATGACCAGCGGTGAACGCGTGATCTGCGTGTCCAATACCGTACGCGACTACGTGCAGCGGCATTACCCGACCGTTCCCGAGGCGACCCTGCAGGTGATTCCGCGTGGCGTCGATGTCGGCCAGTTCCCACGCGTGGCGCGTGCCGATCGCCGTCCGCGGCTGGCGCTTGCGGCCGATTACCCATGGCTGGCGCACGTTGAAGGCCCGCTGCTGCTGCTGCCGGGGCGTGGCACCCGGCTGAAGGGCCACGCACACGCATTGCAGCTGCTGGCGGATGTGCGTGCCGCCGGCGTGCCGGCACAGCTGTGGATGCTGGGCACCGATGAGCCGGGCCGTGAAGCCTACGTGGCCGACCTGCGCCGGCAGGCCGTTGCTTTGGGCGTGACCGATGCCGTGCAGATCAGCACGCCGACCGCGCGCATCGCCCAGGCCTATGCGGCCAGCGACCTGGTGCTGCAGTTGTCGGACAAGCCCGAAGCGTTCGGCCGCACCGTGGTCGAGGCGCTGTCGGTCGGCCGCCCGGTGCTGGGCTGGGACCATGGTGGCGTCGGCGAACTGCTTCGGCAGCTGCAACCCAGCGGCGCGGTGCCGCTCGGTGATGCACGCGCGCTGGGTGAACGTGCGCTGGCCCTGCTGGCGCAGCCACCGTCGTTGCCGACCCGCATCCCGTTTACCCTGCAGGCCATGCAGCGCGATACCCTCCGCCTCTATGCCGATCTCGCCGGCTGATCCCGCCGTCATCCTGCGCGACGACCGCGCCGGGCGCTGGGCGCCCTGGTGGGTGCTGGCGTACGTGGCGCTGTGGCCGCTGCCGGGCATCGCTGAAACCGTGCTCGGGCTTGGCGCGCTGTACGCCGCCGCGCGCATGGTCATGCGCCGGCTGCAGCGCCGCCCGCATCTGCTGAGCACGGCAGCCTGGGCACTGACCTCGATCCTGTTCCTCGGCTACTGGCTGCCGCAGGCGTTCTCGGCCATCGATGCCATTGATCCGGCGGCGTCCTGGACCAAGGCTGCTGCGGGTCTGCGCTACCTGCCCTTCATGTGGCTGGTGGCGATCGCGGTGGCCACGCCGGAACGGCGACGCCTGACCTTCGGTGGCCTTGCGTTGATCACCGCTGCGTGGACGCTGGATGCGCTGGTGCAGGCGGCAGCGGGTACCAGCCCTTGGTTCTGGTCGCTGGAACACCTGAAGCTTGCGGTGAGCGGTCGTGCACTGTGCCCGGCAGATGAGGCCGCATTGGCCGACCGGCTCAGTGGCGCCCTGGGGCCGTGCAACCTGAAATTCGGCCAGGTTCTGGCCAGCCTGTCGCCGTTCCTGTTGCTGCCGGTGGCGCGCCGCTTCGGTAATCCGGGCTGGCTGCTGGCGGCCGCCACGCTGGGAAGTGTGCTGCTGCTGGCCGGCTCGCGCGCCTCGTGGATCACCTTCGCACTGGTGCTGGCCTACAGCGGCGTGCGCCAGTTCGGCTGGAAGCGGTTGGCGGTGCTGGCACTGGTGGCCGTTCTCGGAGCTGGCGTGCTGACCGCCAGCGTGCCGCAGCTGCGTGAGCGCTTCGCACGTACGGCGATGGCCTGGGAGGGCGGCGACCGTGGTGTCGACGAGGCGCTGTCCGGCCGTGCGAGGATCTGGGAAGCGGCTGTCTGCATGATCGAGGAGCACCCGATCAACGGTGTCGGCGCGCGTGGCTTCCGCGATGCCTATCCGGCCTGCGTGGCCGATGAAGACCCGGCGGTGTGGGGCAGTGCGCCGGCATTGCACGCCCATCAGATCGTGCTGGAAATCCTGGCGGAGACCGGTGTGCTCGGCCTGCTGCTGTGGCTGGCGGCGGTCGCCCAGGCCTGGCGGGCATGGCGCTATGCACCGCCGGCCGCGCGTGACCGCGCCCGCCCGGCGATGCTGGCGCTGGCAGTCACGGTGTTCCCGCTCAACACGCACCTGGCGTTCTATTCCGCGTTCTGGGGTGGTCTGACCGTGCTGCTGGCGGCCCTGTTCGCCGGCAGCCTGCTGGCCCGCGACGCAGACGATTCCCCGCCGATGCAGTAGCTG
Organism: Stenotrophomonas sp. WED208; assembly: GCF_040984485.1. Lineage (NCBI taxonomy): Bacteria > Pseudomonadati > Pseudomonadota > Gammaproteobacteria > Lysobacterales > Lysobacteraceae > Stenotrophomonas > Stenotrophomonas sp. WED208. The sequence continues at coordinate 775,752 of NZ_JAZARB010000001.1, forward strand.
CCAACCTTGGTTGGCTCCCCGGGACCGGCCTCGGTTCATCGGCGCCAACCAAGGTTGGCGACTACCACGAGCATGCCGGCCCTTCCACCGCATCCGGTTATTTGTAGAAATCGCTCCGGCCGCCGGGCTGGCGCTTGAAACGGCGGTGGATCCACAGGTACTGGTCGGGCGCCTCGCGCACCATCTCTTCGATGGCCTGGTTGACCCGCGTGGTATCGGCTTCCACATCCTCGCTGGGGAAATTCTCCAGCGGTGCACCAATCTTCAGGATGTACTTCCCACCTTCGCGGCGGTGGAAATAGGGGATCACCGCGCAACCGGTCATCCGCGCCAGCTGGTGGGTGGCGGTGATGGTGGAAGCAGTGTGGCCGAAGAACGGCACGAACACGGTGTCCTTGCCACGCATGTCCTGGTCCGGCGCATACCAGAGGAAGCCGCCCTTCTTCAGGTGGCGCACGGTGGCGCGGATGTCCTCGTTGGCGAACATCGCCTTGGCATAGCGCAGGCGGCCGAACTTCACCGCCCACTCGTACACCGGGTTCTTGTGCTTGCGGTACATGCCGGACAGGTCGACGTAGTCGCACAGCAGGCGGCCGCACATCTCCAGGGTCATGAAGTGGCCGGAGACCAGCAGCACGCCACGTCCTTCGGCCTGCATCTGCCGCAGGTGTTCCAGGCCTTCGATCCGCACCTGCGGGCGGATGCTGTCGATGCTGCCCCACCAGGCGCGGATGCACTCGAACACGCCCACGCCCAGAGCATCGAAGCTGTCGCGCACCAGGCGCTGGCGCCAGGCTTCGTCCTTCTCGGGGAAGCACAGTTGCAGGTTGACCTCGGCGGCGCGGCGGCGGCTGCCGAGCAGGCGCCAGGTGATCCAGCCGACGCCCCGGCCCAGCGCGCGCTGCAGCATCCACGGCAGGCGGGCGATGGCGAAGGCGCCGAACATGGCGGCGAACATCGGCCAGTTGCGCGGATCGCGCAGCGACGGGCGGACGGCGGTGGAGGCATCTGACATGGGGCCATTCTACCAAGGCGGCCGCGTGTCTTTCCCGGGGGGCTCCCGTATCCTTGCCGCATGCGTAAAGACCCTGTCGAATGGATCCTGCGCGGCCTGTACTCGGCTGTGCTCTACATCCTGCTGCCGATCACCGTGTACCACCTGGTCTGGCGCGGCTTCCGGGTTCGCGAGTATTTCCGGCGCTGGGACGAGCGCTACGCCTCCTATCCACAGCCGACCGGCCAGCCACGGGTCTGGCTGCACGCGGTGTCGGTGGGCGAGGTCAATGCCGCCGCACCACTGGTGAACGCCCTGCGCGAGCAGCGCCCGGACATCCGCTGGGTGATCACCACCATCACCCCGACCGGTTCGGAGCGCGTGCGCGCGCTGTGGGGCGATGCGCTGGACCACGTCTACCTGCCGTACGACGTGCCGGGCAGCGTCAACCGCTTCCTCGGCCATTTCCGGCCCAGCCTGGCACTGATCCTGGAAACCGAGCTGTGGCCGAACATGCTGTTCGGCTGCCGTGACCGTGGGATTCCGGTCTACATCCTCAATGCGCGCCTGTCGGCACGTTCGCTGCGCGGCTACCGGCTGCTGGCGGCGCTGATCCGGCGCGCTCTGCGCACCGTCACCTGCGTGGCCGCGCAGTCGCAGGACGATGCGGACCGCTTCGTGCAGCTCGGCGCTGCCCCGGAGCAGGTGCAGGCGCTGGGCAACCTGAAGTTCGACATCACCACGCCGGAGGTGCAGGGCTTCGTCGAGCAGTTTCATGCCCGGGTGCCAGCCGGGCGTCCGGTGTGGATCGCCGCCAGTACCCACGATGGCGAAGAACAGGCAGTGGTCGACCTGCACCGCCGCCTGCGCCAGCAGCATCCCGACCTGCTGCTGCTGTGGGCGCCGCGGCATCCCGAGCGCTTCCCGAAGGTGGAGGCGCTGGCGCGCGAGCAGGGCTGGAACGTGGCCACCCGGCGCGCGAAGCAGTGGCCGGAAGCGGGCACCGACGTGTTCGTCATCGACACCCTCGGTGAACTGATGCCGTTCTACGCCTGTGCCCAGGTCGCCTTTGTCGGCGGCAGCCTGCAGCCGATCGGTGGCCACAACCTGCTGGAACCGGCAGCGATGGGCACCGCTGCCGTGACCGGCCCGCACCTGCACAACTTCGCCGAGATCTCGCGCCGCATGCGTGAGGCGGGTGCACTGCTGATCGGTGAGGACGTGCAGGCGGTCGGTGACCTGTTGCAGCACCTGCTCGACGATGCACAGGCACGCGAAGACATGGCGCGCGCTGGCTGCACGCTGGTGAGCAATGGCCGCGGCGCCCTGCAGCGCACGCTGGCGCTGGTCGCGCCGCATCTGCCGCCACCGCGCAGCTGAGACGGGCGCCGGCAGCCGGCGCGTCGACTGACGTGATCGACTGCATCAATTCTGCTTAGCGATCGGAATCCTGTCGCAGCAGGACCGGGTACGGGCCTTTCATCGTGTCTTCGATCACATCGCAGCGCCCCCGGTACGGTTTCTGATACCGCCCCTCGGCGCAGGCTGCCAGCCTGCTGTCGACCGAACTTGGGCGGATATCAAGGGGACTTGCGATGGACAGCGACAACGGCCGCGACCGGGATGCCTGCCTTGGCATGGATCATGTCGCGGCGCTGGCACTGGCGCTGCTGCTGGGGGGCAGCGTGATCGCCCTGGTCGGCCAGCACACCGCCGCGCGGGCGGGACCGGCCATCGTACTGAGCCTGGTATTGGCCGCGCTGGGTACTGCGCCGGTGCTGTATTGCCTGCATGTCCTGAACCAGCAGCGACCCGCCGACGGGGGCCTGCATGGCGTGCTGCAGGCCAGCTGGGGCAGGGTGGGAGCGGGCGTACTCAGCGGCGTGCTGCTGCTGGAACTGGTGGTGACCAGTGCGGGCGTGGCGCAGTCCATCGCCGGCCACCTGCAGGTGCTGCTGGCCCACTGCGGTATCGAGGCCGGAAACGGGATGCCGGTTCAGCTGCTGGCCGCCACCGGTCTATGGCTGCTTGGCATGGTCGGGCTGCTGCCGCCACGTCACGTCGCATTGATTGTCTGTGCGCTGCTGACGGTGAAGATCGGCATTGGCCTGCTGCTGCTGGCACTGGCAGCCCGTTACGTGCACTACGCACTTTGGATTCCATGGTTGCCGGAAGCCACGGCGCCGTATCGCTACGGGCTGGGTGGGGTACTGGCGGCGAGCGTGCCGCTGCTTGGCGTGTTCGCCAGCGTCGGCCTTGCGCTGGGATTTCCCGGCATGGGCCGGCAGGCGAGGGCACGACAGCCGCTGCTGCTGGCGGGGATGCTGCTGTTGGCCATGCTGCTGTTGATCGTACTTGCTGCGTTGCAGGCGGGCCTGGTGGAGTTCCCGGCATTGGCCAGCACGCGACCGTTGTCGGTGGCGCTGCAGCTGCACCCGCAGCTGCACTGGATGATGCCGTTGCTGCCACTGGCCGGCGCGGCCGGGTTGGCGGCGCTGCTGCTGGTACTGATGATGTTGGCCGCGCGCCTGGCGACGCAGCTGCGGTCTGCGGCCGGCCCTGCAGCGCCCGGCTTCCAGGCGCGACTGACGTGGGTCGCGGTGGTCCTGTCGGCGGCACTGCTGGCGCTGCTGGCACCCATCGGTGCGCTGCCGGTGCTGCCGGGTCCGGCCACCCTGCTGGTGATGGCGGCCTTGTGCCTGGCCGTGCTTCACGTGCAGGTGCCACCCTCGCGCGTCCTGCCGGTGCTTGCGCCCATGGCCGCCATACTGTGCCTGTTGGCCGCAGTGGAGCGGATGCGCGCCTGGCCTGGCTGACGGCCGTGCAAAGGCAACAAAAAAGCCACCCTCGCGGGTGGCTTCTTCATTGCCGGCAGGGCGACGACTCAGTGCGTGGTCGTTGCCGGGTTGCCCGCGTCCTGGGTCAGCAGGCGGTTGACGTCCTGCAGCTCGGCCACGTCCAGCGCACCCAGCGACTGGCTCAGCAGCAGGCGGTTCTGCAGGAAGGTGTAGCGGGCCTGGGCGTAGTCCAGCTGCGCCGAGAACAGGATGCGCTGGTTCTGGATCACGTCCAGCACGGTGCGGGTACCGACTTCCAGGCCGACCTGCGAGGCGTCGTACGCGCTCTGCGCCGAGACCACCGCCAGGCGGCGGGCTTCCACTTCGCTGATGCCCTGCACCAGGGTCTGGTAGGCATTGCGGGTGTTGCGGTCGAGGGCACGCTTCTGCTGCTCGTAGCCGTCCTGGGCGATGTCACGCTGGGCCAGCGCCTGGCGCACGCCGGACTGGGTGGCACCGCCGGAGAAGATCGGCACGCTCAGGGTCAGGCCGATGCTGTTGGTGCGTGCATCCGGCGACAGCGAACCGGCGCCGGTGCTGTCACCCCAGGTCGCGCTCTTGCCCCAGCTGCCGCCCAGCGACAGGGTCGGGTAATGGCCGCCACGGGCAGCCTGCACGCTGGCTTCGGCGGCACTGACCTTCAGTTCCTGCGCCTTCAGCGCCGGATTCTGGTTGGTGGCCTGATGCACCAGTTCGTCGATGTTGCCGCGGTTGGCCGGCACTTCCGGGCGGAAGTCGGCCGGCAGGCCACGCAGGTTGACCACCGGCTGGCCGGTCAGTTCGGTCAGGGCCTGGTAGTTATCGGCCAGGGTGTTCTGCGCAACGATGGTGTTGGCACGCGCCTGGTCGTACTGGGCGCGCGCTTCGTGCACGTCGGTGATCGGCGCCAGGCCCACTTCCAGGCGCTTGTCGGCGAAGTCGAACTGCTTCTTCGCGGCTGCTTCATTGGTCTGCGCGGCGTTCAGCGATTCGATTGCCACCAGCACGTTGAAGTAGGCCGCCGAGGTACGCACGATCAGGCTGTCGTTGGCCGAATCGAGGGTGAAGTCCGCGGCCTTGCTCAGTTCGCGCTGCGAGCGCAGGTTGTTGATCTGGGTCCAGTTGAACAGCGTCTGGCTGCCATTGATCGTGTAGTTGCGGCGCTTGCTGGTGATCGTGCCGGAGTTGGCATCATGGTCGGCTTCGCTGCGCGTGCGGTTCAGCGTGGCCGTGCCGTCGATCTGCGGCAGCAGGGCGGCGCGCGCCTGCACGGCGCCTTCCTTGTCGACCAGCCGGGTCGATTCGGCGGCGGACAGCTGCGGATCGCCGTTGCGCGCCATTTCGTAGACCTGCAGCAGGTCGGCGGCATGGGCGGACAACGGCAGCAGGGCAGTGGCCAGCGCAACAGCGAGGGATCGGCGGATCATTGCGGCTTCCTTGGACTCAGAGGTGGAACTGGGGGGCCGGGGCGGCACCACGCAGGTAATCGATATCGGTCTCGAACAGGGACTCGGTGCTGCCGTCGGCCTTGACCAGCAGGGCCTCCATCGCCGGCGAGCGGCCGTGGATCACGAACAGGCGACCACCCGGACGCAGCCACGAGGCGAACTGTGACGGCACCACGTCGACCGCACCAGTGACACAGATCACGTCAAAGCGGCGTTCGGTCTGCCAGGACAGGGCATCGGCCACTTCCACGCGGACGTTGGTGCCCAGGCCGGAGGCGTCCAGGCGGGCACGCGCGGCGGCGGCCAGTTCCGGGTCGATCTCCAGGCTCAGCACGTCGCGCGCCAGCGCGCCGATGCAGGCCGACAGGAAGCCGCTGCCGGTGCCGATTTCCAGCACTTCGTCACCCGGCTGCAGATCCAGTGCCTGCAGGGTACGGCCCTCGATGACCGGCTTCATCATCTTCTGGCCATGGCCGATCGGCAGTTCGACATCGGCGTAGGCCAGTGCCCGGTGCGCGTCGGCGACAAAGGCCTCGCGCGGCAGGCGGGCCAGGACGTCGAGCACCTTGATGTCCAGCACGTCCCAGGGACGGATCTGCTGTTCCACCATCAGTTCGCGGGCGTGGGCGTAATCAATCGTCATGAGGTTCAAATCCAGCGCAGTGGGCCGGCCATTTTACCGGTGCCGGAGGCCGGCGGCGCGCCCAGAGCATCAGCTGCAGGGTGGCCGGGGTCGCAGTGCCGGAAGTCATCGCGACCTCCGGTTCATTCAGGTTTGCCGTTTCAGCCGGTTCCGGCCCCTCGCGGCGCATAGGCGCGCAGGAAGAAGTCGATGCTGGCGGTCACGTGGGTGAGAGGGTCGCACTCCACCGGTGACAGTGGCATGCCGCACATCATATGCATGTGCACTTCACCCTTGACCAGGGTCAGGAACTGCTGGCCGGCCAGGTAATAGTCGGGGATCTCCAGCTCGCCGCGTTCGCCGCGGGCGCGCAGGAAGTCGGCCAGGGCCTCGCAGGTACGCTCCGGGCCGGCCTGCCAGAACAGCTCGCGCAGGCGCTCATCGGTCTCCGGCGCCATCATCATGCGCTGGATCGAGATCGCCGCATCGGAGGTGATCAGCTCGAAGAAGGCCAGGCCGATGCCGATCAGCTGGTCGCGCAGCGGACCGTCCGCGTCGGCCACGAACAGGGCATCGGGCAGCATTTCAATGCATTTGGACTGCACGGCCTCGGAGAACAGGGTCTCCTTGTCGCCGAAGTGGCTGTACACGGTCAGCTTCGAGACGCCGGCCTGAGCGGCGATGGCGTCCATGCTCACGCCGGTATAGCCCTGTTCGATGAACAGTGCCTTGGCTGCTTCAAGGATCGCCGCGCGCTTGCCGAGGTCCTTGGGGCGCCCGGGTCCGGCGGCCTTGGCAGCGGGCTTGGCCGACGGCTTTCGGGAAGTGGGAGAACTCATCGCAACAATACTAGACCAAGCGGTTCGATATTTATACTATACCGGCCGGTTTATTAAATTGGGCCGGCAGTCGCGGCTCCCCCCTTAGTTGCAACCCTGCGTTTTCAGGACGTTGACCGATGAAGATCGTGCGCTGGATGGGCGGTATGGTGTGGGTGGCTGCGCTGGCAGCCTGTTCGGGACAGGAACAGGCGCCTCAGGCCGCCGTGCCGGTGCTGGTGGTTCACCCGGGCGAGCAGGCCGGGCAGACGCCTGCGGCGTTCCCGGGCACGGTGCGTGCACGCCAGGAAAGCCCGTTGTCGTTCCGCGTTGGCGGCAACCTGGTCAAGCGCCACGTCGATGCCGGCCAACGGGTGAAGAAGGGCGACGTGCTGGCCGAGCTGGACGTGGCCGACTTCGCGCTGCAGGCCCGCGCCTCGCAGGCGCAGCTGGCTGCGGCGGAAGCTGATCTGGTGCGTGCGCGCGATGACCTCAAGCGTTACCAGGTGCTGGCCGACCAGCAACTGGTCAGCCGCTCGCAGCTGGACCAGCAGTCCGCGGCGTTCAAGGCCGCGCAGGGCCAGGCCAACGCCGCCCGCGCCAACCTCGATGTGCTGCGCAACCAGGCCGACTACGCACAGCTGCGCGCACCGGCCGACGGCGTGATCGCCAGCCGCGAGGCCGAAGCCGGGCAGGTGGTGTCCGCCGGCCAGACCATCTTCAACCTGGCTGCCGATGGCGGGCGCGAAGTGTTGATCGACCTGCCCGAGGCCACCATCCGCGACTACGCAGTCGGCCAGCCGGTCGAGGTGGAGCTGTGGAACCGCCCGGGCCAGCGGCTGCCGGGCACGATCCGCGAGATCGCTGCCGCCGCCGATCCGCAGGCGCGTACCTATGCGACCCGGGTCAGTCTGGCCGCCGATGCACTGGCCGATGTCGAACTGGGCCAGAGCGCGCGCGTCTACAGCAGTGCCGGTCGCCACGGCACCCTGCAGCTGCCGTTGGGCGCGCTGCAGCGTGGCGCCAATGGGGCCGCCAGCGTATGGGTGGTCGATCCGGCCAACAGCACGCTGAAGTCCGCAGCGATCACCACCGGGGCTTACGGCAGCGAAACGGTGCCGGTGCTGTCCGGCGTGGGCGCGGGCGACTGGGTGGTCGCCGCGGGTGGCCATCTGCTGCGTGCCGGCCAGCCGGTGATTGCCGTGGATCGGCAGAACCGCCCGGTGCTGAAGCCGGCCGCGCCGGCCGCTGCCGCCAAGGCCAAGGAGTAAGCCGGTGCGCCGCTTCAATCTTTCCGAGTGGGCGCTGGCCAATCGTCCACTGGTGCTGTTCGCGATGCTCGCCTTCGCCTTGATCGGCGCGTGGTCGTACAAGCATCTGGGCCAGTCCGAGGATCCACCGTTCACCTTCAAGGCGATGGTGGTGCGTACGCTGTGGCCGGGTGCTACCGCCGAGCAGGTCTCGCGGCAGGTGACCGAGCCGATCGAGAAGGCGCTGATGAACACCGGCGAGTACGAGTTCATCCGCTCGTATTCGCGCCCGGGTGAATCGCAGGTCATCTTCATGGCGCGCGACAGCCTGCGCTCCAAGCAGATTCCGGATCTGTGGTACCAGGTGCGCAAGCGCGTGGGCGACATCCGGCCGACGCTGCCGCGCGAGATCGTCGGCCCGTTCTTCAACGATGAGTTCGGCGACACCTACGGCAACATCTATGCGCTGACCGGCAAGGGCTTCGACTACGCGGTGATGCGTGATTACGCCGACCGCATCCAGCTGGAGCTGCAGCGCGTGCCCGACGTCGGCAAGATCGACCTGGTCGGCCTGCAGGACGAGAAGGTGTGGATCGAGCTGTCCAACACCCGCCTGGCCACGCTGGGCGTGTCGATGCAGCAGGTGCAGCAGGCACTGGCCGACCAGAACGCGGTCACCGGTACCAGCTTCTTCGAGACCGCCACCGATCGCGTGCAGCTGCGCGTGACCGGCCAGTTCAATGACATCGACGCCATCCGCCAGTTCCCGATCCGCGCTGGCGACCGCACCGTGCACCTGGGCGACATCGCCGAGGTCAAGCGCGGCTTCGCCGACCCGGCGTCGCCGAAGATGCGCTTCATGGGCGAGGAGGCGATCGGCCTGGCCGTGGCAATGAAGGACGGCGGTGACATTCTCAAGCTTGGCGCCAACCTTGATGCCGAGTTCGAACGCCTGCAGAAGACCCTGCCGGCCGGCATGCAGCTGCGCAAGGTGTCCGACCAGCCGCAATCGGTGGAGGAGTCGGTCGGCGAGTTCGTGCGGGTGCTGACCGAAGCGGTGGTGATCGTGCTGCTGGTCAGCTTCTTCTCGCTGGGCCTGCGCACCGGCCTGGTGGTGGGCGTGACCATTCCGCTGGTGCTGGCGATGACCTTCTTCGTCATGCACTACTTCGACATCGGCCTGCACAAGATCTCGCTGGGCGCGCTGGTGCTGGCGCTGGGCCTGCTGGTGGACGATGCGATCATCGCGGTGGAGATGATGGCCACCAAGATGGAACAGGGCTACGACCGCCTGCGTGCGGCCAGTTTCGCCTGGGAATCGACCGCGTTCCCGATGCTGACCGGCACCCTGATCACGGCGGCCGGCTTCCTGCCGATCGCCACGGCCGCATCGAGCACCGGTGAATACACCCGCTCGCTGTTCCAGGTGGTGACCATCGCACTGGTGGTGTCGTGGATTGCCGCAGTGCTGTTCATCCCGTACCTGGGCGACAAGATGCTGCCGGACCTCTTCAATCCGCAGCCGCCGAAGCCGGGCAGCCTGTCCGCGCGCTGGCTGGCCAAGCGCCAGCAGTGGGCCGACCGCTATCCGGCGCTGGCCAACCTGATCGCACCGCCACAGCACGGGCACGACCATGATCCGTACCAGCGCCCGTTCTACCGCAGCTTCCGCCGCTTCCTGGATGCCTGCCTGCGTCATCGCTGGTGGGTGATCGCCGCGACCATCGGCCTGTTCGTGTTCTCGCTGATGATGTTCCGCTTCGTGCCGCAGCAGTTCTTCCCGGATTCGACCCGGCCGGAACTGATGGTGGACATCGAGCTGGCCGAGGGCGCGTCGCTGCGCTCGACCCAGGCCCAGGCCGAGAAGCTGGAGAAGCTGCTGTCCAACCGCGAGGGCATCGCCAACTATGTGTCCTACGTGGGCACCGGTTCGCCGCGCTTCTACCTGCCGCTGGACCAGCAGCTGCCGGCCACCAACTTCGCCCAGTTCGTGGTGCTGGCCAAGGACATCAAGTCGCGCGAAAGCACCCGTGACTGGCTGCTGCATGAGGTGATCCCGAAGTTCCCGGACGTGCAGATGCGCGTGACCCGCCTGGAGAATGGTCCGCCGGTCGGTTACCCGGTGCAGATGCGCATCTCCGGCGAGCACATCGAGAAGGTGCAGGCGATCGCACGCCAGGTCGAGGCCAAGGTGCGTGAAAACCCGCACGTGATGAACGTCAACCTGGACTGGAGCGAGCCGAGCAAGGTGGTGCGGCTGGTGATCGACCAGGAGCGTGCCCGCGCGCTGGGCGTGAGCAGTGCCCAGGTCAGCCAGTTCCTGTCCAGCTCGCTGGCCGGGCAGTCGGTGAGTGTGTATCGCGAAGGCAACCGCCAGATCGAGATGCTGCTGCGTGGACCGGCCGATGAACGCAACCAGCTGGAGCTGCTGTCGAGCCTGTCGATGCCGACCGCCAACGGCGGCAGCATCACGCTGTCGCAGGTGGCGACGATGGAGTACGGCTTCGAGGACGGCATCATCTGGCACCGCAACCGCCTGCCGACGGTGACCGTGCGCGCCGACATCAGTGATGGCATGCAGCCGCTGGACGTGGTGCACCAGATCCTGCCGACGCTCGACGGCATCCGCGCCGAGCTGCCCAGCGGCTACCTGCTGGAAACCGGCGGTACCGTGGAAGATTCGGCACGTGGCCAGAACTCGATCAAGGCCGGCATGCCGCTGTTCCTGGTGGTGGTGGCCACGCTGCTGATGCTGCAGCTGCGCAGCTTCTCGCGTGCGGCGATGGTGCTGGTGACCGCGCCGCTGGGCATCATCGGTGCGACCCTGTTTCTGCTGCTGTTCCGCGCGCCGTTCGGCTTCGTGGCGCTGCTGGGCACGATCGCGCTGGCCGGCATGATCATGCGCAACTCGGTGATCCTGATCGACCAGATCCAGCAGGACATCGATGCCGGGCATGACCGCTGGCATTCGATCATCGATGCCACGGTGCGCCGTTTCCGCCCGATCGTGCTGACCGCGCTGGCGGCGGTGCTGGCGATGATTCCGCTGTCGCGCAGCGCGTTCTATGGCTCGATGGCGATCTCGATCATGGGTGGCCTGATCGTGGGCACGGTGCTGACCCTGGTGTTCCTGCCGGCGTTGTACGCGGCATGGTTCCGGGTGAAGCCGGACGAATCCGGGGCGTGATGCCCCGGCTTCTGCGGCCGGGGTCGGATCCCTTTCCCGCTGGGAATGGGCTCTGACCCCATCCACGTTGTGCACATCCACGCATGGCGTGGATCAACCGCGGTGCGCCTGGTGGGTGCCAACCTTGGTTGGCACTGATGCATGCATCCACGCATGGCGTGGATCTACCGCGGTGTGCCTGATGGGTGCCAACCTTGGTTGGCACTGATGCACGCATCCACGCATGGCGTGGATTTACCGCCGCGGGTCTTGGCCCTGGTAGGTGCCAACCTTGGTTGGCACTGATGCGTGCATCCACGCATGGCGCCGATCTACTGCAGCTGCAGGCCGTTCCGCAGCACCGGCAGCAGCCATTCGATGAACACCTGCACGCGCAGCGCACGGTGTTGCCGGTGCGGTTGCAACAGCGTCACCGGCAAGGGCTGCGCCACGTACTGCGGCATTACCTCCACCAATGCGCCTGACTGCAGTTCAGCCTGTACGTCGTAGCGCGGAATCTGCAGCAGCCCCAGTCCGGCCACGCAGCAGGCGATCGAGGCCTCGGCACTGTTGACCCGCACCCAGCCGGGCATCGGCAACGTGCGCAGCTGGCTGCCGTCCTGCCACTCCCACGCTTCCACCCGCGCTGTCGTCGGCGATGCATAGTTCACCGCGCGGTGCTGCTGCAGGTCGGCAGGATGCTGTGGCATGCCGTGCTCGCGCAGGTAGGCCGGCGCGGCGACGTTGACGAAGTCGAGCTGTCCCAGCGTGCGCGCGACCAGGCTGGAGTCACCCAGCTGCCCGACCCGCAGTACCGCATCACAGCCGTCTTCGATCAGGTTCACCGCGCGGTCGGTCATGCCCAGGTCCACTTCCACCTGTGGATGGCGAGCGAAGAAATCCGGCAGCGCAGGGGCGAGGATGCGGCGGCCGATGCGGCTGGGCACGTCGATCTTCAGCAGGCCCACCGGCTGTGCGTCATCCTGTCGGAACAACGATTCGGCGTCTTCAACCTCTGCGATCAGGCGCAGGCAGCGGGCATGGAACACGTCGCCGTCGTGGGTGGTGGAGACCCGCCGGGTCGAGCGCTGCAGCAGGCGGGTGCCAAGCCGCTGCTCCAGCTCCGCAATGGCCGCCGAGACAGTGGAGCGGGGCAGGCCGAGCTGGTCGGCGGCGCGGGTGAAGCTGGCGCACTCCACCACCCGAGTGAAGATGCGGAAGCGATCGATCCGGTCCATTGTTCGTTGGCTCTGGAAAGTTAAGTCAATGTGGCGGGCTTTATCCGCATTTTCTGCACGATATCGTCGTCAGGGCAGGGTTGCCACCCCGGGCAGCCCCCTCCCGAGACAGACGCCATGACCGACCATTCCCTCAAGGGCAAGACCGTGCTGATCGCCGGTGGCGCCAAGAACCTGGGCGGCCTGCTGGCCCGCGACTTCGCCAGCCAGGGCGCCAAAGCCATCGTCATCCACTACAACAGCGCCGCCACCCAGGCCGATGCAGAGGCCACCGTCGCCGCCGTGCAGGCCGCTGGCAGCACGGCGGTGGCGCTGCAGGGCGACCTGACGTCGGCGGCAGCGATGGAGCGCTTGTTCGCTGGAGCCGTGGCCGCAGTTGGCCGCCCCGATATCGCCATCAATACGGTCGGCAAGGTGTTGAAGAAGCCGCTGCTTGAGATCAGTGAAGCCGAGTACGACGAGATGAGTGCGGTCAATGCCAAGGCTGCGTTCTTCTTCCTGAAGGAGGCCGGCCGCCACGTCAACGACGGTGGCCGCATCTGCACGCTGGTCACCTCGCTGCTGGGGGCGTTCACCCCGTTCTATTCCAGCTATGCAGGCACCAAGGCACCGGTCGAGCATTTCACCCGCGCGGCGTCCAAGGAGTTCGGTGAGCGTGGCATCTCGGTGACCGCGATCGGCCCGGGTCCGATGGACACGCCGTTCTTCTATCCCGCCGAGAGTGCCGATGCGCAGGCGTATCACAAGACCGCGGCCGCACTGTCGGCGTTCACCCGTACCGGACTGACCGACATCGCCGACATCGTGCCGTGGATCCGCTTCCTGGTCACCGACGGCTGGTGGATGACCGGGCAGACCATCCTGGTCAACGGCGGTTACACCACCAAATAACGCAGCCACGCAGGGCGTGGCTCTACTGCGGTGGTGGGTGCCAACCTTGGTTGGCACGGATGGCACATCCACGCATGGCGTGGATCTACAGTAGAGCCACCCCATGGGTGGCTGCGCACAATATCCAAAGGGAGAGACGCCACGCATGGCGTGGCGCTATCGGATCAGTTGAGTTTGGCCAGCACCGCGTCGGTGGCGGCAGCGGTGCTGACGGCCTGGCCCTTGGCCGCGAGGTCGGCAGTGAACACGCCGTCGTCCAGCACGGCGTGCACGGCGGCTTCCACCGCGGCGGCTTCGGCTTCCAGCCCCAGCGAATGGCGCAGCAGCATCGCCGCACTGAAGATCGTTGCGTAGGGATTGGCGATGCCCTTGCCGGCGATGTCCGGGGCCGAACCGTGGATCGGTTCGTAGATGCCGACCGCACCGGGCTCGCCCAGCGAGGCCGACGGCAGCAGGCCGAGCGAGCCGGCCAGCATCGAGGCTTCGTCGGTGAGGATGTCGCCGAACATGTTCTCGGTGACGATCACGTCGTACTCGCGCGGCTTGGCCAGCAGGTGCATCGCCATCGAATCGACCAGCTGGTGCTCCAGCGCCACGTCCGGGAACTCATCGCGGCCGATGCGTGCCGCCACGTCACGCCACAGGCGCGAGGTTTCCAGCACGTTGGCCTTGTCCACCGAGGTGACCTTGCCGCGACGCTGTTGCGCCAGGCGGAACGCACTGCGCAGCACGCGTTCGATCTCGGCCACGGTATAGCGGCACAGGTCGCTGGCGCTGTCGGCATCGCGGGTCTTGTCGCCGAAGTAGATGCCGCCGGTCAGTTCGCGCACCACCACGAAGTCCACCCCCTGCAGCAGCTCGGCCTTGATCGGCGAGGCGTGCAGGGCGGCTTCATGGGTACGCACCGGGCGCAGGTTGGCATACAGCCCCAGCGCCTTGCGGATCGCCAGCAGGCCCTGCTCCGGGCGCACCTTGGCGTTCGGGTCGGACCACTTCGGGCCACCGACCGCGCCCAGCAGCACCGCGTTCGCGGCCTGGCAGGCCGCCAGGGTCGACGCCGGCAGCGGTTCACCGTGGCGGTCGATGGCGATGCCACCGATGTCGTGCTCGCTGAAGGTGAAGGTGTGGCTGAAGCGTTCGGCGACGGCCTTCAGGACCGCAACCGCGGCGGCGGCGACTTCCGGGCCGATGCCATCACCGGGCAGGACAACAATTTCAGCGTGCATGCTCACTCTCGTAACGTTCAATTTCAGGGACACGGCCCAACAGATACCCCAACTGGTCGACACCTTCCAGCAGGCAGGTCTGCGAGAAGCCATCCAGCGGGAAGGAATAGACGCGACCATCGGGCGTGCGCAGTTCGCGCGCGGCCACGTCGATGGTCAGCTCGTCGTCCGGGCGCTGCATCAGCGCCTGCACATCGGCCTCGTCCAGCACGATCGGCAACAGGCCGTTCTTCAGCGAGTTGCCGCGGAAGATGTCGGCGATCTCGCTGCTGACGATGGCGCGCAGGCCGAGGTCGGTCAGCGCCCACGGTGCATGCTCGCGCGAGGAACCGCAGCCGAAGTTGCGGCCCGCCAGCAGGATGCTGCGGCCAGCGTTGTGTGGCTGGTTGAAGGCGAAGTCGGCGACCGGCGAACCATCGGCCTGCCAGCGCCAGTCATTGAACGCGTTGCGGCCGAGGCCGGCACGTTCGGTGGTGGACAGGAACCGGGCCGGGATGATCTGGTCGGTGTCGATGTTGGTCTGCGCCAGCACCACGCTGGACGAGGTCAGGGTACGGAAGCCGGCCATCACGCCACCTCCTGTGCGAACAGTTCGCGGGTGTCGGCAACGTGCCCGTTCACCGCGGCCCACGCCGCGCTCATCGGCGAGGCCAGCAGCGTGCGCGAACCGGGGCCCTGGCGCCCCTCGAAATTGCGGTTGCTGGTGCTCACGGCCAACTGGCCGGGCGCGACCAGATCGCCGTTCATGGCGATGCACATCGAGCAGCCCGGCTCGCGCCACTCGGCACCGGCCGCGCGCACGATCTCGTCGATGCCTTCGGCCTCGGCCTCGCGCTTGACGATCTCCGAGCCCGGCACCACCAGCATGCGTACCCGCTCGGCGACGCGACGACCGCGCAGGACCTGTGCGACCTCGCGCATGTCGCTCAGGCGGCCGTTGGTGCACGAGCCGACGAACACCACGTCCACCGGCGTACCTGCCAGCGCCTTGCCGGCCTGGAAATGCATGTAGTCCAGGCCTTTCTGTGCGGCAGCATCGTTGGCCGCCGGAATCGGCGCATCCACTGCGATGGCGGTGCCCGGATGGGTGCCCCAGGTCAGGGTCGGGCGGATATCGGCAGCGTCGATGTGCACTTCACTGTCGAAACGTGCGCCCTCATCGCTGCGCAGCTGCTGCCAGCGCGCCACGGCAGCGTCGAAGTCGGCGCCCTTGGGACCACGTGGGGTCGCGGCGACGAAGTCGAAGGTGACCTGGTCCGGCGCCACCATGCCGGCACGCGCACCCGCTTCGATCGACATGTTGCACAGGGTCATGCGCTGTTCCATGTCCATTGCTTCGATGGTGCTGCCACGGAACTCGATCACGTGGCCAGTGCCACCATTGACGCCGATCACGCCGATGATGTGCAGGACCACGTCCTTGGCACCGACGCCCGGCGCCAGCGCGCCGTCAACGGTGATCGCGAACGTCTTCGCCTTGCGCTGCAGCAGGCACTGCGTGGCCAGCACGTGGCCGACTTCACTGGTACCGATGCCGAACGCCAGCGAGCCGAAGGCCCCGTGGGTGGAGGTGTGGCTGTCGCCACAGACGATGGTCATGCCCGGCTGGGTGAAGCCTTGTTCCGGCGCGATCACGTGGACGATGCCGCGATTGTCCGAGGCCATGTCGAACAGCTCGATGCCGTGCTCGGCGCAGTTGCGTGCCAGCGTGGCGACCTGGGCTTCGGAGGCGGCGCTGGCATAGGGCAGCGTGCCATCGGCGGCGGCCGGCAGGGTCGGCGTGGAGTGGTCCATCGTCGCCTTGGTGCGATCCGGGCGGCGCGGCGACAGGCCGCGCTCGCGCAGTTCGGTGAACGCCTGCGGCGAAGTGACCTCGTGGATCAGGTGCAGGTCGATGTACAGCACGGCGGGCGCGCTGTCGGATTCGGGAACCACCACGTGGGCGTCCCACAGTTTGTCGTACAGGGTGCGGGGTGCGGAAGTCATGCGTATGCCTGGCAGAAGTACGAAATAGCGGACATCAGGAAAGATAGCGAAAAGGTCATGTCAGCGACGGCGGGCGAGCACCCGCAGCCGCACGTAGTCGGCCAGCGGCTGGCCGGCGGCATTGCGCGGCAGCTCGGCCAGCAATGCGGTGGCGGCCTCGCGCACGGTGGCGCGTGCCTCGGCCGGCAGGTCGTCCAGCAGCGGCGCGGCGAATACCCGCAGCCAGCCGGCAACGCCGGTCGGCAGTGCGGTCGGGCGCGGCGTGCACTCGATCAGTTGAACCTGGAAACCATGCTGGCGCAGGCGGTCGGCATAGGCATCGGCAGTGGGGAAGTACCACTGGAAGGCACTGGCGCCGTGGCCGTGGGCCACGCGCGCGGCCTGCACCGCCGCGATGATGGTGGCCACGTTGCCATGGCCGCCGAATTCGGCGACGAAGCGGCCACCGGGGCGCAGGGCGCGGCGCACACCTTCCAGCACTTTGTCGGGGTTGCCCATCCAATGCAGTGCCGCATTGCTGAACACCGCATCGAACTCGGCGTTGAAGGTCAGTGCGTGGCCATCCATCACCTGCGCATCGGCACCGCGCGCACGCGCGGCGATCACCAGTTCCGGCGACGCATCCACGCCGTGGATGTGCGCGCCGCTCAGCGCCAGCTCGGTGCTGAGCACGCCATCGCCACAGCCCAGGTCGAGGATGCGTTCACCGGCGCGCGGGTCGAGCAGGCGCGATACAGCGCCGCCGAGCAGCGGCACGAAGCCGGCGTCGATCGCATAATCCTGGGCGTTCCACTGCTGGCCAGCGGCGCTGGTCGGGGTGGGGGTGTCGAAGGCGCTCATGGCGGGGTCCTCAGGCGGTGGCGGGGGTGGCAACGTCGGTGTTGCTGTGGGCGGCAGCCTGGCGCTGGCGCAGCAGGCGGTTGGCAACATCCAGCCAGGCCAGTGCGGAGGCTTCGATGATGTCCTTGCTGGTGCCGGTGCCGTCGTACTCCACGCCCTCGTGGCGCACGCTCAGATTGGCTTCGCCGCGCGCGTCGGCGCCGATGCCGACGCTGTGCACGTGGTAGCTGTCCAGCATCAGCTGCACGCCGGTAGCGGCCGACAGCGCGCCGAACAGCGCATCGACCGGGCCATCGCCCTGCGCGGTCTCGGCCACGCGGTTGCCGTCCGGGTCGGACAGTTCCACCAGCGCATTGGCGCGGCTGCCGACATCGCTGATGGTCATCGACGCCAGGCGGTAGCCCTGCGCGTTGGAGCCGCCCTGCATCAAGGTTTGCAGGTCGGCATCGGTGACCACGCGCTGCTGTTCGCACAGACCCTTGAACTGCTCGAACACCAGCTTCAGTTCGTCTTCGTCCAGCCAGAAGCCCAGCGCACGCAAGCGGGCTTCGACGGCGGCGCGGCCACTGTGGCGGCCCAGCACCATCTGCGAATCTTCCCAGCCCACGTCTTCCGGACGCATGATTTCGTAGGTGCCGCGGTGGCGCAGCATGCCGTGCTGGTGGATGCCCGATTCGTGGGCGAAGGCATTGGCGCCGACGATGGCCTTGTTGCGCTGTACCGGCATGCCGACCAGGCGCTGCAGCAGCTGCGAGGTGCCGACGATGCGCGGGGTGTTGATCGCGCTGTCCTGCTCGTAGAAGGCCTGGCGCACCTTCAGCACCATCGCGATCTCCTCCAGCGAGCAGTTGCCGGCGCGCTCGCCGATGCCATTGACGGTGCATTCGACCTGGCGCGCGCCGCCTTCGATGGCGGCCAGCGAGTTGGCCACGGCCAGGCCCAGGTCGTTGTGGCAATGCGCGCTGAAGATCACGTTGGCGGAATTCGGCACGTCGGCGACGCCGGCGATGACCTGCTGGAACATCGCGCGGATCTCTTCCGGCGTGGTGAAGCCGACGGTGTCGGGCAGGTTGATGGTAGTGGCGCCGGCAGCAATGGCCACGCGCGCGACTTCGATCAGGTAGTCCAGCTCGGTGCGGGTGGCATCTTCGGCCGAGAATTCGACATCGTCGATGTAGGAGCGGGCCAGCGAGACGTGCTTGCGTACCGACTCCAGTACCTGCTCGCGGGTCATCCGCAGCTTGTGCTCGCGGTGCAGCGGGCTGGTCGACAGGAACACGTGCAGGCGCGGGTTGGCAGCGGCCTCCAGCGCACGTGCCGAGGTTTCGATGTCGGCCTGCAGGCAGCGCGACAGCACCGCCAGGGTCAGGCTCGGACGGCGCAGTTCGCGGCCGATCAGTGCCATCGCCTCGCGGTCGGACTGCGAGCTGGCCGGGAAGCCGGTCTCGATGATGTCCACGCCCAGTTCGTCCAGCGCACGCGCCATCACCAGTTTCTGCGGCGGGCTCATGCTGCAGCCGGGGGACTGCTCGCCGTCACGCAGAGTGGTGTCGAAGATGCGGATGCGCGGGGTGGTAATTCGTTCGATGGTGGTCACAGGGAAATCTCCTCGACAGCGGGTGCGACGGCTTGCAGGGGGGAAGGGGAAGAGGTGGGGGAAGCGGTGGCGCTGGCCCTGGCGGGCGAGCGCGGGGTTTCACTGCGCCGTCGCCGCGGTTTGCGTGGCGGGCGCGGGCGGATGTCGGTGAGCAGGCCGGCCAGGACACCGGCATCGATGTTGCCGCCGGAGACCACCGCGCACTTGCGGCGGCCGGCGACGCGGCGGCCGGCCGCCAGCGCTAGCACACCAGCGCCCTCGGCGATGATGTGTTCTTCCAGTGCCAGCCGCACCAGGGTTTCGCGCAGTTCGGCCTCGCGCACGATCACTACATCGTCCAGCAGCGAGGCGCACAGGCGGCGGGTCAGGAAGCCGGGAATCTTCACCCGCACGCCGTCGGCCAGCGAGGCAACGGGGGCAATCCCGCGCACGTCGCCACGGATCGCACGCGCCATCGAATCGACACCTTCCACCTGCGCGCCAACGACGCGGACGCCCTGCGATTTCAGCGCCAACGCAACGCCGGAGGCCAGGCCGCCGCCACCGATCGGCACGATCACCACGTCCGGCGCGTGCGCGGCCAGCTCGATGCCGACCGTGCCCTGGCCGGCGATCACGTCGGCATCGTCGAACGCGGACAGGAAGCGGTAGCCGTGGCGTTGTGCCAGTTCGACCGCGAAGGCGTAGGCCTCGTCATAGCTGGTGCCGTGCTGGCGCACGGTCGCGCCCCAGTGGGCGACGCCAGCGATCTTGGTGGCCGGTGCGCCGTGCGGCATCACGGTGATGGCCGGCACGTCCAGGCGGTAAGCCGCCCACGCCACGCCCTGGGCATGGTTGCCGGCCGAGGCGCAGATCACCGGCCGGGTATCGCCGCGCTCGCGGCCGGCCAGCAGCGCGTTCAACGCGCCGCGCACCTTGTAGGAGCCGGTGCGCTGCAGGTTCTCCAGCTTCAGCCAGGTGCCGAAGCGCTCGGCATGGTGCAGCGGGGTGGGCGGCAGGAAGCGGCGCAGTCGGGCCTGCGCCGCCAGTACGTCGGCGACGCTTACGTCGCCGACATCGCTTTCCTGGCTGGTGTCAGCGGCCGGCATGGGCCACCAGCGGGGTGCAGGCGACCGCCGCATGCGGGCACGGGCGGCGAAGAAGACGCCTCCGTACCGGCACCGTGGTCACTACGGTACGGGTGTTCATACGGATGCTCCTTCCACGGCGATGACCTGCACGGACACGCAGTCGTAGATCTTCTCGATCTGCCGGCACAGCGTTTCCGCCGGGCGCTGGCCATCCACCACCAGCTGCAGGTGCCAGCGGCCATCGTCGGCGGCCACCGGCGCACCGCTGATCGCACGCGGTGCGAAGCCACGGCGTTCGGCCATGCCGATCACGCGCAGCAGCGCGCCTTCGGCCGGGTGCAGCACCAGGTCAAGCCGGTATTGCATTGGGGGTCTCCTGGCGGGCGTGGGCGGGATTGCTTTCCAGCATCGTGCTGTTGGCGGTGTTCGGCGGCACCAGCGGCCACACGTTGGCGCGCGCATCGATGGCCACGTGCAGCAGTGCCGGTCCCGGTTCGGCCAGCAGCGCGGCCAGCCCGCCTTCGACGTCATCACGTGCGTCGATGCGGGTCGCGGCGATGCCGAACACCTGCGCCAGCGCCACGAAGTCCGGGTTGTCGGACAGGTCGATCTCGCTGTAACGCTCGGCGAAGAACAGCTCCTGCCACTGCCGAACCATGCCCAGCGAACTGTTGTCCAGCAGCACGATTTTCACCGGCAGGCGGCAACGCGCGATGGTCGCCAGCTCCTGCACGTTCATCATGAAGCTGCCGTCGCCGGACACCAGCACCACGGTGCGATCGGGGCAGGCGAACTGCGCACCCATCGCGGCCGGCAGGCCGAAGCCCATGGTGCCCAGCGCGCCACTGGTCAGGTGGTTGCGCGGGTGGTTGAAGCGGCAGTGCTGTGCCACCCACATCTGGTGCTGGCCGACATCGCAGGCGATCACCGCATCGGCCGGTGCCAGTTCGCTCAGGCGCTTCAGCAGCGCCGGGGCGTAGATGTGCTGGCCCGGTGCGTCGTAGCGTGCTGCGAAACGATCGCGATGCTGTGCACAGCGCCTGCGCCATGCGTCCTGGTGGGCCTTGGGGGAGGGGAAGGCCGCATGCAGGGAGCGGATGGCATGGCCGACATTGCCGGGCACGGCGACATCGGCGCTGCGCAGCTTGGAGATCTCGTAGGCGTCGGCATCGATGTGGACGACACGGGCGAACGGTGCGAACTCGGCCAGCTTGCCGGTGGCACGGTCGTCGAAGCGTGCACCCAGCACCAGCAGCAGGTCGCTTTCCTGCACCGCCATGTTGGCCGCGCGGGTGCCGTGCATGCCCAGCATGCCCAGCGACTGCGGATGGTTGGCCGGCAGCGCGCCCAGCCCACGCAGGGTCATCACGGTGGGGATGGCACTGGCCTCGACGAAGTCGCGCAGGTCCTGCACCGCATCGCCCAGCGCGATGCCGCCACCGGCGTAGACCACCGGCTTTTCGGCGGCTGCCAGTGCGGCGATGGCCTCGGCGATGGCGGCTTCGGCCGGCGCAGGCGGCGGCTCGACGCTGCTTGGCACGTGCGCCGGCAGATGACTGGCATCGGCCAGCTGCACGTCCTTGGGCAGGTCGATCAGCACCGGGCCGGGCCGGCCTTCGCGGGCGATGCGGAACGCATCGGCGACCACGCGCGGCAGGTCATCGACGCTGCGCACCAGCCAGCTGTGCTTGACGATCGGCAGGGTCAGGCCGAACACATCCAGTTCCTGGAAGGCGTCGGTGCCCAGCAGCGGCGTGGCGACCTGGCCGGTGATGCAGACCATCGGCACCGAATCCAGCATCGCGTCGGCGATGCCGGTGACCAGGTTGGAGGCGCCCGGGCCGGAGGTGGCCACGCAGACGCCCACCTGGTTGCTGGCGCGGGCGAAGCCGTTGGCGGCCAGTGCCGCGCCCTGCTCATGGCGCACCAGGACGTGCTTCAGCGACGAATCCACCAGCGCGTCGTAGAACGGCATGATGGTGCCGCCGGGATAGCCGAACAGCGTGTGGACGCCCTCGGCCTCCAGCGCCTGGGTCAGCCAGCGCGCGCCGTTGGGCGGCGCGCTGCGATGTGTGGAAGAGTTCATGGGGGAACCTTGCAAAGCGGGTGGGGGAGGCCGCGCGGTTACGCGGCCTGTCCTTGCAACCAGACCATCTTGGCGCGCAGTTCCTTGCCCACCTTTTCGATCGGGTGCTCCAGGTCGGCCTGCTTGAACCTGTTGTAGTTCGGCAGGCCCGCTTCGTACTCGGCCACCCAGTTCTTGGTGAAGGTGCCGTCCTGGATGTCCTTCAGCACTTCCTTCATGCGTGCCTTGGTGCCGGCGTCGATCACCCGCGGGCCGCTGACGTAGTCGCCGTACTGCGCGGTCTCGGAGATGAACTCCAGCATGCGCGAGATGCCGCCTTCGTAGAACAGGTCCACGATCAGCTTCAGTTCGTGCAGCACTTCGTAATAGGCGATCTCCGGCTGGTAACCGGCTTCGACCAGGGTCTCGAAACCGGCCTGCACCAGCGCCGAGGCGCCACCGCACAGCACCGCCTGTTCGCCGAACAGGTCGGTCTCGGTCTCTTCCTTGAAGGTGGTCTGGATCAGGTTGGCGCGGGCGCCGCCGAGGCCGGCCGCGTAGGCCTGCGCGTGCTGCGCGCCCTTGCCGCTGACATCCTGGTAGACCGCCCAGATGCACGGTACGCCGCGCCCGATCTCGTACTCACGACGCACCAGCGCACCCGGGCCCTTCGGCGCAACCAGCACCACGTCCAGGTCGGCGCGCGGCTCGATCATGCCGTAGTGCACGTTCAGGCCATGCGCGAACAGCAGGCAGGCGCCCTGCTTCATGTTCGGCGCCAGCACGTCGTTGTAGAGCTTCTTCTGCACCATGTCCGGGGTCAGCACGGCGACCAGGTCGGCATCCTTCACCGCATCGGCGGGCGCGATCACGGTGAAGCCATCGGCCTGGGCCTTGGCTTCGGTCGGGCCGCCCGGACGCAGGCCTACCACCACGTCGAAGCCGGATTCGCGCAGGTTCAGTGCGTGGGCGCGGCCCTGGCTGCCGTAGCCGATGACGGCGATCTTGGTCTGGGGCAGGTCGTTGGTGCTCATGGGGGAGGTTCCTTGCGGTGGGAAGAAAAAAGAACGGCCGGTCGTCGAGGTGACGTGCCGGCCGGTCAGGGGAAAGCGGTGGAGGAGGCGCCGCGCATCGCACAGGCACAGCCACCACGAGGCGTCGCGGTGGTGCAGGTCCGGGTTGTGCGATCGGCGTTGGTCATGGTGGTTGCGTCTGAAACCAGGTCCTGAAATGAAAAAACCCGCACCGGGGCGGGTGCGGGTTCTTGAAGAGTTCCGGTGTGTTTGTTGCTTACACGCTGGCTCGTCCCGCACCTGTTGGTTGGGTAATAAGTACGAGCACAAGAATCGAACGCAGCGAGGCGGCGCCGGTGTCGGCGGCTTCGATGTGGGTTCGCGGTGGCGTGTTGTGATGCAACATGTGATCGAGAGGAACACAACCGTTTCGGCGATGTCAACCCTCGCGACGGAATTTTTATCGGTTTCCGCTGCATCCAGCGCAATCGCTTGTGGCACAAGGATGGTTGCCGCTGAAAGTGTTTCGGTGAACCCGAATTCACTCCTTTCAGGTCGGCTTCTGCGCGGAATTCAGCGGATTTTCGCCTTGTTGGGTGCGGACCTCCGCACCCACCCCAGGATCAACGTCCATGACCTCTGCCCGATACCGCGTGAAGGCCGCAGCGGCGAAGATCGGGGACCACCCTTCCATCGGAACCCGACCGTGTCCCGACGCCTTGCCCGTTCCCTGCTCGCTGCCGCCGTGCTGGCTGCCGTGCCCGCGCTGTCCTTTGCCGCCGACCGCATCACCGGCCACGCCTTCGCTACCCGTTCGGAGGTGATCGCCCCGCATGCGATGGCCGCCACCTCGCAGCCACTGGCCACCCAGATCGCGCTGGACGTGATGAAGGGCGGTGGCTCGGCGGTGGACGCGGCGATCGCCGCCAACGCCGCGCTTGGCTTGATGGAGCCGACCGGCAACGGCATCGGCGGCGACCTGTTCGCCATCGTCTGGGACCCGAAGACGCAGAAGCTCTATGGCTACAACGGTTCGGGCCGTTCGCCGAAGTCGCTGACCCTGGCCGAATTCCAGCGTCGTGGCCTGAAGGACATCCCGGCCACCGGCCCGCTGCCGGTCTCGGTACCCGGCGCGGTCGATGGCTGGTTCGCGCTGCACGACCGCTTCGGCCGCAAGCCGATGGCCGACAACCTGGCGCCGGCGATCCGTTACGCCCGCGAGGGCCATCCGGTGGCCGAGGTGATCGCCTATTACTGGGACCGTTCGGTGCCCAAGCTGTCGCAGTACCCGGGCTTCAAGGAACAGTTCACGATCAACGGCCACGCCCCGCGCAAGGGCGAGATGTGGAAGAACCCGAACCTGGCCAACACCCTGCAGCAGATTGCCGATGGCGGGCGCGATGCCTTCTACAAGGGCGCCATCGCCCATACCATCGGCGACTACTTCAAGGCCAACGGTGGCTACCTGAGCTACCAGGACATGGCCGACCACCACGGTGAGTGGGTTGAACCGGTCAGCAGCAACTATCGCGGCTACGACGTGTGGGAGCTGCCGCCGAACAGCCAGGGTATCGCTGCATTGCAGATCCTCAATGTGCTGGAAGGCTACGACTTCTCGAAGATTCCGTTCGGTTCACCGGAGCATGTGCATCTGTTCGTTGAAGCAAAGAAGCTGGCTTTCGCCGATCGCGCGCGCTTCTATGCCGACATGGCGTTCCAGCCGGCGCCGGTGCAGAAGCTGATTTCCAAGGAGTACGCCGCGCAGCGCCGTGCACTGATCTCGATGGACAAGGCGTTGAAGGAAGTGCAGCCGGGCACGCCGAAGCAGCTGGAGGAGGGCGACACGATCTACATGACCGTGGCCGACGCCGACGGCATGATGGTGTCGCTGATCCAGTCCAACTACCGCGGCATGGGCAGCGGCATGGCACCGCCGGGGCTGGGCTTCATCCTGCAGGATCGTGGCGAGATGTTCGTGCTGCAGAAGAACCATCCCAACGGCTATGCACCGGGCAAGCGTCCGTTCCAGACGATCATCCCGGCGTTCATCACCAAGGGCGGCAAGCCGTATGCCAGCTTCGGCGTGATGGGTGGCGCGATGCAGCCGCAGGGCCACGCGCAGATCGTGATGAACCTGGTGGATTTCGGGATGAACCTGCAGGAGGCCGGTGATGCGCCGCGCATCCAGCACGAAGGGTCGACTGAACCGACGGGTCAGGCCACGGCGATGACCGATGGCGGCGAAGTGAATCTGGAAACCGGCTTCCCGTATGAAACGGTGCGTGCGTTGATGCGCAAGGGGCATCGCATCGTGTTCGCCGATGGTCCGTATGGTGGGTACCAGGCGATCATGCGTGATCCCGAGACCGGGGTGTATTACGGTGCGTCGGAGAGCCGCAAGGATGGGCAGGCGGCGGGGTATTGAGGTTTCCCGGCCACCGGGCGCAGCCCCCTCTGCGGTGATGGTTCGTGGAAGCGGGATCATGTGATTGGGCCGGGCGGGTGGGCTGGTCGGGGGACGCCGTGAATCCGTCCCTGGAGGCTTGGCCGCGGCATCCATGCCGCGGACACCCCCGCCCAGCCCACCCGCCCGGCCCCTGACAGTTTCCGTGCCCATCGCCGCAGGAAAAGAAAAAAGAAGAGCAAGAGCAAAGGCAACAGCAACAGCAACAGCCGCGTGCTGTGGGTTGGGGTCGGATCCGTTTTCCACAGGAAAGCGGATCCGACCCCTTCTTGTTTTCCGATACACCTCATCCACGCATGGCGTGGATCTACTGCCGTCACCGGGAAATTCTCGGAGGCGGGGAGGGGGCCGATGGCGGGACCGTCCACGGCATGGATGCCGTGGACGAGCCTACAGGGACGTACTTGCGGCGTGTCCCGCCATCGGCCCCCTCCCCGCCAAGCAAGCAGCAACCCAGAGCCGCTCTGGCTTTTGAACGTGCTCTTGCTTGAAAGAAAAGCAGTGCAGCCGCAGGCTGCAAAACTCCCTCAATCCTGATCGTGCGCGCGCGCCGCCTCCGCCTGGGTCTCCTCCTGTGCCGCCATCTCGCGTGCGATCCACGCATCGATCATGTGCCGCTGGCGCTGCGCTTGCCGCCGCTCGCGCGTGTACTCCTGGTCCAGCACCCGGTACAGCGACACCATCACCAGCACCATCAGCAGCGCGAATGGCAACGCCGCGATGGTGATGACCCCCTGCAGCGCGTCCAGGCCACCGGCCAGCAGCAGCGCACCGGCGATCAACGCAACCCCCACGCCCCAGGCCAGCTTGCGCTTGGGCGGCGGATCGCCGGCTTCATCGGTGGACATGCTCGCCAGTACCAACACTGCGGAATCAGCCGAGGTCACGAAGAAAATCATCAGAAGCACCAGCGCGATGCACGACAGCAGCAACGGCAGCGGCATGCTGTCGAACATGGTGAACAGCACCGTTTCATAGCCATTACCCAGTGCCGGCAGTAGATCGGCCTGGCCGAAGATCTGCATCCAGATCGCCGTGCCGCCGAACACCGAGAACCAGAAGAAGCCGAGCAGCGTTGGTGCCAGCACCACGCCGATGACGAACTCGCGCACGCTGCGCCCGCGCGAGATGCGGGCGATGAACGAACCGACGAACGGTGCCCAGGAAATCCACCAGGCCCAGTAGAAGATCGTCCAGTCGGCCACCCAGGTGCTGGACGAGAACGGTGACATGCGCAGGCTCATCGTCACCAGCTGGTTCAGATACGAGCCCAGCGTGGTGGTAAAGGTGTTGAAGATCGCGCCGGTGGGGCCCAGCACCAGCACCAGCGCCAGCAGCAGAGCGGCCAGCGCCAGGTTGAAATTCGACAGCCACTTCACGCCACGCTCGACACCACTGAGCGTGGAGGCCATGTACAGCACGAACGCGACTGCGATGACGGTCAGTTGCAGCGGAACGCCTGCGTGCAGGCCGAACACACGCTCCATGCCGGCCGCGATCTGGATGGTGCCGAAGCCCAGCGTGGTGGCAACGCCAATCGCGGTGGCGACGACGGCGGCGATGTTGACCACGCGCCCGATCCAGCCGCGGTGATGGCGGCCGATGATCGGCTGCAGCATGTCGCTGACCAGGCCGCGGCCGTTGCGGTTGAACTGGAACCAGGCCATTGCCAGGCCGATCAGCGCATAGATGGCCCACGGGTGCAGGCCCCAGTGGAAGAACGCATAGCGCATTGAGGCGCGCGCGGCATCCATGCTTTCAGGTGCCAGCCCTTCCGGTGGCTTGCTGAAGTGCGAGATGGGTTCGGCGGCACCCCAGAACACCAGGCCGATGCCCATGCCGGCGGCGAACAGCATCGACATCCAGCTGGCGCGCGAGAATTCCGGTTCAGCGTCTTCGCCACCGATGCGCAGGTTGCCGAAACGACCGAAGGCCAGATACATCAGGAACACCAGCGCGAGGAACACGACCAGCAGGTACAGCCAGCCGATGCCGCGGATGAGTTCACCGAGGATGCTCTGCACCACGGCATTGAAGGGGCCCGGTGCAACACCGGCAAGCAGCACCAGAAGCAGAACCAGTGCGATGGAAACGCGAAACACCATGAAGGAGCTTCTCCGATCAAGGGATTGAGGGGAGCGAGCAGAGCTTGCTGCGAGGGGCCGGCGACATGCAGCACAGACCGGGCAGGGGCCGCGAAGGCGGCGAGGAAAACACCGGCCGCAGCGGCACGATGCGCGTGCACGTTACTGAACGCGATGTCACGGTTCTGTTAATGCCGATGGAGCAGCGCCACGCCATGCATGGATGAACGGCCATGAGCTGCAGTGCTTTCTATGCTCTAATGCACGCCAAGAAGCGGGGGTACCGCGGCCATGTGGCCACGGTTGAGACAGTCCCTTGGAACCTGATCCGGCTCATACCGGCGTAGGGAAGCTTTGCAATGCAGCCGTGCCCGGACTCCGCCCAAGGACCGTTCGTGCGCGGTCGCAGTGCGCCGCCGCTTCGTCCCTGACCTTCCTGGACGATGCCCGATGAACGCACAGCTCTCCGCCCTGCAGCAACAGGCCCAGCAACTCTCCGAATCCGTGACCCGGCCGATACCCGGTTCGCGCAAGATCCATGTGCCCGGTTCACGCCCGGATCTTCAGGTGCCGATGCGCGAGATCGCGCTGACCCGCACGCCGACGCTGTTCGGCGGCGAAGAGAATGCGCCGGTCACGGTCTACGACACGTCGGGCCCCTACACCGATCCGGACGTGCGTATCGATCTGTCGGCGGGCCTGCCGGCGCTGCGTCGCGGCTGGGTGGAGGAGCGCGGCGATACCGAACAACTCGACGGCCTGAGTTCGTCGTTCGGCCGCGACCGCGAGCATGATCCGAAGCTCGATGCCGTGCGTTTCCCTGCGCGCAGCCTGCCGCGCCGTGCACGTACAGGCGCCAACGTCACCCAGATGCACTACGCGCGCCGCGGCATCATCACGCCGGAAATGGAATTCGTCGCCATCCGTGAGAACCAGCGGCTGGAAGCGATCCGCGATGCCGGCCTGCTGCAGCAGCACCCGGGCGAGGCGTTCGGGGCTTCGATCCAGAAGATCATCACACCGGAGTTCGTGCGTGAGGAGATCGCGCGCGGCCGCGCGGTGCTGCCCAACAACATCAACCATCCGGAAAGCGAGCCGATGATCATCGGCCGCAACTTCCTGACCAAGATCAACGCCAACATCGGCAACAGCGCCGTGTCTTCGGGTATTGCCGAGGAAGTGGAGAAGCTGGTGTGGGCGATCCGCTGGGGCGGTGACACGGTGATGGACCTGTCCACCGGCAAGCACATCCACGAAACCCGCGAGTGGATCATCCGCAATTCGCCGGTGGCGATCGGTACCGTGCCGATCTACCAGGCGCTGGAGAAGGTCGATGGCCGTGCCGAAGCACTCACCTGGGAGATCTTCCGCGACACGCTGATCGAGCAGGCCGAACAGGGCGTGGACTACTTCACCATCCACGCCGGCGTGCTGCTGCGCTATGTGCCGCTCACCGCCAAGCGGGTCACCGGCATCGTCAGCCGCGGTGGCTCGATCATGGCCAAGTGGTGCCTGGCGCACCACAAGGAGAATTTCCTCTACACGCACTTCGAAGAGATCTGCGAGATCATGAAGGCCTACGACGTGACCTTCTCGCTGGGTGACGGCCTGCGCCCGGGCTGCATCGCCGATGCCAACGACGCGGCGCAGTTCGGTGAGCTGGAAACGCTGGGTGAACTGACGAAGATCGCCTGGAAACACGATGTGCAGACCATGATCGAAGGCCCTGGCCACGTGCCGATGCAGCTGATCAAGGAAAACATGGCCAAGCAGTTGCGCGAGTGCGGCGAAGCGCCGTTCTATACGCTGGGGCCGCTGACCACCGACATCGCACCGGGCTACGACCACATCACCAGTGCAATCGGTGCGGCGATGATCGGTTGGTTCGGTACGGCCATGCTCTGCTATGTGACGCCGAAGGAGCACCTCGGCCTGCCCAACCGCCAGGACGTGCGCGACGGCATCATGGCCTACCGCATCGCTGCGCATGCGGCCGACCTGGCCAAGGGCCACCCGGGTGCGCAGGTCCGCGACAACGCGCTGAGCAAGGCGCGCTTCGAGTTCCGCTGGGAAGACCAGTTCCACCTTGGCCTGGATCCGGAGAAGGCCAAGGAGTTCCATGACGAGACCTTGCCGAAGGATGCGCACAAGCTGGCGCACTTCTGTTCGATGTGCGGCCCGCATTTCTGTTCGATGAAGATCACCCAGGACGTGCGCGACTACGCCGAGGCCGGCATGAAGGAGAAGTCGGAGGAGTTCCGCGCTGCGGGGGCCGAGGTCTACCACCAGGGATGATGCGGAAACGGGGGTGCCGGCCAGCGGCCGGCACTACCGCTCATCACGCCGCGCCCGGCTATGCTCCGCCCATTGCCCAGGGGAAAGGACGCCATGCCCGTTGCCATGACCACCCGTTGGCTGGCCATCGCCCGCCGCCATCCTTCGGCCTGGCTGCTCGCGGCCCAGTTGATCGCGGTGCTGCTGTATCCCGCACTCGATGACACCGCTGGCGGCCGTGCGGCGCTGGGCATGTTCGGCATGGCGGTGCTCGGCCTGGCGCTGTGGGTGGTCCAGCGCAGTCCGCTGGGTACGTGGCTGGCGCTGCTGCTGGCCATCCCCTCGGTGGTGTTCTCGCTGGCCGGCGCGCTGTTGGACCGCACCGGCCTGCTCACCACGGCGCAGCTGCTGGAGAGCCTGCTGTATTTCTATACGGCGGGGGCGTTGATCGCCTACATGCTGCAGGACCATAAGGTCACCCGCGACGAATTGTTCGCTGCGGGCGCGACCTTCACATTGCTGGCCTGGGCGTTCGCATTTGCGTTCGCCGTGTGCCAGCAGTGGTATCCGGGCAGTTTCCACGGCACCGGCGGTGGCGATCAGCGCAGCTGGATGGAGCTGCTTTATCTGAGCTTCAGCTTGCTGTCCGGGGTGGGATTGAGCGACGTTGTACCACTGCATCCGCAGGCGCGTGCACTGGTCATGCTGGAGCAATTTTCCGGCGTGATGTACGTAGCTTTGGTGGTTTCGCGACTGGTCGGACTGACCATGTTGAGGCGCATGTGAAAATGAACGCCAGATAAAAATTTCGCGCCCCGAAGGGCGCGAATGGTGCTGCAGATTATGTGAATTCGTCGGCGAGAGAGAGCCTGGATGTCGACCACGCGATAGGCGAGGTAACCCGCATAGGCTAGTATTCGCCCGCTTCATTGTTTTTGCGGTATGCGCCGATGCTTTGTGCGGAGTCTGGCTTTTTGCTGTTCCCAGGACGGGAGGGTATCGAAGGCAAACGCTGCCCCGGACCTGTCTCTACTGTGTAGCGGAAAATGAACAGCAGTGAAAACCAGCCCCCCGGATTCGATCGGATCCGGATAGGAGAGTGCACTGTCACTCTGTCCTCGCGCGAAGTCGAGGTCGTCGGTGCGCGTCGCCCGCGTCGGCTGACGCCGAAGGCGCTGGGCGTGCTGCGTGTACTGCTGCGCCAGCCGGGGCGTGTTGTCACCCGCGACGAACTGTTCGCGGAAGTCTGGCCGGACACGCTGCCGACCAATGATGTGTTGACCCAGGCCGTCACCCAGCTGCGCAAGGCGTTCAGCAACGACGATGACAACGGCCAGGCCTACATCGAGACCATCGCCAAGACCGGCTATCGCCTGCTGGTACCGGTACAGGTGCTGGACGATGTCGAGTCGACACCGACAGGATCGTCCGACGACCACGCTGTGGATGTGCAACCCGCGCTGGCCGTCGGAGTGGCACCCGCAGTGCCTGGGCAGCCCTCACGCCACCGTTGGCGCCATGTTCGCCGGCGTGCGCTGCTGGCAGTGGGCGTGCTGCTCCTCGCTACCGTGGTGGTGCTGGCCGCGCTGTTGCTGCGCCGGGCACCGGCTGGCAGCTCGCCCGTGGATGCGGCCGTTGAGAACGGCACGCGTGTGATCGGCAGTCCGCAGCGTCCCTATCGACTGATCACTGCGACCAGCGGTTTCGAAACCTATCCCACGCTCTCGCCCGATGGTTCGCTGGTGGCCTATGAAGGTGCCAACGAGGATGGGTTGGGGGGCGGTGCCATCAAGGTGCAGACTTCCGGCAATGCGCCGGCGCGGCAATTGCTGGCTCCGCCAGCGGGTTCGGTTGATCGCTTCCCGAGCTGGTCGCCGGATGGACGCGAGATTGCTTTTGCACGCTTCGGTGACAATGGCAGCTGCCAGGTGCTGATTGCCAGCGCGACCGGCGGCGCACTGCGCCAGGCCACGCGTTGCGATGGCACCGAACTGCTCAGTTTCGACTGGACGCCGGATGGTCGCGGCCTGGTGTTCGGCAGCATGGTGGGCCGCTATGCCCATCGCGGGATCCGGACGCTTGATCTGGCCAGCGGCCAATGGCAGGCACTGGACTACGCTGTCGATGCGGATGACTTCGACTATGCGCCCCGCTACTCGCCCGATGGCAACTGGCTGGTGTTCGTACGCAACCCACAGCTGGGCGACCTGTGGCGCATGCCGGCCACGGGGGGAACGCCCGAGCAGTTGACCAACGAGGCGGCGGAGTTGCGCGGTTGGGCCTGGCTGCATGATGGCCGCACGATCGTGTTCGGGCGGCGTGTCGACAGTGAAGTGCGTCTCTACTACCTGGATGTTGAAAGCCGCACGCTGCGCGACGCAGGGCTGGACGACGCGCAATGGCCGGCGACATCGCGTCGCGGTGGCATGTTGGCGTTCGTCCACCGGCGCGCGCAGTTCGGCATCTTCAAGGTACCGGTGGAGGGCCACTCGCCGCCCGTCCGCCTGTTCGCTTCCAGTGGCCGCGATGGTCAACCCATGGCGGCGCCGGATGGGCGGCAACTGGTGTTCACGTCTGATCGTTCAGGCAGCTTCGCGCTGTGGTGGGCGGACATGGATCGTCCCGACTCGCTGCGACCGATCGAGGGATTGCGGCCGGAGGCGCGCCAGGCCCCGGACTGGTCAGCCGACAGCCGGCGATTGCTGGTGGTGGGGCGCGACGAGCATGGGCGCACGGTGGTCTACGAGATCGCGCCGCGTGATGAACGCCTGCAGCCACTGCCCGTGCCTTCGGAGCAGCCCCTGCAGGCGCTGTACGGAGCAACGCCCGACCAGTTGCTGGTGGTCGAACGCGATGACCAGCAACAGACCCGGCTGAGCCTGTTCGATCGCAGCGTTCAGCCGTGGCGTCGGCTGGCCAGCATCGATGGCGTGTCGCAGGCCCGGTTCGACCGCAGCAGCGGACGGGTCCTGTTCACGCGGTTGGCGGCCGGAGGACTGTGGTCGGTGGACGCAGGGTTGGCCGCGGACAGCGTGCAGCAGATCAGTGATGATCGACCCAGCCGTTGGCGGTACCGGGCCTGGACCGTGGCCGGCAACAGCGCGATTGGTTACCTCGGCACGTCCACCACCTGTGGCACCACGCTGGTGCGGATCCAGGCCGGGCGCGAGGAGCCGGAACGCTGCCTGGACGCGGAACGGCTCAGCGCTGGCAATGGGCTGAGCGCCAGCGCCGATGGGCGCTCGCTGTTTGTCGCGATGGCGGTCAGCGACGGTGCCGACATTGGTGTGATGCGCTTGCCCGAACGCTCGCCAGCGCTGCTGCCGGCATTCTCCAAGTTGTTGTTGTTCAAAGGAAATGGGCCTTCGTAAGTTTTTCGTCTGGACCTCGTCGCGAATTCGTGGCGATCTCGTCTGACTTTCCTGACGCGGTGCCGCCTGATTTGGCAAAACGGAGTCCTGTACTAGGCAAATCCGTGGTGCCCCCATGCGTCAACTCTCGCTGGCCGATCGCGGCCAATCCGTCTCTCTGGACCGGTCGCTCGATGATGCTGCGCCGACTTGCCTGGGCGTGGCCCGGCTGGGCAGCCTGCAGACCGCCGGCAGCAGCTTCACTGTCTGGATGCAGGTGCGTGGAAGCTCCTGGGTGGAAGCCAAGGAAGGACGCTTCCGCTTGCGCCAGGGCGAGTGGATCGCCTTCGAGAAGGAATCGCGGCCGCTGGTGCAGGCCGGCCGAAACGGGCTGTGCGTCGGCCTGAACCTGAACGCCGAAGCGCTGCGCGTGCTGGCCGAGATGGCCGACTGTGGCCTGTATGCAGGTCGTGGCCGCATGAACCGTGGCGATGCCCGCGTTGCGTTGCGCCTGTGGCGCGACGCGCTGGCCAGCGGGCAGCCGGCACAGGCCCTGCGGCCGTTGCTGTTGCACCTGGCAGGCCTGCAGCGTGGGCTGGCCGACAACGTACAGCGTTGCCCGGGCCGTTCGCGCAGCCGCAAGCGCCAGGTGTTCGGCCGCATGCAGCGTGCCCGCCTGTACCTGGAAGGCAACAGCCACCGCGTGGTGCGCATCGGTGAACTGGCCGAGCTGACCAATTTCTCCAGCTGGTATCTCTCCAAGACCTTCCAGAGCCTCTACGAAGAAAGCCCGCAGTCGCTCTCCGCACGCCTGCGCCTTGAGCGCGCCGCCGACCTGCTGCGTGACACCGACATGATGGTCGGCGAGGTCGCTGCGGCCAGTGGTTTCGACAACTGCTGCAGCTTCGCGCGTGCGTTCCGTGCCCGCTACGGCCAGTCGGCCTCGCGCTTCAGGGAGAACGGCGGCTTGCTGCCGCCACAATCTGCAAAGTCTCCGGTTGGTTCGCGCAAATACAGCGCTGCAACGCAATCGTAACGTGCTGGGGTGTTTTAACACGCTGCTAACACGTACCTTGGAGAGATTGATGAACGTTCGTAATCCCGCAGTGCGGTTCGGCTTGCTGCCGGCCGGCATCGCGCTGGCGCTGGCGCCGGCCTTTGCTTCGGCTCAGGAAGCAAAGGGCACCACCGACCTGGACCGCATTTCGGTCACCGGCTCGCGTATCCGTGGCGCCAACATGGAAACGCAGCAGCCGATCCTGACGATGACCCGTGAATCCCTGGAAAAGCAGGGCTTCTCGAGCGTCGCCGACGTGCTGGGCAACCTGACCTCGGCTGGCTCCCCGGCCATCTCCCGTTCCGAATCGCTGGCCTCCGGCGAGAACGTGGGCGGCTACTACGTCGACATCCGCAACCTGGGCGCTTCGCGCACCCTGGTGCTGATGAACGGCAAGCGCCTGGGCGCGACCACGTCGGGCCTGCAGGACCTGAGCCAGATCCCGATGTCGGCTGTGGAGCGCATTGAAGTCCTGAAGGACGGTGCGTCTTCGATCTACGGTTCGGACGCGATTGCTGCCGTGGTCAACGTGATCACCCGCAAGAACTTCGACGGTGGCGAAGCCAACGTGTACGTCGGCCAGTACAGCGATGGCGACGGTGACAACCAGCAGTACTCGATGACCCTGGGCGCGCGCGGCGAGCGCGGCAGCCTGACCCTGTCGGCCGAGTACTCGAAGATGGACCCGGTGTGGGCCAAGGACCGTTGGTACAGCCGTGATGGCGCCAAGGGCCCGAACTCGGTCGCCGCCGACGGCAGCCCGATCAGCCAGTTCGGCAGCTGGTGCAACCCGACCCAGGTCGATTGCTCCGACTCCAAGACCGCCGTGTGGAAGACCCTGAACCCGGGTGGCGATCCGAAGAACCCGAATGACTACCACGTCATGACCCCGGCGGAGTATGCAAACTCCAACGAGCAGATGACCCTGCTGACCGGTGTCAAGCGCAAGTCGCTGTACATCAACGGTACCTACGACTTCACCGATTCGATCAGCCTGAACACCGACGTGCTCTACAACGAGCGCCAGACGTTCCAGCAGATCGCAGGCTATCCGTTCCAGTCCAGCGCCTGGGAACAGCCGTTGTCCGGTGACAGCGCGTTCAACCCGGTCGGCCAGGACGTGAATGTCCGCCGTCGTCTGTGGGAAGTGCCGCGCACCACCGACAGCCAGATGAAGACCCTGCGCTTCGCGCCGACCATCAGCGGCTTCTTCGAGCTGGGCGGCAAGACCTTCGACTGGGATGTCGGCGCACTGTGGAACCGCAACGAGACCATCAAGCGCAACCGTGGTGACATGAGCCTGATCAGCGCCGAACAGGCGATGGGCACCTCGTTCATCGATGCCGGTGGTGTTGCCCGTTGCGGCACTGCGGCCAAGCCGATCCTGGGCGATTGCCGCCCGTGGAATCCGCTGCTGCCGTACGGTGTCAATGGCCCGGGCTCGCTGGCGAACCAGGA
This sequence comes from Stenotrophomonas sp. WED208, assembly GCF_040984485.1. Lineage (NCBI taxonomy): Bacteria > Pseudomonadati > Pseudomonadota > Gammaproteobacteria > Lysobacterales > Lysobacteraceae > Stenotrophomonas > Stenotrophomonas sp. WED208. Next base: position 811,479 of record NZ_JAZARB010000001.1, read on the forward strand.
GCTGCAGGACTTCCTGTTCCCGACCTACACCACCCGTGGTGAGACCAAGACCACCAGCTTCAACGCCAACCTGGCCGGTTCGATCGTGACCCTGCCGGCCGGCGACCTGGGCTTTGCCCTGGGTGTCGAGCACCGCAAGGAAGAAGGCAACTACGTGCCGGACGCCTTCGCGCAGTCGGGCATGTCCACCGGCCTGGGCCAGAAGCCGACCAAGGGTCAGTACGACCTGAACGAAGTCTTCCTGGAACTGAACGTGCCGATCCTGGCGGACAAGCCGTTCGCCAAGGAACTGACCCTGAACGTTGCCAGCCGTTATTCGGACTACAGCAACTTCGGTGGCACCACCAACAGCAAGTTCGGCCTGACCTGGCGTCCGCTGGATGAACTGCTGGTCCGCGGCACCTACGCCCAGGGCTTCCGCGCTCCGACCATCAACGATCTGTACGGTGGCCTGAGCTCGAGCTTCGAGCGTTACATCGATCCGTGCGCCGTGGGTGCCCCGGGCAGTGTTGCTGGCAACGCGGCCTGCCTGGCCGGCGGCGCTCCGGCCAACTACGTGCAGCTGGGCCAGGGCAACGTGCCGTGCGCCACCCTGCCGTGCCAGTCGGGCGACCAGTTCGTCTCCGGTGCCAACCCGAACCTGAAGCCGGAAACCTCCAAGAGCACCACCTTCGGTGTGGTGTGGAGCCCGCGCTGGGTGCAGGGCCTGGACCTGTCGCTGGATTGGTACAAGTACGAAATCAGCGACATGATCATCGCTGACAGCGTCGACCGCATCCTGCGTGACTGCTACGTGCTGGGTAACTCCGCCCGTTGCGGCAGCGTGACCCGTGCGGCCGATGGCCACATCAGCGGCATCACCTACGGCACTGCCAACCTCGGCAAGATGAAGACCGAAGGTTACGACATCGGCGTCAAGTACCGCCTGCCGGAACTGGCCATCGGCCAGTTCAACATCGACTGGCAGACCAGCTACACCGCCAAGTACGATGAGCAGGCACAGAACAGCGCCGGCGACAACATCATGATGGGTCGCGTCGGTGAGTCCGGCGACACCACCGTGTTCCGTGTCCGTTCGAACCTGGGCATCAACTGGCAGTACGGCGATTTCGGTGTGAACTACACCGCGCGCTACTACTCGGGCCTGCGTGAGTCGTGCATCTCGATCGGCTGCACCGATCCGGATCGTTACGCTTATGGCGAAAAGGCGCCGGTGCGTCGTACCGGTTCCAACACCTTCCACGACCTGCAGGTCAGCTGGAAGGCGCCGTGGGATGCCACGATCGCCCTGGGTGCCAACAACGTGTTCGCGCACAAGGGTCCGCTGATGTACTCGGCCCCGAACTCGAGCTTCGCCTACTACGGCGGCTTCGACGTCGGTCGCTTCCTGTACATGAAGTACACCCAGCGCTTCTGATCGTTCGAAGTGCGATAGCAGTACCGGGAGGGCGGACCGCAAGGTCCGCCCTCTTTTTTTGTAGGGAAATTCCGAAACATGTTGGAAGGTGAGTGGAGTCTCATTCCTGTCGTGTCGTATTCGACACAGTTGACGGGTCCACTCACGGACGCCTGCACATGGAGAGAGAGATGAAGAGCACGCTGTTGCACAAGCTGTCTGCCGCTGCACTGATCTATGCGACGCTGGTCGGTGCAGTGTTTGCCCAGACCGGGGGCGTCTGTGGGGGCGGGCTGTACTGCGAGGAGCTGCGTCAGGAATGCCTGGCCGCAGGCAAGTCGAAGGTTCTGTGCGATCTGCAGTATCGTCACTGCGTGCAGGACGCCTGCGGCGCGCGCTGATGCAAAAAAGGGCGCGCCGTCAGGCGCGCCCCTTGAGTCTTCCTGGCATGCAGGGGGCTCAGGCGTCGCTGGGTACCAGTCCCATCAACGCATTGGCATGCTCCCGCCACTGCGGCAGCCTGTTGAGTACACCCGCGCGTTGCAGGTAGTCCTCATCCACCGGATCGCCGTTGACCAGCGCCAGCGCCACATGCACCGCACCGGTCACCCAGAAGCTGCGCGTATTGGCGCGTTGCGGCTGCAGGTGGAACGCCACCGCTTCGATGATCGGCATCGGCAGGCCCCACAGGCCGAGAAGATAAGCGCCGGCTTCCGCGTGGCCCGGGCGCGTGTCACCGGCCAGCGTCGGCTCGCTGCGTTCGTTGCGTACGCCGGGCAGCAGCAGGCCGATGTCGGCCAGCAGTGCGGCGGTTGCGCCCAGTTCGGCACTGGATTCGGGCAGCAGGCGCGCGGCCAGGCGCGAAGCGAGCAGGGCGCGCTGCTGCAGCGAATTGCGTTCGGCGGTGGACAGCGTGGGTGCGGAAAACACCTCGCTGGCCAGCACCAGGTCGCGCAGCGTCGACAGGCCCAGGCGGGTCACTGCCGTGCGCAGGTCAGCGATGGTGCGTCCCTGGCTGAAGAACGCCGAGTTCGACAGCTGCAGCACCTTGGCGGCAATGGCCGGATCGGCCGCCACCAGCTTGGCCACGTCGGCGCTGTCGGCGTCGTCGTCATGCTCCAGCGCCTGGGTCAGGCTCAGGTACAGGTGCGGCGGCGAAGGCAGTTTCTCGATACGGCCGATGGCATCGCGCAGGCGTGGGCTGTCCAGTACTTCGCGCAGCTCTTCCAGGCTGGTCAGTGCCTCCAGCAGCACTTCCGGTGCCAGTGGCAACGGCAGGAAACGGTGAGCGACACCGATCAGGCGTGCCGGCGGCGGCCGGTTGCCATGCTGGGCATCCACCAGCGCAATGCGGATGGTTTCCGGGCGCAAGGTCCGGATCTGGCCCAGCAGCGTGGTGGCATTGAGGTCCGGCAGCTGCGGGCAGACGATCACCGCATCCACACCCTGCGTAGCCACCGCGGTCATCGCGGTCTGGCCATCAGTGGCGGTCAGCGGCTGCCAGTCTTCCCCAAGATCGGCAATGAATTCGGTCAGCTCGGCCGGCAGGCTGGCTGCATCCCCAACAAGCAGAATACGCACGACACATTCCCCTGGCTGTCTCGACGATGGATGTCGATGACGTGTGAAGTGACGCAATTTACCTAATACGGCGGCACGTGTGATGTGCCGTCGTCGTGAAACGTGACCCGCATCGCTCCGGCAGGGCCTGCCGGAGCAATCCGGTTCAGGCTCAGGCCTTGCTGTCGAGATGGCGCTGGTGCGCCTCGATCAGGATCTGCTTGGCCTCAGCGGCGCCGCCCCAACCGTCCAGCTTGACCCACTTGCCCTTCTCCAGGTCCTTGTAGTGCTCGAAGAAGTGGCCGATGCGCTCCAGCCAGTGGCTGGACACCTGGGCGATGTCTTCGACGTGGGCATAGCCACTGAAGATCTTCGAGACCGGCACGGCCAGGATCTTCTCGTCGCTGCCTGCCTCATCGCTCATCTTCAGCACGCCGACCGGACGGCAGCGCACGACCGAGCCCGGCACCAGCGGCAGCGGCAGCACCACCAGCACGTCGGCCGGATCGCCGTCGCCGCACAGGGTGCTCGGCACGTAGCCGTAGTTGCAGGGGTAGCGCATCGGGGTGGACAGGATGCGGTCGACGAAGATCGCGCCGGTTTCCTTGTCCACTTCGTACTTCACCGGCTCCGAGTCCTTCGGGATCTCGATGATGACGTTGATTTCTTCCGGCGGGTTCTTGCCGGGCGAGACGAGTTCCAGACCCATGGTTGTGCTCCAGGTGGGGGATATAGACGGATAGCCCCCCATTTTATGCCTTTGCCGGGCGCTGTGCAGGGGCGGGTGCCGACAGTACGGCACGGCGGCCGCCCACACGTGCTGGTGGGGTTGCCCGATGGGGACGTCGGGGCGCCGGGTGCAGGCTGGAACCCTCATCCCAAGGAGCTCCCGCATGAAAGCATCTGCCCTGCCGATCGGCCTGACCTGCGCGCTGCTGATGGCGCCGCCGGTACAGGCATTCCCCTATGTCGACCTGATCGACTACCCGCACCAGGAGGCCAACTGGGACCGCTTTTTTGCTCTGGAAGGCCGTTTGCAGCATGGCTTCGACGCGATCTGTGGCGACACCTTCTGCGAGGGCGAATACAGCGACATCCGGGCGCTGCGCCTGCGCTGTTCGGTGGATGCGGTGCGGGGAACCATCCATGAGTGCCTGTGGGCATTCGCCGCCAGCGATCTGGAGGTGTCCCGCAACGATGGCGCGATCGTGGCCCGGCAACCGACCTGGCTGTGCCGCCTGCCGCTGGTGGCGGGAACCCCGGTGGAGGCCTTCCATGCCGCGCTGGTCGCGCGCAATCCCCTGCATGACCCGCTGCCGGGGACCTCGCAGAGCGTCTATGACGGACTGACCGGGTGCATCCATTGATGCGAACGTGACTGATTCTCATTAACGGAGTAGCATGCGCGGCGCCTTCCGTCTGTCGTCCCGGTTCCGCGCATGTCCTCCAATGCCGCCTCCCTCACCGAACTGCTGATCCGCGAGCGGCCCGCGCTGCTGCGCCGGGTGCAACGCATCCTGGGGGGCGACAACGGCGCCGAAGACGTGATCCAGGCGGTGTGGTTCAAGGCGCGCGGGGTCGACGACAGCCAGGCCATCGACAACCCGCGCGCCTATCTGTACCGGCTGGCCGCCAACCTGGCCACCGACCATGGCCGCGAATCGACCCGGCGCAACCGTCTGCTGGCCGACCACTACCTGTGGGGGCCGGACGAGGTGATCTCGACCGAGGAGCAGGCGATGGCACAGGACGAGCTGCAGCGGGTGCTCGACGCGGCGGGACACCTGCCGGAGCCGACCCGCACCATCTTCCGGCTCAACCGCCTGCAGGGCCTGACCCAGGCCGAGATCGCACGCCGTCTGGGTGTGTCGGTGACTACCGTCGAGAACCATGTGCGCACCGCGCTGCAACGCCTGGCCTGGGCGCGCAGCGGCCGATGAACGCCCCGGCTTGGGGCTGGCCCTCGCTGAAACGTCTTGATCACTGGACCGTGGATGCGGTCTAGTTCCTCCGCCCGCGCTTGAATGCGCCTGTCCGCCAGCCGATGAGCCCGCCGAACACGCTGCCCGCCGCCAATGACGATGCCCTGGCCGAACAGGCCCGGAGCTGGATCGCGTGGCTGGCCTCGGGTGACATCGGCGAGGGGCGCATGCACGAGTTCGAGCACTGGCTGGAACAACCGGGGCACCGCCGCGCCTTCGAGCACGAGCGCGCGCTGTGGCGCAGCGTGGGACCACGCCCGCAGGCCCAGCCCGTCGAACGCCGGCGCCCGCATCGAATGCGCTGGGCAATGGCCGCTGCAGCTGCGTTGGCGATGCTGGTGGCATGGCCGGAGGCCTGGTTGCGGCTGCAGGCCGACCATCGCAGTACGCATGTCGTACAGAACGTGCAACTGCCCGATGGCAGTCGCGCCGTGCTGGATGCGGACAGTGCGATTGCCGTGCGTTTCGATGCACATGCGCGCGAGATCGAGCTGCTGCGCGGGCGGGCCTGGTTCGAGGTCAGCCCGGATGCGCAGCGACGTTTCAGCGTGCGCGCTGGCAATGGCCTGGTCGAAGACATCTCCACTGCCTTCAGCGTGGCACGCAGCGATGGCCGGGTGGAAACCCAGGTCGGGCAGGGCAGGGTGCGTGTGGCCAGCCCGGTCGACGGTGGCTGGACCTATCTGCAGGTGGGACAGCGTGCGGTCTATGGCGAGCGCAGTGGCGTGACGCGTCTGCAGGATGTGGTGGCCGACAGTGTCGGCGCGTGGCGGCAGGGCGAACTGCTGCTGGAGCAGGCCAGCGTCGCCGACGCCGTGCAGTGGGTCGGGCGCTATCGCGCTGGCCCGACCTTCGTGCGTGGCGATCTGTCGCAGCTGCCGGCTGTCAGTGCGGCGTTGCGTATTGATCGCCCGGAGCAGGCGCTGGATGCGTTGGCGGCAACAGCAGGTCTTCGGGTTACTCGTCTGCCATTCGGCGTCGCCATCGTGCAGTAGATCCACGCCATGCGTGGATGACCGTCCCTGTGCCGCCCAGCGGTCGGCACCTGCTGCGGCCGCAAATCGCTCTTGGGGTTGCCACGCTGTCATCCGTCTTACTCCGCGAACGTACCCGCCGCCGCCAGTACGTCGCCGTGTCCGCCCGTGTTGCGGATGTCGCCGCGCCCGCGGCACCGATTACCTGACAGGTTCCCCCATGTTCGATTTCCATCGTCCGGGCCGCATGCCGCGCCCGTCCCGCCTGTGCATCGCCCTGCTGGCGGCCGGCCTGGCCAGCGCCGCGCCGTCCGTACTCGCGCAGGATGCCAGCGGTGACCACGCTGCCGTGCAGCGCTTCGATATCCCCGCGCAGCCACTGGACGAGGCGCTGCGCAGCTACATGCGCCAGTCCGGCGTGCAGGTCGTGTACCCGGCCATTCTGGCCCGGGGTGTGACCTCGCGTGCGGTCAGCGGCAGCCTGTCGGCCAGCGAGGCTTTGCAGCACCTGCTGCAGGGCAGTGGCTTGGCGGTGCGCCGGGTCAGTGCCGATGCGGTGACCCTGGAAGCAGCAGCATCGGCGCAGGCCGACAGCGGTGTGATCGTCACCGATACGCTGAGCGTGGCCGGCGACCGTATCGACAGCGGCGCAACCAGCGACGAGGCGCGGCTGCTCGACGGCTATCGCAGCGTCGGCTCCACCACCACGCTCAACCGCACGCACCTGGAGCGATTCCGCGGTACGTCCAACGGCGACATCGTCAAGGGCGTGGCTGGCGTCACCGCCGGTGATCCGCGCGTGGGCAACGGCTTCGACGTCAACATCCGTGGCATCCAGGGCCAGGGCCGCGTGCCGGTGATCATCGACGGTGGCCAGTCCAGCATCGATACCTACCGTGGTTATGCCGGCCAGTCGCAGCGCACCTACCTCGACCCGGACCTGATCTCCAGCCTGACCATCACCAAAGGCCCGAGCCTGCAGGCCAACGCCTCCGGTGGCATCGGCGGCGTGGTCGAGATGGAGACGCTGAAGATCGGCGACGTGCTGCGCGAAGGCCGGGACTTCGGCGTGCGCGTGCGTGGCGGCCTGGCCAACAACAGCGCCAACAACCTGCCTTCCTACAGTGCCGCGCCGCGCAACGATCGCAGCGCCACCGGCAGCCAGTTCTTCAACGTCGCCGCTGCGGGACACTGGGATCGCTTCGATCTGGTCGCCGCCTACGCCTACCGCGACAATGGCAACTACTTCTCCGGCAAGCACGGCTACGACGACTTCCCGCAGACCCGGCGCACGCTGGCGCCGCTGAACCCGCCGCGTACCGAGGTCTTCAATACCTCGGCCCGCTCGAAGTCGGCGCTGCTCAAGGGCACCTGGCGCATCGACGATGCACAGACCCTGGAAGCGGGCTACCGCCGCTACGAGGGCACCGCCGGCGAGATCATGGCCTCGCAGATCATCCGCGTCGATCGCGACCGCATTCCGCAATGGGATCCGGGCCACGTCGACATGGACAGCTACACCCTGCGCTATCGCTTCAACCCGGACAGCGAGCTGGTCGACCTGCGCGTAAATGCCGCGTACACCGACACCGACAGCGTGATGTACAACAGCCTGACCGGCATCACCCCGTGGTATTTCGATCGTCGTACCGAGTGGTACGACGCGCCCAGCTTCAGTGGCGACCCCGGTTACAAGGATGCCTACCGCAATCCGCTGCGGCAGAAGCGCTTCGGCCTGGATGCCAGCAATACCTCGAAGTTCGATACCCGCGCCGGTGCATTCACCCTCGACTACGGCCTGTCCTACAGCGATGAGGACATCGCACCGGGCAGCTCGGGGCCGGTCATGCACGATGACCTGATCAACAACCGCTTCCTGCGCAACGCCGAGCGCAAGGAATACAGCGCCGTGGCCTCGCTGAAGTGGCAGCCCGATGAGCACTGGGAACTGCTGGCCGGCGGCCGCTGGAACCGCGTGGACGTGCACGACCGCAACCGCCTGGCCACGCCCGATGCCTACGAGGTGCAGGGCCAGTACCGCTACACCGAGCTGCTCAATGGCAACCCGGCGCTGCCGTCGTGGCGGGCCAAGCGCATCGCGCTGCTGAACTGGTATCCGGACGCCAACGGCAATTTCACCCAGGAATCGCTGCTGGCTTCGCCGTACAAGAAGGGCACGGTGGGCGACATCGGTGGCTGGAACTTCTACGACGCCGGCAAGGCGCAGGACCTGGAAGTGCCGGTCAGCTGGACCTGGTCGCAGCCGATCCGTCGCCGCGACACCGCGTTCTCGCCGACCGCCAGCGTGGCCTACCGCTTCAGCGAAGACACCATGGTCTACGTGAAGTACGCCGAAGGCACCAAGCTGCCGAGCCTGTTCGAGACCACGCTGGGCCTGTTCACCGCCGCCAAGCCGGTGGGCGAGCTGAAGCCGGAGCGTGCGCGTAGCTGGGAGATAGGTGCCAGCACCATCCGCTATGACCTGTTCACCGCCGGCGACCGCCTGGCGCTGAAGCTGGCGTACTTCGATACCCGCATCGACGACCTGATCACCCGTGACTACCGCACGCTCTCGGCCGGCCTGATCCGCAACGTCGACCAGTTCAAGGTCTCGGGCATGGAGTTCCAGTCCAGCTATGACAGCGGCAAGGTATTTGCCGATCTGTCCGCGCACTATTACTTCAAGGCCAAGACCTGCGCGCCGGATATCGCTGCCGAGCGCCGCGCCTATGGTGCACAGCGCAGGAACGATGAGCTGGCCAACACGCCGAACTGCGTGGACGGCGGCTTCGAGGGCTCGTACACCAATACCCAGAACCCGCCGCGCTACATGGTCAACCTGACCCTGGGCTCGCGCCTGTTCGACGAGCGCCTGACCTTCGGTACCCGCGTGGTCCACAACGCCGGCCCGATCAGCAAGCTGGACAAGGACTGGAACGTGGGCCTGTCGGCGATCCAGCAGCTGTACCGGCCGACCACCCTGGTGGATCTGTTCGCCAGCTGGAGCTTCAACGACCAGCTGTCGGTGGAAGCCGGCGTGGACAACCTGACCGACCGCTACTACCTGGACCCGCTTGCCCTGGGCGTGATGCCGGCCCCGGGCCGCACCGCGCGGCTGGCGTTGACCTGGAAGTACTGATCGGTCGCGGATGAGCGGTGGGGTCGGATCCCTTTCCTGCGGAAAGGGCTCCGACTCCCGCGAGCCCCAACCGCCCTCGGTGGGTGCGGACCTTGGTCCGCACCGCTTCTGCCGAGCAATCGACAGCGCCGGGCCATGCCCGGCGTCTATTTACAGCCCGCTCGAAGCCTTCACCGCATCTTCATGCAGCGACTCGTTCAGCTCATCCACCACCGTGCTCCATGCCGCATCGGCCTGCAGCGACTCGGACAGGAACTGGCGCTGGGCATCGTTCCAGTACGGCGCTTCGACCACTTCCACATCGGTGGCCAGCTGGTGTTCGCGGATGAAGCGGGCGATGCCCTCGGCGCTGGCATCCAGGCCCAGCTGCAGGAACAGGTTGGTCATGCGCGGTTCGGTGGTGATCATCGTCGGTTCCTGCGGGAAGAAGGGATACGCCATTATCGGTGTACATGGCCTTGGGGAAAGCCCCGTGGCGAACGTCTACAGCAGGACGACCCCCTTGGCATCCCCCATGAACGCACACATCGCCCCTGAAGACAGCCGCAGCCTGCGGCTCAAGGCCGCCACCCGCGACAGCCATGGCGCGCTGGACAAGCGCATCATGGCCGGCGACATCTTCGCCGACCGCAGCAACTTCGCCCGTTTCCTGCGCGTGCAGTACCGCTTCCACCGCAGCATCGATGCGTTGTATGCCAATCCTGCGCTGGACGCACTGCTGCCGGACCTGGGCGAGCGCCGTCGCCTGACCCAGGTCGCGCGCGACCTGCAGGATCTGGAGCAGACCCTGCCGGGGGCCGATATCGCCGCGTTGCCGTCTGATCTGGAATTGCCCGCTGCGTTGGGGTGGCTGTATGTGGCCGAGGGCTCCAACCTGGGCGGCACCGTGCTGTACAAGATGGCCGCCAAGCTGGGCCTGGACCGCGATTTCGGTGCCCGCCACCTGGCTGCGCATCCGGATGGCGCTGCGCGCCACTGGCGTGAATTCACTGCTGCGCTGGACGCGGTGCCGCTGAGCGCCGAGCAGGAGCAGCAGGTGATCGATGCGGCCGATGCTGCGTTCCGCAGCGTGCACGGCCACGTTGAAGTGGAATTCGCCTGATGCACGCCTCCCGCCTATCGGCGCAACGCTGATGCGCTGGCTCTGGTTCGCGCTGGGCTGGCTGATGGTCGGCCTCGGAGTGATCGGCGCGCTGCTGCCGGTGATGCCGACCACCATCTTCCTGATCCTGGCCGTGGGCTGCTTCGCGCGCAGTTCACCAAAGTTCGAGCAGCGCCTGCTGGCGCATCCGCGCTACGGCCCGTCATTGCGGCTGTGGCGCGAGCAGGGCGCGGTGTCACGCAAGGGCAAGGCGTTCGCCAGCGCCGGCATGGCGGTGGGCTTCGCACTGTTCTGCTGGGGTGCGCACCCGTCCTGGCGCCTGCTGCTGGGTGTAGGCCTGTTCTTCGCGGTCAGCGCCGGCTACGTGCTCAGTCGGCCCGCACCGCGGCTGGAGCCCAATCCGGTAGTGGAAGTGGACGACGCCAATGATCCGCGCGCGGCCCGCCGCCGCGCAGCGACACCTGATGCTGATGGAAACCGAGACGATGCTGCCTGCTGACCTGGCCCCCGTGGCCGCCCCCGCATTGACCCCGTGGGGCATGTACCTGGCCGCCGACGTGGTGGTGAAGACGGTGATGATCGCGCTGGCACTGGCGTCGCTGGCCACCTGGACCGTGCTGCTGGCCAAGGGCTGGGAGCTGGCTCGCCAGGGCCGGCAGCTGCGCGCAGCGCGCGCGCTGTTGCTGCAGGCGCCGAGCCTGTCCGGCGAGAGCGCCGAGGCCTGCCTGCAGCAGGGCACCGCACTCGCCATGCTGGACGCTGTCCGCACCGAGCTGCGCCTGTCGCAGGAACTGGACAGCCGCGACGGCATCAAGGAACGCGTCGCGTCGCGCCTGGACCGCATTGAACTGGAAACCGCGCGCGTGCAGCGACGTGGCATCGGCGTGCTCGCCAGCATCGGCGCGGTGGCGCCGTTCGTCGGCCTGTTCGGCACGGTGTGGGGCATCATGAACAGTTTCATCGGCATCGCGCACAGCAACACCACCAACCTGGCGGTGGTTGCGCCCGGCATCGCCGAGGCCCTGCTGGCGACCGCGCTGGGTCTGGTCGCAGCGATTCCCGCCGTGCTGGTCTACAACCACTTCAGCCGTGTACTGGCCGGCCTGCGGGGTCTGCTCGGCGATCTGTCGGCGGCCGTGCAGCAACTGGTCTCGCGCGATCTCGATCGTGCCGTTCCGCGTACCGCAGCGGCGCCGCTGCGTGCGGTGCACTGAGGCGCGGCGATGGCGATCAGGACCGCATCCGACCGCGACGATGCCCTTGAAGAAGCGCATGAGATCAATGTCACGCCCTTCATCGACGTGATGCTGGTGCTGCTGATCATCTTCATGGTGGCCGCACCGCTGGCCACCGTGTCGGTGCCGGTGCAGCTGCCGGCCAGCAGTGCCAGCGCCACGCCGCCGGAACAGGCACCGGTGTACGTGACCGTGCAGGCCGATCTGTCGCTGCGCGTTGGCGAACAGGCTGTGGCGCGCGACGGCCTGGCGGCCGCATTGCAGGCGGCCACTCACAGTGACACCACGCAGCGCATCTTCCTGCGTGCCGATACCCGCGTGCCCTATGGCGAACTGATGGCCACGCTGGATGCGCTGCGAGCGGCCGGCTACCTGAAGGTGGCGCTGGTCGGCCTGGAGCAGGGCGCACGATGAGTGGACTGCGGCGCTGGGCGACCAGCCTGGCGATCGTGCTGCTGGTGCATGCGCTGTTGATCGGCGCGGCCTGCTGGTGGGCGGCCCGTGCGCCAGCGCTGACGGCTGCGGTTCCGCCTGCGGCGCTGATGCTGGAACTGGCGCCGATGGCGCAGGCACCGCCGGTGCCGCCGCGCGAGGTCGCGACCGGGCCGTTGCAGCAGCAACAGCAGCGGCAGGTGCCAAGGCCGGCCCTGCGTGAGCAACCGAAGGCGCCGGTGCAGCCGCAGGGCGACCTGCCACCGCCGCGTGCACCGCAGCCGACGCCGTCGCCGGACACCGCTGACGCCAACGTCGCGCAGAGCAGCGCACCGCCGCAGGTGGCGGCCGACGCGGCCGCACGCTACACCGCGCCGCAGACCACGGCCGGCGAACGCAGTCGTGCCGAGGCAAGCTGGGAAGGGCGCCTGCTCGGGCATCTGCAGAGGCATCGGCGCTATCCGCGCCAGGCCGAGCGGATGCGCCAGCAGGGCGTGGTCTACGTGCGCTTTGCCGTGGCCCGCGATGGCGCGGTCTCGGGGTTGAAACTGGGCCGCAGCAGTGGCTTTGCGCTGCTTGACCAGGAGACGCTGGACACCGTGCAGCGCGCCAGCCCGGTACCGGCGCCGCCGGCCGAAGTGGCCGGCGACCCGGTGGAAGTGATGGTGCCGGTGTCGTTCTTCCTGCGCGGGCGGTGATTGACGATGGGGTCGGAGCCCTTTCCGCAGGAAAGGGCTCCGACCCCGTCGGGCTGATCATCCACGCATGGCGTGGATCTACAGCAGCGGCACCAGCAGCAATGCCACGATGTTGATGATCTTGATCAGCGGATTGATTGCCGGGCCGGCCGTGTCCTTGTACGGGTCACCGACGGTATCGCCGGTCACCGCGGCCTTGTGCGCTTCGCTGCCCTTGCCGCCGAAGTGGCCGTCCTCGATGTACTTCTTGGCGTTGTCCCAGGCACCGCCGCCGGTGGTCATCGAGATGGCCACGAACAGGCCGGTCACGATCGTGCCGATCAGCAGGCCGCCCAGGGCGCGTGGCCCCAGCAGCAGGCCGACCACCACCGGCACCGCCACCGGCAGCAGCGAGGGCACGATCATTTCGCGGATCGCCGAGCGGGTCAGCATGTCCACCGCCTTGTCGTACTGCGGCTTGCCGGTGCCCTGCATGATGCCCGGGATCTCGCGGAACTGGCGGCGAACCTCTTCCACCACCGCACCGGCGGCGCGGCCGACCGCTTCCATCGCCATCGCACCGAACAGGTAGGGAATCAGGCCGCCGATCAGCAGGCCGATGATCACCGTGTGGTCGCTGAGGTCGAAGCGGAATTCCTGCCCGGGATGCGCGGCCTGCAGGTTGTGGGTGTAGTCGGCGAACAGCACCAGTGCCGCCAGCGCCGCCGATCCGATCGCGTAGCCCTTGGTCACCGCCTTGGTGGTGTTGCCAACCGCATCCAGCGGATCGGTGATGTCGCGGATCTCCGAGGGCAGCTCGGCCATTTCGGCGATGCCGCCGGCGTTGTCGGTGATCGGTCCATAGGCGTCGAGGGCGACGATCATGCCGGCCATCGACAGCATCGCGGTGGCGGCGATGGCGATGCCGTACAGGCCGCCCAGCGCGAACGCGCCCCAGATCGCCGCACACACCGCCACCACCGGCAGCGCGGTGGACTTCATCGAAATGCCAAGGCCGGCGATGATGTTGGTGCCATGCCCGGTGGTCGAGGCCTGCGCCACGTGCTGCACCGGCTTGTACTGGGTGCCGGTGTAGTACTCGGTGATCCACACGATCAGGCCGGTCAGCACCAGCCCGATCAATGCGCAGCCATACAGCGCCATCGGCCCATGCACGTTGTCACTCATCAACCCGGTGGTGATCGGGTAGAAGGCGATGGCGGCCAGTACGCCGGAGACGATCACGCCCTTGTACAGTGCGCCCATGATCGAACCGCCCGGCTTCACCTTGACGAACAGCGCGCCGATGATCGAGGCGATGATCGACACGCCGCCCAGCACCAGCGGATACAGCACCGCATTGGCGCCTGCCTCGGCCAGCATCAGGCTGCCCAGCAGCATGGTGGCGATCACGGTCACCGCGTAGGTCTCGAACAGGTCGGCGGCCATGCCGGCGCAGTCGCCGACGTTGTCACCGACGTTGTCGGCGATCACCGCCGGGTTGCGCGGGTCATCCTCGGGAATCCCGGCTTCGACCTTGCCGACCAGGTCGGCACCGACGTCCGCGCCCTTGGTGAAGATGCCGCCGCCCAGGCGCGCGAAGATCGAGATCAGCGAGGAGCCGAAGGCCAGGCCGACCAGGGCATGCAGCGCCTGTTCCATCGGCAGGCCCATGCGCAGCAGCAGTGCGTAGTAGCCGGCCACGCCCAGCAGGCCGAGTCCGACCACCAGCATGCCGGTGATCGCACCGCCGCGGAAGGCGACGTCCATTGCGGCGCTGATGCCGTGGCGTGCAGCTTCGGCAGTGCGCACGTTGGCGCGTACCGACACGTTCATGCCGATGTAGCCGGCGGCGCCGGACAGCACCGCGCCGACCGCGAAACCAATCGCGGTGTACCAGCTGAGGAAGATGCCGACCAGCACGAACAGCACCACGCCGGCGACGCCGATGGTCAGGTACTGGCGGTTGAGGTAGGCACGCGCACCTTCCTGGATCGCGGTGGCGATCGCGATCATGCGTTCATTGCCGGTGGGTTGGCGCAGGATCCAGCGCGCCGAGACGATTCCGAACAGGATCGCGAGAATGGCGCAGCCCAGCGCCAATGACAGCCCGTGACGTTCCAGCATTAGACCCCTCCGCAGAATGGATGTAGGCATCCAGTGGCGATGAACGGCACCACGAGGGGGACGACGGGCTGCAGCCTGGAACCAACCCGTACCGACCTTGGTGGTCGTCCGACGTATGGCGGTGTTCAGCATTCCCTGGTGCCCGCAGTATGCGTGCCGCGCACTGTAGAGTCGAGCCGTGCTCGACTGGCTCCTGCGAACCGCGGCGCATGCCGCCAGTCCATGGGCATGATTCGAAAGCTGCAGGCCTTTGCACCCCGTTAAGCCAGCCTCTGCAAGCCTGCGCGGAGTCCTGAAGGAGATCCCCCATGCGCCTGTCCCTGTTGATGCTTGCCGCCCTGGTCCCGGCCGTACCGGCACTCGCCGCGGAAACCCCGGAGCTGCAGCGCGCCGTGGGTGCCCCCCAGGCCGTGGGCGCGGTGCACACCCTGCGGCAGATTCCCGAGGCCTGCGCGCGCCTGGAAGGTGCCTTCACCGGTCAGGCGGCCGAGCCGTATCGCTTCTCCGCCGTGCGTACCAGCGAGCAGTGCCAGCCGCGCGCGCGCTTCGTCGACTACGCCAAGGCGCAGCCAAGCGCCGACAAGGGCTGGAAGCTCAATGATGTGATCCGCGTTCCCAGCGCCGCCTGCCCGGCACAGCAGGCCGTGGTGCGGGTATGGCGCCTGCCGTCGAGCAACAAGGTCGAGCTGGACGGGCAGGGCCAGTCGCGCATCTATCTGGAAGAGGCCAAGAAGCAGGCCGCCGCCGGCCAGATTCCGCAGGTGACGATGTTCGCCGCGCAGCTGCAGATGGAAGGCAAGGCCTGCAATTGAAATTGCGTGGGCGGTGTACCCACGCGGTCATCCACGCATAGTGCCGGCCGCTGGCCGGCAACCCTGCGATCTTCACTCCGCCAGCGTCGCCCCGCGCGCCACCAGCAGCTCGCGCAGGGCCCTGCGATGGCAATGCGCTTCATCCTCGCAGTAGCACCCCACGCTGATGTCGCTGTGTTGTGACATCGCGGCCAGCAGGTCCAGCGCGTGGGCCGCATCGGGCGCCTTCATCTCGGCCCTGTAGTGGCGGAAGAACGCATTCCAGTCGGCCGCGGCTTTTGCCTCGTGCGCCTGCTTCACCAGTTCCGCGCTGGGTGACAGGGTCGGGAACCAGACGTCGTACCAGTCCTGTGTCGCGAATTCGCTGCGTGGCACGCCGCGCGGTGGTCGTCGCACGGTACCGATACGCAGGCCCTCGCCGGGAGCGCGCGGCGTACCCAGTCGAACAACTCGCAGTGCCAAGGTGTGCCTCCACTAAAAAGGGGACGGAGGGGATTAAGTCGTATCCGACCCACTGCTGACGCTGTAGGAGATGACGGAGGGGCAGATGCGACTTAATCCCCTCCGTCCCCTTTTTCGGCTCAGCCCTCGAAGGTCGGCAGCTTCTGCTTCACCGCCACGTTCTTCAGGGTGACGTACTTCGGCAGGCCGTCGCTGCCGTACGGCAGTGGTGCTTCGCCCTTGATCAGCGGCGACAGGTAGGCGCGTGCCTTGGCGGTGATGCCGAAGCCATCGCGGCGGATGAAGCCTGCCGGCATCTTCTTCTCGTGGTTGGCGATCTTCGACAGCGGCGCGGCTTCGATCTTCCAGCGGTACGGCGCATCGCTGCTGCGCACGATCACCGGCATCACGCCGTTCTGTCCCTTCAGTGCCAGCTGCACGGCGGCCTTGCCCACCGCCTGCGCCTGCTCCCAGTCGGTCCTGCTGGCCAGGTGGCGGGCCGAGCGCTGCAGGTAATCGGGCAGCGCCCAATGCACCTTCAGGCCGAGCTGGTCCTTGACCCGTCCCGCAAGGTGGGCCGCCACGCCACCCAGCTGCGAATGACCGAACGAGTCCTTGCCGCCACCAGCGTCGGCGACGAAGCGGCCATCGGCGGTCGCGATACCTTCCGAGGCCACCACCACGCAGTAGCCGACGCGCTCGACCACGGCCTTCACCTTGGCCAGGAACGCGGCCTCGTCGTAGGCGCGCTCGGGCAGCAGGATGATGTGCGGCGCTTCGTCATCACCGTTGCCGGCCAGACCGGCGGCCGCGGCCAGCCAGCCGGCGTGGCGGCCCATCGCCTCGTAGATGAAGACGCGGGTGGAGGTCTCGGCCATCGCCGCCACGTCCAGCGCCGCTTCGCGCACCGACACCGCGGTGTACTTGGCGGCCGAGCCGAAGCCGGGGCAGGTGTCGGTCACCGCCAGGTCGTTGTCGATGGTCTTGGGCACGCCGATGCAGGTCAGGTCGTAGCCGGACGCCTTGGCCAGCTGCGAGACTTTCAGCGCGGTATCGGCCGAGTCGTTGCCGCCGTTGTAGAGGAACCAGCGCACGTCGTGGGCCTGCAGGACCTCCAGCAGGCGGTCGTAGCGGGCACGGTCGGCGTCCAGCGATTTCAGCTTGACCCGGCACGAGCCGAAGGCGCCGCCCGGGGTATGGGCCAGCGCGCGGATGGCCGCAGCGCTCTCCTTGCTGGTGTCGATCAGTTCCTCGCGCAGCGCGCCGAGGATGCCGTTGCGGGCGGCCAGGACCTTGATGCCCTTGGCCCGGGCCTGCTCGATCACCGCTGCCGCCGTGGCGTTGATGACGGCGGTGACGCCGCCGGACTGGGCGTAGAGGAGAGTACCGTTGCGCATGCTTCTACCTGCTCGGGGGAGGGGACATTGCAGGGACATTACCCGGATGCGGTAAAGTGGCGCTATTGCGGTGCAGCGATACCGGTCCGTCCGGGACGCGAACCTTCTTTGTTTTCAACACGTTGGAGTCAGGTCAATGCGATTGGTTCTGTTGGGACCGCCCGGTTCGGGCAAGGGGACACAGGCGACGCGCCTGAAGGAAAAGCTGGGGATCGCCCACATTTCGACCGGTGACATGCTGCGCGCGGAAATCGCCGCCGGCACGGACCTGGGCAAGCAGGCCAAGACGGTGATGGATGCCGGCAACCTGGTGTCGGACGACATCCTGCTGGGCATGCTGGAGTCGCGCCTGACCCAGGCTGATGTCGCCAAGGGCTTCATCCTCGATGGCTACCCGCGCAATGTGGCCCAGGCCAATGCGATGGACGGCCTGCTGGCCAAGATCGGCCAGCCGCTGGATGCCGTGGTGCAGCTGGACGTGGCCACCGAGCTGCTGGTCGACCGTATTGCCGGTCGTGCCAAGGAGCAGGGTCGCGCCGATGACAATCCGGAAGCGGTGCGTCAGCGCCTGCAGGTCTACAACGACCAGACCGCTCCGGTGGTCGACTTCTACGCCGGCCGTGGCACCCTGGCCCGCGTCGACGGCGTCGGTGAGCTGGACGAGATCGAAGCCCGCATCCTGGCGGCGATCAAGGCCTGATCCGGCCGGGCCGGCGCGAACTGCCGGCCCCTCGGGCACAAAAAAACACAGGCCTGGTCCGCGAGGATCAGGCCTGTGTCGTTTGATAGGCGCCAGCAGAGGGCTTGCTCAGGGCCCCGCAGCATGAGCTCCCTTGGGGATGGCCTCTTGGGGAGTAGGACCGGTTCGGGTACTGCGGCTGGCAGTTCGAATTGTGTCCGGGTTCACAGAACATCGCTATCGGGAATTCCCTGACAGAAGATTGGAGTTTTCTCACATCCCGTGTAGGACTTGTCTTACCCGGGAGCGGACATTGGCCCTATACAGCCGTCATCGGTCACAATCCTCGGTCATGAGCAGCGTACATATCCTTGCAATCGCCGGCACCTTCATGGGCGGCGTGGCCGCCCTGGCGCGGGAACTGGGCCATTCGGTCAGCGGCAGCGACCAGGCCATCTATCCGCCGATGTCGACCCAGCTCGAGCAGCTGGGCATCACCCTGGACCAGGGCTACCGCGCCGACAGCGTGCCGGCCGGGACGGACGAAGTGGTGATCGGCAACGCGCTCTCGCGCGGCAACGCAGCCGTGGAAGCCGTGCTCGATGCTGGCCAGCGTTACATTTCGGGCGCGCAGTGGCTGTCCGAGCAGGTGCTGCCGGGCCGCGACACGCTGGCCGTGGCCGGCACCCACGGCAAGACCACTACCACCACCATCCTCACCTGGCTGCTGGAAAGCGCCGGGCGATCGCCGGGCTTCCTGATCGGCGGCGTCGCCGAAGATTTCGGCGTCTCCGCCCGCCTGGGCCAGGGCCGCGAGTTCGTGGTCGAGGCCGACGAGTACGACACCGCGTTCTTCGACAAGCGCAGCAAGTTCGTGCACTACCGGCCGCTGGTGGCCATCCTCAACAACCTTGAATACGACCACGCCGATATCTTCCCGGACGTAGCCGCGATCCAGCGCCAGTTCCACCATCTGGTGCGCACGGTGCCGGCGCGTGGCCGACTGATCGTCAACGGCGAGGACCCGCATCTGGCCGAAGTGCTGGCGATGGGCTGCTGGACCCCGGTCGAGCGCTTCGGATTCGATCCGTCGCTGGAATGGCACGCCGAACTGCTGGCCGCCGATGGCAGTGCCTTCCGCGTGCACCATCGCGGCCAGGCACTGGGTGATGTGCAGTGGTCGCTGCTGGGCCGCCACAACGTGCTCAACGGCCTGGCCGCGCTGGCCGCCGCGCATGCGGTGGGCGTGGCACCGGCCGACGTGATTCCGGCACTGGCGCGCTTCCGCAGCGTCAAGCGCCGCATGGAAGTGATCGGCAGCCATGACGGCATCACCGTCTACGACGACTTCGCCCATCACCCGACCGCGATCGCCACCACGCTGGAAGGCCTGCGTGCCAAGGTCGGCGATGCGCGCATCGTGGTCGCGATGGAACCGCGCAGCAACTCGATGCGACTGGGCGCACATGCGCAGGCCCTGGCACCCTCGCTGGCGCTGGCCGATGAAGTGGTGTTCCTGCATCGCCCGGAACTGGTCTGGGATGCCGCTGCGGTGATCGCCGCGGTGCGCGGCGAAGCACACGCGGTACCGGATACCGACGCGTTGCTGGCGCAACTGCAGGCCAGCGCGCGCAGCGGCGACCACGTGGTGTTCATGTCCAACGGTGGCTTCGACGGCGCGCCGCGTCGCTTCCTCGCCGCCCTGCAGGCCCGATGAGCGTCGACGATTCGCTGCCGCTGTTTCCGCTGCACACCACGCTGGTACCGGGTGCGGCGGTGGGCCTGCGCGTATTCGAGCGCCGCTACCTGGACCTGGTCCGCGATAGCGGCCGCAGTGGTGAGGGGTTTGGCGTCTGCCTGATCCTCGATGGCCAGGAGGTCGGTGCACCAGCGACGCCGGCCGCCTATGGCGTGCAGGTGCGTATCGAAGACTTCGATGTCGGCGCCGACGGCGTGCTGCAATTGCGCCTGCGCGGCACCCGCCGCTTCCACGTCGAGCGCACCCGCGTGCGCGACAACGGCCTGGTGGTGGCCGACGTGCGCTGGTGCGAGGAAGACCCGGACGATGAACTGCGGCCGCAGCACGCGCTGCTGGCCACGCTGCTGGGGCACATCATCGAACAGGCTGGCGAGGCCTATGCGCCGGCCAACCCGGCACTGCTGGACCAGGCCAGCTGGGTCGGCTGGCGGTTGGCCGAACTGCTGCCACTGAGCGAGCAGCAGCGCCTGCAGCTGCTGCAGATGGACGACCCGCACCAACGCCTGCAGCAGTTGCTGGGCTGGATGCCATAGCCGGCAAACGCCAACCAAGGTTGGCCACTACCAGAGCGCAGCGGAACCGGGAAACGCCAACCAGGGGGGCGACGGCCAGAGCGCGCCGGAACCGGTAGATGCCAACCTTGGTTGGCAGCCTTCACCCGAAGCGCCAACCAAGGTTGGCGACTACCAGAGAAGCACCGGCTCGATCACGGCGTGGTCTTCAACCGCAGCACCGGCAATCCGGTTTCGCTGTGCACATCCTCGTGCTGCGGCAGGCCCTGTACGGCTTCCTTCACGGCATTCATGGCCGGGTCGACGCCACGCAGCGGGTGCCACATGCCGATCCATTCGAAGTGGCGCTCGTAACGCAGGGTCTGTGCGCTGCCCAGCCACAACGGCGTGTTGCCCGGCTGCAGCTGCGCAGGCGCCGGCCACAGGCGCAGCACGTAGCGCTCATCCGGCTGCGCGCCCTGGCGCACCATCAGCAGGGCTTCCACGCGGGTGTCCAGCGTTGCCGGCAACACCGGCAGCTCGTCGGCGCCGGTGTTCTTGTCCAGCATCAGCAGCGCCTGCTGCCAGCCGGCCTGCTCCTGCCGCTTCCAGCCACGGGCTTCCAGCTGCGCCTGCAGCGGCGCCAGCGGGCCCGCCACCTGCACGTCCAGCGGCCAGCGCTGGTCGTCGTCGAACTCGTTGCGGCGCGCCGGCAGCGTGGCCCAGTCGTGCTGCCACCACGCCTGCATGTCCATCGCCTGCGGTGCCGGCAGGGTCGGCTCGAAGCGTTCCAGCTTCACCGGAATATGGCGCGGTGCGTACCACATCGCCGCCACGGCGAAGACGCCGTAGAACAGCCAGGCCACCGGCTTCACCCAGAACGAGCGGTTGAAGCGGCGGCGGTAGGCGATGCCCAGCACCAGCAGCCAGAACGTGCCGAACAGCATGCCGCCGATCACATCGCTCAGCCAATGCGCGCCCAGGTACAGGCGCGAGAAGCCGATCAGGCTGACCACGATGCCCGACACCAGGTACGGCCAGACGCGGGTGCGGCCGGGCATCTCGCGGGCGATCAGCACTGCGAAGAAACCGAAGGTGATGGTGGCCATGGTCACCGACACCGACGGGAAGCCGAAGCCGCTGCTGGCGTCGACCGGGCGCACCACATCCACGGTGGCACCGAGCAGCATGGTCAGCGCCAGGCCGAAGGCAAGCGCGGCCAGCCAGTGCGCGGCGGCCATCCAGCGTCGGCGCCAGATCAGGTAACCCATGGCGGCTGCGGTGGCCGGCAGCAGTACCTGCCAGGCCCCCAGCGACGCCAGTGCGGCCATCGGGTAGTCGGCCAGCGGATTGCGCAGCGCCAGCATGGCCTGGTGTACCAGCAGGTCGATCGCCAGCGGCTCGCCGTGTGCGACCACCACGGTCAGCAGCGCGAACCAGCCCCAGCCCAGTACCAGCAGCATCAACGCCAGCATCGCCAGCGGCACCGATTCGCGGCGCTTGGGATCAAGCACGCCGACGGTGTAGCGGCCCAGCGTCGGGTGACGGTTGGACCAGTCCAGCAGGCGCGCCAGCCAGTTGTCCATGCGCGCGGCCGACCAGCGATAGCCGTACAGCACGATGGCCCAGACCAGGCCGAGGATGACCGCCAGCAGGCCGACCACCACCACCAGACGCCCGGCCACCGCCGCGACTGCGTCGTAGGCTTCGCCAAGAATCCAGCCCGGCGCCAGGAACAGCACCGCCCAGGAGATGCTGGCGATGCCGCTGGCCTGCACGTAACGGCTGGCGGGCATCTTCATCATGCCGGCGATGGCCGGCACGAACGGTCGGATCGCGCCGACGTAGCGCGCGATCAGGATGCTCTTGAAGGCATTGCGGCGGAACAGGTTCTCACCGCGGTCGAGCAGCTGCGGGTAGCGGCTGAACGGCCACACGCCGCGCAGGCGGTCACCCCAGCGGCGGCCGATCCAGTAACTGATACCGTCGCCGGCAAAGGCGCCCAGGGCTGCAGCCGCCACCGCGTACGGCCCGGAGATCTGGCCCAGGCCGATGAACACGCCCACCGCGAACAGCAGCGGCAGCGCCGGCACGATGGCGCCAAGAATGATCACCGCATCGCAGAAGGCGATGAGGAAGATAACGGCACCCGCCAGCACGGGGTGAGCGGCAATCCACGCGAGCGTGGCGTCGATCCATGAAGAGTCCATTGCCCGATTATAGGGGCGTGAAGGTGACTGGTTCCCAGCCGCTTCGTGACCGTTTGCAACCGTCGCCATCGCCTAGAATGAGCCCATGCCGCATTCGCCAGACGCTCCACCGCATGCTTTGAAGGCCGACAGCTTCGGCCAGATCCTTCTTGTGAAAGGGCCCGATGGCCCCTTCGTGCGCCGTGATCTGGGCGCCACGCCGCTGTGGCTGCGGCTGCCGGCCTGGTGGCTGGCCCGCCGCGAGGCACGTGCGTTGCAGCACATCCACGGCATGGCCGATGTGCCGCAGCTGCTGGCGTGGGATGGCCGTCACCTCGACCGCAGCTTCATGGCCGGCGATGCCATGTACCAGCGCCCGCCGCGTGGCGATCTGGCCTGGTTCCGCTCGGCGCGTCGGTTGCTGCAGCAGCTGCACCGCAATGGCGTGGCCCACAACGATCTGGCCAAGGAAGCCAACTGGCTGGTCACCGAAGACGGTCGTCCGGCGCTGATCGACTTCCAGCTGGCGGTGATCGGCAACCCGCGCTCGCGCTGGATGCGGCTGCTGGCCCGCGAGGACCTGCGCCACCTGCTCAAGCACAAGCGCATGTATTGCCGCGAGTCGCTCACCCCAGTGGAGAAGCGGTTGCTCAAGCGCACCTCGTGGGTGCGCGAACTGTGGTTCGCCACCGGCAAGCCGGTCTACCGCTTCGTCACCCGCCGCATCCTGCATTGGGAAGACAACGAAGGGCAGGGGCCGAAGCCGTGAGCCGTGCGCAGGTGGTGACCGGCCCGCCGAGTGCGGGCAGCGTCCTGCGCCCACAGTTGGCTGGCGCCGACTTCGTGCACGCCTGCCAGGCGGCGACCCGTCGCGATGGGCGCTCGGCCTTGCAGGCCTATCGCGATATGGCGGCGACCATTCCCGGCTGGTTCGATGGGCTGATGGCACTGCGCAATCGCGGCATGCGCCTGCTCGGCATGAAGCATCTGGGCTCGTTGCGTGCGGTGCAGGTTGTTGTGGATCCTCAACCCGGCCAGCGGCTGGGCATCTTCACCCTGCAGTCGCTGGACGACGATGCCATCGTGCTGGAAGACGACGACCGCCACCTGCGTGTGCAGTTGGCGCTGCAATGGCAGGGTGACCTGTTGGAAGTGACGACGGTGGTGCATACGCACAACACGTTCGGGCGTGTGTACATGCTGCCGGTCGCACCCGTGCATCGGCTGATCGTGCCGCATCTGCTGGAGAAGCAGGTGCGGTTGTACCGGTAGATCCACGCCATGCGTGGAAGCGCCGGGCAGAATCGCGTTGTAGAGCCGAGCCATGCTCGGCTGCATTCAATGAGCCGAGCATGGCTCGGCTCTACAAAGGTCGGTGGCCTTACGGTGCCGCCGGCACCACCTGTTGGCCAATGAAGTTGCGCTTGGCATCGAAGTCATAGGCGATCTGCAGCTGCCCCACGTCCGGGCAGGCGTGGCAGTCGCGCAGCGGCGTACGGTACAGCAGGCGGATGCCGCCGTTATCCAATGGCGAAGCGCCGGCCGACTGTGCCGGCGCGAACGGCGTGGCCTGCGGGTTGGCTTTCAGCAGTTCCTGCACGGTCGGGTCGGCACGCAGGGTGTCGTCCAACTGCACGGCATCCACGTCGATGCGCTTGCCGCTGGCATCGACCAGTCGCGTGCCCTCATTGGTATTGGCGCGGAAGGGATACTCAATCGTGGCAATGCCCAGCCCTTCGTTCTCGTGCCAGGCGGTCACATAGGCCAGCTCACCGCCGCTGGACAACTGCTCGGCCGCGGTAACGGCATCGGCACTTGCGCCACCCGCGCGCATCGCATCGCGCAGGCAATCACGGGTCGCGGCATTCTCGCCCTGGCGGCAGGCGTTGAGGTCGCCATCCCAGACCACCGCCTCGCTCCAGCGCATCTTGCCGTCAGCGGCAGCCTTCTCCGCGCTGGGCGCGTCACCGGCGGGTGGCTCCTTGCCGGGTTCCGGCGAACGGCCCTGGCAGGCAGTCAGCAGGGCAAGCCCCAGGGCAGGCAGCAACAGGCGGGAACGGCGCATGGCGTGGACCTCGTGCGTTGTCTGGAGACCTGAGTATCGTCAAGGCCGGGTGAACTCCGCGTCGGCGCGGCATACTAGCGGCTCATTGCATACGCTGGAGTGTGGAACGTGGGCAGTCTGCAGGGCAAAACCCTTTTCATCACCGGTGCCTCGCGTGGCATCGGCCTGGCCATCGCACTGCGCGCCGCGCGCGACGGCGCCAACGTGGCCATCGCGGCCAAGTCGTCGGTGCCGAATCCGAAGCTGCCGGGCACCATCCATAGCGCGGCCGAAGCGGTAACGGCAGCCGGCGGCCAGGGCCTGGCCCTGAAGTGCGACATCCGCGAGGAAGAGCAGGTGCAGGCGGCGGTGGCGGCCACGGTCGATACCTTTGGTGGCATCGACATCCTGATCAACAACGCCAGCGCGATCTGGTTGCGCGGCACGCTGGATACGCCGATGAAGCGTTTCGACCTGATGCAGCAGGTCAACTCACGCGGCAGCTTCCTGTGCGCGCAGGCCTGCCTGCCGTACCTGCTGCAGGCGCCGAACCCTCACATCCTCACCCTGGCGCCGCCGCCGAGCCTGGCGCCGAAGTGGTGGGCACCGCACACCGGCTACACGCTGGCGAAGATGGGCATGAGCTTCGTCACCCTGGGCCTGGCCGCGGAATTCGGTCCGCAGGGCGTGGCGGTGAATGCGCTGTGGCCGCGCACGGTGATCGCCACTGATGCGATCAACATGATTCCGGGCGTGGATGCGGCCGGCTGCCGCACGCCACAGATCATGGCCGATGCCGCCCATGCGGTGCTGGTGCGCGAAGCTGCCGGTTTCCACGGTCAGTTCCTGATCGACGATGAAGTGCTGGCGCAGGCCGGTGTCACCGATCTTTCCGGCTATGCAGTGGATCCGTCGCGCGCGTTGTTGCCGGATCTGTTCCTGGATTGACCGCGCGTCGCCGGAAGAGGCCGAGTGCTGCGACCCTCGGCCTGCTGCGCTAGAATGCGTGGCTGTAATCGTTTTCAACAAGGATGTGAGCACATGTCACGCACTCTTTCCGTCGCGGCGCTGGCCGCTTCGCTGTCGTTGATCCTGACCGCCTGCGGTGGCAAGGCCCCCGCAGCTGCAGGCGGCGCCGCTGCCTCCGGCACGCCGGAGGCCAGCGCGGCCCCGTCCGATACACAGCAGCAGTTGACCGCCAAGCTCAACGCCTACATCGGCTGCTTCAACGCGCTGGATTCGAAAACCCACGGCAGCATCCAGTCCTACACGCGCTGGATCAAGGATGTCGACGCTGGCCCGACCGGACGCGAGACGCACGTGTACGGCCCGTTCGAGATCAGCGGCTACGACATGAAGCAGTGCGACGCTCCGGTGACCGAGGCGATTGCTGCCAAGCCGGCGCTGGCCGATCTGGATGCCGCTGCAGGCCATTACCAGCAGGCGCTGAAGGCGCTGGTGCCGCTCAGCAAGGACGCGCATGACTACTACGATCGCCAGGACTACGAAGACGACCAGTTCGCCAAGGGCAAGCAGCTGCACGCGCCCTTGATGGCCGCTTTCAAGGATTTCGTGGCTGCCAGCGAAACGTTCAATGCCGAGCTGGAGCGCCAGAACGATGCTGCCCAACGCGAGCAGCTCAAGGTTCTGGAGCAGGCCGAGGGGCGCACGCGCGAGTACTACCGTCTGGCGATGATGCTGGAAGCCAAGGCCATCATGGATCTGATGAGCGAGGATGATTTCGATCAGGCCAAGGCCCGCGAACGCCTGGATGCCTTCAACCGCATTTCCGATGAAGCGCACGCCAAGGTTGCCGACCAGGAACCGGGCAAGTCGGACTGGGAAGGCTTCGAACGAGGGGCCGAGAATTTCCGGCGCGAAGGCAAGGAGCGGCTGCAGCGCGTCAGCGAGAAGAAGCCTTACACCGATTTCGAACGACGCATGCTTGATTCGCCGTCGATGGCGCCGCGTGGCTCTGCCAACAAGCTGATGCAGGAATACAACACGCTCGTTTTCCAGAGCAACCGCCAGTAGCGCTCCCGCTCATGGCGTGATCAGCGAGCGCCGGTGTACATCGCCGGCGCCCGCATCAATGACTGAACGCATCCGGCAGCTGGCCACCACACTTGCGGCAATGGCGCGCATCCGGCTCGTGCCCTTCCAGTCCACACTCCGGGCAGCCACGTGCATCACGACGCGCGGCCAGCTCGGCTTCGCGCATGGTGCTGGCCAGTTCGGCGGTGTAGATGCCGGTGGGCACGGCGATGATGCTGTAGCCGATCAGGATCAGTACCGAGGTGACGAAGCGGCCGAGCACGGTCTGCGGCACGATGTCGCCAAAGCCGACCGTGGCCATGGTCACCACCGCCCAGTACATGCTGGCCGGGATGTTGGTGAAGCCGTGTTCGGGGCCCTCGATCACGTACATCAGTGCGCCGGCGATGATGGTGATGGTGATCACCGTGAACAGGAACACCAGCACCTTGCGCCGGCTGCGCCACAGCGACGTCATCAACACGCCGCTTTCCTCGATGTAGCGGGTCAGCTTGAGGATGCGGAACACGCGCAGGATGCGCAGCGCGCGCACCACCAGCAGGCTCTGCGCGCCGGGGATGAACATCGACAGGTAGGCGGGCAGGATCGACAGCAGGTCGATGATGCCCCAGATGCTCACCGCGTAACGCAGCGGGCGCTTGACCACCGCCAGCCGCAGCAGGTACTCGGCGGTGAAGATGATCGTGAAGCCCCATTCCAGGATGTACAGGCCGGTGGACCATTCGGCATGCAGGTGCTGCACGCTGTCGATCATCACCACCAGGATGCTGGCGATGATCGCCACCACCAGGATCAGGTCGAAATTGCGCGAGGGCCGCGAGTCATGGCGGTAGATGATGTCGAACCACCGACGGCGCCAGCCGGTCTCGGTGGCGGGGTTCAGCTGGGGGGCGGAAAACGGTCGCATGGGCGCATTGTGCCGCAGGGGTTCCGGCGCGAGAATGGGGATTCCTGAACCCTGTCGACTGCCATGACCGCCGCTACCGATCCGCTGATCTCCCTTTCGCACTATTACCTGCCGGTCTACAAGCCCCGCCAGGTGGTACTGGAGCGAGGCCAGGGCGCCCGCGTGTGGGACAGCCAGGGCCGTGAGTTCATCGACCTGGCTGCCGGCATCGCCGTGTGCGGCCTGGGCCACAACGATCCGGACCTGGTGGCCGCGCTGGTCGAGCAGGCCGGCAAGCTCTGGCACACCAGCAACGTGTTCTACAGCGCGCCGCCGCTGCACCTGGCCGAGGAGCTGGTGAAGGCCAGCCGCTTCGCCGAGCGCGTGTTCCTGTGCAATTCCGGCGCCGAAGCCAATGAAGTGGCGATCAAGATGGTCCGCAAGTGGGCCTCCAGCCAGGGGCGTCCGGCCGACAAGCGGGTGATCATCACCTTCCGCGGCAGCTTCCACGGCCGCACCATGGGCGCGGTGACCGCCACCGCTCAGCCGAAGTACCAGGAAGGCTACGAGCCGCTGCCCGGTGGCTTCCGCTACATCGATTTCAACGATGAGGTGCAGCTGGAAACCGCGATGGCTGCCGGCGACGTGGCTGCAGTGATGCTGGAGCCGATCCAGGGCGAGGGCGGCGTGATGCCGGCCAAATCCGGTTTCCTCAAGCGCGTGCGCGAGCTGTGCGACCAGCACAACGCGCTGCTGGTGCTGGACGAGATCCAGGCCGGCATGGGCCGTACCGGTACGCTGTTCGCGCACTGGCAGGACGACGTGGTGCCGGACATGGTCACCCTGGCCAAGGCACTGGGTGGTGGCTTCCCGATCGGCGCGATGCTGGCCGGCCCGAAGGTGGCCGAGACCATGCAGTTCGGTGCGCATGGCACCACCTTTGGCGGCAACCCGCTGGCTGCTGCGGTGGCCCGCGTGGCACTGCGCAAGCTGGCCTCGGCGGAGATCGCCGCCAATGTCAGCCGCCAGTCAAAGGCACTGCGCGATGGCTTTGCCCGCATCAACGACGAGTTCGGCGTGTTCAGCGACGTGCGCGGCCGTGGCCTGATGCTGGGCGCGGTGCTGAGCAAGGACTTCGCCGGCCAGGCCGGGGCGATCCTCGACCACGCCGCCGAGCAGGGCCTGCTGACCCTGCAGGCCGGCCCGGATGTACTGCGCTTCGTGCCGTCGCTGAACATCACCGACGAAGAAGTGGCCGAAGGCCTGAAGCGCCTGCGCGCGGCGATTGCCGCGTTCATCGCCGCGCGCTGAAGCCCCGGCGCTGGGGTCGGATCCCTCTCCTGCGGAGAGGGCTCTGACCCCGATCAGCTCACCGCGTAACGCTTCAACACCTTGCCCAATCCCCGGCCATCGCGCACGGTTTCCGCGTGCAGGCCGGCGGTGCGTGCGCCGCGCACGTTGGCGAACAGGTCATCGACGAACAGCGTGCGCGCAGGTGCCACGCCGAGCGCTTCCAGCGTACGCAGGAATACCGCAGGCGCCGGTTTGCGCAGACCGAAATCCGCGCTGCAGAACACGCGGCCCTGCAGGGCAGGGAGCAGTTCCGGTAGCAGGGTGGGCAAGGCCTGCTGCATCAGTGCGCCATTGTTGGTCAGCACCGCCATCGGCAGCTGCAGTGTCTGCAGCCGCTGCAGCACGGCCGGCTGTGGATG
The DNA here is from genome assembly GCF_040984485.1 of Stenotrophomonas sp. WED208. Lineage (NCBI taxonomy): Bacteria > Pseudomonadati > Pseudomonadota > Gammaproteobacteria > Lysobacterales > Lysobacteraceae > Stenotrophomonas > Stenotrophomonas sp. WED208. The sequence goes on from NZ_JAZARB010000001.1 coordinate 840,568, forward strand.
GCTGGCGGCCTGTCGCGCCGCGATCCAGGTGTGCACATCAACGGTGCGGCCCAGCTGTTTGCTCAGCTGCGCCAGATAGGCCGGGCCATCCAGCGTGCCATTGTCATGCGCCGCTTCCAGCCCGCTGTCGTACAGCGCGGCCTGCACGGTTTCCGGCGCGACATCCAGCGCCTCCGCAAGGTGCAGTACGCGCTGCGCGCGCTGGTACTGCACCAGAACGCCATCCACATCCAGCAGTAACAGGTCGATCCGCATCGGCCGAGCATGCCATTGCAGTGAGTGCGCGGGAAACCCTGGAGTGGGCATGCGACAGACGGTCGCAGACGGCGCCGCAGGGGCCTGCCTAGAATGGCGCCTAGATCCGCAGGAGATGCAACGATGAAGGCTTGGATGGTGGCAGTGGGACTGGGCGCGCTGATGCTTGCGCCGTCGGCGATGGCGCGGGTATGTGCGGTCAGCATCGACAGCACCGACCAGATGAGCTTCAGCAGCCGCGAGATCAAGGTGGCGGCCGACTGCACCGCCGTGGATCTGACCCTGCGCCATACCGGCAAGCTGGCCACTACCGCGATGGGCCACAACTGGGTACTGACCCGCAGCGCTGATTACCAGCCGGTAGCGATGGCCGGCATGCGCATGACCCTGGCCGACAGCTACCTGCCGAAGGCCGACAAGCGCGTGCTGGCGCACACCAAGGTGATCGGCGGCGGCGAGACCACGCGCGTGCGCTTCTCCACCCAGGGCCTGCAGAAGGGTGGCGACTACACCTTCTTCTGCTCGTTCCCCGGCCACTTCGCGATGATGAAGGGCAAATTCGTCTTCGGTTGATGCCGCCTGTAGAGTCGAGCCATGCTCGACTGCTCCGTGCCAACCAAGGTTGGCACCTACCAGATGCAACAGTGCCAACCAAGGTTGGCACCCACCAGAGCGGGATCAGCCCTTGGCGGCCTTGAACGCCACGCGTGCGGCGGCCAGTGTGGCCTCGATCACCGCATCGTCGTGCGCGCTGGACAGGAAGCCGGCTTCGTACGCCGACGGTGCCAGGAACACGCCCTGCTCCAGCATCGCGTGGAAGAAGCGATTGAACGCCGGAATGTCACAGGCGGTGGCCTGCGCATAGGTCTCCACCTTCTCACTGGTGAAGAACAGCCCGAACATCGCGCCCACGCGGGTGGTGGTCACTGCCACGCCGGCTTCGGCGGCGGCCGCTTCCAGGCCGGTACACAGGCGCGCGGTGCGCTCGGCCAGGTCGGCGTGGAAACCCGGTTGCTGGATCAGCTCCAGCATCGCCAGGCCAGCGGCCATCGCCACCGGGTTGCCGCTCAGCGTACCGGCCTGGTAGATCGGGCCGGCTGGTGCGATCTGCTGCATCAGCTCGCGACGGCCGCCGTAGGCGCCCACCGGCATGCCACCGCCGATGATCTTGCCGAAGGTGGTCAGGTCCGGGGTGATGCCGTAGTGCGCCTGTGCACCGCCAAGGGCAACGCGGAAGCCGGTCATCACTTCGTCGAAGATCAGCAGCGCGCCATGCTTCGTGCACAGGTCGCGCAGGTGCTGCAGGTAGCCTTCGCGTGGCGGAATGCAGTTGGCGTTGCCGACCACCGGCTCGATGATCAGGCCGGCGATGTCATCGCCCTGCTGCTCGAACAGGGCAGTGGCCGCTTCGAAGTCGTTGTAGGGCAGGGTCAGGGTCAGTTCGCTCAGGCCGGCCGGGACGCCCGGCGAGGTCGGCACGCCCAGGGTCAGCATGCCGCTGCCGGCCTTGACCAGGAACGAGTCACCGTGGCCGTGGTAGCAGCCTTCGAACTTGACGATGCGGTTGCGGCCGGTGGCGCCGCGCGCCAGCCGGATCGCCGACAGCGTGGCTTCGGTGCCGGAGTTGACCATGCGCACCATCTCGCATGACGGCACCAGTCGGGTGATGGTCTCGGCCATGGTCACTTCGGCCGCGCACGGCGCACCGAAGGACAGGCCGTTGTCGATCGCCTTCTTCACCGCCTGGCGCACGGCCGGATGGTTGTGGCCGACGATCATCGGGCCCCAGGAACCGACATAGTCGATGTAGCGGTTGCCGTCGACGTCGTACAGGTAGACGCCGTCGGCACGCTCGACGAAGAACGGTTCGCCACCGACCGACTTGAACGCGCGTACCGGCGAATTGACGCCGCCCGGCAGCAGCTGCTGGGCGCGGGAGAACAGGGCGTGGGACTGGTCGTGGTTCATGCGGATTTCCTGGGCATTACGCGAACTGGGCGAGGAAGGCGCGCTGGACCGCAACCGGGTCTTCGGCGGCGAACACGCTGCTGACCACGGCGACCAGATCGGCGCCGGCGTCGATGATGGGACCGACATTGTCCGGCGTCAGGCCGCCGATCGCCACCCGCGGCACGCCCAGTGCGGCGCTTTGCCGCAGCAGGTCGGTATGGGCGCGGCTGTTGGTGATCTTGGTGGTGGTCGGGAAGAACGCGCCGAAGGCCACGTAGCTGGCGCCTGCGGCCACGGCCTGCTCGGCATTGGCCAGCTGGTCGTAGCAGGAGGCGCCGATGATGGCCTCGGCACCAAGCAGCGCGCGCGCGCTGGGGATGTCACCGTCGGTGCCGCCCAGATGCACGCCGGCGGCGCCGACCGCCTTGGCCAGCGCCGGGTCGTCGTTGACGATCAGCGGCACGCCGTGTTCCTCGCACAGCGCCTGCAGGGCGGTGGCCTGCTCCCGCCGCAGCGCGCCGCTGGCGGTCTTGTTGCGGTACTGCAGCCAGGTGGCGCCCGCGGCCAGCAGCGGCGCGGTGCGGGCCAGCAGGCGTGCGGTATCGGGCTCGTCCGGGGTGATCAGGTAGACGCCGCGGGGCGCCGGGGAAGCAGAAGTCATCGATGGCTACCGGTGAGTGGACCGCGATGGGACAATGGCGGCCCGTGAATCCAGCCCTGATTATCCGATGAGCGATGCCACCCCCACCACCTTGCGCACCTGGATGTGCGTGGTCTGCGGCTTCCTTTACAGCGAAGCGGAAGGCTTGCCGGAGGAGGGCATCGCGCCGGGGACGCGCTGGGAGGAGATCCCCGAGACCTGGACCTGCCCGGATTGCGGGGTGACCAAGGCCGATTTCGAGATGGTCGAGGTCGACTGACCGGCGGGCCACCCGGCCCATCCTGAGGGTGCGGACCGTTGGTCCGCACACCAGCCACCCTCAATGCAGCCGCGGCACCGGCCCACCAAGGTCGATCAGCTTCTCGCGCAGCCACTGCGCATCGCTGGCCTCGGGATTGCGCTTCAGGTACTGCCCCAGGTCGTGGCGGGCGCCGGCCAGGTACTCCAGCTGCAGGTAGGCCAGGCCGCGGTCGCGCAGCGCGTCGTCCTGCTCCGGGGCCAGTTTCAGCAGGCGGTCGGCACTGCGTGCAGCGCGGTCCCATTCGCCTGCTTCGGCATACACGCCGTGCAGGTTGCGCAGCATGCGCATCAGGATCGCGCGCGCTGGCGCCGGGTCGAGGATCTGCGCCAGCACCTGGTCGTCGGGCATCTGCCCGCCCAGGTGTGACTTGGCCCGCTCGCGCAGTTCGTCCACGTCCAGCGGGCGGCCGCCATTGAACGGGTCCATCACCAGCACGCCGTCGTCCACCGGCAGGCGCACCAGGAAGTGGCCGGGGAAGGACACGCCGTCGAGCGGAATGCCCAGCCGGCGCGCGACTTCCATCTGCACCAGTGCCAGCGAGATCGGGTTGCCCAGGCGGCGCTCGAATACCTGGTTGAGGTAGCTGTTGCGCGGGTCGTAGTACTCGTCGTGGTCGCCGCTGTAGCCCAGCTCGTCGAACAGGTGGCGGTTGATCGCCGCCATCTTCAAGGGGCTGTTGTCGATGCTGTCCACTTCCGAACGGAGGTGGTCGACATGGCTCTGGATCAGCGCGTCGTAGGTGGACGGCTGCAGATCGGGGTATTCATCGCGCGCGATCAGCAGCGCGGTCGGCAACAGTGGCAGCGCCTCGTCTTCGAGGTCGGCCAGTGCATCCCAGTCGGGGAGTGAGATCTGGTCCTGCATGACCACAGACTGGCGTCATTCGCAGGCGGTTTCAAGCGGTGCCGCGTGAAAAATTCAGGGGTCAGATCCCTTTCGCGTGCGAAAGGGATCTGACCCCTGCAGGGTTGCCGGCCAGCGGCCGGCACTACCGCGGGTGCCGGCCGCTGGCCGGTCGCATCGTTTACTTCTCGATGCCCGGGCCGAAGGTCAGCTGGGTCCCGTCCTTCAGCTTGAGCTTCTCGGCCTGGCCGGCGTTGAGCTCCAGCACATAGCGCGCCGGGCCGCCGCTGGGGTAGGGCGGGCACATGTCGCCGGCCGAGCACGGCGGCACATCGCGCTGCTGGCTGACCAGCTTGCGCTGGCTGTCGAAGTACAGGATGTCCAGTGCGATCTTGGTGTTCTTCATCCAGTACGCCTGCATTTCTTCGCGGTCGTGGATGAACAGCATGCCGTGGTCGGCCGACATCTGGTCGCGGAACATCAGCCCGCGCGCGCGGGTTTCATCGTTGGTGGCCAGCTCGACCTGGTAGCGGGCGCCATCCAGCTCGACCCAATGGCGGGCCGCGTCGGTGGCGCAGCCGGTCAGGGCCAGCAGCGGAAGCATCAGCAGCGAACGCAACAGCGACATCGTCAGCATCCTTCGAAAGGGTCAGAGCACGACCGGCGGCTCGCCGCCGACGATCACCACATCGGCGCGACGGCGCGCGAACAGGCCGACGCAGACCACGCCCGGCAGCTGGTTGAGCTCGCGCTCCAGCTTTTCCGGATCGGTGATCTGCAGGTTGTGGATGTCCAGGATCTGGTTGCCGTTGTCGGTGACCACGCCTTCGCGCCAGGTCGGCTGGCCGCCGGTCATGTCGCGGATCTGGCGGGCGACCAGGCTGCGCGCCATCGGGATCACCTCCACCGGCAGCGGGAACTTGCCCAGCACCGGCACCTGCTTGCTCGGGTCGACGATGCAGATGAAGCGCTCGCTGGCCTCGGCGATGATCTTCTCGCGGGTCAGCGCGGCGCCGCCGCCCTTGATCAGACACTTGTTGGCGTCGCACTCATCGGCGCCGTCCACGTACAGCGACAGGTTGCCGCTGTGGTTCAGCTCGATCACATCGATGCCGTGCTGCTTCAGGCGCGCGGTGCTCTGCTCGGAGCTGGACACGGCACCCTTGATGCGGTGCTGGATGCGGGCCAGGGCATCGATGAAATAGGCCACGGTGGAACCGGTGCCGACACCGACGATCATGCCGTCTTCAACGTACTCGATGGCTTTCTCGGCGGCCAGGCGCTTGGCTTCGGACATGGGAGAACTCTCAGGCAGGGAATCAGGATTTCTTTTCCAGCGACAGCAGCAGCTTCCACTGCGCAGCCGTCACCGGGAACACCGACAGGCGGTTGCCCTTGGCAACCAGCGGGAAGCCCTCGCCGAGTTCTTCGGCGTGCAGCTTGATCTCGTCCAGCGCGATCACCTGCTTGAGCTTGCGGTCGAAGGCCACGTCCACCAGCATCCAGCGCGGGTTCTCGCGCGTGCTCTTGGGGTCGTGGTAGTCGGATTTCGGGTCGAACTGGGTGTCGTCCGGATAGGCCGGGCTGGCCACCGTGGCCAGGCCGACGATGCCGGGCACCTTGGTATTGGAGTGGTAGAACAGGATGCCGTCGCCCACCTGCATGCCATCGCGCATGAAATTGCGCGCCTGGTAGTTGCGCACCCCGTTCCAGGGTTCGACCTTGACCTTGGCCAGGTCATCGATGGAGAAGGCGTCCGGTTCGGACTTCATCAGCCAGTAGCGCTTGCGGGCGGTCATGCGTTCACGGGGGCAGCGGAGGGGAGCAGGGTGCCGTCTTCGGTGCAGATCGCATCCACCGGTACGTCCCACGACGCCACCGGCAAGGACTCGACCTGCTGCACCGCGAATGCAGCACCGACCAGCCAGGGCGGCGCCGGCCGGTCGTGGCGGAAGGCGAAGCTGCGATCATACCAGCCGCCCCCCATGCCCAGCCGCCGGCACTGTGCGTCGAAGCCCACCAGCGGGGTCACGACCAACGCCATCTGCGCCGGTTCCAGGGTGTCTTCCACGGCCACGTCCGGCTCGGGAATGCCATAGCGGTTGCTGGTCAGTGGCTGCCCGGGCCGCCACGGCGCAAAGCGCAGCACCTCGCCGGCCAGCACTGGCAGGCAGTAGGTGAGTCCTTCGGGCAGTTGCAGCTGCCAGCGGTGCAGGGCGATTTCGCCATCCAGCGCCCAGTAGCCGGCCACGGCGCCTTCGTGCGGGGCGAATGGGAGGGCCAGCAGGGCATCGGCAAGCGATTCAGCGGCGGCGATGCGCTCAGCGGCGGAAAGGTCGCGGCGGCGTTGCCGCAGGTCGTGGCGCAGGGCCTGGCGCGGGTCGGTCATGGCAGCGTGCGGCAAGGATCAGCCGTCATTGTGCCGGAAAGAACAAGGGCGACGCCCGAAGACGCCGCCCTTGCTGGAATATTGCATTCTCCGCAATGTCGATGCATGCGAAACGACCTTGAACCCGGGGGCTCAAGTGGGAACGCTGGAGAACCATCGGGCTTCCCGCTACAAGGCGGACCTGCACTCCCGGCGCTGTCGCGCTCCCGGTGTCGTTCTTAAGGGACAAGGCGAATGTTTGCACATGCCGTCGAGTACCGCAGAGAACGCGTGGCCATTATAGCCAGCACGCAGGATCTGGATAGGCCGTTCGTCGGCAACAGTCCGTGCCAATTCAGATATGAGAAAAGGGGACGGAGGGGATTAAGACGTTTCCAGCACGGAAGGGGCGAATGCGCCTTGATTCCCTCCGTCCCCTCTTCTACGGGGTGCCGTCGATCGCGCGGTCCAGGCGCCGGTTCAGGTCGGCCAGCGTCTGCTGCAGCGCCACCGCCTGGCGGGCGTTCTCATCGCGCAGCAACTGCAGTTCGTGGGCCAGGTTCAACGCCGCCAGCACGGCGACGCGGTCGACCGCGGCCATGCGGTTGCTGCCGCGGATTTCGCGCATGCGCGCATCGAGCAGGCGCGCGGCCGCCATCAGGCTGTCGCGTTCATCGCCGCCGACACCCACGGTGTATTCACGATCAAGGATGCGGACACTGACCGGTTCGGCGCTCATGTGTGCTGCTCCAGGGATTTGAGCCGGCTGATCATTGCTTCCACCCGCGAGCGTGCCTGCTCGTTCTTGGCCAGCAGCGTGGAACGCTCGGCCACCAGCTGTTCCTGCTGGTGGCGCAGGCTGCGGTTCTCCTCGGCCAGGCGCTGGTTGCGTTCAAGCAACGCTTCCACGCGGGCAGCGAAGTCCTGCAGCTGGGCAAGGGGATCGGCGGGTTCCATGCGGGCACGATAGGCAAGCCGGGTAAGGGCGGTCAAGCGTTGTCGCAGCAAGGCCTGACGGTCGCAGAGAGGATGCCGTCGGGTTGCTACACTACCGGGTCTCACGGGCGCGCGTGCGCGCGCCCCGGGTTTCCTTTCCGAACGAGCCGCACGATGACCGAACTTCCCTCCGTCGACGACGTTACCCGCGCCAGCCAGGAACTGGGCCTGGGCGCCACCGCTGCCGAGCTGCACGGCGCACTGTGCGGCTGGCTGGCCGCCGGCGGTGCCCCCGGCAATGATTGGCCGGCGCGTGTGCTGGCCGACGACAACCTGCCGCCGGTGGCCGCCGACAGCGTGCTGGGGCAGCTGCTGCAGGTCACCATCAAGCAACTGGAAGACCGCGATTTCGCCTTCGAACTGCTGCTGACCGACGGCGACGACGTGTCCGCGCAGGCCGATGCCATGTTCAGCTGGACCCGTTCCTTCCTGGGCGGCTTCGGCCTGGGCAGCGGCGGCCGCCGCCCGACCCTGTCCGAAGAGGGCGAAGAAGCGCTGACCGACATGGCCAGCCTGGCGCGTGCCTCCAGCGAGGATTTCGAGGCCGGTGGTGACGATGACGACGAAGCCCTGTCGGAGATCGAGGAATTCATCCGCGTGGCGGTACTGCTGCTGCACGGTGACGTGGTGCTGGCCTCGCGCCATCGGCAGCGCCTGAACTGATGGACATCAAGCAGCGCACCGGCATCGCGGCCGGCGAATACAAGCGTCGCCGCCGCCAGCTGATGGACATGGCCGGCGAAGACGCGATCCTGGTGCTTCCCGCCGCCGCCGAGAAGGTGCGCAGCCTCGATACCCATTACCCGTTCCGGCAGGATTCGGACTTCCAGTACCTGAGCGGCTTCCCGGAACCGGAGGCGGTGCTGGTGCTGATTCCGGGCCGCCGCCACGGCGAGGCCATCCTGTTCTGCCGCGAGCGAGATGCCGAACGCGAGGCCTGGGATGGCAGCCGCGCCGGCCAGGAAGGTGCGGTGGCGCAGTACGGGATGGACGATGCGTACCCGATCGACGATCTGGACGACATCCTGCCAGGCCTGCTGGAAGGTCGTTCGCGCGTCTACTACCACTTCGGCCGCGACGCCGATTTCGACCTGAAGCTGATCGGCTGGGTCAACCGCGTGCGTTCGCAGGTGCGCCACGGCGCGCAGCCGCCGCATGAGTTCCTGGAGCTGGGTCACCTGCTGCACGAGCAGCGCCTGTTCAAGTCCGGTGCTGAAGTGGCGCTGATGCACCACGCCGCGCAGATCAGCGTGCGTGCACATCTGGCGGCGATGAAAGCGGCGAAGGCCGGCATCCACGAATACGAACTGCAGGCCGAACTGGAACGCGTGTTCCGCGCCAACGATGCCGTGCCGGCCTATTGCAGCATCGTCGGTGCCGGCCGCAACGGCTGCATCCTGCATTACCGCGACAACAACGCCCGTTCGCGTGATGGCGAGCTGGTGCTGATCGACGCCGGCGCCGAATACCGCGGCTATGCCAGCGACATCACCCGCACGTTCCCGGTGAATGGCCGCTTCAGCGCCGAGCAGCGCGCGCTGCACGACCTGGTCGGTGACGCGCAGGCCGCGGCACTGGCCCAGGCCAAGCCGGGCGTACCGTACGAGGCCGGCCACCTGGCTGCGGTACAGACCCTGACCGAGGGCCTGCTGCGGCTGGGGCTGCTGAAGGGCACGCTGGAAAAGAACCTGTCCGAGGGCCTGTACCAGCGCTTCTACCGGCACAAGACCGGGCACTGGATCGGGCTGGACGTGCACGATGTGGGCGACTACCGCCTGGCGGGCGATTCGCGCCTGCTGGAGCCGGGCATGGCGTTCACCATCGAGCCGGGCCTGTACATCGGCGTAGACGATACGACGGTGGAACCGCGCTGGCGCGGTATCGGCATCCGTACCGAGGATGACGTGCTGATCACTGATGACGGCCATCGCGTGCTGACCGAAGGCCTGGCGCGCAGCGCCGACGAGATTGAAGCGGTGATGGCGGGGTAAGGGGTTTCGGCAGGGCTTGCAGCCCTGCACCTGCAGAGGCAACAGCTGGAGCAACAGCAACAGCGGGCTATCCGTGGGATGGCGGGGCGGTGTGGGTGGTCAGGACGCGCCGTAAACCCATCCGTGGGGGCTCGATGGCGCCATCCATGGCGCCAACGGTCCTGCCCACCCACACCGCCCCACCTCTGACAGATTCCTGCGGCTGTTGGTAACGGCGGTTGTTGGAACGAACGACGATTGGTAGGTGTCGACCTTGGTCGACACAGAGCGAGCGCAGCGAGCGACCCGCTTTTGCTTTTCTTTGTTCTTTTCCGCGGTTGGACGCGCGCAGGAAACTGTCAAAGGCCGGGCGGGGTGGGTTCGCGGAGGCGCCGTGAACCTATCCATCGGGGCTTGGTCGCGGCATCCATGCCGCTCACACCCCGCAAGCCCACAGTGCCCCGCCTTCGACAGGCTGACGGGGCTGTTGGTGGGTGCCGACCGTTGGTCGGCACATCTGTCAGATATCGAATGAATCATCCACGCATGGTGTGGATCTACTGGCCACTGCGGCCGTTGGAACGCGCGGCTGTTGGTAGGTGTCGACCTTGGTCGACACAGAGCAAGCGCAGCGAGCGACCCGCTTTTGCTTTTCCTCTTTCTTTTCCGTGGTTGGACGCGCGCAGAAAACTGTCAGAGGTGGGGCGGGGTGGGTTCGCGGGGGTGTCCGCGGCATGGATGCCGCGGCCAAGCCTCCAGGGATGGATTCACGGCGTCCCCCGCGAACCCACCCCGCCCCGCCAAGCGCTGCTTCTGATTTCAGCGCCCAACCACGAGCGACTCAGCCGTTCGCCGCCGCAAACTCCGGCCGCGTCAGGTTGTCCGCTTCGCCCTCGGTGCACAGCACTTCGTCTTCGATGCGGATGCCGCCATACGGACGGAAGAAATCCACGCGGTCCCAGTTGATCGCATCGCCATGGCCGGCATCCTTCACTTCATTCAACAACATGTCGATGAAGTACAGGCCCGGTTCGATGGTCACCACCATGCCCGGTTCCAGCACGCGGGTCAGGCGCAGGTACGGGTGGCCCGCCGGGCGCTCGATGCGGCCACCCTCGTCGCTGGCCGCGAAACCGGCCACGTCGTGCACCTGCAGGCCGATCAGGTGGCCGATGCCATGCGGGAAGAACGCGGCGCTGACGCCGGTTTCCACTGCAGTCTGTGGCGAGACCTTGATCACGCCGAAGTCCTTCAGCACGCCCATCAGTGAAAGATGTGCATCCACGTGCAGCTGCTTGTAGTCAAAGCCTGGGCGCACCGCTGCGCACATCTGCTGCTGGGCCGCATCGACGGCGGCGATCATCGCGGCGAACTCGTCGTGGCCCTGCGCGGCGTAGGTGCGGGTGATGTCGCTGGCGTAGCCGTGCGCGCTGGCACCGGCATCGATCAGGAAGCTGCGCAGCGGCTGCGGTGCCTTGCGGCCCAGCTCGGTGTAATGCAGCACGGCGGCATGTTCGTTCAGCGCCACGATGTTGCCGTAGGGCAACTCGTTGGCGTCCTGGCCAACGGCCTGGCAGTAGGCCATGTGGATGCTGAACTCGTCGGCGCCGTTGCGGAACGCGGCCTCGGCGGCGCGGTGGCCGCGCACGCCCAGCACCTGCGCCTGGCGCATCAGCGCGATTTCATACGGCGTCTTGCTGCCGCGGTGCCACTCCAGGTAGTTCACCACCGGTGCCGGGTTGTTCGGCACGTAGTTGCCCAGCGCGCTCTGCGGCTCGCCGAGGATCGCGCAGCGCGACGGGTCGGCCGGCAGCAGCGCCAGCGCCTCTTCGGGCTTGCGGATGATGTGGATGTCGAAGTGCTCCACCCACCAGCCGCTGGGGGCGTCCGGTACCACGTGCCAGTAATCGAAGGGCTGGTGGAAGATCACCGCCGGGCGCTTGCCGGGGGTGAACACGATCCAGCTGTTGGGCACGCGGGTCAACGGCAACCAGGCCTTGAACTGCGGATTCACCGCATACGGGTAGTCGCGATCGTCGAACACCTGGTAGTGCAGGGTGCCGCTGGGCACCACCAGGTGATCGAAGCCGCCGCGGGCCAGCGCCTGTTCGGCGCGTCGGCACAGCACGGCCAGGTGGTCGGAATACAGGGCGCCGGGGTCTTGCTGGATCATTGCGGTGGCTCGACACGGAAAACGGCCCTAGATTCTGCCGCATACCGCGAAAAACCGCTGTGCCGGAACCGGCACTCAGGCCGTCGAAACCGGTCCCTCGTCGCTGTCCTCGCCCACCCACTGGCGCAGCAGCTGCCGATGTTCGCGCGACAGGGTGAGGAATCGGAAGCCGGTCCAGCTCTGGCCGGGGGCATGTGCGGGCTCGCTCCACAGCAGGTGCACGCCCACATCGATGTCCTGCTGGCGGCCATCACCCAGTGGCAGCGGGAAGCGCAGCTGGTACAGCGCGTCCTCACGCAGCGGCGCACTGGCCAGCATCAGCATGCCGGTTTCGGAAACATTGCCGAGACGGCCGACCACGCATTCGCGCATCTGGTCGGTGACCGGGACCAGGTCCGAGACCTGGCGGCGCGGTGCGCGACGGGTGTCCTGTGGCGGCTGAGTGTTCATGCGGAGGTCTCCTGCGTGTGGCCGGCCGCCAGCGCACGCAATGCGCCAAGGCTGGCTTCCCAGGCGCGGTCGACCAGCCGGGCCTTGTCTTCGGTGACCAGCTGCGCACGGCCGGCGCTGATCTGCCGGGCCAGCGTATCCAGGTCGGTCTCGGCGATCTTCTGCCCGCGCGGATTGACGAACAGGGCGTGGCCGGTCAGCAGGCTGTACCAGGACAGGCGCTGGCGGCGCAGCGTGCCATCACCGGTATCGATGTCGAACCAGCTGCCGAACGGCAGCGTTGACAGCTGCTGGTAGGCGGCTTCTTCGGCACTGTTGCGGGGTGTTGCAGGCGCCGTGCCGGTGGGCGTGCCGGCGTGTTCGCCCAGGCGTGCACGCGCCTTCAGGCGGGCACTGAGTTCGGTACGCGAGGTGCTTTCGTCCTCGCCGCCGGGCGTAGCCAGCCTGCGCGCGACGGCGGCGGCTTCCTCGGCGTGGTAGCCGACCTGCAGCAGGGCGGCCTCGACATCGGCAGCAAGCGCGGCATCGGTGCCACCGGGGGCATCGACGGCCTGCGCGGTGATGGCAGCGATGCGCTGGGTCTGCTGCAGGCGTTCCTGCCATTGCGGTGAGTCGTCGCCATGGCGCAGGCGGGTGAGGGTCAGGGCGTCGGCCCAGGCCTGGCGCAGCAGGGTCTGCACGAAGCGCGGCGGTTCCTGCGTGTCGCAGCACTGGTCGATCTGTGCGCTGGCCTGGCGCCGGGCCAGTTCCAGCCGCTCCTTGCCGCGCGCAGCTTCGACATGGCGGCGCTCGGCCAGCTCGGCGCGATGCGCCGCGGCACGCTGGTGCTGCTGCACGTCTTCATTGGCGGTGGCGAAAGCCTCCGGCGTCCGTGCGTCCTGGCCCAGCAGGCCCTGCACGCTCTGCGCCATGCGCTGCAGCAGCTGTGGGTCGACGTCATCGTCGCCCAGCCAGTTGGCGCCGACTTCGGCAATCTGGTTGAGCAGCTCGCGCGCCGGGTGCTCGTCGCGTACGAAGAAGCCCGGATCGGCCATTGCCGCGCGTGCCAAGGGCACCTGCAGGCGCGCCAGCAGGGCGGCCGGCACCGGGTCGGGGCGCTGTTGCTGCTGCACCTGCTGCATCAGCATGCGCAGCAGGTCGAGGTTGTCACGGTCGTGGCTGCCCAGCTGCGCCTGCGTACCGTGCTCGCTGCGCAGCTGCGCCACGACGGCGGCCTGCAGGTCGGCAACGCCGGTGGCCGAGCTGGACTGGGCCTGCAGGCGTGCGAGCACCGCATCCACTGCCGCGCTCGGCACGGCATCGCGGTCCGCAGGGGCTGCGCTGGCTTGGCGTGCCTGCTGCAGCAGCTCATGCAGCGCGCTGCCGGTGGCGGTGGTCAGGCCCGGCAGGGCCGCGCCGGTTGCGCCGCCATCCTGGAAGGCGTCCTGCACCAGGCTCGACCAGGAACCGGCGGGTGCCGATCCGTTCCAGCCGGTCAGTGGCGCCGCAGCGCGCTTTGCCGGCTGGGTGGCACGTCCACCGCCCACCGACTGGGTGATGATCCGCCGCGTGCTCGACGAGCGCGCCAGGTAGGGGGTGTAGACCAGGCCGGGCAGCACGCCGTGCTGGGCCAGCAGGGCATTGGCGCGGTCGAGGATGTCGCCCAGGCGTTCCAGCACCTGGCGTTCGAAGCTGCGATACAGCGCCAACTGGACTTCGACGCTGAGCGCATCCTGTTCGGCGATCCGGCGCAGCATCGCGCACAGTGCCTGCGGTGCCAGTGGCAGGGTATCGGCCTCGAAGGCCGGTGCCGCGGCCAGCACGCCCAAGCGTTGGCCCAGCAGGTTCAGCGTGTTGGTCGAGCGCAGCGTCTCGCGCCGGATCATCTCGGTCAGCAGCAGGTCGCGGTCCACTTCATGTTCATCGACCAGCGACAGCCCGAGCATGCCGGGCAACGGCGGGGGCGTGGCACCGACGCTGGCGCCGGTGGCGGGTTCGCGCAGCCGTATCAGTGCATCGGCCACGGCATCGAGCATGCGGTCGGCGAAATGGCCGGAAAAGGCATGCAGTTGGCCGCGCTGGGCCATCAGTTCGGCCTGCAGCTGTGGATTGCGCGCGCGATCGGCGTCGTGCAGCAGCGTCTGTTCCAGCGCTTCGACGGTCAGGATCAGAGGGGCGGCCAGCGTCTGCCGGCACAGGCCGATCAAGGCGCCCAGCAGCTCACGCACCCGCGGTGGCAGGTTGCTGGCAGCCAGGCGGGCTTTGTCGGCAGAGGTAATGGAGAAGACAGCTGACATCGGCAGGCGGTACCCGGATTCCCGCGGATCGATCTTGTGAATCTACCGTGTCGGCCGCAGTCGGCGCTACTTTAGGGTGAACGTGACTCACGTTCGCTGGGCAGGGCCGACGGATGAACGACAATGTCGACCGCAGGCCGGCAGCTCGGGCTTCACCGGAGTGCCGGCCAGCGGCCGGCACTACCCGTTACGGCAGAAGGCTTATTCCTCCAGGAACAGGCTCACCACATCGTTGGTGAATCGGCGGCCCAGCTCGGTCGGCTGCACATGGCCATCCGTCACCTCCAGCCAGCCGCGCTGCACGGCCTCGGCCAGCGGTGCATCGAGCACGCGGCGCGGCAGCCCGGTGCGCGACTCGAAATCGCGCAGGCCGAAGCCTTCATGCAGGCGCAGCAGATTCAGCATGTACTCGAAGGGCAGGCGCTCAGGCGCGATCACATCGTCACCGCCGAACGAGGCCGGGGTACCCGCGCTGTCCAGATAAGCCTGCGGATGCTTCAGCTTCCAGCGTCGCAGCACGTGTTCCTCGGCACCCGAACTGATCTTGCCGTGCGCGCCGGCACCGATGCCCAGGTAGTCGCCGAAACGCCAGTAGTTCAGGTTGTGCGCGCTCTGCCGGCCAGGGCGTGCGTAGGCGCTCACCTCGTACTGGCCGAAACCGGCCTGCGCCAGCAGGGCCTGGCAGTGTTCCTGCATGTCCCAGGCATTGTCTTCATCGGGAATGCCCTGCGGCGGCCGCGCGAAGAACACCGTGTTCGGTTCCAGGGTCAGCTGGTAGTGCGAGATATGCGCCGGCTGCAGTGCGAACGCGCGCTCCAGATCGGACTCGGCGCCGGCCAGGGTCTGTTCCGGCAGCGCGTACATCAGGTCGATGTTGAAGTTGTCGTAGCCCGCGTCCTGCGCCATCTTCACCGCGCGCTCGGCTTCGCCACTGTCGTGGATGCGGCCCAGGCGCTTGAGCATCGCATCGTCGAAACTCTGGATGCCGAAGCTGAGGCGGTTCACGCCGGCCGCGCGGTAGCGGTCGAAACGGCCATGCTCGGCCGTGCCCGGGTTGGTTTCCAGGGTGATTTCGGCGTTGGGTGCGAAGCGCAGGCGTGCGCTGGCCTGTTGCAGGAAACGGTCGATTGCTTCCGGCGGGAACAGGCTGGGTGTGCCGCCACCGAAGAACACGCTGTGCACCACCCGGCCCCAGACCAGCGGCAGGTCCTGGTCGAGATCGCGCAGCAGCGCATCGATGTAGGCGTCGAACGGCAGTTCGCCCTTGGCCTGGTGCGAATTGAAATCGCAGTACGGGCACTTGCGCACGCACCACGGCAGGTGCACGTACAACGACAGCGGCGGCGGTACCAGCCGCGGCGGGGTGTCGTGGTCAGCGGAGCAGGCTTCGCCGGGCAGGTGGTTGCAGTGGTCGTGGTGGTGAGAGTGCGGCATGGACTTCATCGGTAGTGCCGGCCGCTGGCCGGCTTCCCTGGTTCGATCGGGTGGCGTCAGTACAGCGTCGCCAACTGCTGCTTGAGCTGCTGCAGGGCAATGGCACGGTGGCTGATGGCGTTCTTCAGGGCCGGCTCCATCTCCGCGGCAGTCAGGCCGTGGGTGGTGTCCAGGAACACGGGGTTGTAGCCGAACCCATTCGTGCCGCGCAGTTCACGGATGATCTGGCCCTCCCAGCGACCTTCGCAGATCAGCGGCTGCGGATCGGTGGCGTGGCGCAGCAGCACGATCACCGCATAGAAGCGGGCACCGCGCTGGCCATCGGGAACGTCGGCCATCGCCTCCAGCAGCTTGGCGTTGTTGGCTGCGGCGTTGGTCGGGTGGCCGGCATAGCGCGCGCTGTACAGGCCGGGTGCGCCGCCGAGGGCATCGACGATCAGGCCGGAATCATCGGCCAGCGCCGGCAGGCCGGTCGCTTCGCAGGCCGCGCGCGCCTTCAGCAGCGCGTTCTCGACGAAGGTCAGGCCGGTCTCTTCCACGTCGCCCAGGCCCAGCTCGGCGGCCGAGGTGATCTGCAGCGGCAGGTCGGCGAGGATCTCCTGCATCTCCACCAGCTTGCCGGCGTTGTGGCTGGCCAGTACCAGTTTCTTCATTGACGGGGCTCCAGCAGGTCCCAGGTGTTGCCATACAGATCGCGGAACACCGCGACCGTTGCATAGGGTTCTTCGCGCGGCGCTTCCAGGAACTCGACCCCGGCGGCCAGCATCGCCGTGTGGTCGCGGTGGAAGTCATCGGTGTTGAGGAAGAAGGCGACGCGGCCACCGGTCTGGTTGCCGATGCGGCTGCGCTGTTCCTCGTCGCTGGCACGGGCCAGCAGCAGGGCGGCAGCGCTGCCGTCGGTCGGCCCCACCACCACCCAGCGCTTGTGGCCCTGGTCGATGTCCTCCAGCAGCGCGAAGCCGAGCTTGCCGGTGTACCAGGCAATGGCTTCGTCGTAGTCGGCCACCACCAGCGTGGTCAGGGCTATGCGCCGGTTCATGCCGACAGCGCTGCCTGCTGTGCGGCCAGCAGTTCGGCCACGCCCTTTTCGGCCAGGCCCAGCAGCGCATCCAATTCGTCGCGACGGAAGGCATGGCCTTCGGCGGTGCCCTGCAGCTCGATGAAGCCACCGCCGTCGTTCATCACCACGTTCATGTCGGTGTCGCAGTCGCTGTCTTCGGCGTAGTCCAGGTCCAGCACCGGGGTGCCGCGGTACACGCCCACCGACACCGCTGCCACCGCGCCCAGGATCGGGTTGCGCTTGATGTCGCCGCGCTTCATCAGCACGTTCACCGCATCGACCAGCGCCACGTAGGCGCCGGTGATGGCGGCGGTGCGGGTGCCGCCGTCGGCCTGCAGCACGTCGCAGTCGAGGGTGATGGTGCGCTCGCCCAGCGCGTTGCGGTCCACGCAGGCACGCAGGCTGCGACCGATCAGGCGCTGGATCTCCAGCGTGCGGCCGCCCTGCTTGCCGCGGGCGGCTTCACGATCACTGCGGGTGTGGGTGGCGCGCGGCAGCATGCCGTACTCGGCGGTCACCCAGCCTTCGCCCTTGCCGCGCAGGAAGCCCGGCACGCGGTTCTCGACGCTGGCGGTGCACAGCACACGGGTTTCACCGAAGCACACCAGCACCGAACCTTCGGCGTGGCGGGTGAAGCCGCGTTGGATGACGACCGGGCGGAGCTGGTCGGGCTGGCGGCCGCTGGGGCGGGAATCGGACATGGTGCGGGTTCCGTAATGGCGTGGGAGTACGCCGCCACGCCCGCAGCCTTCACGGGGCGGGCAAGGGGGCTCTGGTGAGGGCGCTAGGGTACCATTCCCCCTTTGCACGCACCGGACACAATCCATGATTCGAAGCATGACCGCCTACGCCGGCGGCGAGCGGGTCACCCCGTGGGGCACGCTGGGCTGCGAGCTGCGCTCGGTCAACCACCGCTTCCTGGAGGTCGGCACACGCCTGCCCGAGGAACTGCGGGCGCTCGAGCCGCAGCTGCGCGAGCGTATCGCCGCGCGCCTGAGCCGCGGCAAGCTGGATCTGGTGATGCGCCTGCGCGCGCCGGAAGCGGCCGCCAACCTGCAGGTGGACGAGGCCCTGCTGGGCCAGCTGGGCCGCCTGGCGCACCGTCTGACCTCCGATTTCCCCAACCTGCAGGTCAGTTTCACCGACCTGCTGCAGTTGCCGGGCGTGACCCGCGGCGAGGCCACCGATGCCGCCGCCCTGCAGGTCGAGGCACTGGCCCTGCTGGACCAGGTGCTGGACGGCTTCGTCGAGGCCCGTGAGCGCGAAGGCGGCAAGTTGTCCGCGGCCATCAGCGAGCGCGTGGACGGCATCGAGCGTATCGCCACCGAAGTCCGCACGCTGATTCCGGCCATTCGCGACGGCCAGCGCGCCAAGCTGGCCGCACGCCTGGCCGACCTGCCGCACCCGGTCGACCCCGGTCGCGCCGAGCAGGAACTGGTGCTGTGGCTGCAGAAGCTGGACGTGGATGAAGAACTGGACCGTCTTGGCAGCCATATCGTCGAGATCCGCCGCGTGCTCAAGCAGCGCGAGCCGGTCGGCCGTCGCCTGGACTTCCTGCTGCAGGAGTTCAATCGCGAAGCCAACACGCTGGGCTCGAAGTCGGTGGACAGCCGTACGTCCAATGCTGCAGTGGAACTGAAGGTGCTGATCGACCAGATCCGCGAACAGGTGCAGAACATCGAGTGATGCTGCATCCAGCGCTACAGCAGGGGCGCCTTCGGGCGCCCTTGCCGTTCCAGCGCCTCAGCGGACGCTGACGCCCGGCGTTCCCTCGCCCAACCGTCCCACCACGGCCGCCTGGCCGAACCCGGCGTCGTGGAAGCAGGCCAGCACCGCATCCACCGCTTCCGGGGCGCAGGACACCAGCAGGCCGCCGCTGGTCTGTGGGTCGGTCAGCAGTGGCTGCCAGTGTGCTGGCAACCCGTCGGCGAAGCGCACGTCGGCGCCATACGAGGCCCAGTTGCGGTGGGACGCGCCGGTCACGCAGCCGCGCTGCAGAAGTTGCAGGGCCTGAGGCAGCAGCGGCGCCTGGGTACTGTCCACCTCGGCAGCCACCCCACTGGCCCGGCACACTTCCAGCAGGTGGCCCAGCAGGCCGAAACCGGTGACGTCGGTCATCGCGTGCACGCCATCCAGCGCGGCAAGGGACATGCCCACGCTGTTCAGGCGGGTGGTCGACTCGACCATCTGCCGGTAGCCCTCGGCATCCAGCACTTCTTTCTTCAGCGCCGACGAATACACGCCCACGCCCAACGGCTTGCCCAGCACCAGCACATCGCCTGCGCGGGCATCGGCATTGCGCTTGAGCCGCTGCGGATCGAGCACGCCGATCGCGGCCAGGCCGTAGATGGGTTCCACCGAATCGATGCTGTGGCCACCAGCCACCATGATGCCGGCATCAGCGCAGGCGCGTTCGCCACCCTGCAGGATGCCGCGGATGGTGTCCTGCGGCAGGCTGTTGATCGGCATGCCGACGATGGCCAGTGCGAACAGCGGGCGCGCGCCCATCGCGTACAGGTCCGACAGCGCATTGGTGGCGGCGATGCGGCCGAAGTCGAACGGGTCGTCGACAATCGGCATGAAGAAATCGGTGGTGGCGACGATCGCCTGCCGGTCATCGAGGCGGTACACCGCGGCGTCGTCGCTGGTCTCGCGGCCGACCAGCAGTTCGGCCGGTGCGGGAAGCGCTGGAACGCCACGCAGCAGTTCGGTCAGCACACCCGGCGCGATCTTGCAGCCGCAGCCACCGCCATGCGCGAGAGACGTCAGTCGTTGCGGGGCATCAGCCGTTGAAGGAGCGGGGGACTGCGCGTGCGTGGCCATGCCGACATCTCCTGCGGAAACACGAATGGCGGAAGGCAGCAGGAGTCGAACCTACCAGGGAACGATCGACGCCCCCTACTGGGTTTGAAGCCCAGCCGCATGCCCGGATGCGCATGCCTTCCGAAAGTACGGCGGTACCGGTGGGCTCAGTCGCGGGCTGCGTTCCACTGCAGGTCGCCGCGCGGCCGATGCTGGTCACCGACGCGTCGAGTGTAGCCAACGCGATTGAAGAACTCCAAGATCTGGATGCTGCGTTTGCGGCCCAGGCCGATGGCATCGCGGAAGGCCGCCGCATCCACCGTGCCGCTGGCCTGTGACAGCTGCGCGACGATCGTGGCCAGCTCGGCGATGCAGGCCGGCGCATAGAACAGGTCCGGCACCACCTGGAACAGATCGCCACGCGCGGCGGCGCGACGCAGGGCGGCGCGGACCTCATCTTCGGCCAGACCGACGTCGGCGGCCAGGGTGCGCACCCACGGTGGATCGAAGCCACCGGCGTGCAGTTGCGGCAGCACGCGTTCCAGCAGGAGACGTTCGCGTTCCGGTGGCACATGGTCATGGCCGGGCAGGCGCCACCACGCGCCCACGCGCTGCAGCGTGCCATCGGCCAGCAGGTCCTGCAGCAGCGCATTCCAGAGGCTCGCTGCAAGCGAGGGCAGGGTACTGCGCTGCAGGCGCCCGCTGTCGACACCGGGTTCGTCCGGGCGTCGCTCGTGCCAGCCGCGCAGCGAGGTGATCACCTGTTCGCGCAGTGCCTGCCAGTGCGGTGCGAGGATGATCACTGTGTCATCGCTGGTCGCGATGCGTCGCGCGTCCTCGGGCAGGTCGATGCGGTCGGCGGCGCGTCGGCAATAGCGTTGCAGCGCAGTGAGGGGGATGCCGGCAGGTGCCTGCTGCAGCAGCGGGACAACACCGGCACCGGCCGCCAGCTGCTCCAGTGCCGCCAGCCAGGCCAGCCGTGCAGGACTGCGCCGACGCCGCTGCGGAGGATCCGGATCGAGCACGACGCCACCGCCCAGTGTGTGGGTGGCCGCTGAATCACGGGCGATGAAACGATCGCCACACATCGCGCAGACCGGTGCATCGAACACCAGCTGCACCAACTGCCCATCGCCGTGGTCGTGGTCTTCCAGCAGCACCACATGGGCCTGCCGGTGCATCGTGCCCCAATGGATGTGCAGCGGCGACCAGTCGCGCAGTGGCGGCGCCAGTGCGGAAAGCCGCAGGCGCACGTCGACGCGGGTAGTGGCCAGCAGCGCGCGTGGATCGGCAATCCAGTCGCCCCGGTGGATGTCGTCGCGGGCGATGGCGGCCAGGTTCAGCGCGCAGCGTTGCCCAGCCATCGCGTGCTCGCTGGCCTGGTTCTGCGCGTGGATGCTGCGTATGCGCACTTCAGTGGCGGCCGGCATCAGCTGCAGATGCTCACCCACCGCGGCGATGCCGCCATGCACCGCGCCGGTCACCAGCGTGCCGTGGCCGGGCAGCGAGAACACGCGGTCCACCGGCATGCGGAACAGTTCGCTGCGCAGTTCGGCCTGGCGTGTGCTGGCATCGTCCGCCGCCCACGCGTGCAGCTGGGTACGCAGTGCGCTGATGCCGGCATCGTCGGGTGCGGTGCTGTTGCAGGCGAACAGAGGGGAATCCTGCAGCGGTGTCGCGGCCAGCAGCGCGGCAATCTCGATCTCGACCCGGGCGAGGCGCGCCGCATCCACACGGTCGATCTTGGTCAGCGCCACCGCACCACGATCCACGCCCAGCAGCTGCAGGATCGCCAGATGCTCGCGGGTCTGTGGCATCACGCCGTCGTCGGCAGCGATCACCAGCAGAGCGACATCGATACCCGTGGCGCCGGCCACCATCGTATGCACGAAGCGCTCATGGCCTGGCACGTCGACGAAACCCAGCGTCGCGGCGGGGCCTTCGGCGTCCCTGCTTTCCACCGGGACATAGGCATAGCCCAGTTCGATCGATATACCGCGCGTACGTTCTTCCTGCAGGCGATCGGTTTCGATGCCGGTCAGTGCGCGCACCAGACTTGTCTTGCCATGATCGATATGCCCGGCGGTGCCGACGATCATGCCTGCAGCGTGCTCCATTGGGCGAGGAAGGCCGCTTCGTCGGCCGGTTCCAGGCAGCGCAGGTCCAGCCACAGCGCGTCATCGGCGATATGGCCCAGCACGGGTCGCGGCAGTTGACGCAGGCGCTTGGCCAGGCGATCCAGTCCGCCACGGCGCGCAGTCGTGATGCGTAGGCCGGCACTGCAGAGCTGCGCCTGTGGCTGTGCACCGCTGCCGATCTGGCTGTGCATCGATGCCGGTTCAAGACCGTAGTCGGCCGCCAGCGCGGAACGCATCGGCTGCAGCAGGCGCTGGGCCTGCACATCGATGTCCTCCTGCGTACGTGACAGGGTGCGCAGGGTCGGCAGCCGCTGTGCCAGCAGCTCCGGTTCGCGGTACAGGGCCAGCACCGCTTCCAGTGCGGCCAGGCCCATCTTGTCCATGCGCAGTGCCCGCTTCAGCGGGTTGCGGTTGATCCGTGCAATCAGGTCGGCGCGGCCGGCGATGATGCCGGCCTGCGGACCACCCAGCAGCTTGTCGCCACTGAACGACACCAGGTCAGCGCCGGCCGCCAGCGTTTCCTGCACGGTGGGCTCGTGCGGCAGGCCGAAGGCCGCCAGATCGCACAGGCTGCCACTGCCCAGGTCCACCACCAGCGGCAGGCCGTGCTCGTGCGCGATCGCGGCCATCGCCGCGGTGTCGACCTTGGCGGTGAAGCCGGTGATCGCGTAGTTGCTGGCGTGCACCTCCATCAGCAGCGCGGTGCGCACGCCGATGGCATTGGCGAAGTCGGCGGGGTGGGTACGGTTGGTGGTGCCCACTTCCAGCAGCCGCGCGCCGGCACTGCGCATCACGTCGGGAATGCGGAAGGCGCCACCGATCTCCACCAGCTCGCCGCGTGACACCACCACGTCGCGGCGGTTGGCCAGGCTGTTGAGCAGCAGCAGGACCGCCGCGGCATTGTTGTTGACCACAGTGGCGGCTTCAGCGCCGGTCAGTTCGCAGATCAATGCCTGCACCCGTGCATCGCGGTCGCCGCGACGGCCGCGGCTGATGTCGAATTCAAGATCCACCGGCGCGGTCATCGCGCGGGTGACCGCGTGCACGGCGGCATCCGGCAGCAAGGCGCGGCCGAGATTGGTGTGCAGCACGGTGCCGGTCAGATTGAACATCGGCTGCAGATCCTGCCGTGCGTCAGCGGCCAGTGCGGCCTCGACTGCTGCCACCAGCGCCGGGCCGTCAACCGCTTCCTGCAGCTGCGTGGCCGAGAGCTGGCCGGCGCTGATACGGTCGCGCAGCACCTGCAGGTGCGAACGCAGCAGCTGGGTGATACGGCTGCGGCCGTGGCCCTCGATCAGTGCTGCCAAGGCAGGCAGGCGCAGCAACCGGTCCAGCGAGGGCAGGGCAGCGGCCGATGCCGGGGTGGGGGGCGTGGCTGTCATCGCCTCACTCGCCGTCGGATTGCCACAGCAGCGGATTCTGGCTGGCGCGCGCATACCCTTCCTCGCCCAGCAGCAGGTCCAGCGCCAGCGTGCCGAGGTCGTCGGCCACCGGCTCCAGCGACGGGTCTTTCTCCAGATACAGGATCTTGCGGTAGCTGTGGCAGTGGTCGCAGGTCTCGGCACGGACCGCGCTCTCGCGCACCGCCTCGCCGCTGTCGCCATCCACATCGGCCAGGGCGCGATAGGCGATGTCCTTGCCGGCGGCACCACACTGGCTGCACTGCACGCGCACGTAGTGCCACTGGCAGGCGCACAGCGAGCACGACAGGTAGCGGTAGGACGCATAGGGCGGCCGCGCCTGCACCACACTGACCACCGGCAGGGTGCCGCACAGCGGGCACAGCCCCGGTGCATCGGCCAGCGGTTTCAGGTCGGTGGGGCGGAAGCTGTCCGCCAGTACCGCCCAGTAGACCTGCAGCGCGTTCATCACCAGCAGCGCAGCCACCGCATCCACCGACGGCGCGTCATCACGTTCCAGCACCGCATGCGCTTGTGCATCCAGCCACGCGTCATCGGCAGCGGCAACGCGCTGCAGTTCCAGCCGGGTTTCCGCCGGCAGCCCGGCTTCTTCAGCGCAGTGCTGGCATAGCGTGCGGAGCCAGTCGCGCCAACGTCCATCCAGCTGAAGCGTGTTGGCCGGCCGCAACGGCATCCCGGCGCCGGCCGCCGCACTCGACTGCTGTGCACGCGCCTGTGCCTGAAGCTCCTCGCGTTGCGGCGGTGTCAGATCCTCCAGCAGCGCCTGCTGCGCATCAGCCAGCGCAGCCAGAAGCTGCAGGTAGCCACCGATGGCACTGTGTCCCGCCAGACTGCGCAGGCGGTCCGCACGTCCGGCAAACAGCGACGCGGTATCGGGCAGGATGATGCGCGGAACATCGCGCGAGGCCAGCGTCTCGATCTCACCGGGTTCAAGGATGCGTTGCGCCATGCAGGGCCAGCCAGAAGAACCAGCCTCCATCCTCGCCGTTGTCAGCGCTGGCGTCCAGCGCATTGCAGGCCATTTGAAATGGTTGGGGTCAGATCCGTTTTCCATAGGAAAACGGATCTGACCCCATCGGTTGTTGCCGTGTTCATTGTGTCGACCAAGGTCGACACCCACCAACAGCAACGCAGAACGCCATCCCACGGATAGCCGCTGTTGCTGTTGCCTTGGCTTGAAGCGGGTGCAGGGCCGCAGGCCCTGCCGCTAACCCTGTTCCCGCCGCCCGCGCAGGATGTCCCGGAACCACTGCCGGTGATGCTTGTACGCCCACCCGTAGGTCACCTTGCCCTGGGTCATCGCCCGCACCGAGCCCTTGATCCAGATCGCTGCATAGATGTGCACCACGATCGCGCAGACCAGTACCCAGCCGAACAGCGCATGGGCAAGCACCGAGAAGCGGATCACCCCGATCGGGAAGAAGTGGCTGAAGTACTGCCGCCAGATCACGAAGCCGGTCAGCAGCAGCGCCGACAGGCAACCGATGATGGCCCAGAACAGCAGCTTCTGGCCGGCATTGAAGCGGCCCACCGGTGGCAGCTTCTCATCCTCGTTGCGCAGTACATCGCGCATGCCGCGCATCCACGCGCGGTCATCGGCGCTGAGGAAGTTGTCACGCCACATCCGCAGCGCCAGCAGCGCAAAGCCGATCACCATGGCCAGGCCGATGAACGGATGCAGGATGCGCGTCCACGGCCCGCCACCGAACAGCTGGGTCAGCGGGAACAGGGCAGGGTGGAACAGCGCCAGCCCGGACAGCGCGGTCAGCACGAAGCAGATCGCCACGATCCAGTGGTTGATGCGGGTCGGCGCACGGTAGCGGATGATCTCGCGGGGGCGCGGGGCGCGGCTCATGACCGGTCCTCCTCGATCTTCTCGGCCTCACGCTCGGCGTGTTCTTCCTCTTCCTCGTCCACCGTGTTGCGGCCGATGCCGATGTAATGCAGGAAGCCGGCGAAGGCGGTAGCGGCAATCGCCAGCACGCCCAGCGGCTTGGCCACGCCCTTCCACACTTCCACCATCGGGCTGATGCGCGGGTCCTTGGGCAGGTCGGCGTACAGCTCGGGCTTGTCCACGTGCTGCAGCACGTACATCACGTGGGTGCCGCCGACGCCTTGCGGGTCGTACAGGCCGGCGTTCTCGTAGCCACGCGATTTCAGGTCCTCCACGCGGCCGGCGGCATGCTCGGTCATCGCCTGCTTGCTGCCGAAGGTGATCGCACCGGTCGGGCAGGTCTTCACGCAGGCCGGTTCCTGGCCCACCGCCACCCGGTCCGAACACAGCGTGCACTTGTAGGCCTTGTGGTCCTTCTTGGAAATGCGCGGTACGTCGAACGGGCAACCGGTCACGCAGTAGCCGCAGCCGATGCAGTTCTCTTCCTGGAAGTCGACGATGCCGTTGGCGTACTGGATGATCGCGCCCGGCGACGGGCAGGCCTTCAGGCAGCCCGGATCGCTGCAGTGCATGCAGCCTTCCTTGCGGATCAGCCACTCCAGCTTGCCCTTCTCGTCCTCGTACTCGCGGAACTTCATCACCGTCCACGACTGTTCGCTCAGGTCGGGTGGGTTGTCGTAGCTGCCAACGCAGCTGCCGACCTCGTCGCGCAGGTCGTTCCATTCCATGCAGGCGACCTGGCAGGCCTTGCAGCCGATGCACTTGCTTACATCGATCAGCTTGGCGACCTGGCCGGTGTGCGCACCGCGCGCCTCCGGCGAGGGCGTGGTGGTGGCCGAGCGGCGGATGATGTCCAGGGATTGCAGTGACATGGCGTGTCTCCTACACCTTCTCGACCTTGACCAGGATGCACTTCGATTCGGGCGTCTGCGAGTTGCCGTCACCGATGGCGTTGGTCAGCGTATTGGCGATGTATCCGGGCTTGGCCGCACCGAGGAAGCCCCAGTGGATCGGCACGCCCACCTGGTGCACGGTTTTGCCATCGATCTGCAGGGCCTTGATGCGCTTGGTCACCATCGCCACCGCTTCGATGTGCCCGCGCTTGGAACTGACCCGCACGCGGCTGCCATTGTTGATGCCCAGCTCGTCGGCCAGGGCCGCGCCGATCTCGACGAACTGCTCGGGCTGGATGATGGCGTTGAGCTTGCCGTGCTTGGTCCAGAAGTGGAAATGCTCGGTCAGGCGGTAGGTGGTGGCCACATGCGGGAACTCGTCCGGCGAGCCGATCTGTGCGCGATCGCTGGCGAACACGCGTGCCGCCGGGTTGTTCAGCGTCAGTGCCTGCCCCGGGCTGAGCGGGTTGCTGCGCAGCGGGGTGTCGAACGGTTCGTAGTGCTCCGGGAACGGGCCCTCGGCCATGCCAGCCTTTGCGAAGAAGCGGGCGATGCCTTCCGGATTCATGATGAACGGGCCCATGCCGCCGGCGGGATCTTCGTCGGCCTTGAAGTCCGGCACGTCCACGCTGCCCCAGTTCTTGCCGTTCCATGCCAGCAGCGTGCGGCGCGGATCGAATGGTTGGCCGGCCACGTCGCACGACGCGCGGTTGTACATCACGCGGCGGTTGGCAGGCCACGCCCAGGCCCAGCCCAGCGTGTTGCCGATGCCGGTGGGGTCGCTGTTGTCACGCCGCGCCATCATGTTGCCGGTCGGGCCCCAGGCGCCGATGTAGATCCAGCAGCCGGAGGACGTGCTGCCGTCGTCGCGCAGGTCGCCGAACGCGGCCAGCTGCTCGCCAGCCTTGCGCACCAGCTTGGTCGGGTCCTTCGGATCGAACACGTCGGCCAGCGCCTTGCCGTTGTATTCCATCGCCAGTTCTTCCGGCGTTGGCAGTTCCGGGTTGGAGTACTTCCAGGCCAGGTCGCGCACCGGCTCCCACCACGCACCGCCGTCCTTCTCGTACATCGCTTTGATGCGATGGAACAGCTCGGACATGATCTCGATGTCGCTGCGTGCTTCGCCCGGCGGATTGGCACCCTTCCAGTGCCACTGCAGCCAACGTGAGGAGTTCACCACCGCGCCGTTCTCCTCGGCGAAGGAGGTGGTCGGCAGGCGGAATACTTCGGTCTGGATCGTGCCCGGATCGACGTCGTTCAACGCACCATGGTTCTGCCAGAAGGCAATGGTCTCGGTTTCCAGCGGGTCCATGCTGACCATGAACTTCAGCTTGGAGAACGCACTGATCAGCTTGCCCTTGTTCGGCGCCGAAGCCAGCGGGTTGAACCCCTGGCAGATGTAGCCGTGGATCTTGCCCTCGTTCATCAGCTCGTACGCCTGCAGCATGTCGTACGGCTTGTCGAGCTTGGGCAGATGGTCGAAGCACCAGTTGTTGTCGGCGGTAGCGGCGTCGCCCCACCACGACTTCATCAGGCTGACGTGGAACTTCGGGTAGTTCTGCCAGAACGACATCTGATTGGCGCGCAGTGGCTTCTGCGTGCGCTTGGCGATGTAAGCGTCGTAGTCCTGCTCGTCCTGTTTCGGCAGCGTCAGGTAGCCGGGCAGCAGGTCGGACATCAAGCCGATGTCGGTCAGGCCCTGGATGTTGGAATGCCCGCGCAGCGCGTTCATGCCGCCGCCGGCCACGCCGATGTTGCCCAGCAGCAGCTGCACCATGGTGCCGGCGCGCACGTTCTGCGCGCCGATCGAGTGCTGCGTCCAACCCAGCGCGTACAGGATGGTCATCGCCTTGTCCTTGCCGGCGGTGGACGCGATCATGTCCCAGACCTGGCGGATGCTGTCGGCGGGCGTGCCGCAGATGCGTTCGACCATCTCCACGGTGTAGCGCGCGTAGTGCTGCTTGAGCAGGGTGTAGACGCAGCGCGGGTCCTTCAGCGTCGGGTCGCTGCGCACGAAGCCATCGTCACCGTAGGCGTAGTCCCAGCTGGAGCGGTCGTAGCTGCGCTTCTCTTCGTTGTAGCCCGAATACAGGCCGTCCTTGAAGGCGAACTCGTCCTTCACCAGGAACGACATGTCGGTGTAGTTCAGCACGTACTCGTGCTGGATGCGGTCCTCGGTCAACAGGTAGTTGATCAGGCCGCCCAGGAACACGATGTCGGTGCCGGTACGGATCGGCGCATACACGTCGGCCACCGCGGCCGAGCGGTTGAAGCGCGGATCGACCACGATCAGTCGGGCCTTGTTGTGTGCCTTCGCCTCGGTCACCCATTTGAACCCGCACGGGTGTGCCTCGGCGGCATTGCCACCCATGATCAGGATCAGGTCGGCATTCTTGATGTCGACCCAGTGATTCGTCATCGCACCACGGCCTAGCGTCGGGGCAAGACCTGCCACCGTCGGGCCGTGTCAGACACGTGCCTGGTTGTCGAATGCCAACATGCCAAGGGAGCGGACGACCTTGTGGGTCAGCACCGCGGTTTCATTGCTGGTCGCCGAGGCCGCCAGCATGCCGGTGGTCAGCCAGCGGTTGACCGTCTGCCCGGCCTCGTTCTTCTGCACGAAGTTCGCATCGCGGTCTTCCTTCATCAGCCGCGCGATGCGATCCAGCGCATCGTCCCAGCTCAGCCGCTTCCACTCGTTCGAGCCCGGTGCGCGGTACTCGGGGTAGAGCAGGCGCGACTTGCTGTGGATGATGTCGGCCAGGCCGGCACCCTTCGGGCACAGCGTGCCGCGGTTGACCGGATGGTCCGGGTCGCCCTCGATATGGAAGATGCTCGGCTCGGCGTTCTTGGCGCCGTCGCCGAGGCTGTACATCAGGATGCCGCAGGCCACCGAACAGTATGTACAGGTGTTGCGGGTCTCGGTCGCGCGGGTCAGCTTGTATTGCCGAACCTCCGCGAGCGCGATGCCGGGCGCGAAGCCCATCAGTGCCAGGCTGGAGCCGACCAGGGTTGTCCCGGTCACTTTCAGGAACTGGCGGCGGCTCATCGAGGACATGCCGTTCTCCTGGGATGGCGGGGAGGCACGGGCCTCCGGGCTGTCGTTGGGTACGGCCCGGTTATAGCACAGGCCCCCGCACGCCCATGTGGCACAAGGCCCGGCGCCTGCCGGGCGGGCGCGGCAAGGGGCGGCTCTGGTAAAGTTGCGTGCCCGCACCCCGGGGAGTCGTCTGCCGGGCCTGGTTCCAGGATGTTCCGCGCAGCCCCCGCCGTCCTGGCGCGATCCTCCGCGCCGGATCTGGAACATCGAGGAAAAATTTTGCGAAATCAACCAGTTGGGTTCCGTGCATGAGCGCCCCGTCTACTCCGTCGGACGCCGTCGCGCGCGGCACGCTGTACATCGTTGCGGCGCCCTCCGGCGCCGGCAAGAGCAGCATCGTCAACGCCACCCTGGCGCGTGACCCGCAGATCGCCCTGTCGATCTCCTTCACCTCGCGCGCGATGCGCCCCGGTGAAGTGAACGGCCAGCACTACCACTTCGTCAGCGCCGAGAAGTTCGAACAGATGATCGCCGCCGGCGACTTCTTCGAGCATGCCTGGGTGCACGGCGACTGGAAGGGCACCGCCCGCCAGTCGGTGGAACCGCAGCTGGCCGCCGGCCAGGACGTGCTGCTGGAGATCGACTGGCAGGGCGCGCAGCAGGTGCGCCAGCTGGTGCCAGGCACGGTCACCGTGTTCATCCTGCCGCCATCCAAGCAGGCCCTGCAGGACCGCATGCGCAAGCGCGGCCAGGACAGCGAGGCGGTCATCGCCCAGCGCCTGGGCGCGGCCCGTGACGAGATGCTGCACTTCAACGAGTTCGACTACGTGATCGTCAACGAGATGTTCGACACTGCCGTGGACGAGCTGTGCGCCATCTTCACCGCCAGCCGGCTGCGCCGGGAGGCCCAGAAGGTCCGCCACGCTGGCCTGATCCAGGCCCTGTTGACCCCCGATCCGGGCGCAACTGACTGATTCCAAAAGAATCGGGTAGGGGTTGGCTTGATTTTGTCCAGCCCCTGCCAGTACACTCCGTCCCCTTTCCCTCATTCGACTGAGCGGCCGACCGGTCGCCGGGAGCCCGTATGGCCCGCATCACCGTAGAAGATTGCCTGGAAGTCGTTAACAACCGTTTCGAACTGGTCATGATGGCTTCCAAGCGTGCCCGCCAGCTCGCCAACGGCGTGCAGGCCACGCTGGACAACAGCGAGACCGAGGACAAGCCGACCGTGCTGGCGCTGCGCGAAATCGCTGCCCGCAAGATCGACAACGCGCTGATCGACGAAGTCGAGAAGGCCGAGCGTGAGCGCGCCGAGCGCGAAGCGCTGGAGTGGGCCGCCGCGGAAGTGGTCGCCGACGAAGACATGTCCAAGAACGACGATTGATCGCATCGATCAACGTAATCGTTGGATGTGCCGAACAGCCCGCCCCGTGCGGGCTGTTTCGCATTCAGGATTTGCCGTAAACGTCGCGCTGGAATAGGCTTCGGGCATGAACCCAGGCCCCACTGCCAAGGTCGCCGCAGCCCCCGCTGCCGCCGTACCCGACTACGTCCTCCAGCTTGAACGCGCCGCCCATTACCTGCCGCCGGAACAGCTGCCGCTGTTGCGCCGTGCCTGGGAAGTCGGCGCCGCCGCGCACGCTGGGCAGACGCGCAAGTCGGGCGAGCCCTATATCACCCATCCGGTGGCCGTGGCCCAGGTGCTGGCCGAGCTCGGCCTGGACGTGGAAGCGCTGATCGCCGCGATCCTGCACGACACCATCGAAGACACCCCGCTGACCCGTGAGGCGCTGGCCGCCGAGTTCGGCGAAGCCGTGGCCGAACTGGTCGACGGCGTGACCAAGCTGGACAAGCTGAAGTTCCGCGACCGCCAGGAAGCGGCCGCCGAGAGCTTCCGCAAGATGCTGCTGGCGATGTCGCGCGACCTGCGTGTGATCATGATCAAGCTGGCCGACCGCCTGCACAACATGCGCACGCTGGGCGCACAGAGCCGCGAAGCACGCGGCCGCATTGCCCGCGAAACGCTGGAGATCTACGCGCCCATCGCCCAGCGCCTGGGCATGAGCCTGGTCAAGAGCGAGCTGCAGAACCTCGGTTTCAAGGCGCTGTACCCGTGGCGCCACGCCATCATCGAGAAACACATCCGCAGTCAGCCGGTAGTGCGCCGCGAGGCGATGGCGCAGGTGGAAGTACAGCTGTCGCAGCGCCTGGCCAAAGAAGGGATCGAGCACCGCCTGGTCAGCCGCATCAAGACCCCGTGGAGCATCTACAACAAGATGCGCGACGAGAACAAATCCTTCGACCAGGTGATGGACGTGTTCGGCTTCCGCCTGGTCGTGCGCAGCGTGCCCAGCTGCTACCACGCGCTGGGTTCGGTGCATGCCACCTTCAAGCCGCTGGATGGCCGCTTCCGCGACTTCATCGCCATTCCCAAGGCCAACGGTTACCAGTCGCTGCACACAGTGCTGTTCGGGCCTTATGGCTCGCCGATCGAGGTGCAGATCCGCACCGAGGAAATGGACCTGATTGCCGAACGCGGCGTGGCCGCGCACTGGACCTACAAGTTCGGTGGTGATTCGCCCAACAGCGCGCAGAGCCGCGCGCACGCCTGGATCGTCGAGCTGATCGACTCGCAGCGCGCCGCCGGGTCCTCGCTGGAGTTCCTCGACAACGTCAAGGTCGACCTGTTCCCGGACGAGGTCTACCTGTTCACTCCGAAGGGCAAGATCCTGGCCCTGCCGCGCAACTCCACCGCGCTGGACTTCGCCTACGCCGTGCATACCGATGTCGGCAACATGGCCGTGGCCTCGCGCGTGGACAAGAAACTGGTGCCACTGCGCACCAAGCTGGTGTCCGGGCAGTCGGTGGAGATCATCACCGCCCGCTCGGCCACGCCGAAACCGCAGTGGCTGGAATTCGTGGTCACCAGCAAGGCGCGCACCGCCATCCGCCACCAGCTCAAGCAGCTGGAGCACGAAGACGCCGTGCAGCTCGGCCACCGCATGCTCGACCGTGCGCTGGAGGCGATGGATTCGTCGCTGGAGCGGCTGCCGAAGGGGCGCCTGGATGCGTTCCTGGCCGAGCACCGCTTCCCGCGCCTGGAGGCACTGTTGGCCGAGGTCGCACTGGGCAACTGGATGCCGACCCAGGCCGCGCAGGCGCTGATGGCCTATGCCGAACTGCGTGGCGGCCCGCATTCGCGCCACCACTCGCAGGAAAAGATCCTGATCAACGGCAGCGAGCGCGGCGTGGTCACCTTCGCCGGTTGCTGCCAGCCGATTCCTGGCGACGAAATCATGGGCTACCACACCGCCGGCAAGGGCATCGTGGTGCACCGCATGGACTGCCCGAACCTGGCCGAGCTGCGCAAGTCGCCCGAGCGCTGGGTGCCGATCGGCTGGGACACCACCGTTTCCGGCGACTACGACACCTCGCTGGTGGTGGAAGTGGAGAACGGCACCGGCGTGCTGGCGCAGCTGGCCGCCGCCATCGCCCAGAGCCACTCCAACATCGAACGGGTGGACTACCTGGACCGTGACTTCAACGCTGCCGTGCTGGCGTTCAACATCCAGGTGCGCGACCGCAACCACCTGGCCGAAGTGATGCGCCGCCTGCGCCGCCTGTCGGTCGTGCAATCGGTACGCCGCCAGTAACGCGAACCCGGGGTCGGATCCCTCTCCTGCGGAGAGGGCTCTGACCCCATTGAATCCCGCCGTAGGTCCACACAATGCGTGGATGTTGCCGTGCGGGGTCAGAGCCGTTTCCCACCGGGAAACGGATCCGACCCCAGCCGATACCGCCCCCACCCGGTACAATCACCGCTCTGTTTTCCCCCAAGCACCGGAGCGACCCATGTCCCGCCAGATCATCAACACCGAAAAGGCCCCCGCCGCCATCGGCCCGTACTCGCAGGCCGTGCGCGCCGGCAACACCGTGTATTTCTCCGGCCAGATCCCGCTCGACCCGGCCACCGGCGACATCGTCGGCGCCGGTGACGTTGAAGCCCAGGCCCGCCGCGCCTTCGACAACCTCAAGGCCGTGGCCGAAGCCGCTGGCGGCTCGCTGGACAAGGTCGTGCGCCTGGGCCTGTACCTGACCGACCTGGGCGAGTTCGCCAAGGTCAACGCGGTCATGCAGGACTACTTCCAGGCCCCGTACCCGGCCCGTTCCACCATCGAAGTCTCCGGCCTGCCGAAGGGCGCCAACTTCGAGGTCGACGCGGTGATGGTCATCGACTGACCGCCACGTGGCACGCAAGGCGGCGGTCACCCCGGTCCTGTCACCGTCCGGCGAAGCATCCCTGGCGATGCTCGCTGGCGTGGGGCCGGCCGTGGCCGCCAAACTGCAGGCGCGTGGCCTGGCCACCCTGCAGGATCTCTGGCTTCATCTGCCGCTGCGCTATGAAGACCGGACCCGGCTGACCCGCATCGAAGACCTGCGCAATGGCGTGCCGGCGCAGGTGGAAGTGCGGGTGGTCGCGGTCGAGCGCGGCATGCGCTACCGGCCGATGCTGAAAGTGGCGGTGGAGGATGAGGGGCAGGGCACCCTGGTGCTGCGCTTCTTCCATTTCCGCCAGCAGCAGGTCGGCCAGTTCGCGGTCGGCAACCGGCTGCGCTGCTTCGGCACGCCCAAACCCGGCCACCTCGGCCTGGAAATCGTCCATCCCAGCTACCAGGTGCTGGGCCGCAACGACGATCCCGAACTCGGCGACCGCCTCGACCCGGTGTATCCCACCGTCGAAGGTGTCGGCCCGATGACCATGCGCAAGCTGATCGGCCAGGCCCTGGATCGCCTGCCCGAGGAAAGCACGCTGGAACTGCTGCCCAGCGGTTGGCTGGATGGCCTCGGCCTGCCGTCGCTGCGCAGTGCGCTGCTGACCGTGCATCGGCCGCCGCCGGATGCCGATCTGGCCGCCTTGGCAGCAGGCACCCACCCGGCGCAGCGTCGCCTGGCAATGGAAGAGCTGCTGGCCCATCACCTTAGCCTGCGCCGCCAGCGTATTGCCTTGCAGGCGCACCATGCGCCGCCGCTGGCCGGCCCCGGCAAGCTGGCCAAGGCGCTGCTGAAACAGCTGCCGTTCGCGCTGACGGGTGCACAGGCGCGTGTGTTCAAGCAGATTCGCGAAGACCTCGCACGGCCCAGCCCGATGCTGCGGCTTGTGCAGGGCGACGTCGGCTCCGGCAAGACCGTGGTCGCCGCACTGGCCGCGATGCTGGCGGTGGAGCAGGGTAAGCAGGTCGCATTGGCAGCGCCCACCGAACTGCTGGCCGAGCAGCATCTCAACAACCTGCGCGGCTGGCTGGAACCGCTGGGCGTGCGTATCGCCTGGCTGGCCGGCAAGGTCACCGGCAAGGCGCGCGCCAAGGTGATGGAGCAGGTCGCCAACGGCGAAGCGCAGGTGGTGGTCGGTACCCATGCACTGATGCAGGAGGCGGTGGTATTCCAGGATCTGGCTCTGGCCATCGTCGACGAACAGCACCGCTTCGGCGTGCACCAGCGGCTGGCCCTGCGCGACAAGGGCGCGGGTGGCAACAGCGTGCCGCACCAGCTGGTGATGACCGCCACGCCGATTCCGCGCACGCTGGCGATGTCCGAATACGCGGATCTGGATGTGTCGGCCATTGACGAACTGCCGCCGGGCCGCACGCCGGTGCAGACCGTCGCACTCAACAACGATCGCCGTCCCGAGCTGATCGAGCGCATCGCGCTGGCCTGCCAGGAAGGGCGTCAGGTGTACTGGGTGTGCACGCTCATCGAGGAAAGCGAGGAGCT
Source organism: Stenotrophomonas sp. WED208 (assembly GCF_040984485.1). Classification (NCBI taxonomy): domain Bacteria; kingdom Pseudomonadati; phylum Pseudomonadota; class Gammaproteobacteria; order Lysobacterales; family Lysobacteraceae; genus Stenotrophomonas; species Stenotrophomonas sp. WED208. The sequence continues at coordinate 875,265 of NZ_JAZARB010000001.1, forward strand.
GGATGCGACGCCGGCGCAGGCCACCTACGAGTCGCTGCAGGCGCTGCTGCCGGGCGTGCGCGTCGGGCTGGTGCATGGCCGCCTGAAGGCCGCCGAGAAGCAGGCGACGATGGTGGCGTTCAAGGCCGGTGAGATCGACCTGCTGGTGGCGACCACCGTGATTGAAGTGGGCGTGGACGTACCGAACGCCTCGCTGATGGTGATCGAGAACGCCGAGCGACTGGGCCTGGCGCAGTTGCACCAGCTGCGCGGCCGCGTCGGTCGTGGTTCAGCGGTGTCGCGCTGCGTGCTGCTGTACCAGGCACCGCTCTCGCAGATGGCGCGCGAGCGCCTGCAGACCATGCGCGAAACCAACGATGGGTTCGTCATCGCCGAGAAGGATCTGGAGCTGCGTGGCCCCGGTGAACTGCTCGGTACCCGCCAGACCGGCCTGGCCGGTTTCCGCATCGCCGATCTCGCGCGTGATGCCGGCCTGCTGCCCGGCGTGCATGACCTGGCCGAACGCCTGCTGGCCCAGCAACCCGCGCTGGCCGATCGCGTGGTGCAGCGCTGGATCGGCACCGCCGTGCGTTACGCCTCGGCGTAATGCCGCATTGGTGGGTGTGGACCTTGGTCCACACATCCACGCATGGCGTGGATCTACTGTAGAGCCGAGCCCACGCTCGGCTGCTTTTCGCGCTGCGCGCGGGAGTCGAGCATGGCTCGACTCTACAGAGAGCCAATTCGATCATTTACATGTTCCTCCACGCATTGCGTGGATGTGTGGACCGAGGTCGACACCCACCAGAGCAATATGCCGTTCCGACAGACTGCAGAAATCTGTCGAAGGCGGGGTGGGTCCGATGGCGGGGGCGTGAGCGCCATGGATGGCGCGACCGAGGCTACATGGATGTATTCACGCCGTCCCCCGCCATCGGACCCACCCCGCCATCCCACGGATAGCCAGCTTTTGACGTTGACGTTGACGTTGCCGGCCAGCGGCCGGCACTACCGCTTCTGCGGGTGCAGGGCGCAGCCCTGCCGAACCCCAACCCCCGTACTTGCAACGGTCATCATCCCGGTCCACACTTCGTTGCCGATCTGAAGACGGCAACGATGACCCACAAGATCCCCCTGTTGATCGACACCGACCCCGGTGTGGACGACGCCCTGGCCCTGCTGATGGCCTTTGCCGACGAACGGCATGACGTGGTCGCCCTGACCATCGCCGCCGGCAATGTCGGCCTGCAGTACACCGTCCGCAACGCCCTCAAGCTCTGCGACATCGTCGGCCGCGCCGACGTGCCGGTGTTTGCCGGCAGCCCGGATCCGCTGCTGCATCCCTCCGTCGACGCCGCCCACGTGCATGGCCGTGATGGCTACGGCGACGTGGACCTGCCGCCGCCGAGCCGCCAGGCCGAGGCCGAGCACGCCGCACTGGCCATCCTGCGCCTGTCGCACGAGCACGCCGGCGAACTGATGCTGGTGATGCTTGGCCCGCTGACCAACCTCGCGCTGGCACTGAAGCTGGACCCGACCCTGCCCGAGCGCATCAAGCGCATCGTGGTCATGGGTGGCGCGGTCACCTGCCACGGCAACATCACCCCGGCGGCCGAATTCAACATTGCGTTCGATCCGGAAGCGGCGCACGTGGTGTTCACTTCGTTCAAGCACCTGCTGGTGTCGGACTGGGAGGCCACCGTCGCCCATGGCCTGCCGCTGCAGGATGCCGAGAAGTGGCTGCAGGCCGATTCCGATCGCGCCCGCTTCTACGAGCTGATCTCGCGCAAGACCCGTGGCCTGTCCGAAGACAGCAAGGGCGGGCGCTGGTACACCGCCGATGCGGTCGCCATGGCCTGGGCACTGAACCCGGAAGGGCAGCTGCAGGTCGAATCGCGTCCGCTGAACGTGGAGCTGAACGGCACGTTCAGCCGCGGCGCCACCATCGTCGACTGGAACCGCCAGACCGGCCAGCCGGACAACTGCGATCTGCTGATGGCCTACGACCAGCAGCGTTTCGAGGCCCTGGTGCGCCAGGCCCTGGGCGCGGACTGAAGTTGATTGACCGGCACCGGTTGCCCCGAGCGGCAACCGGTGCTTATAATGCCGCTCTTGACCACCAGCCCATTTACGGTGTGAGCCCATGAAGGCCGATATCCATCCGAACTACCGCGACGTCGTCTTCCATGACGTCACCTCCGATTTCAAGATCCTGACCCGCTCGACCATGGCGACGAAGGAAACCATCAAGTGGGAAGACGGCAACGACTACCCGCTGGTGAAGGTTGAAATTTCCTCGGCTTCGCACCCGTTCTACACGGGCAAGCACAAGGTCATCGACACCTCGGGCCGTATCGACAAGTTCCAGAAGCGCTACGCGCGCTGATCTGTCGATCCAGCTTCGAACCGACGGCCGCGCTCTGCGCGGCCGTTTGTTTTTCCCCAACGCCAACCCAACGGGCGTTTGGATGGACGGAACACTGCGTTCGTGTGACAACGCTTTTGCCGATCCGGGCCGCTCAACGGCCGGCGTCTGGCCGCCTGTCGTATACGACTTCTGTCTAGCGCCGGGCAAATGCTGCTGTGCGATAATGGCGTGATCCCCGGCACAGGCCGAGGACGTCATTCACGTGCCTGACCAATGCGCTTGGGCAGGCGCCTTCCCATGAAGGAGCGCACACAGTGTCCGATCTTGATCAGGTCACGCTCAACGCCGGCGATAAGTCCGTCGTTCTGCCCGTCATCAAACCCACCCTTGGCAACGACTGCGTCGACATCGCGAAGCTGACCAAGGAAACGGGGTTCTTCACCTACGATTCCGGCTTCACCGCGACGGCCAGCTGCAAGTCCGCCATCACTTACATCGACGGCGACAAGGGCGTGCTGCTGTACCGCGGCTACCCGATCGAACAGCTGTCGGAAAAGTCGAGCTACGTCGAAGTGGCCTACCTGCTGATCAACGGCGAGCGCCCGAGCGCCGAGCAGCTGAAGGCCTTCACCGATGAGCTGACCGCCGAAGCCAACGTCGATGCGTCGATCAACACCCTGATCGGCAGCTTCGCCAAGGACGCCCACCCGATGGCCATCCTGGCTGCCGCGATCGCGCAGCTGTCGGCCATCTACCATGACTCGCTGGACCTGTCCGACGCCGAACAGCGCCGCCAGGCCGCCGTGCGCCTGATCGCCAAGGTGCCGACCCTGTCGGCGCTGATCTACCGCCATGGCAAGGGCCTGCCGGCCAACAAGCCGGATACCTCGCTGGACTACGTCAGCCGCTTCCTGAAGCAGACCTTCGAGTCGGCTGATGGCCAGTACGACCTGAACCCGGACGTGGTCAAGGCGCTGGACCTGCTGTTCATCCTGCACGCCGACCACGAGCAGAACGCCTCGACCTCGACCGTGCGCCTGGTCGGCTCGACTGGTGCCAACCCTTACGCGTCGGTCGCCGCTGGCGTCACCGCGCTGTGGGGTCCGGCCCACGGCGGTGCCAACGAAGCCGTGCTGAAGATGCTGGAAGAGATCGGCAGCGCCGACAACGTCGAGTCCGCCGTGGTCAAGGCCAAGGACAAGACCTCCGGCTTCCGCCTGATGGGCTTCGGCCACCGCGTCTACAAGAACTTCGACCCGCGCGCCAAGGTCATCGGCGAGATGACCAGCAAGGTGCTCAAGCAGCTGGGCGTGCAGGATCCGCTGCTGGACGTGGCCGTGAAGCTGGAACAGGCCGCGCTGCAGGACGAGTACTTCGTCGCCCGCAAGCTGTACCCGAACGTCGATTTCTACAGCGGCATCATCTACAAGGCGCTGCAGATCCCGACCGAAATGTTCACCGTCATGTTCGCCCTGGGCCGCACCTCCGGCTGGGTGTCGCATTGGCTGGAACAGCAGGTTGACCCGGAAATGAAGATCGGCCGCCCGCGCCAGGTCTACACCGGCAGCGACGTGCGCGACTACCAGGGCTGATCGCCCGCGTAGATTGTGCCGAGAACGCCCCGCATCCGCGGGGCGTTTTTTTTTTGGTGGGTGCCAACCTTGGTTGGCACGCTTTTGTAGAGTCGAGCCATGCTCGACTGCTCTTGCTGAGTCGAGCATGGCTCGACTCTACAAAAGCAGAGCACTACACCTCTGAATACTGGCTCGGCGAACACCCCAGCTCACGCCGGAACGCGGCAGAAAACGCACTGGGACTCGCATACCCCAGGTCCAGGGCCACGCGTGTCACCGCCTGCCCCTGGCCCAGCCGTTCGATGGCCGCCAGCAGGCACACCTGCTGCCGCCACTCGGCGAAACTCACCCCGGTATCCGCGCGGAACGTCCGCGTGAAGGTGCGCCGGCTCATGCCTGCATCCGCAGCCACCTCATCAAGCCCGATGGCGAGCGAGGGCGCATCAAACAGCGCCCGGCAGACGCGCGCCAGGCGTGCATCGGCAGGCAACGGCGCATGCAGGGAAAGCATCGGCATCGACGCGATCTCCGCGATCAGCAACTGCATCAGCTTGCCCGCACGCCCGTCCTCGTCATACAGCGCGGGCAGATCCACTGCGCCTTCCAGCAGCTGCCGCAGCAACGGCGAAACGGCATACACGTGGCACTGCGCCGGCATCGCCACCGCAGCAGCCGCCTCGATGGAAAGAAATACGTTGAGCATCGTCACCGGCCCGCGCATCGTCATTTCGTGCACCAGCCCGGCGGGAACCCAGCAGGCGCGCTGTGGCGGCACCAGCCAGCGCCCCTGCGGTGTCGTCACGCTGATGGTGCCGCGCGCGGCGAACGCGAACTGTCCGCGTCGATGGGCATGGCGCGGAAAGGTGGACGACGCTGCGTAGTCGTTGGAGGTGACCACGACATCGCGCGGCAGGTCTTCATAGGGATCGAGCAGCGAATTGCGCATGGCCCGGATTCTATAGCGGTTGACCCGTCATCGACGGTGGGCCGCGCCTGCATTGCCTAGCATCAATACTCCTTCTGACTGTGGCGATTCTTCATGGCCAACACTTTTCATCGCGTGGGGCAGGGGCCTCACTCCGTCCTGGTCCTGCATGGCTGGTTCGGCGACGCACACGCGTTCGAACCGATCGAGCCGTGGCTGTCACGCGACCACTTCAGCTACACCTTCATGGACTGCCGTGGCTACGGCGGCATGCGCGATGTGGTGGGGCAGTACAGCATCGACGAAATCGCCCGTGACGCACTCTCGCTCGCCGATGCACTTCAGCTGGAAACGTTCAGCGTAGCGGGGCATTCCATGGGGGGCATGGCGATCGAGCGCATTGCCGTGCTCGCCCCCCAGCGGGTGCGGTCCATGCTGGCCATCGCACCCGTTCCCTGCGGCGGCATGGCCTATGACGCACTCACGCGAGGACTTCTGGAGAGCGCTTCCGGCAGCGTGGCCAGCCGAAGGGCCATCATCGATCGCAGTACCGGCGGGCGGCTGCCCGCAGCCTGGCTGGATTGGAAGGCCCGTTATTCAATGCAGCACTCCGCGCCCGGCGCGTTTGCTGCCTATCTACCTGCGTGGGCAGATACGGATTTCAGCAATGAGATCGTCGGTGACCATCGGTTGAAGGTGCTGATAGGTGGGCACGATCCGACCTTCAACCGATCACTGATGGAGCACACCTATCTGCGCCGCTACCGGCAGGCCACGCTGCAGGTTCTGGAGGATGCAGGACACTACCCGATGAATGAGACACCCTTGGTACTGGTGGAGGCAATGGAGTCCTTCCTGTTGTCATCGCCTTGATCGAATAGGAGATCGACGACGATCTGCCGACGGAGGCCATCGGATGGGTACGGTGGTGGAACCGCATGGCGAGGTCGACACGTATCGGTTCAAGCCGACCGACATCGTTGTTGATCGGGCCACCGTGGTGCCCGCAGGCTGAGGCTCGGTCACGATTGCGACATGTAGAGTCGAGCCATGCTCGACTCGCACGCACAGCGCGAACAGCAGTCGAGCATGGCTCGACTCTACAAAGGCGAGGCAATGGGGTTTGTTGTACTCAACGCGTGAGGGAAGTTGCGTAACCTTGTCTGTAGATACACGCCATGCGTGGATGAACCACTGTAGAGTCGAGCCATGCTCGACTCGCACGCATAGCGCGAGCGGCGCGAACAGCAGTCGAGCATGGCTCGACTCTACAAAAGCAAGGCAATGAGGTTTTTTGCATTTACCGAATGAGGGAAATTGCATAACCCTCAAACATTGAGCGCCTTCAAGAATCTTCCTTAGCATTCAATGTTTTAGGAATGCTTGAATGGCCGGCAGGACAAGGGATTTCTAACATTCTCTCCGTCGCCCGCAACCACCTCTGCGGGCGGCGCCTCCCTCCCTTTCTCCTTAGGGGAGGGGGGCTTTCATATTCCCCCTTGTCCGAGAGAGACACCCATGCACGCCACTATCAAGAAGGCCGCGCTCGCTGCAGCGCTGGCCACGGCTTCGCTGTCCGCGCACGCCGTGGAAACCAAGATCTCCGTCTACGCCGACGTCGACCCGACCCTGGCCCTGCTGCGTGATGACGGCAGCGCACTGCCGGATCTGGTCACCCTGACCCACGACCCGATGCGTGGTCTGCTGCCGAACACCCAGCGCGTTCGCATCCACTCCAACGATCAGACTGCTGATATCGAGGCAAAGATCGGCAGCACATTCGTGCTGGCCAGTGGCGACGGCAAGGTCACCGTGCCGATGAAAGTCAGCCTCAACGGTCGCGATCTGGGCCTCACCCCGATTGAATACGCTGCAGCCGACCTGTTCACCGGGGCAGGTGCCACCCCGGGTGCTTCGATCTCGATGCCGCTGACCATCGCGCAGACCACCCCGGCGGCGATCGCCACCAAGGGTACCTACACGGGTGTCGTCAACGTCGTGCTGAGCCAGAAGCCCTGATTCAACGCACCTCCCGCGCCGGCCCCTGACTCGGGCCGGCCGCTTCTCCAGCGGTACCCCCATGACCCCACACGCCCCCGCCATTACCCGGCTGGCGGTCGCGCTCGCCCTGGCGCTGGCAACGCCGCTGGTGGCGGCGCGCGGCGTCCCGCCCGGCTTCGAGGATCTGGTCGAAGGCCAGACCGAACAACTCGACATCCAGCTGTTCGGCCGCTCGGCCGGGCTGTCGCCGGTGCGCGTGACCCTGGAGCACGTGCAGCTGGAAGATCCGGCAAGCGTGCTGCAGGCGCTGGATCTGCCCGCCGAGGCGCAGGCCGCGCTGCTGCCCGCGTTGTCGCAGCCGATGCCGCGCAACAGCCATCTGGCCTGCCGCTACGGTGGCGCCACCGCCGGCTGCGGTTATCTCGATCCACCGGAGGACCCCGCCGCCGTGCGCGCGCTGTACGACGAAGGCGAGGGCGCGGTGCGCCTGTTCGTCGCCCGCCAGTGGATTCCGGGCAAGCCGGCTGCCGAGCGCTTCCACACCGTCAGCGCCAACGCCGAGAACGCCTTCCTGCACCAGCAGGTGATCAATGTCAGCGGCAGCCGCGACTACCAGACGCTGTCCGCGCGCGGCACCGGTGTGCTGGGCCTGTTCGATCGCGGGCATGTCTCCGCCGAATGGAACTTCAACCAGCAGCGCTACCGCAGCCGTGGTAGTGACAGCACGTTCCAGTTCGACAACGTCTACTACCGCCACGACCTGGGGCAGGCGCACTACCTGCAGGCCGGGCGCATGGACCGCCGCAACCTGTCCAGCCCCCAGGGTGGCACCTTTAGTTTCAGCATGCTGCCGCTGGATCGGCTGCAGGGCCTGCGCGTGGGTACCACCCAAGCCTATGTGGATGCCGATGCCGCCGTGCAGGCCACGCCCCTGACCGTGCTGCTGGCGCGCGACGCACGCGTGGATGCCTACGACGGCACGCGCCTGCTGCAGACCTCCTACCTGCAGGCCGGCATCAACCAGATCGACACCCGCAACTTCCCGTTCGGCAACTACAACGTCACCCTGCGCATCTACGAAGACGGCGTACTGGTGCGCAGCGAAGATGCGCCGTTCGACAAGGGCGGCGACTGGACCAACAGCCAGTGGCAGTGGTTCGTGCAGGGCGGCAGGCGCAACGAGCGCCGCAGTGATCGCTTCGATGGCGAGCGTGTGGCCGTGGCAGGCATGCGCGTGCCGCTGGGGCGCGACGTGGCGATGGTGGCCGGCGCCGCCGACCTGGGCGGCTTCCGCTACGGCGAGCTGCGCGTGGACCTGCGCCGCCTGTACGCCACCCAGGAACTGCGCGCCAGCTTTGGCGGCATGCGCGGCAACGATGGCAGCACCGGCCAGCAGCACCAGCTGTCGTACCGCCGCACCGCATCCTGGAACATCTACCAGCAGCGCATGCGCGGCAAGGCCTGCCAGTTCGAGGCCGACGCGCGCGACCAGCTGGGCTGCACCAACTCGCTCAGCGCCTCGATGGCGCTGCCGCTGGCCGGTGGCAGCGCCTACGTGGGCTACACGCGGCGCCAGACCTGGCGCGCGGGACGCATCCTGCCGGGTGCGGAAGACGATCCGCTGGCCGGGCTGGACCCGCTGCTGCCGCCGCCGGCGCCGTGGCAACCGCGCCGCGAGCCGCAGCTCAGCCGCACCTGGCAGGCCAGCTTCAGCCGCAGCCATCGCTGGCAGGATTTCAGCGTCTCCACCCGCGTGGGCGTGTGGCAACAGCGCGCCAGCGACAGCCTGCGCGGCAGTGACCAACGCGACCGCGGCATCTACTTCAACCTGAGCCTGACCCGCCTGCTGCGCGGCACCGCCGGCAGCGGCCAGCGCCGCTACAGCGTGGACGTACGCCAGCCGCAGCACCAGCGCCCGGACATCAACTACAGCGTCGGCCACAGCCTGCGCCAGGAAGTCGATGCGCAGTACCGCGAGCTGTCGGCCGAACTGCGCGCCAACAACAGTGACCGCTACAGCGCCACGCTCAGCGGGCAATTGCAGAACAGCCTGGGCCAGAGCGGCGCCACGCTGGCGCACTACCAGCAGCGCGGCCGCAGCGAGACCGCCTACAGCGGCATGCACAGCTCCGGCTTCGCACTGGGCAAGCGCGGCTTCTACTGGAGCGGCAGCAACGGTGCCGATGCTGGCCTGGCCGTACAGGTGGCCGACACTGACGACTTTGACCTGCGTGGCGTGGCGGCCGAACTGCAGGTGGGCGGCCTGCGCCGGCAACGCCTGCAGATTGGCGAGCGCCGGTTGCTGCCGCTGTCGTCGTACCAGTCGCACCGCGCCGAAGTACAGGACGCCAGCACGCTGGACAGCATCGCCGCCATCCGCGTGACCGGCGTGGGTGGCGCACGGCCGATGTTCCTCAGCCCCGGGCGGCTGATGCGCATGCCGGTGCCGATCGAGGTGACCTACACCTTCATCGGCAACGCCAAGGATCTTGCCGGAGCGCCGCTGGGTGGCGCCCGCATCCTCAACGCGCCGGTGCCCGGCACCAGCGCCAACGGCGGCTTCGTTGCCGATTTCCCGCGTCGCGAGACAACGCTGTACCTGCTGCAGGACGACCGTCTGCTGCACTGCCCGCTGCAGGTGCGCGAGCGCCGCCAGGTGGTGCTGCTGGTCGGCGCCGTGCATTGCGAGCCAATGGCCGTGGCCCAGCTGCCGGCCGAGATCCGCCAGCAGGCCCGCGTGACCCGCCTGCTGCAGGAACGCGCGTTGATTGCCGCCACGCCCCAGACCGCTGCTGCAGGAGGAACGCCATGAACCGGCGTGTGTTGTTGGTGTTGATGCTGGTGTGTGCGCTGGTGTGTGCGCTGGTGGTGCTGGCGCCGAGGGCGTGGGCGCAGTGGCCGCCGGAGACGCATCCGGCGGATCAGAGCCGGGACATTGTGATGTCGTGGGATCGCTCGGCTGTGCCGGGGGATGTGGAATTGTGGGCGCCGCGGACGGTGTTGGGGTTCAGCCACGACCTGGCGATGAAGTATGGGCAGATCCATGTGGTTTGTGGGTCTGCTTCTGATAGTGAATTTGGGCGATGCCCGATGGAGGGTGAACCCCTTCCTATTACCGGAACATCTGAGGTTGTGTTGCGTCTTGTGGAGCAGCGGACCGGGCTGATTGCAGAAATCCGTGCGATTGGAAGCCTGTTGAGAATCATGTCCGGGCGAATTTGCACAGGTGACTTCTGGGAATTAGATCCCCGGCCTTTGTACTCAGCATTCTGGTTTCGATGCGGCGTGGGGGGAGGAGCAAATGATCCGATTGGAACCGGCGTTGAGCTGATCCTGCCTCAACGCGAGATCTCACGGCTCGTTGCAGGCCACTGGAGCGCCACGATGCGCCTGAGCATCAAAGCCGATCCGGCCGCAGCCCCGGTCGCCACCGCCGTCTTCAACTTCGACTTCACCGTCACCGACTACGACGCGATTTCGATCTACTTCCCAGGCTTCGATGGTGTTGCGCCCCTGGTCAACATGGACCTGCGCTACGACCCCATCCGCAAGGTCGTCGCCGGGCGCAAGGACGTAGATATGTGCCTGTACGACGGTGTGGGTTCGCAGAGCGAATTCCTCGGCGTCACTGTGCGCGACAGCGGGCCACGCCCACCGCCTGGGCGGGACTTTGCGGTCTGGCATCAGGACGGCGGCAGCGACGACACCCAGCGCCTCGACTACCAGGTCGGCCTGAACTACGGCGGCAACCTGCTGGCCATGAAGAACGGCGAGGAACAGCTGCTGCGCGGCATCGACAGCGCGCAGCTACGCATGGTGCTGCTGCCGGGCATCAGCCAACCGGTGTACTGCGTGCCCACGCCGCTGACGCTGGAAACACCGCCCACGCCCATCGCCAGCAAACGCCCCGGTCTCTACGACGGCGAACTGACGGTAGAGCTGCGCGTGCCGACCGCCAAACCCTGATCCCCACGGAGGCTCATCATGAAGAAGCTGCTGTTCTGCCTGTTGCCGTTGAGCGCACTGCTGGCCCCACCGGCACAGGCCAATCTGTCCATTCATCCGATGCGCGCAACGGTGGATGCCAAGCACGGCACGAAGATCCGCGTGTACTCGCAATCTACCCAGCCGCAGTACGTGCAGGCACGCCTGCTGCGTATCAGCAACCCGGCACAGGTGGGTGAGGAAGAGATTGAAGTGGAAGCTGCCGATGCGGCGATTGCCATCACGCCCGGCAAGTTCGCGCTCAGTGGCGGTGGCAATCGCCTGATCCGGGTGATTCCACTGAAGAAGGTGCAGAAAGAGGCGGCCTATCGCATCTACTTCGAGGGCGTGAATGGGCCCGACGGCACGATCCTGGAAGGCGATGAGCAGGCGGCACAAGCCAATGTTGGTGTCAGCCTGGTCTGGGGTGCGCTGGTGAACGTAGTACCTGCCGAGGGCAGCGTGGATCTGAAACTGCAGGAAAACACTCTGCACAACAAGGGCACCCTGCGTGTTGGCATCACTGGCGCTGCCGAGTGCAGTGCCGGTGGCGTGTGCACACCGCGCGAGCTGTCGAAAAGCCTCTACCCCGACGCAGCGCTGACCTTGCCGTTCCAGCTCCAGCCCGGCAACACCTTGCAGCTGCAGTACCGACTGTCGAACGACAGCTATCGCGATCACGTAACGACCCTGGCGCCGAGCGCCTGACCCTTATTGCCCCGCTCAAATGCGGGGCTTCATTTTCCTTGTCCTGTTAAGGAGAGAGCATGAACCGCATCTATCGTCGTATCTGGAATCACGCCAAGCAATGCTGGGAGGTGGCCAGCGAACTGGCGCGCACAACGGGGAAGAGAACTTCAGGACGGCGCGCCGCCGTGCTGATGGGATGCTTGATCTCTGTGCCATTCGCGGCTGTTTCCACTGAGGTGGGCGCAGACCAAGAGCACTCAGCCCAAGTTGAATCCGAGCAGGCCTCGTCCTTTACAGAGTCGACTCGAGAGGCGACAGCTGTGGGCATGTTCTCAATGTCAGCACGCGCGGGTATGTATGCAGTTGAGCTTGGTACTTCTGCCCAAGCGACGGGCTACAGCGCGGCTGCATTGGGCTCATTCTCCGTTGCAAGGGAACATGGCAGTACTGCTGTTGGATATAGTGCGAAGAGCGACGAAAAGTGGAGTCTAGCCGTGGGCGCGAGCAGCCATGCGGCTGCCCAGTATTCCGTGGCAATGGGGACGTCGTCCAAGGCAACAGGGTATAGCGCGACAGCTTTGGGGTGGAATACCGCGTCTGTCGGCGAAGGCGACGTTGCCATTGGTAGATCAGCGCAGACGTCGGGTGCTGGTGCTGGCATTTCGAGGGTTGCTATCGGTGGAGGGGCTCGCGCTGGAACGGAGGGCTACACTGGGGCAGTCGCTCTGGGTGGCAGCTCCAAGGCTGAGTTCGATGGTGTTTCGATCGGCTACAACTCCAAGGCATCAAAGACGGGGGCGGTTGCTCTTGGAGTGCACTCCATAGCCGATGAGGCGAACACTGTATCGGTGGGAAACAGCACAACGAAGCGCCGTATCGTCAATCTTGCCGACGCCCGCGTGACCAGTTCCAGTACTGACGCCGTGACCGGCAAGCAGCTCTACGCCACCGAGCAGAAGATCGGATCACTGAATGGCATGCTGAAAGCGGGTTCGCACACCGATTCCTTCGTAATTGGGACAGGCTCTGTGTCCGCTGCGGCCAACACGGTGTCTGTTGGCAGCGCAAGCAAGAAGCGCCGCATCCAGTATCTTGCCGATGGCGTGATTGGTGCTGGCAGCACGGATGCCATGACGGGCAATCAGCTGCATGCCACCAACACGAAGGTGGCGGCCGTCGAGAAAATCGCCGATACCGCGAAGATGGATCTTGTGGCGGTGCGCGAAATCGCGCAGAAGGCCACCAATCGTATTGACGCGACCACGCTGGCGCTGGGCAGGGGGGCGGCCGCAGAGAACGGCAGCTACGGCATCAGCACCGCACTCGGCAACAACGCAAAAGCGTACAACGGCCGCAGCGTAGCGCTGGGCGACGACGCGCGCGCTGGTGTGGATGCGGACGGCAACAAGGTGGCCAACCAGAACGCGGGTGTCTCGGTCGGCGCCGGAACCCGTAGCGCCAACGGCGCCGTTGCAACCGGCTTCCGCGCAAACGCAGGCGGCAACTTCTCTATTGCCGTAGGCGGTGATGCCAAGGCCGAGGCCGAGCACGGTACGGCGGTTGGCTATCTGAGCAAGGCCAGTGCCGGCCAGAGCACCGCGTTGGGTCGCGGTAGCGAAGCAACTGCGCTGTATACCAGTGCACTCGGAAATCTGTCGAAAGCAACCGCGGTCAGTGCAGTTGCGCTGGGCGATCGTGCCCAGGCCAAGCATGAGAACGCCGTGGCACTGGGAGCCGGGTCCGTCACCTATTCCGCCAACTCGGTCTCGGTGGGTAACGCCTCGGTCAGGCGAAAGATCCAGTACATTGCAGATGGCACTATCAGCAAGAGCAGCACGGATGCTGTTACCGGCAGCCAGCTGTTCGATACCCAGCAGTCTGTAGCCAAGGCTCAGACGGCGGCTGACGTCGCAAAGACCAGTGCCGACAGCGCGTTGACGAAGGCCAACACTCTCTCCGGGCTTCTGAGCCAGACCGCTGCCTCGGGCAATGTCCGCCTGGGCGCAACCAACAGCGGCACCGTACTGGACGTGCGGAACAGCGCCAATGCGAGCCGTAAGGTTACGGGTGTTGCAGATGCGACGCTGTCTTCCACCAGCACAGATGCGGTGACCGGCCGGCAGCTCGCTGCCACCAATACCCATGTCAGTACTGCGCAGAGTGACGCCAATGCGGCCAAGACCTCCGCGAACACCGCCCTGACCCAGGTGGGAACGCTAAACGGGCTGCTCAGTCAGGCCAGTGCCAATGGCAATGTCCGCGTCGGTGAGAAGAACAGTGGCACCGTGCTGGATGTACGCAACAGCGCGAACGCGAATCGGAAGCTGACCGGTGTGGCTGATGGAGTAGTCAGCGTCAGTAGCTATGAGGCCGTCAACGGCAGGCAGCTCAATGCGACCAATGACAAGGTGACGACTGTGGAGGGTGTGGCCAGGTCTGCGGGTGCAGATGCTGCCGTGGCGAAGACCGATGCAGCCAAAGCGTTGACCGAGACGGCGGCGCTGGGCGGACTGGTGGCGCAGGTATCTGCGTCTGGCAATGTGCGATTGGGCGAGAAGAACAGCGGAACGACCTTGGACGTGCGCAATAGCGCCAATGTCAATCGAAGGATCAGTGGCGTTGCAGATGGGGCGGTTAGTGCCGATAGCGCTGAGGCCGTTTCAGGTAGCCAACTCCACGCGACGAACAGTCGAATCTCGGATTTGGAGAGCACCAATCAGTATGTGAGTGTGGGTGTTGACTCACTCAGTGAGCGCGCAGAAGCGGCGCTGCTTGGGGTGGCTATTGGTGATTCAGCGAAGGCCGGAGCTGAGGGAGGCACCGCCTTGGGCGCCTTCGCAACAGCTCTGGGAAAGAACTCGGTGGCAGTTGGCCGTGGTGCGGGGGTCTCGGGCGTCGCATCTGGTGGGTTTGCAATGGGAGCTGGGGCTCAAGTGCACGCAATCAATGGTGTTGCGATCGGGGCGGGCTCTATTGTTGGAGACTCGGCCGCGGGCTCATTGGCATTGGGGGCGGGGTCCTTTGCAGACGAAGCAGGTACTGCATCATTTGGTAACTCTACAGATCAACGCCGTATCACCAACATCGCCAAGGGCACTGCCGACCACAACGCCACCACCGTCTCCCAGCTCAAGGACTCCCTCGCCACGCTCGGCGGCGCCGCAGGCATGGATTCCAGTGGCAACATCATCGCCCCAACCTACACGGTGCAGGGCGGAACGCAGAACACCGTCGAGGATGCGCTGATGGCACTCGATGGTGCCGTCATCACCGCCAGCCGTCGCGTGGACAAGGTGGAAGGTCAGCTCAGTTCGATCTTCCAGGATTCACCTTCGGCGCGCGCTGACGGCATGAGCCAAATCGCGCTGAATGGCGTGAATGGCATGGTGCTGACCAATCTTGCCGATGGCCGAGTGGCGCCAGGAAGCCGTGACGCGGTCAACGGTGGCCAGCTGCATTCGATGCAGCAGCAGCTCAATGGCCGCATGGACGGTCTGGAGCAGCGCATCGACGATGCCCCGGCACCGCGTGCACTGGCGTCTTCCTCGGTGCCGAAGCCGCAGGCCGAGGAAACTCCTGTGATACCGGAAGGCAAGGACTCCCAGCAGGTCGCTTCGCTGGGCGAGGGTGACAAGCCCACGCCGCAGCCGAAGGCCAAGCAGGACGAGTCGCCCAAGCCGCAGGTCGACACCGCTGAGCTGGAGAAGATGCTGGCCCGCGCCAACGAGTACACCGATGGTGCGATCAGCAACTTCGAGCGCCGCCTGGACAAGATGGACAAGCGCTTCAACCGCATGGCGGCGATGAGCAGCGCGCAGACGGCGATGGCGATGAACACTGCCGGCCTGGCCACCTACAACCGCCTTGGTGCGGGCGTGGGTTACAGCGAGGGTGAGTCGGCGATGGCGGTGGGTTACCAGCGCGTGCTCAACGAGAAGGGCTCAGCCACCTTCAGCCTCAATGGTGCGTTCACCAACAGCGGTGAGCGCAGCATGGGCGTGGGTGTGGGCATCGGCTGGTAAGCCATGCAGCCCCGGCGTGACGCGCGTAGTCCACCCCGTCGCGCCGGGGTCCTTGCCGAGGAGATGGCAATGTATGGTTGGGTAAGCCGGTTCATGAGCTACCGCACCTTCTATGTGTGGCGTGCGCGCTACCGGTACTACACGCGCCACTTGAATGGCAGGATCGTGGTCAGTGCGCTGTGCCTGGCGGGTGTGGTGCTGCTGCTCTGGTACTACTGGCGGTACACCAACGTGCCGCCGCCGCGGATGCACCCACAGGCCGCAGCCTTGCGGGTGGAAGGCATCACCAACGAAGCGATCCACCGCATCGTGCTGGTGCGCCATGGCGGCAGCACGCCGGGCCAGGAGTTCACCACGCCGCAGGAGGTTCGCGCCAGTACGGTGCGCACGATGCGGGTGCGGCAGGTGCTGGACGGGGAAGTGGCATGGCGCCTGAAGGCGAATCTGCTGGCGGACATCGCGGACTACATCGAGGTTACCGGAGGATGTGTGCCTTACCCGTGCGCTCAGGTGCAGGCCCGCCTCCTACTGTTGCGCGAGGCGGCGGTGCAGAATGCGGGTATCAACCAGACCTTGCAGCGGATTCTGGACGGGCCGAGCGATCTGATGCCGAGCCTGGAACGTGGTGACCGCCAGCGGGTGAAGAGCGGCTGGTCGGATTCGTTCGACGACATCTACTACCAGACATGGTTGTTGAACGATCTGCAGAGCATGCACGCACGGATGATGGCGGAGTATCCCAGGCGCGCCCCGGCGCCGTGGCTGCCGGAGTGGATGATGGGCACGGAGTCCTCAACCGGCAGCGGAATGCCGCCGTAACGCGACGGCCGTTGCCTGCTGTAGAGTTGAGCCGCGCCGAAGGATCTGTGGGCGCCCTCCAGATGAACGCATCGCCATGCGCGCGGAACCTGCCGCCGGGCCGAGGGCAGGATTCGCGCTCGACTGCTCTTCGATCAGAGATACAGACGCCTGAAGCACTGTGCGGACCAACGGTCCGCACCTACCAATACCGGTACTACCGTTACCCGCCGATGTACGCAGTGATCTCCGCCTCGGCCAGCACCTGCCGCAGCTGTGCCACCGACGCGCGCCGCATCGGCTTCTCGTCCACCGGTGACAGCGGCGCCTGACGCAGGGCGTCGTACGGCAGCACCGCCAGGTCGAAGGTCAGCTCCTCCGCACTGAAGACCCACACCGGCACATCCAGGCAGCGTTCGCGGTCCATGCGCAGGCGGCGCGTTCGCGATTCGGCGGGAATGCCGTGTTCGTCCAGGAAGCGGTGCACGGCTTCCGGGTCGTCGCTATGCAGGTGCAGCTGCACGGGGCTGTTGGCGTCGGCGGTGCCATCCAGCACCGGGCCGGCCAGGCGCGGGGCAAAGCCGTGCAGGAATTCCAGCGCGCGCATGGCGGCTTCGCGGCGGCGCTGCAGTTCGTTGCCGTGCTGGGGCCCGGAGAACAGCCGCTGGTATTCGCGCAGGGCGTCTTCGATCTCGGTATTGCGGGGCAGGGAGGCATCGTCGTGGATGCCGAGCCGGCTGGCGGCCTTCAACTTGGCCTGGTGGTAGTCGCGGATGCCGCCTTCGGCCATCAGGCGGGCGGCTTCGTGGGCGAGGCGGTGGCGCCGCTCGCGGGTCTGGCTGGCAGCATGCTGACGGGCGCGATGCATGCGATGACTCCTGTTGCGACCTGGCTACAGACTAGCGCACGGATGTGACATCTGCGTGGGTATTTAACACAGGTGCCAACCAGGGTTGGCACCCACCAACGCTCTGGTAGGTGCCGACCTTGGTCGGCACGGGGCGCCAACCAAGGTTGGCATCTACCAGAGCGGCACCCACCAAACCCTTCCTCAGAAGATATCGAACGCGGCGGCGTCGGCCTGCGGCGTATTGAGGTTCAGGTCGTAGTCGGTCAGGCGGTCCATGTCTTCCACCTTCACCCACTCGGTGGCGCCGTTGAGGGTGGCCTGGACCATGCCGCTGGGCGGGTCGTTCTGCGCGATCGGGGTGTCCTTCAGCGCGGTGCGCATGTAGTCGATCCAGATCGGCAGCGCGGCCTTGCCACCGTATTCGCGGTAACCCAGCGAGCGGAAGTCGTCGCGGCCCACCCACACGGTGGTCACGTACGGGCCGCCGAAGCCGGAGAACCAGGCGTCGCGGTGGTCGTTGGTGGAGCCGGTCTTGCCGCCCACGTCCTCGCGGCCGAGCACCTTGGCCTGGGCACCGGTACCGCGCTGGACCACGTCGCGCATCATCGACACCAGCTGGTAGGCGGTGCGGGCGTCGATCGCGCGCGGGGCGGTGCGGGCATCCGGGTTGGCCGGAGCCACCGGGGTTTCGGTCTTGGCTTCGGCCTTGGCCGCGGCGGCCGGGTCGACCTTCGGGGCCGGGGCACCGAAGTTGAAGCCGTCCACCACCTGGTTGACCGGCTGGTCGCTGCTGCCGGCACAGTCGCGGCAGGCCAGTGCCGGGTTTTCCTTGAACACCAGGTTGCCGTCGCGGTCGTTCACCTGGTCGATGAGCCAGGTGTCCACGCGCGAGCCGCCGTTGGCGAACACGGCGTAGCCACGGGCCACCGACAGCGGGGTCAGCGAGGCAGTACCCAGTGACATCGACAGGTTCGGCGGCAGTTCCGATTCGGCGAAGCCAAACTCGCTGATGTACTTGCGCGCGTAGTCCACGCCCATGCCATCGAGCAGGCGCACCGAGACCAGGTTGCGCGACTGCACCAGCGCTTCACGCAGGCGCATCGGGCCGCGGAAGCCGCCGCCGTCGTTCTGCGGGGCCCAGGTCTTGCCGCGGCGGTCGCGGAACACGACCGGGGCGTCGAGCACGATCGAGGCCGGGTTGTAACCCTTGTCGAAGGCAGCCGCGTAGACGAACGGCTTGAAGCTCGAACCTGGCTGGCGACGGGCCTGGGTGGCGCGGTTGAACTTGTTGCCGGAGAAGCTGAAGCCACCCACCAGCGCCTTCAGCGCGCCGTTGTGGGCATCCAGCGAGACCAGCGCGGACTGGCCGCGCGGCAGCTGGTCCAGCAGCCACTCACCGTCCTTGGCACCGGCGCGTACGCGCACGATGTCGCCGCGCTGCACCAGCTTGCCCGGGGTCTTGTTGGTCCACTTGGCGGCACCGGCCGGCAGCACGATCTCGCTGCGGTTGGCCAGCACCACGGTAGCGCTGCCATCGGCGCCGGTGCTGGCGACGATGGCCGGCAGCAGCCCGGCCTGGCCGAACATGCCGCGCAGGTGCTCGGCCAGGGCGGCGGCGTCTTCGCCGGCACCCACCTGGACCTGCTTCTCCACGCCGTGCCAGCCGTGGCGGTGGTCGTACAGCAGCAGGCCATCGCGGACAGCCAGGTTGGCGGCGGTCTGCAGGGTCGAGTCGATGGTGGTGGTGACGTGGTAACCCTTGTTGACCACATCGCCGCCGAAGCGGGCGATCATTTCCTGGCGCACCAGCTCGGCCACGTACGGGGCATCGACCTGCACCGGCGGCTCATGCGCGGTGGCGTGCATCGGCACCGCCTTGGC
The DNA here is from genome assembly GCF_040984485.1 of Stenotrophomonas sp. WED208. Classification (NCBI taxonomy): domain Bacteria; kingdom Pseudomonadati; phylum Pseudomonadota; class Gammaproteobacteria; order Lysobacterales; family Lysobacteraceae; genus Stenotrophomonas; species Stenotrophomonas sp. WED208. The sequence continues at coordinate 894,337 of NZ_JAZARB010000001.1, forward strand.
CGCGTCGGCCTCGGCCTGGCTGACGAACTTCAGGTCGGCCATGCGCTGCAGCACGTAGTTGTCGCGGCGCTGGCGGGCACGTTCCGGGTTGGAGATCGGGTTGCCCGAAGACGGGAACTTGGGGATGCCGGCCAGCGAGGCCATCTCGTCCAGGTCCAGCTCGTTCAGCTTTTTGCCGTAGTAGAACTCGGCAGCAGCGGCCACACCGTAGGCGCGGTTGCCGAAGAAACTCTTGTTCAGGTACAGCTCGAAGATCTCGTCCTTGCTCAGCTCGGACTCGATCTTCCGCGCCAGCAGGATCTCGGCCAGCTTGCGGGTGTAGCTGTACTCGGAGCTGAGGAAGAACTGGCGGGCCACCTGCTGGGTGATGGTGGAGCCACCCGGCACGCGCTTGTCGTTGGTGGTGGCCAGCAGCCACACCGCGCGGCCGATACCCATGTAGTCCACGCCGCCATGCTCGTAGAAGCGGGCATCCTCGGTGGCCAGGAACGCCTGCTTCAGCTTCTCCGGCACGTCCTTCATGGTGATCGGGGTACGCCGGGTCTCGCCGAACACGGCCATCAGCTTGCCGTCGGCAGCGTAGACGTACATCGGCTCCTGCATTTCAACGTCGCGCAGGGTCTGCACGTCGGGCAGCTTGGAGGACACAGCGTAGTACAGACCGCCCACGGCGGCCGCGCCGATCAGCGCCAGGACCAGGACAATCAGGAAGATCCAGCGCAGCCAGCGGCGGAGTCGAGTCATCGGGTTCAGATTCCGATTGCGAATTTCGTGGTCGCAGAGTATAGATTACGCAAGGTGGCGGCTGGGGTCGTCGCCGGGGAGCGCAAAGGGAACAGTCAGGGGCTGCATGGTGAATCCGTGAGGGACTTCACAGCAGGGCCGTTGCCATTTGCTAAGAATACGTTATTAATGCTCGGGCGCAGGTCTTGCGTCCAAGTGCCCGTCGGCAGGGGAGAAACCGTGGGGCTCATCCCAAAAAGTCAGTCGCCGCTTGTGGGCGTCGACATCAGTTCGACTGCGGTAAAGCTTTTGCAGCTGTCCCGCAGTGGCAACCGTTTTCGTGTGGAACATTACGCTGTGGAACCTCTTCCGCCGAATGCGGTGGTGGAGAAGAACATCGTGGAAGTGGAGGCCGTGGGTGAGGCCATCCGCCGTGCGATGAACCGCTCGGGGAGCAAGGCCAAGCTGGCCGCTGCCGCCGTCGCCGGGTCGGCGGTGATCACCAAGGTGATCCCGATGCCGGCCGAGCTCGACGAAAACGACATGGAAGCCCAGATCGAGCTGGAAGCGGTCAACTACATTCCGTACCCGATCGAGGAAGTGAACCTGGACTTCGAGGTGATCGGGGCGATCCCGAACAACCCGGAGATGGTCCAGGTGCTGCTGGCCGCGTCGCGTTCGGAGAACGTGGAACTGCGCCAGTCGGCGCTGGAGCTGGGTGGCCTGCAGGCCAAGGTGATGGACGTGGAGGCCTTCGCGGTCGAGAACGCCTATGCCCTGGTCGCCAGCGAGCTGCCGGTATCCATCGAGGGTGTGGTCGCGCTGGTCGACATCGGTGCCACCATGACCACCCTCAATGTCCTGCGCGGCGGCCGCAGCCTGTACAGCCGCGAACAGGTGTTCGGTGGCAAGCAGCTGACCGACGAGATCATGCGCCGCTACGGCCTGAGCTACGAGGAAGCCGGACTGGCCAAGCGCCAGGGCGGGCTGCCGGAAAGCTACGAGATGGAAGTGCTGGAGCCGTTCAAGGAAGCCACGGTCCAGCAGATCAGCCGCCTGCTGCAGTTCTTCTATGCGGGCAGTGAGTTCAACCGCGTCGACCACATCGTGCTGGCCGGCGGCTGCGCCGTGCTCGGCGGTCTGCCGGAAATGGTCGAGGAACAGCTGGGCGTGCCGACCGTGGTCGCCAACCCGCTGGCACAGATGACCCTGGGCCCGAAGGTGAACGCGCATGCGCTGGCCCAGGATGCCCCCGCGCTGATGATCGCCACCGGTCTGGCGCTGAGGAGCTTCGACTGATGGCACGCATCAATCTATTGCCCTGGCGCGCCGAACGGCGCAAGCAACGCCAGCGCGAGTTCTACGCAATGCTGGGCATGGCCGCGATCGGTGGCCTGCTGCTGTCGCTGCTGATCTGGTTCTATTACGACCGCCAGGTGAGCGGCCAGATGGACCGCAACGCCTATCTGGAAGCCGAGATCGAGAAGGTCAAGGAACAGAACAAGGAGATCGACCGCCTTGACGCCCAGAAGGACCGCCTGCTGGCGCGTAAGAAGGTGATCGAGGAACTGCAGGCCAAGCGCTCGCAGATGGTGCACCTGTTCGATGCGTTGGTGCGCACGATCCCCGATGGCCTGGTGCTGACCGCGCTGAAGCAGGAAGGTGATGTGCTGACCCTGGAAGGCCGTACCCAGTCCAATGCCCGTGTTTCGGCCTACATGCGCAACCTGGAGACCTCCGGTTGGATGACCAACCCGGAGCTGTCGATCATCGAAGCGCGTGACCCCGAGAAGGACAAGGACGGCAAGACGGGCCCGGTTGCGGATATCAAGGCGCTGCCGTACGTGTTCGTGGTCAAGGTGAAACTGCCGGCACAGAGCGAGGAAGTGGCGGCGACGCCGGGCCTGAACGCCGACGGTTCGGTGGCGACGGCTGCGCCGGCGCCGGTGGCACCGCTCGCCGCTGGCCCGGATGCGGCCACGCCTGCGGCTCCGGCTGCAGGTCCTGCAGTGAACCCGGCTGCACCGACGCCGGCGGCACCTGCTGCCGCGCCGGCAAGTGCGCCGGCCGCTGCTCCGGCCAAGCCGAACCAACCGGCCGCACCGGCTGCCCAGCCTGCGCCGAAGCCTGAGGGCAGCCGCCTGGCGCAGCCGCCGCAGGCCTTCAATGCCCCGCTGCAGGGGGACCGCGCATGAGCCAGAAGATCGATCTGAAGAACCTGGATTTCAACGACATCGGCAACTGGCCGCAGAAGGCCAAGATCGTCTTCTGCTCGCTGCTGGCACTGGTGATCATGTTCCTGGCGTGGATGCTGCTGATCAGCGGCAAGCGCGAGGAACTGGCCGGCCTGGAATCGAAGGAAACCGAGCTGCGTTCGGAGTTCACCAAGCAGCAGGAACGCGCGGTGAACCTGGCGCCGCTGAAGCAGCAGCTGGCGCAGATGGAGCAGGTGCTGCAGCAGATGCTGCGGCAGCTGCCCAGCAAGACCGAAATGCCGGACCTGATCATCGACATTTCGCAGACCGCGCTGTCCAGCGGCCTGACCAACGAGCTGTTCGAGCCCGAGCAGGAGCAGGTCAAGGAGTTCTACGCCGAGAAGCCGATCAAGCTGCGGATGGTGGGCAGCTACCACCAGTTCGGCGCGTTCGTCAGCGGCGTGGCCTCGCTGCCGCGGGTGGTGATCCTGACCATGCATGACATCAACCTCAAGCCCAAGGACAAGACCAGCGGCAACGTCCGCAGTGGCGCGCTGGAACTGTCCGGCACGGTCAAGACCTATCGCTACCTGGACGAGACCGAGGTGCAGGAACAGCAGAAGGCTGAAGCCGGCAAGGAGGACAAGAAGTGATCCGTTCCTTCTTTGCACGTTGTGGAATGGCGGCTGCCGTGCTGCTGCTGGCCGCATGCGGCCGCGGTGTGACCAGCACGCCGGGTGATGCGCCGAATCTTGAAAAGTGGGTGGAGGGCGAGCGTGCACGACCGGCACAGCCGCTGGAGCCGCTGCCGGTGATGCAGCAGTTCGAGACCTTCGAGTACTCCGCGCAGGGCATGCGCGACCCGTTCACCGATGCCTGGACCAATCCGCAGCAGGGGAATGGCGGAATGCGTCCGGATCCGAACCGGCGCAAGGAGCCGTTGGAAGGCTTCCCGCTGGATGCACTGGACATGGTCGGTACCATCGGCACCGGTGCAGGCACCGTCGCGCTGGTGATGGGGCCGGACAAGGTGACCTACCGGGTGCGCCCGGGCGGTTACCTCGGGCAGAGCGACGGGCGGGTCACGGCGGTCTTCGAAGACCGCGTGGAGCTGATCGAACTGGTGCCGGATGGCGCGGGCGGCTGGCTGGAACGGCCGGCAACGCTCTCGCTTGAAGATCAATGATCGTTTACTGGGGATAGCACGATGACCTTTCACCAAGCCAAGGGGCTGCGTCCCATCCGGCGCTCTACCTTGAACCGTGTCAGCGCGTTGGGAGTCGCGCTGATGCTGGCCTGCGCTCCGGCGCTGGCCGCCGCACCGGCGGAAAAGCCGGTGGGCGCTACCGTGGCCCCGGCGACCGCGCCGGCCGGCCTGTCGGTGGCCAAGATCGATTTCAAGCGTGGCGATGACGGCGCCGGGCGCCTGATCGTCCAGTTCGACGGCCAGGGTGCGATTCCGGACCTGCGCACGCAGGGCAACAGCGTGGTGGTCGATGTCGGCAACGCCCGGCTGCCGGCCAACCTGCAGAAGCCGATGAACGTCACCGACTTCGCCACGCCGGTGCAGCGCATCGACGCCAAGCCGTCCGGTGCCGGCACCCAACTGGTGCTGAGCACCGGTGGCGCCGTGGAATCGCTGGCCTACCAGAGCGGCAACGAGTACGTGGTGGAGATCAGCCCGCGGCAGGCTCCGGCCGCCGTTGGTGCGGTCACTGCCGGCAGCGTCACCCAGGCCGCCAAGGCTGTCGGCCAGCGCGGTTTCACCGGCAAGCCGGTGACCTTCAACTTCCAGGACGTGCCGGTGCGCACCGTGCTGCAGTTGATCGCTGAAGAATCCAATCTCAACGTGGTGGCGTCCGATTCGGTACAGGGCAATGTGACCCTGCGCCTGGTCAATGTGCCGTGGGACCAGGCACTGGACATCGTGCTGCGTGCCAAGGGCCTGGACAAGCGCCGCGACGGCAGCGTGATCTGGGTCGCTCCGCAGGCTGAACTGGCCAAGTTCGAGCAGGAGAAGGAAGACGCGCGCATCGCCATCGAGAACCGCGAGGACCTGGTTACCGATTACGTCCAGATCAACTACCACAGCGCCACCCAGATCTTCAAAGCGCTGACCGAAGCCAAGGGTATCGGCGGCAGCGGAAGCGGTGGTGCAGGTGGCTCGGGCTCGCCGTCGCAGGAAGACAGCGGCTTCCTGTCCTCGCGTGGCCGCATCGTCGCCGACGAGCGCACCAACACGCTGATGATCAGCGACATTCCGAAGAAGATCGCGCGCATGCGCGAACTGATCGGTGTGATTGATCGCCCGGTCGACCAGGTGCTGATCGAAAGCCGCATCGTCATCGCCACCGATACCTTCGCCCGCGAGCTGGGTGCGAAGTTCGGCATCAGTGGCAGCCGTGACAATGTGTACTTCAGTGGCAATCTGGATGCCAATGGGGAGACCATCAAGTCGCAGGCCGATACGGCGGCGGCCAATGCCAAGGCCTATCGTGACTGGGAGGCCGGTGGCAGCGTTGGACCGGCGCCGGTTCCGTTGATGTCGGCGATCAAGCGTGGCCTGAACTTCAACTTGCCGGCTGCCTCGACCAGCACCCCGGGTTCGCTGGCCCTGTCGATCCTCAACGCCGGCTACCTGCTGGACGTGGAGCTGTCGGCCATGCAGGAAGAGTCCCGTGGCGAAGTGATCTCCAACCCGCGCGTGGTCACCACCAACCAGCGTGAAGCGCTGATCAAGCAGGGCAAGGAAATCGGCTACGTCACCATCAGCGGTGGTGGTGCCGGCGGCATTGCCACGCCGAACGTGCAGTTCAAGGAAGTGGTGCTGGAGCTGAAGGTCACCCCGACCATCACCAACGACAACCGCGTGTTCCTCAACATGCAGTTGAAGAAGGACGAAGTGGAGCGCCTGATCCAGCTGCAGGGCTATGGCACCGTGCCGGAAATCAACCGCCGCGAGGTCAACACTGCGGTGCTGGTGGATGACGGCCAGACCGTGGTCATCGGTGGCGTGTATGAGTTCACCGACCGCAACAGCGTGAGCAAGGTGCCGTTCCTGGGCGACGTGCCGTTCCTGGGCAATCTGTTCAAGAAGCGTGGCCGCAGCAAGGACAAGGCCGAGCTGCTGGTGTTCGTCACCCCGAAGGTGCTGCGCGTGGCCAAGCAGAACTAAGCCCGCGCAACCCATGATGCGAAGAAGGGCCGCCGCGTGCGGCCCTTCTTCGTTTCCGCCGGTAGATCCACGCCATGCGCGGATGGGCCGTTCAGCCGTTCTTGATGCCAATCGCAGGGCACCCTGCGATGATGTCGGGAACCCGTGCCGTCCCGCGCCGGTCAAAGGCCCCCATGAACCTGCCACCGCCGATGCCCGAAACCGCCTCGCCGCCGCCTGCGCCGGCCACCTCCCGCCTGCATGCCGCCTTCACCCAGCTGCGCGACGCGCTGTCAGCGGAGATCGTGGGCCAGGCCGCACTGGTCGAACGTCTGCTGATTGCCCTGCTGGCCGACGGCCATCTGCTGGTGGAAGGTGCCCCGGGCCTGGCCAAGACCACCGCCATCCGCGCGTTGGCCGCGCGCCTGGAGGCCGATTTCGCCCGTGTGCAGTTCACCCCCGACCTGCTGCCGGCCGATCTGACCGGCACCGAGATCTGGCGCCCGCAGGAAGGTCGCTTCGAATTCGTGCCCGGTCCGATCTTCCATCCGATCCTGCTGGCCGACGAAATCAACCGCGCACCGGCCAAGGTGCAGTCGGCGCTGCTGGAAGCGATGGGGGAGCGCCAGGTCACCGTGGGTCGCCACACCTACGCACTGCCGTCGCTGTTCCTGGTGATGGCCACGCAGAACCCGATCGAGCAGGAAGGCACCTTTCCGCTGCCCGAAGCGCAGCTGGACCGTTTCCTGATGCATGTGCGCATCAGCTACCCCGACCAGGCCGCCGAATCGGAGATCCTGCGGCTGGCCCGCGAGCGTGCCCGTGGCGCGCTGGGCGAGGCGGCACCGGTACCGGAGAAGCTGCCGATGCAGGATGTGTTCGATGCCCGTCGCGAAGTTCTGGACCTGCACATGGCGCCGGCGCTGGAGCGCTACCTGATCGAACTGGTGCTGGCCTCGCGCGATCCGTCGCGCTATGACGCCGGTCTCGGCCGCCGCATCGCCTGGGGTGCAAGCCCGCGTGGATCGATCGCGCTGGAACGCTGCGCACGTGCGCGCGCCTGGCTGGCCGGCCGCGATTTCGTCACCCCTGATGACGTGCGTGCGGTCGCTGCCGACGTGCTGCGCCATCGCGTGCTGCCCAGCTACGAGGCCACCGCCGAAGGCTGGGATGGTGAGCGCCTGGTGCAGGAGCTGCTGGCCCGGGTGCCGGCACCCTGAGCCTGCGCATGACCGATCCGTCCCTGGAACCTGCATCCAACGCCAGTGATGGCGACGGGCTGCGCCCGCAGCTGTCCGAACTGGTGGCGCTGCGCCGCCTTGCACAGCGGCCGCCACCGCCGCGCCGTGGCCGTGCGGGCAACGCCGGGCAGGCGCCGTCGCCGCTGCGTGGGCGCGGCATGGAATACGCCGAGTCACGCGAGTACGTGGCCGGTGATGATGCGCGGCATATTGACTGGCGGGTGACCGCGCGTACCGGCCGTGCCCACACCAAGCTGTTCCAGGCCGAGCGCGAGCGGGTCAGCCTGATCGTGGCCGATACGTCGCCGGCCCTGTATTTCGGCACCCGCGTACGCTTCAAGTCGGTGCAGGCCGCGCGCGCGGGCGCCGTCGCCGCATGGTCGGCGCAGCGTCGGGGCGACCGCATCGGTGCATTGCGCGGCAGTGATCGTGAGCCGCCCATCGCACCCGCCGGCGGCCCGCGTGGCGTGTTGCGCGTGCTCGATGCACTCACCCGCTGGTATGCACAGCCGCCTGCCGATGACCTCGGCCTGGAGCGCGCGCTGGACCACGCCGCCCGCGTGCTTCGCCCGGGTGCGCGCATGCTGGTGCTGGCCGATCCGCAGCAGGCCATCCGCATTCCACCGGCGCGCTGGAGCGCGCTGGCCCAGCACCATGACCTCAGCCTGGTGCTGCTGGTCGATCCGTTGGAGATGCAGCCGCCCTCGGCCGCGCTGCAGTTCCAGACCGCGCAGCAGCGCGTCGGTCTCGACCTGCGCCGCAGCGAGGTGCAGGCACATTGGCAGGCGCACTTCGTCGAACCGTTGCAGGCGCTGCGCCGCCAGCTCGGCGCACGCCGCGTCGACGTGCAGGTACTGTCCACCGATGCAGCCAGCGACGCCTGGCTGGCGCCGTCACCGACCGAGGTGCCGGCATGAGCGCGAACCTGCCGCTGCGCGACGTGCAGCTGCCGCCCGCGCCCTCATGGTGGCCGCCGGCACCGGGCTATCTGATGATCGCAGGTGCGGTCCTGCTGGTGCTGCTGGTGGTCGCATTCTTCGGCTGGCAGCGTCGCCGTCGCCGCCAACGCTGGTTGCAGCTGTTCGATCAGGAGCTGGCATCGACCGCCGATGCTGCTGCGGAACTGGCGGCGATCGCAGGACTGCTGCGTCGCGCCGCACGTCAGGCACGGCCTGGCAGTGAATCCCTGCGCGATGATGCCTGGTGGCGGCGGGTGGATCCGCAGGGCACGTTGCCCGATGCCCGCCGCAGCCTGCTGGCCGAAGGGGCCTACCGTCCACGCGTTGACGCCAGCGAAGTGGCCGCCGTGCGCAGTTGGGCGCGTGAGCGCTATCTGGCCATGCTGCTGGAGCGCCGTCGATGAACCAGTTGGCGAGCTACTGGCCGTGGCCGGACCTGCAGCTGGCGTGGCCGCTGGCGCTGCTGGCGTTGCCGTTGCCATTGCTGATGCATTGGTGGAAACGTCGTGCCGATCCGGGCGCTGCGCTGCGCGTGCCATATGCGGCCACCGAACTGGAAGCGCTGGCCGGTGGTGGACGCGTTGATGTGTCGTGGCTGCGTACGCTGCTGCTGTGGCTGGGCTGGTGCGCGCTGTGCATCGCGCTGGCCCGTCCGCAGCAGTTGGGTGAGGCAGTCACGCCACCGCAGGAGGGCCGGCAGATGATGCTGGCGATGGACGTGTCCGGCAGCATGGGCGAGGGCGACATGGTGCTGGGCGGGCAGGCGGTCGATCGCCTCACCGCCGCCAAGGCCGTGCTGGCCGACTTCCTCGACCGCCGTGCCGGTGACCGCATCGGCCTGCTGGTGTTCGGCGACCGCGCTTACACACTCACGCCGCTGACTGCCGATCTGGCCAGCGTGCGCGACCAGTTGCGCGACAGCGTGGTTGGTCTGGCCGGGCGCGAGACCGCCATCGGTGATGCCATCGGCCTGGCGGTGAAACGCCTGCGCAGCCAGCCCGAAGGCCAGCGCGTGCTGATCCTGCTGACCGACGGCGTCAGCAATGCCGGCGTGCTGGAACCCCTGCGTGCCGCCGAAGTCGCGCGTGCCGAAGGCGTACGCATCCACACTGTTGCGTTTGGTGGCGATGGCAGCATGCGCCTGTTCGGCATTCCCATTTCCGCCGATCAGGACCCGGTCGACGAGGCCACCTTGAAGAAGATCGCGAGCATGACCGGCGGCCAGTTCTTCCGCGCCCGCGATACCGCGCAGCTGGCCGGCATCTATGCCGAACTGGATCGGCTGGAGCCGATCGCGGCGAAGGGGCCGAGCCTGCGCCCGCGCGAAGAACGCTATGCATGGCCGTTGGGCCTGGCGTTGTTGCTGGGCGCATTGGCCTGGCTGTGGCCGGAGCGACGCCGATGATCGCATTGGCTTCGAATCTTCCTGACTGGAACGCGCTGCACTTCCTGCGCCCGGAATGGCTGTGGGCCTTGCTCGCGTTGCCGGTGATCCTGGCGCTGGCGCTGTACCGGCAGCGACGCAGCGATGTGTGGCGACAGGCGGTGGATGCACACCTGTTGCCGCATCTGCTGGCTGCCGGAACGCGCCGTCGTGCGCGCCTGCCGTGGGCACTCCTGTTGGGCTGGGCGCTGGCCTCGCTGGCGATGGCCGGACCGAGCTGGCGCCAGCAGGCGCAACCGATGTTCCAGGCCAGCGCGCCGTTGCTGGTGGTGCTGGACCTGTCCAGCCGGATCACCGCCACCGATCTGCCGCCCTCGCGCCTGCTGCAGGCGCGGGCCAAGGTGGGTGAACTGCTGCGCGTACGCCAGGGCGGACAGGTCGGCCTGGTGGTGTATGCCGACGATGCCTATACCGTCGCGCCGCTGACCGACGACGGCAGCAATGTCGCGTTGTATCTGGATGCCTTGTCGCCCGATGTGATGCCGCGCGAGGGCCAGCGCGCCGACCGCGGTATTGACTGGGCCACCCGGTTGATGCGACAGATTGCTGCGCCGCAGGGGCAGATCCTGCTGGTCACCGATCAGGCCGACGGTGAAGCGACGCTGGCGGCCACGCAGGCGCGCAGTCTGGGCATGCAGGTGTCGGTGCTGGGCCTGGGCACGCCAGCCGGTGCCGCCTATCGCGACGGCAGTGGCCAGATCCGCCAGGCCGCGCTGGATGAAGGCAGCCTGCGCGCGCTGGCCACGGCAGGCGGTGGGCGCTATGCGCGCATCGCGGCCGATGACAGTGACCTGCGCGCACTGGGGGTGCTGGATGCGCGCGAGGGTACGGCAGCGCAACGGCCGGGCGAAGGCAAGCAATGGCGTGACGAGGGCTTCTGGCTGCTGCCGCCGGTGATGCTGCTGGCGCTGCTGGCCTTCCGTCGCCGCGCGGTGCTGGCCGCCGTGCTGGCGGTTGGCCTGTTGCCGTGGACGACGGATGTACAGGCACAGACGCCTGCTGCACCGTCTTCGCCGCCCGTGCAGGGCACGCTGTGGAAGCGTCCTGACCAACTGCAGCACCAGCGCCTGGCCGAAGGCGTACAGGCCTACCGCAATGGCGACTTTGCCAGTGCACGCAAGCAGTTCGAAGGCATCGACAGCGATGCAGGCTGGTACAACCTGGCCAACGCGCTGGCACGCCAGGGCAACTACGATGAGGCCATCGCCGCCTACGACCGCGCGCTGGCACTGCATCCCGGCATGGCCGATGCGGTGGCCAACCGTGCCGTGGTCGATGCCGCGCGCAAGCGCAAGCAGTCGGGGGGGGAGGGGCAGGATCAGCAGAAGCCGCCGCAGAATGGCCAGCAGAAGCAGCAGGACGATTCGCGCGGCAAGCAGAACCCGCAGGGCCAGCAACCGCAGCAGGGCCAGCAGGATCCCGGCCAAGGGCAGCCGCGGTCGGGCCAGCAGGGGCAGCCCAAGGCGGGTGACGACACATCCCAGTCGAGCCCGCAGCCCGGCGAGCGTGGCCGCGATGGCCAGCAGGCACCGCCGCAGGTGGAAGATGCCAAGGCACAGGCGCAGGCCGACCAACAGCAGCGCCAACGCATGCAGCAGGCAATGCAGCAGGCGCGCGAGGGCAAGGCTGACAAGGACGGCAAGCCGGTGCCGGGCAGTGAGGGCAGCACCCCGCGCCAGCGCGAGGAGCAACAGGCGGTGGAGGCGTGGATGCGGCGTGTACCGGATGATCCGGGTGCGCTGTTGCGGGCCAAGTTCCAGCTGGAAAACGAACGCAGGAAGAGGGAAGGGCGATGACGCGGGCGATCAACATGCACGGGCGCAGGCCATTGCAGGTACTGGCGGCACTGCTGCTGTGGCTGCCGCTGCTGGCCTGGGCGCAGCCGCGTGCCTGGCTGGACCGCGACCGCATCGCGATGGGCGACACGGTCACTCTCAATGTCGAGAGTGATCAGGGCGCGCCAGACTTCACACCGCTGCGTACCGACTTCGATCTCAGCGGGCAGACCAGCAGCCGCCAGGTGGAGTGGAGCAACGGCAGCATGCAGCAGCGCAACCTGTATGGCGTGGCGCTGACGCCACGGCGCAGCGGCGCGCTGGTGGTTCCGGGTCTGCAGGTGGGCAGCACGCGCACCGCGCCGCTGACCCTGCAGGTGGATGCGGCCGTCGTGGCCGGTCCGGACAGCAATGCGATGGCCTTCATCGAGACCGTGGTCGATGACGAGACGCCTTACGTGCAACAGAGCGTGGGCGTGGTCGTGCGTCTGTACTTCGCGTCGCAGCTGGCGTCGGGCGAACTGGTGCTGGATACCCCGGCGGGTGCGTCGCTGCAGCGGGTAGGTGACGACCGCACCGATGTGCGCCAGGTCAACGGCCGCCGCTACAACATGGTCGAACGCCGCTTCCTGCTGATTCCGGAGCGCAGTGGCGCGTTGCGCCTTGCCGGTGCCCGCTTCAACGGGCGCAGTGCCGGCGGCTTCTTCGATGATTTCTTCGGTGGCGGCGACGGCCGCATGAATGCCACCGGTGCGGACCGCACGCTGCAGGTGCAGGCGCAACCGGCACAGGCACCGCAGCCATGGTTGCCGCTGCAGAGCCTGCAGCTGCGCTACACCAGTGCACCGACCAGCGCCCGCAGCGGGGAGGCCGCCAACGTGGTGGTCGAAGCGGTTGCCGAGGGCGCGACCCGCGCGCAGTTCACCGATCTGCCGGTGCCGGACGTCGGCAACGCTGCGCAGGTGTTCGCCGAACCTGCGCAGTACGAAGAGACCTTCAATGGCAGCACGCCGCGGCTGAAGATCACCCGCCGCTATTCGATCGTGCCGCGCCAGCCGGGTTCGCTGGTGGTGCCGGGGCCGCGCCTGCCGTGGTGGGACGTGCGCAATGGCAAGGCACAGGAAGCGAAGCTGCCGGACCTGACGCTGGCCGTCGCCGCGGGTAGAGGGGGTGGCACGACCACACCGGCACCGCTGCCGCCGATCGACACCGATGCGGCGCTGCCGGGTGCCGATGGCCAGGACAGCCGCATCGCGGCGACCGATCCGCGCGCCAGTGGCCTGGCCGAACGTCCGTGGCCATGGATGGGCGCCGCCATCGGCCTGGCATTGCTGTGGCTGTTGACCCTGCTGTGGGGCTGGCAGCGTGGCCGGCGCGCGCGTGCAGTGGCGCCTGTGGCGGGCAAGCCCGCTGTGCCGACTGTGGCGAGCGGGCGTGCCGGCCTGGCCGAACTGCGCCGCGCGCTGGATGGCGAAGGCTTCGACCAGGTGGAAGCACAGCTGTGTGCGATGGCCGGCGTTGAACGCATCGAGCAGGTCATCGCGCGGCTTGAGGATGCTGCCCAGCGCCAGGTGCTGCAGGACCTGCAGCAGGCGCGCTGGGGCGGGCAGGGTGATCTGGCGCCGCTGCGTGCGCGCCTGCGCGAGGTCTTCCGTGACGGACCGCACTGGTCGGCGGCTACGGGCACCGCCGACACTGGCCTGGCGCCGCTGTATCCGCCACGGCGAACCTGAACCGGCGCCGCTTGCGCGCTTTGTTAGAGTGCATTCATTTTTCGAGGAAACCCGCGTATGACAGCAGCTGCTGCCGACAAGAAGAAGTTGCCCCTGCATTGGAAGATGGGCATCGGCTTTGCGATCGGCCTGGTCCTGGGACTGATCGTGCACGCCCTGGGCGGCAGCGTCGATGGTCTGCAGGCCGGTGCCAAGTGGGTAATGGACTACGTCACCACCCCGGCGTCGGGCCTGTTCCTCAATCTGATCTTCATGCTGATCGTGCCGTTGATCTTCTCGGCGCTGATCATGGGCGTGTCGGAAATGGGCGACATCCGCGCCCTCGGCCGCATCGGCTGGAAGACCCTGGCCTACACCGTGCTGTTGTCCGGCATCGCCGTGGGCATCGGCCTGGTGCTGGTCAACCTGCTCAAGCCGGGTGCCGGCGTCGACCCGCAGGTCGCCGCGATGATGCTGTCTGAGAACGCCGAGCGCAGCAAGGAAATCGTCGCGGGCATCCATGGCACGCCGAAGGGCATGGACATGCTGCTGTCGATCGTGCCGAGCAACGTGCTGCAGGCGGCGTCGGACAACGGCGCGATCCTGTCGCTGATGTTCTTCGCGCTGATGTTCGGCATCGGCATGGTGCTGACCGACAACGAGAAGGTCGCCCCGCTGCGCCGCGCCATCGAAGGCGTGTTCGAAATCTCGATGACCCTGATCAACCTGGTCATCCGCCTGGCCCCGTATGCGGTGGCCTGCTTCATGTTCAACCTGGCCGCACTGTTCGGCTTCGAGCTGATCATCCGCCTTGGTGCCTACGTGGGCGTGGTGGTGCTGGCGCTGGGCCTGCACATGATCGTGACCTACGGCACCGCGGTGTGGCTGTCCGGACGTTCGCCGCTGTCGTTCTTCCGCGATACCCAGGAAGCGACGGTGATGGCGTTCTCCACCGCCTCCAGCAACGCTACCCTGCCGACCGCGCTGCGCGTGGCCGACCAGATGGGCCTGCCGCAGCGCGTGTCGCGCTTCGTGCTGACCGTGGGCGCCACCGCCAACCAGAACGGCACCGCGCTGTTCGAGGGTGTGACGGTGATCTTCCTGGCCCAGTTCTTCGGCGTGGACCTGAGCATCGGCCAGCAGTTCATGGTGATGGCGGTCTGCATCCTCGGTGGCATCGGTACCGCCGGCGTGCCGTCGGGCTCGCTGCCGGTGGTGGCGATGATCTGCGCGATGGTGGGCGTGAACCCGCTGGGCATCGGCCTGATCCTGGGCGTGAACCACTTCCTGGACATGTGCCGCACCGCCCTGAACGTGACCGGCGACCTGGCCCTGACCACCCTGGTGGCCAAGGGCGAATCGCACGACGGCCCGGCGCTGGGCCCGCAGCAGGACTGAGTCCAACGCCACTGCTGGCGACCTGATCGGGGTCGGATTCCTTTCCGCAGGGAAAGGGCTCCGACCCCGTTTCACATGCGGAATCCGGCGGAGATGACGACGTCGCCGGCCAGCGGCCGGCACGACCGGGCAAGGTGAACCGCCCCCCGCCCGGCGACTATGGGACAATAGGCCGCCCGCACGTCCGCGGCCGCCTCCCGATTCCGACAGAACCATGACGCAGCCTACCCGTCGCCAGTTGGCCAACGCCATCCGCTTCCTTGCCGCCGATGCGGTTGAAACCGCAAAGTCCGGCCACCCCGGCATGCCCATGGGCATGGCCGACATCGCCGAAGTCCTCTGGAACGACTATCTCCGCCATAACCCGAGCAACCCGCACTGGTTCAACCGCGACCGTTTCGTGCTGTCCAACGGCCACGGTTCGATGCTGCAGTACGCGCTGCTGCACCTGAGTGGTTACGACCTGCCGATCGAGCAGCTGAAGCTGTTCCGCCAGCTGGGCAGCCACACCGCCGGTCACCCGGAACGCCACGAGACCCCGGGCGTGGAAACCACCACCGGCCCGCTGGGCCAGGGTTTCGCCAATGCCGTGGGCTTCGCCTTGGCCGAGAAGCTGCTGGCACAGCGCTTCAACCGCCCGGAGCTGGAAGTGGTCGACCACCGCACCTGGGTGTTCATGGGCGATGGCTGCCTGATGGAAGGCGTGTCGCATGAAGCCGCTTCGCTGGCCGGTACCTGGGGCCTGCACAAGTTGGTCTGTTTCTGGGACAACAACCACATCTCCATCGACGGCAATGTCGAGGGCTGGTTCACCGACAACACCCCGGAGCGTTTCGAGGCCTATGGCTGGAACGTGGTGCGCGATGTCGATGGCCATGACCCGGAGAGCATCAAGGCCGGCATCGAGGCCGCGCTGTCGCAGAGCGACAAGCCGACCCTGATCTGCTGCCGCACCACCATTGGTTTTGGTTCGCCGAACAAGGCGGGCAAGGAATCCAGCCACGGCGCCCCGCTGGGCAAGGACGAACTGGAAGCCACCCGCAAGCAGCTGGGCTGGGAATACGGTCCCTTCGAGATCCCGCAGGCGATCTACGACGGCTGGCGCGCCAATGGCGCCGGTACGCTGCGCCAGGCCGAGTGGGAGCAGCTGTTCGACAAGTACGCCAGCCAGTACCCGGCTGAAGCGTCCGAGCTGACCCGCCGTTCGCACGGCGAGCTGCCGGCCGACTTCGTTGCCAAGGCCGATGCCTACATCGCCCAGGTGGCCGCTGAAGGCCCGACGATCGCCTCGCGCAAGGCCTCGCAGCTGGCCATCGAAGCCTATGCCCCGCTGCTGCCGGAAATCGTCGGCGGCTCGGCCGACCTGGCGCACTCCAACCTGACCCTGTGGAAGGGCAGCAAGTCGGTGGCCAGCGACGACGCCAACGCCAACTACGTGTACTACGGCGTGCGCGAGTTCGGCATGACCGCCATCGCCAACGGCCTGGCCCTGCACGGCGGCTTCATTCCGTTCGACGCTACCTTCCTGGTGTTCAGCGATTACGCCCGCAACGGCGTGCGCATGAGCGCGCTGATCCCGGCCCACGCCATCCACGTCTACACCCACGACTCGATCGGCCTGGGCGAAGACGGCCCGACCCACCAGCCGGTGGAGCACCTGGCCTCGCTGCGCTACATCCCGAACAACGACGTGTGGCGTCCGTGCGATGCGGTCGAGTCGGCGGTGAGCTGGAAGGCTGCGATCACCCGCCAGGACGGCCCGAGCTGCCTGGTGTTCAGCCGCCAGAACCTGCCGCACCAGCCGCGCAACGCCGAGCAGATCGCCCAGATCGAGCGCGGTGGCTACGTGCTGGCCGATGCCGCCGGTACCCCGGACGTGATCCTGATCGCCACCGGTTCGGAAGTTTCGCTGGCGACCGAAGCCAAGGCCCAGCTGGACGCGGCCGGCCTCAAGACCCGCGTGGTCTCGATGCCGTCCACCGACGTGTTCCTGCGCCAGGATGCGGCCTACCGTGAATCGGTACTGCCGAACGCCGTGCGCAAGCGCGTGGCCGTGGAAGCCGGTGTCACAGGTTTCTGGCGTCAGTTCGTCGGCCTGGACGGTGCGGTGATCGGTATCGACACCTTCGGTGCCTCGGCCCCGGCCGACCAGCTGTACAAGCACTTCGGCATCACCACTGCCCACGTGGTGGAAGCCGCCAAGGCGCTGTAAGCAGCCTCGCGAAGCAGGAAGGGAGAGGCCGGCGCAAGCCGGCCTTTCTCGTTGCCGGAAGAAAAAGGGGACGGAGGGGATTAAGTCGCATGTGCACAAACGACTTAATCCCCTCCGTCCCCTTTTTTCAGGCGGTGCGTGCCAGCGCGAGGCGCAGCAGTCGCGCGTCCAGGCGTTCGGCGAAATCCTTCGGTGCCTGCAGGTCCATGCGCTGCAGGTACACCGCATCGCCGTCGCCAGCCGGTTGGCGCAGCGCCGCCCAGACCGTGCGCAGTTTGTCGCCGCGGGTCTGCGTGTTGGCCTTCAGCCAGCCCAGCGCCTTCACCAGCACCTGCTCGATCTCGTTGAAGTCGCTGCCCAACGGATAGTCGGGCAGGCTGCCATCGGTGCGGAATGGGGCCAGTGCCGCGGCCAGTGCCTGCGGCGTGTTGCGCTGCTGATGCTGTGGATCCGGCTGCGTGGCCGCCAGCAGCTTGCGCGAGGCGTGTGCCTGCTGCAGCAGGCCACCCTGGAACGGGGCCTCGGTGATCGCGGTCATCGCATGCACGCAGTCCTCGTCGGTCAGGCCGCGCAGATCGGCGATGCCGTATTCGTTGAGGTAGATGTCGCGCAGATGGCGCGGGATGGTGGTGTGCCCGTAGTTCCAGCGCACGTTGGATTCGCGCTGGCCCTTGTCATCGCGCGCGGCGCGGAACATCAAGACGCTGCGGGCTTCCGGCAGCGCATGTGCCATCGCCACGAAGTTGTACTGGCCGCCCACGCCGGACACCACGCGGCCATCGTCCAGCGCATCCGACACCGCCGCGCCCAGCGCGGTGGCCATCATGCAGGAGTTGAAGAAGCGCGCATGGCGGCGCTGCAGGCGCTCCAGCGTCTCGTTGCCGCCATACAGCTGGTTGATCTCGCTGATGCGGCGCATGCCGATCGCACGGCACTCGTCTTCCGGCAGCGTGCGCAGCCACTCGTAGAATTCCGGCGAACCCAGGTAGAACGCGCCGTGCAGGTACTCGCCTTCGGCGGCCAGGGTAGCGTGGTCGATGGACAGCGTGCTGCCATTCTCGATGCGCTGCATCAGCGCCAGGTCGTCGTGCACCTTGCGCTTGATCACGCCGGTCTGCACCAGCCGGCGGAAGCCCTCGTTGAGCATTTCGCTGCAGCCATACAGGCCGACCTCGAACGGATCCAGTCCGCCGATCTCCTGCACCAGCGGATGGCTGGCCAGCTGCGGATCCAGCGCATGCAGCACGCGGCGGTAGCGCGCGTTGTCGGTGTGGCGCAGCACCAGCGCATGGCTGAGCGCGTCGGCCAGCGTGCCAATGCCGATCTGCAGGGTGCCGCCGTCGCGCACCAGTGTGCTGGCATACAGGCCGATGGCGTAGTCGGCATCGCCGACCGGCTGCCGCGGCAGCCCGAACAGCGCCGGGTACGGCGGCGGTGGGGTGATCACCAGATCGAAGAACGACACATCAACCGTCGCCGAGCCGCCCAGATAGGGCAACTGAGGATCGATCTCAGCGATCATCAACGGGCGCGGCAGGCCGCGCGCGGTCATCGCATCCAGCGTGTCCTGGGTGATGTCGTTGTTGCACGACAGCGAGAGCCGGCGGTCATCCGGGCGCATTGCCACCTTCTGCACGATCACCTGCGGCGCGCGCTGCGCTACGGCATCGGCGGCGTGGGTGTAGTTCAGGCTGGTATAGCTGGACTGCGCTTGGCGCGAACCGAGCAGGGCGCCGGACTGCATGTAGAACTCTTCCACCTGCACGTGCGCCGGCAGCGCGTCGCGCGCGATCGCATCGGCATAGGCCAGGCGAGGGAAATCATCACCGAAGTGACGCAGCGCGAACGGTGCCATGAAGCGCGCTTCCAGGCCGTTGCCGCGCGCCTTCGGCGGGTTCAGCGACAGCGCGGTATACAGCTGCAGCGGCCGCGAAGGGTCGTGCTCGACGCGTGCGTAAAGGGCATTGAGCAACCGATGTGGCTTGCCCAGTGCCAGCGGTGCCCCGATCCGCAGCGGCCCGTCCACGCGCGCAAACAACCAGTCGACAGCGGCGTCCAGGTCGGTGAGGTGTTCGGTCATGCGCGGTGGTCCTGCGTGTGGGGGAGTGCGGGCATTACAGCATGTCGGGCTTGAACCGCCGTCGACGCGAGACCTCCGCACCGGACACCATGAACTGCCCATCGCCGCGGTAATGCACCGTGCGCGGCAGCTTCGGCCGTGGCGCCACGTGGGCGCGCACGATTTCCCAGATGAACAGGTTGTTCGCTGCGACCTGGCTGTCGTCGTAGAGGCGGCATTCGAAGCAGGAATGACACTGCCCGACCAGCGGTGCGCCAACCTCGCGCGCGGGCTGCGCATCGAGCCCGAAACGGGCGAATTTGTCGACCTCGCGGCCGCTGCAGTTGCCGATGTCCACGACGGTATCGAGCAGTTCCACCCCCGGCACGTTGATAACGCATTCGCCGCTGCCGCGCGCCAATGCGTGGCTGTGGTTTTCGTGCCACAGGTAGGTGGCGACCAGCGAAGGCGACATGCCCATCACCATGTGCCAGCCCATCGTCATCAGGTTGCGCTGGTCACGCCACGCCGTGCTGACCAGCACGATCGGGCCGGGTTCGAGGAAGCGGCGGGCGTGCTCGACCGGGACGTCCTTCTTGGGCAGCGCTTTCATCCGGGGCCTGGGGCGGGAGGCATCGATGCTGGCGCAGGTGCGATGAACCTGGAGTCGAGGGGGTTGACAAGGCTTTCGATTACGCGCGTAATCAAATCGTCGATTACGGATGTAAATCATGACCCCGATCAGCGAAGCCGAAGCCGTTGTGATGGAGGTGCTCTGGCAGCAGGCACCGCGCAGCGCCGACGACGTGGTGGCCGCGCTGGCCCACCGTGACTGGGCCGAGCCGACCATCAAGACCCTGCTCAACCGCCTGCTGACCAAGGGCGCGATTGCTGCCGAACGTGATGGCCGGCGCTACCTGTACCGGCCGTTGCTGCAGCGCCAGGCGTGGGTGGAGGCGCAGAGCCAGGACTTCATCGGCCGTGTCTTCGAAGGGCGCGTTGCGCCGTTGGTCGCGCACTTCAGCGAACGCGGCCAGTTGAGTGCGCAGGACATCGCCGAACTGAAGAAGCTGATCCAGGAGCTGGACCATGACTGAGCTGCTCAACGGAGTGTGGCAGGCCAGCCTGTGGTTGGCGGTGGGCGTGGTCCTGCTGGCGGTAATGCGGCCGCTGCTGGTGCGATTGGGGGGCGTTGCGCTGGCCTATCGCAGCTGGTGGCTGCTGCCGATGCTGCTGCTGGCACTGATGCTGCCGTTGCCGCAGGTGGCACTTCTGGAGCATGTGCCGACGTTGCCGCTGAAAGTGGTACCCGGCGCCGTCGAAGGCATGGCGGGGCAGTCGCTGCCGTGGGCCGGGCTGTTGCTGCTGGCATGGACGCTGGGGGCGGTCCTTTGTCTGCTACGCGATCTACGTGCGCAGCGGCGCTTTGAACGTGGCATGGGCCAACTGTGTGCACGCGCAGATGGCAGCTGGCAGGCCAGCGCTGATCCCGGGCTGCCCGCGCTGGTCGGCCTGTGGCGTCCGCGCATCGTGGTAGGCCCGGACTTCGACCAGCAGTTCACCGCACAGGAGCAGGGCCTGATCCTGCAGCACGAGCGCAGCCACCGTCGCAATGGCGATCACTGGGCCAATGGGGCGCTGCTGATGGCACGCGCGGTGTTCTGGTTCCACCCGCTCGTGCCATGGGCTGCACGCCGCTTCCTGCGGGACCAGGAACTGGCCTGCGATGCCCGCACCATTGCCCCGCAGCCTGCGCTGCGCGGTCTCTACGCCAGCACGCTGCTGAAGGCGCAGCTGGTCCATCCGGTTGCGCCAGCGGTCTGCCATTGGCGCAGCCAACCCGTGTTGAAGGAGCGTATCGCCATGTTGAAGCAGTCCAAGCGGAAGGCATTGCCGTGGGTGTCGGGGCAGGTGCTGGTGGTCGGCTTGTGTCTGGGAATGGGCGCGGTGGCGTGGGCCAGCCAGGGCGGTGCGGCGGGAGGCCCGGCAGGATCCGTCATGGATCGGGAGATCCAGGTCGAAAAGATGCGGCCGCCGTCCTATCCGAAGTCCGCCTTCGAGCAGCGCCAGGTGGGCGTAGTGAACCTGCGCGTGGAAGTGGACGCCCAGGGCCATCCCACCGACGTCCAGGTGCTCAGCGCCACCAATCCGGGGGTGTTCGACGCGGTGTCGATCGCCGCAGCGCGCAGCTGGACCTATCGTCCGGCGATAAAGAACGGAAAGCCCGTTGCAGGGGCTGTGAAGATTCCGATCACCTATGCCATGGACAACACCGAGGACTCCCAGTGAAGACCGCGCCGCTGTTGATGATGGCGGCGCTGTTGGCAGGATGCGCGACCCAGGACCGGCTGACCACCGTGGATACCCGCAGCGAGAATGTCGGCCATCAGCGCCTGCAGCCGCAGGCCGGTGGCGGCAGCGGGCAAGTGCAGACGTATTCGCTGGGTGCGAGCGAGGGCTACCGGATGCCGCAGCTGCACGTGGCACCGGATCCGCAGGTTGGCGATCGCGACCCGCGTGCGGAACTGGCGCCGACCACCATCTGCCTGCAGGTGGTGGTCGATGCGCAGGGCAGCGTCGAACGCAGCGTGCCGCTCACCGATCGCCCGGAGTGCGCGGCAGGTGCTGCAGGTGAAAATGCGCCCTTGCTGCAGGCCGCGCAGGAGGCGGTTGCGATGTGGAAGTACTCGTCCGCCGCGGTCTGCCACTTCGCACCCGGCAAGGTGCCCGCTGATCGCGGCGACTGCCGTGGCGCCGAGCGCGTCGAGCCGGTGGCGGTCACTCTGCAGTATGCCTTCACCTTCGAGGTCGTGAAGGGGCAGCATGTGGTGCGCACGCAGGGGAAATGAACGCCCGCGATGCCTGACCGAAAACGGTAGCGCCGGGCCATGCCCGGCGAGCGCAGCGGTGTATGTCAGGCCCCGCCCTGGATGTTGGCCTTCACCGCGGGCTGCATCAGCTTCGGCTCTTCCAGCGTCGCATCGCGGGCCTGGCGCACGCTGACGAACTCCGCCTCGGCCACACCGTCATGCACGTGGATGTTGTGCGCGCGCTGCTCGCCGATGGTGGTTTCGTTGGCGACGTCGCGACCGCCCGGGCCGTAGTCATGGCAGACGAACACGCGGGTGGCCTCGGGCAGGGCCAGCAGGCGCTGGATCGAGCGGTACAGCTGCGCGGCATCGCCACCCGGGAAGTCGCAGCGCGCGGTGCCGCCGTCAGGCATGAACAGCGAGTCGCCGGTGAACAGCGCGTCGCCGATCAGGTAGGCGATGCTGTCGCTGGTGTGGCCGGGCACGGCGATCACCTGGCCGCGCAGTTCGCCGAGGGCGAAGGTCTCGCCATCGCTGAACAGGTGGTCGAAGATCTCATCGGACGCCGGAAGCTGCAGGCCATAGCGCGGTGCGAAGGTGGCCTGCACCGCGCGGATGCCTTCGCCGATGGCCAGCGTGGCCTGCGGGAAGCGCTCCTTCAGGCGGCGCCCGGCCGACACATGGTCGGCGTGGGCGTGGGTTTCCAGCAGCCAGCGCAGCTGCAGGCCCTGTTGTTCGATGGCCTGCAACGCGGCATGCAGCGGCGCTTCACTGCTGGCGTCGGTATCCGGATCGTAGTCCAGGACCGGGTCGATCAGCGCTGCCTCGCCGCTGGCCGGGTCGCTGACCAGATAGCTGAAGGTGTTGCTGTCACGGTGGAAGAACGACTGCACCTGGACCGACATCGGAACTCTCCTCAGCGCGCGCCGAGCACGCGGTTCAGCAACTGCGCCAGGTTTTCACCGGCCAGTCGCAGCTGCGCTTCGGCCAGCGGCCGGTAGCGCTCGGTGTACTCGTCACCGATTTTACGCGTGGCCGGATAAACGCCAGCTTGCATGGAGATGCGGCAGCTGGCCTCGGCCCACGTCTGCGGGTCGCGCTGCGGGTTGGACTGGCGCGCCAGCTTCGGCGCGCGCTGGCTCTGCAGCAGCGGCAGATAGCCTGCGTCATCCAGCTTGCGGGTGTTGAGCATGCCGCTGTCCCACAGCGAGTGCAGGTTGGTACCGCGGTTGCCGAACTGCAGCTGGAAATCGTTGCCGCCCTTGTCGTGGGCGTAACCGGCGTGCATCGGCTGGTGGATGTCGCCGACCAGGTGCACGACGAACTTCAGTGCCTGCAGGCGCTCGCCGTCGGTCAGGCTGCGGTCACCGAGGATGGCGCTCTGGGCCTTCAGGGCCTCGACGATGCAGCTGCCGTTCTTGCAATGCTTCGGTGCTTCGTAATGGCAGTTGTCTTCGGCGATGTTGACGTAGTGCCAGCCGGCCGAGCGACGGCCCAGGCCCGGATCCTTTGCACGCAGCTGATCGGCCCATGGCGCGATGCTGGCCAGGGTGGCATCCGGTTCGATGGCCAGCAGGCGGTCCACTTCAGCGCGGGCGGTGGGGGTGAGGCGGGCGTCGGCGACTTCGGCGACCAGACGGTGGCCTTGCGCGCCCCAGGCATGGGCGGGGGCGGAGACGGACAGCAGGGCCGGCGCCAGGGCGGCGGCGAGGAAGAGGGAGTGCAGGGCTTTCATGCGCACATTCTAGCGGGGTAGGTGGATTGAAGAGCGGCGCGTTTCTGTCTGCTGGGGCGGGCTGCAGCGCCTGCCCCTGCAGCCCCCATCCAACATGGCAGCGAAGGCGGATGCAAACGTCAAAGGCAACATCAAAAGCAAATGCAGGATCAAAACCTGCCGCTCGCAACTGCAGACACCCACTACCCCTTGGAAGTACGCGGCTTGTCCTCGCCTTTGCTTGAGCTGGCGCGCGCAGATGGGAAGTGTGGAGAGGGTGGGGTGATCGGGACCGTTCGCCGCATGGATACGGCGATCGAGCCTACAGGGACGTATTTACGGCGTGTCCCGATCACCCCACCCTCTCCGCCCAATTCCAGATGCCGGTGCTTTTCGCGCAAACAAAAAAAGCCCCGGCAATCACCGGGGCAACATGCTGCGAGGGTTTTGCGTGTAGCGTGGGAGCGGGGGCGAAGCCCCCGCGCTCAACACACCGCTTTAGAACTTGAAGACGTACGAAGCGCCGTAGACCAGCGGATCGATGTTGACCGTGCCGATCTTCTCGCCGTTCAACTTCACCTTGCTGTCGATGTCGATCCAGCGCATGTCCACGCGCAGCGCGCCCTTCTCGCCGATCGCGAAGTCCACGCCCGCATGCGCGGCCAGGCCCCACGAATCCTGCAGCTTCAGGCGGCTGTCCTTCAGCGCACCGGTGGTGTCTTCGCTGAAGAAGGTCGTGTAGTTCACGCCCGCACCGATGAACGGCGACACCTTGCCCTTGCTGTTGAAGTGGTACTGCACGGTCACCACCGGCGGCAGCTGCTTGGTGCTGCCCACGCGGCCCAGGCCGTTGATGTTGATGTCGTGCTTGAACGGCAGCGCGGCCAGCACTTCGATGCCCAGGTTGTCGGCGATGAAGTACTCACCGGTGATGGTCGGCTTGACGTCGTTGTCGACGTCGACCTTCAGGGTGTGGTTGGCCAGCCAGCCGTTGTTCGACTTCGGCGCCACCTGGTGGATGCCGGCGGAGAGCGTCCAGTCGCCCTTGGACTGGGCCATGGCCGGGGCGGCGGCGAGGGACAGGGCGGCGGCCAGGCTGGCCACGATCAGGGGGGACATCTTGCGCATGGGGGTGTTCTCGTTGCTGGGTGGATGGCGACAGTCTCGGCCTCACGCCGCGCTAACGCTTTGATCCGGATCAAATCCTGTCCGCCAGCCCGCTGCGGGCCCCGGCCGGCCCACGGTGGCCAGCCCCGGTTTGCTAGACTTGTGGGCCCTATCCATCCCGCCGCACCCGTCGCGGCTGCAGGAGCTTGAGAACATGGCAATCAAGGTTGGTATCAACGGTTTCGGTCGCATCGGGCGTAACGTCCTGCGCTCGGCGGTGCTGAACTTCGGCGACGACATCGAAATCGTGGCCATCAACGATCTGCTGGAGCCGGACTATCTGGCTTACATGCTCAAGTACGACTCCGTGCACGGCCGTTTCAAGGCCGACGTGGCGGTGCAGGGCAACGACCTGCTGGTCAACGGCAAGAAGATCCGCCTGACCCAGGAACGCGACCCGGCCAACCTGAAGTGGGACGAAGTCGGCGCTGACGTGGTGCTGGAAGCCACCGGCCTGTTCCTGACCAAGGAAACCGCGCAGAAGCACATCGATGCCGGCGCCAAGAAGGTCATCATGTCGGCCCCGTCGAAGGACGACACGCCGATGTTCGTGTACGGCGTGAACGACAAGACCTACGCCGGCCAGGCGATCATCTCCAACGCATCGTGCACCACCAACTGCCTGGCGCCGCTGGCCAAGGTCATCAACGACAAGTGGGGCATCAAGCGCGGCCTGATGACCACCGTGCATGCGGCCACCGCCACCCAGAAGACCGTCGATGGCCCGTCCAACAAGGACTGGCGCGGCGGCCGTGGCATCCTGGAAAACATCATTCCGTCGTCCACCGGTGCGGCCAAGGCCGTCGGTGTGGTCATCCCGGAACTGAACAAGAAGCTGACCGGCATGAGCTTCCGCGTCCCGACCTCGGACGTGTCGGTGGTCGACCTGACCGTCGAGCTGGAGAAGGAAGCCACCTACGCCGAGATCTGCGCGGAAGTGAAGGCACAGAGCGAAGGCCCGCTGAAGGGCATCCTGGGCTACACCGAAGACAAGGTCGTGGCCACCGATTTCCGCGGCGAAACCTGCACCTCGGTGTTCGACGCCGACGCTGGCATCGCCCTGGACGGCACCTTCGTCAAGCTGGTGACCTGGTACGACAACGAGTGGGGCTACTCGAACAAGTGCCTGGAAATGGCCAAGGTCATCGCCGCCAAGTAAGGCCGGCGTAGATCGCAGACGGACCCCGGCCTGGCCGGGGTTCGTCGTTTATGGGGCCGGGCCTGTCGTAGCATGGGGCGGTCGACCGCTGCCGCTGGGGCGCGGGAACGCAATGGAAGCACGCAATGGAAGCACTGATAGCCCTGGTCGTACTGGTCCTGCTGGCCATCCCGCTGCTGCTGGTGGTGGCGCTGGTGATGATTGCCGGCCTGCGCCGCCGCGTCGCCGCGCTGGAAAGCGCCATGGCCGCCGCGCCTGCCGCTGCCAAGCCGGCGGCCGTCACGCCCGCGCCTGAACGGCCGATGGTCACGCCTGCGGCCAGTGCCGATCCACCGTTCCTGCGCCCGGTCGCTGCGGCTGCGCCGCAACCCCCACAACCGCCGGTGCGAGAGGCCCCGCCCACCGAGGCGCCTGCCCCCCGTCCTGCTGCGCCACCGCCGGTACCGCCGGCGCCGGTGCAGCCGCCGTTGCCGCCAGAACCGGTGCTGCCGAATTTCATCGAGCGCGGCGTCGGTGCGGTCAAGCGCTGGTTCACCGAGGGCAACGTGCCAGTCAAGATCGGCATGCTGGTGCTGCTGGCCGGTGTCGCCGC
The DNA here is from genome assembly GCF_040984485.1 of Stenotrophomonas sp. WED208. Classification (NCBI taxonomy): domain Bacteria; kingdom Pseudomonadati; phylum Pseudomonadota; class Gammaproteobacteria; order Lysobacterales; family Lysobacteraceae; genus Stenotrophomonas; species Stenotrophomonas sp. WED208. The sequence continues at coordinate 920,651 of NZ_JAZARB010000001.1, forward strand.
ACTGCTGAAGTACGTCAGTGACCAGGGCTGGCTGGTGCTGCCGATCGAGCTGCGCCTGGCCGGCGTCACCGTCGGCGCACTCGGCCTGCTGGCGTTCGGCTGGCACCAGCGCGAGCGCAGGCGCCTGTTTGCGCTGGCCCTGCAGGGCGGCGCCATCGGGGTGCTGCTGCTGACGATCTTCGCGGCCTTCAAGCGCTTCGACCTGATTCCCCCGGGCTTCGCGTTCGTCAGCTCCATTGCACTGGTGGCCGGGCTGTGCGTGCTGGCGGTGGTGCAGAACTCGCGCACGCTGGCGGTGCTGGGCATCCTCGCCGGCTTCATGGCACCGCTGTGGCTGTCCACCGGCAGCGGCAACCACGTGGGCTTGTTCAGCTACTACGCGGTGCTCAACGCCGGCATCTTCGCCATTGCCTGGTTCCGACCGTGGCGCGCGCTGAACCTGCTGGGCTTCGCCTTCACCTTCGGTATCGGTACGTTCTGGGGCGTGCTGCAGTACGCGCCTGACAAGTTCAGCAGCACCGAGCCGTTCCTGCTGCTGTTCTTTGCCTTCTACCTGCTGATCCCGTTGCTGTATGCACGCCGGCAGCCCGCCGGGCGGCGTGACCTGATCGATGGCAGCCTGGTGTTCGGTACGCCTTTGGTCGCGTTCTCGTTGCAGGCGGGCATGCTGTACCAGCAGCCGATGACGCTGGCGCTGTGCGCGCTGGCCCTGGCGGCGATCTACGCGGTGCTGGCACGTGCGCTGATCGCGCGTGCGTCGTACACCGTGCTGGCACAGTCGCACGCGGTGCTGGCGGTGGGCTTCGCCACGCTGGCGGTGCCGCTGGCCTTGTCGGCGCGTGCCACCGGCGCGGTCTTTGCGCTGGAAGGCGCTGGCCTGGCCTGGTTGGGCCTGCGCCAGAAGCGCTGGCTGCCGCAGGTGTCCGGCGCGCTGCTGCAGATGGGCGCTGCGTTCGCCTTCGTGGCCGGTGGCGATCACTGGCATGAGGACCTGCGCTTCCTGATCAATCCGACCGCCATCGGGGCGCTGCTGCTGGCCCTGGCCGGCTTCGCGTCGGCCTGGAGTTACCAGCGCAGGTCACGCCACGAGATTGCCCTGGTCTACTACCTGTGGGGCCTGCTGTGGTGGCTGGGTGGCCTGGTGCATGAGATCACCCGTTTCTTCCCGTACCGCACCGAAGTGGATGCATTGCTGGTGCTGGCTGCCGTCACCGCATGGCTGGCCGCCGAAGTACAGCGGCGCCAGCCGGCGCGTGCGCTGGGGGTGACCGCACTGGCGATGCTGGCGCTGGGCTTCCCGCTGGCGCTGTTGCAGAGCGACGCACACCATCAGCCGTTCGCCGGCTACGGCGCGCTGGCCTGGGCGGTGTTCGCGGTGCTGGGCGTGCGCACGCTGCTGTGCCTGCGCCAGGGGGGCGACATCGTGGCGCGCATCGCGCAGTTCCTGTGGTGGCTGCTGTGGCCGTCGCTGCTTTCGCTGTTGGCCCTGTGGGGCGGTGGCGAGGCCGATCTGGCACAAGGCTGGACCACGCTGCTGGTGACCCTGCCGTGGCTGCTGATGGCGGCGCTGTCGCTGTGGCGCTGGAATGCGCTGCGCTGGCCGCTGGGTGCAGCGTTCGACCGCGTGCGTCAGCCGCTGCAGTGCGTGCTGTTCGGCCTGTTGTCGATCGGCTGGCTGTCCGGCCAGCTGCTGCCGGGCGATGCTGCGCCGCTGCTGTGGCTGCCGGTGCTGAATCCGGCGGAGCTCGGGCAGTGGCTGAGCCTGCTGCTGCTGGCGCGTTGGCTGTACAGCGATCAGGCGCCGCAGGCGCTGCTGGGTATCCGCATGCCGCTGTTGTCACTGGCAACCTTCGTCGCGCTGACCAGCGTTGTGCTGCATGGCGTGCATCAGTGGGGCGGCCTGTCGTGGAACGCGTCGATGATGCGCTTCAGCCTGGCGCAGACCAGCCTGACCGTGCTGTGGAGCGTGCTCGGCGTGATTGCCTGGGTGTGGGGATCGCGCCGTGGCCAGCGCGTGTTGTGGATGGTCGGTGCCGTGCTGATGGGCGTGGTGCTGGCCAAGCTGGTCATCGTCGATCGCCAGCACCTGGGCAACCTGCTGGGCATCGCATCGTTCATCGCCTACGGCCTGCTGTGCACGGTCGTGGGTTATCTGGCACCGGCACCGCCCAGCGCGGCGCCGTCCGTGGAGGAGAAGCAATGAGGAAGTGGAGCAGGGCGCTGCTGCCGGCGATGTTCGGCATGCTGGCCGCCGTCGTGGTGCAGGCCGCCGATTACCGCACGCAGTACGCCGAACAGTGGCCGCTGACGCTGTCCAGCGCACAGTCCGGTGCGTACAGGGTTGTTCTGGAGCCGGCGATCTATCGCCGTGCAGGTGCCGCCGATCTCGGCGATCTGCAGGTGTTCAATGCCGCTGGCCAGTCGTTGCCATCGGCGCTGCTGGCGCCGGACCAACCGCTGGCGCAGCCGCCGGTGCAGCGTGAACTGCCGTGGTTCGCGCTGCCGCCGTTGGCCGAGGCACAGCGCAATGATCTGCAGCTGCTGACCGAACGCGATACCGATGGCCGCGTACGCCGGGTCGAGGCGCGCGTGAGTGGTGGTGCGGTGGCGAATGGGCAGGGCGGTTGGCTGATCGATGCCAGCGTGCTCGGCCAGCAACCATTGGCGGCGCTGGTGCTGGATTGGGCCGACAGCGGACAGCCGCTGCAGGCGCAGGTGCAGCTGGATGCCAGCGACGATCTGCAGCACTGGCGTGCGGTCGGGCGTGACGTTCCGCTGGTGGATCTGCAGCGCGCTGGCAAGCGCCTGCTGCAGCGTCGCCTGCAGGTGAATGGCGAAGCACGTTACCTGCGTGTGCTGGCACAGGGCGATGCGCGCCTGCCGACGCTGCGCAGCGTGCTGGCCGAACTGCCGCCGGCACCGGCCACGCTGCCGTGGGAATGGCTGTCGCTGGAGCCGGTCTCGAAGGGCAAGGGCGAATACACCTTCGAACTCGACGGCCGTTTCCCGGTAGCACGCGCCGATGTGGCCAGCACCGACAACAGCCTGGTGCAGTGGACGTTGTTCAGCCGCGATGACGAGAGTGCCGAGTGGCAGCGCCGCAGTGCGCCGTGGATTGCGTACCAGCTGCAGCAGGGCACGCAGGGCCAGCGCCAGCAATCAGCGGCCCAGCCGCTGGGTAGCGTGCATCGTGACCGCTATTGGAAGCTGGTGGCGAACCCGGCGGAAACGGCGACCGCACCGACCCTGCGCTTGGGCTACCAGCCGGAAGTGCTGGTGTTCCTGAGCCAGGGGGCAGCGCCGTATGCACTGGCAGTGGGCAGTGCGACCGCGCGCCGCATGGAAGCGCCGATTGGTGTGCTGATCGAGGAACTGCGGCAGCGCAATGACCCGTCGTGGCAGCCGACGCTGGCGCGCCTGGAGGGCAGCCCGGAGCCGTTGGCCGGCGACGCGGCGCTGAAGCCGCAGCGCGATTGGAAGTCGTGGTTGCTGTGGGCGTTGCTGGGGCTGGGGGTGTTGGTTGTTGGCGGCCTGGCGGTCAGTCTGCTTCGGCAGAAGCCGGCGCCTTCGGCGTAGCTTTCGGCGAACGGCGCAGCCCCTCGTGGGTGGGTTGGTCGTGTAAAGCAAAAGCATGAAGCCGCGCTTGGCCGGGCGGGTGGGCTGGGCAGGGGACGCCGTGAATCCGTCCCTGGAGGCTTAGCCGCGCCATCCATGGCGCGGATACCCCTGCCCAGCCCACCCGCCCGGCCTCTGACAATTTCCGGGTGCGTCCACCCACGGAAGAAAAAAAGAAGAGCAAAAGCAAAAGCAGCTTGGCTGTGCGCTTCTTGTAGAGCCGAGCCCACGCTCGGCAGCTGTTCGCGAAGACGGCCATCGGGGTCAGATCCGTTTTCCGAAGGGAAACGGATCTGACCCCTTCTTTCTCCTTCCGACATCAGAAACCGCTCTTGCTTCCGCCTTTGCCGCCCGCGTCACCTCATGAACCTGTCGAGGCCGGGGTGGTGTGGGCTGGCAGGGGTGTCTGCGGCATGGATGCCGCGGCCAAGCCCCCAAGGACGGGTTTACGGCGTCCCCTGCCAGCCCACACCGCCCCGGCCCAGCCACAGCATCACAAGGCGCCAGCGCTTTGGCTCTCGCTGTTGCAGTTGCAGTTGCGCCTCTGCCTGCCGCAGGCATCGGCCCTCCCACCACCCGCACCCGATACAATGTCCGTCTGCCGTACCCCGGCATCCCGTCCCTGAGCCAAAGAGTTGCCCATGTCCATCGTCCGCATGACCGACCTCGACCTCTCCGGCAAGCGCGTGCTGATCCGCCAGGATCTGAACGTGCCGATCGAGAATGGCCGCATCACCTCCGAACAGCGCATCACGGCTTCGCTGCCGACGCTCAAGCGCGCGCTGGAGCAGGGCGCGGCGGTGATGGTCACCTCGCACCTGGGGCGCCCGAAGGAAGGTGTGTGGAGCGAAGCCGATTCGCTGGCGCCGGTCGCCCAGCGCCTGTCCGAGCTGCTCGGCCGCGAGGTTCCGCTGGTGCGCGACTGGGTCGACGGCGTCGACGTGCAGCCGGGCCAGCTGGTGCTGCTGGAAAACTGCCGCATGAACGTCGGCGAGGGCAAGGACGATGAAGCCCTGTCGAAGAAGTACGCCGCGCTGTGCGATGTGTTCGTGATGGATGCCTTCGGCACCGCACACCGTGCGCAGGCCTCCACCCATGGTGTCATCCGCTTCGCCCCGGTCGCTGCCGGTGGCCCGCTGCTGATGGCTGAACTGGATGCGCTGGCGCAGGCGCTGGATGCACCGGCCACGCCGCTGCTGGCCATCGTCGCCGGCAGCAAGGTCAGCACCAAGCTGGAACTGCTGGCCAACCTGGTCGGCAAGGTCGATCAGCTGATCGTCGGTGGTGGCATCGCCAACACCTTCATCGCTGCCGCCGGCTACAACGTCGGCAAGTCGCTGTACGAGCCGGACCTGCTGGACACCGCGAAGAAGATCGTGGCCGATGCCAAGGCGCGCGGCGCCGACATCCCGCTGCCGGTAGACGTGGTCACCGCCAAGCAGTTCATGCCGGATGCGGTCGCCGAGGTGAAGGCGGTCGACGCCGTTGCCGAAGACGATCTGATCCTGGACATCGGCCCGCAGACCGCAGCGCAGTACGCGCAGCTGATCGAGAAGGCTGGCACCGTGGTCTGGAACGGCCCGGTCGGTGTGTTCGAGTTCGAAGCCTTCAGCAAGGGCACCGAAGCGCTGGCCCGCGCCATCGCCAGCTCCAAGGCGTTCTCCATCGCCGGTGGCGGTGACACGCTGGCGGCGGTCGACAAGTTCGACATCGCCAAGCAGGTCAGCTACATCTCCACCGGCGGCGGTGCGTTCCTGGAATTCCTGGAAGGCAAGACCCTGCCGGCGGTGGCCGCACTCGACGCGCGCGGCGCATGAGTGCCGAGCGCAGCAAGGATGTCCTGTTCTTCGACCTCGATGGCACGCTGATCGATTCGCAGGTGGGCATCACCGCCTGCATCGCCTACGCGCTGCAGAAGATGGACCATCCGGTGCCGCCGCAGGAGACGCTGCTGGGCTGGATCGGCCCGTCGCTGCGCACCACCTTCGCGCCGCTGTTCGTCGAACCGGCGCGGGTGGAACAGGCGGTGGGCTACTACCGTGAACGCTTCGACGCCGAGGGCTGGCGCGAGCACACGGTGTACCCGCAGGTGGAAGACACCCTGCGCACGCTGCATGGGCGTGGCCACCGCCTGGCGGTGGTCACCGCCAAGAACGAGCCGCATGCGCGCCGCATCCTGGCCCACCTGCCGTTCGGCGGACTGTTCGAGGAAATCGTCGGTTCGACCCTGGACGGCTCGCGCAGCCACAAGCCGGAACTGGTGGGCGAGGCATTGCGCCGCCTTCAAGTGCAGCCGGCGCAGTGCTGGATGATCGGCGATCGCCGCATGGACATCGAAGGCGCACGCCACCACGGCCTGCGCAGTGTCGGTGTGCTGTGGGGCTTTGGCGGTGAGGCCGAGCTCATCGAAGCCGGTGCCGGGCAGCTGGCGCACGCGCCGTCGCAGTTGGAAACGCTGCTGGCCTAGTCCCCTGCAGAGCCGAGCCCATGCTCGGCTCTGCAGAACTCCCTGCGCCAGCGTATGTCCGGACGATGTCCGTTCCATGACCCGCGAAGTCAGGCAGCGCAAGGCTGTAACCGTATACATGCGGCGTGAAGGATGTGCTAATTTCCGTTCTTTATCGGGAGAGGCCCATTCACCATGTTCGAGCGTCAGCGTCGCACCAAGATCCTTGCCACCCTCGGTCCGGCCACTGATCCGCCGGGCGTGCTGGAGGATCTGTTCCGCGCCGGCGTCAACGTGGTGCGCCTGAACTTCAGCCACGGCGATCCCTCCGGCCAGGCCAAGCGCGCCGCCGAAGTGCGCGCCGCCGCCGCCCGCGTCGGCGTGGAAGTCGGCATCCTGGCTGACCTGCCGGGCCCGAAGATCCGCATCGAGCGCTTCGCTGAAGGCAAGGTGCAGCTGAAGGCGGGCAACCGCTTCGACCTGATCGCCAGCACCAACGCCGGCCCCGGCGATGCGACCCAGGTGGGCGTGAGCTACCTCGGCCTGCCTCAGGACGTGGGTCCGGGCGATGTGCTGCTGCTCGACGACGGCCTGATGCAGCTGCAGGTGGTGGAGGTGCAGGGCGAACGCATCATCAACACCGTGCTCAACGACGGTGTGCTGTCCGACCGCAAGGGCCTGAACAAGCAAGGCGGCGGCCTGTCGCTGGGCGCGCTGACCGAGCGTGACAAGGAGCTGATCGGCATTGTCGCCAAGATCGGTGTCGACTTCATCGCCGTGTCGTTCTGCCGCAATGCGCAGGACATGAACGACGCGCGTGAGATCGCCCGCTCGCACGGCTGCGATGCCGCGCTGGTGTCGAAGATCGAGCGTACCGAGGCGATCGAGAACCTGGAAGAAATCGTCGAGGCCAGCGACGTGGTGATGGTGGCCCGTGGCGACCTCGGCGTGGAGATCGGCGATGCCGAACTGCCGGGCCTGCAGAAGAAGATCATCAAGGCCTCGCTGGCACAGAACAAGGTGGTGATCACTGCCACACAGATGCTGCAGTCGATGGTCGAAAGCCCGATCCCGACCCGTGCCGAAGTGCTGGACGTGGCCAACTCGGTCATCGATGGCACGGACGCGGTGATGCTGTCGGCCGAGACCGCTGCCGGTGCGTGGCCGGTCAAGGCTGTGGAAGCAATGGCGCGCATCTGCCTGGGGGCCGAGCGCCAGTTCCAGACCGAGACCGACTTCAACGCCTCGCCGCGCAACCTCGAGCGTGCTGACCAGGCCATCGCCATGGCCACCATGTTCCTGTCGCAGCACGTGGGCGTGCGCGCAATCGTGGCCATGACCGAATCCGGTGGTACCGCCCGCTATCTGTCGCGTTTCCGCGCCAAGGCACCGGTGTTCGCGGTGACCCGCCACGACGGCGCACGTCGCCAGATGGCGCTGATGCGCGATGTCTACCCGATCAACTTCGACAGCCGTGGCCTGACCCCGCGCGAAGCCGCACGCGGCAGCATCCGCCTGCTGGTGGAAGCCGAACTGCTGCAGGCCGGTGACCGCGTGGTGTTTACCAGCGGCGAGCACATGGAAACCCTGGGCGCAACCAACACCCTGCGCTTGCTGGAAGTGGGCGACGACGGCCGCGCGATCGGCCTGGGCGATCTGTAAACCCAGTCGGCCCCGGGTCGGAGCCGCGGCGCGGGTCCGACCCAGGGTCAGATTCCCGAAGGGGCTCTGACCCCACGCCGCAGGACATCCCTTGTCCGGTGCGGACATTGGAATCGTTTCCAGACTGGCCTCCACGTCGGGGCAACGGGCAGCGGGGCTATACTTACGTTTTTCCCGCACCCGCCACAGGAAGTACATGAGCATCGAACAGCTGGCTGAAACCGCCCAGGCCATGGTTGCCCCGGGCAAGGGCATCATCGCGATCGACGAATCCACCGCTACCATCGCCAAGCGTTTCGCTGGCGTCGGCATCGAGAACACCGAGGAGAACCGTCGCGCCTACCGCGAGCTGCTGCTGACCACGCCGAAGCTCAACGAGCACATTTCCGGCGCCATCCTGTTTGACGAAACCATCCGTCAGTCGACCAAGGACGGCGTGCCGTTCGCCAAGTACATGGCCGACCACGGCATGATTCCGGGCATCAAGGTGGACAAGGGTGCGCACCCGCTGGCCGGCTGCCCGGGCGAGCTGGTGACCGAAGGCCTGGACGGCCTGCGCGAGCGCCTGCAGGAGTACTACAAGCTGGGTGCGCGCTTCGCCAAGTGGCGTGCGGTGATCAACATCGGCGAAAGCATTCCGTCGGGCACCTGCATCGAGTCCAACGCCCATGCGCTGGCCCGCTATGCCGCCCTGTGCCAGGAATGTGGCCTGGTGCCGATGGTCGAGCCGGAAGTGATCATGGACGGCGACCACGACATCGAGACCTGCTACGAAGTCACCGAAGCCACCCTGCGTTCGCTGTTCGACGCGCTCTACCAGCAGAACGTGCTGCTGGAAGGCACGATCCTGAAGGCCTCGATGGTCATCTCCGGCAAGGGCTGCGATGAGCAGGCCGACGTCGAGGAAGTGGCCGAATCGACCGTGATGTGCCTGAAGAGCACCGTGCCGGCGATCCTGCCGGGCGTGGTGTTCCTGTCCGGTGGCCAGAGCGATGAGCAGTCCACCGAGCACCTGAACGCGATGAACCAGCTGGGCAACCTGCCGTGGCCGCTGAGCTTCTCCTACGGCCGCGCCATGCAGCAGGCCGCGCTGAAGCTGTGGGCCAAGGACATGAAGGGCAACTACGCCGCTGCCCAGAAGACCGTGTACGAGCGTGCCAAGGACAACGGCCTGGCTGCGCTGGGCAAGTGGAACGGTTGATCCGTCCCATCGCTGGATGAACAAGGCAGCGCCGGCATCACGCCGGCGTTTGCTTTTGCGGGTATCTTTTCCGCCCCCGCGTGCCCGGCCGGTACGTGGGAACCACATGGAAGGCCAAGGAGAAACAACATGCGTTTGGCAGCAATCACACTGGCCGTAGCCACGGTCCTGGTCGCCGGCGGGTGCAACCGCATCGGTGGCGGCGGCGCAGAGGCAGGCAAGGCCGCGTCGCTCGATTTCGACAAGCCGGTGTCCGGCGAGATCACCTCGCGCAGCGGCATCAACTTCAATGACGGCAGCCACCACCAGCTCTACCAGATCAAGCTGGAAGACAAGCAGCTGGTTGGGCTGAAGCTGACCGGATCGCTGAGTGGCTCGATCGCGGTATTCAGCAACGGCAGCCTGGTGGCCAGCAGCAACACCGGTTACGAGCGCGAAGGCGACGTCTCGCTGGCCTTCCGTGCCAACGGTGGCGGCACCTACCAGGTGGCGGTCAACGCCAATGGCTCGACCGATTACGGCCCGTACCGCCTGCGCGCCGAGAAGCTGGTGCCGTACGACGGCAAGCCGTTGGCGGGCAGTGGCGAGATCGTCGACATGCTGGCCGGCGGTTCGCAGGACTACACCCTGCAGGTGGACAAGGCAGGCCTGTATGAGATCCGCCTGGTCTCGGATGTCTTCGATCCGGTGCTGAAGCTGTCGGGCCAGGGGGTTGATGCGGAGAATGACGATGGTGGCGACAGCACCAACTCGCGCCTGACCCTGTCGCTGAAGCCGGGCAAGTACACCCTGACCGCGCGCGGCCTGGGCGACGGCGTCAGTGGCATGTTCACTCTGTCGGCCACCCGCATCGAACTGCCGGGCAACCTGGTCGAGCGCGATGGCAGCGCCCTGCCGAAGTCGGGCAGCGTGTACACCATGCTCGACAATGATGGCCGCCGCCGCTTCCTGCTGTCCCTGGACCGCCCGGCCGATGTACGCCTGGATGCGATCTCCAGCCAGGTCGATACCGTGCTGCGCGTGGTGGGCGGCGATGTCGAGCTGGCCGACGATGATGGTGGCAACGGCACCAACGCGCGCCTGGAAGAGACGCTGCCGGCCGGTCACTACACCGTGGACGTGTCCGGCCTGAACAATGGCGCGGGCCTGGTGGAAGTGCGCGTGCAGGTGGAGGGTGCCAGCGCCGATGGTGCTGCGGCCTCGGCTGCACGTGCTGCGGCCGACGCTGCGGCGGCGGTGGCTGATGATGCTGTTGCGGTGGAAGCCGCCAGCCGTTGAGCGTGATCCACGCATGCGTGGATGAAAACAACGGTGTGATGCAGAAGGCCGGGCAATGCCCGGCCTTTTCTCTTGCCTGCAGCGCTGCGGATCAATGCGCTGCAGCGAGGCCTGCATCGCCCAGCGGCGGCAACATTGAAGTGCGCGGTTCACTGTCCGTGTTCTGGCCGGCGGCAGCCAGCGCCTGCTGGTACGCCTTGGCCGTGGCCGTATTGAATGCCACCAGCACGATGCGCATCGGCTGCGCGTGGCTGCGCTGCCAGGCCAGCGTTTCCGTCACCGCGATCTGCGCGGCCTGGTACAGCGGATAGCCATACACGCCGCAGCTGATCGCCGGGAACGCGATCGACTGCACGCCCAGTGATTCGGCCAGCTGCAGCGATTTCCAGTAACAGTTGGCCAGCAGCGCCGGTTCGTCGCGCTGGCCGTCATGCCAGACCGGGCCCACCGTGTGCAGTACGTGGCGCGCTGGCAACGCATGGGCGCCGGTGGCGCGCACTTCGCCGGTCGGGCAACGCACGCCCGGACGCAGCTCCGGCAACTGCTCGCACTCGGCCAGCAATGCGGGGCCGGCTGCGCGATGGATCGCGCCGTCGACACCACCGCCACCGAGCAGTGTTTCATTGGCCGCGTTGACGATCGCATCCACCGCCAGGGTCGTGATGTCGCCCTGCCAAACCTCGATCTTCATGCGTCCGTCTCCTGCCTGTGAGGTGATCCGCGCAGCATCTGCGCCGGCTGTTCCCACGGTAGGGGACAGGGCATCGATATTGCGTCATGACCGTCTCACGCGCTGCGATCCGACGGCCTTCACGCACGATGGCGGGCGGCGCCTTCACGCAGGCTGAAGCAGAAGGGGGTCAGATCCTTTTCCGCGCGAAAAGGCTCTGACCCCCGAGTTCCATGGTGAGCTGGCAGGGTCAGAGCCCTTTCCCGACGGGAAAGGGATCCGACCCTGTGGATCACGGCAGGCCGGCCAGCCAGTCGTCGTCGGAGCCTTCGTTCACATCGGCAAACAGCGGCGTGGAGAAATAGCGTTCACCGGTGTCCGGCAGCATCGCCAGGATCACCGAGCCCGGTTCAGCGCGCGCGGCCACGTCAAGCGCACTGGCGACGGTGGCGCCGGCGGAGATGCCGACGAAGATGCCTTCCTCGGCAGCCAGGCGACGCGCGGTGGTGATGGCGCGGTCATCTTCGACCGAGACCAGTTCGTCCACCACATCGCGGTTGAGCACGTCCGGCACGAAGTCCGGGGTCCAGCCCTGGATCTTGTGCGGCTTCCAGTCATCGCCCTTGAGCAGTGCAGCGCCGGCCGGTTCGGTGGCGATGATGCGGGTCTGCGGGCGCGCGACCTTCAGCACTTCGCCCACGCCGGTAAGCGTGCCGCCCGTGCCCCAGCCGCTGACGAAGTAGTCCAGCCGCTTGCCGGCGAAGTCGCGCAGGATCTCGGCGGCGGTGGTGTTGCGGTGATAGGCCGGATTGGCCGGGTTGGCGAACTGGCTGGCCAGGAACCAGCCGTGCTGTTCGGCCAGTTCGGCTGCCTTGCGCACCATGCCGCTGCCGCGTTCGGCGGCCGGGGTCAGGATCACCTTGGCACCGTAGGCGCGCATCAGCTTGCGGCGCTCCACCGAGAAGGTCTCGACCATGGTGGCCACGAACTTGTAGCCGCGCGCGGCGGCGACCATCGCCAGTGCCACGCCAGTGTTGCCTGAAGTGGCTTCGACGATGGTGTCGCCCGGCTTGAGCAGGCCGCGTGCCTCGGCGTCGAGGATGATCGCCAGCGCCAGACGGTCCTTCACCGAGCCGCCCGGGTTGAACGACTCGACCTTGGCGTAGACGCTGACCTGCGGGGGCGCCAGGCGCTGCAGCCTGACGATGGGGGTGTTGCCGACGGTATCGAGGATGGAGTCGTACAGGGCCATGGAAGCGCTCCGGAAACGGGGCCGCGCCGGGCTTCGGCGGGCGAAGGGGGAGGGCTGGCTGTTCAGGCCAGCGGCTGCCGGCTGACCGTAGCGCCGGCATATGACGCCCGGAAATGACCAGATACCTTTCTTAAACAACCTTTGGTTATAAGCTGGTGACGGCAATTGACCCTAGAGTGGACCTCCGCCCCACGCCGCCTGCCTCCCATGACGCTGACCCAGCTGCGCTACCTGGTTGCCATCGCCGACGCCGAGCTGAACATCACGCTGGCCGCCTCGCGCGTGCACGCCACCCAGCCCGGTCTGTCCAAGCAGCTCAAGCAGCTGGAGGATGAGCTGGGTTTCCTGTTGTTCGTGCGCAAGGGCCGCAGCCTGGAGTCGGTCACCCCGGCCGGCACCGAGGTCATCGCCCGTGCCCGCGCGGTGCTGGCCGAGGCCAACAACATCCGCACCTACGCGGCCAACCAGCGCCGCGAGAGCCAGGGCCAGCTGATCCTGACCACCACCCACACCCAGGCGCGCTTCGTGCTGCCGCCGGCGGTGGCGGCGATCAAGCAGGCCTATCCCCAGGTGAGCGTGCACCTGCAGCAGGCCGGTGAAGCCGACGCGCTGGACCGCTTGAACCAGGGTGATGCCGATATCGCCATCATCAGCACCGCCGGCGGTGAGCCCACCGATGGCATCGCGGTGCCGCTGTTCCGCTGGCGACGCCTGGTGGTGGTACCGAAGGGCCACCCGCTGGACCGCGCGGGCCGCGCACCGGACCTCGCCGCGTTGGCCCGGCAACCGCTGATCAGCTACGAATCCTCGACTCGGCCGAATTCCTCGTTGCAGCGCGCCTTCGCTGCGAACGGCCTGGTGCCGGATCTGGCACTGACCGCGCTCGATGCGGACCTGATCAAGACCTATGTGCGTACCGGGCTGGGCGTGGGCCTGCTGGCGGAGATGGCGGTCAGTTCCAACGACGAAGACCTGAGATCGTGGCCGGCGCCGGACCCGATCAGCGAATGCATCGCGTGGGCGGTGCTGCCGCGCGACCGCGTGCTGCGTGATTACGCGCTGGAGCTGGTGCACGTGCTGGCACCGCAGATTGATCCGCGCGACCTGCGAAGGGTGCTGGATGGCAACCAGGCGGCGGCGTGGCCGGTGCCACCGACCTGGGAGTCACTGACCCAGACCATCACGGTGTGAGGTGGGTCGAGCAGGGCTTGCAGCCCTGCACCTGCTGCGGCGCGCAAGCAACAGCAACAGCAGAAGCGGCATTCCGTGGGATGGCGGGGCGGTGTCGGAGTGCGGGGACGCCGTGAACCCCTCCATGGGGGCTTGGCCGCGGCATCCATGCCGCGGACACCCCGCACTCCGACACCGCCCCACCTCTGACAGATTCCGGCGGCTGTTGGTAGGTGTCGACCTTGGTCGACACGGTTGATCCACGCCATGCGTGGATGAAAACTGTCAGATATCGAAATACATCTGGGGTCAGATCCGTTTTCCTTCGGAAAACGGATCTGACCCCGAGAGTCGTTCCGACAGATCGCGGAAAACTGTCGAAGGCGGGGTGGGTCCGGTTGCGGGAGTGTCCGCGGCATGGATGCCGCGGCCAAGCCCCCAGGGACGGGTTTACGGCGTCTCCCGCAACCGGACCCGCCCCGCCATCCCACGGGAAGCCAGCTTTTGCTTTTGCTGTTGCTTCGGCTCTTGCCGTGGACGTGGCATCTGCAGGTGCAGGGCGCAGCCCTGCCGAACACCCCCGCGACGGGGTGTCGCAAATGCCTGCGACGGTTCGTCGCACAGGGCAACCCAGGACCCGGCTCTAAACTAGCGGGGTGACCCGCCTGTCCCGCCCGCAGCGCCTTCTGTTCCAGCTCGCCGTCCTGGCGACGCTGCTGATGGTGCTCGCGCCGCTGGTCAGCCGCGCGCTGCAGGCATCGCCGATGGAGCACGCGGCGATGGCGGGCATGGACCATGCCGCGATGGGCCATGACATGCACGCCATGGCCATGCCCGGGCACGATCAGCACGGCGCCGCGCCGGCCGCGCCCAGCCGTCCGCCCGACCCCCACGCCATGCACGGCGAAGCCTGCGAATACTGCGTGCTGGCCATGCGCCTGCTGCCGTGGCTGGCGGTGCTGGTGCTGCTGTTGCCGCTGCTGTGGCGGCCGCGCCTGGTGTTCCCGTGGTCGCAACAGGTGCTGCAGGCACTGCGTTGGCCGGCGCATGCCGCGCGCGGGCCGCCGCGTTTCTCCATCGTTCGCTGATGTCCCTATCGAATCTGCCGCACGACGCCTGACCGGGCGCCGTGCGCGCGTGCGTACTTTGGAGCTGTTCCGATGAAAATGACTTCCCGCCCCGCGGGCGCCTGCGCGCGCCTGCCGGTTGCCCTTGGCCTGGCCGTGGCCGCGTCACTGGCCCACGCTGCGCCTGCCGAAGAGGCGCGTACCCTCGACACGATGGTGGTCACCGCCGCCGCGCCGTCGTCCCCGTTGCACTGGGTGACCGATCCGCGCCTGCCGCGGCAGCCCGTGCCTGCCAGTGATGGCGCTGATTACCTGAAGACCGTCCCCGGCTTCTCCGCCATCCGCAACGGCGGCACCAACGGCGACCCGGTGCTGCGCGGCATGTTCGGTTCGCGCCTGAACATCCTCAGCAATGACGGCAACCTGATCGGCGCCTGCCCATCGCGCATGGACAATCCGCTGTCCTACATCGCGCCGGAAAGCTTCGACCGGCTGACCATCATCAAGGGCCCGCAGAGCGTGCGCTGGGGGGCCGGCGCGTCGGCCGGCACCGTGCGTTTCGAGCGCGATACGCCGCGTTTCGAGGAACCGGGCGTGCGTGCCGATGCCAGTGCGCTGGTCGGTTCGCGCAACCGCAACGACCAGGTGCTGGACCTGACCCTGGGCAACCCGACCGGCTACGTGCGCGCCAGTGGCAACCGTTCCGAAGCCGATGACTACAAGGATGGCAACGGTGACGTGGTGCCGTCGAAGTGGCGCAAGTGGAACGGTGACGTGGCCATCGGCTGGACGCCGGATGTCGACACGCTGCTGGAGATTTCCGCCGGTGCCGGTGATGCCATCGCACGCTACGCGGGCCGTGGCATGGACGGTGCCGCGTTCGAACGCACCAGCTACGCCGCGCGTTTCGAGAAGCGCAACCTGCCGGGGGCATGGGACACGGTGCAGGCCAACGTGTACTACAACAACGCCGACCACGTGATGGACAACTACACGCTGCGCACGCCGAACCCGCACAGCATGATGCCGATGCCGATGGCATCGAACGTGGATCGCCGAACCCAGGGCGGTCGGGTCAGTTCCGAGTGGCGCTGGCAGGACGTGCAGCTGGTGGCGGGTGTGGATGGCGAAGACAGCCGCCATCGTGGGCGCATGGGCATGGGCCGCGACACCTACCGGCAGGCGGCGTGGGAGACCGATGCCAACTTCCGGCGCTACGGCGCGTTCACCGAGTTGACCCTCGGCGCCGGCACCGACCAGCGCTGGATCAGCGGACTGCGCATCGACCGTGCCAGCGTGCGCGACGAGCGGCAGTCGATCCGCGGAATGATGGGCAACATGCCCAATCCGACTGCGGGCCAACGCCGCAAGGAATGGCTCGGCAGTGGCTTCCTGCGCTACGAGCAGGACCTGGCCGACGGCCTGACCTGGTATGCCGGCCTCGGTCACAGTGAACGCATGCCCGACTACTGGGAGCTGTTCTCGCCCAACCACGGCCCGGCCGGTGCAGTGAACGCGTTTGCCGGTATCCAGCCGGAGCGCACCACCCAGCTCGATGTCGGCCTGCAGTACAAGGGACCGCGCGTGCAGGCGTGGGTTTCGGCGTACGCCGGGCAGATTCAGGACTACATCCTGTTCACCTACCACGGCAGCGGCATGATGGGCATGAGCCAAGCCAGCAACGTTGATGCGCGTATCGCTGGTGCCGAGGCGGGCCTGGAAGTGAGCGTGGCCGAACAATGGACGCTGGGCGGCACGCTGGCCTATGCGTGGGGCGAGAACCGCGACCAGCATCGCCCGTTGCCGCAGATGCCACCGCTGGAAGCACGCCTGAGCGCGAACTGGGAGGGCCAACGCTGGAGTGCCGGTGCGCTGCTGCGCGCGGTGACCCACCAGCATCGTGTCGCAGATGGCCAAGGCAACGTCGTCGCCCAGGATCTCGGGCCGAGTGCCGGCTTCGCCACTTTCGCGCTCAACGCGGCGTATCGCTTCAGTTCGCAGCTGCAGCTCAGCGCGGGCGTCGACAACCTGTTCGACCGTGCCTACAGCGAGCACCTGAACCTTGCCGGCAGCGCCGACTTCGGCTTCCCGGCCGATCCGGTGCGCATCAACGAGCCGGGCCGCAGCTTGTGGATGAAGGTGAACTACCGGTATTGATCCGTCGGATGCAAAAAAACGGGGCCGGATCCCCGCCAGGATCCGTCCCCGCCCGACGCCCTCCGTCGGGCAGCTTCGACTCTACGATGGCAGCGGCCACAGTGGGCGGCTGGATACACCTCGACACACGCCGACACCGCTGATATCAGCCTTGCACGGAACGGGTTCAAGGCGCTATCGCAGCCCTGGTTCCACGCCGGTAAACGCTTGGCACATACCGCTTTTGCGGGCCCTTGCCTACACTCGGCGGCCGTGGATCACTCAGGACCGTTCATGTTGGCTCGTATCGCTTCGACCCTGGCTCTTGGCCTCAGCCTGGCCGTGCTGGCCGGGTGCGCAGGCAAACAGGAGGCCGCCGCCCGTCGGCAGGGAGAAGCGGTGCCGGTCACCGCGCAGGTCGTGCAGTCCACGCAGTGGAACGACACCCTGCAGGCACTGGGCACGGCCAAGGCACGCGAATCCATCAGCGTGACCGCCAAGGTCAGCGAGATCGTCGAGAAAGTGCATTTCGAAAGCGGCCAGCACGTCGCTGCCGGGGCGCCGATCGTGACCCTGCGCGGCCAGGCCCAGGAGGCTGCGCTGGTGCAGGCGCAGGCCACCTTCCACGAGGCCGACCAGCTGTACAAGCGCCAGCGCGAGCTGGCCACCCAGCGGCTGGTGTCCAGCGCCACGCTGGATACGCAGAAGTCGATCCGCGATGCCGCCGAGGCGCGTGTGGCGCAGATGCAGTCGGATATCGGCGACCGCCGCGTGCGTGCGCCGTTCGCTGGCGTCCTGGGTATCCGCCAGGTCAGCCCGGGCACGCTGCTGACGCCGACCACGGTGATCGCCACGCTCGACGACATCGAGCACATGCACATCGATTTCCAGGTGCCGGAAGTGGAACTGGCCGCACTGGGCGTCGGTGACAAGGTCAGTGCCACCAGCGTGGCGTGGCCCGGCCGCACCTTCGAGGGTGTGGTCAGCACCATCGATGCGCGCATCGACCCGGCCACCCGTGCGGTGACCGTGCGCGCCGATTTCGCCAACGGCGACCATGCGCTGCGTCCGGGCATGTTGCTGGACGTGCGCCTGTTCCGGCCCGAGCGCCCGGCGCTGGTGGTGCCGGAGATCGCCGTGGTGCAGGTCGGCCGCGATACCTTCATGTACCGCATCAAGGCCGACGACAGCGTCGAGCGCGTGGACGTGGTCACCGGCGCGCGCCGTGCCGGCGTGGTCGAGATCAGGCAGGGCCTGGAAGCGGGCCAGCGCATCGTGGTCGATGGCACCGGCAAGCTGCGCCCGGGCCTGAAGGTCGCGGCCAAGGACGCGGCCCCGGCCAGCGGTGCGAAGCCCGCTGACGCTGCAGCGCCGGTCGCGGCCGAGGGCCACGGCGGATGAAGCTGTCCGACATCTCCATCCAGCGGCCGGTATTTGCCGTGGTGATGAGCCTGTTGCTGCTGGTGCTGGGCGTGATGTCCTTCACCCGCCTGACCCTGCGTGAGCTGCCGGCCATCGATCCGCCGATCGTCTCGGTGTCGGTGGACTACACCGGCGCCTCGGCCGCGGTCATCGAAAGCCGTATCACCCAGGTACTGGAAGACGCGCTGGCTGGCATCGAAGGCATCGATACGATCAATGCGCGCAGCAACAACGGCCGCTCGCAGGTCAGCATCGAATTCACCTCCAACCGCGATATCGAAGCGGCGGCCAATGACGTGCGCGATGCGGTCAGCCGCGTCGCCGACCGCATGCCGGAGGAAGCGCGTCCGCCGGAGATCGCCAAGGTCGAGAGCGATGCCGACCCGATCATCTGGTTCAACATGGTCTCCTCGACCATGGATACGCTGGAGCTGAGCGACTACGCCGACCGCTACGTGGTCGATCGTTTCTCCAGCCTCGACGGCGTGGCCCAGGTCCGCATCGGCGGCCGCCAGCGTTACGCGATGCGGATCTGGCTGGACCGCGACCAGCTGGCGGCGCGCGGGCTGACCACCGGCGACGTCGAAACCGCGCTGCGCAACGAGAACGTGGAACTGCCGGCCGGCCGCATCGAGTCGACCGACCGCGATTTCACCCTGCGCGTGGAGCGCAACTACATCAAGCCGGAAGACTTCGCGACCATCCCGCTGGGCAAGGGACGCGATGGCTACGTGGTGCGCATGGGCGACGTGGCGAAGATCGAGCTGGCCTCGGCCGAGCGCCGCGCGTACTACCGCAGCAACGGCGAGCCGGGCATCGGCCTGGGCATCGTCAAGACCTCCACCGCCAACTCGCTGGACGTGGCCCGTGTCGCGCGTGCCGAGGCGGAGCGGGTCGCACTGACCCTGCCGAAGGGCACGCAGATCTTCGTTGCCTTCGACAACACCACCTTCATCGAAGCCGCGGTGGACCGCGTCTACGCCACGCTGGTGGAGGCGATGATCCTGGTGCTGGCGGTGATCTGGCTGTTCCTCGGCAGCTTCCGCGCCGCGCTGATTCCGGCGGTGACCGTGCCGGTCTGCCTGGTCGCGGCGTTCATCGCACTGTATGCGTTTGATTTCTCGATCAACCTGCTGACCCTGTTGGCGCTGGTGCTGTGCATCGGCCTGGTGGTGGACGATGCGATCGTGGTGGTGGAGAACGTGCAGCGCCGCATCGATCTGGGCGAACCCCCGCTGGTGGCGTCAAAGCGCGGCACCGCGCAGGTCGCCTTCGCGGTGATTGCTACCACCGCGGTGCTGGTGGCGGTGTTCCTGCCGGTCGGTTTCCTGGAAGGCAACACCGGGCGCCTGTTCCGCGAGCTGGCGGTGGCGCTGGCCGCCGCGGTGGCATTGTCCGCCTTCGTGGCGCTGACGCTGACGCCAATGATGGCCTCCAAGCTGCTCAAGCCGCACACCGGGCACGCGCCGCGTGGCCTGCATGGCTTCGTCAACCGCAACCTGGAGCGCCTGGCAGGGGCCTATGGGCGGGTGCTCGACCATCACGTGGACCGCACCTGGATCTACCTGCTGGTGATGGTGGCCGCACTGGCTGCCAGCTGGGGCCTGCTCAAGCTGCTGCCGTCGGAACTGGCGCCCGCCGAAGACCGCGGTTCGTTCCAGATCATGATCGACGGCCCGGAAGGCGCCGGCTACGACTACACCGTGCAGCAGGTGCAGCAGGTGGAAGCGATGCTGGCACCGCATGTCGGCCCGGACAAGCCAATCGTGCGCGCCAACCCGCGCGTGCCGGGTGGCTGGGGCGCCAGCGAGGAAATGCACACCGGCCGCGTCAGCATCTTCCTGCAGCCGTGGCGCCAGCGCAGCGAGGGCACGCCGGAAGTAGCCAACGAACTGCAGAAGGAGCTGGATACCATCCGTGGCGTGCGCGTACGCACGCAGGTGGGCGGTGGCCTGGTGCGCAGCGGCGGCCAGCCGTTCCAGATCGTGCTGGGTGGTCCGGAATATGCCGAGATCGCGCAGTGGCGCGACCGCATCCTGCTGCGCATGGCCGACAATCCCGGCCTGGTCGGCCCCGACTCGGACTACAAGGAGACCCGGCCGCAGATGCGGGTCAACATCGACCGCCAGCGTGCGGCCGACCTCGGCGTGCCGGTCACCGCGATCGGTTCGGCGCTGGAAACCATGATGGGTTCGCGCCGCGTCACCACCTTCGTCGACAACGGCGAGGAGTACGACGTGCTGGTGCAGGCCGGCCGCGATGGCCGCGCCAGCCCGGCCGACCTGGCGGCGATCCGTGTGCGCGCGACTTCCGGCGAACTGGTGCCGCTGTCCAACCTGGTCACGCTGAGCGAAGTGGCCGAGGCCGGCACCCTGAACCGCTTCAACCGCCTGCGCTCGATCACCATCAACGCCGGCCTGGCGCCGGGCTATCCGCTGGGCGAGGCCATTGCCTGGGCGCAGAACGTGGCCCGCGAGGAGCTGCCGCAGTACGCACAGGTGAACTGGAAGGGCGAATCGCGTGAGTACCAGAGCGCCGGTGGTGCCGTGCTGCTGACCTTCGCAATGGCCCTGCTGGTGGTCTACCTGGTGCTGGCCGCGCAGTTCGAGAGCTTCATCCACCCGCTCACCATCATGCTGACCGTGCCGCTGGGCGTGCTCGGCGCGCTGGTCGGGTTGTGGGTGAGCGGCGGCACGGTGAACCTGTTCAGCCAGATCGGCATCGTCATGCTGGTCGGCCTGGCCGCGAAGAACGGCATCCTCATCGTCGAATTCGCCAACCAGCTGCGTGACGACGGAAGAACCGTGCGCGAGGCGATCATCGAATCGGCGATGGTGCGCCTGCGCCCGATCCTGATGACCTCGATCGCCACCGTGGTCGGCGCGATTCCGCTGGTGGTGGCCGGTGGCCCTGGTTCGGCCAGCCGTGGCACGATCGGCATCGTGATCATCTTCGGCGTGACCCTCTCGACCTTCCTGTCGCTGTTGGTGGTGCCGGCGTTCTACGCGCGGCTGGCCCCGTACACCCGCTCGCCGGAAGCGGTGAAGCGCGAGCTGGAGAAGCAGGAAGCGGAATCGCCCTCGGTGGGTGGCCATGCCTGATCCGACCGCCAACGGGATGGCAGGCGGGGTCGGATCCCTTTCCCAAGGGGAAAGGGCTCTGACCCCACACCTGCAGGGCCAGGGCTTCCTGCTGCGCCCCTGGCGCAATGAAGACCTCGAATCCCTGCTGCACCACGCCAACGACGCCGAGGTGTCGCGCGGCCTGCGCGACCGCTTCCCGTATCCGTACACGCGCGAGGATGGCGAGGCCTTCCTCGCCGGCCGCGTGCTGGCCCCCGGTACCCTGAACCTGGCCATCGAGATCGACGGCCAGGCCTGCGGCAGCGTCGGGGCCCAGCAGGGCAGTGCCGAGCGCGGGCACATGGCCGAGCTGGGCTACTGGTTGGGCCAGGCCTACTGGGGCCAAGGAGTGATGACCCGGGTGGTCGGCCTGTTCGCCCCCTGGGTGATGGACGAACTTCGCCTGTTCAGGCTGCAGGCCGGGGTGGTCGACTTCAACCTCGGCTCGGCCCGGGTGCTGGAAAAGAACGGTTTCCAGGAAGAAGGCGTGGACCGCTGCGCGGTCTACAAGCGCGGCGTGCTGCACGACCTGCGCCGTTTTGCCCGGGTACGCACGCAGCTGCCCTGAATGGCCCGGGGTCAGATCCCTTTTCGCAGAAAAGGGCTCTGACCCCCAACCCGCTAAACGGTAGAACCGGGGTCAGAGCCCCTGCGCGCTGCGCAAGGGATCCGACCGCATCCTTCTGGCGCTACCGCAGCGGCCTTCGATCAGGGAGAATCGACCGGTCCCCTCCAGCCGACGGGACGTCCTTACAACCCGCCGACTGGAGAGAGCGCGCGTGGAAGCTACCGTACATTTCATCAACAGCATCATCTGGAGCAAGGCACTGATCTTCGTGTGCCTGGGCGCCGGCCTGTTTTTCAGCCTGCGCACGCGCTTCATGCAGATCCGCGGCTTCCTCGAGATGTGCCGCCTCACTGTCAGGGGTGAGAAATCCGACGCCGGCGTGTCGTCCTTCCAGGCCCTGGCCATGTCGATGGCCGGCCGCATGGGCATCGGCAACATCGCCGGCGTGGCCACCGCCATCGCCTTCGGCGGCCCCGGTGCGATCTTCTGGATGTGGGTGATGGGCTTCCTCGGCGCGTCCACCTCGTACGTGGAATGCACCCTGGCGCAGATCTACAAGACCAAGGATGCCGAAGGCCGTTATCGCGGTGGCCCGGCGTACTACATCGAAAAGGCCATGGGCCTGAAGTGGTACGCGCTGGCCTTCGCCATCGCCACGATCATTGCCGCCGGTTTCCTGATGCCCGGTGTGCAGGCGAACGCCATCGCCGACAGCATCATCAACGCCTGCCGTGGCACCGCACTGTGCGGCCCGCTCGATGGCCAGGCCTTCGGCATGGAATCGGTGCAGGCGCTGAAGCTGGGCATCGGCATCGTGGTGGCGCTGCTGCTGGGCGTGGTGATCTTCGGTGGCGTCAAGCGCATCGCCAACTTCGCCGAAGTGGTGGTGCCGTTCATGGCCGCCGGCTTCATCCTGATGGCCATCGTCATCATGATCATCAACTACGACCGCGTGCCGGAGATGTTCAACATCATCTTCAGCAGCGCCTTCGGCACCCACGCCGCGTTCGGCGCGATGATGGGCCTGGCGGTGGAGTGGGGCATCAAGCGCGGCATCTATGCCAACGAGGCCGGCCAGGGCTCGGGCCCGCACGCGGCAGCGGCCTCGGAAGTCTCGCACCCGGCCAAGCAGGGTTACGTGCAGGCCTTCGCCATCTATTTCGACACCATGATGGTGTGCACCGCCACCGCGTTCCTGATCCTGGCCAGCGGCACCTACAACGTGTATTCGCCAGCAGGTGCCGGCGCCCCGCCGATCTTCCAGGGCCTGGCCGGCATTCCGGAAGGCGCGGGCTACGCTCAGGCCGGCGTGGAAGCGGTGCTGCCGGGCTGGGGTTCGGCGTTCGTGTCCATCGCCATCTTCTTCTTCGCCTTCACCACCATCATGGCGTACTACTACATGGCCGAGACCAATCTCAGCTATGTGAACCACAACAAGAAGCGCCCGCTGACCGTGCTGGTGCTGCGCCTGGGCATCATCGCCATGGTGGTGTTCGGCGCGTTCCATAATGCAACCCTGGCCTGGGCGCTGGGTGACATCGGCGTGGGCCTGATGGCCTGGCTGAACATCATTGCCATCCTCATCATCCAGAAGCCGGCAATGCTGGCCCTGCGTGACTACGAACGACAGAAGAAGCTGGGCCTGGATCCGGTGTTCGACCCTGATGCCCTGGGCATCAAGAACGCTGATTTCTGGCGCCAGCGCAAGCAGGAGAGTGTGTAAGTGAACAACCCTTGGAACAACCGCCGCCCGTCCGCCCGTCCGCCGCGCGCAACGCCGTTGCCGCGTCCGGAGGTGCCGGCCACGGGCGGTGGCGGGCGCGGTGGCAGCGAGGAGCTGCGCCTGTACGGCCTGAATGCCGTGCTGGCCGCGTTCGAGGCGCGACCGCAGGCGCTGCGCAAGCTGTACCTGCTGGAGGCACGCATTGCGCGCCTGCAGCCGCTGCTGAAGTGGTGCGTGGCCAACCGCGTGGGGTACCGCGTGGTTGAAGACGGCGATCTGAACAAGCTCGCCGGCACCACCCATCACGAAGGCGTGGTGGCCGATGTGTTGCGTGCACCGGCACTGCCACTGGCGCAGTGGCTGGAGCAGGTCGGCGACGGCCCGGCGCTGGCGTTGTGGCTGGATGGCGTGGGCAACCCGCACAACCTGGGCGCGATCCTGCGCTCGGCCGCGCACTTCGGTGCCAAGGCACTGCTGCTGCCGGCTGCCAGCACGCTGGCGTTGTCCGGTGCCGCCGCACGTGTGGCTGAGGGCGGTGCCGAAGCCGTCCCGCTGGTACAGCTGCCGGAGACCGCGCAGGCAATGTCGCAGCTGCGTGCGGCCGGTTTTGGCCTGGCGGCAACCCTGGTCGATGGCGGTGACGACGTATTCCGCGCATCGCTGCCGGAACGGTTGGTGTACGTGATGGGCGCAGAGGGCGAGGGCATGGACCGCAGCCTGGCCGGCCAGTGCGACCTTCAGGTCTCGATTCCCGGCAGTGGCGCGGTGGAGAGCCTGAACGTGGCCTCAGCCACGGCGGTGCTGCTGGCGCAGTGGGCGAGCCGACGCAACGGCTGATCCCGCGGTTTCAATGCCGTGCTGATGCCCGGACCCGGCCCTTGTGGCCGGGTTTTTTTTTGCGCGGTGCAAGAGCGCAAGCGGTGCATGCCAGGAGAATTGGGTCATCTGCGTCAGCTCACGTTGTTTCAAGCACGCTTGACCGAACGACAGGCAATTTTAGAACTTATCTCATTGCTGGGCCGTTTCCCGCGCCGCACGGTGGAGATCCTTCCAACGTCGTACAGGAGTGGTTCCATGCATCGAATCCAACGCCGCACACGCCGCACTTGCCTGGTGCTGGCACTCGCTGCGCTTGCGTCACCCGCGGTGCAGGCCGGAGAGCGCAGCCTGGACGGGGTCAATTTCACCGGCCCGTTGATCACGCCGAATCCGGCCGGCCTGCCGCAGGGCAACTGGTACATCGAGCCCTATCTGGTGCGGGTCGACAGCCGCGACCACTACGACAACAACGGGGATCGCCGCCGCAGCGCCGAGCGCAGTGGTGCGTGGGCGACCGTGGTGCCGATCATCTACGGCTTCAGCGACCGGGTGATGGGCCAGGTCAATCTCAGCGCCTCACGCTCGGAATCCGGCAGTGCGCGCAGCAGCGGCTTCCGTGCCGGCGACACCACGGCACGCCTGCAGTACCTGCTGCAGGCACCGAATGCCGATGGCACCCGTCCGGCCATCTCGGTCGCGCTGGTGCAGCGCTTCAGCACCGGCAGCCACGACCGCATCACCGGCAATCCGCTGGATGCGCAGGGCGATGGCGTGCAGCGCACCACCGCCGCGCTGGGCGTGCAGCAGGTGGTGTGGCTGGGCAACGATCGCCCCGTGCGCTGGCGCGCCCAGCTCAGCGCCGGTCCTGCCCCATCGCGCACCGCCATTTCCGGCACCAGCGTGTATGGCACCGACGACAGCTTCCAGGGGCACATTTCGCGCGGCTCGGTACTGGGCCTGTCGGTGGGCGCCGAGTACAGCTTCAACTCACGCTGGGTGGGCGTGATGGAAATGGCCGCAAGCCGCGAGACCGGCCAGCGCCTGAGCGGCTTCGCACGCAACAGCAGTGGTGTGATCGAACGGATTGAAGAGCACCGTCCGGCCAGCCGCAACGTCAGCCTGGCGCCGGCCGTGGAGTACCACTTCAGTCCGTCACTGGGCCTGATCGCCGGCGTCGAATTCACCGTGGCCGGGCGCAACGCCGGCCGCATCATCAGCCCCCAGGTCGCCCTGGGCATGTTCTTCTGAGGGGCGGCCGATGAACATCGAATCCATCGTCAACACGATCCTCGGCGTCGTCTGGAGCCCGTACCTGGTGGTGCTGTGCCTGCTCGCTGGCCTGTACTTCAGTGTGCGCACCCGCTTCATCCAGTTGCGTGCGCTGCCGGACATGCTGCGCCTGATGTTCCGTCATGAGCGCTCCGAATCCGGCGTGTCACCGTTTCAGGCCCTGTCGCTGTCGTTGTCCAGCCGGGTCGGGGTCGGCAACATCGCCGGCGTGGCGATGGCGATCGCCTTTGGCGGCCCGGGCGCGATCTTCTGGATGTGGATCGTCGCCTTCCTCGGCGCGTCCAGTGCCTTCATCGAATCCACGCTGGCGCAGATCTACAAGGACCGCGATGCCAAGGGCCAGTATCGCGGTGGGCCCGCCTACTACATCGAAAAAGGCCTGGGCCAGCGCTGGTACGCGGTGCTGTTCGCACTGGTGACCGTACTGGCCGGCGCGATGCTGGCCGGCACCCAGTCCAACGCCATCACCAGTGCGGTGAACGAAGCCTGGAACGTGCCGGTGATGACCACTACGGCGGTACTGCTGGTGGTGCTGGGTGCGATCCTGATCGGCGGCGTGCGCCGCATCGCGCGGGTTGCCGAATGGGTGGTGCCGCTGATGGCAGTGGCGTATCTGCTGGTGGCGGCGCTGGTGATGGTGCTCAATGCAGAGAAAGTACCGGAGGTGATCATGCTGGTGCTGCGCAGTGCATTCGGTGTGGATGCCGCGTTCGGTGCAATGATCGGTACCGCCATCCAGTGGGGCGTGCGCCGTGGCGTGCTGTCCAACGAGGCCGGCATGGGCAGCGGTGCGCATCCGGCCGCTGCCGCCGAAGTTTCGCATCCGGTCAAGCAGGGCCTGGTGCAGTCGTTCTCGGTCTACATCGACACGATGGTGGTGTGCAGTGCCACCGCGTTCCTGATCCTGTCCACGGGTCTGTACAACGTCTACGACCCGGCAGTGAATGGCATTCCGGATGAGGCGCGCCTGCTGCTGGGCAATCTGCCCGGCGTCGAGGCCGGGCCGCGCTTCGTGCAGCATGCGGTGGAATCCGCGTTGCCGGGCTTCGGCCGCTCGTTCGTGGCGCTGGCGATCCTGCCGTTCGCGTTCACCACCATCCTGGCGCTGTACTACATGGCCGAGACCAACATCAGCTACCTGTGCCGTGATCGTCCCGCGCCGTGGGTGATGGGCGGGTTCCAGCTGCTGTTCCTGGCCGCGACCGGCTACTCGGCGGTGAACAGTGCAACGATCGCGTGGTCGCTGGGCGACATCGGCGTCGGCCTGATGAGCTGGTTGAACATCATCGCCATCCTGCTGCTGCAGAAGCCGGCGCTGGCGGCGCTGCGCGACTACGAACAGCATCGCCAGGCGGGCAAGGATCCACTGTTCAATCCGAAGCTGCTGGGTGTACGCAACACCAGCGTGTGGGAGGGCTGACAGGACCGGGGGCAGATCCCTCGCCGACGCGAGGGCTCTGACCGCACGCCATTACCCGGTGGGAGCGCCATTACCCGGTGGGTGCGAACCTTGGTTCGCACCGCTCCCGCCGCTGCGTTCGCCGGGCATGGCCCGGCACTACCGCATCACTCGTTCGGCGGCGTGGTCGCCTTGGCCTCGCTGCCGAAGCTGCCATCGGCTTCCGCCGCCAGGTACGCGAACACGGTGTAGGCAGCCACGTTCTGCGCCAGCGCCTTCGGGTCAATCTTGTCCAGTGTGTCGTCGGCGGTGTGGTGCAGGTGGAAGTAATCCGAGCCGTCCTGCGCCAGCCATGCCCACGCACCGCCCTTGGCAGCCAGCGGACCGACGTCCGGGCCCGGGCCACCCTTGTCGGCCTGGTACTCGATGCCCAGCGGCTTCATCACCTCGGCAATCTGCTTCGTCGCTTCGCGCGAGCCTTCCGGGTTCGGCGAACCGGTATTGAAGGCATAGATGCGGCCGGCACCGAAGTCACTCTCGGCAGCCAGCTGGTGCAGGGCCACATCCTTGGCGTGCGCTTCGGCGTAGGCCTTGCCGCCGTACAGCCCCTGTTCCTCGTTGGCGAACGCGATCACGCGGATGGTGCGCTTCGGCGCCTGCTTGAGCTGGCCGATCAGGTGGCCGGCGGCCATGGTGATGCCCACGCCTGCGCCGTCATCCACCGCGCCGGTGCCCAGGTCCCACGAATCCAGATGACCACCGATCACCACCACTTCCTTCGGCAGGCTGCGGCCGGTGATCTCACCGATCACGTTGTACGAGGTGGCGGTGCCATCCCAACCGCAGTCCAGCGCCACCTTCACCGTGGTGCTGCCACGTGCCAGCAGGCGCGCCAGCTGGTCGGCATCGGGCACCGACAGCGCCGCCGACGGCACCGGGGTCAGGCCTTCATCGAAACGGGTGATGCCGGTGTGCGGCACGCGGTGCGAGTCGGTACCGGCCGAGCGCATCAGGAAGCCGACCGCGCCCTTGCGGATCGCTTCGGACGGGCCCTTGCTGCGGATCGCGCCGCCACGGCCGTAGTCGCGGCCATCGCGGAACGGCAGCATCTGGTAATCAACGAAGGCGATCTTGCCCTTCAGCGAACCGGCCGGTGCCGCCTGCAGCGCGGCCAGGTCGGCGAAGCGGACCACTTCGGCTTCAACGGTGCCGCCCGGGCTGCCGCCCAGCGCGGTGATCTGCAGTGGCTGCGGGTTCTTGCCGGTCACCGCGGCGTGTTCACTGCGGCGCTCCCACTTCGGGAACGTCACCGGTTCCTTCCACACCTTGTCGAAGCCGAGGGCCTTGAACTTGGCCTCGGCCCAGGCCACGGCGCGGGCGTCGGCCTCGCTGCCGGCGATGCGCGGGCCGATTTCGGTGGTGAGCGATTCGACCACCTTCCAGCCGGTGTCATCGGCCAGCGCCTGGTCGCGCAGCTGTGCGGCGGTGGCCAGCGACGCCGGGGGCAGGGTGGTGGTACGCGGCGCCGCGAAGGCCGGGGCGGCCAGCAGGGCGAGGGAGGATGCGATGGCAAGGACGCGGCGACGCATGGACAACTCCGGGAAGGGACCTAAGCCTTGGAGCTTAACAGTCGTTCAGCCCGGCGCATGGGCGGGAGGTCATGGCTGCCGCGAACGCTGTTTTCCGCCACGTCCGGCAAAGCGAAAGCCCCGCCGGGGCGGGGCTTTCGTGCAGTCGCGGTAGTGCCGGCCGCTGGCCGGCTCCCCGCTTGTTCGGACCTTGCCGGCCAGCGGCCGGCACTACCGGTAGGCCGCCTTATTTCTTCAGGCTGTCGCGGATCTCGCGCAGCAGCACCACTTCCTCGGCCGGTGCGGCCGGTGCGGCTTCCTGCTTGCGCGACAGGCGGTTGATCGTCTTGACCACCAGGAAGATGGCGAAGGCCACGATCACGAACTGGATCAGCGTATTGATGAAGTCACCGTAGCCGATCACCACGGCCGGGATCTCCTTGCCATCGGCGCCGACGCTGGCCGGTGACAACGTCCAGGCCAGCTGCGAGAAATCCACCTTGCCGATCAGCATGCCCAGCGGCGGCATGATGATCTTCTCGACCAGGGCGGTCACGATCTTGCCGAAGGCCGCGCCGATCACCACGCCGACGGCGAGGTCGATGACGTTGCCGCGCATCGCGAATTCCTTGAACTCGGTGAGCATTCCCATTGTTGTTTTTCTCCGGTGGGGGAAGTGGACAGCGCGCAGGGTAGCGCAGGTGATGTCAGCCGGCGATCACGCCGTGGCGCTCGGCCACGTTTTCCAGTCGGGCACTGAAGCGGTCGCCGGGTTTCAGCGCAGCCACCCCGGACGGGGTGCCCATGAACACCAGGTCGCCGGCACGCAGCTGCCACAGCTTGGACAGCTCATGCAGGATCTCCGGCACGTTCCAGATCATCTGGTCCAGCAGCGCCTGCTGGCGCACTTCGCCGTTGACCTCCAGCGACAGGTTCAGCGCGGCCAGGTCGCCCACTTCCTCGGCGTGCACGATCTCGCTGATCGGCGCGGAGGCATCGAAGCCCTTGGCTGCATCCCACGGGTGGCCCTTGTCCTTGGCCGCGGCCTGCAGGTCGCGACGGGTCAGGTCCAGGCCAACGGCGTAGCCGTAGACCAGCGCTTCGGCATCGGCCACGGCCAGCTCGCCCGCGGGCGCATCGCGGCCGATCGCCACCACCAGCTCCACTTCGTGGTGCAGGTTGGCGGTTGCTGGGGGGTAGGGGATGGCATCGTCGTGGCCGACCACGATCGCATCGGCTGGCTTGCTGAAGAACATCGGGCGGCCGCGGTCATCGGCTGCCGGTACCGCCGCGCCCATTTCGCGGGCATGGTCGGCGAAGTTGCGGCCGACGCAGTAGATGCGGTGCACGGGGAAGCTGCCGCCGCCCACCACCGGCACACGCGGCAGGGCTACGGCAGGGATCACATCGGAGACATCGGACATGCGGGCATCCAGGAAGGGCGTGCCCGCAGTCTAGAACGCATGGCGCCCGCCGTCAGCGGGCGCGGAGGGCGTGGATCAGCGCGAGGCCGGCAGCACCGGCTTGCGCACCACGCGGTACTCACCCTCGACCACGGTCGGGTCGACCGGACGCGCGGCGCCCGGCTTGCGCGAGGCCAGCAGCTTCCACGCCAGGCCGACCAGGATCATTGCCGCACCGACGAATACGCCGATGAACACCATCGCGGCCAGGATCGCCAGGCCAAGCAGGCCCACGGCCACGCGCACCAGCGGGTGACGCGGCTTGCGCGGCGCGAACAGGGTGCGGAACTGGTTGAAGGCGGATGCGCGATTGAACATGGCGGCTCGATAGGCTGGGATCAGCGAAACCAGAGTATCGGGACGCGCCACTGTCATTGAGTGAAAAACTCGTTAAATATAGCCTGTGCTTATTACGGATCAATGACTTGTGTTCATGTCGCAGCCAGTCACCTGAGTGGGCGTGCGACAATGCAGGTTTACTGTCCGAGCCTTCGCCATGACTGCCGCCGCTGCCCTGATCGCCCTTGATGCCATTGCCGATGGCGCGTTTGCCGAGGTCGAAGCGGTGGTCGATGGCGATGCCGAATCGCTGGTGCTGTACCGCGATGGCGCGCAGGTGCGTGCGTTCCTGAACATCTGCCCGCACGCCGGCCGTCGCCTGGACTGGGCCCCGGGCCAGTTCCTGAAGAGCCGCGAGGGCCACCTGGTGTGTGCCGCCCACGGTGCCTCGTTCGCGCTGGACAGCGGCGACTGCATCGCCGGCCCCTGCAAGGGCGACCGCCTGCGCGCGGTACCGGTGGACGTGCGCGACGGGCAGGTTTATCTGGCCTGAGTCCAGACCAGGGGTCGGATCCGTTTTCCGCCGGAAAGCGGCTCTGACCCCATCAAGCCAGGAGCAGTCGAGCATGGCTCGACGCTACAAAAGCCGTGTCGACCAAGGTCGACACCTACCAACAGCAGCACGGAATGCCGTTTCGACAGCTCGCATGAATCTGTCGAAGGCGGGGTGGGTCCGGTTGCGGGGGTGTCCGCGGCATGGATGCCGCGGCCAAGCCCCCAGGGACGGGTTTACGGCGTCCCCCGCAACCGGACCCACCCCGGCATCCCACGAAATGCACGCTTTTGCTGTTGAGGTTGCCGGCCAGCGGCCGGCACTACCGGGGTGCAGGGCGCAGCCCTGCCAACAAACCCCAACCTCAGAACATCAGGTTGATCATCAACACCACCACCAGCGTGTAGATCAGCGACAGCGGGCCGCCGACCCGCCACATCTCACGCGGTGTGTAGTTGGCCGGCCCCGTGATCATCGAGATCACCGGATTGGAGGCCGTCATCAGGTTGTTGGACGCCGACAGCGCCACGATCAGCGCGAACGCCGTCGGATTGCCGCCCGCCGCCAACGCCAGGTTCACTGCAATGGGCACCATCACGATGGTCGCGCCCACATGGCTGATCACCAGCGAGAACGCCGTGGTCAGCAGCGCCAGCGCCACCTCCAGTACCCACACCGGTATGCCGGTGGGCAGCTTGTCGATGGTATGGCCGGCCACCCATGCCGCCGCGCCACTGGAATCCATCGCCCAGCCGAGCGGAATCAGCCCGGCCATCATGAACACCGTCTTCCAGTTGATCGAGGCATAGGCCTCGTCCATGCGCAGCACGCCGGTCAGCAGCATGCCGGCCACGCCGGTCATCAGCGTCAGCGCCACCGGCAGCTTGCTGGTCAGCGCGATCAGGATGGTCAGCGCGAAGATCGCCATCGCGATCTTGAACTTGTGCGGGCGCTGCTCGCCGGTCGGGTAGTCGGTCACCACCACGAAGTCGCGGCTGCGGGCGGCCTGCGCCAGGTCGGTCCAGATGCTGTGGAACACCAGCATGTCGCCGGCGCGCAGCTGCACGTCGCGCACGTCCTCGCGGATCACCTGCTTGTCGCGGTTGATCGCCAGCAGGCTGATACCGCGCTCCTTGCGCAGGCGCAGGTCGGCCGCGCTCTTGCCGATCACGTTCGAGGTCGGCGGCACCACGGCCTCGGAAATGCCGGCGCGGCTGGGGTTGAACAGGTCGCCCAGATGCTTCAGGCGGGAGGACATGCGCAGGAACTGATTCTGCGCGAAGTCGCTGATCTGCTCGCGCGGGCCCATCGCGCCGAGCACGCTGCCGACCCAGATGCGCATCTCCGCCGGCGGCGCCAGGCGGGTGTCGTTGCCGGTCTTCAGGGCCAGCAGCAGCGGCGCATCGTGCAGGTTCTCCGCCTCGCCCAGGGTCATGCCGACCAGCGGGCTTTCGGCACTGACCACCAGCTCGAACACATCACCTTCGATGCCATAGGTCTTGGCGAAGTAGCTCTCGGTGCGTGCCGGGGTGACCCCGTCGTTGACCAGGCTTTCCTCTTCCACCAGCTTGCGGTCGCCGTAATAGCGGAAGTACAGCAGCGAGGCGATCAGCAGGGCCACGCCGATCGGCAGTGGCGCGAACATGCGCAGCGGCTCGATGGTGGCCAGGCCGGAAGGCAGGTTGTTGTTGGCCGAGGCCAGCAGATCGTTCAGCAGGATCAGCGGTGAATTACCGACCATGGTCAGCGCACCACCCATCACGATTGCCGCCGAAATAGGCAGCAGCAGGCGCTGCAGGGTCAACCCGGTGCGCGCGGCCAGTCGCGAGGCGACCGGCAGGTACAGCGCCATCACCGACGGGTTCTGCATGAAAGAGGAATTCAGGCCGGCAATGGCCGTGGTCATCATCAGCAGCCGCTGCTCGACGCCATGGCCACGCCGCAGCAGCCACGCGGCCAGCCGGTTCAGCGCCCCGGTGCGGTCCAGGCCCGCACCGAGGATGGTGGTGGCAATGATGCTCATCACCGCGTTACCGGAGAAACCGCCGAAGATCTCCTCCGGCGCGATCAGGCCGGTGACACCGAGAACCACCAGGACCACCAGCGCGACCACGTCGGCGCGGATGCGCTCGAACAGGAACATCGCCATCGTGAAGCCGACCAGCCCGAGCACGAGCTTCATGTCGTTGGTCAGCGTCAGCGCGGTATCCATGTGGGGAGCGGTGTCCTCAGGCGATCGTCAGGTGCGGTCGTACAGCAGGTCCCAGACGCCATGGCCGAGCTTCTGGCCGCGGGTCTCGAAGTGGGTCTGCGGACGCCAGTCCGGGCGCGGCACGCTGCCACGCGGGCCGGCGCGGTTGACCAGGCCGGCGGTGGCATCGAGCACGTCCCACATCTGCTCGGCGTAGTCCTCCCAGTCGGTGGCGCAGTGCAGGCGGCCACCCGGGCGCAGCTTGCGCACCAGCAGCTCGGCAAATGCAGGCTGCAGCAGGCGGCGCTTGTTGTGGCGCTTCTTGTGCCACGGGTCCGGGAAGTAGATGCGCACTTCATCCAGCGCGCCATCGGCGATCTCGTTCTGCAGCACTTCCACCGCATCGTGGTGGTACAGGCGCACATGGTCGGCGTTGTCGTCGGCCAGCGCGTTCAGCAGGCGACCCACGCCGGGGGCGTGCACCTCGATGCCGATGTAGTCGCGCGACGGGTCGTGCTGGGCAGCGAAGCGCAGCGCGGCACCATTGCCGAAGCCGATTTCCAGCACCTTGTGCGCCGGGCGGCCGAAGGTGGCGTCCAGGTCACGCGGCTGGCCGTTGTAGTCGATGCCGAAGCGCGGCCAGCGTTCGTCGAACGCGCGCTGCTGGGCGGGCGTGAAGCGGCCCTGGCGCAATACGAAGCTGCGCACTTCGCGGCGGCCCTCGCTCACGGTGAAGGGCTTGGGCGGGGCTTTGGAACCGGCGCTGTCGAAGGGATTGGTCATCAGCCGATCAACCCATCCACCGGGGAGGAGGCGCTGGCGTAGCGCTTGCGCGGGATGCGCCCGGCCAGGAAGGCCTCGCGGCCGGCTTCGACGGCCTTGCGCATGGCACTGGCCATCAGCACCGGGCTGCGTGCACCGGCAATGGCGGTGTTCATCAGCACGCCGTCGCAGCCCAGCTCCATCGCGATCGCCGCATCCGACGCGGTGCCCACGCCGGCGTCGACGATGATCGGCACCTTGGCGTCTTCGATGATCTGCAGCAGGTTGTACTTGTTCTGGATGCCCAGGCCCGAACCGATCGGCGCGGCCAGCGGCATCACCGCAGCGCAGCCGATCTCTTCCAGGCGTTTGGCCAGGATCGGGTCGTCGGAGGTGTAGACCATCACGTCGAAGCCGTCCTTGACCAGCTGTTCGGCGGCCTTGAGGGTCTGCACCACGTCCGGGTACAGCGACTTCTGGTCGCCCAGCACTTCCAGCTTGGTCAGGTTGTGGCCGTCCAGCAGCTCACGGGCCAGCCGGCAGGTACGCACCGCGTCTTCGGCGGTGTAGCAGCCCGCAGTGTTGGGCAGGATGGTGTAGCGCTCCGGCGGCAGCACGTCGAGCAGGTTCGGCTCGCCCGGGTTCTGCCCGATGTTGGTGCGGCGGATGGCCACGGTGACGATCTGGGCGCCTGCAGCCTCGGTGGCCAGGCGGGTTTCTTCCAGATCCTTGAACTTGCCGGTGCCGGTCAGCAGCCGCGAGCCATAGGTCTTGCCGGCGATCACCAGCGAATCGGGGGAGACATGAACGTTCATGGCGCGATTATCGCTTATCCGCCTGAAGATGGGGTCACGCAGCGGGCGGGGTCGAGCGTGGGGTCAGATCCCTTTGCCTGTGGCAAAGGGATCTGACCCCTGAAGACCCGAGCAGCCTCAGCCCCCGCCCAGCGCGTGCACGATCTCCACCACGTCGCCTTCGGCAAGGACATGCCCGCCATGGCGGCTGCGGCTGACGATCTCGCCATTGACCTCCACCGCCACCCGGCGCTGCAGCAGCTGCTCGGCTTCGAGCAGGTCGTGGAGGGTCGCCAGAGCGGGCAGGGTACGGGGTTCGCCGTTGAGCTGGATGTTCATCCGTGCATTGTCGCCGATAGCCCGGTGGGATCGGAACGTTTGCAAATTGAACCGGGCGCCAGCTCTGGCACAACGGGTTTTCACGCGGTCAGGCGACAATCCATGCGGCGGCGCAGCGTGAGCAAACGGCGGCGCAGTGAAACCATTCACCGTGCGCCGGCGTACGTCCGCCGGGTCCTCAACGATATCCCCACAGGAGTTCTTTACATGCTGCTCAGCAAACGCCCGATCCGCTCCCTGATGGCGGCCGCGATCGCGCTGGCCGCGCTTCCGGCCATGGCAGGCGAATCCCCGTATTCCAAGGCCGTGTTCTTCGGTGACAGCCTCACCGATGCCGGCTACTTCCGCCCGTTGCTGCCGCCCGGCGTGCAGCCGGTCACCGGCCAGTTCACCACCAACCCGGGCTGGGTGTGGTCGCAGCAGGTGGCCAACTACTACGGTCTCAACGGCGCCGCCAACGGCAACGGCCAGAGCGGCGACAACTATGCGGTGGGTGGTGCCCGCGTCGGCGTGGACGTTCCGAGCGCGATGGGAACCATCCCGTCGCTGAAGTCGCAGGCGGCCCGCTACCTGGCCGCGAATGGCGGCAAGGCTGACGCCAATGTCCTGTATACGGTGTGGGGCGGTGCCAACGACCTGTTCGCCGCGGCCGCTGCGCCGGCGCAGGCGCAGGCCATCATCGGCGCGGCCGTCACCGACCAGATCGCCCTGGTCGGCGCGCTGAAGCAGGCGGGTGCGCAGTACGTGCTGGTGCCGAACCTGCCGAACGTGGGCCTGACCCCGGCCTTCCGTGGCCCGAATGCCGCAGCCGCCACCGCGCTGTCGGCCGGTTACAACAAGGCCCTGTACGGCGGCCTGAAGCAGGCCGGCATCGAGTTCATCCCGCTCGATACCTTCACCGTGCTGGGCGAAGTGGCTGCCAACCCGGGCATGTACGGTTTCACCAACGTCACCAGCACCGCCTGCAAGATCGACCCGGCCAACTCGACGCAGAGCATCCTGACCTGCAACCCGACCAGCTACGTCAGCCCGGATGCGGCCAACACCTACCTGTTCGCCGACGGCGTGCATCCGACCACCGCCGGCCACCAGCTGCTGGGCCAGTACGCGGTATCGGTGCTGGAAGGCCCCCGTCTGCAGCAGGTGCTGAGCCACTCGGCGCAGACCATCGGCCGCTCGCGCGCCGACCAGGTCAGCATGCATCTGGGTGGTCGTCCGGCCGACGGCCTGTCCTGGTGGGGCGGCGTGCGCGGTGACCTGCAGCGCTATGACCATGCCGACCTGTACGACGGCCTGGCGCCGGCCGGCCTGTTCGGTATCGACTGGGCGCGCGACGGCATGGTGTTCGGCGGCTTCGCCGGCTTTGGCCGCCTCAATGCCGACTTCGGCAACAGCCGTGGTGACTTCACCCAGAAGGACACCACCGCCGGTCTGTTCGCGGGCTGGTACCACGACCGCATCTGGGTCAATGGCCAGGTCAGCTACACCTGGTTGTCCTATGACGTGAACCGCAAGGTCCAGCTGGGCCCGGCCACCCGCGAGCACGGTGGTTCGCCGGACGGCAGCAACCTGACCGCTGCCCTGAACGCTGGTTACGAGTTCGGCACCGAGGGCGGTTTCCGCCACGGCCCGATCGCTTCGGTGATCTGGCAGAAGGTGAAGATCGACGGTTACACCGAAAGTGCTGCGGCCGGCACCCTGGCCACCGCACTGGGCTATGACCGCCAGAACGTCGACTCGACCGTCGGCCGCATCGGTTGGCAGGCCCGCTTCGATGGCGGCACCGTCAAGCCGTACGCGCAGGTGACCTACGACCACGAGTTCGAAGACACCAAGCAGGCCAGTGCCTGGCTGCAGACCCTGCCGGAACTGGGCAGCTACCGCGTGCCGGGCCTGAACTTCGACAAGAACTACGCCACCGTGGTGCTGGGGGCCCGTACCGAGCTGTTCGGACTGCAGAGCAACTTCGGCCTGAGCGCATCGGCCGGGCAGAAGCGTGCCCAGGACGCGACGCTGTTCGCCAACTTCAGCGGCACGTTCTAAGCAGCAACCGCGGGGGTCGGATCCCTTTCCGCAAGGAAAGGGCTCTGACCCCTCGCGGATGCGGTGGCCACCATTGCGCTGTACCGGTCCCTCCGCATAGACTTTCATCCGCGCTGCGGGCGTAGCTCAATGGTAGAGCTGTAGCTTCCCAAGCTACTGACGTGGGTTCGATTCCCATCGCCCGCTCCATCCCGCCTCTCGATCACTCCTGATCGAGCAGGCCACCCAGCCGATCCGCTTCGGCTGAAAGCGCTTTGATCACGGAAAGATGTTCCTTGAGGCGCTCCTGCCGGGAACTGCCCGCCGGCATTTTCGTCAGCTTTTCAACGTCACTGAGCACCTGCGAGGAGAACGTGTTCTCCTCCGTTGCTGCGGGCAGCACCGCTGGATATCGCGCTTGGCTTCTCTTAGCCTGTGAGCGCACATTCTGGAGGTCGACGTGATGGATCACAACGAACACTCTGCCTGATCTGCATGGCTTTGAATCGAAGCACGCTTCGCCGTTACACCCAATGGCTGCCCATTCTGGTCTGGGTTGTCATCGGTGTGGCGTGGTGGTCACCTCTGGGAGTGATCGCGGGCTTGGCTGCGTGTCTTGCGTTGGGGGGCGTGCTGCAGCGCTTCGATCTGATCGGCGATGC
This sequence comes from Stenotrophomonas sp. WED208, assembly GCF_040984485.1. NCBI lineage: Bacteria > Pseudomonadati > Pseudomonadota > Gammaproteobacteria > Lysobacterales > Lysobacteraceae > Stenotrophomonas > Stenotrophomonas sp. WED208. Next base: position 958,124 of record NZ_JAZARB010000001.1, read on the forward strand.
AGTAGGCGGTGAACGGTTGCGCTCGCGAACACCAGGGCGCTTTGCCAACCGGCCGCCTGCCCACGATGTGCAGCTGGAATGGGGCGAGCTGGGCATGGGAGGGCCCGTCTACAGCACCCAGATGCTGCGTGATGGTGCCATCGTCGAAGACATCGCCATTGCAGGTGGTCGTGATGCCAGTTGCGGATGGAAGGACGTTCCGGGAAGCGCACTGCGCTGGGCCTCCTGCTATGTTGACCGGTGCGAGGCCGTCATCGTCTACGATGAGCATCACAAGGTGGTGTATGTGCTGGCGATGCCTGGCTGGCAGTTCTGGCAGCAACTGAATGCGCAGCGGCAATCCGAAGGAGACGCTGGCGCCGTGTCGTGGCTGCGCAGCCTGCCCAGCAGCACGCGCCAGCTGTATCCCTGTCGCGGTCTGTGGCTGCACCAGGCGCACCCGGCGCTGAGCGCTGGAGTGCCGAAGGCGTTGCGGCATGTCCTGCCTGATGCCCGGGTGCTGCAGGCCATCCCGCTGCTTCCCGACGACCTGCGCCTGACTGCGCATCCGACCTTGTTCGCGCGCATCTGCCCGTACGCGCTCTGTCTTGATGGCGAGCCCAGTGAGCGCCACGCCTGTGGCCTGGATACGGTGATCACCAGCCCGGCAGGGCGATGCCTGGTGGTGGCGGGCAGCGTGCTCGATGGGGAGCTGCGTCCCATCGCGGGAGTGTGGCTCATCCACTGGCAGGGGCGTTGGCAAGCCATTGGCCGCCATGCGATGGGCGGCAGCGGCAAGGCCCGGAGTGGGGCTTGGATCGATGTGATCGAGGCCGGCGATGACGGCACGCTCCGATGCGAGGCCTACGAGGAGCGCTGGGAGTTTGATGACATCACGCGTTGCCCGACAGTACACACGTCGCTGGCGCTTCCCGTGGAGTGGCGGGACACTCCGTTGGCACTGCGTGCTCGCAATGGACGCTTCAACCTTCGCATCCCTTCGCCCTGATCAGGCCTCGGCGGCGCGCTCGCGCGTTTCCCGCAGCGACTGCGCATACTCCTCGGTAAACAGCCCCGACAACGCCCGGCGCTGCCCCGCATCGATCTCGCGCGAGGCGTTGGTCGTGTAGTCGAAATGCACCATCACGCAGCGTCCGCTGGCTACCAGGGCCTCGAACTGGAACGCCTGCTGCACGATCGTCAGCGAAGAGCGGCCGATGCTCTCGATGCGGGTCTCGATGCGCACGTCGTGTCCCGGCTGGATCTGCTGCAGGAAGTCGATTTCGTAGCGGCGCAGGATCAGCGTCAGGTCGCGCATGCCGGCCTCGCGGCTGAAGTACCGGAAGATCTCCTGGCGGCCCTCCTCGAACCAGACGGGCAGGGCGGTGTTGGTGACGTGGCCAAGCACGTCCACCTCCGAAAAGCGTGGGAACACGGTGATCGACATGGGCTTCCTTCCGGTCTGTCCAGATCCTGGCAGTGTGCCGTCCGTTTCCGGCCAGGCCACGCCGCAGAGCATCATCCACCCGCCACACGCCCGCGCTATGCTGCGCGCCTGCCGCCCGATCCTGCCGCGATGAAGCTCGCCATCCTGTCCCGCAACAGCTCCCTGTACTCCACCCGCCGGCTGGTCGAGGCGGCCCGCGCGCGCGGCCACACCGTGCGCATCCTCGATCCGCTGCGCTGCTACATGCGCATCGCGGCCGATGGTTTCTCGATGCATTACAAGGGCAGGCCGATGACCGGGGTGGACATGGTCATCCCGCGCATCGGTGCCTCCATCACCCGCTATGGCACCGCCGTGCTGCGCCAGTTCGAGCTGATGGGCGCGCGCACGCCCAATCCGTCCGACGCGATCCTGCGTTCGCGCGACAAGCTGCGTGCGCACCAGTTGCTGGCGGCCAAGGGCATCGACATGCCGGTCACCGTGTTCGGCGACAACCCCGACGACACTGTTGATCTGTTGTCCATGCTCGGCCCGCCGCCGCATGTGGTGAAGCTCAATGAGGGCACCCAGGGGCGGGGCGTGATCCTCACCGAGAAGGCCAGTGCCTCGCGCGGCATCGTCGAGGCGCTGCGCGGGCTGTATGCCAACTTCCTGATGCAGGAGTTCATCGGCGAGGCCAAGGGCGCCGACCTGCGCTGCTTCGTGGTTGGCGACCAGGTGGTGGCCTCGATGCAACGGCAGGCCCCGGAAGGCGACTTCCGCTCCAATCTGCATGCCGGTGGCACTGCGGTGGCAGCCAAGGCCAGCCGTGCCGAGCAGCAGGTAGCGGTGCGCTCGGCGAAAGCGCTGGGCCTGTCGGTATGCGGGGTGGACCTGATCCGCTCCGCGCGTGGGCCGCTGGTGCTGGAGGTCAACTCCACGCCGGGGCTGGAAGGGATCGAAGCCGCCTGCGGGGTGGATGTGGCCACACGCATCATCGAGCATGTTGAAAAGCTCAAAAAGCCCTGATTATTCAGTGGCTTGAAATTCTCATGAGCGAATGAGGCCGGGTTTAACATGCCTTTAATCGGGCCCGGCGTAGCCTTCAGCGAACCGCAGCTCTGCCTCTCAGCAGGATCGGTATCGGGATACAACTTCAGACCCAGGCGGGGGCACCGCCTGGGTCTTTTTTATGCTGCTCAAGGACGGCGTGATCACCCTGATCCTGATCGCGCCTTGTGGCCAACGGTCACCCTGCCGAGCGTCCCTTGTGGGCGCTTCGTCGGAGTCGTAAAGTTGGCTCCCATTCATGGAAGAACCTGGAGTGCGACATGTACCGCAAGACCACGCTGGCCCTGATGCTGTCTCTGGGCCTGGCCGCCACCGCACATGCCAAGGCTGACAAGCCCACCGTGCGGATGGACAGCTCCACGCCGGTTTCCGAGCAGATCCGCAACGTTGAAACGGCCATGGGCAGCGAGGCTTACAGCGAGATCGGCCTCGAAGACAAAAGCCGGGTGCAGCAGGCCCTGAACCGCATCAAGATCAAGATGAATGGCCGTGAGAAGGTGGACGAACTCGCGCCACAGGAGCGCAACGACGTCTTCAACGAGCAGGAGATCGTCAACACGATCATGACCCGTGCCCAGGCCGACAGCCGCATGATCTGCCGCCGCGAACGCCTGACCGGCAGCAACATGCCACAGAGCGTGTGCCTGACCGTGGCCCAACGCCGCAAGGCCCAGGAAGACAGCCGCCGCACGATGATCGACCAGCAGCGCATGAGCCGCTGAGGACGAGGGGGCGGGCCCTGCGCCCGCCTCGCGGTGCCGGTACGAAATGTTAAGAATGGAACCTGTATCGTTCAGCAGGTAGACGTCGCGTCCACTCCTGCAGGCCCATCCTGCAGCGTGGGCCTGGCCCCCGACGACCCTTCAAGAACCAGAGGTCCCAGTGCGCATTCTCGTAATCGAAGACAACAGCGACATCGCCGCCAACCTTGGCGACTACCTTGAGGATCGTGGCCACACCGTGGACTTCGCCGCCGACGGGGTGACCGGCCTGCACCTGGCCGTGGTCCACGAGTTCGACGCGATCGTGCTGGATCTCAATCTGCCCGGCATGGATGGCATCGAAGTGTGCCGCAAGCTGCGCAACGAAGCGCGCAAGCAGACCCCGGTGCTGATGCTGACCGCCCGCGACTCGCTGGACAACAAGCTGGCCGGTTTCGATTCCGGCGCCGACGACTACCTGATCAAGCCGTTCGCGCTGCAGGAAGTGGAAGTGCGCCTGAATGCCCTGTCGCGTCGCGGCAAGGGCGTGCAGACCCGCGTGCTGGAAACCGGCGACCTGGAATACAACCTGGACACGCTGGAAGTGCGCCGCCAGGGCAAGCTGCTGCAGCTCAACCCGACCGCGCTGAAGATCCTGCAGGCGCTGATGGAGGCGGCCCCCGCCGTGGTGACCCGCCAGGAGCTGGAAACCCGTGTTTGGGGTGAGGAACTGCCCGACTCGGACTCGCTGCGCGTGCACATCCATGGCCTGCGTGCGGTGGTCGACAAGCCGTTTGAAGTGCCGCTGATCCAGACCCGCCATGGCATCGGGTACCGCATCGCCACCCCGGAAGCCTGATTCCGTGGCAACCAAGGGGGAGCGCCGGCGCACGCCCTATCGGCGGCGCCTGCGCAGCCGCATCATCGTCTCGTTCGTGTTGTTGGGCTTCTGCCTGACAACACTGTTCGCGTTCGCCACCAACTGGGCCCGCATGCGCGTGGAAAACCAGTTGGTGGAAGACGTGATGAACCGCAACATCAACGAGTATGTGCGTCGGTTCTACGAGAGCCCGGATCGAAACCCCGACCTGCCCGTGCAGCAGATGCGCGCGCGCCTGGTCAAACCCGACAAGTTCGAGGCATTGCGCGAGGAAGAGCCGGATTGGGCAGCGTTGCCTGATGGCAACCACAACATTTCCGGTACCGACGAACGTGGTCAGCCGTACGCCTACAAGCTGGCCGTGCGCAAGACGCCCGACGCCTGGGCGTTCCTGGCCTATGACATGACCGACAGCGTGCGGGGTGGGCAGCAGCTCAACCGCGCGCTGGTGCTGTCGGTACTGGTGTTCAGCCTGCTGTCGCTGGTGCTGGGCTGGTGGTCGGCATCGAAGGTGATGAAACCCGTGTCGGATCTTGCCGCGCGGCTGCGCGCCTACCGCGGCGGCACCAGTGACCCCGAACCGCTGGCGCCACGCTTCCCCGATGACGAAGTGGGGCAGCTGGCCCAGGCACTGGACGACTATTCCTCGCGGCTGACCGAAGTGGTGCAGCGCGACCGCGAATTCAATGCAGACGTCAGCCACGAGCTGCGCACGCCGCTGGCGGTGATCCGTGGCGCCACCGAGCTGCTGCTGACCCGGCCCGGGCTGGATGAGAAGGTACTGCAGCGCCTGCAGCGTATCCAGCGTGCGGAACAGCAATGCAGCGATCTGATCGGCGCCCTGCTGCTGCTGTCGCGCAACGAGCGCGGGCAGGGCACCAGCAACGTCGCCCGCGTGGCCGAACAGTTGCTGGACGCGCATCGCGCCCAGCTGGGTGGCAAGCCACTGGAGCTGGCGCTGGAAGGCGAGCGCAACCTGGTGATCGACGCGCCCGAGGCGGCGCTGTCGGTGGCGCTGGGCAACCTGATCGGCAACGCGGTGAAGTACTCGCAGGATGGCGAAGTGCGCGTGTTCGTCGGCACCAATTCGGTGTCGGTGACCGACAGTGGGCCAGGCCTGAGCGAGGAAGACGCCGCCAAGCTGTTCCAGCGCGGTTATCGCGGCACCCACGCCGGCCATTCGCAGGGCGGTGGCATCGGCCTGTCGATCGTCAGCCGCCTGTGCGATCTGTACGGCTGGCAGGTGAGCGTGCGCCCCGGTGGCGAGCGTGGCGTGATCGCCACGCTGACGTTCTCGCCGAAGCCGTTGTAAGCGCGGACGGCCGACACACCCGCTTCGGTAGGTGCCGACCTTGGCCGGCACTGCATCCGCGAGGCATCGGGTGGATTCAATGTCGCAAGGAGCACGGAAGTACCTCTTCCTGCCAGTTCGGGCTGGGAGCCGTGCGGTTGTGGCAGCGTGTCGCGGCTCACGGTTCCGGCGATCCCCGCTGCCATTGCCGCATTTGCCTCCTGACAGACTGACGTGCAGATGGCCAGATGCCTGCGCCGGAATCACCCGCCGTCCGCCAGGAGGTTCGCCATGTCACACCGCACCCGTTACCCGAACCTGTATCAACTGGTCGGCGAATCGATCAGCCAGCTGTCCGCCGATATCGCCCAGCGTGTCGAGGACACGCTGTCCCGGCCCGATGGCCTGATGCCGCTCCTGAAGGTCCAGATGGACGTCGACCGCATCACCGGGGAGGCTGCACAACGCGCCGGGTTGAAAGCGTCGGAGGCCGGCACGCTGGCCGGCATCAGGCATACCGTCGCAGGTATCACCATCCTGACCCGGATGATGTACGCCGTGCATATCGCACGCACCCGCGGAGGTCCGTTGCAGGTCGTACCTTCGGATGCGATGGAAGGCCTGCTGCTGGCTGCACGCGAGCTGACCTGCCACGCGCAACAGCAGTTGTGGGCTGAAAAGATCCGGGGTGGAGCAACGCTGCAGTAGTCGTCGTGGGGCGGCGCATCCTTTGTCGCATTCCGCCTCCCTGGCTGCCAGGCATTGGCTGCACGCGCTGACGTTGAACCTGGTGAGGTCTGTCGTGCCGGGCAGAAATTGATCCTCGACGTTTTTCAGACACTTTTCAGATTGCGTCCTCCGCATTGATCCGCCAAGGCTTGGACTACAGACAAGCGCGCCCTCGCGTGCCGTGTTCGTCGAGGAACTGCCATGGATCACCCATCATCGTTTGTTGCCGCCTACGAGGCGTCGTCGCGCGTCCATCGATTCTGCGGTCCTACCGCCTTGCGGTTGATCGTGGAGCGCTGGCACGGCAGCGAGTCGTTGTCCGAAGGCCTGCGCTGCCAGGTTGATCTGCTGGGCGAGGCATGCGAGCACAGCCTGGATGACTGGCTGACCCGACCGGCAAGCATCACCACACGCCAGCCGGACGGCGCCGAGGTTGTCCGCGCCGGGCTGATCCGCAGCGTCGAGCGCCTGGGTTACGCAGGCCGTCTGGTGCGGTACCGCGTTCACCTGGCCGACTGGACCGCTTGGCTGCATGACAGTCGCCACAGCCGCGTCTTCCAGGATGAGGATGTGGCCAGCATCATCCGCACGGTACTCTCGGTGCATGCGCCCCTGGCGCATTGGTCCTGGCACCTCGGAAGTCCCCATGCGCTGGAGCGTCGGTGCCGGGGCTACCGCGTGCAGTATCGCCAATCGGACATGGCATTCCTGCAGCAGTTGATGGCCGATGAAGGCCTGGGCTGGTGCATCCGCCCGCTGCCCGAGGCACCGGGCGGGCACACGCTGATGATCTTCGGCGACAGCACGCGATGCTCGCTGCTGTCGCCACCGCGGCGCCTTCACCAGAGCCAGCGCGTGCTGGATGGCGGGGGCATCGCACTGTTGCATGAAGCCTGGCGGGTAGTGCCGACCCACATGACCCGCGTGACGGACCTGGACGATCCGTTGCGGGTGGTTTCGGCCAGCCTGCCTGTTCGCACAGTGGCCCGTGGCCCCTTGGAGGACTATTCGCCGGCCCGCCACGCGGCGTGGGAGACCTCGCACGACGCCTTGGCCGAGGTGATGCGCGACACCGAAGCGGCGCTGTGTGAGCAGCGGCGCTGGACCGGTGAGGGGACCGAGCCGGACTTCCAGCCCGGCTACGCGTTCGAGGTGCTGCCAGAACCCGGGCAGCGGGCGGTGCCTGCGTTGCTGCTTACGGCGGTGCAACACGCGGCGGTCAATCAACTGCCTGCCGTTGCCGAACTGCAGCAGCACCTGCCGCTGCACGCTTTGCCCGATACCGTGCCCGCAGACCGCGCGCTGAAGCTGGGCTATGCCAACCGTTTCGAGGCCATGCCGTTCGACCGTCGATGGCGACGTTCGCCGGAGGGCAGGGCAGGGCGATCGACGGCCCCCGGGCCACAACTGGCTACCGTGCTCGGCGGCGATGACGGTGCACCGTTGTACATGGACAGCACCGGGCGCATCCGTGTGCGGTTCGGCTTTGCCACCGACAGCAGGGCTGACAGCGGCTGGCTGCGGGTTGCCCAGACCTTCGCCGGCCCTGGCGTGGGCAGTCAGTTCTTGCCCCGCGTCGGCCAGGAGGTGGTGGTGGATTTCGTCAACGGCGACCTCTGCCGCCCCATCGTGATTGGCGCGCTCTACAACGGCCGTGGCGAAGCGCGCGCTGAAGCGCTCGCGCAGTCCAGCGATGCTGGCAGCAGCGCCCAGAACAACCTTGCCGGTGGCAAAGCCCCGCGCTGGCATGCCGTAGGCGCGGGCGAACCGGCCCAGCGCAATGCAGGCGCTGTGTGGGGCATCAGCTCGCAGAGTTGGGACGGCGATGGCGGCAACAGTCTGGCGTTTGATGACAGCGACGACCAGCTGCAGGTGCGACTCGCCACAACGCAGTGCCACAGCGCACTCAGCATGGGGCATCTGTGTCACCGGCAGCACAACTTCCGCGGCAGCCTGCGCGGAAGTGGGTTCGAACTGCGCAGCGATGCGTGGGGCGCCGTGCGTGCAACGGCAGGCCTATGGCTGGACAGCATGCAGCGCGCCGCGTCCGCCCCGGCCGGCCTGCGCGCTGCGCCGGTGTCCCTGCTGCGGCAGACCGTCGTGCTGGCGCAGACCTTTGACGAAGCTGCACGGCAGCAGCGCACAGTGCGGCTGCGTGGCCCTGCCATCGAGGGCGATGGCGCGAGCGTGCTGCAGACCCTGGCCGACAGCGTGGCGGCATCGCAGCGGCTGCAGGGTACTGACGAAGACATCCCCGCAACCGGGTCTGCGGTGCTGGGACTGTCGGCACCGGCAGGCATCTGCCAGGTGGCCGGGCAGTCGATCCAGCTGGCGGCAGGGCACAGCACGCTGCTGGCCAGCGGCGCCAGTTCGGGCGTGATCGCAGGCGACCACGTGCGTTGGCAGTGCCGCCAGGCCATCGGCGTGCTGGCTGGCGCGACACGCAATCCTGATAGTGCCGGGTTGAGTGTGGTGGCTGGCGAACAGCCGCTCGACGTGCAGGCGCAGGCAGACGCTGTGCACCTGCAGGCGCGCGCTGGGCTGGTGGCGGCCAGTCGCCAGGAGGAGGTGCAGCTGGCTGCGGGAGGCACCTTGCACATTGCGACGGGAGGCGGCGCGGCAATTACCTTGAAGGACGGCAACCTGCACGTGACCTGCCCGGGCACGCTGACCTTCAAGACCGGCGAACGGCACTTCACTGGCCCAGTGCAGGAGCTGTTTCCGCTGCCGCAGTTCGCGCAGACGGTCTGCGTGGAGTGCCTGCAGAAAGCCATGCAGGCCGGCCTGCCCTGGTCTGCGAAGAATGGCTGACGCCCCGTGGATCGATCCGTGGCGGCATTCCCGGTTGCCGTGGCAGAGCCCCGGCGATCTGCGCGCGGACGCGCGGCCCGCCTGTGCGCTGCTGGACATGGCATTCGCGCCGGACGCCTGGACGCAGCTGCGCGCGCTGACCGCTGAAGTGGCGCCGCTGTTCACGCATTGCTATGCCGGCAATGGATTGGATCGACTGTCGCCGTGCCTGGTTGCCCTGCCGGACGAAGCCGGAGCACGCGAACGGTTTTGGCAGGCGCTGCTGGACCTGAGCCGCGGCGCGCCGATGCTGTCGGTGCTGCGCAGCACCGCCAACCCGAACGCATTGGCCGAGCATCTACGGCGGATCTGGGAGGGCTGTTCCAGCACCGGCCAGCCGTGGTTGTTGCGCTGGGCCGATGGGCGCACTGCCGCCCGCCTGCTGGATGCGTTGGACGAAGCACAGCGGATACGCGTGCTGGCTGGTCTGCACGACTGGCACCTGCCTACCCGCATCGGAGATTGGAGGTGCGTGACCGGCAAGGGCAGGACGCAGTTCGATGCGGACGCAAGACCACTGACGTTCACTGCGGCTCAGGAGGCCGCACTACGGAGCGGAAGCCAGACCGATGCGATTGCGCGCTTCATTCTGCAACGACCCGTGCTGCGCCCGGAGGGCATGCTGCCCTCGCAGGTGCATCGCTGCGCGGAACACGTGCTGGGACGTCTGGCACGCCGAGGCATCGATCATCCTGCGCTGGCGCATCGGATGACGATCAAGGCCGTTGCCTGCTGGAGCGCCCGCCATGGCGATGATGAGATGCCATGAACGGAGCCGGGCGGCAGCCGAAGACCTGCGCATTCCCGCCGATGTGCGCCGCTGCGTGCACATGGTGGCCGCACATGAGGTGCGTGGTTCGTTCCCGGTGGACCTGGTGGACGGCGCGAACTGTGAGCAGATCATCTACCCCAACATGCGTCGCAGGCGAGGGTGCGTTTGAATGAATAGTGTCCGCCGAATGGTCGTGGTGAAGAAGGTGTTCGTAAGCATCGTTCTGATCGGGCTGGCGCTGTTTGCTTTGGCAGGTCTAGTACTAAAGATCATGGATTTCAGGGTCGGTCCACCACCGGCAGCTCCCCCGAAGCCACGCATCATTGAGCCTGATACTGGTCACGACATTACCGATGCCCCGCCGGAAATGCATTTGAAAATTGGTATCGCCAATTACTCGGATGAGGGGCTGGGTACTGTTCTCATTAATGATGCTTGGGGTGGCGCGATGCGGGCCCGAGCCAGTAGCAACGGTCGTACATGCTGTGTGACGCTCCCTCGTCTCTGGCATCTAGGCCTGAAGGTCACCGTGGCTTACCGCACCAGCAGCATGTTTCTCAAAGATCCCCAAAGCTATGTTGAGAAGGATGTTCTTGTTGCGCCCTATGAGCCGTTTCTTGATGGGTTCATCTATTTCTTCTACTTTCCGGGTGATCAGGTGCGGGTCGTGGCCACTCCCTACTCCCCAGGATATCCAGGCTTCGCTTACGACATTGACTTCGGTGATGGGCACGGTGATCCAGCAAAGATTAAGAGATTTCTGGAAGCAACAGCGGGCCAGGAGGCGGAATAGTGAGGGTAAGGGTATCTACTCCGACGTCAGAGCAACCAACGCGGCTCAGTTCCAGTGAAGCGGCGCGATATGCGGCCTCATTGTCGGAATCCGGATCCGACTGTGGTGTGGATCTTTCAATAGGCTGCTTCTTTGACGGGACGCGTAACCACAGGCTGGCGTCCAAAAAGCGTGGGGATATGAGTGAGAGCAACGTATCGCGGCTTTTCGATATCTATGATGCAGGCCGATTGCGAAGTGAGGGGCGACGCAGAAATAGGTTCTCAAGCTACATCCAAGGCGTAGGAACCGAGGCGCTGAAGGAGATTGGCGACACTGGCACCGGTTGGCACGCGCGCGCTGGCGCGGCAGCCGGCTGGGGCGGCGAGGGTCGGGTGAATTGGATGCTGATGCAGGTTCAGGATCATCTCCTCGATCATTTCGCAGGTACCACCGTCACCAAGGCCATGGGCTTCGATTCCACTGTCCCCGTCGCGCGCAAGATGAGTGCCGATCTCCGCTTGCGCCTGCAGGACGTAGAGCGCCTGGCGCAGGCGGCGCGGATGTCGATGTCCAACTACCTGGCGGTCAACCAAGGGCAGGAGGAAATCGATCTTCGCAACTCGCTCAGCGGCGGCTTCTGGAATATGGTCGGCGCGTTGCAGCGGGTGCGTGGCACCCATCTCGCGCGGGCCGATCACGTGGCGCGCCGTGCGGTGTTGCAGGAACGGCGCGCCTTTCTGGGAAAGAAGGTGGCTCCATTCCAGAAGCAGAATCCCCGGGTGGACCGCATCCGCATTTCGGTGTTTGGCTTCTCGCGCGGCGCCACCGAGGCGCGCGTATTCTGTAACTGGCTCGGCGACGCCTGTGACCCCGGTCCCGGACCGCTGCGGCTGTGTGGCATTCCGGTGCAGATCGATTTCATGGGGCTGTTCGATACGGTGGCGTCGGTCGGTGCTGCGCAGAGCTTCTTTGAGTCGCTGTTCGATGGTCACGGCGGCTGGGCGGAAGCCGAAGACCTGCGCATTCCCGCCGATGTGCGTCGCTGTGTGGATATGGTGGCTGCGCATGAGGTGCGTGGCTCGTTCCCGGTGGACCTGGTGGATGGCGCGAACTGTGAGCAGATCATCTACCCCAACATGCGTCGCAGGCGAGGGTGCGTTTGAATGAATAGTGTCCACCGAATGGTCGTGGTGAAGAAGGTGTTCGTAAGCATCGTTCTGATCGGGCTGGCGCTGTTTGCTTTGGCAGGTCTAGTACTAAAGATCATGGATTTCAGGGTCGGTCCACCACCGGCAGCTCCCCCGAAGCCACGCATCATTGAGCCTGATACTGGTCGCGACATTACCGACGCTCCGCCGGAGATGCATTTGAAGATTGGCATCGTCAACTATTCCGACGAAGGCCTTGGAAAAGTCTTCATTAATGACGTATGGGGGGGCGGCATGCAACCGTACGCCAGCAGTAACGGACGCACTTGCTGCGTGATGCTCCCTCGTCTTTGGCATCCGGGGCTCAAAGTGGCAGTGGCCTACCGCACCAGCAGCATGTTTATCAAGGATCCCAAAAGCTATGTTGAGAAGGACGTTCTTGTTGCGCCCTATGAGCCGTTTCTTGATGGGTTCATCTATTTCTTCTACTTTCCGGGTGATCAAGTGCGGGTCGTGGCCACTCCCTACTCCCCAGGATATCCGGACTTCGCTTACGACATTGACTTCGGTGATGGAAACGGTGATCCAGCAAAGATTAAGAAATTTCTGGAAGCAACATCGGGCAAGGAGGCGGAATAGTGAGGGTAAGAGTATCTACTCCGACGTCAGAGCAACCAACGCAGCTCAGTTCCAATGAAGCGGGGCGATATGCAGCGTCATTGTCGGAATCCGGATCCGACTGTGGTGTGGATCTTTCAATAGGCTGCTTCTTTGACGGGACACGTAACCACAGGCTGGTGTCCAAAAGGCGTGGGGATATGAGTGAGAGCAACGTATCACGGCTTTTTGATGTCTATGATGCAGACCGATTGCGGAGTGAGGGGCGACGCAGACAAAAGTTCTCAAGCTACATCCAAGGCGTAGGAACCGAGGCGCTGAATGAGATTGGCGACACCGGCACTGGCTGGCACGCGCGCGCCGGCGCGGCAGCGGGTTGGGGAGGCGAGGGGCGGGTGAATTGGATGCTGATGCAGGTTCAGGATCACCTTTTCGATCATTTCGCGGGTACCACCGTCACCAAAGCAATGGGCTTCGATTCCACGGTCCCTGTCGCGCGCAAGATGAGTGCCGATCTCCGCCTGAGCCTTCAGGACGTGGAGCGTCTGGCGCAGGCAGCACGAATGCCGCTTTCCAACTATCTGGCTGTCAACCAGGGCGAGAAAGAGCTCGACCTGCGCAACTCGCTCAGCGGCGGCTTCTGGAATATGGTCGGCGCGTTGCAGCGGGTGCGTGGCACCCATCTCGCGCGCGCCGATCACACGGCGCGCCGTGCGGTGTTGCAGGAACGGCGCGCCTTTCTGGAAAAGAAGGTGGCTCCATTCCAGAAGCAGAATCCCCGGGTGGACCGCATCCGCATTTCGGTGTTTGGCTTCTCGCGAGGCGCCACCGAGGCGCGCGTATTCTGTAACTGGCTCGGCGACGCCTGTGACCCCGGTCCCGGACCGCTGCGGCTGTGTGGCATTCCGGTGCAGATCGATTTCATGGGGCTGTTCGATACGGTGGCGTCGGTCGGTGCTGCGCAGAGCTTCTTTGAGTCGGTATTCGATGGTCACGGCGGCTGGGCGGAAGCCGAAGACCTGCGTATTCCCGCCGATGTGCGCCGCTGCGTGCATATGGTGGCCGCGCATGAAGTACGCGGCTCGTTCCCGGTGGATCTGGTGGATGGCGCGAACTGCGAGCAGATCATCTACCCCGGGGTGCATTCGGATGTGGGCGGCGGCTACACGCCCGGTGAGCAGGGGCGTTCGCCGAAGGACGCCGACAAGCTTTCACAGATTCCGCTGTGCGACATGTATCGGCATGCGCTGGCGGCAGGCGTGCCGCTGTTGCCCATCGAGAAGGCACGAGTGGAATTGCAGAGCCAGTTCGAGATTTCCCCGAAACTGCGCCAGCACTACAACGCCTATCTGCAGGCGATGGCGCCGTTCCTGCCAGCCAGCACCCCCGCCTCCAAGGCCAACCGCACCGCGGTGCTGATGTACGCCCATTATCGCCAGTACCTGCTGTGGCGTCGGCAGCATCTGGATGACTTCGATCGCCTGCCGGGCTACCTGTACGCGTCTGCGCAGGACCGCGCGGACCTAGGCGGCGGCAATGCCGAGCTGGTGCAGGAGGCGCGGGCGATGCGCCACAACAACGCCACGGCCCGCCTGCGCGCCGAAGAGCCTTTCGCGGCCCACCACGGCATGGCCACGCCCCCTCGGTTCCAGGGTATTCCCGTGCAGGATTTCGTGCAGGCGAGGTTGCGGGGCAAAAAGGAACAGCAGTGGCTGGATGGCCAGATCCAATCGATCTGGGACTCGCGGCAGGCGCCGCCGCAGGCCGTGGGCACGTTTCTGGACGGCTACGTGCACGACTCGCGGGCATGGTTCAAGCCGTTCGGGCTGGACGATGACGAGTGGATTCACGTGCAGCGACGCGAGCGTGACGCGTACCAGCAGCGGATGCGTGAGCTGGATGCGATTGAGCGGTCCCACCGGCAGGAGCGCGAGCGCATGCAACGCTCCGGACAGATGTTCCAGCCGCGGGTGCCGCTGGGAATGTCGGTGCAGGAGCTGGAAGAGCTGACCGACTGGCGGCAGCGCCCTGACGACTTCGATGAAGCGTTGCAGCTGACCGGGCGCGAGTACCACTGGCAGTGGGGCTATCTGCGCTGGCGTACCTGTTATCTCAATCCACCCGGTGTGGCGATTGCGGAGGCGTCGGCGCGCAGGGGGCAGGGCGTAAAGGATGCTGCCGCATAGCCATCGCGCGGATTGTCGTAACCGGCGCGTAGTTGACCGCCGTGACGGCCCAGCATCGCGGCCCATAGCGACACCTGCGTGACGCGTGCCGCGGCATGGGCGTGCTGTGCCGCACAAATTGGCACGCCCGCGCGCCGCTTGGGATTTCCCCTACAGAACTGACTTTCTTCGGGTGGCCTGATGGCTGAGCCGGGGCGGGTGCCCTGGCCGGGATTGGCGTCCTGAAATCAACACAATAATCAACAAGCTCCTAGGGTCTTGGCCCGTCGTGGAGAATGCACCGCATGCCTTGCTTTGGCGGGCGGTGTGTGGGGACTCGCAAGTGTCCGCCGGAGTCTTTTGTTGATTGTTGTGATCCGGTACGCCAACCCGCACCGTCCGCCACCTCGCCTTTGCGGGTGGCTCGCCGTCTGCGAGGAACCTCATGTCCGCACGCCCCGTGTTTCCCCATCTTTCCGCTCTCATCGGCGACGCCGTCAACCGGCTGCCCGCCGAAGCGGCCGAGCGGCTCGAAACCCTGCTCGATGACCCCGAAGATCTCCTGCCCACCCTGCTGGCCAGCATGGATGGCCGCGACGGTGCCGATGGCCAGCGGCTGGAGGCAGAGGGCCTCAGCCCGGCGCAGGCCTCAGCCCGGGCTGGTCTCGGCCGTACGTTGGCGGGACTGGATGTGCTGGTCCAGGTACTGCACGCTGCCGCCGCTGCACGCGAGCAGGGCGGCGCCCATCAGCAGCTCAGCCCGGATGTGGTCGATGGCCTGCTGCTGGGCGCCCGCGAGCTGGTTCGCCACGCGCGTCAACAGGTGGGGTAGGTCCGCACATATGCGGAATGCCATCTGTGATCGCAGCCGAGCATGGGCTCGGCTCTACAGCAGATCCCCAGATCCCGGCCACGCGTGGATACGCTTTGGTAGTGCCGGCCGCTGGCCGGCAATCCGGCCTCAGCCCGCAGCCAACCCCAGATACCGCGTATGCAGCTGTTCCACCTGCGCCTGCAGGTCTTCCGGCTGCCCATCATTGACCACCACGTCATCCGCCAGGGCCAGCCGCTGCGCCCGGCTGGCCTGCGCAGCAATCATCCGGTCGGCCAGCGCGGCGTCGATGCCGTCGCGTTGCATCAGCCGGGCATGCTGCGCGGCCTCGGGCGCATCCACCAGCAGCACCCGGTCCAGCCACGGGTAAGCCTTTCGCCCACCGACCTCGGTCAGCAGCGGAATGGCGGCAATCGCATAGGCGCTGGTGGCCTGCTCGCACTGCTGTTGCATCAGCAGGCGGATGGCCGGGTGGGTGATGGCTTCCAATGCCGTCCGCTCCGCCGGGTCGGCGAACACGTGGGCGCGCAGGCGGGCCCGGTCCAGGCTGCCATCGGCCAGCAGCATGTCGGCGCCGAAGCGCTCGGCAATGCGGGCCAGCGCCGGGCTGCCGGCGGCCACTACGGCGCGGGCAGCCAGGTCGGCATCGGCCACCACGATGCCCAGCGCCTCGAAGCGCCGCGTCACCTCACTCTTGCCCGAGGCGATGCCACCGGTCAGGCCAACCACATAGCGGCTCATGGGGACTCCCCTCAGCGCAGCCCGCTCATCACCAGATACTGCTCCACCAGTGGCGCACCCCACATGAAGTACAGCCAGCCGGCAACGGCCAGGTACGGCCCAAACGGGATGGGCGTGGCGCGGTCACGGCCCCGGCTGTACAGCCAGATCGAGCCGATGATGGCGCCCAGTACCGAGGACAGCAGGATGATCGGCAGGATGCCCTTCAGCCCGCACCAGGCGCCGAGTGCCGCCAGCAGCTTGAAGTCGCCGTGGCCCATGCCTTCCTTGCCGGTCAGCTGCTTGAACAGCCACCAGACCGTCCACAGCGACAGGTAACCCACCGCCGCGCCCACCAGGGCGGGCTTGGCCGGCATGTACAGGTTGTCGATGCTGCCTATCAGCCCCAGCCACATCAGCGGCAGGGTCAATTGGTCGGGCAGCAGCTGGGTGCGCAGGTCGATGCCGGACAGGGCGATCAGGAAGCAGGTCAGCACGATGGCGCCGAAGCCCTGCCAGCCGAAGCCGAACTGCCAGACGCAGGCCAGCACCAGCACCGAGGTCAGGGCCTCCACCAGCGGGTACTGCAGCGAGATCGGCGCCTTGCAGTGGCGGCACTTGCCGCCCTGGATGATCCAGCTGAACAGCGGGATGTTCTCGTACCAGCTCAGCTTGTGCTTGCAGTGCGGGCAGTGCGACGGCTCGACCACGATCCCCGGTGGGGGCGGTTCATAGAAGTCCGGTTCCTCCAGGACTTCGCGCGCATCGCGCTTCCACTGCCACTCCAGCCGCTTGGGCAGGCGCAGGATGACGACGTTCAGGAAACTGCCCAGCAGCAGTCCCAGGGCGGCCGCGGCGGGGTAGCCGAGGCCGGGGTGCTGGTCGAGAAATGCCATTGATACCTTTAGCCGACGACGGCGCCGAGTTTGAAGATGGGCAGGTACATCGCGATGACCAAGCCACCGACAATGGTACCAATGAACACCATGATCATCGGTTCCAGCAGGCTGCTCAAGGCATCCACGGCGTTGTTCACTTCCTGCTCGTAGTATTCAGCCACCTTGAACAGCATGGCATCCAGTGCGCCGGCCTCCTCGCCGATGCTGGTCATCTGGATGACCATGTGCGGGAACAGGTTGGTCTGCTTCATGGCCATGTTGACCGGGTAGCCGACCGAGACGTCATCACGCATGCGCAGCACGGATTCCTCGTAGACCTTGTTGCCGGTCGCGCCGGCCACAATGCCCAACGCCTCCACCAGGGGAACACCGGCCTTGAAGGTCACGGCTGTGGTACGCGCGAATCGGGCAATGGCACTGTTGTGCATGATCTGACCGATCACCGGCACCTTCAGGATGGCCCGATCCAAGCCGTGCTGCATCTTCGGAGATCGCTTGTAGGCCATGAATGTGCCGACCACGGCTGCGATGATCACGATCACGATGGGCAGCCACCAGCTGACCATGAAGCGTGACAGCCCGACCACCATCTTGGTGAAGGCCGGCAGGTCCGCGCCGAAGCTGGTGAAGACTTCTTCGAACTGCGGAACGACCCATACGAGAAGGATGGTACTGACCAGGAAGGCCACCACCAGAATCATGGCAGGGTAGAACAAGGCCTTCTTGATCTTGCCCTTCAGTGCTTCGATGTTCTCTTTGTAGGAGGCGATCGTGTCCAGCACTGTTTCCAGCACACCGGCACTTTCGCCGGCTCGCACCAGATTGCGGTAGAGCTCGTCGAACTGGACGGGGTACTTGCTGATGGCCTCATGAAGAGAAGAGCCACCCTCGATGTCGGTACGGATTCCGTCCACCATCTTCTTCATGCGCGGGTTCTTGTGCCCGCTGCCAATGATTTCCAGGGCCGAGACAATCGGTACGCCGGACTTCATCATGGTCGCCATTTGGCGGCTGAAGAACGCAATGTCCTTGGCCCCCACGGCCTTGCCGGCAGCGCCGAACAGTGGCTTCGGCTTTGGCTTGACCTGGCCCGGATTGATCCCCTGTCGGCGCAGCTCGGCACGCAGCAGATTGGCGTTCTTGGCCAACTGCTCGCCTTTCATCTTCACGCCCCGCTTGTCGGTCCCCTCCCAGACAAACGGCTGCAAATCCATGGTGGCGCGCGCCACCGGTTCCTTCTTGATCGCACTGCGACTGACAGACATGTTGGCTCCCCAAGGCCCGCCATCCCCAGGCGGGCATCCTGACGGGCGATGGTAGCGGGTTCAGGGCCATCTGGGCAGCGGAAATGCGGGCGGCGGTGTGAATTCGTGGCGGATGCCGGCCAAAGGTGACGCACTGCGTCACATTGCCGCGTCCATCGCAGATTCGCAGCAGGGGGGTTCCCATCCGCGAATTTGCTGCCATCATTGGCACGGGGAAATCGGGGAGGACGTGCCAGACGGTTGGCACGCAACCTGCGTTGATCCGCCTGCGGGGTCGAAGGCCTGCTCGGCCGGGCGCTCCGGAATTCAACCACCACTATCTTGGGGACGTACTAAAATGAAGAACCAGAAGGGCTTCACCCTGATCGAACTGATGATCGTCGTTGCGATCATTGCCATCCTGGCTGCCATCGCGCTGCCGGCCTACTCCGACTACACCAAGAAGTCGAAGGTGTCGGAAGTGATTCTGGCCGCTTCGTCGCTGCGTACCGCCGTGGCTGAATACGCAGCTTCGAACAATGCCCTGCCGGCTGACAGCTGGAGCGGCTATGAGGCGCAGTCGTCGAAGTACGTCAAGAGCGTTGCTTGGGCTGGTGGCAAGATTGCCGCAACTGCTCAGAACATCGATGGCGCCATCGATAACAAGAAGATCGAACTGACCGCAACCCTGAATTCCACCAACGGTACCGTTGCGTGGGTTTGCGGTGGCGACATCCCGGCGAAGTTCCGTCCGGGCAGCTGCCAGTAACTTCACCGCTCTATCGAGCGGGCAGTGAGTGTTGAGGGAGCCCCGCTTTATGCGGGGCTTACCTTTTATGGGGGATTGGTTGGGAATGAATGCTCTGCGCAGGGTCGCGCCATGGTGCTTTGCATTGGCGCTGATCATCTATCTGAAGCCATACACCGGTATTCGCCACGACGCGACCTTGTATCTCGCGCAGGCCTTGAGGGTCATTTCCCCGGACATATTTGATCGGGACCTGTTCTTCGTCGCGGGAAGCCAAGCCGACTTCACCGTGTTTCCGCGATTCTTGGCGGCACTTCTTGGGCATTTTTCGGCAGGCGATGTATTTCTTGTCATGACATTTGCCATGCGACTGGGCTTCTATGCGGCCAGTTGGTACTTGGTTCGAGTGTTGTTTCCCCAGCCATTGCGTTGGGCTGCGCTGCTTTCATTGATTGTCATGCCGACCGGGTATGGTTCGTACAGCATCTTTGCCTATGCAGAACCCTTCCTGACCGCTCGCCCCATCGCAGAGGCGCTTTCGCTCGTTGCCCTAGGTCTGCTGGTTCGCCGCCACACTGTCTGGGCAATGGTTTGCCTGGGAGCCGCGGGAGTGCTGCATCCGCTGCAGGCGCTGGCCGCGATGATGGTGGCGTGGTGCTGGCTGGTCATGCATGACCGTCGCTGGCTGTGGGCATTGTTGGCGGTCGTTCCCGCCGCTCTCCTGGGGGCGATGAAAGTTGGGCCATTTGCCGGGTTGTTCTCACGCATTGATCCGGATTGGATGGTTTTGATCCTCCAGTTGAGTGATCACATCTTCCTGTCCCACTGGGAAGTACGCGACTGGTGTATCGTCGTCGCCGATTTCTATCTGCTGTACCGCTTGTATCGTTGCGTCCCCTCTGACAGCGCATTGTCCACGATGTGCAAGGCGGTGATGGCCGCCATGGCTGTGGGCCTTGCACTTTCGGCTGTGTTCTCCGACGCGCTGCAATTGATGCTGCCAGCTGGTATGCAGTTCTGGCGCGTGCTATGGCTGGTACATTGGTTCGCGATGGCCGGTGCACCATGGGTTCTTTGGCATCAGTGGCAACGTCAGCCCAAAGACTGGGTCGCCATTTTCCTGCTGGTTTCGATTGTTGTGACGGGCGCGAGTGTTTCCCGCACCACCCTGCCTTGGGCAGTTCTGGGGCTGATTCCTCTGAGTATTGCTTGGCCTCACGTGGTGGCCAAGATCAGTAAGCTAACAAAACGCCTGATTCTGTCTGGCTTGATCGCCATTCTCGCGGTTTCGATGTTCCGTTATCAGTTCAGTTCATGGTTGGTGTTCAAATTGCTGGGTAGCGACCTTGAGCGTGTCCGTCAGGATGTGGTGATGCTGGGGTTCCCCTTGGTTGTGGGCTCTCTGGCCGCTCTAGTCACCTGGTTGTACGTGAATTCGGGAAAGCGCTGGGGGGCCATCCTGGGCTTGCTATCCGTGGTGGCGCTGGTGGGATCCATGTCTGTGTGGGACTCCCGGAGTCCGTGGTCCAGACTTGTGGAGGCCTCTGCCGGAACGGAAGTTTTTGGAACGCATGTGCCAGCTGAAGCTACGGTCTACTGGTACTCGGCTGAGCCTTCCCCGTTGGGCCCTTGGCTAGTATTGGGACGTGCCAATTATTTCAGCATCTATCAGATGGCGGGTCAGATGTTCAATCGCGGAACGTCATTTGCCGGAATACAGCGACAGCTTCAGATATCGCCCGTGAATGTGCAGGGTGAGATCTGCGACACAGTAAATACCATCAATGGTGTTTCGGACGCCTGTTGGATTGGAGATGCAGGCCTTCGCTACATGTGCACCCCATACAAGGATGTTGCTCCACCTGATTATTTCGTGCTGCCATTCCGACAGCCACGCAACGTGCGAGGTGTGTGGGAGGCTCGACATCCTGGTACTGGTAGACTCCTTGGCAGCTACTATTTGTACAAATGCTCTGACTGGGAGGATCCGTCTGGAAAGGCGCAGATCGATCGACACTCATTGAGTTCGGTATCGGTTCGAGGCGTTGAGGAAGAGGGGCCGCATGAGTAAGTTCTTCCAGCGCAGACAGGCGACGACGGGCCTGTTGAGTGAGGGGATTGGCTACCTCGTAGCATCTGCCATTGCCTTGCTCGCGGATCTCGGGACCTTCGCGCTTCTTTCGTGGTGGTGGGGCGGTTGGTATGCCGCTGCTGCTGGCGGTTTCCTGGTAGGGAGTGTGGTCGCCTACGTCATCAGCGTTCGCTGGGTGTTCGCTCGGCGCGTGGTCAGCTCTGCTTCGGCGGAACTAGCCATATTCGTGCTGATCGGTTGCTTCGGTCTGCTGGTTGTCCAAGGTGTCATGTGGGTCTGCATTGAGTGGCTGGGTATGCCGGGGAGCATTGCCAGGCTGGTTGCGGTCGGGTTCTCGTTCACGTCGAACTTCGCATTGCGCAAGTTGATTCTTTTCCGGTCGCGGGGGCGCGAACGGGCCATCGGGGAGGTGGCATGAGCAAGCATGTTGTAATCATCGGTGCGGGTCCGGCGGGCTTGACCGCCGCGTTGGAGCTGGTTGGGCAGCCGGGTGTAACGGTGACGGTGCTGGAGGCGGATGACTGCGTGGGCGGCATCTCGCGCACGGTCAACCACAATGGCAACCGCATCGATATTGGTGGGCACCGGTTCTTTTCGAAATCGGACTGGGTGATGCAGTGGTGGGCCAACCTGATGCCCATCGAACACACAGGCGACGTACCGTTGAACCTTCGCTACCAGGGCCAGGCGCGTGAGGGCTTGCCGACGGGTGCGCCTGTGGCAGAGAGCTCACAGCCGACCGCGATGCTGGTACGCAACCGCCTGTCACGCATCTATTTCAATCGGCGCTTTTTCTCTTACCCGCTGAAGTTGAATGCGGACAGTTTCCGCAACCTGGGTGTGGGCAAGTCCGTATTGTTCGGTTTCAGCTACCTGCGCTCGCAGGTTAGCAAGATCGAACCGGAAGTGAGCCTGGAGGATTTCCTCGTCAACCGCTTCGGGCAACGTCTTTATCGACAGTTCTTCAAGGAGTACACCGAGAAGGTCTGGGGTGTGCCCTGCAACCAGATCAGTGCCGAATGGGGTGCGCAACGCATCAAGAGCCTGTCGATCACCAAGGCGGTGTTGCATGCTGCGCGAAGCGCACTGGGCTTGAACGGGAAGGCTGAACAGACTTCGTTGATCGAAAACTTCCTGTATCCGAAGCATGGCCCCGGGGAGATGTGGGAAACGGCTGCCAGGCAGTTCGTCGCGCGTGGTGGCACGTTGTTGATGAAGCATCGCGCTGTTGGCTTGGAAGTTGGTGAAGGTCAGGTGCAGAGCGTCACCGTACAGTCCGGGACTGGCGAAGCCTTCAAATTGGATTGCTCACACGTGGTCTCAACCATGCCCGTGCGTGAGCTGGTGTCTGCCTCGCGGGCAAGCTGGCCCGAGGATGTGGCTGCGATCGCCGATGGACTGCAGTACCGTGATTTCATCACCGTCGGCCTGCTTTACGATGCTTCCGACCTTCCGCGGGTACTGGGCGACAACTGGATCTACATTCAGGAGCCGGGCGTGAACGTTGGGCGTGTACAGGTCTTCAACAACTGGAGCCCGTACATGGTTCGTGATGCATCGAAGGTGTGGATGGGACTCGAGTTCTTCTGCCGAGAGACTGATCCATTGTGGAACATGGATGATGCCGACCTGCAGGCACTGGCCCAACGCGAGATGCTCCAGATCGGTCTGGTTACCGCTGAGCGTGCTCAGGATGCAGTTGTGATCCGCGTACCCAAAGCCTATCCGGGCTACTTTGGTGAGGCCTACGCCCAGTTCGATCGATTGCGGTCTGCGTTGGATCAGGTACAGAACCTGTTCCTGGTGGGGCGCAATGGCATGCACCGGTACAACAATCAGGATCACTCGATGCTGACGGCCAAAGAGGCTGCTGACCAGATCCTGTCCGGTAACGTGGACAAGAGTCGGCTGTGGTCAATCAATGTGGACGATGAATACCACGAAGAGGCCAAGGCCTGAGCTCAGGTGGCCCTCATGTCTCCTTCCCGGTGCCTGCCGGGGATTGGGGAGGACGATAGTACGGCGTGATGTTCGATCTGACGTGGAGTCATGCAGATGTGGAGCGTCCTTGTCTGTGGAGGGGCGGGTTACATTGGTAGCCACATGTCACAGTGGCTGGCCGAGCAGGGCCATGCCGTAACCGTGTTGGACAACCTGTCCACCGGTCACCGGCAGGCAGTGAAATGGGGGGAGTTCATCCAGGCAGATCTGCTGGACGAGTCTTCGCTGGTGCGTGCGTTCAGCGGGCGGCGCTTTGACGCGGTGATGCATTTCGCTGCGAATTCGTTGGTTGCGTCTTCAGTCGCCGATCCATTCTCCACCTATCGGAACAATGTGGCCGGCACACTGAATCTGCTGGCGCAGCTGCGGCGCTGGGATATAGGCAAGATGGTTTTTTCATCCACGGCGGCTGTGTTCGGGCAGTCGTCGGCTTCCCTTGTCGACGAACAGCAGCCGATGCAGCCAATCAATCCGTATGGTGCCAGCAAGTTGATGGTCGAGCGGATGCTTGCTGACGCTTGGGAAGCGTATGGCTTGTCATCGGTAGTGCTTCGCTACTTCAATGCTGCCGGTGCTCTCCCTGAACACGGTATAGGTGAGGCGCACGCGTGCGAGACTCATCTGATTCCGAACGTGCTTAGAACCGCGGCTGGACAGGCGCCACCGCTGAAGGTGTTTGGGGCGGACTACCCCACACCTGACGGAACCTGCGTGCGGGACTATGTGCATGTGCAGGACCTCGCACGTGCTCATGCATTGGCAATGAACCTGATGGAGCGGAGCCCGGGAACCCATGACTTCAATTTGGGTAGTGAACGAGGCTACTCAGTCATGGATATTGTTGAGGCCGCCGCGCAGGTGGTCGGGCAGGCAGTACCTTTCGAGGTTGTTGGGCGCCGGCCGGGAGATCCACCCCGGTTGGTGGCTTCCAGCGCCAAAGCGCAACGGGAGTTGGGATGGGTGCGCGGCTGGCAGGATCTGGCCGGCATCATCGACAGTGCCTGGCGCTGGCATCGGGAACAGCCGTTCTGAAGACGCGCTTTTGGGCGGTTGGACATACGTTCACGCGCTACGCGCGGTTAGTATGTCACCCCTATGCACTACACAGCGACCGCTGCGGGCGGCCGCCTTGGGCCAGTAAAGGATCCCTATGAACGCCGTAACCACCGCCAATCTCGTCGGCATCACCGGCCTGGCCCGTCGCCTGGTCCAGGATGGTGCGCTGGACGAGGCTTCCGCCCGCGATGCCATGGCCAAGGCTGCCGCCGCCCGGCAGCCGCTGCCGACCTGGTTCGCGCAGAACAAGGTGGTTGGGGCGGCCCAGCTGGCAGCCGCCAACGCGGTCGAGTTCGGCATGCCGCTGTTCGACGTGTCCACGTTCGACGCCAGCCAGAACGCCATGAGCCTGGTCAGTGAGGAGCTGCTGCGGAAACACAATGTGCTGCCGCTGTTCAAGCGCGGCGGCAAGCTGTTCGTCGGCACCAGCAACCCGACCCACTCGCTGGATGAGATCAAGTTCCACACCAACCTGGTGGTGGAGCCGATCATCGTCGATGAGGACCAGATCCGCCGGACGTTGGAGCAGTGGCACGCCAGCCATGACACCCTCGGTGACGCCCTGGGTGGCGACGACGAGGGCATGGGAAACCTGGAAGTCGCGGCTGGCGACGAGGACCTGGGGGCCGGTGGCGACTCCGGCATCGACGCCAAGGGTGACGACACCCCGGTGGTGAAGTTCGTCAACAAGGTGCTGGTGGATGCGATCCGCAAGGGCGCTTCGGATATCCACTTCGAACCCTACGAAGACGATTACCGGGTGC
This sequence comes from Stenotrophomonas sp. WED208, assembly GCF_040984485.1. Taxonomy (NCBI): domain Bacteria; kingdom Pseudomonadati; phylum Pseudomonadota; class Gammaproteobacteria; order Lysobacterales; family Lysobacteraceae; genus Stenotrophomonas; species Stenotrophomonas sp. WED208. The sequence goes on from NZ_JAZARB010000001.1 coordinate 982,885, forward strand.
GCCTGCGCATCGACGGCCTGCTGAAGATGGTGGCGCGCGCGCCGGTGAAACTGAACCAGCGCATTGCCGCGCGCCTGAAGGTGATGGCGCAGCTGGATATCGCCGAGAAGCGCGTGCCGCAGGACGGTCGCATCAAGCTGAACCTGTCCAAGTCCAAGCAGATCGACTTCCGCGTCAGCACGCTGCCGACCCTGTTCGGCGAGAAGGTGGTGCTGCGTATCCTCGATGGCAGCGCGGCCAAGCTGGGCATCGACAAGCTGGGTTACGAGCCGGACCAGCAGAAGCTGTTCCTGGAAGCCATCCACAAGCCCTACGGCATGGTGCTGGTGACCGGCCCGACCGGTTCGGGCAAGACGGTGTCGCTGTATACCGCGCTGGGCATCCTCAACGATGAGACGCGCAACATCTCCACCGCCGAAGACCCGGTGGAAATCCGCCTGCCCGGCGTCAACCAGGTGCAGCAGAACAACAAGCGTGGCATGACCTTCGCGGCGGCGCTGCGCTCGTTCCTGCGACAGGATCCGGACATCATCATGGTCGGCGAAATCCGCGACCTGGAGACGGCCGAGATTGCGATCAAGGCGGCGCAGACCGGCCACATGGTGCTGTCCACACTGCATACCAACGACGCGCCGCAGACCATCGCGCGACTGATGAACATGGGTATTGCGCCCTACAACATCACCAGCTCGGTGACGCTGGTGATCGCCCAGCGCCTGGCGCGCCGGCTGTGCGGCAACTGCAAGAAGCCTTCCGATCTTCCCGCGCACGCGTTGCTGGCCGAGGGCTTCACCCAGGCGCAGTTGGATGCAGGCGTGCAGTTGTACGAGGCGGTGGGCTGCGATGAGTGCACTGAGGGCTACAAGGGCCGTACCGGCCTTTACCAGGTGATGCCGATGACCGATGAGATCGCCACCATCGTGCTGGCTGGCGGTAATGCGCTGCAGATTGCCGAGGCAGCGCAGCAGATCGGGGTGAATGATCTGCGCCAATCCGCGCTGAAGAAGGCGGCGGCGGGCATCACCAGCCTGGCCGAGATCAATCGCGTAACCAAGGATTGATGTAGAGCCGAGCCTATGCTCGGCTGAGCGCCCCCCTCAGAAGGTGCCGGGCTTGCTTGGCATGCGCTCAGAAAATGGGGGCAGAGCCTGAGCTCTGACCCCTGGCCACAGCAGCCACGCGTGGCGTGGTTCTACGGCGTTTTCTGATTCGTCACTCGATCCTGAGCAGATACATGTTGATGGCTGCCTGGTTGGTGACGTCATCGGAATAGATGATGGACAGCAGCACGGGGTCCCCCTTGTCGCACGACCACGGGGGCGTGGATGCCGTCGCTACCTTTGCCTTGCCATCTGGCGTGAAGTCAAGACAACCCATCGGCTGGTAAATCAGCTTGTTCGACCCGGTGATGTCGGTGGTGACTCCATTGGGGGCAATCAGTTTGATCTGGAACTGGACGGTGGAGCCCGCTTTCACGCCGGAAATCGCTGCCCGAGCCGCCGCCTTTACGTTCTCGCCATCTCCCTCGATTGGTATTTTCGATAGCTCCCACTCACCAGTGAGTTCCTTGCCCTGTAGAGAGGCTTTCAGCGACCAGGTCGGGCGCGCATCGTCCTGTGCTGCCGCGTTGAAGCTGCCCAGTGCCAAGCAAAATCCGGCGAGTGCCGTCAGGGTCCAACTTCGCATACTTTCCCCTTGAGATCGTTGTTGATGGGTGTGGGAAGCCCTGACGTTTCTCGCTCGGCGAGGCAGAGAGACCTCACTTCCTCGCGGACGGCGGTGATCACGACGCTACCGAACTCGTAGTAGGGCTGGGGGAGCCCGGGTTGGGTTTCCCTCAGGCATGGTTCGATCTTGCTGCCGACCAGGTCCCAGTCCTGCTTGGTGCCGCAGCCATGTACTACCAAACTGTTACGTAGATCGGTCCTGACGTGATACCAGCCCATCAGGGCGAAGCACTGCTGCTTGCCGATCCAGGTGCCGCCCGACTTCAGTCGCAATGCCGCCATGGTGACGTTGCACATGGCCTCTATGTTGGGCCAGAAGCCATCCTGATCCAGGTACGGACGCACGAAGCCGGGAATGACGGTATCCATCCACTTGCAGTTGTCCATCTGGCAGCGCAGCTCGCAGGACTCCCGGGCGATACAGGTCTGCTGCACGTGGAAGGGATGTGTGGGGGCGGAAGATGGCGGTGTGGTTGCCTCAAGCTCGGCGATGCTCTTGCCGCAACCGAAATCCTTGTTTTCCGGGTAGCTGGCGCAATCGTTGGGACGACGCCAGCATTCGCCGGTGCTGTAATCCTTGACGGTAAAGCCGGGCTTGCAGGATGCAACGATTGCCGCGACCTGCACATCCTTGTGCGTGGCTCCCGGAGGTGAGAGACCGTCGGGCCGATAGCTATAACAGGTATGCGTGAACGTTACGCTTCCATACCACGTCTGCGGGTATGAGTAGTACGTCACATCTTGGTTGGTGATGTCGGCAGTGCCACAGTGTGTCCACCACGCCGAGCCCGCTGATTGCTGCCTGTCCCATCCTGCAAGGAGCAGATAGTCCTTGACTGCCCGATCGCGTGCAGCCTGCTCAGTAGGAAGCGATTCGCTGTTGTAGCCCCATGCCGCATTCTTGCCGCCAGCGAAGCGGGCACAGGCGCCGCCTTGGCAGGAAGCCCGGAACTGGAGATTTTTCTTCAAGTCCTGCGCATTTGCCACGGATGGCAATGCAGCGCAAGCGAGGATGACACTCAAAACCAACAGGCGGAAAAGCACGCCTGACGCAATCCATTGCATCTTTTTGTTCCTGATCCTGAAAGGATGTCGCGACTATATCCCGGCGATGGGGCCTGCCGTGGTGATATCGGTCGATGATTTGTGATCTGCGACGTTTGTCCCGATTCCTCTGTATGCAGAGGTGAAGGCCGTATCCGCTCAGCAACCCTCGGCCTCTGAGTTACCCGGAGATGGGTTCAGAGCCTGGGTTCTGACCGACCACAGCGGCCACACAAGACATGGCATCCCTCTGCTTCGCATCATCAGCATGATCTCGCCCACGTTTCTGCTGCACGCTTGGTGGCATCCCTCATCAACGCACTCCATAGCGTCTGGCCCTCCAGTGCCTGGCATGTGCCGGATGCTCACCGAGGCCGGTCGGGCAGCCGCCAAGTTGCAGGGCCCAGCCGATCCATGCGGTCTGGTCACGCTCCTCTGGATATTCGTGTTCCACAAGCGCCAGCATCTCGGTCGCCACGCGATGCCGCGCCTCGCGTGATTCAAGCGAAGGCGCAGACTGCACGCGGTCCTTGAGCGGTTGCAACAGTTGGTCTGCCCGGCACAGGCGGATGAGTTTCTTGAATTGCTCACCTGACCAGCGCACCGAGGTCACGCTATCGCTCGGCAGTGCATCGGTGGGCGGTACCAGCGTCATCGCCTGGCTATCCCAATCCGACAGCCACCATTCGTGCCAAGGGGCGCAGAACGATGCGGCCTGTGCGGGCGTCCGCACGGTCATGGCCGCGCGTAGCACACCGCCATCGGCGAGGTGGGTGCAGCGCAGCCCATAATGTTCGCCGTCGCGCATCCACAGGCGTAGCATGTGCTTCTCCATTGCCTGCGGTGTTCTGGATGGGCAAAGCGCCCACTGGCAAAGAGTAGGAAAGCAGCGATGCGAGCGACAGAGTTTGGCGCGACTGCGTCCGCAGTTAGGGTCAGAGCCTAAACTCTGACCCCGGCTGTGGCAGCCCCATGCGAGTGTTGGAAGTGACGTTTCGGATCAGCAGACGGGGGCAGAACTCGGGCGCGGCCCCCATTCCCACACCCTCATTCCATCCCCAGCTTCTTCAGCTTGTAGCGCAGCGCGCGGAAGGTAATTCCCAGCTGCGCGGCGGTACGGGTCTTGTTCCAGCGGTTCTCTTCCAATGCGCGCTGGATGGCACTGCGTTCCAGCTGCTCGATATACGAGGGCAGGGCGGCGCTGCCAGGCTGCAGGTCCACCACCGCTTCGGCGTGCGCTGCGCTGCCGGGCGCGCGCGGGGCGTGCTGCGGCAGGCGCAGGTCGTCGGCGCCGATGCAGTCTTCCTCGGCCAGGGCCAGCGCACGCTCCAGGATGTTCTCCAGTTCGCGCACGTTGCCGGGGAAGGCGTACTGCGCCAGCGCCTCCAGTGCCGAGGGTGCCAGCAGCGGGGTGGCGCGGCCGTGGCTGCGGGCCAGGCGTGCCAGTACCGCGGCGGCCAGTTCCGGCAGGTCCTGGCGGCGCTCGCGCAGCGGTGGCACCTTCAGTTCAATCACGTTGATGCGGTAGTACAGGTCGTGGCGGAAGCGCCCGTCCTCGACCAGCTCGGCCAGATCCTTGTGGGTGGCCGAGAGGATGCGCACGTCCACCGGTTCTTCGTTGGCTGCGCCGACGGCGCGCACCGACTTCTCCTGGATCGCGCGCAGCAGCTTCACCTGCATCTGCAGCGGCAGCTCGGCCACTTCATCCAGGAACAGGGTGCCGCCGTGCGCAGCCTGGAACAGGCCGGGCTTGTCGGCATGCGCACCGCTGAAGCTGCCCTTGCGGTGGCCGAAGAATTCGCTCTCCATCAGCTCGCCGGGAATGGCACCGCAGTTGACCGGCACGAACGGGCCGGCCGCACGTGCGCCCTGGGCGTGGATGGTGCGTGCCACCAGTTCCTTGCCCACGCCCGATTCGCCGAGGATGTAGACCGGTGCCTGGCTGCGCGCAACCTTGCCGATGGTGGTGCGCAGCACGTCCATGGCCGGCGAAGCACCCAGCAGGCGTGCGCCTTGTTCGGCAGCAGGGCCGGGCGCGGGGCGTTCGGCGTTGTTGAGTTCCAGTGCGTGCTTGACCAGGCCGCGCAGCACCGAGATGTCCACCGGCTTGCTGACGAAGTCGAAGGCGCCGGCTTTCAGCGCCTCCACCGCCAGGTCCATGCTGCCGAACGCGGTGATCATCGCCACCGGCGTGCGCGGGTAGTGCTGGGCGATCTCGCTGACCAGCTCGATACCGTTGCCATCCGGCAGCCGCATGTCGGTGATGCACAGGTCGTACGGATTGCTGGCCAGCAGCTCGCGCGCTTCGGCCAGGTTGGCGGCGGTACTGATGCGCAGCCCCATGCGGCCGAGGGTCAGTACCAGCAGTTCGCGGATGTCGCGTTCATCGTCGACGACGAGGGCGCTGCGGGTTTCGTTCATGGGCGTGAAAGATAAACGAGGGGGCTGGAAGCGACAAATGTTTGACGCACAGAATCGGAATCAGGTGGGCAGCAGCGTGTGCGGGCCGGGCAGCACCAGGCGGAAGCAGGAGCCACCGGCGGGCACCGGGATGTAGTCGAGGCGGGCCTGGTTGGCCCGGCACAGCTCGCGGGCGATGTACAGGCCCAGGCCGGTACCGTGCTCCGAGGTGGTGAAGAACGGGCGGAACAACTGCGCCGCCACGGTCTCGGGAATACCGGGGCCGCGATCCATCACGTCAATCACTGCGCTGCGTTCGTGCTGCGCCACGCGCAGGCGCACGCGGGCCGGCTGCTGGCCGATGCGGCCGTATTTCAGGGCGTTGTGCACCAGGACGGTCAGCACCTGGTAGAGGTGTTTCGTGTCGACCTGGGCCATCACCGAGATCTCGCTGATGATCGGTTCGATGCTGTCGGTCTCCAGCGTCTGGCCCTGTTTGTACTCCAGCACGAAGCGGCGCACGAAGGCGACCAGGTCCACGTTCTCGGGCGTGGCGCGTTCGCGACGGGCCAGGCCCAGCACGCTCTCGACGATGCCGTTGGTGCGCTGGCACTGCTGGCGGATGATCTGCAGCAGGCGGCGGTCGCTCTCGTTGAAGCCGGTGCCTTCCTCGAGCAGCTGCACGGCGTAGTTGATCGCCGCCAGCGGGTTGCGGATCTCGTGGGCGAGGCTGGCCGAGAAGCGGCCCATCGCCGACAGGGTGAGCGATTCGGCGCGGCGTGAGACCACGCTGGAATCGTCCAGGAACACCAGCGATAGCTCGCTGCCGGCCAGCAGGCGGGCGAAGCGCGGCTGCACTTCCGGTTGGTCGGGGTTGAGCTGCAGTGGCAGTTCGTCCTGGGCCCAGCCGTTGCGCCAGCGCTGCAGGCGGCGCGCCAGTTCCGGCGCGGCGCTGGCCAGGTCCAGGCGTCCCGTCTCACCGATGCCGTCGTTGTCGCCGAGCAGCATCGACGCGGCTTCGTTGGCCAGGGTGATGCGGTTGTCGGCGTCCACCACCAGCACGCCGGTACGCATGCGCCGGATGATCAGTTCGTTGATCTGGAACAGGTTGGCCACTTCGTCGCCGCGCTGGTTGGCCAGCTGCTGGTTGCGGCGGGCGCGGCTGCCCACCTGGTAGCTGATGAAGGCCAGTGCCAGGTAGCTGGTGGCAAACATGGCCAGCTCGGCCAGGGTACGGGTGGGGTCGCCGCCTTCCAGCAGCTTCCAGGTGTACTCGACACCCGTGGCGAGGCTGGCGGCCAACGCCAGGCCCAGGCCCAGGCTGAGCGGCAGCAGGGTGGCGGCGGCGGCGATGTTGAACAGCAGCGACATCGAGATGCCGGCACTGGCACCGGGCAGCGCGTGTGACAGCAGGGTGGCGGCGACGATGTCCACCATCACCCCGGTGACCACGATCGGGCGCAGCCAGCGTTCGTTGCGGCCGATCACCAGGGCCAGCAGCGACAACGCCAGATAGATGACCGCAACCACATCGGCCAGCCGTGGGTGATGGGCTTCGCCGACCATGGCCGACAAGGGGCTGTAGAGCAGGGCGGCGATGACCGAGGCGATCAGCACCCGGTACAGCGCGAAGAAGTACAGCTCACGCCGCGGGATCGATTCGATGCGGTCGATCAATGAAGCACTGGGTGACACGCCGGAACTCCCCTTCTGGCTGCCTGGGTCTGGAATCTGCGACAGGCCTGCCTGGCGTCCCCTGAAGCCGGGCGGGCATGTCGCTTCGAAGTGGCCCGCGGTGGAAGCCGTCGAGCACCCCCGACTCTACACACCCTGGTTGACCAGTATAGGGCCCCCGCACAGGTGCCGCCGGAGCGCCCTGGATCGCGCATTTGGCCCGCCGTGGATACCGGTGGGCAACGGCGGCCCCGGCGCAACTGCCTGAATGACGGTGGAAATCTGACCGGGTCTGGCGTTTTGTACAGACTTCTTTGCGCCCCGGCGCCGGCTCGGCCACAATAGTGGGCCCGCCGCGGTCCATGCCGGCGCCCCGCCGGGGCCCTGAGGAATTGCGTGCGGTCGTTCCTATTCCCACGGTGACGCATGAATTTCCACGAATACCAGTCAAAACAACTGCTTGCCGAGTACGGCATCCCGGTCCCGGCCGGCAAGGTCGCTGCGACCCCGGACGAAGCTGTTGCCGCTGCCAACTCCCTGGGCCAGGGCCCTTGGATGGTCAAGGCGCAGATCCACGCTGGCGGCCGCGGCAAGGCTGGCGGCGTCAAGTTCTGCAAGACCACCGACGACGTGAAGGCCGCTGCGGCCAAGATGCTCGGCACCAAGATGGCCACCTACCAGACCGCTGGCGTTGAACTGCCGGTCAATCTGGTGCTGGTGACCACTGCCGGTGAAATCGTCAAGGAACTGTACCTGTCGGTGCTGGTCGACCGTGGCACCAAGACCATCACCTACATCGCTTCTTCGGAAGGCGGCGTGGAGATCGAGCAGGTCGCGGCTGAAACCCCGGAGCTGATCCACTCGCTGAACGTCGACTTCGTCGAAGGCGTGCAGGGTTACCACGGCCGTGATTTCGGCTTCAAGCTGGGCCTGACCGCCAAGCAGGCCGGCCAGTTCGCCAGCATCATGGTGAACCTGTACCGCCTGTTCAACGAAAAGGACCTGGCGCTGGTTGAAATCAACCCGCTGGCCATCCTGGACGACGGCAACCTGTACGCGCTGGACGGCAAGTTCGACAGCGACGACAACGCCGCGTTCCGCCAGAAGGCCCTGGTCGCCATGCGCGACAAGACCCAGGAAGATCCGACCGAAGTGATCGCTTCGGAGCTGGACATCAACTACGTCACCATGGACGGCAACATCGGCTGCATGGTGAACGGCGCCGGCCTGGCCATGGCCACCATGGACGTCATCAAGCTCAACGGCGGCGAGCCGGCGAACTTCCTGGACGTGGGCGGCGGTGCCAACAAGCAGCGCGTCATCGAAGCGTTCAAGCTGATCCTGTCCTCGGACAAGGTTGAAGGCATCTTCGTCAACATCTTCGGCGGCATCGTCCGCTGCGACATGATTGCCGAAGGCATCATCGCCGCCGTGAAGGAAGTGGGCGTCAAGGTTCCGGTCGTGGTGCGCCTGGAAGGCACCAACGTGGAAGAAGGCAAGCAGCTGCTGCGCGACAGTGGCATGGCCATCATCCCGGCTGACAACATCAACGATGGCGCCAAGAAGATCGTTGAAGCTGTCAAGAACGCTGCCTGATCCGACACCAAGGAATTCCCATGTCTGTTTTGATTAACAAGAACACCAAGGTGATCGTGCAGGGCTTCACCGGCCAGCAGGGCACCTTCCACGCCACTCAGATGATCGAGTACGGCACCCAGGTTGTTGGCGGCGTGACCCCGGGCAAGGGTGGCACCACCCATATCGACCTGCCGGTCTTCAACACCGTTGCCGACGCCGTGCAGAGCACCGGCGCCAACGCTTCGGTCATCTACGTGCCGCCGCCGTACGCGGCCGACGCGATCCTGGAAGCCGCTGCTGCCGGCATCAAGGTCATCGTCTGCATCACCGAAGGCATCCCGGTGCTGGACATGCTGCGCGTCAAGAACGTGCTGACCCGTTCGCATCCGGACACCGTGCTGATCGGGCCGAACTGCCCGGGCGTCATCACCCCGGGTGAGTGCAAGATCGGCATCATGCCGGGCCACATCCACCAGCCGGGCAAGATCGGCATCGTGTCGCGTTCGGGCACCCTGACCTATGAAGCGGTCAAGCAGACCACTGAAGTCGGCCTGGGCCAGTCCACCTGCATCGGCATCGGTGGTGACCCGATCAACGGCCTGAACTTCGTCGACTGCCTGAAGCTGTTCAACGAAGACCCGCAGACCGAAGGCATCATCATGGTTGGCGAAATCGGCGGCGACGCTGAAGAAGCCGGCGCCGAGTACATCAAGAACCACGTGAAGAAGCCGGTCGTCGGTTTCATCGCCGGTGCGTCGGCTCCGGCCGGCAAGCGCATGGGCCACGCCGGTGCGATCGCCTCGGGCGGCAAGGGCACTGCTGAAGGCAAGTTCGCCGCGATGGAAGCTGCCGGTGTTGTCACCGTCCGCTCGCCGGGCGATCTGGGCGCTGCCATCGCCAAGCTGGTGAAATAAGATCGACTGCCTCCGGCAGACGATTCTGTAGAGCCGGCCGCTGGCCGGCTGCTTGAAACAGAAAGGCCGCCTCCGGGCGGCCTTTCCTGTTCTGCGGGTGGCACGCTACGGTGGCCATTATTCGACCATGGCCTGCATCTGCGGCCTGATCAGGTCGCGGTATCGAGCGCTGCGGATCAGCAGTTCTTCGTGCGACCCGGTGGCGGCGACCGCACCTTCATCGATGAGTACGATTCGATCGGCGGCAAGAATGGTCTGCAACCGGTGTGCGACGATGAGCGTGGTCGGCCCCGTGCCCGTTCCGAAAACATGGTCATGTACCGCCTGTTCGGCGTGTGAATCGAGCGCCGATGTAGGCTCGTCGAGCAGCAGGATATCGGCCCGCTTCAACAGTGCGCGCGCAATGGCTACCCGTTGCTGCTGGCCGCCTGACAATCGGGCTCCGCGTTCGCCCAAGGGCTCATCGTAGCCAGCGGGCAATTCATTGATGAAGGCATCTGCGCCTGAAGACACTGCTGCGTTCCTGACATCCTCGTCGGTAGCGTCGAGCTTGCCGTATCGGATGTTCTCAAGCACGGATCGGCCGAAAATCGCCGGCGCCTGCGAGATCGTGCCGATAGCGTTGCGGATGCTTGCAGGCTGGAACGTGGAGATATCGTGGCCGTCGATGAAGATGGCGCCCGCCCGCACGGGATGCAGGCGCAGAAGCAGCGACAGCAGCGTACTCTTGCCCGCGCCGGATGCGCCCACGATGGCGACCTTTTCCCCCTTCGCAATGTCCAGGTTCAAGCGTCGCAGGACGGGCCTGTCGGGCGCAGCGGCATACCAGAAATCGACATTCTCGAATCGGATGCATCCCTGCAGAGCCTGCACCAGCCTGGTTTCCTGCGCCTCATGGTGTGGCAGGTCACCAAATGCGGTGATGCGATCAGTCGCTCCGGCGGAGCGCTGCAGCGCGCCCCATGTGTCCAGAAGCGCGGCGGCGGCCATGCCGCACATCACGGCATACATGGCGAACTGTCCCAGCTGGCCCGCCGAGAGCGTCCGGTCCATGACCTTGTGGGTGCCTGTCCATAACACAGCGGTGATGCCCAGCAGCATGACGATCAATGACAATGCCGTCAGCACAGACTGCCAGGTCGTGCGCCGACGAGCTCCGCTGACGCTGGCATCGAGCGTCGCCGCATGGCGCTCTGTCTCGAAGGGTTCGCGGGCGAAATCCTTGACCGCCCTGATATGGCCCAGCGCTTCCGCCGCAACGACGCGCGATTGCGCAAGCAGATCATTGTAGTCGCGCGCGCTGGCCCGCAGGTGCTTGGAGCCCACGGCGATGGGAACCGATGCAAACGGGATGGCGGCGATCGTCAGCAGCGCCAGGCCAGGGTCGGTAATGAACAACATGGTGACCGCACCGGCCAGCATGATTCCGCTGCGTATTGCCACAGAGAAGCTGACCCCGATGGCTATCCGCAGGTGCTCGATATCCGAGGTCAATCGTGAAAGCAGTTCCGTTGATGGCTGCTGCTGATGGAATTCCAGCGGCTGGACGAGCAATCGTGAGAACAGCTGCCCCCGCAGGTCATTGGTTACTTCGTCAGCGAGGCGATTGATGAAGTAGACCCGCATTGCCGTGGCCACGCCAATCGCCACTGAGATCAAGGCAAGTGTCAGGAAGATGTTGTCGATCTTCTCCAGGCTGTTCAGGTCCAGGCCGCGGTTGCCCCTTGCGGCGATGGGAACGGCAAGGGCGAACGTGGTTGCAACCACGATGCTGGTCAGTGCACCCGCCAGGAGTGGCAGGTGGTTGCGCGAAAGACTCGCCAGCAGCCGGAGGGTACGTGCCACCGGCATGGCCTTCTCGAGGGCTTTATTCACACCCGGCGCTCCTGTCAGTTCCAGTTGCTGGAGCAAGCACCATGGCGATGGCTAGTTCATGCACTTGCGCTGCTCCATCGTCCTGATGATGGCCTCGGCACTGCCGGGGTTTGATGCAAGCGCCTGCCGCAGTTCTGCGCACGCCATCCTCCGCCCCATGCGTGCATACCTTCCCATCCATGAGTTGTCTTCGACGCTCACCTGCAATGTGGGCTCGCGCGCCGGAAAGGCGGCCTGGGTCGGTCTTGTCAGGGAGGGGCGCTTGAACGAGATATCATCTGGACGAATGGCAAGGTCGAGCGGTGCGGGGGCAACAGCCATCGCAGGTCCAGGTGCTTCATCGACCACGTCCAGCGTGGGCCTGCGGGGCGCCGCAGATGCAACTGGCAGCGCCGGGCCAGCAGTCCAGCCGGGCCCTCCCAATGCCCGGGGCATGGCAGCGGGAACGGGCGCCCGCGCGAGAGGGCGCTCGATGAACACGAGCGATACCCTCGTTTCATCATCCCCGACGTTTACAGGTGACCTGCCGGCGACCTGGCACAGCAGGATCAGCAAGGCCAGTTGCGCTGCCGATGCCAGGAAAAGCGCCGATAGTCGTTCCACTCGAGGCGACATCGGTCGGTCACTGCGGGAGGGCGTTCAAGGTGACTCAACCTCATATCCGCGCTGGCGCAGCGCATCGATGTATCCGTCGTTGCCGGACAGGTCGGCGATGGGAAGCACCGCGAGCGTCGTCGTGTTGGTCTGCAGTGCCTTGTCTGCGGCCGCAAGCCATTTCTCCCTTACGACCGTGCGGATGTCGGGCATGCCAAAAGCACGGGCTGCGGGCGCGTTGCTGAGCGAGTCCGTGCATAGTTCATCCCGTTTCGAGGTCAGGGATACGTCGATCCGGGCGGTCTCGCCCGTAGACCATGCATTTGCGTTGGTTACCAGGCGATCCATGCCGGATTCGACAAGATCCATGGTTGCCACCAGGCAGGCGCTGTCGTCGATCGACGTTGACCTGACTGCCTTGAGCATCTGCGCGGCGTTCTGGCGCGAGAGCTTGAGCGTATATCGAGGTGTGTGCAGTCCGATGCCGCGCGCCTTCACTTCGGCGACGATGACGGGAGCGACCACCCCCTTGCTGCTCAGGCCACGCTGGGCCATCACCGCCGACATCAGCTCGTCCGCCGCGGCAAGCGGGCGCTTGCCTTCGAGGTTGCTGCGGCCAGCGAGGTACGTGTCGCGCAGATTCTGCCAGCGCGCGTATACATCCGGTGCCAGGATGTCTTTGAGTTGCGCATTGCCAGGATTGTTCTGTGCCTTCATGTAGCTGTAGCCAAGCGACAGCTTGCCGAGCCAGCCGGTGTCGACGTCTACGGTGAAGGATGGCTCCCACAGCACGGCCTGAGCCTCGGCAATCACCTCTCGCACCGCTGCCGAATCCCATGTGATCGAGGATGGCACCGGCTTGAGCGTGCCCAGGATCCAGAGTGTGTGCTCGCCACGCGAGACTCTCCAGAGTCCGGGACCCGGTGCAACCCCGGACACCACGACGGTATCAAGGGTGCGCAATGGGGGCTCGGTGGCATCTGCTGCGGCGGCGCAGTTGATGCCCGCCGGGGAAAGCGCCGATGCAATGAGGAGCACAAGACGTGATTTCTGTTTCAGCATGTGGGTGCCGTTGCGTCTCTTCTCAGGTCAATTACTGCGGTAGGGGCGAGCATGTCGGGGTCGCGGGCCAGCATCCCGGCCACGCGCGCCACATCGGACCTCGGCACCTCAAGATGAGGGCCGTTCTGGGCGATGTGTTGCCGTACGTTCTGCCAGTAGATCAGCTGGTGCTGCATGTGGTGTTCATAGAAGGCGAAGAGCCCGCGCATGACGCGGTAGTCGTCTGCAAGCAGCCTGCGTTCGGACTGGCCCTGTGCTGCAGGTGCCGGCTCAGCGCACGGCGGTGCGAAAACGCTCCTGAAGCCCAGGCCCGACGCGACGGGGGTGGAGATCATCGGGACGATCAGCGCATCGGTTCTGCGGGACAATGCGGCGGTGCCGAGCATGATGCTCATCGAGCGCTTGCAGAAGCTGATGGGGTACGTGGCGTTCTCGTCCTTGAAAACGTCCGGCAGGATGAAGACGGCTGCGCCTGCCCTCAGTTCACGGATGGCTGTTGCCAGGCCTTTGCGGGTGTCATGGACGAAACCAACACCGTTGTCCTCGTTCCAGAACCAGCCGTTGAGCCTGTCGAAGATTTCGTTGCCTGGATGGGTTTCCGGGTTTCCATAGAACAGGAAGGTTTTCCGCTCGTGCCGTAAACGCTCCGCCAGCATGATGATCGACAGAATGTAGTGGGCATGGTGCGGCACTGCGATCAGAAGCCCGCGTGGCGTGCGTGCCAGTTCATCGAATGCGCTGTAGTCCGTTCGGTCGGCGCGACTGAGCAGGGACAGGAACTCGGTCCGGTTCCCACGCCGCAGAACGTTGGCAACGAACAGCTTCTGCAGGTACCAGTAGTAGTATTCGCCAAATCTCGTGTTTCCCGATTCGGCGCAGGCAACACGCAGGTAGTGCTCGTCGTCGTCGGTCAGAGGGGTCTTGATGATCGACTCGATCCAGGCAATCCGCCGATCAAGGCGGCGCAAGGGACGGGCAAGTTGAGTCAACAATTGCGGAATCAGCATGCAAGCCTTCCCTGTCGATCAACGACATCGCCTTCAAGCGTATCGATCGCTTCCATCAAGGCGTCGAGTTCGGCATCGATACTGTCGGGTTGGTACTGTGCCAGCAGTGCGGATCGGAACATCCTGATCTTTCTGCGCGCGTTGTATGTCCTGATCGCCGGCCTGCGCAGTGACTGTTGTTCGCGCAGCAACCATTGATCCCCCAGGCTGCTGCACTGGTGAAGATGGTCGATGATCCCGTGCAGGATCGCGCTGCTGTCGGCCGAATGGGCCTCGATCGTGGAATAGCCCTGTATGCCCCAGAACGACAGTGCATAGCTGTAGCGCTGATTGAGGATCATTTCGAGCGGCGAGACGTAGATGTCCTCGCGCGAGGTCCGAATCAGCAGGGTTGCTTCGTGTGCTGAGACAAGCTGGTCCGAGAAAATGACGAGTGCTGGTCGCTGGCCGGACTGCGCCAGCCGAACCATGCCGCTTGCGCTCAACCCAGGGCTGTTCTCGTTACACACAACGCGTAGGCGCCCTGCATCTGCGAGCTGTCTGCTTCTGGTCAAGACTGCACGCGTGGATGGCAGGACCAGCGCAAGCGCGTTGGTGCCAGCGTGGTCACTGCCTGCATAGGCATGGAGGCTCCGCTCGAACTCCTCCGGTGCGTTGAATCCATCCATGGAATGTGCTCTCGATAATGAAGAGGGCGAAGGCAACCGCCTTCGCCCTCGATCTGCGTCAGTTGATGCCCGGGTCGATTTCCGGCACGCAGTCATTGCCGTTGCTGCCGCAACAGTCCGAGCAGAACAGTGCTACCGCACCATTCCTCACCACTTCAAATGCGGTGCCAATCGACGTTGCGTCTTCGGCCCTCTGCAGCATCCCAGCTTCAAAGCCTGCGACATCCAATGCCATAGAACTCATCCTGATTCTCCATTCCAATTGGATACAGCGATCAATAGCCGGACCGAATTGGCCGGCCAATCTGGACACAACGTCCAAATTCCTTTTTGAACCAGCTTGCGCGGTGATCTGAGCCGTCGAAGGTGATCACCATGAATTTTTCGTGAATGGGAGAGTGCTACTGATGAAGGCGAAAATCAATAGCCCCAGGACGGACATTCGAGGAGGCGATGGCAGTGCTTGGCCGGCAGGGAAACGTGGTCCTGGTCTGCGCGACGCGGGGCGGACCGATCGCATGCATCGGGCCTGACCGGTCCGTGTCCAAAGGCCTAGAATGGTGCAATTGCAACCACAGGCTGGATTCCCATGGCTTCGATCCGCATCGCGATGGCGCAGTTCGATTTCCCGGTCGGCGATGTCGCCGGCAACACCGAGCGCATCATCGAGATGATCGGCCAGGCGCGCGACGAGTATGGCGCCGAGCTGGTGATGTTCCCCGAGCTGGCGGTGAGCGGTTATCCGCCGGAGGACCTGCTGCTGCGTCCCGGCTTCCTGTACGAATGCGAGCAGGCGATGGGCCGTATCGCTGCTGCCTGCCGTGGCATCACCGCCGTGGTCGGCTGGCCGCAGGCGGCTGGCGCGGTGGTCTACAACGCCGCCAGCGTGCTGCGTGACGGCCTGGTCGAACAGACCTACCGCAAGCGCGAGCTGCCCAACTACGCGGTGTTCGATGAGCGCCGCTACTTCGATGTCGATCCGGATGGCGGCAGCTGCGTGTTCGAGGTCAACGGCATTCCGGTGGGCCTGCTGATCTGCGAGGACCTGTGGTTCGCCGAACCGCTGGCCGACACCATGCGCGCCGGTGCGCAGCTGGTGGTGGTGCCCAATGCTTCGCCGTACGAGCGTGGCAAGCACGCCCAGCGCGATGCCGTGCTGGCGGCGCGCACCCGCGAAAGCGGCGCGGCGATTGCCTACCTCAACGTGGTCGGTGGCCAGGACGCGCTGGTGTTCGACGGCGCCTCGGTAGTGGCTGATGGTGACGGCACGGTGCACCCGGCCGCCGCCGCCTTCGTCGACCAGTGGCTGGTGGTGGAGTACGACGGTGAGACCCGCCGCTTCATGCCGCACGTGTGGATGGACGACGGCGACGAGAGCATGGACGCGCTGGCCTGGCGCGCGGTGACCCGTGGCATCCAGGACTACTGCCGCAAGAACGGCTTCAAGAAGGTGTGGCTGGGCCTGTCCGGCGGCATCGACTCGGCGATCGTGCTGGCCATGGCCGTGGACGCGATGGGCGCCGAGAACGTCACCGCGGTGCGCCTGCCCTCGCGCTACACCGCAGGCCTTTCCAACGACCTGGCCGCCGAGCAGTGCCAGGCGCTGGGTGTGAAGCTGGAGGCAGTCTCGATCGAACCGGCGTTCAAGGGCCTGATGGAATCGCTGGCGCCGATGTTCGAGGGCACGACCCCGGACGTGACCGAAGAGAACCTGCAGTCGCGCAGCCGTGGCGTGATCCTGATGGCGCTGGCCAACAAGTTCGGTGGCCTGCTGCTGACCACCGGCAACAAGAGCGAGTACGCGGTCGGCTACGCCACCATCTACGGCGACATGTGCGGTGGCTACGCGCCACTGAAGGACCTGTACAAGACGGAGGTGTTCGGTCTTTCCAAGTGGCGCAACACCGTGGGCGGCGCGCCGGTGATCCCGCCGGCCGTGATCAGCCGCCCGCCGTCGGCCGAGCTGCGCGAGAACCAGCTGGACCAGGATTCGCTGCCGGCCTATGACGTGCTGGACGGCATCCTGTACCGCTACATTGACCAGGAGCAGTCGCGCACGGAGATCGTGGCCGCCGGCTACGACGCGGCCGTGGTCGACCGCGTGCTGCGCCTGGTGCGCATCAGCGAGTGGAAGCGGCACCAGGCCGCGCCGGGGCCGAAAGTCTCGCGCCGCGCCTTCGGCCGCGAACGTCGTTACCCGATCAGCAACGGCTACAAGGGCTGAAGCAGCGGTTGGCGGGTAGTGCCGGCCGCTGGCCGGCAACCCGTTGGCCCCTCTCCGGTGGGTGCGGACCTTGGTCCGCACAATGGTCGAAGACCATCCACGCTTGGCGTGGATCTACCGGACTTCGTCAAGCAGCTGTTCGAAGCCGGCGGTTTCGGAAACATCGTCGAAGTGGCCGTCCCCCAGCCGTGCCCGCACGAACGCCAGACCCTCCGCAGCGGCCGCGTCCAGCGTGCCGCGATGGTCGACCGGGTAGCGCCGGAACGCGACCGGCTCGCCACGCAGGGCCAGGCCTGCGGCATACAGCAGGGTGGTCAGGTAGGGCACGTCGCGGTCCTCACTGCCATGGCCCAGCATCAGCGGCTGGCTGAAACCGCGGCGCGGTACGCCGAGATAGTCGTACAGCACTGCCCAGATGCCCGGCACGCTGGTCAGCGGTGCAGTGAACATGCTGCCGGTATCCGCGCCGTCCAGCGTGGCGGCCAGTTCGCCCAGGCACTGCTCGCGTGCCACTGCCACGCGGGCGCGGCCGGTGTCGCTGAGGACGCGGTCGATCTGCGGCGCGACCTGCAGCAGGCCATCAAGCAGGTACGCGTGATAGGCGTTGAGCGCGCCAGGATTGGCGGTGCGGTTGTCGGGCTTCATCACCAGCGCGGTCAGCTCGACTGCGGTAGGCGTGCCGGTGGTGAAGCTGCCACGGTAGTGCTGGGAAGGACCACCATAGGTGGGCGCCAGGTGCCCGGCCGTGAGCGCAGCGGCACCACCCTGCGAATGACCAACCGAGACCCAGCGCGGCGACAGCGCTGATGCGCCCAGATATTGGCGGCTGGCCTTGACCAGATCGATGGCGTTGCGGGCCGCCGTGCGGACGTGCAGGTAGGCGTGGTTGCCGGGGCTGCCGAGCCCCTGGTAGTCGGCAGCGACCACGGCATAGCCCTGGGCCAGGAACTGGTCGAGGAAACGCCCGTCGCGTTCGGGCTGGTAGGGGCCCGAGACCGAGGGCGCGCAGCGATCGGCGATGCCCTGGGTGCCATGTGCCCACGACACCACCGGCCAGCCCCCGATGGGCGCCGCGCCCGCGGGGAGATACAGCAGGCCGGTGCCTTCGGCCAGCTGGCCGCGGTGGTCGGGGGTGCGGTAGTGCAGCTTGTACGCTTGCGTGGCCTTGGAGGGCACCCATGACGCGCGATAGGGCGCGGCGGACAGCAGATCACCCGGCGCGGCCGGCGCGGCGCTCAGGGGACTGGACGACAGGACCAGCAGGGCCGTGGCGATGACGCTCGAGAGGGGCCGGAAACGACGGGGCAGTGGGGACATGGGCGCTCCTTGACGGCCGGGATGGCCGTTGCGCCGCAGTGTGGAGGGGCTCGTCCGCGCCGATTGGGACCAGCGTCGCAACCCTTGGGGATTCGTAGGATTCCTAGGTGGGCTCCGGGACGCCGCCGCGCGCTGAGCGTCCTGCAGGAAGCAGTCGAGCATGGCTCGACTCTGCAGAAAGAAGAAAGGCCCCTTGCGGGGCCTTTTTCTTATTTCTTTTCCAGTCGCGCGTTGCGCTGGCCGGTGCTGGCGGACTTCTCGCCGGCGAACGGGTTCAGCTTGCGGATCATCCACGGGTACTTCGGCCACTTGCCTTCCAGCCACGGGTGGTCCGGCTGGTTCAGCTGCAGGACGCGGCGGGCGTCGTCGGCCAGGGTCTTGTTGCCCAGGTGGGTGTAGGAATCAGCCAGCACAGCTACGGCGTCGTACTGGAATGCGCTCTGCGGGTAGGTTTCCAGCAGGTAGTTGGCGCGGCCGGCAGCCGAGACCCAGGCGCCGCGGCGCATGTAGTACAGGGCGTTGTCCAGCTCGTGCTGGGCGAACACGTCACGCAGCTCCAGCATGCGCTGGCGCGCATCGGCGGCGTAGCGGCTGTTCGGGTAGCGGTCGACCACGATGTTGAAGTCCGAATACGCCTGGTGCGGCGTGGACAGGTCGCGGCGGCTGGCATCCAGTGACCATACGCGGCGCAGGAAAACCGTACTGCGGTTGGAGTTGGCCAGGCCGCGCAGGTAGTACAGGTACGCGATGTTGCGATGGGTCGGGTAGGTACGGATGAAGCGGTCGATGCTGGACACCGCGTCATCGTGCTTGCCGGCCTTGTACTGCGCGTAGGCGGTTTCGATCATCGCCTGTTCGGTGTACGGACCGTACGGATACTGGGCCACCAGGCGGCGGAAGCTGGTTTCAGCGCCGCTCCAGTTGCCACCCTGCATCAGCTTGTGGCTCTTCTCGTACAACTGTTCGACCGGCGTCCCTTCATCGGGGCGATCCCCCTTCTTGGCACCACGGTGGCAGCCGGTGGCGGCGATGACCAGCACCAGCAGCAGGGCGGTGAGGCGGACGGGCGCGGAGAGCATGGCGGAGCGTCGGATCATGAGGTCGAGGCGGGACGCGGCTGGAATACGAAGGGTCGATGATAGCCTAGTGTCCTGTCCAGCGACTGAAACCGGCCGCCGGGACCCCAAAATTTCAAAGAATGCCCCCTGCCATGTCTGAACAACCCTCTGAATCGGCCCGCCAGGCCATCGTCCCCGACACCGCTGCCGGCCGTCGTTTCGACGCCGTGGTGGCCGAATTGTTCCCCGAATACTCGCGTTCGCGCCTGACCGAGTGGATCAAGGCCGGTGAGGTGCTGCTGGACGGCGCCCAGGCGCGCCCGCGCGATCCGCTGCGCGGCGGCGAGCTCGTGACCCTCAATGTGGTGCTCGAGACCCAGACCGACGCCCAGCCGGAGGACATCCCGCTGGACGTGCTGTTCGAGGACGAGCACCTGCTGGTGATCAACAAGCCGGTGGGCCTGGTGGTGCACCCGGGCGCGGGCAACCACAGCGGCACCCTGGTGAATGCCCTGCTGTTCCGCGACCCCTCGGTGGCGGTGCTGCCGCGCGCCGGCATCGTGCACCGCCTGGACAAGGACACCAGCGGCGTGATGGTGGTGGCCAAGACCCTGGAAGCGCAGACCGCGCTGGTCGAGCAGCTGGCCGCGCGCGACGTGCACCGCCAGTACCTGGCCATCGTGATGGGTGCGCTGGTGGCCGGCGGTACCGCCGATGCCCCGATCGACCGCCACCCGCGCGACCGCCTGAAGATGGCCGTGCGCGAGGACGGCAAGGAAGCGATCACCCATTACCGCCTGCGCGAGCGCTTCCGTGCGCACACCGCGCTGGAGTGCCGCCTGGAAACCGGCCGTACCCACCAGATCCGCGTGCACATGGCGCACGTTCGCCATCCGATCATCGGTGACCCGCTGTACGGCGGTGCGCTGAAGCTGCCCAAGGGCGCCAGCGACGAGCTGGTGGCCGCGCTGCGCGGCTTCAAGCGCCAGGCCCTGCACGCCGAGACCCTGGAGTTCACGCATCCGATCACCGGTGAGCCGGTGCGCAACACCGCGCCGGTGCCGGACGACATGCTGCACCTGATGAAGGTGCTGCGTGAGGACAGCGAAGCCTTCGCCGCGCGCGAGCGGGACCGCTGGTGATGGCCGCCGCGCTGCCAGTGCTGCAGGCGGACTGGCCGGCGCCTCCGGGCGTCCATGCGCTGACCACGCGTCGGCACGGTGCGGGCATCTCGCCGGCGCCGTTCGCGCAGTTCAACCTGGGCAACCGGCACGCGGCCGATGGTGATACCCCGGCCAACGTGGAGCACAACCGCCAGCTGCTGCAGCAGGGGCTGGCACTGCCCTCGGCACCGCACTGGCTGCGCCAGGTGCACAGCAGCACCGTGCTGCGCTTCACCGCGCCGCCGGTGGCAGGCGCCAGCGAACCGGTGGCTGACGCTGCGGTGACCTCGGTGCCGGGCGTGGTGCTGGCGATCCTGACCGCCGACTGCCTGCCCGTGGTGTTTGCCGCGGCCGATGGCAGTGAAGTGGGCGCGGCCCATGCCGGTTGGCGTGGGCTGGCCGACGGCATGCTGGAGGCCACGGTGGCCGCCATGCAGACCCCGCCCGCGCAGCTGCGCGCGTGGCTGGGCCCGGCGGCCGGGCCGACCGACTACGAGATCGGCGAGGAGGTCTTCCACGCTTTCGTCGGCCATGATCCGGCGGCCGAGGTGGCGTTCGCGGCGACGCGCCCGGGGCACTGGAAGGTGGACCTGTTCGTCCTGGCACGCCAGCGCCTGCAGGCGGCGGGCATGGACCCGGCGCAGGTGTATGGCGGCACGGTGTCGACCATGGCCGATCCGGACCTGTATTCGCACCGGCGCGACCGTCGCACCGGGCGCATGGCGACCCTGGCCTGGATCGCGCCCTGACCCCGCCGCTGTTCGCGCGCGTGCTGGGGCCGGCCTTCGCCACCCTGGCCGCGCCGGTGCAGGTGCTGCATGCCGCGCCGTTGCCTTGCCGCTACGTGGGGCAGGCGCGCATCGTGAGAGGGCGGCACTGGCTGGTGCCGCTGCTGGCCGCGTTGGCGCGGTTGCCGAAGGACGGTGACGCGCTGCCCACCGAAGTGGTGTTCAGCGCGCACGGGCAGGGCGAACGCTGGGCGCGACGATTCGGTCGCTGGCCGATGGTGTCGCGGCTGTGGGTACACGAGGGATACCTGCGCGAGCAGCTGGGGGCGGTGCGCTTCGAGTTCGACCTGCAGGCCCGCGACGGTGGCATCGACTGGTCGGTGCGGCGGGTCTGGGCGTTCGGGCTGCTGCCGCTGCCCAAGCGCTGGTTCGGCGGCGTGCGATGTCGCGAAGCGTGGCACGGCCAGCGCTACACTTTCCTGGTCGATGTGACCTTGCCCTGGGCCGGAGCCCTGATCCGCTATGAAGGCTGGCTCGAACCGCAGTGATTCCGCCGCCGAGGCCGGCAGCGCGGTGATCGTGTTTGATGGCGTGTGCGCGCTGTGCAACCGCTGGGTGCGCTTCCTGCTGCGTTTCGACCGCAAGGGGCGCTACCGCTTTGCGGCGATGCAGGGCGCGCAGGGCAGCGCGATGTTGCGCGCGCACGGGCTGGACCCGCAGGACCCAATGTCGTTCCTGTTGCTGGACGAGCAGGGTGCCTGGACCGATACCGATGCGATCCTGCGGGTGCTGGCGGGGCTGGGCGGCGCCTGGCGTCTGAGTGGTGCATTGCGCGTGCTGCCGCGCAGCTGGCGTGATGCCGCGTACCGTGCGCTGGCCCGCAACCGCTACCGCTGGTTCGGGCGGCATGACGCCTGTTACCTGCCCGCACCGGAGCAGGCCGCGCGGTTCCTGGATTGACCGCCGGCCTTCTGTAGAGTCGAGCCATGCTCGACTGGGTTTTTTTTCCCTGCCGATAGCAGTCGAGCATGGCTCGACTCTACAAGAGCCAGTCGAGCAGGCTCGACGCTACAGGCGCGGCCTCGTCAGCCCTCCAGCGCGTCCAGGTAGCTGCGTCGCCAGTGGTTGATGTCGTAGGTGCGCAGGTGCTCCATCATCGCGTGCCAGCGTTCCTTGCGCCTGCGCAGTGACATCGTTGCCGCGGTGGCGATGGCGTCGGCCACGCCGTCCAGATCATGCGGGTTCACCAGCAGCGCCTGCTTCAGCTCGTCGGCGGCGCCGGCCAGCAGCGACAGCACGAGCACGCCGGGGTCTTCCGGGTCCTGCGAGGCCACGTACTCCTTGGCCACCAGGTTCATGCCATCGCGCAGCGGCGTGACCAGGCCCACTGCCGCCGCACGGTAGAAGCCGGTCAGCGTGGCATGGGTGAAGTTCTGGTTGACGTAGCGCAGCGGTGTCCAGTCGGGAGCGGCGTGGCCGCCATTGATGTGCCCGGCGATCTGTTCCAGCTGGCTGCGCAGCTGCCGGTACTCGGTGACATCGCCGCGCGAGACCGGGGCGATCTGCAGGTAGGTCAACGAGCCGTGCTGGTCCGGATGCCGCTCCAGGTAGCGCTCGAAGCCGAGGAAGCGCTCGGGCAGGCCCTTGGAATAATCCAGGCGGTCGACGCCGATGGCCAGCTGGCGGTCGCGCAGGCTGGCGCGCAGATTCTTTACGGCGGCCTTGGTGGCAGCGGTGCCGGCCTGGCGTGCGATCAGCTCGGTGTCGATGCCGATCGGGAACGCCGCCGCACGGAAGCGGCGCCCGCCGGGTGCTTCCAGCTCGCCGTTGTCGAGTACGCGGCCGCCGCCGAACAGGCGCAGGTAGGTCTGGAAGCGATCGGCGTCGCGCTGGGTCTGGAAGCCGACCAGATCGTAGGCATACAGCGCGGAGAACAACCGCAGATGGTCCGGCATCGCCTGCAGCAGGTCGGCCGAGGGCATCGGGATATGCAGGAAGAAGCCGATCCGGCAGCCGATGCCACGCTCGCGCAGCAGCGCACCGAGCGGGATCAGGTGGTAGTCGTGGATCCAGACGATGTCGTCCTCGCGCAGCAGTGGCGCGAGCTTGTCGGCGAACAGCGCATTGACCTTGTGATAGGTCTCGCGGGTGCCGCGATCGTAATCGACCAGGTCCAGGCGGAAGTGCAGCAACGGCCAGAGCGTGCGGTTGGCGAAACCGTTGTAGTAGCCATCGACCTCGCGCTTGCTCAGGTCCAGGGTGACGAATTCGATATCGCCATCCTTCTGCGTGTGCAGCGTGCCGCTACCCTCGCGCACGCTCTTGCCGCTCCAGCCGAACCACATGCCGCCGCGTTCCTTCAACGCGGCCAGCAGGCCCACCGCCAGGCCGCCTGCACGGTTCTCGCCCGGTACGGCCACACGGTTTGAAACCACCACCAGACGACTCACGATGCCTCCTGCCAGGACCGCGACAGGCGCATCGCGGCGGTGATCAGGCCGACATGCGAATAGGTCTGCGGGAAATTGCCCCAGGCCTCGCCGCTGTCGAAGGCCAGATCCTCCGACAGCAGGCCCAGGTGGTTGCGCTGTTTCAGCAGCAGCTCAAACATCCCGCGCGCTTCGTCCATGCGCCCGATCGCTGCCAGCGCATCGATGTACCAGAAGGTGCAGATGGTGAAGCTGGTTTCCGGCTCACCGAAGTCATCCGGTGCGACATAGCGGTACAGCGAATTGCCATGCTTGAGGTCGCGGCCGATGGCGTCGACGGTGGCCACGAAGCGGGCATCCAGCGCATCGATGAAGCCGATGTCTGCCAGCAGCAGCAACGAGGCGTCCAGCCGATGACCACCGAAGGTGTCGGTGAAGTGGCCCAGCGCCTCGCTCCAGGACTCGGCCATGATGCGCGCATGGATGGTGTCGGCACGCTCGCGCCAGTAGTGGGCACGATCATCGCGCTTCAGGCGTACGGCGATCTTGCACAGGCGGTCGCAGGCGGCCCAGCACATCGCGCTGGTGTAGGTGTGCACTTCGGTGCGGCCGCGGAACTCCCACAGGCCGGCATCAGGCACGTCGTGCAGGGCGAACGCCTGTTCACCCAAGGGTTCCAGGCGGGCGAAGGTGTGCGCATCGCCCGGGTCCTGCAGGCGGCGGTCGAAGAACAACTGCGTGGACGCCAGCACCACGCTGCCGTAGACATCGTGCTGGCGCTGCACCCAGGCCAGGTTGCCGCGCCGCACCGGGCCCATGCCGCGGTAGCCGGACAGGCTCGGTACTTCGTCTTCGTCCAGCTTGGCCTCGAAGCCGATGCCGTACAACGGCTGCAGCGTGCCGTCGGTGGTGGCCAGGTTGAAGATGTAGCCGAGGAACTGTTCCATCGTGCGCGTTGCGCCGAGGCGGTTCAGCGCACGCACCACGAACGCCGCATCGCGCAGCCAGCAATAGCGGTAGTCCCAGTTGCGCACGCTGCCGGGGGCTTCCGGTATGGAGGTGGTCATCGCCGCGATGATCGCGCCGCTGTCCTCGTACTGGCACAGTTTCAACGTGATCGCACTGCGGATCACCGCGTCCTGCCATTCCAGCGGAATGGACAGGTAACGCACCCATTCGCGCCAGTAGTCGCGGGTGCGCTGGAAGGCTTCCTGCACGTAGCCACTGATCGAGCGGTTGAGCGATTCATCCACGCCCAGGATCAGGTGGATGGGATGGTTGAGCACGAACGGCAGGCCATCGCGGATGAAGCGCACCGGCACGTCGGTGGTCAGCCGCAGCACGTGTTCGGGCAGGATCCAGCGCACATGGTTGCTGCCCCAGGTGGACTCGGGCACGCGCGCGCCCCAGTCTGCCAGCGGCCGTGCGTGCACGGTGATGCGTGGGCTGCCGGCCAGGGGTCGTACCTGGCGGATCAGGCTGACCGGGCGGTAGAAACGGTCGTTCTGGCGCCAGCGCGGCGCGAAATCGAGGATTTCCAGTTCACCACCGTGCGCGTCGCGCAGCACGGTGCGCAGGATCGCGGTGTTGGTCAGGTATTCCTGCTCGCTGCTCGCGAAGTCCTCCAGCTCGATGGCGAAGTCGCCACCGGTCTGCTGGTTGGGGCCGAGCAGGGCACAGAAGGTGGGGTCGCCGTCGAAGGTGGGCAGGCAGCTCCAGACAACGCGGGCACGTTTGTCGACCAGGGCGCCGAAGCTGCCGTTGCCGACCACGCCCAGATCAAGATCGGGTTGGGTCATCACGCGGTACATCTCGGTTGCGGCCGTGGGGGCCGGGTCAATAGGCATTCTCACGCAGCCAGGCGTGCACGCTGCGTATGTCGGGCAGCGCGAATACCGCTTTGCTGGGTTCCCGTTCGCCCACCAGCACGCTCCAGCCATGCTGGCTGTTGGCGGCGTCGAAGCCGAACTCATCGGTGAGGTCGTCGCCGAGGAACACCGGCAGGCGGCCGCGGAACGGCAGGTACTGCATCATCCGCCGCACGGCGCGGCCCTTGTCGGTGCCAACCGGCACGAATTCGACCACATGGTCGCCGGGCTGCAGGCGGTAGCTGGCACGGCCGCGCACATGGCGGTCGGCGAAGGCGCGGACATCACTCGCCGCGTGCGGCGCGCCTCGCCAATGCAGGGCCAGGCCGACGCCCTTGTCTTCCACCAGCACGCCGGGATGGCCGTGGGCGAAGCGCATCGCCTGCTGGTGCAGCGCGTGCAGCCACTCGGCGGTGTCGTCGTCGTGTTCGTCGCGCAGTACACAACCATCCTGGCCACGCAGTTCATGGCCGTGCAGGCCGGCGGCAGGCAATTGCAGGGGAGCGAACAGTTGATCCAGCTGTTCAAGCGGGCGACCACTGACCAGTGCCACGGCACCTTCCAGGCGGTCGCTGATGCGGCCGATGGCTTCACGCACATCCGGCAGCAGCTGCACGGCATCCGGGCGTGCAGCGAATTCGATCAGAGTGCCGTCGACATCGAGGAATAACGCACAGGCGTCATCCAGCAATGGCGGTGGCGGACGCAGGGGGAGCGGTTCAGCCATGACGCCCAGCTTGCCAGCGTGGGCGTGTACGTGGGGTCGAGGGCAGGCTACGAATCAGGGTAGTGCCGGCCGCTGGCCGGCAACCTCAGGGTGCATCCATGGACCGTGACGTTGCCGGCCAGCGGCCGGCACTACCGTACGGGTGAATCAGAACGTGTAGCGGACACGGCCGTAGTAATACGCGCCGTTGCTGCCGATCGGCGACAGTACGTCGTACGGCAGATTGCCGAAGTAGTGGATATCGCTGTTGGATCGATCCGGATAGTTGTCGGTCAGGTTCTGCCCGCCGATGGCCACGCTCCACTGCGGCGTGATGCGGTACTCGACTTCCGCATCCAGCTGCCACTCGGCCTGGTAGGTCTGGCGCGGGATGTAGCCATCACCAAAGTTGAACACGCGTGTGGCGCTGCCATAGCGGTTCACGCGGGTGCTCAGCGACCAGTGGTCGTTGCTCCATGCGGCCGAGAAGCTGCCGCGCGTGCGCGGCGTGGCATCGGTAAGGGTGTTGGTTTCTTCGATACCGAACAGTACGTAGTCCGGGTTCAGCGCACGCAGCTGTGCCGGCGTGGCCAGCACGTTCTTCAGCGTGGTCTTGGTGTAGGCATAGGTGCCGGTCAGCAGCAGCTGGCCATCGCCCAGCGACTGGCGCCAGTTGCTGACCAGCTCGGCGCCGCGGGTGCGGGTATCGGCGGCATTGACGAAGAAGCTGGCGCTCTGCAGGCCGCTGACGCCGTAGTTGGCGGCCACGTAGTCGGTCAGTGCATCGCCAGTGATGCTCTCCGACAGCGCGATGCGGTCATCGATGTCGATCTGGAAGAAGTCCAGCGACAGGTCGAAGTGCTCGCCAATGCGGCTGGTGAAGCCCAGCGAGGTATTGATCGACTTTTCCGGCTTCAGGTTCTGCGCACCCAGGCCACGTGAGATCGGATTGTTGACCGACAACAGGCGGCCCTGCACCAGCTGGCCGCCAGCGTTGTAGCCGGTTGAAGTGGATTCGTAG
The DNA here is from genome assembly GCF_040984485.1 of Stenotrophomonas sp. WED208. Classification (NCBI taxonomy): domain Bacteria; kingdom Pseudomonadati; phylum Pseudomonadota; class Gammaproteobacteria; order Lysobacterales; family Lysobacteraceae; genus Stenotrophomonas; species Stenotrophomonas sp. WED208. The sequence continues at coordinate 1,009,942 of NZ_JAZARB010000001.1, forward strand.
CCGATCTGTGCCAGCGACGGCGCACGGAAGTTGTTGGAGATGGCGCCGCGCAACGCGAACGCCGGGGTGAACTCATAGCGCAGGCCGAGTTTGCCGGTCAGTTCACCGCCGAAGTCGTCGTTGTGCTCGTAGCGCGCGGCCAGATCGGTGGAGAACTTCTCGCCGAACTGGCTGGACAGGCTGGCGTAGGCGCTGGCCACATCGCGCGACAGGCGCGCCGCATCCTGCGGGGTCAGGCCGCCACCGGCCTGCGAGCCGGTCGGGCGATCGGTGTAGGGGCCGGCGGCGTAACTGGCCGGGTCGCCGGGACGGGTCTGGTAGCGCTCGTGGCGTGCTTCCACGCCCAGGCCCAGGGTGTGGCTGATGCTGTCGCTCTGGGTGAACACACGACTCAGGTCGAGGTTGCCCACGGTCTGTGCGTATTCGTAGTCGGCGGTCTTGAAGCGGGTCGGGCTGGTCGGGCCCAGCGACGCGTTGAGCGAATCACGCAGGCGGTAGGTGAAGTCGTTCTGGCCGTAATCCAGGCTGCCGTCGTAGCTCCACTCGCCCCACTGGCCGCGCACGCCGGCCACCGCCTGCACGTCGCGGTTCTCGCCTTCGGAGATCGGCCGGTAACCGTTCGGATACACCTGCTTCCAGTTGGCATCGCCATCGGGATAGCGGAAGTAGTTCGCGCCTTCGGTATCACGCTGGTTGAAGGTGCCGAACGCGTAGAACGTCGACGTCTGGCCCACCGGAATCTCGGTATTCAGCCACAGGTTGATGTCCTTGCTCTTGCCATCGCCCAGCACGTAGTTGCGCTTGCCCTGCAGCGCCAGGTTGCCCGGGGTCTGGTCCCACGGCGGAATCTGGTCGAAGCCGGCGCGGTTGGTGCCGTTGCGGTGCTTGTATTCCAGGCCGACGCGCAGGAAGCCGCCGTCCTCGCCCAGCGAGGTGCCGACCTTGGCGCTGATGTTGCCGGTCTGGCCGTCGGTGAGGGTGCGGCCGATCGGCTTGAGGTCGGTGTGGTTGGCACCGTAGCTGGCCTCGATCTCACCGCCGTCGCCGCCGTTGTCGAGGATCACGTTGATCACGCCGGCCACCGCATCCGAGCCATACAGCGCGCCGGCGCCATCACGCAGCACTTCGATGCGCTTGATCGCGCTGACCGGGATCGAATTGAAGTCGACCGGCGTGGTGCCCTTGCCGATCTTGCTGTCGGTGTTGACCAGCGCGGTGTGGTGGCGACGCTTGCCATTGACCAGTACCAGCACCTGGTCCGGCGACAGGCCACGCAGCTGAGCGGCGCGCACGTGGTCGGCGCCGCCGGAGTTGGACTGGCGCGGGAAATTGAACGATGGCAGCAGCGCCTGCAGCGCGCTGCCCAGTTCCCCGTTGACCACGCCGGCCTTGCGGATGTCCTCGGCGGTCAGCACATCCACTGGCGAGGTGGATTCGAGCACCGTGCGGTCAGCCGCACGGGTGCCGGTGACGATCACGGTGTCGAGGTTGGTGGCGTCCTGGGCCAGGGCCGGGACGGCGGCGGAGGAAAGCGCGAGGGCGATGGCGAGGCCGAGCGGCGACGCGGGCAGGCGGACGGACATGGGGGCTCCAGCAACTACGACGACGGGGAAGGGGGAGATGGTTTCACTTACATCCATCCGGATGAAGCGATATATTATCTTCGCGTGATGACCGGTGCCGATGCAAGCCCCTGCCGGTCCGGCATGAGCTGATGCCCTGTTGGCATCAGCACGCCGGGCCAGTGGCGCTGTACGCTGCCGGCTCGCCTTGTCCCCCTTCCCCGGAGCTGTACCGATGAAACACCTTGGCCTCGTCTTCGCCGTGCTGCTGGCCACCAGTGGCTGCGCCAGCCTGTCCTCGCAGGCGCCCAGCGCCTATGCCACGGCCACCACCGCCGAACTGAAGGGTGATGCCGCACGCCCGTCCGCCGGCCACGGCTGGGTGCGCAGCGAGCTGTACTTCGGCGTGGGCGAAGAGCAGGGGGCCGGCAACCGCCCGCAGGCCGACACCATCAGCGAGACGCAGTGGCGCACCTTCCTGGACAAGGAAGTGACCCCGCGCTTCCCGGATGGCCTGACCGTATTCGATGCCTACGGCCAGTGGCTGTTCCGCGGTGATGCCTCGCCCAACCGCCTGCGCACCAAGGTGCTGGTGGTGCTGCACGAGGACACCCCGCAGCGCCGTGCTGATATCGAAGCGATCCGCCTGGCGTGGAAGCAGCAGACCAAGCATCAATCGGTGCTGTGGTCGCGGCAGCCGGTCGAGGTATCGTTCTGAGCTGAAGGTGCCACCGCGGTGCCGCAGGAGCGATGATGAACTACAGGGAATGCCTGCTGGGCCTGGTATTGGCAGGTGTGCTGGCACCGTCGGCGCAGGCACGTGAGGACGACAGCGAAACGCTGCGGTTCCAAGTGGCCGCGCATGTGCAGGCGCATGCCGATCCGCAGCAGGACGGCAGCATCGCGGTGCAGCTGTCACCGTCGGGCAAGCGCCAGACGCTGGCGGGTGCGGCGGACGCCGATGGCAATTCGCGCTGGTCGCTGGAAGACGTCGATTTCGATGGCTACCCGGAACTGGTTGCGCGTGCCTCGGTGGGCATGGTCAACGAAGCGGTGGCGGTGTACCGCTTCGATCCCGCCAGTGCCGGGTTCCGCGCGCTGCAGGCGGACACCCATGGCAAGGACAGCTGCGGTGACCTGATGGGGTTGAGCGTGGATGCTGCCACTCGAACCCTGACCAGCAGCTGCCGCAGTGGCCCGATGTGGTACGCCGACCAGTACCGGTTCTCGGGCGCGACGCTCTACCTCTACCGCAGCGAGAGTGTGCTGATGCTGGGCGACACGGTGAACGCCGCGTTGCAATGGGAACAGACCGACGAGCAGGGTCCGCTGGCGGTCTGGCGCACCAATGATCCCACCGGTCGCGTGCTGGAGACCGCCATCGCCGATGGCCTGGGCGCACCGCCCGACGGGCCGCTACGTGGCCAGCAGGCCACCGTGGTGCCAGCGCGGTTGTTCCTGTTCGATCGGCCCGGCGCATCCAGCACCAAACGCTACCTGGTGCAGGGCGACCACGTGGAGATGCTGGATGAACAGGACGGCTGGGTGAAGCTGCGGTTTCTCAATCCAAAAAGCGGCGCGGTGGTGGGCTGGATCAACGTCAGCGATTGAAGAAAAAAGGGGACGGAGGGAATTAAGTCGTTTGCGGCACATACGACTTAATTCCCTCCGTCCCCTTTTTTTGCGGAAGCATCACTTCATCAGGTCTAGCCTCGGATGTTCCCCCGTTCGAGGATGTATCCGATGAGCAAGCGCGTGGCCGAAATCGTGGTGGACGCCCTACAGCAGGCCGGTGTCCGCCGTTGCTACGGCATCGTGGGCGATACGCTCAACCATGTGACCGATGCGATGCATGGCAGTGACATCGCCTGGGTGCACGTACGGCATGAGGAAGTGGCCGCATTCGCCGCCGGTGCCGATTCGCTGGTAAGTGGCGAGCTGACCGCCTGTGCCGGTTCGTGCGGGCCAGGCAGCCTGCATTTCATCAATGGCGTGTTCGAGAGCAACCGCAACCGCGCGCCGATGGTGCTGATCGCCAGCCAGGTGGTGACCAGTGAGCTGGGCATGGAATTCCCGCAGGAAGTGGACTTCAAGGCGGTGTACGCCAGTTGTTCGGTGTTCTGCGAGCAGGTGCACAGTGCCGAACAGGCGCGACGTGTGGTCACGCTGGCCTGCCAGGCGGCGATCAGCCGCCGTGGCGTGGCGGTGGTGATCCTGCCCGCCGATATCAGCCAGGCCGAGGTGAAGCACGATGTGCCGTTCTCCGTGCATTACACCCAACCGGTGCTGCGCCCGTCGGAGGCCGAGCTGCAGCGCATCGCTGAACTGTTGGGGCAGGGCAAGCGCATTGGTGTCTACGCTGGTGCTGGTTGCCAGGGCGCACACACGCAGCTGCTGGAACTGGCCCGGCGCCTGCAGGCCCCGATCGCGCACACCTCGCGTGCCAAGGACTTCGTCGAGCCGGACAACCCGTACAACATGGGCATGACCGGCATCTTCGGCATCGAATCCGGCTTCCACACGCTGATGGAATGCGACACGCTGCTGCTGCTCGGCGCCGACTTCGCCTGGGGCCAGTTCTACCCCGACAAGGCGACTATCATCCAGGTCGACCGCGATGGCAGTCATCTCGGCCGCCGCCATCCGGTGAGCCTCGGCGTGGTCGGCGATATCGCACCGACGCTGGACGCCTTGCTGCCGATGTTGCCGCCGCGCGAGGACAGCAGCTTCCTGGACGAATGCGTCGAGCGCCGTGACAAGGCGCTGAAGAAGCGCGAGCAGGAAGAACAGCCGGGCGAAGGTGAGTTGATCCACCCGCAGCACCTGACCGCGCTGCTGTCGAAACATGCCACCGATGATGCGCTGTTCACTGCCGACGGTGGCTCGCCGATGGTGTGGGTGTTGCGCCACATCCGCGTCAACGGACGCCGCCGCACGCTGACCAGCCTGCTGCACGGCACGATGGCCAATGCGATGCCACAGGCACTGGGCCTGCAGAAGGCGTTCCCGGGCCGGCAGGTGATCTCGCTGTCCGGCGATGGCGGCCTGGCGATGCTGCTGGGCGACCTGCTGACCGCAGTGCAGGAAAACCTGCCGATCAAGGTGGTGGTGTTCAACAACGGCTCGCTGAACTTCGTCGAGCTGGAGCAGAAGGTGGAAGGCCTGCTGGACAACTACACCGACCTGAAGAACCCGGACTTCGGCCGCCTGGCCGAGGTGATCGGCTTCCATGGCCGCACGGTCACCCGCAGCGAGGACCTGGAGGAGGCGGTGCAGGACTTCCTGGCGCAGCGCGGCCCGGCGCTGCTGGATGTGCATACCAGCCGCGCTGAACTGGTGATGCCGCCGCAGATCGAGGCCAAGCAGGTGGCTGGTACCGCGCTGTATGCGGCCAAGGCGGTGTTGAACGGCCGCTTCGATGATGTGAAGCATCTGCTGGTGGACAACTTCCTGAAGAAGTAGGGGGTTGGTCGATGCAGGGCTGCGCCCTGCACCCGCCGAAACCACGGCAACCGCCGAAGCAAGGTCAAAAGCAGGTTTGGCGTGGGTAGGCGAGGTGGATCCGGTTGCGGGGGACGCCGTAAACCCCCAGACCGGCCCAGCCGCTGGCGGCTGTGCGTTCGGGCGCTTGCGAAGCAGTGCTTCGCAAGCAAAGCGCCCTCACCCCTGGGGGCTTGGCCGCGGCATCCATGCCGCGGACACCCCCGCAACCGGACCCACCCCGCCTTCGACAGTTTCCTGCGATCTGTCGGAACGGCATATTGCACTGGTGGGTGTCGACCTTGGTCGACACGGTGGATCCACGCCATATGTGGATAACGGAAGAACGATCGAAATGATCTTCTGTAGGGCCGAGCCATGCTCGGCTCAGCGCGAAGCGACCCGCTTTTGCTTTTGATCTTTCGATTTTTTGATTCTCTTCCGTGGCTGGCACGCGCAGGAAACTGTCAGGGGCCGGTCGGGATGGGCTGCGCAGGACCGTTGGCGCCATGGATGGCGCCATCGAGCCCCCAGGGATGGGTTGCGGTGGTCTAATCAACTTGGACACTCGATAGGATCAATCTCAAGCATCGAGGTAGACCCATGGCAAAACAGATCACTCAGGGCATGAGGGATGAGGCGGTTCGCCTTGTCGTTGTAGAGGG
>NZ_JAZARB010000001.1:1015748-2312559 GCF_040984485.1 Stenotrophomonas sp. WED208
TTTGTGAACTGGTACAACCACCGTCGGCTGCACAGTGCCAACGGCCTTGTGCCACCTGCGCTCCGTGAAGTGCAGGTGGCCTGAACTCCCTTTGGGAGTGTCCAGAAGAACTTGACCACCGCAGGTTTACGGCGTGTCCTGCGCAGCCCATCCCGACCGGCCCACTCCGATAAAGCTGCTTTTGACGACCCACCCCCAGCCACGAGGGGCTCCGCCGTTGGCTGGAACCCATCATTCCACGACGGAATTGGCGCGCCGGCCCCGCTGGGCCTACCATCGGCGGTCCCCACCCCCACCGCCCCTTCCATGTCCGCTCCCGCTTCCGCCGCACCGCGTCGCTGGTTCGTCGCCGGCGACTTCAACGGCTTCTTCGGCCTGGTCGTCGACAACCTCTCCATCCTCGGCTTCATCGCCATGGCCCTGGTCGGGATCTTCCAGTTCCCCGCCGACGTGGTGTTCGGCCGCATGTTCCCTGGCACCGCCTTCGGCGTGCTGGTCGGCAACCTGCTGTACACCCTGATGGCGCGCCGGTTGGCCGCGCGTACCGGCCGCGACGATGTCACTGCCATGCCGCTGGGCCTGGATGCACCGACCAGCATCGGCATGGCGCTGCTGGTGCTCGGCCCGGCCTTCATCGCCTTCAAGCAGCAGGGCATGGACCCGCATGCTGCGGGCATCGCCACCTGGCAGCTGGGCATGGCCGCGCTGGTCATCATGGGCGTGCTCAAGTTCGTGCTGTCGTTCTTCGGCGAGGCGGTCACCCGCGCGCTGCCGCGGGCTGCGCTGCTGGGTTCCATCGCGGGAATCGCGCTGGTGCTGATGGGCCTGCTGCCGCTGCTGGAAACGCTGCGCTCGCCGCTGGTCGGCTTCACCACCCTGGGCCTGCTGCTGTACGTGCTGATTGCCAAGGGCAAGCTGCCGGTGCGTGGCCCCGGCGTGCTGCTGGCCTTCGTGTTCGGTACCGTGCTGTATTACGGCCTCGGTATCGCCGGGCTGGGCGCACCGGGCTTCCATGTGCCGGCGTGGGTGCCGCCGCAGGTGGTGCTGCCGCTGCCGACGCTGGGCTTCCTCGAAGGTCTGCCCACGGCGATGACCTACCTGCCGCTGCTGCTGCCGTTCGGCCTGCTGATGGTGGTCGGTGGCATCAACGTGTCCGAAAGCGCACGCGCCGCTGGTGATGACTACCGCACCCGCGACATCCTGCTGGTGGAAGCGGTGGCTACGCTGGTGGCCGGTGTCTGCGGCGGCGTGGCGCAGACCACACCGTACATCGGCCAGCCGGCCTACAAGCACATGGGCGCGCGCAGCGGCTACACGCTGCTGACCGGCCTGTTCGTCGGCATCGGCGGCATGCTGGGCATCATCTCCGGGCTGGTGCAGTGGCTGCCGCTGGCGGTGCTGGCACCGATCATCGTGTACGTGGCCATCGATATCACCACCCAGGCCTTCCAGGCCACGCCGCGCCACCACACCGGCGCGATGGTGTTCGGTTTCCTGCCGTCGGTAGCGTACCTGCTGGCGATCAAGGCACCGGGCTGGATCGCGCCGGATCAGCTGCCGCAGCTGCTGACCAAGCTCGACGGCCACGGCCTGCCCGAGCTGGCGGTGATCTTCACCCTTGGCAACGGCTTCATCATCACGTCGATGCTGTGGATCTCGGCGGTGGCGGCCATGGTTGATGGACGCCTGCGCCGCGCCTGCGGCTTCCTGCTGGTGGCCGCCGTGCTGACCCTGTTCGGCCTGATCCACTCGGTGGACCCGCGCGGCGGCATCTACCTGCCGTGGGACCTGGACGGGCTGGCGGGCATCATCAGCTGGCAGTTTGCCGGCGCGTACGTGGCATTGGCGCTGCTGCTGGGCCTGTTGTCGCTGCAGAAGCAGGCGGTGAAACCGCTGGGTGAGAACAGCTGACCCCAGGGTAGTGCCGGCCGCTGGCCGGCATCCTCATGGACCTCGGACGCAGTGTGCAGCTGCCGGCCAGCGGCCGGCACTACCGCTCCCCATCCAGCTCGGGATAGTGGCGGAAGATGCCGTTGGTGTTGAACGGCAACCGCCGCTCCGAGCCCAGATAGGCGGCGATGTTCGGCCGCTTCGCCACCCGCTCCTGCAGCGCACGCAGCAGGGGCAGGGTCGGCGCCAGTGCCTGCATCCGGCGCGGGAACATGTAGTCCAGCCCGCTCAGCAGCTGGAACAGCGACAGATCCACATACGAATGTTCGCGCAGTGCATGACGGCCACCGTTGGCGGCCAGCACCTGCTCGAAGTAGCCGAGGAACTTCGGCAGCCGTTCGCTGCGCAGCGACGTGGCACGTGCCTTGGCCTCGGTCTTCTGCTCTTCGTAGTACTTCGATGCGGCAATCGGATGATGGGTGTCATGCACCTCGGCCACCAGATCAGCGATGGTCAGCTGCAGTTGCAGCGCCTGCATCCGCCGCGAGGCCGCCTGCGGCACCAGGTCCAGCGTCGGGCCCAGGAAATCCAGGATGGCCGCGACCTGCGCGATGACCTGGCGACCGGCCTTCAGGAACGGCGGCGCGAAGGGCTGTGCACCTTCACTGCTGCCATCGAGAAACGGCTGCATTACTGCATCGCCGTGCACCCGCGCCATGTCGATGTAGTCGGCACCGGCATCTTCCAGCGCCAGCCGCACGAACTCGCCACGGCCCTGGATGCCGGTCCAGTAATACAGCGCGTACTGCATGGCGGTGTCTCCGCAAGACAAGGACACATAGCCTCGCGCGGGCAGTGCAAAGCAGACGTGAGCGTGAAAGACGGGTGCCTCAACCCGAACGGCAGCGGAACAAGCGGGGAACCGGCTGGAATCAGCCGGGTCACACCTTGTCCATGCAGGTGAAACGATGAGGGACTGCATCATGCAGAGTGGAAAAGCGGTTTGGCCCTGGGTGTTGGGCGTGGTGGTGATCGGTGGCGCGGGCGGTTGGCTGTTCCGCGACCAGCTGAAGAGCCTGGCGGACGGAGTCTCGGTCCCAGTGCAATCAACCCCGGCCAGTACCGGTGCACCGCCACAACCGAAGGCGGCCGCAGAGCCCGCGCCAGCACCACCCCCGATCAAGCATCCGCTGGATGCCGAGGCTGCGGCCGACCCGGCGCTGCCCAAGCTGGCTGACAGCGATGCCGCGGCCTGGGGCGCACTGAGCCAGTTGTTCCAGGGCGAGGGGCCGCTGACCCTGTTGCTGCGCGACCACCTGATCCAACGCCTGGTCACCCAGGTCGACAATCTGGACAAGCCCAGCGTGCCGCCGACCGCGCTCGCCGCGCGGCCGCTGCCCGGCAACCTGCAGGTGGAGCCAGGCGAAGGCGGTGAACACATCGCCGCCAGCAACGCGGCGCGCTATGCGCCCTACGTGCAGGCCTTCACCGCGCTGGACCCGGCGGCAACGGCGACAACCTACAAGCGCTTCTATCCGTTGATCCAGCAGGCTTACGTCGACTTGGGCCGGCCCGAGGGCTACTTCAACGACCGTCTGGTGGCGGTGATCGACCACCTGCTGGAGACCCCGGAACTGGCCCAGGCGCCGCAGGTGGCACGCGATGAACGCGGCCGCTATCGCTTCGTCGATCCCACCCTGCAGTCGAGGTCCATCGGCCAGAAGGCCCTGCTGCGCATGGATGTGGGGCAGGCAAGGACGGTCAAGCAGCAGCTGCGGGCGATCCGCGGCGCGATCACCGGCTGAGCCCGTCCACCGCGCAGAACTGATCGGGATCAACGCGCCGACCACACCCGTTCCGGCATGCTGGCCGCAGGCTGACTGGCCTCGGGGTGCAGTCGCAGTCACCCTTGAAACGGGGTGGGGCAACCGCATCTTTCCAGCATCGCCGGCGCGGGCCGGCCCTGATGACCGATGAGGTTTCGCAATGCGGATGGACAAGCTCACCTCGCGTTTCCAGCAGGCGCTGGCAGACGCACAGTCGCTGGCCGTGGGCCGCGACAACAGCATCATCGAACCGGTTCACCTGTTCAGCGCGTTGCTGGACCAGCAGGGCGGCAGCACGCGCCCGCTGCTGGCCCAGGCGGGGGTGAACGTGCCGGTCCTGCGCGAGCGCCTGACCGAGGCGCTGGATGCGCTGCCCAAGGTGTCCGGCCAGGCCGGCAACGTCTCGATGGGCAATGACCTGGGGCGTCTGCTGAACCAGACCGACAAGCTGGCCCAGCAGAACGGCGATGCTTTCATCGCCAGCGAGTGGTTCGTGCTGGCGGCGCTGGAAGACAGTGGCACGCTGGGCATGGCGCTGCGCGCCGCCGGTGCCGACAAGACCCGCCTGCAGGCCGCGATCGACAAGCTGCGTGGCGGCGAGAACGTGCAGTCGGAGAATGCCGAGGAACAGCGGCAGGCGCTGGAGAAGTACACCATCGACCTGACCGCGCGTGCCGAGAGCGGCAAGCTCGATCCGGTGATCGGCCGTGACGAGGAGATCCGCCGCACCATCCAGGTGCTGCAGCGCCGGACCAAGAACAACCCGGTGCTGATCGGCGAACCCGGCGTGGGCAAGACCGCGATCGTGGAAGGCCTGGCCCAGCGCATCATCAACGACGAAGTGCCCGAGGGACTGCGCGGCAAGCGTGTGCTGTCGCTGGACATGGGCGCGTTGATTGCCGGCGCCAAGTTCCGTGGCGAATTCGAGGAACGCCTCAAGGGCGTGCTCAACGACCTGGCCAAGAACGAAGGCCAGATCATCCTGTTCATCGACGAACTGCACACCATGGTGGGCGCCGGCAAGGCTGACGGCGCGATGGATGCCGGCAACATGCTGAAGCCGGCGCTGGCACGCGGTGAGCTGCATTGCATCGGCGCGACCACGCTGGACGAGTACCGCAAGTACATCGAGAAGGATGCCGCGCTGGAGCGCCGCTTCCAGAAGGTCTTCGTCGGTGAGCCGTCGGTGGAGGACACCATCGCCATCCTGCGCGGCCTGAAGGAAAAGTACGCGCTGCACCATGGCGTGGAGATCACCGACCCGGCCATCGTCGCCGCCGCCACGCTGTCCAACCGCTACATCACCGACCGCCAGCTGCCGGACAAGGCCATCGACCTGATGGACGAGGCCGCTTCGCGCCTGCGCATGGAGATCGACTCCAAGCCGGAGGAGCTGGACCGCCTGGAACGCCGGGTGATCCAGCTGAAGATCCAGCGCGAGATGCTGAAGAAGGAAAAGGACGAGGCCTCGCGGCAGCGCCTGGCCGATCTGGAGAACGACATCGAGGCGCTGGAGCGCGAGTTCTCCGACCTCAATGAAATCTGGAAGTCGGAGAAGGCCGCGCTGCAGGGCGCGACCAAGATCAAGGAGCAGGTCGAGCAGGCCAAGCTGGAGCTGGAAGCCGCGCAGCGCCGCCAGGATTTCGCCAAGATGAGCGAGATCCAGTACGGCCTGCTGCCGCAGCTGGAAAAGCAGCTGGCCGCTGCGCAGGAAGCCGAACACAGGGACTTCAAGCTGGTGCAGGATCGGGTCACCGACGAGGAGATCGCCGAGGTCGTATCGCGCTGGACCGGCATCCCGGTCAACAAGATGCTCGAAGGTGAGCGCGACAAGCTGCTGCGGATGGAAGAGGTGCTGCACAACCGCGTGGTCGGCCAGGAGGAGGCGATCAAGGTCGTCTCCGATGCCGTGCGCCGTTCGCGTGCGGGCCTGTCCGATCCGAATCGCCCGGCCGGTTCGTTCCTCTTCCTCGGCCCGACCGGCGTCGGCAAGACCGAGCTGTGCAAGTCGCTGGCCGAGTTCCTGTTCGACAGTGCCGACGCGATGATCCGCATCGACATGAGCGAGTTCATGGAGAAGCACAGCGTCGCCCGCCTGATCGGTGCGCCCCCGGGCTACGTCGGATACGAAGAGGGTGGCTACCTGACCGAGGCCGTGCGTCGCCGTCCGTACTCGCTGATCCTGCTCGACGAAGTGGAGAAGGCGCATCCGGATGTGTTCAACATCCTGCTGCAGGTACTGGACGATGGCCGCCTGACCGATGGCCAGGGCCGCACCGTGGACTTCCGCAACACCGTCATCGTGATGACCTCGAACCTGGGTTCGCACCAGATCCAGGACATGAGCGCTGATGACAGCCCGGAGGCCTACACGCAGATGAAGGCGGCGGTGATGGGCGTGGTGCAGGCGCACTTCCGTCCGGAGTTCATCAACCGCCTGGACGACATCGTGGTGTTCCACCCGTTGGACAAGCAGCAGATCAAGCAGATCGCGCGCATCCAGATGCGTGGCCTGGAAAAGCGGCTGGCCGAGCGTGGCTTGAAGCTGGTGGTGTCCGATGCAGCGTTCGACCTGCTTGGCAACGTCGGTTTCGATCCGGTGTATGGCGCACGCCCGTTGAAGCGCGCGATCCAGGCGCAGCTGGAGAACCCGCTGGCGCAGAAGATCCTGTCCGGTGCCTTCGCCAACGGCGACACCATCGAAGTCGGCAACGACGGCGGCCACCTGGTGTTCGCCAAGGCGTGATTCACACGGGGCGCTGCCTGATCGCGGCGCCCCGTTTCCTGCGGAGTACGCCGGGCCATGCCCGGCGCCCACTCAGAAGCGGTGCGTGTAGCCGCTCATCAGGCCGAACTGGTTGGGCTTCTGCACGATCGGGCTGTCGGCGGCGTCGCCAAGCAGTCGCGTGCCCTCGGCCGAGATGTACCAGTTGCCGTTGCGGCCCACGCGGTGGCTCCATTTCAGGCCAAGACCGGCACTGACCAGGCCGGCCTTCGGCGTGTGCTGGGCAAAGCCGGTGCGCGCCGCCTGTTCCGGGCTGACGCCGTACCAGGTCTGCATGTAGCCACGGTTGCCGTAGTCGGTGGACACGCTGCCGCTGACCACGCCGCCGGCCAGGTCGAACAGCGGCATCGTCAGGTTCAGGTGGATCTGCTGGGTGGCCAGGCCGTTCTCGGCCTTGTCCTCGTCCTTGCGGGTGAACTGCCAGGAGCCACTCAGCACGGCTTCGCCCAGCGTATAACCAGCCGAGACGCCGACCAGGGGACGGGTATCGATATCACCCATGCCGCGCAGGAAGTCCGAACCGCCGAGCAGGGAGTCCTTGTCCTTGCGGATGCCGCTGGCGCCGACGTAGGCCCGTACGCGGGTGTGCTCGCCGATGGAGGTGCCCCAGCCGATGCCACTGGTGCCCAGAAACCATCCCCCCGGCGAGGTGACATCGAAGGACAGCGATGGCGTCGCACGATAGTCCTCGCTGCCGCTGTAGCGCGGGGTCACGCCACCACCGGCGGCGACTTCGAAGGTCCAGTGATCCTCCTTGGCATGGGCGATCGGCGCGGCGAACAGGGGCAGCAGGGCCAGGCAGAGCAGGGACGGGGAACGGTGACGCTGGGACATGGGCACTCTCGACAATGGGAGGAGTGCAGCACGCGCATCCGGCGTGTGCTGCAGGGTCGCCAGCGTGGCGATATGCCGGCGACCGATCCGTCCGCAGTTGTGCGGGAGTTGTAATCAACTGTAATCGTGCCCGTAGGCGTTCAGCTGGCAGCCAGCGGCCAGTGCATTTCCAGGCGCGCGCCGCCCAGCGTGGCGCGGCTGATGCGCAGCTCGCCGCCGTGGCGGGCTGCAATGCGGTTGACGATGGCCAGGCCCAGGCCGAAGCCGCCGGTATCGCGGCTGCGGCTGTCATCCAGGCGGGTGAACGGGCGCATCACTTTTTCGTGGTCGGCCTCGGCGATGCCCGGGCCGTCATCATCCACGCGCAGGCAGGCGCGGCCACCCACACCAACCAGTGAGACTTCGACCTGCGAATGCGCATGACGCAGTGCGTTGCCGACCAGGTTGCTCAGCGCCAGCTGCAGCAGCCGCGGTTCGGCATCCACCCGCGGCAACGCACTGGGCTGCACGCGCACGACGAGTCCGGTCCGTTCCGCGTCGCGTCGCGCATCGGCGAGGCAGTCCTGCAGCCAGTCATTGGCCTCGATGCGTTGCAGAGGCTCGCCGTCGCTGGGGTGTTCCAGGCGTTCATAGGCCAACAGTTCGCTGACCAGCCGGTTGAGTTCGGCCAGGTCGCCATGCAGGCCCTGGGCCAGCCGTGCGCGGCGATCGCGATCATCGCTGTCCTGCATCAGGTCCAGGCCGAAGGCCACGCGTGCGATGGGGGTACGCAGTTCGTGCGAGATCGCATGGGTCAGGTCGCGCTGGCGCTGCACCAGCTCGGCCACGCGTGCGGCCATGCGGTTGGAATGGTCGACGATGACCCGGATCTGCGAGCGCGGCGAGACCTGCGCGCGTGCCTGCAGATCGCCGGCGCCGATGCGGTCGGCATGCACGCGCAAGGCGTCCAGATCACGCCAGAGCAGGCGCACCCAGGCGTACAGGCACAGCCCGAACAGGGCCAGCATCACCGAATAGGCGATCAGGGTGAGATAGAGGGTCATCGACGGCTCGCCTGGCAGGTGCAGGCGCAGCCAGGGGCCATCGGGATGCAGTGGATCAAGCGGCGCCAGTACGATCTCGAACTTCTGCCGGGAGATGAGCCCGTTGCGCCGCAGCTGTTCCTGTTCGCCGGCCTCGAGGGCCGGCGCTGACGGCAGCAGTGCCAGTGCAATGCCATAGTGGGGTTGCCATTGCGCCAGCTGGTTCTGCTGGGTGGCGGAGTCCTTTCCGTCCAGCCCCTGCCGCAATGCATACAACTGGCCGCGCACCTGTTCTGCGAATACACGCTGCTGGAACGGCAGGTAGATGCGATCGAAGATCACGTTGATCAGCAGCAGGGTGATCAGGAAGCTCGCGCCGACCACCAGCCACAGGCGCAGGAACAGCCGCTTCATGCCGACCAGGACGAGGGATTGAACTGGTAGCCGCGGCCCCACACCGTCTTGATCCGCCGCGGTTCGCGCGCGTCATCCCCCAGCTTGCGGCGCAGCTTGCCGATGCTGACATCGACACTGCGGTCCAGCCCGTCGAAGCCGATGCCGCGCACCGCCTGCAGGATCTGGTCACGCGAGAGGATCTGCCCCGGCTGGCTGGCCAGCAGCCACAGGATCTCGAATTCGGTGGTGCCCATGTCCACCGGCTGGCCGTGCAGGTGCACCTCGCGCTGCATGCGGTCGATCAGCAGCTCGCCGTGCATCAGGCGGCAGGGGGTGCCGGTGTTGCTGCTGCCATGGCGGCGGCGCAGCAGGGCGCGCAGGCGAGCCAGCAGCAGGCGCGGCTCGATCGGCTTGTGCACATAGTCGTCGGCGCCCGATTCCAGGCCGAGCACCTGCTCGATGTCGTCCTCGCAGGCCGTCAGCATCAGGATCGGCACATCGGAGAAGCTGCGGATCTGCCGGCACACGTCGATGCCGCCCAGGCCGGGCAGCATCAGGTCCAGCACCACCAGTTCCGGCGCGTGCTGGCGGCAGGCGGCACCGGCCAGGTCGCCACGGGCCACATGCTGCACGGCGAAGCCATGTTCGTGGAGATAGTCGCTGACCAGCTCTGCCAGGCGGCGGTCGTCCTCCACCAGCAGGACCGGGGTCGGCGTACCGCTGGCGGTGGGTGTCCAAGGGGATGGCTGCATGCGCGTTGGGCCTCCGTGCCCGGGCAGGGGCGCCCGGTGGCGAAGCCTAGCAATGGCCCATGACGGCTGCCTGAATCGTGGCCAACCTGATAACCGGTGGTACTGGCGTCATCGCCAGCGGCTCTCAGCGGATGCTCCCGGCTGGCCTATGGTGGCGGTTTCCCCGGATGGAGCCTGGTGCAATGAGCGACCCGCAGTGGCAACTGGAAACCCTGGCCGTGCACGGCGGCTACCGTCCCGACCCGACCACACGTGCGGTGGCGGTACCGATCTACCAGACCGTGGCCTATGCCTTCGATGACACCCAGCAGGGTGCCGACCTGTTCGATCTGAAGGTGCCGGGCAACATCTACACGCGCATCATGAACCCCACCACCGACGTACTGGAGCAGCGCCTGGCCGCGCTGGAAGGCGGCATCGGTGCGCTGGCGCTGGCCTCGGGGCAGGCGGCCATCACCTATGCCATCCAGACCATCGCCGAGGCGGGCGACAACATCGTCGCCTCCAGTGCGCTGTATGGCGGCAGCCTCAACCTGCTGGCGCACACCCTGCCGCAGTACGGCATCCAGGCGCGCTTCGCCGACCCGGCCGATCCGTCCGCGTTCGCCGCGTTGATCGATGAACGCACGAAGGCCGTGTTCGTCGAATCGATCGGCAACCCGCGTGGCAACGTCACCGACATCGTCGCCATCGCCGAGGTCGCGCATGCCGCCGGCGTGCCGCTGATCGTCGACAACACCGTGGCCACCCCGTTCCTGCTGCGCCCGTTCGAGCACGGCGCCGACATCGTGGTGCATTCGCTGACCAAGTACCTCGGCGGCCACGGCAACAGCCTGGGCGGTGCGATCGTCGATTCCGGCCGCTTCGACTGGGCTGCACAACCCCAGCGCTTCGCGCGGCTCAACCAGCCCGATCCCAGCTACCACGGCGTGGTCTATACCGAAGCGCTGGGGCCAGCGGCCTACATCGGCCGCGCGCGGGTGGTGCCGCTGCGCAATACCGGCGCGGCGCTGTCACCGTTCAACGCGTTCCTGATCCTGCAGGGCATCGAGACCCTGGCGCTGCGCATGGAACGCATCAACGCCAACGCACTGGCCGTCGCGCAGTTCCTGAAGTCACACGCAAAGGTGGCCTGGGTGCGCTACGCCGGGTTGGCCGACGACCCCGAGCACGCCGCCGCGCAGCGCTACCTGGGCGGGCACGGCTCGGGCGTACTGACCTTCGGCCTGCCGGGCGGCCGTGAAGCCGGCGCACGCTTCCTCGATGCACTGAAGCTGTTCACCCGCCTGGTCAACCTGGGCGACGCGAAGTCACTGGCCACCCATCCCGCCTCGACCACCCATCGCCAGCTGGACGCCGCCGAACTGGCCAAGGCCGGCGTCAGCGAAGACACGGTGCGGCTGTCGATCGGCATCGAGCACATCGGCGACCTGCGCGCCGACCTGGAACAGGCCCTGGCCGGCGCCTGATAGCCGCACGCTTGGTCGTCATCGCCACAGGCGATCACCACGCACGCCGCGATGCGCTACGGTGGAACTGCCTCTCCAAGGCGTGGCAACGTGGCGATCCAGATCCCCGGTCGATGCGGGTCGACCGGGGATTCTTTTGTTTCCGGGTCAGATCCGTTTTCCTGCGGAAAACGGATCTGACCCCATGCACCGCCGTGTCGACCAAGATCGACACCTACCAACAGCCGCAGGAAATTGTCGAAGGCGGGGTGGGTCCGGTGGCGGGAGTGTCCGCGGCATGGATGCCGCGGCCAAGCCCCCATGGAAGGGTTTACGGCGTCTCCTGCCACCGGACCCACCCCGCCATCCCACGGAATGCCAGCTTTTGCTTTTGTCGTTGACGTTGCTTCAGCAGGTGCAGGGCTGCAAGCCCTGCCGCACCCACACCCCTCACACCACCGGAATACTGTGCTGTCCCAGCCCGCGATACGGCGGCGTGGACATCACCATCTCCGCCAGCGAGTACGCCAGCTCACGCTCGGCCATCACCGTGCCATCCGCACCGTGTTCCAGCAGATGCTTCACCTCCGCATCGCTGTGCGCACGCGCCAGCAGCGTCAGCTCCGGGTTGATCGCCCGCAGCTTGGCCAGCGCCTCACCGGCCTCCAGTGGCTGTGGAATCGCCAGCACCGCAATCTTCGCGCGCTCCGGATGGGCCTCGGCCAGCACCCGGTCGGCGGCAGCACTGCCACGGATCGCCGCCAGGCCCTTGGCGTGCGCCTGCTCGACATGTTCCTTGTTGTCATCGATCACCAGCACCGGCACGCCGCGATCGCGCAGCACCTGTGCCAGCTCGCTGCCGACCCGGCCGTAGCCGATCACGATCGCGTGCCCGTTCAGATCACGCGATGGGCCGATGGCCTCTTCCGGCTCGGCCGGCTGCGGCTGCTGTTCCTGCTTGGCCTGCCAACGGTCCAGCAGCCCGAATACCAGCGGGTTGAGCATGATCGACACCAGCGCACCGGCCAGTACCAGCGATTGGCCTTCCTTCGGCAGGATCTGCAGCGCCACGCCGAGGCCGGCGATGATGAAGGCGAATTCGCCGATCTGCGCCAGGCTGGCCGAGATGGTCAGCGCGGTGCTGGTCGGGTGGCCGAAGGCGCGCACGATGAAGAACGCCGCCGCCGACTTGCCGAACATGATGATCAGCACCGTGGCCAGCACCTGCCACGGGTGCTGGATGAGGATGTTCGGATCGAACAGCATGCCCACCGAGACGAAGAACAGCACCGCGAACGCATCGCGCAGCGGCAGTGAATCATGCGCGGCCTTGTGGCTCAGCTCCGATTCGTTGAGCAGCATGCCGGCGAAGAACGCGCCCAGCGCGAACGAGACGCCGAACAGCATCGCCGAGCCGAACGCCACGCCCAGCGCGATCGCCAGCACCGACAGGGTGAACAGTTCGCGCGAACCGGTGCCGGCGATACGTTCGAGGATCCACGGGATGACCCGGCGCCCGACCACCAGCATCACCGCCACGAACAGGCCCAGCTGCACGAAGGTCCAGCCGATGTCGGCCAGCACGCTGCCCAGCGAGTGCGATTCCTTGGCCGCGTCGGGGCCGAAGACACCGGCCATCACCGGCATCATCACCAGCGCCAGCACACAGGCCAGGTCTTCCACGATCAGCCAGCCGACCGCGATCTTGCCGCGCATGGTTTCCAGCAGGCGGCGTTCCTCCATCGCCCGCAGCAGTACCACGGTACTGGCGGTGGCCAGCGAGAAACCGAAGATGACGCCATGGATGGGGGGCCAGCCCATCAGCGAGGCTACGCCCCAGCCGAGCAGGGTAGCGACCGCGATCTGGCCGATGGCACCGGGGATGGCGATGGCCTTGACCGCCATCAGGTCCTTCAGCGAGAAGTGCAGGCCGACGCCGAACATCAGCAGCATCACGCCCAGCTCGGCCAGCTGGTTGGCCAGCGCCTGGTCGGCAACGAAGCCGGGAGTGAACGGGCCTACGCAGATGCCAGCAACCAGGTAACCGACCAGGGGAGACAAGCGGAGCTTGTTGGCCAGCGCGCCGAAGATGAAGGCGAGCCCCAGGCCAACGGCAACGATGTTGATCAGGTCGGTGTCATGGTGCATCGGCACTCGCAGGAAATCGGGGGTATCCCGATTTTCACCGATGAGGCCAGATACGGCAAACCTTAAATGCGAATGGGGTCAGATCCCTTTTCCGCAGGAAAAGGATCTGACCCCACCAGGGGATTGCCGGCCAGCGGCCGGCGCTACCAGAGCGGCGCCGGGCATGGCCCGGCGCTACCGATACCGCTTACCAGGTGTACTTGATCCGCCCGTACACGTACGCGCCGTTGAAGCCGAACGGTGAGTAGTTGCTGTACGGCAGCATGCCGAAGGTGGAGTTCTGCAGGTCTTCGGTGCGGTCCGGATACTTGTCCAGCAGGTTGTCGGCGCCCACGGTCAGGGTCCAGTTGCTGCTCGGCTTGTAGCTGGCCGAGGCATCCACCACCCAGGCGTCGCCATAGGTCTGGTCGCGCAGTGCGGTGGCCGAGTTGCGCACCGTGAACTTGCCGTAGCGGGTCGCGGCCAGGCCCAGTTCCCAGTGGTCCGAACGCCAGGTGCCGCTCAGGATCGCCTTGTCGCGCGGATAGCTGTCCTCGATGCGGCCGATCTCATCGCGGCCGATCAGCGACTGGTTCAGGCCCAGCGTGCCGAACACCGCCGGGGTACCGCCAACGCGGCGTACTTCGGTGTCGTTGTAGCTGTACGCGGCGGTCAGTTCCAGGCTGCTGGCGCTGAAGGGCACGGTGTAGCTGGACACGAAATCGACACCGCGGGTGCGCGTATCGAGGCCGTTGGTGAAGTACGAGAACGCGGTCACCTGCGGCAGGCCCAGGCTGGTCAGCAACGCGCTGCTGGCGGCATTGGTGGTGATGCTGGACGACAGCGCGATACGGTCATCGATGTCGATCTGGTAGGCGTCGACAGTGATGTACAGGCGGTCGACCGGCTGCAGCACCAGGCCCACGCTGTAGGAGGTAGAGGTCTCAGCCTTCAGCGGCGAGGCGCCCAGTGCCTGTGCGGCCTGGCTGGTGGTGGGGAAGGTGCCGCGCTCGACGAACACGCCGTTGGTGAACTGGCTGGTGACCGCCTGGTAGCCCTGCTGCGCCAGCGACGGTGCGCGGAAGCCGCTGGAGGCCGTGGCACGCAGCGCGACCTTGTCGGTGAATGCGTAGCGCGCCGACAGCTTGCCGGAGAAGCGGTCGCCGAAGTCCGAGTAGTCCTCGTAGCGGCCGGTGATGCCGGCCGAGAACTTCTCGGTCAGGTCCGCTTCCAGGCCGGCGTAGACCGCGTAGTTGTGGCGGTCGGCATGCACTTCATTGGTCGGGGTGAAGCCACCGAAGCCCTGCGCGCCACTGCCGGTGTACGAGTTCAGTTCGCCTGGCTTCTGGTCCCACTTCTCCTTGCGGTACTCACCGCCGAAGGACAGCGTGACCGGATAGGCCAGGCCCCAGTCCAGCGACTTGGTCAGGTCGGCATTGAAGATGTCCTGCTGGTACTTCAGCGTGCCGTCGTAGAACGAGCGCGGGCTGGTCGCACCCAGGCTGTAGTTGATGCTGTTGCGGGTGTGGAAGTCGAGGGTGTTCTCGCCGTGGTTCAGGCTCAGGTCCCAGGTCCAGCCGTTGTCGGTGTTGCCCTTGACGCCGGCTACCAGCGAGCGGTCCTTGGAATACTGGTTGATCTCCGGCACGAAACCGTCCGGGTAGGTCTGCGCCAGCAGCGCGGTCTGGTTCAGATGGTTGCGCGAGCGGTAGAACGCGAACGAGGTGATGTCGCGGTTGCTGAGCAGCGCGCTGGCGTAGCCGGTCACGTGGTCGCTGAAGTCGAAGCTGGCGTTGGCCGAGGCCGCAGTGGCGTCCACGCGCGGGTCGCCGACGATGAAGGTCTTCTGGCCGATGCTCGGGTAGTTGCCGGTATTCGGCGTGGTGCCGCGGTACGGGCCGGCGCGGTTGCTCTCGTCCTGCTGGCTGATCTGGCCGGCCACGTGCACGCGGCCACGGCCGTTGCCGAACTCGACGCCGGTATCGCCGGAGAGCTGGTACTTGTTGCCGTCACCGGCCGAGTACTGGCCGTAGTCCACGGCCAGGCTGCCGCCACGGCCGCTGCCCTTGAGCACGATGTTGATGACGCCGGCGATGGCGTCCGAGCCGTACTGCGCCGACGCGCCGTCGCGCAGCACTTCCACGCGCTCGATGGCAGCGATCGGGATCGCGTTGATGTCCACCGCCGACGAGCCACGGCCGATGCTGCCGTTGACGTTGATCATCGCCGAGGTGTGGCGGCGCTTGCCGTTGACCAGCACCAGCACCTGGTCCGGCGACAGGCCACGCAGCTGCGCCGGGCGCACACCGCTGGTGCCGTCGGTCAGCGCCGGGCGCGGGAAGTTCAGTGAGGGCAGGGCGCGCGACAGTGCGGTGGCCAGCTCACTGGTACCGGTGGACTGCAGGGCTTCGGGGGTGATGATGTCGATCGGCGACTGCGACTCGGCCACCGTGCGGTCGGCCACGCGGGTACCGGTCACGATCACCGTGTCCAGGGTGTTGGCGGCGGTGCCGGCCTGCTGGGCAGCGGCAACGAACGGAGAGCCACCGAGTGCGACAGCGACGGCGGCGGCGATCAGGCTGGTCTTGCGGGTCATCGGGACGGAGCTCCGGTTGGCGGGGGCGGCACCGGAATCGACATCACGGGGGTGAGGCGGACGGCGGTTGTTGCGGTGCGCAAAGCAGGAATTAACGGGATATTCAGTGCCTGTCAAATGCCGGTCATCGGAAAAAACGTTGCAGCAGCAACCATTTAGCCCGGATCGGCACTGGCGGGGGAGGGAGCCCGGGACGCGCGCGGCGAGGACGTGGGAGAGAGGAACGCCGGCCGCCGCGCATCCCGGGACGCGTCAAGTATTCGTTAACGCTAGAATTGCGTCGCAGGAACAGTGCTCACCAGCACATTCCATTCGGTTATATGGACGCCTCCCCCGATGATCTCCCTTCGTAATTTCGCCTTGCGCCGCGGCGAGCGGCTGCTGTTGTCCAATGTCGACCTGACCCTGCACGCCGGTTACCGGGTGGGTGTGGTCGGCCGCAACGGTGCTGGCAAGTCCAGCCTGTTCGCGGCAGTGAAGGGTGAGCTGGAGGCCGACAAGGGCGATGTGGACCTGCCCGGCAAGGTGCGCATCGCCAGCGTCGCCCAGGAAACCCCGTCGCTGCCCGACCCGGCGCTGAGCTTCGTGCTCGGCGGCGACATCGAGGTGGCCGCGGTGCTGGCTGCCGAGGCCGAGGCGACCGCCCGCGAAGACTGGGAAGCGGTGGCCGAAGCGCATACGAAGATGGCCGAGCTCAATGCCTACGACGCCGAAGCGCGTGCCGGCAAGCTGCTGCATGGCCTGGGCTTCCCGGCCGAGACCCACCATCGCGCGGTTTCCTCGTTCTCCGGCGGTTGGCGCGTGCGCCTGAACCTGGCACGCGCGCTGATGATGCCCAGCGACCTGCTGCTGCTGGACGAACCGACCAACCACCTGGATCTGGATGCGGTGTACTGGCTGGAACAGTGGCTGCTGAAGTACCCGGGCACGCTGCTGCTGATCTCGCATGACCGCGAGTTCCTCGACAACGTGGCCACCCACACCCTGCACCTGCACGGTGGCGGCGCCAAGCTCTACCCGGGCGGCTACACCGATTTCGAGCGCCAGCGCGCCGAACAGCTGCGCCAGCAGCAGATCGCGCACGAGAAGGAACAGGCCGAGCGCGCCCACCTGCAGAGCTTCATCGACCGCTTCAAGGCGCAGGCCAGCAAGGCCGCGCAGGCGCAGAGCCGCATGAAGCGCCTGGCCAAGCTGGCCGGCACCGAAGCGGTGCGCGCCGAGCGCGAGTTCCGCATCGAGTTCGCGCCGCCGGCCAAGCTGCCGTTCTCGCTGATCCGCCTGAACCACGTCGAGGCCGGCTACGGCAAGGATGCGGTGATCCTGCACAACGTCGGCTTCGGCCTGGAAGCGGGCCAGCGCATCGGCCTGCTCGGCCCCAACGGTGCTGGTAAGACCACGCTGGTGAAGACCCTGGTGGGCGAACTGGCGCCGATTGTTGGCGAGCGCATGGCGCATCCGGACCTGAAGATCGGCTACTTCGCCCAGCACACGGTGGAGTCGCTGCACGAAGGCCAGTCGCCGATGGAGCACTTCCGCGAGATCGCGCCGGACGCACCGAACCAGTCGTTCCGCGATTTCCTCGGCAAGTGGAACTTCCCGGGCGACCGCGCGTTCGAGCCGGTGGATGGTTTCTCCGGTGGCGAGCGCGCGCGCCTGGCGCTGGCGCTGATCGCCTGGCAGCAGCCGAACGTGCTGCTGCTGGACGAACCGACCAACCACCTTGACCTGGAAATGCGCGAAGCGCTGGCCGAAGCACTGGCCACCTTCGAGGGCGCGATCGTGATGGTCTCGCATGACCGCCACCTGATCGGCCTGGTCTGCGATACCTACTGGCGCGTGGCCGATGGTGTGGTCGAGCCGTTCGACGGCGACCTCGACGCCTACGCGGCGTGGCTGCGCACCCGTCCGCAGGCGCAGGGCACCAAGGCGCGCATGGAGCAGGTGGAAGAGCCGGTGGTGGTCAAGACCGCACCGGTCGCGCAGGTGGTGCAGAAGAAGCCGGTGAACCCGCACAAGCTGGCCGCCGCCGAAGCCAAGGTGGCCGAGCTGGAAGGCGCCCTGGCCGAACTGGACCGCCAGCTGGCCGACCCGGCCAACTACGCCGATGCCACCCGCATGGCCGTGCTTGGCCGCGATCGCGAAACCGCCGCCGCGCAGCTGGAAAAAGCCGAAGCGACGTGGATGGAGCTGCTGGAGTCCTGACCGCTAGTGCCGGCCGCTGGCCGGCAGCGCGATGCACCCACGACGATCAAGGGGGTGCCGGCCAGCGGCCGGCACTACCTACGCGCCCTGCGCCTGCAGCCACTCGCGGAAGCGTTTGGCAGGCTCACGCTCGGCCCGCGAGCGCAGCCGCGTCAGCCAGTAGCGCCCCAGCTCCAGCGTGGTGCTGAACGGCTGCAGCAGGCGACCCTCGGCCAGCTCCTGCTCGAACATGCGCAGCGGCAGCAGCGCCACGCCGGCACCGCCGACCGCGGCCATCGCCACCGTCAACGACGAATCGAACACCGGCCCGCGGGCTTCCACGCCACTCACTCCTGCCGCCTGCAGCCAGCGCGGCCACTCGTCGCTGCGGTAGGAGCGCAGCAGCGGCAGGGTGCCCAGGTCGCGTGGCTGTTTCAGCCGCCGCGCCAGCGCCGGCGCGCAGAGTGGCGCGAACGGCGCGTCGAGGATTGCCGTGCAGGCCTGGCCCTGCCAGTCGCCATCACCGAAGCGGATCGCCAGGTCCAGGCCCTCGCCGGCCAGATCGATGCGGTTGTTGTGGGTCTGCAGGCGCAGCTCGATGTCGGGGTGCGCGGCCTCGAACGCAGCCAGCCGTGGCAGCAGCCAACCGGTGGCGAAGGTGCCGACCACGCCCAACGTCAGTACTTCACGGGCCGGGCCACCGGTGTAGCGCGCGATGCTGGCCGAGATGCGCTCGAACGATTCATTGAGCACCGGATACAGCGCCGCGCCCTCCTCGGTGAGCGCCACGCCGCGCGGCAGGCGATGGAACAGGCGGATGCCGAGCCGGTCCTCCAGCCCGCGGATCTGGTGGCTCAGCGCGGCCTGGCTGACACACAGCTCCAGCGCGGCGCGGGTGAAGTTCTGGTGGCGCGCAGCGGCCTCGAAGGCGCGCAGCGCGTTCAGCGGCAGGGTCGGGTGCAGCATTGGGAAGCCGTGAGCCAGGGTGATGGCTGATCCTACCCTTCAGTGAGGAATTTCGTAAATCTCAACGAGTTGATTACGACAGGCATGAATTAAGTTCATGGCTTCCGCTGATATTTCGCGCTGGTCGGCTCCGGGGAGGGCTTCAATAATCGGGCGGTCCCCAGGAGAACCCCGCATGCTCGCCCGTCGCCGATTCCTGCAGTTCAGTGGTGCCGCTGTTGCTTCCTCGCTTGCCCTGCCGTTGCTGGCCCGTGCAGCGGGCAAGACCGCCGCCAGTGCACCGACCGATGCCGCTCTCACCGCCGCCACCGACTTTGCCGCACTGGAAAAGGCCTGTGCCGGCCGCCTCGGCGTGACCCTGCTTGATACCGCCAGCGGCCGCCGCATCGGTCATCGCCAGGACGAGCGTTTCCCGATGTGCAGCACGTTCAAGAGCGTGCTGGCCGCCACCGTGCTCAGCCAGGCCGAGCGCAGGCCCGCGTTGCTGGACACGCGCGTGCCGGTGCGCGATGCCGATCTTCTCTCGCACGCGCCTGTCACCCGCCGCCACGCCGGCAAGGACATGACCGTGCGCGATCTGTGCCGTGCCACGATCATCACCAGCGACAACACTGCCGCCAACCTGCTGTTCGGCGTGGTCGGTGGCCCGCCCGCGGTGACCGCGTTCCTGCGCACCAGCGGTGATGCGGTGAGCCGCAGTGACCGCCTGGAGCCGGAGCTGAACAGCTTTGCCAAGGGCGATCCGCGCGACACCACCACGCCGGCGGCAATGGCTGCGACCCTGCAGCGCGTGATGCTGGGCGAGGTGCTGCAGTCGGCGTCGCGGCAGCAGCTGGCCGATTGGCTGATCGACAACGAAACCGGCGACGTCTGCCTGCGCGCGGGTCTGGGCAAGCGCTGGCGCGTCGGTGACAAGACCGGCAGCAACGGCGAGGACGCGCGCAACGATATCGCCGTGCTGTGGCCCGTGGCCGGCGGCGCACCGTGGGTGCTGACGGCTTATCTGCAGGCAGGTGCGATCAGCTACGAGCAACGCGCTACCGTGCTGGCACAGGTGGGGCGGATTGCCGACCGGTTGATCGGATGAGGTAACCGGGGTCATTCAGAAGTGGCTTGCCGGATCGGTTCGGCGCGCGCATCCTGCGCGCGTTCGAACCACACGGAAGTCCCCCATGAGCCATGAACTGATCTACCTGCTGCTGATCTTCGCGCTGCTGGTGATCCCGCGCGCGCTGCAGCGTTTCAGCCTGCCCGCGCCGCTGACCTGCCTGCTGTTCGGCATCATCGGCATGCTCTGGCTGGGCGACCAGGCGCACGACGCGGTGATCGGTCTGCTGGCCACGCTGGGCATTTCCTCGCTGTTCCTGTTCGCCGGCCTGGAAGTGGACCTGCAGGCGCTGCGCCGTGGCATGTGGCCGCTGCTGGCGCATCTGGTGATCCGTACCGGCACGCTGTTCGGTGTGGGCTGGCTGGCCTGGCGCTACGCGGGGCTGCCGTGGCAGGCCGCCGGCCTGCTGGCGCTGGCGCTGCTGACGCCGTCCACCGGCTTCATCATGGATTCGCTGTCGCGGCTGGGCCTGAGCGAGGACGAGCGGTTCTGGGTGACCAGCAAGGCCATCGCTGGCGAACTGCTGGCGCTGGCGGCGTTGTTCATCGTGCTGCAGGCGGGTGATCCGGGCCACATGGCGCTGTCCAGCCTGGCGCTGCTGGCGATGATGATCGGCCTGCCGCTGCTGTTCATCGCGCTGGGCCGCTGGGTGGCGCCGCATGCGCCGGGCTCGGAGTTCTCGCTGCTGGTGATGGTGGGCATGGTCGCGGCCTACATCACCTATCTGCTGGGCGTGTACTACCTGGTCGGTGCGTTCATCGCCGGTCTGGTCGCGCGCCTGCTGCACCAGCGCATGCCGCTGCTGGCCTCGCATGAGAACCTGCACGCGCTGCGCCTGTTCGCCTCGTTCTTCGTGCCTTTCTATTTCTTCAATGCCGGCACCAAGGTGCCCAGCGAAGCACTCAGTTTCGAGGCGCTGGGGCTGGGCATCGTGATCACTCTGGTGGTGCTGCCGCTGCGCATCGGTGTGGTCTGGCTGCAGCGCCGGGTGATGTTCGGCGAGAGCTTCCGCAGCAGCCTGCGGGTCTCGCTGGCGCTGGCGCCGACGCTGATCTTCACCCTGGTGCTGGCCGCGATCATGCGCGAGCGCTTCCAGATTCCGGCGGTGCTGTTCGGCGCGCTGCTGCTGTATGCGGCGCTGACCACGCTGCTGCCGTCGCTGGTGTTCCGCACGCCGTTCGATGTCGATCCGGTCGAACAGGAGCCGGCAGGCGAGGGCGCGGCTGCACCGGTGGCGGCCACCGAGACGCTGCCGGAACCGCACATCGCCGAACGCTGAGCGGTTGCCGCACGCGGTTTGCGCCCGTCGGCCATGGCCGTTAGGGTTGGGGCATGAAACTGCCTGCCGTTGTCACCGCTTCCGCCCTCCTGCTCAGCCTTGCTGCGTGTTCGCAGCGCTCCGATACGGTCGCCCATGATCTGGCGACCGCACCGGCCGACGCCTTCATGGCTGCCGTGGCCGCACATTGCGGCCAGGCCTATGCCGGCAAGGTAGTGGAGGACACGCCGGCACCGACCGGCAAGGATCCGTTCGCCGGGCAGCGCCTGGTCATGCACGTGCGCGGCTGTGCCGATCCGGCGCACGAGCTGCGCATCCCGTTCCATGTCGGCGATGACCACTCGCGGACCTGGGTGCTGACCCGCACGGAAACCGGCCTGCGCCTGAAGCACGATCATCGCCACGAAGACGGCAGCCCTGACGCGATCACCCTGTACGGAGGCGACAGCACGCCACCCGGCACTGCCGAGCGCCAGCAGTTCCCGGCCGACAGCGATTCGGTGGCGATGTTCCGCCGCGCCGACATGCTGGCCTCCACGCACAACACCTGGGCGATGGAGATTGATCCCGACCAGACCTTCGTCTACGAGCTGACCCGCCCGGATGGCCGCCGCTTCCGCGTGCAGTTCGACCTGGGCAAGCCGGTCGACCTGCCGCCCGCACCGTGGGGCGACGAGAAGGCGCCAGCACCCTGATTTTCGGGTCGGATCCCTCCGACGGAGGGATCCGACCCTGTACTCACCGTGTGCCGAAGCGCGCGCGGCAGCCGTTGCTCACCCACACCTGGCCACGTGAGTAGCCCCAGCTGCGGCCTTCCTGGCAGGCACTGCCGGACAGCTGCTGCTGCAGCACCGGGCGGCCCTGGCGCTCATCCCAGTCGCAGGTCTGCGAGCGGTTGTTGTTGCTGCTGCAGGTGACCGAGTAATTGCTGTTGCCACCGCCCCAGCCACCGCCACCACCGCCCCAGCCGCGGGTTTCGGCGAACTCGGCGCGGCAGCCGCCGCTGACCCAGATCGCGCCATTGCGCACGCCCCAGGTGCGGCCCTCGTCGCAGGGGCTGCCGGACAGCTGGCGGACCAGGCGGGCATTGCGCCAGCCGACCGGGCAGCTGCGCTCGCGGTTGTTCTGGCTCTCGCAGCGGATCGTCTCGCCGGGGCGGCCGTTGTTGCCGCCCCAGCCACCGCCATTGCCGCCGCCCCAGCCACCGCGGGCCTCGACGAATTCGGCGCGGCAGCCATTGGTGACCCAGATGCTGCCATTGCGGCTGCCCCAGGTGCGGCCTTCGTCGCAGGCGCTGCCGGACAACTGGCGGACCAGCTGCGCATTGCGCCAGCCGGTGTTGCAGACCCGTTCGCGGTTGTTCTGGCTTTCACAGCGGACCACCCCGCTCTGCGCATGCGCGGAAGGGGCGGGCAGGGCAAGGGTGCCCAGTGCACCCAGGGCGAGGGTCAGGGCCAGGCTGGCCAGGGACAGCGGTTTCATGGCGGCATCCCATACGGTGGCAGGTGCCCGACTATAGGGAGGGGGGGCGATCAAGCCGGTGTGACTGGCCGGATTTGCCCCGGCCGGGGCCTCGGCCGCAGAATACGAGGCTTTCCGGCCCCCATCCGGTGCCGGCGTTCTCCAGCGGAGCTTCCCCCCATGCGTACCCACTTCTGCGGCCTGGTCGATGAGACCCTGATTGGCCAGACTGTCACCCTCGCCGGCTGGACCGACGTGGCCCGTAACCAGGGCGGCGTCTGCTTCATCGATCTTCGAGATCATGAAGGCATCGTGCAGGTGACCGTGGAAGTCGACAACGCCGACGTGTTCGCCGTGGCCGCGTCGCTGGGCTACGAGGACGTGCTGCAGGTGGAAGGCGTCGTGCGTGCCCGCCACGCGGTGAACGACAAGATGCGCACCGGCAAGGTGGAAGTGATCGCCACCGCCATCACCGTGCTGAACAAGGCCGCGCCGCTGCCGTTCCACGCCCACGAGAATCCGGGCGAGGAAACCCGCCTGAAGTACCGTTACCTGGACCTGCGCCGCCCGGAAATGCAGCGCATGCAGCGCACCCGCATCAAGCTGGTGCAGGCCCTGCGCCGCCATCTGGACGAAAAGGGCTTCCAGGACATCGAGACCCCGATCCTGACCAAGGCCACTCCGGAAGGCGCGCGCGACTTCCTGGTGCCGGCGCGCATGCACCCGGGCGAGTTCTACGCCCTGCCGCAGAGCCCGCAGCTGTTCAAGCAGATCCTGATGGTGGCCGGCTTCGACCGCTACTATCAGATCGCGCGGTGCTTCCGCGACGAAGCCCTGCGTGCCGACCGCCAGCTGGAATTCACCCAGCTGGACATGGAGTTCGCCTTCGTCCGCGAACGCGACGTGCAGGACTTCGTCGAGGACATGATCCGCGCCATCTTCAAGGAAGTGGTCGACGTGCAGCTGGATGCCAGCTTCCCGCGCATGACCTGGGCCGAGGCGATGCGTCGCTACGGTTCGGACAAGCCGGACCTGCGCATCGCGCTGGAACTGGTCGACGTGGCCGAGCTGGTCAAGGACAGCGAGTTCCCGGTGTTCACCGGCCCGGCCAATGATGCCGAAGGCCGCGTCGCCGCGCTGCGCATCCCGGGCGGTGCGTCGCTGAGCCGCAAGCAGATCGACGAGTACGCCGCGCATGCCGCCAAGTACGGCGCCAAGGGCCTGGCCTACATCAAGATCGCCGACAACGGCGAAGTCAGCTCGCCGATCCAGAAGTTCTTCAGCGAGGAATCCTTCGCCGCGCTGGTCGCCCATGTCGGCGCCGGTAACGGCGACATCGTGTTCTTCGGCGCCGGTGGCTACAACAAGGTCTCCGACTTTATGGGCGCGCTGCGCCTGAAGGCCGGCAAGGACTTCGGCCTGGTCGCCGACGGTTGGGCGCCGCTGTGGGTCACCGATTTCCCGATGTTCGAGTGGGACGAGGAAGAACAGCGCTACGTCGCCCTGCATCACCCCTTCACCGCACCGGCCGTGGACGACATCGCCGACCTGCGCGCCAACGCCCGTACCGCCGTCTCGCGCGGCTACGACATGGTGCTCAACGGCAATGAAATCGGCGGCGGTTCCATCCGTATCCACCGTCCGGACATGCAGAGCGCGGTATTCGAGCTGCTCGGCATCGGCGCCGAAGAAGCCCGTGCCAAGTTCGGCTTCCTGCTCGACGCGCTGAACTACGGCGCGCCGCCGCACGGTGGCATCGCCTTCGGCATCGACCGCATCGCCGCGCTGATGGCCGGCACCGAGTCGATCCGCGACGTCATCCCGTTCCCGAAGACCACCGGTGCACAGGATCTGATGACCGACGCGCCGTCGCCGATCGTCGACGCGCAGCTGGCCGAAGTGCACATCCAGGTTCGCCCCAAGACCAACTGATCAGGAGATCCAGGCAATGACCGAGTTTGCGTTTTCGCTGGAGTGGGAAAAGCTGGGCAATGAAGGCTCCGAGGCCACCCTGGTCACCGAGCGTGCACGCGTGTTCGGGGGTTGGCTGGTCCGTGTCGGTACCAACCCGGCGGCGATGGCCCTGACCTTCGTCGCCGACGGCGAAGGCCGTTGGGACGGTGAAGACTTCGGCGTCGAGGATTACGAAGACGACGAAGAGGAAGAGTACGACGAGGACGAGGAAGGCGAGGAAGAAGAGGACGAGGACGAAGAGGAATACGAGGAAGAGGACGAGGAAGAAGAAGCGGAATCGCCTGAAAAGGCTTGACCCGCGCTTCGCCCTGACGTCAACTTCCTGCATGTATTCGATCCGCCGCGCTACCGTGGACGACGCGCCGACCCTGTCGGCGCTGGCCGCACGCACGTTCACCGAAACCTTCGGCCATCTGTATCCGCCGCAGGACCTGCAGGCCTTCCTCGAGGAGGCCTACACGGTCGAGCGCCAGCGCGTGATCCTGGCCCACCCGGACTACGCGGTGTGGCTGCTGGAACTGGATGGGGAGGCGGTCGGCCACGCCGCCGCCGGCCCCTGTGGCCTGCCGCATCCGGACGTGAAGCCCGGTGACGGCGAACTCAAGCGCCTGTACCTGGTCAAGACCCAGCAGAGCTGCGGCTGGGGCAGCCGCCTGCTGGAAACCGCGCTGGCCTGGCTGGAACACGAAGGCCCACGCACGCTGTGGCTGGGCGTGTGGTCGGAGAACTTCGGCGCACAGCGCTTCTACGCCCGCTATGGATTCGAGAAGGCGGGCGAGTACCTGTTCCCGGTCGGCGACACCCACGATCTTGAATTCATCCTGCGCCGCGCACCGCGCGCAGCCTGACGTTCACCGCCGCTTGCTGCGCGCGCGTGTTCAATCACCGTACGTTCCTGCCCCGCTGACCGCCAGGCTGTTTGCATGACTCCCCCCGTATTGCTGCTGCATGGCATCTGGAATGCCCGCGCCTGGGTCGGGCCGCTGGCCTGGCGCCTGCGCGCGCGCGGTTTCCAGGTGCACGCATTCGGTTACTCCTCGGTCTTCGGTGGCCCCGACGTGGCGGTGCCGCAGCTGCTGGAGTGGCTGGCCGATGCCGGGCCGTTGTCGCTGGTTGGCCACAGCCTGGGAGGCTTGCTGGCGCTGGAAGCGCTGCGCCGCAATCCGCAGCTGCCGGTGCAGCGCGTGGTCTGTCTGGGCTCGCCGCTGCGCGGCAGCGGTACCGCGCGCTCGTTGTCCGATCACGGCTGGGGCCTGGCGCTGGGGCGCAGCAGCGAGCTGCTGCTGGATGGCCTGCCGGACTGGCAGGGCAGGGCTGAGGTCGGCCTGATCGCCGGTTCAGTGCCGCACGGGCTGGGCAGCCTGCTGGGCGCCATCGACGATGCCTCCGACGGCACCGTGGCCCTGGCCGAGACCCGCCTGCCGGGACTGGCCGACCATTGCGTGGTACGTACCAGCCACAGCGGTCTGGTGGTGTCGCCCGACGCCGCGCGGCAGACCGCGCATTTCCTGCGCCACGGCCAGTTCGACCACAGCCGCGACGCCGCCGCCGCATAAGATGGTGGGTGCGAACCGTCCTACCTTGGTGGGTGCGAACCTTGGTTCGCACGCTCTTCGCCGGGCCATGCCCGGCGGCATCCTTCGCCCCTAGACACGGTTGCAGCGCCCGATCAGGTAGAATCCGCGCCTTGATCCTGAAGCAGCCAGACGGTAGCACCCATGGGTAGAGGCCCCTCCATCGAAGCCCGCAAGAACGCGTCCGACGCGAAGCGCGGCAAGATTTTCACCAAGATCATCCGCGAGATCGGCGTTGCCGCGCGCGGCGGTGGAGGCGACCCCAACAACAACCCGCGCCTGCGCGTGGCCGTGGACAAGGGCCTGGCCGTGAACATGTCCAAGGACGTGATCGAGCGCGCCATCAAGAAGGCCACCGGTGAACTGGAAGGCGTCGACTACGAGGAAATCCGCTACGAGGGCTACGCTCCGGGTGGCGTGGCCGTGATCGTCGATTGCCTGACCGACAACCGCGTGCGCACCGTGGCCGATGTCCGCCATGCGTTCAGCAAGTGCGGTGGCAACATGGGCACCGAAGGCTCGGTGGCCTTCATGTTCAAGCGCCTGGGCGTGCTCAGCTTCGCCCCGGGCGCCGATGAGGAAGCCATCACCGAGGCCGCTATCGACGCCGGCGCCGATGACATCGTGGTCTATCCGGATGACGGTTCGATCGACGTGGTCACCAGCCCTGACGCGTTCAACGCGGTCAAGGATGCGATGGCCGCCGCTGGCCATGTCGCCGACCACGCCGAGATCACCTTCCGCGCGGACAACGACATCAAGGTCGAGGGCGAGGTCGCCCTGCAGGTCAAGAAGCTGCTGGACATGCTTGAAGACCTGGACGACGTGCAGGACGTGTATTCCAACGCCGAACTCGGCGCCGACGCCTACGCCTGAGCCGTCTTCGACGGCCTGGGCGCGGGCCGTTGAACGGTCACCGCGGACAGTCATGAGCCCATACGCCTGCCAGCGCATTCCGTTCCTCCCCGCCAGGAGTGCAGCATGACCCGCATTCTCGGCATCGACCCCGGTTCGCAGCGGACCGGGGTCGGCATCATCGATGTTGACGCCACCGGCAAGGTCAGCCACGTGCACCACCAGCCACTGGTGTTGCTGGGCGCCGACGATTTCCCGCAGCGCATGAAGCTGCTGGTGCTGGGCCTGGCCGACCTGTGCCGGGAATACCAGCCGAACGAAGTGGCCATCGAAAAGGTGTTCATGGCGCGCAATCCCGATTCGGCATTGAAGCTGGGCCAGGCCCGTGGTGCGGCGATCTCCGCCGTGGTGCTGCGCGACCTGCCGGTGCACGAATACGCCGCCAGCGAGATCAAGCTGGCAGTGGTCGGGCGCGGTGGCGCCGAAAAGCAACAGGTTCAACACATGGTCGGGCTCATGCTCAACCTGAAAACCAAGCTGCAGGCCGACGCGGCCGACGCGTTGGCGGTGGCGATCACCCATGCCCACGTAAGGGCGACGGCCAACCGCCTGGGGCTCAGTGCCCGCCAGGCGTGGGGCCGCAAATGAGGAGCTGCACGCAATGATCGGTCGACTGCGCGGCATCGTCGCCTACAAGGCGCCGCCGTGGCTGGTGGTGGACGTGAACGGAGTGGGCTACGAACTGGAGGCGCCGATGAGCACCTTCTACGACCTGCCCGAGCTTGGCCGCGAGGTCACCCTGTACACCCATTACTCGCAGAAGGAAGACAGCGTTTCGCTGTACGGCTTCCTGCGCGAAGGTGAGCGGCGCCTGTTCCGCGACGTGCAGAAGGTCAGTGGCATCGGCGCGAAGATCGCGCTGGCCGTGCTGTCCGGCGTCACTGTCGAGGAGTTCGCGCGCATGGTCCAGGCCGGTGACATCACCGCGCTGACCCGCATTCCGGGCATCGGCAAGAAGACCGCCGAGCGCATGGTGCTGGAGCTGCGTGACCGCGCGGCGCAGTTCGGTGCCGGCGGCGCGTTGCCCACCGGCAGCGGCCCGGCCCCGGCCGATCCGCTGTCCGATGCCACCGTGGCCCTGCAGCAGCTGGGCTACAAGCCGGCCGAAGCGGCGCGCATGGCCCGCGATGCCTTCAATGAAGGCGACGAAGTGGCCACCGTGATCCGCAAGGCGCTGCAGTCCGCGCTGCGCTGAGCCGCGTCCCTTTCCCCCAACCTACCGCCTGAGCTTCGCCAGGAGTCCCATGTCCAGCAGTCAAACCCCGCACACAGCCGCCCCCGGCGGCCACGGTCACGCCCCTCCAGCCGGAGGCATGGCGCTGATCATCGGTGCGATCGGCGTGGTCTTCGGCGATATCGGTACCAGCCCGCTGTACACCCTGAAGGAGGCGTTCTCGCCGCACTACGGGCTCAACAGTGACCACGACACCGTGCTGGGCGTGCTGTCGCTGGCGTTCTGGGCGCTGAACATCGTGGTCACGCTGAAGTACGTGACCATCATCATGCGCGCCGACAACGACGGCGAGGGCGGCATCATGGCGCTGATGGCGCTGACCCAGCGCACGCTGCGCAACGGGTCGCGCTCGGCCTATGTGGTCGGCATCCTCGGCATCTTCGGTGCCTCGCTGTTCTTCGGTGATGGCGTGATTACCCCGGCGATCTCCGTGCTTGGCGCGGTCGAGGGCCTGGAGGTGGCCGCGCCCGGCCTGCATGCCTTCATCGTGCCGATCACCGTGGTCGTGCTGCTGGCGGTGTTCGCCGCGCAGCGCTTCGGCACCGAGAAGATCGGCAAGGCGTTCGGCCCGATCACCTCGGTCTGGTTCATCTCGTTGGCCGCGATCGGCATCTACAACATCGTCGACGCGCCGGAAGTGTTGAAGGCCTTCAACCCGTGGTGGGCGATCCGCTTCTTCATGGAGCACAGCTGGCACGGTATCTTCATCCTCGGTGCGGTGGTACTGGCGGTGACCGGTGGCGAGGCGCTGTACGCCGACATGGGCCACTTCGGTGCCAAACCCATCCGCCACGCCTGGTATTTCTTCGTGCTGCCGTGCCTGGTGCTGAACTACCTGGGGCAGGGCGCACTGGTGCTCAACCACCCCGAGGCGCTGAAAAACCCGTTCTTCGAGGCAGTACCGCCGTGGGCGCTGTACCCGATGATCATCCTGGCCACGATGGCGGCGGTGATCGCGTCGCAGTCGGTCATCACCGGTGCGTTCTCGGTCTCGCGCCAGGCCATGCAGCTGGGTTACATCCCGCGCATGCGGATCAAGCACACCTCGCACGACACCATCGGCCAGATCTACATCCCGGGCATCAACTGGGGCATCGCGGTGATGGTGATCGGCCTGGTGCTGGCCTTCCGCAGCTCCTCCAACCTGGCCGTTGCCTACGGCATCTCGGTGTCGGCCACCATGCTGATCGACACCCTGCTGCTGGCCCTGGTGGCGCGCTCGCTGTGGCCGAAGGCGCGCAAGTGGATCCTGCCGCTGTGCGTGGTGTTCTTCATCATCGACCTCGGCTTCGTCATCGCCAACGGTGCCAAGCTGCTGCAGGGCGCCTGGTTCCCGGTGGTGCTGGGCATCTTCCTGTTCACCATGATGCGCACCTGGCGCCGTGGCCGCGAGCTGCTGCGTGATGAGATCCGCAAGGACGGCATCCGCCTGGACACCTTCCTGCCGGGCCTGATGCTGGCACCGCCGGTACGCGTGCCGGGCACCGCGGTGTTCCTCACCGCCGACCCGACCGTGGCCCCGCACGCGCTGATGCACAACCTCAAGCACAACAAGGTGCTGCACGAGCGCAACGTGTTCCTGCACGTGGAAACCCTGCCCATTCCCTATGCGATGGAAGGGCAGCGGCTGAAGATCGAATCGGTGGGTGACGAGTTCTACCGCGTCTACGTGCGCTTCGGTTTCATGGAGACCCCGGACGTGCCGCTGGCGCTGATGCGTTCCTGCGACCACGGCGGTATCTACTTCGACCCGATGGACACCACCTTCTTCGCCAGCCGCGAAACCATCGTCGCCACCGCCAACCGCGGCATGCCGATCTGGCGTGACAAGCTGTTCGCGCTGATGCATCGCAACGCCGCCCCGGCGACGGGGTTCTTCCGGATTCCGGGCAACCGTCTGGTCGAGCTGGGCGCGCAGGTGGAGATCTGACGCGTGCGGGGTCGGATCCCTTTTCCGCAGGAAAAGGGCTCTGACGCCATGTTTCGCGCGTCCGGGAGTGGGGTCAGAGCCGTTTTCCGTTGGAAAACGGATCCGACCCCGACCGGTCGGGTAGTGCCGGCCGCTGGCCGGCATCCCGCGATGCCACGGGTGTTCATGCGATTGCCGGCCAGCGGCCGGCACTACCGTGCTTCCGGCCCCGGAATGCGCCCATTTACCGCATAATCACGGCATGACCGACGACCGCATCATCGGCGCCGGCGCCACCCGCGAGGATGACGCCGCCGACGCCAGCATCCGCCCCAAGCGCCTTGCCGACTACCTCGGCCAGGTGCCGGTGCGCGAGCAGATGGAGATCTACATCCAGGCGGCCAAGGGGCGCGGCGACGCGCTCGACCATGTGCTGATCTTCGGGCCGCCCGGCCTGGGCAAGACCACCCTCAGCCATGTCATCGCCAACGAACTGGGCGTGGCCCTGCGGGTGACCTCCGGCCCGGTGATCGAGAAGGCCGGCGACCTCGCCGCGCTGCTGACCAACCTGCAGCCGCACGATGTGCTGTTCATCGACGAGATCCATCGCCTGTCGCCGGTGGTGGAAGAAGTGTTGTATCCGGCGATGGAAGATTTCCAGATCGACATCATGATCGGCGAGGGCCCCGCCGCCCGCTCGATCAAGATCGACCTGCCGCCGTTCACCCTGATCGGTGCCACCACCCGCGCCGGCCTGCTGACCGCGCCGCTGCGCGATCGCTTCGGCATCGTCCAGCGCCTGGAGTTCTACAGCGTCGAGGAGCTGACCCGGATCGTGCGCCGCTCGGCAGCCATCCTGGCCATCGACTGCACCGCCGATGGCGCCGGCGAGATCGCACGCCGCGCGCGTGGCACCCCGCGTATCGCCAACCGCCTGCTGCGGCGCGTGCGCGACTACGCGCAGGTCAAGGCCGGCGGCCACATCGACGAGGCCGTGGCCCAGGCCGCGATGAAGATGCTGAAGGTCGACCCGGAGGGCTTCGACGAGCTTGACCGGCGCCTGCTCAAGACCATGGTCGACTACTTCGACGGCGGCCCGGTCGGCATCGAATCGCTGGCGGCGGCGCTGTCCGAAGAGCGTGGCACGCTGGAAGACGTGGTCGAGCCGTACCTGATCCAGCAGGGCTTCCTGGTGCGCACCGCGCGTGGCCGCATGGCCACCCACAAGGCCTACCGGCACATGGGCCTGAAGCCGAAGAACCCGCCGCAGGACCTGTTCGCGGAGGTTCCCGATGCCGGTTGAGCCCCGATTCAGTTGGCCGACACGCATTTACTGGGAAGATACCGACGCAGGTGGCGTGGTCTACCACGCCCGCTACGTGGCCTTCATGGAACGGGCCCGAACCGAATGGATGCGAGCGCTGGGCTACGGCCAGGAGCGCATGCGCGCCGAGCACGGGATGGTCTTCGCGGTGCGCTCGATGCAGATGGATTTCATCAAGCCGGCACGGCTGGATGACACCCTGCAGGTGAGCGCCCGCCTGGTCCAGCTGAAGAAGGCCAGCATGGTCTTCGACCAGC
Organism: Stenotrophomonas sp. WED208; assembly: GCF_040984485.1. Lineage (NCBI taxonomy): Bacteria > Pseudomonadati > Pseudomonadota > Gammaproteobacteria > Lysobacterales > Lysobacteraceae > Stenotrophomonas > Stenotrophomonas sp. WED208. The sequence goes on from NZ_JAZARB010000001.1 coordinate 1,047,607, forward strand.
AGATCTTGCGCGACGGCGAACTGCTGCTGTCGGCGCAGGTCCGCATCGCCGCACTGGAAGCGGCCAGTTTCCGCCCGCGTGGCATGGACGAGGCCGTCCTTGCCGTGCTGCAACCCCACCTCCACCCCGAATCCGAACACTGAGGAACAACGGATGATCGCAACGCTCCTGGCCCTGCAGGCCACGGTCACCGAGGCACTGCCGGCCGATGTCAGCAACGCCGCGACACAGACCCTTGCCCAGGCCACCACCGGCGGCGGCATCAACTACCTCGAACTGATGGCCAAGGCCAGCCTGCCGGTGAAGATCATCGTGCTGCTGCTGCTGGTCGGCTCGTTCGTCAGCTGGGTGATCATTTTCCGCAAGGCCCGCGTGTTCAAGCAGGCCACCCGTGAAGCCGACGAGTTCGAGAACCGCTTCTGGTCCGGCGCCGACCTGGGCAAGCTGTACAGCTCGGCCACCGACCGCAGCCGCAACGTCGGCGGCCTGGAAGCGATCTTCGAAGCAGGCTTCCGCGAGTACACCCGCCTGCGCGACAAGCGCCGTCTGGATGGCCGCGCGCAGCTGGAAGGCGCACAGCGTGCCATGCGCACCACCTACACCCGCGAAGTGGACCAGCTCGAGCGCAACCTGGAACTGCTGGCCAACATCGGCTCGACCGCGCCGTACGTGGGTCTGGTCGGTACCGTGTTCGGCATCATGGTGACCATGCACGACATGATCAGCAGTGGCGCGCAGGCGGGCATCGCCGCCGTTGCGCCGGGCATCTCCGAAGCGCTGTTCGCCACCGCCATCGGTCTGTTCGTGGCGATCCCGGCGGTGTGGGCCTACAACCGCTTCACCACGCGCGTGGAGCGCATGTCGGTGCGGTTCGAGACCTTCGCCGAAGAGTTCAGCTCCATCCTGCAGCGCCAGAGCGCTGGCGACGAGTAAGCGCCTGACCCGGGAGTCCAAGCCATGTCCGCTGCCATCGGTCGCCGCAAGCGCCGCAAGCTGAAATCGGAAATCAACGTCGTTCCCTACATCGACGTCATGCTGGTGCTGCTGATCATCTTCATGGTCACCGCGCCGCTGCTCACCCTGAGCTTCGACGTCGACCTGCCGCAGTCCAACGCCAAGGCGCTGGAGAGCAAGCAGGACCCGGTGATCGTCTCGGTGCGCCAGGACGGCCAGCTCAGCCTGAAGCTGGCTGACGCCAAGGAACCGACCGCCGTGTCGGCCGAGGAACTGGAAGGCCGCCTGGCCGGCATTGCCGCCCAGGACAAGGGCGTGCGCGTGATCGTTGCCGCCGACCGTGCCGTGGCCTATGAAAAGGTCATCGCTGCGATGGATGTGATCAAGCGCGCCAAGGTAGACAAGGTAGGCCTGGCCACCGATGCACGCTGACGCCCTGCCACCTTCGCATCAGCGCGAACCCGGCTGGGGCCTGCCCCTGGCGCTGGCGTTGCTGGTGCACCTGCTGGTCGCGCTGGTCTTCATCGTGGCCTGGTTCTGGTCGCCCGAGCGCAACACCGATGCCGCCGCCGGCGACCCGTCGGTCGAGGCCAGCCTTGCGCTGTCCGCGTCCGAGGCGTCCGCCGCGCGTCAGGCCCTGCGCCAGTCGGAAAAGCTGGAAGATCTACCGCCACCGGTCGCCGAGCCGATTCCGGTGCCCGAAGACACCATCCCGCCACCGCAGCCGATTCCCGAGCCGCGCCCGCAGGACGCCCCCACGCCGCAGCAGCAACAGGCGCAGGAGCGTGTCGCACAGCCGGACACCAAGGACCAGGAAGCGGTGAGCGCTCTGGCCATCTCGCAGGAGAAGGCCAAGCAGGAACAGGAAGCCAAGCGCCGCCAGGAGCAGATCGACCTGACCGAACGCAAGCGCCAGGAAGAAGCGGAGCAGAAGCTGCGCCTGGCCAAGCAGCAGGAAGCGGACGAAAAGAAGAAGCAGGCCGAGCAGGAGCGCGTGGCGGCTGACAAGGCCGAGGCCGAGAAGCAGAAGAAGATCGCCGAGATCCGCGCCCGCCGCGAGCAGGCCGAGAAGGAAGCCAAGCTGGCCGAGCAGAAGCTGCGCCAGGTCGCCGCCGCGCGCAATGCTGCCGGTAGTGCGGCCGCCGGTGCCAGCGGTGCGTCCCAGCCGGCTGCGGGTGGCGGTGGCAACAGCGATGATCTTTCGGCCAAGTACGCGGCCGCGATCCAGGCCAAGGTGCTGTCGCAGTGGGTGCGCCCGGATACGGTGCCGCTGGGCCAGCGCTGCACCATCACCATCACCCAGATTCCGGGGGGCACGGTGATGCAGGCCAAGGTCAGCCCGAACTGCCCGTACGACGAGGCCGGCAGGCGTTCGATCGAGGCCGCCGTGCTCAATGCGCAGCCGCTGCCATACCGCGGGTTCGAGTCGGTGTTCGCGCGCACGCTCAACTTCACCTTTACCGCCCAGGATCGCTGAGGCGGCAGGGCAGGGTGGCCATGGAGCCACCCGCGCCCATGGATGTCGCGCTTGCCTCTGGCAGGCCCGGTTTCGACCGGGCAGGCTGAGCCTGCTGTCGAACGCTGCCCGGCCGGGTGGCGTGATCGGGGCAGGCGGGTGCGATGTTAGCCACGACGTTAACGGTGCGTGAGAGGACGGGCTGGAACTGACCCGGAATTCACGTACCCTTGGTTCATGATTGCGAAGCGGTTCACTCCCGCTTTGCTATCCCTCGTTCCGGTTTCCCCCTATTGAGCGCTCCATGAAAAAGATGCCTCGCTGGCTTGCCGTGTTTGCGGCCCTGTTGCTGCCCTTCGCTGCCGTTGCGCAGCAGAGGGGACTGGATATCGACATCATCGGTGGCAATGCCTCCGCGTTGCCGATCACCATCGTGCCGATGCCCTACCAGGGTTCGGCCGCTGCACCGCAGACCGACGTCGCTGGCGTGGTCCGCGCCGACCTCGAGCGTTCGGGGCAGTTCCGCACGCTGCCGGAAGCACAGATCGTCGAAAAGCCGGTCCGTGGCGGCGACATCCAGTTCGCCACCTGGCGCGCGCTGAAGCAGAACTACATCGTGGTCGGCCGTGTGCTCGACGCCGGTGCCGGTGCCTACCGCGTCGAGTACGAACTGTTCGACGTGCCCAAGGGTGAGCGCCTGCTGGGCCTGGCGATGACCGCCCGTGGCAACGCCATGCGTGACGTCGCCCACCAGATGGCCGACGCCATCTACGAGAAGATCACCGGCATCCGTGGCGCCTTCTGGACCCGCATCGCCTACGTGACCGCCAGCGGCAAGGGCGACGCCATGCGCTACGCGCTGATGGTGGCCGACTCCGACGGCTTCAATCCGCAGACCATCGTGCGCTCGGCCGAGCCGCTGCTGTCGCCGTCGTGGAGCCCGGATGGCAGCAAGCTGGCCTATGTCAGCTTCGAGCGTGGCAACTCGGCGATCTACATCCAGAACATCGGCACCGGCGCGCGTGAGTTGGTCACCAGCTTCCGTGGCATCAACAGCGCCCCGGCGTTCTCGCCGGACGGCCGCAAGCTGGCCCTAACCCTGTCGCGTTCGGGCAACCCGGAAATCTACGTGATGGACCTGGGCAGCAAGCAGCTGACCCAGCTGACCAACCACTTCGCCATCGATACCGAGCCGACCTGGGCGCCGGACGGCAGCGCGGTGTACTTCACCTCCGACCGCGGCGGCCGTCCGCAGGTCTACAAGGTCGGTGCGGGCGGCGGCAGTGCCGAACGCGTGACCTTCCAGGGCAACTACAACGCCAAGCCCTCGGTGTCCTACGATGGCAAGAAGATTGCCGTCGCCCAGGGCTCGGGCAACAGCTACAAGATCGCGATGATGGACAGCTCGCTGGGGTCGCCTCGCTGGAGCACGCTGTCCCCGGGTTCGCTGGATGAATCTCCGAGCTTTGCGCCCAACGCAAGCATGGTGTTGTACGCCGCCCGCGAGGGTGGCCGTGGTGTCCTGTACGCCGTTTCTGCCGATGCGCGCGTGCGCCAGCGGTTGGTTCTGGCTGACGGAGATGTGCGCGAACCGGCATGGTCCCCATACCGTACCCAGCGCTAAAAGAGTGTTAATATTTTCGCTGTCTTGAACCCCTCATCGGCCTAGGAGCCACAAAGGTATCGCCATGAACAAGTCCACCCGCGTTCTGCTTGTTTCCCTGCTGTCTGTGGCCGTCCTGGCCGGTTGCTCGAAGAAGGTGAAGGAAGAGCCGGCAGCCCCGGTCGACACCGGCACCTCGACCACCACCCCGACCGCTCCGTCGACCTCCGGCCTGTACGGCCCGGGCGACCTGGACACCGACGCTTGCCTGCGCCAGCGCGTTGTCTACTTCGACCTGGACAAGGAAGACGTGAAGCCGGAATTCCAGGCCATCATGGCGTGCCACGCCAAGTACCTGCGTGACCGTCCGTCCTCGCGCATCACCCTGCAGGGCCACACCGACGAGCGCGGTTCGCGCGCGTACAACCAGGCCCTGGGCGAGCGTCGTGGCAACGGCGTCAACTCGGCCCTGCAGGCCAACGGTGGCTCGGCTTCGCAGCTGACCGTCGTGTCCTACGGTGAAGAGCGTCCGGTCTGCACCGAGTCGAACGAGTCCTGCTGGTCGCAGAACCGTCGCGTCGAAATCGTCTACACCGCGCAGTAATCCATGCGCATTGGCATCAAACTGATGCTGGTCGTTGCGGCAGCCCTCGTGGCTGCCGCACCGGCGCATGCACAGCGACAGAGCCTGGCTGACCGCGTCGGCGCGCTCGAGCAGCAGATGTACAACAACAGTGCCAACCAGGACCTGTTGAACCAGATCAATCAGCTGCGGCAGCAGGTCACCAGCCTGCAGGCCTCGATCGAGCAGTTGCAGCACGACAACGCCCAGCTCAAGCAGTCCGCCCAGGACCAGTACCTGGATCTGGACAGCCGCCTGAACCGGTTGGAAGGGGGCAATGCCGCCCCGGCCCTGCCGCCCGTTCCGGCGAGCGCGCCGAAGGCCGCCCCGGCCCCGGCAAAACCCGCAGCGGCGGCCACTTCCGAGCGGCCGCCTTCCGTCCATGGGGATGCCGGCAGCCTTGCCGCCACCGGCGACGAGCGCACTTCCTACAACGTCGCCTTCGATTCGCTGAAGGCCGGCAAGTACGATGATTCGGCGCAGCTGTTCCTGAGCTTCCTGCAGCTGTACCCGAACGGCGTCTATGCGCCGAACGCGCTGTACTGGCTGGGCGAGAGCTATTACGCCACCCGCAATTTCCCGATGGCCGAGACCCAGTTCCGTGAACTGCTCTCGCGCTATCCGACCCACGACAAGGCCGCTGGCGGCCTACTCAAGGTCGGCCTCTCGCAGTACGGCGAGGGCAAGGTCGACCAGGCCCAGCAGACGCTGGAGACCGTCGTGGCACAGTACCCCGGCTCGGACGCCGCGCGTACCGCGCAGGACCGCCTGCAGTCGATCCGTCTCGGCAAGCAGATCCGCTGATCCGCTGACCGGGCGTACAATATGTGTCCTGTAGAGCCGAGCCCACGCTCGGCTGCTTTCGTTTCCGGTTCGGCAAACCCGCCCGGATCCGGCAGCGCCGGGCCATGCCCGGCGGCTCGCATTACCGGCTGGGCCACACCCGACCGGCCGCTGTTGTAGAGCCGAGCCATGCTCGGCTGCTTTCGTTACCGGCCACGGTAGCCCACCCGCCACGTGTCCCACCAAGAAGTCCCCGCCATGATCGCCGTTACCCCGTCCAGCGCCGCCGCCACGCCCAGCGAGATCGTGCAGTCGCCGCTGCCACGCCTGAAGATCACCGAGATCTTCACCTCGCTGCAGGGCGAAGCCGATACCGCCGGCTGGCCGACCGTGTTCGTGCGCCTGACCGGCTGCCCGCTGCGTTGCCAGTACTGCGACACCGCCTATGCCTTCCACGGCGGCACCTGGTGGGACATCGACGACATCGTGACGGAGGTGCTGGCCCAGGGCGTGCGCCACGTCTGCGTGACCGGTGGCGAGCCGCTGGCACAGAAGCGCTGCCTGGTACTGCTGCAGAAGCTGTGCGACGCCGGCATGGACGTCTCGCTGGAAACCTCCGGCGCGCTGGACGTCAGCGCCGTGGACCCCCGGGTATCGCGCGTGGTCGACATCAAGACCCCGGGTTCGGCCGAAGTGGCGCGCAACCGCCTGGAAAACCTGCAGCTGCTGACCGCGCGCGACCAGATCAAGTTCGTCATCTGCAACCGCGAGGATTACGACTGGGCCAAGGCGATGGTGGCCGAGCACGATCTGGTGAAGCGTTGCACCGTGTTCTTCTCGCCGAGCAAGGGGGAGATCACCGCGCGCCAGCTGGCCGACTGGATCGTCGAAGACCGGCTGCCGGTGCGCTTCCAGATGCAGTTGCATAAAATCCTGTGGAACGACGAGCCGGGCCGATGAGCCCAGGCAGCGTTCCCTGATGTAGCTCCGGCGCGGGACAGCGTGCTGGCTTTCCCCTCCCAACCGGATGTTTTACCCATGAAGAAGGCAGTCGTGCTTCTCTCCGGCGGCATGGATTCAGCCGCCGTCATCGCCATGGCCCAGGAACAGGGCTTCGCCGTGCATGCCCTGAGCGTGCGCTACGGCCAGCGCCATACCTCCGAACTGGATGCCGCCGCCCGCGTGGCCAAGGCCCAGGGCGTGGTCGCGCACAAGACCGTGGACGTGGACCTGCGCAGCATTGGTGGCTCGGCGCTGACCGACGATATCGACGTGCCCGAGGCCGGCGGTGCCGGCATCCCGGTCACCTACGTACCGGCGCGCAACACCATCATGTTGTCGCTGGCGCTGGGCTGGGCCGAAGTGCTTGGCGCCAACGACATCTTCTGCGGCGTCAACGCCGTGGACTACTCCGGCTACCCGGACTGCCGCCCAGAGTTCGTGGCCGCGTTCCAGGCACTGGCCAACCTGGCTACCAAGTCGGGCGTGGAAGGTGCGGGCATCAAGGTGCACGCGCCGCTGCAGTTCCTCAGCAAGGGCCAGATCGTCAGCGAAGGCGTGCGTCTGGGCGTGGACTTCGGCCTGACCGTGTCCTGCTACAACGCCGACGCCAACGGCGCCGCCTGTGGCCACTGCGATGCCTGCCGCCTGCGCGCGCAGGGCTTTTCCGAAGCCGGCGTGGCCGACCCGACGCTGTACGCCTGACCGCGTCTGGTAGAGCCGGCCGCTGGCCGGCTTCCCTGATGGGGGTGAATTCCAAGATGGTGGGTGCGAACTGCTCCTCGGTGGGTGCGAACCTTGGTTCGCACTCCCTGACCCGCCGGGCAGGTCTGACTATGGTGGGTGCCAACCTTGGTTGGCACTGTCTGCCAGGCAAGGCCCGGCGTTATCTCTGCCGCAACCACCCCGACGCGTCAATAAACGCCCGCACCGCCCCCGGGTCGGCATAGTCCAGCTCGATCATCCGCGCGATCGCCGCCTTCTCATCAGCCTGCTGTCGCATGTACTCCTGCGCGATGCGATACCCGGCGTAATAGCCCACATCACTCACCCCGAACGGATTGCGGGCGCTGTTGTACAGCCAGTTGTCCAGGTCATCGCCGTCCATCTCAGCGATGAAGCGCGTGCGGATTTCCGCCTCGTGTGTTGCGCCGTAGTCGTAGAAGGGCAATGCCGGCCGGCGCCCGCTCAGTCGCTCGGCCACATACTCGGCCACGCCTTCGCGCACCGCGTACTGGGCCAGGCTGCCGGTGGTCTCGCGCTGCTGGGTATGCACGTACTCGTGCAGGTTGTTCTGCGCGTTGTTCGCCCCCGGGCGGCTGTCGTAGAAGATCCGCAGGCGGCTGCGCATCGGCTCCGGCAGCTCGCTCACGTCCACGCGTTCATCGCCCAGCGCCATCTCCGCGCCGATCAGCACCTTGTCACCCAGCGTGGTGCCGCCGGTGCGCAGCACACCGACCGCGTAGGTGATGGTGGCCGGGCGCAGCGCCGGGTAAAGCTCCCGGAACGCGGCCAGGTCCCGTTCCAGGGTGGCGCTGGCCTGCTGCGCGTTGGCGGTCAATGGGCGTACCGACGTCCAGAAGCGCGGCCACGCACGCATGGCCTCGGCGTACTCGCGGGCGGTGTAGTGGCGCACCTGCATCAGTGCACGCAGGCCAGGGCTGCCCGGATCGATGTAGCGCTGCTGGACGAGTGCCACCTGGCGTTCGACGTCGGGCTCGGCGCGCACCGCGTCATAGGTGGCCCAGAAGCGGCCGATATCATCGGTGACGACCTGGGAAGGGGCGGCCAGTACCGAACATGGCAGCAACAAGGCAGCAATCAGGCTGAAGGGCAGGCGCATCCATGGCTCGGGGGAAAGATCACAGATGGGATGCGACGGCGGCCCGGAAGGTTTAAGCGGGCTCACCAGATCGGGTAGTGCCGGCCGCTGGCCGGCACCTTCGGCACACCCGGGCTTCGCGCTGCCCGCCAAAGTAGGGTAGAATGCCCACCCCGCCGAAAGGCTGGGGCAGTGCAATGGGCCGTTAGCTCAGTCGGTAGAGCAGAAGACTTTTAATCTTTTGGTCGAAGGTTCGAATCCTTCACGGCCCACCATTGCATCCAATGACCCAGGTCATTCAGAAAGGCACCGCCAAGCGGTGCCTTTTTTGTTGCTCCCGGTGCCGGGCTCCTACTTCGTCCGCGCTCCCTTTGCCGTTGCGGCTGCTGCGTCAGCAGCCTCCTGTGCAGCCGTTGCTGCGGCATTCGCAGAGCGCTCGATCGCGACGCGTTCCGCCTCGAAATCGGCCCGGCGCTGTGCACTCATCCTGCGCTCCAGTTCCATCGATGCGACGAAGCTCTCCGGATACTTCGAGGCACAGGCCTGTTGCACCAGTTGCACCGCGTGATCGGACAACCCCGGCTGGATATGACCCAGCAGGCAGTCCGCATACGACGCAGATGTGGATTGGCTCCCTGTGGGTTGCGGTGAGCCTGCGGCAAGGGCAACAGCAATCAATGCACTCAACATCGAAACCTCCTTGTAGTGGTCGGCTAGGGCGGCCGGGGCTGCCAGCTTCGAGCATACCGCCATCCTGGCCCGTCGTCGCTCGGCGGGCGCATCATGGTTCCAGCACGCATGGACCAGAATCGAGCGTTCGGCAGGGATGTGCCTTCGCGTGAATCCATCGCATTGCAGTGCGACCCACCCGGCTCGAGGCCCTGACGCTATGCTCGGCACTTTCCCAGGATGGGCCGTCCCATGCGTCTGATCGTGCTGTCGCTGTTGTTGTCCGTCGTCTCCGCCGCACCGCTGATGGCCGCCGAAACCACGTCGCCCGCTGCCGCCACACCCCTGGTGATCGGCGAGACCTTCACCATTGAGTCGAAGGTGCTTGGCGAAACCCGTCGCATCAATGTCTATCGCCCGCAGCCATGGGGCCTCGACCCGAAGGCGCCGTTGCCGGTGTTGTACATGCCCGACGGCGGCATCGGTGAAGACTTCCTGCATGTGGCCGGGCTGGTGCAGGTACTGACCGGCAACGGCAGCATGCGCCCGTTCCTGCTGGTCGGCATCGAGAACACCGAGCGCCGCCGCGACATGACCGGGCCCAGCAAGGATCCGCAGGACCAGAAGATCGCGCCGCGCATCGGTGGCTCGGCGGCCTACCGCAGCTTCCTGCGCGATGAACTGATGCCGCAGGTGCGCCAGCGCTACCCGACCACCGACGAGCGCGCGCTGATCGGTGAATCGCTGGCCGGCCTGTTCGTGGTCGAGACGCTGCTGCAGGAGCCGACACTGTTCAACAGCTACATCGCGCTGGACCCCAGCCTGTGGTGGAACCGTGGCGCGATGCTGGCCGGCGCAGCCAAGCAGCTGCCGGCGGTGACGCGCGCGAAGCCGCAGGTGTTCCTGGCCAGCAGCGGGCAGCCGGAATTGGCCACCTCCGCTGCGCAGCTGGCTACGCTGCTGCAACAGGCGTCGCCGTCGCCGCTGGTGAAGTACCTGCCACTGCCGGAGGAAACGCACGCGACGATCTATCATCCGGCCGCATTGCAGGCGCTGCGCACGCTGTTCCCGGCACCGCCGCCGGTCTCGCCCTGACCGCACTGGCACCGCGCCGCACGCCATGCAAGGATGCGGCAGCGGCGCCATCCGGTGCGCCGCCCGCAACGGGAGCGTGTGGATGCAGCGTGTGCGTGGATGGAGTGTGGCGGCCTGCCTGGCCGTGAGTGGCTGTGCGATGTCGGTGGCACCGCCGGCAACGCAGAGTGAAGCGAAGGAAAGCGCGGCCACCGCAGCGCCGGGTGTGGTGTTGCCGGATACCGAAGCGCTGCGTGTGCACGATCCGGTCGGCCGCGATTACCCGGTCTGGGTGGCGTTGCCGGCCGACTACGCCGCGCATCCGGAAAAGCACTACCCGGTGCTGTACGTGACAGACGCGCTGTACAGCTTCCCGCTGGTGCGCAGCGTGCGCAACATGGTCGGGCAGAAGGGCGTCAACATCGAGGATTTCATCCTGGTCGGTTTGCCGCCGCAGGAGGGGCTGACGTCGAAGCAGAGCCGCTCGCGTGATTACACCCCCAGCAATCCGGCGCGCACCGATCCGCGTGACTACAGCGATGACGTCAGCTATGGCGGCGCCGCACACTACCGCGATTTCCTCGCCGAACGCGTGTTGCCGATGATCGATGCGCGCTACCGCACCGATCCGGCGCGACGCGCCTATGCCGGCCATTCCTATGGCGGCCTGTTCGGTGCCTACGTGCTGACCACGCGTCCGGACATGTTCCGGACCTACATCCTGTCCAGCCCGTCGCTGTGGTTCGACAACCACTTTGTGCCGCGCCTGCAGGCCGAGGCCAAGGCGCCTGCGCAGCCGACCACGGTGGTGCTGTCAGTCGGCAGCTTCGAGACGGTCAAGCCCGAACCGCGCTACTTCACCCGCAACGACATGCTGCGCCACAACGCCGAGTTCGCCGAGCAGCTACGCGCCAGCGGGCATTCGTTGAAAGTGGAGAACATGGTGATCGACGACGAGGACCACTTCACGGTCTACCCGGACATGATCACCCGCGCGTTGTTGAAGGTGTTCCCGGGTACCGGGCCGTACAGCAGCGGTTGACGGCCGGTTGCATCCACGCATGGCGTGGATGATTGCCTCAGGCCGCGCTGGCCTGCGGCGGCGGTATCAACGTGGCATCCGCTGCATGGCGGAAACACAGGCGGATGGCATCGAGCAGTTCGCTCATGCTGTACGGCTTGGGCAGGAAGTGGATGCCGGCGCGCAGCTGCGGCAGCACGCGGTGCTGGTCCATGCCGGAGGTGACCAGGATCGGCAGCTGCGGCAGGTGCTCGCGCACGCGGTTGGCGGTTTCGATGCCGCTGATGCCGCCCAGGCAGACGTCGGTGAACAGCAGGTCGAATGGTTCGCCGGCGTTGAGCAGGCCCAGTGCGGCCTCGGCGCTGCTGACAGCGGTGACCTGGCAGGCCTGGCTTTCCAGGGCGAGGCGACTGAGTTCCTGGGTTTCCTCGGCGTCCTCGATCAGCAGGACGCGCGGTTCCACAAAGCGCTTGGACAGCAACATGACGCGGCAACTCCGGACAACAGGGGGAGCGAAAGGCGCGAAAGTATGCGCAAGCCGGTAGTGAGCCCGGCGTGCACGGCAAGCTAAGTGGGCGTTACAGCCGCCCGCGCCGCTGGCGGCGCACGTGCGAGGCCAGCACCAGCACCGCCAGCAGGGCCGTGCCGATGCGCAGGCTGGTGGCCTGCCAGCCGAGCGCGACGGCGTCATCAAGGCTGAACACATTCCAGGCCAGGTTCATCGACACGTGCAGGACCAGGCCACACCAGAGGGTGTCGCCATCCAGATGGTCCAGCCAGGCGAAGATGAAGCCGCCCAGGGCGATTACCGCGCCAATGAACAGCGCGATGCCGCCACCGTTGAAGCCGCCGAAGCCGAGCCAGTGCACCATGCCGAACAGCAATGCCTGCGGCAGCGCGAGCAGCGGCCACGGACCACGCACGATCTTCACCAGCAGCACGAAGCCCAGGCCGCGGAACAGCACTTCCTCGGCCAGCGGGAACAGCACGCCCAGCATCGTGGCATCCAGCGTGGTCAACGCCGTGTTCGGGGTACCGAGCAGCGCCAGGCCCAGCCAGCACGGCAGGCTGGCCAACAGCACCCACATCGGGCCTCCCCAGCCATTTCCGCGCAGCCCGAGGCTGGCCGACAGACCCATGCCACGGGGCCGCAGCAGCGCGGCCAACAGTAGTGCCGCCAGCACCGCCAGCGCATTGTCCAGCAGGCTGCCGCCGTAGGGCATGGGCAGGGCAGGAATCGGAGTCCCTGCGGCCGCGGCGATATCGCGCAGGTTCAGGCCCAGGCCAACGCCCAGCAGGACCAGCAGCAGGCGCGCGGTGGTGGGCAGGCGGGACAACGCGGTCATGTACGCACTCCCTGCGGAACAGGGGCCCAGTGTGTGCGACTGCCGCCGCATCGGCGTGCGTCGGAAGTCCCTGTGCCATCGGTCATGCGTTGCCGCACAGTCATCACCGCACAGGTACAGTCGATGCAGGACCGACAGGAGCAATGCCGATGCTGTGCCCCGTGTGCAAGACCCAGACCCTGCAGATGGCCGAACGCCATGGCATCGAGATCGACTATTGCCCCGGCTGTCGGGGCGTGTGGCTGGATCGTGGTGAACTGGACAAGATCATCGAGCGCGCCGGCGCCGGCGCCGGTGCCGCCATGCCGCCGCCCGCACCCGTGCAGGCTCAGCCGACGTCCGCGCCGCCACCGGTGATGCACCGCGATACCCGCCACCTCGGCCAGCGCTACGAGGACAACCGTGGCCACGGATACAAGAAAAAGAAGAAGGACAGTTTCCTGTCGGAACTGTTCGACTTCTAGGCGCTTCGCGCTTTGTGGAGTCGAGCCATGCTCGACTGGCTGTTGCCGCCAATAGTCGAGCATGGCTCGACTCTACATGGGGCGCGTGATCACGGCCGCCGCAGGATGAACTCGCGGTCGTGGGTGTCGCCGACGATGAAGTCGTACTCGCCGACCTTGTTGCAGCCGTAACGCGCATAGAAGCGCTGTGCGCCGAAATTTTCTTCCCACACGCCCACCCACAGGGTGCGGCGCTGCGGTTGGTCCAGCCACGCCATGAACGCGTCCATCAGGCGTGCACCGTGGCCGCCGTTCTGGTGTGTGGCCAGGATGTAGAACCGCTTCAGTTCGATGTCGCCCTCGCGTGACTCGGCATGCGGCAGGGTGTTGGCACCGGCGGCCAGATAGCCGACCACCGACTCACCGTCCATCAACAGCCAGATGGCACTGCGTGGATCGGACAGTTCGATGCGCTGCGGCTTGCTGCTGTAGTGGTCCTGCAGGAAATCGTGCAGCTCCTGCGGCGGATACGAGTCGCCCCAGGTCTCGGTGTAGGTAGCGATGGCGATCGCCGACAACGCTTCGACATCGGCAAGGGTGGCGCGGCGGATCTGCAACGACATGGTGGTGCCTGCATTGGAACGTGGCGCAGTGTAGCCGGCCCCGGCGGGTGCCGGGGCTGGCGATTGCTCACGATCCGCTGCTCAGAACCACATGCGCACGCCGGCCACCCAGCGCGTGTCGCGCGCGTGGTCACCGGCGTAATCGGCGGTGTCGCCAAACGTGCGCTCGTGGCTGATGCCGATGTACGGCGCGAAGCGGCGGCTGAACTCATAGCGCAGGCGCAGCCCGGCCTCGACCTTGTTCAGGCCGCGGCCGATGCCGTACTCCCGTTCGTCCTTGGCCGCCACCGTGGCGCCCAGCAATGGCTGCAGGATCAAGCGGTTGGTCAGCAGTACGTCGTACTCGACTTCGCCCTTGGCCAGCACCTGGCCACCTGAGCCCATGTACAGCGTGGCCGAGCTCTCGAACTTGTACGGCGCCAGGCCCTGGATGCCGACCGCCGCCCAGGTGCGCGAGTCGGCCGGGCGGAAGTCCTGGCGCACGCCGACCAGCACGTCCCACCATGGCGACACGCTGCGGCCATACAGTGCTTCCAGTGACGACGATTCGGTGCGGCCACGGCTGCGTTCGCCATCGGTGCGCAGCCACAGACGGTTGATGTTGCCGCCGATCCAGCCAGTGGCCTCCCAGGCCTGGCCGTTGCTGCTCTTGCCATCCCAATGCTCAAGCCGGTCGATCAGCAGCAGGCTGTTGATCTCCGGCGCATGCTCCATCGCACCGTGGGCGATGGGCGGGAAAGCAGCGGCGCGGTCGGCGTCGGTCGGGACCGGGATCGGCTCGCGCGGTTCGGTGGGCGCGGGCGCGCCGTGACCCATCGCCGCATGATCCATCCTGGAATGGTCCATCGTGGTGTTGTCCATCGCCGCCGGCTGCATCGCGCCGTGGTCCATCTTCGAGTGATCCATGGCTGAGTGGTCCATCGCGCCCGGATCCATCTTCGAATGATCCATCTTCGAATGATCGACCGGCTCGACAGGTTCGACCGGCGCCTTCGCGGTTTTCGCGGGCGGATCCATCGCGGCCATGTCATGACCAGCGTGCGACTGCGCGAACACCGGCAATGCGGCGGCCAGGCCCAGGGCCAGCAGGCTGGGGGAAAGCAGTGAGCGGCTCATTCTTCGATCCTCACTTCGCGCATCATGCCCGCTTCCATGTGGTACAGCAGATGGCAGTGGTAGGCCCAGCGGCCGAGCGCATCGGCGCGCACGCGGTAGCTGCGGCGGGTGCCGGGCGGCATGTCGATGGTGTGCTTGCGCAGCTGGAACTCGCCCTGCGCGTTTTCCAAGTCGCTCCACACGCCGTGCAGGTGGATCGGGTGCTGCATCATGGTGTCGTTGACCAGCACGATGCGCATGCGCTCGCCGTAGTTCAGCCGCAGCGGTTCGGCGCTGGCAAACGGGATGCCATCGAACGACCAGGAGAACTTCTCCATGTGGCCGGTCAGGTGCAGCTCGATCTCGCGGCTCGGCTCGCGGCCATCCGGGTCTTCGAACAGGCTGCGCATCGCGCCGTAGGTCAGCACCTGGCGGCCGTTGTCGCGCAGGCCGATGCCAGGATCGTCCAGCTTTGGTTCGGTGGCTGAGCTCTGCATGTCCACCAGCGGGTTGTTGCGTTCGCTGGCCGGGTGCTTCGGTGCCTTGCTGGCGGTGTCGCCGCCGGCGGGCGCGCCGTGGCCCATGCTGGCGCCGCAGCCGCCTTCCATGCCCTTCATCGCGGCCATGTCGTGGCCGCCGTGGCCACCACCGCCCATGTCATGGCCCGACATGCCATGGCCCATGTCGGCCATGGTCAGCAGCACGCGCGGGTCGCGCTCGGGAATCGGCGCCTGCAGGCCGTGGCGAACCGCCAGTGTGCCGGCGGCGTAGCCGGTGCGGCCCATGTCCTGGCAGAAGATCGTGTAGGCATCCTGGCCGCTCGGTTCCACCAGCACGTCGTAGGTCTCGGCCGGGGCGATGCGGAATTCATCGATGCTCACCGGGTGGATGTACTGGCCATCGGCGGCGACCACGGTCATCTTCAAACCAGGAATGCGCACGTCGAAGTAGGTCATCGACCCGCCATTGATGAAGCGCAGCAGCACCTTCTCGCCACTGCGGAACAGCCCGGTCCAGTTGCCCGCCGGGGCAGTGCCGTTCATCAGGTAGGTATAGGTGTTGGCGTTGACGTCGGACAGGTCGGTCGGCGTCATCCGCATCCGTCCCCACATGCCGCGGTCAGACAGCGCCGCCGACCAGCCGTCGCGCTTCACGTCGCGCAGGAAATCCGGCAGCGTGCGCATGTAGTAGTTGTCGTACGCCGCCAGCTTCTTCATGCGGCGGAACAGCGCGCCCGGGTCCATGTCGGTCCAGTCGGACAGCATGATCACGTGCTCGCGGTCGTGCCGGTACGGCGCCGGCTCGGCGGGGTCGATGATCAGTGCACCGTACAGGCCGGCCTGCTCCTGGAACATCGAGTGGCTGTGGTACCAGTAGGTGCCCGACTGCTTCAGCTCGAAGTGGTAGTGATAGGTCTCACCAGGGCCGATGCCGTTGAAGCTCAGGCCGGGCACGCCGTCCATGTTGGCGGGCAGCAGGATGCCGTGCCAGTGGATCGAGGTCGGGTGGCGTTCCAGCGTGTTGCGCACGAACAGGTCCACAGTCTGGCCTTCGCGCCAGCGCAGGATCGGTGCCGGCAGCGAGCCGTTGACGGTGATCGCCGGGCGGGTGCGGCCGGTGAAGTTGGCCAGCGATTCGCCGATGGCCAGTTCGATGCGGGTGTCGCTGAGCACGGCGGGGGCGCCGGCCAGCCGTGGGGCGGCCGTGGCGGCGGCGAGCGCGCGCTGCGGAACGCCGACAGCGGCGATGCCGGCAACCACGCCGCCGGCGGCCAGGCCCTGCACGAACAGGCGGCGCGACGGCATGGGCACAGCGCCCGGACCGGGGGGAATGCGGGTATTCATGGTGGTGACTCCAGACACGTGAAGACGCCGGCAGGCGGCCGGCTACGGTGCGCAGGGCGCACGGTGCGTGTGGAATCAGCCGATGGGAGGACGCGAGATCGGCGGCAGCGGCGGCGCCGGACGGCCAGTGGCCGGCATCGGCTGCGGGGCCAGCGACAGCGCCGGGCCGGCCATGACCGGCAGCGGCAGTACCACCAGCAGGGGGTGCTGGGCACAACTGCGCACGCAGTCCTTGATCTGGCAGTGGGCGTCGTGGGCGGGCGCCTTGGCCTGCGGGGCCTCGTCGGCCTGCATACCCGCGTGGTGGTGGCAGTCGGCAGTGCCGCCATCAACAGCAGTGGCTGCGGCGTGGGCCATCCGGCCCATTTCCTCGTGACCGCTGGCCATGGCCGCGTTCAACCCGTTGAGCAACAGGCTGAGCATGAGCACGACACGGAGCAGGGTCGAGGCCAGGGACATGGCGCTAATCTAGCTGCAAGCGGGCACGGATGCACTTCCGGCTGAATGGCCGGTTCAAGGTTGGAGCTGCACCAATGTATGTAGAGCCGAGCCCATGCTCGGCTGTCGTCCCCGCAGAAGCAGCCGAGCGTGGGCTCGGCTCTACAAGGGCAGCAGCGTAGGAGTAGCGCCGGGTCATGCCCAGCGAGCGCGAAGCGCGGCCGATCCACGGGCCGCCGGGTATGGCCCGCCGCTACCCTTCTTCGCGCACGATCTCGACCAGGCGCGGGCCGTAGCGGCTCAGCTTGGTGCCACCGATGCCGCCGACCCGGGCCAGTTCGTCCAGGCTTGTCGGGCGCTGTTCGGCGATGTTGCGCAGGGTGCTGTCGTGGAAGATCACGAAGGCCGGCACGTTCTGTTCGCGGGCCAGTTCGGCACGCAGGCCGCGCAGCGCGTTGAACAGCGCCAGATCCTGCGGCAGCACCGACAGGCCGGTGCGCTGCGCGCTGCGCTCGCGGCCGCTGGTGCTGCTGGCCGGGTCGCGGCGCATGCTGATCTGGCGGCGGCCGGTCAGCACGTCGCGGCTGGCGTCGGTCAGGCGCAGGCCACCGTGGCCCTCGCTGTCCACTTCCAGCAGGCTGGCGGCGACCAGCTGGCGGAACACGCTGCGCCAGGTGCGCGCATCCAGATCGCGACCGATCGCATAGGTGCTGAGCTTGTCGTGGCCCTGCTGCTTGACCTTCTCGTTCTCGCTGCCACGCAGAACGTCGATCAGGTGGCCGACGCCGAAACGCTGGCCGCTGCGGTAGACACAGCTCAGCGCCTTCTGCGCCGGAATGGTCGCGTCCCATGAGGCCGGCGGCGTCAGGCAGTTGTCGCAGTTGCCGCAGGGCTGGGGATAGGTCTCGCCGAAACCGGCCAGCAGCACCTGGCGACGGCACTGCATCGACTCGCAGTAGCCCAGCAGGTGGTCCAGCTTGGACCGCTCCAGCTGCTTGCGCTCTTCGCCGGCTTCGGACTGCTCGATCATCTGCTTGAGCAGCACCACGTCGCCCAGGCCGTAGCACAGCCAGGCCTCGGCGGCCTCGCCATCGCGGCCGGCGCGACCGGTTTCCTGGTAGTAGCCTTCCATCGACTTGGGCAGGTCGGTATGCGCGACGAAGCGCACGTCCGGCTTGTCGATGCCCATGCCGAAGGCGATGGTGGCGCACATCACGATGCCGTCCTCGCGCAGGAAGCGGCGCTGGTTGCTGGCGCGTACTTCCGGTGGCAGGCCGGCATGGTAGGGCAGGGCGTTGAAGCCCTGGCCGCAGAGGAATTCGGCGGTCTCTTCGACCTTGCGCCGCGACATGCAGTAGACGATGCCGGCCTCGCCACGGTGGCCGCGCAGGAAATCGGTCAGCTGCTTGCGCGCGTTGTCCTTCTGCACCACGGTGTAGCGGATGTTGGGGCGGTCGAAGGAGCTGACGAAGTGGCGTGCTTCCTGCAGATCGAGGCGCTCGGCGATCTCGCGCTGGGTCGGCGGATCGGCGGTGGCGGTCAGCGCGATCCGCGGGATCTGTGGCCAACGCTCGTGCAGCACGGTCAGCTGGCGGTACTCGGGGCGGAAATCATGGCCCCACTGCGACACGCAGTGTGCTTCATCGATGGCGAACAGGGCGATCTGGCTGCGCGACAGCAGCGACAGGAAGCGGCCGGTCAGCAGGCGCTCGGGGGCGACATAGAGCATGTCCAGCTCGCCCGCGAGCAGTTCGCGCTCGACGCGGCCAGCGGTCTCGGCGTCCAGGGTCGAGTTCAGGTACTCGGCACGCACGCCGAGCTGGCGCAGGGCCTCGACCTGGTCCTGCATGAGCGCGATCAGCGGCGAGATGACGATGCCACATCCGTCACGCAGCAGGGCCGGCACCTGGTAGCACAGCGACTTGCCACCGCCGGTGGGCATCAGCACCAAGGCATCGTGACCGGCAGCCACATGCTCCACGATGTCCTGCTGGGGACCACGGAAATCGTCGTAACCAAAGACGCGTTGGAGCAGGTCGTGCGCGGGACGGGAAGCCATCCGGCTAGTTTACCCCGGCGGGGGTGTCTCGGCAGGGCTGCGCCCTGCACCTGCTACAAGCCGGAGCAACGTCAAAGGCAACAGCCGGCTCTGGGGGGCTGCTGGTTGGGCGGGGCGGTGTGGGCTTGCAGGACACGCCGTAAACCCGTCCATGGGGGCTCGATGGCGCCATCCATGGCGCCAACGGTCCTGCAAGCCCACACCGCCCCACCCCCGACAGATTCCGTGTGCTGTTGGTAGGTGTCGACCTTGGTCGACACATCTGTCAGATATCGAATGAATTCATCCGTGTCGACCAAGGTCGACACCTACCAGAGCGGACGCTGTTCCGGCAGATCGCGAAAAACTGTCGAAGGCGGGGTGGGTCCGGTTGCGGGGGCGTGAGCGCCATGGATGGCGCGACCGAGCCTACATGGACGTATTTACGGCGTCCCCCGCAACCGGACCCACCCCGCCAACCCACAGGAAACCAGCTTTTGCTCCGGCTGTTGCCGTTGCAGTGGCCTCTGCGGGTGCAGGGCGCAGCCCTGCCGAGACCCCCAAAACCCTTACTGGAGCAGGGAACGCAGCATCCAGGCGTACTTCTCGTGGGTCTGCAGGCGCTGGGTCATCAGATCCTCGGTCGGCGCGTCGTCACCCTTGGCCGCCACCTCCAGCACTTCACGTGCCGTACGGCAGACCGCTTCGTTGGCGACCACCAACTGGCGTACCATTTCACGCCAGTCCGCACTGTCGGTCAGGCCCGGTTCCTCGGCGATCGAGGTCAGCGCAGCGAATTCCCGGTAGGAGCCCGGGGCATTGAAGCCCAGCGCGCGGATGCGCTCGGCCACGTCGTCCAGTGCCGCCCACTGCTCGGTGTACTGCGTCTCGAACATGGTGTGCAGCGAGTTGAACATCGACCCGGTCACGTTCCAGTGGAAGTTGTGCGTCTTCAGGTAGAGCGTGAACGCATCGGCCTGGAAGCGCGACAGACCGTCGGCGATCTTCTTGCGGTCGCCCTGGGTGATCCCGATATCGATGTTCGGCGCCGACGGTGCCGCCGCTGCAAGCTTCTGCTTGCCGGTCTTGGCCTTGGTCGTGCTCTTGGTCTTCGCCATGGGGTTCCTCCTTGTGGAATCGTTGGCCTTCACAATAAACCGGTCGTGATGACTGGTCGCTTTCAAAGTTTTGAACGAACCGATTGATGAACTCTATCGATAAAAATCCGCCGCCCCGCCTGCGCCAGCAGCGTGCCGCCATCGACGGCGCCATGAGCCGCGACCGGGGCCGTTTGCTGGGAATGCTCTCGCGTTGCCAGGCCAAGCCACAGGATGCGGCGCTGGCCGCCACCTTCGAGCAGGCCTTGCAGGCGTCGGTGCAGCGCCGGCAGGTCCGGGCGCAGCAGCAGCCGTCCATTACTCTGGACCCGCAGCTGCCGATTGCGCGTGAAGCCGACGCCATCATCGGGCTGATCCGCGACCACCAGGTCGTGGTGATCGCCGGTGAAACCGGCTCGGGCAAGACCACCCAGCTGCCGAAACTGTGCCTGGCCGCAGGCCGTGGCCAGGCCGGCATGATCGGCTGCACCCAGCCGCGACGGATTGCCGCACGTGCGGTGGCCAGCCGCGTGGCGCAGGAGCTGCAGAGCGAACTGGGCCAGCTGGTCGGCTACCAGGTGCGTTTCAACGACAAGGTCAGCGAAGACAGCCGCATCAAGTTCATGACCGACGGCATCCTGCTGGCGGAAATCGCCAGCGATCGCTGGTTGTCGAACTACGACACGATCATCGTCGACGAGGCGCACGAACGCAGCCTCAACATCGACTTCCTGCTGGGCTACCTGAAGCAGCTGCTGCGCAAGCGCCCGGACCTGAAGCTGATCGTGACCTCGGCCACCATCGACACCGAACGCTTCGCCCAGCATTTCGACAATGCGCCGGTGATCAGCGTCGAAGGCCGCACCTACCCGGTGGAAGTGCGCTACCGTGCGCTGGAAGGCGAGGGCGAAGAGCAGGGCGAACGCACCGTCAACGACGCCATCGTGTCGGCCATCGACGAGATCACCCGCCTGGATGGGCGCGGCGACGTGCTGATCTTCCTGCCGGGTGAGCGCGAGATCCGCGATGCGCACCAGTCGCTGGAACGGCGCAAGTACCGCAACACCGAGGTGCTGCCACTGTACGCGCGCCTGTCCAACCAGGACCAGGACCGGGTGTTCAATCCCGGGCCGAACCGGCGCATCGTGCTGGCCACCAACGTGGCCGAAACTTCGCTGACGGTGCCGCGCATCCGCTACGTGGTCGATCCGGGCTTTGCCCGCGTCAAGCGCTACAGCCCGCGCAACAAGCTGGACCGCCTGCACATCGAGCCGATCTCGCAGGCCAGCGCCAACCAGCGCAAGGGCCGCTGCGGCCGTATCGCCGAGGGCATCTGCTATCGCCTGTATGCCGAGGCCGATTTCCAGGCGCGGCCGGAGTTCACCGATCCGGAAATCCGCCGCTCCAGCCTGGCCGGGGTGATCCTGCGCATGCTGCAGCTGGGCCTGGGCCGCATCGAGGAGTTCCCGTTCCTGGAAGCGCCGGACGAACGCGCGGTGGCCGATGGCTGGCAACAGCTGACCGAACTGGGCGCCATCGACGCCGAGCGGCGTATGACCACCATCGGCAAGCAGATGGCACGCCTGCCGGTGGACGTGAAGCTGGCGCGCATGCTGGTCGCCGCGCAGGCCGCCGGCTGCCTGCGGCCGATGCTGGTGATCGCCTCGTTCCTGGGCATCCAGGACCCGCGCGAGCGCCCGCCCGAAGCGCGTGGCGCGGCCGACAGCGCGCATGCGCAGTTCGCCGATGGGCGGTCCGAATTCGTCGGCGTGCTGCGCCTGTGGGATGCCTATCGGCAGGCCCACGAAGACCTGACCCAATCCAAGCTGCGCGACTGGTGCGGTCGCCATTTCCTCGGTTTCCTGCGCATGCGCGAATGGCGCGAGCTGCATCGACAGCTGCGCCTGCTGTGCGAAGAACTGGGCTGGAAGGAAGAGGCCAACGAGGCCTCGATGGCGCCGTTGCTGGCTGGCAGCAGTGCACCGGCTCCGGCGCGCGATGACGCCGCTGCAGTGAAGGCCACCCGTGGCCAGCTGCACCGTGCCGCGCGCCTGGCCCGCGAAGGCAAGGCCGAGGCGGCCCCGGCGCCAGTGCCCGTGCGCGCGCAGAAGGAACAGGCACCGGTTGGCGGCGGTTTCAGCGAACGCGTGCGTGCCGCTGCGTACCAGACCCTGCATCGGGCGCTGGTGGCGGGCCTGCCGACGCAGATCGGCCACCGCACCGAGAAGGGCGATTTCCAGGCGCCACGCCAGCGCCGCTTCCTGCCGTTCCCGGGTTCGGCGCTGTCCAAGCGGCCGCCGCCGTGGCTGCTGGTGGCCAACCTGCTGGATACGCAGAAGGTGTGGGGCATGACCCTGGCGGCGATCGAGCCGGACTGGGTGATCGCCGAACTGCCGCACCTGCTGCTGCGCAAGCACTTCGATCCGCACTGGTCGCGCGCGCAGGGCCAGGTGCTGGCCTCCGAGCAGATCAGCCTGTTCGGCCTGGTGCTGGCGCCGAAGAAGCCGGTGCACTACGGCCGCATCGCGCCGGGCGAAGCGCACGACATCTTCGTGCGCCAGGCACTGGTGACCGGTGAGATCAACACCCGCGCCAGCTTCGTGGCCGACAACCAGAAAGTGCTGGAGATCGCCCGCGAGGAAGAAGCCAAGCTGCGCCGTGCTGGCATCGTTGCCGACGAGGACTGGCAGGCGCGCTGGTACCTGGACCGGGTGCCGCCGCAGATCCATTCGGCGGCGGGTCTGGACACCTGGTGGAAGGGGCTGGCGCCGGAACAGCGCAAGACCCTGCACTGGTCCCTGGTCGATCTGTTGCCGGGTGAGGGCAGCGAACAGGAGCGCTATCCGAAGTACCTGCCGCTGGGCCAGGCGCGCCTGCCACTGCATTACCGCTTCGAGCCGGGAGCCGACGACGACGGCGTCACCCTGGACGTGCCGCTGCATCTGCTCAACGCGCTGGACCCGGTGCAACTGGGCTGGCTGGCGCCGGGTTTCGTCGCCGACAAGGCCTCGGCACTGATCCGCAGCCTGCCCAAGGCGATGCGCCGCAACTACGTGCCAGCACCGGACTTCGGTCGCGCATTCTACGAGGCGTTCCCGCAGCCCAGCGCCGATGCCATCACCGGCGAGCTGGCGCGCTTCCTGTCACGTGCGACCGGCGCAACGGTGACGGCGCTCGATTTCGAGCCCGGCTCGATCGAGCCGCACCTGCACATGAACCTGCGGCTGCGCGACGAGCAGGGCAAGGTGCTGGCGACCTCGCGTGATCTGGACACGCTGCGCGCGAAGTTCGGTGGTCGTGCCGGCGATGCCTTCGCTGCACGCGCCGGCCGCGAGATGGCCGTCGATGGCCTGCGTACGTTCCCGGCCACGCCGATTCCTCTGCAGGTACCCGGTGAAGCGGGCGTGCCGGCCTATCCGGCGTTGCTGGACGAGGGCGACAGCGTGGCGCTGCGCATCTTCGCCGATCGCCAGCAGGCGCTGGAGGCCCATCCGCTGGGCGTGCGCCGTCTGCTGGAGATTGCCCTGGCCGAGAAGGTGAAGCAGGCACGCAAGCAGCTGCCGGTCGGTGCCAAGACCGGCCTGTTGTATGCGGCGATCGAGTCGCAGGAACGCCTGCGTGGTGACCTGGTCGATGCGGCGATGAACGCGGTGCTGGCCGAGGGGCTGGAAGACATCCGCGATGCGGCAGCCTTCGAGCAGCGTCGTGAGCATGCGGCCAAGGCGCTGTTTGGCGAGGCCATGTCGCGGCTGAAGCTGGCCGAAACCATCCTGGCGCTGGTGGCGGAACTGAAGCCGATGCTGGAAGCACCGTTGATGGGCTGGGCACGCGGCAATCTGGACGACATGGAAGCGCAGCTGGTCGGGCTGATCCATCCCGGCTTCCTGCGCGACACGCCGGCCGACGCGTTGGCGCAGTACCCGCGCTATCTGAAGGCGATGATCCTGCGCACCGAGCGTGCCAAGCGTGATCCGCCACGTGACCAGGCACGCATGCTGGAACTGCATCCGTTCCTGGAAGCGCTGGAAGCGGGGGAGCAGCAGGGACTGCGCGAGCGCCCGCAATGGCAGGCCCTGCGCTGGGACCTGGAAGAGCTGCGGGTATCGCTGTTCGCGCAGGAGCTGGGTGCACGCACCGGCATCTCGGCGAAGAAGCTGGCGCAGCGGGTGACCGCTCTGCGCCAGGCGTGAATCCGGGCAATGGCCGCCGCGTGGGGCGGCCATTGCCGCCAGGCATCGGCCCGGCGTTGATGTGCGGTGACGGCGTTACTTGGCGCGGCGCACCTTCGGCTGCACGTTCACGCCGTCCACCTTCATGTACCACACGCCCATCAGCCCCGGGCGCATGCTGACCTTGGGGGACTCCTTGCGCGCCCCGGAGTAGTGGGTGGCATCGACCTGCTCCCACTCCTGGCCATTCTGCAGCACGTAGTGGCGGCCCTGGCCGAAGCCACGGAACTCACCCTGCAGGGTGCTTTCGATGGGCTCGCTGCTGCCGAAGTCGAAGAAGCCACGGTTCTTCTTGATCACTTCCTGGCGACCTTCTTCACGCGCTTCCTCGCGAACGGCGGCGACGGCCTGGGTGGTGGCTGACTCGACCTTGCCCTGCAACCAGCGGTTGAGCGCGGCCAACTCGGTGGCGTTGAGCTTGTCCAGGCCCGCAGCCTTGAACTCGGCCGGCGACATCTGCTGCTGCAGGTCGCCTTCCACCACGCGCTGGGCCAGCGCCGGTGCCGACAGCGTCAGCAGTACCGCGGCGCAGGCCAGCAACCGGGGGTGGAAAGGCAGGGCAATCGAAGGCATGGCGGGACTCTCCTGGGTTTGTGCGGAGTGTAGCGGCATGTGCTGATGCCGGGCGATGCAGTCGCGGCGATTGTCCCTGAACGGCGCCGGCGCTAGTGTAGAGGCCTCTGTCTTGCCTGCTCGATGCTGTGAACCGCGCTTCCGTCCCCGGCCTGGATGCCTTGTTGAACCGTCCCTCGGCAGCGGTGCTGCCCGCTCCGCTGCGCCAGGCCCTGCGCGAGCATTGGGAAGCGCCGGAGTGCGACCACCAGATGCGCGCCAGCTGGTCGGTGCTGGGCGACACCCTCGACGCACTGGCGATGCTCTCGGCCGACGAAGGCGCGGTGGTCGCGGCCCTGCTGTTCGATCTGCCCGGCCTGCGCGCCAGCCTGGAGCAACTGCCGCTGGGCAACCACAAGGCCGCGGTGATCGGCCTGCTGGATGGCCAGGATGCGGCCGATCCGGTGTGGGCGCTGCACGCCGGCCGCGAGGCCGGGCGCAACAGCGAAGGCCTGCGCCGCCTGCTGCTGGCGATCATCCGCGACCTGCGCGTGGTGCCGATCCTGCTGGCCCGGCAGCTGGCCCGGATGCGCGCGGCCGACAAGCTGGACGATGAGCAGCGTCGCGCGCTGGCGCAGCTGACCCGTGACATCCATGCACCGCTGGCCAATCGATTGGGCATCTGGCAGCTGAAATGGGAGCTGGAGGACCTGGCGTTCCGCCACCTGGAGCCGGAGACCTATCGGCGCATCGCCCGCGAGGTCGACGAGACCCGCATCGCCCGCGAGCGCTACGTCGAGAACGTCAAGAAGGTGCTGTCGCGCGAACTGGTCGCGCAGGGCATCAAGGCCGAGGTCAGTGGCCGCCCGAAGCACATCTACAGCATCTGGCGGAAGATGCAGAAGAAGCGGCTGGCGTTCGACCAGCTGTACGACATCCGCGCGGTGCGGGTGATGGTCGATGATGTCGCCGCCTGCTACGCCGCGCTGGGCGTGGTGCACGCGCTGTGGGCGCCGGTGCCGAGCGAGTTCGACGATTACATCGCCCGGCCCAAGGCCAACGACTACCGTTCGCTGCATACCGCCGTGGTCGGTCCGGAAGGCCGCACCATCGAAGTGCAGATCCGTACCCACGAGATGCATTCGCAGGCCGAGCTGGGCGTGGCCGCGCACTGGAAGTACAAGGAAGGCGGCAAGGGCGCGGAAAAGTCCTTCGACCGCAAGATCACCTGGATGCGCCAACTGCTGGAGCAGGCGCAGGATGGGCAGGGCAATGAACTGGCCGGGGCGCTCGATGCCGAGCTGACCGAGGACCGGGTCTATGCACTGAGCCCGAAGGACGAGGTGCTGGACCTGCCGCAGGGGGCCACGCCGCTCGATTTCGCCTACCAGGTGCACACGATGGTGGGCCACCGTTGCCGTGGTGCGAAGGTCAATGGCCGTATCGTGCCGCTGACCTACCGCCTGCGCAGCGGCGACCGCGTCGAGATCCTGACCGGCAAGGAGGCCGACCCGCGTCGCGACTGGCTGATGCCGGCCAACGGCTTCCTGGCCAGCAACCGCTCGCGCGAAAAGGTGCGCAGCTGGTTCCACAAGCTGGATCGCGCGCGCAACGTGCAGGCCGGCCGCGAACTGCTTGAGCGCGAACTGAAGCGGCTGGGCCTGCAGCACTCGGACCTGTCGGTGGCGGCGAAGAAGTTCCATGCCGACAGCGTCGACGATCTCTACATCCAGGTGGCGCTGGGTGATACCGGCCCGAACCAGGTCAGCCGTACCCTGCTGGAGGCGGAGCGTGCGGCCAGCCAGCCGGCACCTGCGCCGAGCCTGCCACGCCCGACCGCGCGCCGCGAGAACCTGGGCAAGTCCAAGTTCACCGTGCAGGGCGTGGGCAACCTGCTGGTACAGCTGGCGCGTTGCTGCCAGCCGGTGGCCGGCGAACCGATCGTCGGCTACCTGACCCGTAGCCGGGGTGTCACCGTACATCGTGCAGACTGTGCTGCGCTGGCCCGGCTGGCAGCCACCAGCCCGCAGCGCATCCTGCCGGTGGAGTGGGGCCAGGCCGGCGGTGGCTACGAGGTGGACGTGGTGGTCACTGCAGTCGACCGCCGCTGGCTGCTGAAGGACATCACCAACCTGATCGCCCAGGAAGACGCCTACGTGCTCGACATCCACAGTGACAACGTGCGCAACAGTGGCCGTGCCCATCTGCGCCTGCGCCTGAAGGTGAGCGACTACGGCCAGCTGTCGACCCTGCTGGGCAAGCTGGATGCGCTGCCCGGCGTGAGCGAGGCGCGTCGCCTCGGCTGAGCTTCACGCTGCCCCGGCTACCCTGCACGCATGGAACGCGAGCCTCCGCATCGCCCGCATGGCGCTGAACATCCTGCGCTGGACCGCGTCCGCCGCGAAGGCCGTTGGTGGTGGCTGCAGGCCCGCCACGCGCGCCGGGTGTGGCGCTGGGCGCTGGTCGCGGCGCTGGCGGTGTTCGTGCTGCTGGTGCTGCTGCGCAAGCCGTTGGCTGACTGGTTCTGGGATGAACCGCAGATCGAACAGCTGCTGGTCGAGGGCGATCGTGCGCTTGCCAGCGGCCGACTGAGCGCGGCCGACGGCAGTGGCGCACGCGAACGTTACCAGGCCGTGCTGGCATTGGATGGCGACCGTCCGCAGGCCCGTGAAGGCCTGGCACGAACGGCCGCTGCCGCCCTGCAGCAGGCCCGCGACAAACTTGAGAACAATGATCTCGACGGCAGTGCGCAGGCACTGGCACTGGCCCGCGAACTGCAGGTGCCGCAAGGTGATGCAGATGCCGTCGCCCGCCAGTTGCAGGCACGGCGCAGTGCCGGGGCGGGCATCGGTGCGCTGCTGGCGCAGGCCCGCAATGCCCTCGCTGCCGGGCGGCTCGACGATGGCGACAGCAGTGCACTGCCGCTGTTCCAGCGCATCCTGGCACTGCAGCCAGACAACCTGCCGGCGCTGGAAGGGCGCGAAGATGCACTGAGCGATCTGCTGCAGCATGCGCGTACGCTGGCCGGGCGCGGGGACCTGGCCGAAGCCGCTGCGATCGTGCAGCGCGCGCGCCAGTTCGATGCCGGCCACGCCGATCTGCCCGCCAGCCAGGAAGCGTTGGCGCGGGCGGTCGATCAGCGCCTGAGGCAGGCGCAACGTGCATTGCAGCGGCGGCAGCTGGACGTGGCGGCCAAGGGGTTCCTGGCGGTTCTTGCGGTGGCGGCCGATGATCCCAATGCCCAGCGCGGCCGCGAACAGGCGTTGCAGGCCGTACTGGCACGCAGCCAGAAGCAGGCCGACGACTTCCAGTTCGAGGCGGCGCAGGCGGATGCCGCGCTGGCGGAAGAACTGGGCGCCTCGCCGGCCGCACGACAGCAGCTCGCACAGCGTCTGCAGCGCGCACACCAGGCGCAGAAGGCGCTGCAGCAGCCGTCGGTCAGCAACACGCAGCGCGAGCGCCAACTGCGCGACCACCTGCGCAGGATCGAGCGCGCCGAACGCGCTGGGCAATGGATCAGCCCCCCCGGCCACAGTGCGTTCGACGCGTTGCGCGAAGCGCAGTCACTGGCGCCACGCGATGCACGGGTGAAGGCCGCTGCAGCCCGCCTGTTGCCGGCCAGCCGAAGTTGTTTCGACGACAACCTGCGGCAGAATCGCGTGCAGGCGGCCGGTGCCTGCCTGCAGGCGTGGCAGACCCTGTCGCCGACCGCGGCTGGACTTCCCGCGGCACGGCTGCGCCTGGCCCAGCGCTGGCTGGCGATCGGCAGCGAACGGCTCGGCAATGGAGACCTGGCGTTTGCCGCACACGCCGCCGAACAGGCCCGGTTGCTGCAACCGGACCTGGCCGAGCTGCCGGCGTTCGAAGATCGCCTGCGCCGCGCCGGCGGTCGCCCGGACTAGGTGAAGAACACCCGCTGCACGGTCGCGCGGGCAGCGTCGAGGGAGAAGTGCTCTGCGATGTTGGCCAGGCCGGCGTCGGACAACTGCTGCCACAGCTGCGGATCCTGGTACAGGCGGACCACCGCATCGGCGAAGCCCGCCGCATCATCGGCCACCAGCACGTCCTGGCCCGGGAGCAGGTGCATCCCTTCCACGGCGCAGGTGGTACCGACCACCGGCTGGCCATGGGCCATGCTCAGGTTGATCTTGCCCTTCACGCCGGCGCCGAAGCGCAGTGGCGCGATGGAAATGCGGGCACCGTCCATGTAAGGCGTGATGTCCTCGACGAAGCCATGCATCTGCACGCCCGGCTGGCGAGCGGCCAACGCCAGCAGCGATTCCGGCGTGGCGGCACCGATGCAGTGCAGGCGTACCTCGGGCAGACGGGCGCGGATGCCGGCAAAGACTTCGCCGATGAACCACTCCATGGCATCCAGGTTCGGCGGATGGCGGAAGCCACCGACGAACACCAGGTCATGGCGCTGTTCGAACGGCTTGCCGGCGCCGGCGACGTCGTGCAGGTTGGAGATCAGCTCCACCTGCACGGAAGGGGCGTCGGCCTGCAGCTGCTCGCGCTCGGCGGCACTGACCAGCACGGTGATGTCGCACTGCTCCATCACCGCCAGTTCGCTGGTACGGGTGCGCTCGGCGGCCCGTAGCAGGCTGGTGTCGCCGGCGACTTCGGCACCGCGGCGTTCGCGCAGGTAGTGCAGGTCCACGGTGTCGAATACCGTGCGTGCCTGCGGGGCATAGCGCTTCAGCAGCGGCAGGCACTCGTGGGCAACATGATGGCGGACCAGCAGCGCCACGTCGAAGCGCGCACCGTGCGTGCGCAGCCAGCCGGCCACGCCATCAATGAACGGCGCGTACCAGACTTCCACGCCCATCCGCTGCAGCGCCTCGGTGGCAGCGCCGCCGTGTTCGCGGCGGGTGGGGACGAACACCACGTGAGCGCCGCCCTGCAGCAGCAGGCGGATCAGGTTGACCTGGCGCAGCGAGGCGGAATCGCGATCGGGCCTCGGGACTTCCTCATCGAGGATCAGCACCTGGCGGCGGCCGCGCTGCAGCAGCGCAGGCGACGGCACCGCACCCACTGCAGGATGGTGGGCCAGCTCGGCCGCCCACTTGGTCGCAAAGATGGCCTGGTTGCGCACCTGGTAGGCCTTCACCCCGCTGCCGGTATCGGTGCCGTTGCTGGTGCCTTCATCGTGGACCACGCGGCTGGCCGGCTGCACCAGCACTCGCAGGCCCTGGGCGCGAACGCGGAAAGCCAGATCGGTGTCCTCGTAGTACGCCGGCTTGTAACGGGTATCGAAGCCGCCCAGCTGCTGCCAGAGGGCGCGCGGCAGCATCAGCGCCGCGCCGGAGCAGTAGTCGACGTCACGCAGGCTGGCAAAGCGCGGGTCGTCGGCGGCCTCGAAGCGGCCGTAGCTCCAGCCGCTGCCGTCGGCGAAGATCACGCCCCCCGATTCCTGCAGTCGGCCATCCGGGTACAGCAGTTGGCTGCCGACCAGCCCGGCCTCGGGGGTATTGGCGAACGTGTCCAGCAGTGCATCCAGCCAGCCCGGCTGCGGCACCGTATCGTTGTTGAGCAGCACCACGAAGCGGCCGCGTGCGCGTGCGACGCCGTCATTGCAGGCTTCGATGAAGCCGCCATTGCGCTCACGTACCTCATAGCGCAGTCCGGCCACCTGTGGCATCCACTGCGGGGTGGTGTCACTGCTGCCGTCATCCACCACCAGGATCTCGCAGGCCGCCGCCGGCGGGTGCGCTGCCAGGGCACGCAGGCAGGCCAGGGTGTGGCCGACGTGGTTGTAGACCGGGATGACGATGCTCACTTCCGGCGTTTCACTGAACGGCACCGTGAACGGGGCGAACGCTTGTTCCGGTGGCAGGAACAACGGCGTGCGTGGGGCGGGGACGGCGCGCTGGGTGTGCACGCGGATGCGCTGCCAGGTCGCCCGCCACCCACGGGTACGCAGGCTGGCCAGGCTCCGGCGGGCCAGGCCCGACAGGCGGTTGATCAGGTATCGGATCTCGGCCAGGGACATCGCCATCCGGTTGCAACTCCAGCTTAAGCAGGGGAACCCGGGAGAATCCGCCAGCCGCAGCGGCTGGGGTAGACTCGCCAGACCTTACATTCTCGCATCCCCGTGCCCCGACGCTACGATTCCGACGACATCGACGATTTCGACGACGACGACCAGCAGGACAACGGCCCGCTGTGGCGGCGCCGGCTGATCACCTGGAGCATGGCTGCGGTCGCGTTGGGATTGGGTTTCCTGATCCCCTATGCGCTGTACCTGAACCAGCAGGTCACCCAACGCTTCGGTGAACTGCGCTGGCAGATCCCGACCCGTGTGTACGCGCGTCCGCTGGTGCTCACGCCCGGCAAGGCAATGGATGCGGCGACCCTGAAGACCGAGCTGGCCGCTTCTGCCTACCGCGATGACGGCCAGGGCAAGGAGCCAGCCACCTATGCGGTGAACGGCGGGCGTTTCGTCATTTCCAGCCGCGGCTACAACGATGTCGACGGCCGGGTCGCCCCGCGCCGGCTGGAACTGTCGTTGTCCGACGGTGCGGTCGCGTCGCTGCGTGATGCCGACAACCGCAAGGCGCTGAAGGCCGCACGGCTGGACCCGGCGCGCATCGCCACCCTGTACGGGCAGAAGCAGGAAGAACGCCGCCTGATCCGCATGGATGAGGCGCCGGACCTGCTGGTGACCGGCCTGCAGGCGGTGGAGGACAAGGACTTCAACCGCCACCACGGCATCGACCTGTCCGGCATCGCCCGTGCGGTGTGGGTGACCATCCGCTCCGGTGGCCAGAGCCGCCAGGGCGCCTCTACGCTGACCCAGCAGCTGGCCCGCAGCGGCCTGCTCGGCATCGGCAAGGAACAGACGGTCACCCGCAAGTTCAACGAAGTGCTCTACGCGCTGATCATGGAAGCGCGCTACGACAAGCGCACCATCTTCGAGGCCTACCTCAACCAGGTGTACCTGGGCCAGCGCGGCAGCCAGGCGATCCATGGCATGTCCTCCGGTGCCGAGTTCTGGTTCGGCCGCGACCTGTCGTCGCTGGAAACCGAGCAGATCGCGCTGCTGATCGGCCTGGTCAAAGGCCCGTCCTTCTATGATCCGCGGCGCAACCCGGAACGTGCGCTGGACCGCCGCAACTTCGTGCTGGGCAAGCTGCACGAGGCCACGCTGATCGACGACGCCGAGTACCAACGTGCGCTGAAAGCGCCGCTGGGGGTGCCCAAGACCCCCGGCCTGGTTGCGGCCAACCGCTTCCCGGCCTACGTCGATCTGGTTCGCCGCCAGCTCGGCCATGATTATCCGGAATCGGCACTGCAGGGGGCCGGCCTGAGCGTGATGACCGGCATGTCGCCGTCCGCGCAGGCCTATGCCGAAGGTGCGGTGACCCGCACCATCAAGTCGCTGGAAAGCAAGCGTCGCCCCGAACTGCAGGCCGGCATGGTGCTGACCGACGTGCACAACGGCGACGTGCTGGCCGTGATCGGCAGCCGTGAAGTGTCCGAGGTCGGTTTCAACCGTGCGATCGAGGCACAGCGCCCGGTCGGTTCGCTGCTGAAGCCGTTCGTGTACCTGCTGGCGCTGGCACAGCCGGACCGCTATTCGCTGGCCAGCTGGGTCGACGATTCACCGGTGACCGTCCAGCTCGGCCGTGGCCGCAACTGGACCCCTGGCAACGCGGACAACCGCAGCCATGGCACCGTGCGCCTGATCGACGCGCTGGCGCATTCCTACAACCAGGCCACGGTGCGCGTGGGCATGCAGGTCGGCCCCGAACGCGTGACCCAGCTGATCCACGTGCTGGCCGGCATCAAGGCCGAGGCGAATCCGGCGGTGATCCTCGGCTCGACCGACCAGAGCCCGTACGCGATGGCGCAGCTGTACCAGTTCCTCGCGTCCGGCGGTGAGATCCAGCCGCTGCACGCGGTGCGTGGCGTGCTCGACCCGCAGGGCAAACTGCTCAAGCGGTATGACAAGACTCCGGCACCGGCCCAGGAAGGTGACTCGATCGCCGCCAACCTGATCAGCGTCGGCCTGCAGCAGGTGGTCGCCAGTGGTACCGCGCAGCGACTGAATGCCGATGGCCTGGGCCGCCTGCAGCCGGCCGGCAAGACCGGCACCACCAACGACGGCCGTGACAGCTGGTATGCCGGCTATACCGGTGATCATCTGGCGGTGATCTGGATCGGCAACGACCAGAACGAGCAGGCCGGCCTGTACGGCGCCACCGGTGCGATGCGGGTGTGGTCGGGTATCTTCCAGCGCCTGCCGAGTGCCCCGCTGCGGGTCAGCAACAAGGGCCTGGACTGGCAGTCGGTGGCACCCACCGGTCTCAACACGACCGATGAAGGCTGCCCGGGTGCCCGCCGCTTCCCGTTCGTGGTCGGCTACGCTCCGGCATATGCACCGTGCGCACCGGCGACGTCGCCGGATGGGCAGGGCGGTGCCGAAGGCGAAGGCGGTGGCTGGCGTAGCTGGTTCGGACTGGACCGCAAGCCGGAAGCGCCTGCCGAACCTGCCGCGGCACCTGCCGCAGCCTCTCCTCCTCCGAGCCGATGATGTCGATGAACATGCGATCCCTGTTGCAGCCCCTGGCCTTGACCGGCCTTAGTCTGGCCCTGGCCGCCTGCGTGAGCAGCGCACCGCCGGTGGTCAAGCCGGTCGATACCACCACGCCGGCGCAGCGTCTGGCCGCCGTGAACGCAGCTGCGGGTCCGGACGACAAGGAGCTGTCGGTGCAGCCGCTGCGTGATTCGCAGGTGGAAGATCTGCGGGTGACCGCGCAGGCGCAGCGCCAGGCCAACGATCTGGCCGGTGCCGCCAGCAGCCTGGACCATGCGCTGGAGATCGTGGCGGGTGACCCGGCGGTGCTGCAGGAGCGCGCCGAGCTGGCGCTGCTGCAGGGCCAGTGGGCGCTGGCGGAGACGTTCGCGCGCAAGGCGATCGACCTGGGTTCGAAGACGGGGCCGCTGTGCCGCCGACACTGGGCGACGATCGAGCAGTCGCGCCTGGCGCGGGGCGAGAAGGAAAATGCGGTGTCGGCGCATGCGCAGATTGAAGGTTGCACGGTGCCGGGGATCAAGCGGTACTGAGGTATTCCACTCCATCGGGCGCTGCCCCCTCTGCGGCGCGCGCTCGCACTGATGGATACTGGTGATGGGCCGGGTAGGTGGGGCGTGCAGGACACGCCGTAAACCCATCCCTGGGGGCTCGATGGCGCCATCCATGGCGCCAACGGTCCTGCACGCCCCACCCACCCGGCCTGCCATACATCGCGCGGGCCGCAGGCAAGAACAAAATCAAAATCAAAAGCGGGTCGCGCGCTGCGCGCGCTCGCTGCCGTTTCCTTTCTTCTTTCCCCGTTACTCCCACCGCTTCTGAGCTGCCAGTCGAGCATGCTCGACTTTGCGAAGCCTGTCCCTCCGTCACCGGGAAACTGTCGAAGGCGGGGGACTGTGGGTTTGCGGGGTGTCCGCGGCATGGATGCCGCGGCCAAGCCCCCAGGGACGGGTTTACGGCGTCCCCGCAAACCCACAGTCCCCCGCCAGCCCTCAGTACAACCCAGAGCCGTGAACAGAGCTGTTGCCGTTGCTTGTGCTCCGGCCTGAAACGGGTGCCGGGCAGCGCCCGGCCGGGTATCCTTTCCCTCTGATGTCCGACCTTGTCCATGCCAGCCGCGAAGCCCTCAGCGACGGCGGCGCGCTCGCCTCGCATCTGGATGCCTTCGTCCCGCGTCCGGCCCAGCTGCATCTGACCGAAGCCATCGCCGATGCGCTGCAGCAGCGTGATCTGCTGCTGGCCGAGGCCGGTACTGGTACCGGCAAGACCTTCGCCTACCTGGTGCCGGTGCTGCTGTCCGGGCTGCGCACCATCATCTCCACCGGTACCCGCGCGCTGCAGGACCAGCTCTACCACCGCGATCTGCCACGGGTGCGCCAGGCGCTCGGTGTCGGCCTGCGCAGCGCGCTGCTGAAGGGGCGCGCGAACTACCTGTGCCGCTATCGCCTGCAGCAGGCACGCGGTGAGCCGCGTTTTTCCAGCCCCGAACAGGCGGCGCAGTTCCAGCGCATCCTGGCCTGGTCCGGTCGCTCGGAGTTCGGTGACATCGCCGAACTGGAAGGCCTGGCCGACGACTCGCCGCTGCTGCCGATGGTCACCTCCACCGTCGACAATTGCCTGGGCACCGATTGCCCGTTCTGGGACGATTGCTTCGTGGTGCGCGCGCGACAACGCGCGCAGGCCGCCGACGTGGTGGTGGTCAACCATCATCTGTTGCTGGCCGACCTGGCACTGAAGCAGGATGGCTTCGGTGAACTGTTGCCGGGCGCGCAGGCCTTCGTCATCGACGAGGCGCACCAGCTGCCGGAACTGGCTGCACAGTTCTTCGGCGAGGGTTTCGGCATGCGACCGTGGCAGGAGCTCGGGCGCGATTGCCTGGCAGAAGCACGCGGGGTGGGCGGCGCGCAGTCGGCGTTGCAGGAGCCGGTCGACCAGTTGCAGCAGGCGTTGTTGGCGCTGCGTTCGGCGATGGAAGGGCTGCCGCCACGTGGCACGCAATGGCGCGCACTGGCGATGCCGCAGGTACGCGACGGCTTCGATACGGTGATGGCAGGGTTGGTAACGCTGGAGCAGGCATTGCAGCCGCTGCGCGAAACGGCGGCGGGCCTGGATGCCTGCCATGCACGGGCGCGCGAGGCGGTCTCGCGGCTCAGCCGCTGGCTGGGCGATGACGAACCTGCCCTCGATTTCGATACTGACCCGGCGGAAACCGCCACTGCCGCCGATGTGCTCTGGTACGAACTCACCCCGCGCGGTTTCCGCTGCCAGCGCACGCCGATGGATGTGTCCGGTCCGTTGCGCGAGCACCGCGAACGCAGTCGTGCGGCATGGATCTTCACCTCGGCGACGCTGACCGTCGGTGGCGGTTTCGATCACATCGCCACGCGCCTGGGCCTGGACGACCCCCACGCGCTGGTCCAGCCAAGCCCGTTCAACTGGCCGGAGCAGGCGTTGTGCTACCTGCCCGAAGGCCTGCCTGATCCGGCCGCGCGGGGCTTCGGCACTGCGCTGATCCAGACCCTGCGACCCGTGCTGCAGGCCTCGCAGGGCAGGGCCTTCCTGTTGTTCGCTTCGCATCGCGCGCTGCGCGAGGCCGCCGAGGCACTGCGCGACGGGCCATGGCCGTTGTTCGTGCAGGGCGAGGCGCCGCGCGCGACGCTGCTGCAGCGCTTCCGTGAATCCGGCAATGGCGTGCTGCTCGGTTCGGCCAGTTTCCGCGAGGGTGTGGACGTGGTCGGCGAAGCACTGAGCGTGGTGATGATCGACAAGCTGCCGTTCGCGGCACCGGATGACCCGGTGTACGAGGCGCGGCTGGAGGCGATCCGCAGCCAGGGCGGCAATCCGTTCCGCGACGAGCAGTTGCCGCAGGCGGTGATCGCGCTGAAGCAGGGCGTCGGCCGTCTGATCCGCAGCGAGAGCGACCGCGGCGTGCTGGTGCTGTGCGACCCGCGCCTGCTCAATCGGGGGTATGGCCGGGTCTTCCTCGATTCGCTGCCGCCATTCCGCCGTACCCGCAGCCTGGCCGATGTGCAGGCCTTCTTTACGCCACAATGGGCGCCCGTGGCCGATGATGCGGCTGCCCCGGTCGCTGTAGCGACCGGTCCCGAGCCGGCGCCCGGTGCCACGTTCCCCCTGTTCTGACCCGATCCGATGAAACTGCTCGCCTTTGAAACCGCCACCGAAGCCTGTTCCGTTGCCCTGCATGTCGACGGACAGGTACTGGAACGCTTCGAGATTGCCCCGCGTCGGCACGCCGAACTGAGCCTGCCGTGGGCGGAGGCGCTGCTGGCCGAAGCCGGCATCAGCCGCCGCCAGCTGGACGGTATCGCGCTCAGCCGCGGCCCGGGTGCGTTCACCGGCGTGCGCCTGGCGATCGCCATTGCCCAAGGCATTGCGCTGGCACTGGATCGGCCATTGCTGCCGGTCTCGACACTGCAGGTGCTGGCGGTGCGGGCACCGGCGGAAGAAACGCAGATCCTGTCGGCGATCGATGCGCGGATGGGCGAACTCTACGTTGCCCGCTTCGAGCGCGTGGACGGCCTGCCGGTGGCGCGCGATGCAGAACGTGTGTGCGCACCTGCCGCGGTGGCGCTGCCGGAAGGGCTGTCCGCCTACGGCGTCGGTACCGGTTTCGGTGCAGCCGAGGGCGCGCTTGTTTCGCAGTTGGGCGCTGGCCTGCGCGGCTTTGATGCCACTGCGCTGCCGCGGGCATCGGACGTGCTGGCACTGGCGGTGCCGGCCTTCGCGCGCGGCGAAGCCATCGCACCGGAGAAGGTCGAGCCGGCGTACCTGCGTGACAACGTGGCGCTGACCCTGGTCGAGCAACAGGCGGCGCGCGAGGCGAAGGCGAAGGCCAACGGCTGAGCCCCTCGTGGCGGGGGGCGAAAGCACAAGCCGCGCTGGGCCGGGCGGGGTGGGTTCGCGGGGGACGCCGTGAACCCATCCCTGGGGGCTTGGCCGCGGCATCCATGCCGCGGACACCCCCGCGAACCCACCCCGCCCGGCCACGGACAGTTTCCGTGTGCGTCCGCCACGGAAAATCAAAAAAAATCAAAGTCAAAAGCGGGTCGCTTCGCTCGCATCCACGCGTGGCGTGGATGTGTGTCGACCAAGGTCGACACCTACCGATAGCAAAAATGCGTCGCGATCTGTCAAATGTGGGGCGGTGTGGGCTTGCAGGACCGTTGGCGCCATGGATGGCGCCATCGAGCCCCCAGGGACGGGTTTACGGCGAGTCCTGCAAGCCCACACCGCCCCGCCAAACCCAAAGCCCAACCGCAGCTCTTGATCTTGCTGTTGCAGTTGCTTGGGCTTGCAGCGGGTCCCGGGCCGCAGGCCCGGGCAACAAAACCCTACCGATCGTCGTGCAGGGTGCCGCCCGGCAGGAACACCCACGTGCGGGTGACCTGCAGGATATCGATCTCATCCTCGGTCTTCGGCAACGGCGGGAACGGCTGGGCCAGCTTCACCACCCGCAGTGCCGCCTCATCCAGCAGCGGGGTCCCGCTCGAACGCAGGATCCGGCTGCTCTCCACGCTGCCATCGCGGCGCACGCCCACGCTGATCACCACCTGGCCACCCAGGCGCCGCTGCCGCGCCTCATCCGGGTAATTCAGATTGCCTACGCGCTCGGCGCGATCGACCCACGCGCGCAGGTAATTGGCATAGGCATATTCGCGCGTGCTGGCCGACACGAACTTGCGGTTCGGACGCTTGGCGTACTGCGCCGAGCGCAGGTGCACTTCGGCGGCCAAGCGCGCCATCTCCACGTCGCGCTGTTCGCGCGCGCTCAGCGGTGCGTCCGGTTCGGGCTGATCCGGCGTGGGCCGGGACTGCGCCTGCGCCACCATTTCTTCGCCATTGCGGCTGCTGACCACCCGTGCCTGCGGCGGCGGAACCGGTGCGGCCGATTGCTGCTGCTGTGGCACCGGGCTGATTCCGGACTGGGCCTGCGGCACGATGCCGGCCTGGTTGTCGCGCGGACGCTGCGCGCGGTCGTGCTCGCCACCGCCTTCCTGGTTGGCCGCGGCCAGGAAATCGGCCTGCTTCGGCGTCAATGCGGTGCGGGTCTGGCTGAAGATCACTTCCAGCGTCGGCACCAGCGGTGCATCGCCCTTCACGGCAAAGCCCACGCCCAGGATCAGCAGGGCGTGGACCAGCACAGACAGCGCGATGGTCGCCCCCAGCCGTTGCGCTTCGCGCGGCGGCGGGGGCAGGACGGCAGGGGCGGACGGCATCAGCGCAGGCCGGCCTCGAGTGCGTCGAACAGGGTGCCAGCGATGTTCAGCCCGTACTGGGCGTCCAGTTCGCGCACGCAGGTCGGGCTGGTCACGTTGACCTCGGTCAGGTAATCACCGATCACGTCCAGGCCGACGAAACGCATGCCGCGACGCTTCATCTCCGGGCCCACCTGGGCGGCGATCCAGCGGTCGCGCTCGCTCAGCGGGCGGCCTTCGCCGCGGCCGCCGGCGGCCAGGTTGCCGCGGAATTCGTCGCCCTGCGGGATGCGCGCCAGGCAGTAATCGACCGGCTCACCATCGACCAGCAGGATGCGCTTGTCGCCGGCGGTGATGTCGGGAATGAACTTCTGCGCCAGTGCCATCCTGTGGCCGCCGTCGGTCAGCGTTTCCAGAATCACGTTCAGGTTCGGATCGCCCTGGCCGCTGCGGAAGATCGAGCGTCCGCCCATGCCATCCAGCGGCTTCAGGACGGCCTGGCCGTGTTCCAGGGCAAAGGCCTTCAGCGCCTTGGCATCGCGGCTGACCAGGGTCGGCGGGCAGCACTGCGGGAACAGCAGGGCGGCCAGCTTCTCGTTGTAGTCGCGCAGCCCCTGCGGATTGTTGACCACGCAGGCGCCGGCGGCCGCGGCCACGTCCAGCACCTGGGTGTCGTAGATGTACTCGGCGTCGACCGGTGGGTCCTTGCGCATCAGCACGATCTGGCCGGGACCGAACTCGGTACGGCTGAACGCGCCCAGCTCATACCAGCCGGCCGGGTCGTCGCGCACCTGCAGTGGCGCGGTCTGGGCCACCGCCACGCCGCCTTCCAGGGCCAGGCCGCCCGGGCGCACGTAGTGCAGGGCATGGCCGCGGCGCTGGGCTTCCAGCAGCATGGCGAAGGTGGTGTCCTTGGCGATCTTGATGTGGGCGATGGGGTCCATCACCACGATGACGTTCAACGGCATGGGCGCACCTGTCAGGCAAGGCGTTGATGGTAGCGGCAACGCCGCTCGCGCGCCTCCCCGCCGTACTGCAACGCAGCGTCCGCCCGGCGGTCGCGCACGCATTGCGAAACCCGTCACGTTCAGGAGGGCGCCATGCCCCACGCCATGGGGCGGCCTTGAAGCGGGCGCGGAAAGTGCGATATAGATACGCTTTCGTAGCGGCCCCCGCCAGAGATCGGGCCGTGCGCTTGGGGATAGGCAATGACTGAAAACACGACTGCGGGCGGGGAACTCGCAGGACTCCGGGTGATGGTCATCGATGATTCGAAGACCATCCGCAGGACTGCGGAAACGCTGCTCAAGCGCGAAGGCTGCGAGGTGGTCACCGCCACCGACGGCTTCGAAGCGCTTGCCAAGATCGCAGACCAGCAACCGCAGATCATCTTCGTCGACATCATGATGCCGCGCCTGGACGGGTACCAGACCTGTGCGCTGATCAAGGGCAACCAGCTGTTCAAGGCGACCCCGGTCATCATGCTGTCGTCCAAGGATGGCCTGTTCGACAAGGCGCGGGGACGCATCGTCGGCTCGGAGCAGTACCTGACGAAGCCTTTCACGCGTGAAGAACTGCTGGGTGCCATCCGCACATACGTCAACGCCTGACCAGGGGGGAAAGGCACAATGGCTCGTATCGTTCTGATCGAGGATTCACCGACCGACCGCGCGGTGTTCACCCAGTGGCTGCGCCGTGCCGGCCACGAGGTGCTGGAAGCGGACAACGCCGAGGATGGACTGCAGCTGGTCCGCGACCAGGTGCCGCAGCTGGTGTTGATGGACGTGGTCCTGCCCGGCATGAGCGGCTTCCAGGCCACCCGTGCGATGGCCCGTGATGCGGCGATCAAACACATTCCGGTGATCATCGTCAGCACCAAGGCGATGGAAACCGACAAGGCATGGGGACTGCGCCAGGGCGCGGCCGATTACATCGTCAAGCCGCCGCGCGAGGATGAACTGATCGCGCGGATCAACGAACTGGTGGCCTGATGCGCTCGCCCTTCGACATTCTCGAAGCCTACGAACGGCGCAGCCTGGCCCACGCGGTGCAGCTGCCCGAACGGCAGTTCGCCCAGGACCTCTGGCGTGGCGTGGGTTACCGCGTCGGCCTGCGTCGGCTGGTGTCCGATTTCCGCGAAGTGGTGGAAATCGTGCCGATGCCGCCGGTGACCCCGGTACCGTGCGCGCAGCCGTGGCTGCTGGGCGTAGGCAACCTGCGCGGCAACCTGTTCCCGGTGGTCGACCTGAAGTACTTCCTGGAAGGCACGCGTACCGTGCAGCAGGAAGGCCAGCGCGTGCTGATCATGCGCCAGGCCGGCGGCGACGTCGCGCTGACCATCGATGAACTGTTCGGCCAGCGCAGCTTCGAACTGGACCAGCAGATCGCGGCCGGCACGCTGGCCGAAGGGCGCTACGGCCACTTCGTCGATCGCGCCTTCCATGCCGACGGCCATGACTGGGGCGTGTTCTCGCTCTCGCTGCTGTCGCGTACCCCTGAATTCCGGCAAGCCGCGGCCTGAGGCCGGGCATCGCCCCCTGCATTGAAGATCGAGGTTGAACGATGAGTACTGCTTCGGACGCCACCAAGACCGGCAAGCTGCGGCTGGGCGGCAGCAACCTCTGGCTGTTCCTGCTGCTGGCATCGATGATCCTGTTCGGCGTCAACACCGGCGTCGCCACCTGGCAGGGCAGTCGCCTGGCCGATGCCGGTTCCAAGGCAGCCGACCTGCAGGTGCTGTCGCAGCAGCTGGCCAACCAGGGCCGTGACGCGGTGGGCGGCAACGCGCAGGCGTTCACCGCCTTCAAGGCGACCCGCAACGCGATCGAACAGAACGTGTCGACCCTGCAGGGGCGCTACGGCAAGGAGCCGGGCGTGTCGGGTGCGATCGCCACCCTGGCCGAAACCTGGGCGCCGCTGGGCAAGCAGGCCGGGCAGCTGGTCGCCAGTGAACCGGCGGTGCTGGCGTTGGCCGGCAATGCCAACAACTTCACCGGCGCGGTGCCGGGCCTGCAGGCCCAGCTGAACGAGCTGGTGCGTGCGATGTCCGCCTCCGGCGCGCCGTCGTCGCAGGTGTACAGCGCCCTGCAGCAGGTGGTGGTGGCCGGCTCCATGGCCCGTCGCGTGACCGAAATGCGCGCCGGTGGCAGCGCTGCGGCGACGTCCGGCGATGCACTGGCACGCGACATCACCGTGTTCTCGCAGGTGCTCGACGGCCTGCGCAACGGCAACGAGGAACTGGGCATCACCGCCGTGCGTGGTGCTGCCGCCGTGGCCGCGCTGGAGCAGTCGCAGCAGAAGTGGGAAGCGATGAAGCAGGACGCCGACGCGATCCTGGCCAGCTCGCGCCAGCTGTTCGCCGCACAGTCGGCGGCCACTGCGCTGGGCCAGGGGTCGGCACACATGCTGGACGACAGCCGCAAGCTGTTCGAGGCGTTCTCCTCGTTCGGCTCGGTGTCCGATACCCGCCTGTTCCCGAACTTCTGGATCGGCGTGGTGTCCGGTGCGCTGTCGCTGATCGCGATCATCGGCTTCGTCTCCACCAACGTGCGCAGCCGCTCGCGCGAGCAGGAACTGCGCTACCAGACCCAGGTGGAGTTCAACAGCCGCAACCAGCAGGCGATCATGCGGCTGCTGGACGAAATCTCCTCGCTGGGTGAGGGCGACCTGACGGTGAAGGCCTCGGTGACCGAGGACATGACCGGCGCCATCGCCGACGCGATCAACTACGCCGTCGACGAGCTGCGCCACCTGGTGACCACCATCAACGACACCTCGGCCAAGGTCGCGCTGTCCACCCAGGAAACCCAGGCCACCGCCATGCAGCTGGCAGAAGCGGCGGGCCACCAGGCCAACCAGATCACCTCGGCTTCGGACCGCATCGGCGAAATCGCGGCGAGCATCGAACAGGTGTCGCGCAACTCGGCCGAGTCGGCCGACGTGGCACAGCGCTCGGTGGTGATCGCCGCCGAGGGTGCCGGCGTGGTGCGCGAGACCATCCAGGGCATGGACCAGATCCGTGACCAGATCCAGGAAACCTCCAAGCGCATCAAGCGCCTGGGTGAGTCCTCGCAGGAAATCGGTTCGATCGTGGAACTGATCAACGACATTTCCGAGCAGACCAACATCCTGGCGTTGAACGCAGCGGTGCAGGCGGCCTCGGCCGGTGAAGCAGGCCGCGGTTTCGCGGTCGTGGCCGACGAAGTGCAGCGCCTGGCAGAACGCACCTCGGGCGCGACCCGACGCATCGAGAACCTGGTGCAGGCGATCCAGGCCGATACCAACGAAGCGGTCACCTCGATGGAACAGACCACCGCCGAAGTGGTGTCCGGTGCACGCCTGGCCGAGGACGCCGGCACCGCGCTGACCGAAATCGAGCGCGTCTCCAACGCCCTGAACACCCTCATCAAGAACATCTCCATCGCCGCCCAGCAGCAGTCGGCTGCGGCCTCGGACATCACCCGCACCATGGGCGTGATCCGGCAGATCACCGGCCAGACCTCGCAGGGTGCCGGGCAGACCGCCGAATCGATCGGCCACCTCGCGCAGCTGGCGGCCGACCTGCGTCGTTCGGTCGCCGACTTCAAGCTGCCGGCGTGACGCGGGCAGGGCGGCGAGCAAGGAACCAGTCGATGAAGCATTTCCATTCCCCACGCCAGAACTCGCGCGGCCTCCGCGCGGCGGCGAACGGAGCGCGTCCATGAGCAGTCTGCGCGATGCGATGAGCCACGCAGCGCTGGGCTGGGTCAAGCCCGAGCTGGACGAGACCCTGCGCCAGGTGCGCAACGAGGTCGAGTACTACGCGGAAGACCCGACCGATGCCAGCCGCATGCGCATCTGCGCCGGCTTCCTGCACCAGGTGCAGGGCACCCTGCGCATGGTCGAGCTGTACGCCCCGGCGATGGTGGCCGAGGAACTGGAGCAGCTGGCCAATGCCATCGGTGCCGGTGGCGTGGCCGATCGCGATGAAGCCTGCGCGACCCTGATGCGCGGCAGCGTGCTGCTGCCCGATTACCTGGAGCGCCTGCAGAACGGTCACCGCGACATTCCGATCGTGCTGATGCCGCTGCTCAACGAAATCCGTGCCGCGCGGGGCGAAGAAGGGGTGCATGACAGCGTGCTGCTGGCGTTCGCGCCGGACAGCGTCAGCGCCACCGAGGCCGAGCTGGACCATGCCCGTGGCAGCCTGAGCGGGCGCAACCGCGAGCTGCTGGATACCGTGGGCAGCGCGGTGAAGGAAGAACTGCTGCGCATCAAGGATGCGCTGGACCTGCACCTGCGTACTGGCGGTGCGCCCGAACAGCTGCAGACCCAGGCCAACGAACTTGGCGCCGTGGCCGATACGCTGGGCATGATGGGCCTGGGCGTGGCCCGTGGCGTGGTCGTGCAGCAGCGCGATGCGCTGCGTGGCGTGGTCGAAGGCCGCCAGCAGATCGACGAGAACCTGCTGCTGGATATCGCCGGCGCATTGCTCTACGTGGACGCGTCGCTGGACGACCAGGTCGCCCATCTGGGTGCCGGTGGCAGTGGCGAAGATGATCCGAGCGCGGTCGAGAACCGGCGCACGGTGGAGGTGCTGGCACATGAGGCCATCGCCAACTTCGCCGCCGCCCGCGAGCATTTTGTCGCTTTCATTGAAACCAGCTGGAACCATGCCGAGCTGCAGGACGTGCCGCGCCTGCTGGGCGATGTTTCCGGCGC
Source organism: Stenotrophomonas sp. WED208 (assembly GCF_040984485.1). Taxonomy (NCBI): domain Bacteria; kingdom Pseudomonadati; phylum Pseudomonadota; class Gammaproteobacteria; order Lysobacterales; family Lysobacteraceae; genus Stenotrophomonas; species Stenotrophomonas sp. WED208. The sequence goes on from NZ_JAZARB010000001.1 coordinate 1,091,767, forward strand.
GCTGCGCATGCTGGATCTCGGCGCGGCTGCCGATTACCTGCGCGGTGTGCAGCAGTACATCGAAGCCGAGCTGATCGGTCGCCAGCGCGTGCCCAGTGGCCGCCAGCTGGACACCTTGGCCGACGCCATGGCCAGCCTGGAGTATTACCTCGAAGCCCTGCGCGACCGTCGGCCGGGGCGCGAGGACATCCTCGACATCACCCGCAGCAGCCTTGAAGCGCTGCGCTATTGGCCGTTGCCGGAGCGCAACGCGGCGGAACCTGTTGCAGCCGCGCCGATTGCGTTTGCGTCGCTGCTGATCGAGCGCGAGCCGGTCACGCTGCAGGCCGAGCCGCTGCAGCCGGAGCACATCGAGATTCCGGTGCAGCCGGCCGCGCCTGCCGCGGGCACGGTGCCGGTACCGCTGCCGGACTTTACCTTCGACCCGCCACCGGCCACGCCTGCACCGGACGTGGTGGACAACAGCCTGATGTTTGGTGCGCTGGGGACTGGTGCGTCCGCACCGCTGTCGCTGCATGACGACGCGGATGCACCGCTGGTGTTTGCGGCTTCGAGCGCACCTGCGCCCGAGGTGCCGCAGTGGGATCTCGCGCCGTTCCATCCGGAGGCCGATCCACTCGCGCCTGCCGACGAGCGCAGCCCGACCTTTGCCAGCTTCGATCCGGTCAGTTTCGAACAGGCCGACACGGGGCAGGGCGCTGCAACACACTGGACGCTATCGGAGGCAACGCCTCCGGCACTGGCGGATGAAGTCGCGCTGGACGCCGACGAAGGCGCAGTTGCGACGACAAGCATCGACGCCGATGCGTATGCCGCGCCGGTGTTTGATCCGGTGGCCGCCGAGCACGAGGCTGCTCCGGCGAGTGGCGACGTGGTGTTCCGCTTCGACGCCGACGCGCTGGACAACGCTGACGATGTGCTGTCCCTGCATGCGATGGAGACGCTGACGCTGGACGACGATGCCGTGCTGCATCCGTCGCTGGAGATCGTCGATGCCGGCGCGCCAACGATGGAGGACGAGAATCCTGTTGCCGTCGAAATGGGCACCGCTCCTGCGGATGCACCGATTGACACGCCGGCACCCGGTGCCGATGCGCCGACGCCTGTGGCGGATGCACCTGCGGTGTCGGTGATCGACATCGACACCATCGCGCCGATCGACTTCAGCGAAGCCGACGCGCAGTTCTTTGCCGAGCTGAGCGCGGCTGCTGCGGACTTCAATCCGCAGGCAACGGCCGCACCGACCGTCGTCGAAGTGCCAGTCGCGGTGGATGCCGAGGTGGGCTTTGAAGCGGGCTTCGATGATGACGCTGAGAACATCGACGAGGACATCCGTGAGGTGTTCCTGGAAGAGTTCGATGACGAACTGGCCAACCTCGGTACCTTGCTGCCGGCATGGCGCATGCAGCCGGACAACATGGACCGGCTGCGGCCGATCCGCCGCATCTTCCACACCCTCAAGGGCAGTGGCCGCCTGGTCGGTGCCCGCACCCTGGGTGAGTTCGCGTGGAAGATCGAGGGCATGCTCAATCGCGTGCTGGACGGTAGCCGTCCGGCCTCGCCGGCCGTGCTGGCCATGGTCGACAACGCGCACGCGGCGTTGCCGCAGCTGAACGCAGCACTTCGCCACGGCCAGCGCATCAGCGTGGACCTGCAGGCGATGCAGGCCATCGCCGACCGTGTCGGCGCTGGTGAGGAAACCTACTACGTACCGTTGCCGGTTGCGGTCGCACCTGCGACACCGGTGGTGGAGGCCGGGAGCGAAGGCGAGGACGACATCAGCCGCATCCTCGAGGCCGAAGCCATCGCGTCGGTGCAGGCCGAAGCCGAGCCGGTGCCCGAGGCCGTGGGCACGCCAGCCAATATCGACAGCGTGCTGCGCGAGATCCTCGAAGCCGAAGTGGAAGTCCACCAGGCCACCCTGCAGGACTGGCTGCGTTCGGCGCAGCAGGCACCGCAGCCGGTCAGCGACGCGCTGCTGCGCGCGGTGCACACCATGAACGGCGCCTTCGCGATGACCGAAGTGCCGGAAATCACTGCCGTCACCGGCGGTGCCGAGTCCTACATCAAGCGTGCACTGGCTGCAGACGTGGTGCCTGGTGACGAAGGCGTTGCCGCACTGGGGGCGGCCGCGCAGGCGATCACCGCGACCATGGAAGCGCTGCAGGCCGAGCAGCCGCGCATTGTTCCGCAGGAAGCGCTGGTGCAGCGCCTGCAGGCGCTGGCCGGCGAACTGCCGGAAGCGCGCTGGCCGATGGTCGGGCTGGAGGACGAGGACGACGAGCTGGCGCTGGAGACCGATCCGGAGTTCGATGCCGCTGTCGACACGCCGGATGCCTCCGCGTTCGAGCCGACCGGGTCTGGGATCGAGCCTGCCGAGCCGGTGCTGGAACCGATTGCAGCCGGCGCGCAGGTGCCGGAAACCACGGACGTGATCGACACCGGTCTCGACGTCGGTGAACTGACCGGCAGCGATGATCTTTCGCGCTACTTCGATGCCGGATGGCCGTCGGTGCCGGGCGAGGACGAAGCCGCCACGTTGGATACCGGATCGCCTGAATCGATCCAGCCGGTTGAAAGTGATCCGGTTGTTGCGCCGGCCGAAGTGGAGGCTGCACCGACGCCGGCCGCCGAAGCCGAACTGACTGCCGCGGACGACCTGTCGCCGTACCTCGACGCCAGCGCATTGCCGGTGGACGACCGCGACACGGATGAGCTGCCTGCGCCTGCAGAAACTGACGCGATCGACCTGAATACGCAGCAGCCCGCAGGCCTGGGCGATGTCGACGGTAACGACTTCGACGTCACTGCTGCACTGCCACTCGACAGCGAGCTGTCGAGCCTGCAGGATGAAATGGCTGCGCCGGGTTTTGCAGAACCGGTCACGCTGGCAGCCGCGCTCGAGGCCGGCCTGCACGTGATCGACGAAGAGCAGACCCTGGACGACGACGGGCAATGGCCCGTGCTCGGCCTCCAGGCCAGCGAACTCGCGCCGGGCGAGGCGGAAGCCTTTGCCGAGGATGCGGACGTCGGCGGGGAGGCGGCGATCGGTGAAGGAGAGAGCGCCGATCAGCCGTCCCCGGCGACGGTGAATGAGGAGGTCGCAGCGGACGCACTGCAGGCCTCCGGCGGGCCGGTGCGCTTCTTCGAACTCGAAGACGCACCGGGGCAGGGCACGGTCCATGCCGATGCCGAGCCTGTCGAGTCCGAAGCCGCCGCCAACCTGCCGGCCCACGATGGAGCCGCCGCTCTGGAAGACAGCGCCGATGGCGTTGATGCGCTCGATTTCAGCGTGTACGACCGCGAACTGGTCGATATCTTCGTCGAGGAAGGCAAGGACCTGCTGGATCATTGCGATGGCCTGATCAGCGAACTGCGCGATGCGCCGCAGGACCGCGAGGTACTGGCCGGCCTGCAGCGTGATCTGCACACCCTGAAGGGTGGCGCACGCATGGCTGGCATCAACGCCATCGGCGACCTTGGCCACAGCATCGAATCGCTGCTGGAGGCCGTGGCCGCGGGCCGTACCGAGATCGAGCGCCGCGACGTGCAGTTGCTGGAGCGTGGGTTCGATCGCCTGCACCAGCTGCTCACCCGCACCGGCGCGCACCGCGTGGTGGAGCCGGCGCAGGATCTGGTCGAAGCCTTTGAAGTCCGCACCACCACCGATATCGCGGCGGCCGTGGCGGCCGCGCACGGGGCCAGTGTGGTCGAGGCGGCTCCGGCGCAGACCGTCAGCCCATCGACTGCCCTGGTCGATATCCCGCTGTCGGCACCGCTGCCGGCCGAGGGCGTGGTCGATGAAGATCCGCTGGCGCGTCCGCAGCAGGAGCAGGTGCGCGTGCGCGCCGATCTGCTCGACCGCCTGGTCAACCATGCCGGTGAAGTGGCGATCTACCGCTCGCGCCTGGAACAGCAGCTGGGTGCCTTCCGTGGCGCCATGGGCGAACTGGAACGCACCAATGCGCGACTGCGCGACCAGCTGCGCCGCCTCGACCTGGAAACCGAGGCGCAGATCGTCGCCCGCTACCAGCGCGAACAGGACCAGGCCGACCAGAAGTTCGATCCGCTGGAACTGGACCGCTTCTCCACCCTGCAGCAGCTCAGCCGTGCGCTGAACGAGTCGGCGGCCGACCTGGGGGGGCTGCAGGGCGTGCTGGACGATCTGTCGCGCCAGTACGATTCGCTGCTGCAGCAGCAGTCGCGCGTCAGCTCCGAGCTGCAGGATGGCCTGATGCGTGCGCGCATGGTGCCGTTCGATGGTCTGGTGCCGCGCCTGCGCCGCGTGGTCCGCCAGTCCGGCATGGATACCGGCAAGCAGGTCCACCTGACCCTGGAAGGCACCCACGGCGAACTGGACCGCAACGTCCTCGACCGCATGGTCGCGCCGCTGGAACACATGCTGCGCAACTCCGTGGCCCATGGCCTGGAAGCGCCGGAACAGCGTCGCGCCGCCGGCAAGCCGGAGGAAGGCGAGATCGCCATCCGCCTGCACCGCGAAGGCTCGGAAATCGTGCTGGAAGTGGCCGATGACGGCGCTGGCCTGGATCGCGAAGCGATCCGCCGCCGTGCCATCGACCGGGGCCTGCTGGCGGCCGACGCACAACCGAACGAGCAGGAGCTGGACAACCTGATCTTCGCTTCCGGCTTCACGACCGCCGACCAGGTCAGCCAGCTGGCCGGCCGTGGCGTGGGCATGGACGTGGTGCGCAACGAAGTGCGCCAGCTCGGTGGCTCGGTCGACATCCAGTCGGTGCGGGGCCAGGGCGTGCGCTTCACCCTGCGCCTGCCGCAGACGCTGGCGGTCACCCAGGCGGTGTTCGTACAGATCGGCGAGACCACCTTTGCAGTGCCGGTCGCCTCGGTCAGTGGTATCGGCCGTCTGTCGCGCGAGCGTTTCGAAGCCGCCGACAGCAGCTACCGCTACAGCGGCGAGGACTATCCGCTGTACGACCTCGGCAGTCTGGTAGGCCAGGCCCCGGCGCGTGCCGATGGCCAGGACCAGGTGCCGCTGCTGCTGGTCCGCGCCGGTGATCTGCGTGCCGCCGTGGCGATCGACCAGGTGCTGGGCAACCGCGAAATCGTGGTCAAGCCGGTCGGCCTGCAGATCGCATCGGTGCCGGGCATCTACGGCGCCACCATCACCGGCGATGGTCGCGTGGTGGTGATCCTGGACGTGGCGCCGCTGGTGCGCCGCTTCCTCGCCAACCCGACCTTGCCCGTGCTGGCCAATGCGCCGCGCCAGGAGCGCCAGGTGCCGCTGGTGATGGTGGTCGACGACTCGCTGACCATGCGCAAGGTCACCGGCCGCATCCTCGAACGCCACAACTTCGAGGTCAGCGTCGCCCGCGATGGCGTGGAAGCGCTGGAACGCCTGGAAGAGCGCGTGCCCGACCTGATGCTGCTGGATATCGAGATGCCGCGCATGGATGGCTACGAGCTCGCCACCGCGATGCGTGCCGACCCGCGCTACAAGGATGTGCCGATCGTGATGATCACTTCGCGCAGCGGCGACAAACACCGCCAGCGCGCCTTCGAGATCGGCGTCCAGCGTTACCTGGGCAAGCCGTACCAGGAACTGGACCTGATGCGTAACGTGTACGACCTGCTGGGGATCGCCCGTGTCCGTGAGTGAAACCCAAGCGGCTCCGGCCGTGGCCCTGCTGGCCCGCCCCGGTGCGGCGCGTGAGCGCCTGCGCGAGGCGCTGTCGCATGCGGATGTGCAGCTGGTGCTGGAAGACGACCCGAACAGCCTGGAGCCGCAGCTGCTGCAGGACGCCCGTCCGCAGATCGTGGTGATCGCCCTCGAGGCGGCCATCGAGGATGCACTTGAGCGCCTGGAAAGCGTGCTGTCCGCCCCGGGCCTGACCCTGGTCTTCGACGAGGCCGAGCTGGCCGCGCGCCGCGATGGCTGGGAAGCCCAGCGCTGGGGCCGCCACTTGGCCGCCAAGCTGCACGGCCACCAGCAGGTACTGCCGCCAGGGGCCGAGGACGAGCCCAGCCTGCAGCTGGAACCGGGCCACCCGGCACCGGCGCCGGCACCGCAGGAAGAGGCGCTGCAACCGCATCTGGACCAGGCGCTGAGCTGGGCCGACGAGGTGCCGGCCGACAGCCTGTATTCCCCCCCTGCACAACTGCACGAGCCGATCGCACTGGAGCAGGCACTGGCCGCGCTGCAGCCGGTCGTGTCGGAGCCGCTGGAGGCACCGGTACCGCCGTCGCTGGCTGAGCCCGTTGCTGCAGCACCGGCCGTGCCGCCGATCTCCTTCGACCACACCGCGTGGTCGCTGGTCGAGGACGCGGTGGACGCGCCGGCCACCGTCAGCAACATTGCCGACGACGCGCCGATGCCTTCTTTCGATACCGACCACCTCAGCCTGGTCGATCTGGACGCTGCTGCGCCTGTGGGTGCACGTGCCGGATCGCTGCTGGTGCTGGCCGGCATCGGTGGCCCGGATGCGCTGCGTCGCCTGCTCGGCGCGTTGCCGTCTTCGCTGAGCGTGCCGGTCCTGGTGCACATGCGCCTGGATGGCGGTCGTTACGGCAATCTCGTCAAGCAGATGGCACGCGTATCGCCGCTGCCGGTGCAACTGGCCGAAGCCGGCCAGCGCGCCACACCCGGTGAAGTGCACGTGCTGGCCGATGATATCGGCGTACGTGCGGCCAGCGATGGCCTGCATTTCATCAGCGACGCGCAGGGGATCGCGATTGCCGCGCTGCCGGCTGACCACACCGCGCTGGTACTGCTCAGTGGTGCCGATCTGGCCCACGTCGGACCGGCGTTGGACCTGGCGGCCGCCGGTGCCTGGGTGGCCGGGCAGGTGGGTGAGGGCTGCTATGACCCGGCTGCGGCCACGGCCGTGGTTGCGGCCGGCAGGGTCGCCGGAGAACCGCAGGAACTGGCGCAGGCCATTGCCGCGCGCTGGGGCGTGGAAGACGACAACGGAGAGGTACCATGAGCTACGCCAGCAATGATGAGATCCGCGGCGTCCTGATCCAGGCCGGCAATGAGCGCGTGCTGCTGCCCAATGCCACGGTGGCCGAAATGATGTCGCGCGTGCCGGTGCAGCCAGTCTCCGATGCCCCGCGCTGGTTGGTCGGCGAGATCGGCTGGCATGGCTGGCAGGTGCCGTTGGTGTCGTTCGCACGGCTGTCCGGTCTGGGCGAAGAAGCCGTGAGCGGCCACAACAAGGTAGTGGTGCTGAAGGCCCTGAGCGGTAACGCGCAGCGCCCCTACTATGCGCTGCTGACGCAGAATTTCCCGCAGTTGATCTCGGTGCCGCGCGACGGCCTGCTGGCCGACGCCTCCGAGGAAACCCTGCCGCAGATCGTGCACATGCGCGTGCTGCTGGGCGAAAAGAGTGCGCTGCTGCCGAACCTGGATGCGCTGGAAGCCGCGCTGGAATCGCTGGCGGCCTGATCGGACATCCGCCGGTCGGATTCCCGGTAGTGCCGGCCGCTGGCCGGCAGCCTCATGATCCCGTGGATGCCGGCCTGCGGCCGGCACTACCACGAATCAGCCTCAGCCCAGATCGCCCAACCGCGCCTGCAGTGCTGCAATCGCGGCCAGGCCGGCGGTTTCGGTGCGCAGAATGCGCGGGCCCAGCTGCAGGCCCTGGAACCCCGCCGCCGCCAGTTGATCCCGGTCGCGCGGCGACCAGCCGCCTTCCGGACCGATCGCGATCACGATGCCCCCGACGGGTGCGGCGTCCAGCGTCGACAGCCGGTGCGCGCCTTGCGGGTCCAGGGTCAACCGAAGCGTATCCGCCGGCAGCGCCGCTGCCGCCTGAGCAAGCGACAGCGGCGGGCCCACCTGCGGAATGCGCGCGCGCCCGGACTGGCCACAGGCTGAGGTCACCACGTTGTTCCAGTGCGCCACGCGCTTCTCCGCCCGTGCTGCATCGAGCTTCACCTCGGTACGCTCGGCGTTGACCGGAATGATCGCCGCCACGCCCAGTTCGGTGGCCTTCTGCAGGATCAGGTCCATCTTCTCGCCGCGGGCGATGCCCTGCAGCAGAGTGATCGCCAGCGGCGATTCAGTGTCGATGGCCTGCACGGCGTCGATGCGGACCTGTACCTCGCGCTTGCCGGCCACAGTCAGGGTGGCGCTGTAGTCGTGGCCGTCACCGTTGAACAGTACGCAGGTATCGCCCTCGCGCAGGCGCATCACCCGCACCAGGTGGTTGGCCGTCTCTTCCGGCAGGGTCACGGTCTGGCCGCTGTGCAGCGCCAGGTCGATGGGACAGCGGGTCACGCGCATGCAATCGCCTCGTCAATCGCTGCCAGCGTGGTATGTGCCAGCAGCTCCAGTTGTTCGTCATCCACGCAGTAGGGTGGCATCCAGTACAGCACGTCGCCCAGTGGTCGCAGCACCACACCGCGCTTCAGCGCGGCCTTGTAGGCGTGCAGGCCGAGCCGCAGCGCCGGGTCGAACGGGGTGCGCTTGTTGCCGTCGCGCGACAGCTCGAACGCCACCACCATGCCCGCCTGGCGCACGTCGGCCACGTGCGGATGGTCGCTGAACGGTGCAGCCAGCGTGCCCATCACCGAGGCGATGCCGCGGTTGCGGGCGATCACATCGTCGTCGCGGAAGATGTCCAGCGTCGCCAGCGCGGCCGCGCAGGCCAGCGGGTTGCCGGTGTAGCTGTGCGAGTGCAGGAACGCGCGCTCGCGCGAGTCGTCGAGGAACGCGTCGTACAGCGCCTGCGTCGCCAGCACGGCGGCCAGTGGCAGGAAGCCGCCGGTCAGGCCCTTGGACAGGCACATCAGGTCCGGCATCACCCCGGCCTGCTCGCAGGCGAACAGGGTGCCGGTGCGGCCGAAGCCGGTGGCGATCTCGTCGGCGATCATGAACGCGCCGTGGGCATCGCACAGTTCGCGCACGCGCTGCAGATACACCGGGTCATGCATGCGCATGCCGCCCGCGCACTGCAGGCGAGGTTCCAGGATCACCGCGCAGATCTCGCCCGGATGCTGGTCGAACAGCGTGGCCAGTCCATCCGCCGCCTGCCGCGCGCGATCGGCTGCGCTTTGGCCGGGCTCGGCCAGGTAAGCGTCGGGCGAGGGCGCGAACAGTCCTTCGGCCAGCAGCGGCGCGTAGACGCGGCGATACAGCGGGATGTCACCCAGCGCCAGCGCGCCCAGGGTTTCGCCGTGGTAGCCGTTTTCGAGTGCGATGAAGCGCGTGCGCCGCGGCTCGCCACGGTTCTGGAAATACTGGAAGGCCATCTTCAGCGCCACTTCCACGCCGGCGGAACCGTTGTCGGCGTAGAACACCTTGGCCAGCGGTTCGCGGCCAGGCTGGCGCGGGGCCAGCGCCAGCAGGCGTTCGGCCAGGGTGATGGCCGGCTCATGGCCGAATCCGGCCAGCATCACCTGTTCCAGCTGCGTGGCCTGGGCGGCGATGGCGCCACCGATGCGCGGTTCGGCATGGCCGAACAGGTTGGTCCACCAGCTGCTGACCGCATCCAGATAGCGGTTGCCGTCGTGGTCGATCAGCCAGGCACCTTCGCCGCGGGCGATCGGTACCAGCGGCAGGGTGTCCGGGTGTTCACGCATCTGCGTGCACGGGTGCCACAGCACCTGCAGGTCGCGCTGCCGCCAGTGCTGGGCCAGCGGGGAAGGGGTTGGGTCTGCTAGCATTTCGGGCTCATGAACATGTTGCTGCCTGCACATTCTATCGGCCCCGGCGCAGGCGCCGGCCGCCGCGGAGATTCCGCATGAACGATGACCGTGCCGGCCGTCGCTTGCCGATCATCCATCGGATCACCGATGAGGAGAACGGTCCCTTCCAGCGCCAGCACCTGGACCTGGAGTTCTCCAACGGCGAACGCCGCCGCTTCGAGCGCCTGGTCAGCCGGGGTCATGGCGCGGTGGTGGTGGTGCCGATGCTCGATGACGAGACCGTACTGCTGGTACGTGAATACGCGGCCGGCATGCACCGCTACGAGCTGGGCCTGGTCAAGGGCCGGATCGATGCCGGCGAGACGCCGGAGCAGGCGGCCGACCGCGAACTGAAGGAAGAGGCCGGTTACGGCGCGCGCCGGGTGGACGTGCTGCGCGCGATGACCCTGGCCCCGACCTACATGAGCCACCAGTCGTGGTTGGTGGTGGCGCGCGACCTGTACCCGGAAAAGCTGGCCGGCGACGAGCCGGAAGAACTGGAAGTCGTACCGTGGAGGCTGGCCGAGCTGGACCAGCTGATGCTGCGCGAAGACTTCTCCGAGGGACGTTCGCTGGCAGCGCTGTTCATCGCCCGCCAGTGGCTGCAGGGAACGCGATGATCAAACTGACCACGGACCTGCGCGAGACCGCCATCGCCATTGCCCAGGAAGCCGGACAGGCCATCATGCAGGTCTATGCCGATGGCTTCGATGTGCAGATCAAGGATGACAACAGCCCGGTCACCGCAGCCGACCTGGCCGCCAACCAGGTGATCGAGCAGGGCCTGCAGCAGCTGACCCCGGATCTGCCGATCCTGTCCGAGGAATCGGCGCAGGTCCCCTGGGAACAGCGCCGCCACTGGGGCGCCTACTGGCTGGTCGATCCGCTCGATGGCACCCGTGAGTTCGTCAAGCGCAACGGCGAGTTCAGCGTCAATATCGCGCTGATCTACCAGGGCGCGCCGGCCTTCGGCGTGGTGCTGGCCCCGGTGACCGGCATCGTCTGGCATGCCATGCGCGGCGAGCTGGCGTATCGGCGCCAGGGCCTGCACGACACCGTGCTGCGTACCCGCACACCGGCCACCGCACCGTTGCGGGTTGCCGCCAGCCGCTCGCACCGGTCGCCGGAAACAGAAGCGCTGCTGGCGCGCATGGGCCGCATCGAGACCATCGCGCAGGGCTCGTCGCTGAAATTCTGCCGGATCGCCGAAGGTGGCCTGGATGTCTATCCGCGGCTGGGCCCGACCTCTGAATGGGATACCGCCGCCGGCCAGTGCGTACTGCACGCCGCCGGCGGTGCGGTACTGTCGGCAGCGACCGGCAAGCCGTTCCGCTACAACCGCCGCGAGACCCTGTTGAACGGCGATTTCATTGCCCTTGGTGATACCAGCCTGCCGTGGCGCGACTGGTTGTCCGATTGACCCTGGAGGCCGCATGAGCGCGCATGACACCCCCACCAGCGGCAGCGCCGCCGCCCATGAACTGGAACGCCTGCTGGCGATCATGGCGCGCCTGCGCGATCCGCAGGGCGGCTGCCCCTGGGACCTGGAGCAGACCTTCGCGACCATCGCGCCGTACACCATCGAGGAAGCCTACGAGGTGGCCGATGCGATCGACCGTGGCGATCTCGACGATCTCTGTGACGAGCTGGGCGACCTGCTGCTGCAAGTGGTGTTCCATGCGCGCATGGCCGAGGAGCAGGGCGCCTTTGCCTTCGCCGAAGTCGCACGCGCAATCAGCGACAAGATGCAGCGCCGCCATCCGCACGTGTTCGCCGACGTCAGCGTTGACGATGCCGACGGCGTGACGCGTAACTGGGAGGCGATCAAGCGCGCCGAGCGCGCGGCCAAGGGCGAGCAGGATACCTCCGCGCTGGCCGGCATCTCGCGCGGGCTGCCGGAATGGCAGCGGGCGGTGAAGCTGCAGTCGCGCGCGGCCAAGGTCGGCTTCGACTGGCCGGGCCCGTTGCCGGTGCTGGACAAGGCCGCCGAGGAACTGCAGGAGCTGCGCGAGGAGTTCGAGCGCGGCGACATCGCCGGCAACAAGGCGCGCCTGCAGGAAGAGCTGGGCGACCTGCTGTTCGTCTGCGCCAACCTGGCCCGCCACGCCGATATCGATCTGGGCGCGGCGCTGCGCGGGGCCAACCACAAGTTCGAACGCCGCTTCCGTGCGATGGAAGCGCAGGCCGACGCCCAGGGTGGGGCGCTGGCGTCGATGGACCTGGATGCGCAGGAAGCGCTGTGGCAGCACGCCAAGGCGGCGGAGAAGGCGTGAAGACGCTTGCGCTGTTCCTGCTGACCGCGCTGGCCGAAATCGTCGGCTGCTACCTGCCGTGGTTGTGGCTGCGCAAGGGTGGCAGCATCTGGCTGCTGCTGCCGGCGGCGGCCAGCCTGGCCCTGTTCGCGTGGCTGCTGACCCTGCATCCGACAGCCAGTGGCCGCGTCTATGCCGCCTACGGTGGCGTCTATATCGGTACCGCGCTGTTCTGGCTGTGGCTGGTCGACGGCATCCGCCCCAGCCGCTGGGACCTGCTCGGTGCAGCCCTGTGCCTGGCCGGCATGGCGGTGATCATGTTCGGGCCGCGCACGCCCTCGGTGTAGCGTCGAGCCATGCTCGACTGCTTCTGCCAGTATCCGTCGAGCCGAGGCAGCCGAGCATGGCTCGGCTCTCTAAGGGCAAGGATGCTCGCGCAGCGCTGCCGCCTCCGAAGGTGCATGATGTAGGCAGTGATGGCCCGGAGCACGCACATGTCCCGCTTCGCCAGCTTCCGTGAGTTCTACCCGTTCTATCTGGACGAGCACCGCCACCCGGTCTCGCGGCGCCTGCATTTCATCGGCAGCTGCGGCGTGCTGCTGCTGGTCGCGGTTGCCGTGCTGCGCGGCCAGCCGATGTTTCTGCTCGGTGCTCTGTTCTGCGGTTACGGATTCGCCTGGGTCGGCCATTTCTTCTTCGAGAAGAACCGCCCGGCTACCTTTCAGCACCCGCTGTATTCATTCATGGGCGACTGGGTGATGTTCGCCGACATCCTGCGTGGGCGGGTGCCCTGGTAGCCTCGCTGTGCCCGCCGTCCTCACGCGCTATGCTGGGGCCTGGGCGACATAGATAAGGAAAGCGCGATGTTCCCGACCATGTTCTTTACCGTGGTACTGGCCTTCGTGGCCGTGGTGATCCTGTTCAAGGCGGTGCGGATGGTGCCGCAGGGGTATGAATGGACCGTTGAGCGCTTCGGCCGCTACACCCACACCATGACGCCGGGCCTGCACTTCCTGATCCCGATCGTCTACGGGGTCGGGCGCAAGGTGAACATGATGGAACAGGTGCTGGACGTGCCCAGCCAGGAAGTGATCACCAAGGACAACGCGGCCGTGCGCGTGGATGGCGTGGTGTTCTTCCAGGTCCTGGATGCGGCCAAGGCCGCCTACGAGGTGGCCAACCTGGAAGTGGCCATGATCGCCCTGGTGCAGACCAACATCCGTACCGTGATCGGTTCGATGGACCTGGATGAATCGCTCAGCCAGCGCGAGGTGATCAATGCCCAGCTGCTGAGCGTGGTCGACCATGCCACCAATCCCTGGGGTGTGAAGGTCAACCGTATCGAGATCCGCGACATCCAGCCGCCACGCGATCTGCTGGATGCGATGGCGCGGCAGATGAAGGCCGAGCGCGAGAAGCGTGCGCAGATCCTCGAAGCGGAAGGTTCACGGCAGTCGGAGATCCTGCGCGCCGATGGCGAGAAGCAGGCCACCGTGCTGGAGGCTGAAGGCCGTCGCGAAGCCGCGTTCCGCGATGCCGAGGCGCGCGAGCGTCTGGCCGAGGCCGAAGCGATGGCGACCAAGGTGGTGTCGGCAGCGATCGCCGAGGGTGACGTGCAGGCGATCAACTACTTTGTCGCGCAGAAGTACGTGGAAGCGTTCAAGGAGCTGGCCAGTTCGCCGAACCAGAAGCTGGTGCTGATGCCGATGGAGGCCAGTGGCGTGATCGGTTCGATCGCGGGCGTGGCCGAACTGGCAAAGCAGGCGCTGGCCAGCCAGGACAACAAGGCCGCCGGCAAGCGGCCGCCGCCGCTCGGAGGCTGACATGCGCTGGGAAGTCGTCGGTTGGGGTGCGTTGGCGCTGCTGCTGTTCGCGGCCGAAGCGCTGGCGCCGGGTGCATTCATGCTGTGGATCGGCATTGGTGCGGCAGCGGTGTTCGTACTGGTTGCGGTGTTCAGTGACATTCCGCTGTTGTGGCAGGTGATTGCTTTCGTCCTGCTGAGTGTGGTCTCGATCCAGTGCTACCGGCGCTGGGGGCGACCGCGGGCACGGCCCAGCGATGCGCCGCTGCTCAACCGCCGCACGGAGCAGTTGATCGGCCGGGAGGTCGCACTGCAGCAGGCCATCGTCGGCGGCCAGGGACGGGTCAGCATCGATGATGCGTACTGGCAGGTGAGTGGACCGGATCTGCAGGCCGGCAGCCTGGTACGGGTGGTGGCGGTGCAGGGCAGCACGCTACGGGTCGAGGCTGCAGACCGTCCCCTGTAGAGCCGAGCCCACGCTCGGCTCCTGCACGAAGAGCAGCCGAGCGTGGGCTCGGCTCTACAGCTCGCCCGCTGCGCTGCGGCACGCCTGCGGGCGACCGATCTGGGATAATGGGGATTCTTGTTTCCTCTGCTGCCGGACCCGGTCATGACCCAGAAGACGCTGCTCAACGATACCCACCGCGCCCTTGGCGCCAAGATGGTCGATTTCGGGGGTTGGGACATGCCCATCCACTACGGCTCGCAGCTCGACGAGCACCACCTGGTGCGTCGCGAGTCCGGTGTATTCGACGTCAGCCATATGACCGTGGTCGACCTGCGCGGTGACCAGGTCAAGCCGTTCCTGCGCCGCCTGCTGGCCAACTCGGTCGACAAGCTGAAGGTGACCGGCAAGGCACTGTATTCGTGCATGCTGAATCCGCGCGGCGGCGTCATCGACGACCTGATCGTCTACTACCTGGGCGACGATTTCTTCCGCATGGTGGTCAATGCCTCCACCCGCGAGAAGGACCTGGCCTGGCTGCGCGAGCAGGCTGCGCCGTTCGGCGTGTCGGTCGAACAGCGCCCGGACCTGGCCATCCTCGCCGTGCAGGGCCCGCAGGCACGCGACATCGTCATCGGCCTGGCCCGCGAAAGCGATCGCGCAGCGCTGGCCAAGCTGGGCCGTTTCGCCGCCCTGCAGGTGCAGTCGGACGACGCTGTCGAGCTGTTTGTCGCTCGCACCGGGTACACGGGTGAGGACGGTTTCGAGATCCTGCTGCCGCAGGATGCCGTGGTCGCGTTCTGGAACCGCCTGCTGGCGGCAGGCGTGAAGCCGGCCGGCCTCGGCGCGCGCGACACCTTGCGCCTCGAAGCTGGCATGAACCTGTACGGCCAGGACATGGACGAAGAGATCAGCCCGTACGAAGCGGCACTGGCCTGGACCGTGTCGCTGGACGAAGGCCGCGACTTCATCGGCCGCGACGTGCTGGAAGTGCAGAAGGCCGCTGGCACCGCACGCCAGATGATCGGCCTGGTGATGGACGAGAAGGGCGTGCTGCGCCACGGCCAGGCGGTGACCACCGCGGGCGGCCAGGGCGAGATCCTGTCCGGCACCTTCTCGCCGACCCTGGCCAAGGGCATCGCCTTTGCCCGCGTGCCGGCCGGTGAGCTTGGCGAGGTCACCGTCGACATCCGCGGCCGGCAGGTGCCGGTGCGCGTGGTCAAGTTCCCGTTCGTGCGCGAAGGCCAGGCCCAGCCCGGCGTGTTGGCCGACGTCTGATCCGAACATGCCGGTCGTCACTGACAGCAGTGGCGGCCGGTTGGTTACACTAGCCCCGTTTTTTCCACCCCTGCATATCTCTGGAGCAGTCCCATGAGCGAGATCCCCGGCGACCTCAAGTTCCTCAAGTCCCATGAGTGGGCCCGTGTCGAAGGCAATGGCCGCGTCACCGTCGGTATTTCCGACCACGCCCAGGGCCTGCTGGGTGACCTGGTCTACGTCGAACTGCCGGAAGTCGGCGCCGACGCCAAGGCCGGCGAACAGATCGCCGTCGTCGAGTCGGTGAAGGCCGCCTCGGACGTCTACAGCCCGATCAGCGGCAAGGTGGTCGAGGTCAACTCGGCCCTGTCCGACAAGCCGGAAACCATCAACGAAGATGCCTATGGCGAAGGCTGGATGTTCGTGGTCGAACTGACCAACGCCGAAGAGGTCAACGAACTGCTGGACCCGGACGCGTACGCCGAAGCCCTGGAGAACGACGACCACTGAGTCGCCGCTTCCTGGTTCGGACACGGCCACCTTCGGGTGGCCGTTTTTGTTTTGGCGAGTGCATCGGACTCATGACGCGGGGTTCGCTCCGCACCCTCGATGCGGCATCAGCAGACCCGCGAACGGCACCGAGGGGTGTGCGCAGTTTTGCGCAAATCCGCGTTTCCACCCCGCGCCGACGCGTCCGGATGTGAAAACTTTTCGCCCCCCGTTGCGGTGCCGTTGTGCTGGCGTTGGTGCTGGCGGCGACGGCTGCCGGCGCTGCATGCGTGCAACGGTGCCCAACGCGTGTGCGTCTGCGCGGAGTGCTTATTTCAAGTGCTTTTTGTTCAACATCTGCGTTGCTGTGGTTGCGGTCAACGTGCGTGCGTGGCGCGTTGATGGTCGTTGCAGGCGCGGTGTGGTGACCGTGCAGGCGGCACCGTGGATGGCGCGGATGTGAAAATTTTTCGCGGGGGTTGTTGACAGTAAAAAAAACCGTGATTAGGTTTCGCCTCAGCAGACCTTGCCTGCCAAACCGAGTGCGCAGAATCAATCGTCCGATGCGAAGCAGCCCCTTCAAGACCACCGCGACCCAGATGACGGTGGACATGGCCCCGCTTCCCCCGGAGAAATGCAAGGCAACTCCCGTTCCGATGCCCGCTCCGCCGATCGAGGCGGGCATTGCCGCATCCGTAACGGCGCGCCTGACGCGCCGGCGGTCCCCGCACGCAGCATCCGCGGGTTTGATCCACCTGGGCGTTTCAACTCCCTATCACTGACGAGGAGCCATCCCATGGCAACCAAGAAAGCTGCGAAGAAGAAGCCCGCCGCCAAGAAAGCGGTGAAGAAGGTCGCGAAGAAGGCCGCTGCCAAGAAGGCAGTGAAGAAGGTCGCGAAGAAGGCGACCGCCAAGAAGGCAGTGAAGAAGGCTGCGAAGAAGGTCGCCAAGAAGACCACTGCGAAGAAGGCAGTGAAGAAGGCGGCGAAGAAGGTAGCCAAGAAGTCCACCGCCAAGAAGGCCGTCAAGAAGACCGCGAAGAAGGCCGTCAAGAAGGTAGCCAAGAAGGCCACCAAGAAGACTGCCAAGAAGGCAACGGCCCGCAAGCCGGCCAAGAAGGTCGCGAAGAAGGCCACTGCCAAGAAGGCCGTCAAGAAGACCGCCAAGAAGGCAGTGAAGAAGACCGCGAAGAAGGCCACCAAGAAGGCTGCCCCGAAGAAGGCAGCGAAGAAGGTTGCCAAGCGCAAGCCGGCCGCCCGCAAGAAGAAGGCCGCTCCGGTCGCTCTGCCGGCCACCCCGGCGCCGCTGATCTAAGTACTTCCCGATAGCCGCATCCTGAAACCCCCTTCCCCGGCTGCCCAGCGGGGAGGGGGTTTTTTTATGGGGCTGTTTGTAGGGTCGAGCCATGCTCGACTGCTTTTCTGGCGGTCGACGCTAGCGCTGCGGCGCTGGTGGGAAACGTTCCACCAGGAAGTCGATGAAGCTGCGCAGGCGGGTCGAGCGGTAGCGGTCGTGGGCGTAGACCAGGTGCATCGGTCGACCGGCCTGGCCATGTTCGGGGAACAGCGGCACCAGCCGACCTGCCTCGACATCCGCGGACAGCAGCAATGCCGATTGCAGGACGATGCCCATGCCATGCAATGCGGCCAAGCGCAGCGCCTCACCATTGTTGACCTGCAGCCGGCCGTCGGGCGTACGGACGAGTTCGCCAGCGTCAGCCTGCAGCCACTGCGCGAGTGCCGTCGGTTCGAAAGACAGGCACTGGTGCCGGGCAAGTGCCTGCAGGTTGGTGGGCGTGCCATGCCGGGCGAGGTACCCGGGGGAGGCGCACATCATCAACCGGTAGGGCGCGAGTGCGCGCGCGACCAGCGTGCTGCTGTCGGCCAGCGTGCCGATGCGCAGCGCCGCTTCGAATCCTTCTTCGGCGAGGTCGACGACGCGGTCGGTCAGCGTCGCTTCGACCCGGACGCCAGGGTGGCGCGCCATGTAGTCGGCCAGTGCTGGCACCAGCGCATGCGTGCCGAAGATCACCGGTGCGCTGATGCGCAGCGTGCCTGCCGGTGCCAACTGCTGATGCTGGGCCTGGGCATCGGTTTCGTCCACCAGGCGCAGGATCTCCCTGCAACGGGCGTAGTAGTCCTCGCCGAAGGGCGTCATGTGCTGGCGCCGCGTGGTTCGGCTCAGCAGCTGCATGCCCAGGCGTGCTTCCAGTGCACGCAGGTGCTTGCCGGCCATCGTCGCGGAGATATCCAGTGCCGTAGCGGCGGCACTGAGACTGCCTTTGTCCACGATCAGCACGTAGACCTGCATGCTTTCCAGCAGGTTCATCTGACACTCCGGGTGTTGAATGCTGAAACCTGCGCGGAGTTTATCAATCAGGGGTGATCAAACAGCATGCACAGCACGCGCCGGATGTGCCGGCTGGCTGATTGGGAGAACAACATGGATCTGGGGCTTGAAGGGCGTACCGCGCTGGTCACCGGGGCGGGCAGTGGCATCGGTGCCGGTGTGGCCAGGCTGCTGGCGGCACAGGGCGCACGCATCGCGATCAGCGCCCGCCGCATCGAGCCGCTGCAGGCACTGGCGGCGGAGATCGAATCTGCAGGCGCGCCGGCACCGATCGTCCTGCTGGGTGACCTCACCGATGCGGAGCAGGTACGCCACATTGCGGATGCAGCCTCGGCGGCACTGACGCGTGTCGACATCCTCGTCAATGCGGCTGGAGGAGGCCGGCCGACCACGGTGGATGCGGGGGACGATGTCTGGGAGGAAGCCATGGCCTTGAACTTCTCTTCGGCGCGGCGCCTGACCCAGGCACTGCTGCCGGCGATGCAGGCGCAGGGCTGGGGGCGGGTGATCAACCTCAGCGGTTCAATGGAACCGCGCGCGGTGAATGCCGCCACGGCGGCGAAGGCGGCGTTGCATCTGTGGAGCAAAGGGCTGTCGTCGGCGCTGGCCTCACAGGGCATCACGGTCAATGCAATCGCGCCGGGACGGATCAACAGCGCACAGATCCGGGAGCGCCTGCATCCCACCGAGGAAAGCCGGCGTGAGTTCATCGAACGCAACATTCCGATCGGGCGTTTTGGTGATCCGGAGGAGGTGGCGCCGCTGGTGGCCTTCCTGGCCTCGCCCTTGGCCGCCTACATTACCGGCGCGGTGATTCCGGTGGATGGCGGCATGCACTACTTCGCGCATTAGCCTTCCGTTTGTAGAGGCGAGCCATGCTCGACGGCTTTGCCCGAACAGTCGAGCACGGCTCGACTCTACAAGAGCCAACAAAAAGGGCGACCCGCAGGCCGCCCTTCGCACACACGGTCGAGTCCGCCAGATCAGCGCGGCGAAGCCACCGCGCGATTGCCCGAGGCACCCTTGCCCTTGCGCTTGTCCTGCTGCGCGGGACCCGCGCCCTCGGCCATCAGGTTGTCGCTGCCGAAGTCGGTGTCCACGTCCAGCCAGCGCTGCGTCGGCAGGCCCAGGGCGGAATCGAGCACGGTCGGCAGCAGGCCGCTGGGCAGGCCGCTTTCGCCGTTCCACATGATGGCGATGCCGAGATCGCGTTCCGGTACCAGCGCGACCAGGCCGCGGTAGCCCTGCACGGCACCGGCATGGAACACCACGTCGTGACCGGCGTAATCGAAGGTGCGCCAGCCCAGGGCGTAGCCGGCCGAGTGCAGGCGCTCGCGGCGCCAGCCCGAACGCATCTCGCCGGGGGTGTTGATCAGGCTGGAGTGCAGGGTGGCCAGCAACGGTGCCGGCAGCACATCGGGGCGATGGCCGGTGTGGGCCAGCAGCCACTGCGCCATGTCGCTGGCGCTGGCGTTGACGCCGGCTGCCGGGGCAACACGGTAGTAGGTCGGCTTCGGTGTCAGCGACACCCAGCCGTTGCGGCTGCGCACGTGCGGGCGCGCCCAGCGCGAGCTGGCCTGGATGCCGGCCAGGCCGAGGCTGGCGTCGTTCATACCCAGCGGCTTGAAGATGCGGCGCTCGACCGACTGCTCGTAGAAGCTGCCGGAGGCGGCATAGACGACGTCGCCGATCAGGCTGAAGGCCACGTTCTGGTAGGCGTAGCAGTCGCCCGGCAGGCACTTCAGGCTGGTGTTGGCCAGCTTCTGGGTCAGCGAGTAGTACTCGGCATTGCCTTCGATGTCGCGGTCGTAGGCGTTGTAGGGCAGGCCGACGCGATGGCTGAGCACGTCGGCCACGGTCAGGCGATCGGTGGCTTCGGGCGAGTTGAGGCGGAAGCCGGGCACGTAGTCGGTGACCTTGCTGTCCCAGCGCAGGGTGCCGTCGTTGACCAGCAGGCCGGCCATGGTGCCGGCGAAGGCCTTGGACAGCGACGCCAGGCGGAACACGGTGTGGGCATCGACCGGCAGCGGGTTGTTGACGTCGGTGACGCCATAGCCGCGCGCACTGAGCACGCGGCCGCCCTGCACGATCGCCACCGCCATGCCGGGCACGCGCTCACCATAGGTGAGCTGCTGCGCCATTGATTCGATGTTGGCGACGTTGAAGCCAGCCGCCGGGGCCTGCACCTGCGGCACCAGGCCGGTGCGGTAGGCGGCTGGCTGGGTGTGGGCGGCGGTGGGAGCCGTAGCGGATTCGATGTTGGTCGGCATCGGCGGCAATGCCGGCGGTGTCTGCGCGGTGGTGGACAAGGCAACGGGCATCAACATGCCCAGCAAACCGGTGGCCGCCGAACGGATCGGACGACGCAGGCTGTTCTTTTTCATCGGTTGGACCCGTGCGCGACTGCTGATGGCGATTCTAGCGCCGCTTTTCCCTTGTGCACAAACAAAGCGAAGATGAATGCGCATCTCGTTGAAAAAGTTGGAATTTTGACGCTCTCAAGGCGTGTATCGGAACGTGTCATCCGGACTCCTCATGACACTGCGTTGCAGCCTTCAAACGGCCTCCTGCTGGCGATGTTGCAGTGCATTGGCTAACGTACGCGCTTCACCGCCCCCGGAGCCTGCCATGCCGCTGTCCAACCGCCGTCTTCTGGCGAGGGACGCCGCGTGAGTGCGGTGCAGGGCAGGGGGCCGCTGCGGGGCCTGATGGTGGCGCTGCGCGAGTCGCCGGCGTTGTGGTGGTCGTTCCTGTATTTCTTCTGCCTGCTCAGCGGCTACTACGTGCTGCGCCCGGTGCGGGAGGCGATGGCCGCCTCGGCCGACCTGGAAACGGTGTTCCCGCCGATGCTCATTGCCTGGTTCGCCAGCCATGGCATCGCGCTCAAGGACTTCGTGCTGCAGTTCCTGTTCTCCTGCGTGTTCGTGATCATGCTGGTGCTGCAGCCGGTGTACGGCTGGCTGGTCAGCCGCTTCCCGCGGCGGGTGTTCCTGCCGGCGGTGTATGGGTTCTTCATCGTCACCTTGCTGGGTTTCTACATACTGTTCGACAGCGGTGTGCCGGGCCGCGGCATGGCGTTCTTTTTCTGGATCACCGTCTTCAACCTGTTCGCGGTGGCGGTGTTCTGGAGCTTCATGGCCGATGTGTTTTCCAACGCGCAGGCACGTGCCTTCTACGGTTACATCGGCGCGGCCGGCACCATCGGTGCTTTTCTCGGTCCGATCATCACCGGTGCGCTGGTACAGCGCGTGGGCATCGCCAACCTGATGCTAGTTTCGGCCGGATTCCTCGCCATCTGCCTGTTGAGCATCTGGCGGCTACGGCACTGGGCGGTGCTGCGCGAGCAGGAGCAGCAGTTGGTATCCGGCGAGCAGCCGATGGGTGGCAGCGTGCTCGATGGCCTGAAACTGATCGTGCGTGAGCCGTTGCTGCGCTGGCTGGCGATCATGGTGGTGTTCGGTGTGGGCGTGGGCACCCTGCTGTACAACCAGCAGGCCAGCATCGTGCGTGCGGCGTTCAACGATGCAGGCGCTGCCACGGCCTTCTTCTCGCGTATCGACCTGGCGGTGAACGCACTGGCGCTGCTGATGCAGCTCGGCCTGACCCGCTGGCTGCTGTCGCGTCACGGCATCGCGCCGGCCCTGTTGATCCCTGGCTTTGCGATCCTGATCGGCTTCTCGGTGCTTGCCGCTTCACCGATGCCGTTGATGGTCGCAGTGGTGCAGGTGATGACCCGCGCCAGCGAGTTCGCATTGGCCAAGCCGGCACGCGAAACCATCTATACCCGCGTGGACCGGCAGTGGCGCTACAAGGCCGGTGCGGCCATCGATACCGTGGTGTACCGCGGCGCGGACCTGAGCTTTGCGTGGGTGCACAA
This sequence comes from Stenotrophomonas sp. WED208, assembly GCF_040984485.1. Classification (NCBI taxonomy): domain Bacteria; kingdom Pseudomonadati; phylum Pseudomonadota; class Gammaproteobacteria; order Lysobacterales; family Lysobacteraceae; genus Stenotrophomonas; species Stenotrophomonas sp. WED208. The sequence continues at coordinate 1,113,902 of NZ_JAZARB010000001.1, forward strand.
GGGCTTGTCGCTGTTTGGTTCACACGTGGTGTTCATCGGTGGCGTGGTGGTTGCCGCGTGCATGACCGCCGCCGCATTCGGTGTGCTGCGCGAAGAAAAGAAGCTTCCGCGCGACCGCTGAGCCGCGCGGGTCGGATCCCTCTTCCACGGAGAGGGCTCTGACTCCATCACCCCATCCATCTATCCAAGGAACCGCCCATGTACTGGATTGCACTCGCCCTGACCCTGCTGGTCGCCCTGCTGCACGTCTATTTCCTGGTGCTGGAGATGTTCCTGTGGACCCGCCCGCTGGGCCTGAAGACCTTCCGCAACACGCCGGAGAAGGCAGAGGCCACGCGCGTGCTGGCGGCCAACCAGGGCCTGTACAACGGCTTCCTGGCGGCGGGCATCGTGGTGGGGCTGGTGATCGATCAGCCGGTGCTGGTGACGTTCTCGCTGGCCTGCGTGGTGGCGGCGGGGTGCTATGGCGCGTACAGCGTGAGCCGTCGCATTTTCATGATCCAGGCGCTGCCGGCGATCCTGGCGTTGGTGTTTTGCGCGGTGGCGTAGTTTCCAGCCAACGGCGCAGCCCCTCGTGGGATGGTCGCGTAGAGCGGGTCATGTGTTCGGTGTGGCGGGCGGGCCGTGCAGGGGACGCTGCAAGTACGTCCATGTAAGCTCGATGGCGCCATCCATGGCGCCAACGCCCCTGCACGGCCCACCGCCCCCAGCCCAACCCAGGCTTTCCGCGACCAACTGCCCACCCACGAGGGGCTGCGCCGTTCGCGGGAACGCTACTTCGCCGGCGACATCCACATGTCGATCACCGCGCTGAACACCTCCGTGCCCGCACGGTCGCGCACGCTCACCGTCACCGGCAGCGCATAGCCCTCGGCAGCGGCCACGATCGGCTGCGCCGGCAGCGCCACCGCCTGCAACGTGCCACGCGCCTTGGCCAGGTACTGCACCTGCATCCCCTTTGGAATCCAGCGCATGCCCTTCGGCAGCGATGCATCGACCATCAGCCCGGCGGTCAGTTCGGCCAGGTTGCACATCGCGATCGCGTGCACCGTACCGATGTGGTTGCGCACCTTGCGGCGGTCGGCCAGCGTGCCCTCGCAGCGGCCGTGTTCCAGGCGCGTGATGCGCGGTGCGATGCTGGCGAAGTAGGGCGCCTTGAAGCACACCGCGCGTGAGAACAGCCAGTTGCCGGCAGGCCAGCGCTGCAGGCGGTGGTAGAGCGAGAGCAGGGGCGTGGACATGAGGGGTATTCCGGTCGGCGGACAAAGCGACGGCGGGCCGAAGCCCGCCGTCGAGGCAACGCGTGTCGCGGGCGATCAGGCCGCCTGCGAATGCGGGTCCTTGTGCTGGCGATCGTAGTAGCTGGCCGCGCGCAGTTCGTGGGTGTCGAAGTCGTCCACGGTGATGGTGTCCAGGGTCAGCGTACGCAGTTCTTCCAACAGGCTGCGCTCGTCCTGGGTAATCACGCCCTCGGCCACGGCTTCGTCCAGCTGCGCCTTGAAGTCCAGCGCCTCGATGCCCTTGCTCTTCAGTGCCTTCAGGAACTTGCGCTCCACCGGCTCGGCCATGATCGCCTTGCTCAGGTAGCTGTTGATGCGGCCGCCCGGGTTGTTCTCGCACGGGGTCAGGAACACGCCACTGGCCAGACGGTCGCGGGCTTCGTTCGGCGCCATCAGCAGCGCGGCGACGCGACGGCTCAGGCGGTCGCCCGGGGCCTCGGCACGACGGCCCAGCGGGAAGATCAGCGCCCACATCAGCCAGCCGATCGGACGGATCGGGAAGTTGCGCAGCGCGGCCGACAGCGATTCCTCGATCTTGTGCACGCTGTCATGGAAGGCCCAGGCCAGCAGCGGCTGGTCGGCCTGCGGTGCGCCTTCGTCGTGGTAGCGCTTGAGCATGGCGCTGGTCATGTAGACGTGGCTCAGCACGTCGCCCAGGCGGCCGGACAGCGATTCCTTGAACTTCAGCTTGCCACCGAGGGTCATCATCGAGATGTCGGCCATCAGCGCCAGGTTGGCCGAGTAACGATCCAGCTTGCGGAAGTAGCGGCGGGTGTAGGCGTCACCCGGGGCAGCACCGAAGCGCGCACCGGTCAGGCCGAACCAGAACGAACGCACGGCGTTGGAGAGGCCATAGCGGATGTGGCCGAACAGGCTGCGGTCGAACTCCTGCAGGCCGGCACGGGTATCCGGATCCTGCGCGGCCTTCATTTCCTTCAGCACCCACGGGTGGCAGAGGATCGCACCCTGGCCGAAGATCAGCAGGCTGCGGGTCATGATGTTGGCGCCTTCCACGGTGATCGCGATCGGCGCGGCCTGCCAGCTGCGTCCGGCGAAGTTGCGCGGCCCCAGGATGATGCCCTTGCCGCCGATCACGTCCATCATGTCCGAGATCACTTCGCGGCTCATGTTGGTGCAGTGGTACTTGGCGATCGCCGACGGCACCGACGGCACGTCACCACGGTCAACCGCGGCGGCGGTGGCCTGCGACAGTGCGCTGATCTTGTACGCCTTGCCGCCGATGCGGGCCAGCGCTTCTTCCACGCCTTCGAAGCGGCCGACCGACAGGCCGAACTGCTTGCGGATGCGCGCATAGGCGCCGGTCACCGCGGCACCGGCCTTGGCACCGCCGCTGGCGGTGGACGGCAGGGTGATCGAGCGGCCCACGGCCAGGCACTCGTTGAGCATGTTCCAGCCCTTGCCGGCCATGGCGGCGCCACCGATCAGCTGGGTCAGCGGAATGAACACGTCCTTGCCGCGGATCGGGCCGTTCTGGAACGTCGAGTTCAGCGGGAAGTGGCGACGGCCGATTTCAACGCCGGCGGTGTCACGCGGCAGCAGGCCCAGGGTGATGCCGATGTCGCGGGTATCGCCGATCAGGCCATCCGGGTCGTACATGCGGAAGGCCAGGCCGATCAGCGAAGCGACCGGGGCCAGGGTGATGTAGCGCTTGTCGAAGGTCAGCTTGACGCCGAGCACCTGCTCGCCGTTCCACTCGCCCTTGCAGACGATGCCGTAATCCGGAATCGAGGTGGCGTCGGAGCCGGCGAACGGACCGGTCAGGCCGAAGCACGGCACTTCGCGGCCATCGGCCAGGCGCGGCAGGTACTGGTCCTTCTGTTCCTGGGTGCCGTAATGCACCAGCAGTTCACCCGGGCCCAGCGAGTTCGGCACGCCGACCGTGGAGCTGACCACCGACGAGACCGACGCCAGCTTCTGGATGACCTTGTGGTGGGCCAGCGCGGAGAAGCCCAGACCGCCGTATTCCTTCGGAATGATCATGCCGAAGAACTTGTTCTTCTTGATGAAGGCCCACAGCTCCGGCGGCAGGTCCGCGTGGACGTGGGTGATTTCCCAGTCGTTGACCATCGTGCACAGTTCTTCCACCGGGCCATCCAGGAAGGCCTGTTCCTCGGCGGTCAGCTGCGGCTTGGGATAGTTCAGCAGGATGTTCCAGTCCGGATCACCAGTGAACAGTTCGCCCTCGAAACCGACCGAGCCGGTTTCCAGCGCGATGCGCTCGGTCTGCGACAGCGGCGGCAGCACCTTGCGGAACACCTTCATCATCGGGCCGGTCAGCAGCGGCTTGCGGATGAACGGCAGCAGCAGCGGCACGGCGATCACCGCCAGCACGGCGGCCGCGACGATCGTGGCGGTCTGGTTGACGTAGGGAATGAACCAGCAGGCGGCCAGCAGGGCCACGCTGATCAGCGTCCAGGTAACCAGCCGCATGCGGTGGTAGGCGACGAAGGCGCCTGCCAGCAGCAGGGCGAGGAAGGGAAGAACGATGCTCATGAGCGTGCTCCGGTGACGTGCTCGTTTGTGGCGGACGAAGCCGCAGCGTCCGCTGCGGGCAACACGTCCAGATAGTCCAACACAGTAGCGGTAAAGGCGTCGTTGTCATCGCCGGCGACCATGTGCGTGGCCTGCGGCAGCTGTACATGGCGCGCGTGCGGCGCCAACGCCAGGAATTCGGCCACGGTCTGCGGCGTGACCAGGTCACTGCGTCCGCCGCTGACCAGCAGCAGCGGGCACTTCACCTGGCGCGCGGCCTCGGCCAGTGCATCCTGGTGCTGCTCGCTGTCACGGGCCAGCTCGGCCACCAGGCGCGGGTCCCAGTGCCAGCGCCAACGCCCGTGGCCGTCTTCGCGCAGCAACGCACGCAGCGACTGCTCGGATTTGCGCGGGCGGTGCGGCATGTAGGCCGAGATCACGTCGGCGGCCTGGGTCAGCGAGGCGAAGCCGTCGGGGTGGGCGGTCATGAAGGCCAGGATGCGTTCGACACCGGCGGTATCCCAGCGCGGGGTGATGTCGACCAGCACCATCGCCGAGAACAGGCCCGGCCAGCGCGACTCGGCCAACAGGCCGAACAGGCCGCCCATCGATGCCGCGACCAGCACCGGCGGGCGCGGCTGTTCACCGGCCAGCACGATCAGGTCATCGGCGAACTGTTCGCCGTGATAGGGCAGGTCGGCGGGATTCCAGTCCGAATCGCCGTGGCCACGTGCGTCGTAAGCCAGGGTCTGCAGGCCCGCTGCGGACAGGGCGCGGGCAGTGGCAATCCAAGCGTGGCGGGTCTGGCCGAAGCCATGTGCGAACAGGACCCGGCCGCGCCGGCCGTGGTCGCTGGCGGTCGCCGCCAGGCGCGCGCCATGGGCAGCGTCCAGGCGCAGATCATGGAACGCAGCGGGAGTAGGGGACGTAACCATACTTGCCAGTATGGATCGTTTGAATGGGAAGTCAATACTGTATCGTATGGTGCGGTGCGGCAGGCCTTCTGGAGGTGCCTTTGACGGTTTCGCCAGCAACCGCGTACTGCAACGAACCCCGGCGTATGGTTAAATCAACGCATGAATCAACCTGACGCTTCCGCCGGCGAACCGCGCGCCGGCCGCAACAGCCGCCTGAGTGCCGAAGACTGGGCCCAGGCGGCCCTCGACCTGATTGCTGAACAAGGCGTAGGCGCCGTCGCGGTGGAGCCGCTGGCACGGCGGCTGGGCGTGACCAAGGGCAGTTTCTACTGGCATTTCCCTTCGCGCGATGCACTGCTGCAGGCGGCACTGGAACGCTGGGAACTGTTTGAACAGGAACAGGTGTTCGGCAGCCTGGAAGACGTACCGGATCCGCGTGTGCGCCTGCGCCAGCTGTTCCAGATGGTGGCGCATGAGGTGCAGCCGCACATCATCTACAGCGAACTGTTGAAGGCGCTGGATCATCCGATGGTGCGCCCGGTGATCGATCGCGTATCGCAGCGCCGCCTCGACTATCTGATCGCCTCGTTCCGCCAGGCCGGGCTCAGTTCGACCGACGCGCGGCATCGCGCGCGCCTGGCCTACGCGGCCTATGTCGGCTTCCTGCAGCTGTCGCTGCAGCTGCAGCAGCCCAAGCAGGCGCGCGAGGATTTCGAGGCCTACGTCGAGCACCTGATCGAGACGCTGATCCCGAACGGCTGAAGATTCCGGTTCTGCCACGAAAAAGCCGCGGCACTGCCGCGGCTTTTTCATGCATGCCATCCGCGCATTGGCGAAGGCGCAAAGAACAACGGCCCCTTGCGGGGCCGTTGCTGCATCAGCCGATCAGTGGATCGATCAGAACTTCTGCTTGTACTGCATGTACACGAAACGACCGATGTCGTAGCCGCCGTAGTAGGAGTACTGCGAGTTCGGCGTCGAGTACATCTGCGGACCGTAGTGGTCGAACACGTTACGTGCGCCGACGGCGATGGTCGCGTTCCACGGGGCGTTCCAGGAGACCTGGACGTCGTGGAAGGTGGTTGCGCCACGCTTGTTCATCGGGAAGTCGTGCAGCGAATCCGGCGAGCCGAAGTCCGGGATCGAGCATTCGCTCTGCAGGCCGAAGAAGCAACGCTCCTTCAGGCTGGAGTAGTAACGCGAGCCCCAGGTCACGCCCCAGTCGCCGTACTCCCAGCCAATGGTCAGGTTCGAACGGAGGCGGAAGTTGGCCTGGTCCTTGGACGCGAAGCCGTTGTAGATCTGCACCGGCGAATCGTCGTTGGTGGTCTTCAGCACGTTCTTGGTAACGTAGGTGTTCTGCAGGTTCATGTTGAACGTGCCCCACGCGCTGGTTTCGAAACGGTAGGCCACGTCGAAATCGTAACCTTCGGTTTCGATGTAGCCGGCGTTGCGACCACCGTAGCTCAGCTTGTTGACGAAACCACGTGCTGCGTCGCGGGAGAACGTGTTGCAGCGGTCCGCGATACCCAGCACATAGCAGTCGTTGAGCTGGTCATCCGGCGCATCGTCGACGATCGTGTTTTCGATCTTGATGCTCCACCAGTCCAGGCTCATGTTCAGGCCGCTGACGAAGGACGGGCTCCAGACCAGGCCGACCGTCTTCGAGGTCGAAGTTTCCGGGGTCAGGTTCGGATTCGAGCCCGACACGAACGGCACCGGGCTCTGTTCACCCGGGCCGTCCGCCGGGACATAGCCCTGGCGCAGCTGGCGGAAGGTAGCAGCGTTGGCGATGTCCTGTGCGCAACGGGCAGCGGTGGCCGCATTGCTGGCCGCCGAGCCGAACTTGGTGTCGCACGGGTCAGTGAAGCCTTCGAACGACTGCGACGAACCGCCGTACAGATCGGCGATGGTTGGTGCGCGGAAACCTTCAGCCCAGGTTGCACGCACCAGCAGTTCGTCGATCGGCTTCCACTTCAGGCCGAACTTGCTGTTGGTGGTATTGCCGAAGGTGCTGTACTTCGAATAACGCGTAGCCGCGTTGAGGCTGAGTTCCTTGGCGCCCGGCAGGTCTGCCAGGATCGGAACGTTCAACTCCAGATAGACTTCGTTGACGTCGTACTTGCCCTTGGTCGGACCGGCGGCCAAGTCGGTCGAATAGCCCGACTGCGAAAGCGCGTCCGGATTGAAGTTACCCTTCTGTTCGCGGTACTCGTAACCCAGTGCGAAGCCCAGGTCGCCGGCGGGCAGGGTGAACAGGCTACCCGCGATGTTCGCGTAGTAGGACGTCATCGTCGTTTCGCCGGTGTTGTGCGTGGTCGGGAACAGGAACTGCTGCAGTTCCGGGTTGCCGGTCAGGCCGCCGTCGCCGGAGCGACCATACGGGATGGTCGGATTCCACGGCACGCAACCGCCCGGGCCAGCGCCGTAGGCCGGGTTGGTACCCGCGGCAAGACCTGCGGCGGTGCCGCACTCAACCCGGCCGGAGTTCGGATTGAAGAACGATGCACCGGTTGCCGCATTGGCCGCCAGCACATTGTAGTTGCCGGTCTGGCTCTGGTTGTTCTCCGAGTTCTGGTACAGGTAACCGGCTTCCCAGTCGAAGTACTTGTCATTGAACTGGAACGAACCCTGCAACGCACCGCTGAAGCGGAACGTGGTGAGCTTGTTGTTGGACACGCGCGGCACTTCCCAGCCGCGGCGGACATACGCCATGTCCTTGCCGAACGGGTTGTAGTAGCTGTCCTTCGACCAGGTTGCGCCCAGGTTTGTATAGGCTTCCGACTGGAACGGATAGCCTGCGACCTGCGCCTCGGACTCGCGGCGGGTGTACAGCAGGTCGGAGACGAAGCGGACATTGTCGGTGAGGTCGTACTGCACATTCGCGAACACGCTGCGACGCTTGGTCGGCGTGATCAGGTGCATCTGCTCGTTGGAATTGCTTACGTCACCGGTGATCGGGGTCAGGTCGGTTTCGTGGTAGTCGTTGATGTTGCGCGGATCACCACCGCGATTCAGGCTCAGGTTCGGACCGTCCGGGTTGTCCAGGTCGTAGACCATGCCCCACTGGCTGACCGGGGTCCAGTTCGAGGCCGCGCCCGGGTGGAAGGAGGTCTTGCCGTACTTGCTGAACCAGCGATCCCGGGCCCAGACTTCTTTCTCCTCGGCGTACTCGGCACCGATGGTGATCGAACCACGGTCTCCCTTGAAGCCGGCCACGAAGTCGTAGCTGGACTTCTGGCCATCGCCTTCACCGTACTGGCCGACATTGACGTTGGCTTCCAGGCCTTCGAAGTTCTTGCGGGTGATGATGTTGATCACGCCCGCCATCGCGTCGGAGCCGTAGATCGAGGACGCGCCGTCCTTCAGGACGTCGATGCGCTCGACGATGGCCGAGGGGATCTGGGAAACGTCCTGCAGGCCGTTGACGCTGGCGCCAAGACGCTTGCCGTCAACCAGGACCAGGGTGCGCTGGGCGCCGAGGTTGCGCAGATCGATGTAGAAGCCGCCGACGGCTTCGCCGGACGACAGCGGCTGGGAGCGGCTGATGGCCGGATTGCCGGCGGCCGAGATGTTCTGCAGGACATCAGCGACAGACTTGAAGCCGCTCTTCTCGATCGCAGCGCGGCTGATGCTCAGTACTGGCTGGGCGGTTTCGGTGTCGACCTGGCGGATGCGCGAACCGGTGACCTCAATGCGATCAAGGTTGGTGGCTTCCTGGGCGTGGGCCGTCGCGGTGGTGGCACCGGCGACAAGCGCGATCACAACTGCATCACGCAGCTGGCTGGACTTGAGTTTCATTGGCTCTCTCTCTCCAAGAAATCTTGGCTGGGTTAATGCCCGGCGGGGGAGCGAAGAGCGCTCCCAAATCGCGAGGCTGAGCCGATAGTAGCGGGCGCTGGCCAAGAATTAAAGCTGTGTTAATCAAATCTATGATTTTGGTAAAAACACGCTTTTTTAAGAATAATCATGTGCTTGCGCGGTGGCGTGCGCGGCTTTGCCTCATTTGTTAAGTAAAAATGACGAAAAAAGTTTCTCTTGATATGTATCGCCATGTGTCGATGCACTTTCCCGCAGTATCCGGGATTCGATGCGATGCCTTTCGTCGGATCCGGCGCGCACATGCAAACGGGCGCCTTTCGGCGCCCGGAGACTGTCACTGCACGACCCGCCTGGCGGGCTTGGAGATTTAGAGGTCCTGTTCGTAACGCACGTACGGCACGGTGCCGTCGTCGTTGCTTTCATTGCGCGGGGAGAACGGATTCTTGCCGCGGCTGATCACGTTCTCGGCGCCTACGGTGAGCTGGCCGGACCACGGGGTGCGCCAGGTCAGGCCAATACCGAGGCCTTCCCACTTGCCGGGCTTGCCCGGTACGTCGACGACGCGGCCGATGATGCTGCCGGTGAAGTTGCCGTAGCCGGCGCCGATGCTCAGGCTCTTGCTGTCCCAGCGATCGACCAGGGCTGGCGAGGCATCGGCCAGCGGCACCAGACGGGCCTTGGCGTAGGTGCCAGCGATGGAAACGAAGCCTTCGCGGCCGATGTTCTTCTGCGCGAACACGGTCAGATCGTTCTGTTCGGCGCGCAGCGAAGGGGTCTTGTTGGGGCCTGCCAGCCACGCCGGCAGGGTTTCGCGGCCGGTACCGGCGGTGATGCCCAGACGGCTGCTGCCGCGGTTCAGCGCGGCGGTGCCGGTGAAACGGCGGCTGTTGAGGTCATCCTCGTCGCCGAGGCTGGCCAGCATGCAATGGCTGGCCAGGCCGCTGATGCTGGTCCCGCTGCTGCTGTTGCAGAGCAGGCCCAGCGAGTCGCCCGAGGACAGGCCGAAGGCCGCATCCAGCGAATTGCGGCCGAAGTGCCAGCGGGCGCCGGCTGCCTGTTCGCCGGTCGGCTCCAGGTACAGCAGGGCCTCGACCTTGCCGCTGCCCTTGTTCCACACCGGAAGCACGGTGCGGGTGTCCTTGCTCTGCGCATGCACGCCCGTGATCGCGCCAAGGGCGATCATCAAAGCCAGCGGTAGACGCAGGAAGGTACGCATCGGACCAGTTCAGACAGGGACGGACAACGGAAGTTCCCGTGGAGACGGGAACTTGATCCTAGGGTGTTTATGAATTCTTAACAAGCCTTGATCCCCCCAGATGCAAGACAAGCTGTTTACTGAAGCCGTTCAGGTGCCGGTACAGTCCCCTCGGCACCGTGGAACAGTATGCCGAACTCCGTCAAAGCAAAGTGATACTCCCGCCCGCAGAATTCGCAACGGACCTCGACGGCGCCGGTATCTGCGGCCGCGGCGCGGGCCTCGTCCTCGCCCAGCGACTGCAGCATCGACGCGACCCGTTCGCGGGAGCAGGAGCAGGCGAAGGACAGTGGCTTGTCGCCCATCAGCTCCGGCTTCTCTTCGTGGAACAGGCGGTGCAGCAGCTGCTCGGCCGGGGTCGCCAGCAGCTCGGCCTTGCCCAGGGTCTCGAACAGGGCGCTGGCGCGCGCCCAGCCGTCCTCGTCCCCTTCGTCGCCCGGCAGCTTCTGCAGCAGCAGGCCGGCGGCGCCGTTGCGGTCGGCGGCCAGCAGCAGGCGGGTCGGCAGCTGTTCGGACTGGCGGAAATAATCCTCGAAGGCTTCGTCGAGCTCCGGCGCGGTCAGACCGACCAGGCTCTGGTAGCGCTGCGGCTCGCGCGGGTCCAGGCCCGGGTTCTCGATGGTGATCGCGAGCAGGGCGTCATCACCCAGGCTGGACAGGTCGCGCGGCGCATCGGCGCCCTCGCTGAGCTGGGCAATGCCGCGCAGGGTGCCGGCGGCGGTGCACTCGGCGAACAGGGTGCGCAGGGCGGTGCTGCTGCGCAGCTGGATCGACAAGCGGCCATCGATCTTGGTGTGGCCGGTGAACAGCGCCGAGGCCACGCAGGCCTCGCCGAGCAGTTCGGCGGCGGTATCCGGGTATTCGGCGTGGGACAGGATTTCCTGCCAGGTGGCCTGCAGGCGCACATGGACGCCTCGGACGCCGGCGTCGGGGAGCAGGAAGCGGATCAGGGAATCGGGGTTGGCGGTCATCGGCTCACATCGCGCGTAAACGGGGACGGTTGCCGGATAATGCGCCGACAACCAGACAGAAGAAGGATGCACCAGTAATGGGGGCAGGGGGAGAGCAGCACAAGGTAGAGGCCGGGGCGGATGTCCCGCGCCGCAGGCGCTGGCGCTGGAAACGGCTGCTGTGGCTGCCGGTGCTGCTGGCCGCCTTCAGTTGCCTGCAGGTGCTGGTACTGCGGTTCATCGACCCGCCGCTGTCCACGGTCATGCTGTGGCGCTATGGCGAGGCGCTGGGCGAGGCTGACTGGTCGTATCGTCTGCATTACCAGTGGCGCGACCTGGACCAGATGGCACCGAGCCTGCCGATTTCGCTGGTGGCCGCCGAGGACCAGCGCTTCCCCGACCACAACGGCTTCGATCTGCAGGCGATCGAAAAGGCCCGCGACCACAACGCCAAGGGTGGGCGCCTGCGTGGCGCCAGCACGATCAGCCAGCAGGTGGCCAAGAACCTGTTCCTCTGGCAGGGCCGCAGCTGGATCCGCAAGGGCCTGGAGGTCTGGTACACGGTGCTGATCGAAGCACTGTGGCCGAAGGAGCGCATCCTGGAGATGTACGCCAACATCGCCGAGTTCGGCGACGGCGTCTATGGCGCGCAGGCGGCGGCGCAGAAATTCTGGGGCAAGGACGCGGCCAGGTTGAGCCCGGCCGAGAGCGCGCGGTTGGCGGCGGTGCTGCCGGCACCGCGGCGCTACAACGCGGCGGCACCGGGGCCGTATGTGCAGCGCCGTGCGGCATGGATCCAGCGCCAGGCACGGCAGCTGGGCGGTGCGGCGTACCTGTCGGAAGAATGAGGGCCCACGTTGCCTGATCTGCGGGCGGCGGCAACGTACAATCGGGGCATGACCCGCGAACGGCTTACCTTTGTCATCGCCGCCTACAACGAGGCCCTGGCACTGCCGTTGCTGCATCCGCGGTTGTGTGCGGTGCTGGACGGCATGCCCGATATCGAGGGCCACATCCTCTATGTGGACGACGGCAGCCACGACGGCACCTGGGACGTGATCGCAGGATTGGCTCAGGCCGACACGCGCGTGTCGGCGTTGAAGCTGTCGCGCAACTTCGGCAAGGAAGCCGCGCTGACCGCGGGCCTGGACCTGGTGCGCGACGGAGCGGCGATGATCCTCGATGCTGACGGGCAGGATCCACCGGAACTCGTGCCGCAGTTCGTCGAGCGATGGCGCGAAGGCTACGACAACGTCTATGGCACGCGCTTGGTGCGTGATGGCGAGAACTGGATCAAGCGGGCCACGGCCGCGATGTTCTACCGGGTGATCGGTCGCCTGTCGCGCACGCCGATCCCTGCCGATACCGGCGATTTCCGCCTGCTTTCGGCACGCGCACTGAGCGCGCTGCGCGAGATGCGCGAGCGCCACCGCTTCATGAAGGGCCTCTTCAGCTGGGTCGGTTTCAAGCGGATTGCGGTGCCCTATCACCGCCATGCACGCGTGGCCGGCACCAGCAAGTTCAGCCTGTGGCGGCTGTGGAACTTCGCGCTGGAGGGCATTACGGGGTTCTCGACCGTTCCCCTGCGGGCGGCGACCTACATGGGCCTGGCAACGGCGGCGGTGGCTTTCGTATTCGGCGTGTGGGTGATCGCCAAGGCGGCCCTGTACGGTGACCGGGTGGCGGGTTGGCCGACGATGATGGCGGTGATCCTGTTCCTGGGCGGGGTGCAGCTGATCGCGCTGGGCCTGATCGGCGAGTACCTGGGGCGGCTGTACGAAGAGTCCAAGCAGAGGCCGTTGTACCTGGTTGACGCGTGGCTAGCATCCGCCGTGGCAGACTCGGCCCTGCAACCCACCCTCGGAGGGAAGGCAGATGACCACGGTACGGCAACTGTTGGACGGCAAGTCTCCTGAAGTTCACGCGGTCGCGCCGGACGCGGCGGTGATCGATGCGATCCGGTTGATGGCGGAAAAGGGCATTGGCGCGGTGCTGGTGATGGACGGGCCGCGGTTGGTCGGGATCCTGTCCGAGCGCGATTACGCGCGCAAGATCGTGCTGCGTGATCGTTCGTCGCGGGATACGGCAGTGGCGGAGATCATGACGGCGCAGGTGGTGACGGTCTCGCCGGGCGAGCAGGTGGAGCATTGCCTGCAGCTGGTGACCGACTACCGCATCCGCCACCTGCCGGTGGTTGAGGGCGCGCAGGTGCTGGGGGTGATTTCCATCGGTGACCTGGTGAAGTCGGTGATCGATGCGCAGCGGCGCGAGCTGGATCAGCTGCAGCAGTACATCGTGGCGGGGTGAGTTGTTCGCTGGCGGGCCTGCGGCCCGCCGGCCCGCTTTTCGAAGCTCAAAGCCAAAGCCAGAGCTGAGCGCAGCGCCTTCCTGATGCATGGGGAGGCGGAGGTTGCGGCTGGGCAGGACACGCCGTAAACCCCGCTCCGCGGTCCGGCCCAGCCGCTAGCGGCTGGGCGTTCGGGCGCTTGCGAAGCAGTGCTTCGCAAGCAAAGCGCCCTCACCCATGGGGGCTCGATGGCGCCATCCATGGCGCCAACGGTCCTGCACGGCCATGCCCTCCGCCTCTGGACACGTTCCTGCGAGCGCGGTGGGTTGCAGCGTCGGTTGACTGCCTTTGGTAGCTGCCAACCTTGGTTGGCAACAGCTTTTGACTTTGCTTTCTTCTTTTGACTTTGAATTTCCGCTCTCGTTCCGCGCGCTGGAAACTGTCCGGAGCCGGAGCAAGGCGGCAGGCAGGACCGTGAGGCGCATGGATGCGCCGACCGAGCCTACAAGGACGTATTTACGGCGTGTCCTGCCTGTCGCCTTGCTCCGGCTCTACGCGCGGAAAAACGGGGCGCCGCGAACACCCGCTCCTACTTCGCATATTGCCCACCGCAGTCGGCGTCCTTCCCCGGCCCCAGTTCAATGGTTGCCAACAGCGCCGCCGGCGGGGCGATGCTGCCAAGTGCCAGGGCCACCGCGCCGCGGATGCCCAGCGCCTTGAAGTCCGGGCGGAATGACGGGGTCTTGAACGTGCCACTGATGTGCAATGGCGAGCGCAGTACCAGGACGCTCTTGTCCTTCGGCCGTGGCTTCAGCAGCAGGTCCAGGGTCTCGTCGCGCAGGCTGACCGTGCCCTCGCCGATGATGATCGTGTCGGTGGTATCCACCGCCAGTGCCTGGCTGGTCATCAGGCCATCGCGCACGCCGAAGTCGGCGAAGGCGCAGCGCAGGGGGATCTGCTTGTCGCCGGTCACCAGGAATTTCAGTGATTCGGTGATATCCAGCCCTGCCAGTTCCATCACCAGGTTGCCGACGTGACCACGACCTATCGCCAGGCCGACCTTGCCGCTGCTGCTGCCGAGCATTGCGGCGATCGAGTTGCCGCGACCGCTCAGGTCCACTTCGCCGCCGATGCCGCCCTTGGCCTGTTCGGCCAGCTTGGCGCCGGGGAACAACTGGCCCAGCTGCACGCCGCGCACACTGGCCTTCAGCGCGGTACTGATCTGCGGCTGGCGCGCATCCATGCGGATCGTGCTGCGGATATCGCCGCCAGCGACGCCGAAGTTCAGCGGGTCCAGCCGCAGTACGCCGTCATCCAGTAACAGGTGCGCGTCCATGTCATCCAGCGGCAGCGATGGCGCGTTGATGCGGTGGGCCTTCCAGTGCACGTCGGCATCCATCGCACGCAGCTTGCCGAGGTTGTAGGGCGTATCGGGCAGCACCCGCGTGCGCGCGGCGATGCGCGCGGCCTCGATCTTCTGTTCCGCGTTCGCGGTTTCGCCACCGCCGGTCTTCGGTGGGGCGCCGACGAAACCGGCCAGATCATCGAAGTCCAAGCGCTTGGATTCCAGCGTAGCGGTCAACCGCGGGCGTGCGCCACCCACTTCGAACTGCAGATTGCCGCCGAGGTCGCTGTCACCGACCTTGCCGGTGAAAGCGTCGTAGCGCCAGACGTTGTGGTCGCGCTTGAGGCGGCCATTCAACGCGTAGGGCGGGGAGGGCGGAATGGCAATGCCAAGCAGCGGGTAGAGGTCGGCCAGGTCCTGCCCGCTGAGCGCGAACTGCAGGTCGAACACGCGCAGCTGGAAGGGGTTGGTCAACGTACCGCTGGCTATGGCGTGGGTGGCGCCGGCCCGGCCGTCGAGGTGGATGCGGAACGGGTGGTCGCTGTCGGTCAGCTGCAGTGGAGATTCGGTGCCGCCGCGAAGGGTGAACGGATTGCCCTGCCAGTGCCCCTTACCCTGCACCAGCAGGGGTGGTGCGGCGTCGGCCTGCTTGGGTTGGCCGCTGCGCACGTCCACGCGGATGTCGGTACGGCCCAGCGCATCGAGGAACTGCAGGCGGCCGTCGTCGATGCGCAGGCGCTTGAGCTGGAGAGTTGTACCGCCAGAGCTGTCACCGAGGAAATCCCAGTTGCCGGGTTCACCCTTGCGCGGCGCGGTTTCCAGCAGCACGTCCGGCCGGGTCAGGCGTACTTCAGGCAGCTGTACGCTGCCGCGCAGCAGGGGCCAGACCCGCACATCGATCTCGACGCGGTCGGCGCTGGCCATATCGGGTTGTTTCGCCCAGCTGGCATTGGCGAAGGTGATCGCATCGGCGCGGATCGTACTGGTGCGGCCGAGGTCGACATCAAGGTTCCCGATGTGCAGCACACGGCCGGTACGCGCCTGCACGGCACGCTCGACCGGTCCCTTGAACCAGTTCCAGTCCCACAGGGCGATCAGCACCAGGGTCGCCGCCAGCAGGAAGACCAGGGCGGTCAGCCAGCGTCGGCCACGTGGGCCGGGTCGACGGAGGCGCCAGCGCGAGGTGCGCGGCGCGGCGGGGGAGGCGGCGGCATTCACGCGGCCATGGTTGCTCCCTCATCGTGGACGGGGCGCGAAGCGTCCATGTGCGCGGTGTGCACGCACCGCGCACGGACTGGGATCTACAGCACCTGCATGGTGACCGCGACGAAGTGGCAGACGCTGCCGCCGATCACGAACAGGTGCCAGATCGCGTGCGAATAAGGGATCGATTCGCGGTGATAGAAGTAGGTGCCCAGCGTGTACGACAGGCCACCGGCCAGCAGCCAGCCCAGCGTCCAGCCGTCGATCGAGGCCAGCATCGGCTTGATCGCCACGATTACCAGCCAGCCCATGGCCACGTAGATGGCTGTCGAAAGGCGCTTGAAGCGGCCGGTGTAGAACAGCTTGAACACCACGCCGGCCAGGGCCAGGGTCCAGATTGCGGCGAACAGGCCCCAGCCCCACGGGCCGCGCAGGCCGATCAGGGTGAATGGGGTGTAGGTGCCGGCGATCAGCACGTAGATCGCGCAGTGGTCGAACACCTTGAGGCGTCCCTTGGCGACCGGGTGCTGGATGGCGTGGTAGAGGGTGGAGGCGGTGTACAGCAGCAGCAGCGCGATGCCGAACACGATGGCGCCGGCCAGCTGCCAGCCATCGCTGTAGATGGCGGCCAGGGTGATCAGCACCGCACCGGCGCCGAGGGCAAACACGGCACCGAGACCGTGGGTTAGGGCGCTGGCGATTTCTTCGCGGATCGAAGCAACGGAAGTCGTGGACATGGCGTAGGCATCGTTCGCGGGGAGGGGGACCCGCACCCCCCTATCATCGCCGCGATGGGCGGTGTGTGCACGCCCGTCACCGTATGGTCGGTGAATTCCTGTGTTGCGGGGATGAACCGCCTGCGACGGCCGGGGTCAGAGCCCTTTCCTGCCGGAAAGGGATCCGACCCCGTGGCGTCAGCCTACCGAAACGGTGTGCGCCGCTTCGCGGGTGGCCGAGAAGCGCACGTCCGGCGAGCGTTCCTGGGCCAGCTGCAGGTTGACCCGGGTCGGTGCCAGGTAGACCAGGTGGCCGGCCGCATCCAGCGCCAGGTTCAGCGCATTCTTCTCGCGGAACTCTTCCAGCTTCTTCTCGTTGCTGCAGTGGACCCAACGCGCAGTGGTCACGCTGACCGGCTCGAAGGTGGCTTCCACGCCGTACTCGTCCTTCAGGCGATAGGCGGCCACGTCGAACTGCAGCACGCCGACCGCACCCAGGATCAGGTCGTTGCTGGTCAGCGGGCGGAAGAACTGGGTCGCACCTTCCTCGGACAGCTGGGCCAGGCCCTTCTGCAGCTGCTTGAGCTTGAGCGGATCACGCAGGCGTGCGCGGCGGAACAGTTCCGGGGCGAAGTTGGGGATGCCGGTGAAGGTGACCGCTTCGCCTTCGGTGAAGGTATCGCCGATGGAAATGGTGCCGTGGTTGTGGATGCCGATCACATCGCCCGGCCACGCCTCGGCGGCGATCTCGCGGTCGCTGGCCATGAAGGTCAGCGCGTTGGCCAGCTTCATTTCCTTGCCGGTGCGCACGTGGAAGGTCTTCATGCCGGCGCTGAAGCGGCCCGAGCAGACGCGCATGAACGCCACGCGGTCACGGTGCTGCGGGTCCATGTTGGCCTGGATCTTGAACACGAAGCCGGTCAGCTTGTTCTCTTCCGGGGCGATCTCGCGGCCGGTGGTGGAGCGTGCCTGCGGCGACGGCGCATGCTCGACGAAAAAGTCCAGCAACGGCTGCACGCCGAAGTTGTTCACGCCCGAGCCGAAGAACACCGGGGTCTGCTTGCCAGCGCGGTAGGCCTGCAGGTCGAACGGGTGGCTGGCGCCCTGCACCAGTTCCAGTTCGTCGCGCAGGTCGGCCAGCATCTGCGCACCGATCTTCTCGGCCAGGCCGGGCGCATCGATGGACGGGAAGATGGTCGAGTCCTGGCGGGTGAAGTTGCGGCCCGGTTCGTACAGGTGCACTTCGCCGGTCAGCAGGTGGACCACGCCCTTCAGGCGCTGGCCCATGCCGATCGGCCAGGTCACCGGCGCGCACTGGATGCCCAGCACGGTTTCCACTTCATCCAGCAGCTCGATCGGGTCCTTGCCCTCGCGGTCGAGCTTGTTGATGAAGGTCATGATCGGGGTGTCGCGCAGGCGGCAGACTTCCATCAGCTTGATGGTGCGCTCTTCCACGCCCTTGGCCACGTCGATCACCATCAGCGCGGAGTCCACCGCGGTCAGCACGCGGTAGGTGTCCTCGCCGAAGTCGGCGTGGCCGGGGGTGTCGAGCAGGTTGACGATCTTGCCTTCGTACGGGAACTGCATCACCGAAGAGGTGACGGAGATGCCGCGTTCCTTTTCCAGCGCCATCCAGTCGGAAGTGGCGTGGCGGGCGGCCTTGCGGCCCTTGACCGAACCGGCCATCTGGATCGCGCCTCCGAACAGCAGCAGCTTTTCGGTCAGCGTGGTCTTGCCGGCGTCAGGGTGGGAGATGATGGCGAAGGTGCGGCGACGCGACGCTTCGTTGGCGACTTCGGACATGGCAGTGGCGCCCGCCCGGGGCGCTTTTCAAAGAGATAAGCGCTCGATTATACCGGCCAGGGCCGGTCAGCGCCCGGTACCGCCGTCGGCCTCGCCCTGGCGGGCGAACTGCAACTGGCCCTGCTCGGCAAAGATGCGCACCGGTACCGAGCGCAGGCCCATGCCGCGGTTGACCTGCACCACGAAGTGCAGGTGCGGCGCGCTGCTGTAGCCGCTGTTGCCGGACAGGCCGATCGGCTGCCCGGCGCCCACTGCCTGGCCACGGCGCACGCGCATGCCGCCGGCCTGCAGGTGGCCGTACAGGGCCATGCTGCCGTCGCTGTGCAGCACGCGGATGAAATTGGCGCGGGCACCATCGCGTTCGCGGTCCTGGCCGTTGCCACGGAAGCCATCCTGGATCTGCATCACCGTGCCCTCGCGCGCGGCCAGCACCAGGGTGCCCTCCGGCAGCGCGAAGTCGACCGCATCGCGGTTTTCCTCGTCATCGTGGCTGAATCGGCCCTGTGGCGCCTGGTCCACGCGTGGGCGGGTCGTATCGAACGGCAGGCGGTAGGCGACATCCTCGGCCTGTGCGGCCGGATTGCCGGGCACCGACTGCAGGCGCAGGTCCAGGGGGCGGCCGTTGGACGGGGCGGGCAGGTGGCCGACCACCAGGCTGCTGTCGCCCTGGATCAGCGACTGCACCGGCAGGCCTTCGACCGGGCGTCCGGGCGCGGCGCGCAGTTCGACCTGCAGCGGACCGGCCAGTGCGTTGTCGACCCGGGCCTGCCAGTGCTCGCCGAGCGGCTGCAGGCGCAGCTGGGCCATCGGCGCAGCGCTCTGCGCGGTCTCGCCACGGGGCGGCGGAGCGGCCGGGGCGGCCTTGGGCACCAGTCCCCAGCCCTGGCGCCAGTCACCGGCGCTGGCCGTCGTGCTCGCCAGCAGGGACAACAGCAGGCAGGTCAGGGGCAGGCGCAGCATCAGTGGTTCCAGTGGGTAGGGACCGCCGGGACTGTAGCCGATCCTGAACAGGACGGCCGCGACCGCCTTCGCATAGTCGCGTTGAAAATATTCATCGCTTTATCCGCATGAAGGGATTGACAGTACCGGAAAGGGCTGGCATCGTGGCTCCACCATCGAGACCGGCAGAGGGACAGGCCCTTTGAAGCCGGGGCAGCCCGCAGGCGCGCAAGCGTCTGCGTAGGTGCCAAATCCTGCGGGGACCGTGGCGTCCACCGAAAGATGGTTCGAACCATGCACCCCACGTGCATCTCGAACGCGGGCCCCGCGAAGGCTCGATGGCCGATTCCCCAACCGGATCCCGCCATGAGCTTCGCCGCCAGTACCGCGCTTCGCCCCGAACCCTTTGTCCCCGTCAGCGTGCCGGTCGAAGACCGCGTGCATGCCGAGCGCGGTGAGTTCGCCGCGGTGCTGTCGATGCGTCACGCCGGCCCCAGCCCGGTGCGCCTGCGCTATGAGTGGGTCGGCCCGGCCAATGCGCCGGTGGTGGTGCTGGCCGGCGGCATTTCCGCCCATCGCCATGTGGCGTCCAATGCACAGTTCAGCGAGAAGGGCTGGGCCGAAGACTTGGTCGGCAGCGGGCGCGCGCTGGATCCGCAGCAGCTGCGTGTACTGGCCTTCGACTTCATCGGCGCCGACGGTGCACTGGATGTGCCGATCGATACCGCCGACCAGGCCGATGCACTGGCGCTGCTGCTGGACCATCTCGGCATCCGCACGCTGAAGGCGTTCGTGGGCTACTCCTACGGGGCGCTGGTCGGCCAGCAGTTCGCGATCCGCCACCGTGCACGTGTGCGCCAGCTGGTGCTGGCCAGCGGCGCGCATCGTCCGCACCCGTATGCCGCCGCCTGGCGTGCACTGCAGCGCCGCGCGGTCGCGCTTGGCCAGCTGCAGTGCGGTGAAGACCACGGCCTGGCCCTGGCCCGGCAGTTCGCCATGCTCAGCTACCGCACCCCGGAAGAGTTCGGCGAGCGCTTCGACGCCGCACCGGAAGTGATCAATGGCCGCGTACGCGTGGCCGCCGAAGATTATCTCGATGCGGCCGGTGCGCAGTACGTCGCGCGCACGCCGGTGACCGCTTACCTGCGCCTGTCTGAATCGATCGACCTGCACCGCGTCGACCCCACCGCGATCCTGCCGCCGACCGTGGTGGTGGCCGTGGAGGGCGACCGCCTGGTGCCGCTGGCCGACCTGGTCGGCCTGGTCGAAGGGCTGGGCCCGCGCGGCAGCCTGCGCGTGCTGCGCTCGCCCTATGGCCACGATGCCTTCCTCAAAGAAACCGATCGCATCGACGCGATCCTCGCCACCGCCTTCCGCACCTCTGGAGAGTCCGCATGAGCCTGCACGCCAACGAGCCGTCCTGTAGTCGCACCACTGCCGCCGTCCGTGCCGGCATCGATCGGGACACCGCACACGGCGCGGTCACGCCGCCGATCGTGCTGTCGTCGAACTTCAGCTTTGAAGGTTTCGGCAACAAGCGCCAATACGACTACACGCGCAGTGGCAACCCGACCCGCGACCTGCTGGGTGAAGCGCTGGCCGAACTGGAAGGTGGCGCCGGCGGTGTCATCACTGCAACCGGCATGGGCGCGATCAACCTGGTGTTGAACGCGCTGCTGCAGCCGGGCGATACCCTGGTGGTTCCGCACGATGCGTACGGCGGCAGCTGGCGCCTGTTCAACGCGTTGGCGAAGAAGGGCCACTTCGAGCTGGTCACCGCCGACCTGACCGATCCGCGCGCGCTGGCGCAGGCGCTGGCCACGCAGCCGAAGCTGGTGCTGGTGGAAACCCCGTCCAACCCGCTGCTGCGCATCACCGACCTGCGCTTCGTCATCGAGGCCGCGCACAAGGCCGGTGCGCTCGTGGTGGTCGACAACACCTTCCTGTCGCCGGCGCTGCAGCAGCCGCTGTCGTTCGGTGCGGACCTGGTGCTGCATTCCACCACCAAGTACATCAATGGCCACAGTGATGTGGTGGGTGGTGCGGTGGTCGCGCGCGATCCGGCACTGCACGAGCAGCTGGTGTGGTGGGGCAACGCACTGGGCCTGACCGGTTCGCCGTTCGATGCGTTCCTGACCCTGCGCGGCCTGCGCACGCTGGATGCGCGCCTGCGCGTGCACCAGGAAAACACCGCGTCGATCGTCGCCCTGCTGGACCAGCATCCGGCGGTCGGCGCGGTGTACTACCCGGGCCTGGCCGATCACCCGGGCCACGCCATCGCCGCGCGCCAGCAGAATGGCTTCGGCGCGATGCTGTCATTCGAACTGGCGCACTGCGCCGGCGATGATCCGCATGCGGCGGTGCGTGCGTTCGTCGATGGCCTGCGCTGTTTCACCCTGGCCGAATCGCTGGGTGGCGTCGAAAGCCTGATCGCGCACCCGGCCACCATGACCCATGCAGCGATGACCGCCGAAGCGCGCGCGGCCGCCGGCATCAGCGAGGGCCTGCTGCGCCTGTCGGTCGGCATCGAGGCCGAGCGTGACCTGCTGGCTGATCTCGGCGCAGCGCTGCAGCGCGCCGAAGCCGTGATCGATGCGGCTGCGCGCCGCAAACAGGTGGTGGATGCATGAGCGCGCTCGCCGCTGACATTCCTGCGCTGGGCGCGGGGCGCCTGGCGCTGCTCGGCACTGGCACGGTTGGCTCAGCCTTCGTGCAGCGCTACCAGGCGTTGCAGGCACGTGGCCTGGAACTGCCCAGCGTGCAGTGGCTGGCCAATTCACGCACCGCGCTGGAGATCGATCGCGACCTGGCGCTGCCCTTGGAACTGGCACGTCGTGCACCCCGCGATGGCCAGAGTTCGCCGCCGTGGGCGAGCGCCGAAGGGCTGGAACGGGGTGACGTGGTGGTCGACGCCACCGCCAGCGAAGACGTCGCCGCACGCCACGTGCAGTGGCTTGCGCGCGGCGTGCACGTGGTGACCGCCAACAAGCTGGGCCGTGGTGCGCAGCTGGCCCGCGCGCAGGCCATTGCTGAAAGCTGTGCCGACAGTGGCGCACGCTATGGCGACAGCGCGACGGTGGGCGCGGGCCTGCCGCTGTTGAGCAGCCTGCGTGCGCTGGTGGCCGGTGGCGATCACATCCATGCCATCGAAGGCGTGCTGTCCGGTTCGCTGGCATGGCTGTTCCATCGCTATGACGGCCAGTCGCCGTTTTCGGTGGCGGTGCGGGAAGCACTGGCGGCGGGCTACACCGAGCCGGATCCACGCCTGGACCTGTCCGGCGAAGATGTACGCCGCAAGCTGCTGATCCTGGCGCGCAGCAGCGGCCTGGCATTGGATGCGTCGCAGGTACAGGTGGATTCGCTGGTGCCTGACGCGCTGGCGGCATTGCCGCTGGAAGATGCGGTGGCCGCACTGGAGCAACTGGATGCGCCGTTGCAGGCGCGTTGGCAGCAGGCGCGTGACAACGGTCGTGTGCTGCGTTTCGTCGGCCGCGTTGATGGCGAAGGGGCGCAGGTGGGCCTGCGCGAGCTGCCGGCCGATCATCCGCTGGCACAGGGCGCGGGCACCGACAACCGCGTGGCCATCCACAGTGATCGCTACCGCCGCCAACCGTTGTTGATCCAGGGACCGGGCGCGGGCGCGGAAGTCACCGCAGCCGCGCTGCTGGATGATGTACTGCGGATCGTAGGTTGACCGCATCGCTTGTGTAGAGCCGAGCCCATGCTCGGCTGCTCCTGGCGGAATCGCCTCCTGCTGGATGAGCCGAGCATGGGCTCGGCTCTACACAAGCAGCCGTCGGTCAGCGGGACTTCAAGGCCTTCAACAATGCGCTGTTGAACTGCTTGGGGTTCTGCACCTGTGGTGAATGGCCCAGTTCGGGGAACTCGACCAGCGTCGCGCCGGGAATCGCCTCGGCCGCTGCTCTGCCCAGCGCCGGATAATTGCCCAGCGTCGCCTTCACCTCCGGCGGCGCCAGGTCACGGCCGATCGCGGTGCGGTCCTTCTGGCCGATGAACAGCGTGGTCGGTACCTGCAGGTTCTTCAGTTCGTAGACCACCGGCTGGTTGAACACCATGTCCGAGGCCAGTGCCTGGCTCCACGCAACGGCCTGCTTGCCCGGGCCTTCATACATGCCTGATTGCATGCGTGCCCATGGTTCGTACGCCGGCTTCCACGTGCCGTCGTAGTACACGTCCAGCTGGTAGCGGCGGATGCTGTCATAGCTGGTTTTCAGTTCGCCGGCATACCATGCATCGACGCTGCGCCATGGCACGCCCAGCGCCTTCCAGTCCTCCAGCCCGATCGGATTGACCAGTGACAGGCTGTGCAGGTCCTGCGGGTACATCAACGCGTAGCGCACCGCCAGCATGCCGCCCATCGAGTGGCCGACCAGGTGCACCGGCATGTCCTCCAGCTGCAGCTGCTGCAGCAGGGCGTGGGTATTGGCCGCCAGCTGCGCGAACGTGTACTGGTAACGCTCGGGCTTGCTGGATTTGCAGAAGCCCACCTGGTCCGGGGCGATCACCCGGTAGCCGGCGTTCAGCAGCGGCGCGATGGTCTGCTGCCAGGTGGCTGCGCAGAAATTCTTGCCGTGCAGCAGCACCACCACGCCGATGGCGCGGCGTTTGGGCAGGACATCCAGATAGGCCATTTCCAGTGGCTGCCGCTGCGACTCCAGCGCGAAGATCTTCACCGAATAGCCGTAGTCGAAACCTTCCAGCCGCGGACCATAGGTCGGCGCGGCAAGCGCGGACAGCGGCAGGCAGGCAAGCAGGGCAGCAGCGATCACGCGCATGGGGCCAATCCGGGGCAGGGGAGCCCCGAGCCTAACCGGAACATGGTGACGGTGTCGTCCGATGTAGAGCCGAGCCCACGCTCGGCTGCTCCTACCCGATCAGCCGAGCATGGGCTCGGCTCTACAACTCAGCACTCGATGACGTTCACCGCCAGGCCACCGCGGCTGGTTTCCTTGTACTTGTCCTGCATGTCGCGGCCGGTATCGCGCATGGTCTTGATGACCTTGTCCAGCGACACCTTGTGCTTGCCGTCGCCACGCATCGCCATGCGGGAGGCATTGATCGCCTTCACCGCGCCCATCGCGTTGCGCTCGATGCAGGGGATCTGCACCAGGCCGCCGATCGGGTCGCAGGTCAGGCCAAGGTTGTGTTCCATGCCGATTTCCGCGGCGTTCTCGATCTGGCTCGGGTTGCCACCCAGTGCCGCAACCAGGCCCCCGGCCGCCATCGAGCAGGCCACGCCCACTTCGCCCTGGCAGCCCACTTCGGCACCGGAAATCGAAGCATTTTCCTTGTACAGGATGCCGATCGCCGCCGAGGTCAGCAGGAAATCGAACACACGCTGCTCGTTCGCGCCCGGGCAGAAACGGTCGAAGTAATGCAGTACCGCCGGCAGTACGCCGGCTGCACCGTTGGTCGGCGCGGTCACCACGCGGCCACCGGCAGCGTTTTCCTCGTTCACTGCCAGTGCGTACAGGTTGACCCAGTCCAGCGTGGTCAGCGGGTCGCGCATCGCCGCTTCCGGCTTCGACGACAGCTCGCGGTACAGCGCCGGTGCACGACGGCCGACCTTCAGGCCACCCGGCAGCACGCCTTCCTCGCGGATGCCCCGCGCGACGCACGACTGCATCGCGCTCCAGATCTCGCGCAGGTTGGCGCGGATCTCGTCTTCGCTGCGCCAGCACTTCTCGTTCTCGAACATCAGCTGGGCGATGCTCAGGCCGCTGCGTGCGGTCTGCGCCAGCAGCTCGTCGCCGCTCTTGAACGGGTAGGGCAGCGGGGTCTCGTCGGGCACGATGCGGTCATCGGCCGCGTCGTCCTGGTTGACCACGAAGCCGCCTCCGACCGAGTAGTAATCGCGGGTGGCGATCACTTCATCGTCGGCGTTGTACGCGGTGAAACGCATGCCGTTGGTGTGGTACGGCAGCTTCTGGCGCTTGTTCATGCCGAGGTCGCGCTTCTCGTCGAAGGCGATCTCGTGCTGGCCCATCAGCTGGATGCGCTTGCTGCTGCGGATGCGCTCCAGGGTGGCCGGGATGATGTCCGGGTCGATCAGGTTCGGCCGCTGGCCCTCCAGGCCCAGCAGGATCGCCTTGTCGGTGCCATGGCCGCGGCCGGTCAGCGCCAGCGAGCCATAGACATCGGCGCGGATGCGCGCGACCTCGTGCAGGCGGCCCGGATCGAGCAGCCAGCGATGGATGAATCGCTCGGCGGCCTTCATCGGCCCGACGGTGTGCGAGGAACTCGGACCAATGCCGATCTTGAAAACGTCGAACGTGCTGACAGCCATGGATGCCAAACTGCGGGTACCGGACAAGCCGCTATTCTAACGGCTTGCCGGGCCATCCGATGGCTGCGGCGCAGCATTTCCGCCATGGGAGCCCGACCGGTGTTGACCCTGATCCAACGTGACGATTGCCACCTGTGCGACATGGCCCTGGCCGAACTGGCCAAGGCGCGGGCCCCGGAGTTCGAATCGGTGTTCCTGGATGACCAGCCGGCGCTGGAAGCACGCTACGGCGCGCGGGTGCCGGTGCTGCGTGACGAGCGCGGCGAGCGTGAGCTGGACTGGCCGTTCGATGCAGCCACGGTGCAGGCCTGGCTGGCCGTCGATCGGTAGTGCCGGCCGCTGGCCGGCAACTGCCCGGATCGGTGAGGTTGCCGGCCAGTGGCCGGCGCTACCGGAGATGATGGCCGGGGCGGTGCCCCGGCCTGTTGCTTATTTCGCGTTGAACTTCACGATCGTGCTGATCGCGGTGTCGTCCGGGATGGTCTTGGTATCGGCCCAGTCACCGCCGCCGACACCGAAGTCCAGGCGCTTGACCGTGGCCTTGCCGGTCAGCACCGGCTGGGTGCCCGGCTTCCAGGTGAAAGTAAGGGTGACCGGCTTGCTGACGCCGCGCAGCTCCAGCGTGCCATCGGCGGCGAACTGGTCATTGCCCACCGCGCGGAAGCCCTTGGCGGTGTAGCGCGCAGTGGCGAACTTGCCGACGTTGAAGAAGTCGGCGCCCTGCAGGGTCGAGTCGCGGTCGCTGTTGCCGCTCTTGGCACCGGCCAGCGGAATCACCACGTCCAGCGAACCGGCGGCCGGATTGGCCGGGTCGAAGCTGAGCTTGGTGGCAAAGCCCGGGAAGCTGCCGGTGAACACTTCACCGTCGTACTTGGTGGCGAACACCAGGATCGAACCGGCGCCGGGAGCCTGCGCGTAGTCGGCGGCGAGCGCCGGAGCAGTGGCCAGCATGCCGGCCAGGGCGGCGGCCACGGCGGCCGGGGTGGTCAGTTTCAGGTTCATCGGTCAGTCCTTCTGAGGGGAGGCGAGCCAGCCGCGCGGCAACATGCGGGACAACGTCGCATCGCGCTGGAACAGGTGGTGGTAGAGGGCAGCACCGGCATGGGCCAGCACCACCGCGATCAACAGCCAGAAGCCGTATTCGTGGAGGGCATGGGACACCGCGACGACCTGCGGATCCGGGCCACTCAGCTTGGGCACGTCGACCAGGCCGAACCAGCGGAACGGGCGCAGGCCACTGGCCGAGTCGTACAGCCAGCCCGACAGCGGGATGGCGAACATCAGCACATACAACAGCACGTGGGTGGCGCTGGCGATGCGCTCCTGCCAGCTGGGCACGCCCGGCACCGGCTTGGGGGCGCCGGCGTACAGGCGCCAGCCGAGGCGGAACAGCACCAGCGCCAGTACGGTAATGCCGATCGACTTGTGTGCGGTGTAGACCCAGAAGTACTTGGGGGTCTTGGGCAGTTCGCCCATGGTCAGGCCGACCACGCCCAGGGCGAGGATCAGCAGTGCGATCAACCAATGCAGGATCTGGCTGACACTCCCCCAGGCGGCGGGGGTGTTCTTGGCGGTCATGAAAGGTCCTCTAGCGGGCCGTCTTGGGGTCGGAGTGCGGAACGGGAGCGGGAGTTCCCGGGGCGTCGCTGCGGTCGAGGGTGGCTTCAGCCTCGATCCTCAGCT
This sequence comes from Stenotrophomonas sp. WED208, assembly GCF_040984485.1. NCBI lineage: Bacteria > Pseudomonadati > Pseudomonadota > Gammaproteobacteria > Lysobacterales > Lysobacteraceae > Stenotrophomonas > Stenotrophomonas sp. WED208. The sequence continues at coordinate 1,140,902 of NZ_JAZARB010000001.1, forward strand.
GTACTGCATCACCGATGACGCCCGGCCAGGCGGTGATGCCGAACGCGCGCCGGCTCAGCGTGGTGCTGGCGGAAAAACCGGCGGTGCGTCGGAACGGGGGGAGGGGGTAGCGCTTGATGGCATTGAGGGTCACGTCCAGGGTGACTTCCTGGCTGACGCCGCGCAGGGTCAGGGTACCGATCACGTGCGCACGCTTGGCATCGATCGGTTCGACCCGGCTGGAGACGAAGCGTGCGCTGGGGAAACGCTCGCCGTCGAGCAGGCTGCGGGCCAGCGTGGCCTGGTTCCATTTGGCGTCACCAAGGTCCAATCGCGACACGGGTACCTCGACGTCCAGCGTGGCTTCGCGCCAGTTGTCGGGATCGAACTGCAGGCGGCCTTCACTGCCGGAGACCGTACCCATGGCCTGCGAGTAGCCCGCGTGGTCGATGGTGAACAACACCCGTGTATGCACCGGATCGAGGCGATAGGTGTCTGCGTCCGCCCAGGCGGGGGCGGTGGCGAGCAGCATGGGCAGCAGGGCCAGGCAGGGACGCATCGATGGCGGGCTCCGGAAGGGGACGCTGTGATCATACGCACAGGCCCCTGCCAACGATGCGCACATGGCTGCAACAGTTCGTGGTGGGGCCACCCGTGGAAACAGGCTGTTGCAGCCATGAACCCGGCCCTGTGTGACAATCGGGCCAGGACAGGGGGTTCAGGATGACGAGTGGCTGGCGCCGGTGGTGCCGAGGCATCGTGGGCATGGGGCTGTTGCTGATGGCGTTGAGCTCGGCAGCTGCGGCCCCGGACATGGCAGAAACACCGCGCCTGCGCCGTTTCGGTGCAGCCGAAGGCATGCCCTCGCGCATGGTGCTGGCGTTGGCCGAGGACCGCCAGGGGCACATCTGGGCAGCCACCGACGGTGGCCTGGTGCGCTATGACGGCGATACCCTGCGGGTCTGGGAACATGATCCGGAACAGCCGGGCTCGCTGCCCGGCAATGAGATCGAGACCCTGCTGGTCGATCCGCTGGACCGCGTCTGGGTGGGTATCAATGGCAAGGGTGTGGCACGCCTGGATGCGGACCGCGAGCGATTCAGGACCTTCGATGCGGTCAATGGTCCGTGCCTGGGCCAGTTCTGGACGCTGGCCTACGCCGAGGATGCGCTTTGGATCGGCACCAGCAGCCAAGGCGTCTGCCGGTTCGGGGAGGATGGCAGCCTGCGCTTCTTCAAGCACGACCCCGCGCGCCTGGACGGCCTGCCCAGCAACACCATCTACAGCAGCCTGGTTGATGCGCAGGGGCGCCTGTGGATCGGCACCGAGCGTGGGGTGGCACGCTGGAACGGCCGCGGATTCGAATCTGTGGCACCACGCGAGCTGGGCGTGTTGAGCGTGCTGCGGATGAGTCGCGATCCGGATGGCTCGATCTGGATCGGCAGCCAGAACGACGGTCTGTACCGCATCGATGCGCAGGACCGGGTCAGCCGCCCGCGCTGGGTCGACAGTGCCCGCCTGCGTTCGGCACTGGTGCTGGCCGATCGCCAGGGGGGCTACTGGGCGGGTACATCAGACGGTCTGCTGCGTGGCGATGCCAGCGCACTGCGGCGGCTCGAGGGCGACCGTGGCAGCGGCTTCCTCACGGCGCAGAGTGGCGTGCTTGATCTGCTGCAGGACCATGAGGGCGGATTGTGGGTGGCGCTGCTGACCCAGGGTCTGGCCTACCTGCCGCCGGACTGGCGCCGCTTTTCGATCTGGAACCAGCTCGATGGCAAGCCATTGGACAGCCAGTACCTGTTGAGCGCTGCCAGTGACGGCCAGAATTATTACGTGGGATCGGCGCACGGCGTGTACCAGCTGGATACGCGCGGCACGCTGCGCCTGCTGGCCAGCGATCGTGAGATCGGCAGCGGTGCGGTGTGGTCGGTGCTGCCGCGCCCGGATGGGCGCCTGTGGCTGGGGCGTGCTGGTCGCATCACTGTGTATGACCCGACGACACGCGCACTGCAGGATTGGCACATTGATGGTGGCGCCGACCTGCGCCAGCGCATCGATCTGATGCGCCAGGCGCCTGATGGCACGGTCTGGCTTTCAGTCATGAACCTGGGCCTGCAGCAGCGTAGTGCCGACGGCCGCGTGCTGCGCAGCTATCCGCTGGACGATTTCCGCAAGGCGGCCGATTCACCGATCGAGCAGATCCGTTTCGACGCCCAGGGCAAGGTCTGGGTGATGGGCGACATGGGCATCTGGCGCGAGCATGCCGGGCGCTTCGAGGCGGTGCCGGGTGTCTCGCGTGGTTTGATCTACGATCTGGTGTGGGTTGATCCGCAACAACTGTGGCTGGCCCGCCAAGGGGCGCTCGAGCGCTACCAGTGGGATGGCATGAGCCTGCGCCTGATCCAGCGCATCGATGGAAGTGCCGGCGTGCCACCGGTCAGCATGGGGGGCCTGGCATTGGCCGACAACGGACGCCTGTGGGCGACCACGCCGCGTGGTCTGCTGCGTTGGGACCCCAAGGCACGGCGCCTGCAGCAGTTCAACGAACGCGATGGCCTGTCCGACGCCGAATTCACCAGCCGACCGCCAGCGGTGAATGCTGATGGCCGCGTGCTGGCAGTCGCCCAGACCGGCCTGGTCGCCTTCGATGTGAATGCCGCCGACGTCGTGCTGCCGGAATCGTCGCTGGTGATTGCCGACGTGCGCGTGCGCCGCGACGATGCGCGTGGCTGGCAGCCACTGCCGAACGCCGGCACATTGCTGCTGGGGCCGGATGATCGCGACCTGCAGATCGACGCTCGACTGCTGTCATATGCCAATCCCCAGGGCAACCGCTACCGCTTCCGGGTACGCGGTTACGACCAGAACTGGGTGGAGCAGGGCGGCAACGGCCAGCGTACGCTTTCGCGTTTGCCCACCGGAAGCTATGTCATCGAAGTGCAGGCAGCCACTGCCAGTGGTGCATGGACACCCTCACAGAAGCTGCAGGTGAAGGTGCTGCCGCCCTGGTGGCGCAGCGGCATGGCGATCTTCGGCTACATCCTGATCGGCTCGCTGCTGCTGCTCACCCTGGTGTGGTCGATCCGGGCGCGCCTGCGTCGCCGCCAGCAATGGCAGTTGACCGTGCACAAGCAGGAACTGGCCGAACAGGCCTCGCAGGCCAAAAGCCGGTTCCTGGCCACGCTGGGCCATGAGGTGCGCACGCCGATGACCGGGGTGCTGGGCATGAGCGAGCTGCTGCTGGCCACGCCGCTGGACCCGGTGCAACGCAGCTATGCCGGTTCGATCCAGCAGGCTGGAAGCCATCTGCTGCGGCTGGTGAACGATGCGCTGGACCTCGCGCGCATCGAAGCCGGTCGACTGGAGCTGGATCTGCGTCCGTTCGACCTGGCCGGCCTGCTCGACCAGGTACAGACGCTGATGCAGCCGATGGCGAAGCAGCGCAAGCTGGATTTCCAGCGTGGCGGCGATCCGCCGGGCCCGATCAGTGTCAGCGGCGACGAGATGCGCGTGCGGCAGATCCTGCTCAACCTGCTGGGCAATGCGATCAAGTTCACCGAGCGTGGCCATGTCGGCCTGGCGGTGCGCCTGGAGGAGAACGGCGGTGGCCTTTGCTTCGAGGTGCACGACAGTGGCCCGGGCATCAATGCCGAGCAGCAGGACCGCCTGTTCCACCGCTTCGAACAGGCCGATGGCCCACGCACAGCATCGCGCTACGGCGGCAGCGGGCTGGGCCTGGCGATCTGCCAGGAGCTGGCCGTGGCGATGGGCGGGCGCATCGAAGTGGACAGCCAACCGGGCAAGGGCGCGCGCTTCCGGGTACGGTTGCCGCTGCCCTGGACCCGGCAGGCGGCCGTCGCAGCGGGCGATGCTCCGGCGCAGCCGGTATTGCCGCCGTTGCGCATCCTGCTGGTCGAGGACGATGCCACCGTGGCCGAGGTCATCGCAGGCCTGTTGCGCAGCCGTGGCCATGACGTGGTGCACGTTCTGCATGGTCTGGGCGCGCTGTCGGAGATCGCCACCGACGGCTTTGATGTCGGCCTGCTCGACCTCGACCTGCCGGCGCTGGACGGAACCGCCATCGCCCGCCAGCTGCGTGCCCTGGGGTATGAGCTGCCGTTGGTGGCGGTGACCGCGCGCTCCGATGCCTATGCCGAATCGCAGGTGCTGGCTGCCGGTTTCGATGGCTTCCTGCGCAAACCGGTCACCGGCGACATGCTGGTGGCGGCGATCGCCCAGGCCCGTACAAAACGACAGACCGCAACGTGAAAGCGTCGGCGCCGGGCGTGAACGGCGCGACTTTCGGTTTACCATGCCGACGCCCGCAGCGCGGGAATCATCAGGGCAGCGTGAGGAGGCAATCGGTGGCGTATCTGCGGGCGGCGATGCTGCTGCTGGTCCTCCTGTGCTGCCTGTCACCCGCTGCAGCGCAGCCGGTGCCGCCAAGCCCGCGCCAGGTGACGGTGTTCGACGGCCTGCCGTCCAATACCGTCAATCGCATGGCCGAAGATCGCTACGGCTACCTGTGGATCGCCACCAACGATGGCCTGGCCCGCTACGACGGGCGCAACTACCGGATCTGGCGCTCGGAAGACGGGTTGCGCGACAACCGCATCTGGACGGTGCTGGTCGATGCGCGCAACCAGCTCTGGATCGGTACCGAGAATGCCGGTCTGGTGCGGATGTCGGCCGATCGCCGCCAACTGCATTTCTACGACCGCAGCAGCCAGCCGTTGATGGGCACCAACACGGTCTGGAGCCTGGCGACTACGCCCGACGGTTCGATCTGGTTCGGAACCCACGAGGGTGGGTTGTACCGACTGGACAACCAGGATCGGTTGCAGCGCTTCCTGCCGGAAGCCAACAATCCGCGCAGCCTGCCTGCGGCATCGGTTCCGTATCTGGCTACCCTGGCCGACGGCAGCCTGTGGATCGGCACCAAGCACGGCGTTGCGCGCTGGACCGGCACCGATTTCGAACGCATTGGCACCGACGTCATTCCCAGTCTCCTGATCAATGGCCTGACCACCGAGCCCGACGGCAGCCTGTGGATCAGTACGATGGCCGGCGCCATCGTGCGCCGCCCTGATGGTCGCTTCGAGGCGCCGCCGTGGAAGCTGCCTGAAGGCGAGCAGGTGCTGGGCATGATGCTGCGCGATGAACAGGGCGGGTACTGGCTGGACACCCGTACAGGCCTCGGCCGCGCGGTCGACGGCCAGTACCGGACCGTACCGCTGTACAGCGCGGTGGCACGTGGACCGGTACGGCCGAACTGGACCGGTGCCTACGAGGACCGTGAAGGTGGCATCTGGCTGGCGAGCACCAACGCCGGGCTGTGGCATCTGCTGCCCCGCTGGTGGCAGTTCTCGGTGCTGTCGCGGCTGGAGGACGATCCCCGCTCGCTGCGCAACGCCTACGTGCTGGGCACCAGCCCATCCCGGAATGGCGGCATCTGGACGGTGGGTAGCCATGGTGCGCTGGACCGCTTCGACCCGAAGACCGGCAAGATCGAACAGCACCGCACCTGGGTCAACGGCATGCACTGGCTGAGCTCGGTGCGCGAGGACCGCCGTGGACAGGTCTGGATCGGTTCGAACGATGCCCTGCTGCGCTATGACCCGGAGCAGCGCGATCTACGTCGCTGGGGCCGCGACGCCGGCGCCGACGCAACCATGGAAGGCATCATCGAGTCGATGACGACCTGTGATGGCGACAGCCTCTGGCTGATGCTGTCGTCCGGCCTGCAGCAGCGCGACCTCGACGGGCGCCTGCGCCGTCAGCTGGACAACGGCCAGCGCGGCCTGCAGCAGGGGCAGCTCAACCTCGACGTGGAATGCGGGCCGCAGGACCACATCTGGCTGGCCAGCAGCCGCGGCCTGCTGCAGTGGTTGCCGGAAAGCGAACGATTCCAGCCGGTGCCGGGTGCGCCGGCGACGGCGATCCACGCACTGCACGTGGGTGCCGATGGCCAGGTATGGCTGTCCGAGGATGGTCGCCTCTCGCGCTACCGCTGGAGCCAGGGCCGGCTGGAACGGCAGGCCGTGGTCGGCGCCGAGCAGGGCTATCCGGCGATCTCCGCGTCCGGGCTGGTGGTTGACGCGCAAGGGGTGGTCTGGGCCACCAGCGCGCGCGGCCTGGTACGGATCGGCGCCGATGGCCAGAGCGTGCGCCTGTACGGTGTGCACGATGGCCTGCCCAGCCAGGAGTTCCGCGAGCACACGCTGGTGATGTCGGAGGACGGCCACCTGGTGGCCGGTACACCGGCCGGCGTGGTGGTGTTCGACCCCGAGCAGGTACGACCGTCGGTGCGGCGTGCACCGCTGGTGATCGAGCGGGTCGAGGTGCGTCGCAATGACCAGGTGCTCGACCTGACCCACGACACGCCGTTGCAGATTGCCGATGGTGATCGTGACCTGCGCATCGTCGCGCGCCTGCTGTCGTTCGCTGATTCGGCGTCCAACAGTTACCGCTACCGGCTGGCCGGCTACGACCCCGATTGGGTGGAAGTGGGACCGGCCGGTGAGCGTCTTTTCTCGCGCCTGCCACCGGGCAGTTACCGCCTGGAAGTGCAGGCGCGTTCGGCCGATCACGTCTGGTCGCGGGTGCAGAGTCTGGAGTTCCGCGTACAGCCGCCGTGGTGGCGTAGTCTGTCCGGGTTGCTGGTGCTGGCCTCGATCGCGCTGCTGCTGACCAGCTGGTTCGCCTGGCTGTATCGCCGCCGCCTGCAGCGCCGCCACGCCTATCAGCTGGCGCTGCACAAGCAGGAACTGGCTGAGCAGGCCTCGGCGGCGAAGACCCGTTTCCTGGCCAACCTCGGCCACGAAATCCGTACCCCGATGACCGGCGTGCTCGGCATGAGCGAGCTGCTGCTGGCTTCGCACCTGGATCCGCAGCAGCGCGGCTACACGCAGTCGATCCGCCACGCTGGCGAACATCTGCTGCACCTGGTCAACGATGCGCTGGACCTGGCACGCATCGAGTCCGGCCGCCTGGAGCTGCAGTCCAAGCCGTTCGCGCTGAGCTGCCTGCTGCAGGATCTGACGGCGTTGATGGGCCCGTTGGCCGCACAGAAGGGCCTGCGCTTCACCCTCGACAACCAATTGCCCCCAGGCCTGCAGGCCACCGGCGACTCGATGCGGGTACGCCAGATCCTGCTCAACCTGCTCTCGAATGCGGTCAAGTTCACCAGCCGTGGCACCATTACCCTGCATGCACGCAGTGATGGCGAGCTGCGCGCGTTGCATTTCGAGGTGCGCGACACAGGTCCGGGCATCAGCCAGGAACAGCAGCAGCGGTTGTTCCGCCGCTTCGAGCAGGCCGATGGCGCCCGCACTGCCGCGCAGTACGGTGGCAGTGGTCTGGGCCTGGCGATCTGCCGCGAACTGGCGCAGGCGATGCAGGGACGAATCCAGGTGGAGAGCCAGCTGGGCCGCGGCACCTGCTTCGGCGTGACCCTGCCGTTGCCGTTGGTGGTCGATGCCAGTGCCGAGGCCGAGGGCGAAGCGCATCGCGAGGACGTAGCCAACATGCCGCCGTTGCGGGTGCTGCTGGTCGAGGACGATGCCACCGTGGCCGACGTGGTGCGAGGCCTGTTGAGTGCGCGCGGGCATGAGGTGGTGCATGCAGGCCATGCACTGGCGGCGCTGCGCGAGATCAGCGCGGGTGATTTCGATGTCGGCCTGCTGGATCTGGACCTGCCGGGCCTGAGTGGTTTCGAACTGGCGCAGCACCTGCGCAACCAGGGCTACATGCTGCCGCTGCTGGCGGTGACCGCGCGCACTGATCCGGACCTTCAGCAGCAGGTGGAAGCGGCCGGCATCGGCGGCTTCCTGCGCAAGCCGGTGACCGGTGAGCTGCTGGTGGAAGCGATCGCCCGGGTGATGGGAAGGTAGGGTTTATTGCAGGGCTTGCAGCCCTGCACCTGCAGAATCAACGTCAACGTCAACGTCAAATGCCTGCATTCCGTGGGATGGCGGGGTGGGTCCGGTGGCGGGAGACGCCGTAAACCCGTCCCTGGGGGCTTGGCCGCGGCTTGCTCGTGTGCGCTGTCCTGCGCACACGGCAAGACCGGGGCTGGGCATCCTGCCCAACCCGCCCGAGGCATGCCTCGGACCCATGCCGCGGACACTCCCGCCACCGGACCCACCCCGCCTTCGAAAGCTTTCCGCGATCTGTCGGAGCACGGGGTCGGATCCCGTTGCTGCGCAACGGGCTCTGACCCCAATCTGGAATTCGATATCTGACAGATGTGTCGACCAAGGTCGACACCTACCAACAACCTCGCGTTCCAACAGTCGCCGTTACCCAAAGCCACGTGAACCTGTCAGAGGTGGGGCGGTGTGGGTTTGCAGGACCGTTGGCGCCATGGATGGCGCCATCGAGCCCCCAGGGACGGGTTTACGGCGTGTCCTGCAAGCCCACACCGCCCCGCCATCCCACGGAATGCTCGCTGTCGCTTCGGCTTCGGCCTCTGCGGGTGCAGGGTGCAACCCTGCCGAACCGCCTCACTCCGCGACGTGCTCGACCTGCCGTGGTTCGGGCTTGGTGTCCGGCAGCTGCCAGAAGATCATCGTCGAGGTCAGGGTGATCGCGCCCACGCACAGGAAGGTGGCGTGCAGCGCGGCGGTCGCGCTGTTGCTGTCCAGGTGATTGCCGAATGCGGCCAGCAGGCTGCCGGCGGCCGCGGCGCCGAAACCGGCGGCCAGCATCATCACCATCGACAGCAGGCTGTTGCCGGAACTGGCGAACTCGCGGTCCAGATCCCGCAGCGTCACGGTGTTCATCACGGTGAACTGCAGTGAATTGACCGCGCCGAAGAACGCCAGCTGCAGCAGGCGCCAGGCCAGATGCTGGCCGGGTGTCATCAGGATGAAGCTGGCCATCGCCAGGCCCACCAGCACGGTGTTGACCATCAGCACGCGGCGGTAGCCGTAGCGCTCGACCAGCTTCACCGCCAGCTTCTTCGACACCATGCCGGCCGCCGCCACCGGCACCATCATCAGGCCGGCATTCATCGGGCCCAGGCCGAGGCCGACCTGCAGCAGCAGCGGGATCAGCATCGGCATGGCGCTGCTGCCGATGCGCGAGAACAGGTTGCCGAGGATGCCGATGCGGTAGCTGGGCACGCGGAACAGGGCCAGCGAGAACAAGGGTGCGGTGGAGTTGGCGGCATGCAGCCAGTAACCGACCAGCGCGGCCAGGCCAGCCACGGTCATCAGCATCACCAGCGCATGTGGCGTTCCGAGCCCGGAGATGCCGTCCAGTGCCAACGACAGCACCACCATCGCGAAGGCCAGCATGATGTAGCCGCGCAGGTCGAAACGGGTGCGATGGCTGGCGTAGTGGTCGGGCATGATCTTCATCGCAGCGATGAAACCGATCACGCCGATTGGCAGGTTGATCAGGAACACCCAGTGCCACGACGCGATCTCGACCAGCCAGCCGCCCAGTGTCGGGCCGATCAACGGGCCGACCAGGGCCGGGATGGCGATGAAGCTCATCGCGCGCAGGAAATCCTCACGCGGTACCGAACGCATCACCGCCAGGCGACCGACCGGCAGCAGCATCGCACCGCCGATGCCCTGCAGCACGCGCGCACCGACCAGCTGGTGCAGGTGCTGGGCCAGCGCGCAGGCCAGCGAGCCGAGGGTGAACAGGATGATCGCCACCAGGAAGGTACGGCGGGTGCCGTAGCGGTCGGCGATCCAGCCGGAGGCGGGAATGAAGGTGGCCACTGCCAGCGCGTAGCTGAACACCACCGACTGCATCTGCAGCGGGCTCTCGCCCAGGCTGGCCGCCATCGCCGGCAAGGCCGTGTTGACGATGGTCGAGTCCAGCATCTGCATGAAGATCGCCAACGAAACCAGCCACAGCAGGGGGCGCTGGCGGTTGTAGGTCGATGGCGATGTGGACATGGGGTGCGGCCGGTGCAGCGTGGGGGACGCCATGATCGCGCACTGCGGGTCACGGCGCGATCAACATCGCGCCGCAACCGCATGGGCATTGTTCAGCGCTGGCTGTGCGCGTGCACCGCGTCGACCAGCACCTGCACGTGCGCCGGGTCCATGTCCGGCGACATGCCGTGGCCGAGGTTGAACACATGGCCCTCGCGCGAACCACCGTTGCCAGCGGCATAGGTGTCGAGCACGCGTGCTGCAGCGGCGGCGATCGCATCCGGCGAGGCGTACAACGTGGTCGGGTCGAGGTTGCCCTGCAGGGCGACGCGGCCACCGGTGCGGCGCATCGCTTCGTCCAGGTCCAGGGTCCAGTCCAGGCCCAGCGCATCGGCGCCGGTCTGCGACAGCGCTTCCAGGTGCAGGCCGGTGCCCTTGCCGAACAGGATCAGCGGCGTGCGCTCGCTGCCTTCGCCACGCTCCAGACCCTCGGCAATCCGCTGCAGGTAGCGCAGCGAGAACTCGCGGTACATCGACGGCGACAGCACGCCGCCCCAGGTATCGAACACCTGCAGGGCCTGTGCGCCGGCCGCGCGCTGCGCGCCGAGATAGGCGATCACCGCCTCGGTGGTGACCTCCAGCAGGCGGTGCAGGGCCTGCGGATGGTTCAGTGCCATCGCCTTGATCCGCGCGAAGTCCTTGCTGCCGCCGCCTTCCACCATGTAGCAGGCCAGCGTCCACGGGCTGCCGGAGAAACCGATCAGCGGCACCTGGCCGTCCAGCTCACGGCGGATCAGGCGCACCGCGTCCATCACGTAGCCCAGGTCCTGTTCCATGTCCGGCACCGCCAGCCTGGCGATGGCCGCTTCATCACGCACTGGGTGGCGGAACTTCGGGCCTTCGCCTTCGACGAAGTACAGCTCCAGCCCCATCGCATCGGGAATGGTGAGGATGTCCGAGAACAGGATGGCCGCATCCAGCGGGAAGCGGCGCAGCGGCTGCAGGGTGACCTCGCAGGCAATCTCCGGATTCTTGGCCATGGCCAGGAAGCTGCCGGCCTTGGCCCGGGTCGCGCGGTACTCCGGCAGGTAGCGTCCGGCCTGGCGCATCAGCCAGACGGGGGTGCAGTCCACCGGTTCGCGGCGCAGGGCGCGCAGCAGGCGATCGTTGCGGAGAGGGCTGGTCACGATGGGCATTCCTTGGGCGAATGAGGCAGCGGCGTCAGTCGCCGTGCGAAAGGATCTGGAAGCCGCGATGCAGTTCGGCATCGCGGGCCTTCTCGAAGGTGTGGCGGGCTTCGTCGGCCTGCAGGAACAGCTCGCGCCGCAGCTGCGAGCGGCTGCCGACGCGGCCGCTCTCGCGCAGCAGTTCCCAGCCGCCGAACAGATCCGGCTGCAGGCTCAGGCGCAGGAAGCGCGGTGCCTGCGCACCGGCGTCGGGATGTTGCAGGTAGACGTGCATGGCGCCGATTGTAGCGGGGCCAGGGTGACCCCGGCCGCAACGCGGTCGTACCGGCCGTTGGCCGGCAATCCTGCCGCGCAGCCCGGTAGTGCCGGCCGCTGGCCGGCTTCCCCGTTTGCTGAAGTTGCCGGCCAGCGGCCGGCGCTACCGGATCCCGGATACGGTCAGCCCGCGCCCAGCACCTTCAGCACCGCCGCTTCATCCACGTCCGGCACCACTTCGGCGCGGCCCATGCCGCGCCACAGCACCAGGCGCAGGCGGCCGGCCACGTTCTTCTTGTCCAGCCGCATGCGGCCGAGCAAGGCCTGCGGGTCCAGTCCTGCGGGGATCGTCACCGGCAGGCCCAGACGCTCCAGCAGTGCCTGCAGGCGCACGCGGTCGGCATCGTCGGCCAGGCCGAGGTCGGTGGACAGCTTTGCCGCCAGGACCATGCCCACCGCCACCGCCTCGCCATGGTTCAGCGCATCACGGCCCGGGGCGGAATAGCCCTGTTCGGTCTCGATGGCGTGGCCGAAGGTGTGTCCCAGGTTGAGCAGGGCACGCTCCCCCTTCTCGAACGGATCGCGTTCGACGATGGCGGCTTTGTGCCGGCAGCTGCGTGCAATTGCCTCGGCCAGCACCGCATCCTCGCCGGCCAGCAGCGCCCCGGCGTGTTGCTGCAGCCATTCGAAGAACACCGCATCGCCCAGCGCGCCGTACTTCACCACTTCGGCCAGGCCGGCGCGCAGCTCGCGCGGCGGCAGGGTGGCCAGCACGCGGGTATCGGCGATCACCGCGCGCGGCGGATGGAACGCGCCGACCAGGTTCTTGCCGGCCGGGATGTCCACGGCGGTCTTGCCGCCCACCGAGGAGTCGACCATCGCCAACAGGGTGGTCGGCAGCTGCACGCAGTCCACGCCGCGCATCCAGCAGGCGGCGGCGAAACCGGCGAGGTCACCGACCACGCCGCCGCCGAGGGCGAACACGCAGGCGTCGCGGGTGGCGCCGAGCGCGGCCAGCGCTTCGATCGCGCGGCCGAATTCGGCCAGGGTCTTGGAGGCTTCGCCGGCGGCCAGGACGTGCTCGCCGACGATCAGGTCGGGGCGTGCGGCCAACAGTGTCTGCTTCACGGCGGCCAGGTAGCGCGGAGCCACTTCGCTGTCGCTGAGCAGCAGCACGTGGCGGCCGCGAACGTGCGAGGCCAGCGCAGCGCCGTCGGCCTGGGCACCGGCGCCGATGGTGATGGAGTAAGGGCGGTCGCCGCCAACGGCGACCTGCAGCAGGGCGGGGGGAGTCATGCGGTCAGGTCCTGGCGCTGCCATTGCGTGGCCAGCTTGACCACCAGGTGGGCGGTCGCGTCGGCAGCGGTATACGGGTCGGTATCGAGGGTGAGGTCGGCCAGTTCGCGGTACAGCGGGTCGCGGTGAGCAGCCAGATCGTGCAGCACCTGCTCGCGGTCCGGGCGTTGCAGCAGCGGCCGGCCCTTGTCGCGGGCCAGGCGTTCCAACTGCGCGGCCACGCTGACCCGCAGGTAGACCACGAAGCCACGCCGGGCGATCAGTGCACGGTTGCCGGGATCCAGCACCGCGCCGCCACCGGTGGAGACCAGCTGGTTACGGCCTTCCAGCACGCGCGCAAGCGCCTCGCGTTCATGGCTGCGGAAGCCGGCTTCGCCGGAGTGCTCGAAGAGGGTCGGGATGCTGGCGCCGGCGGCATCGACGATGGCCTGGTCGACATCGACGAAGTCCAGCGTGAAGCGCTCGGCCAGGCGGCGGCCGATGCAGGTTTTGCCGGCGCCCATCGGGCCGATCAGGATCAGGTTCGGAGCAGGATTCATGCCCTCTGATGCTAACACCTCCGTGCCCCGGCCTTTACGTTCTTCACGTCAGGGTAGGCCTTCCTGCGGGGTCTCCCGCGCCAGCCGGAGTACAGGCCATGACGGTCGCCAAGGTCATCGAAATCACCGCCTCCTCGCCGAAGAGCGTGGAAGACGCCGTGCGCAGCGGGCTGAAGAAGGTCTCCGAGACGGTCAAGGGCATCCAGGGCGCCTGGGTGAACGAGACCAAGGTGGTCACCAATGGCAGCGGCGAGATCACCGAATGGCGGGTCAACCTGCGGGTGACGTTCCTGGTGGAATAGGCGCGCTCAGCGCACGTCCTGTACCTGGCGCTGGCCGTCCAGCACCACCACGTGGTCGGCCAAGGCGGGCAGGGCGTGCAGTGCCTGCCGGCTGACCCGCTCGTAGTACTGCACGAAGCGCTCCAGCTGTGGCCGGCTCATGCCGTGCCGGCCCGGCTGCGCGGCCTGCAGGTTCTGTTCCTGCTGCCAGCGCCAGCGTGGTACCACCGAAAAATCCGGTGGCTGCAGGAACCACAGGCGGTCGCAGCGCTGCCACAGCGCCGGGTAGTCTCGGGCCAGCGCCTGGTTGCACCAGCGACGCCATCGGCCATCGGCGTCGGCCTCGCGTTCCAGCGCGTTCAGCGGGCTGTCCAGCGCGTCGTCGTCCTGCGCGGGCGTGCCCAGGAACCAGCCTTCGAATACCAGCAGGTCCAGCGTTTGTTGCAGCTGCGGCCATTGCGCTTCGGGCAGGCGTTCGTCGGCCAGCTTGTCGAAGCGCGGCATGGCGAAGGGCTGGCGTGCGGCCACCGCGTCCAGCACGGCATGGGCCAGCGGCAGGTCGTGGGTGCCGGGCGGGCCGCGGGTGATCAGCAGCGGATGCACCTGGCGGGCCAGTCGCTGGCGCTGTGCACGGGTGAGGTAGACGTCATCGATCGACAGCGTGGCCGCGTTCAGGCCGCGTGCCTGGGCGCGCGCCACCACCTGCGCGGCCAGCGTCGATTTGCCGCTCCCCTGCAGGCCGCTGATCGCCAATACTGGAACCGCTGCACCGCTGTCCAGCGCATCATCCAGCGCCTGTTCGGCCAATGTTTCGGGGAATCCTTTCACCTGGGGCATATACGCAGCAGCGGCCATGCAGCCACAATAGCCCAATCCGTGTGAGAAGAACGCAATCATGAGCGACCTGTACGCCGAAGCCCTGTCCACGTTTGCCGGCCTGTTCGAGGAGGCCAAACAGAGCCGCGAGGTCGAGCCGAACGCGATGACCGTGGCCACCGCCGATACGCAGGGCCGTCCCTCGGCGCGCACCGTGCTGCTGAAGGCCTTCGACGAGCGTGGCTTCGTCTTCTACACCCACCTGGACAGCCACAAGGGCCAGGAGCTGCAGGCCAATCCGCAGGCCGCGCTGCTGTTCCTGTGGCGCAGCCTGCGCGAGGCCGGCATCCAGGTGCGCATCGAAGGCCGTGTCGAGCAGGTTGCCGATGCCGAGGCCGACGCCTATTTCGCCAGCCGCCCGCGCATGAGCCAGATCGGTGCCTGGGCCTCGCAGCAGTCGAAGACGCTGGCGACGCGCGAGGAGTTCGACGCGCGCGTGGCCGAGATCGAAGCCCGCTTCGAGGGCAAGGACGTGCCGCGCCCGGGCGGCTGGAGCGGCCTGCGGGTGGTGCCTGACCGCATCGAGTTCTGGTACGGCGCGCAGTTCCGCCTGCACGAACGCTGGTGCTATGAAGCCGGTGCCGAAGGGCGCTGGAGCAAGCGCCTGCTGTACCCGTGATCGACAGCGCGCCCACGATCCGCCAGGCCACGCCGGCCGATGCGGCCGCGTGGGCGCAGTTGCGTCTCGGCCTGTGGCCCGATGCCGATGATCCGCTGGAGGAACTGGCGGAGTCGCTGGCCGATGCCGAAGGCGCGGTATTCCTCGCTTGTCTGGTCGGTGGCGAAGCGGTGGGCTTTGCCGAAGTACGCCTGCGCCATGACTACGTGAATGGCACCGAGTCTTCGCCAGTCGGCTTCCTGGAAGGCTGGTACGTGCAGCCGCCGTGGCAGGGCCACGCCGTGGGCCGCGCTCTGCTGGCGGCAGTGCAGGCGTGGACGCGCGCAGCCGGCTGCAGCGAGCTGGCCTCTGACAGTCGCATGGAAGACGTACAGGCGCACGCCGCGCATCGCGCGTGTGGCTTCGAGGAAACCGAGCGCGTCGTGTATTTCCGCATGACGTTGGATGCCGAGCTGCCCCGGTAGCCGCCAACCTTGGTTGGCGATGCTCCCGTAGTGTCGATCCATGCTCGACTGCTGTTGCTCCGGTACGAAAAGCAGTCGAGCATGGATCGACGCTACAGGAGCAGATTGTCGCGAACCGACGGGTTCGCTTCATCTGCGAGCAGGCCAGTGACCTGCACACTCGGCTGGATGCCCTCGACTTCCGGAATTGCCATGCCCTCCTGGCGTTGCCTGTTTGCCGTGCCTCCACCGCGCCGCGGCGTGGAAGCCTTCCTGCTGCTGCTTGCCCGCATCGTCACCGGCGTGATGTTCTGCGTATCCGGCTGGAACAAGGTGTTCACCGACGCGGGGCGCGAGCGCATGGTGCATACGCTGGTTGATGCGGGCATTCCATTCCCGGTGTTCAGTGCGCCGGTGCTCGGTGCGATCGAATGGATCGCCGGCGGCCTGCTGGTGCTGGGTCTGTTGAGTCGCCCCTCGGCGCTGCTGCTGGCGGGCATCTGTGCGGTGGCCGCAATGACCGATGGCATCGCGCGCATTCCTGCGGGATTGAGCCTGCCCGATTGGCTGAGCTGGTTCTTCTACCTGAGCGAAGTGCCGCTTGGGGTGCTGCTGCTATGGGTTGCGGCGATAGGGAGCGGTCGGTTCGCCATCGAGGCGCGTTGGGCGCGCTGACGGCACGCACCCTGTAGAGCCGAGCCCATGCTCGGCTGCTTCTGCGGGAAGATCAGCCGAGCATGGGCTCGGCTCTACAGGCCGTCAGCGCGCAGCCAGCGCCACAGCGTGGTGCGTGAGACGCCCAACGCCTGCGCCATCCCCTCGCGATCATTGCGATGTTCCTGCAGCAGCGTCTCCAGCTGCGCACGCGGCGGGCGCTTGCCGTTGCTTTCCAGTGGTAGCGCGGCGGCGCTCTCATTCACCAGTTCGGGTGCCAGCTGCAGCAGTCGCGCGGCATCAATCAGCCCTTCACCGGGCTGCCAGTGGATGCGCAGCCGATCCACCAGATTACGCAGCTCACGCACGTTGCCTGGCCAACTGGCAGCGGTCAGCACCGCCAGCGCATCCTCATCCAGTGGCGCATCGATGCCACGCAGCAGGCGGAAGAAGTGCTGCGCCAACAGTGGGATGTCACTGCGTCGCGCACGCAGCGAGGGCAGGGCAATGCGCAGCGCGGCCAGACGGTAATACAGGTCGCGGCGGAAGCTGCCGGCCGCCGCGCGCTGTTCCAGCGACTGCAGGGTGGCAGCGACTACGCGCAGGTCCACCGGCGTCGGTTCGGTAGCGCCCACGCGCAGTACTTCACGTTCCTCCAGAACCCGCAGCAGGCGGGTCTGCAGCGGCAGCGGCAGTTCGCCGATTTCGTCCAGGAACAGGGTGCCGCCATCTGCCGCCTCGACCAGGCCGACACGGCCGCCACGGCGTGCGCCGGTGAAGGCGCCATCGCTGTAGCCGAACAGCTCCGCCTCCAGCAGCGATTCGCTGATCGCGCCGCAGTTCAGTGCCACGAAGCGTCCGCGACGGCCGCTGGCGGCGTGCAGCTGGCGCGCCACCAGTTCCTTGCCGGTGCCGGTTTCGCCGCTGACCAGTACGGTGCTGTCATGTGGGGCGTAGAGCGCGATCTGCGCGCGCACCTGCGCCATCGCCTCGCTGTCGCCGAGCAGTTCATGCGCGTCGGCGCGCGCTGCGGGGCGTCGGCGTGGGGTAGGCCGATTGCCGCTGGAGCGGGCCAGTGTCTGGGTCAGTTCCAGCGCATGCTCGAAGGCCTGCCGCACCGAGTCGGCCGAATACAGCAGCACCCCGGGCAGGCCGGCCTGTTCGGCGTGGTCGATGGCCATGCCGGTGCCGACGATCACTTCGATGCCGTTGGCGCGCAGGTCGGCGATGCAGTCGCGCGCGTCCTCGCGGGTGACGAAGCGCCGATGCTCGATATCCAGGCCGAAACTCTGCTGGAAGTTGCTGAACACCGGCACGTCGCTGGCGTGGGTGACCAGGCCGATGCGGCTGGCGATGCGTCGCGCGCGCGCCAGCGCCTCCATCAGATCGAAGCCGTTGGCCTGGATCGGCACCAGCGGCAGATCCAGCCGGCCACGCAGCCAGGCGGCGTTGGAGCCGCCAGCAATCACCACATCGCAGTGCTCGCGGCGCAGGCGTTGCCCGATCACCTCCACCGCTTCCTCGAAGCCGAGGTTGATCTGTTCGATGCGCGCGCGGCGGTCGAACTCGGGAATGACGTCGCCGAGCAGGCCGGTCAGTCGCGAGACGCTGACCGTCCAGATCACCGGTCGGCCGGGGTCGGCATCGGCATGGCGCAGGGGCGAGCGGGGCAGGTACATGGCGACGGGTTCAGACGGGGTGTTTCATGATACATCTGTTTCAATGTTTCATTTGTTTCGCGGCTGCGTGTCGGTCATCCCCGTGAAATCAACTGCTTGCAGCTTGGCATGGTGCTTGCGCCTACCCATCCGTTCTTCAACCTGGATTGCCGCATGACTGCTTCCACCCCTTTCTCCGCCGGTGCCCGTTTCCGTGAGGCGCTGGCTGCCGAGTCGCCGCTGCAGGTGATCGGCGCGATCAACGCTAACCACGCCCTGCTGGCCAAGCGCGCCGGCTTCCGCGCCATCTACCTGTCGGGCGGCGGCGTTGCCGCGGGCTCGCTGGGCCTGCCGGACCTGGGCATCAATACCCTGGAAGACGTGCTGGTGGACGTGCGCCGCATCACCGATGTCTGCGACCTGCCGCTGATGGTCGACATCGATACCGGTTTCGGCCCGAGCGCGTTCAACATCGCGCGCACCGTGAAGTCGCTGATCAAGGCCGGCGCCGCGGCCTGCCATATCGAGGACCAGGTCGGCGCCAAGCGCTGCGGTCACCGCCCGGGCAAGGAGATCGTCTCGCAGGGTGAAATGGTCGACCGGGTGAAGGCGGCCGCCGATGCCAAGACCGATCCGGACTTCTTCCTGATCGCGCGCACCGACGCCATCCAGGTGGACGGCGTGGACAAGGCCATCGAGCGCGCCATCGCCTGTGTCGAGGCCGGTGCCGATGGCATCTTTGCCGAGGCCGCCTACGACCTGGAGACCTACCGCCGCTTCGTCGACGCGGTGAAGGTGCCGGTGCTGGCCAACATCACCGAATTCGGTGCCACCCCGCTGTTCAGCCGTGATGAACTGGCCTCGGCCGGCGTCGCCATCCAGCTGTTCCCGCTGTCGGCGTTCCGTGCCGCCAACAAGGCCGCCGAGAACGTCTACCAGGCGGTCCGCCGCGATGGCCACCAGCGCAACGTGGTGGAGACCATGCAGACCCGCGAAGAACTCTACGACCGCATCGGCTACCACGCGTTCGAGCAGCAGCTCGATGCACTGTTCGCCGCCAAGAAATAAGCAGTACCCTGCACCATCAAGTTTTCGGAGGGAAACATGAACGATACGACCGCAACCCCGACCTTCAAGCCGAAGAAGTCCGTCGCCCTGTCCGGCACCGCCGCCGGCAACACCGCGCTGTGCAGCGTGGGCCGCAGTGGCAACGATCTGCACTACCGTGGCTATGACATCCTGGACCTGGCCAACACCAGCGAGTTCGAGGAAATCGCCTACCTGCTGGTGCACGGCAAGCTGCCGACCCGCGCCGAGCTGGTTTCGTACAAGGCCAAGCTGAAGTCGCTGCGTGGCATCCCGGCCGCGGTGAAGGCGGCGCTGGAAGAACTGCCGCCGTCGGCGCACCCGATGGACGTGATGCGCACCGGCGTGTCCGTGCTCGGCTGCGTGGCGCCGGAGAAGGACGACCACAACCATCCGGGCGCGCGCGACATCGCCGACAAGCTGATGGCCTGCCTCGGTTCGATGCTGCTGTACTGGTACCACTGGAGCCACAACGGCCGCGCCATCGACGTGGAAACCGACGACGACTCGATCGGTGGCCACTTCCTGCACCTGCTGCACGGCGAGAAGCCGCAGGAATCGTGGGTGAAGGCGATGCACACCTCGCTGATCCTGTACGCGGAACACGAGTTCAACGCCTCGACCTTTACCTGCCGCGTCATCGCCGGTACCGGCAGCGACATGTACAGCGCGATCTGCGGTGGCATCGGCGCGCTGCGCGGCCCGAAGCACGGCGGCGCCAACGAAGTGGCGTTCGAAGTGCAGAAGCGCTACGACAACCCGGATGAAGCCGAGGAAGACATCAAGGCCCGCGTCGAGCGCAAGGAAGTGGTGATCGGTTTCGGCCACCCGGTCTACACCGTCTCCGATCCGCGCAACAAGGTGATCAAGGACGTGGCCCGCGAGCTGTCCGAAGAACAGTCCAGCATGAAGATGTACGACATCGCCGAGCGCCTGGAATCGGTGATGTGGGACATCAAGAAGATGTTCCCGAACCTGGACTGGTTCAGCGCCGTCAGCTACCACATGATGGGCGTGCCGACCGCGATGTTCACCCCGCTGTTCGTGATCGCCCGCACCGCCGGCTGGAGCGCGCACATCGTCGAGCAGCGCATCGACGGCAAGATCATCCGCCCGAGCGCCAACTACATCGGTCCGGAAGACCGCGACTTCGTCGCCATCGACAAGCGCGTCTGATCCACCTGCTGTACCCATCCGGCCGGCCGCGTGCCGGCCGGATGCTTTCGCCGCCGCACCGCCGGCACCCGGCCCGCCCCAAGCACTCCGCCAGCCCATGAATACCGATTACCGCAAGAACCTCCCCGGCAGCACGCTGGATTATTTCGACGCGCGCGCCGCTGTCGATGCAATCCAGCCCGGCGCCTATGCCACCCTGCCATACACCTCGCGCGTGCTGGCCGAGAACCTGGTGCGCCGCTGCGATCCGGCTACGCTTGGCGATTCGCTGAAGCAGCTGATCGAGCGCCGCCGCGACCTCGACTTCCCGTGGTTCCCGGCACGCGTTGTGTGCCACGACATCCTCGGCCAGACCGCACTGGTCGACCTGGCCGGCCTGCGTGATGCGATCGCCGACAAGGGCGGTGACCCGGCCAAGGTCAATCCGGTGGTGCCGGTGCAGCTGATCGTCGATCACTCGCTGGCGGTGGAGTGCGGTGGTTTCGATCCGCAGGCGTTCGAGAAGAACCGCGCCATCGAAGATCGCCGCAACGAAGACCGTTTCCACTTCATCGACTGGACCAAGCTGGCGTTCGAGAACGTGGACGTGATTCCGCCGGGCAACGGCATCATGCACCAGATCAACCTGGAGAAGATGTCGCCGGTGGTCTACGTGCAGGACGGCGTGGCCTTCCCGGATACCTGCGTGGGCACCGACAGCCATACCCCGCACGTGGACGCGCTGGGCGTGATCGCGATTGGTGTTGGCGGCCTGGAAGCCGAGAACGTGATGCTGGGCCGCGCCTCTTGGATGCGCCTGCCGGACATCATCGGTGTCGAGCTGACCGGCAGGCCGCAGCCGGGCATCACCGCCACCGACGTAGTGCTGGCCCTGACCGAGTTCCTGCGCAAGGAACGCGTGGTGGGTGCGTATCTTGAATTCTTCGGCGAGGGTGCCGCGGCACTGACCAT
This sequence comes from Stenotrophomonas sp. WED208, assembly GCF_040984485.1. Taxonomy (NCBI): domain Bacteria; kingdom Pseudomonadati; phylum Pseudomonadota; class Gammaproteobacteria; order Lysobacterales; family Lysobacteraceae; genus Stenotrophomonas; species Stenotrophomonas sp. WED208. Next base: position 1,161,795 of record NZ_JAZARB010000001.1, read on the forward strand.
CGGTGACCGCGCCACCATTTCCAACATGTGCCCGGAGTACGGCGCGACTGCCGCGATGTTCTACATCGACGGGCAGACCATCGATTACCTGCGCCTGACCGGCCGCGAGGAATCGCAGGTGGCGTTGGTCGAAAACTACGCACGCACCACTGGCCTGTGGGCCGATGACCTGGCCACCGCGCAGTACGAGCGTGTGCTGCGCTTCGACCTGTCCAGCGTGGTGCGCAACATGGCCGGTCCGTCGAACCCGCACAAGCGCGTGGCCACCGCCGAACTGGCCGAGCGCGGCATTGCCGACGCAGCCAAGCTGGAAGCGGGCAAGGCCGAACAGTCGCAGGGGCTGATGCCCGATGGCGCGGTGATCATCGCCGCCATCACCAGCTGCACCAACACCTCCAATCCGCGCAACGTGATCGCCGCCGCGCTGCTGGCGCGCAAGGCCAACGAACGTGGCCTGCTGCGCAAGCCGTGGGTGAAGTCCTCGCTGGCGCCGGGCTCCAAGGCGGTGCAGCTGTACCTGGAAGAATCCGGCCTGCTGCCGGAACTGGAGAAGCTGGGCTTCGGCATCGTCGCCTTCGCCTGCACTACCTGCAACGGCATGAGCGGTGCGCTGGACCCGAAGATCCAGCAGGAAATCATCGACCGCGACCTGTATTCCACCGCCGTGCTGTCGGGCAACCGCAACTTCGACGGCCGCATCCACCCGTACGCGAAGCAGGCCTTCCTGGCCTCGCCGCCGCTGGTGATCGCCTATGCCATCGCTGGCACCGTGCGCTTCGATATCGAGAAGGACGTGCTGGGCGTGGACACCGACGGCAACGAGGTGCGCCTGAAGGACATCTGGCCGAGCGACGCCGAGATCGACGCGGTGGTGAAGGCCGCGGTGAAGCCGGAGCAGTTCCGCCGTGTCTACAACCCGATGTTCAACGTGCGCGTGGAGCACGGTGCGGCGGTCAGCCCGCTGTACGACTGGCGCCCGCAGAGCACCTACATCCGCCGGCCGCCATACTGGGAGGGTGCACTGGCGGGTGAGCGCACGCTGTCTGGCATGCGCGCGCTGGCGGTGCTGCCGGACAACATCACCACCGACCATCTGTCGCCGTCCAACGCGATCCTGGCGTCCAGTGCCGCCGGTGAATACCTGGCGAAGATGGGCCTGCCGGAAGAGGACTTCAATTCGTACGCCACCCACCGCGGCGACCACCTGACCGCGCAGCGCGCCACGTTCGCCAATCCGAAGCTGTTCAACGAGATGGTGCGCAACGACGACGGCAGCGTGAAGCAGGGTTCGCTGGCGCGCGTGGAGCCGGAAGGCAAGGTCATGCGCATGTGGGAAGCGATCGAAACCTACATGGACCGCAAACAGCCGCTGATCATCATCGCCGGTGCCGACTACGGCCAGGGCAGCTCGCGTGACTGGGCCGCCAAGGGCGTGCGCCTGGCTGGCGTGGAGGCGATCGTGGCCGAAGGCTTCGAGCGCATCCACCGCACCAACCTGATCGGCATGGGCGTGCTGCCGCTGGAGTTCAAGCCGGGCACCACCCGCCTGACCCTGGGCATCGACGGCACCGAGACCTTCGACGTGATCGGCGAGCGCATCCCGCGCGCCGACCTGACCCTGGTCATCCACCGCCGCGACGGCCAGGACGTGATCGTGCCGGTCACCTGCCGCCTGGACAGCGACGAGGAAGTGGCGATCTACGAAGCCGGTGGCGTGCTGCAGCGCTTCGCCCAGGACTTCCTGGAAGGCGCCAAGGTGGCGTGATGCCGGGCTGAATGCCTGCCCCCGGAGGCCGGGGGCGGGCTTGTCCGACACCAGGGCAGGGCGCACACTGACTTGGCAAAAACTGCCAAAGGAGAGTTTCATGGCCACCATGAACATTTCGCTGACCGATCCGCTCAAGCAGTTCGTGGACGAAGAAGTGCGCGAAGGCGGCTACTCCAGTACGTCGGACTACGTGCGTGACCTGATCCGCCAGCGCCAGCGCAGCAAGGCTGAAGCGCTGCTCAAGCAGCTGATTGCCGAGGGGCTGGCGTCGGGACCTGCCGTTCCGGTGACTGCGGCCACATTCGAGCGGATGCGTCGCGAACTGACCGAAAGGATGGAGCGTGAAGGCGATTGAATGGAGGCCCCGGGCCGAGACAGACGCAGCCGACGCCGCGCTGTGGTACGCACGACAGGGAGGGCTGGCACTGGGCCAGCGCTTTCTTGCCGAGCTGGAGGCCACGCTTCAACGTATTGCGATGTTCCCTGCGTCAGGTTCCGTCCGCCATGCCGACCTCGCCGCACAGTTGCCGGCACTCTTGCGCTTCATGCAGGTTCCGGGCTTTGAACGCTATCTCGTCTACTACCTCGATCTGCCGGACCGCGTGGACGTCATGCGAGTGTGGTGCGTTGATCGTGGCCTTGACGCACTGATGCAAGACATTTCCTGAAATCCAAACGCTTGGATCCGACGATGAATTTTCTTCCGCAACTCCGTATTCCCGCCACCTACATGCGCGGCGGCACCAGCAAGGGCGTGTTCTTCCGCCTGCAGGATCTGCCCGAGGCCGCGCAGGTGCCTGGCGCCGCACGCGATGCGCTGCTGATGCGCGTGATCGGCTCGCCCGATCCGTATGGCAAGCAGACCGACGGCATGGGCGGCGCCACCTCCAGCACCAGTAAATGCGTGATCATCTCCACCGCCTCGGTGCCTGACCACGACGTGGACTACCTGTATGGCCAGGTCTCGATCGACACCGCCTTCGTCGACTGGAGCGGCAACTGCGGCAACCTCAGTACTGCAGTGGGTCCGTTCGCGATCGCCAATGGTCTGATCGATCCGGCCCGCGTGCCGCGCGATGGCCTGTGCACCGTGCGCATCTGGCAGGCCAACATCGGCAAGACCATCATCGCGCACGTGCCGATGCGCGATGGCGAAGTGCAGGAGATCGGCGATTTCGAGCTGGACGGGGTGACCTTCCCGGCGGCCGAGATCCAGCTGGAATTCATCGATCCGTCCGATGACGGCGATGCGGGTGCGATGTTCCCGACCGGCAATCTGGTCGATACCCTGGATGTCCCCGGCGTGGGTAGCTTCGAGGTGACGATGATCACCGCTGGCATTCCGACCATCTTCCTCAACGCCGCCGACCTGGGCTACACCGGCACCGAGCTGCAGCCGGCGATCAACGAGGACAAGGCCGCACTGCAGAAATTCGAGACCATCCGCGCACATGGCGCGCTGCGCATGGGTCTGATCAAGAACCTGGAAGATGCGGCGACCCGCCAGCACACGCCGAAGGTGGCCTTCGTGGCGCCGGCGCAGGACTACGTGTCGTCCAGCGGCAAGGCCATTGCGGCCTCGGCCATCGACCTGCACGCACGTGCGCTGTCGATGGGCAAGCTGCACCACGCGATGATGGGCACGGCCGCCGTGGCGATCGGTACTGCGGCGGCGATTCCGGGCACCCTGGTCAACCGTGCCGCCGGTGGTGGCGAACGCGAAGCGGTGACCTTCGGTCATCCCTCCGGCACGCTGCGCGTAGGTGCGCAGGCCGGTCTCGTTGACGGCCAGTGGACGGTGACCAAGGCCATCATGAGCCGCAGCGCCCGCGTGCTGATGGAAGGCAAGGTGCGGGTGCCGGCCGAGTGATGCGTTGGTAAACGCCAACCAAGGTTGGCGACTACCGGGCCGCAGAGACCGATTGCTTTGGTAGATGCCAACCTTGGTTGGCATGGTGCACGGACAACCGTGCACCGCAACGAGGAGATCGACGATGTCCGACAGCCACACCCCCTCCAACGAGCGTGCAGCGTGGGATGCGCTGTTGGTGGACATCGTCGATTACGTGCGCGACGCACGCATCGACTCACCGCTGGCGTTCCAGACCGCGCATCACTGCCTGCTCGATACGCTGGGCTGTGGCCTGGAGGCGCTGTCCTTCCCAGCCTGCAGCAAGCTGCTCGGTCCACTGGTGCCGGGCATCAGCGTGGTCAACGGCGCACGCGTACCGGGCACGCACTACGTGCTGGACCCGGTGCAGGCCGCCTTCAACCTCGGCGCGATGGTGCGCTGGCTGGATTTCAACGACACCTGGCTGGCGGCCGAATGGGGCCATCCGTCGGACAACCTGGGCGGCATCCTTGCCGTCTGCGATTGGCTGGGTCGCAACGCGCAGGCCCTGCGCCGCCCGCCGCCGACCGTGCACGACGTGCTGCTGGCGATGATCAAGGCGCACGAGATCCAGGGTGTACTGGCCCTGCAGAATTCCTTCAATCGGGTCGGGCTGGACCATGTGGTGCTGGTCAAGGTCGCCACCACCGCTGTGGTGGCGCAGCTGCTCGGGCTGGATCGCGAACGCATGCTCAATGCGCTGTCGCTGGCCTGGGTCGATGGCCAGGCGCTGCGAACCTACCGGCATGCGCCCAACACCGGCTCGCGCAAGAGCTGGGCGGCCGGCGACGCGACCAGCCGTGGCGTGCGCCTGGCGCTGATGGCGGCCAGCGGCGAGATGGGCTACCCCAGCGTGCTCAGCGCACCGACCTGGGGCTTCGAGGCTGTGTCCATGCATGGACAGGCACTGACGCTGGAGCGGCCGCTGGGCAGCTATGTGATGGAGAACGTGCTGTTCAAGATCAGCTACCCGGCCGAGTTCCACGGCCAGACTGCGGTGGAGGCAGCGATCGCGCTGCACCAGCAATTGCGCGCGATGGGGCGGCAGGTCGAGGATATCGCGCACATCGCCATCCGCACCCAGGAAGCCTGCATCCGCATCATCGACAAGAGGGGCCCACTGCACAATCCGGCCGACCGCGACCACTGCGTGCAGTACATGATCGCCATCGCGCTGCTGCATGGGCGGTTGGTGGCCGAGGACTATGAGGACGACGTCGCCGCCGATCCGCGCATCGACGCATTGCGCGCAAAGATGGCCTGCCACGAGGATCCGCAGCTCAGCGCCGACTACCTGGACCCGGGCAAGCGCAGCATCGCCAACGGCCTCAGCGTGCGCTTCAACGATGGCAGTGAACTGCCGGAGGTGCTGGTGGAGTACCCGCTCGGCCACGCGCGGCGCCGCGGGGAGGGCATTCCGCTGCTGATGGACAAGTTCCGCCGGCACCTGGCCCACCGCTTCCCGACCGCCCAGCAGCAGCGCATCCTGGCCGCATCGCTGGACCCGGTGGCGCTGGCGGCGATGCCGGTGACCGACTACGTGGATCTGTACCTGCCGGGGTAGGGGGCTTCGCCGGATCTGGCGCTGCGCCTGCTTGCCGGGCACGTAGCTGCACCTGCTTTGGTAGGTGCCAACCTTGGTTGGCACGGCCGACGCCAACCAAGGTTGGCGACTACCGATCCCGCCGGCCAGCGGCCGGTGCTACCCGCGCCCGGAGCAATTGCCGAATTCGCGTCAACACCTTGACGCAGCCCGCCTATAATGGCCGCCTCGATCAAGGAGTGACGACATGAGCGGTCCGGCACGGCGGAAGCGGTGGGGATGGGCGGCGGCTGTACTGGCAGGAGGCCTGTTGCTGGGCCTGGCCGGCTGCCGCAACGACAGCGGGCAGCTGCCCAAGACCAGCGGTGAAGCGATCACCACCAAAGCCGAGCAGGTGAAGGAATTCACCCTGCTGCGCGCCTACCCGGACCAGAAGAATGACGGCCTGTCGCTGGCGCTGGAGTTCTCGCGCCCACTGGTCGGCACCCAGGATTTCGACAAGCTGGTGCGCTTCGAAGAGAAGGTCGGCACCGACGACAGCAGCTGGACGCTGTCCGATGACGGCCTGACCCTGCGTTACCCGTTCGTCGAGGCTGGCAAGGAGTTCAGCCTGGTGGTCTCGGCCGACCTGCTCGCCGCCGATGGCAGCCGCCTGGGCAAGGAACTGAAGCAGAAGGTGTTCAGCGGCGAGCTGAAGCCGGTGGTTGGTTTCGCCTCGCAGGGCAGCGTTCTGCCGGCCAAGGACAGCCGAGGCCTGCCGGTGGTCTCGGTGAACGTGCCGGAGGTCGACGTCGAGTTCCTGCGCGTGCGCGAGAAGGACCTGCCGACCTTCTTCAGCCAGTACCAGCGCGGCGGCCGCCGTGGCAGCTGGGAGCTGAGCAGCGACTACGAGCGCAGCCCGATCAACAAGCTGGCCGAGCCGGTCTACGTCAACCGCTTCATCCTCGGCGGCAAGAAGAACGAGCGGGTGCTGACCTACCTGCCGACCCAGGACATCAAGGAACTGCAGGAGCCGGGCCTGTACTTCGCCCTGCTCAAGCGCACCGGTGACTATGAAGGCGAGTTCGACACCGCGTTCTTCTCGGTCAGCGACATCGGCCTGCATACCCGTGCCTACAAGGACAAGCTGTTCGTACATACCGCCGGCCTCAAGAACGGTGCGCCGCTGAAGAACATCGACCTGCGCGTGCTGGATGCCAAGGGCGAGGTGGTGCTCAAGGGCAGCACCGACGGCAATGGCAATGCGCTGCTGAACTACACCCTGGATGCCACCCACGTGCTGGTCGCCAGCAGCGGCAAGGACACCAGCTTCCTGCCGTTCAACCAGCCGGCGCTGGACCTGAGCGAATTCGCCGTGGCCGGCCGTGACAACGCCTGGTTCGACGTCTATGCCTGGTCCGGGCGCGACCTGTATCGCCCGGGCGAAACCGTGCGCCTGTCCGCGCTGCTGCGCGACAACGACGGCAAGCCGGTCAAGGCTCAGCCGGTGTTCCTGCGCCTGAAGCAGCCCGATGGCAAGACCTTCCGCGAGACTCGCCTGCAGCCGGGCGAGCAGGGCTACATCAACTTCGAGCAGGTGATCCCCGCCGAGGCGCCGACCGGGCGCTGGCAGGTCGAGTTCCGCACCGATCCGGCCAGCAAGGAAGCGATCCAGGGCATGACCCTGCGCATCGAAGAGTTCCTGCCCGAGCGCATGAAGCTTGACCTGGACAGCGCGCAGAAGACGCTGAAGCCGGGTGAGGACCTGCGCCTGCAGGCCAATGGCGCCTATCTGTATGGCGCGCCGGCCGATGGCAACCGTTTCACCGCGCGCATGGCGGTGGCCGTCGAGCAGAAGCCGGTGGACGGCCTGCCAGGCTATTTCTTCGGTGACCCGACCCTGCAGCTGCCGCGCGAGGCCAAGGACGTGATCGATACCACGCTGCCGGCCAATGGCCAGCTGCGTGAGGACGTTGCGTTGCCGGAAGAGGCGGCCAAGGCCAAGGCACCGATCGCCGTGGTGCTGTCCGGCAGCCTGTATGAAACCGGTGGCCGCACGGTCACCCGTACCCTGAAGCGGGTGATGTGGCCGGCCAATGCGCTGGTCGGCGTGCGCCCGCTGTTCAACCCCGAGGACGGCGCCGATTCCAACGGCAATGCGCGCTTCGAACTGATGCGTGTGGATGCCGCCGGTGCGCCGCAGCCGGCCAAGGGTTTGAAGATCACCCTGGTGCGCGAACTGCGCGACTACCACTGGACTTTCAACGACAACCGCTGGGACTACGACTACACCCGCCGCTTCGAGAACAAGGAAACCCGCACCGTCGATGCCGGCAGCAGCGCGGTCGCCTTCGACTTCCCGGTGGAGTGGGGTGAGTACCGGGTGGACGTGTTCGATCCGTCCACCGGCCTGACCAGCCGCTACCCGTTCCGCGCCGGCTGGAGCTGGGGCGACGACAACCGCGGCCTGGACGCGCGCCCGGACAAGGTCAAGCTGGGCCTGGACAAGACCGGCTACAAGGCCGGTGACACCCTGGAAGTGACGGTGACCCCGCCGCATGCCGGCAAGGGCATCCTGATGGTCGAGACCGACCGCATGCTGTACGTGCAGGACATCGAGGCCAAGCCGGGTTCGACCTTCAAGATTCCGGTCACCGCCGACTGGGAACGCCACGACGTCTATATCACCGCGCTGGTGTTCCGTGGCGGCAGTGCGCCGAGCAAGATCACCCCGGCCCGTGCCGTGGGCGTGGTGCACGTGCCGATGGACCGCAAGGGCCGCACCGTGGCCGTCGGCCTGGCTGCGCCCAAGCAGATGCGCCCGGAGCAGGACCTGCCGGTGACGGTCAGCGCACCGCAGCTGGCCGGCAAGATGGCGCACGTCACCGTCTCGGCGGTGGACGTGGGCATCCTCAACATCACCCGCTTCCCGGTGCCCGATGCCGGTGCGCACTTCTTCGCCCAGCGTCGCCTCGGCATCGATGCCTACGACATCTACAGCCGGGTGATCGAGAGCTTTGATGGCGGTGCCGGCAAGCTGAAGTTCGGTGGCGACATGGCGCTGCAGGCGTTGCCGCAGGCCAAGCGCCCGACCGCGCGCGTGCAGACTGTGGACCTGTTCTCCGGCCCGGTGCAGCTCGACGCCAAGGGCATCGCCCGGATCCGCCTGAAGGTGCCGGACTTCAACGGTACCCTGCGCGTGTCGGCGTTGGTCTACAGCGATGACCAGTACGGCAAGCGCGATGTGGAAACCATCGTGCGCGCGCCGATCCTGGCCGAAGCCAGCATGCCACGCGTACTCGCCCCGGGCGACCGCAGCACGGTGACCCTGGACGTGCAGAACTTCACCGGCAAGCCGGGCCAGTTCATCGTGAAGGTGGAAAGCGAAGGCCCGTTGAACCTGGGCGAGGGCAGCCGCAGCGTGCAGTTGAATGCCGATGCCAAGACCACGCTGAGCTTCCCGCTGTCGGCGCGCGAGGGCCACAGCGTGGCCAAGGTGCGGGTGCGGGTGGACGGCAACGGCTTCAAGGCCGATCGCCGCTACGACCTGCCGGTGCGTGCGGCGTGGCCGCAGGTATTGCGTTCGCAGGTGCGTACGCTGGATCCGCTGGCCGCGGTCAGCCTCGACAACAGCCTGACCGATGGCCTGATGTCCGAGTCGGTGAATGCTCGCCTGCTGGTCAGTCCGCTGCCGCCGATTCCGTTCGCCAGTGCACTGCAGGGCGCGCTGAACTACCCGTATGGCTGTGCCGAGCAGACCACCAGCAAGGGCTACGCTGCGTTGATCCTGGACCAGGCGACGTCGTCGATGCTCGGTGCCGATGGGCTGGATGCCAAGACCCGTCGCGAGCGCATGGAAGGTGCGTTTGGCCGCCTGGCGTCGATGCAGGTGGCCAATGGCAACTTCTCGATGTGGGGTGACGACGGCTACGTGAACCCGTGGCTGACCCCGTACATCACCGAGTTCCTGCTCGACGCGAAGGACGCCGGTTTCGCGGTGCCCGACAACGTGCTGCAGAAGGCGCTCAACCGTCTCAGCGAGGATCTGCTGTCCGGCGGCAACCAGTTCTACGGCCAGGACGACCGCGAGAAGCTGAAGTTCGCCAACCAGGCCTATTCGGGCTACGTGCTGGCCCGGGTCAACCGCGCTCCGCTGGGGACGCTGCGCACGCTGTATGACAACGAGCGCAGCAAGGCGGTCGGCGGCCTGTCGCTGGTCCATCTGGGCGTGGCGCTGTCGCTGCAGGGCGATGCCAAGCGTGGCCAGGCGGCACTGGCCGCCGCCTTCGCCAAGTCCAGCAGCGAACGCCCGTCGTACTTCGGCGACTACGGCAGTGCGATCCGTGATGACGCGCTGATGATCGCGCTGACCCACGAAAACAAGCTGGCCAAGCCAGCCTGGGATGCACGTGCGGTTGACCTCGGCCGTGGCCTGGATGCGCGCCGCAATGCCGGCTGGATGTGGCTGAGCACGCAGGAACAGGTAGCGATTGCCCGCCTTGGCAAGGCACTGGCCGCCAACCAGAAGGCGCTGGTGGCCGGTGAACTGGTGATCGGCGGCACGACCGAAGCGATCGGCGAGCGCAAGCTGTTCGGCCGCAACTTCAGCGCCAGCGAGCTGGCCAGCGGCGTGCGCTTCACTCCGCAGGGGCAGCCGCCGATGTTCGCCAGCATCGACGTGGCCGGTATCCCGCGCAGCGCGCCGGCACCGGATAACAGCGTGCTGGGCGTCGAGCGCAGCTACTACGGCACCGATGGCAAACCGTGGTCGCCGCGTCCGCTGAAGGAGGGCGAAGCCCTGATCGTGCGGGTCACCGTTACCGCCGACACCACGATGCCCGATGCATTGCTGACCGACCTGTTGCCGGCCGGCCTGGAGATCGAGAACTTCAATCTGGGCGACGCCAAGCAGTGGGCCGATGTGGTGGTTGATGGCATCACCATCAGCGACCGCGGTGAAGCCGCCGACACCAAGCATGAGGAGTTCCGCGACGACCGCTATGTGGCCGCGCTGAAGCTCTCGCGTGGCAGCAAGGCCAACGTGTTCTATCTGGTGCGTGCGGTGACCCCGGGTACCTACTCGGTGCCGCCGCCGCTGGTGGAGGACATGTACCGGCCGCAGCTGCGCGGCGTCGGCCGCAGCAACCCGACCACGATCACGGTGGTACAGCCGTGACCGCGCGGACGGGCCGCGACGGCGCGGCCCGTCCTGCTGGCAACCCGCAATGAAGAACACGATGACGACCCGGCTGGCGGCCCTGCGCCGCCGGCTGCGGCCGCTGTGGCCGTGGCTGCGCTGGGGTACGGCGGGTCTGTTGGCACTGCTGCTGGTGCTGGATTTCGCCTTCCCGCCGCCGCTGCCGAAGCAGCGCGATACCAGCACCCTGGTGGTGGCTGCAGACGGCACACCGTTGCGTGCGTTCGCCGACGCCGAGGGCGTGTGGCGCTATCCGGCATCGATCGACAGCGTCTCGCCGCTGTACCTGCAGGCGCTGCTGACCTACGAAGACCGCTGGTTCTGGCGCCATCCAGGCATCAACCCGCTGGCGATCCTGCGTGCCAGCGGCCAGCTGCTGCGCGGCGGTCGCATCGTGTCCGGTGGCTCGACCCTGACCATGCAGGTCGCCCGCATCCTCGACCCGCATACGCGCACGCCCTGGGGAAAGCTCAAGCAGATGCTGCGCGCGGTGCAGCTGGAAGTGCACCTGAGCAAGCCGCAGATCCTGGCCCTGTACCTGGAGCGCGCGCCCTACGGCGGCACCATCGAGGGCGTGGAAGCGGCCAGCTGGGCCTATCTGGGCAAGCCGGCGGCGCAGCTGTCGCACGCCGAGGCCGCGTTGCTGGCGGTGCTGCCGCAGGCGCCAAGCCGGCTGCGCCCGGACCGCCACCCGGAAGCGGCGCAGAAGGCGCGCGACAAGGTGCTGTCACGCATGGCCGAGCTGGGCGCGTGGACAGCGGACGAGGTGGAGGACGCGCGCATCGAGAACGTGGTCGCGCGCTCGCTGCGGCCGCCGTTGCATGCCGCGCTGCTGGCGCAGCGCCTGCATTCGGCGCATCCAGGCCAGGCGCGCATCCAGAGCAGCATCGACATCGGCCTGCAGCGCACGCTGGAAGAACGCGTGGCCAGCTATTTCTCGACGCTGCCCGAGCGCACCTCGGCGGCGCTGCTGGTGGTCGACAACCAGACCCTGCAGGCACGCGCCTATGTCGGCACGCTGGCGTTCGGCGACCGCCAGCGCCTTGGCCACGTGGACATGGTGCAGGCCTGGCGTTCGCCGGGCTCCACGCTCAAGCCGTTCCTGTACGCGATGGCGCTGGACGATGGCCTGATCCATTCGGAAAGCCTGCTGGTCGATGCGCCGCAGAGTTTCGGCAGCTACCGTCCAGGCAACTTCGACATGGCCTTCAATGGGCCGATTGGTGCCTCCAGTGCATTGCGGCTGTCACTCAATGTGCCCTCGGTGGACCTGCTGCAACGGGTGGGCGCGGCGCGCTTCGCCGCACGCCTGTCGCACTCTGGCATCCAGCTGCGCTTCCCACCGGGCAGCACGCCCAACCTGTCGCTGATCCTGGGCGGCACCGGTGCGCGGCTGGAAGATCTGGTCGGTGCGTTCGCCGCGCTCAACCGCAACGGCATCGCCGGGCGCGTGCGCTACACCGATGACGAACCGATGATCGAGCGGCGCCTGGCCTCGCCGGGCGCCAGCTGGATCGTGCGCGAGATGCTGGAATCGAACCCTCGCCCGGGCTACAGCGTCGGTACCTTCGATGTCGGTGGACGCCCGCGGGTGGCGTGGAAGACCGGCACCAGTTACGGGTACCGCGATGCGTGGGCGATCGGCAGCACCCGCCACTACACCGTGGGCGTGTGGGTGGGCCGGCCGGACGGCACGCCGTTGCCGGGCCAGTACGGCGCGGTGACCGCGCTGCCGCTGATGTTCGAAGTGGTGGACAGCCTGCCGCGCCAGCGCGGCGATTCGGCTGCTGCACCGATGCCGGCCAGTGTCAGCCAGGAAGATATCTGCTGGCCCACCGGCGAACGCGCCGAGGGCCTGCCGGCGGCACTGTGCCAGCGGCGGATGTCGGCCTATCTGCTGGACGGCGCGGCGCCGCCGACCTTCCCTGAGCGCGAGGCGCGGCGCTGGCAGCCGGGACGGCAGCGTTATCTCGCAGACGCGCGGACCGGCCTGCGTGTGTCGGCCGATTGCCGTGCGTCACACGAGGAGGTGACACGTGAGATCGCGCGCTGGCCGGCGCTGCTGTCACCGTGGTTGTCCAAGGCCACGCGCGAGGCCTCGCAGCTGCCGGCGCTATCGCCAGACTGCCGCGACGATGGGCGCGAAGCCAGTGTGGCGCTGCATGTGGACGGGCTCAACGACGGCGCCACGCTGGCGCGCGCGCCGAATGCGGAACATGGCGTGCGCCTGCAGCTGCGCGCGCTGGGCAGTGAGCAGGCAGTGGACTGGTTGCTGGATGGACGCTGGATCGCGCAGACCCACGGTGCGCAGTTGATGCAGCGCGAATTCGCCGAGCCGGGCGCACACACCCTGACCGCGCTGGCGGCTGACGGCGCGTGGACGCAGGTGCGGTTCAACGTCCTCCGGTAGATGCCCACCTTGGTCGGCGCGCGGTCCAGCGCCAACGACATCGCCGTGCTCTGGTAGGTGCCAGCCTTGGTTGGCACGCGGCAAAGGCGCCCACCAAGGTGGGCATCTACCGGATCATTCCCCGATCCACCCATCCAGCAGGTCGGCGAATTCGTCGGCGTGCTCCTCTTCCTGCGCGAGGATTTCTTCGAGGATGCGCTTGGTGGTGGTATCGCGGTCGCCGATGAAGTTGATCATCTCGCGGTAGCTGTCGATGGCAATCCGTTCGGCGACCAGGTTCTCACGGACCATGTCGCGCAGGTCGCTGCCTTCCTTGTATTCGGCATGCGAACGCGCGGTCAGCGTATCGGGGTTGAAGTCCGGCTCGCCGCCGAGCTGGACGATGCGCTCGGCCAGCTTGCCGGCGTGCGCCTGTTCCTGCTGTGCATGTTCGAGGAATTCGGCTTTCACCGCGTCGGCCAGCATGCCCTTGGCCATGAAATAGTGCCGGTAGTAGCGCAGCACGCATACGTACTCGGTGGCCAACGCATCGTTGAGCAGCTTGATCACCACCTTGCGGTCGGCGCTGTAGCTGTCGGTGATCGCACCGTCCTCGATGTTGCGTCGTGCACGCTCGCGCAGGGTCTTGCGATCGCTGATGCCGGGTACCTTGGCGGCAGATCTGGGAGCTTTGGCTGGCTTGCTGGACATGGCTGGCCGTTTCCTCTTGCGGTGGAAGATCAGGTGGGCAGGTGGTCCAGCACGTACTCGGCCGAAGACACCTCGAACTGGCCGGGCTGTTCGATCCAGGCCGCGCGTACCACGCCATCCACCACGTACAGGGCGAAGCGGCGTGAGCGGATGCCCATGCCCGAGGCGCTGGCGTCGAGCTCCAGGCCGAGCGCGCGGGTCAGTTCGGCATTGCCGTCGGACAGCATCAGCAGGCCGTCGGGCACGCTCTGGTCGGCAGCCCAGGCCTTCATCACGAACGGGTCGTTGACGGCCATGCAGTAGACGTCGATGCCGCGCTGGCGGAACGCTTGGAACTTCTCGACGTAGCCGGGCAGGTGGCGCGCCGAGCAGGTCGGGGTGAACGCACCGGGCACCGCGAACAGCACCACCTTGCGTGCGTCGAACAGCGAGTGCGTATCGAGCGTTTCGATGCCCTCGCGGATGCGCTTGAGGGTCACTTCCGGAATGCGGTCGCCGACATGGATGGTCATGGGGAACTCCTTGCTGGGGCAGGCTAGTGGGCCGGATGGGACAGGGGCGTCAAGACATTGGAAACCCGGTGTGCAGGCCCCATCTTCAGGCTTTGTGGCAGGGGCTTCCAGCCACAGCGTGGCGCATGGGGATGGCAGCCGCATTGCGCAGGATCAGTCGGCCTCACCGGGGCCGCACGAGGGGCGGCGTAGCATCGCCGGCGCGTAGAATGAACCCGGGGCGGCGCCACCGGCGCGGCCGAAGCAGATCGAGGTAGCTGGATGGAATTCAAGGATTACTACGCCACCCTGGGGGTGGAACCGAGCGCGGGCGAGGCGGAGATCAAGACCGCCTACCGCCGGCTGGCACGCAAGTACCACCCGGACGTCAGCAAGGAGGCCGGGGCCGAAGACAAGTTCAAGGCGGTCAACGAGGCCTACGAGGCGCTGCGCGACCCCGAAAAGCGGGCGGCGTATGACCAGCTGCGCGCGCAGGGCTATCGCCCGGGCGAGGAGTTCAACGTACCGCCGAACTACGGCGGCGCCGGCGGCTTCAATTTCGAGGAAGTGTTCGGCGGTGGCGGCCCCAATGGCGGCTTCAGCGACTTCTTCGAGAGCCTGTTCGCGCGCCAGCGCGGTGGCGGTGGCGGAGCCGGTCCGGGGCCGGGCTTCAGCAGCCAGGGCCACGCGCCCAACCGCGACACCCGCGCCAAGCTGTCGGTTCCGCTGGAAGCGGCCTACAGCGGCGACAGCCTGCGCATCACCGTCAACGGCAAGCAGCTGGACGTGCGCGTGCCCAAGGGCATCCGCCCAGGCCAGGTGATCCGGCTGGCCGGGCAGGGCAACCAGGGCGGCAACCTGCTGCTGGAAGTGGAGTACGCCGCCCACCCGCAGTTCGAGGTCGACGGCCGCAACATCCTCTACACGCTGCCCGTCACGCCGTGGCAGGCCGCGCTGGGCACCAGCCTGAGCGTCCCGACGCTGGGTGGCACGGTGGAGCTGAAGATCCCGGCCGATTCCGATGCCGGCCGCAAGCTGCGCCTGCGCGGCCGCGGCCTGCCGGGCAACCCGGATGGCGACCAGATCGTCGAGATCGAGATCGTGGCCCCGGCCGCGACCGACGAGGCGCAGAAGAAGGCCTACCGGAACCTGGCCAAGGCCTTCGGCGAGTCAATCTGAGCACGCCTTCCGGTAGTGCCGGCCGCTGGCCGGCATTTTCATGGATATGGACGGTCGTGCGTGGTTGCCGGCCAGCGGCCGGCACGACAAGAGCGTGCCAACCAAGGTTGGCACCTACCGGGGCGATGTGGCGACCAAGGCCGGCTTCAGCCCTGCCCGGCGAACACCCGTTCCAGCACCTCGGACAGTTCGTCTTCCGAGAACGGCTTGGTGATGTAGGCCTTGGCGCCCTGGCGCATGCCCCACATGCGGTCGGTGTCCTGGTCCTTGGTGGTCACCAGGATCACCGGGATATGCCGGGTCGCCTCGTCGCGTGCGAGGGTACGGGTGGCCTGGAAGCCATTGAGGTTGGGCATCACCACGTCCATCAGGACCAGGTCGGGCAGCTCGGCCTTGGCGGTTTCGACCCCGGCGGCGCCATCGGTGGCGGTCAGGATCTGGTGCCCGAGCTTCTCGACGATGCGCTGTATCCCCAACAGCTGCGACGGTGAGTCGTCGACGATCAGAATGCGTGCCATGTTGTTCCCCATGTAATGCCCGCAGTGTAGTGCGGGCACATTACTGGCGGGAGGGGCGCATCTGCCGTCCGTCGCCTGCCTGCGACGTTCAGTCGATCCGCACCACGGTACGGCCCAGCGAACCACCCACCAGCATCCGTTCGAATACGGCAGGAAGGCCATCGAGGCCGACTTCGGCGGTGCAGATGCGGTCCAGGTGCTGCGGCTTCCAGTCACTGCCCAGCCGCGACCACACTTCTTCGCGCAGCCCACGCGGTGCATTGGCCGAGGACACCCCCAGCAGCGACACGCCGCGCAGGATGAACGGCATCACCGTCATATCCAGCGTCGGACTGGCTGCCAGGCCGGCACTGACCACGCTGCCGTAGGGCACGGTCTGCGCCAGCAGGCTGGCAAGCATGTCGCCTCCGGCATTGTCGAGGCCCCCGCCGAAGCGGGCCGACTGCAGCGGGCCGGTGTCGGACAGTGCCTCGCGCGGTAGTACTTCAGCGGCGCCGATACCATGCAGGAACTCGGCCTGGTCCGGTTTGCCGCTGACTGCGTGCACGGTGTAGCCGGCACGACTGAAGATCGACAGCGCCAGCGCACCGACACCGCCGCTGGCGCCGGTGACCGCCAGCGGGCCGAGTTCCGGCACCTGCCGGTTGTCCTGCATGCGCAGCAGCGCCAGCGCCGCCGTGAAGCCGGCGGTGCCCAGCACCATCGCCTCGCGCGGGCTGAGCCCGGCCGGCTGGGCAATCACCGCACGCGACTCCAGCCGCACATACTGGCTGTAGCCGCCATCGCGGGTTTCGCTGAGGCCGCAGCCGGTGGCCAGCACCGCATCGCCTTCACGCCAGTCTGGATCGGTGCTGGCAACCACGGTGCCGGCCACGTCGATGCCCCCCACCAGCGGGAAACGGCGCAGGATCCTGCCCTTGCCGGTGCCGGCCAGGGCATCCTTGTAGTTGACCGAAGACCAGTGGGCGCGGATCAGTACCTGGCCGGGGTTGAGGTCGTCGACATTGAGCTGGGCCAGGCCACTGCGGTAACCGGCGGCGTCGTTTTCGATGCGGAAGGCGGTGAACGGGGTGGTGGGGGCCATCGGCGTTGCCTGACTTCGAGGAAAACGCCACCTTACCCCGTTGCCCCCCTTTCGATCC
Organism: Stenotrophomonas sp. WED208; assembly: GCF_040984485.1. Classification (NCBI taxonomy): domain Bacteria; kingdom Pseudomonadati; phylum Pseudomonadota; class Gammaproteobacteria; order Lysobacterales; family Lysobacteraceae; genus Stenotrophomonas; species Stenotrophomonas sp. WED208. The sequence continues at coordinate 1,178,603 of NZ_JAZARB010000001.1, forward strand.
TGCCGATCCGCCCCATCTTGTATGATCGGTGATGGTTTCACGGCTGGTGGTGCGGGAAGGGCCCGCGCCGCAGCCCAAATCTTGATGGAGCGTGCATGGCCTGGAATACACCCGGCGGCAACAAGGGCGGACAAGGCCCCGAGGACAATCGACGCGGGCCGTTCGGGTCGCGCGGCGGTGGCAATGGTGGTGGCTGGGGCGGACTGCCCGGGCCGCTGAAGGACCTGTTCGACGGCGGCATCATGCGTTGGGTGGTGGCAGCTGTCGTGTTGCTGGTGCTGTTCTCCAGCTTCCAGCTGATCGGCGAACAGCAGCGTGGCGTGGTGCTGCGCTTCGGCCAGTTCTCGCGCATCCTGCAGCCCGGCCCGAACTTCAAGCTGCCGTGGCCGATCGAATCGGTCACCAAGGTCAATGCCACCGAGATCAAGACCTTCTCGATCCAGGTGCCGGTGCTGACCCGCGACGAGAACATCGTCAACGTCTCGCTGAACGTCCAGTACCGCATCGACGACCCGCAGCAGTACCTGTTCGGCACGGTCGATGCCAACCAGGTGCTGGAGCAGTCGGCGCAGAGCGCGGTGCGCGAGGAAGTCGGCCGTGCCGACCTCAACGCGGTGCTGAACAACCGTGGCCCGCTGGCCGTGGCCGCCGAGGAGCGCCTGCAGGCACTGCTGAAGGCGTTCAAGACCGGCCTGACCGTGACCGGCCTGACCCTGCAGGACGCCCGTCCGCCGGAAGAAGTGAAGCCGGCCTTCGACGAGGTCAACGGTGCCCAGCAGGTCAAGGAACGCCTGATCAACGAAGCCCAGGCCTACGCCGCCAAGGTCGTGCCGGAAGCCCGAGGCCAGGCCTCGCGCGCCCGTACCACCGCCGAAGGCTACAAGCAGGCCGTGGTCTCCAAGGCCGAGGGTGACGCGCAGCGCTTCAGCCTGTTGCAGGCCCAGTACAAGGACGCCCCGGAAGTGACCCGCAAGCGCCTGTGGCTGGAGACCGTGCAGCAGGTGCTGAGCGAGAACCGCAAGGTGATCGGTGGCGATGGCCGCCAGCTGATCTACGTGCCGATGACCGGCGATACCCGTCCCACCACCTCGGCGCCGCCGGGAGTGACCAATCCGGAGGTGGTGATGCCGTCGCTGCCGGGTGCAGCGGCGGAAGCTTCCCGTGATCCGGGCCGGCCGGTGGGCCGCCCGACCGGGCGACCGAGCGGCCGTGAGGAGGGCAGCCGATGAAGAGTCCTATCTGGATCGCCGTGATCGTGGCGGTGGTGCTGGGCCTGCTTGGCTCGGTGTACGTGGTCCGCGAGGACCAGACCGCCATGGTGCTGAACCTGGGCAAGGTGGTGCGTTCGGACATCAAGCCGGGCCTGCACTTCAAGGTGCCGGTGGTGGAAACGGTGAAGGTCTTCGACCGCCGCTTCCAGGTGCTCGACACCGCCCCGGCGCGTTACTTCACCGCCGAGCAGAAGGACGTCAGCGTCGACTTCTTCGCCATCGGCTACATCTCCAACGTGGGTGACTACTTCCGTGCCACCGGCGGCGATCCGCGTATCGCCAATGCCCGCCTGGCGCCGATCATCACCGACTCGCTGCGCAACCAGATCAACTCGCGCACCCTGCAGCAGCTGGTGTCCGGCGACCGCAGCGAGCTGATCGCCGAGCAGCTGAAGGGGATCAACGAAGCGGTGGCCGGCCTCGGCATGCAGATGATCGACCTGCGCATCAAGCAGGTGGACCTGCCGACCGACAGTCAGGTGATCAATGACGTGTACGAGCGCATGCGTGCGCAGCGCAAGCAGGAAGCGGCCAAGCTGCGTGCGGAGGGCGAGGAGCAGTCGCTGACCATCCGCGCCCAGGCTGACCGTGACAGCACCGTGCTGATCGCCGAAGCCGAGCGTGATGCACAGCGCCTGCGCGGTGAAGGCGATGCCGATGCGGCGCGCATCTACGGCAAGGCCGGCTCGGCCGACCCGTCGTTCTATGCGTTCTACCGCAGCCTGGAGGCCTACCGTGGCTCCATGAGCGACGGCAACGGCGTGATCGTGCTCGACAAGAACGACCCGTTCCTGCAGTACCTGAAGAACGACCGCTGAGGTCGCAGGGCAGTACCCCACGGGGCCCGGCCAGATGCCGGGCCCCGTGCTTTTTCCGGAGTCCCCCATGAAAGATCTGTTCGCCGCCGTCTGCCTGGTGGCGGTGCTGGAAGGCCTGTTCCTGTTCGTCGCCCCGTTCGCCTGGAAGCGCATGGCCGAGCGCCTGCTGGACCTGCCCAGCCCGGCCCTGCGCAGCTTCGGCGGGCTGGTGCTGCTGGCCGGCCTGAGCCTGCTGTGGTGGGTGCGGCATTGAAAGGGTAGTGCCGGCCGCTGGCCGGCAACCTGTGATTGCCGGCCAGCGGCCGGCACGACCGGGCGGGGCGCCTGACCGGCCGGTGAAGCCGTCCGTCGGAAAGGTGGCACCCGACCCCGGAAACCCGGATAATGCACAAAAGCCGGACGGGCCTCCCCGTTCGGCTTTTTCCGTGTCTGGGCCTTCCATCGCCGGCTGCTCCCCGTTTGGAGCCGCCTTCCAGGTGCTGGCCAGCCCCGCCACGGTTCAACCGTCCGCGGCCCCGATGGCCGCAACAAATCGAGGAGCCCGTCATGGGTCAGTCTGTCGTAGTGTTGGGTGCCCAGTGGGGCGATGAAGGCAAGGGCAAGATCGTCGATCTGCTCACTGAGGAAATCGGCGCCGTCGTGCGCTTCCAGGGCGGCCACAATGCCGGCCACACCCTGGTCATCAACGGCAAGAAGACCGTCCTGCACCTGATTCCGTCGGGCATCCTGCGTGACGACGCGCTGTGCCTGATCGGCAACGGCGTGGTGATCTCGCCGGCCGCGCTGCAGAAGGAAATCGCCGAGCTGGAAGCCTCCGGCGTGGAAGTGCGTTCGCGCCTGAAGATCTCCCCGGCCGCGCCGCTGATCATGCCGTACCACATCGCCCTGGACCAGGCGCGCGAGCGCGCTGCCGGCGGCAAGGCGATCGGCACCACCGGCCGTGGCATCGGCCCGGCCTACGAAGACAAGGTGGCGCGTCGCGGTATCCGCATCGCCGACCTGCATTACCCGAAGCAGCTGGAAGAACTCCTGCGCACTGCGCTGGATTACCACAACTTCGTGCTGACCAAGTATCTGAACACTGACGCGGTCGATTTCCAGAAGACCTTCGACGAAGCGCTGGCCTTCGGCGAATACGTGCAGCCGATGAAGTCCGACGTGGCCGGCATCCTGCACGACCTGCGCAAGCAGGGTAAGCGCGTGCTGTTCGAAGGCGCGCAGGGTGCGCTGCTGGACATCGACCACGGCACCTACCCGTACGTCACCAGCTCCAACACCACTGTTGGTGGTGCGCTGGCCGGTTCCGGCGTCGGCGCCGATTCGATCGACTACGTGCTGGGCATCGCCAAGGCCTACGCCACGCGCGTCGGCGGCGGCCCGTTCCCGACCGAGCTGGACGACGAAGTCGGTCAGGGCATCCGTGACCGCGGTGCCGAGTACGGTGCCTCGACCGGCCGTCCGCGTCGTTGCGGCTGGATGGACATTGTCGCGCTGAAGCGTGCCGTGGCCATCAACGGCATCAGCGGCCTGTGCATCACCAAGCTGGACGTGCTGGATGGCATGGAAAAGCTGAAGGTCTGCATTGCGTACGAATACAACGGCAAGCGCACCGAATACGCGCCGCTGGACGCGCAGGGCTGGGAAGACTGCACCCCGGTGTACCTGGAGTTCCCGGGCTGGAGCGAGAACACCCACGGCATCACCAACTGGGACGAGCTGCCGCCGGCCGCACGTGCCTACCTGCGTTCGCTGGAAGAGCTGGCCGGTTGCCCGATCAGCATCGTCTCCACCGGCCCGGACCGCGACCACACCATGGTCCTGCAGGATCCGTTCGCCTGAGGTAGCGCCGGGCGCTGCCCGGCGTAGGTGACAGGAAGAGCCCCGCGAAAGCGGGGCTTTTTCGTTACTGTGTCGGCACGGCCAGCAGGGAAGTGACGTGATGACCCGGATATCAGCGTGAAGGGCGTAACGGTGGTGCGGATCACCCTGTGGGTGCTGTGGAGCCTGTGGGCGCTTGCCTGCGCGGTGCTGGTGCTGGGCGCGATCGCCAACTACATGGCCTCACGCACGCAGGTGCTGCCTCTGGTGCTGAGCCCGGGTGCGACGGCCGAGGTCACGGTCTACCGCTTCATTGATGACCAATTGCGGCTGCGCCTGCGTTACGCGGATGACGGTACTGCCACGGCGATCGACCCTGAGGTGCGCCTGCGCGCGGAAACCCCGACAGATCAAACTGACTTCCGCGCCGAAACGCGTTCGGGCGTGCCGGGCTCCGGCATTACCCGCGCGCTGGAATCGGTTGAGCCTGGTGGATTTGCCGCCTCGTACTTCGGCTATGGCCGGGGGGATGCGCTGCCGCGCGGGCGTTCGTGGCTGCGGGTGACCGTTCTGGAGGTCGAGCCCGCGCTGGCGGGGCGCGTGGCCTCGGTGGAACTGCTGCCACCGATGGACGTGCTGAAGCTGACTGACCTGGACTACGTGTGGCTGTGGCCGTTCTTCTTCTGGAAGGTGGCGGCGTTGTTCCTGCTGATTCCGGGCGCTGCGCTGGCGGTGTTCACCTTCACCCTGCGGCGCTGGCAGCGCCGGGTGCCGTGACCGCCGTGCCATCACCTCTCTGAACCGTACCCGGCCGGATGGCATGGTCGCCATCAAGCCACGCCCGGCAGCGGCCGATAGGGGCGCATCCCCCCGTTTTGGATGTACCGATGAACTACTTGAGGAATGTCAGGGTTGCCTGGCGTCTTGGGCTGGGCTTTGGCCTGTTGCTGCTGCTGGTCGCCGCCGTGGTGGCCACCGGCGCCACCGCCAGTGTCGTGCAGAAGCGCGCGATGCAGCAGGTGGTCGACGTCAGCGTGGCCAAGGTGCGCCTGCTGTCGCAGATGCTCGATGCCAACAACCAGATGATGGTGGTGCGCCGCGAGATGCTGATCCGCCAGGGCGAAGACCGCGGCCACGACGAGCAGCGCATCGCCGATCTGGTGAAGCGCTACGAGGCCAGCTGGACCGCCTACCAGGCGCTGCCCAGCGACGCCGACGGCAAGGCCATTGCCGAAACCATCGCGGCCAAGCGTGCCATTGCGCGCCCGCTCAACAAGCAGACCAGCGAACTGATGGAGCAGGGCGACTACCCGGGCGCCGTGGCGCTGACCCTGGGGCCGGTGCAGGAAGCGGCCAATGGCTGGAACAAGGCGCTGTCCGATGGCGTGGACTTCGAAGAGAAGGAAAGCCGTGATGCCGCCGCCGAGGCGATTCGTCTGGGTGAGCGCAGTCTGCTGCAGCTGCTGGTGCTGGGCGGTGTCGCGCTGCTGGTGGGCATCGGTGCCTCGGTGATGATCGGCCGCAGCCTGACCGGCCCGCTGGCCCGCGCCGTGAACCTGGCCGAACGCCTGTCCAAGGGACAGTTGGACCAGGAGTTTCGTCTTGGTGGCCGCGATGAACTGACCCAGCTGGGCGAAGCCATGGCCAGTGTGCGGCAGAGTGTGCAGGCGGCGATCGGCGCACAGCTGCAGATGGCAGAGCAGCATGAGGCCGGCGCGATCCGCTATCGCATGGACGTCACGGCGTTCCCCGGTGACTTCGGCCGCATGGTGCAGGCCACCAACAGCCTGGTCGAATCGCACGTGCAGGTGGAGCTGCTGATGGCCGAGGTGATGCAGCGCTACGCCATCGGCGACCTCAGCCGTGACCTGCCGGATTACCCGGGCGAGAAGGGCACGCTGACCCGCACCCTGGCGGCAGTGAAGCAGAGCCTGATGGCAATCAACGCGCAGATCGATGAACTGGCCCGCGCCGCGCGCGCCGGTGATTTCAGCATGCGTGGCGACGCCGCTGCATTCCAGTTCCAGTTCAAGGCGATGGTCGAGCACCTCAACGGCATGATGGCCAGTTCACAGGCCAGCATCGCCGATGTCTCCGACGTGCTGCGCGCGATCTCGCACGGCGACCTGACCGCACGCATGGATGGCGAGTACGACGGCGTGTTCGCCCGTATGCGCGACGACGCCAACACCACCACCGCACAGCTGACCGGCATCGTGCGAGGCATCCAGGTGGCTGCCGACAGCATCAACAACGCGGCGCAGGAACTGGCCGCCGGCAACAACGACCTGTCGCGCCGTACCGAGCAGCAGGCGGCCAATCTGGAAGAAGCCGCCGCATCGATGGAGGAGCTGACTTCCACCGTGCGCCAGAACGCCGAGCTGGCGCGTCAGGCCGACAGTGAAGCGCATGCCGCCGGTGCCGCCGTACGCGAGACCGAACAGGCGATGGCACAGATGGCGTCGGTCATGGGTGAGATCGACCAGTCCTCGGCACGCATCTCGGAAATCTCCACGGTGATCGACGGCATCGCGTTCCAGACCAACATCCTGGCGCTGAATGCTGCAGTGGAAGCTGCGCGTGCAGGTGAGCAGGGCCGTGGTTTCGCCGTGGTCGCCAGCGAAGTGCGCACGCTCGCACAGCGTGCCGGTGTCGCCGCCAAGGAGATCAAGGAACTGATCGAAGACGCCGCTGCGAAGGTGAAGAGTGGCCTGGCGGTGACCGTTGAATCGGAAGCGGCGATCGCGCGCGTGGCGCAGGCAAGTTCGCGCACGACCCAGCTGATGAGCGATATCGCTGCGGCCAGCAAGGAACAGGCCGCCGGTATCGAGCAGGTCAACCAGGTGGTGGTGCAGATGGACCAGGTGACCCAGCAGAACGCTGCGCTGGTGGAAGAAGCCACCGCCGCCAGCCGCGCACTGGAAGAACAGGCGCATGCACTGACCACGTCGGTGTCGGTGTTCAAGGTGGAAGGCGACGCAGCTTCGGTTGTGCCGCGTCGCGCAGCCTGAGCTGCTGCGCGGTAAGCGTTGTGGTGCCGGTCACACCATGGGCGTCCATGGTGTGACCGGATGTCAGTCCACGACTTTGCTGATATGTCCGTTCTCAATCTTCCAGATCACGTCCTTGGCCGTACTCACGAACAGTGGCGCGCGTGCCCAGAGACTCCAGTAAACGTGGACCTCGGTCGGCGTTGGATCGAGTAGGTGGGTCACCATCATGGCACCCTTCCGCGGTGGACGCTGCAGCGTGATGCAGGAGAGGGTGTAAGGCCGGCTGGAAGTGATCTTTTCATCCGCGATTTCCACGCGATGGCTTCCCCCCAGAGGCACCGCTGCAGGATCGAATGTGCCGGGAAGCAGGTAGACACTCCAGGCATTTGCCGTGCCGTCCACGTTCGGTAGCACGACCGTGTTGTAGTTCTTCGAGCACGCTTGAAACTTGCTGCTCAATGCCAGTGCACGCGCAGCTGCCGCGCCGGCCTCATAAGGCGATAGTGGCTCGGGTGGCGACAGGGTCTGTACAGGACCGGCAAGCGTTCCCTTGTCGTCGGTGACTACCCGATACAGCACGCTACTGGCACCTCCGAGGATACTGACGACATAGCGGTTGTCGCGTTGTTCGGTGACCCATCCAGCAACGCGGTCATCCTTGCGCATTCCCTTCGCTACGAGTGCGTCGGTTGCGCGTTCGGCGGCAAGATCATGTTCGAACAATGACCGGCCGAGAGATTCGATCCGCGCAATATCGGCGTCCGCAGTCGCGGTCGCAGCCTGACGGGATTCGTGGGGTGGGTCAGAGGCGGTGATCGCATGCGCAGCGGGTGCCATCGATAGCAGGGCTGCCAAAGCTGCGGAGCATTGGACATTCATGGATGATTCCCCTTTGCCGCGTCCAGCGGCTTGGAGAAGTATGGCTGATCTGCGGGCGTCAATCCCGATTGACGGGCTCAGCTGCTGGCGCGGGTACGTGCCGCTTTCTTCGCCGCCACCTTTCGCGCGGTCTTCCTCGCCGCACGGGTCTTCGCCGCTTTCTTCGCGGCAGCACTACGCGATGCAGGGGTGGTGGCCTTCTTCGCCACCGTCTTCTTTGTTGCCTTCTTCGTGGCCGTCTTGCGGGCCGGCGCCTTCTTCGTAGCAGTCTTCTTGGCAGCCACCTTCCTGGTGGTGACCTTCTTTGCCACCTTGCGTCCACTGCCACTGCGCTTGCCGCCGCCGTCCTGCTTGTTCACAGTGGCCCAGGCGATGCGCTCTGCGGTGCTTTCGCTGGCACCGCGCTCGCGCTCGCTCTCTTCGATGTGCTCGGCCTGGCGCTTCTGCTTTTCGGTATAGGCGGACTTGTCACCGCGGGGCATGGCCGGTTCTCCGGTGGGGGCTGTCCCCCACGGTGGACCTGGCGGCGTTAAGCGCAAGTCCCGCAAGGGTGATCGCACCGGCAAGGGGCCTCGGCTATGCTTGTGGCATGCGAGTCGAGCCCGCCGACATCGAAGCCCTGTTCGACGCCATCCCGGATGTGCTGTTCTTCATCAAGGACCTTCAGGGGCGTTACACCCACGTCAACCAGACCATGCTGCGGCGGCTGGGCCTGCGCGCGCGCAAGGACGTCATCGGGCGTACCGCGGCTGAAATCTACCCGACCGGCCTCAGTGCGGACTACGTCGACCAGGACGCCCGCGTGCTGTCCGGCGAGGTGATCGAGAACCTGATGGAGCTGCACCTGTTCGCCAACCGCGAACCGGGCTGGTGCCTGACCTGCAAGCGCCCGCTGGTGGTCGATGGGGCCATCGAGGGCCTGATCGGCATATCCCGCGACCTTGGCCAGAAGGACAGCCTGGGCACCCAGTACGAGCAGCTGCGGCTGGCCCTGGCCCACCTCAATGCGCACTACGCCGAAAACGTGCGCATGCAGACCCTGCTGGACATCACCGGCTTCTCGCTGTCCAAGCTGGAGCGCAGCTTCCGCAAGGTGTTCCAGATGACCCCGCAGCAGGTGCTGACCCGGCTGCGGATCCAGATGGCCATGCACCTGCTGCACGGTGACGACAGCATCGCCTGCATCGGCCAGGCCTGCGGTTTCAGCGACCAGAGCGCCTTTACCCGCAAGTTCAAGGCTGAAACCGGTTTCTCGCCGCGCGCCTACCGGGCCCGTATTGGTGGCAACGTCGGCGAGCCGGCGCTGGCCTGAGCCGCCTGCTGCGCTGTGCCTATCCCCGTGGGCACGGGACAGGGTAAGGTGTCGCCCCTGTAGCCCGCCGCCAGCCCCGCCGATGCCCAACTCGATTCCGACCGCTTCGCCGTCCCGTCTCGGACATTCGCTCAAGCCCCGCCAGCTGATCATGATGGGTCTGGGCAGCGCCATCGGCGCCGGCCTGTTCCTCGGCTCGGGCGTGGGTGTACAGGCGGCCGGCCCGGCGGTTCTGGTGTCGTATCTGGTCGCTGGTGCGCTGGTGATCATCGTGATGAACGCACTGGGCGAGATGGCGGCGGCCAAGCCGACCAGTGGCGCGTTCTCGGTCTACGCCGCTGATGCCATGGGGGCCACCGCCGGCGCCACCGTGGGCTGGCTGTGGTGGGTGCAGCTGGTGATCGTGATCGCCGCCGAAGCCGTCGGCGCGGCCGGGCTTCTTGCCACGGTCTGGCCGGCGATACCGGTACCGATGGCGGCGCTGGCCTTCATGCTGTTCTTCACCGCGATCAATCTGCTCGGGGTGAAGAACTTCGGCGAGTTCGAATTCTGGTTCGCCATCCTCAAGGTGGCGGCGATCCTGGCCTTCATCGCCATCGGTGTGGCGCTGCTGATGGGCTGGCTGCCGCAGGTGACTTCGCCGGGTCTGAGCAACTTCACCGAGCATGGCGGCTTCGCGCCGAAGGGGCTGGCCGGGATCGGCGCGGCACTGCTGGTTGTCGTTTTTGCCTTCGGTGGCACCGAGATCGTGGCTGTGGCGGCGGCCGAAACCGAAGATCCCGAGCGCAGCATTGCCCGTGCCATCCGCACCGTGGCCTGGCGCATCCTGGTGTTCTACATCGGCTCGCTGAGCGTGATCATCGCCGTGGTGCCGTGGACCAGCGAGGCGCTGAAGTCGCCGTTCGCCGCCGTGCTGGACATCGCCCGCATCCCGGGCGCCGGTACCGCCATCACCCTGATTGCCGTGATCGCGCTGCTGTCGGCGCTCAATGCCAACCTCTACGGTGCCTCGCGCATGATGTATTCGCTGGCGCAGCGTCGTGAGGCGCCGGCCGTGTTGGGCTGGACCGATCCGCGCCAGGTGCCGGTGATCGCTGTGCTGGCCAGCGTGCTGTTCGGTTTCGCCGCCACGGTGATGGAGCTGCTGTTCCCGGACAGGGTGCTGCCGGTGCTGCTGAACATCGTCGGTTCCACCTGCCTGCTGGTGTGGACGCTGTCGCTGGTGTCGCAGCTGGTACTGCGTCGTCGCGCGGATCGCCTGGGTACCCGGCTGCCGTTCCGCATGGCCGGCTTCCCGTGGCTGACCTGCTGCGCGCTGGCGATTCTGGCACTGATCTTCGGCCTGCTGCTGAGCGAGTCGCACACCCGGCTGCAGTTCCTGTCGATGGTGGCACTGACCGCCACGATCGCCGCCAGCAGCGCCATCGCGCGGCGCATGCGCGAGGCGTGACTGAAGCTGCCGGCCAGCGGCCGGCACTACCACGGGGGCTGCACATCTGCCGTGCCATCCTGATCGCGTGGGCCGTCACCGGCCCGTCGACCAGGAGCACCGCATGCTGCGCAGCCGTCCCTTCCTGATGTTCACCGGCCAGGCCGAGGCCGCCTTGGCCCTGTACGCCGAAGCCTTTGCCGATTTCCGCCTGCTGGCGCTGCAACGCCACCCCGAGGGGGCCGGCGCCGGTGTGCCTGGGCAGGTCCGCCAGGCGATCTTCCTGCTCGGTGGCACCCACTACCTGTGCTTCGACAGCCTGGACGTGCACGAATTCACCTTCACCCCGTCGATCTCGTTGTTCGTCGAGTGTTCCGGTGCCGAGCAGTTCGAGCGCGCGGCGCGGGTACTGGGTGAGGGCGGCCATTGGTTGATGCCGGTGGGCGACTATGACTTCAGCAACCGCTACGGCTGGGTGCAGGACCGCTTCGGCATGTCGTGGCAGTTGAGCCTGGGGCAGATGCCGGACCCGTGATCGGATGTTTGTGGGTGTGGGCCCTGGTCCATACGCCCCTATGAAAACGGCCCGCTTGCGCGGGCCGTTTTCTTTACCGATGCAGCGAGGAATCACGCCTCGACTTCATCATCCTTGTAGGCATCGACCGGGATGCAGGCGCACATCACGTTCTTGTCGCCGTACACGTTGTCGACACGGGCCACCGGCGGCCAGTACTTGCTCTGCTTCAGGCTGGCCAGCGGGAAGGCGGCAAGTTCGCGCGGGTAGGCGTGGGTCCACTCGCTCGCGGTCACTGCGGTGGCAGTGTGCGGTGCGTTCTTCAGCGGGTTGTCCTCGCGGTCCAGGCGGCCGTCTTCGATCGCGGTGATTTCCTCGCGGATCTGGATCATCGCGTTGATGAAGCGATCCAGCTCGTGCAGCGACTCGCTCTCGGTCGGTTCGACCATCAGCGTGCCGGCCACCGGGAAGCTCAGGGTCGGGGCGTGGAAGCCGAAGTCGATCAGGCGCTTGGCCACGTCCTCGGCACCGATGCCGCTGGTCTTCTCCAGCGGGCGCACGTCCAGGATGCACTCATGCGCCACCAGGCCGTTGCGGCCGGTGTACAGGGTCTTGAAGTGCGGGGCCAGGCGCTTGGCGATGTAGTTGGCATTGAGCTGCGCGACCTGGGTGGCCTTGCGCAGGCCTTCGGTGCCCATCATCGCGATGTACATCCAGCTGATCGGCAGGATCGAGGCGCTGCCGAAGCTGGCTGCGCTGACCATGCCGACCGGGCCGTGGTCACCCAGCTTGCCCGGCAGGAACGGCACCAGGTGCTCCTTGACCGCGCACGGGCCGACGCCCGGGCCGCCACCGCCGTGGGGGATGCAGAAGGTCTTGTGCAGGTTCAGGTGCGAAACGTCCGAACCCCACTTGCCCGGCTTGGCCACGCCGACCAGGGCGTTCATGTTGGCACCGTCGGTGTACACCTGGCCGCCGTGCTTGTGGATGATCTCGCAGATCTCCACCACCTCTTCCTCGAACACGCCGTGCGTGGACGGGTAGGTCATCATGATCGCGGCCAGGCGGTCGCTGTACTTTTCGGCATTGAGGCGGATGTCCTCGACGTCGACGTTGCCGTTGGCATCGGTCTTGGTGACCACCACCTTCATGCCGCACATCTGTGCCGAGGCCGGGTTGGTGCCGTGCGCCGAGTCCGGAATCAGGCAGATGTCGCGATGTTCCTCACCGCGCGAGCGGTGGTAGGCGCGGATCGCCAGCAGGCCGGCGTACTCGCCCTGCGCGCCGGAGTTCGGCTGCAGGCTGACCGCATCGTAGCCGGTGCACTCGACCAGCATCGCTTCCAGCGTATCGATCAGTTCCTTGTAGCCCAGCGCCTGGTCGGCCGGCACCAGCGGGTGGATCTGCGAGAACTCCGGCCAGGTCACCGGGATCATCTCGGCGGTGGCGTTGAGCTTCATGGTGCACGAGCCCAGCGGGATCATCGTGCGGTCCATCGCCAGGTCCTTGTCGGCCAGCGAACGCAGGTAGCGCAGCAGTTCGTGCTCGCTGTGGTGGGTGTTGAACACCGGGTGGGTCAGGAATGCGGACTGGCGCAGCAGGCCGGCCGGCAGGGCATCGGCGGTGCTGGCATCCAGCGCGTCGACATCCAGTGCGGCACCGAATACGGCAGCCACGGCAACGATGTCGGCGCGGGTGGTGGTCTCGTCCAGGCTGATGCCGACCGAGTCGCTGTCGATCGCGCGCAGGTTGTAGCCGGCGGCGCGGGCCTTGGCGTGGATCTCATCGGCGTGCACGCCAGTGACATGCAGGGTGTCGAAGAAGTCGCCACCAACCTGCACGCCGGCCTTGCGCAGCGCCGCAGCCAGGATCGAGGCCAGGCGATGGGTGCGGCGGGCGATGCGGGTCAGGCCTTCCGGGCCGTGGTAGACGGCATACATCGACGCCATCACCGCCAGCAGCACCTGTGCGGTACAGATGTTGGAGGTGGCCTTCTCGCGGCGGATGTGCTGCTCGCGGGTCTGCAGGGTCAGGCGGTAGGCCGGGTTGCCCTGGGCATCGACCGAGACGCCGATCAGGCGGCCCGGCATCGAGCGCTTGTAGGCATCGCGGCAGGCCATGAAGGCCGCGTGCGGGCCACCGAAGCCGAACGGCACGCCGAAACGCTGGCTGTTGCCGACCACGATGTCCGCACCCCATTCGCCCGGGGCGGCCAGCAGGGTCAGCGCCAGCAGGTCGGTGGCCACGGCCACCAGGCCACCGCGTGCGTGCACGGCATCGACCAGCGCCTTGTAGTCGCCGACCTGGCCAAAGGTGTCCGGGTACTGCAGCAGCAGGCCGAAGGCTTCCGCTTCCAGCGCTTCGGCCGGAGTGCCGACGCGCAGCACGATGCCCATGGGCTCGGCGCGGGTGCGCAGCAGCTCCAGGGTCTGCGGGTGCACGGCGTCGTGCACGAAGAAGGTGTCCGACTTCGACTTGGCCGAACGCTTGGCCAGGGTCATCGCTTCAGCAGCGGCGGTGGCTTCGTCCAGCAGCGAGGCGTTGGCGATTTCCATGCCGGTGAGGTCGGCGCACAGGGTCTGGAAGTTGATCAGCGCTTCCATGCGGCCCTGCGAGATTTCCGCCTGGTACGGGGTGTAGGCGGTGTACCAGGCCGGATTTTCCAGGATGTTGCGCAGGATCACGTTCGGCGTGTGGGTACCGTAGTAGCCCTGGCCGATGAAGCTGCGCAGCACGGTGTTCTTGTCGGCGATCGCACGGATCTTCGCCAGTGCCTGCACTTCGGTCATCGACTCCGGCAGCGCCAGCGGCGCCGGCGACTTGATCTTGGCCGGCACGATGGCATCGGTCATCGCATCCAGCGACGCGTGGCCGACGACGTCGAGCATCTGCGCGATCTCGGCATCGTTGGGACCGATGTGGCGCTCGACGAACGCGGAATGATGCTCGAGCTCACGCAGGGAAGGGGTGTTCTGGGACATGGCGAAGGATCCGTCAGGAAAGGGCACACGCACGGGCACAAGCCGCCGGTCGGCGGTCTGCGGGGCGCCCCTCTGTCCTTTTGCCTGAGAGTTTGGAAGCGCGGCGAACCGCAGCTTCGTGCCCCTTCGGCGCCGGATCGAACCGGTCTCTCCAGAGTTGTGTTACGGGTGGTATCGGGCCTGAGCGATTACGGGCGTTGCGCCTTCGGCAGCGGTGTTCCGCTTCTCCCACCGTGTTGCCCGCCGATTATAGCCCGTTGCGGGCGCGCCGGCCGCCTTCGGACCTGGCCGCCGCGCCTGAATGGCCGATGGCCCGTCCGTGCGTTTTGTGCACTGCTGCATGGCATCAGGCGCAATCCCCACCTATGATGGGCGGATACCCGAATTCATCTGGCGCCGTCCCTGCTGCAGGGGGACCGGCGCCCGCCGTGCGTGCCGCGCATGGCCCTGCCGGACGCCTTCTCCATGACCGCCGCTGTTGCTCCTTCCACCCGCCGCATGGCCCTGCTGCTCGCCGGCCTGGCCATGTTCGGTCCGTTCTCGATCGACACCATCTTCCCGGCGTTCCCGCAGCTGGCCCAGCGCCTGGCGGTGGACGAGGTGGCAGTGCAGCAGACCATCAGCGTGTACCTCCTGTTCTACGGCCTGATGAGCCTGGCACACGGCCCGCTGTCCGATGCCTGGGGCCGCAAGCGAGTGATCCTGGGCGGCCTGGTGGTGTTCGTCGGCGCTTCGGTTGGCTGCGCGCTGTCCACCGACCTGACCACGCTGCTGGCGTTCCGCGCGCTGCAGGGCCTGTCGGCAGGCGTCGGCATGATCGTCGGTCGTGCGGTGATCCGTGACCTGTACCACGGCCACGACGCGCAGCGACTGATGAGCCAGGTGTCGATGCTGTTCGGCATCGCTCCGGCGATCGCACCGATCATCGGCGGCTGGATCCTGCTCAGCGGCGCCGGCTGGCCACTGATCTTCTGGTTCCTGGTGGTGTTCGCGCTGGTGCTGCTGGCGGCGACCGCACGCTACCTGCCGGAAACCCATCCGGTGGAGGCACGGGTGCCGTTGTCGCCGCGCGTGCTGATGCGCGACTACGTGCGCATTGGTTTCAACCCGCGGTTCCTGCGCCTGGCGCTGGCCGGCAGCATCGGTTTCGGCGGCATCTTCCTGTACATCTCCTCGGCGCCGGTGTTCGTGATGCAGCACCTGCATCTGGGCGAGGGTGGTTTTGCCTGGCTGTTCATCCCCACCATCGGCGGCATGACCACCGGCTCGTTCCTGTCGGGGCGCATGGCCGGGCACACCACGCCCACCCGCCAGGTCGCCATCGGTTTCGTCCTGTGCGCGCTGTCGGTGCTGCTGAACGTCGGCTACGTGGCGCTGGCCCCGCAGTTCGTGCTGCCGTGGGCGGTGCTGCCGATCTTCCTGGGCGGCATGGGCATGGCGCTGATTTTCCCGATCCTGGCGCTGGCGGTGCTGGACATGTACCCGCACCAGCGCGGCCTGGCCTCGTCGCTGCAGGCCTTCGTGCAGCTGATGATCAGCACGGTGGTGGCCGGCGTGGTGTCGCCGCTGCTCAGCGCCAGCCCGCTGCACCTGGCGTTGGGCCAGGCCGCCTTCTTCGGTGCTGGTTTCGTGTTCTGGTACTGGGAACACCAACGTGAACGCGCGGCGCAGGCAGTCTGCACGGGTCACTGAGCAGCGTGCAGGGGTAGGGCAGGCCGCGACGCCCGCAGCGCTTGCGACGGGAAACCACGGGACTAGGCTGGGCACTCCAGCCAGCCGGTGCACAGGTGCACGACAGCCAGCCAATCCGATGTCGTTGCATGAGGTTCCCCCATGGCTGCGCAGCAGACCTACCGCCTGTTCGAGGTGGCGCTGAAGGAGCGCCGCGTTCTCTCCCCTTCCCTGGACCGCATGGTGTTCACTGGTGCCGACGTGGCGCGGATGAAGACCGAAGGCCCGGACCAGCGGATCAAGGTGTTCTTCCCCTTGCCCGGCCAGGACCTGCCGCAGGTCCCCAGCGGCGAGGACTGGTACCCGCGCTACCGGGCGCTGCCGGATGATCAGCGCCCGCCGATGCGCACCTACACGATCCGCCAGCTACGCGCCGAGCAGGGCGAGGTCGACGTCGATTTCGTCATCCACGGCGTGACCGGGCCCGCTTCGCGCTGGGCCATGCATGCAAGGCCGGGAGACCGCGTGGTGCTGCTGGCCCCGGACGCCGACTGCGCCGAGAGCAGCGAAGGCTGGGAGTGGAAACCGCCGGTCGGGATTGGCCAGGTACTGCTGGTGGCTGACGAGACCGCCTTGCCGGCAGTGGCCGGCATCCTCGAGGAACTGGCAACCATGGCGGATCCGCCACGCACGCTGGCCCTGCTGGAGGTGGCCCAGGCCGGCGACGCGGTACCGCTGAAGGCGCCGGCCACGGCCGAGCTGGTGTGGTTGCCGCGCGGGCAGGCGACGTACGGGCAGCCCCTGCTGCAGGCAGTGCAGGCGCGCTTGGCGGCGTCGTCGAGCGTGGCTGCCGACGATGCGCTGGAAGAGATCGACGTCGACGCGCAGATCCTCTGGGAGCAGGCCGATGCCAGTGTGGGCGGACCGCTGTATGCCTGGGTGGCAGGCGAGGCAGGGGCCGTGATGGCGATCCGCCGCCATCTGGTCCGCGACTGTGGGCTGGACCGCCGCGCGATCACCTTCATGGGCTACTGGAGGCACGGCAAAGTACTGGACTGAGGCGACGTGAAGCGGCGCTGCGGGCGGGGTGCGCTATCCTTGCGCCCCCCTCGCAGCGGTACCGCACCATGTCCACCAGCTCCAAGACCCGCCGCGACCAGCGCCGTCGCCAGGAAAAGCAGGCCGCCAACAAGGCCGCTGCCCAGGCCTCGCCGGTGGAGCCGCATGCCGAGCTGCGCGATGCGCAGCGCACCCTGCTGGCCGGTGTCGTGCGCCGTGATGGCGAATGGGTGCTGGGCATGGATGGCCGCATCGCCGGGCACAGTGACTCGGCCGCGCAGGTGCTGGCGCTGATCATGCAGGCCGGTGAACTGCACGAGCGCAACGGTACGCCGGTGCGCCTGATGTATTCCGATGCGCTGCGCGATGCCGCGCAGGCCGAAGCGAAAGAGAAGGGCCAGACCTTCGAAGAATTCAAGGCCGAACTGGCTGCCGCGATGGCGGCGAAGAAGGACAGCTGACAGGCATTTCGGTAGAGCCGGCCGCTGGCCGGCTGCCCGTTGGGTCTTCATCGCGTGGTTGCCGGCCAGCGGCCGGCACTACCGGAAAGGGGCGGATCCTCGCGGATCCGCCCCTTTTTTCATTTCGCCGCCGGTGCCGCGTTGGCCTGCCAGCCGCACATCTGGCCTTCGTTCTGCTGCTTCAGCCACTCGTTGACCGGGGTGAAGTACTCGATCATCGGGCCGGCATCGAGCTTGTCGGTGCCGGTCAACTCCTTCAGCGTGGCCTGCCACGGCTGGCTGGCGCCCTTGCTCAGCATCGCCCAGTACTTCTGGCCGGCTTCCTTGTTGCCGTAGAAGGTGCACTCATGCAACGGGCCCTTGTAGCCGGCCGCGTCGCACAGGCCCTTGTAGAACTGGAACTGCAGGATGCGCGCCAGGAAGTAGCGGGTGTACGGGGTGTTGCCCGGCACGTGGTATTTCGCGCCCGGATCGAAGAACTCTTCGCCACGGGTGCTGGCCGGTGCCACGCCCTGGTACTTTGCCTTCAGGTCCCACCACGCCTTGTTGTAGTTGTCGGCGGTGATCGAACCATCGAACACGCCCCAGCGCCAGCGGTCGATCATCAGCCCGAACGGCAGGAACGATACGCCCGACAGCGCCATGCGCATCTGGTTGTTGATGACTGCCTCGCGGCTCTCGGTCGGTGCATCGACCAGGCCGATCGAGCTGAGGTACTTGGGCGTCATCGCCAGCACGATGGTGTCGCCGATCGCTTCATGGAAGCCATCGTTGGCACCGCCCTGGAACAGCGGCGGCAGTGGGTTGTAGGCCAGGTCGTAATAGATGTGGCCCAGCTCGTGGTAGATGGTGGTGAAGTTCTCTTCGTTCGGCTTGATGCACATCTTGGTGCGCACGTCGCCTTCCATGTTCATGTCCCAGGCGCTGGCGTGGCAGACCACGTCGCGATCGTCGGGCTTGATGAACTGGGTCTTCTCCCAGTACGACTGCGGCAGCGACGGCATGCCCAACGACACGTAGAAGTTCTGCGCGCGCTCGGTCATCTGCTTGGCGGTACGCAGTTCGGCCTCGCGCTGCGCCTTGTACTGCGCGGCCACGTTGGCGTCCTTGCCGGCCTTGGCCAGCGCTGCGCTCAGGTTGGTCTGGTACTGCTTTTCCAGCGCTGCAGTGATGTCCAGGCTGCCGGCACCCGGGTACGGTTCCAGCTGGTCCCACAGGTTCGACCAGTCCTGCTGCCACATGTTGCCGAGCAGGTGTGCGGCGATCAGGCCGTTGCCCACTTCCGCCTTGTCCTTGCCATAGGTCTTGTCCAGCTTGCCGCGCGCATAGCAGTGCAGCTGCTCATACATCGGCTTGACCTGTTCCCACAGGCGGTCGGTTTCCGGGCCGATCTGCTCCGGCGGCATGTCGTAGCCGCTGCGCCACATCTGGCCGGCATCGGTGAAGCCCATGCCCTTGGCGCCTTCGTTCACCAGGCCGACGAACTTCTGGTAGTCGCCGCGCATGCTCTTGGTGGTGCTGTGCCAGCCCTGCCAGGCATCGAGCTGCTTGTCGTAGTCGCGGCTGCGCGCGAGCACCTGCTCCAGCTCGCCCAGCTGGCGGCAGGAGTTCGGATCGTTGGCGTCGGTGCAGTACTTGCCGGCACCGTAGCTGCCTTCCATGCGGGTGGCGATCTGGGTCAGCTCGGCCAGCTTGGCCGGGTCGCGCGGCGCCGGCATCGAGGACATCAGTTTCAGCAGGTGGATCGCGCGCTTGCTGTCCTCGCTCATCGGCTTGCCGTCGAACGTGGCGGCCTGTTCGATCCAGCTGTTGAGCTGGGTCAGCGAACGCTCGTTGGCCTTGGCCGCGATGCGTTCCGAATCACTGTTGATGTAGGTGGAGGACAGCCACTGCGCCGAGGTCATCTCCGGGTAGGCGGCCTTGAATTCGGCATTGATGCGGGCCACGAACTGGTCGGCGGTTTCGCCGGCCGGGGCGCTGCTGCTGGCGGTATCGGTGCCTGGGGCAGCTTCCTTCTTGCAGGCGGCCAGGGCCAGCGTGGCGGCGGCGATTGCCGAGGCCAGCAGGAGATGACGGTGTTTCACGGGCGGTCCTTGGGTGGTGAACGACGGCCGAAGGCTAGTGGGCAGTTGCTGCCACCGCAAGTGGCGGAAGTCGGCCGGGCGGCGCCCGGCACCCGCAGAGGCCAGAGCACAAGCAACAGCAAACGCCGAAGCAACCGCAAAAGCAGGGTATCCGTGGGATGGCGCGGCGGTGTGGGCTTGCAGGACACGCCGTAAACCCATCCATGGGGGCTCGATGGCGCCATCCATGGCGCCAACGGTCCTGCAAGCCCACACCGCCCCACCTCTGACAGATCGCGGCGGCTGTTGGTGGGTGTCGACCTTGGTCGACACATCTGTCAGGTATCGACAAACAAGAATGGGGTCAGATCCGTTTTCCTCCGGAAAACGGATCTGACCCCACGGTCGTTCCAACAGATCGCGGAAAACTGTCGAAGGCGGGGTGGGTCCGGTGGCGGGAGTGTCCGCGGCATGGATGCCGCGGCCAAGCCCCCAGGGATGGGTTTACGGCGTCTCCCGCCA
Source organism: Stenotrophomonas sp. WED208 (assembly GCF_040984485.1). Taxonomy (NCBI): domain Bacteria; kingdom Pseudomonadati; phylum Pseudomonadota; class Gammaproteobacteria; order Lysobacterales; family Lysobacteraceae; genus Stenotrophomonas; species Stenotrophomonas sp. WED208. The sequence goes on from NZ_JAZARB010000001.1 coordinate 1,198,394, forward strand.
CCGGACCCACCCCGCCATCCCACGGAATGCACGCTGTTGCTGTTGCTTCGGCCGTTGCGGTTGCGGTTGCCTCTGCAGGTGCAGGGCTGCAGGCCCTGCCGAACAACCCTCAACTCTCGCAGTTGGCGAACACGTCGCGGTCTCGCTCGTACAGCGAGGTCTTCACCTGCATCAGGCCCAGCACCGACGGGAACAGGTTGTCGTGGTCGGTGTAGGCCGCCGAACGCTTGCGCACGCACTGCAGGTCCAGCCCGCGGCTGCTGGCGAAGCCCGGCGAGAACCACATCGTCATCGGTACCCGGGTCTGCTCGGCCGGGGCGATGGCGTAGGGCACGCCATGCAGGAACAGGCCCTTCTCGCCCAGTGACTCGCCGTGGTCGGACAGGTAGATCATCGCTGTGTCGTAATCCTGCATGCCCTGCAGCGTGCCGATGGTCTTGGTCAGGAAGTGATCGGTGTACAGCACGGCGTTGTCGTAACTGTTGGTGATCTCCTCGCGCGTGCAGCGGCCGATGTCACGGGTGTCGCAGGTGGGGGTGAAGCGGCGGAACGCGGGCGGATAGCGCTCGAAGTAGGCCGGGCCGTGGTTGCCCAGCTGGTGCAGCACCACCACGCGGTCGCCGGGCTTCGCACGCACCTGGGTGGCCAGGTCCTGCAGCAGGATCTCGTCCATGCAACGGCCATCAGCACATAGCCCCGGGGTGGTCGCATCGGACAGCGACTGGAAATCCAGGCCCTCGCACACGCCCTTGCAGCCGGACTGGTTGTCACGCCACAGCGGTGCGATGCCAGCGCGGTTCAACACATGCAGCAACGACTGGTGCGCGCGGATCTTCTTTTCGTCGTATTCGTGGCGACCCCATGGCGAGAACAGGCACGGCAGCGAAACCTCGGTGCTGGTGCCGCACGAATGCATGTCCGGGAAATTGACCACGCTGGCCTGGGCCAGTTCCGGGGTGGTGTTGCGGCCACCGTTGAGCCCCCAGTTCTGCGCGCGCACGGTCTCGCCCATGACGATCACCAGCAGGCGCGGCTTGCTGGCCGGCGCGCGCGGGGTGGCCTTGGCATCGGTGCCGATCGGCAGTTTCGGCGCGCGCTGCACCGGATTGTCGCCACGCAGTGCACGCGGCATGCCCAGCAGTACGTTGGCCGGTGTCGCGAGGTAACGCACTTCGCGCTGGTTGCGCATCAGTGCGGAGACGTCCTGGAACGAGATCAACGCGCCGCCGACGGCAGTCACCGCCGCCACCACCAGGAAGCCGAGGCGCCACAGCAGGCTGCGGCCCCAGCTGCGACGGCGCAGCTGCACGCGCCACAGCACGATCATCGGCAGCACCGCCAGCAGCAGTACCGGCCACAGCAGTGACACGGTCATCAGCTCGCGGCTTTCCTTGGGGTCGGTCGCCAGCACGTTGCGCAGCATGTCCGCATCCAGGTAGATGTGGTAGCGGCTCATGTAGTGCGCAGCGAAGGCGGTTACCAGCAACAGCAGGCTGATCACCACCTTGGCGTTCCAGCGCCAGACCAGGATGCCCAGCAGCACGCCGTGCGCACCCAGCAGCAACAGCAGCAGCGAGAGCGCGTAGCGCAGGCTGCCCGGATGGCTGGCCATTGCGCTGTGCCAGAACAGGCCGTTGCCGGCCACCGCGAAGAACAGGCTGGTCAGGGCGATCAGTGCTTCGGTGGACAGCTGCGGCCGCCAGCGGCGAAGACTCGCCAATGCGGGAAGGCGGGCGGGGCGTTGGACCGATGCACTCATGCGTTTGCCTCCTGGCGGTTGGGACGGTCCAGCTGACGGCGGATCAGGACATACAGGCCGAGCGAAAGCAGCCAACATATCAACGCAGTGGCAACGTCATGCGAAAGGAAATGCGCGCCCCGCAGCTGCTGGCTGATGCCGAACACCAGGCCAGTGCCAAGGCCGATCCACAGTCCGGCCCAGCGCCACGACGGGCGCCACAGCAGGGCGAAATAGTACAGAGACAACCATGCATAGCCAGCGCTGGCGTGACCGGCCGGGAAGCAGGCCTGCGGCGCCATGCCGGCCGGGCGCACGGTGAAAAGCCCGATGAAAGGCTGGTGGCCGCCGTAGCGCAGCAGGTCCCACGGGCATTCCATCGGCACCAGCGACTTCAGCAGGGAGATCACGCCGGTACCCAGGGCCATGGCAATAACGACATAAAGCAGCGCCCACCGCAGGGTGCGATCGCGACCCTTGCGCCAGTGATGGAAGCACAACAGGATCGCCACGAGCGCTGCAGCCGTGCTCAGCCATTTGCCCACCTTGTGCACAAGCGTGCGGGTGACCCAGGCGTCCTGCAACGCCCAATGGCCGCCTTCAAGACGGAACAGGTGGTCGGCTACCCATTGATCGCCGCCGAAACCCATCAGCAGCGTAAACAAGGGCAGACCGATTGCGACAGGTAGCCAAAGGTGAGTTACGGCAAATCTTGACGCCAGTGGCGATGTTGCAAGCGGTGCTACCGAGTCAATGGGTTGGACGGGCATGCTGGGAAAGGGCGGTTCGGGAATCCGCGGTCATGCTCGTCACCTGGATGTCGGAGAAGGGTCGGACGCTCGTTCGTGCCGGGTTAATGTTTGCCCGGCACGTGTCAACGTTCAGTCTTCTTCGGCGGTCGATCCTGTCCGCTCGGCGTGGCACTCCGGGTCCCAGGCCGTACCGGGAAGCAGTTGCCAACGATTGCGATTGGCAACACCGATATCGATCACCTTGGCTGGGTCCACGCAGGGACTCATCGCATCATCCAGTACCAGCAGCCAGCGCTTGTCCGGTGCCTCGGCCAGCCACGGGCCGGCGTCGTGCCATTGCTCTGCCCAGGGGCGCTTGAAGCCGAATTCGCGCACCGGCCGGTCTGCCTGCAGCAGGTTCTGCTCGCGCCAGGCGACCAGTGCCAGCTCCGCGTCTGGGCCGATCCGCGCACCTACCCGGCGCATCAGTGCCGACGCCGATGCGTAGGGGTCCAGTGCCGGGATCAGCACCAGACCGTAGAGCATCCAAAGCATGCCGTGGGTCAGCAGTACCAGCGTTGCGGCGCGGCGTACCCGCAGCCAGACGATCAACGTGGCCAGGGCGATGGCGAAGGTCAGCAGGCCGTCACCCAGCACCGGAAGCAGGGTGTCGGGCATGGCCCGGCGCTCCAGCTGGGCCACGGCCCACGGGTGCTCGGTCATCAGCATCACGCCGAGCACGCCCGTCGCCAGCATCAGTACCACGCTGTAGCCGAACAGGTAGCGGCGCACGCACAACCGACGCAGCAGGCCCGGCAGCAGCGGTGCTACGGCCAGCGCCATTGCCGGCAGCATCGGCAGCAGATACACCTCCCGCTTGCCGGGGCTGGCGCTGAAGAACACCAGCACCAGCACGGCCCAGCCCAGCAGCAACCACTGCCGGCGGTCGCCCCGGCGCAGGCGGCGCCACCAGGGCTTGAACAGCATCGGCAGCAGCAGGCTGCCCGGCAGCCACAGGGGCAGGATCACCTGCAGGTAGTACCAGACGGGCTGGCGGTGGTGCCAGGCATTGGCGTAGCGGGTGCCGGTCTGTTTGAACAACAGCTCATGCGCGTAGGCCTGCAGTTCGGCGCTGGGGGTGTGCAGCAGAGCCCACCCCAACGGCGCCAACCACACCCCCACGCCCAGCAGGAAGGCTGGAATCAGCCACAGCAGCGTTGCCGGGTGCGGCCCCTCGACGCGGTGCCCACGGCGGCGCTGGTACAGCCACCAGCCGAACCAGGGCAGCGCCATCAGCAGCGGCAGGAAGCCCACGCCCTTGGTCACCGTGCCGACGCCTGCGGCGAAGCCGGCCAGCCACAGGGCGGGCAGGTTGCGGCGTTCACACAGGTGGCGCATCAGCCCCCACAGGGCCACGGTGGTCATCCCCACCAGCACCATGTCGATCTGCGCGCGCTTGGCCATCAGCCCGAACTGCAGGGTGCAGAACAGCGCCGCGAGGGCATAGACGGAATGCCGGGGCGACCACAGCCTGCGGGCCAGGTCCGAGATCAGCCACAGGCTGAGCAGGGCGCCCAGCAACGACGGCAGCAGGAACGACCACTGCCAGCTGCCGACGATCTCGTAGGCCGCGGCCTGCAGCCACATGAAGACCGGCGGCTTTTCCGCGTAGAGCTCCACGCCGCGGTGCGGCAGCAGCCATTGCCCGCTCTCGACCATGGTCCGCGCCGCCAGCACGAAGCGCGGTTCGTCCGGCGGCTGCGGCTGACGCAGGCCGATACCGGCCGCCAACGCAGCAATGATCAGCAGCCACAACAGGGGCAGGCGCCAACGGCGGGGCAGGGCTACGGGCACGGCAGGCTCCGGGAGCAAAACAGCCATTCTGAGGTGGCGGGGGTGGGAAAAGCGTCAGAGGTGGCCAAGGCGACCGCATTCCGACATGGGCAGCGCTACCATGTTACGAACTTCCGTGGATGTTTCGTGCATGCGTCTGTTGGTGATCGAGGACAACCGCCAGCTGGTGGCCAACCTGTTCGACTATTTCGAGTCGCGCGGGCATGTGCTGGACGTGGCTCCGGATGGCATCACCGGCCTGCACCTGGCCGGCAGCCATCCCTACGACGCGGTGATCCTGGACTGGATGCTGCCGCGCATGGAAGGCCCCGAGGTGCTGCGCCGGCTGCGCGCCGAGCATGCGTCGGAGGTGCCGGTGATCATGCTGACCGCGCGCGACGAACTGCCGGACAAGATCGCCGGCTTCCGCGCCGGCGCCGACGACTACCTGACCAAGCCCTTCGCGCTGCCCGAGCTGGAGGTGCGGCTGGAGGCCCTGTTGCTGCGCGCGCAGGGTCGCAACCCGCGCAAGCGCCTGCAGGTGGGCGACCTGGTGCTGGATCTGGCGACCCTCGAGGCCCAGCGCGGCAGCCAGGTGCTGCATCTGTACCCGGCCTGCCGCAAGCTGCTGGAAGTGCTGATGCGGGCCAGCCCGGGCGCGGTGACCCGCCAGCAGCTGGAGTTCGCGCTCTGGGGCGACGAGCCACCGGATGGCGACCTGCTGCGTTCGCATGTCTATGAGCTGCGCCGCAGTGTGGATGGGCCGTTCGCCGAGAAGCTGATCCATACCCTGCCGCGGGTTGGCTACCGCTTGGCGGTGGCCACGGCCAGCGATGCCGGCAAGGATGATGATGAAGGCGCGTAAGCCGGGGCCGCTGTACCGGCGGGTGGTGTGGTGGTTGCTGGGCTACCTGGCGCTGCTGTCGGTCGCGGTGTTCAGCGTTGGCAACTACGTGCACGAGCATGCCGAGCACGCCGCCTGGCGTGCGCTGCTCAATTCCGAACTGGACAGCATCGTCGAGCACACCGAGCACGAGCCGCACTACCGCTGGCAGGACTCGGACACGCTCAGCCTGTTCCGCTTTGACGAAGGCAACATGCCGGAAAGCGTGCGTACGCTGCACCCGGGACTGCATGACGGGGTCCCGATCAAGGGGCGGCAGACTGCGGTGATGGTGCGTGATACCGGCTCGATGGGGCGGGTGGCACTGGCGCTGGACATTTCCGACTTCCACGACCTGGAACAGTTCGCCACGCGCTGGGTGATGCTGGCCGGCGTGATCATGATCTTCGTCACCGTGCTGATGGCTTCGTTCGGCATGGAGCGGATGGTGCGTCCGTTGAGCCTGCTGGCGCAGCGCATTGCCGGGTTGCGACCTGGGGTGCAGGGCCAGCGCATCGAGGTCGACCCGCGTGGCAGCTCCGAGCTGCATACCATCGCCGATGCGCTGAACGACTACCTGGACCGCAACGAGCAGTTCGTCGAGCGCGAGCGGGTCTTCATCAGCACCGCCAGCCACGAGCTGCGCACGCCAATCGCGGTGATGACCGGTGCCGCCGAGCTGGCGCTGGAACAGCCGGGCCTGCCCGATCGCGCGCGCCAGCAGATGCAGCGGGTGCTGCGCACGGCGCAGAGCGTGGAGCAGCTGATCGAACTGCTGCTGGTGCTGGCCCGTGATCCGGCGCGACTGGCGGCTCGTGCCGAGCGCATTGCGCTGGACCAGCTGCTTCCGGAAATCGTCGACGACCATCGCCACCTGCTGGGCGACAAGGACCTGAGCATCGGCATCCAGGCCGCACCGGTGGACATCGTCGCGCCGCTGGCGGTGGTGCAGGCAGCGATCGGCAACCTGCTGCGCAACGCCATCGAGAACAGTGGCCGCGGCCATATCGAACTGCAGCTGAGCGCGTCGGCGGTGCTGACCCTGCAGGACCCGGGGCACGGCATGAGCCCGGAGGAGATTGCCGCCATCCACGCCCGCATGGCCCGTGGCGGGCGCGCCGATCGTGGCGGCGGCATCGGCCTGGACCTGATCGCACGGCTGTGCGAGCACCTGGGCTGGACCCTGCAGCTGCAGCCCTGCGAGCCGCGCGGAACGCGCGTCACTCTGGACTTCGGCGCCTCGCGCCCCGCCTGACCGGTCTCCCAGTCCTGCTCCGCGCTGCGGCATGACCCGGCGTGAAGACAGTGTTAATCTCGACCTGCGCCGCTTTATGCGGCGCTTTTTTTTCTCCGCTCTTTCGATCGACAGAGGATCCCATGCCGACCGAACCCGCTACTGCCCTGATCAGCAACGACATCGTTGGACTGGGCCTGATTGCCGCCACCCTGGCCCTGATCTTCTGGGCCGCCAGTGGTCCGACCCCGTTGCTGAAGAAAATCTTCGCCTGGGTGCCGGCACTGCTGCTGTGCTACTTCATCCCCGCCATCTACAACACCGCCGGTGTCATCGATGGCCACAACACCTCGCTGTACAACCCGGTCGCGCGCGACGTGCTGCTGCCGGCCGCGCTGGTCCTGCTGACCCTGTCGATCGACCTGAAAGGCATCGCCAAGCTCGGCCCGAAGCTGCTGATCGTGTTCTGCGCCGGTACCGCCGGCATCATGCTCGGCGCCATCGTCTCGTTCCAGCTGATGAAGCTGATCCATCCGGAAACCGTGGCCGGTGATACCTGGGCTGGCATGGCCGCGCTGGCCGGCAGCTGGATCGGCGGCGGTGCCAACATGGTCGCCATGCGCGAAGTGTTCGGCACCGATGCCACCACCTTCGGCCAGTTCGCGGTGGTCGACGTGGCCTGCGCCAGCCTGTGGATGGCGATCCTGCTGTTCCTGGCCAACCGCGCGCAGCAGATCGATACCCGCAACGGTGCCGATACCCGTGCCATCGACGAGATGAAGGCACGCATCAGTGCCTATGAGGCACAGAACGCGCGCATTCCCAGCATGACCGACCTGATGGTGATCGTCGGCGTGGCACTGGGCGGTGTCGGTCTGGCCCACGCCATCGCGGCGCCGCTGTCGGGCTGGTTCAAGGCCAATGTCAGCTGGGCCAGCCAGTTCAGCCTGGACAGCCAGTTCGTCTGGGTCATCCTGCTGTCCACCGCGATGGGCCTGGGCCTGAGCTTCACCCGCGCACGCCGGCTGGAAGCGGCTGGTGCGTCGCGCTTGGGCACGGTGTTCCTGTACTTCCTGATCGCCTGCATCGGCATGCAGATGAACCTGCTGTCGCTGCTGGATCGGCCGTGGCTGTTCCTGCTCGGCGCGATCTGGATGGCCACGCACGTGCTGGTGCTGTGGGTGGTGGCCAAGCTGCTGCGCGCGCCGCTGTTCTTCTTTGCGATCGGTTCGCAGGGCAACATCGGTGCGGCCGCCTCGGCCCCGGTGGTGGCGGCGGCGTTCCATCCGACGCTGGCCCCGGTGGGTGTGCTGCTGGGCACGGTGGGCTATGCCACCGGCACCGGCCTGGCCTACGTCACCGGCTTGATCCTGAAGTGGATGGCCAACGGCTGAGTCCCGGGTGGGGAACCCTCTCCGGCACCAGGGTCCCACATGGAGCCGAGCTCATGCTCGGCTCTTTTTTGCCTGCCGCACCCAGAACTGTGCGGCGCATACCGGAACGTATGGTGCCCGCGTCGTAGCGTAGGCAGCTCCTGTCGCTCGACTGCAGCGACGTTGCCGGGGGCTGGAATGACGCATCGACGGATGATTCGGGGAGCCACGCTGCTGGCACTGTTGCTGGCCAGTGCGGGAGCGGCTGCGCAAGGCGCGGCTATTGCGCGTGGCGCACAGGTGCAGGCGGTGACCGAGGCCAGTGCGCGTGAGGTGGCGGCATTGATCGCGCAACCCGGCTTTGCGGACGTCGTGCGCGGCACGCTGGTGGCCTCACCAGAGCAGGGTGTGGCGCTGGATGCAGTGATGGAGCGTTTCGACCCGGGTGTCCGCACCCGGGCCAGTGTCTCCCTGGCCCGCAACGACCAGCAGCTGCGCCAGGCCAAGGGCCTGCCGGAGCAGGGTGAAGGGCTGCTGCAGCTGCGCGCCTATGTGCCTGAGGGCCAATCATTGGCGGACATCGCTCCACGCCAGTTGTGGGTGGCCAGCCTGCCGCGCGGCAATGATCGCGACTGGACCACGTTGACCGCCTACGACGCGCAGGGCCGTGCGCATGTGCTGGATGCAAAGCGGGCTCCGGCATTCCCGGTGCTGATCGTTGATGTCGATACCCGCCGTTCGGTGCAGGAGGGCATGGCGCTGGTCAACGCCGGCCTGCGTGCACGCGGCCTGCAATCGCCGGAGCGCATCCAGCTGTCGGCCGATGGCACGCGGGCCGCGCTGGACATCACCCGGCTCGACCGCATCCGCCTGGCTGACGATCAGGAGCCATGGGCACTTGGCGCGGCGGAGGTGTTCGCGGTGGTGTCCGGGCTGCAGATCGGCAAGGCCGAGCCGGAAATGGCGACGGTCGACATGCCGTACCTGGACTACGACAAGACCGATTACACACCGCAGCAGGCACTGATCCTGTGGGGGAACTACCGCTTCAACGCCGCCAACGTGCAGTTGTTCGAGGATGACGGTGACACCAACTACCAGGACCTGCTGGTGGCGCTGAGCAATGGTGTGAAGGCGGCACTGGGCGCGTTCGCACCGGAGTATGCGGTGATCGCCGATATTGCCGGTGCGATCCTGAAGGCGATGCCGACATCGTGGTTCTCCAACGACATCGATTATCTGGACAGCTTCTACCTGGTGCAGCGTGGTCAGGCGTACACCGATCGCATGGGCGCGGCGAACAACGCCAGGGTCACGCTGACGCCGATCACGCTGGTGGAGTAGTCCAGCCGGGCTTGCAGCCCTGCACCCGCTCGATGCAACGGCAACGGTCAAATCAAGAGCGGCATTCCGCGGGATGGCGGGCGTCCAGTAGATCCGCGCCATGCGTGGATGAAATCTGTCAGAGGTCGACAATCAACATGGGGTCAGATCCGTTTTCCGAAGGAAAACGGATCTGACCCCGGTTGTGTCTCGCCGTCACCGGCAATCCACATCGGCCCGCCAGCCAAACAGAAACCCAGAGCCGACGCTCCGGCAGTTGTAGTTGCAGTTGCTCCGGCCACTGCGGGCGCCGGGCTGCAAGCCCGGCACCCAACCCTCAACAGCAGCGTCCCCCGTTACGTCCGCCGTAGCGCGCTTCCTGGCGTTCGCGGAAGAACGTCTTGTAGTCCATCGGCTCCTGGTCCGGGTGCTTCTCCAGCATGTGCCGGACGTAGTTGTCGTAATCAGGAATGCCACAGCACAGCCGTGCGGTCTGCACCAGGCGTCGCCAGATGCGGCGGTGCGCCTGGTACTGGCCGGCGGGAACCAGTTGCGTACTCATCACAGATCCACCATTTCATGCGGCTTCAGCGCCACGTACGGAGTCTCGCGGTCGGAACGCTGCGGGTTGCGGCGGGCCGCCAGGATGGTCTTGATCGAATACACCAGCACTGCACCCACCACCAGCAGGAACAGTGCGGTCAGGCCGGTGTTGACGTAGGCGTTGACTACGATCTGCTTCATCTGCGCCACCGACTTGGCCGGTGCGGTGATCGTGTCGCTGGCAAGCGCGGCCTGGAACTTGTGTGCCTGTGCCAGGAAGCCCTGCGCCGGGTTGCTGTCGAAGATCTTGATGAAGCCGGCATAGGTGGTGCAGATCAGCAGCCATATGGCCGGAACCGCGGTGACCCACGCATAGCGGTCACGCTTCATCTTGAACAGCACCACCGTGCCCAGCATCAGCGCGATACCGGCCAGCATCTGGTTGGAGATGCCGAACAGCGGCCACAGCGTCTGGATGCCGCCGAACGGATCCACCACGCCGGTGTACAGCAGGTAGCCCCACAGCGCCACGCAGCCGGCGGTACCGATGATGTTGGCGGTCCACGATTCGGTCTTCTTCAGGGCCGGCACGAAGTTGCCCAGCAGGTCCTGCAGCATGAAGCGACCGGCGCGGGTGCCGGCGTCCACCGCGGTGAGGATGAACAGCGCTTCGAACAGGATCGCGAAGTGGTACCAGAACGCCATCATCGCGTCGCTGCCACTGGGAATCGCCTCGTGCAGGATCTGTGCGATGCCCACCGCCAACGTGGGCGCGCCACCGGCGCGGTGCAGGATGGTCGGTTCACCGATCGCCGCCGCAGTCGCGGTCAGCTGTTCGGGCGTGATGGTGAAGCCCCAGGTGTTGGTGATGTAGTGCGCCGCCGACGCGGCATCGGCACCGATCACCGCCGCCGGGCTGTTCATCGCGAAGTAGATGCCCGGATCGATGATCGAGGCCGCCACCAGCGCCATCACCGCCACGAACGATTCCATCAGCATGCCGCCGTAGCCGATGTAACGCATGTGCGCTTCATTGGCGAGCAGCTTCGGCGTGGTGCCGGAGGAAATCAGTGCATGGAAACCGGAGACCGCGCCACAGGCGATGGTGATGAACAGGAACGGGAACATGCCGCCCTTCCACACCGGGCCATCACCGCTGGCGGCGAACTGGGTCAGTGCCGGCATCTTCAGCTCCGGCATCACCACCAGGATGCCGATGGCCAGCGCGATGATGGTGCCGATCTTGAGGAAGGTCGACAGGTAATCGCGTGGTGCCAGCAGCAGCCACACCGGCAGCACCGAGGCGACGAAGCCGTAGCCGATCAGCATCCAGGTGATCTGGGTGCCGGTGAAGGTGAACGCCGGGCCCCAGACCGGATCGGCGGCGACCTTGCCGCCGTACCAGATCGCGGCCAGCAGCAGGATCAGGCCGACCACGGAGATCTCGCCGATCTTGCCGGGGCGGATGTAGCGCATGTACACGCCCATCAGGATCGCGATGGGCATCGTTGCGATCACCGTGAACATGCCCCACGGGCTTTCGGCCAGCGCCTTGACCACCACCATCGCCAGCACTGCCAGGATGATGATCATGATCAGGAACGCACCGAACAGGGCAATGGTGCCGGGCACCTGGCCCATCTCCTCGCGGACCAGGTCACCCAGCGAGCGGCCATTGCGGCGGCTGGACAGGAACAGGACCATGAAGTCCTGCACCGCGCCGGCCAGTACCACGCCCACCACCAGCCACAGCAGGCCGGGCAGGTAGCCCATCTGTGCGGCCAGCACCGGGCCGACCAGCGGACCGGCGCCGGCAATGGCGGCGAAGTGGTGGCCGAACAGCACGTGCTTGTTGGTCGGCACGTAGTCCAGGCCATCGTTGTTGATCACCGCCGGGGTGGCCCGGGTCGGATCGAGCTGCATCACCTTGTTGGCGATGAACAGGCTGTAGAAGCGATAGGCGACGAGGTACAGCGACACCGCCGCGACGACGATCCACAGGGCGTTGATGTGTTCGCCGCGGCGTAGTGCCACGGTGCCCAGACAGAATGCGCCGAGCAGCGCGAGTACCGCCCAGCCCAGTTTGGAAAACCCTTTCATGAGGTGCTCTCTCCCGGAAAGACAGTCAAAGAGTCCTGCTTGCCCACGACAGGGTCAATTGGCACAGGACGAATCTGCGGTAGTACTTTGGTCGTACGCAGGGCGTGCTGACGTGCAGCGAACATCAGGGATGGAACAATCGGTTGCGGAGCCATCCATTGGCCTACGGTCGTGTGGCGTCCATCTTCAGTGGCATCCATCCAACAGGAGTCGCCATGAGCTTTCCCGAACCGGTCCGCGTACTGCGCACCATCCGTGGCATGCCCACCTCCGACGGTGCCGGCGTGCGCCTGACCCGCGTCATCGGTGGCCCGACGCTGCCCGACCTGGATCCGTTCCTGCTGCTGGATGAGTTCGGCACCGACCGTGCCGAAGACTACATCGCAGGCTTTCCGGAGCATCCGCACCGTGGCTTCGAGACCGTCACCTACATGCTCGACGGGCGCATGCGGCATCGCGACAACCATGGCAACGAGGGCCTCCTTACTCCGGGCAGCGTGCAGTGGATGACTGCCGGCCGCGGCCTGGTGCATTCGGAGATGCCCGAGCAGGAAAGCGGGCAGATGCGCGGTTTCCAGTTGTGGGTGAACCTGCCGGCGAAGGAGAAGATGACCGAGCCGAAGTACCAGGAGTTCGCACCCGAGCGCATTCCCGTGGTGCAGCCGGATGCCGGCGTGGAAGTGAAGGTGATCGCCGGCACGGTCGACGGCACCCACGGCCCGATCGTGCAGCCGGCCACCGATCCGCTCTACCTGGACATCACGCTGGCGCCGGATCGGGCGTGGACCTATGCGTTGCCGGAAGGGCACAACGCGTTTGCCTATGTGTTCGAAGGTGCGGTGACCGTAGGTGAGCAGGACGCTGCGCGTGACGTGGCGCGCCAGGAACTGGCGGTGCTGGGCGGCGGCGAACAGCTGCACCTTTCGGCCGGCAACGAAGGCGCGCGGTTGATCCTGGTGGCTGGCCGTCCGCTGCGCGAGCCGGTGATGCGGCATGGCCCGTTCGTGATGAACACGCGGCAGGAACTGATGCAGGCCTTCGTCGATTTCCAGGAAGGCAAGTTCTGAGGCGGTGCCGGTCGCTGGCCGGCAACTGCCTGCGGTCACGGCGGATCGAGGTGCCGGCCAGCGGCCGGCACTACCCTGTGATCGGGCCACATTGTGGGGATGCTGCCAGGCAGGCATCCCCGTCATGGTCAGCGCCCGGCGGCCACGGCCGACGGCGTCAGGCTCATGCCCTGCGCCAGCTGCTGCAGCGAGCCCAGTTCCTGCGGGCTGTCCGGATACAGTGAAATCTGCGCGTAACGCCCTTTGTCGAGCTTGACCACGCTGATCCGGCGCTCGGCATAGCCCGGCGGCTGCTGGCCACCGAGGTCGGGCTGGTACCAGTACAGTGATTCACCGCCGAAGCTGCCCTTTTCCTGGCGCAATGAGCGGTTCAGTGGAATGGACGGGTCACGTGCGCTGAGCATCAGGCTCAACACTTCACGGCCATCTCCGGTACTGGCGCGGCAGACCAGGAAGTCCGTCTGCACCAATTGCTGCCATTGCAGGCCACTGCTGGCCGGCAGCGAAGGACATTCGGTGGGAGCCTGTGCAGCGGCGGCCTGGGCCACCGCGAACAGCAGGCTCGACAACACTACAGGCGCGAACTTCATGCATCCCCCAAGGTGGTGTGTCGTTTGGCGCTGCCGGATGGGCGGGCAGCGTTGGCATCCCATCCCCGGATGCCACCCCGGCCGGCATGTGCACGGACGGTCAACTCAACCTTAACGGAACGTGAGCGATCGCACAAATCGCGGTTACAGGCGTAACCATTGCGGCCGAAGGTCGGCCGCAATGGTCCGCACAGGCCTCAGCGGTCGTTGCCGATCCACTTGTAGATGATGCCGCCGATCGCGCCGCCCAGCAGCGGGGCGACCCAGAACAGCCACAGCTGGCTGACCGCGCCGCTGCCGGCGAAGAAGGCCACCGCCGTGGAACGGGCCGGGTTCACCGAGGTGTTGGTGACCGGGATGCTGATCAGGTGGATCAGGGTCAGCGACAGACCGATCGCCAGCGGGGCGAACCCGGCCGGTGCCTTGCCGTGGGTGGCGCCCATGATCACGATCAGGAACACGGCGGTCAGCACCACTTCGCACAGGAAGGCCGCGGCCACGCTGTAGCCGCCGGGGGACAACGCGCCGTAGCCGTTGCTGGCGAATGCACCGGCCTGGCTGCCATCAATGGCGAAGCCGCTGGCGCCCGATGCGATCTGCAGCAGGATGAAGCCGGCCAGCAGGCCGCCGGCGACCTGGGCGATGATGTACGGGATCAGGTCCTTGGTCGGGAAACGACCGCCGGCCCACAGGCCGACACTGACCGCCGGATTGAAGTGCGCGCCGGAGATATGGCCGAACGCATAGGCGCCGGTCACCACGGTCAGGCCGAAGGCGAGCGCTACGCCGAGGAAACCGATACCCAGCGGATTGCCGTCGCCCCCGAACTTGGCGGCCAGCACCGCGCTGCCGCAGCCACCCAGAACCAGCCAGAAAGTGCCGAGGAATTCGGCGGACAAGCGTTTACCCATGCTCATGTGTTGCACTCCTTTGAAAGATGTCCGAACTGTGCGGTCGGTCACATTTCAGTGACCGGCGAGTGACGATAGCGTCAACGCCGGGTGCAGGGATACACCTTCCGGTGTGTGCAACACGCGATGTTCAGTACTGGGGCAGGGGAATGAACTCCTTGTCGTCGCCCGGAATGGTGCCGAAGCGGCCGGCTTCCCAGTCGTGCTTGGCCTGCTCGATACGCTCCTTCGAGCTGGACACGAAGTTCCACCACAGGTGACGCGGGCCATCCAGCGGTTCGCCGCCAAACAGCATGGCCTTCACCGGCGTCTTCGCGCGAAGGCGGCCCACCGCACCGGCTTCCGGGATTACCAGATGCTGGGCGGGGATGTCGACGCCATCCAGCTGCGCGTCGCCTTCGAGGATGTACAGCGCGCGCTCGCGGTGGCCATTGTCGATATCGATTTCCGCATCCGGGTCGAGATCGATGGCCACGTTGAGGGTGTCGGCGAACACCTTCACCGGCGATTCCTCGCCATAGGCGCGGCCGGCGATCACCCGCACCCAGGCACCATTGCGGCGCTGCTCGGGCAGGGTGGCCGCGGCATGGTGGTAGAACGCCGGTTCGATTTCCTCATGCGATTTCGGCAGTGCCACCCAGGTCTGCATGCCGTGGATCGGGTTGTCATGGTCGCGGTCCGGTTGCGGCGTGCGCTCGGAATGGGCGATGCCGCGGCCGGCGGTCATCCAGTTGACGTCACCGGGACGGATCACCTGGTCCGACCCCAGCGTGTCGCGGTGGCCGATCGCGCCCGACCACAGATAGGTGACGGTGGCCAGGCCGATATGCGGATGCGGGCGCACGTCGATGGCGGTGCCGGGATGCATGAGTGCCGGGCCCATCTGGTCGACGAACACGAACGAGCCGATGCTGCGCGCCTGCAGGGTGGGGACGGCGCGACGGACTTCGAGTCCGCCGATGTCGTGCACGCGCGGGGCGATGATGGTGGTCATGCGGGCGTTCTCGCTGGCAGGGATCAGGTGGTCAGCATCGCATGCGGCTGTGACGGGGACATGCCCCGTATGGGTAACAGGTTGTTCCAGCCAACGGCGCAGCCCCTCGTGGCTGTGGGGTTGGTCGCTGAAGGCAGAAGCAGAAGCCGCGCTTGGCCGGGCGGGTGGGTGGCGCAGGGGCCGCTGCAAGTACGTCCATGTAAGCTCGGTCGCCGCATCCATGCGGCTCACGCCCCTGCGCCACCCAACCGCCCGGCCTCTGACAGTTTCCGTGTGCATCCAGCCACGGAGAAGAAAAAAGAAAATCAAAGTCAAAATCAAACGCCGGTCGCTTCGCTCCTGGTGGCGACCAAGGTCGCCACCCACCAGTTCGCAGTAGCCATCAACCAGATTCGCAGTTCACCAACCGTCACCGGGAAACTGTCAGGGGTGGGGCGGTGTGGGCAGGCAGGACCGTTGGCGCCATGGATGGCGCCATCGAGCCCCCATGGATGGGTTTACGGCGTGTCCTGCCTGCCCACACCGCCCCGCCCAACAAACAGAAAAGCCAGAGCCGGCTGTTGCTCTGGCTCTGGCTCTGGCTCTGGCTTTTGCTTTGGTTGCCTCTGCGGGTGCCGGGCCGCAGGCCCGGCCGATCAACTCACACCACCGGTTCGCGCAGGGCGGGGTTGTCCCAGCCCGGGCGCGGTGCGAAACGGTCGCCGTGGCGCTGCTGCAGCGCCTTCAACCGCTCGACGATCGCATCGGCACCCACCGCACGGATGTGCTGGATCGGACCACCGCGGAACGGTGCAAAACCAGTACCGAAGATCACGCCGGCATCCAGCAGGTCCGCATCCGCCACCACGCCTTCGTGCAGGCAGGCCACTGCCTCGTTCAACAGCGGCAGGATCAGGCGGTCCTCCAGATCGGCCGAGGCCTGGTAATCGCTGGCCACGTCCGGCTTCTTCGGCTTGCCGTTTTCCCAGGTGTAGATGCCCTGGCCATCCTTCTTGCCACGCTTGTCTGGTTCCACCGTCTGCAGTGCGGCCGGAATCTGCAGGCCAAGGAACGGGGCCAGTTCGCGGCCGACGCCGGCGGCCACATCCAGGCCCACGGTATCGATCAGTTCGATCGGGCCCATCGGCATGCCGAACTTCACTGCGGCCTTGTCGATCACCGGGCCCGGAATGCCCTCGGCATACGCGGTGGCGGCTTCCAGCATGTACGGGAACAGCACGCGGTTGACCAGGAAGCCCGGGCTGCCGGCCACCGGCACCGGGAACTTGCCCAGTGCCTTGCAGAACGCGGCCAGGCGACGCTCGGTCTCAGGCGCCATGCCGTCGTGGTGGATGATTTCCACCAGCGGCATCTGCGCCACCGGGTTGAAGTAGTGCAGGCCGGCGAACTGCGCCGGGCGCTGGATGTGGTCGCGCAGTTCCACCAGCGGAATCGACGAGGTGTTGGTGGTCAGCAGCGCGTCGTGCTTCATCTTCGGTTCGAGCGTCTGGTACAGCGCACGCTTGGCCTCCGGGTTCTCGATGATTGCCTCGATCACCAGGTCGGCCTCGGCCACGCCGTTGCCTTCCAGGTCGGCACGCAGGCGTGCGGCCACGGCGGGGCGCTTGCTCTCGTCGCGTATCTTCTTGGCGAACAGGGCCTGCGCGCGCTCCATGGCCGGGTCGATGAAGCGCTGCTCGCGGTCCTGCAGGGTCACGTCGAAGCCCTTGTAGGCGGCCCACGCAGCGATATCACCGCCCATCACGCCGGCGCCGACCACGTGCACGTGGCGGATGCCGGAATCACCACCGCCGAGGCCCTTCAGGCGCTCGGTCAGGAAGAAGATGCGGATCAGGTTACGCGCGGTCGGCGTGCTGGCCAGCTTCACCACCGCGCGACGTTCGGCATCCAGGCGCGCCTGGATCGGCTTGCCGCCGCTGCGCTGCCAGGTGCTGATCAGCGCGTAGGGCGCCGGATACTGGTCCTTCTTGGCCTTGCGTGCGACCTGCTTGACCATCTGCGGTGCGAGCAGCGTGCGGGCCAGCCAGGTGTTGGTGGCCCAGGCCGTCGCGCGCTGCTTGAACGGGCGGGTGGTGCCGGACAGCGCCAGCGCGACGGCGGTGTCGAGTACCACCGCCGGTGCCACCACCTTGTCGACCAGGCCGATCCCACGCGCGGCCGAGGCTGACAGGGTGCGGCCGGTCAGCATCATGTCCATCGCCGCCGGTGCGCCGACCAGCTGCGGCAGGCGCGCGCTGCCACCCCAGCCCGGGAAGATGCCCAGCTGGGTCTCCGGCAGGCCGATGCGGGTGCTGCTGTCATTGGAGGCCACGCGGTAGCGGCAGGCCAGCGCCAGCTCGGTACCGCCGCCCAGGCAGTGGCCGTGGATGGCTGCCACGGTCGGGCAGGGCAGTTCAGCCAGCTTCTGGTAGGTGGCCTGGCCGCGACGGATGGCGTCGTTGACGGTGCCGCGGCGGTCGAACTCCTGGAACTCCTTCAGGTCCGCACCAGCGATGAAGCCGGCTTTCTTCAGCGACTGGATCACCACGCCCTTGGGCGGGTCCAGTGCAATGCGCTCGAGCAGGTCGCCCAGTTCCAGCAGCACGTCCTGCGACATGGCGTTGACGCTGCTGTCCTGACGATTCAGGGAGAGAACCACCACGCCGTCGTCGCGGATCTCGGGGTGCCAGTGGCTGAAGCGGAGACCATCGAAGCCTGAGAGCATGGACGTTCCATCCGGTTGTGTATGGAGAAGCGGCTATGATCCAGAGGTTGTTTCCCCCGCGTCAAATCCCAATAGCAGGGGAGTGGCGACCCCGGATCCATGGCCGTGGACCGGGACGCTAACGGAACGGTGGTTAAAAGCTGGTGCGGCGCCGGGTGATCGGCGACTGAACTTTTCCCGGGATTGGCAGTCTCATTGCCCGACGTCGGTTGGGCTGACAGGAGTGCGGCCCCTCATGGCCGATGTTGATACACCTCAGGAGCTGGATCTGGAACTGGTCCGGCGCGTGCAGCACGGCGAGAGCGCCGCGTTCGATGTCCTGGTGCGCAAGTACCAGCATCGCGTGGTGGCCCTGGTCGGTCGCTACATCGCCGACTGGAGCGAATGTCAGGACGTCGCCCAGGACACTTTCATCCGTGCGTACCGCGCGATCGGGAGTTTCCGTGGCGACGCCCAGTTCTCAACCTGGTTGCATCGAATCGCCGTGAATACCGCCAAAAACTACCTGGCTTCACACAATCGACGGCCGCCGACCGATGACATCGACATCGGTGACGCCGAACAGTTCGACAGCGGGACGCGCCTGCGCGACACCGATACGCCCGAACGAGAGTTGATGCGCCAGGAGCTGGAACAGACGGTGATGAAGGCCGTCAACGCGCTTCCGGAAGAACTCCGGCTGGCGATCACCCTGCGCGAGGTGGAAGGCCTGAGCTACGAGGATATCGCGCAGAAAATGGGGTGCCCGATCGGCACCGTGCGTTCACGGATCTTCCGGGCGCGCGAGGCGATCGACACCGAACTCCGGCCGCTGTTGGACATCGGCAGCGCCACCCGTGAGAAGAGCCGCGTATGACCAGTAATCCGTTCAACGAATCGCAGAATCACCACTCGCCCGCCGGGCAGCGTCTGGACCAGCGCCACCGCGAACAGCTGTCGGCCCTGGTTGATGGCGAGCTGGGTGCCGATGAGGCCCGCTTCCTGCTGCGTCGCATGGAACATGATCCCGAACTGGCGGGTTGCCAGGAACGCTGGCAGTTGCTGGGCGATGTGATGCGCGGGCAGGCCTCGGCGCTGGCGCCGGCCGGCTTCAGCGCGACCGTGGCCGCTGCCATTGCCGCCGAACCGGCGCCACGGGCCGAGCCGCGTCGCCAGGTGCGCCGTACCGGCTGGCGAGCGTGGGGCGGTGGCGCTGCACTGGCCGCCTCGGTGGCAGCCGTGGCCCTGTTCATGGGCGGCGAGAAGCTGCAGGACGCCACGCCGGGCGAGCCGTTGGCACCGCAGGTGATCGCCAGCCAGGCCGAGCTTGCGCCGGCCCCGGGCAACCCGGCCCCGGTGACCGAAGCCTCGGTGGATACTGCGGCGATGGCCGTGGCGGCGGCGCCTGCCGTGGCGATGGCCGCTGCCAGCCGCCGCCAGGACACCCGCCGTGCCAGCGCGACCCGCAGCCAGCAGGCTGCGCGAGCCGCCCAGCGCGACGATGTTCCGCAGCGTGCGGTGGCCGCCGCGCAGGCGCCGTTGACCCCGACCGTGCCGGCCAACACGGGCCGCAACCTGCCATTCGGTGAGGTCGGCGGGCTGCAGGCACGACCGTGGCCGCGCTCCAGCCTGGCACCTGCCGCCGCCGGCGCGCTCAATGCCAGCTTCCCGGCCCACGCCGGTGGCGCCGCGTTCTACCCGTTCGAGCCGCGCCTGCAGGACGACCTGCCGGTGCCGCCGCGTCCGCGCGACTGAGCCGGGCGCTTTCACGCCCCGCCGCCGGCGGGGCCCGTATTCCTCTTTCCATCCGATCCGGAGGTTGCCGTCCGATGACTCCCCGATTCCGCACGCAGGCCATTGGCCTGCTGGCCCTGACCCTGCCGCTGATGGCCTGCGCGCAGGCCCCGGCCCCGGCCGCGCAGACCGAGGCCTCTCCGGCCGCCGCACCGCGGGCGCCGGCACAGCCGCTGGTCAGTGGATTGCCCGACTTCACCCACCTGGTCGAACAGGTCGGCCCGGGCGTGGTCAACGTCGACACCACCATCGTGCGCAACAACCGGCAGGCCTCGCGAGGCCCGATGGGGGGCGACGATGACATGCCTGAATTCTTCCGCCGCTTCTTCGGCCCGGACTTCCCGATGCCGGGGCAGGGCCCGGGTGGCCAGGACGGTGGTCCCAGCATCAAGGGCCGCGGCATGGGCTCGGGCTTCATCATTTCACCCGACGGCTACGTGCTGACCAATTACCACGTGGTGGCCGATGCCAGCGAGGTGAAGGTCAAGCTGGGCGACAGCCGCGAGTTCAAGGCCAAGGTGGTCGGCAGCGACCAGCAGTACGACGTAGCCCTGCTGAAGATCGAAGGCAAGAACCTGCCGACCGTGCGCGTGGGTGATTCCAACACGCTGAAGCCGGGCCAGTGGGTCGTCGCGATCGGCTCGCCGTTCGGTCTCGATCATTCGGTCACCGCCGGTATCGTCAGTGCGCTGGGCCGGAGCACCGGCGGTGCAGACCAGCGCTACGTGCCGTTCATCCAGACCGATGTGGCGATCAACCAGGGCAACTCCGGCGGTCCGTTGCTGAACACCCGTGGCGAAGTGGTCGGCATCAACTCGCAGATATTCTCCGCCTCGGGCGGCTACATGGGCATCAGCTTCGCGATCCCGATCGACCTGGCGATGAGTGCGGTTGAACAGATCAAGAAGAGCGGCAAGGTCACCCGTGGCCAGCTCGGCGCGGTGGTCGAACCGATCGATTCGCTGAAGGCACAGGGCCTCGGGCTGCCGGACAGCCGTGGTGCGCTGGTCAACCAGATCGTGCCCGGCAGTGCTGCCGAGAAGGCCGGGGTGCAGATCGGCGACGTGGTCCGCTCGGTCAATGGCAGCCCGGTCAACAGCTGGTCCGACCTGCCGCCGCTGATCGGCGCGATGGCACCGGGCAGCCGGGTCACTCTGGGCGTGATCCGCGACGGCAAGCCGCGTGACCTCAGCGCCACGCTGACCGCACTGAGCGAAGACGGTCAGGGCAATGCCCGCGCGGCGGCTGCGGCCAAGCCCGATGCGGCACCGCAGGCCGGCGCCAATGCCCTGCTGGGCCTGGATGTCAGCGACCTGACCGCACCGCAGCGCAAGCAGTTCGGCCTGGATGGCAACGAGGGCGTGCGCATTACCGGGGTCAAGGGCCAGGCGGCGCGGGATGCCGGACTGTCTCCGGGCATGGTGATCCTGCAGGTCGGCCGCACCCCGGTCGGCAGCGTGGATGGCCTGAACCGCGCGCTGTCCAGCTACAAGAAGGACGATGTGGTGATGCTGCTGGTGCGTACCGGCAACGGCAACAGCGCGTTCGTGGCGGTGAAGGCCGGCCAGTAAGGCCCGCCCGGGCCGTCCTGTCGGCCCCGCCGTGTTCCCCGAAGCCCCGCTCTGGCGGGGCTTCGGCCGTTCCGGGCCCGGGCCGATGAGGCCATTTTCGCGGCGGGGCGCCGGGCGTGCGATAATCGACCGTTACCCTGACTACGCCGCGCGCCGCCGCCACCTATGTCTTCTGATTCGATGCGGAACATCCGCAACTTCTCCATCATCGCCCATGTCGACCACGGCAAGTCCACGCTGGCCGACCGCATCATCCAGCTCTGTGGTGGCCTGCAGGCCCGCGAGATGGAAGCGCAGGTGCTCGACTCCAACCCGATCGAGCGCGAGCGTGGCATCACGATCAAGGCGCAGTCGGTGTCGCTGCCGTACCTGGCCAAGGACGGGCAGACCTACCACCTGAACTTCATCGACACCCCCGGCCACGTCGACTTCTCCTATGAAGTCAGCCGCTCGCTGGCCGCCTGCGAAGGCGCGCTGCTGGTGGTCGATGCCGCCCAGGGCGTGGAAGCGCAGTCGGTGGCCAACTGCTACACCGCCGTGGAGCAGGGCCTGGAAGTGGTGCCGGTGATCAACAAGATCGACCTGCCGACCGCGGACATCGAGCGCGCCAAGGCCGAGATCGAGGCCGTGATCGGCATCGATGCCTCCGACGCCGTGCCGGTCAGCGCCAAGACCGGGCTGAACGTGCAGGACGTGCTGGAAGCGATCGTGCATCGCATCCCGCCGCCGAAGCCGCGCGACACCGAGAAGCTGCAGGCGCTGATCATCGACTCCTGGTTCGACAACTACCTGGGCGTGGTCTCGCTGGTACGCGTGATGCAGGGCGAGATCAAGGCCGGCGACAAGCTGCAGGTGATGTCCACCGGCCGCAACCACCAGGTCGACAACGTCGGTGTGTTCACCCCGAAGCGCAAGGTGCTGCCGGCGCTGAAGGCTGGCGAAGTGGGCTGGGTCACCGCCAGCATCAAGGACGTGCACGGTGCGCCGGTCGGCGACACCCTGACCCTGGCCGGCGACCCGGCGCCGAAGCCGCTGCCGGGTTTCCAGGAAATGCAGCCGCGCGTGTTCGCCGGCCTGTTCCCGGTTGACGCCGAGGACTACCCGGACCTGCGCGAAGCGCTGGACAAGCTGCGCCTGAACGATGCCGCGCTGCGTTTCGAGCCGGAAAGCTCCGAAGCGATGGGCTTCGGCTTCCGCTGCGGCTTCCTCGGCATGCTGCACATGGAAATCGTGCAGGAGCGCCTGGAGCGCGAATACAACCTGGACCTGATCAGCACCGCGCCGACGGTGGTGTATGAAGTCCTGAAGACCGATGGCTCGATCATCAACATGGACAACCCGGCCAAGCTGCCGCCGGTGAACCAGGTCGAGGAGATCCGCGAGCCGATCATCCGTGCCAACGTACTCACCCCCGAGGAGTACATCGGCAACATCATCAAGCTGTGCGAAGAGAAGCGCGGCAGCCAGATCGGCATCAACTACCTGGGCAGCCAGGTGCAGATCAGCTACGAGCTGCCGATGGCGGAAGTGGTGCTGGACTTCTTCGACAAGCTGAAGTCGGTCAGCCGCGGCTATGCCTCGCTGGACTACCACTTCGTGCGCTTCGACGCGGGCCCGTTCGTGCGCGTGGACGTGCTGATCAACGGCGACAAGGTCGATGCGCTGTCGCTGATCGTGCACCGCAGCCATGCCGACCGCCGCGGCCGTGAGCTGTGCGAGAAGATGAAGGACCTGATCCCGCGGCAGATGTTCGACGTGGCCATCCAGGCCGCCGTCGGCTCGCAGATCATCGCCCGTACCACGGTCAAGGCCATGCGCAAGAACGTGCTGGCCAAGTGCTATGGTGGCGACGTTTCGCGCAAGAAGAAGCTTCTGGAAAAGCAGAAGGAAGGCAAGAAGCGCATGAAGCAGGTCGGACGCGTGGAGATTCCGCAGGAAGCGTTCCTGGCCGTCCTGCAGATGGACAACAAGTAAGCCCGCACCGGCCCCGCGGGGCCGGTCGTCTGGTGACGTTGCAAAGGACCCTGAATGAAACTGTTTGAGATCCTCCTGGTCGTGCTGACCCTGGCCTCGGGCCTGATCCTGCTCGCGGACAAGCTGTATCTCGCCAAGCGTCGCGCCCAGCGCGCGGGCCTGCTCGATTCCGAGCCGGTGCTGGTGGATTACTCGCGTGCGTTCTTCCCGGTGCTGGCGATCGTGCTGATCGTGCGCAGTTTCATCGCCGAGCCGTACAAGATCCCGTCCAGCTCGATGATGCCGAACCTGCTGATCGGCGATTTCATCCTGGTCAACAAGTTCTCCTACGGCCTGCGCCTGCCGATCAGCAACACCAAGATCGTGCCGTTCGGCGAACCGTCGCGTGGCGACGTGGTGGTGTTCCACTTCCCCGGCCACAGCGACAACGACCCGGCCAAGGGCGAGAACTTCATCAAGCGCGTGATCGGCGTGCCGGGTGACACCGTGGTCTTCGAAGGCGACGGCGTGATCCTCAACGGTGAGCCGCTGAAGTACGACAACAAGGGTATCTACGCCGGCCACAAGGGCCAGGGCGAGGGCGCCAACCTGCTGGTCGAGCACCTGCCGGGCCGTACCCACACCGTGCTGGAGACCGATTACCCGCGTGGCCAGGGGCAATGGACCGTGCCGGCCGGCAAGTACCTGGTGATGGGCGACAACCGCGACAACAGCGACGATGGCCGTTTCTGGGGCCTGCTGCCGGAAGAGAACCTGCGCGGCAAGGCGTTCCTGATCTGGCTGAACTGCCAGGGCTGGTTCTGCAAGGATGGCTTCGAGCCGTCGCGGATCGGTTCGAGCATCAACTGATCGGGCATCAACTGGGCACTTTCACATCCAACGCGTATCTGGGGAGAACGCAATGAAGACGATGAACACGCAGCGCGGCATGACCCTGACCTCGTTCCTGACGGTCCTGATCGTGGTCGGGTTCTTCCTCTACATCGGCATGAAGCTGTTCCCGATGTACCAGGAGTACTACGCCGTGCGCTCGGCGATGAAGAGCCTGGCCAACGAGCCGGGCGTTGGCAGCATGGAGCCTTCACGGATCCAGGATCTGTTCTTCAAGCGCCTGTACATCAACTACTCGGAAAACGTGAAGCCGGCCAACGTGAAGTTCGATCGTCGCGACAATGGCTGGACCCTCAAGGTCAACTACGAAGTGCGTCGCCCGCTGATCGGCAACCTCGATGTGGTTGGCAAATTCGATTCTTCCCAGGACCTGACACGAAGCGGTGCCCAGTAAATTCATCCAACGTGGCGACCTGATCGGTCATCCTTTCCGCGATCCGGCCCTGCTCAAGCAGGCGCTGACCCATCGCAGTGCCGGCGCGCCGCACAACGAGCGCCTGGAGTTCCTCGGCGACAGCATCGTCAACATGATGGCGGCCGAGGCGTTGTACCGGCGCTGGCCCAAGGCTGACGAAGGGGCGATGACCCGTGCCCGTGCCGAGCTGGTGCGTGAAGGCGCGCTGGCGGTGATCGGGCGCACCCTGGAACTGGGCGAGCGGCTGACCCTGGGCCCGGGCGAAATGAAGTCCGGCGGTCATCGTCGCGACTCGATCCTGGCCGACGCGGTGGAAGCCGTGGTGGCCGCGATCTACCTGGATGCCGGCTTCGAGGCCTGCCGGGCGGTGGTACTGCCCTGGTTCAGCGCTTCAATCGAGGCACTGCCGGCCTCCGGCCGGCCCGAGAAGGACCCCAAGACCCGCCTGCAGGAATGGCTGCAGGCCCGACAGAAGGCGTTGCCGCAGTATGAACTGGTGTCAGAATCCGGTGACGACCATGCCAAACACTTCCGGGTACGCTGCATCGTAGCCGACCCGGCCGCCAGCACCGAGGGCGAAGGCGCCTCGCGGCGGCTTGCCGAACAACAGGCGGCTGCGGCCGTCCTAGAACAACTGGATTCCAAGTGAGCGAACAAACTCCCCATCATTGCGGCAGCGTGGCCGTCATCGGCCGCCCGAACGTGGGCAAGTCGACCCTGACCAATGCCCTGGTCGGCGCCAAGGTCAGCATCGTCTCCAACCGCCCGCAGACCACGCGCCATCGCCTGCTGGGCATCGCTACCTACCCGGAAGGCCAGCTGGTGCTGGTCGACACCCCGGGCCTGCACAAGGTGCAGAAGCGGGCGATGAACCGGGTGATGAACCGCGCCGCGCGCGGCTCGCTGGAAGGCGTCGATGCCGGCCTGCTGGTGATCGAAGCCGGGCGCTGGGACGAAGAGGACAGCCTGGCCTTCAACGTGCTGCGCGACGCCGGCATCCCGGTGGTGCTGGTGGTCAACAAGATCGATCGCCTGAAGGAAAAGGGCGCGTTGCTGCCGTTCCTGCAGCAGGTGACCGAAGGCCGCGATTTCGCCGCCGTGCACCCGATCTCGGCGCAGAAGCGCAACGGCCTGGAAGCGCTGGTGCGCGACGTGCTCAAGCTGCTGCCGGAAGCCCCGCCGATGTTCGGCGAGGACGAGATCACCGACCGCAGCCAGCGTTTCCTGGCCGGTGAACTGGTGCGCGAGCAGCTGATGCGCCAGCTCGGCGAGGAACTGCCGTACGCCACCACGGTGGAGATCGAGCGCTTCACCGAGGACGGCAACCTGCTGCGCATCGGTGCGGTGATCTGGGTCGAGCGCGAAGGCCAGAAGGCGATCGTGATCGGCAAGGGCGGCACCCGCCTGAAGGAAATCGGGGCCAAGTCGCGCCTGCAGATGGAGCGTCTGTTCGGCGCCAAGGTGTTCCTCGAGACCTGGGTGCGCGTGCGTGAAGGCTGGTCCGACGACGAGGCCGCACTGAAGGCCTTCGGTTACGAGTAACCCGGAACGGTCGCTTCGATGCTGATCGAGGACGACACCGGCTTCGTGCTGCATGCACGGGCCTATCGCGAGACCAGCCTGCTGGTCGAAGTGTTGAGCGCGCAGCATGGCCGTATCGGCCTGCTCGCGCGTGGCGTGTCCACTGCCAAGGGCCAGGTGCTGCGCGCCGCCCTGCAACCGCTGCAGTGGATCCGCTTCAGTGCCCAGCAACGTGGCGAGCTTGCCCAGCTGCGCGGCGCCGAGGCACTGGACGCGGCCCCGCGCCTGGTCGGCCAGGCGATGCTGGCCGGCTTCTACCTGAGTGAGCTGACCCTGCGCCTGGCCCCGCGCCAGGACCCGCTGCCGGAGCTTTACCTGGCCTACGGCGAGGCACGCGCGCGGCTGGGAGTGGGGGCGGGTCTGGCCTGGACCCTGCGCCGGTTTGAACGCGAGCTGCTGTCCGCGCTGGGCCTGGGTTTCGATCTGGACAGCGCCAGCGACGGCCAGCCGATCGATCCGGCGGCGCGCTACGAACTGGATCCGCAGGAAGGCGCGCAACGCCTGCTCAGCGAGCGTGGTGGCGAACGCCGGGCAGCCGCGACGGGTTCTGCGCTGCTGGCGCTGGCCGCCGACGAAGAGCCCGATGCCGCCGACCTGGCCAGCCTGCGCCTGCCGATGCGGCGGGTGTTGGCCCATCACCTGGGGCCGCGCGGCCTGAAGTCCTGGGAAATGCTCGAGCAGCTCGCGCCCCGCAGGTAGGGAGGGCTTCGGCAGGGCTTGCAGCCCTGCACGTGCCGAATCAACGTCAACGGCAGAAGCTGGCTGTCCGTGGGTGGGCGGGGTGGGTCCGGTTGCGGGAGTCGCCGTAAACCCGTCCCTGGGGGCTTGGCCGCGGCATCCATGCCGCGGACACTCCCGCAACCGGACCCACCCCGCCTTCGACAGTTTTCCGCGAGCTGTCGGAACGACATGGGGTCGGATCCGTTTTCCGAAGGAAAACGGATCCGACCCCAGTTTGAATTTCGATATCTGACAGAAATTCATCCACGCATGGCGTGGATCTACCAGCCGTCACCGGGAATCTGTCGGGGGTGGGGCGATGTGGGTTGGCAGGACCGTTGGCGCCATGGATGGCGCCATCGAGCCCCCATGGACGGGTTTACGGCGTGTCCTGCCCACCCACACCGCCCTGCCCAACAAGCAGAAAGCCAGAGCCGATCTGGCTCTGGCCTTTGGTGTTGCTCTGGCTTGAAAGCCTCTGCAGGTGCAGGGCGCAGCCCTGCCGAACACCCCTCAATGCAGCAGGGCAGCCACCGCGTCGCGGAACCCCGCCTGGGCCTGCCCGGACTCCGGCGCATGATGCAACTGGCGCACCGCACGGGCCAAACGTGCCGCGCCCACGAAGCCGCAGCTTGCCTGCAACCGGTGCAATTGGCTGCGCAGCTGGCGCTCGTCGTGCTGGTCCACCGCCTGCTCGACCGCATCGCGTACGCCCGGCAGCTCGGCCAGGAACAGCTCGCGCAGGGCGATCAGGTGATTGCGCTGACCGTTGAGCGCGGCCAATGCCGCAGTCTCGTCCCAGTCCTGCACCTGCAGCTCGACCGCCGCTGGCGCCTGTGCCATGACGATCCCCGCCGGGCTGTTGACCAGCGCGCGGCGCACGGCCTTCAGCAGCTGGTCGCGGCCGAGGGGTTTGACCAGGGTGTCGCTGAACCCGGCTTCGCGCAGCCGGGCATGAATGGAGGTGTCGCCGTCGGCGGTATGCGCCAACGCGGGAGTATCGGGGTGTGAACGGCGCAGTTGGCGCAGCAGCTGCGCGCCATTGCCGTCGGGTAGGTTGACGTCGATCAGCCACAGGTCATGCGCGCCGGGCTCCGCGCTCGCCAGCGCACTGGCCAGGGAATCTGCGGTATCCACGTCCGCCGGTAACGTTTCCAACGCCGCCTTGAAAAAACCGCGGCTGATGATGTCGTCCTCGACAAGCAGGAAGCGAGGCCGGCTGGCCCGCGGGGTCATCTGCATCAGGGCTGCCTCCATGTCAGCTGGCCCAATCATCAAGCACAGCGGCGGCGGGCGCAAGCGGGTCCCGATCCTGCCAGTCAGGATCTGCGACAATACGCCCCCATTTTTGCCCGCAGCCTGTTGCCACGTGGCCCGATCCCGCTCCCGCATCGACCGTACCCCGTTCCAGACCGAGATCCTCGACCTCAGCCATGATGGTCGCGGCGTCGCCCGCCGTGAAGGTGAAGGCGGCAAGGTCACCTTCATCAGCGGCGCCCTGCCGGGTGAGGTGGTCATGGCAGAACAGACCGCCCGCAGTCGACATTTCGACGAGGCACGCACGGTGGAGGTGCTGCAGGCCTCGCCGCAGCGCGTGACTCCGAAGTGTCCGCACTTCGGTACCTGCGCTGGCTGCGTGCTGCAGCACCTGGACGAAGACCAGCAGATTGTCGCCAAGCAGCGCGTGCTGATGGACAACCTGGAGCGGATCGGCCACGTGAAGCCGGGCACCGTGCTGGCGCCGCTGGTCGGCGAGAGCTGGGGTTACCGCCGCAAGGGCCGCTTCTCGGTGCGCCGGGTCGAGAAGAAGGACAAGACCCTGGTCGGCTTCCGTGAACAGGATCCGCGCTTCGTCGCCGACCTCAGCCAGTGCCTGACCGTGATCCCCGAGATCGGCACCAAGGTCGAGGCGCTGTCCACCTTCATCGAGTCGCTCGATGGCAAGCGTGACATTCCGCAGATCGAATTCATTGCCGGTGACCAGGCCGTGGTCCTGACCGTGCGCCATCTGCAGCCGCTGAGTGATGCCGACCGTGCGGCCTGGGCCGATTTCGGCCAACAGCATGGCTTCGTGATCTACCTGCAGTCCGGTGGCGTGGACACCGTGCAGCCGCTGGACGGGCAGGGCGTGCCGCTGTCGTTCCGGCTGGCGCCGTGGGACGTCGAGCTGGCGTTCCGCCCGCTGGACTTCATCCAGGTCAACGCCAAGCTCAACGAGAAGATGATTGCCCACGCCCTGGACCTGCTTGAGCCGGGTGAGGACGAGCGTGTGCTGGATCTGTTCTGCGGCCTGGGCAATTTCACCCTGCCGCTGGCCCGCCGTGTGCGCGAAGTGGTCGGCGTGGAAGGTGATGCCGGCCTTGTCGCGCGTGCCCGTGAGAATGCCGAGCGCAATGGTCTGGTCAATGCCCAGTTCTTCAGTGCCGACCTGACCCAGGACCAGCGCAGCACCGCGTGGATGCGCCAGGGCTTCGACAAGCTGCTGCTGGACCCGCCGCGCTCGGGCGCGATCGAGGTGCTGCAGCAGCTGCCGCTGAAGCAGTTCAAGCGCATCGTCTATGTCAGCTGCCACCCGGGCTCGCTGGCGCGCGATGCCGGCTATCTGGTCAATGAGCAGGGCTTCACCCTGGTCAGCACCGGTGCGATGGACATGTTCCCGCACACCGCGCACGTGGAAAGCATCGCGGTGTTCGAGAAGCGCTGAGCGTCTGTCGTCACCCATGGCGCATAATCGCGCCATGGGCATTGAAATCGAACGCAAATTCCTGGTCATCAACGATGGCTGGCGATCCGCTGCGCACCGGGTGATCCCGATGGCGCAGGGCTACATCAACGACATGGGCGCGCTGGATCGCGGCACCCAGAACGCCTCGGTGCGCGTGCGTATCGACGGCGACCATGCGGCGCTGAACCTGAAGTCGCGCACCATCGGCCACACCCGGCAGGAATTCGATTACCCGATTCCGGTGGAGGACGCGCGCGCGCTGCTGGCGCTGTGCGTGGGTGGCCTGATCGACAAGCGCCGCCATCTGGTCGAGCACGCCGGCCTGACCTGGGAAGTGGACGAGTTCCTCGGCGACAACGCCGGCCTGATCGTGGCCGAAGTCGAACTGGACAGCGCCGACCAGGCGATCGACCTGCCAGACTGGGCCGGCGCGGAAGTCACCGACGACGCCCGCTACTACAACGTCGCCTTGGCCAGTCACCCCTATTCACAGTGGTGAAATTCCAAAAAGGGGACGGAGGGGATTAAGTCGTCTTTACCCCGCCTGTGCTGAAAACGACTTAATCCCCTCCGTCCCCTTTTATCCTGGGGGAGGGGCCCCATGTCGTGTGGATGAGAATCGACATCTACTCCGACGTGGTCTGCCCCTGGTGCTGGATCGGCAAGCATCGTTTCCAGCAGGGTGTGCAGTTGCTGGGCGCCAATGCGCCTGAACTCGATATCCACTGGCAGCCGTTCCAGCTGGACCCGGACGCGGACGACACCCCGGTGCCGCTGCGCGAGGCTTATGTGCGCAAGTTCGGTGGCGTCGAGCGCACCGAACAGATCCTCGGCCAGACCCAGACCACGGCGCGTGCGGAAGGCCTGCCGATGGACTTCAGCCGGGGCCAGGTGCGGGTGACCACGCTGCCGGCGCACCGGGTGCTGTGGCTGGCCGGCCAGCACGGCGTGCAGGACGCGGTCGGGGAGGCGCTGTTCCGCGCCCACTTCGAGCTTGGTCAGAACCTGGCGGACAGCGCGGTGCTGATCAAGGCGGGCGTGACGGGGGGGCTCGACGCAGGCGAAATCACCCAGATGCTGGCCTCCGACCGCGGCCTGGCCGAGGTTGAAGCGAAGCTGGCGCAGGCCCACGCATTGGGCGTTTCTTCGGTGCCGACCTTCGTCATCGATGGGAAGTGGGCCATTTCCGGGGCGCAGCCCCCCGAGGCCTTCGCCAACGCCCTGCGCCAGATCGCGGCCGAACAGGGTGCCCCGGCAGCTTCGGCTGACGGAGACGAGGCCTGCGGCCCGGACGGCTGCAAGGTCTGATCGCACCCGAAAAGGGGACGGAGGGGATTAAGCCGCAATCGGCCCCGTGGGCTGGATACGTCTTAATCCCCTCCGTCCCCATTTTCTGACCACTGCGCCTGTCGGCCGGTTCTGCGACAATGCGGCACTGCGCCATGCGGGCGCGCGTTGTGGAGATCGACCATGCTGCTGATCGGCGTTGCCGGCACTGAACTGACTGCCCAGGAACGTGACTGGCTGCAGCACGATGCCGTGGCCGGGGTGGTGCTGTTCAAGCGCAACTTCGCTTCGCGCCAGCAGGTAACCGATCTGAGCGCGGCGATCCGCGCCGCCGCGCCGCGCCCGCAGCTGATCTGCGTGGACCAGGAAGGCGGTCGC
Source organism: Stenotrophomonas sp. WED208 (assembly GCF_040984485.1). Taxonomy (NCBI): domain Bacteria; kingdom Pseudomonadati; phylum Pseudomonadota; class Gammaproteobacteria; order Lysobacterales; family Lysobacteraceae; genus Stenotrophomonas; species Stenotrophomonas sp. WED208. The sequence continues at coordinate 1,229,733 of NZ_JAZARB010000001.1, forward strand.
GTGCAGCGTTTCCGCGAGGGCTACAGCGAGCTGCCGCCGCTGCAGGACATCGGGGCGATGTACGCCACCGACCCACAGCAGGCGCTGACGCTGGCCGAGCAGCACGCCTGGCTGATGGCCAGCGAAGTGCGCGCCAGTGGCCTGGACCTGAGCTTCGCGCCGGTGGTCGACCTTGGCCGTGGCAACCGCGCCATCGGCAACCGCGCCTTCAGTGAAGACCCGCAGGTGGTGGCCGCGTTCACCGCCGCCTACGTGCGCGGCATGCATGCGGTCGGCATGGCCGCCACGCTCAAGCATTTCCCCGGCCATGGCACCGTGCTGGAAGATACCCACGTGGATACCGCGATCGACCCGCGTGCGCTGGACGAGCTGCGCGCGCAGGACCTGGTCCCGTTCCAGGCCGGCATCGCCGCCGGTGCCGACGCGGTGATGATGGCGCACGTGATCTATCCGCAGGTGGCACCGGAACCGGCCGGCTATTCACCGCGCTGGATCCAGGACATCCTGCGCGGCGAGCTCGGGTTCCGCGGCGTGGTGTTCTCCGATGACATCGGCATGGCCGCCTCGCACAGTGCGGGCGGTGTGCCGGCGCGCGTGCACGCGCATCTGGATGCCGGCTGCGACGTGGTGCTGGTCTGCCACCCGGAACTGGTCGATGAAGCCCTGCACGCGGTGCAGGGGCGCTCCCTCAATACTGCTGCGCTGCTGGGCCTGCTTGGCCGCGGCGCACTCGGCTGGGATGGCCTGCTGGCCGATGCCCGCCATGGCGACACCCAATCCCATTTGCTTGAAACCCTTGGAAGAACCGTCTGATGCCCAACCTCACCATTTCCCAGGCCCTGGCCCAGGCTGACCTGCTGGTCGACCGCCCCACCATCGACAAGGCCATCGCTGGTATCGCCGACGCCATCGCGCGCGATTACAAGGGCGAGGTGCCGCTGTTCCTGTCCATCATGCACGGTGCACTGCCGTTCGCCGGCCAGCTGGCGCTGGAGCTGGGCGCGCGCGGCCAGGACGTGCAGTTCGATTACCTGCACGCCACCCGCTACCGCGGTGAAACCACCGGCGGCGACCTGGTCTGGAAGCACAAGCCGGCCACCTCGCTGTTCGGCCGCCGCGTGCTGCTGGTCGACGATATCCTCGACGAGGGATACACCCTGCAGGGCGTGCGCACCTGGTGCCTGGAACAAGGCGCGACCGACGTGCGCATCGCCGCGATGACGGTGAAGAAGCATGACCGCGCGCTGCCGGACGTGACGGCCGACTACGCCGGCATCGAACTGCCGGACCGTTACGTGTTCGGCTTCGGCATGGACGTCAACGAAACCCTGCGCTGCGTGCCGGCCATCTACGCGATGAAGGAATAACGGCGAAGCCGTCCGCGGCGCGTCTTCCTCTGCCGCCGGCATCCTCGGGTGCCGGCGTTCGTCTTTTCATGGAGTGCTTCGAATGCAACAGATTGCCCTGGCCGTGATCGGCGGTACCGGTGTCTACAACCTGGCCAAGCTTGACGACGTGCAGACCCACGAAGTCGACACCCGCTTCGGCCGTCCGTCCGGCCCGGTGCGCGTGGGCACGCTGCTCGGCCATCGCGTGGCGTTCCTGGCGCGGCATGGCGAAGGCCATTCGCTGCCGCCGCACAAGATCAACTACCGCGCCAACCTGGCCGCGCTGCAGCAACTGGGCGCGCAGCGGGTGCTGGCGTTGAACACGGTGGGTGGCATCACCGAGAACTTCGGTCCGCGCGTGCTGGCCTGCCCGGACCAGATCATCGACTACACCTGGGGCCGCATCAGCACGATCTGTGAAGAAGAAGGCACCGACGTGGTCCACGTCGATTTCGGCCATCCGTACACGCCGATGCTGCGCAGCAAGATCCTGGCGGCAGCCAAAGTGACCGGTGTCACGGTCCATGACGGTGGCTGCTATGGCGCAACGCAGGGGCCGCGCCTGGAAACCATCGCCGAAATCGCCCGCATGCGCCGCGACGGTTGCGATCTGGTGGGCATGACCGGCATGCCGGAAGCCGCGCTGGCGCGGGAGCTGGGGCTGGATTACGCCTGCCTGGCGATCATTGCCAACTGGGCCGCCGGCTGCGGTGATGGCGAGGAGATTACGATGGCCGAAGTGCTGGCCAACGTGCAGGCGGCAAGCAACGGACTTCCGGAACTGGTGGGCGAATTGGCGCGGGGGTGATTGTCTTCCCCGAGCAAGCTTTGCATACTCAGCTTGTGCGCGGGTTCAGCGTACACCACCCATTCATTGCATAAGGTCTCGCATCACCATGCCGAACGGTACCGTCAAGTGGTTCAACGACGCCAAGGGATTTGGCTTCATCTCGCCGGAGGATGGCAGCGCCGACGTGTTCGCGCACTTCTCCGCCATCAACTCCAAGGGCTTCCGCAGCCTGCAGGAAGGCCAGCGTGTCACCTATGACGTGACCCAGGGCCCGAAGGGTGCCCAGGCTTCGAACATCACGCCGGCCGAGTGATCCACTCGACAGTGCGTTGAAAACCCCGCTCCGGCGGGGTTTTTTTTGCGCGGATTGCCCGCGGCCCGTTCGCGATCCGCCCGCGTCGGGCACAATGCGGCCATGACGGAACGACTGCGCATCGCCGTGATCGGCTACGGCACCGCTGGCCAGGCAGTGGCCATCCTGCTCACCCGTGACGGCCACGAGGTGGAGATCTTCGAACGCGTGCCCACGCCGGGGCCGGTGGGCGCCGGCTTTCTGCTGCAGCCCAGCGGCCTGCAGGTGCTGTGGCAGATGGGACTGCTTGATTCCGTGCGCGCGCATGCCGCGCCGGTGCATCGCCTGTATGGCGATACGCCGTGCGAGCGCGCGGTGATGGACATGCGCTACGACGGCCTGGATGCGCGTCTTCACGGCCTTGGCATGCAGCGTGGCGCGTTGTTCTCGCTGCTGGACGAGGCGCGCGCAGGCGAGGGCCAGCTGCATGCCGGTACCACCATTACCGAGGTGGATGCCGAACACGGCCGTCTGCGCGACAGCGATGGGCGCACGCATGGCCCGTTCGACCTGGTGGTGGCCGCCGATGGCGCCGCATCGACGCTGCGCGGCACCATCGCCGGTGGTGCCGGGCTGGACCGTGTGTATCCCTGGGGGGCGCTGTGGTGCCTGCTGCCGGCCGAGGACTGGCCGCACGTGCAGGAGCTGCGGCAGCGTTACGTGGCCGCGCGCAAGATGATCGGGCTGCTGCCCGTCGGCACGCGCCCCGGTGATGACACGCCGCGCCTGAGTTTCTTCTGGAGCCTGCCACGTTCCGACTTCGAGCGTTGGCAGAGCGATGGCATGCCAGCCTGGTTGGAGGAGCTGCACGCGCTGTGGCCGCAGGCCGCTGCACGCTTCGCCCATCTGCGCGACCCCGGCCAGATGGCGCGCGCGATCTATCGCGACGCAGTGATGACGCGTTGGCATCAGGGCCGCATGGTACTGGCCGGTGATGCCGCGCATGCGATGAGCCCGCAGCTGGGGCAGGGGGTGAACATGGCGCTGTTGGATGCGCTGGCGCTGCGCGATGCGGTGCGCACCTATGGCGGCAGCACGGTCGCGCTGCAGGTCTACCAGGCGCAGCGACGCGCGCATGTGGCGGTCTATCAGCGCTGGAGCCGCTGGCTGACGCCGTTGTTCCAGTCCGATCGTGATGCATGGGCGAAGGCACGTGATGTACTGCTCGGGCCGATGGGGCGCCTGCCGGGTGGTCGTGGCCACATGCTGCGCGTGCTCAGTGGCACGCAGCACGGCTGGTTCGGCTCGCTGGCACTGGATCCGGCCTTCATCGACGCGTTGGCGACGACCGCCGAACCGACCCGCATCATCACCGCAACTGCCGGTGCGTGAAGCTCGCCGTCACGTGAATTAACGGTTGCCTCACTGCGGATATGCGAGAAGAGGGGAGCACGCGACAGCCGCGTCGCCCGTTTTCCTTTCCGTGATCAACATCGCGCGTGGCCCGGGTGGCGCCGCCGTTGCGGCCTGCTGCGGCCCGGATGAGCCGCTGAAGTTGAAGAGGAGGACGCCATGTTGTTCGCGGTCGAGGAGCTGGAATCGGAAATCTGCAAGCTGCGCGGTCTGCTGCAGATGCTGCACGAGGACCAGCCCGACGTACTGGAGGACGTATTCGAATTCCATGTCGGCAGCCTGATCAGTCATGCATCGCCCGAGCATCACGCACGCATCCGGGCCTGTGCGCAGGAAATGCTGGTGGCCATCCAGGCCCTGCCGCGGCGGCGTGACGATGACTCGCCCGACTTCCGCCTGATGCCGGTGCTGGGCGTCCGCCCGGCCTGATTCAACGCACGGGCAGTTCCACCAGGCCCCCCTCCACACACGCGATCATCCGCTCGCCGTGGGCAGGTGCAGGCACGATTCCAGCGGTGAACGTGGAGAACGCCGGCAGGATCATCGTGCGCTCGCGCAACCAGAATGCAGGGAAGCGTCGCCGCAACGGTGGCAAGGCGATCTGCGGATGCAGATGACCTGCGATCACGTGCAATGCCGCATCGGGCATCGGCTCATGGCGAAGCAGGAACGGCGGCAGTCGTACCTCATCGTGGATCTGTACCTGCAGCTGCGCATGCGGTAGCTGCCGGTCGTGATTGCCGCGCAGCACATGCACATCCAACGTGGCATTGCGTTCGCGCCATGCCAGCCACTGCTGGTACCACGCGGCGCGATGGACCGGCCCATGCAGGATGTCGCCCAGGATCCAGAGTTCGCGAGAGGTGTGCGCATCCAGCAGTGACTGCAGGCGCTGCAGGTCGCCGCGGGTGCCGCCACCGGGCAGCGCGATGCCGGAACGGCGGAACACATCGGCCTTGCCCAGGTGCAGGTCAGCGATCAGCAGTGCCTGCCGTGCGGGCCAGTACAGCGCACGCGAGCCAAGCAGCGTCAGCGGCTCGCTGGCCAGCAGCAGCGGCAGTTCATCGGCCATGGCGGCGTTCCAGCTGTAGTGCGGCGCGCTGCACGCGGGTGCGCCAGTCTTCGTTGCTGAACTGCCCGCGCAGCCGCTCTGCCCACAGTGGAAAGCCCAGCGGCGTGAGCGATGCAGGGCGCTGCACCGACAGCGACTGCGTGCCGATCCGTTCCAGTACCTGCTGCAGTCCGGGAAGGTCCAGGTTGTCGTGCAGGGCCTCGTGCTCGGCCAACGCCAGCAGCAGATGGTCGCGATCATGCTCGCGCAGTACGTCGTACAGCAGGCCGGCCGAGGCCTGCAGCTGGCGCAGCGAACGCGGCATGCCACCGGGCAGGCTCGGAACCAGCAGCCCGGCGACGCGAGCGATGCCTCGGAACTGGCGTCGCGCCAGCTCGCCCAGGTTCACCGCCGCACGCAGATCGTCGAGCAGTTGATCAGCAGTGAACAGCCCCCGCCACTGCTGCGCCTCCAGATCGACCGTCTGCGCCGGGGCCAGCACCAGGCCGTGGTCGTTCACTGCATAGCCGATGCTGTTGCGCTGCCGGCGCGTGAGCCGCAGCGCCAGCAGCGCGGCCAGTGCCTCGTGAACGTGGCGGCCGGCAAACGGATAGACGAACAGGAACTGGCCGTCGCGGCGCCGCACGTCTTCCACCAGCAGATGGTCCGGCCCGGGGCGTGCGGACACCTGTTCCTGCAGAGCCAACAGCGGAGCCAGCCAGCGTGATTCCGCGCTGTCGTCGGCACCGGACAGGACCCACTCCAGTTCGCGGCCGAGCGCCGTTGACAACGGCAGCTGGCCGCCCTGCCAGCGCGGCACGACGCCGTTGCCGCGTCCACGCGCCAGTCGCACGAAGGCGGTCATGTCACGCAGCTGCACCAGTTCCAGCAGGCGCCCGGCAAACTGGAAGCGATCACCACGGCGCAGTCGGCTGGCGAACTGCTCCTCGACTGCGCCGAGCCCGCCACCGCGCAGGAACTGCACGCGCACGCTGCCATCGCTGCTGATGGTGCCGATCGACAGCCGATGTCGCAGCGCCTGGCGACGGTCGTGCATGCGGTACCGGCCATCGGCATCACGCACGACCTTGTGGAAATCGGGGTACTGGGCCAGGGCCTCGCCGCCCTGCACGATGAACGTGAGCACGGCCTGCCATTGGTCTTCGCCGAGCGACGTGAAGGCATGGGTACGCCGTACCTGCGCCAGCAGCGCATCGCTGTCGAAGCCACCGGCCAGCGCGCGGCTGACCGCATGCTGGGCCAGCACATCCAGTGACAGCGTCGGCGGCCTGCGCGCTTCGACCACGCCTTCGGCCAATGCACGGCGCACCGCGGCGTACTCGGCCAGCTCCAGTGCATGGCTGGGCACGCACAGGATGGAACCGCTGGCACCCGGGCGGTGACGCGCACGTCCCGCGCGTTGGCGCAGGCGCGCCACGCCCTTCGGGCTGCCCAGCTGCAGCACCTGTTCAACCTCGGGGAAGTCCACGCCGAGGTCGAGGCTGGAGGTGGCAACCACGCAGCGCAACGCCCCCGCGCGCAGGCCGTCTTCCACCTGCTGGCGCAGCGCCGGATCCAGCGAGCCGTGATGCAGCGCCAGCGTAGCCGGGTCTTCCGGCCAGACCGCCGCCAGTGCCTGGTGCCACAACTCGGCCTGTGCTCGCGTATTGGTGAACAGCAGGCTGCTGCGCGCCTGCATCAGTTCTTCCAGCACGCGTGGCAGCTGCGCCAGGCCGAGATGCCCGGCCCATGGGAAACGTTGGCCGGGGGCCGGCAGCAGGCTGCGCACGCTGATTGCGCGCGGGCGTACGCCCTGCATGATCGGCGCATCCGGTTGCCCGGGTAGCAGCACGTCGCGCGCCTCCTGCAGATTGCCCAGCGTGGCCGACAGCCCCCACAACTGCAATGCAGGTGCAGCATCGCGCAACACCGCAAGATTCAACTGCAGCAGGACGCCGCGCTTGTTGCCCAACAACTCGTGCCACTCGTCCACCACCACGCAACGCAGCTGGCGCATGCGCGGCAGCGTATCCGGATAGCTCAGCAGCAGCGCCAGTGATTCCGGCGTCGTGACCAGTACGTCGATGCGCCCCTCGCGCGCCTGTCGTCGTTCGCGGTTGCTGGCATCACCACTGCGCAGGCCGACACGCCAGCCCAGTCCCAGCCCGTCGATCACCGCCTGCAGTGCGCGCGCGGTGTCGCTGGCCAACGCGCGCAGGGGCGTCACCCACAGCACCTGCAGCGGGCGTACCGCGCTGGCGCGGCGGGATGAGGGCGGTGGGGCGATCATGGCCTGCAGCAGCGGGCCGCCGAACATGGCCAGTGTCTTGCCGCTGCCGGTCGGTGTGTGCAGCAACCCGGAGCCGCCGGCGAGATAGTGCCGCCACATCGCGCGCTGGAACGGCAGTGAGCGCCAGCCTTTCGACGCGAACCAGTCTTCCAGCCGGCGCAGTGCCTGGCTGCGGTTCATCGCGCCAGCGCCTGCAGGGTGGCCAGCTGGTCGGCCTCGCTGGCCGGCTTGTCGTGGCGCCAGCGCAGGATGCGTGGAAAGCGCACGGCGATGCCGGACTTGTGTCGGCTGCTGCGATTGACCGCCTCGAAGCCCAGTTCGAAGACCTGTTCGGCGCGTACGCTGCGCACCGGACCGAAGCGCTCGCGGGTGTTGGCGCGGATCCAGCGATCAAGCGCGAGGATCTCCTTGTCGTCGAGGCCCGAGTAGGCCTTGGCCACCGGTACCAGCGTGTCGCCGTCCCAGACGCCGAAGGTGTAGTCGGTATACAGGGTGCTGCGTCGCCCATGGCCGGCCTGTGCATACAAGAGCACCGCATCGATCGTGAGCGGATCGACCTTCCATTTCCACCAGTCACCGCGGCGTCGCCCGGCCTGGTAGGGCGAGGCGCGCCGTTTCAGCATCAGTCCTTCCACACCGCGTTCGCGTGCTGCGTCGCGCATCGCCGCCGCCTGCAGCCAGTCGTCGGCGGCAACGTCGGGTGACAGCTGGATCCGCGCATCATCCAGGGCGCCGATGACCGCGGCGAGCCGTACACGCCGTTCCCGCAACGGACGCTCGCGCAGGTCCACGCCATCGAGTTCAAGCAGGTCATAGGCGAGCACGCGCACCGGCGTGTTGCGCAGGGTGGCCGCACCAGGCTTGCGGCGCTGGATGCGGGTCTGCAGCGCGGTGAAGGCGCGCGGCAGCTCGGTGCTCTCGTCCCAGGCCAGCAATTCGCCGTCCAGCACGCAGCCCTCCGGCAGCGCCATCGCTGCCTGCTCGATTTCGGGGAAGCGGCCATCCAGCCGTTCCTCGCCGCGTGACCACAGCGCGACTTCGCCATGCCGACGCAGCAGCTGCAGGCGGATGCCATCCCATTTCCATTCCAGAAGCCAGTCATCGATCGGGCCGAGGCGTTCGGCAGGGCCGCCTTCCAGGGGGGAGGCGAGGAAGAACGGGTAGGGCTGCTGGCGGTCGGATGGCAGCTCGTCCGGTGACAGCAGCTGAGCCAGCAGCCCGGGCGAGGGTACCCACTCGCCGAGCATGCGCTGGGCGATGCGTGCGATGTCCAGGCCGGACCATTCGGCCAGTGCCTGCTGCACCAGTCGCTGCGAGACGCCAACGCGCAGGGCGCCGGTCAGCAGCTTGTTGAACACCAGGCGTTCGCTGCTGCACAGCTGCTGCCAGCCGGTGACTATCGCCGCGTGGCGTACTGCTTCGGGTTGGTTGGCCACGGCCAGCAGATGCTGTTCGATCCAATCAGCCAACGGGCGGTCGGCGGCCGGCTGGGATGGATCGTCCAGCAGCAGGGTCAGCGTTTCGGCCAGGTCGCCCACCTGCGCATAGCTGTCTTCCACCAACCACGGGGGCAAGCCGGATTCTTCGGCAATCCAGGCGCGCAGTTCGCCGCTGGCAGCGATCCTGCGGCGTGCGCCGCCCACCTTGCCACCGCTGAGCAGGTACAGCGCCCATGCAGCGTCGTGCGCGCGCGCCTGGCGGAAGTAGTCGACCAGTGCGGCACGCTTGTCCAGCGTGGCGGTGCTGCGGTCCAAGCGCTGGTAGAGCGCTGCGAAGGCCTTCATTCCTCGCTCCCGAAATCGGTACGGAAGGCTTCGGCCGCCACGCCGCGCTCACGCAGGAAGGGAATCAACGCATCGGTATTGCCATGGGTGGCGATCACCCGCTGCGCACCGGTCTGTTCAATGGTCTGCAGCAGCGCAGGCCAATCGGCGTGATCGGAAATGACGAAGCCACGATCGACGTTGCGGCGACGCCGGTTGCCGCGCAGCTGCATCCAGCCCGAGGCAAAGCCCAGCTGGTGGCGGCCGAAGCGGCGCATCCACGGTGTGCCGGCGGCCGAGGGTGGTGCGAGGATCAGCTGGCCGGCGGCATCGGGCTGACGGCCCTGTTCGGCGACGGTGAGCGTCTCCAGCATCGGCACGCCGGCCTGCCGGTAGACCGCGACGCCATTGGCGATGGCGCCGTGCAGCCACGCCGGGCGATCATCCAGCGGCAGCAGCTCGGCCAGCACCCGCTGCGCCTTGCCCAGTGCGTAGCACAGCAGGATCGCGGCCTCGCCGCGTTGTTCGCACTCGCTGCGCCACGCCACGATCTCCGCAGCGACCGCCGGGGTGTCCGGCCAGCGGTAGATCGGCAGGGCGAAGGTGGCTTCGGTGATGAAGGTATCGCAGGGCACTACTTCAAATGGCGCACAGGTTGGATCAGGCTGGCGCTTGTAGTCGCCGGAGGCCACCCAGACCTGCCGCCCGTCGTCGATGCGCACCTGCGAAGAGCCGAGGACGTGACCGGCCGGATGCAGGGATACCTGCACCTGGCCCAGGCGGAACGGTACGCCCTCCGCATGCGCCTGCAACGGCACATCGCCAAGACGCCAGCGCAGGATCGGCAGGCTGCCGTCGCTGCAGTGGTATTCGCCCATGCCTGGGCGCGCGTGATCGCCATGACCATGGGTGATGACCGCGCGCGCTACCGGTCGCCAGGGATCGATGTGGAAATCGCCGGCGGCGCAGTACAGCCCTTCCGGGCGCAGCACCACCAGATCGTCGTTGACTGCCATGCGATCACTGTGGCCTGCCGCTCGTGCACGGGGTGAGAACCGGCCTGAACGCGGGCTTGGCAGGCGATGCGGCACAATCGAACCGCACACCTCTTGCCGCCAGGATGGACCGGATGAGTGGACCCAGCTTCAGCAGCAGCGCGCCCTATGAAACCCACGTGGTGCTCAACCAGCCGCCGCCGTTTGCCGGCCACCAGCTGTGGACCGACGACGTGGCGTTGATGGACGCCGTGCAACGCGAAGGGGCCGCCAGCTTCGCGCCACGGCTGGCGGTGTACGGCGCGCTGGCCGGTGATGAGCTGTACCGGATCGGCTTCGACGCCAACCGTGATCGCCCGCGCCTGCGCACGCATGACGCGCAGGGCCATCGCATCGATACGGTGGAGTTCCATCCGGCCTATCACCAGTTGATGGGAACGGCGAAATCGCACGGTGTCGCTGGATTGTCCTGGCACGAGCCGCAGCCCGGCGCACACGTCGCGCGTGCGGCGCTGAGCTACCTGCACCACCAGGCGGAGGCCGGTACCAGCTGCCCATTGACCATGACCCATGCCGCGGTGGCGGTGCTGCAGTCTCAACCGCATCTCGCAGCGTGGACACGCAAGGCCGCCGCACCGGTCTATGACCCGCGCGATGTACCGGTGGCGGACAAGGCCGGCATCACCCTGGGTATGGGCATGACCGAAAAGCAGGGCGGTTCCGATGTGCGGGCCAACAGCACGCGTGCCGAACCGATCGATGGCGAACGCTATCGGCTGGTCGGCCACAAGTGGTTTTTCTCCGCACCGATGTGCGACGGCTTCCTGGTGTTGGCACAAGCGCCGGGAGGCCTGACCTGCCTGTTGATGCCGCGCCGGCTGGCCGATGGTGACCGCAATGCGTTCCGGCTGATGCGGCTGAAGGACAAGCTCGGCGATTGGGCCAACGCCTCCAGCGAGGTCGAGTTCTGCGGCGCGCAGGCATGGCGCGTAGGCGAAGAGGGGCGCGGCGTGGCCACCATCATCGGCATGGTGATGATGACCCGCCTGGACTGCATGCTGGGTGCAGCGGCGGAAATGCGCATGGCATTGGCGCAGGCACTGCACCATGCACGCCATCGCCGCACCTTCGGCAAGCTGCTGGTCGAACACCCGTTGATGACCAACGTGCTCGCCGACCTGGCGCTGGAGTCGGAGGCGGCCACGGTGCTGTCGATGCGCATCGCACGCGCGGTGGATCATGCCGGTGTGGACGCCAACGAAGCTGCGTTGGCACGGGTGGGGACGGCGCTCGGGAAGTACTGGCTGTGCAAGCGTGCGCCGGCATTCGTCAATGAAGCGCAGGAATGCCTGGGTGGGGCGGGCTACGTGGAGGAGTCGATGCTGCCGCGGCTGTACCGGCAGGCACCGTTGAATTCGATCTGGGAGGGCAGCGGCAACATCCAGTGCCTGGACGTGCTGCGCGCGCTGGCCCGTGAGCCGGAAGCGCTGGCGGTGCTGCGCGATGAGCTGGCGGCGGTGGCTGACCGTGATGCGCGCTACGCAGCGGCATTGCAGCGCTGGGCATCGGCGCCGCCACCGGAAGAATCGCAGGCGCGGCTGTTCTGCGAGCGTACTGCGCTGCTGCTGCAGGCGGCAGTGCTGCTGCGTGCGCGCAGCCCGATGGCGGAGGCGTTCGTGCGTAGCCGGCTGGAAGGGGAGCACGGCCTGGCGTTCGGGACGCTGCCGGCGGGGTTGGAGCTGACGGCGATGCTGGCGCGCGCGCTGCCGTAGGAGGCGGCGAACGGCGGAGCCCCTCGTGGTGGGCGGCGCGGAGTCTGCGTCGTGAGCGGGCCGCGCGGGTGGGTTGCGCAGGGGGCGCTGCAAGTACGTCCATGTAAGCTCGATCGCCGCATCCATGCGGCTCACGCCCCTGCGCAACCCACCCGCGCGGCCGCGGACAATTTCCGTGGGCGCACACCACGGAATCAACAGAAAAGGCGAAAAGCGAAAAGCAGAAAAGCCGCGGCAGTGCCGCGGCTTTTCCTGTAGCGCCGAGGCCATGCTCGGCTGCCGGTAGGGCTTAGTGCTTGGCTTCTTCCTTGGCGGCGGTCGCCTTGGCGTCATTGGCGACATCGCGGGCCTTGTCGGCGACCTTCTGTGCGGCGTTGGCGGTGGCGTCGCTGGCATGTGCGGCGGCGTCGGTTGCCGCGTCCTTGGCCTTGTCGGCAGCGTTGGCAGTGGCGTCTGCAGCCTTGTCCAGCGCCTGCTGGGTATCGGCAGCGGCCTGCTCGGAGGCGGCAGCGGTCTTGTCGGCGGCGTCGCGGGTGGCTTCGGCGGCCTTGTCCACGGCGTCACGGGCGGCAGCGCCAGCGCTGTCGGCGGCCTGCTGCGCGTCCTGCTTGGCCTGTTCGGCTTCCGGGCCCTTGCAGGCGGCTAGGGCCAGCAGCAGGGAGGCGGCCAGCAGGGTGGTGGTGATCGGACGAATCTTCATGGCGGTCTCCGGTACTGCAATGGATGGGGACGCCAGCCTATTCATGCCGTTGTGAAGACGGGGTCGCGATGCAGCGACTCAGTCGCGCGCATTCGACAAAAGAAAAAGCCGCTGGCGAACCAGCGGCTTTTCCAGAACAGCGTGAAGAAAGAAGTTATTACTTCTTGGCTTCTTCAGCAGCGTCCTTGGCCTTCTCAGCGGTGCCTTCAGCAGCCTTGGCAGCGTCAGCAGCGGCGCCGGCAGCGGCGTCGGTGGCAGCAGCGCCAGCCTGGGCAGCAGCGTCAACCGAAGCGTCAGCAGCGGTGGCGGCGGTGTCAGCGGCCTGCTGGGCAGCGTCGGCGGTCTGGGCGCCAGCAGCGGCGGCCTGGTCGGCAGCAGCCTGGGCTTCGGTGGCGGCTTCGTTGGCCGAAGCAGCGGCGTCCTGGGCAGCTTCCTGCTTCGAGCAGGCGGCCAGGGCCAGAGCCAGGGACATCGCGACCAGCAGCTTGTTGATGCTCATTGTGTAAATCCTCGTCGTTAGAATTAGGCAACGCGCATGCTGCGCGCCGACAACATGATGACAAGCCAAGATTGGGTGTCAAGCGATCCCGCATTCATTTTTGCGAAACCATCGTTAAATCTTTTTAAATCAATTCGATGGCGATTGCGGTTGCTTCGCCGCCACCGATGCACAGGGTGGCAATGCCGCGCTTGCCACCGCGCGTGCGCAGGGCGTTGACCAGGGTCACCACCAGACGTGCACCGGAGGCGCCGATCGGATGGCCCAGTGCGCAGGCACCGCCATTCACGTTGAGCTTGTCATGCGGAATGCCCAGTTCGCGCATCGGCGCCATCGCCACCACGGCGAAGGCTTCGTTGATTTCGAACAGGTCGACCTGGTCCAGCGACCAGCCGGTCTTCTCCAGCAACGTGTGCAGTGCGCCGATCGGCGCGGTGGTGAACCACTCCGGTTCCTGCGAATGGGTGGCATGGCCGACGATGCGCGCCAGCGGGGTGATGCCGCGTGCGGCCGCATCTTCCTCGGTCAGCAGGACCACTGCGGCGGCGCCGTCGGAGATACTGGAGGAACTGGCGGCGGTGACGCTGCCGTCCTTCTTGAAGGCCGGGCGCAGGGTCGGGATCTTGGCAATGTCCGAGCGGCCGGGCTGCTCGTCGGTGGTGACTTCGACCTCACCCTTGCGGGTGGCGACCTTCACCGCGACGATTTCATCGGCGAATGCACCGTTGGCCTGCGCGGCCTGGGCACGCTTGACCGATTCGATGGCGTAGGCGTCCTGCTCTTCGCGGCTGAACTGGTACTTGTCCACGGCGCACTCGGCGAATTCGCCCATGGCCTTGCCGTCGTAGGCGTTGACCAGGCCGTCGTGGGCCATGTGGTCGACCGCCTGGAAGTTGCCGAAGCGGTTGCCGGTACGCGAGTTCGGCAGCATGTGCGGGGCGTTGGACATCGATTCCATGCCGCCGGCGACCACGATGCGGGCCGAACCGGCCTTGATCAGGTCATGGCCAAGCATGATGGTCTTCATGCCCGAGCCGCACACCTTGTTCAGCGTGGTGGCACCGGTTGACAGCGGGATGCCGGCGGCGATCGCCGCCTGGCGGGCCGGCGCCTGGCCGAGGTTGGCCGGCAGCACGCAGCCCATCAGTACTTCAGAAACGTCGCTGGCCGGGACGCCCGACTGCTCCAGGGCGGCGGCGATGGCGGCCGCGCCGAGGGTGGGGGTCGGCACGCCGTTGAACTGACCGAGGAAGGAGCCGATGGCGGTGCGCTTGGCGGCGGCGATGACGATGTTGGACATGGCAATCTCGTTGATGCGTAAGCAATGTTCGGAAAGGAGACCAGGGGCCGTTGGATGCGCCCCGGTTTCCCGGCAGACTGCGTGGGGGTCGGCCCAAGTATAGAGGGTCGGGGAGGGCCGCCGCTGGGCGCGGCCGCGCACCTGCCGGGATGAAGGCAGGACAACGTTCATGGGAAGGAATCGATGGAACGCACGATGATGGTGAGGTCTGCCCTGGGAACCGCGCTGGCGGTGGCGCTGACGGCCTGTGGTGGCGGTGGGGGCGGCAGCAACGTGCGCGTCGATCCGCCGCCGACCACGCCTCCGCCGCCGACCACGCCGCCTCCCACCACGCCACCGCCGGCCAAGCCGCAGGAGCCGGCCTTCGATGCGCATCTGTCAGTCACCAACGCGCGCGCCGCACAGGCCGCCGGCCTGACCGGACAGGGGGTACGCATCGGCATCGTCGATTCGGGCGTGCAGCGCAATGCGGTGGCCCTGAACGGCCGGGTGCTCGCCAACCTCAATTACATTGATCCGGCCAAGAACAACCTTGGCGTCGACGACGTGGTCGGGCATGGCACTGCCGTCGCCAGCCTTGCTGCCGGTGCGGCGGTAGGGTCCTGGCCGGGCGGCATCGCGCCGGGCGCGCAGATCGTGTCGGCACGGATCATTTCCGACAAACCGCCGGCCGATGACGGCAGTGGCAAGGGCAATGCCTTCAGCGGCCCGCTGGGCGTGGCCCAGGTCCACCAGGACCTGATCAACTACAACGTGAAGGTGATGAACAACTCGTGGGGCGGCCTGTACTGGACCGACCTGCCGACCACCGCGCAGGTGGCCGCCGAGTACCGGCCGTTCGTGATCAACCACGGTGGGCTGGTGGTGTTCGCGGCCGGCAATGATGGCCGCAGCGAGCCCAGCAGCCTGGCCGCGCTGCCCAGCCAGCAGGGCGTGGCCGGCACGCTTCCGGCTGCTGATCTGGAGCGCGGTTGGCTGGTGGCCACGGCGGTGGATCCCTATACGCCCGGAGCACTGGCCAGCTATGCAAATGCCTGCGGCCAGGCTGCCCGCTACTGCCTGGCCGCGCCGGGCAGCGCGGTCTATCCGGATGCCAACGGTGGCAGCTACTACTGGAACTACGGCACATCCTTCGCTGCGCCGTTGGTTTCCGGTGCGGCGGCCCTGGTCTGGCAGCGCTTCCCGTATTTCAACAATGACCTGGTCCGGCAGACCCTGCTGGGTACCGCCAAGGATATCGGCGTGCCCGGAGTTGATCCGGTGTTCGGCTATGGACTGCTCGACATCGGTCGGGCGATCAACGGTCCCGGTCGCTTCGACTGGGGCGATGTGGTCGTCAACGTGGATGCAGCCTCGACCGGTTCGGCGTGGCGCAATGACATCGTCGGCAGCGGCGGCCTGGTCAAGCAGGGTGGAGGCACCCTGGTGCTGGCCGGCAACAACAGCTACAGCGGCGCCACCCGCATCGAACGCGGCATCCTGTCGTTGCAGAACGGCGGTGTGATCCGGTCCAACGTGACCATCCTCGGCCAGTCCGATCCGGATTCGACCGGCCTGCAGTTCAACGGTGGTACGCCCCGGGTGATCGGCAACGTGGTCAATGGCAGCAGCGTGTTCCTCACCACCGGCAACACCACCGGCACGATCGAGGGCAACTACGTGCAGCAGGCCGGTGGCCAGCTGATGATCGCACTCGGCGCCAATGCGCTGCAGGTCACCGGCAATGCCACGATCGACGGCGGTGTGCGCGTGAATGGCTTCGTCTCCGGGTACGTGCCACAGAGCGGCACCCGGCAGGACCTCATCCACGCGGCCGCTGGGCTGAGTGGCACTTTCAGCACGACGGCCACCTCCACTGGCCTGCAGGGCCTGTCGCTGCTGCAGAGCAGCTATGGTTATGACAGCAACAACGCCTGGTTGAACCTGACCCAGGTCAGCGTCACTGCAGTGGCCAGCGGCCTGGGGGCGTCCGCGCAGGCCGCTGCGCAGCGCCTGGAGGGCGCGTTCGCGGTGCTCGACAGGAATGCAGGGCTGCAGGGATCGGCCTTCGGTGCGGCGGCCGGTGCGCTGCAGTGGACCGGTGGCGGCCCGCAGGGCCTGGCCGCCAGCCTGCAGAGCCTGTCCGGGCAGGCGCATGCCCGTGCCGAAGCGGCGACCTTCGACAGCATCGATATGTCGCGGCGTGCGATCGCCGAGCGCTTCGATCGTGTACAGGCCGCACCGCGCCTGCGCGGCAGCTGGCAGAGCACGTTGGGTGAGGCGGGGCAGGGCAGCTTCGCCGGCAACGCCGCCGACAGCCGGGGCTGGATGGCCGGCCAGGACCTGCCACTGGGCAGCAACGGCCTGATGGGCGTGGCGTTTGGCGAGACCCGCAGCAATGGCGGCAGCAGTTTCGGTGGCGATCGTGGGCGCGATCGCCAGGCGCAGGCGCAGCTGTATGCAGGCTGGAACCTGGGGCGTGGCTATGCGCTGGCCCAGTTCGGCAGCGGCCAGTTCACCCGTGCGCTGGATCGCCAGTTGCTGCTGGGCGCCGGTGCCTATGGCGTCTCTGCGCGGTACGGCGGCCGTTTCAGCAGTGCCAGCGTGGAGGGCGGGTATCGGCTGGGGCGTGCGGGTGCATCGTTGACGCCGTACCTCGGCGCCAGCACCACGCGTGTGGATACCGATGCCTTCAATGAGCTGGGCGGTTTCGGCTTCGGCCTGCGTGGCGATGCCAATCGCGTGCAGCGCAGCCAGATGCTGGCCGGCATCCGCGGTGAGCGTGGCTGGGGCCGCTGGACGCTGCGTGGGCATGCCGAGTGGCAGCAACGGTTGGACGGCGGTGATGCCGATTGGCAGGCCAGCTTTGTCGGCGTGGATGCATGGGCGCCGCTGGTGGGCTGGAACGCGCCACGCGGCAGTGCGCTGATCGGTGTGGCGCTGGAATCGTGGTGGGGCCGCAATGGCCGCCTGAGCCTGGGCTTCGACCAGCGCGTCGGTGGTGAGGGGGCGCGCCAGGCGGCGCTGCGCTACAGCACCGGGTTCTGAGTGGCTAGTCGCGCCGGGACGTCAGCCCCGGCGCGACATCGGCAGGACTCAGCCGCCGCGCAGGTTGCCCAGGCGCGGGGTGCTGCGGCCCAGCGGCATCTTCAGCTTGCCGATCGACAGGATGCGGCTTTCGGCGATGCGGTCGGCCGCACGCTGCGGGGCGATGTTCTCGCGCTGCGACAGTTCGAAGATGCGGGTGAGGTTGTGATAGATGCTGCGGATCAGGCGCATCGCGCGTTCGCGGTTGTAGCCATCGATCTCCAGCGACACGTTCATCACGCCACCGGCGTTGACTGCGTAATCCGGCGCATACAGGATGCCGCGCGCATGCAGCTCGTCGCCGATTTCCAGGCTGGACAGCTGGTTGTTGGCGGTGCCGCAGATGATCTTCGCCTTGATCCGCGGCAGCGTGTCGGCGTTGATGGCGCCTTCCAGCGCGCACGGTGCGAACACATCGGCGTTCACTTCGTGGATCTCGTCCGGCTTGACCGCTTCGGCGCCGAAATCGCTGACTGCACGATCGACCAGCACGCTGTCCAGATCGGTGACATACAGCTTGGCGCCGCGGTCGCGCAGCAGCTTCACCAGTTCCATGCCGATATGGCCCAGGCCCTGCACCGCGATGCTGGTCTTGCCCACTTCCTCGTGGCCGAACTTGAAGCGCATCGCCGCCATCAACGCCTGCAGCGCGCCGTAGGCGGTGAACGGGGCCGGGTCACCGGAGCCGCCATGGACCTGGTGCACGCCGGTCACGAACTGGCTCTCCAGGTAGATGTTCTCCATGTCGTTGACGTCGGTGCCGACGTCTTCGGCGGTGATGTAGCGGCCACCCAGCGAATCGACGTAGCGGCCGAAGGCGCGGAACAGCACCTCGGTCTTGTCCACCTTGGGGTCGCCGATGATCACCGCCTTGCCGCCGCCCACGTTGAGGCCGGCCAGCGCATTCTTGTAGGTCATCGTCCGGCTCAGCCGCAGCACGTCGGCCAGCGCTTCATCGGTGCTGGCATAGGGGCGCATGCGCACGCCGCCCAGCGCCGGGCCCAGGGTGGTGTTGTGGATGGCGATGATCGCCTGCAGGCCGGCATCGTGGTTGTGGCAGAACACCACTTGTTCGTGGCCGGTGGTGGCGAGGGTTTCGAATAGCATGGCGTCTCCGATGGCGCGAACAGCGGCGAACTGCAGCGAACGGCCAGTGAACGGTAGGGTCCCAAAACAAAAAAAGCGACGTCGTCATGGCTGGGGGACGGGTCGCGCGGCGCCATTCTAGTCCATTCCCCCGGCCGCTGCCGTCGACTTTGGCAGCCGTCGGGTTAAAGAAGATGAAAGTGCGGCCGATGCTGCGACGACGGCGGGTGGCCGGATTCGTGTGAAGAGGCAGGGCATTCAGTGACGGCAAGGGCACCACAACGACAGGGCAGGCGGCGATGACGCCGGCCTGGTGGCGATCGCTGTGCGGCTGGCTGACATGCTCGACCGGAATGGCTCCGGCGCGCCTGGTCGCTGCCTCCCGCCAGGCGGTGGCCGCCGCAGCTGCCAGTCTGCAGGGCGATGCCCTGCCTCCCGGCGAAATCAGCGCGCACCTGCAGCGCGGGTTGCATGCGCTGGCCTTGTCCCCGCGGTTGGCTGGCGAATCGGCACCGGTAATGGATTCGCCGCTGGGGGAGGCGGTGGCGCGTGCGCTGCAGGACCGCGACTGGGCGGCCCGGCACCTGCCGCGCCGTCCTCAGCTGCTGCCGCAGCTGATCCAGACCGTCAACGACGATGCCGCCTCGGCACGGGTGATGGCGGCAATCATCGGCCAGGATCCGGTGCTCACCGGCAACTTGTTGCGTATCGCCAACAGCCCGGCCTACAAGGTGCACGAGCGGCCGGTGGAAAGCCTGCAGCGGGCGGTGACCCTGGTCGGCACCGAGGGCGTGCGACAGATCATCAGCGCCGTACTGGTGCAGCCGGTGATGCAGGTGCAGTGCGAGGTGTTCCCACAGTTCAGCACGATCATCTGGGAGCACGCGCTGCTGGCCTCGCGCGCAGCCGCTGACCACGCACGCACGGTCACCTTTGGCGATGCCTTCGCCGCGCAGTGGCTGGGCCTGGTTCAGGGCCTGGGCGCAGCGCTGGTGATGCGCCAGCTGCTGCAGGAAGCGCAGGCTCGTGGCGAGACCGTGGAGCCGGCGCTGGCACTGCAGCTGTTGCAGCAGTGGTCGTTGCCGCTGGCGCAGCGGGTCGCCGCCGCCTGGGAGTTGCCTGAGCCGGTGCATCAGGCTTTGGCGGTGAATGCGCAAGGACCGTTGGCTGACAGCCTGCGCCTGGCCAGTGCGGCGGCCGCAGCGAGTCTGCTGTGCCGGCATGGCCATGCCAGCCAGAGCCGCATGCTGGCCCTGCTGGAACAGCTGCCTTCGGCGCCGCCGCATGCATTGCGCTGGATCTGGCGACGCCTGCATGGGCGCAGCGTGGAAACGCTGGATGAGGCCGCGCAGGACGAAGCTGGACCGGCCGCCTGAGCGCTACAGCTGCGATTCCACCGGCAGCCAGCTGATCACGCGCGCAGTCCAGCGCTTGCCGAGGCTGGCACCGGGTTCGGCTTCCACCCAGTGCGGCGGTGGCTGCCGCTGCAGCCAGCGCAGCTCATCATTGCGCCCCAGTGCCAGCCACCAACTGTGTTCCGGGCTGGCTAGGCGCAGGTATTCGTCGCGCAGCTGCGCGCCCAGCACCGGGTCGTCGAACAGCACGCCCATTTCGGTGTTGAGGTAGGCCGAGCGCGGATCGAGGTTGAACGAGCCGACGAAGCCACGGCGATCATCGACCACGAGTGCCTTGGTATGCAGGCTGGCGCCACTGCTGCCGAACAGGCTGGTATCCAGCTGGCCGTGTGCCTTCAGTTCGTACAGCTGTATGCCAGCCTTCAACAGCGGCACGCGGTAGCCCATGTAGCCGCCGTGCACTGCCGCTACGTCGTTGGCGGCCAGCGAGTTGGTGACCACGCCGACCTGCGCACCGCGCGCGGCCAGCGCCGACAGGCCTTCAACGCCTTCGCTGCCAGGGACGAAGTAGGGCGAGATCAGCAGTGCGCTGCGACGGGCGGTTGCCAGCTCGTCGCTGAGCGTGTTGACCAGCCAGTTGCGGCGATCATCGTCGCGGTGCTTCATCGGCGGATCGGAGGCGATGCGCACGTTCGTGCTCCAGTGCAGTGGCTCCGGGCTGGGCCGTTGCAGGCGGCGCGAGTCGGCCACGCGCTGCAGGTAGGGTTGGGCCTTGGCATGCATCGCATCCAGGTCCGACTGCTGCACGAGTTGCCGCAGCTGTTCATCGCTGTACGAGGCCAGCGCGGAAATCGGGATGGCCGCGCTGCTGTTCCAGTAGTCGTCGAAGATCCGGTTGGCCTGTTGCACGGCGGGGCCGGCCACTACCAGGTCCAGGTCCTGGAAGTTCACATCGTCGCGCGCGCTGAAGTACTCCTCGCCGATGTTGCGGCCACCGACGATCGCGATGCGGCCATCGGCGATCCAGCTCTTGTTGTGCATGCGGTGGTTCACGCTGAAGGCGCGCTGCACCAGTTCCAGCGTGCGTGCGATGCCGCTGCGGTTGCGGAACGGGTTGTACAGGCGGATCTCGATGTTCGGGTGCGCATCGAGCGCCATCATCAGTGCGTCCTTGTCCTTGGCGTTCATGTCGTCGAGCAGGATGCGCACGCGCACGCCACGCTCGGCGGCGTCATACAACGCCTTGGCCATCAGGTGGCCGATCAGGTCGTCGTGCCAGATGTAGTACTGCAGGTCCAGGCTGCGCCCGGCGTGCGCGGTGATCATCGCGCGCGCGGCGAACGCATCCATGCCATCGCTGAGGAACGCCACGCCGGACTGGCCGGGATGGGCCTCCTGCAATGGCACGATCTGCTGGTCGATGCGGGTCTGCGCCGGCTGCAGCGGCAGAACGTGCGAGGGCGCACCCTGTGCCTGCGGCGTGAGGTGGTCGGCCAGCAGCAGGCCGGACAGGACCAGTAGCAACAGCGCGGCGAGGATGATCGCAGCGACGCGCAGCAGGCGTCGCCACAAAGGCTTGGGCAGGCTCATGCCCCGATGGTAGAGCCACGCCGTGCGTGGATGAAAGCCGAAAGACCCATTGCTGTAGATCCACGCCATGCGTGGATGGGGTCAGAGCCCTTTCCCGCGGAAAGGGATCCGACCCCGAGGGTTCAAGGGTCAGACCCCTTGTCGCAGGCAAGGGCTCTGACCCTGGACGGACTCAGAAGCGCTCGTCGCTGCCCAGGTAGCGCCACTGCCCCGGCGGCAGCGGCCCCAGCGCCACGCGTCCGATGCGCAGGCGGCGCACGGCCGTGACCTGCAGGCCGGCGGCGGTGACCGCCACGCGCAGGCCTTTGGCGGTCAGCCCCTTGCCGGCGAAGCGCAGGCGCTGCTCGCTCTGCCAGCTGACCTTGGCGCCGCCCGATTCCTGCTGCAGCCGCGCCATCAGCCACGGGCCGCGCTCGGGACCGCCTTCGGCCACTTCGATCAGGTATTCCTGCTCGGTGCGGCCCAGATTGCGCTGCAGGTGAGCCAGCGTGGCCGGATCCTGGCTGACCACCACCAGACCGCTGTCGCTGGCCGGAAGCGAGGCGGCCAGCTGCAGACCGTGGAAGTGACGCTGCAGCGGACGGATGTCGCTGGCATCAAGTTCGCTGCGGCTGTCACTGCTGACCAGGGCACACAGGGTTTCGGCGGCGACACCGGCCGGCTTGTGCAGCAGCATGCTGACCCGCTCGGCCTTTTCATCGCTGGCCTGGTCGGCCACCACGATCACCGCGTTGTCATCGACCGGGCGCTGCGGCTGTTCCACCACATCGCCGTTGACCGTGACCCAGCCGCCTTCGATGTAGCGCCGCGCTTCACCACGCGGGATGCCGAGCAGGGCGGACAGGCGTTTGTCGAGACGGATCGGTTCCATGGCGGGCAGGTCGGGCAGGGGGCGCGCAGTGTAGCTGCTGCGGCCGGTCAGCGCTGGCCGCGGTTGGCCAGCTCGGTCAGGTACAGGCGGGTATCGAACTCCAGCTGCAGGTAGTCCGGCTCCATGTGCTGGCACAGCTGGTAGAAGGCCTTGTTGTGATCGGCTTCCTTCAGGTGGGCCAGTTCATGCACCACGATCATGCGCAGGAACGCCGCTGGCGCCTGGCGGAACACGGTGGCGATGCGGATCTCGCGGCTGGCCTTGAGGCGGCCGCCGTGCACGCGGGAGATGGCGGTATGGGTGCCCAGCGCGTGCTTGATCACTTCCAGCGTGTTGTCGTAGCAGACCTTGTTGAGCGGCACCGACTTGCGCAGGTAGCGGTCCTTCAGCTCCTGGGTGTAGTCGTACAGCTGGCGGTCGCTGCGCACCTCGTGCGGGTCGGGGTAGCGTTGTTGCAGCCAGGGGCCAAGCTTGCCCTGCGCCAGCAGTTCGCTGACCTGGGCGACCAGGGGTTCGGGATAGCCGGTGAGGTACTTCAGGACTGCCATGCAGGGGCGGCGGGGCGTCGGTAGAATGTGGACATCCAAGATTACACGCGGTACGCATCGACCATGGCAAAGCCCAACGCGCTGCAGGAACAATTGCTCAAGGCCGGCCTGGCCAAGAAGTCGCAGGCCAGCGCTGCCGCGAGCGCGCAGGCCAAAGCCCGCCAGGGCAAGGCCGAATCGACCTCGGCCGAGGTCCAGCGCGAGGCTGAACGGGCCCGCGCCGAGAAGGTCGAGCGCGACCGTGCGCTGGCCGCCGAGCGCAACGCCCAGGCCAGGCAGGCTGAACAGAAAGCGCAGGCCAAGCAGATCATCACCGCCCATGCCGTGTCCCACAAGGGCGACGACGAGTACCGCTTCAGCGATGGCGCGGCGATCCGCACCCTGCTGATCGACCCCAAGCTGCGCAAGGCGCTGTCGGTGGGCGTGCTGGTCATCGTTGCCCATGGCGACGGCTACGCCCTGCTGCCGCGTGCCGCCGCCGAAAAGGTGCGTGAGCGCGCCCCGGAGGCGATCATCGTCGACCACGGCCAGCCGGGCTCGACCGCCGAGATCTCCACCGGCAATGCCGAGGACGACGCCTACTACGCGCAGTTCCAGGTGCCGGACGACCTGGTCTGGTAAGCAAAAAGGGGACGGAGGGGATTAAGCCGCAATCGGCCTGATCGGATCCGTCCACTTCCTGCTCGGCTTGCTGAAGGCCCGCCGGGCATGGCTCGGCTCAACCCAGGTCTGCTCCTTTGGGCTCGGGTGTATCGTCCCCATATCAGGCGACACACCTGCGGAGGATGGCCATGGCCACCGGTTGGGCGGGAGACGGCGCGGTCCTGGACCAGATCGACGCCACCGTCGACGATGCGATCGCACGCGCGCGGCGCCAGCTACGCGAGGGCCCGGGTCTGGAACACTGTGAGGAATGCGACGCGCCGATCCCGTTGGCGCGGCGTCAGGCCGTGCCCGGGGTACGGCTGTGCGTGGCGTGCCAGCAGGCGCATGACGACGAAGCGCAGGCGCATGCCGGCTACAACCGGCGTGGCAGCAAGGACAGCCAGTTGAGGTAAAGGTTGTTCGGCAGGGCTGCGCCCTGCACCCGCCGAGGCCTTCAAGCCAAGGCAACTTCAACGTCAAAAGCGGGCATTCCGTAGGTAGGCGGGACGGTGTGGGTAGGCAGGACACGCCGTAAACCCCCCTCCGGGGTCCGGCCCAGCCGCTGGCGGCTGGGCGTTCGGGCGCTTGCGAAGCAGTGCTTCGCAAGCAAAGCGCCCTCACCCATGGGGGCTCGATGGCGCCATCCATGGCGCCAACGGTCCGGCCTACCCACACCGTCCCGTCTCTGACAGATTCCCGGGATCTGGTAGATCCACGCCATGCGTGGATGAATCTCCATCGAAATCGAATATTTCGAGATCCGAGACATTTGAGCCGAGCATGGCTCGGCTCTACCGCAATGCGGGCAGATCGCGGAAATCTGTCGAAGGCGGGGTGGGTCCGGTGGCGGGAGTGTCCGCGGCATGGATGCCGCGGCCAAGCCCCCATGGACGGGTTTACGGCGTCTCCCGCCACCGGATCCATCCCGCCAACCCACGGAATGCCGGCTTTTGTTTTCGCCTTTGCTGTTGCTGGTGCTGTTGCTCCAGCTCATAGCGGGTGCAGGGCGCAGCCCTGCCGAAAACCACCCTCAGCCGTCGCCCTGGATGCCGCCGGGGGCCTGCGCCGGGTCACGCCAGCGGCGCACCGTGCGCTGGAAGAACAGGTTGTTCGGCAGCTGCAGCACCGTGCCCTCGTGGCCGTCGCCGGTCTCCTGCAGCGTGGTGTAGATCAGGTTCACGTCGATCACCCGGCCCTTCAGGCCAGGTTTCTCGCCGTTCTCCAGGACCTCGATGTAGTCGTGCAGGCGGAACGGGCGGGTGGTGAAGATCAGCAGCGTGCAGAAGATGTTGGACAGCACGCTCCACGCCGCGAAGAAGGCCACCGCGCCCACGGCCGCGAAGCCGGTGAACGCGGTCCACAGTACCGAGGGCTTCGCGCCGAGCAGGCTGAGGATGTACAGCAGGGCACTGAAATAGACCACGAAACTGGTGATCCGGCGTGCGCCCATCACCATTTCAGGCGGCAGCGTGTAGTGCTCGGCAAAGCGGCGGATCAGGCGACGGGCGAGCACGCGCAGGAGCCATGCGACCAGCAGCACCAGTACGATCTGCAGGGCGACGCCCGCGTAGTTCAACCACGGGTGGGTCCAGGCGGGCAGGTGATCCTTCAGCGACAACATCATGGGGCGAAAACAGGTGGCGGGGACGGCCCCCGATGTTACCCGGCGCGTGCGGGGGATTCGACCGCCGGTGTCCAGGCCAGGCAGACCAGCTCCTGGCGGTGCTGTTGCAGGCAGGCGCGGCCATTGTCGGGGCGCAGCTGCAGTGACAGACCCAGTGCCTGCAGCACGACGCAGGCGGCGATTACCAGCAGGGCGGCGCAGGATGGGCTGGACATGGGGGACTCCCCTACGGCGTTTTTGCGAAGGACCTTTCATGGATGCAGGGACGGTCGAAAAGGTTGCATTGCCCGACCTCGGATCGGCTCTAAACCTTTTCCCGGGTTGCCGCATCCAAGCGATATGCTCGACACCACCATGCCCGCGCCGCCTGCCGCCAACGACGCCGTCGACGAACCCGCTCTGGTGCGGGCGGCGGCCGCGGGCGACACCGCTGCCTACGAACTGCTGTACCGGCGCCACGCGCCGCGTGTATTCGCTGTGCTGTGGCGGTTGTGTGGCGGCCAGCAGGCACGTGCCGAGGATGCATTGCAGGAGGCCTTCCTGCAGGCGTGGAAAGCGCTGCCGGGGTTCCGCTTCGAGAGCAGCCTGTCGACCTGGCTGCACCGGCTGGGCGTCAACGCTGCGCTGATGGAGCTGCGCGGACGTGCTGCCGGGCAGGACCATGACAGTCTCGACGAGGTGGACGGAGGGTTGCAGGAACTAGCGGTGCATGATCGCTGCGCCGGCACCGAACGCGACCTCGAACGGGCGCTGTCGACGCTGCCACCACGGGCGCGTGCGGTACTGGTGCTGCACGACATCGAAGGCTGGAAACACCAGGAAATCGCCGAACAACTGCAGATGGCTGTCGGCAGT
Organism: Stenotrophomonas sp. WED208; assembly: GCF_040984485.1. Classification (NCBI taxonomy): domain Bacteria; kingdom Pseudomonadati; phylum Pseudomonadota; class Gammaproteobacteria; order Lysobacterales; family Lysobacteraceae; genus Stenotrophomonas; species Stenotrophomonas sp. WED208. The sequence goes on from NZ_JAZARB010000001.1 coordinate 1,255,626, forward strand.
TCGAAGGCACAGTTGCATCGTGCGCGTGGCCTGTTGCGCGCACGGCTGGGAGACATGACATGAGTACACGCGAACACGATTCCGACCACGATCTGGCAGCCCGACTGCGCGCACTGCCACCCGAACGCAGCGTACCCACCGATGGCTGGGCACGCCTGTCGGCGCAGCTGCCGCCGCGTGGATCGCAGGAAGCACCCGTGCCACCGGGCAACGTGGTGGCCCTGCCTGCGCGTTCGCGGCACCGCTGGTGGTTGCCGGCTGGCGCTGCCCTGGCGGCCAGCCTCGCGCTCTACGCGGTGGCGCCGTGGCGCCATGCGCAGCCGGACGCGCCGGTGCCGTCTACCCTGCAGCTGCAGGCCGCGGCGATGACCGAGCAGTACCAGCAGGCCGTGGCCTCGTTGCCCGCAGGCCGGGCGCCGGAATGGCAGCCGGCGCTGCACGAACTCGATGAAAGCGCGGCACAGATCCAGGCCGCACTGGCGCAGGATCCACGTGCGCCGCACCTGCTTGGCCAACTCAAGCGCACCTATGCGCTGCGGCTGGAACTGACCCGGCAGGCGGCACAAGCCGCCGCTGCTGGCCTGACGACCTGAAGGAGAACCTCCATGATCCGACCCTTGATTTTCTGCTGCGTGGCCCTGTTGCTGGTGCCGGCCGTGGCGCTGGCCGATACCCAGATCAATGAGCGCCACAATGTGGCCTCCGGCGGCCGTATCGAGCTGAGTAACGTGGCTGGCAAGGTGACCGTGCGCGGCTGGGATCGCAATGATGTACAGCTGACCGGCACGCTCAGCGATGGCCTGCAGCTGCGGCAGGAGAAGAGTGCCAACCGCGTGCGCTGGGAGATCGAGTATCCGAACCGCAACAACAATGGCGGCGCCACGCTGGTATTGAACGTGCCTCGTGCGGTCGAACTGCGGTTGAGCACCATCAGTGCCAACCAGGACATCAGCGGCATCGATGTGCGCCGCCTGCAGGCCGACTCGGTCAGCGGCAATCTCGTCGCCTCCGGCCGCAGTGGTGATAGCAAGCTCAACACGGTCAGCGGCGATGTCACTGCGCGCCTGCAGACGCCCCAGCTGGACGTGAACACGGTTAGTGGCCGCATCGAGGCCGGCGGCGGCGTGTCCGGTGATATCGGTGCGCAGACTGTATCGGGCCGGGTCGATGTCGACGCTGGACGCATCCAGCGGCTGGCGGTGGAGACGGTATCCGGTGGCATTGACCTGGCGGCGACCGGACTGGCACCGGGTGGCCGCATCAATGTCGAGTCGGTGAGTGCATCGGTCAACCTGCGCCTGCCGCGTACTGTGTCGGCACAGCTGTCGGTGAACAGCTTCAGTGGTTCGATCAACAGTGATGCCGGGCAGGTGGAGCGGCCTCGTTATGGACCGGGCAGCCGACTGGACACACGACTGGGCGGCGGTGACGGTGACATCCGCATCGAGTCGCACTCGGGCAGCGTGCGGGTGCGCCTGGACCGCTGAGCACGATCCGGCAGGCCGCGGCGGCAGCGCCGCCGCGGTCGGTGCTGGGTCAGCTGGCTTTCTTCAGCGCCCAGGTGGTGCCGAGGACTTCGATCTTGCCACCGGCCTTGCGGAACGCTGCCAGGTCCGAAGCGATCGAATCGCTGCTGACCACGGTGCTGGCGGCCGCGCCCTTGCGTTCGCTGCGGATGCTGTTGCTGGCCTTCGCGGGGGTCTTTGCCTTGCGGGGCATGGTTGCTCCTGTCAGGTGGAAGGGGAGGAAAGCGCCCAGGCATCGGCCTGGCGCAGGTAGTCCTGCCGCTCGCGGCGGCAGTCATCGCCGCCCATTGAAAACTGGCGGCAGATCGCCGGGCGCTGCGAATAGATCGTGCAGCGCAGGTGATAGGGATCGATCGCCGCGCACCAGCCTTCCTCGTTGCGCGCCATCACGGCACGGCCGTGGGCGTCGCGGGCAAGGAACTGGCCAGGCACGTGGTCGCCGGGCTGCAGCAGCACGGGCAGCCGGCAACAGACCGCGTCACAACGGCGGCAGTCGATGGGTGCAGGTGCTGCGTCAGGTTGTAAGGCCACGGGGGCCTGGCGGGTGCCCAAAGCGGGTCTCGATGGCGGCTCAGGTGCTGCGCGGACCATGAACGAGCCAGGAAGGCATGGCCGCTAGGCCCGCAGGGCGGGCCAGGCTGTACCGTGGACACACACCGGCGTGGCCGGTGGAAGGTGCAGCGGGGTTCTAGCCGACCAAGAGTAACTTAGACCGCGTAACGTTTTGTTAATCCTGGCTGGCTGCCGCCAGCGCAAGGCCCTGGACCACGCCCAGCGAGGGCTCGCCGTGGACCATGCGGGCCCCCGGGAAGGCCTCCGCCACGGCTTGGCGCAGGTAACCGGCACGGGACATGCCGCCGGTCAGGAACACCGCGTCCGGGTCGCCGCCGATGTCGCTGCGGACCTGGGCAAGCAGTTCACGGATCTGCTCCAGGTAGCCATGGGCGGCGGCGGCCAGGCCGTCGGCGCTGCTGTCGGCATGCAGGTCGCGGGCGATGTAGTCCAGCGTGCTGCGGTGTTCGCCGGCGGCGCTGAGGGCGATCTTGGCGCGTTCGACATCGCGGTACAGGCGGGCGGTGTTGCCGGTGTCCTGCAGGGCCTGCAGTCGCGCGCCCCACGGGTCGTCGACGTGATCGTATTTGTGCTGGCGGAAGTCGCGCTGGCGCGTCATGTCCTGCACGGTGGCGGCTTCCACATAGTGGTGGGCAGGCACGCGGGTGACGCCGCGACCGAACAGCGGCATGTAGCTGGACAGGCTCAGCGCCAGATCGATGTCGGTACCGCCGCGGGCGATACCCCAGGCGCGATGGATACGCGGGGCGTCGTCGCCGCCGACTTCGGCATGCGCGATGTCGGTGGTGCCGCCGCCGATGTCGACGATCACGGCCTGGTGCCGCTCGCGGCTTTCGGCGTGGTAGTGCATGGCCGCCGCGGCCGGTTCCTCGAGGAAATCGATCTGGTCGAAACCGGCCTGGGTGGCGGCTTCTCGCAGGATGTCCAGCGCCTGGTCGTTGCCGGCCGCGCCGATCGAGCTGCGGAACTGCACCGGGCGGCCGAGCAGGGCGGCACGCAGCGGCTGGCCAAGCTGGGCGCTGGCGGTCAGGCGGATGTGCTCGAGGATGTGCGCGGCGATGCCGGTGATGGTCTGCTTCGCGCGCGGGTGCAGGTTGTAGCCCAGCATCGACTTCGGGCTCTGCACCAGGTTGCCTTCGTGTTCCTCGAAATAGGCTTCCAGCGCGTCGTCGCCGTAGACCGCGTTCTGCAGCAGGTCGCTGGCGCTGCGCTCCTTGCCGGCGCGGGCTTCCATCCATTCCCGGCGCAGTGCGCGCAGGGCTTCGCGGCGCAGCGCCTGCGGCGTGCGTTCCTGGCCGGCGGCGCGGGCCGCGCGCGCGGCGCTGTCGATCATCTGCTGCAGCTCGTGTTCCTGGCCGGCGTCGAGCTGGAAGTCGTCCGGGTCGGGCACCACGCCGGGGAAGTACACGCTGGTGCGGAACTGCTCGGCGTCGCCGAAGCGGATCGGCAGCAGTTTCCCCTCATGCACGATGGCGGCGGCGGAGTTGCTGGTACCGAAGTCGATGCCGAGGCGCATGGGGAGTTCCGGGGGCGATCAGGGGCCGCGCACTCTGCTGCAGTTCGTCGCCGACTGCAAGTTCCCGCCGCTTGCCGGTGTGGAACGAGTCAAGGAGTTTCCCGGGCACCACCCCCGAAAAGAGGGGGGAAGGGCTGGGCGGTTACAATGGCCGCTGTTGATTCACTTTGAGGTACTTGCTGATGTCTTCTGTTCCCGCCTGCCCGCAGTGCACCCTGGAAAACACCTATGCCGATGGCGCGCTGTGGATCTGCGCCGACTGCGGTTTCGAATGGACCGCCGAGGAAAGCGCCGGTTCCACCCTGGTCGTGCGTGACAGCAACGGCAATACCCTGCAGACCGGCGACACCGTCACCGTGATCAAGGACCTGAAGGTCAAGGGCTCCTCGATCCCGCTCAAGCAGGGCACCGTGATCCGCAACATCCGCCTGGTCGAGGACGATGCCGAGCACATCGAAGGCAACTCGGACAAGATCAAGGGCCTGGTCCTGAAGACCTGCTTCCTCAAGAAGGCCTGATCGCCTTCAGCGCTTGGCCTGCTGCTGCGCACGCCAGCGGGCCAGGCTGTCCAGCTTGGCCTGGTAGCGCGCCTGCTCCGGCGCGCCACCCAGTTCCTGTGCACGCAGCAGTTCGCGATCGGCGCGCTTGAGCTGGCCCGCCAGGAAATAGACCCGCGCCAGCCCGAAGTGGAACTGATGCGCGGTGTCGTACAGGCGCACGGCCTGCCGGTAATAGCGGATCGCCGCATCCAGCTGGCCAGCGCGTTCGGCCTTGGCGCCGAACATGTACTGCGCGAACGGGTCTTCGCGCTGCACCGACTTCAACCGGCGCTCAAGTGACTGCGCCTGCGCGGTCAATCCCAGGCTGCGGAACAGCGCGGAGGCATTGGTCAGTGCGGCATCCTGGCGGCTGTCCAGCTGCAGCGATCGTTCCAGTGCCTGCCGCGCCGCCTCATTGTTGCCTTCGCGGTGGTCGAGCACGCCGAGGTTGTTCCACACCGGAGCGAACCCGCTGTCCTGGGCCAGGGAAGCGTTGAAGAATGCACGAGCGCCGCCGAAATCACCGTCGGCGAGGCGCTCCGCGCCCCGGTTGTTGTAGAAGTGCGCCAATGCCCGTGCACGGCTGACCGGAACCGGCCCGTGGCGGTCATAGAGCACATTGCGATCCAGATCGACGGTACCGAAACGCCCGCCGACGTCGACACCGGCGTTGACGTGGCCGACGCTGTAGACCACGCCTGCGTCCTGGTCCTGGTACCAGGACACCACCTGCCCGACTTCCTGCACGCGGGCCTGGATGCCGGCCTCCCGGGCAAGCGTCACGAACAGCAGGGTGAAGGCCAGGCAGTTGGCGCGGCGGTGCTGCCAGATATCGCTGACGGTGTAGGTCGCATTGGCGTCGTACTGCAGGTCCAGCCCGTGCTGATCGAAGATCATCTCCACGAGCGCCTGCAGCCGCTGGTCGCGTGAGTAGCTGCGCTGGATCACCTGCTTCTGGAGCATCGTGCGCAGGTCCGCCGGAATGGCGAACACTTCTTCCGGGGTCGGCACGCGTGCGGCCGACACGGTGATGGTCGGGGTCGTCACCACATCGGCCGGCGGTGCCTGGCCTGCGCCGAAGGCGGGAGCACAGAAGGCCAGCAGCGAAAGGGTGAGGCAGTGGGCGGCAGGACGGTACATGACGGTTCCCGGCAGCGGCGGGCGCTCCCGCCTGTGGCGAGTGTATGCCCATGGATGTCCGGCTGCAGCGACCGTTGGTCGGCGCCGTGTTCATCCACAACCGGTGTGGACCAGCGCTCGACAAAGCTGTGGACAACCGCGCCCAGGCCCCGCCCGGCAAGCGTCGTGAGGGTGTGGTGAAAAACTCGCCAGCTTGCCGGGCGTCGGCGCAGGCGGGATGATCCGGGCATGGACTTCTCTCCGCTGACGCTTGCACCGGCGCAGTGGCAGGCGCTGCAGGACAGTTACGCATCGCCGCCGCGGGCTTACCACCACTTCGGCCATGTGCGCGCGGTGCTGCAGCATTGCCAGGAGGTGGCCGATGGCCCCGGTTGGCAGCAGCCGGCCGAAGTCTATCTGGCCGTGCTCTACCACGACGCGATCTACGAGGCGGGGCGCAAGGACAACGAGGCGCGTTCGGCAGCGCTCGCCGTGCAGGCGATCGCACAGGCACCGGAGCTTGCCGGTGTCGATGCCGCCCGCGTGGAGCAGTTGATCCTGCTGACCGCGCGCCATGGCGCGCTCGGGCCGGACGACGTGGATGCCGAGGCGGCGCTGTTCCTGGACTGCGACATGGCGATCCTGGCCGCGCCGGAAGCCGTGTTCGCCGCCTATGACCGTGGCGTGGCCGAAGAATACAAGGGTGTGGTGCCGGGCTTCCTGTACCGTGCCGGCCGTCGCCGTTTCCTGCAGGGCCTGCTGCACGCACCGCGGATCTTCCTCAGCGAGTTCTTCCACCAACGTCTGGATGCGGCCGCGCGCGATAACCTGCGCCGTCAGCTGGGCCGCTGAGCCAGCCCGGTACACTGGCAGCTGTTTCCACCGACTGTCGCTTCCAACCGTGTCCGTCCCTGATCCCGATCCCCGCCCGCAGCCGCCGGAAGAGCCCGGCCCCAACGAATGCTGCGGCAGCGGCTGCCCCCTGTGCGTGCTTGACCTGTATGCCGACGAGCTGCAGCGCTATCGCAAGGCGCTGGCCGAGTGGAAGACACGGCATCCGGAGGCGACGCCATGAGCCGCGCGCGTCCGGCGGCGATGCTGGCGTTGGTTGCGCTGCTGCTGTTCCTGGCCACCGCGCTATGGACCCAGTTCGCCCGCACCGACCTGGACTGGGTGCGGGCGACCTTGAGCCTGTACCTGCACGGGCCGTGGGGGCTGGCGTTGCGCGCGGCCTATTGCCTGCTGGCACTGGCCATCGCGGTGCTTGGCATCGCGCTGTACCGCAGCAGCACCGGCCCGCGACGCAGTGCGGCGGCGCCGCTGTTGTTCACGGTTTCTGCGCTGGGCCTGGCGACGGTTGCCATCGGCGACAGCTGGCTGCCCGAAGCAACCCCGCTGCTGGCACCGTTCATCCATGGGCTGGCGGCCAACACCGCGTTCCTGTGCGCCAGCGTCGGCATGCTGCTGCAGGCCTGGTACCTGCGCCGCGAGCCGGGCTGGCAGTCCGCCGCCGGCCTGCTCTGGGCCTGGGCCTGGCTGGCGTTCGTGCTGCTGTGGCTGCATGTGCTGTGGCGCGCTGGTCCGCCCCGCGGGCTGGGCCAGAAGGCCGTGATCGTCGTGATCGTGGGGTGGCTGCTGTACCTGGCGCTGGCGCTGTACCGGCGCAGTCGGCGAACCACGGCCCACTGAATCCCCAACGGCCTGCGCCGGTACGTGCCGTGCACGCGGCGGCGGCGTATCGTGTGCGCATTCCATCGGGGATGCGATATGAAGCGTGCAGGGCTGGGCAGGGCAATGGGTGTGGTTCTGGCGCTGGCGGCGCTGCCGGCAATGGCGGCGGCCAACGTGCAGCAGTTCAGCCACGGGCGGTTCGAGCAGATTCCGGTGCATATGCCGTCGGGAACGCCACAGCGGGTGGTGATCTGGTTCCATGAGCCCAGCGCCGGTGGCGACACCAGCCGTCTGCCGATCGAGGCCTTGCGTGCCGACGGCGCCATGGTTGCCGCGGTGGACATCGCGCACCTGCGCGGGGTGCTCAAGCGCGAGGGTGACCCGACCTGCTCGTTCGGTTCCGGTGACGTCGAGAACTTCTCGCGCTGGTTGCAGGCGTCCCTGCATCTGCCCGGCTACCACCTGCCGCTGGTGGGCGGTGATGGCGAAGGTGCCGAGATGGCCTATTCGCTCGCGGCCCAGGCCGACACCCAGGTGTTCGCTGGCCTGCTGACCACCGGCTTCTGCCCCGACCACAACCACGAGCGCATGGTCTGCGGCGATGGCGTGAAGCGCAACAAACTTCAACCCGCCGAGCTGAACTTCCCATGGTTGAGTGCAGCCGGTGATCACGGTTGCAAGGTGGGCGAGGCCAGCCGATTCGTGCAGCAGGTCGCGATGGCACGCGAGTTCAAGCGCACCGCGCGCGGTGATGCCTCGCCCGGCCTGGTGGCCGCGGCGCGGGTGATCGGCGCGCAGGCCGGCGTCAGCCTGGCACCGCCGCCGGCCGCGCTGAAGGGCCTGCCGGTGGTGGAAGTGCCGGCCACCGGCAACGGCGACACGCTGGCGGTATTCGTTTCCGGCGACGGTGGCTGGGCCGGCCTGGACAAGGACGTGGCGTCGTCGCTCAACGAGCACGGCGTGGCGGTGGTCGGCATCGACTCGCTGCGCTACTTCTGGAGCGAGCGCACGCCGAAGGGCTTCGCTGCTGACCTGCAGAAGATCATCGACCACTACCGCCAGCAGTGGCACCGCGACAAGGTGATGCTGATCGGTTTCTCGCAGGGCGCCGACGTGCTGCCGGCGACCATCAACCAGCTCGATGCCGATACCCGTGCAGCGCTGGACCGTATCGTGCTGCTGTCGGTAGGCGAGAAGGCCGACTTCGAGTTCCACGTCAGCAACTGGCTGGGGGGTGGCGGCGACGGCCTGCCGATCGCGCCGGAAGTGGCCAGGCTCCCGGCCGGCAAGACCCTGTGCGTGTACGGCCAGGACGACGATGACGCGCTGTGCCCGGGCCTTCCGGCCAATGACGGCGTGCAGAAGGTGAAGCTGCCCGGCGACCACCACTTCAATGGTGATTACGACCGCTTGGCCGAAGTGATCCTCAAGGGCGGGGCGTAGCGCTTGGTAGACGCCGACCTTGGTCGGCGCTGGGGCTGAGGGCGCCTTGGGGATGAGCGTGTCGACCAAGGTCGACACCTACTGGGTGGTCGGTAGCGCCGGGCCATGCCCGGCGGTACGGGGCGTCAATTCCGCCGCGGGTCCAGCGAGATCAGGCGCGTGGCATCCAGCAGCGCCGCCGGCAGGTGCATGCCCCCCGGTGCGGCCAGGTAGCGCGGTCGCCACTGCGGGTCGAACTTCGACTTGAAGCGGCGCAGGCCACTGAATCCATAGAAGCGTTCACCATGCCGCGCCAGCAGGCCGGCCAACCGGTTCCAGCGACCGGCCAGGCGATGCTGGGCAAGGCCGGACAGCGGCGCCATGCCCAGCGAGAAGCGCGCATAGCCCTGCGCGCGGCCCCACAGGAACAGTTCGATGAAAAGGAAGTCCATCGTGCCCTTCGGCGCCTCGTTGACGTGGCGCATCAGGTCCACCGACAGCTCGGCACCGGCCGGTGCCTGCCACAGGTTGGCGAACGCCACGATCTGGCCTTCGGCCTCGACCAGCGCCACCGGGAAGCGCACCAGGTAGTCCGGGTCGTAGCTGCCCAGCGAGAAGCCCTTTTCGTCGCCGGCCTTGTCCTCCAGCCAGGCGTTGGAAATCGCGTGCAGGCGCGGCAGCAGGCTGGGAATTTCTTCCACCTGTGCCACGCGGAACGACAGGCCGCTGCGCTTGCCGCGGTTCCAGGCCTGGCGCAGATCGGCACGTTCGCGGCCTTCCAGGCCGAAGTCGTGCAGCGGCACCATCGCCTCTTCGCCCAGCTTGACCAGCCCCAGTCCGAGGTCAAGGTAGGTCTGCCAGTAGGTCTCGCCGACCTGGTAGAACACCGGGCGCAGGCCGAGCCGGTCGGCTTCCTCGCGGAAGCGCCAGATCAATGCGCGGGCGACGTCCGGCGGGCCGACCGGATCGCCCATTGCGATCAGCGAGCCGCCATAGCGCTGCATCATCACGAAACCCAGCTTCGCTTCGTCGCGCAGTACGGCCTTGTCGGCGGTCAGCACCAGACAGGCCTGGGTGTCGGTGGCGCCGGCCAGCACCGGTGCCAGCGATTGCAGCGTGGCTTCATCGGCGGCCGGCAGCGGGCTGCGTGTGCTGTGCAGCAGCCGCGCCAGGCCGAACATCACCAGCGCGATGGCCACCACAAGCAAGGCACGCAGCGCGCGCGGCGCGTTGCCGGACACCGCGAATTCCCACCACAGCTCGTTCTGGTACTCGACGTGGCTGTAAGTGAAGAACAGCAGCCAGGTGACCGCGACCAGCACCAGCCCGAGGTTGCGAAGCCACGGCCACGACCAGGCTTCATCCAGCAGTGCGCCCTGGCGGTAGAACTCGCGGCGCGCGGCCCAGAGCGCCATCGCCGCCAGCACTGCGGAAACTGCGATCAGCCATTGGCCGCCACGCAGCCACAGCGGCAACGGGGTGACCACGCACACCGCCATCGCCAGCATCCACGCCGCATGGCTGCGCCGGGCCAGGCCCTGGCCGATCAGCAGCAGCGCGACACCGCTGAGGCTGCCGATCAGGTGCGAGGTTTCCAGGATCGGCAGCGAGGCGTTGACCAGGTGACGGCGCGGCGTCGGCAGCGTGCCGTCGATGACCAGCGCGGCGCCGATGCTGAACACCGCCAGCGCGATGATCTGCGGCAGCCACGGGCGCAGCGCGTTCCAGCCGGCGCGGGTTGCGCCGGCACTGGCCTGTAGCGGCTGACGCAGTGCCGGCGCGAGCGCGAGCAGCGTGGCCAGCACCAGCGGCAGCACGTAGTAGGTGACGCGGTAGATCAGTGCAGCCGCCAGCACCGCAGCCGGTGCCACCTGTGGCAACAGCTTCAACAGGCTCCATTCGAATACGCCCAGGCCCGCGGGAACCGTCGAGACCAGGCCGGCCAGCACTGCCACCAGGTACAGGCCGACGAAGCCCGGCAGGCCGGTCGGCGTGGAGTCCGGCAGCAGCACATAGAACGCGGCACTGGCCAGCACCAGTTCGATCACGCTGAGCACGGTGACACCGATCATGGTGCGGCGGTCAGGCAGCCACAACGCATGACCGAACACGCTGAACTGCCGTCCATCGCGGCCGACCAGCAGCACCGTGGCGAGGTAGGCGAGCAACGCGACGATGCCGACGATACGTACCGCATTGGGATCCAGCGGCAGCGCCAAGGCTGCGGCAGCCGGTTCCATGCACAGCGCCACACTGATCAGCAGCCATGCACCGAACACGAAGCCGAGCGTGCTCATCAGCACCACCTGGCCGATCTGCGCCAGGTCCAGGCCGGCGCTGCGGTAGCCACGCAGGCGCACTGCGCCTCCGGTCAATGCCGCAAAGCCCACGGTCTGGCCCAGCGTATGCGCAAGGAAGGCGGTGATGCCGATGCGCGCCGGATGCACGCGGATGCCACTGCGTCGCAGGCCGATGGCATCGAAGCCGATCAGGCAGGCGTAGCTGGCCAGACCGAGCACCACGGTGAGCGCGATCTGGGTGGCACTGAGGTGGCGGAACGCCTGACGGATCGCGCGGTAGCCGTGCTCATCGAATTCACTGGCCAGGCCATGCAGGGCCAGCGAGAGGATCAGCAGGGGAACGACGATGGTCAGGACCCGCTTCCATGCCGGGGTGGAGGAAGCGGTGGCGGGGTCGGTGGCTGGTGTCATCGGCGCAAGGGTGCGTCAGGAGGGGCGAGTGCGGTGTCAACGCGGGCGTGGCGCATCGTGCGCCTGTCGCCGCCATTTGACCAGCAGGCGTGTCGGAGCCCGGTAGTGATCCTGCGCGAAGGCTCCCCCTGCACCCATCGTTGACCGGATTGGAGGACAATGCAGGCCTGATCACCCGCAGGAGCCACGCCCATGATGGAGCGTTACGACGTCGGACCGCGCATGTCCGAAATGACCGTGTACAACAAGGTCGCCTACCTCTCCGGCCAGATTCCGGAAGACACCAGCCAGGACATTACCGGGCAGACCCGGCAGGTGCTGGCCGAGATCGACAAGCTGCTGGCGCTGGTCGCCAGTGATCGCCAGCATGTGCTGCGCGCCGAAGTGTTCCTGGCCGACATCGCCGACTTCGACGGCATGAACAAGGCATGGGACGAGTGGGTGGTCGAGGGCGCGACCCCGGCCCGCGCAACCTTCGAAGCCAAGCTGGCCCACGCCGAGTGGAAGGTCGAGATCGTGGTGACGGCAGCGGTGCCGTAACTGCGGGATGGGGTCAGATCCCTCTCCGGAGGAAAAGGGAACTGACCCCAGCTATGCCGGCACCAGCTCGATGCAATCCACCGGGCACGGTGGAATGCACAGCTCGCAACCGGTGCACAGATCGGCAATGACCGTGTGCATGTACTTGGCGCCGCCGACGATGGCATCCACCGGGCAGGCCTGGATGCACTTGGTGCAGCCGATGCAGTCGGCTTCCACGATCAGCGCCACCTGCGGCGCCTTGTGTTCGCCACGCGAACGATCAAACGGAATGGCGGGCACGCCCAGTACCTGCGCCAGTGCGCGCGCGCCAGCGTCGCCGCCCGGTGGGCAGCGGTCCACGCCCACCTCGCCGCGCGCCATCGCCTGCGCGTACGGGCGGCAGCCGTCGTAGCCGCATTGCCCGCATTGGGTCTGCGGCAGCAGGCGGTCCAGGCGTTCGGTCAGGGGCGGGATCAGGCTCATGCGTGGCGAAGGCTGCGCGTTGGGGGTTACTTCAGGGGTTTGCCACGGAACCAGCGCTCGTGGGCCAGCGCCAGCATCGGCTTGTCTTCGGAACTGTCACCGTAGGCATGGATGCGCACGTAGCGTGACAGATCGAACTGGCGACGGATGTGCTCGACCTTGCGCGGGCCGCAGTCGCCTCCGGCATAACGACCGGTCAGGCGGCCGTCCTGGCTTTCCAGGCGGTTGCAGATCAGCTGCAGGCCCAGCTGCTCGCACCACGGCCGCAGGTACAGGTCCAGCGAGCCGGACACGATCACCACGGTATGCTGCTGTTCCTTGTGCCAGCGGATCTGCTCCAGCATTTCCGGGCGCACAACCTCGGGCAGGAACTCACGCGAGAAGCCTGCCGCCAGCGTGGTGATGTCATCGCTGTGGCGGTCGCTGAAGGTCAGGCGGGTGACGCGTGCACGGATGCGTTCGGCCGAGATCAGTTTCAGCTTGTACGCGGCCAGCCACGGGCCGACCTTCCACCACGCCTGCGCCAGCTGTTCGGCCGTGGCCACGCGGCGCAGGAAACGGCCATAGGTATCGCAGGTGGTCACGGTGTGGTCGAAGTCGAACAGCGCCAGTTCCATTCCGTTGCTTCCCATCGCGTTGCCCCCGTGGCCGGTGCTGCCGGCGGGCGTGGCGGTGGCCACGCCCGCTGCAGGCATCAGCGGACCGGCATGCCCGGCTGTGCGCCGCTGTCGGCGTCCAGCAGCGCCAGCGCGCCGCCGTCGAAACCGGCCGACAGGATCATGCCTTCGCTCAGGCCGAAGCGCATCTTGCGCGGGGCCAGGTTGGCGATGAACACCACGCTGCGGCCGACCAGGGCTTCCGGCTCGCCGTAGCTGCCACGGATGCCGGAGAAGATCTGGCGCTTGCCCAGTTCGCCGGCGTCCAGTTCGAAGCGCAGCAGCTTGTCCGAACCTTCCACGAACTCGCACACCAGCACCTTGCCGATGCGCAGGTCGAGCTTGGCGAAATCGTCGATGCCGATGTAGGCCGGGGCGTCGGTGCTCTTGGCTTCTTCCTTGGCCGGTGCCGGTGCGGCCGGCTTGACCGCATCGGTCTTGGCGGCGGGGGCGGCAGCGGCGGCCGGCTGCAGGGTGTCCTTGGAGGCGTCGATCATGGCGTCAATCTTCTTCGGGTCGATACGGGTGAACAGCGGGGTGTAGTCAGTGATGCGGTGGCCCAGCAGCGGCTGCACCAGGTCGGTCCAGTCGTTTGCCGGCGCGGCCAGGAAGGCCTCGGCCTGCGCGGCGGTGGCCGGCAGCACAGGCTTCAGTGCGGTGACCAGCACGCGGAACAGGTTCAGGCCCTGGCTGCATACGGCCTGCAGCTGTGCGTCGGCACCTTCCTGCTTGGCGATGACCCACGGCTTGACGTCGTCGATGTAGCGGTTGGCTTCGTCAGCCAGGGTCATGGTCAGGCGGATCGCCGCGGCCGGGTCATTGCGCTCGTAGGCTTCACGGATCGGCGCCAGGCCATCGACGAAGCGCTGGTATTGCGCCGCATCGGGCAGCTGCGCGGCCAACAGGCCGTCGAAGCGCTTGCTGATGAAGCCGGCGCAGCGGCTGGCCAGGTTGACGAACTTGCCGACCAGATCGGCGTTGACGCGGGCGATGAAGTCACCCAGGTTCAGGTCGAGATCGTCGACGCCACCGCCGGACTTGGCGGCGTAGTAGTAGCGCAGCGCTTCCGGTTCCAGGCCGGCGTCGAGGAAGGTACGGGCCATCACGAAGGTGCCGCGCGACTTGCTCATCTTGGCGCCGTCCACGGTCAGGTAGCCGTTGACGTGCAGGCGGGTCGGCGCGCGGTGGCCGGTACCGTGCAGCACCGCCGGCCAGAACAGGCCGTGGAAGTTGACGATGTCCTTGCCGATGAAGTGGTGCAGCTCGGTGCTGGTGCCGGCACGCAGGTGCGCTTCGAAGTCCTCGCCGAGCTTGCCGCACAGGGTCTGGAAGCTGGACAGGTAGCCGATCGGCGCATCCAGCCAGACGTAGAAGTACTTGCCCGGCTGGCCGGGAATCTGGAAACCGAAGTACGGTGCATCGCGCGAGATGTCCCACGCGCGCAGGCCACCTTCGGCATTGAGCCATTCACCCAGCTTGGCCTTCACGCCCGGCAGGGCGACATCGCCGGCCAGCCATTCGCGCAGGAACGCATCGAAGTGGCCCACCTCGAAGAAGAAGTGCTCCGAATCGCGCATTTCCGGCGTGGCACCGGAGATGACCGAACGCGGCTCCTTCAGGTCGGTCGGCGCATAGGTGGCGCCGCAGACTTCGCAGTTGTCGCCATACTGGTCGGCGCTTCCGCAGTTCGGGCAGATGCCCTTGACGTAGCGATCGGGCAGGAACATGCCCTTGGCCGGGTCGTAGAACTGCGCGACCGAACGGCGGCTGATGTGGCCGGCCGCTTCCAGCTTCAGGTAGAACTGCTCGGTCAGTGCCTTGTTGGCGGCCGAGTTGGTCGAGTCGTAGTGGTCGAAGGCCACGCCGAAGGCGGCGAAGTCACGTTCGTGGCTGGCCTGGATGTTGGCAATGAAGGTTTCCGGGGTGACCCCGGCCTTTTCCGCGGCCAGCATGATCGGCGTGCCGTGGGTATCGTCGGCGCAGACGAACCAGGCCTTGCCGCCGCTCATTCGCCGCGCGCGCACCCAGATGTCGGCCTGGATGTAGCCGACCAGATGGCCCAGGTGCAGCGGGCCGTTGGCGTAGGGCAGGGCGGTGGTGACGAGGGCGGTACGGGTCATGGTCGCGGGGTGAAGCCGAGGGGAACCGCAGAGTATCGCATGCCCGCAACGACGTGACCCGGCCGGGGCCGGGTCACGAGGGTGAAGCGGGGGCCGGGGCGCTTACTCGCGCTGCCAGGTCTGCGCGCGGCAGATGAAGGCGATGCAGCCGGACACGTCCAGCTTGGTGCCACCCGGCTGCAGCTCCATCTTCGACTTGTAGGTCTTGCCGTTGGCCGGGTCGAGGATGGTGCCGCCGGACCACTTGTTGGCGCCATCGGCCTTCAGGTTCCAGAGGATGGTCATGCCCTTCACCGGCTTGTTCCTGTTGGCGCCTTCACAGCCGTCGCAGACCGGATTGGGGCCCTTGTCCGAGTGCAGGATGTCGACCACCTTGCCGGTCAGCGTGCCGTTGGCGGCCTCGGTGATCTCGACGATCGACTTCACCTTGCCGGTCTTGTCGTCGATGGTCTTCCAGCGGCCGGCGGCGCCGTCGGCGGCCTGGGCCGACAGGGCGGCCAGGCACAGCGGCAGTGCCAGCAGCAGGGTCTTGAAGGTGTTGCGCATGGTCCCCTCCCAGGGTTCATTCCGGCACGGTGCCGGTATGGGTCGACTGTATACCCATTCGGCGGGGTATGGGGAAGGGGGCTTTGCAGGGCTGCGCCCTGCACCTGCAGAGGCAACCACAACCGCAACGGCCGAAGCAACGGCATGCATTCCGTGGGATGGCGGGGTGGGTCCGGTTGCGGGGGACGCCGTAAACCCGTCCCTGGGGGCTTGGCCGCGGCATCCATGCCGCGGACACCCCCGCAACCGGACCCACCCCGCCTTCGACAGGTCTCCGCAATCTGTCGGAATGGCACGGCCTGCTCTTGGTGGGTGTCGACCTTGGTCGACACGTAGATCCATGCCATGCATGGATAAATCACGATTGAAAAACGCTCAACCGACCTCGTACAGCTCCAGCGGCAGGTCGTCGGGGTCGGCGAAGAAGGTGAAGCGGCGGCCGGTGTATTCGTCCACGCGGATCGGTTCGCAGGCCACGCCATGTGCGGCCAGGCGCTGGATGAACGGCTCCAGCGCGGCCACGCGGAACGCGAGGTGGCGCAGGCCCTGGGCTTCCGGGCGGCTGGGCCGGGGTGGCGGGGAGGGGAAGGAGAACAGTTCCAGCTGGCCGC
Organism: Stenotrophomonas sp. WED208; assembly: GCF_040984485.1. Lineage (NCBI taxonomy): Bacteria > Pseudomonadati > Pseudomonadota > Gammaproteobacteria > Lysobacterales > Lysobacteraceae > Stenotrophomonas > Stenotrophomonas sp. WED208. Next base: position 1,271,641 of record NZ_JAZARB010000001.1, read on the forward strand.
CGTCGGGCAGGGCCAGGTCCAGCTTCCAGGAGTCGCGCGCGCTGCGGTGGTTCTCGGCCAGCACGCGCAGGCCGAGGATGCGCACGTAGAAGTCCTTCGAGCGCGCGTAGTCACTGCAGATCAGTGCGGCGTGGTGGATGCCCAGCAGGCCGTCGGAACCGGTGTTCATTGCAGGGTGTCCAGCCAGCGCTGGGCGATCTTCTGCGCCAGCGGATAGGGTTCGGGGTCGTTGCGGTTGGTCAGCACGATCACGGTCAGGTGCTTCTCCGGATGGCGCACGATCACGTTGCGGAAGCCGATGCTCTCGCCGCTGTGCCATTGCACCGGGCCATTCAGGCGCCAGCCGAAGCCGTAGTGCGGCACGTCCGGTTCGGGTGTTGCGGTGGCCGGGCTGAACATCGCGCGGCGCGAGGCCTTCGACAACAGGCGGTCGTCATACAACGCGACATCCCAGCGGGCCAGGTCGTCCAGCGAGGAATAGATGCCGCCATCACCGAGCACGGCGCTGGTGGTGCTCTGGTCGGTGCGCTGCCAGCGATCGTCGATCTGGCTGTAGCCATAGGCGCGTGCGGCGACCGTGTCCACGCCATCCTGGTGGGCCACGGTATGCGCCATGCCCAGTGGGCGGAAGATGCGCTGCTGCAGGAAGCTCGCGAAATCCTGGCCGGAGGCGCGGCCGATGATCAGTGCCAGCAATGCATATCCGCTGTTGCTGTAGCGATACTGCGTGCCAGGTGCGAAGTTCAGGCGGTCTTCGTGCGACAGCAGGGTCAGCACATCGGCGTCATGTACCTGGCGGGTGTCGTCAGGGGCCATCAGGTCTTCGTAGTCGAGCAGGCCGCTGGTATGTGACAGAAGCTGGCGCAGCGTGATGGCTGCGGCGGCGGGCGGCAACTCGGGCAGCCAGTGCCGGGCCGGCTGGTCGAGCCCAAGCCGGCCATCCTCCACCAGCAGCAGCACCGCCGCAGCGGTGAACTGCTTGCTGACCGAGGCCAGCCGGAAGTTGCTGGCCGCGGTGACCGTGGTGCCGTCCTCCACCACCGCCAGGCCGTAGCCGCGGCGGAATACCGGTTGCCCGTCGTGCAGTACCAGCACGGCGGCGCCGGGCACCTGGCCATCGTAGGCCTGCATCAGGCCGTCGATGCCCGCATCCGGTGGGGTCAGCACCGGAGCGGCGGAGGTGGCCAGCGGCAGCAGGCCCAGCACGACGGCGAACAGGGCGACGGCAGGACGCATGGCGGCTCCGGAAGGGTCAGGGTGACGGGGCGGGCGTAGCGCTGGCGGGCTGGGCCATCCAGCGTTCCATCTTGCGGTCCAGCACGTCCAGCGGCATCGAGCCGTCCTTCAGAAGTTCAGCGTGGAAGCGGCGCAGGTCGAAGGCGGCCCCCTGGCGTGCCCTGGCCTTGTCGCGCAGGGCGACGATGGTGGTCAGGCCGGCCACGTTGGACAGCGCTTGGCCGGGCTGGGCCATGATCCGCTCGACTTCGGCGTTGGCGTCATCGCTGCTCATGTCCACGGTCTTCTGCAGGTAGGCCACAGCCTGCTGCTTGCTCCAGCCCTGGGCGTTCACGCCGGTGTCGGCCACCACGCGGGCGGCGCGCAGCAGGCGCGAGTACAGGTAGCCGATGCGGTCGTAGGGATCGGTGTAGACGCCCAGGTCCTCGCCCAGCGTTTCCGCGTACAGGCCCCAGCCTTCGACGAAGGCGAGGTCGCCACCGAGGCGACGGAAGCGCGGCAGCTTGGCCAGTTCCTGCTGCAGGCCCAGTTGCACGTGGTGGCCAGGGATCGCTTCATGCAGGTACTGCACCGGCACGTTCCAGCGCTTGCGGCTGGGCAGGTCGCGGGTGTTCACGTACAGCACGCCCGGTTGCCCGGCCGGTGACGGCTGATAGGCCGCGGCGGCGGCGGTCAACGCACGCTCCGGTTCCACCGCGCGCACTTCGAGGGTGGACTTGGGCAGGGTGTCCAGTACCTGCGGCAGGCGCGCATTGACCTGCTGCTGCACCTGGCGGTAACGGTTGATCAGCGCATTGGCGTCGCCGTACTGGAACTGGCGGTCATTGCGCATGCTGCGCAGCAGCTTGGATGGCGTACCACGCAGCTTGGCATCCTTCATCACCGTGGCGATCTGGGCCTGCAGTTCCTGCACGCGCTGTTCGCCCAGCGCGTGCAGCTGCGCAGCGGTCTGGTCGCTGGCGGTGGTCTGCACGATCAGGTTGGCGTACCAGGCCTGGCCATCGGGCAGCGCGCCGAGGCCACTGCTGGCACGCGTGGCGGGCAGGTATTCGGTGGCGATGAAGCCGCGCAGGGCGCGGTAGGCCGGCATGATGCGCAGTTCGATCATGCGCTTGTACTCGGCGCTGATGCGCGCCTTGTCCTCGGCCGGGATGGTGTTCGGCATGGTGCGGATCGGCGACCAGAAGATGCTCTCTTCGGCGGTCGGCTTGATCACCGCATCCAGCTGCGGCAGCACTTTTTCCATCAGGTCGCGCGGCTGTACCACACCGGCCTTCATGCCCTGGCGCATGTTGTCGATGGCCTGGTCGAACAGCTCGGGAATGCCGAGCGAACGGCGCGACCAGGTGTCGTAGTCCTGCACGGTGTTGAACGGCTGCGCGCCGGCACCGGCACCGAGGATCGCCATGATGCTGCCGATGTTGTAGTACTGGCTGATCGGCATCATCCAGCTCGGGTAGCGCTCGGCGGCCAGCGAAGCGCGCGCGTCGCGCACGAAGATCTCGTAGCTGAGCAGGTCCTGGCCCTGCAGGCCGTCGCTGCCGAGTTTCTCGACCTTGCCCAGCCACTCGGTGGTGAAGTCGTGCGACTGCTGGCGCCAGGCGGCGGACAGGATGTTGGGCAGCTGGTCGTTGTAGCGGGGCTCGCCCTGGAAGGTCGCCTGCAGCGGATTCAGCCGCATCGAGGCATCCCAGTATTCGTCATACAGGCGCTCCAGCTGCACCTGCTTGGGTACGGCACGGGCCGGTGCGACCGGGCGTGGCGCGGCGCGGCGCGCCGAACTGCCACGGGCCGGCGCGGTGGCGCGGGCGGGCCTGGCCTTGGGCTTGGCGGCCTGGCGGGTCTGCGCAGCGGCAGGGCGGCTGGCCTTCTTCTTCGCTGCTTCGGCCGACGGCACGGCACTGAACAGGAACAACGCGGCAATGGCGGCGGCCAGGACGCGGGGGGAATACGGCATCAAGAAGCTTCCGTGGAACACAGACCGTGGAGCTTGCACGATCCGCGCGCGTACGGCCAGCGTGAAGGCGCAGTCAGCTTGGTGGCGCTGGGGCTTCAGTCAGCCGCCGCGGCGGCGCGCAACGCCGCCGCGCGATCGGCGCCCAGATAGCGGGTGATAGCCCGCCGCATCAGGTACAGCAACGGAATCAGGGCAATCGCAAAGCCCATCTTGTACACGTAGTTGACGCTGGCGACGGCAAGGAACAGCGAGGTCGGCCAGTGCTGCGGGCCGAGCACGAAGGCGATCCAGATCACCACGAAGCTGTCCACGACCTGCGATATCGCGGTCGAGCCGGTCGCGCGCAGCCACACGTGGCGTTCGCCGGTGGCCTGGCGGATGCGATGGAACACCGCCACGTCGATCAACTGGCCGAGCAGGAAGGCCACCAGCGAACCGGCAATGGTCCACATGCCCTGGCCGAACACCGCCGCGAACGCGGCCTGGTAGTCGGGCACGCCGTGGCCGTCCATCGAGGTGACCCACCAGCTGGCCGGCGCCAGCGAGATGGCGGCGAAGGCGAACAGGAAGCCGTAGCCGATCAGCACCACCGCCAGCCACGAGATGAAGCGCACGCCGCGCTTGCCGAAGAACTCGTTGATGGTGTCGGTCATGATGAACACCACCGGCCACAACAGGGTGCCGGCGGTGAAGCTGAGCGAGCCGGTCTGGCCGAACAGGTTCCAGTTCAGCGGATCGATGCCGAGGGTGTCTTCCAGCGCGAAGATCTTCACCCCGATCAGCTCGGCCAGCACCGCGTTGCCGCAGAAAAATGCGGCCAGCACGATGAACAGCAGGACCGCGCGGTCCTGCAGCGGGCGCTCGACCGGCGCCGCGGTCATTCGCTGCGTTCGCCTGCGCGCGTGAACGGAACGCTGGACGGTGCGACGGCACCACCGGAAATGATGAAGCTCATGGCCTGGTCGACGGTCCAGTCGGTCGGGGTCAGCAGCTCCACCGGCACGATTTCCAGGTAACCCGAGGTCGGGTTCGGCGTGGTCGGCACGTACACCGCCGCCAGCTCACGGTCGGTGCCGTGTTCCTTGATGACGCGGGTGACCAGGCCGACCGACTTCATGTCGCGGTGCGGAAAGTCGATCAGCACCACGCGCTGGGTACTGCCCGGTTCGGTCTGCAGCATGTCCAGCAGCTTCTTGGCGCTGTCGTAGATGATGCTGGCCAGGGGAATGCGCTTGATGATCGCGCCGACCCAGCGCAGCAGGCGCTGGCCGAGCACGCGGCGGCTGGCCACGCCCACCGCCAGGATCACCAGCAGGGTGGCCAGCAGGGCGATGGTGTCCTGGATCCACTCGGCACGAACCCAGCCGAGGTAATGCGGGAAGCTTGTCGCGATCTGCTCGGAAAGTGGTACCACCAAGGGGCTGGAAATGCCCGACAGCAGCACGAACACGAACTTGACCACGACCCAGGTCAGCCAGATCGGCAGCAGGGTCAGCAGGCCGGTCAGGAACAGGCGCTGCAGGGAGGGGCGGGGGACCAGGGCGGGGGCTTCGAGCGACATGTGCGCATTGTAGCGGCCACCGCCGGTCGATTACGCTGGGGAATCGACTGCGGCAACGACACATGGAAGGGAAGCTGTGTTGAAGATTCTGCGCGGACTGGGCTGGACCCTGGCGGGCCTGCTGGTGCTGGCCATCGTGGTGTGGTGCGCATCGCGCATGTGGCCGGTGCCTGAATCACGCCTGCAGGCGCAGCAACGGCTGGAGGCACGCCTGCCGGCGGCCGGGCGCAATGGTTATGCGCTACTGTGGACGTTGCCGTTCGACGATCTGGATGCCCGCCAGCGCGAGCAGGCGTTGGCCGAGGACGTGCGCCGTTGGGAGGCCGACCTGCAGGGCAGCAGCGGCGGCCAGACACACCTGGCGGCCAACCATGCCGAGCTGCGCTCGCGGCCCGGTGCCAGTTGCGGGCCGGCCGCCACCGGCTGCCTCGCCCAGGTCCGCGCGAACCCGCAACGCTTCGTGGACGCCCACGCCGGCCACCAGCAGTTGCATGCGCGGCTGGATCAGCTGGCCGAAGCGGACTACTTCATGTCGCCGTTCCAGCCGAAGGGCGAGGGCATTCTGGTCCCGTTACCGACCTATGGCCTGGTGGTGGACGCCACCAGCGCGCACGCGCTGGACTACGTGCAGGGCGATATCGACGGCGCACTGCGCGGCAGCTGCCGTGGACTGCTGCTGGGAAGGCGGCTGGTGCCCGGTAGCAGCTATCTGATCGAGAGCATCATCGGCGCCAGCCTGGTCCAGGCCAATGCCCAGCTGCTGGCCGACATGCTGGTCGAACTACCCGCCGGCCACCCGCTGCCAACGGAATGCGAACAGGCGCTGCAGCCGATGCGGGCCGACGAGCAGAGCCTGTGCCGGGCAATGCAGGGCGAGTATGCGATGAACCGCGCGGCGATCGAGACATCGGCGCGGGAGTTCGGCGGCGTGCTGGTGCTGGATCGCAGCAGCACCCTGGCCCGCGCGGCCGGCAATCTCGGCTGGGCCTGTGGCGTGGCAGCCACAGCGGCGCTGGAAGCGGATCGCCCGTTGCCAGTGCCGGCGCCACCGCAGCATGACTTCGGTTGCCTGTCGAACGTCATGGGCTGCGTGCTGACCGATATGGCCGCGCCGATCTATCCTGCCTATTCGTCACGGCCACAGGATGCTGCGGCGATGGTGCGGCTGCTGGGGGCGCAGCGTTGGCTGCGGCAGCAGACGGATGATCCGGTGGACGCACTGCAGCGGCTGCCGGTGCAGTTCCGCTCGCCGGTGCGGGCGCCGCAACTGTCGGCCGATGGCCGCCACCTGCAGGTGCCGCGTCGCTCTCCAGCGCGCAGCGCTGATGAGAACCCGTGGCTGTCGGTGCCGTTGCAGAAGGAATCGGCTTCGACTGCGGCGGGACGCGACTGAAGCGCGCTCAGCGTGCGTGTGGCTTCAACCGCAGGTAGACCTGCTTGCGCACCTGGGCGACCACTTCGCCGTTTTCATCGACGACATCATTGCTGAACCATCTCAGCACTTTGTCACCAGCGGCGGCTTCGGCGCGCAGTTCGTCCAGCAGTGCGTCGTCGATGCGGAACGAGGTACGCACGGTACCGCGGCCGGGCTTGAGGAAATCGATGGCACCGGCGCGGTCCCACACGTAGTAGTCACGGCCAAGGATATGCAGCAGGCCGAGCATCCAGAACGGATCGGTCATCGCGAACAGGCTGCCGCCGAAGTGGGTACCGACATAGTTCCGGTTCCAGGGCCGCAATCGCAGTTCGACATCGATCTGCCGGTAGTCGGGAGTGATGCGGGTGACGTGGATGCCGGTGAACAGGAACGGCGGCCAGAGGTTGATGCCGAAGCGGAACAGGCGGGCGTTCATGCGGGTCCGAGGCGCAGGGCGAGGTGTCCAGTCTAACCATTCGCATGCGTATGTTGCACCCCGGGCGAGCGTCCGCACGATTCGGGCGTGGTCCGGCGAATTGTAGAGTCGAGCTTGGGGTCATGCAGCTGCGTCAAGGAACCCTGGGGCGATGCATGCAGTCACTGAAGTCCAGAGTGGCCATTGCAGTCACTGCGCACTCCGATGAAGGACGGCCGGTGTGGCAGCGGGGCTACTACGATCATCTGATCCGGAATGAGGAGGATGTTCGGCAACAGTCACTGTATGTACTGGCCAACCCCGTGCGCGCGGGCCTGACATCCCGGCTGGGAGACTATCCGCTTGCGTGGTGTCGCTGGCCGCTGGAATGAGGCGGAGGCAGTCGAGCAAGCTCGACTCTACAGGGGGTGTGCATGTCCTGCCTCATGGGCCGTCGATGACATACCCGTCGCGCCCATTGGCCTTGGCCTGGTACAACGCGGTGTCGGCGCCTTCGACGAAATGGTGTGGTTGCAGATCGCCGTCAGGCACGCGGGTGAACACGCCGATGGTGAGGGTGACGGCACCGTCGCTGGCATCGCCGGGCGCCGGCAGCGCCCGCACGCATGCGATCAGGTCCTCGATCACCAGGCGCGCCCCCTCGGCTGGCGTATCCGGCAGCACCAGTGCGAATTCGTCACCGCCGTAACGTGCGGCCATGTCACGCGGGCGCCGCGCATGCGCGCCGATCAGGCGGGCGACATCGCGCAGCACGCGGTCGCCCACCTGGTGGCCATGGCGGTCGTTGTGGCGCTTGAAATGGTCGACGTCGATCAGCGCCAGGCTCAACGGCTTGCCACTGCGCCGGGCGGCATCGCATTCCTGCTGCAGCGACTGCTCGAAGCGCAGGCGGTTGCCAAGACCGGTCAGCGCGTCGCGGTTGGCCTGGCGATGCCAGGCCGAGATCCGCCAGATCGCCCAGGCCAGCAACACCAGCAGAACGCCCAGCATGGCGGTGGCCGGCGCCCACCACAGGTCGCTTGCGCGCAGCAGCACCCAGCTCAGCAACGGCGCCGCCGGCAGTGATGCCAGCGCGGCCAGCCACGGCAGGCGCAGGCCGAGCAGGAGCACGCACAGCGCAACCACCACACCACTGATGGCGTGCTGCCAGAGGCGCGGCAGCAGGTCGATCTGCTTGTGCTGCAGCAGCATCGAGGCGATGTTGGCCTGGTACTCGCTGCCACTCATCCAGAACTCGCGGGTGGTTGGCGTCAACAGCCGCGGTGCGATGCCACTGGCGGTCATGCCGACGACGATGCGACGGCCGTGCAACATCGCCATGTCCACATGGCCATCGAGCACGTCCACGTAGGAAACCTGCGGCAGCCGCTCGGGCGGACCGGCGTAGCGCACCCGCACGTAGTCGTCGCGTCGCCATTGATAGGGTGAGCTCACCCCCGGATCGGGGTCGGGCAGGCCGCGCACAGCGCCCGCGGGGAGGCCCGCAAGGGCCAATCCGAGCGCCGGCCAATGGGCCATGCCGATGCCAGCGTGCAGGTAGACGCCGCGGGCGACGCCATCGCCGTCCACCTCAACATCGGTGTGGCCGATGGCGGCGGCACTGGCCGCAATCTGCGGTACCGGCAGCATTTCCTCGGCCATGCGATCACCGGCCGCGGGCGCGGCCAGCACCGGCAGCACCACCCGGCCATTGCGGCGGATGGCCGCAGCCAGCGCCTCGTCCTGGCGGCTGTCGCGGCGGTCCGGCTCGGACAACATCAGGTCCAGCGCGACGCGCTCGGCGCCGGCATCGGTCAGGCGATCCAGCAGGCGTGCGTGGATCGAGCGCGGCCACGGCCACTGGCCGATGCGCTGCAGGCTGCCTTCGTCGATCGCCACGATCAGCACGCTTGGATCGGGACGATAGTCCCAGTTGCCGACCATGGCATCGTAGGCGGCTTCATCCTGCCGCCACAGCCACTGGCCCTGGCTGGCGATCACGGTCAGCACGCCGGCCAGCAGCGCCAGCAGGATCCGCTTCGACCACGGCAGTGGCGAGCGCCTCATAACAACAGCCACAGCAGCAGGGCGCCGCCGCCGGCGCCGTAGCACAGGCGGCAGGGCAGCTTGATCTGCTGCGCAGGAGAGTACTCGCCTGCATGACCGTCATCGTCGATGTACTGCACGCGCACGTGCAGGGTGCCGCTCCAGGGCCGCTTGAAGCTGACCTGCGGCTCGACCACTGTCTCATCGACCAGCGGCGCCTTGAAGTCTCCGCGGCGATCGACCTGCACCCGATAGCGCTGGCCTTCGCTGCCCGCCTGCCAGCGCAGCGTCAGCTCGCCATGCGCGGCTTCCGGCGGCTGCAGCGCCGGATCAACCGGTTCATTGCTCAGCTGCAGCGGCAGCGCCTGGCCGTAGCGGCCCTGGTGGCCGTTGCCATCGCGCGAGGCCACGCGCCAGAAGTACTGGCCCGGCGGCAGTGGCTGCGCCAGGCGCAGGTCGGTGCCAGGGGTCGTCTGTTCCTGCAGCGGTTGCACGAAGCTCGGCTCGGCGGCGATCTGCAGTACGCTGCTGCGCGCGCCGGGGGCCTGGCTCCAACGGAAGCGCGGTCGGTCGCTGTTGATCGTCTGCCCATGCAGCGGGGCCACCGTCAGTGGCGGCGGCGGCTGGTCGCTGAGTTCGAAATCGGCGCTGGCATCCAGGCCTTCCACACCCTGTGCGTCGACAGCACGCAGCAGGATACGCAGCTGGCCGGGCGGCAGGTCGCCGATGGCCAGGTGGGTGTCAGCGGTGGTCGCGGCAAAGAGCAGAATTTCCGGTGTTGCGGCTTGTACCACTTCCACGCGGTAGTGTGCGGCGCCGGGAACCGCCTCCCAGGCCAGCAGGGTCGGCAGCGGCGCCAGCCGAAGTTGGTCGTTGCGCAGCGTCGGAGCGGGCAGCAGGGGAGAGACCGCAGCGGGGGCTGCGTCAGCGCTGCCGCTGCGGGTGGCCTGTCCTGGCCGGACCAGGCGCTGGCCGTGGGTGTTGCCGACCTGCACCTTGCCCTGCAGGACCTCGGTGGCCGCGACCTGGCCGGTGTCGCCGGCACTGACCCGGAACACGGTGCCGCGCACGCTGCTGGTGGCGGTGGGGGCATCGATGATGTAGCGCGATGCCGGACCGCGGGCCGGCGTCACCCGGTTGCTGGCGCGTCCCTGCTGCAGGCGCAGGCGGGTGTCGACCATGCCGGTATGGCCATAGCGGCTGAGTTGGTCCAGGCGCAGGCGCGAGTGCTCGCGCAACTGCAGGCGCGAGGCATCGGCGAATTCAAGCGTGATGCTGGAGTCGCCTTCGGTCTGCACGGTATCGCCGATACGCAGCTGCTCGCCGGCCAGGACCGCGCGCGTGGCGCTGCCGTCGGCGCCAGACAGCTCGACCTTGCCACGCACGGACAGTACGCGGGCGGGCGCCGGTTCGATGCGCAGCCAGCTGATGGGGAAGCGCAGCAGCTGGCCGGGGGGCAGCTGGTAGGGATTGTCGATGCGGTTGTGCTGTTGCAGTTGCTGCCAAGGCACCGAAGGCTTGAGGTACAGGCCACCCAGGTCCCACAGGGTATCGCCGGGACGGACCCGGTAGTTCCAGTCCTGGGCACCGGCCAGACCCGGCAGCAGGAGGAGGGCGCAGAGCAAGGCACCCTGGAAGCGCATGGCGAACAACAGCGAGCGGACGAAGGTCACAGTTTGCAATCCCGGCAATGCGGGGGCGCAGCTGCAAGACCCCATGGCCCCGACCTCATCCCCCCGAACGGATCGTGGCGGCCGTACGGCCGCCATCCAGCGCATTATTGCCCGCGTTCAGTGCAGGGATTCTGAACGAAGCATGTTCCCGTTCAAAACAGCAGGGAGGCCATCCGGCGGCGGTACTGGCCGACCAGGTCCTCGTCGGAGATCACATTGAAGGCGTCGATCAGGGCCTTGCGCGGCAGTCCTTCTTCGAAGGTGCGGTCGATCCGCAGCATTTCCAGGAACTGCGCCAGCGCGGCCTCGTCGTGGCCGCCCAGCAGCAACTGCACGCCACGCAGGTGGCGGGCCTTGAGGTCGTTGCCATCGGCGGCAATGCGCGCGTCCAGCACCTCGGCCGCGGGCGCGTCCTTCAGTGCAGCGGCGAAGGACAGGCGCGCGCGGGCGCGCACGGCGCGGTCGTCGGTGGCGAGGTTGGCGGGCAGGCCGTCGATCAGCGTGCCGGCCTCGTCCACACCGCCGATCTGCAGCAGGGCAAGGGCCAGATCGAGCTTCAGCTCATCCTTGTCCGGCTCGGCGGCGATCTGTGCGCGCAGCACGTCCACCTGTGCCTGCGGGTCCAGCGGTGCTTCGTCCTCGGCAGCGGTGTCACCGACGTCGGCCGGCACGATGCCGTGCTGGGCCAGGAACTCGCGCAACTGGCCTTCCGGAATGGCGCCGGGGAAGCCATCCACCAGCTGGCCGCCCTTGACCAGGAACACGGTCGGCACCGAGCGGATCTGGAAAGCCGCAGCGATCTGCTGCTCCTTGTCGACGTCGACCTTGGCCAGTTCGAAGGCGCCGTTGTATTCGGCCGCCAGCTTTTCCAGCATCGGGCCGAGGCTCTTGCACGGCCCGCACCAGGTGGCCCAGAAGTCGACCAGCACCGGCGTCTGCAGCGACTTCTGCAGGACTTCGGCCTCGAAGGTCGCAGTGGTGGCGTCGAATACGTAGGTCGTCTCGGTCATGGGAGAGGCATCTGTTTGGCATCTGGAGACCGATTCTATGGTGACGATCGATGCCGGTCTCAACCCGGGCTGCGGCAAATACCCGACAATGCGGCCTTCCTGTCGCTGTTGTTCCGGAGCCTGCATGTCTTCACTGTCCCCGCTGTTGCGCCTGTCCGGGCTGATCGCCGCGCTGCTGTTCGTGCTGGCGGTGCTGGGCTTCGGCACCGGCCTGGAAGGTTATGCACAGGCGCGGCACCCGGTGGCCCTGCTGGGCGCGCAGGGTGTGCCGCACGCGCTGGCCTTCAATCTGCTGGGTTTCGTACTGCCTGGCCTGTTGGCGGTGGTCGTGGCCGAGTGCCTGCGCCGGCAGCTGCCGGCCAGCGCTGGCTGGGCGCCGCGGGTGGGCAGCCAGATGCTGTTGCTGGGCGGGCTGGCCTTCGCCGCGATGGGCTTGATGCCGCTGGATGTGGACGATCTGCACGGGCCGGCCAGCCAGCTGCACGCCAGTGCCTGGATGGTCTGGGTGCTGGGCTTCGTCGCCGGCACCCTGTTGCTGGGCATCTCGCAGCTGTGCCAGACGCACGGTCGCGCCCTGGGCGGGGTGGCGCTCGCCTGTGGCGTGCTGGCGGCGCTGGCTGCCTTTGCGCTGCAGGGCGTGCTGCCGGCACCACTGGCACAACGGCTTGCATTCGCCTGCTGGGCGGTCTGGCTGGCACTGGCCCTGCCGCTGTCGCGACCGCGCTGAGACCGGCTCCGGGCGCTGGCGGCGCCGGCGGTCGGCGGGCAGGATTGGAGACGTTTGCCGCACTGCGGTACGCTGTACCGCTTTGCCGCCGCATCCGCGTGTTCCATGACCAGCGCTGAAACCAACGCCTACGACCCGCAGCAGGTTGAATCCGCCGCCCAGAAGTACTGGGACGCCACCCGTGCCTTCGAAGTCGACGAGACTTCGGACAAGCCGAAGTACTACTGCCTGTCGATGCTTCCGTACCCGTCCGGTGCGCTGCACATGGGCCACGTGCGCAATTACACCATCGGCGACGTGATCAGCCGCTACAAGCGCATGACCGGCCACAACGTGCTGCAGCCGATGGGCTGGGACGCGTTCGGTCTGCCGGCGGAAAACGCCGCGATCAAGAACAAGACCGCGCCAGCGGCCTGGACCTACAAGAACATCGACCACATGCGCAGCCAGCTGCAGTCGCTGGGCTATGCCATCGACTGGTCGCGCGAGTTCGCCACCTGCCGTCCGGACTATTACGTCCACGAGCAGCGCATGTTCACCCGCCTGATGCGCAAGGGCCTGGCCTACCGCCGCAACGCGGTGGTGAACTGGGACCCGGTGGACCAGACCGTGCTGGCCAACGAGCAGGTCATCGACGGCCGTGGCTGGCGCTCCGGCGCCCTGGTCGAGAAGCGCGAGATCCCGCAGTGGTTCCTGCGCATCACCGACTACGCCCAGGAACTGCTGGACGGCCTGGACGAACTGGACGGCTGGCCGGAATCGGTCAAGACCATGCAGCGCAACTGGATTGGCCGTTCCGAAGGTCTGGAAATCCAGTTCGACGTGCGCGACGTCGATGGCAGCGCGCTGGACCCGCTGCGCGTGTTCACCACCCGTCCGGATACCGTGATGGGCGTGACCTTCGTGTCGATCGCCGCCGAGCATCCGTTGGCGTTGCATGCGGCGAAGAACAACCCGGAGCTGGCGGCGATGCTGGCCGACCTGAAGCAGGGCGGCGTGTCCGAGGCTGAACTGGAAACCCAGGAAAAGCGCGGCATGGACACCGGCCTGCGCGCGCTGCATCCGGTCACCGGCGAACCGGTGCCGGTCTGGGTCGCCAACTTCGTGCTGATGGGCTACGGCACCGGCGCGGTGATGGCCGTCCCGGGCCATGACCAGCGCGACAACGAAGTGGCCAACAAGTACGGCCTGCCGATCAAGCAGGTGATCGCGCTGAAGGATGCGCGCACCGAAGAGGAGCGCAACTGGGACGGCAGCCGCTGGCAGGACTGGTACAGCGACAAGAGCCGCGCCTTCGAACTGGTGAATTCGGCCGAATTCGACGGCCTGGACTTCCAGGGCGCCTTCGAAGCCCTGGCCGAACGTTTCGAGCGCAAGGCCCAGGGCCAGCGCCGGGTCAACTACCGCCTGCGCGACTGGGGCGTGAGCCGCCAGCGCTACTGGGGCTGCCCGATTCCGGTGATCTACTGCGCCAAGTGCGGTGCGGTGCCGGTGCCGGAAGAGCAGCTGCCGGTGGTGCTGCCGGAGGACGTGGCGTTCTCGGGTACCGGTTCGCCGATCAAGACCGATCTGGAATGGCGCAAGACCACCTGCCCGGACTGCGGCGGCGCGGCCGAGCGCGAGACCGACACCTTCGACACCTTCATGGAGTCGAGCTGGTACTACGCCCGCTACACCTCGCCGGGTGCCCGTGATGCCGTCGACAAGCGCGGCAACTACTGGCTGCCGGTCGACCAGTACATCGGTGGCATCGAGCACGCGATCCTGCACCTGATGTATTTCCGCTTCTACCACAAGCTGCTGCGCGACGCGCGGATGGTGGACAGCAACGAGCCGGCGCGCAACCTGCTGTGCCAGGGCATGGTGATCGCCGAGACCTACTACCGCCCGAACCCGGACGGCTCGAAGGACTGGATCAACCCGGCCGATGTGGAAGTGCAGCGCGACGAGCGTGGCCGCATCACTGGCGCCACCCTGATTGCCGACGGCCAGCCGGTGGTGGTCGGTGGCACCGAGAAGATGTCCAAGTCGAAGAACAACGGCGTGGACCCGCAGGCGATGGTCGGCAAGTACGGCGCCGACACCGTGCGCCTGTTCTCGATGTTCGCCGCACCGCCGGAACAGTCGCTGGAGTGGAACGAAGCCGGCGTGGATGGCATGGCCCGCTTCCTGCGCCGCCTGTGGGCGCAGGTGCAGAAGCATGCTGCCGACGGTGCTGCGCCGGCACTGGATGTGGCCGCACTGGATGCCAACCAGAAGGCGCTGCGCCGCAAGACCCACGAGACCATCGGCAAGGTCGGCGACGACTATGGCCGCCGGCACAGCTTCAACACCGCCATTGCTGCGGTGATGGAATTGATGAACGCGCTGGCCAAGTTCGAGGACGGCAGCGAGCAGGGCCGCGCGGTGCGCCAGGAAGCGCTGCAGGCCATCGTGCTGCTGCTGAACCCGATCACTCCGCATGCCAGCCATGCCCTGTGGCAGGTGCTGGGCCATGGCGAGACGCTGCTGGAAGACCAGCCGTTCCCGCAGGCTGATGCCGGCGCGCTGGTGCGCGATGCGCTGACCCTGGCCGTGCAGGTCAATGGCAAGCTGCGTGGCACCATCGAGGTGGCGGCCGATGCCGCGCGCGAGCAGGTCGAGGCGCTGGCACTGGCCGAGCCGAACGCGGCCAAGTTCATGGAAGGCCTGACGGTGCGCAAGATCATCATCGTCCCGGGCAAGATCGTGAACATCGTCGCCGCCTGATGTACCCCGCACCGGCCACCCGTGCGGTGGCCGGTGCCTTTCCGGTGCAGGGCAGCGCACTTGATGGCCCTGCATTCACGCGGCTTCGGGCACGCTGTGTGTTGCCGTGATCGCCCGGCTCCGCCAGACTGTCTCCATGACCCGAATCCTGCTTGCCCTCGTTCTTGTCCTCGGCCTCGCCGGCTGCGGTTTCCATCTGCGCAACAAGCTGATGCTGCCGACCGATACGGCGCCGGTGAAGGTGGTCTCCACCGCCCCGTACAGTGAACTGGTCAAGCTGCTCAACCGCAGCCTGCTGGCGTCCGGTGCCAAGCTGGCCGATGAGGACAGCAAGGAACCCAGTACCCAGCTGCAGGTGCTGTCCGAGCGCTGGGGCGACCTGCCGATCGCCATCGACTCGCAGGGCCGCGCGCAGGAGTACAGCCTGCGCTATGCCGTGATCTTCATCTTCCGTCGCGAGGATGGCAGCGAGCTGGTGCCGCAGCAGGTGATCGAGCTTTCGCGCGACTATGTGTCGCCGCCGACCGACGCCACCGGTACCACCACCGAACGCGAGATCCTGGCCGATGAACTGCGCCGCGAAATGTCGGCGTCGATCATCCGCCGCATCGACAGCGTGGTCCGTGCCGAGATCGAGAAGGGTGGCAGCCTGTCGGCACCGAAGGCCAAGCCGGTGGAAGGTGCGGTGCCGGCCGAGCCGGTCCCCGCAACCAAGCACTGAGCCGCTGCGATGGAACTGCGTCCGGAGCAGCTGGCCAGCCAGAGCGCAGATACCGCGCTGGTGCCGGTCTACCTGATTGCCGGCCCGGAAACCCTGCGCGTGCTGGAGGCGGCTGACGCCATCCGTGCGCGGGCGCGTGCCGCCGGCATCGGCGAGCGCGAGGTGTTCGACGCCGATGGCCGCGATTTCGACTGGAACCAGCTCGACGCCAGCTTCAACGCGCCCAGCCTGTTCAGTGCCCGCCGCCTGGTCGAGGTGCGCCTGCCCAGCGGCAAGCCGGGCAAGGACGGCGCCGAGGTGATCAGCCAGTTCTGCGCCAATCCGGCGCCGGACGTGGTGCTGATGATCACCTCCAACGAATGGAGCAAGGCGCACCAGGGCAAGTGGGCCGAAGCGGTCAACCGCATCGGCGTGCTGTCGGTGGCGTGGGCGATCAAGCCGCACGAACTGCCGGACTGGATCGAGCGCCGACTGCGCGGCAAGGGCCTGCGCGCGGACCCGGCCGCCGTGCAGCGCCTGGCCGAGCGGGTGGAAGGCAACCTGCTGGCCGCCGCCCAGGAAATCGACAAGCTGGCGTTGCTGGCCGATGGCCAACCGCTGGACGTGGAACGGATGGAATCGCTGGTGGCAGATGCCGCCCGCTATGACGTATTCCGGCTGGTGGAGGCCACCTTCTCCGGCCAGCCGCCGGCGGTGCTGCGCATGCTGGCCGGCCTGCGCGGCGAAGGCGAGGCGGTAGCCGCGCTGATGCCGATGGTGATCCGAGAGTTGCTGGCCGGGGCCGGCCTGGCCCGGGTGCAGGCCCGTGGCGGCAACCTGGCCGCCGAGATGAAATCACGCGGCATCTGGGAATCGCGACAGGCGCCGTACAAGCGCGCGCTGCAGCGGCACCCGGAAAGCAAGCGTTGGGAGCGTTTCGTGGCGGAAGCGGGACTGGTCGACCGTATCGCCAAGGGGCGGGCCGACGGCGATGCCTGGCTGGCGCTGGAGCGCCTGCTGGTGGCCGTGGCCGAACCGCGTGCCGTGCGCCTGCTGGCACGGGCCTGAGCGATGAGCCTGCGGATCTATTACGGGGGCACCTTCGATCCGGTGCACCTCGGGCACCTGGCGATCGCGCGTGCCGCCCGTGACGAACTGCAGGTTGCCGTGCGGATGCTGCCGGCGGCCGATCCTCCACACCGTGCGGTGCCTGGTGCCACCGCCGAGCAGCGTTGCAGCATGCTGTCGCTGGCCATCGGCGATGAACCCGGACTGCTGCTGGACCGCCGCGAGCTGGATCGCGCGGCACGCTTCCCCGGTCGGCCGTCCTACACCGTGGACACCCTGCGCGAGCTGCGTGGCGAGCTGGGCCCGAGCCGGCCACTGGCCTGGCTGGTCGGCGCCGACAGCCTGCTGGGCCTGACCCGCTGGCACGAATGGGAGGCCCTGTTCGGGTTGGCCCACTTCGTCGTGGCTGAACGGCCTGGCAGCCCGCTGCGGGTCGCGGTCGATGGCGAGCTGGGCCGTGCGCTGGAAGGGCGCTGGGCCGACAACGAGCAGGCCCTGTTCGCCAGCCCGGCCGGCCGCATCCTGCGCCTGCACCACCCGCTGCGCGAGGAGTCGGCCAGCGCCGTGCGCTCGCAGATCGCCGCTGGCGGGCCCTGGCGCGCACTGCTGCCACCGGCCGTGGCGGACTATGTGGCTGCACACGGGCTGTACCGCCCGGCCAGGCCGTGAATGGCGCAGCGGCGCCATCCCCGTATAATCGCCCCCACGTTTATCGAGTCGATTCACTTTGAGCAACCAGACCCAGCCCCAGACCATCAAGGTCGATCTGCCCAGCCCGCCGCCGTCCGTGCCGGAACTGCTGGCCAGCGTCCGCCAAGCCACCGAAGACCTGAAGGCCAAGGACCTGGTCGAGATCGACGTGCGCGGCCGGTCCAGCGTTGCCGACTACATGATCGTCGTTTCGGGCACTTCGACCCGCCACGTCAAGTCGATTGCCGATGAAGTCGTGCGCTTCGCCAAGAACATCGACGTGATGCCGCTGGGTGTGGAAGGCGAGCGCGAAGCCGAGTGGGTGCTGGTCGATCTGGGCGACGTGATCGTCCATGTGATGCTGCCGCGCGTGCGTGAGTTCTACGCCCTCGAGCGCCTGTGGACCGTCGGCGACCAGCCGCCGTCCAGCGACGACGAAGTGGCCTGAGCCACGCGTTGATGCATCCCTTCGACGGCGCCGATGGCGCCGTCGACGTTTTGGAGGACCGTTGATGAAAGCCCGCCTGATCGCCACCGGTGAACGCGCCCCCAGCTGGGTGGCGCAGGGCTTCGCCGAATACCAGAAGCGGTTGTCGCACTGGCTGCCGTTCGAACTGGTGGAAATCGAGCCCGGCCTGCGCGGCAAGGGGCGTGATCCGCGCCGCGCCACTGAAGATGAAGGCAAGCGGGTGATCGCTGCGCTGCCGAAGAATGCCTATGTGGTGGCGCTGGACGTGCCCGGACGCCAGCTCAGTTCGGAACAACTGGCGCAGCGCCTGGAACACTGGCGCGGGCAGGGCAGGGACCTGGCATTCCTCATCGGCGGTCCAGAAGGGCATTCGCCGGAAGTATCCGCGCTGGCCGACGAGAAGTGGTCGATCGGACCGCTGACGCTGCCGCACATGCTGGTGCGCCTGGTGGTAGCCGAGCAGCTGTATCGGGCTGCCGCAATGATTGCCAATCACCCCTACCATCGCGCGTGAAGAGTGGTTATACTAGTCGTCTGCCCGAATAGCTCAGCCGGTTAGAGCACTTGACTGTTAATCAGGGGGTCGTTGGTTCGAGTCCAACTTCGGGCGCCACCTTGAAAAACCTGCATCGCGAGATGCAGGTTTTTTTTTGCCGTGTTGTAGAGCCGAGCCCACGCTCGGCTGCATCCTCGAAGCCGAGCGTGGGCTCGGCTCTACAATCTGCTGCTCCAACCATGGATGCCGATCATGCATGCGCTCCTGTCCTCGAGCTTCCTGCTGCTTGCGATGGTGCCGTTCGCTACAGCGAAGGCCGCGCCTTCCACCTGGCATCCGCCACAGGGCACCACCGAGCTTCCATTGTGGCCGCAGGGCACGGTGAGCGCGCCGCCGAAGTTGAAGGGGCCCGAGCAGGTCAGCGAAGTGACCTCCGAAGCCAGTGGCGAACACTGGATGATGCTGCAGAACGTCGCTGCGCCGACCCTCACCGTGTTTCCGCCGAAGGGGCCGGCCACCGGCACTGCGGTGATGGTGGTGCCTGGCGGAGGCTATCGGGTGCTGGCGATGGACCTGGAAGGCAGCGAGATCTGCGACTGGCTGGCCGCGCAGGGCATCACCTGTGCATTGCTGAAGTACCGGGTGCCAGCCTCCGGCCCGAACTGGGACCCCGTGTGCAACTGCCGCGACATTCCAAAGGTGCCGATGGCCCTGCAGGATGCACAGCGTGCAATGGGCCTGCTGCGCGCACAGGCCGAGCGCTGGTCAATCAATCCGAAGCGGATCGGGGTGATCGGCTTTTCCGCCGGTGGTCACGTGGTGGCGGGACTGAGCACGCACGCACTGCGCAGCTACGCGCCGGTCGATGCTGCAGATGAGCAGCCGAGCCGCCCCGATTTCGCGATGGTGATGTATTCCGGGCACCTGTGGGCGGGGCACGGAAAGGGGTTGTCGCTGGTCAAGGACATCACCGTGGATGACAAAGTGCCGCCGACGTTCATCGCGCAGGCCACCGACGATCGCACCGATGACGTGCGCGAATCGCTGGCCTATTACCGTGCCTTGGTCGACGCGGGCGTGCCGGTGGAAATGCATCTGTTCGCACGCGGCGGCCACGCATTCGGGCTGCGCATGAAGGATGCACCGGTCGCGGCGTGGCCGCAGCTGGCCGAGCGCTGGATGCGGGACATCGGCATGCTGCCGGAACGCCAGCTGTAGAGCCGAGCCATGCTCGGCTTGCCTTGCCTTGCCTTGTAGAGCCGAGCCATGCTCGGCTGCCTGTGCGAAGCCGAGCGTGGGCTCGGCTCTACAGTGCCAGCTCACCTCTGGAGAACGCGACCAGCGTGGCGATCGCTACGATCAGGATCGCACCGAACAGCACCCACTCCCAGCGCGTGAACACACGCTCGCCGCGCTGGCGCCGGGTCAATGCAAACAACGCCACGCCGGGCACGTACAGCAGTACCGACAGCAGCAGGTTGTCGAGGCCGCCGGCATACACCAGCCACAGCGCATAGGCGCTGGCCAGCAGTGCGACCCCAAAATCGCGCCAGCGCACGACGGGTTCACCGGCATAGGCCTGCCCACGCCAGGCCAGCTGTACGCCGAATGCCGTGGACAGGAAGTAGGGGACCAGGCTCATCGACGCGGCCAGCAGCACCAGCCCGGTGTAGCTGCCGGAATTGACCAGTACCAGCAGCAGGAACAGCTGGATCAACCCATTGCTCAACCAGAGCGCATTGGCCGGCACGCCGCGCGCATTCTCGCGGCCGAGGAAGGCCGGCATGGTGCCGTCGCCGGCCGCGGCGTACAGCACTTCGGCGCACAGCAGCACCCAGGCCAGCAGCGCACCGAGCACGGAAATGATTGAACCGACGATGATCACCGTGGCGCCCCATTCGCCGACGATCGCGCGCAGTACATAGGCCATCGACGGATTGGGCAGCCCGGCCAGTTCGGCCTGTGACAGCACCCCCATCGACAGCAGGCTGACCAGCACCAGCAGCAGCCACACGCCGAGGAAACCGATCACCGTGGCGCGGCCAACGTCGGCACGGCGCGCGGCACGTCGCGAATAGATGCTGGCGCCTTCGATGCCGATGAACACCCACACGGTCACCAGCATCATGCCGCGCAACTGCTGGCCGAGGTCGCCGAGCGCGGGTGTGCCGAGGAAATCGGCGCGGAACACCTCCATGCGGAAGGCGCCGGCGGCCAGGACCAGGAACAGCGCGATCGGCAGCAGCTTGGCCACCGTCACCAGGCCGTTGACGATGGCTGCGGTGCGCAGGCCGCGCAGTACCAGCAGGTGCACGGTCCACAGCAGCAGTGACGAAGCGGCAACGGCGGCCGGGGTATTGCCTTCGCCGAAGACCGGCATGAAGTGGCCGAGGCCACTGAAGATCAGCACGAAGAAGCTGGCGTTGCCAAGTACGGAAGCAACCCAGTAGCCCCATGCCGCGGAGAAGCCGATGTAGTTGCCGAAGCCTTCGCGGGCGTACGCATAGATACCGGTATCCAGGTCCGGCCGGCGGTTGGCCAGGGCCTGGAACACGAAGGCCAGCATCAGCATGCCGGCGCCACTTACCGCCCAGCCGATCAGCGCCGCAGCCGGGCCGGCGCTGCGCGCCACGTTCTGTGGCAATGAAAAGATGCCGGCACCAACCATCGAGCCGACCACCAGTGCGGTCAACGCGGGCAGGCCCAGGCGTTGCGAAGTCGCGGCCATGCAGATCCCCTGCGGCGATGATGCCGCGTGCATACGGTAGCCACGTGCTCGTGAACATGCCTGCAAGAGCCGCAATGACGAAGGCCCGGGCAGGTGCCCGGGCCTTCGAAAGTACTGCGTTGAACAGTATTGCCGGTCTTACTTGAAGGTGTACTTGGCACCGACGGTGAAGAAGCGGCCGACTGCACCGGCAAAGTGCATCGGATTGTAGTTCACGGCGCCATAGGTCACTGGATCCAGCGGTGCAATGCGATCAAATACGTTCTGCACCGATGCATTGAGCTCGAACTGCTCGGTTACGTTCCAGCGGCCGGACAGGTCGAAGCTCGTGAACGACGCGATCTTCTTCACTGGCGTGCCGTCGGCATAGAACGCCTGGTAGTCGCCACCGCGCTTGTCGATGTTTTCCAGCTTGCTGATGTAGTTGGCAACACCGCTGACACTCCAGGGGCCCTGCTTCCAGGTGGCACCGAGGTTTGCCCTGTCCTTGGGCGTGCCGATGCAGTTGGAAACGTCGCAGTTGCCGTGTGTACCGAGATAGTCGGAAGTGGATCCACCATTGGTGCGTTCGAACTTCAGCAGGTGGCTCCACTGCAGGTCCATCTCGAGCTGGCCGGGGCCGATATCGAAGGTCTGCCGGATATCGGTATCGATGCCACGAACACGCGAAGAGGCAGCGTTCACATAACGATTGTTGACCGCCAGAATCGTACCGGATCCTGCTACGCCATTGATGAGGTCGGAATCGCGCACCACGTTGCCGGCAAGGATCTCGTCGGACGGTTCACTGGAAGCGATCTCGTTGGTGCGCTTGATCTCCCAGGCGTCCACGGTCAACGACGTAGTGCGCGTTGGCTGCAGGACCACACCGAACGAATAGCTCTTCGACTCCTCAGGCTTGAGCGCTGGGTTGGAGTTGGTGATGATCGCCACCTGACGCGACTGGCAGTTGGAGGTGGTTCCCTGGAGGGCGCACCGGATCGGATCCTTGATGCTGGAGAATCCCGCCAGACCACCGACGCCGCTTTCGGCCACATTGGGAGCACGGAAACCTTCGGCATAGCTTGCGCGCAGGGCGATCCAGTCGGCCGGGGTCCACTTGACACCCAGTTTCGGAGTGGCCTTGCCATCGCCGCCATCATATTTGTCATAGCGCAGGGCGCCGGAAAGCTCCAGCGATTCCAGCACCGGCGCCGACAGTTCGACGTAGCCGGCGTACACGTTCTGGATGCCGTCGTAGGCCGAATAGCCCAGGCCGATGATGTCGCCCTGGTCGGTATAGGTCTGCGGTGTCAGGCTGTTGCTGGTGCGGCGCCATTCGGTGCCGATTGCCAGGCCCAGGGGGCCGCCCTTGAGGTCCATCAGGCTGCGCGAGACAGTAGCGTTGAAGGAGTCCAGGCTGGTCTTGGCGCGTGCACTGATGCGCGGCGAAATGAAATCGTACAGTGCCTGCGAATTCTTTCCGGCATCATCGCCGATGCGCCACACACCACCGGCACAGTTCGGGTCGGCCAATGCACAGCGCACTGCACTGTAGCGCAGGAAGCCGGTGCGCTCACTGACCAGATCGGTACCCGAGTGCAGGTAGCCGGCGTCATAGCTCCAGTCTCCCCAGTTGCCCTTGGCCCCTACCAGGAAGCGGTTGAACTCGTTGGTGTTCTCGGTCACGCGCGGACCCACGTCCCACGCGCTGTAACGCAGGCGCGAGGCCTGGC
The DNA here is from genome assembly GCF_040984485.1 of Stenotrophomonas sp. WED208. NCBI lineage: Bacteria > Pseudomonadati > Pseudomonadota > Gammaproteobacteria > Lysobacterales > Lysobacteraceae > Stenotrophomonas > Stenotrophomonas sp. WED208. Next base: position 1,294,297 of record NZ_JAZARB010000001.1, read on the forward strand.
CGGGAATCGGATTGTCCGGGTGGGTTGGGCCGAGCACTGTTGCACCCGGTCCACTATTGGCATTGACGGTATGGCCAGGATAGCCCCAACCACCAGAGACACCGGACGGCGTATTGGTGAAGGTGGTTTCCTTCTTCGAGTAGCCGATCTCGGTGTAGATCTCACCACCCTCGCCGAAGGCGAAGGTCGCACGACCGAACACGTTGACGTACTTTTCTTCCGGCGTCAGGTCACGGTACTTCTGGTTCGGATCCCACAGGCAGCCCTGCTGCGCGACCGATGCATCCGTCTGGCCCGGAATATTGCTGAGCCCGGCGCAGCCCGGCAGCGGAACCAACTGACCGGGGTTGGCGGCAGTCGCGTTGCGATCATCGAATACCGAGCCATTGGGGCCTACGCCGCCGCCGGTACGGTTGTTGATGTATGCACCGCCGCCGGCACCAAAATACGAACCGTCGAAGTCGTAGCCCCAGCGACGCAGGTCGCCGGTCCCGATCCACTTCCGGTTCTTGCGGTCGCTGACCTTGATTGCGTCGGACTTGCCGACGTCGACGCTGATGAAGGCATTCCAGCCATCTTTGGCCAGATCACCGGTACCAGCGGTCAAGGTTGCCTTCTTTTCGTCACCATCACCGTCGCCGGACGTGCCGTAGGAGGCACGCAGAGTCGCCCCCTGGAAATCACTGCGCAGGATGATGTTGATCACACCGGCAATGGCGTCGGAACCATAGATCGCCGAGGCGCCGTCCTTGAGGACTTCGACGCGCTCGACGGCGTCCATCGGAATGGTGCTCAGGTCGGTGAAGACCTTCTGGCCGTCATCGGCCAGGCCATAGGTGGCCATGCGGCGGCCGTTCAACAGGATCAGCGTCGACCCCGCGCCAAGGCCGCGCAGCGACACGCCCGAGCCGCCGCCGGCGAAGCCGGTACCGAAGGACTTGGGAATCGAACCTGCGCCATTGGCGGTCAGTGTCTGCAGGTACTCCGACAGCGACGTCTTGCCCGTGCGGTCGATTTCCTGGCGGGTCACCACCTGCACCGGCGACGGCGTTTCGGTGTTGGTGCGCGGAATGTTTGAGCCCGTGACCGTGATGCGGTCGAGGTTGGTGGCCTTCTCCTGCTCCTGCGCGAAGGCGGAGTTGGAAGCTACCGCACCAACCAGCAGCAGCGTGCTGCCGGCAAGGATATGGGTGATGGATGATGCCAGGGTGCAGCGGCGGCGGCTGGCGGGCCGTTGGATCAGGTGTTTCACAGCTTCTCTCCTAACTGGAAAACCATAGCGTTGAGGGCTGTCTCCGGAAGGTTCCGGGACGGGCCAATCTAGGTTTCCGATGGGTGACGAAGCAGTGAAATTTTGCTTAATTCGTAACGCCTGACTGCTGGCTTTGCCGAGTCTGTCTTTTCGCGTGTGAAAGCCGGCCCGACGGGTCGCCGGGCCGGCCCGGAACGATCACTCCGGCAGCGAGAACTGCACTGGCACCAGGCCGATGGCCGGGACCGCTACGCCATCACGCTGGGCCGGTTCGAAACGCCAGCGCTTGAGCACCTGCTGGCGCGCGGCCTGGTCCAGGCTGCGCGAGCCACTGCTGCGCTCGATGCTGACCATGACTGGCTGGCCGCTGCTGTCGACTTCCACCCGCAGCAGCACCGTGCCTTGCTCATGATTGCGCAGGGCCGGCACCGGATAGGTGGGCGGCGGTGCACTGCGGTATTGCAGCTGCGCTCCGGCCAGCGGTGTAGCACTGTCGATGCTCGGCGCGAGCTGTGGCGGGGCCGGTTCGGCCGCTGGAAGTGCGATGCCCTGGGTGTCCTCCACGGTTGCGGTGGGAGCGGGCAGGGGCGGCGTTGCCGGCTGTGCATGCGGCTTCGGCACGACCCGTGCGATCTCCTTTGGGTCCAGTTTCGGCGGTGCCGGCGGTGGGGGGATCTTCTCGATCAGCCGTACCGTGGTCTTGTCGCGTGGGACCTGTACGGCCTGGTAGGTCGCCGGTATGAGCAGCAGCAGGAATGCGAGCAGATGCAGGGCGATGGCCGCGCTCCAGGCGGCAACGCGGGCGGGGTCGAAGTGCGGGGATGCAACGGGATACGTACGAACCATGGTCCACCTCCATGCCAGTGACGAAGTCCTCAACGCACCAGGGCCCGTGGCGGGGTTGCCGCACGCGGCTGGCAGTGCATCAGTAGCGCGGCATGGCGGCCACTGCCTAGAGGCAGGGGCGGCATCGTTGGGCTGGCCTTCAGCCAGCACCGGTGGTGCGCATGAAAAAAGGCGGGCCCCCTGCGGGACCCGCCTTCGTTGGCGGTGCTGGGCGCGATCAGCGGCCCAGTTCGAACACCACGTCCAGGTTGACCGAGACCGTCGATTCGCCCGGCGCGACCGTAGTGGCCTTGTCCATCGCCGCACCGGCGGACATCGTCCGCATCATCGGCATCGGGCGGAAGCCGCCGTTGCTGTTTTCGGAGATGCTGACGATGCGGCGCACCTGCAGCCCCAGTGATTTCGCATAGGTCTGGGCGCGGGCCTGGGCCTTCTTCAGCGCAGCCAGGCGGGCTTCGTCATAGACCGGTTCCGGCTGGTCGATCTCGAAACTGGGGCCATTGATCTGGTTGGCGCCCTGTGCGGCCAGTGCGTCCAGCACCTTGCCGAGCTTGGCGATGTCGCGCACCTTCAGGCTGACCGTATTGTTGGCCTGGTAGCCGGTGATCTTCGGCGCTTCGTTGTCGGCATAGCGGTACTGCGGATTGAGGCTGATGCCGCTGGTCTGCACGTCACGCTCGGCGATGCCGGCGGCCTTGATCGCGGCCAGCACCTTGTCCATCTGCTGGGCGTTCTGGCGCATGGCGCTGTTGCCATCGGCAGCCTGGGTGACCACGCCGGCCGACAGGGTGGCCACGTCCGGTACGCGGGTGGCTTCGGCATTGGCCGAGATGTTCAGCAGCGTGCCTTCGGCCGGGGCGGCGATCGACGGCGACGACGGGGCGGCATGGGCAGTCATCGAGGTTCCAAGGGCGAGGGACAGGGCAAGCAGCAGCGGGGTGGCGGTCAGGCGCATGGAGAACTCCTTGTTGTGCCGTTGAGGGTGGTGTCGTAGCGATGAACGCGCTGTGAGCCCGTTCGGGGTTGAACGCGTTCCGGAACGGGTTGCCGACGATTCAGGTGGCGGCCTCAGGTTATGCTGTGCCGATGCTCTATCTTGCTTCCCGCTCCCCCCGACGCAACCAGTTGCTGGCCCGACTCGGACGCCCCTTCCAGGCCCTGGACCTGGAGGTCGTCGAGCAGCGCGCGCCCGCTGAAAGCGCCGAACAGTATGTATGCCGGGTCGCCGCCGACAAGGCGCGCGCCGGCCTGGCCCGGGTGCTGGCCGATGATCCGCAGGCGCGGGTGCTCGGCTCGGACACCGAGGTGGTGCTGGACGGTGAAGTGTTCGGCAAGCCGGCCGATCCCGCCGACGCGCGGGCGATGCTGGCCCGGCTGGCCGGGCGCACCCATCAGGTGATGACCGCAGTGGTGGTGGTGGCTGCGGATGGGCTGGACAGTGAGCTGGTCATTTCCGAGGTGACCTTCGCGCCGATCAGCGCCGCCGACATCGCTACCTACGTGGCCACCGGCGAACCGCTGGACAAGGCCGGGGCCTATGCCATCCAGGGCGGGGCCGAGCGCTGGATCGAACATCTTTCCGGCAGCTATTCCGGCGTGATGGGACTGCCGCTGCTGCACACCGATCGTCTGCTGGCGCGCTGCGGCGTGCCGGCCCCAACTGCTGATGCCGCCAGGGAGGCTGCCGATGTCTGAGGAAATCCTGGTCAATGTGACCCCGCGCGAGACCCGGGTCGCAGTGATCGAAAACGGCATGCTGCAGGAGCTGCATATCGAGCGCGGCTGGCGCCGGGGTGTGGTCGGCAACATCTACAAGGGCAAGGTGCAGCGGGTCATGCCCGGCATGCAGGCGGCCTTCGTCGAGGTCGGTCTGGAGCGCGCTGCGTTCCTGCACGCCAACGACGTGGTGCGGCCGGCGCCGGTGGCCAGCGCCGACACCGAGAACACCACGCTGCCACCCCCGTCCAGCGTGCCCATCGTCGAGCTGCTGCGCGATGGCCAGGACATCGTGGTACAGGTGGTGAAGGACCCGATCGGTACCAAGGGGGCGCGCCTGACCACGCAGATCAGCATCCCCTCGCGTTACATGGTGCTGCTGCCGCAGTCCAAGGTGGTGGGCGTGTCGGCGCGTATCGAGGATGAAGGCGAACGCGCGCGGCTGAAGGCGCTGGTGACCGAACTGTCGGCCCAGCATGGCGGCTACGGCTACATCGTGCGTACCAATGCCGAAGGGCAGCCGGCCGAGGCCATTGCCGAGGACATCGCCTACCTGTCGCGGGTCTGGAACGTGGTCGAGCGACGGGGCCGCGAAGCGCCTTCGTGCAGCAACATCTATGAAGACCTGAGCCTGCCGCTGCGTTCGGTGCGCGACCTGATCCGCAAGGACGTGGACAAGGTGAAGGTGGACTCCAAGGAAACCTTCGCGCAGCTGCAGGCGTTCGTGGCCAAGTACATGCCGGTGCTGGCCGAGAAGCTGGAATTGTATTCGGGCGATCGCCCGATCTTCGACATGTTCGGGGTGGAGGACGAGATCGGCCGCGCGCTGGACAAGCAGGTGCCGCTGAAATCCGGCGGCTACCTGGTGATCGACCAGACCGAGGCGATGACCACCATCGACGTCAACACCGGTTCGTTCCTCGGCCAGCGCAACCTGGAAGAGACGGTGTTCCGCACCAACCTGGAGGCCGCGCAGGCGGTGGCCCGGCAGCTGCGGCTGCGCAACCTGGGCGGCATCATCATCATCGATTTCATCGACATGGATGATGCCGAGCATCGGCGCCAGGTGCTGCGCACCCTGGAGAAGGCGCTGGCCCGCGACCATGCCAAGACCACGGTCTATGATTTCTCGCCGCTGGGCCTGGTGGAGATGACCCGCAAGCGCACGGTGGAAAGCCTGGAGCGCCAGCTGTCGGAAACCTGCCCACAATGCAGCGGCCGTGGCAGCATCAAGACCACCGAGACGGTGACCTACGAGATCTTCCGCGAGATCACCCGCGCGGTGCGCCAGTTCGATGCGGCGCGCCTGCTGGTGATTGCTTCGACCAAGGTTGTTGCGCGCATTACCGACGAGGAGTCCTCGGCGGTGGCCGAGCTGGAAGAGTTCCTCGGCAAGAGCATCCGTTTCCAGGCGGACGAGCAGTACCTGCAGGAGCAATTCGATGTCGTTCTGCTCTGACCCTCGCCGGCTGCAGGCCGGCGGTGGCCGATGAGCGCGCCGCCGCGCCTGCGACTGCGAAGGATCCGCCGTCATTTCATTGCCGCCTGCGCGGTGGGCCTGGTCGGGCTTGCACTGCTGGTGGGCACGCTCAGCCAGCTGCTGCCGCTGGCCGAGCGCCATCCCGACAAGATTGCCGCCTGGCTGAGCGAGCGTGCCGGCCAGCCGGTGCGTTTCGACCAGTTGCAGACCGCATGGACCCGTCGCGGTCCGCTGCTGCAGCTGAAGGGCCTGCGCATCGGCGCCGGCCAGGGCCTGGCGATCGGCGAGGCCGAAGTGCTGGTGTCGATGTACAGCGGGCTGCTGCCCGGGCGCTCGCTGACCGAGTTGCGCCTGCGTGGCCTGGCACTGGACCTGCAGCAGGGCGAGGACGGCCGCTGGTCGGTACGTGGCCTGCCGCAGTCCCACGCTGGTGGTGACCCACTGGACGCGCTGCGCCGGCTGGGCGAGCTGCAGGTGATCGATGGCCGCCTGGGCGTGCATGCGCCAGGGCTGGGTATCGACACAACGTTGCCGCGTATCGATCTGCGCCTGCGCGTCAATGGCGACCGCCTGCGCGTGGGCGTGCGTGCCTGGGCGCAGACCGATGCCCTGCCGCTGACCGCGGTGCTGGACGTGGATCGCGCCCGTGGCAACGGCCAGGCCTGGCTGGGCGCCGATCCTGTCGATTTCCATGCCTGGTCGCCGTTGCTGGCCGCCGGTGGCGTGCGCCTGCGCGAAGGCAAGGGGGAACTGAACCTGTGGCTGACCCTGCGCGACTTCGCGCCGGTGGCGCTGACCACCGATTCGGACCTGCGTGATGTGCGCCTCGACGGTGCGCCGATGCCCGACGTGGCGACGCCGCAACTGCAGCTGCAGCGCCTGCAGGCGCGCCTGCGCTGGCAGCGCCAGGGCGATGGCTGGGCACTGCAGGTACCGCGGCTTCGTTTGAAGACGGATGACGGCGAACAACAGCTCGATGGCCTGCAGTTGCAGGTCGGCAAGCAACTGCGGGTGAGTTCCGGTGAAGTACAGGCGGGTACCGCATTGCGTGCGCTGGCGCTGAGTGATCGCCTCGAGCCCGGCCTGCGCCATTGGCTGTTCCTGTCCAGGCCGCAGCTGGATGTGCGTCAGCTGCAACTGGCTGGTGAGCGTGATGGTCCGTTGAGGGCGCAGGGCGAGCTGCAGTCGCTGGGCTTTGCCAGTGTGGGGCATTCCCCGGGCCTGCGCGGCCTGGGCGGGCGCTTCGAGGGCGATGCCGATGGCTTCAGCCTGCAGCTGGAGCCGCAACGGCAGCTGCAGTTCGATTGGCCGACCGGCTTTGGTGTGCGCCATGACCTGCACCTGGCGGGGCAGGTGGTGGGCTGGCGCGACGAGGGCGGTGGCTGGCGTATCGGCACCGCAGCGATGCGCGTGGAAGGCACTGACTATGCGGCCGATGTGCGTGGCGGCGTCTGGTTCCAGGGCGACGGCACGCGGCCCTGGCTGCAGCTGGCAGCCAAGCTGGACGATGTGCCGATGACCGCGGCCAAGCGCTTCTGGATCCACTCCAAGATGAGCAAGGGCGCCACCGACTGGCTGGACATGGCGCTGGCTGGCGGCCAGGTGCGCAATGGCGTCGGTCTGGTCAGCGGTGACCTGGACGACTGGCCGTTCGACAACAACGATGGCCGCTTCGAGGCCACCGGCCACATCACCAACGGCGACATCCGCTTCCAGCACGACTGGCCACTGATGAGCCAGGTCGATGCCGATATCGCCTTCATCGGCCCCGGCTTCGACATGCGCGGACGCGGTGATCTGGCCGGTGTGGCGGTACAGCAGTTCGAAGCCGGCATTCCTGATTTCGGCCAGCAGCCGCTGTACGTGCGCGCCGATGCCCAGAGCGAGGCGGGCAAGCTGCTGGCGATGCTGCGGCAGAGCCCGTTGCACCACGACTACGGTGACACCCTCGACAACCTCACCGCCGCGGGACCGGCGCATGTGACCTTCGACCTGCTGCAGCCGTTGCACCTGGATGAAGGCGAGGGCCACCTGCAGGGCACGGTCGACCTCAACGGTGTGAAGCTGGTCGACAAGCGGTTCCAGTTGACCTTCGACAACATGCATGGGCAGGCGCGCTACAGCAACGGCGGTTTCGACGCCGAGGAACTGGCGGTGCGTCACCTCGGCCAGGACGGCCGCCTGAGCCTGCGCGCCGGCGGTTACGTGCACGACAGCAAGCTGGCCTTTGAATCGCAGCTGTCGGCCAACCTCGATGCCGGCGTGCTGATCGACCGCGCACCGGAAATGGCGTGGTTGAAGCCCTACGTCGCCGGCACCTCGCCGTGGACCATCGCGGTCAACCTGCCGAAGGTCGCGCCGGGGGCACCTGCACCGCCCAGCGAACTGCGCTTGAGTTCGGATCTGGTGGGCACCCGCCTGGACCTGCCGGCACCGCTGGACAAGCCGGCCGCCGAACCGCTGGCGACCACGGTGGCCGCACAGCTGCCGATGGGGGCTGGCCGCATCGACGTGGCCTTTGGCCAGCGCCTGGCCCTGGCCGCGCGCAGCCATAACAACCAGACCGGCGTCCAGGTCACGCTCGGCAGCGACCACGTCGACCGTGAGCCGCCACCGAGCGGGCTGTCGGTCAATGGCCGCAGCCCGACCCTGGATGCGCTGGAGTGGATCAGCCTGGCGCGCGGCGGCGGTGACGACGATGCCATGCCGCTGCGTGCGGTGGATGTGCAGGTCGGCCAGCTGAAGCTGATCGGCGGTGTGTTCGAGCAGACCCGGCTGCAGCTGCACCCGGGCCCGCAGGCACTGGATGTGCGCCTGGACGGCCCGTCGCTGGCCGGGCGCCTGACCGTTCCCAATGCCGAGGGCGGCACGATCAGTGGCCAGCTTGACCGCGTGCACTGGCAGTCACTGCCGGCGGCACCGGGTGCGCTGGCTGCGCCGGCGCGGGTGCAGGCCGGCGCCAACGACATGGATCCGGCCAAGCTGCCGCCGTTCGCGCTGGACATCGCCGATCTGCAGTTCGGCAAGGTTGTACTCGGCCAGGCGGTGCTGCGTACGCGGCCGCTGGCCAACGGCCTGAACGTGGACGAGCTGCGCTTCCGCGCGCCGGACCAGGAGATCGACATCAGTGGTCGCTGGCTGGGCCGTACCGGTGGCGCCCGTACCGAACTGACCGCGCAGGTGCGCAGTGAAGACCTGGGTGGGCTGATGCAGAACCTGGACTATGGTGGCCAGCTGCGTGGCGGTTCCGGCCAGGCCCAGCTGCAGGCTTCGTGGAGTGGCGGTCCCTCGGACTTCCAGCTGGCCAATCTGCAGGGCCGCCTCGACCTGCACGCGCGCAATGGGCAATTGCTGGAGCTGGAGCCCGGCGCCGGCCGCGTGCTCGGCCTGCTCAGTGTCGCGCAGCTGCCGAGGCGCCTGATGTTCGACTTCCGCGATTTCTTCTCCAAGGGCTTCGCGTTCAACCAGGTCGATGGCAGCGTGCAGTTCGGCCAGGGCATGGCCCGTACCGACAAAGTGCTGATCGAGGGACCGGCGGCGAACATCACCATCCGCGGCCAGGCCGATCTGCGCAACCAGCAGTTCGACCAGACCATCGACGTCAACCCGCGCGCCGGCAACCTGCTGACCGTGGTCGGCGCAGTGGCCGGCGGCCCGGTGGGCGCGGCACTCGGCGCCGCCACCAATGCGGTATTGTCCAAACCGCTCGGCGAGATCGGCGCCCGTACCTACAAGGTGACCGGCCCATGGAAGGAGCCGAAGGTGGACGTGATTGAACGCAGCCGCGACAAAACCCCGCCGGCGCCTGCACCGGGCCCGGCTCCAGCGGTGCCGCCGACGGTCACCGACCTGCCACGCTCGCACTCGCGCTGAGCGTGGTTTTCCTGTTCATGGGGCTTGCCTCAGCGCCCCCGCATCCCCAGATCGAGACACATGACTGACATCGCCCTGACGCTTGCCCAAGACCGCCTGCTGCGCCCCGGTGGCCTGGATACCGCTGGCCTGGAGCGCACTTTCGGCCAGTTGCTCGGCCCGGGTGTCGACTTTGGTGACCTTTACTTCCAGCACGCCCGCCGCGAAAGCTGGAGCGTGGAGGACGGCATCGTCAAGGATGGTGCCCATTCCATCGAGCAGGGCGTGGGCGTGCGTGCGATTTCCGGCGAGAAGACCGGCTTCGCCTACTCCGATGACATCCATGCCGATGCGCTGCTGACGGCAGCGCAGTCGGCGCGCGCGATCTCGCGTGAGGGCGGGGCCCAGTCCGGGCAATCGCTGCTGCGCGGCAATGCGCGCGCGCTGTACCCGGCGCTGGATCCGATCGACGGCATCGGCAACGAGGCCAAGGTCGAGGTGCTCAAGCGCCTGGATGGCTACCTGCGTGCCGCCGATCCGCGCGTGAAGCAGGTCATGGTCAGCCTGTCCGGCGGCGTCGATACGGTGCTGATCGCCCGCAGCGACGGTGTACTGGGAGCCGACGTGCGCCCGTTGGTGCGCCTGAACGTGCAGGTGATCGTCGAACACAACGGCCGTCGCGAGTCCGGCTATGCCGGAGGCGGTGGCCGCTATGGCTACGGGGAACTGTTCGCCGAGGGGCGTCCGGAAGCGTTCGCCCGCGAGGCACTGCGCCAGGCGCTGGTGAACCTGGACGCCGTTCCGGCACCGGCCGGGGTGATGCCGGTGGTGCTCGGACCGGGCTGGCCCGGCGTGCTGCTGCACGAAGCGGTCGGCCATGGCCTGGAGGGGGACTTCAATCGCAAGGGCACCAGCGTCTACGCCGGCCGCATCGGTGAGCGGGTGGCGGCGCCGGGCGTGACCATCGTCGACGACGGCACGCTGGACGGTCGCCGTGGCTCGTTGAACATCGACGACGAAGGCCACCCGACCCAGTGCACCACGCTGATCGAAGACGGCATCCTGGTGGGATACATGCAGGACAGTCTCAACGCACGGCTGATGGGCATGGCGCCGACCGGCAACGGGCGTCGTGAATCGTTCGCGCACCTGACCATGCCGCGCATGACCAATACCTACATGCGCGCCGGCCAGCACGACCCACAGGAGATGATCCGTTCGGTGAAGAAGGGCCTGTACGCGGTCAACTTCGGCGGCGGCCAGGTCGATATCACCAGCGGCAAGTACGTGTTCTCGGCCACCGAGGCCTACCTGATCGAGGATGGCCGCATCACCGCGCCGGTGAAGGGCGCGACCCTGATCGGCAATGGACCGGAAACCATGCAGAAGGTGCGCATGGTCGGCAACGACCTGGCCCTGGACGAGGGCGTGGGTATCTGTGGCAAGGACGGGCAGAGCGTGCCCGTGGGTGTCGGCCAGCCCTCGCTGCTGATCGAGGGCATCACCGTCGGCGGTACCCAGGCCTGAGCCGGGCGATGGCCAGTGCCACCGCCCGGGCCGGCGAGGCCTCAGTCCTCGTCGGCGTCGTCGCTCTCGACGTGGTCGGCGTCTTCGGCGCTGGCTTTCAGGCCCAGCGCGGCGGGCAGCATCAGGCCACGCAGCACCTGGAAGATTTCGCGGTAGGCGCGCGGCGGCTTGTTCCTGGCCTTTTCGGCCTGCGCATTGCGCACCAGCGTGCGCAGCTGCTGGCGGTCGGCCTGCGGGTAGTCGTCCAGCAGTGCAGCCAGCGCCTTGTCACCCTCGGCCAGCAGGCGGTCGCGCCAGTCTTCCACGCGATGCATCATCGCCACTTCGCGGCGGCCGGTTTCGCTGTTGGCGTCCAGCGCATCGCGGATCGCATCCAGCGTGGCGTCTTCTTCGCGGCGCATGTGCTTGGCCAGGAACGCCAGCTGGCGCTTGTGGGCGATGTGGGCAGTGATGCGCTTGCACTCGGCGATGTGCGGCAGCAGGTCTTCCGGGATCGGCAGGCGCGCCAGCTGGGCCGGGGTCAACGACACCAGCTTCTCGCCCAGGGCCAGGACGTCGAGCGCGTCGCGCCGGTTCTGGCTGCGGCTCTTGTCGTGGAATTCACCGGTTTCTTCGTCGCGTCCGCGCATCGTCCCTACCTGATCTCAAAAAAAGTCGCCCGGCGTGATGCCGGGCCCAACCTGTACAGGATAAAGCATTGAACGTGATCGCCCCTGAAGCCGCCGTCGGCGACGACAGCCCGGCCCGGCTGGAACGGCTGGCCGACCTTTCCCAGCAGCTGCTCGACCGCGCCCGTGCGCTGGGCGCCAGCCAGGCCGAGGTCAGCTGCAGTGAAGACCGTGGCCTGGAGGTCAATGTCCGCCTCGGCGAGGTTGAGACGGTGCAGTCCACCCGTGACCGCGGCATCGCCGTGACGGTCTATTTCGGCCAGCGCAAGGGCAGTGCCAGCACCGGCGACCTGAACGAGGCCAGCCTTGCTGCCACCGTCGAGCAGGCCTGTGCGATCGCCCGCCATACCGAGGACGACCCCGCCGCCGGCCTGGCCGAAGCCGCGCTGATGGCCACCGACTTCCCCGACCTGGACGGCTGGCACCCGTGGGCGCTGCAGGCCGACGAGGCGGTGGACCTGGCCCTGGCCTGTGAAAGTGCCGGTCGCGAGGCCGACGCACAGATCCGCAATTCCGACGGCGCCTCGGTGTCCAGCATGCAGAGCCTGTCGGTGTACGCCAATTCGCATGGTTTCATCGGCCGGGAGCGCGGCACCCACCATTCCGTCGGTTGTGCGCTGATTGCCGGCCAGGGCGATGGCATGCAGCGTGACGGCTGGTACACCAGCGCGTTGGCCCGGGAGGACCTGGAAGACGTGGGCCTGGTCGGCCGTCGCGCCGCCGAACGCACTGTTGCCCGTCTGCAGCCGCGTTCGATGGCCACCGGCAGCATGCCGGTACTGTTCGCCCCGGAAGTGGCGCGCAGCCTGGTTGGACACCTGCTGTCGGCGGTATCGGGCGGTGCCCTGTACCGCCAGGCCAGCTTCCTGCTCGACAGCGTCGGCCAGCGCCTGTTCCCGGAATGGATGCAGATCGAGGAGCTGCCGCACCTCCGTCGCGGCCTGCGCTCGGCCGTGTTCGATGGTGACGGCGTGGCCACCCGCGCCTCGGCCCTGGTCTGCGACGGCGTGCTGCAACGCTATGTACTGGGCAGCTATTCGGCACGCAAACTGGGCCTGCAGACCACCGCCAATGCCGGTGGCGTGCACAACCTGCAGCTGGCCGCCAACGCTGGCGGCCTGCAGGAGATCGCCCGCCAGATGGGCGATGGCCTGCTGGTGACCGAACTGATGGGGCAGGGCGTGAACGGGGTGACCGGCGACTACTCGCGCGGTGCCGGCGGCTTCCGCGTCGAGAATGGCGAGATCCAGTATCCGGTGGATGGCATCACCATCGCCGGCAACCTGCGCGAGATGTTCAGCAGCATCGAGGCGGTCGGCAGCGACGTCGACCCGCGCTCGCACATCCGGACCGGTTCGATCCTGCTGGGGCGGATGACCATCGCCGGTAATGATTGATGGCATTGATGGCGTAAGCTATGCCCGCCTGACGCAGCCAGCTTGGTGCTGGTGGGTCAAGACCACCCAATGAAAAGGAGTTTTGTCGTGAGCGAATTCGATAACGTCCCGCCGCCGCCGGCCACCACCGATGTGCCGGCCGACCAGCGCACCATGGCCCTGGCCGCGCACCTGCTGGGCATCTTCACCGGCTTCATCGGCGCGCTGATCATCTGGCTGATCAACAAGGATGACGCGGGCAAGGCCTTCGTGACCGACCAGGCCAAGGAAGCCCTGAACTTCCAGATCACCGTGACCATCGCCATGGTCATCAGCATCATCCTGATGGTGGTGATCATCGGCGGCATCCTGGCGCCGATCGTGGGCATCATCAACCTGGTGTTCTGCATCATTGCTGCCGTGAAGGCCAACAACGGCGAAGCCTACCGCTACCCGTTCACCCTGCGCCTGATCAAGTAAGACCGGCTGCATGCGGAAACAACAACGCCCGGCATTGCCGGGCGTTTTCATTGGGGGGCCGCACAGGGTGACGCGATCGATCAGTGATCGCGCTCCACCGCCAGTGTTGCCAGCGCGCGCAGCGGATCGGCTTCCTCGCCGTACCCGGCCAGGATCGCCTGCATGCGTGCCGCGAGTTCGTGCAGCTGGGCCTTCGCCCCGTCCATGCCGAGCAGGGCGGGGAAGGTGCTCTTGTCCTGCGCCTGGTCCTTGCCGGCGGTCTTGCCCAGCTGTTCCGAACTGGCTTCGACATCAAGGATGTCATCGCGCACCTGGAAGGCCAGGCCAAGCGCGTCGGCGAAGCTGTCCAGCTGGGCCAGCTGCGGTTCGTGGGCCTGGCCGCACAGCGCGCCCATGCGCACCGCCGCGCGGATCAACGCACCGGTCTTCAGCGCGTGCATGCGGGTCAGCGCCGCCAGCGTCTGCTGCTGGCCGGTGGCATCGATGTCCAGGGCCTGGCCGCCGCACATGCCAGCAGCGCCGGACGCGTGGGCCAGGGTCTGCAGGCAGGCGACGCGCAGGGTAGCCGGCAGCGGCGCATCGGCCAGAAGGCCAAAGGCGCGGGTCTGCAGGGCGTCGCCAGCAAGGATCGCGGTGGCTTCGTCGAAGGCGACGTGGGTGGTCGGCTTGCCGCGGCGCAGGGCGTCGTCGTCCATCGCGGGCAGGTCGTCATGCACCAGTGAATAGGCGTGGATCAGTTCGACCGCCATCGCCGCCGCATCCAGATGCTCCGGCGGCGCGCCGAACAGGTGGCCGCTGGCGTACACCAGCAGCGGGCGCATCCGCTTGCCCCCGCCCAGCACCGAATAGCGCATGGCCTTGTGCAGGCCCTGGGGCGCTTCAGCAGGCGAGGGCAGGGCGGCGTCGAGCTGGCTTTCGATACGGTCGCGCCAGCGCGCGAACAAGGCCTCAGCCGTCATGGCTGGGCGGATCGAAAGGCTCGGCGGCGTCCGGCTGGGCCGGATCGCTGAGCAGGCGCACGCGCAGTTCGGCCTGCTCCAGCGCCTGCTGGCACTGGCGGTACAGGCCGACGCCACGTTCGTAAGCACTGAGCGAAGCTTCCAGGCTCAGCTCGCCGGTTTCCATCTGCTCCACCAGCTGCTCCAGCGATTCGAGCGACTGCTCGAACTGGGCGACCGGGGAGGCGTTTTCGGGGGACTTCTTGGCCATGCGGCAAGTGTGGACGGGCCGCGCGCGGGGGTCAATTCACCAGCCGCCCGGGCGCCACTGCAACTGCGCGCCATGCGCCTGCAACCAGGCCTGCAGCGGTGCGGCGATGACCACGTCGGCGGCGGCCAGCAACTGCGGGCCATCGAAGATCAGCGGCAGCTGCGCGCGTCGCCAGGGGGCGAGGTGCTCGCGCTGCAGGCAGTCCTTCAACGCGTGCGAATGCTGGCGACCCGGCAGCAGAATGCGCTCACCGCCCACGCGTGCACGGACCTGCAGCGGGCGTTCGAAGGCCGGGGTGCCCTGCAGGCGCAGCTGTCCGCCATCGGGCAGTGCTAGCGGTGCGCGTCCATCCCATTCGGCCTGCCACTCGGGGGGAAGCGCAGGCAGCCGGGCCGGTAGCAGATAGGCGTGGTCGCGCCATTGCTGGATCGCGTGATCGTGCCAACTCACACGGGCCTGGCGATCGTTGTCGGCCGGCAGCAGTTCGTCCAGCGCCTGCTGCAGCACCGTGGCCGGCAGCGGTGCCGCACCGTGGCCCACCACCCAGGCACGCAGCACGCGTGCGGCGCGACCGGGTGAGACCTGGCGCAGCAGCTGCAGCGACAGCACACGTGGAGCGACTTCCAGGTGTGCAATCAGCTCGGCGTCTTCTTCGTCGAGCAGTTCGCGGGTCTGCCTGCAGTGTGTCGCGCTGCCCGCCAATGCCGCGGCGGCGTGTGGCCAGCGCTGGCGCAGCAACGGCAGCACCTGCAGGCGCAGGAAGTTGCGATCGGCGTGGTCGTCGCCATTGCTGGGGTCTTCGATCCAGTGCAGTGCATGTTGGCGGGCGTAGTCGAGGAGTGCACTGCGTGGCATCGCCAGCAGCGGTCGCCATAGAGGCTTTTCGCCAAGGCGGCTGTACGCGGACATCGCGGCAAGGCCATCGACGCCGGAGCCACGCAGGGCACGCAGCAGGAATGTCTCGGCCTGGTCGTCCAGGTGCTGCGCCAGCGCCAGTGTTTCGCCGTTGCGCAGTTCGGCCGCGAACGCGGCACGTCGCGCCTGCCGTGCCGCACCTTCGAGACCCAGCCCCGTACCGCTTTCAACCTGCACGTGGCGCACGGCCAGTTCGATGCCCCGTGCCGCGCATTGCTGCTGGCAGTGCAGCACCCAGTCGTCCGCATCGGCTTGCAGGCCATGGTGCACGTGCACCGCGCGCAGCGAGGTGCCGGAGGCCTGTGCGCAGCGCCACAGCCAGTGCAGCAGCACGGTGGAGTCGACACCACCGCTGTAGCCCACCAGCACGGGCGCATCCAGCGGAACGAGGGCAGGGAATTCGGTCACGGCGGCAAGTATAGGGTTGCTCGGCAGGGCTGCGCCCTGCACCCGTTACAAGCAACAGCAACAGCAGAAGCTGGTTTCCTGAGGGTTGGCGGGGTTGGTCCGGTTGCGGGAGACGCCGTAAACCCATCCATGGGGGCTTGGCCGCGGCATCCATGCCGCGGACACTCCCGCAACCGGACCCATCCCGCCTTCGACAGATATTCACGATCTGTCGGAAATGCTCTTGGGGTCAGATCCGTTTTCCGCAGGAAAACGGATCTGACCCCGGATTCAATTCGATATCTGACAGATCTGATCCACGCATGGCGTGGATGGTCCAACCGTCACCGGAAATCTGTCGGGGGTGGGGCGGTGTGGGTGGGCAGGACCGTTGGCGCCATGGATGGCGCCATCGAGCCCCCATGGACGGGTTTACGGCGTGTCCTGACCACCCACACCGCCCCGCCCAACTCACAGGAAACCAGAGCCGCTTTTGATCTCGATTTGGCTTCGGCTTCGGCAGGTGCAGGGCGCAGCCCTGCCGAAAAACCTACTTTACCCGACGGCCCGAGCGGTCGATCCGGAACCGCTCTCCGCCTTCCATCGGCGTGTGGCCATCGGCATCCGGCGTACCACGACGGCAACCATTGCAGACCTCGGCCACGCCATCCTGGAACGGCCAGCCGAAATCGAACGTGCCGGGCACCACCTGGCGGAACTTCAGATCGAAGTAGGCCACGCGGTTGCCTACGCGGGCGCGCAGCAGGCCTTCCTGCGGCGTTTCCGGGCCGTTGTCCCAGGTCAGCACCGGCAGGCTGCGGCCCTTGCGGTTGACGTAGTGGAAACCCTGATCGGCGTACACCACGGCCAGACCATGGTCGTCGTAATTCAGGTCCTTCAACGTGTCGGCACTGATCTTCGGCCGGTGATCGACCACCTCGCAGTTGGGCAACGGCCACAACCCGTGTTCGTCGGTCAGCAGTTTGCAGGCCGGTGCCTGCGCCAGCGCGCTGGAACTGGCCAGCACGCCGAGCAGGGCCAGCGACCGCGCGAAGCGGCCGCTGGAAGGGGCAGGGACGGCCTGCCTCACGATCACTTGGCCTCAGCCTTGCGCTCGAACGCGGTCGGCGCCGGCAGCTGTACCGGCACGCCCTTGTCGTCGCAGGTGCCGGCCTGGCACAGGCGCTCGCGCAGGGCCGGGGTGGCCTGCACGATCATGTGGTAGATCGCGTTCTGTTCCAGCGTGCCGCGGATCGCCTTGCTGCCCGGGCCGCGCGCCCAGATGCCGACGTCTTCGCCGCCGTGCGACTCGGACTTCATCGGCACCAGTGCTTCCTGCATGTAGTCCGGATGCTCGGTGTCGACCTCGCGCAGGTTCGGGCGGCCGTTGGCCGGTTCGAAGCTGCTCGGGTTGTGCGGGTAACGCTTCGGACCGGCCGGCTGCTGGTTGCTGCTGCCGGTATGGCCCGGGCCATTGGCGTAGCTCAGCGTGGTGTACGGCTGGCCGGTGCCGTCCAGCGCGTAGTCGAGCTTGCCGGCGCCGTCTTCACCGCCCTTGTCCTTCACCTTGCCCAGGATCGGGTTGCCGCGTGCCGGGTAGCCGACGAAGTTCAGCGTGTGCGAGTGGTCGGCGGTGACGATGATCAGGGTGTCATCGGCCGAGGTCAGTTCGTTGGCCACGCGCACCGCGTCGGACAGCGCCACGGTCTCGGTCAGGGCACGGTAGGCGTTGCCGCTGTGGTTGGCGTGGTCGATGCGCGCGCCTTCGATCATCAGCACGTAGCCTTCCTGGTGCTTGGCCAGATTCTTGATGGCTGCCGCCGTCAGTTCGGCCAGGCTCGGCTCACCGCCCGGATCCTGCGGGCGCTCGTACTCGTAGCGCATGTGGTCAGGTTCGAACAGGCCGAGGATGGCCGGCGCATTGGCGGCCGCTGCCAGCTGCTTGCTGTTCCACACATAGGCACCCTGCGGATGCGCCTGCTGCCATTCCTGGACCAGGCTGCGGCCATCCAGGCGCTGGCCGACCTTGTCGTCGTACTCCGGGTCGCGTTCCTCCACCGTGGTGAATTCACCGCGACCGCCGCCGAGGGCGACCAGCGGGCCACGGCCATAGCGCGAGGTCGACAGCAGCTGCTGGGCGATGTCCTTGCAGCCGGCCGCCTTGGCCGCTTCGGTCAGGTCGGTGTCGTTTTCCCAGTTGCGTTCGGGAGAGTGCGCGTAGGTGGCGGCCGGGGTGGCGTGGGTCAGGCGTGCGGTGGACACCACGCCAGTGGCCAGGCCGGCGCTGTCAGCCAGCTGCAGCCAGGTCAGCAGGCCCTTGGACAGGCTGTCGGCACAGTCGGTGCGGCTGCCGGCGCTGACGCCGATCGCACCCATGTGGGTCTTCACGCCGGTGGTGATGGCGGTCATGGTGCCGGCCGAATCCGGGGTCTGCGAATCGGTGTTGTAGGTCTTGCTGAACGCCGTGGCCGGGAAGCGCTCCCAGGACAGCAGGTTCTCTTCACCCGAGCCGCCCTTCTGCTGGCCTTCGTAGATGCGCGAGGCCGCCACGGTGGTCAGGCTCATGCCGTCGCCGAGGAACAGGATGACGTTCTTGGCCTTGCCGGACATCGCGCCGTTGGCGGCGGCCTGGGCGGCACCGCTGCGGTACCACCACTGCGGGGTCTCGCCGGCCGGATGGGCGACGGGGTCGACGGCGACCTTCAGGCCGACCGGGGCAGAGACGGGGGCGGTGCTGGCGCAGGCGCCCAGCAGCAGGGTGGTGGCGCAGGCGGCCAACAGGGAGACGGAACGGCGCATGGACGCTGGGATCTCACAAACTGTAACGGGACGTTCATTATGCCCGCCCTCGCAAGGCACGCCGATGACACACTGATTTGCCGGCCGGGCGGTCGTTCTGCGGGCCGCCTTGGGCTATCGTGCCAGCATCCCTTCCTTCCCCTCTGGATTGCCTATGAAGCTGGTCTCTGCCTGGCTGCGGATTCCATTCTGGCAGCGCGTGGTCGGCGGCTTCGTGCTCGGCGCGCTGGCCGGCTGGGCGCTCGGCCCGGCCGCGGAAACGTGGTTCGGCCCGCTCGGCGAGCTGTACGTCACCCTGATCAAGATGATCGCCGTGCCGCTGGTGTTCTTCGCGGTGATCAACGCGATCTCGTCGCTGCATGGCCAGAAGTCGGTCGCCGCGCTCAGTGGCCGCACCTTCCTGTGGTTCGTGATCACCGCCGCGTTGGCGGTGTGCGTCGGCCTGGGCGTGGGCACCGTGCTGCAGCCCGGCGCCGGTGGCCTGCAGCTGTCGATGGCCAGCAACTATGTGCCGCGCGAAGTGCCCAGCGTGGTGCAGGTGCTGCTGGACGTAGTGCCGGCCAATGTCTTCTACGCACTGTCCGGCATCGGCACCAAGGTCAATGCGGCCGGTGAGACCGTGCTGGCTGCCGGTCGCGGCTCGATCCTGCCAGTGATCTTCTTCGCCGGCCTGGTGGGCTTTGCCATCGTCAAGCTGGGCGAGAAGGTGACCGAGGCGCGCAAGCTGGTCGGCCAGATGAGCGACATCATGATCCAGGTGACCCGCTTCGTGCTGGAAGTCACCCCGATCGGTACCTTTGGCCTGATCGCCGGCCTGGTCGGCAGCTACGGCTTCGAGAAGCTGCTGCCGCTGGGGCATTTCGTGCTGGCGCTGTACGTGGCCTGCGCCCTGCACATCGTGGTGGTCTACAGCGCACTGCTGCTGGCGCACGGCCTGAACCCGCTGAAGTTCTTCCGTGGCGCGGCGCCGGGCATGCAGGTCGCCTTCGTCAGCTCGTCCAGCTTCGCCGCGATGCCGGTGGCGCTGCGTTCGATCACCCACAACCTGGGCGTGAACAAGGACTACGGTTCGTTCGCGGTGCCGCTGGGTGCCAGCATCAAGATGGATGGCTGCGGCGCGATCTACCCGGCGCTGTGCGCGGTGTTCATCGCGCAGTACAGCGGTGTGCCGCTGACCCCGGAGCAGTACGTGGTGGTGCTGATCGCCTCGGTGCTGGGCAGCTTCGGTACGGCCGGCGTGCCGGGGACCGCGGTGATCATGGCCACGGTGGTGCTGAGCGCAGCCAACCTGCCGCTGGCGACCATCGGCTACCTGTATGCCATCGACCGCATCCTCGACATGATGCGCACGATGACCAATGTGACGGGCCAGATGCTGGTGCCGGTGATCGTGGCCAAGGAAACCGGGCTGCTGGACCAGGCGGTGTATGACAACCCGTCCAGCAATGTGGGTGTGGACGATCCTGATCCAACACCGCCACGCGCCTGAGGCTGCGTGGAGATGAAAGGCCCGCCCTGACCGGCGGGCCTTTCGTTTGGGAAATGGCTGGCGCGGTGCCGGCCGAGGCGGGCACCTGGTAGATCCACACCATGCGTGGACGGAGGCGGTGCCGGCCAAGCTCGGCACCCCACCAAAGGTCAGTAGGGAGCGGAGCCACAGTAGATCCACGCCATGCGTGGATGAAGGCAGTGCCGACCAGGGTTGGCAGGTATCCACCGTACGCAGGCCCAACAAAAAAGCCGCTGCAGGGCAGCGGCTTTTTCGTGTCAGGCGGCGCGGTAGCGCCAACCGGTCAGATCAGAGATCGACCCTGCGGGCCTGCATGAACTTGTTGCCCCAGTAGCCGCTGAGCAGGGTGTCCACGCGGACGTCCTTGCCCGAGCTCGGCGCGTGCAGGAAGCGGCCGTCGCCGACATAGATGCCGACGTGGTCCACGCGGCCCTTGCGGCCGAAGAAGACCAGGTCACCCGCAGCCAGCGCGGTGCGATCATTGATCAGTTCGGCGTTGTCGTCGTGTGCCATCTCGCGCGAGACGCGCGGCAACTCGATGCCCAGGGCCGAACGGAACACATAGCCGACCAGGCCACTGCAGTCGAAACCGCTGTCCGGGTTGCTGCCACCCCAACGGTACGGGGTGCCCAGCAGGGTCATCGCGCGGCGCAGCAGCGACTGCACCTTGCCGTTGTCGGCCGCGGTACCGACAACGCTGCCATTGGCGGCGCTGCTGGTGTCGTAGTTGGCGAGCAGACGGCTGAGGTCGCCGGCCACCACGGCCGAACGGTCCATCAGCGGAATGGTGTCATTGGCGGCCAGGTGCGGCAGCAGGGCTGCCAGCGTGGCACTGGCGGCGGCATCGACGCGGCTGCGCTGCGGAGCGGCAGCCTCGGCCTTGGCGGCCGGTCGGGTGGTGTTCTCGGCCACCGGGGCCGGGGTCACATCGGAACGGTTCGGAGCAGTCTGCGACCAGGCCGGAAGGCTGGTCAGACACAGTGCCAGGCCAAGCAACAGCGGGCGGGCACTACGTGAAGATACGGAAGTCTGGCCTTCGCTTTTCAGGTCGTCAGTCGTCACGCGTCGGTCACAGGAAAAAAACGATGGGGCATCATGCCCTGTAAAAGCGGCAATAAGTTAAAAATTCCGTTAGAAAACCGTTAGTTTCAGGGTGATGTGCGTCACAGTTTTGAACATATCGCCTGTTCATTTTAGCGAAGGACACGTTTCGCGCCGGTGTAGTGGTCTTTCCAGTAGGGGCCGCTGAGCGAGTCCAGGCGCACGGTGCCGCCGGTGCTTGGCGCGTGCACGAAACGACCTTCACCTACATAAATACCGACATGGGTGACGCTGCCGCGGCTGCCGAAGAACACCAGGTCGCCGGTGGCCAGACGCTGCGGGTCGATCTTCGGGCCCTGTACCGCCGCCAGATCGCGCGAGGTGCGTGGCAGCTTCAGGTCCAGCATCTCGCGGTAGACGTAGGCGACCAGGCCGCTGCAGTCGAAGCCGGAGTCGGGGGTATTGCCGCCATAGCGATAGGGGGTGCCGACCAGGCTGATGGCTCGCATCAGCACCGAGTTGGCGGCCTCGGGATTGTCCGGCACGGTCTTCGGCCAGTTTGCGGTTGGCGGTGGTGGCGCGGGACGGGTGGCCTTGCCGCCGCCGCAGGCGGTCATCAGCAGGGGCAGGACCAGCAGCAGGGCCGGGGCGAGGAACCGGCGGGGGCCGGACGAAACTGGCGTGATGTGCATGATCTCCGGATAATGCGCCACCTTGGATTGGCCGTCATGATGGCGGCGTCCCCGCCGGGCGACAACCCGCCCCAACCCGCCTGCCTCCGGCAGATCCAGACAGAGTTGCGCATGAAGATCGAAAAAGACCGCGTTGTCCGCTTCCACTACACCGTTTCCGAAGTCGGCCAGGAGCCGATCGAATCGTCCAAGGACCGCGGCGAGCCGCTGGCGATCCTGATCGGCCACGGCAACATCATCCCGGGCCTGGAAAACGCCATGATGGACAAGGAAGCCGGCGCGACCTTCAGCGTCGACGTCAACGCAGCCGATGCCTACGGCGAGCGCCGCGAGGGCCTGTCCCAGCGCGTGCCGAAGAAGCACTTCGGCAACACCAAGCTGGCTCCGGGCCAGCAGGTCGTGCTGCAGACCAACTTCGGCCCGCGTGCGGTGACCGTGCAGAAGGTCGGCATGAGCGTGGTCGACGTCGACCTGAACCACCCGATGGCTGGCAAGGACCTGCACTTCGACGTCGAAATCGTTGATGTGCGCGAAGCCGGCCAGGAAGAGATCGACCACGGCCACGTCCACGGCGACGGCGGCCACCAGCACTGATCGCAGTGCGATCGTGATGGCAGCAACGGCCCGCTTCGGCGGGCCGTTGCGTTTCTGGAACACGGCGCGGGCATCCATGGCGTGTGGGCCGGCGGCATAATGGCGGACCTGCCTGACGGATGCCCCGTGAACGCCGCTTCTCCTTCCCTGCAGCCGATGGCCTCCGGCGAACGCATTGCTGTGCTGGACGTGCTGCGTGGTGCCGCGTTGCTGGGCATCCTGTTGATGAACATCGAGGCCTTCAGCGGTCCGCTGGAACTGGCGTTCACCGGCATCGACGTGCATTGGCAGGGCATCGACTACTGGGCCGATGCCTTCGTCTACGTGTTCGTGCAGGGCAAGTTCTTCACCCTGTTCTCGCTGCTGTTCGGTGCCGGCTTTGCGGTGATGGCGCAACGCGCCGAAGTGGCTGGACGCGACTTCACCCCGTTCTACCTGCGCCGCAGCGCCGGGCTGCTGCTGATCGGCCTCTGCCACGCGCTGCTGGTCTGGTCCGGCGACATCCTGGTGATGTATGCGCTGATCTCGTTGCCGCTGCTGGCCTGCCGCGAGGCGCCACGCAGCTGGCTGCCGTGGATGGGCGTCATCGTCTACCTGGGCGGCGCGGCGATGATGCTGCTGGTCGGCGCGATGGTGTCGATGGCCTCGACGGAGGACGTGCAGAAGATGCTCGCCGAAGCGCAGCAGGGCATCGATCTGCAGCGGCAGGTCTATGGGCAGGGCAGCTGGATGCAGGCCAATGTGCAGCGCCTGCACGAGTTCGGATCGTCAATGGGGGCGCTGCTGATCACCGGTCCGGAAGTGCTGGGCATGTTCCTGATCGGCAGTTGGTTCGCCGCCAGTGGTGCGCTGGCGGCGCCGGAACGCGTCCCGCGCCTGTATGCGTCACTGCGCTGGATTGCACTGCCGCTGGGCCTGCTGGTCACGTTGATCGGAGTTGCCTGGAAACCCTATCTGGCTCCGGGCGCCTATGACCTGCCGGTGACGGCGGCGATGGGCCTGGTGACCATAGGCGGCCTGCCGATGTGCCTGGGCTATCTGGCGTGGATCGTGCACTGGCGCACGCGGCTGGCGTGGCTGGCGCCGGTCGGGCGCATGGCGCTGACCCATTACCTGGCGCAGTCGCTGTTCTGCACGCTGCTTTTCTATCACTACGGGCTGGGATGGTTCGAGGTGATGCCGCGCAGCGTGCAGCTGCTGTTCGCACTACTGCTGTTCGCTGTGCAGGTGGGCATTTCGCACGCGTGGCTGCGCCGCTTCCGCTTCGGGCCGATGGAATGGCTGTGGCGGGCGATGACCTACCGGCAGTGGCCGCCGATGCGGCGCGGGGCTGGGCAGGGCTGATCGATGCAGGGCGCGCGCGAGGATGTCATCGTGGTCGGCGCCGGTGCCATCGGCCTGGCCGCCGCGCTCGCGTTGCGCGCGCAGGGGCGGCAGGTGCGGGTGATCGACCGTGGGCGCATCGGCGCGGCCACGTCGCACGGCAACTGCGGCACTGTGACTCCCAGCCATGCACCGCCACTGGCGGCTCCTGGCATACCGTTGCGCGCGCTGCGATGGATGCTTGATCCACGCGCGCCGCTGTACGTGCGTACGCGGCTGGATCCAACGTTGTGGCGCTGGTTGCTGCAGTTCGGCGCACGCTGCAATGCCCGCGACTGGCTGCAGGCCACGCGCGCCCGCGCTGCGCTGCTGAATGATTCCCGGCTGCGCCTGGCCGAGTGGGTGCAGGTGCATGCACTGGACTGTGAGTTCGATACCCGCGGGCTGGACTATGTGTTCGGTGACACGCGCAACTTCGATCACCACGCAGCCGAATGCGAAGCACTGGCCGCGCAGGGCATTGCCACGTACTGCATCGAGGGGGCCGACTATGCGCGTGCCAATCCGGCCTTCCATGATCGCCTTGCCGGTGCGATCCACTTTCCCGGTGATGCGCAGCTGCGGCCTGACCGCTACACCGCGGAAATGGCGCGTGTGCTGCGCGCGCAGGGCGTGGTGATCGACGAATGCCTGGACGTGCAGGGTTTCAGCGACGATGCACAAGGGGTACGTGTGCAGGTCGGCGGGCAGGTCGTGCGGGCGCGTGAGCTGGTGCTGGCCACCGGCCCGTGGTCGCGCGACTGGGCACGGCAGCTGGACCTGCGCGTGCCGATCCAGCCCGGCAAGGGCTATTCGCTGACCTGGTCGCGACCGGAGCAGGTGCCGCAGCGTCCAGTCGTGCTGAAGGACCATTCCGTGTTCGTGATTGCCTGGCGCGAGGCGTTGCGACTGGGCGGCACCATGGAGTTCGCCGGTGCCGACCCGCAGCTGCGCACGGCCCGCCTGCAGGCCCTGCAGCAGGCCGCCGACCACTACCTGCGCGCGCCACGCGGTGCGCAGCTGCAGGAGCAGTGGTGCGGGTGGCGCCCCATGAGCGTGGACGACGTGCCATTGATCGGCCGTGCGCCCACACATCCTCACGTCTGGCTTGCAGCGGGGCATGGCATGCTCGGCATCAGCATGAGCGCCGGCACCGGCCAGCTGATCGCCGATCTCGTCTGCGGCCGCACGCCAGCGATCGATCCTGCCCCTTACCGACCCGAGCGATTCCGATGAGCACTGCATCCTATGATTACGACCTGATCGTCCTTGGCGGTGGCTCCGCCGGCCTGGCCGGCGCGATCCGCGCTGCGCAGCACGGCAAGCGCGTGGCGATGCTGGAGCCTGGTGAACTGGGCGGGACCTGCGTCAATGTTGGCTGTGTGCCGAAGAAAGCGATGTGGCTGGCGGCTGACCTGCATGAGCGTATCGGCCTGGCCAGCGCGATGGGCTTCGATGTTGAAGCGCGTCCGGCGCTGTCGTGGAAGGAACTGGTGATCCATCGCCAAGCCTACATCAGCAACATCCATACCAGCTACCACAAGCGCCTGGACGAAACCGGCGTAGTGCGCATTCCGGCACGCGGCCAACTACTGGATGCGCACACCGTGGCCTGCAGCGATGGCGTGCGTTACAGCGCCGAGCACATCCTGATCGCCACCGGCGCACACCCGTTGCGTCCGGACATTCCCGGCGCGGAACTGGGCCTGGTCTCCGACGATTTCTTCGACCTGCGTGCCGCGCCGGCCGAGGTGGCGATCATCGGTGGTGGTTACATCGCAGTGGAACTGGCCGGCCTGCTGCAGGCACTGGGCAGCAGGGTGAGCCTGCTGGTGCGCGGCAAGCGGCTGCTCGAGCGCTTCGACTACGAGCTGACCGATCAGTTGGCCGAGAACCTGAAGCAGCAGGGTGTGCGCATCCATTTCGACTACCGGCTGCGCGAGCTGCAGCGCGATGGCGAACGCGTGCGTGCGTTCGGTCATGACGGGCCGCTCGACAACGTGTTCGATGCAGTGTTCTTCGCGACCGGTCGCCGCGGCAACAGTCGTGACCTCGGCCTGGAAGCGCTCGGTATCGGCATCGGCGAACACCAGCAGGTGCAGGTGGACGAATGGCAGACCACCAGCGTGCCGAGCGTGCACGCGGTGGGTGACATCGCCGGCAAGGTCGGCTTGACCCCGGTGGCGGTGGCGGCGTCGCGGCGGCTGATGGATCGCCTGTTCGGTGGCCGCCCGCAGTCGAAGATGGACTACGAGAATGTGGCCAGCGTGGTGTTCTCGCACCCGCCGCTGGGTGCGGTGGGCATGAGCGAGGAAGAAGCGCGCGCGCGGTTCGACCAGGTGAGTGTCTACCACAGCCGTTTCCGCCCGATGCTGCAGGCACTGGCCAACGGCACCCAGCGCAGCCTGTTCAAGATGGTCTGCGCGGGCCCGGACGAACGGGTGGTGGGCATCCACCTGCTGGGCGAAGCGGCGGACGAGATCCTGCAGGGCTTCGCGGTGGCGGTGAAGATGGGCGCGACCAAGGCCCAGTTCGACGACACCGTGGCGATCCACCCGACCTCGGCCGAGGAAGTGGTGCTGATGCGCTGACCCGGACCGTTGTAGAGCCGAGCCATGCTCGGCTGCTTTTCGCCCAGGCATGGCGAAGCCGAGCGTAGGCTCGGCTCTACGGGACACCGGCCGCCCCCATGCGACAATGGCCGCCCCCACGCCTTCCCGGGCCGCTCCACGCGGCCCGCCGTCGTCCTGATGTCCAGCCCCACTTCCCGTATCGCCACCGCTTCTCCTCGCGTCGCGCTGGGGGGTATCGGCCTGGCCGCGATCGGCGCCATCGCTGCTTCCGGCAAGGCGATCATCGTCAAGCTCGGCTTGCGCCACGGCGTTGATGCCACCACCTTGCTCGCGCTGCGCATGCTGATGGCGCTGCCGCTGTTCGTACTGATGGCGCTGTGGGCCGCGCGCCGGGCCGAACCACTGTCCTGGGCCGACCGTGCCCGCGTGCTGTGGCTGGGTTTCACCGGCTACTACCTGTCCAGCCTGCTCGACTTCCAGGGCCTGCAGTACATCAGCGTGACGCTGGAACGGCTGATCCTGTACTTGAACCCGACCCTGGTGCTGCTGATCAACGTGCTGCTGGCGCGCCAGCGGCCGGGCCGATGGCAGATCGGCGCGCTGGTGCTGAGTTATCTGGGCGTGCTGCTGGCGTTCGGCCATGACCTGCAGCGTGAAGGCGGGCAGATCATCGTTGGCAGCCTGTTGGTGCTGGGCAGTGCGCTCAGCTATGCGCTGTACCTGTTCGGCAGCGGGCAGGTGGTCGCGCGCATCGGCGCGGTGCGGCTGACCGCTTACGCCAGCTGCGTGGCCAGCGTGCTGGTGCTGCTGCATTTCGCGGTGACCCATCCGCTGCCGTTGTTGTGGCAGGCACCGGCGCCGGTGCAGTGGTTGTCGCTGGTCAATGCCACCGTGTGCACGGTGTTGCCGGTGCTGGCGATCATGCTGGCGGTGCAGCGCGTGGGTTCGTCGCTGGCCGCGCAGGTCGGTATGCTGGGCCCTGTTTCCACCATCGTGATGAGCCTATGGCTGCTCGACGAACCGATGGGGCCGGCGCAGATCGCCGGCACCGTGTTGGTGCTGATCGGCGTACTGCTGGTAACCCGCTTGCGGCGCTGACGCCGGAGCAGGCGCGTGCGCGCATCCTGGCAGTGATCCGCGCGATCCCGGCGGGGCAGGTGATGGGCTATGGCCAGGTGGCGATGCGCGCGGGCCTGCCGGGGCGTGCACGCCTGACCGCGCGCATCCTGGGCCAGAACGACGACCCGGACCTGCCCTGGCATCGCGTGCTGCGCTCGGATGGGCGCATTGCCATGGAGGAAGGTTCGGCCGGTTGGCGCGAACAGTCACAGCGGTTGCGCGCGGAGGGCGTGGTGGTGGAGAACGGCCGGGTGCGGATGCCGGCGGCTGATCCGGCGGCGGCACTGGATGCCGCCGTGTGGGGACCGGGCTGAGCACCGCTGGCGACTGAACGGGCCGCGCCTGCCGGTCGCCAACAAGACGCGGTGCTGCGGCTATGATGGAGGCCGTTCCATGCCGGTGCTCCCATGTTCCCGCGACTGCCAACCGTCACCAAGGCCCTGCTGATCGCCAACGCGATCCTGTTCCTGCTGCAGCAGCCGTTCCTGCTCGGCATGCAGACCTTCGAGCCGTTCATGCTGCAACCGCTGCAGCAGGGCTTCGATGCGTTCTCGCCGGGCGGCAACTTCCAGCCCTGGCAGCTGCTGACCTATGGCTTCCTGCATGGCAGCTTCGGCCATCTGTTCTTCAACATGCTGGCGGTCTTCATGTTCGGCGCGCCGCTGGAGCAGACCTGGGGCGAGAAGCGCTTCCTGCTGTATTACCTGGTGTGCGTGGCCGGTGCCGGTGTCTGCCAGCTGCTGGTGGGCACGCTGCTGGAAAACCCGGCCACGGTGCTGGGCGCCTCCGGCGGCGTGTTTGGCCTGCTGCTGGCCTACGGCATGCTGTTCCCCAACCAGCGGGTGATGCTGCTGTTCCCGCCGATCCCGATGAAGGCACGGACCTTTGTGATCCTGTTCGGTGTGGGCGAGCTGGTGCTGGGAATGACCGGCTGGCAGCCCGGCGTGGCCCATTTCGCGCACCTGGGCGGCATGCTGTTCGGCTGGTTGCTGATCCGCTACTGGCGCGGGCAGCCGCCGTTCAACAAGCGCCGCCCACCCGGCCCGCCGAATCGCCCGAACCACCTGCGCAGCGTGAAGTGAGGCGCTATGCGCCCCACTTCACGCAGGTAGGTGCCAACCAAGGTTGGCACGCTTTGAATGGGATCATTTGACGCTGTAGGTGCCGACCGTTGGTCGGCACACCTTGTCCCACGCGGGTAGGTGCCAACCTTGGTTGGCACGTTGTCGATGTTGTAGGTGCCGACCGTTGGTCGGCACACCTCTACAGATCCTGCAGCACCACCTGCGCGGCGTTGTGCCCCGGCGCACCGGTGACGCCACCGCCGGGATGGGTACCCGCACCGCACAGGTACAGGCCGGGCAGGGCGCCGCGATAGCCGGCCTGGCCGACCATCGGCCGTGCCGAGAACAGCTGGTTGGCACTTAGTGCGCCGTGGAAGATGTCGCCACCGACCAGGCCGAAGATCCGTTCCAGATCCAGCGGTGACAGTACCTGCCGACCGAGCACGCTGTCGGCGAAGCCGGGCGCATACCGTTCAACGGTGGCAATCATCAGGTCGGCCACGGTTTCCCGGTGATCATCCCAATGGCGGCCCTCAGGCAACACCGGTGCCACGTGCTGGCAGAACAGGCTGGCTACATGCTGCCCGGGCGGCGCCAGCGAATCGTCCAGCGTGCTCGGAATCAGCATCTCCACGATCGGCTCGCGCGACCAGCCGTCGCGGCGCGCATCCAGCCAGGCGCGGTCCATGTAGTCCAGGCTGGGGGCCATGATGATGCCGGCGCTGAGGTGATCACCCGGGCCGGGCAGGGCACGGAAGTCCGGCAGCCGCGACAGCGCCACGTTCATCCGGAACGTGCCCGAACCACAGCGCCAGTTCGCCATGCGTTCGCGCGTTGCGTTGGGTACCTGTGCTGGTTCCAGCAATTGTTCGTACAGCAGCTTCGGATTGACGTTGGCGATCACCGTGCGTGCGCGCAGGATCTCGCCATTGGCCAGTTCCACGCCCACTGCGCGGCCCTGTTCGATCCGCACGCGCTGCACGCCGGCCTCCACGCGCAACTCCGCACCGGCCTCGCGTGCCGAGGCCGCAATCGCCTGGCTGATCGCGCCCATGCCACCAATCGCATGGCCCCACGCACCTTTCACGCCATTGCACTGGCCGAACACGTGGTGCAGCAGCACGTAGGCGCTGCCCGGTGCATAGGGGCTGGCGTAGTTGCCGACGATGCCATCGAAGCCGAACAGGGCCTTGATCGGCTCGCTTTCGAACCAGCGGTCCAGGTACTCGGCGGCCGACAGCGTGAACAGGTCCAGCAGTTCCTGCCGAAGCGAGGCATCCAGCGTCGCCAGTTCACGACCGAGACGGCCCATCTGCCACAGGGCGGGCAGGGCGCGCCAACCGCCTGCTGCACCCAGGTCCGGCGGCGCGCGCAGGGCCCATGCGCGCAGTACGTCGGCGAAGATCTCCAGGCGTGCCTCGTACGCGGGCAAGTGCTGTGCATCCCGCTCGGAGAACTTCGCCACCTCGGCCTGGGTGCGACCGGGTGCTGACAGCAGATAGCGGTCATCAGGCAACGGCAGGAAGTTGTTGGCAGGACGCGCGACGATGCGCAGTCCATGGGCATGCAACTGCAGGTCGTCGATTACCTTCGGCTGCAGCAGCGATACCGTGTACGACGCCACCGAGTTGCGGAAACCGGGATGGAATTCCTCGGTGACTGCGGCACCGCCGAGAACGCCACGACGTTCCAGCACCAGCACCTTCTTTCCGGCGCGCGCCAGATAGGCCGCGCAGACCAGGCCGTTGTGGCCACCACCAACGACGATCGCATCCCAGGTCATCAGCACCTCGGAAAAGGGGACGGAGGGGATTAAGTCGCAATCTGCATCTGCGCACAGGACATGGGGAGAAACGACTTAATCCCCTCCGTCCCCTTTTTTGATTGCCGCTTCGATGGTGGCGATGTCGATCTTCTTCATCGGCATCATTGCGTTGAAAGCGCGCTTGGCCAGTGCCTTGTCTTTGCTGGTCACCGCTTCGATCAGCATGCGCGGGCTGATCTGCCAGGAGATGCCCCAGCGGTCCTTGCACCAGCCGCATTGGCTCTCCTGTCCACCGTTGCCGACGATCGCACTCCACAGGCGGTCGGTCTCGGCCTGGTCTTCGGTCTGGATCTGGAAAGAGAAGGCTTCGCTGTGCTTGAACGCGGTGCCGCCGTTGAGGCCGACGCAGGGGATGCCACAGACGGTGAATTCGACGGTCAGCACGTTGCCTTCCTTGCCGTCGGGATAGTCACCGGGGGCGTGATGCACGGCGGTCACTGCGCTGTCTGGCAGGAGGCTGGCATAGAAGGTGGCGGCTTCGAGTGCGCCATTGTCGTACCAGACACAGATCGTGTTCTTGTGCGCCATCAGCGTGGCTCCGCAGCGGGTGAGATGCCAGCGATAGCACGTCGACCGTTAATCCGGCATCTGCTGATACCGCGTGCGTGGAGGTGCCTCAGGGGCGCTGGAGACGGCTGCAAGTGACTGAAAGGTAAATGAAATATGAGCAATTTTCACTATTGTGTCGAAATTTATCTTTCAAGATCAAATGGTTACATTCGTTCATCTGCCGTTGCATGTGTTTGATTGATGAAATTAAGATCGGGTTCAGCTGTCGTGAAGCCTTCGCTTCGCTGCAGTGCAATTGCCACAGACGCCTGATCTCACTGAATCAAGGAAACTTCATGACCAGCCGCACCAACGTTGCACGGTTGAAGCGCACCGCCCTCGCAGTCGTCCTGACCTCATTCATTGGCGCCGCCGCCGCGCAGAGCACCACCGGCTCGCTGTTCGGCAACGCCCCCGCCGGCACTACCATTGTCGTGCAGAGCGACACCGGCCTGACCCGCTCGGCGACGGTCGACAGCAGTGGCCGCTACAACCTCGGCTCGTTGCCGGTAGGCAAGTACACCATCACCCAGCAGCGCGATGGCCAGACCGTCGAGCGTCGCGAGAACGTGCTGCTGAGGGTGGGCGGCGGTACCGAGGTGTCGTTTGGGGGCGGCGCGGCCGGTGCCACCACGCTGGGTACGGTGAACGTCGTCGCCGCCAACGTACCGAAGATCGACGTCAGCAATACGGTGTCCAAGTCGGTGGTCACCTCCGAGCAGCTGGATGTGCTGCCGTTGGGCCGCAGCGCCGAAGCGATCGCGCTGCTGGCGCCGGGCGTGGTACAGGGCAGTGGCGCCTTCACCAACGGTTCGCGTTCGGTGCTGTCGTTCGGCGGCTCCAGCGTCACGGAGAATGCGTACTACCTCAACGGCTTCAATGCGTCCAACCCACTCAACAACCTGGGCGGCGTCAGCCTGCCGTACGGCTCGATCGACCAGCAGGAAACCTACATGGGTGGCTACAGCGCCAGCTATGGCCGGTCCACCGGTGGCGTCATCAACCAGCTTGGCAAGCGCGGTACCAATGAATGGCACTTTGGCGTGCAGACGACCTGGTCGCCGGACTCGCTGGCCGCGTCGGCCGCTACGGTGATGTACCCGAACCGCCAGCTGCCCGACCGTTACTCCTATACGGATGACGCGCTGGCCGGCAAGCTGTACCGCTACCGCAAGGATGATGTGGCCACCCGTACCACCTACAGTGGCTATGTCAGCGGCCCGCTGATCGAAGACCGCCTGTTCGTCCACCTGGCTGCGGAGAAGGAGCGCGTCGAGGGTGTGTCGACCAATAGCGAGGCTGCCTCGCAGCAGGTCCGCAACCACTACACGATCGATACGCCGAAGTTCTACGGCAAGCTCGACTGGAACATCAACGACAGCAACACGCTGGAATACACCCGCGTGCAGAACACCGACCGCGACGGGGGCTACTACCGTGCGTTCGACTACGACAACCTGAGCGAGGGTGATCGCACCGGAACCTTCCCGAACACCACGAAGGTCAAGGACGATTACGATATCTTCAAGTACACCGGCTACCTGACCAACGATCTGACCCTGAGTGCGGTCTGGGGGCGCAGCAAGCAGAGCAATCTGGAATCCAATCCGGCCAACTCCCTCAATCCCTATCTGAGCAGCCCGGGTACGCAGGATCCGTCCATCACGGGTGGTCGCCCCATCCGCAATGACCAGCCGGAGCTCTACCAGAAGGCCGACGACGCCGGCAGCAAGACGCGCGGCCTCCGGATCGACCTGCAGTACCGCCTCGGCGATCACGAGCTGACTGCCGGTATCGACAACATGTACTACCAGGGGCACAACGAAGGGCAGTCGATGACCGGCCCCGGTTATGCCTGGATCTATGGCCGCGTGGAGCCGGGCGAATCGCCCAGCCCGGGCTTCGACATCGCGCCGCCGCCCGGTGACGGCTACTTCGTGCAGAAGTACATCTTCTCCACCACCACCAGCATGTCGGTGAAGCAGAAGGCCTATTACCTGGAAGACCGCTGGCAGGTCACTCCGAACTGGCTGTTGACCATCGGTGTGCGCAATGACAAGTTCACCAACTACAACAGTGCGGCCGTAGCCTACGTCGAAAGCGGTGACCAGTGGGCCCCGCGCCTGGGCGCGAGCTGGGACGTGTTCGGCGACTCCTCGCTGAAGGTGTTCGCCAACCTGGGGCGCTACTACCTGGCACTGCCCAACAGCGTCGCCATCCGAGGGGCTTCGGCGTCCACCTACACCCGTGAGTACTTCGCGTACAGTGGTATCGATGCCAATGGCGTGCCGACCGGCCTGACCGCACTTGGCCCGGGTCCGGTCTCCTCCAACGACGAGTATGGCCAGACGCCCGACCCGTTGTCGGTGGCGCCGACCGACCTGAAGTCGCAGTACCAGGATGAGCTGATCCTGGGCTTCGAGAAGACCCTGGGTGAAAGCTGGAACTCGGGTGCGAAATTCACCTACCGCCGGTTGCAGTCGGCTATCGACGATACCTGTGCATCCGATCGCATCGTCGACAAGCTCGATGCAATGGGTGTGGATAGCAGCAACATGGAAATTCCGGGGTGCGTGATCTTCAACCCGGGCAAGACCAATACCATCATGGTCAAGCACGCCGATGGTTCGGGCTACACCCCGGTGCGCATGAGTTCCAGTGACTGGGGCTTCGGCAACAAGAAGGCCAAGCGTGACTACGTCGCGATTGACCTGTTCATCGAGCATCCGTTGAGCAACAAGTGGTATGGCCGCCTGGACTACACCTGGTCGCGCAGCTTCGGCAACACCGAAGGCCAGGTGAAGTCGGACATCGGCCAGGACGACGTTTCCAAGACCCAGGACTGGGATGCCGGCACGTTGATGGAGTATGCCGGTGGCTACCTGGCCAATGATCGCCGTCACCAGCTGAAGGGCTATGGCGCGTACATGTTCAACGACGAGTGGTCTGCTTCGGCGACGCTGCGGATCATGTCCGGCATGCCGAAGAGCTGCCTCGGCTACTACGGCACCAACGAAAGCGATCCGGAGCGTTATGGCGCCGCCTACCACTACTGTGCGGGCTCGCCGTCGCGCCCGGGTGATGCCGGCCGCCAGCCGTGGACGACGCGCGTGGATCTGGGCGTGATGTACCGCCCGGCATTTGCCGACCACAAGCTGGCGATCGGCCTGGATGTGTTCAACGTGCTGAACCAGCGCCGTCAGGTGCAGTCCGATGCGGTGTATGAAGATACGCCGTACACCGTGTCCAACACCTACGGCATGGGCACCTACTTCAGTGCGCCGCGTTCGGTCCGCATCAGTGCCTCGTATGACTTCTGACGTGATCGCATAGCAGTACGCTCGGCTCTTCCAGGAAGGCTGACTTCGACCCCGGCCTCGGCCGGGGTCTTTTTCTGCCTGGGCGATGGGCACAGGAAAAGGGCGCCCGAAGGCGCCCTTTTCGTTCCTGGTACAGCGAATTGGTTCAGCGCCAGACTTTGATCTGGTCGGCTTCGCTGCGCTGCATCGGCTGGCCGGCCTTGCAGCTGAAGGTAGTACCGAAGGCTGGCAGGTTGGCCAGCGTGCCGTTGCTGCGCCACACGCCCGGTGCACGGATGTCGGCGGTCAGGCGGCGTACGGCCTCGTTCGGCGACAGCTGCTGTGCCCACAGCGCCGACCAGGCACGGAAGAAGCCCTGCTGCTGCGCCTGCTTGGCCTTTGGCTCCTGTGCGACGTAGGCCGCCCAGGCCAGTTCCAGGCCCGCGATGTCGGCCAGGTTCTCTTCCTGGGTGAGCGCACCGTTGACCTTGGCACCCTTCACGCCCGGGAAGTCGTAGGCGCCGTACTGCGCGGCGACGCGGTTGCCGAGCAGGGTCCAGGCGGTCTTGTCGGCCGGAGTCCACCAGCTGCGCAGTTCGCCCTTGGCGTCCACCAGCGCGCCCTTGGCATCGATGGCTCGGGTCAGCTCGTGGCCGACCAGACCACCGAAGCTGCCGAACTTGTCAGCCGCATCGGCCTTGGCATTGAACACCGGGCCCTGCAGGATCGCGGCGGTGACGATCAGGCGGTTCTGCGCCAGGTCGTAGGCCAGCGACGGCTGCTGCGGCAGCACGTCCCAGCGGCGGTCGGCGTTGCCCTTGCCGATGCGACGCATTTCTTCGCGATGACGCCAGGTCGAAGCGATCAGCATGTTGCCACCGAACGAGCCGCGGCCCATCGGCTGCACGGTGTAGTCGAGATCGCGCAGCGGGGTGCCGATCTCGATCTTCAACGCGGCCAGCTTGGCCTGTGCTTCGGTCTTGGCCTCGGCGCTCATCCAGCTGCTGTTCTTGACCGCCTCGATCTGCACTTCGCGCACCTTGTCGACGATCCACGCGGCCTGGCGGCGGTCTTCGGCAGACAGGTAGCGGGCGGCGTACTCACGACCGACCATCGGGCCGGCGGCCACGTTGATCGCATCCAGCACGTCTTCCCAGCGCTGCGGCGGCAGGGTTTCGCCACGCAGCACGCGGCCACGGAACTCAAACTCTGCGTCGCGATAGGCCTTGGACAGGTACGGCGCCATCGAGTCGCCCACGCGCCAGCGCAGGTAGGCCTTCCACTGGTCCGGCTTGAGCTTGGTGACCATGCCGTCCAGCTGCTTGAACAGGCCCGGGTCGGCCAGCGAGACCAGGTCGTCGTCCACGCCCTGTGCCTTCAGGAAGGCATCCAGCTGCAGGTTGCGGTAGCGGCTGTTGAGCTCCTTGGTGGAGATCGGCGCGTAGTTGTTGAACGGGTTGTTGATGCCGGCCAGCGACTGCGCATTGCGTGCCAGCTCGGTTTCCAGCGCGATCACCGCCTGCGACTCGGCATCCAGCTTGGCGGCCGGGGTGCCGGTCAGCGCCAGGATCTGCTTGACGTAGTTGCGGTAGCGGCCCATCAGGGCCACGGTATCGGCGTCGGTGCGGGTATAGAACGCCGGATCCGGCAGGCCCATGCCGCCCTGCATGAAGTAGCCGATATGGCGGTCCAGCGCCTTCAGGTCGACGTCCGGGCCGAAGTTGAAGGCCACCGGGATACCGACCTGATGCAGCGCAGCGATCGATGCCGGCACATCCTTGGCCTTCTTGATGGCGTTGATGCGGGTCAGCAGCGGGGCGATCGGGTTCGAGCCGTCCGCTTCCACGGCGGCTTCGTCCAGGCCACTGGCCCAGAAGTCGCCCAGCAGTTTCTGCACGTTGCCCTGCGGCGACTTCATCGCGGCGTCGAGCAGTTCGCGCTGCTGCTGGCGGCTGCGATCAACCAGCTGGCCGAGTGCGGTGGTGGCACCGGTCTGCGGCACCGGGTTGGCCTTCAGCCAGCCTGCGTTGGTGGCGTCGTAGAAGTCGCTGCACTGGGCACTGACGGCCGGGGCGCGTGCAGCCTTCTTCTTGGCGGCGGCGAACGCATCGTGGGTCGGGACCAGGGTCGCCAGGCTGATGCCCAGGGCGATGGCAAGCGGACGGAAGTTGGGCATGTGGAACGAATCCGTGATGGATTGAGGGCGCGCGCACTATAGCAAGCCGGGCATCGACGCGGCATGCACGCATCACACCGCTTTCGCAGGGCGCCGGCATCCGTAGATCCACGCCATGCGCGGATGACATGCGAGGCACCGCAAAAAACAAAGGCCCGGGAATTCCCGGGCCTTTGCAGGTCTGCCGCAGCGTCAGCCAGGGCTTACCAGATCACCACCTGCTGTTCGCCGGTGCGGGCCATCGGCGAACCGGCCTTGCACTGGAAGGCCGCGGCAAAGGTCGGCAGGTTCGACGGCGCACCCATGGCGCGGAACTGCGCCGGGGCGTGCGGGTCGGTCGCCAGGCGGACCTTGGCGTTTTCCGGGGTGTACTTGGTGCGCCACACGGTGGCCCAGTTGAAGAAGAAGCGCTGATCGCGGGTGAAGCCGTCAACCTTCGGGTCTTCCTTGCCGGCGGTGGCCTTCTGCAGGGCGTCGTAGGCAGTGGCCAGGCCACCCAGGTCGGCGATGTTCTCGCCCAGGGTCAGGTGACCGTTCACGGCCTGGCCGTCGACCTTGTACTGGTCGAACTGCTTGACCAGCTTGCCGGTCAGGCCTTCGAAGTTCTTCTTGTCAGCCGGGGTCCACCAGTCTTCCATGTTGCCGGTCGGCCCGAAGCGCGCGCCCTGGTCGTCGTAACCATGGGTCATTTCATGGCCGATCACCGCACCGATACCACCGTAGTTCAGCGCGTCGTCGGCCTTCGGATCGAAGAACGGCGGCTGCAGGATGGCGGCCGGGAACACGATCTCGTTCTGCAGCGGGTTGTAGTAGGCGTTGACCGTCTGCGGGGTCATGCCCCACTCGGTCTTGTCCACCGGCTTGCCGATCTTGGACAGGTTGAACTTGTAGTTGAACTCGTTGGCGGCGCGCACGTTGCCCAGGTAGCTGTCACGCTGGGTCTGCAGGCCCGCCCAGTCACGCCACTTGTCCGGGTAACCGATCTTCGGGGTGAAGGTTTCCCACTTGGCGATGGCCTTGGCCTTGGTTTCCTCGCTCATCCAGCTCAGGCCCTGGATGCGTTCCTTCAGCGAGGCCGCCAGGTTCTTCACCAGCTCTTCCATCTTCGCCTTGGCTTCCGGCGAGAAGGCCACCTTCACGTACAGCTGGCCGAAGGCTTCACCGGCATCGTTCTCGATGGTGCCCAGCACGCGCTTCCAGCGCGGCTTCTGTTCCTTCTGGCCGTTGAGGGTCTTGCCGTAGAACTCGTAGTTCTCCTGCACGAAGGCGTCAGCGAGGTACGGCGAGGCGCTGTCCACGGTGTGGAAGCGCAGGTAGGCACGCCACACCGACGGATCGGTGTCGCCCAGCGCCTTGCTCACTTCCTCATGGAAAGCCGGCATGGCCAGCGAGAACTTCTCCGGCGCGGCCACGCCCTGCGACTTGAAGAACTCGGTCCAGCTGAAGTTCGGGGTCAGCTTGTCGGCGTCGGCCAGGGTGACCGGGTTGTAGAACAGCTCGACGTTGCGCGACAGCTCGACGCGCGACTTGGAGGCCTTGGCCAGGCGGGTCTCGAATTTGACGACTTCCTCGGCCTGCTTGGCCGCATCGGCGGCGGCGACACCGGACAGTTCCAGCACCTTGGCGACGTGCGCCTGGTAGGCCTTCAGCTTGTCGGCGTTCTTGGCATCGGTGTAATAGGTGGTGTCCGGCAGGCCCAGGCCGCCCTGGCTGGCGTAGGCCATGTTCACAGCCGAATTCTTGAAGTCGGCTTCGGCGCCGAAGCCGAACAGGACGTTGTCGCCCTTGGCGGCGCTGCTGCGCAGGTAGTTGGCGATGGCCGCCTTGTCCTGCAGACCGTCGATCGCGGTCAGGTCGGCCTTCAGCGGCTCGATGCCCTGGGCATTGATCTTGGCTTCGTCCATGCCGGTGGCCCACAGGTCGCCGACGATCTTCTCGATATGGTTCGGGTTCTTGACCTGCGCGACCTGCTCGGCCAGCTGGTGCTGCACGGCCACCGAACGCTCGTCGAGGATGGTGAATGCGCCCCAGCTGGTGCGGTCGCCCGGAATTTCATTGGCGGCCAGCCACTTGCTGTTCACGTAGTCGCCGAAGGCGCCGCAGGCGTCCTTGCTGGCATCCAGGTCGCTGGGCTGGAAGGCGTTGTAGGCCGGCAGCTTGCTCTCGTCCAGCGTGTAGTGGGTGGCTTCAGCCGCAGCCGGCGTGGAGGCGGTGGCGTCCTTGGCCGGGGTTTCAGTCTTGCCGCAGCCGACCAGCGCGGCCGAAACGGCCAGGGTCAGCAGCACGATCTTGGGAGTACGGGTCACTTTGATGGCCTCCAGGCCGAGTGAGTCAGGGAAGGGCCGCGGGGACGGCCGTGGGCCGAACAATACGCCGCCGGCCTGCCCTGCAAGGGTGTCGAAGGTCATGGCCGGACGCAAGGGGGGCTTCGCGGGCACAAAAAAGCAGACCCGGCACAAAGCCGGGTCTGCGGGTTGCAACAAGTTCGGACGGATCAGAACTTGTAGTTGACGCCCATGTACATGAATCGGCCGATGTTGTCGTAGTAAGCCGAGCCGAGGTCCGCGCCGAAGTAATTGACCGGCGGATCCTTGTCGAACACGTTGTCCACGCCCAGGTACACCTCGACACCGGAATCAGCCATTTTGTAGCCGATCTGCATGTTGTGGTAGGTGAACGACGGGTTCCAGATCGGGCTCTGCGAACCCGGGTTGCTGTTGTAGCTCTCCGGGAACACGCGCAGGTTGCGATGGATGTACACCATGTCCCAGCTGGCGCGGAAGTTGCCCAGCGTGTACTTGGCGGTGAACTGACCGCGCCAGCGCGGATTGGTCACGTAGTTCGAGCGTTCCTTGTACTCACTCGGGAAGTCCTGGAACTCCCATTCACGCGATTCCAGCAGGCGGCTACCGACCAGGCGCAGGTTGGTGTGGCCACCGAACATGCCGAAGTCGTAGTTCATTTCCAGATCGATGCCGGTGCGGCGCTTCTTGGCCAGGTTTTCCTGCAGCGCGGTCCAGTCATAGATGCTGTATGCCGGGAACTCGGCACCGTTGGCCCCGGTTGCGCCGCCGACCGGGGCGCGCTTGATCTTGCTGCAGAACGAGTTGTTGATACCCCCCGGCGAATCCACGCAGCGGGTGGCGAGGGTTTCGGCGGTAACCGCACCGATGGCGTCCTTCAGCGTGATGCGCCAGTAGTCGACCGACATGCCGAAGCCTTCGAAGAACTCAGGCTGCCAGACGAAGCCGATCGAGCTGGTGGTTGCGCGCTCCGGCTTCAGGTCCGGATTGCCGCCGCTCAGGCCGGGACGGTTTGCGCTGTAGGAGTCGATCCAGTTGGCCGGAACGCCCAGAGCTGCGCAGTTTGCGGCGCGCAGTGCCGGGTCGCCGGCAGTGCCGGGGCGGTTCGGGTTGGTGCGGTTGGTATTGCAGGGGTCGTTGATGGTCGCGAAGTTCTGCGACTGCTCGTCATACAGTTCGCCAATGTTGGGAGCACGGATGGCCTTGGCCAGGGTGCCGCGGACGCGCAGGGATGGGATGACTTCCCAGTCCAGTCCGACATTCCAGGTCTTGGTCGAGCCGATGGTGCTGTAGTCCGAGTAACGGCCAGCCACGTCCAGCGACAGGCGGCGGATGCCGGGAATGTCAGCCAGCAGCGGAATGTTGGTCTCGGCAAAGACTTCCTTCACGTTGTAGGAACCGCCACCGCCGTTGATGGCGTTGAGGAAGGTGGCACCGGAGGCGGCCAGCGGATCGGTGCGCTCCAGGCTCTTCTCCTTCCGGTACTCCACACCGGCGGCGATGCCCACGTCACCGGCCGGCAGCGAGAACAGCGCGTTGTTGTTCACCGATGCGCTGAACACGGTCTGCTGAAGCTTGCCGAAGTAGTGCGAACGGGTATTGAACCAGTCGGCTGCTTCCTGCGGCACAGCGCCGTTGCCGAAGATGCTGAACGGAATGCAGCCCGAACCGATCAGGCTGCGGTTGTAGGCGCGGCCGCCGGCGTTTGCATTGGTAGCGTTCGCATCGCGATCGACGCGGCAAACGATGTTGCCGTTGGCATCACGCACGGCATCCAGACCGGCCTGCCAGCGCTCGTTGATGCGGTTGTTGACGTTGACACGGTTGATCTCGGTCTCGCCGTAGTTGCCGGAAGCCTCGTAGTTCCAGTTGTCGCCAAACATGCCTTCGACGCCGAAGACAAAGCGCTTGGTTTCGCGCTTGACTTCTTCACCACGGCGGCCGGCGTCGACGTTGAAACGAGCGATCTGCAGCTGGGGGAGCCCGTTGGCATCCATCAGTGCGCCCAGTTCCGGGCTGATGAACGCGTTGTCGCGTCGGATACGGATGGTGCTGTCGAAAGCCGGCTGGCCAAAGAAGGTCGATTCAGTCTTGGTGTACTTGCCTTCGAAGAACAGGCGGTGCTTGTCGTTCAGATCGAAGTGGGCA
Organism: Stenotrophomonas sp. WED208; assembly: GCF_040984485.1. NCBI lineage: Bacteria > Pseudomonadati > Pseudomonadota > Gammaproteobacteria > Lysobacterales > Lysobacteraceae > Stenotrophomonas > Stenotrophomonas sp. WED208. The sequence goes on from NZ_JAZARB010000001.1 coordinate 1,335,059, forward strand.
ACGGTATTGACGCTGACGCGATCGAACTTCGGCTGCAGGTCGGCAACGGCATTCAGGTCGGCGAAATCACAGTTGACGCACGAGGACGGACTGACCACAGGACCATCGAAACGGTTGCGGCTGAAGCTGCCATCCGGATTGAAGTGGTACCGGTACTTGTAGGTCTCCGGCTTGGTGAAGTCGAACGTACCGCCGGCCTGGAAGGAGCCGCCATAGGACGTGGAATAGTTGCCGCCAGGACGGGCCAGGATGTTCTGCGGGTTGCTCTCGCTCGGCGGCCTGGAGCTGTCGAAGTTCGGGTTGGGCACAGTCACGTCGTAGCGCTGGCCGATCGAACGGTCGCCACGGCCGAAACGATCCTGCTGGCTGTACTCGACGGCGACGGCCACATTGCCGCGGCCGTCGGCGAAGTTGGTGCCTGCCGTAGCCGACACGAAGCCGCGGTTGAAGCCACCTTCACCCGCGATGCCCTTCTGGGCGCGGGCTTCGAAACCTTCGTAGTTCTTCTTCATGATGAAGTTGACCACGCCGGCCACGGCATCCGCACCATAGATGGCCGATGCGCCACCGGTGATGACTTCAACGCGCTCGATCCACTCCACCGGGATGGTGTTGACGTCGACTGCGGTGCTGCCCGGGCTGGCGCCGACGTGGCGGCGGCCGTTGACCAGCACCAGAGTGCGGTCGTAGCCCATGCCACGCAGGTCCATCAGACCCAGGCCAGCGGTACCGATGTACCGGGTGGAATTGCCCAGCGTGAACGACGGTGCCAGCTGCGGCATCTTGTTCATCAGGTCGCTGATGGTCAGCGCGCCGGTCTGGCGGATTTCTTCGGCGGTGATGGCGGTAACCGGCGAAGAGGTCACGAAGCCCGTACGCGCAATGCGCGAGCCGGTCACGCTGACGCGGTCCAGATCGACCGGGTTGGTGCCGGAGCTGGCTTCCTGGGCCAGGGCCGGGCCTGCAGCAGCCATCATCAGACCGGCCAGAAGGGCATTGGTCAGCGGGTGGCGACCGGGAGTGCGGTGGTGCGTCATCGAGTGGATCCCCCTAGTGGACAGAATTCTTTCGCTTCCGTGCAGTTGTTATGTTGATGTTCAGATGTCGTCCTGACTTGACGCGAACCTAACATGTCCTTAACGCAAAGTGGCCATTTGCGGCATGCATTGACACATTCTGTATCGCCTTGCTACACAAAACTGCAATAAATACAGTTACTTGGTATCAGTTGTAATTGCCTTGTCGAGATCGTGAGGCGAATGCTGAATGGGCTGTTAAGGGCAGCTTTGCGCAAATTGGTGGTTCGCTTTGCATGGACAAGGCCTTGGAAGAGGGGCTGCGCGATCTCTTCCCCGCGTCCTTTCCCCTGCATTCAGCTGCAGGAAGGCCATGGTCGAGGTCTGAACGGTTCGCGCTGCTGGGCGGGCATTCCGAGACACGCATCCGGTTCGCGCAGGTCGCATTGCGGTGTCACCTGGATCTTCAGAGTGTTGAAGATCGGCCAGCGTCCTGGAATCACACTGGTGCCGCGGGTGGCGGTACCGCCTCCGAAGCTGATCCCGATGATCATGTTGGCCACCTTGGCCGAGCCAGGATGGTCGAAGCGCCTTCGCGCAGGCTCAGGACGCTGGCGCGCCGGCTGCGGCCGCCCGAGAGCTCTTCGTTCCGCGCCGAGCCAGTGAACAGGCCCGGGTTGAAGAGGTAATGTTCAATGAAATCAATGATCAGACGCGGCCAGTGGGACTATCCAGGGGCCGTCAGGTTGTCGGCGGCCGATCATCAGGTCGAACGCGCGGAACCGACCAGCAGAAAGGCTCGGGGAACCCTATGGGATCCCAGGATCCAGCACGATGCTGGCGCGGCTTCGCCGACGTGGCCGGCAAGCTGGGTCAGGGGAGACATCATGTCCTCCCATGACGACTGCCCCGGAAATGGAACAGCCAATGCAGACGCCCGATGCAGTGCATCGGGCGTCCTTGGTCACCTGGCGGCGGCCGGACCCTCCACGCCACAGGTGCCAACCCATGGCGGGATGAGTCATTCACTACGGGATCAGAACTTGTAGGACACGCGCGCGAAGAACGTCCGGCCGTACCAGTCGTACTGCGAGGCGTAGATCGGCACGTTGCCGTAGCGATCACCGGCACCGGCCGAGATCAGGTCCGGTGCCTTGTCGAACAGGTTGCGCACGCCGACCATGATGTTCCAGTCATCCATGTCGTAACCCACCGAGACACTGTGGCGGAACTGCCAGCTGGCCTTGATGTCGCGGGTGGCGTTCTGGTAGCCGGAATAGGTGAAGTTCGGGCTCAGGTCCTTGTTCTGCGTGCTGCTGACGTAGGTTCCCTGCCAGTTGAACGTCCAATCGCCGCGTTCCAGGCTGACGCTGGCCAGGCCAACGGTCTTCGGACGGCCGATGTAGCCGACCTGGTCAGAGGTGCTGATTCCGCTTTCAGCAGCCGAATCGAACAACTGATAGGTGTCCTCCAGGGTATAGGTCACCTGTGCTTCCGCGGAAAGCTTGCCGAACGCGAAGTCGTTGTCGTAATTGATCTGCAGGTCGTAGCCGCGGGTGCGCTCGCGGTTGATGTTGATGTACTTGTTGTAGATCGTGGTGATGTTGTTCGGCGACGTTGGATCCGTGGGGCTGTTGCGGACCAGCTGGCTGCAGAACGCGTTGGGGAAGACCGCCGAGCCGTAGCAGCCGGCGACGATGTCATATTCGTCAAGCTGGGTGATTTCGCCGCGGACGTCGTAATCGAAATAGTCCAGTGCGACGTTGAGGTTGGCAAATGTCGGGCTCCAGACCAGGCCCAGAGTCTTGGCCTTGGAGGTCTCCGGCTTCAGGTTGTTCTTGCCGCCACCACCCGAATAGATGGTCGCGCCGGTGCCGCCACCGACGTACGTTTCGGGAATGCCGGCGGCAGCGCAATTGGCACGGATAAAGGAGTTGTTGCTGTCGGCCCACTGGATGCATGGATCGATCTGGTTCTGTGCCTTGAAGCCGGTCTGGTCACCCAGGTACAGCTCATACAGCCCAGGGGCGCGGAACGAGGTGCCAATGGTGCCTCGCATGCGCAGTGACGGGACGATCTGCCAGTTCAGGCCGGTTTTCCAGACATGGTCTGAACCCGGTACCGAGTCGTACTCGAATACGCGACCGGACAGGTTGAGCGAGAGCGACTCGATGCCGGGAATGCCTTTCAGCAGCGGCACATCCACCTCGGCGAAAGCTTCCTTGACCTTGTCCGTGCCACGGGTCACACCGGCCGAGGTCGAGTTCCAGGAGCGGTCAGCCAGCGCAAAGTCAGACGGGGTGTCGTTGATCTTGTAGTGACGGAATTCGACACCGAACGCAGAAGCGACATCACCAGCAGGCAGTTTGAACAGGTTGCCGCTGAAGATGGCGTTGGCGCTGGCCTGTTCATAGGTCGTCTTGCCGGTATGCCATTGGCCGACCGCAGCGATCAGCTCGTTCATGCGGGCGCCGCTCAGGAAGCCGGGGTCGAAGTAATTCACCGGCATGTCATCTTCGGTGTAGTTCAGATCGCCGGCACGATCGACGTCGATCGAGAGAGCGCTGTACTTGCCGCGCGAACGGCTGTAGCCCGCATTGACTTCCCAGGACCAGCTGTCGGTGGACTTGAACTGGCCATCGAACTTGGTGGTGCCGTAGAAGTAGTCGACCGTGACTTTCTGGTCGCTCGGGAACGGCATGATGGTCTGGAAGTAGTCGTCCTCCGCTTCGTTGTACACGGTCGGATAGAACTGGCGCCAGCTGTGTGCCTTGGTTTCGCGACGGTTGTACAGGAACTGGGTCTTCCAGTTGAAACTGTCAAAGCTGAAGTCGGTTGCCCCGTAGAACGATGCGCGTTCACGCTGGTTGATCACTTCCTGGTCATGGAAGAACGGGTAGTTCAGCACATCCTGATAGTACGCGGTGCCGCCATTGGCGTAGGTCGGGGTCGGGCGCGGGCGCGGACGATAGCCCGGGAAGGGGCCGACCGTGCTGCCATCCGGCGAAGGTACATAACGGATCGCTGAGTTGCTCAGCTGGATGATGGTGTTTGCATACAGATTGGCAGAGTTGCAGCCGGCAAGATTGGTGCCAGCCAGAATCGACCGGTCTTCGCGATCGATGCGCTTGCCATCCGTGCCCCATACCCGGTCCTGGGCACAGCTGAAGAAGTCGCGATCACCAACAGTCAGCGCGTTCAGGCGATCCCATTGCACGGCAGCCACGATGCTGCCCTTGTCGAAGTTCCAACCATTGGCGATCGATGCCGAGAACTGCTCGCCACCACCGTGCTCCGGCACGCTCATCGCGTACGTCATCTCCGGGCGGTCGAGGCTCTTGCGGGTGATCAGGTTGACCACACCAGCCAGTGCATCCGAGCCGTAGATCGAAGAAGAGCCGTCCTTGACGATCTCGATACGTTGCAGGATCGACTGTGGGATGACGTTGAGATCGAAGGCGGCAACCTGACCGCGCGTACCCGCTGGGCCGGGGCGCTGTCCGTCAAGCAGGATCAGTGTCCGGTTTGCACCCAGGCCGCGCAGAGAAACGGTCTGTACACCCGTGCCGCCTTCGACGACATACCCGCCGAACTGGTTGTTCATCTGGGTGGAGCCAGCGGCGATCGCAGACGTCTGAAGGAAATCGGCCGTATCGAACTGGCCGGCAGCGACACCCTTGTCGATCGAGATGACCTGCACCGGTGACGTGCTTTCATACTCGGGACGCTTGATCAGCGAGCCGGTAACCGTGACGGTGTCAAGGTTGGTGGCGCGCTTGGAGCTGCTGCTGGTACTTGACTGGGATGAATCCTGCTGTGTTGACTCCTGGGCAAAGGCCGGCAGCGCGGCGAGAGACGCCAGAACTGCAAGGGTCAGCGGAATCCGGTTCGGCATGGAAAGGCGGAAAACGTCGCGCATCGTTGAATATCCCTATTTGTTACGCTTCGGTTAATCGAGTGTATGGCTGGCGTAAAATAAATGCAACATGAACAATTGCGGCGATTATGACTCAATTGTTAATGTACAATTCATTGTCTGGCCGGGCGCGCAGCCACGCCTGGTCACGTGGCCAGGCGTGGCGTGGGAGGGTCGAGCGCGGCGGCTCAGAGTCCGCCAGGTCCGCAGTCCTTCTTCAGGAAGCTCTCGATCAGGCCGAGCGTTTCGCGCTGTTGGCGGGGATACCACGGCATGCTGTGCTGCTGGTCAGCGATCAGGTGGAACTGTGCAGGCACCTTGTCCTTCACTGCGTCATAGAAACCCTGTGCGTGGAAGGAGGGAGTACGCACGTCACGGTCACCGACGAACAGCATCACCGGGATGTTCGCGCTGGCGGTGTTGCGCATGGGATCCATGCCCTTGACTGTCTGTCCCTGCAGGATGCGTTGCAGGCGGTTGTCACTCCAGGTCGTACCCAGCCGGGCCAGATCGGTAACCGGTGCTCCGGCGATCGCACACTGGTACGGAGAGTTGGGGCGTACGGTTGCTGCTGCGGCGGCGAATCCGCCGTAGGAATAGCCGAAGATCGCGATGCGGTCCTTCGCGGCAAGCTTCTGCGAGACCAGCCATGCGGCGCCATCGTCGTTGTCGTCGGACATCTTCTGGCCCCATTCGCGGTCGCCGGCGATCCACAGCTCGCGACCCAGCCCGGATGAACCGCGGTACTGCGGGCGCAGCACCGCATAGCCGCGTGACGTCAGCAATGCGACCCAGCCTGAAGGATCCCATTGCATGTAATCCCGGGCCCAGGGGCCGCCGTGGGGGTGAATGATCGCCGGCGGCGCAGCGTCACCTTCCTTCCATCCAGCGGGAAGGTCCAGGATGGCCGATATCTCCTTGCCATCACGTGCCTTGTAGGTCACCCAGCGTTGCTCGCCTACGGCTCCCTTGGCAACCCATGGCCGTTCGCTGCCCAGGCTCACCACCTTCTTGCGATCAAGCAGCAAATAGTAGTTGGGTGGAGCATCTGAACTGGACGCGCGGAACAGGATGCGCGAGAAGTCGTCGTTGAGCCGGGTGATATCGATCTGCCTGCCCGGAGCCGCCTGTTTGAGTGTGTCCTGGATGGATTTCAGCGTCGGATCGACATAGATGGTTTGCAGCGCGGGTCCATCAAGGGTGAAGCCGACCACCTGGTTGAATGTGCTTGGGCGAGTGCTGAACACCAGGCTTGCGATGGAGAAGTTCGGGTTGGCCAGAACCGGTTCGCGGTCAAATGCCTGGGCTTTGGCGTCATACAGGTGCACCTGTACCTTGTCCGAGAACAGGTCGGTGAGCACGTAATATTTGCCGGTGGCATCATCCACGCCGGCCACTTCCACCGTATGGCGGTTGGACAGGCGTGATAGCAAGGGCTTCTGCAGGACGTACTGGCCACTGGTCGGGTCCAGGATGAGAATCTGCTGGTCGTAGTCGCCGCTGACCGGCTCGATCTGGGTCTTGGCCAGCACCTTGCCGGTGCGCGGGTCGAACAGTGCTGGCTGGGCACGCGTACCGCCGCGGAACAGGAGCTCGGTTTCCTTGGTCTTGAGGTTGTAGAGGTAATAGTTGGCGGTCAGTGAGATCTCGCTGAGCTGGCGGATGATGACCCGATCGGGGTCCAGTGGCAGCATGTTGACCAGTGACGCGCTGCCGCCCAGTTCCAGACAGCGCTGGGTCTGCTCGCTCACGCCGAGCTTGCGTGTGTTGTCGGTGAACGCCTCGTTGAAAGTCTTCTGTGACTGATCGGTCAGGTAGGTTTTGACCACGAAGGTCTTGGTTGCACCCGATACACTGCCTTCACCGCACCCACCCAGTTGCCCCGTCCATTCCTGGCGGCCAACGGCAAGAATCTGGTCGGACTTCAGTGCGCCAGCGGCGATGAACTTCATTCGTTCGCCGGACGGCGTGACGACCTTCGGGGCGCCGCCCAGCGCATCGGTGTCCCAGCTGGCCAGGGCGGTCTCCTCTGGATTGCCCGGTGAGGGGATCAGGGCGACCAGATGCTTGCCATCTGGGCTCATCGACACGGACTGCAGGGCTGGCTGGCGTGCCAGATCCTCGATCGGGATGGGGCCGGCATAAGCGGCCGTGCAGGCCAGGGCCAGCGAGAGGGCGGCGCACAGGGGGCGGCCATTGATCACGTGCATGTCTTGTCCTTTAGCTGCGCGTTGATTGGGTGAAGCTGACTGAAATATGAACGAGATCGGACGTTAGCAGATGTGCCTCTGCGGTGGCAGTGCCCCTTCTTCGGCCGGGGAGGACCGGCAGGGGAGGCGACCGGCGTCCCCGAAGCAAAAAAAAGGCCCCGCCGAAGCGGGGCCTGGTCCAGACACGAGGTCCGGAAAACGACGGGATCAGAAGTTGTACTTGACCTGGGCCGAGATCTGGCGGCCGTAGACGCTGTAGAAGCCGTCATTGAACGGGGTCGATTCGTTGCCCGGGTAGTTGTAGCGCTGGCCTTCCGGCAGCTTGTTGAACACGTTGTTGACCATCAGCGACAGGACCAGATCGTCCTGTGCCTGGTAGTTCATGCTCAGGTTGTACGTGGTGTACGAACCCCACTTGCCGGCCTTGGCGCCGGAGGAGTGGACGTAGCCGTAGCTGCGGCCGGTGTAGGCCAGGTAGTTCGGGCTGCTGCCGACGTAGTTGGCGTACACGGTGGTGGTGAACTTGGCGATGTTCCAGGCCACCGACAGATCGCCGCGGACCTTGGCGAAGTTGTCGTAGTACCACATGTTGTACGGATCGCTCAGCAGATCCAGCTTGGCGGCACCCGGCATCGGCTGCACTTCACGCTTCAGCATGTTGGTGTAGTTGCCGGAGAACATCAGCGAGCCGAAGCGGCCGATATCCTGCTGGTACTTGGCCGCCACGGTCACCGCTTCCAGGTTCTGGCTGGCAACGTTGAGCTTCGGCGTGTACACGCGGGTCAGGTTGCCACCGGCATCGCGGGACACCCAGTTGGTCACGTCACCGCAGCTGGCCGAGGTGTTGTTCGGCAGGCCGTTGTGGCACTGGTACTCGGCCAGCAGCAGCTGGTCGCTGCTGAGGGTCTTGACCTCGTTCTTGATCTTCCAGTTGTAGTAGTCCGCCGACAGCGAGAAGTTGCTGACCGGGGCCCACACCACGCCTGCACTCCAGACGTCGGCGGTGATCGGCTTCAGGTCCGGGTTGCCGGACTTTTCGCTGTACACCGAGGTCCCCTTGTAGAACGAGCAGGCCTCGTCACGCAGGCCATAACCCAGCTGGCTGCAGCGGTAGTAGTCGTTCTGGTTGGAGGCGTACGAGCCGCTCATGCCCTGGAAGGCATCGGACAGGGTCGGCGCGCGGAACGCGGTACCGTACTTGCCGCGCAGCAGCAGGCTTTCGATCGGACGGAATTCCAGGCCGATGCTGTAGGTCGCCTTGTCGACGGTCTTGTCGGCGATCTTGAAGGCGTCATAGCGGCCCGATGCACTGACGGTCAGCGTGTCATGCAGCGGCATGCGCAGTTCGCTGGTGACCGCATAGTTGCTGCGGTGGCCGGCGCCGGCGACAGCGGTGGTGCCCCACACGTTGCTGTTCGGGCCGCTGAAGGCCTGATCCGGCGAATAGTCCCAGCCTTCGCTGCCACCTTCCAGCACGACGGCCAGGCCGGCGTCGCCGCCCGGCAGGCTGAACAGCGAACCATTGGTCACCTGCACGCGACCCAGGTTCTGCCAGGTCTTGCTGCGGTGGGTGCCGTAGCCGGTGAAGCTGGCGAACTGGTCCGGGGTGATCGGCGAGTAGAAGGCCGCGTAGTTCGGGTTGTAGATGCCGAACTTGGCTTCCGGGTCCTTCGGGTCGATGTAGGTGCCCAGACGCTGGCCCATCACGTTCTGGCCGAAGAAGCCATCGATCTTGTCCTTCCAGCGCACGAAGCGGTTCTGGTCCAGGCGGTACTCGCCGCGGGTGAAGCTGGCGCTGTAATCCCAGTTGCCGACCATGCCCTTGCCGCCCAGGGTGACCTGGTAGGCGCGGCTCTCATCGGAGTTGAGGATGTTGTTGTAGTCGCCCTGGCCGATTTCTTCCGGAGCGAAGGAGCGCTGCAGGTTCACGACCTTGCCGGAGTTCTGGTCGTAGAAACCGCCCATGCTCGACTTGGTGCCCCACCACAGGGCGCTGGCGCCGGAGGTGAACTCGGTCTTTTCCTTGCTGTACAGCACGTCGGCGAACAGCTGGAAGTTGTCGTTCACGTCGAAGGTCATCGACGAGTAGAACTGGCCGCTGTTCTTGCCGTTCTTCAGGGTCTTGTAGCCGGCGCTGTACACCGAACCGCAGGACTCGCCCGACGGGCGCTGGCCGACCACGGTGGTGCCGTCGTACAGGCCGGCGACGTTGGCGCAACGGCTCGGGTCCATCATCAGCAGCTTGCTGTCAGCGTTGGTGATGACCGCGAAGTCGTTCGACGGCACCTGTGCGGTGTAGCCGACCGGGTTGTTCTGGCGGGTGATGTCGCGCTGGTAGCCCCAGATCGGGCTGCCGTTCTCGATCTGCACGTTGAACAGTGCATGGAAGCGGTCGTCGAACGCGTTGATGCCCTTGGCAGCGCTGAAGCGGATGTTGCTGCCGCCGCCTTCGGTATAGGTGCCGCCACGGACGGTCATCGTGCCGCCGTCCATGCGCTCCTTGAGGATGATGTTGACCACGCCGGCGATCGCGTCCGAACCGTACAGCGAGGACTGGCCACCCGGCAGCACTTCGATGCGTTCGACGATGTCGATCGGAATGCCGCTGATGTTGTTGAAGGTTTCGCTGCCGTTGTACAGCGCCGGATACGAGAGCATCGGGCGGCCGTTGATCAGGTACTTGGTGTAGCCCGGGTTCAGGCCGAACATGCCGGCGGCTTCGGCGCCCTGGGTGAACGAACCCGAGGTCTGGCCGCCCTGCAGGCCGCCGGTGGTCAGCGAGGACTGCTGCAGCACTTCAGCGACACTGCTGAAACCGCGGGTCTGGATGTCTTCGGCGGTGATGGACATCACCGGGGTCTGGGTCTCGACCTGGGTCTGCGGGATCAGCGAACCGGTGACGGTGATCTTGTCCAGGTTGGTCGCCTTGTCCTGGGCCATTGCCGGTGCGGCGGCCATCAGAGCGGAAATCAGGGCGACGGCGAGCGTGTTGCGACGTGCGGTGTTGCTTACGTATTTCATGTAGTTCCAATGGAGATCAAAAACAAAAACGGCACTGCGCATGCGCCATCGCGCGGACTGGAAATGCCAGCTCCGCAGCCCAAAACAGTGCGGATCGAACGTAACATGAACTTAACAATCTGTGCACGAATCTGTAGCAATCCTGAATTTCAGTCAGGTTGCGTCCAGCTTGTATGATGCTGGGTTATTCCCCCTGACCCCGCCGGTGCTCGTTGTGAACAGTTCTCCCCGCCGTCCTCATGCAAGCCAGGTCCAGAAGGGACTTACGCCGCATGCCCGCATCCGCAATGTGATCGCGGTTGGTTCGGGCAAGGGCGGCGTCGGCAAGTCCACCACTTCGGTGAACCTGGCCGTGGCGCTGCAGCAGCTGGGCGCCCGTGTTGGTGTGCTGGATGCGGACATCTATGGCCCCAGCGTGCCGGCCATGCTGGGCCTGTCCGGCCGCCCGGAAAGCCCGGACAACAAGAGCATCGAGCCGCTGCGTGCGTTCGGTGTGGACACCATGTCGATCGGCTACCTGATCGAAGAAGACACGCCGATGATCTGGCGTGGCCCGATGGCCACCTCGGCGATGACCCAGCTGTTCAACGACACCCTGTGGGACGACCTGGATTTCCTGCTGATCGATCTGCCGCCGGGCACCGGTGACATCCAGCTGACCCTGACCCAGAAGATTCCGCTGGCCGGTGCGGTGATCGTCACCACCCCGCAGGACATCGCCACGCTGGATGCGAAAAAAGCGCTGAAGATGTTCGAGAAGGTCGAGGTGCCGGTGCTGGGTATCGTCGAGAACATGGCGGTGCATACCTGCAGCAGCTGCGGCCATGTCGAGCACCTGTTCGGCGAAGGCGGCGGCGAGCGCATGGCCGCGCAGTACGGCGTGCCGCTGCTGGGCTCGTTGCCGCTGCAGATCGGCATCCGCGAACAGGGCGATGCAGGCACCCCGATCACCGTGGCCCAGCCGGATTCGGCGCCGGCCCAGGCCTACCGCCATGCCGCACAGCGCCTGATCGAGGAAGTCGGCAAGCGCCCGCGGGCCTCGATCCCGATCCTGTCGTCGCTGCTGTAAGCGCCGTGGCCGGTGCCGCCGGCCGAGGCCGGCCCCCTGCTAGAATCCTCGCGCCCCCTCGTACCCCCAGGACAAAGCATGAGCATCAAGAGTGACCGTTGGATCCGCCGCATGTCCGAGCAGCACGGCATGATCGAGCCGTTCGAGGCCGGGCAGGTCAAGCAGGCCAACGGCGAACGCATCGTCAGCTACGGCACGTCCAGCTATGGCTATGACGTGCGCTGCTCGCGCGAGTTCAAGGTGTTCACCAACATCAACTCGACGATCGTCGATCCCAAGCACTTCGATCCGGGCAGTTTCGTGGATATCGTCGGCGATGAATGCATCATCCCGCCGAACAGTTTCGCGCTGGCGCGTACCGTCGAGTACTTCCGCATTCCGCGCGATACCCTGGTGGTGTGCCTGGGCAAGAGCACCTACGCGCGCTGCGGCATCATCGTCAACGTGACCCCGCTGGAACCGGAGTGGGAAGGCCACGTCACCCTGGAATTCAGCAACACCACGCCGCTGCCGGCGCGCATCTACGCCAACGAAGGTGTGGCGCAGATGCTGTTCTTCCAGGCGGCCGCCGATGACATCTGCGAGACGTCGTACCGCGATCGTGGCGGCAAGTACCAGGGCCAGACCGGCGTGACCCTGCCGCGGACCTGATCGCTCGCGTTATCACCCATCGAAAACGCCGGGACATGCCCGGCGTTTCCGTTTCTGGCGCGTGCCCGGACATGGCCGGGCACTACCCTTATTTGCCGCGACCGAACAGCATCGCGATGCCGACGCCCACCAGGGCCACCGGCCACCAGGTCATCAGCAGCTTGGACAGGTTCAGATGCGTCCAGCCGAGGTTGCTGGCGAGCATGAACAGGCCGATCAGGATCAGCAGGATGGCGGCAACGAGGTTGAATCGCATCGGGTCGGCAAGGGCTCAGGAGTGGGCCGGATATCCTAGCCGTTCCTTCCAGTAGGCGACATGCTGGTCCAGCGCGGCCGGCTCGTAGCGGTGGGCAGGCCCGCTGCCCCAGACCGGACCCGGCCAGGCCGGATCGCCGTCATGGCGGCCGATCACGTGGAAATGCAATTGGCGCACGATGTTGCCCAGCGCCCCGATGTTGATCTTTTCAACCCCGTCGGAGCCCTTCAGGGCCTTGCAGGCGCGGTTGAGCTCGGTGCGCAGCTTGTCCTGCTGCTCGCCGTCCAGCTCGATCCACTCGGTCACCCCGGCCAGGCGCGGTACCAGCACCAGCCAGGGGAATCGTTCGTCGTTCATCAGCCGCACTTGCGACAACGGTCCTTCGGCCACCAGCACGCTATCGGTGGCCAGGCGTGAATCGAGTTCGAATTCGCTCATCCAAGATGCTCCGAGAAGAAGTCCAGGGTGCGTTGCAGCGCCAGGGTAGCGCTGTCTGGATCATACGCATGTCCGACCTCGCGGTTGAAGGCGTGATCGGCCGGATAGACGAAGGTGGCCATCTGCGGCAGCTTCTCGCGGTGGGCTTGGACCGCCTCCGGTGGGATGCTCCTGTCCTGGGCGCCGAAGTGGAAGATCACCGGGGCCTTGGGCGTCTCATCGAGGAACTGCACGTTGCGCGCACCGTAGTAGCTGACCGAGGGCAGGCCCAGCCGCACTGCCGACAGCATCGCCACGGTACCGCCCCAGCAGTAGCCGACCGTGCCGACCTTGCCGTAGGGAGCCAGTCGGGTTGCCGCGGCGCGGACCACTTCCAGTGCCTTCTCCATGCCCAGTGCGGCGACCCGTTCCAGGCCGTCCTTCACGCCCTCGGGGCTGTAGGGGAGGGCGTCGGGGTCGGCATCGGGGCCGTCGATCAGGTCGAAGAACGACGGCGCCAGCACCGCGTAGCCCTCGGCGGCGAAGCGCTCGGCCACGCTGCGGATGTGCGGGTTGGCGCCGAAGATCTCCTGCACCACCACCAGCCCGCCACGCGGGGTACCTTCCGGCAGGGCCTGCCAGGCCCGTACCGGGCCGTGATGCGTATCCAGGGTGATCCACTCGGCCATCGTCATCTACCTCGTTGCGGGGAACAGGACTGCATTGTCGGTGCTGCGCGGGTTAGCGCGGTGTCAGCGGCTGTGCGTGATCGGGCGACTGGGCGTTCAGAGGGCGGCTGCCAACCCCGGTATACTGGCGCCCTTTCAGGCCCCGGCCCCCAGGAACCCCTGCCATGGCGGCAGGGGCCCAGGCCCCCAGAGTCCCGCGATTCCATGTCCCAGCTGAACCCCAAAGTCGGCTTCGTCAGCCTTGGCTGCCCGAAGGCATCGCTCCCTATACTTTGTACGCTCAAGCACAGATTGGCGGAGCCGGCATTGATGGGGGAGGGCGCCAACAGTGGGGGCCCTCGTTTGAGGATCAAAGCAATCGCCCGTTACCGTTAACCGCCGACTGTCCCTCCGCCTCCAGAGCCCGTGAACAACACGGTGTAGATGATCGTAGCGACGATGTTGAGAGCGATGTTGAGCGTCACCATCCGAACAAATTTCCAGCCTTGCCTTTTATTCTCATCTTCAGTTTCTGCGGCGTGTTTGCGGTCGCCTGCGGTGAAGTTGAAAACGACTTTTCGCCCCTCAACAGCAGAAAGCGTTGCATAGACCTTGCTTGCAAGCTTGTGAGACAGTTTCGCTGCTGGGGAAAGTGAGTAAATTGCCAGTAGCGTTGCAATTGCGCCTGCTGCTACGGTCGCAGGAATCTTTTCTGCACCAAATCCCCAATACAAGAGGGAGGCGACTAGCAGGGCCCAGGATAGAAGCAGCCATTGATCAACGAATGTCGCGATTCCGTTTCGATACTGTTTTACCCAATAAAGTGTTGGGTTGATCAATCTTGGCTGGGGGCGGCCCTTGTACCAGTCCTCGACAAGTGCAATCAGTTCGCGACTGAGTTGTGCATTGATGAAGTCAACTCGGCAGAAGGCCGGGGCGGCGATTTCGTCTAGCTTGTCAAGCTCATCTGCGTTCCCGGCGCCTAGCATATGGAATATCTGAGATGGCTTAATATCCCTGGAGATACGCAGGAGAAGGGTGTGTCTTTGCGGAGCAGCGTAATCCCGCATGTTGACAAGAAAGTCCCACTTGACAACGATTTCTTGAATTTTTTCCGACTCGGTCCAGCGGTGTCCTTCGAACTCCGCCCATGTTGAGAATTCCGCGAACTGCGAAGCGTCATACCCAATTTTCGCCGATGTGACATTGACGTCGATGTGATGGGTCTTGAGCTTCTCGTTTACTGAGGAATTTAGCTCCAGGAGATCGCTGGGCTGCAGGGCGACGGGTGAATTAAAGATCTTGATCCGCGAATCAGGCTTACCTGTGAATAGATAAAAGAGCGAGCGGAGGTGATCCTTGGGTACGGCTGCGGTGATGTCCCCTCCGTGGGAGGGACTGTTGATGAGAGGCGAGTTCATTACAAAAATTCCCCTGTGATCGATCCTTGGTCATCGGGCAAGGCCTGCCCGATTTGTGCGTCCTCGCAACGCGAAGGCAGCGAATGATGCAGTGGATTTGATCGCAGTCCAAGACCTTCCTGTAGAGGCTCAACTCGTGTGTAAGGTGCTTGTGCAGGTCGCGAGGTAGAATGCCTGTGCAGTTCACTAGTGCCTTGGGCACCAAGAAGAATGAAAAACTCTTTTAATTCAATGACTAACGCGGCAATTTCGCCGAAAGTTGGCTTTATCAGCCTTGGTTGCCCGAAGGCCCTTGTCGATTCCGAGCGCATCCTCACCCAGTTGCGGTCCGAGGGATACGACATCGTTCCGTCCTACGATTCGGCCGACGTGGTGGTGGTCAATACCTGCGGCTTCATCGATTCGGCGGTGACCGAGTCGCTGGACGCGATCGGCGAGGCGATGAACCAGAACGGCAAGGTCATCGTCACCGGCTGCCTGGGCAAGCGCCCGGAGCAGATCCGCGAGGCCTATCCGAACGTGCTGGCGGTGTCCGGCCCGCAGGACTACCAGAGCGTGATGGAAGCGGTTCACGAAGCGCTGCCGCCCAAGCACGATCCGTTCGTGGACCTGGTGCCCGACTACGGCATCAAGCTGACCCCGCGTCACTATGCCTACCTGAAGATTTCCGAGGGCTGCAACCACAAGTGCAGCTTCTGCATCATTCCGTCGATGCGCGGCAAGCTGGTTTCGCGCCCGGTGGATGAGGTGCTGCGTGAAGCCGAGCGCCTGGTGCGCGGTGGCGTGCGTGAGCTGCTGGTGGTATCGCAGGACACCTCGGCCTACGGCGTGGACGTGAAGTACGCCGAGAAGATGTGGCGCGACAAGGCCTACCAGACCCGTCTGAAGGCGCTGTGCGAAGGCCTGTCCGAGCTGGATGCCTGGGTGCGCATGCACTACGTCTACCCGTATCCGCACGTGGACGAGGTGGTGCCGCTGATGGCCGAGAACCGGATCCTGCCGTACCTGGACATCCCGTTCCAGCACGCCAGCCCGCGCATCCTGCGCCTGATGAAGCGCCCCGGTGCGGTCGAGAAGACCCTGGAGCGCGTGCAGAACTGGCGCCGCATCGCGCCGGACATCACCGTGCGTTCGACCTTCATCGTGGGTTTCCCCGGCGAGACCGAGGCCGAATTCGAAGAGCTGCTGTCGTTCCTGGACGAAGCGCAGCTGGACCGCGTGGGTGCGTTCGCCTATTCGCCGGTCGAGGGGGCCACCGCCAACGACCTGCCGGATGCGGTTCCGGAGGAAGTGAAGCAGGAGCGCCTGGCCCGCTTCATGGAAAAGCAGGCGCAGATTTCCGCCGCACGCCTGGAAGCCAAGATTGGTACCGTGCAGCAGTGCCTGGTCGACGCCATCGAAGGTGATATCGCCGTGGCCCGTTCCAAGGCCGATGCGCCGGAGATCGACGGCCTGGTGCACATCCAGAACGCCGACCAGGTGCCGTTGCGCGTGGGTGAGTTCGTCGACGTGGAAATCACCGAGAGCGACGAGCACGACCTGTACGGTGACGCGCTGCCGGCCGCCACCCGCCCGGCATTCGATCTCAAGATGCTGTGACCGCGGCGACGGCCGCCGCCGGTGACGGCAGCGGTGTCCGCCGCTTCGTGCCGCCGCCGCGTGCGGCGGTCGATCCACGGGTGTTCGCGCACCCGGTGTTCGCCGGGTTGCGCGACGTTCGTGATCTGTTGGAAGGCCCGGAGTGGCCGGCCGTCGCCGCGCTCGATGCGCGCCTGTCACTGCCCGGCAAGCACTTGATCGAGCAGGATGCCACGCTGCTGGCAGACGGCCTGCACTATGAAGCCCGCATCGCGCAGGGCCGCATCGCCACCCGCGCCGACAACTGGCATGACCTGTTCAATGCACTGGTGTGGGCCCGCTACCCGCAGCTCAAGCTGGCGCTGAATGCGCAGCAATGCCGGCATATCGAGGCCATGCCGCCCGGCCAGCGCAACCGCGCGCAGGCGGCACTGACCCAGTTCGACGAAACCGGTGTGATCGTGCGCGTGCGCGACAACACGTTGCTGCGCGCGTGGGACCTGCACGACTGGCGTGTGCTGTTCGAACCGGCATGCTGGCGGAGCGGTGACATCGCCATCGCTGCGGTATTCGGTCACGCGCTGATGGAGCAGGCGCTGCTGCCGGGGCGTTTGCTGGTTGGCAAGTGCGTGGTGGTGCAGGGCAAGGACGATGAGGCCAGCATTGCCGAGGTGGCTGCCGCCATCGCCGAGCACAGGGCTGTGACCGATCCCCTGCAGTTGCGTCCGCTGCCGCTGGCTGGCATCCCGGGTTGGTACGAAGGACAGGATGCCGCCTTCTACGCCAGTACCGATTACTTCCGACCGCTGCGTGCCGGCCGCCAGTACCCGTTGCCGCTGGCGCGGTGGCCGTTGTAGCGCCGAGCCCATGCTCGGCTGCGTATGCCCATCAGCCGAGCATGGGCTCGGCGCTACAAAGGGCAGGCAGTCGAGCAGGGCTCGACGCTACACAGGCGCGTATTCCACCCCGATCACCGCAAAGGTGAACTGGCCGCCGGGCAGTTCCACCGAAAATTCATCATCCAGCCGCTTCTTCAGCAGCGCACGTGCCAGCGGCGAATCGATGCTGATCCAACCCAGGCCAGCATCGGTCTCATCCGGCCCGACGATTCGGTAGCGGCTGGTGTCGCCGCTGTCCACGTTCTCCAGTTCCACCCACGCACCGAAGAACACCGCCTGCGGATCGGTCGGCGTGGTATCGACCACGCGCAGCGATTCCAGGCGCTTGGTCAGGTAGCGCACGCGGCGGTCGATCTCGCCCAGCTGCTTCTTGCGGTAGGTGTACTCGGCATTCTCGGAGCGGTCGCCTTCCGCTGCAGCAGCGGCCAGGGCCTTGACCACTTCCGGCCGTCGCAACCGCCACAGCTCATCCAGTTCGGCCTTCAACCGGGCATGGCCGGAGGCGGTGATCAGGGCAGTGCTTTTTTCTGCGGGGGGACGCCAACGGGACATGCAATGCGACTTCTTTTCTGGATGACGAAGGTGAGAGGGGTCGGAGCCCTCCCTGGCGGGAGGGATCCGACCCGTGGGTCAGATCCCTTTCCCGGGGAAAGGGCTCTGACCCCGGCAGCGACAGATCAGCGCTTGCCGCCGAAGATGCCACCCAGCAGGCCGCGCACGATCTGGTTGCCCAGCTTGGTGCCGACGGTACGCGTGGTCTGCTTGGCCATGGTCTCGATCATGCCCTGGCGGCGCTTGGTGCCGAAGATCGCATCCTTGATCGCCTGGCCGAAACCGCCTTCCTGCGCTTCGTCCTGCTCGCGGCTGCGGGCGGCGGGAGCCTGCGCCTGCTCGACCGTCTTCTGCGCGCGCTGGGCCAGCAGCTCGGCGGCCGATTCGCGGTTGATCGCGGTGTCGTAGCGGGTGCCGACCGGGCTGCCGGCACGCACCTGGGCGCGCTCGGCCTCGGTGATCGGTCCCATCCGGCAGCGCGGCGGCGCGATCATCGTCTGCTGCACCGGCATCGGTACGCCCTTGTCCTGCAGCGTGGAGACCAGGGCCTCACCGGTGCCGAGCTGGCTCAATACCTTGGCCACGTCCAGCTTGGGGTTCGGCACGAAAGTCTCGGCGGCGGTCTTCACCGCCTTCTGGTCGCGCGGGGTGAACGCGCGCAGCGCATGCTGCACGCGGTTGCCGAGCTGGCCGAGGATGTTGCCTGGCACGTCGTCGGGGAACTGCGAGCAGAAGTACACACCCACGCCCTTGGAGCGGATCAGGCGCACCACCTGCTCGATACGCTGCACCAGCGAGGCCGGTGCGTCGTCGAACAGCAGGTGGGCCTCGTCGAAGATGAAGACCAGCTTCGGCTTGTCCAGGTCGCCCACTTCCGGCAGCTGCTCGAACAGTTCCGACAGCAGCCACAGCAGGAAGGTGGAGTACAGCTTGGGCTTGAGCACCAGCTGGTCGGCGGCGAGGATGCCGATCATGCCGCGGCCGTCGTGGTTGACCCGCATGATGTCGGCCAGTTCCAGCGCCGGTTCGCCGAAGAAGTTCTCGCCACCGTCCTGCGCCAGGCGCAGCACCGAACGCTGGATCGCGGCGATCGACTGCGCGCTGACCAGGCCGTACTCGGTGGAAATGTCCTTGCGCTCCTCGGCGACCAGGCCGAGCAGGGCGCGCAGGTCGTCCATGTCCAGCAGCAGCAGGCCGCGGTCGTCGGCCAGCTTGAATACGATATCGAGCACCCCGGCCTGGGTGTCGTTCAATTCGAGGATGCGCGACAGCAGGGTCGGGCCCATCTCACTGACGGTGGTGCGCACCGGGTGGCCGAGCTTGCCGTACAGGTCCCAGAAAATGGTCGGGCTGGCGGCCGGCGCATAGTCGGCCACGCCGATCTCGGCCGCGCGCTTGAGCAGGTTCTCGGCACCGGTGCCGGGCACGGCCAGGCCGGACACATCGCCCTTCACATCGGCCAGGAACACCGGCACGCCCAGCCGCGAGAAGCCCTCGGCCAGGGTCATCAGGGTCACGGTCTTGCCGGTACCGGTGGCGCCGGCCACCAGGCCGTGGCGGTTGCCGAGTTTCGGCAGCAGGGTGACGGCAATATCGTCAGTGATGCCTTTGCCGAGCAGAATCGGATCCATGGTCCAGCCCTTGTGGTGAATAGCCCAATGTTAACCGCCGGCGGTGACGGTCCGAAGGTCGGCTTGCCCGGACCTTGGCGGCGCCGCTACTCTGCCTGCCTGTTTCGCACACAGTGCCATCAATGCCCGTTCCTGTCCTGATTTCCCGTGGTTGGCCGCTGCTGGCCCTGGCCGGCCTGGTTTCCCTGGCGCCCGACGCCCATGCGCAGCGGGTTTCGGCCCGGGACAAGGCGAAGGTCGATGCGCTGCAGCAGCGCATGACCGTTGCCGAGAAGCGCTACAGCGATGCGCTGCTGCTGGTCGCCAATGCCGACCCCAAGGGCAGCAACGAGGCCGACGCCGCGCTGGAGGACATGGAGGATGTCCTCAACGACTGCGTCAAGCAGAAGGGCTGCCAGATGGGCACCCTGCTGGCCAGCTACAAGCGCCTGCTCAAGCATGACGCCGATGCCGCTGCCAGCGATGACGTGGCCGACGAGGGCGGCGACCGCCTGGAAGCCGACCCCGACCATATCGGCCCGCTCACCGCCGACGTGCCGGAGGCCGCGCGCGCTGCCGCGCTGCTGAACGACAAGCGGCACGCCTTCGACAGCATGGTCGAGTACAACCCGGCGGTGCAGGCCGGCATCCGCCGCTGGCTGACCGACATGCGCCCGGCGCTGCTGACCAGCTATGAGAACTACCAGAACCTGCGCGCGGTGATGTGGCCGGAGTGGGAGAAGCGAGGCCTGCCCGAGGCACTGCTGTTCGGCATCATGGCCAAGGAATCCAACGGCCGTGTGCATGCCTCCTCGCGTGCCGGCGCGGCTGGCCTGATGCAGTTCATGCCGGCCACCGGCCGCCGCTTCGGCCTCGGCCCGGACGGTACCGGCTTCGATACCCGTTTCGACGCGCGCAGCGCGGCCGAGGCCAGCGCCAGCTATCTCAACGAACGCCTGCGCGAACTGAACAACAACGTGGAAATGTCGGTGGCCGCCTACAACGGTGGTGAAGGCCGTGCCGCGCGCGTGTTCAAGCAGAGCGCTGGGCAGAGCTTCTGGACCGACAGCGTCTACAACCAGTTCCCTGGCGAGACCAAGGACTATGTGCCGATGGTGATCGCCGCGGCCTGGATCTTCCTGCACCCGCAGCAGTACGGCGTGGAGTTCCCGAAGATTAGCGCGCAGCCGGCCACGCTGCGCCTGGCCAAGTCCACCACCATCTACGAACTGACCATCTGCCTGGGCAGCCACGGCACCCGTGATGGCTACATGCGCGCGCTGCGCAACCTCAACCCGCGCTATGAAGCCGATGGCTGGATTCCGGCCGGCACGCTGATCAACGCCACTACCCGCATCGCTGGCCTGTACCA
Organism: Stenotrophomonas sp. WED208; assembly: GCF_040984485.1. Classification (NCBI taxonomy): domain Bacteria; kingdom Pseudomonadati; phylum Pseudomonadota; class Gammaproteobacteria; order Lysobacterales; family Lysobacteraceae; genus Stenotrophomonas; species Stenotrophomonas sp. WED208. The sequence continues at coordinate 1,355,715 of NZ_JAZARB010000001.1, forward strand.
GCGCAACTGCGTCAGTGGCCCGCGTGCCGACCTGGCCCGCACCCTGATCACCGCTGATCTGAACGCGGCGATCAAGCGCCCGACCGCGGCCAGCTATACCGGCAGCGTGGCGGTGGGCGGCGTGGTGCCGGTGGCCGATGCGGCAGCGTCCACCAGCGTGCCGACCGCACCGGTGGCCGCGGTGGCGACGCCACGCCCGGCACCGGCCCGACCGAAACCCGTGCGCAGCCACAAGGTGGGCAAGGGCGAGACCCTGGGCGCCATTGCCGCGAAGTTCCAGTGCGACGTGCCGACCCTGGCCCGCGCCAACGGCCTGAAAGCCCCGGCCTACAGCCTGCGCCACGGCCAGACGCTGAAGCTGCAGGGCTGCGACAAGTAATCCCCACGACCCCCGGAACCCGCATGGACCTCGAAGACACCCGCAACCTGTTCGCCAACCTCCGCGAAAACACCGACTGGGACATCAATGGCCCATTGCTGTGGGGGTATTTCTTCGTCCACTCCAGCGCCGAGCCGCTGCAGGTACTGGCCGACCACCTGCAGGCGCAGGGCTACAGCTTCGTCGAGCTGTTCGAACAGGAGCCGGAAGAGGGCGACGCGCCGTTCCACGTGCTGCACGTGGAGCGCGTGGAAATCCACGATGAAGCCTCGCTGGACCGCCGCAACCAGGAATTCGCTGCCCTGGCCGCGGAAAAGGGCGTGGAAGACTACGACGGCATGGACGTCGGCCCGGCTCCGGCCCTGCAGTAACGCGCGTACCGGTAGTGCCGGCCGCTGGCCGGCAATGCTCGTCGCGTTGGATCAACGGAGATGCCGGCCAGCGGCCGGCACTACCGAAGCCTCAGCGCAGCTTCGCCAGCGCCTGGCCCAGCTGCACCGGGCTTTCGGCGCCCAGCTGCGGGGCGAACTCGGCCACGCCCGGCGGCAGCAGCACGATCACGGTCGAGCCGTAGTTGAAGCGCGCCATCTCGGCAAAACGTTCCAGCTGGATGCCCTGGCCGCGGTAGTCCTTGCGGGTGATGCGATCACCATAGGCCGGGATCTCCTCGCCGCTCCATACGGTTTCCACGCCGGAGACCAACAGCGCACCGACCATCACGCTGACCATCGGGCCGAAGCTGGTGTCGAAATGGCAGACCAGGCGCTCGTTGCGCGCAAACAGGCGCGGCACGCCGTTGACTGCCGCAGGGCCGACGCTGAACAGGCGTCCCGGCACGTGCACGGTTTCGCGCAGGGTGCCGGTCCACGGCATGTGCACGCGGTGGTAATCGCGCGGGGACAGGTACACGGTGGCGTACAGGCCATCGTTGTACGGCTTGGCATCCTCGTCACTGCCCAGCAGCTCGGCGGCGGTGAACGACTGGCCCTTGGCCTGGAAAATGCGTCCGGCCTCGATCCTGCCGAGCTGGCTGATGCGGCCGTCGGCCGGCATCACCAGGCTGCGCGGATCGGCATCGGCCACGCGCGCGCCCGGCTTCAGGGCACGGGTGAAGAACTGGTTGAAGGTGGCGTAGCTGCGCGGGTCCGGGTTGGCCGCTTCGTCCAGGTTGACGTTGAACTTGCGGGTGACCGTGTCGATCAGCCAGCGCGACACGCGCGGATCGTCCGAGTACGCCAGCGAGCGCGCCATCGAGGACAGCAGGCGGTGGGGCAGGGCGTACGTCAGGGCGGTGGTGAGGCTCATGGGGCGGTTTTCTCGGTCAGCTTCTGCAGGTCGCGGGCAATCGCCGGCGCGTTGAACGGGGGGCGTACCAGGCCGGCCAGGCGGCCCTGCGGATCAAGCACGGCCAGGCTGGCCGAATGCTCGACGGTGTAATCCTCGGGATTTTCGTCGAAGTGCTTGCCCGGCACCTTCTGGAACACGAAGCCCAGCGAGGTGGCAAAACGTTCCAGCGAGGGAACGTCGGCGGTGGCGGCCAGGGTGTCCTTGTGGAAACCGTGCACGTACTCGCCGAGGCGGGTGGCGCTGTCACGGTCGGGGTCGACCGAGATGAACAGCACGCGCGGGCGCAGGCTGTCGGGCAGGGCCTCCCACTGGTTCTGTGCGCCGGCCAGCTCGGCCAGCGTGGTCGGGCAGACGTCGGGGCAGAAGGTGAAGCCCAGGAACACCAGGGTCCAGTGGCCCTTCAGCTCGCCCGGGATCAGCCGGGTGCCGTCGGACTGGGCCAGGTTGAAGTCGGGCAGTTCACGCGGTTGCGGGTACAGCGTGATCGCTTCGGTGGCCGGGGCGTTGGCCGGCGGCTTCGGCGCGAACACCTGCTGGGCGGCCAGCAGGCCGAGCCCCGCCGCCAGGGCGATCAGCAGGATGATGCCGGCGTTGCGATTGAACATGGGGGCTCCCGCGCGAAATGGGCTCCATCATACCGGCTGCGGCCCGATCGTTTCCGCCGCAACGGATGCCGCCGCGGGCGCCAGCCCCTATAATCGGGGGCCACTTTGCCCGCAGTACCGCCATGACCGCTGAAACGGCCGCCGAACTCCACACGATCATCGATCTGATCCGCTACGGCACCAGCCGTTTCAACGAAGCCGGGCTGACCTTCGGGCACAGCTATGACAATGCGCTGGACGAGGCCACCCAGCTGGTGCTGCACAGCCTGCACCTGCCGCACGACCTCGGCCCGGCCTACGGCCAGGCGCGCCTGCTGCAGGCCGAGAAGCTGCGCGTGCTGGAACTGTTCCAACGTCGCATCGACGAACGCATCCCGGCCGCCTACCTGACCGGTGAGGCCTGGTTCGCCGGCCTGAGTTTCAAGAGCGACGCGCGCGCCCTGGTGCCGCGCTCGCCGATCGCCGAGCTGATCGAGTGCGGTTTCGAGCCGTGGCTGGCAGGTCGTGACGTGCATCGTGCACTGGACCTGTGCACCGGTTCGGGCTGCATCGCCATCGCCATGGGCCACTACTACCCGAACTGGGAAGTGGACGGTGTCGACCTGAGCGACGACGCGCTGTCGTTGGCCGAGGAGAACAAGGAGCGCCTGCAGGCGCACAACGTCACCCTGCTCAAGTCGGACCTGTTCAATGGCCTGACCGGCCGCCACTACGACCTGATCGTCACCAATCCGCCGTACGTCACCAACGACGAGACCGATGCCCTGCCGCAGGAATACTCCTACGAGCCGGAGATGGGCCTGCGTGCCGGCGACGACGGCCTGGACCTGGTGCTGAAGATCCTGCGCGATGCCCCGCTGCACCTGAGCGAGGACGGCCTGCTGATCTGTGAAGTGGGCGAGTCCGAGCAGCACCTGATCAAGCTGCTGCCGGAAGTCGACTTCGCCTGGATCGAATTCAAGGTTGGCCAGATGGGCATCTTCGCGGTCGAATGCCGCGAGCTGATCGCCCACAGCGCCCGCATCACCGAACTGGCGGCGCAGCGCCCGTGAGTTCCAATTCGTTCGGCAAGCTGTTCACCGTCACCACGTTCGGCGAGTCGCACGGGCCGGCCATCGGCTGCGTGATCGATGGCTGCCCTCCGGGGCTGGCGCTGGACGCGGCCGAATTCGCCCACGACCTGCAGCGTCGCGCTACCGGCAAGAGCCGGCACACCTCGGCCCGCCGCGAGGCGGACGAGGTCGAGATCCTGTCCGGCGTGTACGAGGGCCTGACCACCGGCACGCCGATCGCGCTGCTGATCCGCAACACCGACCAGCGCAGCAAGGACTACGCCAACATCGGCCAGCAGTTCCGGCCGGGCCATGCCGACTACAGCTACTGGCACAAGTACGGCATCCGCGACCCGCGCGGTGGCGGTCGTTCTTCCGCGCGCGAGACCACCATGCGCGTGGCCGCCGGCGTGGTCGCCAAGAAATGGCTGGCCGAGCGCTTCGGCGTGACCGTGCGCGGCTACCTGTCGCAGCTGGGCGACATCACCCCGGCCGGTTTCGACTGGTCGGCGGTGGAAGACAATCCGTTCTTCTGGCCGCACGCCGCACAGGTGCCCGAGCTGGAGGCGTACATGGATGCGTTGCGCAAGTCCGGTGATTCGGTCGGTGCGCGCGTGGACGTGGTGGCCGACAACGTGCCGCCGGGCTGGGGCGAGCCGATCTACGGCAAGCTCGATGGCGAACTGGCCGCCGCGCTGATGAGCATCAACGCGGTGAAGGGCGTTGAGATCGGCGACGGTTTCGCCAGCGCCGCACAGAAGGGCACCGAACATCGCGACCTGCTGACCCCACAGGGCTTCGCCAGCAACCATGCCGGCGGCATCCTTGGCGGCATTTCCACCGGCCAGCCGGTGGTCGCCTCGATCGCTTTGAAGCCGACCTCCAGCCTGCGCCTGCCGGGCCCGTCGCTGGATACCGCCGGCAACGTGGTGGAGGTGGTCACCACCGGTCGCCACGATCCCTGCGTCGGCATCCGCGCCACCCCGATCGCCGAGGCGATGGTGGCGATGGTGCTGATGGACCAGGCGCTGCGCCATCGCGCGCAGTGCGGCGATGTCGGCACGATCACCCCGCGCATTCCCGGGCAGATCGATGGCTGACACGCGGCCGACCGTGTGGGTGAGCCAGCCGCTGATCGACGCGGCCATCGCGCCGCTGCGCGATCGCGTGCAGCTGCGCAGCACCGACACCGTCACCGCCTGGTCGCCCGAGCAGATCGCCGAGCAGCTGGCCAGCGCCGACGGCGCCATCATCACCCTCAACGAGCGCATCGGCGCAGCGCAGGTGGCCGATGCCGCGCAGTTGCAGGTGATCGCCAATGTCGGTGTCGGCTACAACAACCTGGATGTCGACGCGCTCAGTGCGGTCGGTATCCTGGCCAGCAACACGCCGGATGTCCTGACCGAAACCACTGCCGATCTCGGCTTCGCACTGCTGATGGCCACCGCGCGCCGCATCACCGAGTCCGAGCGCTGGCTGCGCGAGGGCCAGTGGCAGCAGTGGTCGTTCCAGACCATGCTCGGTGCCGACATCCACGGCAGCACGCTGGGCATCCTTGGCATGGGCCGCATCGGCCAGGGCATCGCCCGTCGCGGCGCGCACGGTTTCGGCATGAAGGTGCTGTACCACAACCGTTCGCAGCTGCCGGCCGCGACCGAAGCGGAGGTGGGGGCCCGTTATGTGGACCTGGACACGCTGCTGGCGCAGTCCGATCACCTGCTGCTGGTGCTGCCGTATACCCCTGCCTCGCACCACCTGATCGATGCCGCCGCGCTGGCGAAGATGAAGACGTCGGCGACGCTGGTGAACATCGCCCGCGGCGGCCTGGTCGATGAGATCGCGCTGGCCGATGCGCTGGCCAACGGCCGCCTTGCTGCAGCGGGTCTGGATGTGTACGAAGGCGAGCCAAAGGTACGCCCCGAACTGCTGGCGCTGCGCAACGTCGTGCTCACTCCGCACATCGGCAGCGCCTCGCTGGCTACGCGCACGGCGATGGTACAGCTGGCCGTGGATAATCTGGTTGCCGGGCTCGGCCTGGACGGCGGCCCGTCGCGCATGCCGAGCGCGATCAACGCTGACGCGGCGATGGCCGCGCGCGTGACTCTGGGCAAAAAAACCGGGAAACGATAGGGAACCTCCGTGCGCCCCGCTTGAGGAGGTTCCCCGAACCCAGCTGTCGTGCGTGTTTTTTCCCATCCCCGTTTTCGTGAGAGTTTCCCCCATGAGCAATGCACAGCGCAGTTTCCACGTCGCCGTCGTCGGTGCCACCGGTGCGGTCGGCGAGACCATGTTGTCGATCCTGGCCGAGCGTGGTTTCCCGGTCGGTACCCTGAGTGTCCTGGCCTCCGAGCGTTCGGCCGGCGGTGAGATCGAATTCAACGGCCAGAAGGTCAAGGTCCAGGACCTGGCCACCTTTGATCCGACCGGCGTCGAGATCGCCCTGTTCTCGGCCGGTGGCAGCGTGTCCAAGGAATACGCACCGAAGTTCGCGGCTGCCGGTGCGGTGGTGATCGACAACTCCTCGGCGTTCCGATACGACGATGACGTGCCGCTGGTGGTGTCCGAGGTCAACCCGGAGCAGGTCGCCAACCGTCCGCGTGGCATCATCGCCAACCCGAACTGCTCGACCATGCAGATGCTGGTGGCACTGGCGCCGCTGCACCGCAAGTACGGCATCGAGCGCATCAACGTCTCCACCTACCAGTCGGTGTCCGGCGGTGGCCGTTCGGCAACCGAGGAGCTGGGCAAGCAGACCGGCCAGCTGCTGAGCTTCCAGGAAATCGATCCGCAGCGTTTCCCGGTGCAGATCGCTTTCAACCTGATCCCGCACATCGACGACTTCCAGGACAACGGCTTCACCAAGGAAGAGATGAAGCTGATCTGGGAGACCCGCAAGATCCTCGGCGACGACAGCATCCTGGTGAACCCGACCGCGGTGCGCGTGCCGGTGTTCTACGGCCACTCCGAGTCGGTGGCGATCGAGACCCGCGACAAGGTCACCGTCGCCGAAGCGCGTGCGCTGCTGGAGCAGTCGCCGGGCATCGAAGTGGTGGATCGCCACGAGGCCGGTGGTTACCCGACCCCGGTCACCCACGCCTCGGGCACCGACGCGGTGTACGTTGGCCGCATCCGCGAAGATCTGTCGCATCCGCGCGGCCTGAACCTGTGGATCGTGTCGGACAACGTGCGCAAGGGTGCGGCGCTGAACGCCGTGCAGCTGGCCGAACTGGTCGCCGCCGAGCAGCGCTGATCTCCGGTTATGTAGCGTCGAGCCATGCTCGACTGCTTGTCGGTAGTGCCGGCCGCTGGCCGGCATTGCCCTGATCCACCAGCTGAAGGGATTGCCGGCCAGCGGCCGGCACTACCTCAAGGGTCTTTCCGGTGGGTGCGGACCTTGGTCCGCACGCTTTATAGTGTCGCCCATGAATAAACGGGCCAAGGGCGCAAAGCGCCCGCTCAGCTATCTTTCCGCCGCGCTGCTGGCCCTGGCCAGCAGTTCGGCGTTTGCCCTGGGCCTGGGTGACATCCGGGTCCTGTCCAAGCCGGGCCAGCCGTTGCTGGCCGAAATCCCGGTGGTCTCGGCCGATCCGTCCGAGCTGGAGAACCTGCGCGTCGCGCTGGCCTCACCGGTCACCTTCGAGCGTGTCGGCCTGCAGCGGCCGACCGGGCTGGTCAGCGAACTGCAGTTCGAACTGACCCGCAATGCGCAGGGCAGGGCGGTGGTGCGGGTGACTTCGCAGGCGCCGGTCGAGACCCCGTCGCTGAGCTTCCTGATCGAGGCCGACTGGGGCCAGGGCCGGCTGGTGCGCGAGTATTCGGCGCTGGTTGATGCACCGTCCAGTGCGCTGGCAGTAACCGAACCGGAGATCGTTGCCCCGGCAGGCACGCTTTCCAACATGATTGCCCGCGAGCCGGCGCCCGTGTCTGCAACGGAGGCACCCGATGTGCCGACCCGTGCCGCTGCAGCGACACCACCGGCACCGGCACGGCCGCGTGCGGCACCTTCACCGGTAGCGGCGACTCCGGTTGATGGCAGCATCACCGTGCAGCGCGGTCAGACCCTTTCGCAGATCGCCAGTGCGGTGGCGCGCGGCAACCAGGTCAGCCGCGACCGCGCGATGATCGCCCTGCTGCGAGCCAATCCCGAAGCCTTCATCCGTGGCAACGTCAACCTGCTCAAGCAGGGCGCGGTGCTGCGTGTGCCGGGCAGCGATGCGCTGGCCGCCGTGGATGCGGCGGAGGCCGCTGCGCTGGTGCGCGAGCACGCCGCGCAATGGCGGCAGGCACGTACCGTTCCGCAGCCGGCGGGAACGGTCGCACCGGTCGCCAGGGCGGCAACCACGAGCGCTTCTTCCCCGGCTGCGGCCAATGGCGCACGACTTGAGATCGCTCCGGCGCTGGCGTCCGACGCCGCGCATGCGGGCACAACCACCGGCACCGCTGCCGGCAGCGAGGGTGACATGCTGGGCAACGAACAACTGCGCCAGGCGCGTGAAGACATCGCCACCCGCGATGCCGAGATCGGCGAGCTGAAGCAGCGCGTGGCCGATCTGGAGAAGCTGAAGGAACAGCAGCAGTCGCTGATCGCGATGAAGGACAACGACCTGGCGGCCGCGCAGCAGCGACTGGCGCAGGCCCCGGGGGCCCGTGACGCGGTGACGCCGTGGTACTGGCTGGGCCTGCCGGTGGTGCTGCTGGCGGCCGGTGTGGCCTGGCTGCTGCGCCGTCGCAAGCCGTCGCCGCTGCCGCCGCTGCGTGAAGAAGACGATGCCGCGGGCCTGACGGCTGCGGTGCCGGCGGGCGCGGCGCTGGATACGCTGGCCGAGCAGTCTTCATGGTCGTCGGCGGTAGCCGATGGCGGCCGCCACGAGCCGGCGATGCCGGCCTGGGCGAGCGAGCCCGAGGTGCAGGCCGAAGCCGCAGTCGATCCGATCACCGACCCCGTGGCGCCGCCCGAGTGGCGGGCTGACTCACTGCGTGACGAAGACGTGGTCGTACTGCCCGAGGCGGTGACCGATCTGCCGCGCTGGGACGAACCCGCGACCGCCAGCAGCGAGGGTGTCGTTGTCGAGCCGGTGCAGGATGAACCGATTGCACCGGAAGCCCCGGCCGACATCGGTGTGCCGGACTATGCGCTGCATGCCGAACAGCAACCGCAGTTCCGTGGCGTGTTCGATCTGCCGGCAGAAACGCATGACGTCGACGCTCCGGTCGATGCCATCGATCAGGCGCCCATCGACCGCGACGGCATCGATGCCCCGCATCACGAGGATGCCGCGCCGATCACCGCGGCGGCGGGCACCGACGCTGGCTGGTCGCCCCGTGCGGGCCAGGAGCGCCTGGAACTGGCCATCGCCTATCTCGACCTGGGCGACGCGCAGACTGCGCGTACCCTGCTGCTGGAGGTCGCAGAAGGCGGCGACCTGCACAGCCAGGCACAGGCGCGCGAATTGCTGGCGCGCCTGCCGTGACCGAACCTGCTGACAAGGACCGTGCCATGAGCCGCGAGCGCCGCATCGACTACGTAGAGTTCGCCTCCAGTGATCCGGCCGCCAGCCGCGCCTTTTTCGAGAAGGTGTTCGGCTGGTCGTTCGTCGACTATGGCAGCGACTACACCGCTTTCGACGATGGCCGCCTGCAGGGCGGCTTCTTCCGCGGCCAGCCGCAACGGGCCAGTGACAGCGGCGCGCCTTTGCTGGTGCTGTACGCCGACCAGTTGGCGCCGATCGAGGCGGCGGTGCGTGATGCCGGTGGCGAGATCGTGCGCCCGGTGTTCTCCTTCCCCGGCGGCAGCCGCTTCCAGTTCGTCGAGCCCGGTGGCAACGAACTGGCGGTCTGGTCCGAACGCGATCCGGCCTGAGCGCCGCCCACCCGCAACATCGAGGTAGCACATGCGTTACGCGCTTGGCGTCGAGTACGACGGCAGCGATTTCAGGGGCTGGCAGAACCTGGGCGAGGGCGGTCCCAGCGTGCAGGCCAGCCTCGAGCAGGCCCTGTCGTCGGTGGCCGACGCGCCACTGCAGGTGGTCTGTGCCGGCCGCACCGATGCCGGTGTGCATGGCCAATGCCAGGTCGTCCACTTCGATACCGACGTGGTGCGCGATCCGCGCGCCTGGATGCTGGGTACCACCACCCGCCTGCCGCGCTCGATCGCAGTGCGTTGGTGCGTGCCGGTGGCCGATGATTTCCATGCCCGTTTCTCGGCGCGTGCGCGTCGCTACCGCTACCGCCTGCTCAACCGTGAAGTGCGGCCGGCGCTGGAGCGCCAGACCCTCAGCTGGGAGCGCCGGGCGCTGGACGAGACCCTGATGCATGCGGCCGGCCAGGCCCTGCTCGGCGAGAACGACTTCAGCGCGTTCCGTTCGGTGCAGTGCCAGGCGCTGCATGCCCGGCGTGAACTGCAGTCACTGCAGGTCAGCCGCCAGGGCGAGGTGATCGAGGTCGCCGTGCAGGGCAATGCATTCCTTCATCACATGGTCCGCAATATCGTCGGATCGTTGATCCTGGTGGGCAGCGGCGAAAAGCCGGTGGAATGGATCGCCGAACTGCTGGCCGGGCGCGATCGCACCGTAGCTGGCCCCACCGCACCGCCACAGGGCCTGGTGTTCCTTGGGCCCCTGTACCCCGACAACTGGCATCTGCCCGCCGAGGTCACGCTATGAGCCGCTCCTACTACCGTACACGCATCAAGTTCTGTGGCATGACCCGTGCCGGCGATGTCCGCCTGGCCGGTGAACTGGGCGTGGACGCGGTGGGCTTCATCTTTGCCCGCGAGAGCAGCCGCCGGGTCGCGCCGGCCGAGGCCCGCGCGATGCGCCAGGCGATCGCGCCGATGGTCGACGTGGTGGCGCTGTTCCGCAACAACAGCAAGGAAGAGGTGCGCGAGGTGCTGCGCACGGTGCGTCCGACCCTGCTGCAGTTCCATGGCGAGGAAGACGAGAGCTTCTGCCGCAGCTTCAACATGCCCTACCTGAAGGCGATCGCCATGGGCGGGCGTGAAGAGGTCAACGCCCGCACCCTGCAGCTGCGCTATCCCAGCGCCGCTGGCTTCCTGTTCGACAGCCACGCACCGGGTGGTGGTGGCGGTACCGGCGTAGCGTTCGACTGGGGCCGCATTCCGACCGGGTTGCACCGGCCGTTCCTGCTGGCCGGTGGCCTGAACCCGGAAAACGTCTATGACGCCGTCCTGGCCACGCTGCCGTGGGGCGTGGACGTCTCCAGTGGCATCGAGCTGGAGCCGGGCATCAAGGACGGGTACAAGATGCGCACCTTCGTCGAAGAAGTGCGCCGCGCGGACTGCACGGTTCTGGAGTGATACGCGTCACCCTTTGTCGTGATTTGCGGCCAGATTTGAGCCTGCACGCATTCTTCACATAGGATGGAGCCAACGCGCCTGCCAAGAGGGCCGGCGCGGGGATCGACGGGGCGCGCTCTGCGCGTCCCGAACGGGCGAGCGCCGCCCACAGCCCAGGAAGGCAAAGCGATGCAGGAATTCCTCACCGTCGTGTTCGGTTTCCCGACCCTGCCGTACAGCATCGTGCTGGCGGTGGCGGTGCTGTATTGGGCGCTGGCGGCGTTCGGCCTGGTCGATGACGGGTTCGGCGATGCCGGCGCCGATGGTGCGCTGCATGGCGATCACCACGACCTGCAGGGCCTGTCCGCGCTGCTGGCGCGCTGGGGCTTGGGCGGGGTGCCGCTCATGCTGGTGGTGACGCTGCTGGGCTTCTTCGCCTGGATCGTCACCTATTTCATCCATCTGTTCGTGCTGCTGCCGCTGCCCGACCTGCTGCGCTGGTCGATCGGCGCGGTCGTGGCCGTGCTGGCGCCGTTGCCAGCGGTGCCGGTCACCGCGCTGCTGCTGCGGCCCATCCGCCGGTTCCTGCTGCGCCTGCGACCAGTGGCGCAGGCCTCGCTGCTGGGACGGACCGGCGTGGTCGCCTCGCCCAGGGTGGATGCCCGCAGCGGTCACGCCACCTTCGACGACGGTGGTGCCGGGCTGGTGCTGCAGGTGCGCAGCGACATCGAACTGCAGCGTGGAGAGCGCATCGTGCTGGTCGAGCACATGGCCGAACAACACTATTACCGGGTGGTCCGCGCTGATGCGGTCGCCCTCGATTTCCAGGACAACCTGCTTCCGGGCAACAAGGAGAATCACTGATGACATTGGCAACCATGGCCCCCTTCCTGATCGGCGTGGTGGTCCTGCTGGTCGGCCTGCTCGGCCTGGCCGGCCTGTTCAAGGCCTTCTACCGCAAGGTCGACCAGGGTGTGGCCCTGATCGTCAACGACATGAGCTCCACGCCCAAGGTGCATTTCACTGGCGCACTGATCATCCCGGTGCTGTACCGCGCCGAGCTGATGCGGATCAGCCTGATCACCCTGCAGATCGATCGCCGCGGCAAGGAGGGCCTGATCTGCCGCGACAACATGCGTGCCGACATCGCCGTGGCCTTCTACCTGCGGGTCAACGAGACCCAGGCCGACGTGCTGCGCGTGGCCAAGGCCATCGGTGCCGACCGTGCGTCGGACAAGCACGCCGTCGATGAGCTGTTCAACGCCAAGTTCTCCGAAGCGCTGAAGACGGTTGGCAAGAAGTTCGACTTCACCGAACTGTTCGAGAAGCGCCAGGAATTCCGCGACGAGATCATCGCGGTGATCGGCAACGACCTCAATGGCTACGTGCTGGAAGACGTGGCGATCGACTACCTGGAGCAGACGCCGAAGTCGCTGCTGGACCAGTTCAACATTCTCGACGCGCAGGGCATCCGCAAGATCACCGAGCTGACCGCCGCGCAGAACGTGGTGACCAACGAGCTGGAACAGAACGAAAAGCTCGCCATCACCAAGAAGAACGTGGAGGCACGTGAAGCGCTGCTGGCGCTGGAACGCCAGCAGGCCGAAGCCGAAGCACGCCAGAAGCGCGAGATCGAGACCATCCGTGCCCGCGAGGAAGCCGAGACCGCCAAGGTGCAGGAAGAACAGCGCCAGCTGTCCGAGAACGCCCGCATCGAAGCACAGCAGCTGATCGAGATCCGCGACCAGAACCGCCTGCGCGAAGTGGAAGTGGCCGAGCAGAACCGCCAGCGCGCCGTGGCCATCGAGGCCGAGCGCGTGGAGCGCGCGCGCCAGCTGGAGCAGGTCACCACCGACCGCGAAGTGCAGCTGCAGGGCGTGGAGCGCGACAAGGTGGTCGAGCAGGGCAAGATGGATGTGGCCAACATCACCCGCGAACGCATCTCCATCGACAAGACCGTGGCCCAGGAAGAGGAGCGCATCAAGGAAGTGCGCGAGGTCTCCGAGGCCGACCGCCAGAAGCAGGTGCTGATCCTGGAAGCCGAAGCCAAGGCGCAGGAATCGCTGGTGCGCGAGGTGAAGGAAGCGCAGGCACGCGAAACCGCCTCCAAGCACCGCGCGGTGGAACTGACCACGCTGGCCCAGGCCGAACACGAAGCGGCCGGCAAGCAGGCCGAAGCCAAGCGACTGCTGGCCGACGCACTGCGCGCCGAGCAGGCCGCGCCGGGCCTGGCCGAAGCGCAGGTGCGTGAAGCCTCCGCGCTGGCCATCGAGAAGGTCGGCATCGCCGAGGCCCGCGTGATCGAAGCCAAGGCCGAAGCCAGCCTGAAGCAGGGCAGCAACGAGGCCCAGGTGCTGGCGCAGACCCTGCAGGCGCAGGCACAGGGCGAGGAGAAGATGGGCCTGGCCCGTGCCACTGCCACCGAATCGCTGGGCAATGCCGAAGCCGGCGTGGTGCAGAAGAAGCTGCTGGCCGAGGCCGAAGGCCTGGTGCGCAAGTTCGAGGCCATCGCCTCGCTGAGCGACCAGGCACGTGGCCACGAAGAGTTCCGCATGATGCTGGACAACAGCCTGAAGCAGGCGCTGGCCTCGATCGAAGCCGGCAAGGAAGTCTCGCGCGAGAACGCCAACGTCATCGCCAGTGCGCTGCGCAATGCCGACATCGATCTGGTCGGCGGCGACGGCGGCATGTTCGAGAATCTGGTCAAGGCGGTTTCGCTGGGCAAGTCGATCGAAGGCTTCGCCGGCAAGAGCCCGATCGTGCAGGAGCTGATGCAGCGCTACCTGGGCGTGGCCGTGGCCGAACCGGCCCCGCGCCAGATCACCGAGGATGCCGACGCTGTGCCGACCGTGTCGGCCACCGTGGTCGACAGCGCCCGTTGATGCATGGGGCGGTGGCCGCCGTGGCCATCGCCCGTCCGTGCCGGCCGCACACGCGGCCGTTCGCCCGTGAGCTGGAAGCCTGCTGATGTCTGAAACCCATCCGTCCGCCGAAACCACCGCGCCGGAGGCCGGCGGCACCACCGTCGACCAGGCCGTCGCCCAGGGCGGTGCCTACGAAGTCCTGCGCCGCCGCCTGGCCGAGCAGGGCCAGCGCCTGCAGAGCCTGGCCGAAACGCTCAACCGCCAGCGCCTGGCCGAATTCGGTGACAGCCGGTTGGAAGTGGCTGGGCGCTTCCGCATCCGCAGCGAGAACAACTGCGTCGGCCGCGACATCGTGCAGGTGGGTCCTGACCGCCTGCTGTTCGGCTACAACGTGTTCATCGGGCTGAAGACCCAGACCCGCATCGAGGACGTGTTCGGCCTGTACCGGCTGGTGCAGGGCAGCGATGGCTACGACGTGGCCGCGCTGGAGCTGAAGGGCAGCTTCCTCGACCAGCCCGGCTTCGTGCACGACTTCAACGAGCTGTACGCCTACTACAAGCACGCACGCCTGCTGCAGCTGATCGTGGTGGGCGACAAGCTGCTGGCCTCGTTCCAGATCGGTGAACGCAGCAGCGATGTGCGCGTGTTCCGCTGGGCACTGTCGCGCGATGGCGAGCTGACCTATCTGGATGCGCGCGGCGAGCGTGACATCGCGCTGCCGCCGCCGTTCGACTTCGAATGGACCAAGGCCACCCGCGACCTGGCAGTCAATGGTCGCCATTCGCACCTGAACATCCTCGACACCCTGTTCGTGGAGACTACCGGCGGCGATCTCACCATCAAGGTCGAGAACAACACCGAGACCGGGCAGGGCATCTACAGCGAACCGGTGGAGGACAGCACGCAGTCGCTGGACGACGCCCAGTTCGAATTCGCCCGGGTGGGCTCGCTGGTGCTGCTGAAGGTGCTGCCGTACCGCGAGACGGAGTGGCGGGGCCTGATCTACAACACGCTGACCGGCGGCATCGTGCGCAACGATGCGATCGTGCAGGCCTGCGTGCAGCTGCCTGAGGACCACGGCGTGATCTTCCCGGGCGGCTACTACCTGCAGGGTGGCGAGCACAAGGCGTTCGACGCCTCGATGGCCGGCATGCAGTTCAAGCGCAGCATCCGCTCGCCCAATGGCGAGGATGTGCTGTACATCTTCTACGAGCGCGAGGGTGGGCGCTCGGCGCTGTTCGTCTACAACACCATCCAGCGCGTGCTGCAGAACCCGGTGTTCGGCCATGGCTACGCCTTCCTGCAGGACGGGCGCATGGTGCTGTTCCATGCCGAAGGCAACGAACCGACCCGCATCCACCCGATGCAGGTCTGGCAGACCCCGTTCAGCAGTGACGAGTTTGCTGCCAGCCGACCGCCCGGCAACACCTTCATGGGCCGCATCGGCAACGCCGAGCTGGTGCGTGGCATTTCCAACCTGTTCAACCTGGCGCGCGAGATTGATGGCCAGGACGTGTCGGTGCAGCGCTACCAGCGCCTGGTGGCCGACACCCGGCGCCTGTTCGATGCCCACCACTGGCTGGGCGACGCGGCCTGCGATGGTGCAGAGGCGCTGCTGCGGCAGATCAGCGCCACCGGCGAATCGGTGCTGGACGAATACGAAAAGGTGCAGTCGATCCGCCAGCAGTCGGCGCAGGCGATGGTCGAGGCCGAGGCCGCGCACAAAGCCCTGCTGGGCCGCCTGCAGCCGCAGAACTGGAACGAGGTGCAGGCCTTCGTCGAGGCCCTCAACGCAATCACCGCATTGCGTGGACGCCTGCTGACCATCCGCGAGCTGCGCTACATCGACACCGCACGCATCGAGACGATGACGGCCGAACTGGTGGAGGCCCAGGATCGCGTCGGCGCCGCCACGGGTGACTTCCTCGCTGGCGATGCCGCGCTGGCGCCGTTGACCGCGCGCCTGCAGGCGCTGGATGACGCGGCCCAGCAGGCACAGAGTGCCCGCCAGCTGGACGAGCAGCTGGAAGGATTGCGTGGCATGGCGGCCGACCTGGACATGCTGTCCGAGCTGATGGCCGGCCTGAAGGTGGACGATGCCACCGCCCGTACCCGTGTGGTCGAGTCGATCTCAGTGCTGTACGGGCGTCTCAACCAGGCGCGTGCGCGCGCCGATCAGCGCCGCAGATCGCTCGGTTCGGCCGAAGCCGTGGCCCAGTTCGCCGCACAGTTCGCGCTGTTCTCACAGTCGATCACCAGCGCGCTGGCCCTGGCTACCGATCCGGAGCGCGCCGACGAGCAGCTGTCGCGCCTGCTGGTGCAGCTGGAAGAGCTGGAGAGCCAGTTCGGCGAGCATGAGCAGTTCCTCGGTGACATCCTGAGCAAGCGCGAGGAGCTGGTCGAAGCCTTCGAGACGCACAAGCAGGCGCTGCTGGATGACCGCCAGCGCAAGGCGCGCTCGGTGCTGGACGCGGCCAACCGCATTCTCGATGGCCTGGCCAAGCGCACCGAGCGCTTCGCTACCGCCGATGAGCTCAACGCATTCTTCGCTGGCGATCCACTGATCCTCAAGCTGCGTGAGCTGGCCGAACGCCTGCGCGCATTGCATGACAACGTCAAGGCCGACGACATCGAGGCGCGGCTGAAGGGCGTGCGGGACCAGGCGGTGCGCCAGCTGCGCGACCGAAGTGATCTGTACGAAGCCGGCGGCAACGTGGTGCGGCTTGGACCGCGCCACCGCTTCAGCGTCAACACCCAGGCGCTGGACCTGACCCTGCTGCCGCGTGGTGACACGCTGGCGATCCACCTGACCGGCACGGACTTCCTTGAGACCCTGCACGATCCGGAGCTGGATGCGCTGAGGCCGTTCTGGCCAGTCACCCTGGACTCGGAATCGCCCACGCTGTATCGCGGCGAGTATCTGGCCGGCAGCCTGCTGATGGCCGCGCAGGAGGGACGCGACGGCCTTGACCTGGCCACGCTGCAGCACGACGTCGCCACGCCCGAAGCGCTGGACCAGCGCGTGCGTGCGTTCGCCGCACCGCGCTACCGCGAAGGCTACGAGCGCGGCATCCATGACCACGATGCCGCGCTGATCCTGCGCGCACTGTTGCCGCTGCAGCAGGCCGCGGGCAGCCTGCGCCACCTGCCGCAGGTGCGTGCGCTGGCACTGCTGTTCTGGGCGGCCGAGCAGCGTCGTGAGGCGGTGGCACAATGGCCAGCGCGGCAGGCCGGCGCCGAGGCACTGGCGCGATTGTTCGGATCCGACGAGGGACGCCAGGCCTTGCGTGCGGAGATGGCCGTAGCGCTGTCGGCCTATGCGCAGTCCCATGCCCTGCCTTTCGATGCCGATGTCGCAGAGGCTGCGGCGGCTTATCTGGGTGAAGAGCTGGCGGCGGGCGAGCCGGTGTTCAGCAGCAGCCGCCATGCGCTGGTCCTGCTGGAGGCACTGTCGCAACAGCTGGAGCAGGCAGGGCAGCGTGAAGCGGTCGAGCGTGCCCTGCAGCGCAGCCAGGATCCGCTGGCCACGCGCTGGGCACTGGCCAGGCAATGGCTGCGTGCACTTGCGGGAACGCCGGCGTACGCCATGCATGCCGGCTATGTCGATGAAGCGGCGGCACTGCTCCTGGTGCAGCGCCAGCTGCGCACCCGTGCCAGCGACGCTGCGTTGCGGGTGGAGGTCAATGGCCTGCTCGGCGAGCATGCGCGCATCGGCAATGGCACGCTTGCGTTGTCACTGGACGATTTCCTGGCACGCCTGCAGCAGCACCTGCGTCACTTCGTGCCGGCATTCCATGCCTATCAGGCGTTGCGCCAGGGCATCATCGGCCGCGAGCGCGAGACCCTGCGGCTTTCCGAGTTCAAGGCGCGGCCGCTGTCTTCGTTCGTGCGCAACAAGCTGATCAACGACGTCTACCTGGGCGTGATCGGTGACAACCTGGCCAAGCAGATGGGCACGGTGGGCGAGAACAAGCGCAGCGACCTGATGGGCCTGCTGATGATGATTTCGCCCCCGGGCTACGGCAAGACCACGCTGATGGAATACGTGGCGCACCGCCTGGGCCTGGTCTTCATGAAGATCAACGGTCCGGCGCTGGGTCATGAGGTGCGCTCGCTGGACCCGGCCCAGGCACCGGACGCAACCTCGCGGCAGGAGCTGGAGAAGCTCAATCTGGCATTGGAGATGGGCAACAACACCATGCTGTATGTCGACGACATCCAGCACACCCATCCCGAGTTCCTGCAGAAGTTCATTTCGCTGTGCGATGGCACCCGCCGCATCGAAGGCGTGTGGCGCGGCCGTACCCGCACCTACGACATGCGTGGCAAGAAGTTCTGCGTAGTGATGGCCGGCAACCCGTATACCGAGTCCGGCGAGGTGTTCAAGATTCCCGACATGCTGGCCAACCGTGCCGACATCTACAACCTCGGCGACGTGCTCGGTGGCATGGAAGCCGCTTTCACGCTCAGCTACATCGAGAACAGCCTGACCTCCAACCCGGTGCTGGCGCCGCTGGCCACGCGTGACATGGCCGACCTGTACGTGCTGGTCGAGCGCGCGATGGGCAAGGAGGTCTCGACCAATGGCCTCAGCCATGCCTACAGCAGCGCCGAGATCAACGAGATCACTGCCACCCTGCAGCGCATGCTGCGCGTGCGCGACGTGGTCTACCGGGTCAACCAGCAGTACATCGCCAGTGCCGCGCAGGATGATCGCTACCGCACCGAACCGCCGTTCCGCCTGCAGGGCAGCTACCGCAACATGAACAAGCTGGCCGAGAAGATCTCGCCGGTGATGAACGAGGAGGAGCTGCAGCAGCTGATCTCCGACCACTACCTGGGCGAGGCACAGCTGCTCACCACCGGTGCCGAGGAGAACCTGTTGAAGCTGGCCGAACTGCGCGGCGTACTGGATGACACGCAGGCGCAGCGCTGGGCGCAGATCAAGCGCGATTTCCTGCGCAACAAGGCGATGGGTGCCGACGACAGCGATGTCGGTGGGCGTGTAGTGGCGCAGCTGGCTGACATCGCCAGCGCGTTGCAGTTGCCTCCGGCCGCACCGGAAGTGACTGCCGTTGCAGATCCGGCACCGTGGCCGGCATTGCTGGATGCCTTGCAGCGTCTTTCCGAAGCGCGGCCGGTGCCCGCGGCACCGATGCCGGTCGTTGCTGCACCCAGCAGCCCGGCCACACTGCTGGCCGAGGACCTGCAGGCCGGCCTTGCGCCGTTGGTGGAACTGCTGGCGGCATCGCAGGCGCAGCAGGTACAAGTGTCGCAGACCCTGGCCGCGTTCGCCGGTTGGGCGCGCCAGCAGGTCGAGCGCGGCGGACCTGGCAGTGCGGTGCCGCAGCGCGCGCGGGTGCGCCGCGCCACGACGCCGGAAGAGCGTGCGCTGGATGAAGCCCTGATGCGCCACTTCTACGGCGAGTCGTTGCCGCCGGATGACAACGAAGACGTCGCCACGCTGACACCGCAGCCGCAGCCGCCGCCGCTGCCGTGACCATGCAGGCGCCACTGCCGTCACCGATGCTGCCGGACACCGCCGAGGTGGCCGTGCTGGCCGATTACGGTGCACCGCTGCTGCAGGCGCTGGCGCGGTGCGAGACCGCGTTGCCACCGGGTGCGGGCGAGGGCCTGGTGGCGGCACTGGCACGCATCGCGCTGGCCCTGCAGGCCGACAACCCGACGCGTATCCGGCAGCGAGAGAGCTGGTGGGGGCGCCTGCTGGGGCGTGATGTCGATCGCGAGGCGGAAGGGCGTGCGCTGCAGTCGCAGCTGGGCGTGCTGGCCCTGCAGGCACGCGAGCAGGCACAGCACCTGCAGCAGCACGTGCAGCTGCGGGCCATGGCCATCGCCGAACATTCAGCGGCGGCCACGGCGCTGGACGCCTGGGCCGAGCTGGCGACGTCGCGGCTGACGCAGCTGGATGCCGCCGGCCAGGCCGCGCTGTCACAACGGCGGGATCACCTGCGACGGCTGGCGACGCTGCGTCGTCTGGAAGCCGGTCAATGGCAGCTGCTGCAGGACCAGGACGACGTGCTGTTGCAACGCTTCGCGCGCATCCATGATGTCCTGCTGCCGGCCTGGCGACAGGCCGCATTGGCCGACCAGGCCGCCGCGGGCGCTGCATTGGCCGGCAAGGCTGCCACGCTGCACGCCCAGATCGATGACGAGGTTGCGGCCGCTCAGGCTAGACTGCGCTGAATCGGCCGCCGCCGCTTACCCATTGCAAGGAGATCGCCCGATGATCCAGGACACTCAGAGCCCCGGCACGCTGGTGCCCGCCAACACCGCCGTTTCCACGCTCGACGAAGGCACGCTGAAGGCACTTGGCCTGGCCCACGAGGATCTGCCGCGCATCGCCGAGATCCGCCGTGAACTGGATGACCTGCGCCCCAGCAGCCTGCAGGTGTTCGGTCGCGATGCCGCCAGCCGCACGGCTGCGTTCTCGAGCCAGCTGCTGGACCAGGTGCGCAACCGCGACCTGGACGCCAGCGGCGAAAAGCTGGGTGAAGTAGTGCGCATCGCGCGCAGCCTCAAGCTCGACGGCGTCGCGCAGCGGTCCAGGGTGCCGCTGATTGGTGGCCTGATCGATCGCCTGCGCGCCTCCAAGGGTGAGCTGGTGCAGAAATTCAGCGACACCAATGCGCAGATCGAACAGCTGCTGGGAGACGTCGGCGCGCAGCAGGTACTGATGGGCAAGCGTGTGGGTGAGTTCGACCGCATGCATGACATCGTCCGCGAAGAACGCCATGCGCTCGGCCTGTACGCCGCCGCCGGCAAGCAGCGCCTGGCCGAACTGCAGGCCGAACAGCTGGCCGGGCAGGGCAGTGAGGATCCGCAGCAGCGCATCCGCCAGAGCGAAGTGGACAACGCGATCCGCCTGATCGAAAAGCGCGTGTCCGACCTGCAGTTGATGCAGCACGCCGCCGATCAGTCGCTGCCGATGATCCGCCTGATCCAGGCCAACGCGCTGCAGTTGATCGAGAAGTTCAACACGGTGCGCGAGATCACCATCCCGTCGTGGAAGCGCCAGTTCGCCATCCAGCTTTCGCTCGGCGAGCAGAAGGCCGCGGTCGAGCTGTCCACCGCCATCGACGATGCCACCAACGAGCTGATGCGCCGCAATGCCGACCTGCTGCGCCAGGCGTCGGTGGATACCGCACGCAGCAACCAGCGCGGTGTGATCGACGTGGCCACGCTGCGCCACGTGCACGATCAGTTGATCGCCACGGTCGAGGAAGTGCGCAGCATCCATCGCGAAGGCATGCAGCAGCGGCAGCAGGCGGAGGTGGAACTGTCGCGCCTGCGCGAGGACCTGCAGCAGCGGCTGGCCACCCCGACCGCCAGCTGAAAAAAGGGGACGGAGGGGATTAAGTCGTTTGTGCCACCTGCGACTTAATCCCCTCCGTCCCCTTTTTGTTGTCAGCGGAGTTGCTGGCCCAGCCAGTCGGCCAGCGCCTCCACGCGCGCATCGGCCTGTCCTTCTGGCCGCGCCAGCACCCAGAACCCGCCCGTGGGGGCAAATCCCCACGGTGCGACCAGCCTGCCCGCAGCCAGGTCTTCGGCCACCAGTGGCTCCGGTGCGATCGCCGGGCCCAACCCGGCCACCGCCGCCTCCAACAGGTAGTACAGATGCTCGAAGGCGGTGCCCAGCTGCAGCTTCGACGGATCCAGGTCGTGCGCTTGCGCCCACGCGGGCCACGCCTGTGGCCGAGAGCTGGTGTACAGCAGTGTTTCCGGCAGCAGTGCCGTGGGCGGTACCTGCCGCAGGCGCTGCGCCGCCGGATGCGAGGGGGCCACCACGACGCCAACCCGCTCCGGTGCCAGTTCGCGTACCTGCCAGCCACGGGGCCATGGCCCCTGCGCCAGCAGCAGCACCGCATCCAGTGCGGCCTGCGCTTCGGTGAAACTGCCATCCAGCGCCGACCACTGCAGGCGCACACCTGGCAGGGCGGCCTGCAGGGCAGGCAGGCGCGGGATCATCCAGCGCGCCAGCACGCTGCCACTGCACCCCAGCACCAGCGCCTGCGCTGCCGCCGGCCGCCGCAGTTCACGCACGCAGTCCTCGATGCCGCTGAAGGCCTCGCTGCACGCTGCCTGCAGGCGCGTGCCCGCAGCGGTCAGGCGCAGCCCGCGCCCGGCTCGCTGGAACAAGGCCATGCCCAGATGATCTTCCAGCAGCTTCAGCTGCCGGCTGACCGCACCGTGGGTGACATGCAGATCCTGCGCGGCGCGGCCAACCCCGCCCAGGCGGGCGGTCGACTCGAACGCACGCAGCGCATTGAGCGGCGGAAGCAGGGAACGACTCATGTGAGATTTCCTGACGATATGCGCCAGATAATATCCATTTTCCGGTCACGACCCGTGCGCTAGAGTATCCACCTGTCTGAACCACCGGTCGTATCCATGTCTGCCTCCCCCATTGCCGACTACCACGCCTTCCCCGACGTCCAGGGCCACTTCGGTCGCTACGGCGGCAGCTTCGTTGCCGAAACCCTGGTCGGCCCGCTGCAGGAACTGGCCCAGGCCTATGATCAGGCCCGTCAGGACCCGGCATTCCAGGCCGCCTACGACCGTGACCTGGCTCACTACGTGGGCCGGCCGAGCCCGATCTATCACGCCCAGCGCCTGAGCGATCATGTCGGCGGTGCGCAGATCCTGCTCAAGCGCGAGGACCTGAACCACACCGGCGCGCACAAGATCAACAACACCATCGGCCAGGCGCTGCTGGCCGCGCGGATGGGCAAGAAGCGCATCATCGCCGAGACCGGTGCCGGCCAGCATGGCGTGGCCAGTGCCACCGTTGCCGCGCGGCTGGGCCTGGAATGCGTGGTGTACATGGGCGCCACCGACATCGAGCGGCAGAAGATCAACGTCTACCGCATGAAGCTGCTGGGCGCGACGGTGGTGCCGGTCACCTCCGGCTCGGCCACCCTGAAGGACGCGCTCAACGAAGCGATGCGCGACTGGGTGACCAACGTGCAGGACACCTTCTACATCATCGGTACGGTCGCCGGTCCGGATCCCTATCCGCGCATGGTGCGCGACTTCAACGCCATCGTCGGCCGCGAGGCGCGCGAGCAGATGCTGGCCGAGTACGGTCGCCTGCCCGATGCGATTACTGCCTGCGTCGGCGGCGGCAGCAATGCCATCGGCCTGTTCCATGCCTTCCTCAACGATCGCCAGGTCGAGATCGTCGGTGCCGAAGCCGCCGGTGATGGCATCAGCACCGGGCGCCACGCTGCATCGATCGCGGCGGGTCGGCCGGGCGTGCTGCACGGCAACCGCACCTATGTGCTGTGCGACGACGACGGCCAGATCATCGAGACCCACTCGGTATCAGCCGGCCTGGACTATCCGGGTGTCGGCCCGGAGCACGCGTTCCTGGCCGATACCGGCCGCGCACGCTACCTCGGCATCACCGACGAGGAAGCGCTGCAGGCCTTCCACCTGCTGGCGCATACCGAGGGCATCCTGCCGGCACTGGAATCCAGCCATGCGCTGGCACAGGCGATCAAGCTGGCGCGTGAGCGACCGCGTGACCAGATCGTGCTGTGCAATCTGTCCGGCCGTGGCGACAAGGACGTGCACACCATCGCTGCGCGCGAAGGGCTGGTACTGTGAGCGCGCGGCTGCGGAACAGCGGCGTGCTGCTGCTGGCGCTTGGGTTGGCCGCGTGCCAGCCGCCGGAGCCACCGGTGCTGGCGCCGGCCGCCAAGGCCACCACGCAGCCGGCGCAGCAGCCCGCCGCCAATGATGACCTCGACCCGATGGCGCGCACGCCGATCGACGATCCGCCGTCTGTGGAAGATGCGGACAGCGATGACGCACCGGCGGTGGCCTCGGTGGCGCTGGACCATGCCGGCGAGGTGCTGATCGGCCAGCACATGACGGACCTGAAGGCATTCGGGCCGTGGACGGCACAAGGGGCCGTCGAAGCGATGGGCGGCAGTTGCGAGTACTACGACGGCAAGGGACTGCCGCCCGGCGTGTCGATGATGACCGATGAAGATCGCGTGGTCCGCTTCGACCTCGGCCTGGATCCGGAGAGCGGGGCGCCGACCCAGCAGCCGGGCCCGTTTGGCCTGCGCGTCGGCATGACCCGTGCCCAAGCGGTTGCCCGGTTTCCGAAGCCGCCCGTGTCCAGCCCGCATGCCTACGATGGCGAGCAGGGCGAGTACCTCACCTGGCAGGACCCGGGCTCGGCCCTTGGCATCCGCGTGGAACTGTTTGAAGGGAGGGTCATCCAGATGTACTGGGGGACCAGCGATGCGATTGAACTGATTGAAGGATGTGCCTGAGATGCCTGTTTCCCGACTCGATGCCTGTTTCCAGCGCCTGCGCGAGCAGCAGCGCAAGGCGCTGATTCCCTTCGTCACGGCGGGTGATCCCTCGCTGGAAGCGACCGTGCCGGTCATGCACGCACTGGTGGACGCCGGCGCCGACGTGATCGAACTGGGCGTGCCGTTCTCCGACCCGATGGCCGATGGCCCGACCATCCAGCGCAGCTCCGAGCGCGCGCTGGCGCGGGGGGCCGGCAGCCGCTATGTGCTGCAGGCCGTGGCGCAGTTCCGCGAGCGCGATGCGCAGACTCCGGTGGTGCTGATGGGCTACCTGAACCCGGTGGAGATCCATGGTTACGCGGCCTTCGCCAAGGCCGCCGTGGACGCCGGCGTGGACGGTGTGCTGCTGGTCGACCTGCCGCCGGAAGAAGCGGGCGAGGCCCAGCAGGCCTTCGATGCGGCCGGCCTGGCGCTGGTCCTGCTGGCGTCGCCGACCACCAGCGAGGCGCGTGCCGACAAGCTGCTGGCGCTGGCCCGTGGCTATCTCTATTACGTCAGCTTTGCCGGTGTCACCGGTGCGTCCGAGCGACTGGACAGCGATGCCGCCAGTGCCCGCCTGCAGGCGTTGCGCGCGCGTGCGTCGGTGCCGGTGGTGGCGGGCTTCGGCATCAAGGATGCCGACAGTGCTGCGGCCATGGCCCGCCAGGCCGACGGCGTGGTGGTGGGCAGCGCGCTGGTGGCGGCGTTGGCCGAAGCGGGCTCGGCGGAAGAGGCCGCGCAGCGCGCCCGGGCCTTCCTCGCCCCGCTGCGGCAGGCGCTGGACGCCTGAGGGGTAGTGCCGGCCGCTGGCCGGCACACGCCTGGGCCGCGTGTGCGACAAGGGTTGCCGGCCAGCGGCTGGCACTTCCCCGCACCTAAACGTACGTCCCAGCATGGTTTTTTCCAGCTGCCCCGTGGCCGGCAAGGGGGTGCACGGGCGGGGAAAGCGGAGCTAGACTGTCCGCCTTTGCGGCCCCTGGGCCGCCCTGAACGGAAGTGTCCTCCCGCATGAGTTGGCTCAGCAAGTTGATGCCGTCCGGCATCCGCACCGACAACACCCCCAGCAAGAAGCGCAGTGTCCCCGAGGGCCTGTGGGAAAAGTGCAGCAACTGCGGCAGCGCGTTGTACCGTCCGGAACTGGAAGAGAACCTGGAAGTCTGCCCGAAGTGCGGCCATCACATGGCGATCCGCGCGCGCGCGCGCCTGGCCGCCCTGTTCGACGCCGACAGCACCACCGAGATCGGTGCGCGCCTGGGCCCGACCGACCTGCTCAAGTTCAAGGACCAGAAGAAGTACAGCGAGCGCATCAAGATCGCGCAGAAGAATACCGGCGAGTACGACGCATTGATTGCCATGCGTGGCCTGCTCAAGGGCCGCGCACTGGTGGCTTCGTCCTTCGACTTCGCCTTCATGGGCGGCTCGATGGGCTCGGTGGTGGGCGAGCGTTTTGCACTGGCCGCGGAAACGGCGGTCGAGATCGGTGCCCCCTACGTATGCTTCTCGCAGAGTGGCGGTGCGCGCATGCAGGAAGGCCTGTTCTCGCTGATGCAGATGGCCAAGACCTCGGCCGCGCTGGGCAAGCTGCGTGAAGCCGGCCTGCCGTATATCTCGGTGCTGACCCACCCGACCACCGGTGGTGTGTCGGCCTCGTTCGCGATGCTGGGCGACATCAACATCGCCGAACCGCAGGCGTTGATCGGCTTCGCCGGCCCGCGCGTGATCGAGCAGACCGTCCGCGAGAAGCTGCCGGAAGGCTTCCAGCGCTCGGAATTCCTGCTGGAGCACGGTGCCATCGACCAGATCTGCGACCGCCGCGAAATGCGCGACCGCCTGTCCGATCTGCTGGCAATGCTGGGCCGTCAGCCGGCGCCGGAGGTGGCTTGATGGGAGGCCGCAAGTACTTCGGTACTGATGGCATCCGTGGGCGGGTCGGCCAGGGCGTGATCTCGGCCGACTTCGTGCTGCGCCTGGGCAACGCCCTGGGCCGTGTCCTGGTCGCGCAGCGCGGCCAGGATGGGCGCCGGCCGATCGTGGTGATCGGCAAGGACACCCGCATTTCCGGCTACATGTTCGAAGCGGCACTGGAAGCTGGCCTGGTCGCCGCCGGTGCCGACGTGCAACTGCTGGGGCCGATGCCGACCCCGGCGGTGGCGTTCCTGACCCGCACGCTGGGCGTGGATGCCGGCATCGTCATCAGCGCCTCGCACAACCCGCACTACGACAACGGCATCAAGTTCTTCTCCGCCCAGGGCGAGAAGCTCGACGATGCCACCGAGCTGGCCCTGGAAGCGGCGCTCGACGTTCCGTTCACCACTGCCGAATCGGAGAAGCTGGGCAAAGCTTCGCGTGCACGTGAGGCGGTCGGTCGCTACATCGAATTCTGCAAGGCCAGCGTACCGCGTGCATTCGACCTGCGTGGCGTGCGCCTGGTGCTGGACTGCGCGCACGGCGCCACCTACCAGATCGCACCACTGCTGTTCCGCGAACTGGGCGCCGAGGTGATCGGCATTGGTGCCGAGCCCAACGGCGTCAACATCAACGCCGGCGTGGGCTCCACCCATATCGACAACCTGGCGGCCAAGGTCCGCGAAACCCGCGCCGATCTCGGCATCGCCTTCGATGGCGATGGCGACCGTGTGCTGATGGCCGACGACCAGGGCAATCCGGTCGACGGTGATGACCTGCTGTACATCCTGGCGCGCGCGTGGAAGGACGAAGGTCGCCTGCGCGGTCCGGTGGTCGGTACGCTGATGAGCAACTACGGTGTGGAGAAGGCCTTCGCCGACCTGCAGATTCCGTTCCTGCGCAGCAACGTCGGTGACCGCTACGTGCACCAGGCGCTGATCGAAGGTGGTGGCGTGCTCGGCGGCGAAGCCTCCGGCCACCTGCTGTGCCTGGACCGGGCCACCACCGGTGACGGCATCGTCAGCGCGCTGCAGGTACTGGTGGCGCTGCGCAACAGCGGGCAGACCCTGCGCCAGGCGCTGAAGGGGCTGGTGCGGGTGCCGCAGAAGACGGTCAACGTGCGGCTGGGCAATGTCTCGGCAAAGGCCACGGTGCAGGCTGAAAGCGTGCAGGCCGCGCTGGCCGTCGCGCAGCAATCGGTGGCGGGTCGTGGTCGTGCATTCCTGCGCCCGTCCGGTACCGAGCCGGTGGTGCGGGTCACGGTCGAGGCCGATGATGCAACGCTGATGCAGGACACGCTGGACCGCCTGTCCGCTGCGGTGCGCGACGCCGCCGCCTGAGGCTGGCGACGGTACAACCTGGCACCCCGACATGGCCGCTTCTGCGGCCATGTCGCTTTCCAGCACCACTGGCTGAACCGATCGCGACCTGCGATCACGTTCAGCTGCTGCTGTGCGCTTTGTGACGCGCTTTGAACGATGCGCGGCGTATCCCCGGCATCAGGATCCCTGCATCGACGCACGCCATGCGCAGGTGGGGACCCGGTCGGAGCGGAGCACGCTCCATCCTTCTTCCTTCGTTGCAAGGACCATGACCATGAACACCTCACTGCGCTACAGCCGCCGCCTGCTGGCAGGTGCGCTGCTGGTGCTGCCGCTGCTGGGCGGTGTCTCCATTGCCAGCGCAGAACGCCGGCCCGAAGGAGGGCCGCACATGTCCGCGCCACGCGAAGAGCCCCTGCGGGCGCCGTGGGGCTACCCGCGGATGGAGCGCCCGCGCGAACTGGGTAATGCGCGCCCAGCGTTCCGCGAAGACTACCGGCACAATTTCCGTGCCGACCATGCCTTCCGCATCGGCCCCTATCATCCGCCGGTCGGCTACGCCTACCAGCGTTGGCACTACGGACAGATCCTGCCGCGCCCCTACTGGGTCGGCGACTATATCCTCAACGATTTCTGGCTGTTCGGCCTGGACATGCCGCCGATGGGCTTTGAATGGGTGCGCTATGGGCCCGATGCGCTGCTGATAAACACGGGCAACGGCGAGATCGTGCAGGTCGTCTACGGGCGATTCTTCTGACCGATGGAACCAGCCTGCGTCATGGCGCAGGCTGGTGCGGTGTTTCGTTCACGGGCGTGACGTTGGCGCTTGGGTCGGCATTTCCCTCTGCCACTTCCAGGTGTCGCGACACATGTCGGCCAGCGTGTGACGGGCCTTCCAGCCCAGCTCGCGCAGCGCCAGCGAGGCGTCGGCGAAGCTGACCGCGATGTCGCCATTGCGTCGCGGGACGATGCGGAACGGAATCCGTGTCCCGGTGACCTGCTCGAACGCCTGGATCAGCTCCAGCACGCTGTGGCCCTGGCCGGTGCCGAGGTTGAGCGTGATGCTGCGTCGTTGATCGCGCAGGAACTGCAGGGCCAGTACATGGGCATTGGCTACATCCTGCACATGGATGTAGTCGCGTACGCCGGTGCCGTCACGGGTCGGATAGTCATCACCGAAGACCTGGACTTCCGGCAGCAGTCCGGCCGCAACCTGCGCGATGTAGGGCATCAGGTTGCTCGGTGTCCCGTGCGGCAGCTCGCCGATCAATGCCGTGCCATGCGCGCCGACGGGATTGAAGTAGCGCAGCGTCGCCACATGCAGGTCCTGGCCCGTGGCGATCAGGTCTGCAAGCAGCTGCTCCACCACCAGCTTGGTGCGGCCATAGGGCGTCATCGCACAGGTTGAAGCGGACTCGGCCACCGGGCAGTGCTCCTGGTTGCCGTACACGGTGGCGGAGGAGCTGAAGACCAGCAGCGTCACCCCGGCATCCTGCATCGCACCGAGCAGGGCAATCGTGCCGCTGATGTTGCTGTCGAAGTACTGCAGGGGCACCTTCTGCGATTCGCCCACGGATTTGAGCGCCGCGAAGTGCAGCACGGCATCGATCGCATGCTGCTGCATCAGGGCGGTCATGCGCGGTCGATCACGGATGTCAGCCTGCACGAACACTGGCGCCGTGCCGGTGATCCGCCCGATGCGCTCGACGACACCGGCGTCGCTGTTGCACAGCGAGTCCACGATGACGACATCGTGCCCCTGCTGCTGCAGCTCGACGCATGCATGCGAGCCGATATAGCCAGCGCCGCCGGTCACCAGTACGTTCATTGCCTTCACTGTTCCTTCGAATCCATTCAAGAATCGGGTGCTGCCCGATCGCCGGGATCGGTGCATTCGCGCCGTTTACGGGCCCGGCACCATCTTCTTCTGCCGGGCCTTGAAGCCGTTGAAGATCGGTGCGATCAGCGGGTTGTAGCTCCAGGCGATGCGTTTGCGAAGCCAGCTGGCCGGGCGGTTGCGGATCGCGAAGCGGTAGATGCGCTCCGGATCTCCACCGACCACGTTGCGGCCGAACGGATGGGTGGTATGCAGGTAGCGGAAGCCTTGTTCGCGCGCCACTTCGATGTAGTCATCGTCGAAGTCGCCATAGGGCCAGCACAGCGTGTCGGAGACTTCGCCGAGCTTCTCCAGCAGCGTCTGCCTGGCCATCGCCAGGTCACCGCTGATGCCTTCGCGGCGCTGTGCACGATCCAGGTCGTCACGCTTCAGCCAGCGAGTGTGGCTGTGGGTGTGGCAGTGGACCTCGAACGTGCCGGCTTCGATCGCCGCGCGTGCTTCGCTCCAGCGCATCATCACTTCGTCGCTGCGGCCCTGCTTGTAGATCAGGTCTTCGCAGGCACGGTGCTCCGGCGTAACCGGCAGCTCCGCGCCTTCGATGCCGGCGTGCGGGCGTACCGGTCCTTCGTGCATCCAGCCGGTGACCACGAACACCACCGCATGCATGCCGTACTTCTGCAGGATCGGATGGGCGTAGACCCAGTTGTCCAGGTAGCCGTCATCGAACGTGATCACGATCGACTTGCGCGGTACCGGCTTGCCGGCAAGGAAGTCGGCGTACTGGTCCAGCGTCAGCGATGTCCAGCCGGTACGTGCGAGCCAGGCGATCTGGCTCTCGAAGTTCTCAGGGGAGACGGTGATCATGCCCGGAGAGTTGCTGACATGGTGGTGCATCAGCACCGGTACGGTTCTGGCATTAGCCATGACCCAGCTCCTTCAACCATTGGAGGTAGTAATTTTCGGTGGCCTCGCCATGGCCGGCCGCGCTGAACCGCGCAGTGCTGCGGATCCAGTCCCAACCGGCACGGCCCATCTGCCGCCGGCGTTCCGGATCGTCCACCAGCAGGCGCAACGCGCCGGTGAGGGCGGCGTCATCGCCCAGCCGGGTGAGGATGGCATTGCTGCCTTCCACCAGCATTTCAGGTACGCCACCAACGCGGTGCGAGACGATCGGCAGCGCCGCCTGCGCGGCTTCGAGGAAGACCGTGCCCGAAGCCTCCTTGTGGGTGGCCAGGGCGAAGATGTCGAAACCGGCCATCAGCCGGTGGGCGTCGCTGCGGAAGCCGAGCAGATGCACCTGGCGCTCCAGCCCGAGTTCGCCGCGCAGGGCCTGCAGGCGGCCCATCACCGGCTCGCCGTCGCCGACCACGGCCAGATGCAGGTCGGGGTTGGCCTTGCACAACGGCGCAATGGCATGCAGCAGTTCGGCATGGCCCTTGGGCTCGCGCAGCACGGCCACGCAGCCGACCACGATGTCGCGCTCGGCGAAACCGAGTTCGGCACGCACCTGGGCGCGGGTGTCCTGCAGTCTTGTCCAGGGATCACCCCGTTCGGTGCCATCCCAGCGGGCCGGTGTCGCCATGGGCGGCACGATGCCGATACGCTCTGCGGCGATGCCACGGTCGACCAGCAGCTGCTTGACGAAGTCGCTGACGGTGATGATGCGGTGCGGCAAGCGGGTATAGGTGAGCAGCGAGTTGACCGGGCTCATCAGGTGGCGCGAGCGCACCACCAGCGGTGTACCGCCCAGGCGCGCGCCGGCGGCAGCGATCAGCGCGTCACGGCGGCTGGTGGTATTGACCACGTCATAGCGCTCGCGGCGCACCAGGCGCGATACCGACCAGATGCCGCGCAGCAGCCGTGTCAGGCCTCCCATGCGCAGGGTATGTACGGTGAAGCCATCATCGCGAGCCAGCTGGGCCAGGCGTGCATCGGGCTGGCACAGCAGCGACACCTCATGGCCACGCGCACGCATCACCTGCATGTGGCGGAAGATGTAGATCTCCTGGCCCCCCATGCCCCTGGCGGCTTCGGTGTGCAGGATGCGCAGTGCGCGTTTCATGGAAACCATCCTCTGTGGTCAGCGGTTGCGGAAGCGGGTCAACGCTTCCCATGCGGTACGGACGGCAGCGGCATCCGGGGCCTGCTGCGGCAGTGGGCGGTAGTGCAGGTCCAGCGAGGTCGCGTTGCCGAACTTGTCGAACACGTAGATGGCGTTGCCATGGCGGACGGCCCGTTGCGACCAGCTTTCCACCACCAGCGCGCGCTCGCCCGCAGGTTCGGCCAGCAGGTCCTGGCCGGTACTGAAATCGGTGAGCGCGTTCTCGCAGCCCAATGCGTGGCGCATCAGGGTCGGCACCCAGTCCTCGTGCGAGCTGATGCGCGTTTCATGTGCATTGCCCTTTCCGGGCCAGTGCAGCACGAACGGTACCTGCAGCTGGTAGTCGGAGAAGTTGCCGTTGTGGCCCCAGTAATTCAGTTTGAGGTCGTTGAATTCCTCGGCATGGTCGCCGGTGACCAGCACGATCGTGTCCTGGTCCAGGCCCTGCGCGCGAAGATCGTCCAGCAGCGTGCCGACCAGGCTGTCGGCGTAGTGCACGGCCGTCCGATACTTGTTCAGTTCGGGGGTCGGGTCGTGGTCCGGGCCGAACTTCATGACGTCGATTTCCCTCGCCATCGGGGTCGCCAGCGGCGGGTAGCCGGGGGGCATGTGGTAGGGCGCGTGGGTGGAATCGAGGAAGACGAACCCGAACCACGGCGTGTGCGCGGCCTGGCTGGTCCGGATGTCCTTCCGCAGCGCGTCCACGATGCTGCGGTCGCGTCCTTCCGAACCCAGCTCGGAAGGCCCCTGGTGCAGCTGGTCGCGGACATCCGCGAACACAGTGCGGTCGAACTCTGGGCTGTACATCGGCGCACTGCCGTACAGATGCAGGTCGTAACCCTGCTGGCCCAGCACCTTGAACAACTGCGAGCCGCGCTGCTCGTCGAGCATGCTCTGCCAGTAGCCGCCCGGAAGGCCGTAGAGCAGGCCGAACAGTCCGTAGCGGGTGGCATTGCCGGTGCTGAAGTGGCGGTCGTACACGCGCGCGTCCTGCGCCAGTGCCGAGGTGTTCGGCATGATCTGCGGGGTGAGGGCGTCGTGGCGCAGTGATTCCAGGACCACCATCAGCACATTCGGCCGGTGTGGATTCTGGCAGCGCAGTGGCTGCAGCGGGTACAACAGCTGCGCATGGCGTGGATCGGGCAGGCCGACCTGCTGCTCGCTGACCACGCCCAGCCTGCGCATGAAGCTCTTGGCAGTGATCGGCTGCGCCCAGGGCAGGTAGTTCCACTGGGCGATCACGTCGCGGTCGCCGCGCGCATCGTAGTAGGCGGTGGCCACCTGGCCACCGGCCATCAGCAGAACGACCACCGCCCAGGCCTGCAGTACCCGCCGCCGGCGCGGCGCGGCAGGCAGCAGCTTCCAGCAGGCCCAGGCGAGGATGCCTTCGGCGGCGAAGATGGCGGCGACCAGCAGTCCGGCCTGCAGCCAGGTTTTCCAGGACAACGCGACCTGGTCCTGCAGCGCGCCGCCGAACACCATGTTCACCACCATGGCATTGAGGTGGAACCGATACAGAGTGAAAACCTTCGCATCAACCAGCAACAGGCATAGCCACAGGCCCTGCAGCAGCACGGCGCTGATGCTCAGCGTGCGCGCGCTGCGCTGCCACAGGCCCAGCAGCAGCGGCAGCAGGCCGGCCAGCGCGCCGAAGGCAAGCAGGTGGCCGGGCAGGGCGATCGCCAGATAGGCCAGCCCCAGGCTGCCGCCCGGGTTGTCGCGCAGCGGCACGTTGCCGAGGGTGATCATCATCGCCAGCAATGCATTGCCCATGACGAACAGGGACCACCATGCGAGGCGGCGCCAGCGGCGGGCGGGGCCTGCGTAGGAGGTGGCAGCGGGGGCAGGGGCTGTGGGCATGGTGCTGGCGGGTTGAGGCGGCGCGGGAGGGCGGCGCGCCGGCAACGTAATGGATTCGTTAAATGCGCGCGGGTCGCGCATTGTATCGGTTTGTTTCCTTGTATCGAGTCGCGTTCGCCGGGCGATCTGTCACAATGTTCAGGCGGGCCATGAATGCGCTGGCCCCCCAGACCCAACGACAAGCCAGGAACCGCTGTGAGCCAGATCCCCACCCTCGACATCACCCGTTTTGACAGCGACCGCGAGGCCTTCGTGGCCGAGCTGGGCGCGGCCTACCGCCAATGGGGATTCGCGGGCATCCGCAACCACGGCATCCCGCAGGCCGACATCGATGCGGCCTACGATGCCTTCAAGGCCTTCTTCGCCCTGCCGGAAGAGGTCAAGCGCAAGTACCACGTGGCCGGCAGCGGCGGCGCCCGTGGCTACACCCCGTTCGGCGTGGAGACCGCCAAGGGCTCCAAGCATTTCGACCTGAAGGAGTTCTGGCACATCGGCCGTGAAATCGCCGATGACTCGAAGTACCGTGACGTGATGGCGCCGAACCTGTGGCCGACCGAGGTCGAGGGCTTCCGTGAGCGCGGTTACGGCCTGTACCAGGCGCTGGACAACCTGGGGTCGCGCGTGCTGTCTGCGCTGGCCCTGCACATCGGTCTGCCGGAAGACTTCTTCGCCGACAAGACCAACTTCGGCAACTCGATCCTGCGCCCGATCCACTACCCGCCGATCACCACCGACGACATCCCGAACGTGCGCGCCGGCGCCCATGGCGACATCAATTTCATCACCCTGCTGGTCGGTGCCAGTGCCGCTGGCCTGGAGGTGCAGTCGCACGAGGGCGAATGGGTGCCGTTCACCTCGGACGCGGACACCATCGTGGTCAACATCGGCGACATGCTGCAGCGCCTGACCAACCACGTGTATCCGTCGACGATCCATCGCGTGGTCAATCCCCCGGGTGACCTGGCGCGCCAGCCGCGCTACTCGGTGCCGTTCTTCCTGCATCCGAACCCCGACTACTTGATCGACGTGCTGCCGTCCTGCATCACCCCGGAGAACCCGAGCCGGTACCCGGAGGCGATCACCGCGCACGGCTTCCTCGAGGAACGCCTGCGCGAGATCAAGCTGAAGTAATGAGTGAGAAGGCCGCCGAAAGGCGGCCTTTTTCTTTGCAGGGCTGCCGCCCTGCACCTGCAGAGGCCAAAGCCAAAGCCAAAGCCAAAGCGGCTCTGGGTTTCTGCTGGTTTGGCGGGGCGGTGTGGGCTGGCAGGACACGCCGTGAACCCGTCCCTGGGGGCTCGATGGCGCCATCCATGGCGCCAACGGTCCTGCCAACCCACACCGCCCACCCCCGACAGTTTCCTGGTGACGGTGGGTAAATCGCGATTCCCGGTAGGTGTCGACCTTGGTCGACACGGTAGATCCACGCCATGCGTGTGGGGTAGGGGTCAGATCCCTTTTCCGCAGGAAAAGGGATCTGACCCCGGCAGCTACCCGCAATGCCGCTTTTGCTTTTGCTCTTCTTATTTCTTTCCGTGGCGGGCGGAACCGCCAGAATGTGTCAGAGGCCGGGCGGGTGGGGATGGCGGGGGTGTCCGCGGCATGGATGCCGCGGCCAAGCCCCCAGGGACGGGTTTACGGCGTCCCCCGGCATCCCCACCCGCCCGGCTAAGCTCACCAATCCAACCGGGCGATCCGCGACCAACCCCACACCCGCCACGAGGGGCTGCGCCGTTCGCTGAAAATCCATGTAACCGCTTACACGGAAACGGATTTTTGCCGTAGCGGGTATCATGACCGGCTGACTTCACACAGGAGCCACCCGCTCATGCGCCGCAAGATCGTCGCCGGAAACTGGAAGCTGCATGGCAGCCGTCAATTCGCCAATGAACTGCTGGGGCAGGTCGCTGCCGGGCTGCCGCTGGAGGGGGTGGACGTGGTGATCCTGCCGCCGTTGCCGTACCTGGGCGAGCTGGTCGAGGACTTTGGTGATACCGGCCTGGCCTTTGGCGCGCAGGATGTGAGCAGCAACGAGAAGGGCGCCTACACCGGCGAGGTCTGCGCGGCCATGCTGGTCGAGGTCGGCGGCCGCTATGGCCTGGTGGGCCATTCCGAGCGCCGCCAGTACCACCACGAGAGCAGCGAGCTGGTCGCGCGCAAGTTCGCCGCCGCCCAGCACGCCGGCCTGGTGCCGGTGCTGTGCGTGGGCGAGACCCTAGAACAGCGCGAGGCCGGGCAGACCGAAGCGGTCATCGCCAGCCAGCTGGCGCCGGTGCTGGAACTGGTCGGCGCAGCCGGCTTCGCCAAGGCCGTGGTCGCCTACGAGCCGGTCTGGGCCATCGGTACCGGCCGTACCGCGACCAAGGAGCAGGCGCAGCAGGTGCACGCGTTCATCCGTGGCGAAGTCGCGCGTATCGATGCTAGAATCGCTGATTCACTGCCCATTGTTTACGGCGGTAGCGTGAAACCCGACAATGCCGGGGAACTGTTCGCGCAGCCGGATGTCGATGGTGGGCTGGTCGGCGGCGCCTCCCTGGTGGCCGCGGACTTCCTGGCCATCGCAAGGGCGGCGGCCGCGAACTAATCCTAGAAGTATTGTCCGAGGGCGGTTTCCAATGCTGATGTTGATCCTCAATGTCGTCTACGTGCTGGTCGCTGTGGCCATGATCGCGCTGATCCTGATGCAGCGTGGTTCGGGTGCGGCGGCGGGTTCGGGCTTTGGTGCCGGTGCCTCGGGTACGGTGTTCGGTGCGCGCGGCGCCTCGAACTTCCTGTCCAAGTCGACCAAGTGGCTGGCTGTCGTGTTCTTCGGCATCAGCCTCTTCATGGCCTGGTATGCCGGTCATGGCAGCCGCCCGGCGGCCGACCAGGATCTGGGTCTGATGTCCGCCCCGGCGGCAGTCGCTCCGGCGGCTCCGGCGGGCGAGCTGCCGGCCGTTCCGAAGGCCGATGCGGTCCCGGCCGCCCCGGTTCCGGCTGCGAATGTGCCGGCTCAGGCGGAATCTTCGGTTTCTGGTGAAGAAAAGCCTTCGGAAGGCTCCCAGAAACGCTGAAGCCGGTTACAATACGCGGCGCATCGGGAAGATAGTCTGATGTGATCGTTTGCCCAGGTGGCGGAATTGGTAGACGCACTACCTTGAGGTGGTAGCGACGCAAGTCGTAGGGGTTCGAGTCCCCTCTTGGGCACCATTTGTAAGTAAAGCGGGTTCGTCTGGCGCGCAAGGCGCCAGGCAGATTCCCGTCCACTCCCCCATGCCAAAGCGCCTGCAGGCGCAGCGGCAGAGGCAAGAGAGAATCGCTGTGCTGGCCGAATATTTGCCGTCTCTGCTGTTTCTGATCGTTGCCACCGGTATCGGCATTACGCTGATGCTGGTTGGTCGATTCCTCGGTCCCCGCCGCCCCGATCTGGAAAAGCTGTCGCCGTACGAGTGCGGCTTCGAGGCCTTCGAAGACGCGCGCATGAAGTTCGACGTGCGCTACTACCTGATCGCGATCCAGTTCATCGTCTTCGACCTGGAAATCATCTTCATCGTGCCGTGGACCCAGGTCTTCATGGAGCTGGGTGCCCGTTCGCTCATCACCATGGGCCTGTTCGTCGGCATGCTGTTCCTCGGTTTCATTTACGTCTGGAAGAAGGGAGCGCTGGAATGGGAGTGATTCAGACTCTCGATGGCCTCATGAACAACCCGTCGCCGGAAGGCCGGGTTGATGACATCCTGCGGCCGGAAGGCGACAACCCGCTGCTGGAAAAGGGCTTCGTCACCACCAGCGTCGACGCACTGCTGAACTGGGCGCGCACCGGCTCGATGTGGCCGATGACCTTCGGTCTGGCCTGCTGCGCGGTCGAGATGATGCACGCCGGCGCCGCGCGCCTGGACCTTGACCGCTACGGCGTGGTGTTCCGTCCGTCGCCGCGTCAGTCCGACGTGATGATCGTGGCCGGCACCCTGGTCAACAAGATGGCCCCGGCGCTGCGCAAGGTCTACGACCAGATGCCGGACCCGAAGTGGGTCATCTCGATGGGTAGCTGCGCCAACGGCGGTGGCTATTACCACTACTCCTATTCTGTGGTGCGCGGCTGTGATCGCGTGGTGCCGGTGGACGTCTACGTCCCGGGCTGCCCGCCGACCGCCGAGGCGCTGGTGTACGGGATCCTGCAGCTGCAGAAGAAGATCTGGCGTACACAGACCATCGCCCGCTGACCCCTTCACCTGACAAGAGCGCGCCAAGCCCCCATGGCAGAGCAAGCATCCTTCATCGACCGACTCTCCGCACGTTTCGCAGGTGCGAAGGTCATCGTGGTCGAACCCCGCGGCGAAGTGACGCTGGAAGTGCCTGCCGCCGAGTGGCACGCCACCGCCCTGGCGCTGCGTGACGAGTTTGGTTTCGAGCAGGCCGTGGATCTCTGCGGCGTCGACTACCTCGGTTATGGCTCCGACGAATGGGACACCGCCGACGTGTCCTCGCAGGGCTTCAGTCGTGGCGTCGAAGGCAAGGCCCAGGGCCGCTTCGCGTGGGGCGAGTTCCCCACCGAGGAAAACGGTGCCGATGGTGCCCGCCCGCAGCACATGCCGACCCAGCGCTTTGCCGTGGTCGCCCAGCTGCGTTCGTACCAGCACAACCTGATGATGCACCTGCGCTGCTTCGCCCCTGACGAAGCGCTGCCGGTAGTGTCCTCGCTGACCGGCATCTGGCCGGGCCTGAACTGGTTCGAGCGCGAAGCGTTCGACCTGTACGGCGTGATCTTCGAAGGCCACCCGGACCTGCGCCGGATCCTGACCGACTACGGTTTCGTCGGCCATCCGTTCCGCAAGGATTTCCCGCTGATCGGCAATGTCGAAGTCCGCTACGACGAAGAAAAGAAGCGCGTGATCTATGAACCGGTCACCTCGGTGGAGCCGCGTGTCGGTGTGCCGCGCGTGATCCGCGACGACGCCCGTCTGCAGACCGCAGAAGGTGAGCGCGCGCAGGAGGCAGTGAAGTGAGCGAGTTCCACCAGGCCCGCGAAGCGTTCGCGAGCAATCCGGCCGAAGCACGGCAGGAAATCCGCAACTACACCATGAACTTCGGCCCGCAGCATCCGGCCGCGCACGGTGTGCTGCGCCTGATCCTGGAAATGGACGGCGAAACCATCATGCGCGCCGACCCGCACGTGGGTCTGCTGCACCGTGGTACCGAAAAGCTGGCCGAGTCCAAGCCGTTCAACCAGTCGATCGGCTACATGGATCGCCTGGACTACGTGTCGATGATGTGCAACGAGCACGCCTACGTGCGCGCGATCGAGACCCTGATGGGCATCGAGGCGCCGGAGCGTGCGCAGTACATCCGCACCATGTACGACGAAATCACCCGCATCCTCAACCACCTGATGTGGCTGGGTTCCAACGCGCTCGACCTGGGTGCGATGGCGGTGATGCTGTACGCCTTCCGCGAGCGCGAAGAGCTGATGGACTGCTATGAAGCGGTCTCCGGCGCGCGCATGCACGCGGCGTACTACCGTCCGGGCGGTGTCTACCGCGACCTGCCGGACCACATGCCGAAGTACAAGGAATC
This sequence comes from Stenotrophomonas sp. WED208, assembly GCF_040984485.1. NCBI lineage: Bacteria > Pseudomonadati > Pseudomonadota > Gammaproteobacteria > Lysobacterales > Lysobacteraceae > Stenotrophomonas > Stenotrophomonas sp. WED208. The sequence goes on from NZ_JAZARB010000001.1 coordinate 1,394,156, forward strand.
GCGCTGGCACAAGGGCAAGGCGCTGAAGCAGCTCAATGCTTCGCGCGAGGGCTCGCTGCTGGACTTCCTGGAGAACTTCACCGTCGAGTTCCCCAAGCGCATCGACGAATACGAAACCCTGCTGACCGACAACCGTATCTGGAAGCAGCGTACCGTCGGCATCGGCGTGGTCACTCCGGAACTGGCCCACCAGTGGGGCATGACCGGCGTGATGCTGCGCGGCTCGGGCATCGCCTGGGACCTGCGCAAGAAGCGTCCGTATGCCAAGTACGATGCCGTCGATTTCGACATCCCGCTGGGCAAGGAAGGCGACTGCTACGACCGTTACCTGGTCCGCGTTGCCGAAATGCGCGAGTCCAACCGCATCATCAAGCAGTGCGTGGCATGGCTGAAGGCCAACCCCGGCCCGGTCATGGTCAAGAACTTCAAGGTCGCTCCGCCCAAGCGCGAGGACATGAAGGACGACATGGAAGCGCTGATCCACCACTTCAAGCTGTTCAGCGAAGGCTATTGCGTGCCGGCCGGCGAGACCTATGCGGCAGTGGAAGCGCCCAAGGGCGAGTTCGGCTGCTACCTGGTCTCCGACGGCGCCAACAAGCCGTTCCGCGTGCACCTGCGCGCACCGGGCTTCGCCCACCTGTCCTCGATCGATTCGATCGTGCGCGGCCACATGCTGGCCGACGTGGTGGCGATGATCGGCACCTACGACCTGGTGTTCGGCGAGGTTGACCGGTAATGCCGTCCGCCACGCCAACGCCCGCTGCAGGCAGCCGGCGCAAGCCGGCGCCGCAGTTTCTGGAATTTCACGTTATGCATTTCGCTGAGGTCGGCCGATGAAGGCGACAGGTAATTTCGAGGCGGCGCGCGACGTCGACCCGATGGTGGTGCTGAGCGACAAGACCCGCGCTCACATCGATCACTGGCTGTCCAAGTTCCCGCCGGACCGCAAGCGCTCTGCCGTGCTGCAGGGCCTGCATGCGGCCCAGGAGCAGAACCAGGGCTGGCTGACCGACGAACTGATCGCCGGCGTGGCCAAGTACTTGGACCTGCCGCCGGTGTGGGCCTACGAGGTCGCCAGCTTCTACTCGATGTTCGAGACCGAGAAGGTGGGCCGCAACAACGTGGCCATCTGCACCAACATCAGCTGCTGGCTCAATGGCGCCGAGGACATCGTCCGCCATTGCGAGAAGAAGCTGGGCATCAAGCACGGTGAATCGACCGCGGACGGCCGCGTCTACCTCAAGCGCGAGGAAGAGTGCCTGGCCGGCTGCGGTGGCGCGCCGATGATGGTCATCAACGGTCACTACCATGAGCGTCTGACCCTGGAAAAGGTCGACGAGCTGCTGGACGGGCTGGAGTAAGGGCATGGCACATCACCACGAATCCAAGGGTCCGGTCGGCCCCGCGCCGCTGCCGCACCAGGTGGTCTACACCACCCTGCATTACGACACCCCGTGGTCGTACGAAAGCTACCTGAAGACCGGTGGCTACGCCGCCCTGCGCAAGATCCTCGAAGAGAAGATCCCGCCGGAGCAGGTCATCGAGATGGTCAAGGCCTCGGGCCTGCGCGGCCGCGGTGGCGCAGGCTTCCCGACCGGCCTGAAGTGGTCCTTCATGCCCAAGGGCAACATGCAGAAGTACATCCTCTGCAACTCGGACGAATCCGAGCCGGGCACCTGCAAGGATCGCGACATCCTGCGCTACAACCCGCATTCGGTGGTGGAAGGCATGGCGATCGCCTGCTACGCCACCGGTTCGACCGTGGGTTACAACTACCTGCGCGGTGAGTTCCACCACGAGCCGTTCGAGCACTTCGAGCAGGCCCTGGCCGATGCCTATGCAAACGGCTGGCTGGGCAAGAACGTGATGGGCTCGGGCGTGGACATCGACATCTACGGTGCGCTGGGCGCCGGCGCGTACATCTGCGGCGAAGAAACCGCGCTGATGGAATCGCTGGAAGGCAAGAAGGGCCAGCCGCGCTACAAGCCGCCGTTCCCGGCCAACTTCGGCCTGTACGGCAAGCCGTCGACGATCAACAACACCGAAACCTACGGTTCGGTGCCGGCGATCATCCGCAACGGTCCGGAGTGGTTCAAGGGCCTGAGCCTGACCGCCAATGGCGGCCCGAAGTGCTTCTCGGTGTCCGGCTGCGTGCAGAACGGCGGCAACTTCGAAGTGCCGCTGGGCACCAAGTTCCACGACCTGCTGGAAATGGCCGGTGGCCTGCGTCCGGGCCGCACCCTCAAGGGCGCGATCCCGGGCGGCGTGTCGATGCCGGTACTGACCGCGGCCGAGCTGAAGGATCTGCCGATGGACTACGACACCATCCGTGCGCTGGGCTCCGGCCTGGGTTCGGGTGCGATCGTGGTGCTGGACGACAGCGTCTGCTGCGTCAAGTTCGCCTGCCGCATCAGCCAGTTCTTCCACAAGGAATCGTGCGGCCAGTGCACCCCGTGCCGTGAAGGCACCGGCTGGATGCACCGCGTGCTGGAGCGCATCGTCGCCGGCAAGGCCACGATGGAAGACCTGCACCAGCTGAAGGCGGTGGCCGGCCAGATCGAAGGCCACACCATCTGTGCGTTCGGTGAAGCGGCTGCATGGCCCATCCAGGGCTTCTTGCGCCAGTTCTGGGACGAATTCGAGTACTACATCGTCAACGGTCATTCGATGGTTGACGGCAAGAAGGTGGAGGCAGCCGCCGCATGAGCGCGCAACCCGTAAACCCGAACGTGCCACCGGACCACGTGACCATCGAAATCGATGGCAAGTCGCTGGTCGTGCCCAAGGGTTCGATGATCATCCAGGCGGCCGACAAGGCCGGCATTTCGATTCCGCGCTTCTGCTACCACGAGAAGCTGCCGATCGCCGCCAACTGCCGCATGTGCCTGGTGGACGTGGAGAAGTCGCCGAAGCCGGCGCCGGCCTGCGCCACCCCGGTGATGGACGGCATGAAGGTCGCCACCCGCAGCGAAAAGGCACTGAAGTTCCAGCGCTCGGTGATGGAGTTCCTGCTCATCAACCACCCGCTGGACTGCCCGATCTGTGATCAGGGCGGCGAGTGCGAGCTGCAGGACGTGTCGCTGGGCTATGGCCGTTCGGTCAGCCGCTTCAACGAGCGCAAGCGCGTGGTGCCGGACGAGGACATGGGCCCGCTGGTCGCCACCGAGATGACCCGCTGCATCCAGTGCACCCGCTGCGTCCGCTTCACCGCCGACGTTGCCGGTACCTACGAGCTGGGTGGCATGTACCGCGGTGAGAACCTGCAGATCGGTACCTTCGACGGCAAGCCGCTGACCACCGAGCTGTCCGGCAACGTCGTCGACGTCTGCCCGGTCGGCGCACTGACCAACAAGGTGTTCCAGTTCCGCGCCCGCCCGTGGGAACTGACCGCGCGCGAATCGCTGGGCTACCACGACGCGATGGGGTCGAACCTGTTCCTGCACGTGCGTCGCGGCGAAGTGCTGCGCACCGTGCCGCGCGACAACGAAGCCGTGAACGAGTGCTGGCTGTCCGACCGTGACCGCTACTCGCACCAGGGCCTGTACAGCGAAGACCGTGCGGTCAAGCCGCTGCGCAAGGTCAATGGCGAGTGGAAGGAAGTGAGCTGGGCCGAAGGCCTGGCCGCGGCCGCCGAGATCCTCAAGGCCAACCAGGGCGACAACCTGGGCGTGCTGGTGCACCCGTCCACCTCGAACGAGGAAGGCGCGCTGCTGGCCCGCCTGGCCAAGGGCCTGGGCTCGAGCAACATCGACCACCGCATCAACAACCGCGATTTCTCCGACGCCGCAACCGCCGAAGTGTTCGGCCTGCCGCTCGCCGAGATCGAAGGCGCCGACCGCATCGTCGTTCTGGGCAGCAACATCCGCCACGAACTGCCGCTGCTGCACGCCCGCCTGCGCAAGGCGCAGACCACCAACGGCGCGAAGATCCACGTCGTCAACCCGGTGGACTTCGACTTTGCCTTCAGTATCGCCGGCAAGCAGATCGTCGCGCCGTCGAAGTTCGTCGACGCACTGGCCAACGCCGAGCTGCGTTCGGCAGTGCAGGGCGGCAACAACACCGTGCTGATCGTCGGTGGCATCGCCGAAAACCATCCGCAGGCTGCCGCGATCCGCGCCGCCGCGCGTGACTTCGCCGCTGCGACCGGTGCCAAGCTGTGCCGCATCCCGCAGGGTGCCAACGCCGTTGGCCTGACCCGCGCAGGTGTGCTGCCGGCCGGCAAGGACGTCGCCGCAATGCTGGCGCAGCCGCGCCAGGCCTACGTGGTGTACGGCCTGGAGCCGGGTCTGGACTTCGCCGACGCTCCCGCCGCGCGCAAGGCGCTGGTCGGCGCCAAGGTGGTGGCCTTCAGCCAGTTCGCCTGCGTCTCCACCCGCGACGTTGCCGACGTGATCCTGCCGATCGGTGCGCTGCCGGAAATCGACGCCACCCTGACCAACCTCGATGGTCGCGAGCAGTCGGCGCGTGCCGGCGGCAAGCTGCCGGGCGAGGCCCGTGAGGGCTGGCGCGTGCTGCGCGCCCTGGGCGGTGAGCTGGCGGTAGCCGGTTTCGACTTCACCGACCTGGCCGGCCTGCGCGCCAGCCTGGCCCCGGTGTCGGTCACCGTTGCCGCCTCGGCACAGCCGGTGGTTGCCGGCGAAGGCCTGGAAGTGGCTTCGACCGCCGCGATCTACCGCACCGATGCGGTGGTCCGTCGCGCCCCGGCGCTGCAGTCGCATCCGCTCAACAACGCCCCGCGCATCGTGCTGAACGCTGAAGATGCCGCTCGCCTGCAGCTGCAGGAAGGGCAGATGGCCAAGGTCGGCACCGATGCCGGCAAGGCCACCCTGCCGGTGGTGGTCGACGCCCGCGTCGCTGCGGGTTCGGTCTGGATTGAATCGGGCCACGGCGCGACCGCGCCGCTGGGTGCCGCTCGCGTAACGGTGGTGGCTGCATGAACGAATTGCTGTTGAACGCGGTCGATCCGCTGCACCAGTGGCTGCTTGGCCTTGGTGACATCGGCGCGCTGATCTGGATCATCCTGAAGATCCTGGTGATCACCGTTCCGGTGATCATCTCGGTGGCCTTCTACGTGGTCTGGGAACGCAAGCTGATCGGCTGGATGCACGTCCGCCACGGCCCGATGTACGTGGGCATGGGCATCTTCCAGGCCTTCGCCGACGTCTTCAAGCTGCTGTTCAAGGAAGTGGTCCAGCCGAGCAGCGCCAACAAGGCGATCTACCTGCTGGCCCCGCTGATCACCCTGGCCCCGGCCTTCGCAGCCTGGTCGGTGGTGCCCTTCGATTCGCAGATCGTGCTGTCCAACGCCAACGCCGGCCTGCTGTACCTGCTGGCGATGACCTCGCTGGGCATCTACGGCATCATCCTGGCCGGTTGGGCATCCAACTCGAAGTATGCGTTCCTGGGTGCGATGCGCGCCTCGGCGCAGATGATCAGCTATGAAATCGCCATGGGCTTCGCCCTGGTCGGCGTGATGATCGCGTCGGGCAGCCTGAACCTGAGCAACATCGTGATGGCGCAGGCCGGCAATTCCGGTTTCTTCGACTGGTTCCTGCTGCCGCTGTTCCCGCTGTTCGTCATCTACTGGGTGTCGGGCGTTGCCGAAACCAACCGCGCGCCGTTCGACGTGGTGGAAGGTGAATCGGAAATCGTCGCTGGCCACATGGTCGAGTACTCGGGCGGTGCGTTCGCGCTGTTCTTCCTGGCCGAATACGCCAACATGATCCTGATCAGCTTCCTGATCTCGATCTTCTTCCTCGGCGGCTGGCTGAGCCCCATCCAGGGCTGGGTCAACTTCGGCGACGTCTCGCCGCTGGTCGACTGGATCTGGAAGGGCGGTGCACCGTGGCTGTTCGTCAAGGTGTTCTTCTTCGCCAGTGCCTACATCTGGTTCCGTGCCAGCTTCCCGCGCTTCCGCTATGACCAGATCATGCGCCTGGGCTGGAAGGTCTTCATCCCGCTGGCCATTCTGTGGATCGCGGTTACCGCCGTCATGGTGTTCTTCGGCGTGATTCAAAAGGGCGTCTAAGTGATGAACAGGATTACCCATTACTTCAAGAGCCTGCTGCTGCTCGAACTCCTGGGTGGCCTTTGGCTGACGCTGAAGTACAGCTTCAAGCCCAAGTACACGATGATGTACCCGATGGAGAAGTTCCCGCAGTCGCCGCGCTTCCGTGGCCTGCACGCCCTGCGCCGTTACCCCAACGGTGAAGAGCGCTGCATCGCCTGCAAGCTGTGCGAAGCGGTGTGCCCGGCGCTGGCCATCACCATCGACTCGGCCAAGCGCGAAGACGGCACCCGCCGTACCACGCGCTATGACATCGATCTGTTCAAGTGCATCTTCTGTGGCTTCTGCGAAGAAAGCTGCCCGGTGGACTCGATCGTCGAAACCCACATCCTCGAGTACCACTTCGAGAATCGTGGCGAAAACATCGTTACCAAGCCGCAGCTGCTGGCCCTGGGCGACCGTCTCGAGTCCGAGATCGCCGAGCGTCGCGCCGCCGATGCCGCTTACCGCTGAGGTCGAGAGATGGATTGGGTAAATATCGCTTTCTGGGTGTTCGCCATCGCGGCAACGGTTTCGGCCGGTGCGGTGATCAGCGTACGCAACCCGGTTCACGCCGTGCTCTGCCTGGTGCTGACCTTCTTCTCCATTGCCTGCGTGTGGCTGCTGGTGGGTGCCGAGTTCCTCGGCGTCGCCCTGGTGCTGGTCTACGTCGGCGCGGTGATGGTGCTGTTCCTGTTCGTGGTGATGATGCTCGACATCGACCCCACCAAGCTGCGTGAGGGCTGGGTGCGCTACCTGCCGGTCGGCCTCATCGTCGCGGTGGCGATGCTGGCGCAGATGCTGATCCTGATCGGCGTCAAGGCGCGCTCTGTCACGCCGTTCCCGGCCGACAACGCCGCCGCGGTCGCCGCCGACAGCTCCAACGTCACCTGGCTGGCGCGCACGCTGTTCACCGAGTACCTGCTGCCGTTCGAGTTCGCCGCGGTCATCCTGACCGTGGCCGTGGTTGCCGCCGTGATGCTGACCCTGCGCCGCCGTACCGGCGTGAAGAGCCAGAACCCGGGCGAGCAGACCATGGTCAAGGCCGGCCAGCGCCTGCGCATGGTCAAGATGGGCGCCGAAGCACCGGTCGTGCACAGCAACAGCAAGCCGGCCGCCGGCGAGGAGACCCAGCCGTGATTACCCTTGGCCACATGCTTGCGCTTGGCGCGGTGCTGTTCGCCATCAGCCTGGCCGGCATCTTCCTCAACCGGAAGAACGTCATCGTCCTGCTGATGTCGATCGAACTGATGCTGCTGTCGGTGAACATCAATTTCGTCGGCTTCTCGCGTCAGCTGGGCGATCCGTCCGGCCAGCTGTTCGTGTTCTTCATCCTGACCGTCGCCGCCGCGGAAGCCGCCATCGGCCTGGCGATCCTGGTGACCCTGTTCCGTACCCGCCGCACGATCAATGTCGGCGAAGTCGATTCGTTGAAGGGCTGATCCACAGATGGAAATCACTCTCTCCAAGAGTCTGTTGATCGCAGTGGTGCTTGCACCGCTGTTCGGCAGCATCATCGCCGGCCTGTTCGGTCGCCAGGTCAAGCGCTTCGGCGCGCAGACCATCACCATCCTCGGCGTCGCGGTGGCCTGCGGCCTGTCGATGTACACGCTCTACCAGCTGCTCTGGGGCGGCGCGCAGCCGTTTAACCAGAACATCTACACGTTCTTCGAAGTCGGCCAGTACTCGGCCCACGTCGGCTTCATGGTCGACAAGCTGACCGCGATGATGATGGTGGTGGTGACCTTCGTGTCGCTGCTGGTCCACATCTACACGATCGGCTACATGCAGGACGATCCGGGCTACCAGCGGTTCTTCAGCTACATCTCGCTGTTCACCTTCTCGATGCTCACCCTGGTGATGAGCAACAACTTCCTGCAGCTGTTCTTCGGCTGGGAAGCGGTGGGCCTGGTGTCGTACCTGCTGATCGGCTTCTGGTTCAAGCGCCCGACCGCGATCTTCGCCAACATGAAGGCGTTCCTGGTCAACCGCGTTGGTGACTTCGGCTTCCTGCTGGGCATCGCCGGCGTGCTGTGGGTGTTCGGCACCCTGGACTACTCGCAGGTGTTCTCGCAGGCCGGCATGCTGGCTGACCCGCGCGCCCAGCTGCAGATCTGGGACGGCACCCTGTTCGGCATGCAGCTGCTGAACGAGCCGGTGATCTGGTCGATCGCCACCGTCATCTGCATCTGCCTGTTCATCGGTGCCATGGGCAAGTCGGCCCAGGTCCCGCTGCACGTGTGGCTGCCGGATTCGATGGAAGGCCCGACCCCGATCTCGGCGCTGATCCACGCCGCGACGATGGTGACCGCCGGTATCTTCATGGTCACCCGCATGTCGCCGCTGTTCGAGCTGTCGCAGACCGCGCTGAACTTCATCCTGTTCATCGGTGCCACCACGGCCTTCTTCACCGGCCTGATCGGCATCGTGCAGAACGACATCAAGCGCGTCGTCGCGTACTCCACGCTGTCGCAGCTGGGCTACATGACGGTTGCACTGGGCGTGTCGGCGTACTCGGCCGCCGTGTTCCACCTGATGACCCACGCCTTCTTCAAGGCGCTGCTGTTCCTGGGCGCCGGCTCGGTCATCATCGCGATGCACCACGAGCAGGACATGCGCAAGATGGGCGGCCTGCGCAAGTACATGCCGATCACGTTCGTCACCATGTGGATCGGTACCCTGGCCCTGGTCGGTACGCCGTTCTTCTCCGGCTTCTACTCGAAGGACACCATCATCGAGGCGGCCGAGATCCACGCCCACATGCAGAACAGCTGGGTGGCCACCTATGGCTACTGGGCAGTGCTGGGTGGCGTGCTGGTGACCAGCTTCTACAGCTTCCGCCTGCTGTTCCTGACCTTCCACGGCAAGGAGCGCTTCCGCGACGCGCATGATGATCACGGCCATGGCCATGACGATCACCACGCCGCCGACGCCCACCACGGCGATGCCCATGACGACCACGGCCATGGCCACGGTGCGCATGAGCCGCACGAAACCCCGTGGGTGGTGACGCTGCCGCTGATCCTGCTGGCCATTCCGTCGATCGCCATCGGTTTCTTCAGCATCGGTCCGATGCTGCACGGCACCGACTGGGCCGGCCACCATGCGCACGAGGCCATCAAGGGCCAGGCGCAGACGTTCTTCACCGGCATCGTGAACTTCTACGATCCGGCCAAGAACACCGTTGGCTTCCTGGGCGAAGAGTTCCATGGTCCGGTGGCGTTCGCGCTGCACGGCATGATGCTGCCGCCGTTCTGGCTGACCCTGGCGGGCTTCCTGCTGGCTGCACTGTTCTACCTGTGGAAGCCGGACCTGTCGGGCAAGGCGCGCAAGACCTTCGCCCCGCTGGTGTCGGTGCTGGAAAACAAGTACGGCTTCGACAAGCTGTGGATCGATGGCTTTGCCGGTGGCAGCGTCAAGCTGGGCAAGGTCGCACGCTGGATCGACAGCAACATCGTCGACGGCGTGGTCAATCTTTCGGCACGTGTTGTGGACGTCGCAGCCGGCGTGCTGCGTCGTACCCAATCCGGTTTCCTCTATCACTACGCCTTCGCGATGATCATCGGCCTGATTGCCCTTCTGGGCGTGCTGATGCATTACCTGCGTTGATGACCTGTACGGAATAAGAAGACGTGTCGAACTGGCCTCTACTCAGTGTCCTCATCTGGCTGCCGATCATCGGTGGTGCCCTGATCCTTGCGATCCGTGATGCGCAGACCGCCCGCTGGGCGTCGCTGGGCGTAGCGGTGCTGACGTTCGTGGCGAGCCTCTCGCTGCTGAGCGGCTACAACGCGGGCATCGACGGTTTGCAGTTCGTCGAGACCCATGCCTGGATCCCGGCGTACAAGATCGGCTACAACCTGGGCGTGGACGGCATCGCCGTGGCGCTGATCCTGCTGACCACCCTGGTCAGCGTGCTTGCCCTGATCGGCGCCTGGAGCGCCATCGACAAGCGCGTCAACCAGTACGTGGCCGCCTTCCTGATCCTGGAAGGCGTCACGGTCGGTATCTTCTCGGCCACGGACGCGATGCTGTTCTACGTGTTCTTCGAGGCGATGCTGATCCCGATGTTCCTGATCATCGGTGTCTGGGGCGGCCCGCGTCGCATCTACGCCGCGCTGAAGTTCTTCCTGTACACCTTCCTCGGCTCGGTGCTGATGCTGGTGGCGCTGATCTACCTGTACATGAAGGGGGGCAGCTTCCAGCTGGCCGACCTGTACGCGCTGCCGCTGTCGGCCAAGGAACAGACCTGGATCTTCTTCGCCTTCCTGATCGCCTTCGCGGTCAAGGTGCCGATGTTCCCGGTCCACACCTGGCTGCCGGATGCCCACGTGGAAGCGCCGACCGCCGGTTCGGTGATCCTGGCCGCCATCGCCCTGAAGATCGGTGGCTACGGCTTCCTGCGCTTCAACCTGCCGATCGTCCCGGACGCGTCGCAGGAATGGGCGTGGCTGGTGATCGCGCTGTCGCTGATCGCGGTGATCTACGTCGGCCTCGTCGCCCTGGTGCAGGACGACATGAAGAAGCTGATCGCCTATTCGTCGATCGCGCACATGGGCTTCGTCACCCTGGGCACGTTCATTGCCCTGTGGCTGGTGCGTGAAGCCGGCAACGCCGATGCCGCCCGCCTGGGCCTGCAGGGCGCCATGGTGCAGATGATCTCGCACGGCTTCGTGTCGGGCGCGATGTTCTCCTGCGTCGGCGTGCTGTACGACCGCATGCACAGCCGCCGCATCGCCGATTACGGCGGCGTGGTCAACGTGATGCCGTGGTTCGCCACCTTCGCCATGCTGTTCTTCATGGCCAACGCGGGCCTGCCGGGTACCAGTGGTTTCGTCGGCGAGTTCATGGTCATCCTGTCGGCCTTCCAGCGTAATCCGTGGATCGCGCTGGGCGCGGCCACCACCCTGATCATCGGCGCCGCCTACACCCTGTGGCTGTACAAGCGCATCTTCTTCGGTGAAGTGGCCAACAGCCATGTTGCCGAACTGAAGGACATCAACGGCCGCGAATGGCTGGTGCTGGGCGTGTTCGCCATCGGCGTGCTGGCCCTGGGCATCTACCCCAAGCCGCTGACCGACCTGATGGAGCCCTCGATCGCGAAGCTGGCGATGCAGATCGCATCCAGCAAGCTGCTGTAATTCCAGGATTTGATGATGACCACCTCGCCGCTGCTGCCATTGACCGCCGCTGACCTGCCACCGCTCGCTCCCGAGCTGGTGCTGATCGGCAGCGCCTTCGCCCTGATGATCCTCGACCTGTTCGTCAGCAACCGGAACAAGATCGTCACCCACCTGTTCTCGCTCGCTGCGCTGGCCGTGGTGCTGTTCATGCTGGCCACCGGCGTGGGCGGGCAGGGGGAGGTCTTCCATGGCATGTTCGTGCGCGATACCGCCGCGGACGTGATGAAGACCGGGATCGTGCTGCTCAGCGGCCTGACCCTGGTCTACGGCTGGCGCTACCTGCGTGACCGCAACCTGTTCCAGGGCGAGATCCCGGTGCTGATCCTGTTCGGCACCGCCGGCATGATGATCCTGGTCTCGGCCGGCAGCCTGCTGATGGTCTACCTGGGCCTGGAACTGCTGGCGCTGTGCTCCTACGCCCTGGTCGCCAGCAACCGCGAAAACGGCCTGGCCTCGGAAGCGGCGATGAAGTACATCGTGCTGGGTTCGCTGGCCTCTGGCCTGCTGCTGTACGGCATGTCGCTGATCTACGGCGCCACCGGCAGCCTGCACCTGGACGTCATCCGCGAGGCCATCCCGCACTCGGAAGAGCGCGTGCTGCTGATCACCGGTGCGGTGTTCATGATCGCTGGCGTCGCCTTCAAGCTGGGTGCCGCGCCGTTCCACATGTGGCTGCCGGACGTGTACCAGGGTGCCCCGGCACCGATCGCACTGTTCATCAGCTCGGCACCGAAGTTGGCCGCGTTCGGCATGGCGTACCGCCTGCTGGAAATGGGCGTGGGCCCGCTGTCGACCGAACTGCAGCTGCTGATCGCCGGCCTGGCCGCGGTCTCGCTGGTCATCGGCAACCTGATGGCCATCGCGCAGAGCAACCTCAAGCGCATGCTGGCGTTCTCCACCGTCTCGCACATCGGCTTCCTGCTGATGGGCATTGCCGGTGGCGGTTCGCAGGGCTATGCCGCCGCACTGTTCTACGCACTGGCCTACGCCATCATGTCGACCGCCGCCTTCGGCGCGATCATCGCGCTGTCGCGTGCCGGCTTCGAAGCCGAGAACATCGAAGACTTCAAGGGCCTCAACGCCCGCAACCCGTGGATGGCCGGCCTGGTGCTGTGCATCATGGCGTCGCTTGCCGGCATCCCGCCGTTCCTGGGCTTCTGGACCAAGCTGGCGGTGCTGGGCGCGGCCGTCAACGGGGGCCTGCTGTGGCTGGCCATCCTTGGCGTGCTGTGTGCCGTGGTCGGCTGCTTCTACTACCTGCGCGTCATCAAGGTCATGTACTTCGATGAGCCGGTGGGCGAGGCCATGCCGCGCAGCAACGACCGCGTGCTGGGCCTCGTGCTGGGCGTGAACGCGCTGGCGCTGCTGGCGCTGGGCCTGGCCTGGAACCCGATCATGGTCTGGTGCCAGCAGGCATTTGCGCATCTTGCATAAAAGTTGACACAAAGCTGCGCGATTCGTGTAATATGCGCAGCCTGAGTTGTCACTGCAGCGGTTCAGCCAGAACATCGTTGCGGTAGCCCTCCTCGAAAGAGCAGGGCAGCAGTTCAAACACTTCCGGTGCGGGGTGGAGCAGTCTGGCAGCTCGTCGGGCTCATAACCCGAAGGTCGCAGGTTCAAATCCTGCCCCCGCTACCAACACATCGAATCGGCGCCAACCAGTTCGATGAATGAGGAAAAGCTTGCAGGTTTAGAAGTTATGCCTCATAATTCCGCTTCTGATGCGGGGTGGAGCAGTCTGGCAGCTCGTCGGGCTCATAACCCGAAGGTCGCAGGTTCAAATCCTGCCCCCGCTACCAAGTAAAGAGATCGCCTTCGAAGTCCTGCTTCGAGGGCGTTTTTCTTTGGGGTCTGCATCGTTTCTGCGTGATTGGGGTCAGATCCCTTTTCCCGTGGAAAAGGGATCTGACCCCGGGTCCGCACCTTGCACCAGCGCGGTGCAGTCGCTATCATCAGCGACCTAGCAGTACCCCTGAAGGCGGCCTCCCAGCGGGAGCCCGGACCCGGAAGGAGGGCCGCAACCGGCAGGCACTGCAGGTTGCAACCGGAATCCAGTCACCGGAGTCTTTCCGGAAAAGGGGCCCAGCGGGCCCTTTGTCGTTTCCGGGGCGTCATGTTTTCACGCCGGCCAAGGCCGGCACCCAACCAAGAGATCAAGGCAGGCTGTGAGCGACAAGGCAACCGACATCGCGAATCTGCTCGCCCCGACCGTTGTGTCGCTGGGCCTGGAGCTGCTGGGCGTTGAGTATCTGCCGGCCCCCGGCGGTGCGACCCTGCGCCTTTACATCGACGTGCCGCTGGCTGAACAGCCCGAGCGCATCATCAATGTCGACGACTGCGAGCGGGTCAGCCGCGAAGTGTCGGCGCAGTTGGACGTCGAAGACCCGATCAGCGGCAATTACACGCTGGAAGTGTCCTCGCCGGGCGTCGACCGCCCGCTGTTCAACCTGGAGCAGTTCGCCCGCCACCAGGGTGAATCGGCCAAGGTCACGCTGAAGCTGCCGCAGGACAATCGCCGTCGCCTGCAGGGCCGCATCGAAGCGACCGACGAGGCCGCGGGCACCATCACCTTCATCGTCGACAGGACCGAAGTGGTCGTGTCGGCCGACAACATCGACAAGGCACGGATCATGCCCGACTGGGTGGCGCTGGGGCTGGCCCCGAGCAAGCCGACCGGCCCGGCACCGAAGCGTCCGAAGCCGAACACGAATTCTTCTTCCAACGAGCCGGCGGCAAAGAAGCCGCGCGCGGAGTGAGCCAATGAGCAAGGAACTGTTGCTGGTAGTCGACGCGGTCGCCAACGAGAAGGGCGTGCCGCGTGAAGTGATCTTCGATGCCATCGAGGCCGCCCTGGCCTCGGCAGCGAAGAAGCGCTATCCCGACGAGGAAGTGCTGACCCGCGTGGTCATCGACCACAAGGATGGCAGCTACGAAACCTTCCGCCGCTGGGAAGTGGTGGCCGATGACGTGGTCATGGAATCGCCGGATCGCCAGATCCGCCTGATGGACGCCGTCGATGAAGCCGAAGGCGTGGACGTCGGCGACTACATCGAAGAGCAGATCGAGAACCCGGACTTCGGCCGCATTGCTGCCCAGGCCGCCAAGCAGGTCATCGTCCAGCGCGTGCGCGAAGCCGAGCGCCAGCAGGTCGTGGATGCATGGAAGGATCGCGTGGGTGAGCTGATCACCGGCGTGGTCAAGCGCGCCGAGCGCGGCAACATCTATGTCGACCTCGGTGGCAACGCCGAAGGCTTCATCCCGAAGGACAAGGGCATTCCGCGCGACGTGCTGCGCGCCGGTGACCGCGTGCGCGGCTACCTGGCCGAAGTCCGTTCGGAACCGCGTGGCCCGCAGCTGTTCATCAGCCGCGCCGCCCCGGAATTCATGATCGAGCTGTTCAAGCTGGAAGTGCCGGAAGTCGGCCAGGGCCTGGTGGAAATCAAGGCCTGCGCCCGCGATCCGGGCGACCGCGCCAAGATCGCCGTGCTGGCCCACGACCAGCGCACCGATCCGATCGGTGCCTGCATCGGCATGCGCGGTTCGCGCGTGCAGGCCGTGTCCAACGAGCTCAATGGCGAGCGCGTGGACATCGTGCTGTGGAACGACAACCCGGCCAACTTCGTCATCAACGCGATGGCGCCGGCCGAAGTGCAGTCGATCATCGTCGATGAAGACAAGCACTCTATGGACCTGGCTGTCGCTGAAGACCGCCTGGCCCAGGCGATCGGCAAGGGCGGCCAGAACGTGCGCCTGGCCAGCCGCCTGACCGGCTGGCAGCTCAACGTGATGACCCAGGACCAGGTCACTGCCAAGTCGGAGGCCGAGCAGGCTTCGGCCCGCCAGCTGTTCATGGACAAGCTGGAAGTGGACGAAGAGATCGCCGGCATCCTGGTCAGCGAAGGCTTCGGCACCGTCGAGGAAATCGCGTATGTCCCGGTTGGCGAACTGCTGGCCGTGGAAGGTTTCGACGAAGACATCGTCGAAGAGCTGCGCGCTCGTGCCCGCGATGCGCTGCTCAATGAGGCCCTGGCAGTCGAGGAAGGCCTTGAAGACGGCCAGCCGGCGCAGGACCTGCTGTCCCTGAAGGGCATGGACGAAGCCACCGCGTATGCGCTGGCCGGCCACGGCGTGCGCACCAGTGAGGACTTGTCCGACCTGGCCGCCGACGAGGTCATGGACTTCGGCATCGAAGGGCTGGACCAGGCGCGCGCCGCTGCGCTGATCCTGGCCGCGCGTGCCGAGGAGATCGCCCGACTGGAACGCGGCGAATGAGCCGGCAATGAACAGGGCCCTGAGCCGCTCAGGGCGTAGAATCCGCGCCACCTCCAGATGCGGGGGGGCGCCCACAAGATCATAGGATCCGAATGTCGCAGCAAACCACCATCCGCAAGCTTGCCGAACTGGTCAACACGCCGGTCGAAAAACTGCTGGAACAGCTGGCCGGTGCCGGCATGAAGTTCAGCGGTCCCGACCAGGTCGTGACCAGTACCGAGAAGGTGAAGCTCCTGGGCTTCCTTCGTCGTTCGCATGGCAAGCCCGAGCAGGCCCCGGAAGAGACGGATCAGTCCGCAAAGAAGATCACGCTCAACCGCCGGAAACAGCAGGAAGTGACGGTCAGCTCCGGTCGCAGCAAGACGACCGTGAATGTCGAGGTGCGCCAGAAGCGTACCTACGTCAAGGATGGTGCTCGCGCCATGACCCCGGACGAAGAGCGCGCCGACATCCTGCGCAAGCTGGAAGAGTCGCGTGCGCGCAACCTCGCCGAACAGCAGGCCCTGGCCGAGAAGGATCGTCTGCGCGACGAAGCCATCGTCCGTGCCCGTGAGGAAGAGGTTGCGGCCAAGGAACGCGCAGAGGCCGAGAAGAAGGCCGCCGAGGAAGCTGCGGCCGCCGCCAAGGCTGCCGAGGCGCTGGCTGCCAGCAAGCCCAAGCGCGCTCCGATCGATGAAACCGCACCGCGCCCGCCGCGTGCTCCGGCCGCCGCTCCGGCTGCGCCGCGCAGCGCTCCGCCGCCGCCGCGCAACGACGACCGCAACAACCGCAGCGCTCCGCGCAACGAGCGTGGGCCGGGCGACCGTTTCGCCGGCCAGATGCACCTGTCGGCTGCCGACCGCGCGCGTCGTGGCAACAGCAACAACAGCAACACCCGTGGTCGTCCGGGCGGGCGTAACCAGGCCGGTGGCCGTCGCGACATGTCGCGCGGTGGCAACAATGCAGGTCCGCACGCCTTCGAGCGTCCGACCGCGCCGGTGGTGCGTGAAGTGGCGATCGGCGACACGATCACCGTGGCCGACCTGGCGCAGAAGCTCGCGCTGAAGGGCGGCGAGGTGGTCAAGGCGCTGTTCAAGATGGGCGTGATGGCCACCATCACCCAGTCCATCGACCATGACACCGCCGCGCTGGTGACCGAAGAACTCGGCCACAAGGCGATCCGTGCCAACGACAACGACGCCGAAGACGCACTGCTGGCCTCGACCGGTGAAAACCAGGGCGAAGCCACCCAGCGTCCGCCGGTGGTCACCATCATGGGCCACGTCGACCACGGCAAGACCTCGCTGCTGGATTACATCCGCCGCACCAAGGTCGCCACCGGCGAAGCCGGCGGCATCACCCAGCACATCGGTGCCTACCACGTGGATACGCCGAAGGGCGTGATCAGCTTCCTGGATACCCCGGGCCACGCGGCATTCACCTCGATGCGTGCGCGCGGCGCCAAGCTGACCGATATCGTGGTGCTGGTCGTGGCCGCCGATGACGGCGTCATGCCGCAGACCAAGGAAGCGATCCAGCACGCCCGTTCGGCGGGTGTGCCGCTGATCGTGGCGATCAACAAGATCGACAAGTCCGACGCCGACCCGATGCGGGTCAAGAACGAACTGCTATCCGAGCAGGTCGTGGCCGAAGACTTCGGTGGTGATACCCAGATGGTGGAGATCTCGGCCAAGACCGGCCTGGGCATCGACGACCTGCTGGACGCCATCTCGATCCAGGCCGAACTGCTGGAACTGAAGGCCGTCGACGAAGGCCGCGCCTCGGGCGTGGTGATCGAATCGTCGCTGGACAAGGGCCGTGGCCCGGTCGCCACCGTGCTGGTGCAGCAGGGCCGCCTGAAGAAGGGCGACTATCTGGTGTGCGGCATCCAGTACGGCCGCGTGCGTGCGCTGTTCGACGAAACCGGCAAGCAGCCGGAGTTTGCCGGCCCGTCCATCCCGGTGCAGGTCCTGGGCCTGTCCGGCGTGCCGGAAGCGGGTGACGATTTCGTGGTCGTCGAGGACGAGCGCCTGGCCAAGGACGTTGCCCAGCAGCGCGAAACCAAGCGCCGTGAATCGCGCCTGGTCGCCACCGCCGGCAGCCGCATGGAAGACATCATGGCGACCCTGGGCAAGGGCGAGGGCCAGCAGGTCCTCAACCTGGTCATCAAGGCCGACGTGCAGGGTTCGGTGCAGGCCCTGAGCCAGGCACTGGTCGCGCTGTCCAACGAAGACATCCGCATCAACGTGATCCACTCCGGCGTGGGCGGCATCACCGAGTCGGACGCCAACTCGGCGGCCGCTTCGAAGGCCACCGTCATCGGCTTCAACGTGCGTGCGGATGCTTCGGCCCGTCGCATCATCGAATCCAACGGCGTTGACCTGCGTTACTTCTCGATCATTTATGACGTGATCGACCAGGTGAAGCAGGTGGCCTCCGGTCTGCTGGGCGTGGAGATCCGCGAAGAGATCATCGGTATCGCCGAGGTCCGCGACGTCTTCCGCAGCTCCAAGCTGGGCGCCGTCGCCGGTTCGATGGTCATCGAGGGCGTGGTCAAGCGCAACAAGCCGATCCGCGTGCTGCGCGACAGCGTGGTGATCTTCGAGGGCGAGCTGGAATCGCTGCGTCGCTTCAAGGAGAACGTCGAGGAAGTCCGCAACGGTACCGAGTGCGGTATCGCGGTGAAGGCCTACAACGACGTCAAGCCGGGTGACCAGATCGAGTGCTTCGAGCGTATCGAAGTGCCGCGCACCCTGTAATTGCTGCAACGGACCAGCCCTCACGGGCCGGTCCGCCCCCTGGTGGGGCCCGGCCAAGGTCGGGCCGCTCCTCCTGGTAGGACCCGACCTTGGTCGGGTCACATTTGAATCGAGAGCCCGACCGCGTGCCCAAGACTTTCCATCGAACCGACCGTGTCTCCGCCCAGCTGCGCCGTGAACTCGGCACCCTGGTGCACAACGCCGTGCGCGAGCACGGGTTGCCCTCGGTGAGCGTGTCCGACGTGGAAATCACCCGCGACATGGCCCATGCCAAGGTATTCGTCACTGCGCTGATGCCGGAACGTTCGGCTGAAGCCGTGGCCGGCCTGAAGGAGCTGGGCTATCGCCTGCGCATGGACCTGGCCCGAGCGATGAAGCTGCGCCACGTGCCGGAGCTGCATTTCCACTACGACGACTCGGTCGACCGTGGTGAACACATCGACAACATCCTGCGCGACCTGCCCGATACGCTGGCCGCCGAGAAGCGTCGCGAGAGCGACGAAGAATAACCGCGCGACGCCGGGCATGCCCGGCGTTGTTGCATTCCGGCTGCGCGATGTCTGATGCAGACCGCGCTGCAGCAGTCGAGCATGGCTCGACTCTACAAAATCCTGTCATGACCCGAATTCAGTTCCGCCGCCTGGATGGCATCCTGCTGCTCGACAAGTCGACCGGCATGAGCTCCAACGCCGCCCTGCAGGTGGCCCGTCGCCTGTTCCGTGCCGAAAAGGGTGGCCATACCGGCAGCCTCGATCCGCTGGCCACCGGCCTGCTGCCGCTGTGCTTCGGCGAGGCGACCAAGATTGCCGGACTGTTGCTCGGCTCGGCCAAGGCCTACGACGCCGAGATCATGCTGGGCCAGACCACCGACACCGATGACTCCGAAGGCCAGGTGCTGCTGCAGCGCGCGGTGCCGGCGATCAGTGCCGAGGCCCTACAGGCGGCGCTGGTGCCGCTGACCGGCAACATCCGCCAGCGTGCCCCGATCTATTCGGCGCTGAAGCAGGGTGGGGAGCCGCTGTATGTGAAGGCCCGCCGCGGTGACGTCATCGA
The DNA here is from genome assembly GCF_040984485.1 of Stenotrophomonas sp. WED208. Lineage (NCBI taxonomy): Bacteria > Pseudomonadati > Pseudomonadota > Gammaproteobacteria > Lysobacterales > Lysobacteraceae > Stenotrophomonas > Stenotrophomonas sp. WED208. Next base: position 1,413,448 of record NZ_JAZARB010000001.1, read on the forward strand.
AGCGCCGGAACGCGAGGTGCAGGTGCATGCCATCGAGGTACTGGAGCAGCAGCCGGAACGGCTGCGGCTGCGCGTGACCTGTGGTTCCGGCACCTATATCCGCAGCCTGGCCCGCGACCTCGGCGAAAGCCTGGGCTGTGGCGCCCACATCAGCGCGCTGCGCCGGCTGTGGGTCGAGCCGTTCCGCGAGCCTGCCATGGTCACGCTGGATCAACTGCGGGCGATGGTCGAGGCGGGCGACGAGGCCGGCATGGACGCGCTGCTGCTGCCGCTGGCGGCCGGCCTGGCTGAATACCCGCGGGTCGACCTCGATGCCGACCAGGCCCACCGCTTCTGCGTCGGCCAGCGCCAGCGCGACCTGTCCTGGCCGCATGGCCTGGTGGCCGTGTTTGGCCCGGACGATGCTGTCCAGGGCCTGGGCCAGGTCGATGACAGTGGCCTGCTGGCCCCGCAGCGTCGTTTCAACCTCTGACCTGGGCCGGGCGGTTCAGCCCCGGTCCTTGTCCCGGAAGTCCCCGACCGTTACAATTTCGCGGCCGTTTTCCGGCAGCCTGCCTCGCGCAGGTTTCATCCTCGTAGTCCACGGCGAGCCTGGCGGTGCGCGAAGCGCGTTCCTGCCGGCCACGCATCACAGAGAAAAAAGAAATGTCGATCGACACCCAGAAGGTCATTGAAGACAACAAGCGCAGCTCGGCTGACACCGGCTCCCCGGAAGTCCAGGTTGCACTGCTGACCGCCCGCATCGAACTGCTGACCGGCCACTTCAAGACCCACAAGAAGGACCACCACAGCCGCCGCGGCCTGCTGCAGATGGTCAACCGCCGTCGCAGCCTGCTCGACTACCTGAAGAAGAAGGACGTCGAGCGTTACAAGGCCCTGATCGAGAAGCTTGGCCTGCGTCGCTAAGCAACGAATCCCCCGCGGCGCAGCGATGCGCCGCGGTTTTGTTTTGTAGCACCGCAATCCCCGATTCAGGCCGGAACGATCCGGCCACCCGCTGGCGGCAAGGGTCGCCGACGGTCCAAATTCGCAGACAGCATCCCCAAGGACACCCTCCGTGGCAAAAATCACCAAAACCTTCCAGTACGGCAAGCACACCGTCACGCTTGAGACCGGCGAAGTCGCCCGTCAGGCCAGCGGCGCCGTCATCGTCAAGATGGACGACACCGTACTGCTGGTCACCGCCGTCGCCGCCAAGAGCGCGCGCGAAGGCCAGGACTTCTTCCCGCTGACCGTCGATTATCAGGAAAAGTTCTACGCCGGCGGCCGTATCCCGGGTGGTTTCTTCAAGCGTGAAGGCCGTGCGACCGAGAAGGAAACCCTGATCTCGCGCCTGATCGACCGTCCGATCCGTCCGCTGTTCCCGGAAGACTACAAGAACGAAGTGCAGATCATCGCCACGGTCATGTCGCTGAACCCGGACGTGGACGGTGACATCCCGGCCCTGATCGGCGCCTCGGCTGCTCTGGCCCTGGCCGGCACCCCGTTCATGGGTCCGATCGGCGCTGCCAAGGTCGGCTACAAGAACGGCGAGTACATCCTGAACCCGACCGTCAGCGAACTGGCTGACTCGCAGCTGGAACTGGTTGTCGCCGGTACCTCCAACGCCGTGCTGATGGTCGAATCCGAAGCCGCGCTGCTGTCCGAAGAAGTGATGCTGGGCGCCGTGACCTTCGGTCACCGCGAAATGCAGAAGGTCATCAACGCGATCAACGAGCTGACCGTCGAAGCCGGCACCAAGCCGTCGACCTGGGAAGCCCCGGCCAAGAACGACGCGCTGATCTCCGCCCTGAAGGAAGCCATCGGCCCGCGCCTGGGCGAAGCCTTCCAGGTGCGTGACAAGCTGCAGCGCCGTGACGCCATCTCGGCGATCAAGAAGGACGTGGTCGAAACCCTGGCTGGCCGCGTTGCCGCTGAAGGCTGGAATCCGGCCGAGCTGTCGAAGGAATTCGGCGAGCTGGAATACCGCACCATGCGTGACTCGGTGCTGGACACCAAGGTCCGTATCGACGGCCGTGCGCTGGACACCGTCCGCCCGATCGCCGTGAAGACCGGCGTGCTGCCGCGTACCCACGGTTCCTCGCTGTTCACCCGCGGCGAAACCCAGGCCATCGTGACCATCACCCTGGGCACCGCCCGTGACGGCCAGGTCATCGACGCCGTTGCCGGTGAGTACAAGGAAAACTTCCTGTTCCACTACAACTTCCCTCCGTTCTCGGTGGGTGAGTGCGGCCGCATGATGGGCCCGAAGCGCCGCGAAATCGGCCACGGTCGCCTGGCCAAGCGCGGCGTGCTGGCTGTCATGCCGTCGCTGGAAGCCTTCCCGTACACCATCCGCGTCGTCTCGGAAATCACCGAGTCGAACGGTTCCTCGTCGATGGCCTCGGTCTGCGGTTCGTCGCTGGCCCTGATGGACGCCGGCGTGCCGGTGAAGGCGCCGGTTGCCGGTATCGCCATGGGTCTGGTCAAGGAAGGCGAGCGCTTCGTCGTCCTGTCCGACATCCTGGGTGACGAAGATCATCTGGGCGACATGGACTTCAAGGTGGCCGGTACCGCTGAGGGCATCTCCGCCCTGCAGATGGACATCAAGATCGAAGGCATCACCGAAGAGATCATGAAGCAGGCTCTGCAGCAGGCCAAGGCTGGCCGTCTGCACATCCTGGGCGAAATGGCCCACGGCCTGACCGCTCCGCGTGAAGAGCTGTCGGACTACGCACCGCGCCTGCTGACCATCAAGATCCACCCGGACAAGATCCGCGAAGTGATCGGCAAGGGTGGTTCGACCATCCAGGCCATCACCAAGGAAACCGGCACCCAGATCGACATCCAGGATGACGGCACCATCGTCATCGCTTCGGTCAATGCCATCGCTGCCCAGGCCGCCAAGGCCCGCATCGAGCAGATCACCTCGGACGTCGAGCCGGGCCGCATCTACGAAGGCAAGGTCGCCAAGATCATGGACTTCGGTGCGTTCGTCACCATCCTGCCGGGCAAGGACGGTCTGGTCCACGTGTCGCAGATCTCCAGCGATCGCGTCGAGAAGGTCGGCGACGTGCTGAAGGAAGGCGATGTGGTCAAGGTCAAGGTGCTGGAAGTCGACAAGCAGGGCCGTATCCGCCTGTCGATGAAGGCCGTGGAAGAAGGCGACGCCGTCAGCGCCGAGTAATCGACCTCCGGTCGATTACGGTAGATGTCAACCTTGGTTGACACGCTTCTGGAATCGCTGAAATGAAAAAGCGGGCTTCGGCCCGCTTTTTCTTTGCCTGTAATCCTGTGGATGAGGACCGTTGGTCCTTGCACTTACGCGTCTTCTTCGTCCTCACCCAGCCACCAGACCTGGCCTGGCTCCGGGTCGCTCATCGGGTGCTCGCGCTGTTCGATGGCCTCCAGCACCCGGCCGGGGGCTGCAGCGACCCACACAGCCATGAGCTTTTCCACCGCAGTCCGGCCCTGTGCGGCCACGCCGAGGTCACGTTCGCGTCTCCATTGGTCTTCATCTGGCGCCTCATCACCATGCTGGTGCGGCGTGCCGTAGCTGCAGCGACGGCACAGCCGGCGCACGGTGGCTGTCCAGTCCTCGACCATGCCGATGCCGGGCAGCGTGATGGCCTCCAGGGCAGCGATGTCATCGGCCGAATCACACTGCACGAACACGGTGAAGGTCGCCATGTCCGATGATGGCTGCAGGCGCTGCATCGCGTTGAACACCGGCACCTGGCGCTCGCCGTAGGTGCGATGGCCGGTTGATGCGCCGTCGTGCAGCACGATGTCGCCGAAGCGGAAGCCGCTTTCGGGCAGCGGTACGTTGTCGATGCGTGCACGCACCGGATCAATGCGGCTCATGTACACCACTTCGGCATCCGACCACGGTGCCAGGCGCACGCAGGCCACGCCGAAGTGGCCCTCGATCGGGCCTTCGCCCTCGGGCAGGGTGATGCCGCAGCGGGCCCATTGGCGGCGTGCTTCGGCCCAGTCACCGGCGCCGGTGGCGGCGATGCCGGCATTCCAGGCAGTGGCGACATCGAACTCGCCGCGCAGCTGCTCCGATCGCAGGTTGTCCTGCAGTGAGGCTGCCCAGTCGCGCAGATACTTGTGCGCCAATCCGCGCATGTAATGCAGGTACGGCACTTCGGGGGCGAGTGCGATCAGCTCGCCGAACAGCGCCACCGCCTGCTGCAGGTCGCCTTCGTGGAACGCGTCGTAGGCGCGTGCCTCCAGGGCCTGGCCTTCGTCGAGGGTTTCGTCGTCCAGCAGGTCGCTGTCGTCGAGGTTGTCGTGGTCGGTGCTCATGTCCATGCGCGGTTGAAGGTCCGCGGCTACCTTAGCCGATGCGCGAGCCCGCGAACGCGGCGTCGGCGCGTGTCCTGCTGCAGTGCATGAGGGTCGTTGCATGACTGGCGCGTTGTCGCCATTCGGCGGGATGCACCTGTCCACTGGACGACATGCCACGACAACCGTCCCACAGCCCCATCCGTTTGCTAACGTGGCTGCGCCTTCGAACCGGGAGATCCCATGTTCCGCCAGACCGTGGCTGCCCTTGCCGTGCTGATTGCCGGTGCCTTGCCCATTGCCGTGCATGCGGCACCCGCGCAGCCGCCGATCTTCGGTGCCTACTACCCCGGTGGTTCGGCCGAGCGCTACCCGGTGTCGAGCATTCCGGCCGAGCGCCTCACCCACCTGTTCTACGCGTTCTCCACCATCGAGGACGGCCGCTGCACGATCGGCGCGGAAGCGCCGAAGAATTTCGCGGCGCTGGCCGAGCTGAAGAAGGCGCACCCGCATCTGCGCACGCTGATTTCGATCGGTGGCTGGGGGGCAGGTGGATTCTCCGATGCAGCGCTGACCGAGGCCAGCCGCAAGCGCCTGGTCGACTCATGCATGGCGCTGTTCTTCGATCGTCATGCTGGCAGTTTCGATGGCGTGGACATCGACTGGGAGTTCCCGGTCAGTGGCGGGCCGAAGGAGCTGGCACACCGTCCGCAGGACCGCGCCAATCTGACCCGGCTCGCGCAGGCGTTCCGCGTGGCCCTTGATGCGCATGGACGCAAGGCGGGGCAGCCGATGCTGTTGACCGCCGCACTGGCCGCCGGTCGCCTGCAGACCGATGGCCCCTACGATCCAGCCGCAAGCTATGACCTGCCGGCGCTGGCCAAGGTGTTCGATTTCATCAACCTGATGAGCTACGACATGGGCACCGGTTTCTCATCGGTGTCGACCTTCAATGCGCCCCTGCATGAAGTGCCGACCGATCCGCTGGCGCCGGAACTGCGGCGCTGGAACAACGTCGCCGGCGCGGTGCAGTACTACCGCGAGCGCGGGGTGCCAGCCCACAAGCTGGTGCTGGGTGTGCCGTTCTACGGGCGCGGCTTCAAGGTCACCGGCGATGCACCGGACGGTCTGTATCAGGCCTACAGCGCACTGGCCGATGCCGGCGATTGGCGGGTGATCAAGGCGCGTTATCTCGACCAGCCGGGCTGGACGAAGCACTGGCAAGCACAGGCGCAGAGCCCGTGGCTGTACAACACCGAGCAGAAGGTTTTCATCAGCTATGAAGACCCGCGCTCGATCGGCCTGCGTGCGCAGTTCGCCCGTGAGCAGGGCCTGGCCGGCGTCTTCATGTGGGAGCTGACCGGCGACGACGAACAGGCGAGCCTGCTCAACGCCATGCTGGGTCCCTGGCAGAAGGCACGCATCGGCGATTGAACCTCGCCTGGCTGCGCCGGGTCATGCCTGGCGCAATGCCGCAACGTCATCGGCCCGACACCGCACACTACCGCCACGTCCGCAGCGCTACGCTGCGGGCATGATCCATCTCGAACGCCTGGACCACCTGGTCCTCACCGTCGCCGACATCGAACGCAGCTGTGATTTCTACCAGCGCGTGCTCGGCATGCAGGTCGTGCGCTTCGGCGCCGGTCGTACCGCACTGCAGTTCGGCCAGCAGAAGATCAACCTGCATCCGGCCAGCGCCCCGCTGCAACCGCATGCGCTGCGGCCCACGCCGGGCAGCGCCGATCTGTGCCTGGTCACGCGCACGGCGACGCCCGATGTGCTGGCCCACCTGCAGGCGCAGTCCGTTGCAGTGGAGGAGGGGCCGGTCGCACGTACTGGCGCGCTGGGGCCGATCGAATCGGTGTACTTCCGCGACCCGGATGGCAACCTGATCGAAGTGAGTCGTTACCCGGATCCGGCGGACCTTCGGTAGCGCCGGGTCATGCCCGGCGACGGCTCAGTTGGCCCAGACGCTGTTGGGATCGCCGTTGCGGGCGCGGCGTTGGCTGGCCACTGCCAGGCGGGCGAAGCCGAAGGCCATGGCCAGCGCGATGGCATCGACCCAGAACAGCGGCCAGTGGCCACGCGCAGCAGCACGCCACAGCCAGTCACCATTGAGCGCGCCATGCAGGATCGGCACCAGCGCGGTGCTGATCGCCGCCGCCCACAGCAGTTCGCGTGCGGCCTGCGCCGGGCGTCGCAGCGCGGCCCACAGCGCACAGGCCGCCCAGCTGCCGAAGCAGGCCCAGCGGATGCCGTGGTCGACCGCGGACGGTGCCAGCCGCTCCAGCACCAGTGCGGTGACGAACGCCACCGAAATCGCAACGCACAGCCCGATGCAGACGCCGACCGTGGCCCGTGCCATGTTCACCCCGGCACGCGGTTGCTGCGGCTGGCGACGCTTGCGCCGCGATTCGATCCACAACAGGTTGCCGGAGTAGAACAGGAAGGCACCGCCAAGGCCGAGCAGGAAGTACAGCCAGACCACTACGCCGTTGCCGAACTCGCCGAAGTGCAGGGCATAGGCCGCGCTGAGCGTGGCGTGGTTGGCGTCGCGCTGGCCGGGCAGCTGCGAGGCCAGGACGTTGCCGGTGGCCACGTCCAGTGCCACCGCGCCGAGCGGGCCGAGCGTTCCGGTGGATTCGCCGGTGATCTCGATGGTGGCGTTGGCATCGCCGGCGTTGGCCAGCTTCAGGTAGGCCGGTTCGAAATTGGCCACGCCCTGTGCGCGGGCCACTTCAAGCGCGCGTGCATGCAGCACGCGCAGGCTGCCCGGCGGTGCCGGGATGCCGCTGGCGTCGCGCACGGGCGCGGTGTCCATTGCGGTCGGTACCGCCTGCAGGGCCTTGCCGTCGTAGATCAGCGGGTTGAGCAGGGCCATCTGCACGAACACCAGGCAGAGCAGGGCGCCAGTGACCGCGAACATCAGGTGGAAGGGCAGGCTGAGCACGCCGATCACGTTGTGCGCGTCCTGCCACAGTTGTTTCAGGTTGCGGCCCGGACGCAGTGCGAACAGATCACCGAACAGCTTTGGCAGGTGGATCACCAGGCCACTCAGCAGTGCCATGCCATACAGCAGGCTGACGATGCCCATCACGTAGATGCCGGCCACCGGCAGTCCGAGGCTGTAATGCAGCTCGTTGACCAGTTCGGCCAGCCCGGTCTGTGGCGGCGTCGGGCTGCCGGTGATCTGTCCCGGCCAGGCGTAGCGCCAGCTGCCGTCATCGGTCTGCCAGTAGGCCAGTGGCTGCGGGTGTTCGGTGCCGGGGAAGGTCATGCCGACGTGGCGGCGCGCTTCCGGATGCGCGGCAAGCACGTCCTCCAGCAGGTACTGCGCGTCGTCCAGGCCGGCGGGGAGTGCGGTGGCTGCACCGGGCGTCTGCCACAGCGGCAGGTCGTGGTGGAACAGGGTCAGCGCACCCGCGTAGAAGGCCACGAACAGGCCGAAGCCGGCAACCAGGCCGACCCAGGTGTGCAGGGTGGTGAATGTGCGCAGCGTCTGTGAGCTGAACTTCATGGGGTGGGTCTCATTGCACCACGCCGGTCAGGCGCAGCAGCGTCAGCACGGCGAATCCGGCCGCAGCGCTGCCGACCAGTGTCACCCAGGCGCGCAGCGCGCTGCGGAAGCTGAACGCCCACAGGGCGGCCAGCATCCACAGCGGGATGAATGTGATCAGGCTGGGCACCAGTGCGTTCTGCCACGGCCCGGGAGGCAACCAGGTCACCAGCCCGGTCGCGGCGGCGGCCAGGAAGAAGCCGGCCACGATGCCGGCGAAGGCGCGCGGCCACATCAGGGCGACTCCGCGCCGGGGCGGTGCCAGGCGGCCAGCGCCGGCAGCAGCATCGCCGCCAGCATCCAGGTGCACAGCATCGCCACCAGGCCAGCGGCGAAGCCGAGCTCGGCCATCCACAGCCACAGCGCGGCAGCGGCAGCGACCAGGCCGATCTGGCGGCCAAGGCGGCCGGCACGGCGCAGGCGTGGCCAGCGACAGTGCGGCGAGGCGGCATAGAAGGCCAGCGCCGAGAACATCGCCGCCAGCATGCCCAGGCTGCAGAAGCCGAGCGTGGAAAGGCCGACGGTGATCATCGCGGGCAGCCGGCGCGGCGGCGGGCCGGCGAACGCGGGACACGGGCGGGGCCGGCGGGAGCCGGTCGGAGCGGGTGGCGCATCACGGGGTCCTGGGGGAAAGCGGGCAGGCTGGCACGGGGCGACCTGCGGCGACATGGTAATCATTGCAATTTCCCCCCGCCAGCGAGGCCCATTCAGCGGACCGTACGGTAGCCCTTGGGCTTTCCGCCGGGCTGGTTTAAGATCATCGCAGAACCCTGACTGGAACAAGGTGGCCCGCGCCCAGCGCCGGCCGAGCGTGCGACATGAGCACTACCACCGCCCACTGTTGACCTGCCCCCGAAGGCCCTGTGTTCCAGGCGCCCTCGCGGCGCTTTTTTATTGCCCGGGCGCCGCCCCGGGAACGCTTTCCAGCCCGCCCAGCGGGCCCCGCACGAAGCCACTGCGATGATCAACATTACTCTTCCCGACGGCAGCCGCCGCGAATTCGAAAATCCCGTCAGCGTCATGGAGGTCGCCCAGTCGATCGGCGCCGGCCTGGCCAAGGCCACCATCGCCGGTGCCGTGGATGGCGTGCTGGTCGATGCCAGCGACGTCATCGACCACGATGCCAGCCTGCGCATCATCACCGCCAAGGACGAGGAGGGCGTTGAGATCATCCGCCACTCCTGCGCCCACCTGGTCGGCCACGCCGTCAAGCAGCTGTACCCGGACGTGAAGATGGTGATCGGCCCGGTGATCGCCGAGGGCTTCTACTACGACATCTACTCCGAGCGCCCGTTCACCCCGGACGACATGGCCGCGATCGAGAAGCGCATGGGTGAACTGATCGCCCAGGACTACGACGTCATCAAGAAGGTGACGCCGCGCGCCGAAGTGATCGAGATCTTCAAGGCCCGTGGCGAGGACTACAAGCTGCGCCTGATCGAGGACATGTCCGACGACATCCAGGCGATGGGCATGTATTACCACCAGGAATACGTGGACATGTGCCGCGGCCCGCACGTGCCGAACACGCGTTTCCTGAAGGCCTTCAAGCTGACCCGCATCTCCGGCGCCTACTGGCGCGGTGACGCGCAGAACGAGCAGCTGCAGCGCATCTACGGCACCGCCTGGGCCGACAAGAAGCAGCTCGAGGCGTACATCAAGCGCATCGAAGAAGCCGAGATGCGCGACCACCGCCGCATCGGCAAGCAGCAGGACCTGTTCCACCTGCAGGAAGAAGCGCCGGGCCTGGTGTTCTGGCACCCGAAGGGCTGGGCGCTGTGGCAGGTGGTCGAGCAGTACATGCGCAAGGTGTACCGCAAGACCGGCTACGGCGAAGTGCGCTGCCCGCAGATCCTGGACGTGAGCCTGTGGCAGAAATCCGGCCACTGGGACAACTACCAGGACGCGATGTTCTTCACCGAATCGGAGAAGCGCACCTACGCGCTCAAGCCGATGAACTGCCCGGGCCACGTGCAGGTGTTCAACCAGGGCCTGCACAGCTACCGCGACCTGCCGATCCGCTACGGTGAGTTCGGTGCCTGCCATCGCAACGAGCCGTCCGGCGCGCTGCACGGCATCCTGCGCGTGCGTGGTTTCACCCAGGACGACGGCCACGTGTTCTGCACGGAAAACCAGGTCGAGGCGGAAGTGACCGCGTTCCACCAGCAGGCGCTGGCGGTCTACCAGCACTTCGGCTTCGATGAGATCCAGGTCAAGATCGCGCTGCGTCCGGAATCGCGCCTGGGCGATGACGCCACCTGGGACAAGGCCGAGGGCGCGCTGCGCTCGGCACTGTCCAGCAACGGGGTGGAGTGGCAGGAGCTGCCGGGCGAGGGCGCCTTCTACGGCCCGAAGATCGAGTACCACCTGAAGGACGCGATCGGCCGTACCTGGCAGCTGGGCACGATGCAGGTCGACTTCATGATGCCGGGCCGCCTGGGCGCCGAGTACGTGGACGAGAACAGCCAGAAGAAGCACCCGGTCATGCTGCACCGCGCCATCGTGGGCTCGATGGAGCGCTTCCTGGGCATCCTGATCGAGCACCATGCCGGCCAGTTCCCGACCTGGCTGGCGCCGACCCAGGTGGTGGTGGCCAACATCACCGACGCTCAGGCCGAGTACGTCTCGGGCGTGACCAAAACCCTTGCGGAGCAAGGCTTCCGCGTCAGCTCGGATTTGCGTAACGAGAAGATCGGCTATAAAATCCGCGAGCATACGTTGCAGCGCGTGCCCTACCTGCTGGTCATTGGTGACCGCGAGAAGGAAAATGGGGCTGTGGCGGTGCGTACGCGTTCTGGCGAAGACCTGGGCAGCATGAGCCTGCAGGCCTTCATCGAGCGGCTCCAGGCCGAGGGCGCGTAAGCAAAGGTCCGGTCCGGGGGCACAGGCACCCGGACCGGTTCGATACCCTTGGGAGAACGTAATATCAGCACCCCTGACAACAAACAGAACCGCAAGAATCAGGAAATCCGTGTGCCGCGCGTCCGCGTGATCGGCAGTGACGGAGAAATGATCGGCGTGTTGTCGCGCGACGAAGCGCTGTCCATGGCCGAAGATGAAGGCCTGGACCTGGTCGAAATCCAGCCGCAGGCCGATCCGCCGGTCTGCAAGATCATGGACTTCGGCAAGTTCAAGTTCGAAGCGCAGAAGAAGGCCAGCGAGGCCAAGAAGAAGACCAAGCAGGTCGAGATCAAGGAAGTGAAGTTCCGTCCGGTCACGGACGAGGGCGACTACCAGATCAAGCTGCGCAAGATGCGCGGGTTCCTCGAGGATGGTGACAAGATCAAGGTCAACATCCGTTTCCGTGGCCGTGAAATGAGCCACCAGGAACTGGGCCGCGAAATGGCCAACCGGATCGAGACCGATCTGGGCGAGGACATCGTCATTGAATCCCGTCCGCGCCTGGAAGGGCGTCAGATGGTCATGATGATCGCGCCGAAGAAGAAGACCTGAGGCCTGACGGGCCGCCTTCCGGGGCGCCTGGCTGAATGGTTCAGGGTAAAGGGACGCCGTCGGCGTCCCTTTGTCTTTTGCGGCAGGCCGGTGCAGTGCCGGTAAACGGGTTGCAGGGGCTGGTGGCAGGGCGGTTTTGCCTGTATCATGCCCGGCTCGACCCACCCAGGACGGGTCGTACGCCGATCATGGCAGGACGGAAAGAGCGGCCCAGGCCGCCGCCAGATCAGTCAGAAACCAGGGTCATATCCCATCAAGGACATTGCAATGCCCAAGATCAAGACCAACCGGGCAGCGGCCAAGCGTTTCCGCAAGACCGCCTCGGGCAAGTACAAGTGCGGCCACGCCAACCGTAGCCACATCCTCACGAAGAAAGCGACCAAGCGTAAGCGTAATCTGCGTCAGACGGGCCATGTCCGTGCAGAAGACGCAGGCCGTCTGGACCGCATGCTCCCTTACCTCTGAGGAACTGAAAAATGGCACGAGTTAAGCGTGGCGTACAGGCGCGTCGCCGCCACAAGAAAATCCTGGATCTCGCCAAGGGCTATTACAACGCCCGTCGCAAGGTCTTCCGCGTCGCCAAGCAGGCGGTCATCAAGGCACAGCAGTACGCCTACATCGGCCGTAAGCAGAAGAAGCGCAACTTCCGTTCGCTGTGGATCACCCGTATCAATGCGGCTGCCCGCATCAACGGCCTGAGCTACAGCCGCTTCATGAACGGTCTGCTGAAGGCCGGCATCACCCTGGATCGCAAGGTCCTGGCTGACATCGCCGTGCACGACGCAGCCGGCTTTACCGCGCTGGCCGAAAAGGCCAAGGGCGCGCTGGCGGCATAAGTCCTTCCCGATGCCGTAACCGTTCACTCGGAACGGTGTCAGGTCAAGGCAATGCATGGGGAAGGGCGCAAGTCCTTCCCCATTCTTTTTTGGGTCCCGGCGAGGCCACAGCGGCAGCGCAGGGACGGCGGTGGCGACAGGGGTCGGCCCTTCGCGCATCGCGATGGCAGATCGACTGGAGTTCCGGCCCCCCATGAGCGACATCCAATCCCTCACCACCCAGGCGCTGGCCGATGTGGCCGCCGCACAGAGCCCCGACGTGCTGGAACAGCTGCGCGTGGCCCTGCTTGGCAAGAGTGGCAGCATCACCTCGCAGCTCAAGCAGCTCGGTGCCCTGCCGGCCGACGAGCGCAAGTCCGCCGGTGAAGCGATCAACCAGGCCCGCGACACGCTGACCCGCGCGCTGGGCGAGCGCAAGGCGCTGCTGGAAGACGCGGCACTGGACGCGCGCCTGGCTGCCGAAGCCATCGACATCACCCTGCCGGGCCGCAATGGCGACCGCGCCGGCTTGCATCCGATCACCCGCACCCTGGAGCGCATCACCGGCATCTTCGGCCGGCTGGGCTACGAGCTCTCTGAAGGGCCGGAGATCGAGGACGACTGGCACAACTTCGAGGCGCTGAACTTCCCGCCGCACCATCCGGCGCGCGCCATGCACGACACCTTCTATTTCGGCGACGGCCGCCTGCTGCGCACGCATACCTCCGGTGTGCAGGTGCGCTACATGGGCGACCACGCGCCGCCGCTGCGCATGATCGCCGCCGGCAAGGTGTACCGCAGCGACAGCGACCAGACCCATTCGCCGATGTTCCATCAGGTGGAAGGCCTGCTGGTGGACGAGCATTCGACCTTCGCCGACCTGAAGGGCACGCTGGCCGAGTTCGTGCGCGCGTTCTTCGAGCGCGACTTCGAGATGCGCTTCCGCCCCAGCTACTTCCCATTCGTTGAACCGGGCGCGGAAGTGGACATCGCCTGGCAGCAGCCCGATGGCAGCACCCGCTGGCTGGAAGTGCTCGGCTGCGGCATGGTCCATCCGAACGTGCTGCGCAACGTCGGCATCGATCCGGAGCGCTACACCGGCTTCGCCTTCGGCATGGGCGTGGAGCGCTTCGCGATGCTGCGTTATGGCGTCAACGACCTGCGCGCGTTCTTCGAGAACGACGTGCGCTTCCTCAAGCAGTTCGCGTAACGCATCAGGTAGCGCCGGGCCATGCCCGGCGGACTCAACAACGCAGGCCCAGGCGCATGCGCCGGGCCCACCAGGGTGACACCATGAAATTCTCCGAAAACTGGCTGCGCAGCCACGTCCCGACCCGCGCTTCGCGCGATGAACTGAGTGCGGTGCTGACCGCCATCGGCCTGGAAGTGGAAGAAGTGACCGCGCTGGGCGAAGGCCTCGAGCACGTGGTCGTGGCGCGCATCGTCGACGCCGTACGCCATCCGGAAGCCGACCGCCTGCAGGTGTGCAAGGTCGATGCCGGGCAGGGCGAGCTGCTGCAGATCGTGTGCGGCGCACCGAACGCACGTCCGGGCCTGGTTGCGCCGCTGGCGATGGTCGGCGCGCAGATTGGCGAGCTGAAGATCAAGCCGGCCAAGCTGCGCGGTGTCGAGTCCAACGGCATGCTGTGCTCGGCGAAGGAGCTGGGCCTGGACAACGATGCCTCCGGCCTGCTGGAACTGCCGGATGACGCACCGGTCGGCCAGGCTCTGGTCGATTACCTGGGCCTGCCGGACGCCAGCATCGAGATCAAGCTGACCCCGAACCGCGCCGACTGCTTCAGCCTGCGCGGTATCGCCTACGACGTCGCCGCGGCCACCCGCAGCGACGTGCTGGATTTCACCGCCGAGGCGATTCCCGCCATCGGCAGCCGTGAGCTGGCCATCCAGCTCGACGCCGGCGCCGAAGCACCGCGTTACCTGGGCCGCGTCATCGAAGGTGTCAACGCCGCCGCCAAGACCCCGCTGTGGATGGCCGAGCGCCTGCGCCGCAGTGGCGTGCGCCCGGTCTCGCTGCTGGTCGACATCACCCAGTACGTGATGCTCGAGCTCGGCCAGCCGATGCATGCCTACGACCTCGACACCCTGCAGGGCAGCATCGCCGTGCGTCGTTCGCGTGCCGGCGAGAGCCTGAAGCTGTTGGATGGCCGCGATGCCGCGCTGGACGACAGCTTCCTGGTGGTCACCGACGCCGATCGCGCGGTCGGCCTGGCCGGCCTGATGGGGGGCTTCGACACCCGCGTCACCGACGCCACCACTGCCGTGTTCCTGGAAGCCGCGCATTTCGCGCCGGCCGCGATCATGGGCCGTGGCCGCAAGCTGGGCCTGCACACCGATGCCGGCCACCGCTTCGAGCGTGGTGTCGATCCGGCACTGCCGCGTACCGCCATCGAGTACGCCACCCGCCTGGTGCTGGACCTGGCCGGCGGTACCCCGGCGCCGGTCACCGAGGCCGTGCGTGAGGCCGACCTGCCGCAGCCGGCAACCATCGTGCTGCGCCGCGCCCGCATCACCCGCGTGCTCGGCATCATCGTCGACGATGCGGAAGTCGAGCGCATCCTGCGCGCGCTGGGGATGGACGTGGTTGCCACCGCCGACGGCTGGCAGGTCACGGCGCCGAGCCGCCGCTTCGACATCGCCATCGAAGAAGACCTGATCGAAGAGCTGGCCCGCATCCACGGTTACGAGCAGATCCCGACCACGCTGCCGGGCGGCGCCTCGCGCGTGGCGATGCCGAGCGAGATCCAGCTGGACGCGCTGAGCGTGCGCCGCCAGCTGATCGCCCGTGACCAGCAGGAAACCGTCAATTTCGCTTTCGTCGACGATGCGCTGCTGAGCCAGTGGCAGCTGCGCGACGGCCTGGTACCGCTGGCCAACCCGCTGTCGGCCGAACTGGCGGTGATGCGCCCGTCGCTGCTGCCAGGCCTGGTCGCCACGTTGGGCCGCAATGCCGCCCGCCAGATCGGCCGCGTGCGCCTGTTCGAGTTGGGCCGCGTGTTCGCCCAGCAGGCCGGCGACGCGTCGCTCGGCGAAAGCCGGCCGGCGCCGCTGGAGACCCCGCGCGTGGCCGCTGCGGTCTGTGGCGATGCACAGGCACTGCAGTGGGGCCTGCCGGCCCGCAAGGTCGATTTCCATGACCTGAAGGGCGACCTGGAGTCGCTGGCCGCTGCCAGTGGTGCGGTACTGGAGTTCCGCCCGTCGGCCCGTGCCTACGGCCACCCGGCCCGCTCAGCCGAGGTGTTCCGTGATGGTGTGGCGATCGGCTGGATCGGCCAGATTCATCCGCGCCTGGCCAAGGCAATGGACATCGAAGCCGACGTCTATGCTTTCGAGCTGGACCTGGAGCCGCTGACCGCCCGCCGCCTGCCGCGTGCCGGCGAGCTGTCGCGCTTCCCGGCAGTGCGTCGCGACCTGGCATTCCTGGTGCCTGAACAGGTGGCCTGGGCCGACCTCGCGGCCACCGTCCGCCAGGCCGCCGGTCCGCTGCTGCGCGACCTGAACCTGTTCGACCGCTACGTCGGCCAGGGCGTCGAGCCGGGATTCAAGAGTCTCGCTATGGGCTTGATTTTGCAGGACAAGTCGCGCACTCTGACGGACCGCGACGTGGATGCGGTGGTGGCCGAGGCGGTCACTGCCATCGAGCGTGAACATCACGCCCGGATCCGCGGCTGAGCGGGCAGCACTCGGGGGTAGCAGGCAATGGCATTGACCAAGGCGGAGATGGCGGAAAAGCTGTTCGACGAAGTCGGTCTGAACAAGCGGGAAGCCAAGGAATTCGTCGACGCGTTTTTCGATGTGCTGCGTGAAGCATTGGAACAGGGACGTCAGGTGAAGCTGTCGGGCTTCGGCAATTTCGATCTGCGGCGCAAGAACCAGCGCCCGGGTCGCAACCCCAAGACCGGCGAGGAAATTCCGATTTCCGCCCGTACGGTGGTCACCTTCCGTCCGGGCCAGAAGCTCAAGGAGAGGGTGGAAGCTTATGCTGGATCCGGGCAGTAACCGCGAACTACCGCCGATCCCGGCCAAGCGCTACTTCACCATCGGTGAGGTCAGCGAGCTGTGCGACGTCAAGCCGCACGTCCTGCGCTACTGGGAAACCGAGTTTCCCAGCCTTGAGCCGGCCAAGCGCCGAGGCAACCGCCGCTACTACCAGCGCCACGACGTGCTGATGGTGCGGCAGATCCGCAGCCTGCTGTACGAACAGGGCTACACCATCGGTGGTGCACGCCTGCGTCTGGATGGCCCCGATGCCCGCGAGGAATCGGCGCTGAGCAACCAGATCATCAAGCAGGTGCGCATGGAGCTGGAAGAAGTGCTGCAGTTGTTGCGCCGCTGATCCCATTTCCATCGTAATCCGCTATACTTCACGGCCCGCCGCACTGGCGGGCACATCGCAGCATCAGTCGGGGCGTAGCGCAGCCTGGTAGCGCATCTGCCTGGGGGGCAGAGGGTCGTCGGTTCGAATCCGGCCGTCCCGACCACTGTGATGAATCAAGAAGCCTGCGCAGCGATGCGTGGGCTTTTTTGTGCGCGCGGTGTATGCTGCGCGCCACTCGTACTACCGCGGCTGCTGAACCCGGTACTCACGAGAAAACATCATGGAATCTGCAAGAAACCGTGCCTGGCGTCGCAGCCAGGCCCGCAACCGTGGTGGCGACCGCGCCACGACCGCCTACAGCTACAAGCCCGAGAAGAACTGGAAGCTGCTGTACACGCGCGATGCCAAGCTTGCGCGCGCACGCCAGCTGGGCTTCACCTATCCAGTGCTCAGCGCCCGCCAACTGCAGGAACAGGAATGATCAACCTGCTGTTCGTCTGCAGCCGCAACCAGCTGCGCAGCCCGACCGCCGAAGCCATGTGGCGACGGCGGCCCGGCTTCACTGCGCGGTCGGCCGGCACCAGCCCGCATGCACGACACCCCATCGACCCGGCGGACATCCGCTGGGCCGATGTCATCTTCGTGATGGAGGCCAAGCATCAGCATCGACTGCAGGCCGCATACGCTCGCCTGCTGGAACACAAGCGCCTGCATTGCCTCGATGTTCCCGACGACTATCGCTGCATGGATCCCGTGCTGATGGATCTGCTGGACACCAAGGTGACCGCGTATCTCGATCAGCTGCCGGCAAAGCGGTAGATCAGCTCCGGGTCGCCGTCATCCAGTCCATGCACGATGCCGCTGTCGATGAAGCCCGATGCAACGAGCAGGCGCTGCATGGCGATGTTGGAGGCATTGGTCGAGGTGAACAGCTTGCGTTGCCCACGCTGTGCGATCGCGTGCCGCAGCAGTGCGGCGCCGACGCCCTGGCTGCGCCGCTCGCGCGCGACCATCAGCATTTCGACGAAGGCTTCGCCGAAGAAGTGCTCATGGAGGGTCATGTAGCCGACGATCTCGCGCTCCTGTTCGGCAACATGCACGTTGCCCTGCGCCAACCACTCGCCGATCTGTTCCGCCCGTCGAGGGTCGCTTGCCGCCACGCTGTCGAGTGCGATCAGCGCAGAGGCATCGGTTGGCGTCGCGTCGCGGACGCGCAGCACGGTCGCAGCGGGCATGATCGGGCTCCTGACAGGAGGGCCCAGTCTATCGGCTCTGCCGCAGGCGCAGTCGCACCCGCCGCAACCAGCGCGTGCTCGGCAGTCAATACACCCGGAACTCGGCACGGCAGCCGTCGCTGACCCAGATCCCGCGTCGGTCCCAGCCCCAGTTCTGGTCCTCGATGCAGGCCGTCACCGACTTCTGCTTGACCAGGCGCACCTCGTGGCGCACACGGATACGGCATTCCTTGTCCTTCTTTTCGTAGGACTCGCAGACCAGGCGCTCGCCATCATCGTCACGGTCCCTGCCGCGGCCCGGCCAGCGTCCGCGCCCATAGCCGTCGGCAACGAACTCGGCGCGGCAGCCGTCGGTCACCCACAACGTGCGGCGGCTCTGGCCCCAGTTCTGGTTCTCCACGCAGCGGGTGACCGACAGTTGCCTGGCCAGGCGCATCGGGCCCTCGATGGGGCATTGCGCGGTCTTGTTGAACTGGGATTCGCAGCGCAGCGCCGGAATGTGATCAGTGTCGTAGTCCTGGGCGGCCACGGTGGTGGTGGCCAGCAGCAGGGCAAGGGCGGCGCCGGTGATCGGCAGCAGCAGGCGAAGGGTCATGGGGGAGCCTCGGGCGGGGATTCGGGCGGCAAGAATGACCCAGCACGGGGGCGTCGGAACGCATCGTTCCGGAACTGGCTCAGTAGGGATTTAGTAGTGCGCACCGGCCCATGCAGAGGCTTACATCCCGTATCATCGCTGCACATCCGATCGCATCGGTTTACACCTTCTTACATGTCTTCCACGCCTGTCGGCGCAGCCTGTGGCTGCCGTCACTGGCGTGCGGGCGGCCTGTGAGGGAGGATGCGCGGACCACGACGACCACAGGGGGTTGCGTTGATCAGCAGTACCGTCATTCATCGCTCGGCCGACGCAGGCGGCGCCGAGGTGCGGGTCCTGGACACTACGTTCAAGGGCAAGCATGTGTTCATTGCCTGGGGGCTGCGCGGGCCGGAACTGACCCGTAGCGCGGACCCGGCAGCGACCGTGGCCGCACGCAAGGCGCTGCACGCGGTTGCCGGCCACAGCGAGGGGCCGCGCAGCCCGGAAGTGTTCATCGCCAATCAGTCGGCGGTGGCGATCACCGTCTATCGCCTGCTCACCGAAGCGCGCTCCGGTGATGCCATCTTCTTCCTGTGTGATTCGCAGGCGGTGGTCGATTGGCTCATCACCGCGCTGGAAGTGCAGGGCGCGGACTGATCCCGCGCTCCGGCGCGCATCGATTCACGCCAGCGCCGCGTCCACCGCAGCCCGCGCATGCAGTGCAGTGGTATCAAACAGCGGCACGGCGCTGTCCTCCGGCCCTACCAGCAGCATGATCTCGGTACAGCCCAGGATGATGGCTTCGGCACCGCGCGCCACCAGGCGCGCGATCACGTCGGCGTAGACCTGCCGCGAGCGTTCGCGGATCACACCGGCAATCAACTCCTGGTAGATGATGTCGTGCACGCTGCGACGATCATCGGCTTCGGGTACCAGTACCTCCAGCCCGAAGCGCTCCTGCAGCCGGCCGCGGTAGAAGTCCTGTTCCATGGTGAAGGCGGTACCGAGCAGGCCCACCTTGCGAGCGCCTGCCTGCACGATGGCCTGGGCGGTGGGGTCGGCGATATGCAGCAGCGGGACGGGGCAGGCAGCCTCGATGCGATCGGCCAGCTTGTGCATGGTGTTCGTGCAGATCAGCAGCAGATCGGCGCCACCGGCCTGCAGGCGCCGTGCAGCGTCGGCCATGTGGTCGCCCAGCGCATCCCAGTCGCCGTCATGCTGCAGCTGCTTGATCGGGGCGAAGTCGACCGACCACAGCAGCAGCTGCGCCGAATGTGCGCCACCGAGGCGCTGCCGCACGTCCTCGTTGATGAGCCGGTAATACTGCGCCGAGCTTTCCCAGCTCATGCCGCCGATCAGGCCAAGGGTCTTCATGCACAGCTCCATGCCAGGAGCCCTCATTGCAGCACAGATGGCATCCGATTGCCGATGGCGGGATCTGTAACCACCGTATCCACGTTGTGCTGTATGTGCCGCGCACTGCAGGCGCACTCTATGCTGGTGGGATCTTCTGAAGTAGATGTCCGATATGGCCCTGCATACCTGGTGGTGGTTCCTCGCCACGGTGTTCGTTCTGTGTGGTACGCCGGGGCCGAACATGCTGCATATCCTCGGTCGCAGCGTCGGGCTCGGCTTTCGCGGTAGCGTGCCGGCGATGGCTGGCTGCCTGCTGGCGATGCTGCTGGTGCTGGCGGCCTCCGCAGCAGGCCTGAGTGCGCTGCTGCATTCCTCGCCAATGCTGTTCGAGGTGCTGCGCTATCTGGGCGTGGCCTATCTGGCCTGGCTGGGCCTGAAGGCATGGCGTGACAGTTGCCGGCCGGCACCACCGGTGACGGTCGATGCCGCGCTGCCGGTTGCGGCGTCGCTGGGCGCGTGGAAGGTGTTCCGTGGTGGCCTTCTGGTGGGCCTGAGCAATCCCAAGCTGCTGCTGTTCGCTGCGGCGTTCCTGCCGCAGTTCGTCGACCCGTCGCGTGGCCAGGCGCTGCAGTACAGCGTGCTGGTCGCCACCTTCGCTGGCTGCGAACTGTTCTGGTACGTGATGTATGCCGCCGGTGGCCATGGCCTGCGCCGTTGGTTGGCCAAACCCTTCGCGCGGCGCTGGTTCGAGCGCCTGGTGGGCAGCGTGTTCCTGGCCTTCGCGGTGGCCCTGCTGCGTTTCCGCCCGCGCTGATTCACGCCGCGCACGCGGCCTGTTCACGACTGCCGCATCGGCTACGGCCTAGCCTGATCATCCAGTACGCAGTCCCCACGGGGAAAGGTTTGACATGATCAAGTGGGCCATCATCTTCGCCATCATCGGCGTCATTGCGGGCGTGCTCGGCTTCGGCGGCATCGCCGGCGCCGCCGTCGGCATCGCCAAGTTCCTGTTCTGGGCCGGCATCATCATCGCGGTGGTGCTGTTCCTGCTCGGCATGACCGTAGCGAAGAAGGTCAGCTAGCGTTGATCGCGCAGCAGCATGCTCAGTGTGCGCTGCTGCGCGAGAACAGGTTGATCACCAGCACGCCGGCGCAGATCAGGCCGATGCCGATCAGCGCCGGCGGATCCAGGCGCTGCTTGAACACCACCAGCCCGATCAACGAGATCAGCACGATGCCGACGCCGGACCAGATGGCGTAGGCAATGCCGGTCGGTATCGATTTCATGGTCACCGACAGCAGGTAGAAGCACAGTCCGTAGCCGACCAGCGCACCCAGCGTCGGTGCCAGTCGACTCATGCCGTCGGATGCCTTCAGCAGAGATGTGGCGATCACTTCCAGCACGATTGCGGCGGCGAGATAGGCGTAGGGATTCATCGCAGGCTCCGACTCACAGCGGGTCGCACAGTTTCAGGGCCTGTTCGGCCATGGCCAATGCGTTGATGCGTTCTTCCTCGTCCAGCGGTCGGCCGTAAGCGGTGGCCCAATAGCCATCGGCGGCACAGCGCGCTGCATACAGGCGGGCATCGTTGGCTTCGTCGGGGAATTCGGCCAGCATCGCGCGTTTCCAGGTGCGCCAGTGCACCAGCAGGCCGGGTTCCATCAGGTTGCCCAGGGTCAGGCCGATGTCGTTGTCCTGTTCCTGCTGCAGCAGGTGTTCGAAGTTGGCCTGTACATAGGCGCGGCTGAAGCTGCCATGCCCCACCGGATTTTCCTGCAGCAGGGCGCGCACCCGTGCTTCGAACTCGCCGATGAGCGCGCCGATGGCCTCGTCGACCAGTACCTGCTTGCTGCTGAAATGATGGAACAGCGCGCCCTTGCTGACGCCTGCGGCATGTGCGACGTCCTGCACGGTCAGTGCCGCCAGGCCCTGCTGGCCGATCACTTCGATGGTGGCCTGCAGCAGCGACTGGCGCACGCTGTCGGGCGCCTTGCGGCGCGAACGGGAGGGGGATGCGGACATGGCGGGAAGAAACCGACTGGACGGTACGATTGTAGCGCAGGCCCACCGCCGCGCCGTAACTGCCGACCGTGGCCGGCAGCGTGGATTCAACCGTCGATGCGTGCGAAGCGCGGCTGCGGTCCGTGTTCGCCCGGTACCTGTTCGACGAACATCGGGTACGGGCGCACCCACAGGCCGCCTTCGCCATAGAGCGCGCGATACAGCACCAGTGGCTCCAGCGTCTCGCTGCTGCGCACGATGTCGATCACTTCGTACTCGCCGCCCTTGAAATGGCGGTAGCGGCCAGGGGCGAGGGTGGGCAGCGGGCTCAGCTCAGCCATGGTGCGCGCGGCTCACTTGCGCGCCGGGCTGGCCGGCTTCGCGCAGTAGGCATCGATGGCTTCGGCGGTGTTCGCCAGACCCTGCGCCTGCGCCAGTTCCCAAGGGCGTTCGCAGCGCTGGCTGTGCTCGCACCATTGGTAGCCGGCCGAACCGATGCAACCGTGGGCATCGCGATCGCCGCCGACCTTCGGCATGGCAGGCGAAGTGGCCGCCGTATCGGCACGTGCAGCGGCCTGATGCTGGTTGGCACAGGCGGACAGCACCAGCAGGACTGGAATCAGAAGAAGCGCTTTCATCGAGCGGGCTCCGTGCCTAAAGCGACAGTGTCTGTCGCAAATAGCCCTGCAGCAAGCGCTCAGTGCATGGCAGCGCGGATCAGTTCCTCGATCAGCACCAGGTAGCTGGCTACGAAGTAGAACTTCAGCAGCGTCCAACGCTGCTGTGAGAAGAAGGTGCGCATGTGGAAGGGGCCCCTGTTGGTGACGATAGTGTGAAGTCCTGCTGACTCCGTGACAAGGATCACGGAAAGAACAGGCTAAACGGGCTCAGGGATGTGAGGGCAGGCAAGGGCTGACCGCAGGGCACGGCATTTTCGTACAAGTCTGATGGGCCAAACCGGAGGCGGTCGCTAGCCTGATGGTGTACCGGCATGTGGCCCGTCCGCCTGCCACTGCATCCTTCCATCCGCAGGAGCCCCTCATGGTCATTACCGTCCAATGCACCGCCCAGCGCTGGTCCGTGCTGCATCCGCAGGCGCGTGTCGCCACCTGCTATGCCCATGGCGCCGATGCCTTTGACGCGGCCGCCGCGCTGGCCCTCGAGCACCACCGTCGTACCGGCCAGCGCAGCACGGTGCGGGTCGAGGCACTCGGCAGCACGGTGGATGCGCTCCACGTCGGAGATTGACGCCACCGGCCGTGGCGCAGTCAGCCACGGTTGGGTTGTTTGAATGGGGAAAAACCGCCGCCGCGTACCCCCCTGTGCGCCGCCTCATGAATCCCGGATGCTTGCGCCATCGTATTCATCCGGAGATTTCGATGGGCAAGGCACTCACCTGGCGCACCCTGGCCTGCACCCTGCTGCCAATGCTGGCCGCTGCGGGCGGCGCCCAGGCGCAGAGCTATGGCTACGGTTATGACGATGACCGCTACGGCAGCCGCGAAGGCAGCGGCATCGTGCGCTGCGAATCGATCAAGAACCGCAGCAACGAGTGCCGCCTGGAAGGCCGGGCGCGGATGATCCGCCAACTGTCCGGCTCGCCCTGCGTGGAGGGTGAAACCTGGGGCCAATCGCGCTATGGAGTGTGGGTGACCCAGGGATGTCGCGCCGAATTTGTCGGCGAGTACCGCCGTGGCGGTGGTTGGGGTAACGGAGGCGGCTGGGGCAACGGTGGCAATGGCTGGGGCGGAGGTGAGGTGATCACCTGCCATTCCAACGGCCACCGCCAGGAGTACTGCGATGCCCGCATCCGTCGTGGCGTGCGCCTGGTCCGCCAGGATTCACGCAGCGCCTGCATCGAGGGCCAGACCTGGGGCTGGGACCGCCGTGGTATCTGGGTCAGCGATGGCTGCCGGGCCCAGTTCCAGGTGAATTGAGCGCGCCCCTCAAAAATCAGAATAATCTGATAGAGCTCACATTTTGAACGTCGTATCTTCTGCGATCAGGCGCACCTCTGTGTGCGCCTGACTCGTCGCGCCGATGCCTGCCGCAGGATGCCTGCCGCAGACGGCGCATGTGTCCCGCCCACCGTCGATACGCTGCCTCAAGGAGTGAGCCGCATGTTGATCCGCCTGCAATGCGAACAGCGCCAATGGCGCGTGCTGCATCCGGACCGGCCGGAGCCGATCGATTTCCGCGACGGTGCCCGGGCCTTCGATTTCGCTGAAACCCTCGCACGCCTGCACTTTGTCGACACCGGGCAGCGCGCTGCGGTGCGGGTGGAGGCCAGCGGCGCGTTCGTGGAAGCGGTCAGTTACGGCTGAGGGCGGGGGCCCCCGGATCATTTCCCGGGGGCTGCCATCCACGCATGGCGTGGATGGGCCTCTGCTCCACAGTAGATCCACGGCATGCGTGGATCCATGGACGTGTGATCGGCTTCAGCCCGCCGCGCTGAGCGGCGGGGTGCCTGCAGCCAGCTGCGGCCAGCGCTTGAGCACTGCCGCACGAATGCCCGCCGCATCGATGCCGGCCTCGGCCAGCAGGTCCTCGCGGCTGGCGTGGTGCTGATAGCTGTCTGGCAGGCCCAGATGCAGGATCGGGCGCAGTACGCCTTCGGCGTTGAGCAGCTCGCCGACGCCGGAACCGGCGCCACCGGCCACCACGTTGTCTTCGATCGTCACCAGGCCCTCGTGCTGGGCGGCCACGGCCAGCACCAGCTCGCGGTCCAGCGGCTTGATGAAGCGCATGTTGACCACGCTCAGGCCCAGCTCGCGCCCGACCTGTTCGGCGGCCGCCACGGTGCTGCCAAAGGCCAGCAGTGCCACGCGGCTGCCCTGCAGGCGCAGCTCGCCCTTGCCGATCGGCAGGGTCGACAGGTCGGTGCCGGCGGCCACGCCGGTGCCCGTGCCGCGCGGATAGCGCACGGCAGCCGGGCCCGGATGCTGCAGGCCAGTGCTGAGCATCTGCCGGCACTCGGCTTCGTTGGACGGTGCCATCACCACCATGTTCGGCACGCAGCGCAGGAAACTCAGGTCGAGGTTGCCGGCATGGGTGGCGCCGTCCGGGCCGACCACGCCGGCGCGGTCGATCGCGAACAGCACGTCCAGGTCCTGGATGGCCACGTCATGCACCAACTGGTCGTACGCACGCTGCAGGAAGGTCGAGTAGATCGCCACCACCGGCTTGCCACCCTGGGTGGCCATGCCGGCGGCGAGGGTGACCGCGTGCTGTTCGGCAATTGCCACGTCGAAATAGCGCTGCGGGTATTCCTTGCTGAAACGCACCAGGCCGGAGCCCTCGCGCATCGCCGGGGTGATGCCGTACAGGCGCGGCTCGGCGGCGGCGGCGTCACACAGCCAGTCGCTGAATACATCGGTGTAGGTCGGCTTCTTGGCACCGGCCTTGGCCACCAGGCCCTTGTCCGGATCGAACGGGCCGACGGCGTGGTAACCGATCTGGTCGCCTTCGGCCGGCTCGTAGCCCTTGCCCTTGGTGGTCATCACGTGCAGCAGCTTCGGGCCCTTGGAGGCGCGCAGCGTCTTCAGCGTGGACAGCAGGGCGGACATGTCGTGACCGTCGATCGGACCGGTGTAGTGGAAGCCCATTTCCTCGAACATCGTGGACGGCACGAACATGCCCTTCCAGTGTTCTTCCCAGCGCTTCACGAAGCGCGCCGGGTTGTTCTTCTTGTCGCCGAGGATCTTCTTGCCGCCTTCGCGCAGCGCGTTGAGCGTGCGGCTGCCGGTGGCGCGGCCGAGCATCTTGGTCAGGCCACCCACCGCCTCCGAGATCGACATGTTGTTGTCGTTGAGGATCACCAGCAGGTTCGGCTCGGGCTCCATGCCGCCGGCGTGCATCAGCGCTTCGAAGGCCATGCCGGCGGTCATTGCGCCATCACCGATCACTGCAACGACCTGGCGGTTGTCGCCTTCGGACTGGCGGGCGATGGCCATGCCGAGTGCGGCCGAGATCGAGGTCGAGGAGTGGCCGACGCCGAAGGTGTCGTACTCGCTCTCTTCGCGCTTCGGGAACGGCGCGACGCCGTCCTTCTGCTTGACGGTGTGGATCTCGTCGCGGCGACCGGTCAGGATCTTGTGCGGGTAGGTCTGGTGACCGACGTCCCAGACCAGTTGGTCCTGCGGAGTCTGGTACAGGTAGTGCAGGGCCACGGTGAGTTCGATCACGCCCAGGCCGGCGGCGAAGTGGCCGCCGCTCTTGCCCACCGACTCGATGAGGTAGGCGCGCAGTTCGTCGGCGACCGCCCTCAATTCGGATTCGTCGAACGTGCGCAGGTCATCCGGTGTCTGGATGCGCGCGAGGCGGGGATAGCGGGCAGAGTCGATCATCATGTTCGCACTTGTTCTGAACGCCCATTTTCGCCCTCAAACGGGGGTGGGGCAAGCAAACGCCGCCGCCCGTGACAGGACGGTGAGGGTTGCATTTTCAGCGATTCAGGTGCTCAGTTTTGAGCGCTTGGGCAATTGCGCCTTCAGGAAGGCCATCTGGTCGGCCAGGATGTTGCGGTTGGACAGGATCAGGTGTTCGATCCAGCTGGGCCGGTAAGGCACCGCCAGCAACGGCATTCCGGCCTGCTGCGGGGTGCGGTCGCTCTTGCGCGAGTTGCAGTGGAAGCAGGCGGTGACCACGTTTTCCCAGCAGTCCAGGCCCCCCTTGGACAGCGGCATGACGTGGTCGCGGGTGAGCGTGGGGCGGTTGAACTGCTGGCCGCAGTACATGCACAGGTGCGCGTCGCGGGCGAACAGGGCCGGGTTGGTCAGGTTCGGCGTGGGGTCGATCGCGCGGGAGCGGGCGTGGCCGCGGGCGGCGATGATCGGGTGCAGGTCCATGCCGCTCTGCAGGCCGCTGAAGCGGTTGGTACCGCCGTGGATGTGCAGGCACGGATCGCCCAGCGTCCAGGCCACGGCTTCACGAGCGTAGAGGCAGGCCGCATCCTGCCAGGTGATCCAGTCCAGTACGCGTCCGTGGGCATCCAGCGAGAGCAGCCGGACCGAACCGGGGCGATGCAGCGTCGTGGCGTTGGGCGATGCTTCGGCGCCCGGAGCAGAAAACGGAGCTCCGGCTTCGATCAGACCCAAGCGTGTAGTGTCTGTCTCCATCGGGAGAACAGCTTATACCTGAATGTTGACGATTTGTGTATCGCCGGTTGGCGATACGCAAATCGTCAGCATTCAGGTCCACGTATTCCACCTATTCCCCGCGCCTGCCGGCGCGCCCCCTTTAACAAAAGGGGGCTTTTCTCCAGAGGGATTGTGGGGCGGGCTGTCAGGCTGGGGTCGGATCCCTTTCCGCAGGAAAGGGCTCTGACCCCGCATCCACGCATGGCGTGGATCTGCCGTGTCGACCAAGGTCGACACCTACCAGCAGCAGAAATCTGTCGAAGGCGGGATGGGTCCGGTTGCGGGGGCGTGAGCCGCATGGATGCGGCGATCGAGGCTACAAGGACGTACTTGCGCCGTCCCCCGCAATCGGACCCGCCCTGCCATCCCGCAGGAGGCCAGCTGTTGCTGTTGCTTTAGCTCCAGCCTTGGCTTCTGCGGGTGCCGGGCGCAGCCCGGCTCAGGCGCCGAAGCGCTCGTCGTCCATCGCCATCAGCGGGGCGGCGCCGGCCTGGATCGCGGCGGCGTGGGCGAGGGTGCGCGGCAGCACGCGGGTGAAGTAGAACCGTGCGGTCTCGCGCTTGCCCTGGGCGAAGGCGGCGCCGTGCGCGCTGGCATCGGCGGCCGCCACGCTGCGGGCCCACCAGTAAGCCAGCACCACGTAGCCCGAATAGAACAGGTAGTCGTAGCTGGCTGCGCCCAGTTCGTCCGGGTTGGCGGCCGCGCGCTGCAGCACGTCCAGGGTCAGCTTGCCCCACTCGGCGGCCTTGGCGCGCAGCGGGCCGATGAACTCGGCCAGTGCTTCGTTGCCCTCGTTGGCCTTGGCGAACGCCTCGATCTCGGCCAGCATCAACTTCAGGCCGGCGCCCTGGCTGGACGCGGTCTTGCGGCCAATCAGGTCCAGCGCCTGGATGCCGGTGGTGCCTTCATACAGCGTGGTGATGCGGGCATCGCGGGCCAGCTGCTCCATGCCGTGCTCGCGGATGTAGCCGTGGCCACCGAAGCACTGCAGGGCGTTGTAGGTGTTCTCGATGCCCCATTCGGTCTGGCAGGCCTTGGAGATCGGGGTCAGGAAGCTCACCAGGGTGTCGGCGCGCTCGCGCTCGGCGGCATCCTCGGCGTGGTGGGCGACGTCGATCAGGGTGGCGGCGTGCAGGGCCAGCAGGCGGCTGCCTTCGACCAGCGACTTCACCGTCAGCAGCATGCGGCGCACATCCGGGTGGACCAGGATCGGGTCGGCCGGCTTGTCCGGGAACTTGGCGCCGCTCAGGGCGCGCGACTGCAGGCGCTCACGGCTGTACTTCAGTGCGTTCTGGTAGGCGCGCTCGGACAGGCCGATGCCCTGCAGGCCGACGCCCAGGCGCGCGGTGTTCATCATGGTGAACATGGCCTGCAGGCCCTTGTGCGGCTGGCCGACCAGGTAACCCTGCGCACCATCGAAGTTCATCACGCAGGTAACCGACCCCTTGATGCCCATCTTGTGCTCGATCGAGCCGCAGCGCAGTGCGTTGCGCTCGCCGACGTTGCCCTCGCGGTCGACCTTGAACTTCGGGGTGACGAACAGCGAGATGCCCTTGGCACCCGGAGGAGCGTCGGGCAGTTTGGCCAGCACCAGGTGCACGATGTTGCCGGTCAGGTCATGCTCGCCGGCGGTGATGAAAATCTTGGTGCCGGTGATCGAATAGCTGCCATCGGCATTCGGCTCGGCCTTGGTCTTGAGCAGGCCCAGGTCGGTGCCGCAGTGCGGTTCGGTCAGGCACATGGTGCCGGTCCAGCGGCCCTCGATCAGCGGCTTCAGGAAGGCCTCGTGCTGCCAGGCTTCGCCGTGCTGCTTCAGCGCTTCGATGGCGCCGTGCGAGAGCAGCGGGAAGTTGCCCCACGCCAGGTTGGCGGCATTGATCATTTCGTTGAGCGGCACGCCCAGGGTGTGCGGCAGGCCCTGGCCGCCCAGCTCCGGCGATGCGGTCAGCCCGGTCCAGCCGCCATCGACGAACTGGTCGTAGGCCTGCTTGAAGCCGGGCGGGGTGGTCACTTCGCCGGTGGCCTGGTCGAGCACGCAGCCGATCTCGTCGCCGACGCTGTTGAGCGGGGCCAGCACGGTGGCGCTGAAGCGGCCGGCTTCTTCCAGCACGGCATCGACCACGTCGGCGGTGGCGTCGGTGAAGCC
Source organism: Stenotrophomonas sp. WED208 (assembly GCF_040984485.1). Lineage (NCBI taxonomy): Bacteria > Pseudomonadati > Pseudomonadota > Gammaproteobacteria > Lysobacterales > Lysobacteraceae > Stenotrophomonas > Stenotrophomonas sp. WED208. The sequence continues at coordinate 1,442,334 of NZ_JAZARB010000001.1, forward strand.
CAGGCGGGCGAACAGGGGTTCGACCTTGAGCACGTCGTGCAGGGCGAAACGGAGGTCGGAAAGCGGGGCGGTGTAGCTGCTCATCGGTACGTCTCGATTTGATCAGGGCAGGGGAGAGCGGCGCCGGGCGCCGCGACGAAAGGCGGGTTCAGCGCAGTACGCCGGGCAGGCCGGGGGCCTGGTTGAGGGTGCTGCGGCTGCTGATGTCGAAGCTGCGCTGCTTCTTTTCCTGCGGCGTGGCCGCCACCGTTCCCTTCAGGCCATAGGCCAGGGTGCGGTTGCCGGCCAGCGCGTCGGCCACCACCAGGCGTGCGGCCGAGCTGGGCACGAGGTCGACATTGATGACGTCGGCGGAGGTGCCGCCGATGGAGATGCCGGGCTTGGCCATCAGGGCGCCGGCTTCGCTGTCGCCGACAGTCAGCACCAGCGCGACATCATCGAAGGTCATCGGCATGGAACTGTAGTTCTGCAGGCGCAGGGCCACGGTCCAGTTGCCGTCGGCGCGCACGGTCAGCTGCTGCAGGCTGGCCGCCGGTTCCGAAACACGCTTGACGATGCCGTTGTTGCAGGCAACAAGGGCGAGGGTGCACAGGACGATCAAGGCGATACGGAAGCGGTGGAGCATGGGCGCAGGTCCTCTGGAGGGGTGCGTTGGATAAGCATACTACGGCGTATGGTTGTTTGGAGCGCCTGTGGCGCCCCGTCGCAGAGGGTAGCGCGTGAAGATGGCGGACGGGCGTGCGCGGCGCCGGATCGAGCGCGCGTGGTGCGCCGGATTGCGGCGCGGTTCAATCGGTGGCCGTATCGCGCAACGGAGCCATCAGGCGCAGTGGTCCGAGGTCGTAGCCCATGGCTTCGGCTTTTTCTTTCAGCTGTTCGAACCGGGCGCGATCCATTTCCGGCAGGCGCGAGAGAATCCACAGGTACTTGCGGTCCGGTTCACCGACCAGCGCCCATTGGTAGTCCGGGTCCAGTGCCAGAACCCAGTAGTCGGCCCAGACCAGTGGCACCCAGCTCAGCCAGTCCGGCACGAAGCGCACCTGCAACTGGCCGGGATGGCCGGCAACCGGGCGCGCCACGCCTTCAGCAACCACGCGTTCGCCATCGCCGTTGCGGCAGGCATTGGTGACACTGATGCGGCCATCGCGGCGCAGCCCGTAGTTGGCGGTGATCTCGCCGACACACTGCTTCTGGAACGACACCGGCAGGTGCGCGATCTCGTGCCACTGGCCTGCATAGCGGTCGATGTCCAGCGTGTCGACTGCACGCACCGGTTCGGCGGCGATCACCGGAAAGACGGCCAGCAGCAGGCAGGCGAGCAGGGCGGGGCGCAGAGGCATCGGCAGGCTCCAGGCAGGAGTCTGGAGCGTAGGTGCCGCTGCACATGCCGGTGTAAATGTTTCGTCAACCGGGTGGTGTGGCCGCCGCTTGCGCGGAGTGCGAACAAAAAAAAGACCTGCATTTCTGCAGGTCTCTGAAGATGGTGGCCGAAGACGGAATCGAACCGCCGACACGGGGATTTTCAATCCCCTGCTCTACCAACTGAGCTACTCGGCCAAATTGTGTGGCAACCGTGATCAAACCCGGTTTCCGGAAAAAAAGACCCGCATTTCTGCAGGCCTTCGAAAGTGGTGGCCGAAGACGGAATCGAACCGCCGACACGGGGATTTTCAATCCCCTGCTCTACCAACTGAGCTACTCGGCCACATGTTTCGTAGCAGCGAGGTCGCTGCCAAGGAGGCGTATATTACGGAGGTCGGCAGTCTTCGGCAAGCGTTTCGCCAAGATTTCTTCACATTGCCGTCTGCGCGCTCGCAAGTGCTTGATCCTCCGTTGTGGGGCGGGCGTGGCCAATCGATCATCGTCTGCCGTGGAAATCAGCGGGTCGCCGCAGGCGCGAATGCTGCAAGGGCAGGGGCTGCGCCGGACCCGCGCGGGTCCGGGCAATGGAACGCTGTTTTCGTGGCCGCCATCGGGGATCGTCGCGGCGTAGTGTCGGCAGTCCTTTCCTGATGCTGGCAACAGCAGAGACCTGGCCATGTCCGATCCCTCGACCACCTCCCGCATCGTGCTTGCGTCGCGTCCGCAGGGAGCGCCAAGCGCGGCCAACTTTCGCCTGGAACAGGCTGCGCTGCCGGCATTGGCGGATGGCGAAGTGCTGCTGCGCAACCGCTACCTGTCGTTGGACCCCTACATGCGTGGACGCATGGACGAGGGCCCGTCGTACGCCGCGCCGGTGGCGGTGGGCGCGGTGATGGAAGGACAGACCGTGGCCGAGGTGCTGCAATCCAAGGCCGAGGGCGTAACCGCAGGTGAGCTGGTGCTGGCGCCGGGTGGCTGGCAGACCCGCGCGGTGCTGTCGGCCAAGGCGCTGGGACGCCGCCTGGATCCGGCCGGACTGCCGCTGAGTACGGCGCTGGGCGTGTATGGCATGCCCGGTTTCACGGCCTATTCCAGCCTGCATGAAATCGCCCGCCTGAAGCCAGGCGAGACGCTGGTGGTGGCCGCCGCGACCGGGCCGGTCGGCGCGACTGTGGCGCAGCTGGCCAAGCTGCAGGGCGCGCGCGTGGTCGCCATCGCCGGTGGCGAAGCCAAGCGCGCCTATCTGCAGACGCTGGGGGTGGACGTGGCGCTGGATCATCGCGCCGCTGATTTCGCCGCGCAGCTGCGCGCAGCGGTGCCTGCGGGCATCGATGTGTACTTCGAGAATGTCGGCGGGCATGTGCTGGATGCGGTGCTGCCGCTGCTCAATGACTTCGCCCGCATTCCGGTCTGCGGCACCATCGCCACCTACAACGAGCGGGGCGTCGAGCAGCCCGGCCCTGATCGCCTGCCGGCATTGTTCAGCCAGATCCTGCGCCAGCGCCTGACCGTGCGTGGTTTCATCGTGCACGACTTCAACCACCTGTGGCCGGACTTCGAACGCGAGATGCCGCGATGGCTGCGCGAAGGCCGCGTCCAGTACCGCGAGGATGTGGTGGAAGGGCTGGAGAAGGCGCCGGAGGCGTTCTTCGGGCTGCTGAAGGGGCACAACTTCGGCAAGCTGGTGGTGAAGCTGGATTGAGGGCTTGGTGGCGTGCCGACCAAGGTCGGCACCTACCGGAAGCTGGGCGTGCCGACCAAGGTCGGCACCCACGTCAGGCAGTCGAGGCCTTTTCCCGGCGCAGCAGTTCGCGCTTGCGCGCTACGCCCCACGCATAACCGGAGAGATCGCCATCGCGGCGTACCACGCGGTGGCAGGGCACGGCCACCGCCAGCGGGTTGCTTGCACAGGCACGTGCTACGGCACGGCTGGAGCGCGGCGCGCCGATGCGCGCGGCGATATCCGCATACGAGGCGGTCTGCCCACGTGGGATCTGCTGCAGCGCCTGCCACACCCGTTGCTGGAACGCGGTGCCGCGGATATCCAGCGGCAGCGTGGCGCCTCGCGAAGGATCCTCGACCAGGCCTACCACCTGTGCCACCAGTTGCTCATAGCCCTGGTCGGCGCCGACCAGTTCGGCCTGGCGGAAGCGTTGCTGCAATGACTGCAGCAGTGTCTCCGGATCGTCGCCGAGCAGGATCGCGACCACGCCGGTCCCGCTGCTGGCCACCAGCACGCTGCCCAGTGAGCTTTCGGCAAGCGCGAAGTGGATGACTTCGCCGCGCCCCCCTGCGCGCCATTGCTTGGGCGTCATGCCCAGCAACTTCGGTGCGTTCTCGTAGAAGCGTCCACTGGAACCGAAGCCAGCATCGTGGAAGGCGTCGGTGATGCGTTCCTGTTGTTCCAGCCCGGTGCGCAGGCGGTCAGCGCGCAGCGCGGCCGCGTACTGCTTGGGGGTCAGCCCGGTGGCCTGCTTGAACAGGCGATGCAGGCGCGTCGGGCTGCAGCCAGCGATATCGGCCAGTTCCTGCAGCGAGGGTTCGTCGAGGCTGGCCTGCAGGTGGCGGCAGACCCGTTCGATGCGGGCGTCGATCGTGGGGGAGGCGGTGCTGTCCATGGCCGGATTCTGGCACGTGCCGGTCCTGCGGAAACTCCGTTTCCTGCACCCATCTGTGAGGCCCGGAAACGGAGTGTTGACGGGCCGAAGGCGCGGCATCGTGGCGGCCACTTCACCACCGGTACCACGATCATGCGCCTGAACAACAAGATCGCCCTCATCACCGGAGCCAGCGCCGGCATCGGCCGCGCCAGCGCGCTGCGCTTCGCCGCCGAAGGGGCAAAGCTGGTGCTCAATGCACGGCGGCTGGAACCGCTACAGGCGCTGGCCGAACAGATCCGCGCCGCCGGTGGGGAAGTGGTAGTGCATGCTGCCGACGTGGCCGACCCAGGCACGGCGCAGGCGCTGGTCGATCTGGCCCAGCAGTCCTTCGGCGGCCTGGATGTCGCGCTCAACAATGCCGGCATGCTCGGCCCCGGTGTACCGGCCGCGGAGTTCCCGCTGGACGCCTGGCGCGAGGTGATGGCCACCAATCTGGATGCCGCTTTCCATGCCGCACGCGCACAGTTGCCGGCACTGATTGCGCGTGGCGGCGGCTCGCTGGTGTTCGTCGGGACCTTCGTCGGCCACACCGTGGGATTCCCGGGCATGGCAGCCTATGCGTCGAGCAAGGCCGGGCTGATCGGACTGAGTCAGGTGATCGCTGCCGAATACGGTGCGCGCGGCGTGCGCAGCAACGTACTGCTGCCCGGTGGCACCGATACCGAAATGGGCCGGCAGGCCGCACCGACCGGCGATGCCCGCGACTTCGTGCGCTCGCTGCACGCACTCAAGCGCCTCGCCGAGCCGCAAGAGATCGCCAATGCCGCGTTGTTCCTGGCCAGCGATGAAAGCAGTTTCGTTACCGGCAGCGCGATGCGCGTGGAGGGTGGGGTGTCGATCACCCGTACCTGAGTGGGGGGGGGCATCGGCGAAATCAGGATTGCAGCTGCACACGCTGTTGGCGTAGGACCGACCTGCAGATTACCCGGCGATCTCTAGGGTAGGGCTAGCGTCGGCGCCCCGCCGGCGAAGGAGCGATGGATGAGTGAGCGCGAGAAAGACCAGGGCGACCCGAAGCAGGGCGTGCAGGAAAGCCGTCAGGACCGGAAGCAGGATGACGTGGCGAAGCGCAGGCCAGCGCAGCGTGATGAACAGGTGCGTGATGCGCATTCGCGCAGCCCGCAGCGCAAGGACGGGGGCCTGGATCCGGCCTGAACCGTGGGCGCTGAAAAGAAAAAACCCGCAGATCACGGAGATCTACGGGTTCTTCTGAATGGTGGTGGAGCCAAGGAGGATCGAACTCCTGACCTCGTCATTGCGAACGACGCGCTCTCCCAGCTGAGCTATGGCCCCACGGCAGGGTTTCAGTGTAGCGCTGCCTGCCGGGCTTGCCAAGCGCCGGGCCGGGACGGCGGCGGCACAAGGCCTGCCACCGTCCCAATCCGGTTCAGTGCAGGGCCCGGCGCAGCAAGGCGCCCGCGCGCTGAACCGCTGCGTCAGTGCTGGAACTGACCGTGCGCAGGTGGATGCAGGCGTGGATCATCCCGGGCAGGCGTTCCAGCGTGCAGTCGATACCTGCCGCCTGCAGCCGCCCTGCGTACTGCTCGGCCTCGTCGCGTAGCGGGTCGTGCTCGCAGCTGAGGATGGTGGCTGGTGCCAGCCCCTGCAGGTCGGTTGCGTGGGCGGGCGAGGCCAGCGCCGGCGGTTGGGCCAGACCACCCAGATAGGCCTGCCAGCAGCGCTGCATCAGTTTAGCGCTGAGGTAATAGCCCGTGGCGTAGTCCCGGTAGGAATCGCTGCCCATGCCAGCATCCAGCGCCGGGTACAGCAGCAACTGGTGGCACGGTTGCGGCAGGCCCCGTTCGCGCAGCAGCAGGCAGCAGGCGGCTGCGAGGTTGCCACCGGCGCTGTCGCCACCGATTGCCAGGCGCTGTGGGTCCAGGCCGAGGCGATCCGCATTGGCCTGCAACCACTGCCAGGCGTCGGCGACGTCATGCAGTGGAACCGGGAATGGGTGCTCCGGCGCCAGCCGGTAGCCGACGGCGACAATCACGCAGCCGCTGGCATTGGCCAGCGCACGGCAGGGGCCGTCATAGACCGCCAGCGAGCACTGGAACCAGCCGCCACCGTGGGCGAACAGCAGAGCCGGTACCGGTCCATCGGGCAGCCCTTCCGGCGTGTAGAAACGCAGCTCCAACGCATGCCCGTCGCGCGCGATTACCGTGTGCTCGATCACGTGTGCGACGGCCTGTGGTGCTCCCTGCAACTGTGGCAGCGCGCTTTCGCTGATCACCCGCAGTTCGCGCAGGTCTTCCGGCAGCGCATGGGCGGCGACGGCGTCGACGAACTCCTGCAGCGCCGGTTCAAGCAGCATGGCGTGCCTCCTGCAGGAACGGCAGCAGCTGTGCAAGGAACGCCTGCGGCGCTTCTTCCATGATGAAGTGGCCGCAGCCCGGCACGATGCTGCCGCGCACATCATCGGCATGCGGTTGCAGGGTCAGCATCGGCGCATCGCCAGTGGCGTGTTCGGCGCCGATGGCCAGTACCGGCATTGGCAGGCGGCGCTGCGCACGCTGCTTGTTCTGGCGGATCGTCTCCGGAATCGCGCGATACCAGGCGAAACCTGCGCGCAATGCGCCCGGACGGCTGTAGGCGGCAATGTAGGTGTCGGCGGCCACCGCATCGCGGCGGTACGACCAGCGATCGAACATGAATTCCAGGTAGGCGCGCTCGCGGCCACTGATCAGTGCCTCGGGCAGGTCGGCCACCTGGTTGAACATGAAGTGCCAGAGGAAGATGTTGTCGGCCGGTGCGGCAAAGATGCCCGGTTCCGGGGCCAGACCGGGAATCACCGCTTCGGTGACGGCCAGCTGGCGCACCGCCTGCGGTTGGTCGCTGGCCAGTGCATAGGCGATCCACATGCCGATGTCATGGCCGACCACCTGGTAGCGATCGTGGCCCAGCGCCAGCATGGTCTGGTGCAGGACGGCAGCGGCGCTGCCGGTGTCGTAGCCATGGGCGGGGCGGTCGGATTCGCCGATGCCGGGCGGGTCGACGGCGATGGCTTCGAAACCGGCTTCGGCCAGCGCGTGCAGCACGTGGCGCCAGGCGTACCAGGTCTGCGGCCAGCCGGGAATCAGCAGCACCGGTTCACCGTGGCCGGCGGACACGCAATGCACGCGCTGGCCGTCGATGCGCAGGTAGTGGTGGCGCAGCGAAGCGTCGCCGGCAGTGCCAGCGGAAAGAGAAGTGGTCATGGGGGAGTGCTCCGTGGGGGCTCAGGCGATGCCGAGCATGTGCTGCATCTGCGCGGTGCTGATCGGTGCACCGGCGAAGTCGTCGAAGATCTTGTCGGTGACCGGAATGATGTGGTCGCGGATGAATGCAGCGCCTTCGCGTGCACCGGCTTCCTGGTCCTTCAGGCAGCACTCCCACTCCAGCGTCGCCCACCCCTGGTAGTCGTACTGGGCCAGCTTGGAGAAGATCGACTTGAAATCGACCTGGCCGTCGCCCAGCGAGCGGAAGCGACCGGCCCGTTCGGTCCAGTCGGCATAGCCGCCATAGATGCCCTGGCGGCCGCTGGGGCGGAACTCCGCATCCTTGACGTGGAACATGCGGATCAGCGGGTGATAGATGTCCAGGTACTCCAGGTAGTCCAGCTGCTGCAGGACGAAGTGGCTGGGATCGAACAGGATTCGGCAGCGCTCGTGCTGGCCGACGCGTTCGAAGAAGCGCTCGAAGCTGGTGCCGTCATGCAGGTCTTCGCTGGGATGGATCTCATAGCAGAGGTTGATGCCGTTGTCCTCGCAGGTATCGAGGATCGGCCGCCAGCGTCGTGCCAGTTCGTCGAACGCCGCGTCGATCAGGCCCGGCGGGCGCTGCGGGAACGGGAACAGGTACGGCCAAGCGAACGAGCCGGAGAAGGTGCCCATGTCCTGCAGGCCGAGCCGTCGCGAGGCACGGGCGGCCAGGTGCAGCTGCTGCTGCGCCCATTCGCTTCGCGCCCTCGGATTGCCGCGCAGTGCTTCCGGGGCGAAGCCATCGCAGAGTTCGTCGTAGGCCGGATGCACGGCCACCAGCTGGCCGAGGATGTGGGTGGTCAGTTCGCTGACCTGCAGGCCGTGCTCGGCCAGTGTGCCGCGGATGTCATCGCAGTAGTCCTGGCTGTCGGCGGCGGTGGCCAGGTCGAACAGGCGTGCATCCCACGCGGGAATCTGCAAGGCCTTGAAGCCATGGCCGGCGGCCCACGCGGCAATGCCGGCGAGGCTGTTGAACGGGGCCTGGTCGCCGGCGAACTGCGCCAGGTGCAGGCTGGGGCCCTTGAGGGTCTGCATGTGTTTCTCCAATTGTTTGTCGATCAACAAAGAATAGGCGCGACCCTCGCGGCGGTCAACACCCGCGTTACACTGCGCGCCTCACTGGAGCAGGCAGGCAGATGGCAGGGCGACCGCGCGAATTCGACAGGGACCAGGCGTTGCGCAAGGCGATGCTGCTGTTCTGGCAGCACGGTTATGAAGGCACGTCGATGTCGGCACTGGTCGAGGCACTGGGCATCGCCTCTGCACGCATCTACGCCGCGTTCGGCAGCAAGGAGCAGTTGTTCCGCGAAGCCGTTGCGCTGTACGAGGACGGCGAGGGCGGCTTCGCGCCGCGCGCGCTGGAGCAGGCAACGCTGCGCGAGGCGATCGGGTCCATGCTGCGTGACGCCGTGTTGACCTACACCCGGCGTGGGCGGCCGCACGGTTGCCTGGTGGTGTCTTCGGCCAGCAGCGTCTCGCCCGATGGCGAGGGCGTACGGGACTGGTTGGCCAGCCATCGTCGCCAGCGTACGGCGGCGATCATCGCGCGCCTGCAGCAGGCGCAGTCCGAAGGGCAGCTGGCCGGCGATGTGGCGGTGCAGGCGCTGGGCGATCACTTCGCCACGGTGCTGCACGGCATCTCGGTGCAGGCCCGCGACGGCATCAGCCGCGAGCGACTGCTGGCGATGGTCGATATCGCGCTGACCCCGTTGCCCTGAGATCCGGGGTCAGATCCGTTTCCCCTTGGGAAACGGATCTGACCCCAGGCGGTGCAGGCTGACTGTGCCGAAACCGCTTGTTTCGCCGGGTTTGGGTGCTGCGCAACGAAATCGTAACAATTTGGGGGATAATGGCGGCTTGCGCAGTTATCCTCCTTTTTGCCGCCCGGCTCGCGCAGGCCGCACGGACGCCTCCTCAGAGCATTTCATGCCCTCCCATTCCGATTCCCGCCGCCTGTCGGGTATGTCGTCTTCCTTCGTTTCCTTCCGCCGCCACCCGCTGGCCCTGGCCTGTGCTGGCCTGGCCCTGGTCGGCAGCTTCGGTGCCGCCGCGCAGGATAGCGCGCCGACCCCGACCGGCCTGGACACGATCACCGTGACCGCCGAACACCGCGAGCAGAACCTGCAGGAAGTGCCGGTCTCGGTCGGCGTGGTGCAGGGCGAGCGCATGCGCGACTTCACCGCCGGCGGCGACGACACCCTGCTGGCACTGTCCGGCCGCGTGCCGAGCCTGTATGCGGAAACCACCACCGGCCGCATCTTCCCGCGCTTCTACATCCGCGGCCTGGGCAACATCGATTTCTACCTGGGTGCCTCGCAGCCGGTGTCGATCATCCAGGACGACGTGGTGCTGGAACACGTGGTGCTGAAGTCCAACCCGGTCTATGACGTGGACCAGGTGGAAGTGCTGCGCGGCCCGCAGGGCTCGCTGTTCGGACGCAACACCACCGCCGGCATCATCAAGTTCGATACCCTGAAGCCGACCCAGGACTACACCGGCCGCGTCAGCGCCAGCTATGCGACCTACAACAGCGTGTCGATCGACGGCGGCTTCGGCGGCCCGATCAACGACATCGCCTCGTTCCGCGTGTCGGCCCTGTACCAGCACCGCGATGACTACGTCGACAACACCTACAAGGGCCCGAGCGCCGACGGCACGGTCAGCCCGAAGAAGAACGCCATGGGCGGCTTCGATGACCGCAACGTGCGTGCGCAGCTGCTGCTGACCCCGAGCGACCAGTTCTCGATCCTGGCCTCGGCCCACGCCCGTGATTACGAAGGCACCTCGACCCTGTTCCTGCGCGGTGCGCTGACCAAGGGCTCGAACAAGACCGACGTGCCGCGCGACAAGGTCGCCTACGACGAAGCCGACAACAACCCGCAGGCCTACAAGACCTACGGTGGTTCGGTGAAGGCGCGTTACGACTTCGGCGCGATCGACTTCACCTCGATCACCGCCTACGAAACCACCTCCGGCTACAGCCGCGGCGACACCGACGGCGGTGCAGCGGTGAACTTCCCGGTCAACGGCGTGCCGAACGGCTACGGCCAGTCGATGGGCCGCATCCGCGACCTGGACCAGTGGACCCAGGAGTTCCGCCTGGCCAGCCATGACGACAGCGCGCTGCAGTGGCAGGCCGGTGCGTTCTACTTCAACGGCAGCGACACCACCGACTTCTACCAGCGCGCGTGGTTCCTGCAGGGCGCGGCCCGCAACCCGAACAACTGGGTGCGCCTGCGCAACAAGAACACCTCGTGGGCCGGTTTCGGCCAGATCAGCTACGCCTTCACCGACAAGTTCACCGTTACCGCCGGCCTGCGCCAGACCAAGGACGAGAAGCACACCCGTCTGCTGAAGACCGCTGATACCGCCGCCGGCGTGGTCACTTACAAGGGCCGCACCGACGTCAAGATGTCCGATACCACCCCGAGCTGGGATCTGAGCGCGATGTACCAGATCACGCCGGACGTGAGCGTCTACGCCAAGGTCGCACGCGGCTTCCGCGGCCCGACCATCCAGGGCCGTTCGGCGGTGTTCAATGCCGATTTCACCACCGCCGATTCCGAGACCATCCTGTCCTGGGAAGCGGGCGTGAAGAGCAGCCTGTGGGACAACCGCCTGCGCCTGAACGCCACCGCGTTCACCTACACCGTCAACGACATCCAGCTCAACGGCAACGATTCGGACGGCAACGGCGTGCTGTTCAACGCCGACAAGGCCAAGGCCTACGGTTTCGAAGCCGACATGGAGCTGCGCCCGATCCCGAACCTGACCCTGAGCGCCGGCCTGAGCCTGCTGCACAGCGAGATCAAGGACAAGCGCGTGTATGCGCAGGTCTGCGGCCTCAACGGCCAGGTGGTGTGCACGGTGAATGACCCGACCATCAAGGTCGGTGCCAACACCTTCGCCCAGATCGACGGCAACCCGCTGCCGAACGCGCCGAAGTACAACGTCAACCTGGCCGCCCGCTATGACTTCCCGGTCAGCGATGCCGGCACCATGTTCGTCTCCACCGACTGGAACAAGCAGGGCTACACCAGCTTCGTGCTGTACGACAGCAAGGAGTTCAACTCCAAGGGTGACTTCGAGGGTGGCCTGAAGATCGGCTACTCGGGCAACTACGGTGCCTACGAAGTGGCGCTGTTCGCGCGCAACATCACCAACGAGAAGAACCTCAAGGGTGTGATCGAGAACTACATGGCCGCGGTCTACAACGAGCCGCGCACCGTGGGTGTCTCGCTGAACATGAACTGGTAATGCGCTGTCGCGGTGGCGGGTCGTCCCGCCATCGCGCTGCTGGAATGAAAAGGGCGGCCCGGATTACCGGGCCGCCCTTTTCGTTGGTTCAGACCGCAGTGAGGTTGCTGTCCTGGCTGCGCTGGCCGAAGGTCAGGGCCCAGGTGGCGCTGTCCACCTGCTGGCGGTCCTGTTCCTGCTGCTTGCGTGCGCGGCTGGCACCGAACCAGCGACCCTCGCCGTTGATCAGCGGCGCCATGCGCACCACGTCCACATACTCCGGATCGATCTCGCTGGCACGCTGCAGCCAGGTCAGGGCGAGGAATGCATTGGCCGGGACGCCGTTGCCGACGTGGTAGATGTCGGCCAGGTAGCCTGATGCCCACAGCTTGTCGTCGTCGTCACCGCGCCACCACAGCGGAATCAATGCGCGCTCGACCGCTTCGCGTTTGTGCGCGTCATTCTGGCCATCCAGCGCCAGGCAGGCCAGGTTGCGGCAGGTCGGGCCCCACACCCGCTCGCCGGCCTCGGCCTCATCCAGGCAGCGCAGGTACAGCTCGCGCGCACGCGCTTCATTCTCCGCGCCGCCTGCGGCGACGAGGCGCACGGCCAGGTTGTAGGTGGCGATCAGGTCGCCGCCTTCCACCGCACGCTCCTGCCAGTAGGCGGCCTTTTCCGCATCGGCGAACTGCGGTTGGTCGCGGCCACCGAGGCGGCCCTTGTACAGGTCGCACAGCGCCGACATCGCACCAGCGTCACCGGTTTCAGCCATGCGCTGCAGCAGTGACAGGCCCGCGGCCTGCGAAACATCACAGAACAGGTTGGCGGCGAACGTCACCGCCGAGGTGTTGTCCTGCTGCGCAAGCTTCAACGCGCGCTGCAGCAGGATACTGGCGCGCGTCGGGTCGCTGGCCTGGCCGAGCAGGCCATGCTCGATGGCGGTAGCGGCCCAGAGCAGGCCGATCGCCGAATCGCCTTCGCGCGCGGCATAGTCCACCACCTGTGCGAACAGTGCTTCGGCACCGTCGACATGGGCGAACCAGGTGCAGGCCTCGAGGTTGCTGAGCCCCTCATGCAGGACCACATCGCGGTCCAGTGCCCATGCCTGCTGCAGATCTTCAAGCACGGCCTGCATGTGGTGCGGATCCCACTGCACGACGTCTTCGATGTCTTCAACGCGGCCAAGCCGGTAGCGCAGCCCGGCACGCTGGGCCAGCACCTGCGCGCGCAGGTTGCGGTCCAGGTGCCAGTCGAGGATCTGCGCGTATGCGCGCTCGTGCGCGGCCACGGCGTCGGCATCCTCGCGTTGGGGCAGATCGCCCATCCAGTCCTGCTCCTTGTGCCACCGCAGCGCGTTGCTCTGCGCCAGTTCCAGGCCACGGCACCAGCCACCCTCGATGAAGTTTTCCATCGCCTCATGGCTGCCGCCCCAGCGCGGGTACAGGAAGTACAGGGTGTCTTCCAGCGTGGCCAGATCGTCCGGGCGCTGCTCCAGCACCAGGCGCATCCAGTACGCCAGCGGTGCGTCGAAATCGTCCTGGCTGCGCTCGCGCAGCAACGGGGGCAGCGTATCCGGCAGCGTCTGCAACGGCGCACCGAAGCGCGACAGCAGCTGCAATGCCTGTGGCCAGGCTTGAGGGTAGTGCTCGGCCAGCGCGGCGTCATCGGATGCGGCGGGCTCCCCGGCCTGCAGCGCACGCAGCCAGTTCGGTTCGCGCAGGTAGCTGGTGATGCGCTTGATGCCATCCAGCGCCAACGCAGGTCGTGGCGACAGCGGAATCGCCTGCAGGTAGGCATGCACGGCATGATCGCGGGCCAGCTGCGCCGCCAGCCATTGGCTGTCTTCCACCAGCGCGGCCACATCGGCGCTGCGCAGGGCACCGGCCGCTTCTTCCCAGCAGGCACCGAGGCGCAGATGGGCGTAGTAGCTGTGGGGGGCGGCGGCGACCCACTGCTGTGCCTGCTGCAGGCGCTCATCCAGGGTCAGGGTGGGATCCTGCAGGTTGCGCAGGCGCCAGCGGATGCCGGGGAGTGGCCGTTCGCCGCCCAGCCAGGCTTGTTCGTGCGGCGCCAGCTGCGCGTCCAGTTCGGAGTAGCGCTTCGCCTGCAAGGCAGCGCGCGCCCCTGTGCGCCACGCCAGGTCCTCGGCGGAGAGGCCGTCCTTCGCAACTCCATTTGTCATCTGATGCAATCCAACATTGGCGGGGACGCTATTGGACAGTCCCGCGCTCGCGTCGGCAAGCGTGGCAGATGCTCATTCTGTGTGTTGCGGGCGCCGGCGCAGTGCCGGCGCCCGCAGTGTCAGCGTGCCGGCAGCAGCGCCTGCAGGCGTGACTCCAGTTCCTGCTGGCGCCAGCCGGCCAGTGCGGCGGGCCATTGGCGACGTTCCAGATAGCTTTCCAGGTGCTTGCGCGAGGCAAGGATGCCATCCGGCAGTCCCAGCTCGCGGCTGCGTTCGGCCACGGCATCCTGCAGCTTCTTCAGCGCTTGCTTGTTGCTGTCGTTGGCCGGCAGCGCCAGCGGGGCGTCGGCCTCATCGGCCAGCGGCGTCTCCAGCGCCTGCCACACGGCGCCAGCGAGCTTGCGCGGTGCCTTCGGGAACTGCTCGAACAGCTGGCCCAGCGCGGCGGCATCGGCCGGTGGCGTGCGTGCCAGCGTGGCGGCCAGTTCGTTGTCCAGGATCCAGCTGCGTGGGCGGTCGCTGCTGCGCGCCTGCACATCGCGCCAGCGCAGCAGGCGCAACAGGCGATGCTGTGCGGCGGCGTCGAGGAACTGTGCCGAGCGCATCGACAGGTGGGGCCAGCGGTCCTCGTCATTGGCAACGCTGGCCAGCAGGCGCTCGCCGTCGTCACGCAGCCACTGCTGGCGACCCAGCGCCTGCAGCCTGGCATCGATGGCGTCGTGCAGTGCGAACAGGTGTTCGACGTCGTCGGCGGCGTACTGCAGCTGCGACTCCGACAGCGGTCGGCGCATCCAGTCCGAGCGGGTCTCACCCTTTGCCAGTGCGACGCCGGTGATTTCCGCCACCAGCTTCTGGTAGCCCATGCCACCGCCGATGCCGGCCAGCGAGGCGCCGATCTGGGTGTCGAACAGCGGCCGTGGCAGTACGCCGCAGGCCCACTTGAAGGCGACCAGGTCTTCGCTGGCGCTGTGCATCACCTTGATGATCGATTCATCGGCCAGCCACGGCGCCAGCGCCTCGGGCATGCCCGGAATCAGCGGGTCGATCAGCAGGATGTCCTGGCCGACGGCCATCTGCACCAGCGCCAGCTGCGGCCAGAAGGTGCGTTCACGGATGAATTCGGTGTCCAGGCCGATGCGGGTCGGGCGCTGCTGGAAGTACGCATCCAGCTCGGCGGGGGTGGTGATCCAGGTTGCCACGGGTCAGGGCCTACTACTCGGGTTTGCTCAGGCAGGGGAGAATAGCCTAACGTCGATCCGCGTCCGTGCCGAAGGAGGCTCTGCTTGCGTTTTCCGTTGTCGCCCGTGCTGTGCACCGCGCTGGCCGTCGCCCTGGCCGGCTGCACGCCGTCGCCGCCCGCGACGGCGGACCGGGCGGCCAGTGGGGCCACGCGGCAGGCCGAGGATGTCGAAACCGGCACCGATGCCAGCCCACAGGCCGGGCAGGGCAGCGTGACCATCGGCGGTGAGGATGCCGCCGAGGATGTGCAGCAGTGGACGCCCCCCAGGGTCGACCGGCAGGGCCGCAGCCTTGCCCAGTTGCGGCGTGCGGCCGAACAGGCCTTTGCCGACGGCCGGCTCTACGAGGATGCCGATGCCGCCATTCCGTTGTGGCTGGCCGTGCAGGAAGAGGACCCGGATGACCGCCAGGCCCGGCTGGGCCTGCAACGTGCCCGCCAGCGCCTGCAGCAGCAGGCCGACGCCCTGCTGGTGCGGCCGCTGAAGCAGCGTGAGGCGCTGGCCGAGGCCAGCCGCCAGGCGCTGGTGTTGCTGACGCTGGCGCCAAAGGACGAAAAGGTGCGTGCGCTGCAGGGACGGGTGGAGCTTGCCCAGCGCGTGGTGGCTTACAACCGCGCCGGCGAAGAGGACCTGCGCTCGGACCGGATCGGTGAAGACGGGGATGGGGCCATCGGCAACTTCCGTGAGGCACTGGCACTGGATGAGGACAACAGCCGCGCACGGCAGGGACTGGCCGCAGCCGAAAGCGGGTTGATCCGCCGTGCCGAGGACGCTGCACGCACGCGCGATTTCGCCAGCGCCGGCACCTGGCTGGCCGAAGCGAGCAAGGTGCGCGATTCGTCGCCGACCATCGCCGACGCGTTCGAGCGCATCGAGCAGATCCGTGCGGCGGCATTGCTGCAGCTGCGCGATGACGGTCTGCGTGACCTGGCCACGCCGCAGGGCCTGAAGCCGGCCCGCGAGAAGCTGGCCGAGGCCTTGCGCATCGCGCTGCCGGGCGACGCGGTGGTGGGCCAGCTGCGGGAGCGCATCGACCTGGCTACCCATTACGGCAGCTTCCGCCCGGGGCAGGTGTTCAGCGATGCCATGCGCGATGGCGGGCGCGGGCCGCAGATGGTGGTGGTGCCACATGGCGGCTTCCAGATGGGTGCCGGTGATGCCGAACCGGGATCCAGTGATTCCGAGCGCCCTTCGCACTATGTGCGCTTCGATCGTGGCTTCGCGATGGCGATCACCGAGGTCACGGTCAGCGATTTCGAACGCTACGTGAAGGCATCCAATGCGCGCCCGCGCGCGACCCGGCGGGGCCATTCGGTGGTCTATGACGAGCGTAGCGGCAACTTCATCCGCCGCAGCGGCGTGGACTGGCGCTCGGACTACGACGGTGGCCGCGCGATGGCCAATTCGCCGGTGATGCACGTCAGCATCCGCGATGCCGAGAACTACGCGGCGTGGCTGTCCGAGCAGACCGGGCGCAGCTACCGGCTGCCCAGTGAGGCCGAATTCGAATATGCACTGCGCGCCGGCAGCAGCGGCCGCTATCCGTGGGGCGATGCCGGCACGCCGTCGCCTGGCAGCGGCAACTTCACTGGCAGCAAGGACGTTTCTCCTTCGGGCCGGCATTGGCACAACGCCTTCATCGGCTATGGCGATGGCTGGTGGGGGCCGGCTCCGGTAGGGAGTTTCCAGGCCAATGCCTTCGGCCTGCACGACATGGGTGGCAACCTCAGCGAGTGGGTGGCCGATTGCTGGCATGCCAGCTACCGGCGCGCGCCGTCTGACGGTGCCGCCTGGTTCAACCCGGGTTGCCGCGCACGGGTGATCCGCGGCGGCAACTGGGCCAATGCGCCGGAGCAGACCCGTGCCGCCTGGCGGCAGTCCCAGGATTCGGACACCACCAACGCGCGCATCGGCTTCCGCCTGGTACGCGGCATCTGAGCGGCGCCGGGCTTCACCCGCTGCGGGCATCGGCGCACTAAGATTGCGCCGTGCCCGCCAGCCGGCGGGACCTGCCGGAAGACCGCCCGATGCGCAATGATCCCTTCTCCCGCTCGCCGCAAGGCCCGCAACGGCGCGGCCTGTTCGGCAACATCCGCTGGTGGGTGTTGCTGCTGGCTGCCGGCTACGCGGTGTTCTACTGGTTTTCCAACCGCACGGTCGATCCCTATACCGGTGAGAAGGTGATGATCGACAGCAGCCTGGACGCGCGCCAGGAGACGGCGCTGGGGTTGCAGGCCTACCAGCAGATCCTGTCGCAGGAACGGCCGATGGATCCGAACGCACCGATCGCGCGCGACGTGCGCGACATCGCCCAGCGGCTGATCGCCAAGGTCGACGTGGTGGAGACCGCGCTGGCACAGGAGCATGGCGTGCAGCCGGCGCACTTCGCGCGGGATTTCCAGTGGGAAGTGAATGTGATCCCGTCCGAGCAGGCCAATGCGTTCTGCCTCCCGGGCGGCAAGATGGCCGTTTACACCGGGCTGGTGCCGGTGGCGCGTACGCGCGATGCGATGGCGGTGGTGATGGGCCACGAGATCGCCCATGCACTGCTGCGCCATGGTGCACAGCGCATGGCCCAGCAGAAGCTGACCCAGATCGGGCAGATGGCCGGCGCCGCCAGCGGCATGGATGCACAGCAGCAACAGATGATGATGTCGGCGATGGGTTATGGGTATCTGCTGCCGTATGCGCGCAGCCACGAGACGCAGGCCGATGAAGTGGGGCTGATGCTGGCCGCAGCGGCGTGCTTCGATCCACGCGAGGCGGTGCCGCTGTGGCAGCGCATGGGCCAGGCCAGCGGTGGCCAGTCACCGCCGGAGTTCGCCTCGACCCATCCGAATCCGGGTACCCGTATCCAGAACCTGCAGGCACTGATGCCGAAGGCGCTCGAGTACCGGCAGAAATTCTGCGAGCAGGCAAAGTAAAGGGTTGTTCGGCAGGGCTGCGCCCTGCACCCGCGGTAGTGCCGGCCGCTGGCCGGCAGCAGCAACAGCAACAGCAACAGCGTGCATTCCGTGGGATGGCGGGGTGGGTCCGGTTGCGGGAGACGCCGTAAACCCGTCCATGGGGGCTTGGCCGCGGCATCCATGCCGCGGACACTCCCGCAACCGGACCCGCCCCGCCTTCGACAGTTTCTCGCGATCTGTCGGAATGGCTTGGGGTCAGATCCGTTTTCCTACGGAAAACGGATCTGACCCCGAATTGATTCGATATCTGACAGCTTTCATCCACGCATGCGTGGATCTACCGTGTCGACCAAGGTCGACAACTACCAACAGCCTCCGGAATCTGTCAGAGGCGGGGCGGTGTGGTTGTGCAGGACCGTTGGCGCCATGGATGGCGCCATCGAGCCCCCATGGATGGGTTTACGGCGTGTCCTGCACAGCCACACCGCCCCGCCATCCCACGGAATACCAGCTTTGGCTGTTGCTTCGGCTGTTGCTGTTGCTTGAACGCTTCTGCAGGTGCAGGGCGCAGCCCTGCCGAACACCCCTTTACTTGACCTGCACCTCGATCACGCCGTCGCCAACACGGGCCTGCAGGGCGTCACCAGGCTGCACCTGGTCGACGTGCCGCACCAGGGCACCATCATCGCTGCGGGTCAGGATGCTGTAGCCACGCGCCACGGTCGCCAGCGGGCTGACGGCTTCCAGCGAACGCGCCAGCCCGCGCAGGCGCAGTGCATCGCGTTCCAGCAGGCGCTGCATCGTAATCTGCGGGCGCCCGCGCAGGGCTGCCAGGCGGCGCTGCATCGCGTCGAGCTGGCGCTGCGGATGATGCCCGCGCAGCACTGCCGCCGCATGGCGCAGGCGCGCGGCACGGCGTTCCTGTTGCTGGTTGAAGGCGGCATGCAGGCGCCGACCCAGATCGAGCTGGCGACGGCGCAGCAGGTCCAGCCGCGTCTGCGGGCTCTGTGCGTTCAGGCGCAGCAGGGCGCGGTCGGCGCGCTGCATCGCCTGCTGCATCGCATGCCGTTGCAGCTGCACCATGCGCGCTGCAGTCCGGCGCAGGCGCAGGGCCAGTTCGCGCTGGTCGGGTACCAGCAGTTCGGCCGCCACCGACGGCGTCGGTGCGCGCAGGTCGGCGGCAAAGTCGCTGAGGCTGAAGTCGGTCTCGTGGCCCACCGCCGACACCACCGGCGTGTTGCAGGCGGCGATCGCTCGGGCCAGGGCTTCATCGTTGAAGGCCCACAGGTCTTCCAGCGAGCCGCCGCCGCGGGTCAGCAGGATCACGTCGTAGCGGCCACTGGCGTCGGCGGCCTGCAGCTGGCGGGTGATCTGCGCGGCGGCACTGCTGCCCTGGACCAGGGTCGGCAGCAGGTCCACTTCCAGCAGCGGGAAGCGGCGGCCGAGCACGCTCAGCACGTCGCGTACGGCGGCACCGGTGGGCGAGGTGATCACTGCCAGGCGCTGCACGTGCGCCGGCAGCGGCCGCTTGCGTGCGGGGTCGAACAGGCCCTCGGCCTCCAGCCGTGCCTTCAGCTCCTCGAAGGCGCGGCGCAGCGCGCCTTCGCCGGCTTCTTCCATGTGGTCCAGCACCATCTGGTACTCGCCACGGGCGTCGTACAGGGTCACCTTGCCGCGCACCAGCACGCGCATGCCTTCGCGCGGCACGAACTTCAGGTACTGCGCCTTCATCCGGAACATTGCCGCGCGCAGCTGCGCACGTGCGTCCTTCAGGGTGAAATACAGGTGCCCGGAGGAAGGGCGCGCCACGCTGCCCAGTTCGGCCTCGACCCAGATCGCCGGGAAGCTGCCTTCCAGCAGGTCGCGGGCCAGGGTGTTGAGCTGGCTGGGGGTGAGGATGTCGTTGTTGCGTGGCTGCATGGGAACGGCGTGCTGCGGGCGGAACGGGGGCTCAGGATCGCACGTCAGCGCACCGCGTGCTGGCCCAGCGCCCACTGCACGTGTTCACGCACCAACGGCGAGGGATCATCGACGCGGGTATGCAGCGCGGCCAGCGTCTCTGCCGTGGTCGGCGCGTTGCCCAGCGCCACCGCGATGTTGCGCAGCCAGCGTTCATGGCCGCTGCGCCGGATCGGGCTGCCTTCGGTACGGCGCAGGAACTCGGTTTCATCCCAGGCGAACAACTGGTCCAGGCGCGCGATATCGAGATTGTTGCGCGCGCGGAAATCGGCTTCGTCGGTGCGCTTGGCGAATTTGTTCCAGGGGCAGACCAGCTGGCAGTCGTCGCAGCCGTAGATGCGGTTGCCCATCAGCGGCCGCATGTCTTCGGGAATGGGACCGTCGTGCTCGATGGTCAGGTAGGAAATGCAGCGCCGCGCGTCCAGCCGCTGCGGTCCGATGATGGCCTGGGTGGGGCAGACATCGATGCAGCGCGTGCAGGTACCGCAGTGGGCAGTGGCCGGCACGTCGATCGGCAGGGGGATGTCGATATAGATCTCGCCGATGAAGAACCAGGAACCGCCGTGACGGTCGATCAGGCAGGTGTGCTTGCCGATCCAGCCGAGCCCGGCGTTGCGCGCCAGTGCGCGTTCCAGCACCGGTGCCGAATCGACGAAAACGCGGTAGCCCAGCGGCGCCACCTCATCGTTGATCTGCATGGCGAGCTTCTGCAGGCGGTTGCGCATCAGCTTGTGGTAGTCGCGGCCCAGCGCGTAACGGGCCACGTAGGCACGGCCGGGATCGGCCAAGGTCGCCCAGGCTTCGGTGTCGTCCTTGTGGCTGTAGTCCATGCCCACCGAGATCACCCGCACGGTGCCGGGCAGCAGTTCGGCCGGCCGCGCACGCAGCGTGCCGTGGCGCGCCATCCAGTCCATCGTGCCGTACAGGCCCTGGCCCAGCCAGTCGGCCAGATGCGCCTCATCCTCGCCCAGCTCGATGCCGGCGATGCCGCAGCGCTGGAAGCCATGCGCACGGGCCAGTTCGCGGATGCGCTGCACGGCCTGGGCCGGATCGACGGGGGCGGGGACGGGGGACATGCGCACCAGTATAAAATCCCTGCATGCCCGATCTTTCCCTTCTGTTCGATACCGCAGCAGCGCGCGCGCTCGATGGACGCGCATCGGCGCTGGCCGGTGATGGTGGCTGGAGCCTGATGGCCCAGGCCGGTCTGGCCGGCTGGCAGTGCCTCCTGCAGCAGTGGCCGGAAGCCCTCCAGCTATGCGTGCTGGCCGGTGCCGGCAACAACGGTGGCGACGGTTACGTGCTGGCCCGCCATGCCGTGCGGTCAGGGCGGCAGGTACAGGTGGTCACGCTGCCCGGCACGGCGCCCGCCACGGCGCTGGCGGCGCAGGCTGCAGCGGAATTTGCCGCGGCAGGCGGCTGCATCGTTGCGTTCGACGGTCAGTTGCCGGCTGCCGAGGTCTATGTAGACGCACTGTTCGGGCTTGGCCTGGACCGGGCGCCAGCCGGCATGGCCCAGTCTCTGATCGAGGCCCTCAATGCGGCGCAACGGCCGGTGCTGGCGATGGATGTGCCGAGTGGCGTTGATGCCGACAGCGGTTGTGTGCCCGGCGTGGCGGTGAAGGCCACTGTCACGTTGCAGTTCATCGCGTGTCACCGCGGCCTGTACACCGGTGATGCCCTGGAACAGGTGGGCCAGCGTCGGCTGGCGCCACTTGAACTGCCTGATCAGGCCTGGGACGGTGTCCACGCCAGCGCGCAGCGCTGGACGGGCGACCGCTTGCCGGTGCTGCTGCCACCGCGACGCGCCAATACCCACAAGGGAGAATCGGGCCACGTTCTCTGCATCGGTGGAAACCACGGCAGTGGCGGCGCGGTCGTGATGGCTGCCGAGGCGGCGCTGCGTGCTGGCGCGGGCCTGCTCAGCGTTGGCACCCGTCGCGATCACGTCGGCCCCTTGCTGGCGCGCCTGCCCGAGGCCATGGCCCACGCGCTGGAAGATGGTGACGCGCTGCCGGCGCTGCTGGACAGGGCCGGAGTGGTGGCGATCGGCCCCGGGCTGGGCCAGGACGAGTGGGCGCGCGCACTCTTTGCACGGGTGCTGGCGTGTGACAAGCCGCTGGTGGTTGATGCCGATGCACTGAATCTGCTGGCGAAGGATCCGCGCGCACTGCCGCACGCGATCCTCACGCCACACCCGGGCGAGGCCGCGCGCCTGCTCGGGTGCAGCACCGCTGACATCCAGGCTGATCGCTATGGCAGTGCACAGGCATTGGCCGAGCGCTTCCACGCCGTGGTGGTGCTGAAGGGCGCGGGCAGCATCGTGGCGGCACCCGCGCAGACGCCACGGCTGATTGCTGCGGGCAATCCCGGCATGGCCGTGGGGGGCATGGGCGACCTGCTCACCGGCATCATCGCCAGCCTGCGTGCGCAGGGCCTGACCGCCTTCGACGCCGCTGCGGCTGGCGCGTTGCTGCACGCGCTCGCCGGCGATGCTGCGGCCGCCGACGGCGCGCGTGGCCTGCTTCCCACTGACCTGCTGGCGCCGCTGCGGCGACTGGCCAACCCGGACCTCTCTCCATGACCGACTTCTTTCTTGCCGACAGCGATGCCACCGAACAGCTCGGGCAGTGGCTGGCCGCCACCCGACCACCGCAGGCGCTGGTCGAACTGCGCGGCGACCTGGGCGCCGGCAAGTCCACCACGGCCCGCGCGCTGCTGCGCGCGCTGGGCGTGCAGGGCGCGATCCGCAGCCCGACCTATACCCTGGTCGAGCGCTACCCACTGGCCAGCGGTGGCGAGGCGTGGCATCTGGACCTGTACCGGATCGGCCAGGCCGGCGAGCTCGATTTCCTCGGGCTGGACGAGGGCAGCGCGGTGTTGTGGCTGGTCGAATGGCCGGAACGCGGCGCTGGCGCGCTGCCGCCGACCGACCTGGTGGTGGCGCTGGAGATCGAGGGGCAGGGGCGTCGCGCCCGTCTCACTGGGGCCAGCGACATCGGACATGAATGGCTGGAACGGCTCCCCCAAGGGGGCGACTTGCAGGCCATTTCTGTCGGCTGACGAGAACAAACACCGGCAGGTTACGGATTATTAAGGAAAAAGGTGTTGCATTCCGTTCAGCGCGGTGATTGAATCCTGAGCCATGCGCCCGGGGAACCGTCTCATTGCCATCTGTGCCGCCGTCGGACTGGGTCTGGCGAGCGTCAGTGCGTGGGCCGGCGAAGTCCGCCAGGTCCTGCTGAATACCGGCGCTACCGGCACCCGTGCCGAGATCTCGCTGGTCGGCAGTGGCGGTTACAAGACCCTGTCGTTGGCCGGTCCGAACCGCTTGGTGGTCGATTTCCCGGATTCCAGCGCCATACGCAACCTGAAGATGCCGGCCGCGCAGGGCGTGGTCACGGCGGTGCGTACCGGACAGCCGGTGCCGGGCACTTTCCGTGTCGTTTTCGACCTCGCTGAATCGGTGGCGCCGTTCCGCCCGCAGATGCAGCGCGAGGGCAATGAATCCAAGCTGGTGATCGAATGGCCGGGCGATGGTCCTGCCGTGGCCGCCAGTCGTCCTGCGGCGACGCCGGCGGTACAGCCGCAGGTCCCTGCCAGCACGCCCGCACCGACGCCGGCCGAGAGCGCGCAGTCGCGCAACGACGCCGCGCGCGCCACCGCACTGTTGACCGCGCAGGTACAGCAGCAGGCCAGCGCCGCCGCTGCCACACCGGCCACGCCGACCCCGGCGCCGTCCACCGCTCCGGCCCAGGTCGCGGCAGCGGGTACGGCTGCCAGCAGCACGCCGTCCGCATCGCCGGCTGCGATCCTTGCCGGCCAGCGTACCGCCGCCGTGGTAACCACGCCGCCGGCCACTGCGCCTGCGCCGGTTCCGACGACGGTGGTGCCACCGCGTCCGGCCATGCCCAGCGATGCCTCGCGCATCCGCATGCAGGCCGGCATGCGCCACCTGGTGGTGGCCATCGATCCGGGCCACGGCGGCCAGGACCCCGGTGCGATCGGCCCGACCGGCAAGCGCGAGAAGGATGTGACCCTGGCCGTGGCGCGTGAGCTGGCCCGCCAGGTCAACGCGACGCCGGGCCTGAAGGCTTACCTGACCCGCGACAGCGATGTGTTCATCCCGCTGCCGATGCGTGCGCAGAAGGCGCGTGCGAACAAGGCCGACATCTTCATTTCGATCCATGCCGACGCGGCGGAAAACCGTTCGGCCACCGGTTCGTCGGTGTACGTGCTGTCGACCAAGGGCGCCTCTTCGCAGCGCGCCCGCTGGCTGGCGGACAAGGAAAACGCGGCCGACCTGGTCGGTGGCGTGCGCCTGCAGCAGACCGAAGGCACGCTCGCCAACGTGCTGCTGGACCTGGCCCAGAGCGGCTACATGAAGGCGTCCGAGGATGCGGCCGGCCATGTGCTGGGCGGCCTGAAGCGGATCGGCAACAACCACAAGCCGAACATCGAGCGCGCCAACTTCGCAGTGCTGCGCACCTCGGACATGCCGGCGATGCTGGTGGAGACCGCGTTCATCTCCAATCCAGATGAAGAGCGCCGCCTGATCGATCCGGCCTACCAGCGCAAGATCGCCGGGGCCGTGCTGGATGGTGTGCACACCTTCTTCAGCCGCCAGCCGCCGCCGGGCACGCTGTACGCGGCCCGCGCCCAGGCCGAGATCGACGCAGCCGGCACCATGGCCGGCGGCAGCAAGTAACCCGCCGAAGGCGGGTTACTGCTTTCTGTAGAGTCGAGCGGCGCTCGACTGGGCCTTCCCGGTAGCCCGTCAGTCGAGCATGGCTCGACTCTACCCTCGGCCGCTCCGTTATCATCCCCGCATGACGTCTGCTACCCATCCGCGCCCGATCCGGCCGTTGCCGGAGATCCTCATCAACCAGATCGCCGCAGGTGAAGTGGTCGAACGTCCTGCGTCGGTGGTCAAGGAACTGGTCGAGAACGCGATCGACGCCGGCGCCAGCCGCGTCGATATCGACCTTGAGGAGGGCGGTGTCCGCCTGATCCGCATCCGTGACAACGGCAGTGGCATCGCACCGGAACAGTTGCCACTGGCGGTCTCACGCCACGCCACCAGCAAGATCGCCGATCTGGACGATCTTGAATCGGTGGCCACGCTCGGCTTCCGTGGTGAGGCGCTGCCCTCGATCGCATCGGTCAGCCGCTTCACCCTGTCCTCGCGCCGCGCACATGACGAACATGGTTCGGCACTGCAGATCGAAGGCGGCAAGATCGGCGAAGTGACCCCGCGCGCGCATGCGCCCGGCACCACGGTGGAAGTGCGCGAGCTGTTCTACAACGTGCCGGCGCGGCGAAAGTTCCTGCGCGCAGAACGCACCGAACTGGGCCATATCGAAGAATGGCTGCGTTCACTGGCGCTGGCGCGGCCGGATGTCGAACTGCGCGTGTCGCACAACGGCAAGGCCTCGCGCCGCTACAAGCCGGGCGATCTGTATTCCGATGCGCGCCTGGCCGAAACACTGGGCGAGGATTTCGCCAACCAGGCCGTGCGTGTGGATCACAGCGGTGCCGGCCTGCGGCTGCACGGCTGGATCGCGCAGCCGCATTATTCGCGGGCCAGTGCCGACCAGCAGTACCTGTACGTCAACGGTCGCTCGGTGCGCGACCGCAGCGTCGCCCACGCCGTGAAGATGGCCTATGGCGATGTGCTGTATCACGGCCGCCAACCGGCCTATGTGCTGTTCTTGGAGCTTGACCCGACCCGCGTCGACGTCAACGTGCACCCGGCCAAGCACGAGGTGCGCTTCCGCGACTCGCGGCTGGTCCATGATTTCGTCTACCGCACCCTGAAGGATGCGCTGGCCGACACCCGTGCCGGCATGTCGGCGCAGGACATCGGTGCCGGCCCCGCGCATCCGGTCGATGCAGCCATGGCTCCGATGGCATCGAGCGCGGGCGCCTCTGGTTTCGGGCTGGTGCGCGGTCCGGCACCCGGTGCCGGCTCGGGCGGGGGCGGTGGATTCTCCGGGTGGCGACCGCAGCAGCCACTGGGCCTGCAGGTGGCCGATGCACCGGCGGCCTATGCCGCGCTGTATGCCACGCCGGCCGGTGCCGAGCGTGCAGCGGCACTGCCACCGATGCCCACCGAGAACGGGCTGCCGGTCACCAGTGCCGACGCAGGCGTACCGCCGCTGGGCTATGCCATCGCGCAGCTGCACGGCATCTACATCCTGGCCGAGAATGCAGAAGGCCTGATCGTGGTCGACATGCATGCGGCGCACGAGCGCATCGGCTACGAGCGCCTGAAGAACGCACACGATGGAATCGGCCTGCAGTCGCAGCCGTTGCTGGTGCCGATCACGCTGGCGGTCGGCGAGCGCGAAGCGGATACCGCTGAAAGCGAAGCCGAAACGCTGGCCGCACTCGGCTTCGAGGTGACCCGTGCCGGCCCGGGATCGCTGCACGTACGCAGCATTCCGGCGCTGCTGGCGCATGCGGAACCGGAAGGGCTGCTGCGCGACGTGCTGACCGACCTGCGCGAACACGGCCAGAGCCGGCGCGTGGCCAGTGCTCGCGATGAGCTGCTGTCGACCATGGCCTGTCATGGCGCGGTGCGGGCCAACCGGCGGCTGACCGTGCCGGAAATGAACGCGCTGCTGCGCGACATGGAAATCACCGAGCGGTCCGGCCAGTGCAACCACGGCAGGCCGACCTGGGCCCGTTTTTCGCTGGCGGAGATCGACCGCTGGTTCCTGCGCGGACGTTGAGGGGAGCATCGATGCGTTATCGGGGAATGGCGGGCCTGCTGGCCGCCGTGGTGTTGGCCGCCTGCAGCCCGGCAACACCGCCGGCGCCGACGGCCGCTGAAGATCCTGCCTACGCGGCCGGGCAGCAGCAATGGCGTGTAGCGCGCTACCAGGACCTGACCCGGCCGGATGGCTGGACGGCGCTGGTCGGCCTGCACTGGCTGCAGAACAAATCGCACTTCGTCGGCAGCGGCGCGACCAATGGCATCCGCCTCGCGGTTGGGCCGGACAAGCTGGGCCTGCTGCGCCGCGAAGGGACGCAGTGGTGGTTTACACCTGAGGCCGGCGTTGACGTCAGCCACGACGGGCAGCCGGTGCGCGGCCGCATCCGTGTCGACACCGACAAGGATCCGCAGCCGACGCTGCTCGCCTTCGATGGCGGCAAGGGCCTGCTGAGCATCATCCGCCGTGGTCCGCGTGATGCGCTGCGGGTCAAGCATGCCGATGCGCCGGCACGTCGCGATTTCGGTGGCCTGGAGTACTGGCCGGGTGGTCCGGACTGGCAGGTGCAGGCGCGCTTCATCGCGCACCCGCCGGGCAAGACCCTGCCCATCGTCGACATCACCGGCCTGACCACCGAAATGCCCAATGCCGGCGCGGTCGAGTTCCAGCGCGATGGCCGCAGCTGGCGGCTGGAGGCGATCGGTGCGCCGGGGCAGCCGCTGTTCCTGATCTTTGCCGATCGCACCAGCGGCCGCGGCAGCTATCCGGCCGGTCGCTACCTGGATACCGATGCACCCGCTGCCGATGGCACCGTGCGCATCGATTTCAACCATGCCTACAACCCGCCGTGTGCATTCACCCCCTATGCGACCTGTCCGCTGGCGCCGCCGGAAAACCGGTTGGACCTGCGCGTGGAAGCGGGCGAGAAGGCCTACCACCTGCCTGAAGGAGAAGGCTGATATGCCGATCAGATCCCTGTTGCGTGCCGCCGTTCTGTTGGTGGCCTGTGCGCTGGCACCGCTGGTTGCAGCGCGTACCGTGCAAGCCGATACCGCTGGCGCAGCGGCGGCCAAGCCGCCGGTGCCCTTGCTGTGGAAAGTGACCGGCCAGGGCGATTCGCGCCTCTACCTGCTCGGTTCCTTCCACCTGCTGAAGCCGCAGGACTACCCGTTGTCGTCCGATGTCGAACAGGCGTTCGAAGCCTCGCAGCGGGTCGTGTTCGAACTGTCGCCGGAAGACATGCAGTCGCCGCAGCTGGCCAGCCGCATGGTGCAGGCCGCGGTCCGCACCGATGGCAGCGAGCTCAAGCGCGATCTGGATGCTGCGACCTGGCAGAAGCTGCAGGTGTTCGCCACCGAAAACAAGCTGCCGCTGGCGCAGATGCAGGGGATGAAGCCGTGGTTTGTTGGCCTGAGCATTTCGGTCGGGCAGATGCAGAAGCTGGGCCTGGACCCGGCACTGGGCCTGGACCGTCACTTCATGGAGCGTGCGCAGAAGACCGGGCGCAAGACTGCGGGACTGGAAGACATCGACACCCAGATCGGCATGCTCGACGGAATGACGCTGCAGGAACAGCGGCAGATGCTGGCCGAAGCGCTGGACCAGGCCGGCAAGGCCGACGAGCAGGCACGCCAGCTGCACGACGCCTGGCGCCGCGGTGACGAGCGCGTGCTGTGGACCCGGATGGCGGCGGAAATGCGCCAGCAGTATCCGCAGCTGTATCAGCGCATCAACACCGGCCGCAATGACGCCTGGGTGCCGAAACTGCTGCCGTACCTGCAGGCCGGGCAGGGCGGTACGCTGGTGGTGGTGGGCACGCTGCACCTGCTGGGCAACGACGGCGTGGTCGAGAAGCTGAAGGCGAAGGGTTACAAGGTCGAGCGCGTATGCACGGGGTGCAAGGCGAAACGCTGACGTATCGTTGGCGCGAGACCAAACAAAACGGCGCGCCAGGGGCGCGCCGTTTTCGTATCAGCCGTTGCAGCAGCTCAGCGGCGGGTCTTGCCGCCGGTGCCGGTGCCCGGTTCGTTCGGCTTGTTGCCGGTACCTGCGCCGGTTCCGGTTCCGGTGCCGCCTGGACGCGGGCCACCGAAGCCAGTGCCCATGTTGCGCTGGAATTCCTGCCACAGCTCCAGGTTGCGCTCGGTCAGCTGGTTCATCATCGCCCACGGCGTCTGGCCCAGCAGGTTGCCCATCTGCTGGCGGAACTGCTGCTGCTGGTCGAGGAAGACCTGCATGCTGCGCTCCAGGTAATTGCCCATGAAGCCCTGCAGGGAGTCGCCGTAGAAGCGGATCAGCTGGCTCAGCAGCTGGGTGGACAGCATCGGTTCGCCGTCCTGTTCCTGGTCGGCGATGATCTGCAGCAGGACCGATCGCGTGAGGTCGTCGCCGCTCTTGGCGTCGCGGACTTCGAAGTCTTCACCGTCCAGGATCAGCTGGCGCACGTCCTCGATGGTGATGTAGCTGGAGATCTCGGTGTCGTAGAGACGGCGGTTCGGATACTTCTTGATGATGCGGGTCGCAGCCATGAAGCGGTACTCGTCACAGTAGACGCGCAGCATGGCGCAGTGCAGCAGCCGTTGCAACCGCCTCAGCCCCCGCCAGGCTTGGCTTTCGGCGGCGATCATGTTGCGCAACAAGGGGTTGCGTGTTGCGCAGCATGACCATCGGCAGGGGCCGGCGGCGTTCGCCGCGAGGGCCCGCTGCGCGGCCTACCAACCCATATGGTGGCCGCCGTTGATGTCCAGGTTGCTACCGGTGATCCACGAGGCTTCGTCGGCGACCAGGAACGAGACGCCGTACGCGATTTCTTCCGGCTTGCCGAGGCGTCCGGTGGGGATGTCGGCGATGATCTTGGCACGCACCTCCTCCGGCACCGCCATCACCATGTCGGTAGCGACGTAGCCGGGCGAAATGGTGTTGACGGTGATGCCGAAGCCGGCGTTCTCGCGGGCCAGCGAGATGGTGAAGCCGTGCATGCCGGCCTTGGCCGCCGCGTAGTTGGCCTGGCCGTACTGGCCCTTCAGGCCGTTGATCGAGCTGATCTGGATGACCCGGCCCCAGCCGCGGCGGCGCATGCCCTCGATGACCGGACGGGTGACGTTGAACACCGAATTGAGATTGGTGTTGATCACATCGTGCCAC
Source organism: Stenotrophomonas sp. WED208 (assembly GCF_040984485.1). Taxonomy (NCBI): domain Bacteria; kingdom Pseudomonadati; phylum Pseudomonadota; class Gammaproteobacteria; order Lysobacterales; family Lysobacteraceae; genus Stenotrophomonas; species Stenotrophomonas sp. WED208. The sequence continues at coordinate 1,471,976 of NZ_JAZARB010000001.1, forward strand.
TGGTCCGCGCGCATGCGGTGGAAGGTGGTATCGCGGGTGATGCCGGCGTTGTTGACCAGGATCTCGACCGGACCCAGTTCGGCCTCGACGGCGCGCACCAGCGCTTCGGCGCTGTCCGGATCGGAGACATCGCCCGGGAAGATCGACACGCTGTAGCCGCGTTCGGTCATCGCCTGCTGCCAGGCGCGGGCCTTGGCCTCGTCGCGGTAGTTGGTGGCGACCCGGTGGCCCTGGTCGGCCAGGCGTTGGCAGATGGCGGTACCGATGCCGCCGGTTCCGCCGGTGACCAGTGCGACGCGAGATGTCATGGAATGCTGTCCGGGTATCAGGTGGGGGAAGGGGGATTCTGCAACATCGGCGCGGAAAGTGCGCCGGCGGGCAACAGGATGTCGGCACGCGGCAGCCGCGCCGGGTCGAAGGCCTGTCGAGCGGCGGCCAGCAGCGCGTCCAGATCGCGTGCCTGCGCCAGCGCCTCAGGGGCTTGGCCGAGCAGCTGCCAGAGCTGGCGAAGTACCGGCAGCGGGCGTGCGCTGTCCACCGGCAGCGCCGCCAGTGACTTGGACAGTTTGTGGCCCGGCGCATCCAGCAGCAGCGGCAGGTGCCAGTAGCGCGGCACCGCCAGGCCCAATGCCTGTTGTAGCAGGATCTGCCGCGCGGTGGAGTCGAGCAGGTCGGCACCGCGCACCACTTCGGTCACCCCCTGCGCGGCGTCATCGACCACTACCGCCAGCTGGTAGGCCCAGCAGCCATCGGCGCGGCGCAGCACGAAGTCGCCGACCTCGGCATGCACGTCCTGCTGCTGCGGGCCGCGCAGGCCATCGTCGAAGTGCACAAGGCTGCCGGGCGGCACGCGGAAGCGGACGGCCGGGTCCGGTCGTGGTTGCCGGGCGACGCAGCGATGATGGATGCCGCCGCCGGCGGCAAGGTCGCTGCGGCTGCAGTGGCAGACAAAGGCCTGGTCGCTGGCGAGCAGTTCATCCAGCGCGGCCTGGTAGGCCTCGCCGCGCGTGCTCTGCCAGAGTACCGGGCCATCGTGGACCAGGCCGAACGCGGCCAGCGCCTGCAGCTGTGATTCCGCCGCACCGGGCACGGTGCGCGGCGGGTCGACGTCTTCGATGCGCAGCCGCCACAGGCCGCCATGATGACGGGCAAGCAGCCAGCTGCCGAAGGCGGCGAGCAGGGATCCGGGGTGGAGCAGGCCGGTCGGCGAAGGGGCGAAGCGGCCGCAGGGAATGGGGGAGGTCATGCTGGCTGAATCGTCGGTCAGGTTGGCGCTTGAATTCAAGCTGACCGCACCGCAAATTGATCGATATCGACCCCTTCCGAGCCGGAATTTCCCATGTTCACCCGTATTGCCCTCTTCCTGGCCACGAACTTTGCCGTGCTGATCCTGGCCAGCATCGTGATGTCGCTGTTGGGAACCGACCCCAGCAAGATGAGCGGCCTGCTGATCATGGCCGGCATCTTCGGTTTCGGTGGCTCCTTCATCTCGCTGCTGCTGTCCAAGTGGATGGCCAAGCGCTCCACCGGTGCGGTGGTGATCACCGAGCCGCGCAACCAGACCGAGCGCTGGCTGCTGGCTACTGTCGAGCGCCAGGCCAAGGCGGCCGGTATCGGCATGCCCGAAGTGGCCGTGTATGAAGGCCCGGAGATCAATGCCTTCGCCACCGGTGCCAACCGCAACAATGCGCTGGTGGCGGTGTCCACCGGCCTGCTGCACAACATGAGTGAAGACGAGGCCGAAGCAGTGCTGGGCCATGAAATCGCCCACGTCGCCAACGGTGACATGATCACCATGGCCCTGCTGCAGGGTGTGCTGAACACCTTCGTGATCGTGCTGGCCCGCGTGGTCGGCGGCATCATCGACAGCGCACTGTCGGGCAACCGCGAAGGCGGCGGCCGCGGCTTTGCGTACTACATCATCGTGTTCGTGCTGGAGATGGTGTTCGGCCTGTTCGCAACGATGATCTCGATGTGGTTCTCGCGCCACCGCGAGTTCCGCGCCGACGCCGGCGGTGCCTCGCTGGCCGGCCGCCAGAAAATGATCGCCGCGCTGGAGCGCCTGCAGCTCAACCACGGCCAGAGCACGCTGCCGACCCAGATCGCGGCGTTCGGTATTGCCGGTTCGACGGCGAAGAAGCTGTTCATGAGCCACCCGCCGCTGGAAGAGCGCATCGCCGCGCTGCGGGCGTCGACGGCGGCGTAAGCCTCCGTACTTCCACGGTTGTGCAGGAACGCCTGGCCTCGTGCCGGGCGTTTTTGTTTGCGGGATGCATTGCGGATGCCGGGTCGTGCCCGGCGGATCGTTTCCGCGCCTGCGGAGAGGTGTCACTTTCTTTGCTCGTGCAAAGAAAGTGACACGCCTCCGCGGTCGCGGAAATGATCTCCGGGCATCGCCCGGCGCTACCCATGCGTCGGCGCACAAACGAAAACGGCACCTTCGCAGGTGCCGTCTCCATGAACCGCTTTACACGGAACCTCAGAACTTCGCGTCGAACTCCGCCGCGTAGCCAGTGTTCACCAGCACCTTCTGCAGCGACTCGGCCACCTTCAGGTTGCCGGCCACGATCTGGTGGGTCTCCGGGCCACGGTTGTCCATGCGGCCCAGGGTCGCGCCCTTGAAGTCGCAGACCTTGCCGCCCGCCTCGCGGACCAGCAGCAGGCCGGCAGCAATGTCCCATGCCTTCACGCCGGCTTCGAAGTAGGCATCAGCGCGGCCACAGGCCACGTAGGCCAGGTCCAGCGCGGCCGAACCGGTGCGGCGGATGTCCTCGGCCTGGACCAGCAGGGTGTCGACCGACTTCAGCTGAGCGCTGGCGCGGCTGCGTTCGCGCGGGGCGAAGCCGGTGTGGATCATCGTGCCTTCCAGATCCTTGCGGTCGGCCACGCGGATGCGGCGGTCGTTCAGAACGGCGCCGGCGCCACGGCTGGCAGTGAACAGTTCATTGCGCAGCGGGTCGAAGATGACCGCATCGGTCGGCTCGCCATTCTCGACCAGGGCGATCGACACGCAGTAATGCGGCACGCCGCGCAGGTAGTTGCTGGTGCCGTCCAGGGGGTCGATGACCCACATCTGGCGGCGTTCGCCCTGCACGCCACCTTCTTCGCCGAAGATGCCGTAGTCCGGGTAAGCGCGCTTGAGTTCCTTGACGATGACCTTTTCCGCGTCCGCATCCACTTCGCTGGCGTAGTCCATCCGGCCCTTCTGCACCACGTTCAGTGCCTCGAGCTTGTTGATGTTGCGCAACAGGACGTTGCCGGCGAGGCGGGCGGCCTTGACCATGACGGTTACGGCGGGTTTCTGCATGGCGTGGGCTCCCGGAAAGGCAGAAGAGATGGACTGGCGGGGGAAAAGAGCGGGTCCGGCGCAGTGGCCGGCCGCACAGTTTACCATTGGTCATCGTCCAGCTCGACCTTTTCCCTGTTCATGTCCCAGTTTCCTGCCGCCACCCGCCTCCGATTCGTCCTGGTCGGTACCCAGCACCCCGGCAACATGGGCGCTGCCGCCCGCGCCCTGAAGACCATGGGCCTGGCCCGCCTGGTGCTGGTTGCCCCCGAAAAGCCGCTGGACGAGGAGGCCTTCCGCCGCTCGGCCGGTGCCGAAGACGTGCTGGGGGACGCCCCGGTGGTGGCCACCCTGGCCGAGGCCGTGGCTGACTGCCGTCTGGTGCTGGGCTGCACCGCCCGTGCCCGCCGCGTCCAGCTGGAGGAGTACCTGCCGGCCGATGCCGCTGCCCGTGCGGTGGCCAAGGCCGGCGAGGGCGCCGAGGTGGCGCTGGTGTTCGGCCGTGAGCGCACCGGCCTGACCAACGAGGAACTGCAGCTCTGCCATGCAGCGGTGCACATCCCGTCCGACCCGGAGTTCAGCTCGCTCAACCTGGCTGCCGCGGTGCAGGTGCTGGCCTATGAAACGCGCATGCAGCTGCTGGGTGCGCAGCCTGCGGCCGACGCCGAACCGGGCTTCCGCGAGCAGGCGGCCAGCCACGAGCAGATGGAGAGCTTCTTCGCCCAGCTTGGCGACACGCTGGACGAGATCGATTTCCACAAGGGCCGCGCCCCGGAGTCGGCGATGCGCAAGCTGCGCCGCCTGTTCCTGCGCAGCGAGCCCAGCGAGCAGGAAGTGCGCCTGCTGCGCGGCATCCTTGCCGACACCCAGCGCATGGCGCGGCTGGCCCAGGCGGGCAACAAGGACAGCTGACGACGTTCTCATTTTTTCGGGTAGTCTGTCCGGATACCCAGGGGGGATGATGCCTGTGTCGGGTCTGCGAAAGGCAATGCAGGGGGGACTGCTGAGCCTGGCCATGGTCCTGCTGGCCGGGACGGTGCGTGCAGCACCGGACCCGGTGCTGGTGCTGGGCCGGATCAGCGATGATCCCAAGGCGCACTACGAGCAGCTGCAGCCATTGCTGGACTACGTGGTGGCGCGCATGCACGACGTTGGCATCAAGGAGGGGAGGATCCTGATGGCACGTGATCCACAGCAGATGGCCAGCTATCTGCGGCGGGGGCGGGTCGACTGGGTCACGGAAACGTCGGGCACGGCGGTGGCGCTGGGCCAGCGCAGTGGCGCACGGCCCCTGCTGCTGACCGAGCGCAATGGCGTGCGCGAGTACCAGACGGTGTTCTTCGTGCGCAGCGACAGCCCGATCCAGCGCGTGCAGGATCTGCGCGGGCACCGCCTGGCGCTGCAGAACACGGCGTCCACCAGCGCCTACCTGGTGCCGGTGATGACCCTGCTGCAGCAAGGGTTGTCGCCGCAGATCCTGGCGGGTACCTGGGACATGCCAGGGCGGGACAGCGTGGGCTATGTGTTTGCGCGCAGCGAGCTGAACATCGCGACCTTCGTGCACAAGGGCGTGGTCGATGTGGGGGCGGTGAGCAGCGTGGACTGGAATGACGAGCGGCGGGTGCCGGCTGCGTTCCGCCGCGACTTCCGTGAGCTGCTGCGCACCGAACCCTACCCGCGTGCGGTGGAGATGGTCCGCGCCGACCTCGAGCCGCGGGTGCGTGATCGCCTGCAGGAAGTGCTGCTGCAGGCGGCCAGTGATCCACAGGCGCAGGGAGCGTTGCATCGTTTTTTTGGCACTTCCGGTTTCCACCGCGTCGATGCGCATGCGCAGCAGCGGTTGGATGAATTGAAACAAGGATTGACGCGCGTGCGGATGGAAGTGGAATGAAGTGGCTCGGCTCGGGGATGCAGGCCCGGTTCCTGCTGGCGATGGGCGGAGCAATGGTGGTGGTGGTGGCGATCCTGGCGGTGCTGCTGGGGCGCCAGACGGCCATGCAGGGTGAGGTGCGCAGCCTCAGTGGTGGTGTCATCCATGAACTGTTCGACCGCAGCGTGCGCAGCCGTGGCGAAGCGATGGCGCGCGAGTTGTCCGATTCGCTGGCCAATCCCCTGTACTACCGCGATCTGGACCAGGTCGGTGCGCTGGTACGCGGCACCGCGCGACAGCCGGTAGTGCGTTATGTGCTGGTGTTCGACGAACGTGGCCGGCTGGTGCATGACGGCTCGATCGAGGTATCCGGTTTCGGCCAGCCCATGGCCGATCCGCTGGCCCCCAGGGCCGCCGCTGCACAGGCGCTGGTGGTGCAGGAATCACCGAAGGTGCTCGACAACGCGATGCCGATCATGATCGGCAACCAGCGCATTGGCGGCGTCCGCGTCGGCATGGCGCTGGATGAGGTCCAGCAGCGCGAGCAGGCAGCCAACGCGACCCTGGGCGAACGCCTGCAGCAGGCCGGCAGCCGCCACCTGGGCTGGCTGCTGCTGATGCTGGGTCTGCTGGTGGTGATCGGTGTGGCCGTGATCCTGTATGTGCAGCGCACCCTGGTCGCACCGATCCGTGACCTGGCCGCGGCCGCACGGCGCATCGAAGCCGGTGACTACCAGGCGCCGCTGGCCGAGAACACGCGCGATGACGAGGTGGGCGAACTGGTGCGCGGCTTCGCCCGCATGCGCGATGCGATCGCCCGCCACGACCGCGAGGTCCGGCGCATGGCCTATACCGATGCATTGACTGGGTTGACCAATCGACTGGCGTTCCGCGAGGCCCTTGACCACCGGTTGATGGCCGCACGCGCGTCCAATCATCGGTTGGGCCTGCTGTTTGCCGACATCGACGACTTCAAGCGGGTCAACGATACCCTCGGCCATGAAGCCGGCGATGAGGCGTTGCTGCAGTTCGCCCAGCGTATCGGGCGCGCGGTCACCGAGGCCGGGGGCGACGAGGCCCTGCTGGCGCGTTTCGGCGGCGACGAGTTCGTGATCCTGGTCGGAGATGGCGACGTGGCGGCCAACGCACGGCTGCTGGCCGAGGTGCTGGTACGCGAGCTGGGCAAGCCGCTGGTGGTGCAGGGCCGGGAACTGTTCCTTGGCACCTCGATCGGCGTGACCCTGTTCCCGGACGATGCTGCCGATGCGACCACGCTGCTGAAGAACGGCGACATCGCCATGTACCAGGCGAAGATGGCCGGCAAGAACTGCTACCGCTACTACAGCCGGGCGATGGACCATGCGGTCGAGCGCCGCGTGCACATGGAACAGGAGCTGCGCGGGGCCTGGGAGCGTGGCGAGCTGCGTCTTGCCTACCAACCGATCTTCCGCATGCGTGACCGCCGCATGATCGGCGTCGAAGTGCTGTTGCGCTGGCAGCACCCCACCCTGGGCACGATTCCGCCGTCGGTGTTCATCGAAGTGGCCGAGCAGAGCGGGCTGATCGAGATCATCGGCCCGAAGGTGCTGCGTGCGGCCTGCATGGAGGCCGCGCAGTGGCCACGTGGGGCGGCCGGCGATGATCTGTTCGTGTCGGTCAACGTGTCACCGCGGCAGCTGCGTGGCGGCGAACTGCCGGCACTGGTCGCACAATGCCTGCATGAGTCCGGGCTGCCGGCGTCGCGCCTGCACCTGGAACTGACCGAAACCGCCGTGATCGGCGACGAGATGGTTGCCGCGCAGCTGCTGGACAAGCTGCACCGCACCGGCGTGAAGGTGTGGCTGGACGATTTCGGTACCGGCTTCTCCGGGCTCAGCCACCTGCGCCAGGTGCCGGTGGATGGTGTGAAGATCGACAAGAGCTTCGTGGCCGACATGCAGCGTGACCCCGACGACCTGGCCCTGACCACGGCGATCATCGCAATGGCCCATGCGCTGGGCATCACGGTGGTGGCCGAAGGCATCGAACAGCAGGCGCAGTTCGAGCTGCTGGCGCAGCGCGGTTGCGATCTGGGCCAGGGCTATTGGCTGAGCCATCCGGTGACCGCCACTGAAGTGGTACGGATGATCGAGTCGGGTCTGTAGCCGGCAAAAAAGGGGGACGGAGGGAATTAAGTCGCTTGTGCATTTGCGACTTAATTCCCTCCGTCCCCTTTTTTGTTACACCGGGCGCTTGCTCGGGTCGCCGGGCAGTTCGCGCACCAGCTTCGGGATCAGATAGCCGGACAGGCGCGCGGTCAGGCCGGCAATCAGCGCCTTGGCCTGGCTGTCGTCCACTTCGAAGTGGGCCACGCCCTCGACCCGGTCCAGCTGGTGCAAGTAGTAGGGCAGCACGCCGGCGGCGAAGCTGCGCTCGCTCAGGTCCTGCAGGGCCTGCACGCTGTCGTTGACCCCGCGCAGCAGGACGGCCTGATTCAGCAGCTGGGCGCCGACGCCGCGCAGGCGGCCCATTGCCGCGTCCACGCTGGTGTCAAATTCGTTGGCATGGTTGGCATGGACCACGATCGCCAGCGGCCACGGCAGGCTGCCCAGCCAGGCCAGCAGCTCCTCGTCCACGCGCTCCGGCAGCACGATCGGCAGCCGGGTATGGATGCGCAGGCGGCGGAGATGCGGAATCGCGCGCAGGGCGTCGGTCAGCTCCACCAGCTTGTGCGTGGCCAGTGACAGCGGGTCACCGCCGGACAGGATCACTTCGTCAATGTCCGGGTCAGCGGCGATGGCGGCTACGGCCTCCTGCCAGCCGCCCTTGGCGGCGTTTTCCGCGCCATAGTCGAAGTGGCGGCGGAAGCAGTAGCGGCAGTTGATCGCGCAGCTGCCGGTGGCGACCAGCAGGGCGCGACCGCGGTATTTCTGGATGACCCCGGTGGCCTTCTTGGCCGCGCCATCGCCCACCGCATCGAAGCTGAACCCGGGTGCCGGACGCATTTCCTCGTCGACCGGCAGCACCTGGCGCAGCAGCGGGTCGGCCGCATCGCCCACGCGCATGCGCGCCACGAAGCCCTCGGGCACGCGCAGCGCGAACTGGGCCATGGCCGCCTCCGAGACGCCCAGCGCGGCCGGGTCCAGCTGCAGCCGGGCCAGCAGGGCGTGCGGGTCACGCAGCGCCTGGCGCCAGAGCTGCTGCCAGCGCGCGGGCGCACCTGGCGACTGGGGCCGTGGGAAGGCGGAAAGCTGCATGGAGAGGGGGCCTGCGGTTATCATGGGGGCAGAAAAACAGTCGCCCACCGGCATCCGGTGGGCTTTCCATTCTAACGGCTCGCCGCACCCGCGGCGTTTTTGCCACTCAGGAGTTTACGCATGGCCAGCTACGGCATGAACGACGTCAAGAACGGGATGAAGATCCTGGTCAACAACCAACCGGCCGTCATCATCGACACCGAATACGTCAAGCCGGGCAAGGGCCAGGCCTTCACCCGCGTGAAGTACCGCCTGATCAAGGACGGCCGTACCCAGGAAGTCACCATGAAGTCGACCGACTCGCTGGATGCAGCCGACGTCGTCGATACCGACATGAACTTCATGTACAGCGACGGCGAGTACTGGCACTTCATGGACCCGGAATCCTTCGAGCAGGTCCAGGCCACCAAGGCCGGCATGGGCGGCGCCGAGAAGTGGCTGAAGGGCGAAGAGTCCTGCGTGGTCACCCTGTGGAACGGTGAGCCGATCTTCGTGCAGCCGCCGAACTTCGTTGAACTGAAGATCACCGAAACCGATCCGGGCGTCCGTGGCGACACCTCGGGCGGCGGCGGCAAGCCGGCCACCCTGGAAACCGGTGCGGTGGTCCGCGTGCCGCTGTTCGTGAACCAGGACGAAGTGATCCGCGTCGACACCCGTTCGGGCGAATACTCCGCACGCGTCAAATAAGGCTCCGGCCGTAGGCCGACCCTACTGTAGTGCCGGCCGCTGGCCGGGTACGCGCCATCGCATTCGCGCTGGCGCTCCCATGATCTGCTTCGGCAGATCATGGGCCCCGCTTCACGAGTCTCCAGACCCCGCCGCTTCGCGGCAGCCCCTGACTCAGGGGCGTGTCCCCCAGAAGTATCTCGCCACCCCCAGCCAGTGAGCCCGCATGAGCGATAGCCCGCACCTCCCCGAAGCCTGCGACCTGCTCATCGAAGCCGGTTATGTCGTTCCGATCGAGCCGCATGCGGTGGTGCTGGAAGACCATGCCGTTGCCGTGCGTGGCAGTGAAATCGTGGCCATCCTGCCGCGTGCCGAGGCGCGTGCGCGGTTCCGTGCCACCCAGGTGGTCAGTCGCCCCGAGGCTGCGCTGATGCCGGGCCTGGTCAACGCGCACACGCACAACCCGATGACGCTGCTGCGTGGCGTCGCCGACGACCTGCCGCTGATGACCTGGCTGCAGCAGCACATCTGGCCGGTGGAAGCGGCGGTGATCGGCCCCGAATTCGTTGCCGACGGCACCACCCTGGCCATCGCCGAGATGCTGCGCGGCGGTACCACCTGTGCCAACGAGAACTACTTCTTCGGCGACGTGCAGGCCGCGGTCTACAAGAAGCACGGTTTCCGCGCACTGGTGGGCGCGGTCATCATCGATTTCCCCACCGCCTGGGCCAAGACCGACGACGAATACTTCGCCAAGGCCGGTGAACTGCACGACCAGTGGCGCACCGATCCGCTGATCGGCACCGCGTTCGCGCCGCATGCGCCGTACACGGTCAACGATGCCAACTTCGAGCGGGTGCGGATGCTGTCCGACCAGCTCGACATGCAGGTGCACCTGCACACCCACGAGACCGCGCAGGAGATCAACGATTCGATCAAGCTGCACGGCCAGCGCCCGCTGGCGCGGCTGGATCGGCTCGGCCTGGTCAACGACCGCCTGATCGCGGTGCACATGACCCAGCTGACCGATGCGGAAATCCACCTGTGCGCCGAACGTGGCGTCAGCGTGGTGCATTGCCCGGAATCGAACCTGAAGCTGGCCTCCGGTTTCTGCCCGGCCTGCGCCCTGCAGCGCGCCGGCGTGAACCTGGCGATCGGCACCGATGGCTGCGCCAGCAACAACGACCTGGACATGTTCAGCGAGAACCGCACCGCGGCGATCCTGGCCAAGGCCGTGGCCGACGATGCGACCGCGCTCGACGCGGCGACCACGCTGCGCGCCTCCACCCTGGGTGGCGCCCGCGCACTGGGCTTCGGCGACCGCATCGGTTCCATCGAAGTCGGCAAGCAGGCCGACCTGGTCTGCGTCGACCTGTCCGCGCTGGAAACCCAGCCGCTGCACAACGTGCTGTCGCAGCTGGTGTATGCCACCGGCCGCCAGCAGGTCAGCGACGTCTGGATTGCCGGCAAGCCGAAGCTGGTGCAGCGCGAGCTGGTCGGCATGGATCTGCCGGGCATCATCGCCAACGCGCGCCAGTGGCGCGAGCGCATCCGTCATATCCGCGCCTGAACCCCGGCGCCGCAAGGACTCCCTCATGACTGCCCCCCACGCTTCCTCCAATTTCGATCAGGCCGAGCTGGACAAGTTCGCCGCACTGGCCAACCGCTGGTGGGACGCTGACGGCCCGCAGAAGCCGCTGCATGCGCTGAACCCGGTGCGCCTGCAGTACGTGGCCGATCGCGTGCCGCTGCGCGGTGCGCGCGTGCTCGACATCGGTTGTGGTGGTGGCCTGTTGAGTGAAGCACTGGCGCAGGCCGGGGCTGACGTCACCGCCATCGACCTGGCCCCGGAACTGGTCAAGGTCGCGCGCCTGCATGCGCTGGAAAGCGGCGCCAAGGTCGATTACCGGGTGCAGGCTGCCGAAGATCTGGCCGCCGAGCAGCCGGGCAGCTTCGATGTGGTCACCTGCATGGAAATGCTCGAACACGTGCCCGATCCGGGCGCGATCATCGAGGCCTGCAAGCGCCTGCTGAAGCCGGGCGGTCACCTGTTCCTGTCGACCATCAACCGCACCGCCGCCGCCTTCGCGGTGGCGATCGTCGGCGCCGAGTACGTGGCGCGGCTGCTGCCCAAGGGCACGCACCACTACCAGGAATTCATCAAGCCGGCCGAGCTGGCGCGCTGGCTGCGCGAGGCCGACATGCAACTGGTGGATGTCAGTGGCATGGCCTACGAGCCGTGGCGCAACCATGCGCGCCTGAGCAGCCGTACCGACATCAACTACCTGACCTACGCGGTCAAGCCGGCATGACCGCGGCCCGCTTCCCGCGTGCGGTGCTGTTCGATCTGGATGGCACGCTGCTGGACAGTGCACCGGACTTCGTCGCCACCTGCGACGCGATGCTGGCCGAGCGCGGCCGCGCACCCATCGATCCGGCCGCGCTGCGCCCGGTGGTGTCGAAGGGCTCGCGGGCGATGGTCTCGGCTGCGTTCCCGGAACTGGACGTAGCCGCACGTGACGCGCTGATCCCGGAATTCCTGCAGCGCTACGAAGCACTGATCGGCCAGCACGCGATGCTGTTCGATGGCGTGGCCGGCATGCTCGCCGCGTTGGACGACGCCGGTACAGTGTGGGGCATTGTCACCAACAAGCCTGAATACCTGGCGCGCTTGATCCTGCCGCAGCACGGCTGGCAGCAGCGCTGTGCGGTGCTGGTCGGTGGTGACAGCCTGGCCGAACGCAAGCCGCATCCGCTGCCGCTGCTGCACGCCGCACAGGCGATCGGCATCGCCGCCGAAGACTGTGTGTACGTGGGCGACGACGAGCGCGACATCATCGCGGCACGTGCCGCCGCCATGCCGTCGGTGGCGGCGCTGTGGGGCTACCGCCTGCACAGCGACGATCCGCTGGCCTGGCAGGCCGACGTGCTGGTCGAGAACGCCGAACTTCTGCAACTGGCCAGTCTCTGGCCGACCCGGCCGGCAGCCCCGGCCCAGCCGTAAGGAATCACGTAGTGAGCAGTACCGCGCTGGACAGTTTCCTCGACAAGTGGCGCAGCCGTTGGCCGGAATGGTCGGTGGCCGCCCCGTTCGTGGCCGAATCGCAACGCGAGCTTGCGGTGGCGTGGTTCGCGCTGCTGCAGGAATTCGACGACATGCTCAACACAAGCGGCGACCCGTTGCCGGCCGACGCCAAGCTGGCATGGTGGGGCGAGGAGCTGCGCAGCTGGGCCGCGCATCGTTCGCGCCATCCGCTGGGCCGCCTGCTGGAGCCGGTGCGTGCGCCGTGGGCGCAGCTGGCCGAAGCACTTCCGGATCTGGTTGAAGCGCGCACGGTCGCGCTGGATGCGGCCGGCGCCGAGCGCGCGCTGGCCCATTACGCTGAAGCCGTGGCTGCGGTGGAGGCCGCCCTGTTCGCTGACAAGCCGCGCACCGGCGCCGGCCGTGCGGTGCAGCTGCAGACCCTGGCCCAGCGCCTGCAGGATGCCGGCGTAGCCGGTGTGCCGCGCAGCCTGCTGGACGGTGATGCCAGCACGGCCGCACAGCGCTGGGCGCAGCATCTGTTGAAGGGCTGGGGCAGCCGCGTGCCCGGCCCGCGCCCGCGCCGCGTGTGGTCCAGCCTGGCGCGTGCCCGTGTGGCCGCGCAGGCGGCAGGCAAGCCGATCGAAGCCACGCCGGTACGCACGCTGCTGCGTGTGTGGTGGGCTGCGCGCGGCTGATTGATTGCCGTGGTAGTGCCGGCCATTGGCCGGCAGCCCGGGCGATGCAGGATTGATGGGGTTGCCGGCCAGCGGCCGGCGCTACCCTTCCAGGGCGCCTCAGAACGTCCTGACCTCGTTCATTGCTTCGCGCAGTACGTCGCGCTGCAGCGGCATCGTGCCCAGTGTGCGCTTCGCTTCCACGGCATCGATGATGCCCATCCACGCCATGTAGATCTGCTCGCGTTCCTCGGTTTCGATGAAGCCGCTGCGGCGATCCAGTGCGTTGAAGCCTTCGGTGTACTGGCGGCCGATCTGTGCCAGCGCCGTGGTCAATTCGGTTGTGCCGGCGTCAGCCGTCGTCACCTTCAGCGCCTCGGTGTACGCCTTGCGATAGAGCGCCGCCGCCTTGCCTGCCTGCGCGGCGCTGATGTGCGCGCTGCCGTCCCAGTCGCGGAACGGGTTGTCCAGGTTGGCGGCCAGCCATTCGGCCTTGCGCAGTTGTCCCACGTCCAGATCCAGGCCTCTTGCTGCCTCGCCCTTGTAGGCCTTCCTGATGGCGGTGCCAAGGTCGGCCGGTAGGCTGTGCAGCCACAGCCGGCACAAGCGCGGCCAGCATTCCGGTGCCGGAAACACCGAACCAGCAGGCGGAAAGAGATCGCTGCCGCTGAGGGTATGCAGCTGCTGCAGATCGCCGAGGCACTGCAGCTGATGCAGCAGGCAGGGGGCGCCGTTGATCGCGAGCGATTGCAGTTGCGGGAACTGCTGGGCGATGCGTGCGGCGTCGAGTTCGCGTACCTCCCGCAGCTGCAGCTCACCGAGCTGCGCCAGGCCCAGGTCTGGCAGCAGCGGATCGGTGCTGATGAGGGTCAGCCAGCGGCCCTCGTCCTCGGCGTGGATGATCAGCGCGGGATCGATGCTGCCGATCAGCGTCAGGCGATCCAGCTGCGGGTTGAGGTGGAGCGAGCGCAGGCCGGTGACATCGATCGTCATCTGCAGGAGCCTGGTTCCTCGCACATCGACCTCAGTCTCCTGCTGGCCACTGATCTGCAAGGTATGGATCAACGGCCGTGTACGCAGCCACGGCAGCAGGCCCGGCACCGGTGTGCTGATCTCCAGCTGGGTGAGCAGCGGCAGGGCATCGAATACAGACAGTGACGGCGCACGGTTCAGGGTCGCGCTGTCCAGTTGGCGGGTGCAGCGACGCACCGGAAAGGCATCGCTTTCCAGTACCACGCTCTGGTCTTGCGGCACGGACATCGCGGCGTGGAATGCGCGCACAGCATCGGCATCCAGCGCATCCCACTTGCGTTGCCCGATCCATTCGGCGCCATCGGGCCAGCTGCCATAAGTCCTCGGACGATCGGCGATCAGCGGCTCGCGCCAGCCCACCTGCCGGAAATCGCGTGGGACGCGCTTGCCCACCCAGCGGTGCAGGATTCCTGGCGCCGCACGGAACGGGCTGAAGCGGGCAGGTTGCATGGCTGCAATGGCGGCGGCATCCGGCAGGGCACTGCCCACCCAGTCCAGTGCCAGGATGGCGAAGCTGCCGTCCTCCGTATTCTGGTGGGTGAGCTGGTAGGCCACGTAGGCGCCCAGGCGTGCGTTGTGGACGACGTGGATATCACCCGTAGCGGGCATGCAACGTTCCTTGTTTCCATGCGTCGAAACATCACGGTAGCGCCGGCCGCTGGCCAGCATCCAGATTCGCCGCGAAGATCATGGGGTTGCCGGCCAGCGGCCGGCACGACCGTTATTTGCGTTCCAGCACCAGCAGCGGATCGATTCGGGTATCGAACCAGTTCATGCCCCAGTGCAGGTGCGGGCCGGTGGCACGGCCGGTGGCGCCGACCGCAGCGATCACCTGGCCTTGTTCCACACGGTCGCCGACCTTCACGTCGATGCGCGACAGGTGCAGGAAGTTGGAGCTGACCCCGAAACCGTGGTCGAGCAGCAGGGTGCCGCCGGTCAGGTACAGGTCGGGGCCGGCGAAGGTGACGATGCCTGCGGCCGGCGCCTTCACTGGCGTGCCGGTCGGTACCGCGATGTCCATGCCGGAATGACCGGCACCGGGCTGTCCGTTGTACACGCGTGCGTTGCCAAAGCGGCCGCTGATGCGGCCCTGCACCGGCCAGATGAAGGTCTGGGTGAAGTCGGTACGGTCGTCATCGCGGGCACGCGCGGCGGTCACCTGTGCTTGTTCGCGCTTGATCCGCTCGGCAATCGCCGGCGGCGGGTTGACCGTCTTCGGCGGCACGCCGTTGACCCGCTCGGTGGGCCAGTCACGCGGGGTCACCGCAATGGTCGCGGTCTCGCTGCCACCATCAGGGCGTTGCACCTGCACGCGCAGCGGACCCTTCTCGTCGCGGCCGATGCCGAACACCACGCTGCCATAGCCGCTCACCCGCAGCTGGCGGCCGGCGTACTGCACGCGGCTGCCGGCGGGCACCTTGCCGATCACCAGCGCGCCCTGCGACGCGCTGGCCGGAAACACCACGCGGCTGTCGATCAGGCTGCCGATGCCATCCTGTGCCTGCGCCGAGGGGGCGGAAAACAGGGGCGCGGCCAGCAGCAGCGCCCCGATCATCAGTGCCGGACGCATCAGCGGTCGTAGGTCATGCGCTGGCCGGCGGGCTCGCCCACCAGCTTGCTGCCGTCCCACACCTGCTGGCCGTTGACCCAGGTGGAGGCGATGCGCGAACGGAAGGTGGTGCCTTCGAACGGCGACCAGCCGCACTTGGACAGCACGTCCTCGCGCTTGACGGTGAACGGCACGTCCTCGACCAGCACCAGGTCGGCGAAGTAGCCCTCACGCAGGAAGCCGCGTTCTTCCACGTCGAACAGCTGCGCCGGGGCGTGGGCGAACTTCTGCACCACCTGCTCGCGGGTCAGCTTGCCTTCGTGCACGCGTTCCAGCGCGGCCACCAGCGCGTACTGCACCAGCGGCAGGCCCGACGGTGCCTGCGCGTACGGCTTCTGCTTCTCTTCCCAGGTGTGCGGCGCGTGGTCGGTGGCCAGTACGTCCAGCACGTCGTCGGCCAGCGCAGCGGTGATCGCTTCGCGGTCGGACACTTCCTTGATCGCCGGGTTGCACTTGATCAGGTTGCCCTTGGTCGCATAGTCCGGGCGCGCGAAATGCAGGAAGTGCACGCAGGTTTCGGCGGTGATCTGCTTGCGGCTGCCGTCGGCGCGGATCAGCGGACCCTTCTCGAACAGCGCCAGCTCATCGGCGGTGGAGATGTGCAGCACATGCAGGCGGGTGCCGTGTTTGCGCGCCAGCGACATCGCCAGGCGGGTCGACTTGATGCAGGCCTCGCGCGAACGGATGTCCGGATGCATGTCCGGGGTCAGCGCGTCGCCATATTTCTCCTGGAAGGCCTTCAGGTTGGCATCGATCATCGGCGTGTCTTCGCAGTGCGTGATGATCGGCGTCGGGCATTCGCGGAAGATCGCGTCCAGCGTTTCCGGGTTGTCGACCAGCATGTTGCCGGTCGAAGCACCCATGAACACCTTCACGCCGGGCGCCTTCTTCGGGTCCAGCGCACGGATGGCGTCCAGATTGTCATTGCTGGCGCCGTGGTAGAAGCCATAGTTGGCCCAGGCGCGACCGCGCGCCAGTTCGTACTTCGCTTCGAGGATGGTCGAATCCAGCGTCGGCGGGTTGGTGTTGGGCATGTCCATGAAGCTGGTCAGGCCACCGGCCACGGCCGCCGCCGATTCGCTGGCGATGTCGCCCTTGTGGGTCAGGCCCGGCTCGCGGAAGTGCACCTGGTCGTCGATCATGCCGGGCAGCAGCCAGCGCCCGGCTGCGTCCACCACCTGTTCGCCGTCGCGCGGCGCCAGCCCACTGCCGATCTGCGCGATGCGGCCGTTCTCGATGCGCAGGTCGCCGTCGAAGGTGCGGCCTTCGTTGACCATGCGGGCGTTGGTGATGAGGGTGGAGGACATGTCAGTGTTTTCCTGTGCAACGGCAAGAGGGGGCGTTGGGAGACTCGGGCACGGGGTCGAAGCCGCCAGGATGGAACGGATGGCAGCGGCCCAGCCGGCGCGCAGCCAGCCAGCTGCCGCGCAGCGGGCCGTGCCGCGAGATGGCGTCCATCGCGTATTCAGAACAGCTCGGCACGAAACGGCAGCGTGGCCCCAGCAAGGGGCTGATGAAGCGCTTGTAGAAGCGCAGCAGGGCAATGAGCAGGCGCGAGATCACCCAGTCATCTTATGCCAGTTGGCATGAAGGCCGCATTTGTGCAGGATGGGCCGTTGGTCGCATGTCGCCGATGGCCTGCGACCGGTACCAGTACCTTCGGGTGCTGGCCAGGTTCCGTACCGCGCAAGGCGGTCCGTGTTCGTCGGACTGCCCCTTGGGCGCCTTGACTCCAGGACTGAATGGAGCAGGGTGCCGAGGTTGCTGCTGCGGGTCGGGTAGGCTATAAAGGCCCGCTTTCCCGGGCCCCGGGGAATCCAAGGAAGAGCGTTTCGTGGCTGCTAAAAAAACTGCAAAGAAGGCCGCAACGGCCGCCAAGAAAACCGCCAAGCCTGTTGTGAAGAAGTTGGCGGCAAAGCCCGTTGCCAGGAAACCGGCCAGCAAGCCGGCGACCAAGGCAGCATCCTCGCAACCGGCGGCCAGGAAGGCCACCGCAAAGAAAACGCCGGTCAAGGCAACCAAGCCGGTGGCGAAGAAGGCCGCCGCGCCGGCCAAGGCCAAACCTGCCGTTGCCAGCAAGAAGGCGCCGGTGGTGAAGAAGGCTGCCAGCAAGGCCGCGCCGGTGAAGAAGGCCGCCGCCAAGCCGGTAGCGAAGAAGGCAGCAGCCAAGCCGGCGCCGAAGGCGGTGGTGAAGAAGGCTGCGGTCAAGCCGGTTGCCAAGCCTGCAGCGAAGAAGGTTGCTGCGGCTAAACCGGCGGCCACGCCTGCCGCTGTAAAGAAAGTCACCAAGAATGTTGCCGCGCCGGCCGCAAAGCCGACCCCGGCCCCCGTAGTGAAGTCCGCACCGAAGCCTGCCCCCAAGCCGGCTCCGGCCAAGCCTGTCCCGGCCAAGACCGTGGCAGTGGCAGCAGCCCAACCGGCCCCCAAGCCGGCCCCGGCCGCCGCTCCTGCTGCTTCGAAGGCCCCGCAATCCAAGAATCCCGTGCCCGTTTCGAAATCGCCTGCCAAAACCGCCGTGAAATCCGATTCCGCCCCGAAGACCGTGTCGCGCCCTGTCGGCAAGGTTGCCGTGGCCGTCGCCGCCCGCTCGGCGGCACCGGCCCCGCGCAGCAAGTACAAGGTGGTCGAATACAAGACCGACGAGGCCACCGGCCGCCCGATCCTGCCGGCTGGCTACAAGCCGTCCTCGGAAGAGGAATACATGAGCCCGCTGCAGCAGGAATATTTCCGTCAGCGCCTGCAGAACTGGCGTGCGGACCTGGTTGAAGAGTCCAAGCAGACCATCGAGAACCTGCGCGAGGAAGTGCGTGACATCGGCGACGAAGCCGAGCGTGCGACCCGCGAGACCGAGAACTCGCTGGAACTGCGTACCCGTGACCGCTACCGCAAGCTGATCGGCAAGATCGACAGCACCCTGAAGCGCCTGGAAGCCGGCGACTACGGTTACTGCGTCGACACCGGCGAAGAAATCGGCCTGGAGCGCCTGGAAGCGCGCCTGACCGCCGAGCGCACCATCGACGCCCAGGAGCGTTGGGAGCACCTGCAGAAGCAGCAGGGCGACTGATTCCTGATCGTTGTCTGGTCATGCGAAAAACCCGGCCGAGGCCGGGTTTTTTGTTGGGTGTGGTTGGCTGGGTAGAACGGCGCCTTCCAGGTATAGGAGGGAGCCTGCGGGCGGGGCCGGGCAGGACACGCTGCAAGTACATCCCTGTAAGCTCGGCCGCGGCATCCATGCCGCGGACGGTCCTGCCCGCCCCCACCCGCAGGCTCTCTACGGTTTCCTGCGTGCGCGGTTGCTGTAAAGCCGAGCTCATGCCCGGCTCGGGGCGAAGGCGGAGGGCAAGGAAGAGCAAAAGCAAAAGCAGCCAAGCATGGCTTGGCTCTACCAAGGGCGGTCATGCGTGCGCTCGCGGCTGTTGGGTCCGCCTTGTAGCGAGCCGAGCACCGCAGGGTACCGGCGCGCAGCGCCGGCTCGCGGATGGCGGCGCGTTTCTTTTGGTTACTTTTCTTTTCGCGTGAAAAGAAAAGTGACACCCCACCGCGGTCACGGAAAGAGCCCGCCGGGCATGGCCTGGCGCTATCGGCGCGTGGGCGCACGGAAATACGCAGCCGAGCATGGGCTCGGCTCTACAGGCTCACTGCAGGTCGCGAAGATTCAGCTTCCGCAGCGTCGGGTTCTTCCACGCGGTGATCCCGGCCACGCTCAGCACTGCGAACCCGCCCAGCACCACCGCCGGCACCAGGCCGAGCAGCTTCGCCATCGTGCCGGCATAGAACGCGCCCAGTTCGTTGGACGAACTGATGAAGATGCCGTTGATCGACGACACCCGGCCGCGCATTTCTTCCGGCGTGGCCAGCTGCAGGATGGTCGAGCGGATCACCACCGAGACGCCGTCGAAGGCCCCGTAGAACAGCAGGATCAGCGCGGACAGCCAGAAGTGCTGCGACAGCCCGAAGCCGATCACGCACAGGCCGAAGCCGGCCACCGCGAACAGCAGCACGCGGCCGGCATTGCGGTGCAGCGGGTGGCGCGCCAGCCACAGGCCAACGCAGACCGAGCCCAGCGCCGGCATTGCGCGCAGGATGCCCAGGCCTTCCGGGCCGTGGTGCAGGATCTCGTGCAGGAACGCCGGCAGCATCGCCACCACGCCGCCCAGCAGCACCGAGAACATGTCCAGCGCCATCGCCCCGACCATGATCCGGTTGCCGACCACGAAGCGCGCGCCTTCAGCGATGCTCTTGAAGATCGGGGCGGCCGGGCCGGTATGCACCGGTTCTTCCACCTTAAGCGTGGCCAGGCAGGCCATCGCCACCAGCGCGAAGCCCGTGGCCACCGCGTAGGACAGGCCCTTGCCGCCGAAGCCGACCAGCACGCCGCCCAATGCCGGACCGGCCACCATGCCGGCCTGGAACACCACGGCGCCGAGGCCAGCGCCACGTGCGAACTGGTCACGGGCCAGCACGCGGGCGAACAGTGCGTTGTAGATTGGCGACAGGAAGGCGCGGACCATGCCGGTCAGCGCAATGGCCGCATAGATCGGCCACACGCCTTCGAACGGCAGCCAGCCCTTGGCCACGCCGGTCAACACCAGCGCGGTGGCGATCAACCCGGAGCAGGCGACCATGCCGAGCCGGCGGCGTGGCAGGTGGTCGACCAGATAACCAGCGAACGGCGCCACGCAGAAGAACGGCAGTACCTCGGCCAGGCCAACCAGGCCCAGCGAGAACGGATTGCGGGTGACTTCGTAGATGTGCCAGCCGACGGTGACCGCGACCACCTGGTAGGACAGCATCGCGAAGATGCGGTAGGCCAGCAGCTTGGCAAAACCGGGCCGGGACAGCAGCCCCAGCGCAGTGTCTTCGGCCGTGGCGGGTTCGCTCACGACGGGTCGCGCTGCAGCTGGGCCTGCGCGGTCTCGCGGATGAAGGCCAGCATCGCCGCCACGCCGTTGCTGCGGGTGGGCGAGAGGTGGCGGGCCAGGCCGATGTCCTGGATGTAGCTGGGCTCGGTATCCAGGATCTCCTGCGCCGAGCGCCCGGAGTACACGCGCAGGGCCAGGAAGATCAGGCCGGAAACGATGGCCGAATCACTGATGGCGTGGAAGCGCAGCGACTGCGCATTGCCTTCCGGCACGATCCAGACCATCGACTGGCAGCCGAGCAGGCGGTGCTCCTCGGTCTTCCATTCGTCCGGGAAGGCGGGCAGCTTGCGGCCGAGGTCGATCAGGTACTGGTAGCGCTCGGACCAGTCGCCGAAGAAGCCGAATTCCTCGGCGATGGCGGTCTGGGCCTCGGCGGCGGTGGGTTCAAGCGGGAACGGGGAGTCAGTCACAACAGTCTCTACAGTGGAGCGTGGCCGGCGGACCGGCCACGGGGCAGGGTGGTCAGCCGCGCTTGCGCGACCAGCGCACGCCCTGCGGGGTGTCTTCCAGCACGATGCCCTCGGCCGCCAGCTGGTCGCGGATGGCGTCGGAACGGGCGAAATCGCGCGCCTGCTTGGCGGCGGCACGCTCGTCGATCAGGCCCTGGATGCGGGCATCTTCGCCGTCATCGCTGGCCGCGGTGCCGAACCACTGCGCCGGATCGGCCTGCAGCAGGCCCAGGGCCAGGCCGGCACCGAGCAGCTCGCCCTTCAGGCGCGCCTGTTCGGCCGGGTCGGTGGCCCGGCGTGCATCTGCGGCGATGCGGGCCACTTCGGCCAGTGCCTGCGGGGTGTTCAGGTCGTCATCCAGGGTCGCCTCGACCGTGGCCGGGATCGCCACGACGGCCTCGACCGACGCCAGCTCGCGCAGCGTGCCGTACAGGCGGTCCAGGGTGCGCACCGACTGCTCGATGAGGCCATCGGACCAGTCCAGCGGCTGCCGGTAGTGGGCCGACAGCAGGGCCAGGCGCAGCGCTTCCGGCGGGTGCTGGCGGACCAGGTCGTGCACGCGTTCGATGTTGCCCAGCGACTTGCTCATCTTGGCGCCGCCGAAGTTGAGCATGCCGTTGTGCAGCCAGAAGCGGGCGAAGATCTTGCCGCCGTGGGCGCACTCGCTCTGCGCAAGCTCGTTCTCGTGGTGCGGGAACTGCAGGTCGACGCCGCCGGCATGGATGTCGATGGTCTCGCCCAGGTGGGCGGCGGCCATCGCCGAGCACTCGATGTGCCAGCCCGGGCGGCCACGGCCCCAGGGAGACGCCCAGCCAGGGAGGTCGTCGCTGGACGGCTTCCACAGCACGAAATCGCCCGGGTCGCGCTTGTACGGGGCCACGTCGACGCGGGCGCCGGCCAGCATCTCTTCCGGGTCGCGGCGCGAGAGCTTGCCGTAGCCTTCGAAGCTGGCCACCGCGAACAGCACGTGGCCTTCGGCGGCGTAGGCATGACCATTGGCGATCAGCTGCTCGATCATGGTGATGATCTGCGGAATGTGCGCGGTCACTTCCGGCTCGATGTCCGGCGGCACCACGCCCAGCGCGGCCATGTCTTCACGGTAGGCGGCGGCGAACCTGTCGGTGATGGTGCTGATCGGCACGCCCTGCTCACGCGCGGCGTTGTTGATCTTGTCGTCCACGTCGGTGATGTTGCGCGCGTAGCGCAGCGCGCCGAAACGGCGCCGCAGCAGGTCGGCCAGCACCCCGAACACCACTGGGCCACGGGCGTTGCCGATGTGCACGTAGTTGTAGACCGTCGGGCCGCACACATACAGGGTCGGACAGGCCGGGTCGAGCGGGGTGAACGGTTCGAGCTGGCGAGTCAGGTTGTTGTGCAGGCGCAGGGTCATGGGGCTGTGGCTGGGGGACAAGCCTGAGATTTTAGAACGTGTCGGCCCCCTTTGGGGGCACCCATTGCCACCGGTGGACGCCAGCTCCACCCGGGGTGGGGTGGGCAGGAGCGGCGCGGACGGGTAATGTTCAGCCCCTTGCGCTCGCCACTGCCTACACTATTGCCGTGTCCTTGCTCCCGTCGCCAATGAAATCCACCGCGTTGCTGACCCTGGCCTGCCTGTCGGCGACGGCTGCCGTGGCCCAGGCGCAGGAGGCCGAGCCGCGCAACCGGGTGGTGATCGTCGAGAACGTGAAGTTCGACTATGCGCAGGTGCTGAACGTCGAGCCGGTGTTCCAGACCCTGCGCGCGACGCGGACCGAAGAACACTGCGAGCCGATCTCGACCCGGACCCTGGCCCCGGTCAATGTCACCGGTGAAGAGCCGGTCGAGGACAAGGGACGGATCAGCCGCTTCTGGGACTCGGTGCGCTCGATGTTCAAGCGCAGCGATGAAGAGGTCTCCGAGGAGACTGCCGTCGAGACGCCGGCGCCAGCGCCGGCCAACAACGGCCCGATGCTGACCCGCGACTGCCGCATCGTGCCGGTGGGGCGTGAGTTCCGCCGGCCCATCGCCTACGACGTGGACTACGTCTACAAGGGCACCAAGTACCGCTCGCGGCTGCCGGAAGACCCCGGCAACCGGCTGAAGATCCGGGTGTCGATCACTCCCTGGGTCGGCCCCGAGCAGGGCACTGCCAGCAATCCCTGATTCTGCGACCCCGGCCCCTTGCGCCGGCCCCGGCCGCATGCAAAGATGGATGACCATGAAGCTCACCGACTTCCAGCACGACAGCAGCGCAGCCCGACAGGCGTCGGGCATGACCTCGCGTGCGCGTCGACCGGAACCCCACATCCTCGCTGGGTAACCGGAGCTTTTTGCTGTTCGTCCGAAAAAAACCCAGCCCGCCGGCTGGGTTTTTTCGTTTTCGCGTTCTGAAAGCTGCAACTGCAACCTTTTCGTTCCACCTTTGGTTCCTGTTTTCCCTTCCACCGCGTCGAACCCGGCGCCGCCACGCAAGGAAAGATGATGTCCCCCAAGCACTTCCTGAACACCCAGGACTGGAGCCGCAGCGATCTCGACGCGCTGCTGACCCAGGCCGCGCTGTTCAAGCGCAACAAGCTCGGCGACCAGCTCAAGGGCAAGTCGATCGCGCTGGTGTTCTTCAATCCGTCCATGCGCACCCGCACCAGCTTTGAACTGGGTGCGTTCCAGCTGGGTGCCCACGCGGTGGTGCTGCAGCCGGGCAAGGATGCGTGGCCGATCGAGTTCAACCTCGGCACGGTGATGGATGGCGATACCGAAGAGCACATCGCTGAAGTGGCCAAGGTGCTGGGCCGTTACTGCGACATCATCGCCGTGCGCGCGTTCCCCAAGTTCATCGACTGGGCCTACGACCGCCAGGACATCGTCCTCAACAGCTTCGCCAAGTACTCGCCGGTGCCGGTCATCAACATGGAGACCATCACCCACCCGTGCCAGGAGCTGGCCCACATCATGGCCCTGCAGGAGCACTTCGGCACCCAGGACCTGCGCGGCAAGAAGTACGTGCTGACCTGGACCTACCACCCCAAGCCGCTGAACACCGCCGTCGCCAATTCGGCGCTGACCATCGCCACCCGCATGGGCATGGACGTGACCCTGCTGTGCCCGACCGCCGACTACATCCTCGACGACCGCTACATGGGCTGGGCCGAGCAGAACGTGGCCGAGAGCGGCGGCTCGCTGAAGATCAGCCATGACATCGACAGCGCCTACGCCGGTGCCGACGTGGTCTACGCCAAGAGCTGGGGCGCGCTGCCGTTCTTCGGCAACTGGGAACCGGAAAAGCCGATCCGCGACCAGTTCAAGCACTTCATCGTGGACGAGCGGAAGATGGCGCTGACCAACAACGGTGTGTTCAGCCACTGCCTGCCGCTGCGCCGCAACGTGAAGGCCACCGATGCGGTGATGGATTCGCCGCAGTGCATCGCCATCAACGAAGCCGAGAACCGCCTGCACGTGCAGAAGGCGATCATGGCGGCGGTTGCCGGGCGCTGAATCAAACAAGGGGTAGAGCCGACCGTTGGTCGGCTGCTCCCGCAGCGGCGCATCCAACATTTCAGCCGACCAGCGGTCGGCTCTACCGAATTCCCATCCCCCAAGTGGACCTGATCCCCATGAGCAACAAAGACGTCGTTCTCGCCTTCTCCGGCGGCCTGGATACCAGCTTCTGCGTGCCGTACCTGCAGGAGCGCGGCTACAACGTGCACACCGTGTTCGCCGACACCGGCGGCGTGGATGATGAAGAGCGCGATTTCATCGAGAAGCGCGCCGCCGAACTGGGCGTGGCCAGCCATGTCACCGTCAACGGTGGCCCGGCCATCTGGGAAGGCTTCGTCAAGCCGTTCGTGTGGGCCGGCGAAGGCTACCAGGGCCAGTACCCGCTGCTGGTCTCCGACCGCTACCTGATCGTCGATGCCGCGCTGAAGCGTGCCGCCGAACTGGGCACCAACATCATCGCCCACGGCTGCACCGGCATGGGCAACGACCAGGTCCGCTTCGACCTGGCCGTGAAGGCGCTGGGCGACTACCAGATCATCGCGCCGATCCGCGAGATCCAGAAGGAACACACCCAGACCCGCGCCTACGAGCAGAAGTACCTGGAAGAACGCGGCTTCGGCGTGCGTGCCAAGCAGCAGGCCTACACCATCAACGAGAACCTGCTGGGCCTGACCATGTCCGGCGGCGAGATCGACCGCTGGGAAGCCCCGGGCGAGGGCGCCCGCGGCTGGTGCGCACCGCGCAGCGAGTGGCCGGAACAGGCGCTGACCGTGACTCTGAAGTTCGTTGAGGGCGAAGCCGTCGAACTGAACGGCAAGGCGCTGCCGGGCGACCAGATCCTGGCCCAGCTCAACAAGCTGTTCGCCCCCTACGGTGTTGGCCGCGGCGTCTACACCGGTGACACCGTGATTGGTCTGAAGGGTCGCATCGTGTTCGAGGCCCCGGGCCTGGTTTCGCTGTTGGCCGCGCATCGCGCGCTGGAAGACGCCGTGCTGACCAAGCAGCAGAACCGCTTCAAGCCGGACGTGGCGCGCAAGTGGGTGGAGCTGGTGTACGAAGGCTTCTACCACGACCCGCTGAAGACCGACATCGAGGCCTTCCTGAAGTCCTCGCAGGCCAAGGTCAATGGCGAAGTGGTGCTGGAAACCCGCGGCGGCCGCGTCGATGCAGTGGCGGTGAAGTCGCCGCACCTGCTCAACACCAAGGGCGCCACCTACGCGCAGTCGGCCGACTGGGGCGTGGAGGAGGCTGAGGGCTTCATCAAGCTGTTCGGCATGAGCTCGACGCTTTACGCGCAGGTCAACCGCGGTTGACCTGTGACGGTAGTGCCGGCCGCTGGCCGGCACTCACCACCGACATCGTTGCCGGCCAGCGGCCGGCACTACCAGGATTGTTGATTCATGCTTGAACAGACGCTCGATCACCTGCAGGCCCTGGTGTCCTTCGACACCCGCAACCCGCCGCGTGCGATCACCACCGGTGGCATCTTCGATTACCTGCGCGCGAACCTGCCCGGCTTCAACGTCGAGGTGATCGACCATGGCGCCGGTGCGGTCAGCCTGTACGCCGTGCGCGGCACGCCGAAGTACCTGTTCAACGTGCATCTGGACACCGTGCCGGATTCGCCGCACTGGAGTGCAGACCCGCACGTGATGCGGCGCCTGGACGACCGTGTGGTCGGCCTGGGCGTGTGTGACATCAAGGGCGCCGCCGCCGCGCTGGTGGCCGCGGCCAATGCCAGTGATGGCGATGCCGCGTTCCTGTTCTCCAGCGACGAGGAAGCCAACGATCCGCGCTGCATCGCCGCGTTCCTGGCCCGTGGCCTGCCGTATGAAGCGGTGCTGGTGGCGGAGCCGACAATGAGTGAAGCGGTGCTGGCGCACCGTGGCATCAGTTCGGTGCTGATGCAGTTCGCCGGCCGCGCCGGGCACGCTTCGGGCAAGCAGGATGCGGCCGCCAGCGCGCTGCACCAGGCCATGCGCTGGGGCAACCGCGCATTGGACCATGTGGAATCGCTGGCCTCGGCACGCTTCGGTGGCCTCACCGGCCTGCGCTTCAACATCGGTCGCGTCGAAGGCGGGATCAAGGCCAACATGATCGCGCCGGCCGCCGAAGTGCGTTTCGGGTTCCGTCCGCTGCCGTCGATGGATATCGATGGATTGCTCGCCACTTTCGCCGGCTTCGCCGAACCGGAAGCGGCACTGTTCACCGAGACCTTCCGTGGCCCCAGCCTGCCGGCCGGTGACATCGCCGAGGCCGAGAACCGCCGCCTGCTGGCGCGCGACGTGGCCGATGCGCTGGAGCTGCCGATCGGCAACGCGGTGGACTTCTGGACCGAAGCCTCGCTGTTCTCCGCTGCTGGCTACACCACGCTGGTGTTCGGCCCGGGCGACATCGCCCAGGCCCACACCGCCGATGAGTTCGTGACGCTGGACCAGCTGCAGCGCTACACCGACGCCGTGCACCGCATCATCGCCGCCGGCGCCTGATCGACCCCACAACGCCGCCCGGCCCTGGCCGGGTGGAACTGCAACGCGGCGACCGCCGCCTGTGACGAAACCGAAATGTCTCCTGCCCTCCAGCCCCACCGCCAGACCCGCCAGACCATCGTGCGCCTGCTTTCCAGCATGGCCAGCGCGAAGGAGATCAGCCAGTACCTCAAGCGCTTCTCGCAGCTGGACGCCAAGCGCTTTGCCGTGGTCAAGGTCGGCGGCGCGGTGCTGCGCGACGACCTCGACGCGCTGACCTCTTCGCTGTCGTTCCTGCAGGAAGTCGGCCTGACCCCGATCGTGCTGCACGGCGCCGGCCCGCAGCTGGATGCCGAACTGTCGGCCGCCGGCATCGAGAAGCAGACCGTCAACGGTCTGCGCGTGACCTCGCCGGAAGCGCTGGCGATCGTGCGCCGGGTGTTCCAGCAGTCCAACCTGCGCCTGGTCGAAGCCCTGCAGCAGAACGGCGCGCGCGCCACCTCGATCACCGGTGGCGTGTTCGAGGCGGAGTACCTGGACGTGGACACCTACGGCCTGGTCGGTGAAGTGAAGCGGGTCAACCTGGCGCCGATCGAAGCCAGCCTGCGCGCCGGTTCGATTCCGGTCATCACCAGCCTGGGCGAAACCGCCGGTGGCCAGATCCTCAACGTCAATGCCGACTTCGCCGCCAACGAGCTGGTGCAGGAGCTGCAGCCGTACAAGATCATTTTCCTGACCGGCACCGGCGGCCTGCTGGACGAGCAGGGCAGCGTGATCGATTCGATCAACCTGTCCACCGAGTACGACCACCTGATCGCGCAGCCTTGGATCCACGGCGGCATGAAGGTGAAGATCGAACAGATCAAGGATCTGCTCGACCGCCTGCCGCTGGAATCGTCGGTGTCGATCACGCGCCCGGCGGACCTGGCCAAGGAACTGTTCACCCACAAGGGCTCGGGCACGCTGGTGCGCAAGGGCGAGAAGGTGCTGCGCGCCACCGCGTGGAACGAGCTGGACCTGCCGCGGCTGAAGGGCCTGATCGAATCCAGCTTCGGCCGCACGCTGGTGCCTGACTATTTCCAGAAGACCAAGCTGCTGCGCGCCTATGTCAGCGAGAACTACCGCACCGCGGTGATCCTCACCGACGAAGCCGAGGGCGTGTACCTGGACAAGTTCGCCGTGCTCGATGATGCACAGGGTGAAGGCCTCGGCCGCGCGGTGTGGAACGTGATGCGGGATGAAACGCCGCAGCTGTTCTGGCGTTCGCGCAATGGCAACCCGATCAATCATTTCTACTATGCTGAATCCGATGGCTGCTACAAGCAGGGCCATTGGAAGGTGTTCTGGTACGGCGCCGATGGCATCGACCGGATCAGCACCTATGTCGACCACTGCGCCCAGCGCGCACCGAGCCTGCAGGGCTGAATGATGGACCATTCCGATCACTGGACTACGATTCCCACCCTGCGCGGCCAGCACGTGACACTGCAACCGCTGCAGCCCGAGCATGTGCCTGGCCTGCGCGCCGCCGTGGAGGGCAGTGGCCTGGACCAGCTCTGGTACACCCAGGTGCCTTCGCCGGAGCGGGTCGAGCACTATGTGCAGGCCGCGCTGCAGGCGCAGGTGGAAGGCAAGGTGCTGCCGTTCGTGATCCTCGATGCGGCGGGTGACATCGTGGGTACCACCCGCTTCTACGACATGGATGCCGGCGTGCCCAAACTCAGCCTCGGCTACACCTGGTATGCACCGCGCGTGCAGCGTACCGGCGTCAACACCGAAACCAAGCTGTTGCTGCTGCAGCACGCCTTCGAAACCATGGGCTGCATCAGCCTGGTGCTGGAAACCAGCTGGTTCAACTTCACCTCGCGCACCGCCATCGCCCGCCTCGGCGCCAAGCAGGACGGCGTGCTGCGCAACCACAAGCGGCATGCCGACGGCACGCCGCGCGACACGGTCATCTTCTCCATCATCGATACGGAATGGCAGGGCGTGAAGCGCCACCTGCAGCACCGCCTGGACAGCCACGCATGAACGATTCGACTTTCACCCTGGGCATCGTCGGCGCCCGTGGCCATACCGGCGCCGAGCTGATCAAGCTGGTGGCCGCGCACCCGCGGCTGAAGCTGGCCTTCGTGTCCTCGCGCGAACGCGCCGGGCAGCGCCTGTCCGACCACCATCCGGAATTCCAGGGCGAGCTGCAGTACGAGAACCTGGACGCTGACGCCGTGGCCGCCAAGGGCGTGGACGCGGTGATCCTGGCCCTGCCCAACGGCCTGGCCGCACCGTTCGTGGCCGCACTGGACGCGGCGAAGCCGGACACCGTCATCGTCGACCTGTCGGCCGACTACCGCTTCGACAACAGCTGGTACTACGGCCTGCCGGAGCTGACCCGCGGCCGCTACAACGGCCAGAAGCACATCAGCAACCCGGGCTGCTATGCCACGGCGATGCAGCTGGCGGTGCATCCGCTGCTGGACCTGCTGGCCGGTCCGCCGCAGTGCTTCGGTGTGTCCGGCTATTCCGGCGCCGGCACCACGCCGTCGGACAAGAACAACGTCGAACTGCTGGCCGACAACCTGATGCCGTATGCGCTGACCAACCACGTGCACGAGCGCGAAGTGTCGGTCCAGCTGGGCGTGGCGGTTGAATTCATGCCACACGTCGCGCCGCATTTCCGTGGCATCACGCTCACCGCCAACCTGTGGCTGAACCGCGTGCAGACCCGCGAACAGATCGTCGAGCGTTTCCAGCAGGCCTATGCGGGCGAACCGCTGATCGAGGTGGTGGATGAAGCGCCGTGGGTCAGCCGCATCGCCGGCCGCCACGGTGCCCAGGTCGGTGGCTTCACCCTGGCCCCGGGCGGCAAGCGGGTGGTGGTGGTGGCGACCCTGGACAACCTGCTGAAGGGCGCGGCCACCCAGGCCATGCAGAACCTCAACCTCGCGCTGGGCATCGACGAACTGACGTCGATCCCGCACTGAACACGTATTCCGGAGCCCCCATGGCAGACCTTCTTTGGCAGAAGCCCGGCGTCGCCGTCGACGCCCAGATCCAGACCTTCCTCGCCGGTGACGACGTGATCCTCGACCGCGAGTTCTTCCTGCATGACATCGCCGCCAGCGCCGCGCATGCGCAGGGCCTGCAGCACATCGGCATCCTCAGCGCCGATGAACTGGCCGGCCTGCTGCGCGAGCTCGACGTGTTGGCGCAGGACTTCCGTGAAGGCCGCTTCGTGCTGGACACGCAGTACGAAGATGGCCACTCGGCGATCGAAGCGCGCCTGACCGAACGCCTCGGCGATGCCGGCCGCAAGATCCACACCGGCCGCAGCCGCAATGACCAGATCCTGGTCGCCACCCGTCTGTGGCTGAAGGAGAAGCTGCAGCGTGTGGCCCAGCTCAGCGCAGAAGTTGCCAAGGTCGCGCTGGACCGTGCGCAGGCCGAGAAGGACCTGCCGATTCCCGGCTACACCCATATCCAGCGCGCCGTGGTGTCCTCGGCCGGCATGTGGTGGGCCGGATGGGCCGAGGCCTTCATCGACAATGCCATCCGTGCCCGGGGTACCCATGCGCTGGTCGACGCCAACCCGCTTGGCACGGCTGCCGGCTACGGTGTGAATCTGCCGCTGGACCGCGAGCACACCACGGCGGCGCTGGGCTTTGCGCGCATGCAGGTTTCGCCGATCTACGCGCAGCTGTCGCGCGGCAAGTTCGAGCTGGCCGCACTGGAAGCCCTGGGGGGCGCCACGCTGGACCTGCGTCGCATTGCCTGGGACCTGTCGCTGTTCACCAGCGCGGAGTTCGGCTTCGTCGCGCTGCCGGCGCAGTACACCACCGGCAGTTCGATCATGCCCAACAAGCGCAACCCGGACGTGATCGAACTGATGCGTGCGACCCACGCCAGTGTCGCCGCTGCACGCACCGAGATCGAACAGCTGCTGTCGCTGCCGTCCGGTTATCACCGTGACCTGCAGTCGTCCAAGGGCGCCATCTTCCACGGTTTCGGCCGTGGCCTGGCCGCGCTGGAGCTGCTGCCGGCGCTGCTGGCCAACCTGGAATGGCGTGACGACCGGCTGCGTGCGGCGATCGATTCGGGCATGTATGCCACCGACGTGGCCGTGGAAGCGGCCGTGGCCGGCGTGCCGTTCCGCGAGGCCTACAAGGCCGCAGCTGCCGGCGCCGACAGTGCAGGGCAGGGACGCACCCCGGAGGGCAGCCTGGCCGCACGCGTGTCGCCGGGTTCGGCCGCCGACCTGCGCCTGGACGAACTGCGCGCACGCTGGCAGGCGCTGACCTGATGGCCGGCACCGTCTACCTGGTGCTGGCCATGCGCCGGCCCGATTTCAACGCGGCCGCCGTGCAGCCGCACCGTGACTTTCTCGATGCATTGCAGACACAAGGCAAGCTGCAGCTGACTGGCGGTTTCGCCGATGGCAGCGGTGGTGCCTATGTGCTGTGCAACGTCGAGAGCCTGGAACAGGCGCAGGCCATCGTCGCCACCGATCCGCTGGTGACGATGCAGGCCTCCGAGCTGACCGTGCACGAATGGAACACCCGCTGAGACACTGACTGATGACCCTGCACGCCGCCACCGTCGCCTCGCCGTTCCCCGAACAGGCGCTGCCGCCGTGGCGGCGTGCGGTGCTCAAGGTTGGCAGCAGCCTGTTGGCGGCCGATGGCGGCGGCCTGTCGCCACGCCACGCACTGGGCCTGGCACAGTTCGTCTCGGCCAACGTGCTGGCCGGACGCGAGGTGGTGATCGTGTCCTCGGGCGCGGTCGCCGCTGGCCGCGCGATTCTTCCCCGGGCTGATGAGCCCGGTGCGGCGATGGCGGCGCGGCAGGCGCTGGCTGCGCTCGGCCAGGCCCAGCTGATCGGGCTCTGGCAGCGCTTCTTCGAGCGCCCGGTGGCGCAGGTGCTGCTGACCCACGACGATCTGCGCAACCGCCGCCGCTACCTCAACGCACGTGCCACGCTCAATGAGTTGCTGCGGCTGGGCGCGTTGCCGGTGGTCAATGAGAACGACACCGTGTCGGTGGACGAACTCAAGCTCGGCGACAACGACAACCTGGCGGCAACCGTGGCTGCGCTGGTCGATGCCGATGCGCTGTTCATTGCCACCGACATCGACGGACTGTACAGCGCGGACCCGCGCACCGTGGCCGATGCGCGGCCGTTGCACGACGTGCCGGAACTGAGTGACGATGTGCTGGCGATGGCCGGTGGCGCAGGTTCGCGCGCCGGTACCGGCGGCATGCGGACCAAGCTTGAGGCGGCGGCCAAGGCGGGTCGTCTCGGCATCGAGACCTACCTTTTCAACGGCCGCAGCAGCGACGTGGTGCGTGCACTGGCGCAGGACCGCCTGTTCGGCACCCGCATCCACGCCGCGCGCAGCCGCGAGGCGGCCCGCAAGCACTGGCTGCGGCATGCACCGCTGACCGAAGGCGCGATCGTGATCGATGCCGGTGCGGCACAGGCCATGCGCGAGAAGGGTGCATCGCTGTTGCCCGGCGGCATCACCGGTGCGGAAGGCGCGTTCCGCCGTGGCGATATGGTGCAGGTGTGCTGGAATGCACCACAGGGCCGTGTCTGCATCGCCCGCGGCGTCAGCCAGTACGCCGCCGATGATGTGCGCCGGATCGCCGGTCGCCATTCGCGCGACATCGAGGCCGTGCTGGGCTACAACTACGGTGGCAGTGTCGTCCATCGCGACGATCTGGTACTGCCATGACCGGTTTGAAGGACACCCCGATGAGCGAAATCGAAGCGCAGGCGCGTGCCTGCCGTGACGCGGCCCAGATCGTTGCCGACCTCGACAGTGCGGCCCGCCGCACGCTGCTGCTGGCCATGGCACAGGCATTGGAAGTGAATGCCGGGCTGATCCTGGCCGGCAATGCGCGTGACCTCGCCGCCGCGCGCGACAAGGGCGTTGGCACGGCCATGCTTGATCGCCTTGCGTTGGACCCGGCGCGCCTGTTCGCGATGGCCGAAGCCGTGCGTGAGGTCGCTGCGCTGCCCGATCCGGTCGGCCAGGTCACCCGCGACGATGTGCGTCCAAACGGCATCCGTGTGCAGAAGGTGCGCGTTCCGCTGGGGGTGATCGCGATGATCTACGAAGCCCGCCCGAATGTGACCGCCGAAGCGGCCGCCCTGTGCCTGAAGGCCGGCAATGGCGTGATCCTGCGCGGAGGCTCCGAGGCGATCCACTCCAACACCGCCATCGCCCAAGCGTTGTCCGGCGCATTGAAGGCCAACGGCGTACCGCCGGCGGCGGTGACCGTGCTGACCGACCTGCGCCGCGAAGCGATGCTGGAACTGCTGCAGCTGCATGAGCTGATCGATCTGGCGATTCCGCGAGGCGGCGAAGGCCTGATCCGCTTCGTTGCCGAGCATGCGCGGGTGCCGATGATCAAGCACTACAAGGGCGTCTGCCACCTGTTCGTGGATGCCAGTGCCGACCTCGGCAAGGCCATTGACCTGCTGGTGGATGGTAAATGCAGCCGCCCTGCAGCCTGCAACTCGCTGGAGACGCTGCTGGTACACCACGACGTGGCCAAATCGTTCCTGCCGCGCGTGGCGCAGGCGCTAGGCGAGCGGGGTGTGCAGCTGCGCGCCGATGCACTGGCGCAACCGCTGCTGCCGGGCAGCACCGCCGCCACCGAAGACGACTATGCCGCCGAGTTCCTCGATCTGGTGCTGGCGGTGCGCGTGGTCGACGACCTCGATGCGGCTATCGCGCACATCCGCACCTATACCTCCGACCACACCGAAGTGATCGCCACCGAAGACGCCGGCCATGCCGAGCGCTTCGTCAACGCACTGCGCTCGGCGGTGGTGATGGTCAATGCGTCCTCGCGTTTCTCCGACGGCGGCCAGCTGGGCCTGGGCAGCGAGATCGGCATCTCCACCACGCGCCTGCACGCGTATGGCCCGATGGGGCTGGAGGCACTCACCGTCGAGCGCTTCGTTGTGCGCGGCGAAGGGCAGACCCGCAAGTAGAGCCACGCCATGCGTGGATGCTCTTCGCGGTAGACCCCGGTGCCGACCAAGGTCGGCACCCACCAGGCCCAAGCGCCGACCAAGGTCGGCATCTACCAAAGCAAGTGCCGACCAAGGTCGGCACCCAGGGCAATCGAGTTACACCACTTCCCGGCGGATGCCGATCGGCCGCGCATGATCGTCCATGTGCAGCGTGGCGGCCTTGCAGCCCAGCAGGCGCTCGGCAAGGCCGGTGCTGGCACCCAGATCGGCCGCGACTTCATTGAGGCTGGCCAGTGGTCGCGGCAGGCGTCGCTCGTGGCCACGGAAGCGCGCGCGGTTGTATTCGGCCCAGCCGATCAGCAGCACGCTGGCACATAACAGCATCAGCGGCAGTGCCACCAGCACATAGGGATCGAACTGGCTTTGCCGTTCGTACAGCTGCCGCCAGGCCAGCTGGCCGCCGATCAGCCACGAGAGCAGGGTGACCAAGGGCGCCCACAGGTAGAAGTAGAAGCCCCAGAACGCCAGCGTGACGAACCCCCAGGCAGTGCGCTGGAAGCGCGGTTGATGGTGTGGCTTGCGGATCATCCGCGAGTCGAAGCGGTTGGACGGGTGTTGTGCGTTCATCGGATACCCCGATCAGGACTGGTCCAGGTGGCGCGCTTGCTGCGACGACGCAGCAGGGTCTTGGGAAGCGCCACCAGGGTGGTGGAAAGGCTGATCAGCCAGTACGCCATCGGGTACCAGATGACCCAGAAGTAGTTGCGTCCAATCTGTGTTTCGTAACGCCGGTCGATGATCAGGCTGCTGGCGAACTGCAGCAGGCAGACCATCGCCAGGATCACGCCATGCCACTCCGGCAGCAGGCTGGCGATATGCAGCTGTGGCGGCAGCTCGATGAACTTGCCCAGCGCCCACAGCAGCACGATGAACAGCATGGTGTAGGCCCAGATCACGCTCAGCACGTACTCCAGCAGCACGCCCCACATGCGCCGCTCCTTCCAGTGCAGCAGCGAGCGCGCATGGCGCAGCATCACCTCCACGCCGCCCTGCGCCCAACGCAGTCGCTGCCGCCACAGTCCCTTCAGCGTTTCCGGCATCAGGATGAAGCACAGTGCGTTGGGCTCGTAGCGGATGTCCCAGTGCGCGCGCTGCAAGCGCCAGCTGATGTCGATGTCCTCGGTCACCATGTCATCGGACCACCAGCCGACCTGGTGCAGGGCGGTGCGTCGGAAGCCGGCGATCACCCCGGAGATGGTGAAGATGCGTCCATACACGCGCTGCGCGCGCTTGATCATGCCGATGATCGAGGAAAACTCGGCCACCTGCAGGCGACCGAGCAGGGTGGAGCGGT
This sequence comes from Stenotrophomonas sp. WED208, assembly GCF_040984485.1. Lineage (NCBI taxonomy): Bacteria > Pseudomonadati > Pseudomonadota > Gammaproteobacteria > Lysobacterales > Lysobacteraceae > Stenotrophomonas > Stenotrophomonas sp. WED208. Next base: position 1,507,020 of record NZ_JAZARB010000001.1, read on the forward strand.
TGCGGATGCGCGGGTTGCCGGTGACGGCACCGACCCGGTTGCCGCTGACCAGATGCCAGATCATCCAGTGCAGCGCGTGTTCTTCCAGCATCGCGTCGCCGTCAATGCACACCAGGTACTCCGAGCGCGCCGCCAGTGCGCCCATGCGCAGGGCGTTGGCCTTGCCCAGGTTGCGGTCCAGGTGCAGCACGCGAAGCCGCGGATGCTTCGCAGCGAGCGCATCCAGCCTCGCGCCGGTGTCATCGCTGCTGCCGTCATCAATGGCGATCACTTCATAGTCGGCCGGGTAGCGCTGCGCCAGTGCCGCGCCGAGCGTGTCGTCGAGGTTCGCGGACTCGTTGTGGCAGGGAATCAGCAGGCTGGCGAAGGGAGGATCGACCATCAGCGGCGGATCGTTGCGCGGTCGAGAGTGGCGCTCGCGCCGGAAGTAGTAATACAGCCCGCCGGACATCCAGAAGAACGCCATCACCATCGGGTAGTAGAAGGCGAACTGGAACAGGACCTGCAGCAACGGATGCATGTCCATGTCACTTCTCCGGGTACGGGAAGTTGCCGGCGGACATTGCCGCGCGGGCATCACGGGTGGAGGGCTGGTCGGCGATAAAATCGTCCGGGTACCAGGCGAAGTGGTGCACACCCTGCGCCTGCAGCTGGCGGATCTGCGCACGCAGGCGCTCGGCGGGAATCGGCTGTCCGCTGCGCCAATCGACGGTCTGCAGCTCGAACAGCGTGTGCTGCAGTTGCCGGTCGTGCACGCGCACTGCGGCCAGCAGCTGGTCGAGCCAGCGTTCGGGGTGCTTGCTGCCTTCCATCCACGGCATCGCCATCAGTGCGGTCTGGTCGTAGGCCTTGTTGAACAGGTCCAGGCGCTGCGCGAACCAGGCCTCGCTCTGTGGACGCAGCACCGGCTCGGCATACAGGTTGCGCACCGTGGCCAGCTTCGGTCGCCAGCGCTGCGCGCTGTCACGCAGTGCCAGGGTGAAGTCGATCAATGCCTGCGTGCGGGCGCTGCCACCATCGCCGGCCGCCAGCCTGGGCAACTCGGTGTCGCGCAGGTAGCCATCGTCATGGAACAGCAGGCCCTCGAAGTACGAGTTGACCGCCAGGTCCTCGTAGATGTCGAGCATGATCTGGCGCGCCTTCGGGTTGGTGAAGTCCAGCCGGTACATGCCATCTGCATCACCGTTGTGGATCGCCAACGCCTGGCGCTGCACCGGGTCGGGCAGCTCGAAGCCGAGCACGGGCAGCCACGCGTAGACCTTCACGCCCGCGCGGGATTTCAGCTGCCAGGCGACGCGGCTGAACAGGTCCGCCCGCATCGGCATGTGGCGGTTGGGGAAGTACAGCGCATCGGCAGTGTTGTTGCCGTCCGGATCCGCGAAGGCCTGCAGGTAGACGTGAGTCGGCGCGATGCGCTTGACCCGCTCGATCAATGCATCGAGATTGCGCGCCTGCTGCGCCGGATCGGGGTCATACACATCGTCCAGATCGATCTGCAGGGCGCGGATACCGTCGAGTGCGACATCACGGCGAAGTTCATAGGCCAGGCCTTCCACCGTCGGGTTGTCGCTCACCAGCAACCGCGCCAGTCCGTGCAGGTCGCTGGCCACCGGCGTGCTGCGACCCTCCAGGTCGAACGAGACCGGCATGCCCAGCTGCTCGGCGATGTCGTTGCTCAGCTGGTTGTACGCCGCATATGGCCAGACGATGGCGCGCGGGCGCACGCCCAGATGCTGCTGGATGCGCTGCACGCTGCGCGACAGGTCAGCACGCAGGCGCTGCTCGTACTGCGCCTCGCTTTCGTAGCTGTGCGTGGCCGGACTGTAGATGCGGGTGACCACCGCCGGCGTGGAATTGCCCTGCGGATTGGCGAGCACGCCGTGGTGCAGGTCATCGGTATGGCTGGCCACTTCGATCAGGCCGCTGTCGTGCATCTGCTTCAGCTGCGCCCATGTGACGAAGTCGTCATGCCCGAACGGGCGGTAGCCGTAATCGATGGTGCGCGCTGGCGCCATGTCGACGTAGTCGGTGATCACCGCCACCAGGGCCGGGTAGCGATAGGCCTGCAGCAGCGGAAAAGCCTTGTCGTAGACACTGCGCAGGCCATCATCGAAGGTCAGCAGCACCGGCTTGGGCGGCAGCGTGGCGCGGCCCTGCGAGGCCTCGATCAGCTGCGACAGCGATACCGGGTGGTAGCCATGTGCGCCCAGCCAGTCCAGGTGCGCGGCGAAGTTCTGCGTGCTCACCGCATAGGTATCGGCATCACCCTTGGCGGCCACCTGGTCGCGGATGTCGTGGTAGCTGAGGATCAGCAGGCCGTTGTCGATCGCATCAAGATGCAGGGGTTGCTGCGCGAACGCCGGCGGCACGCTGGCCAGCAGCAGGAGCACGATCAGTCGCAGGATGCGGGCCATGTCAGTCTCCCCAGCGCAATGCGGCTTCGAAGCCGATATGGCGTTCGCGATGGCCGTCGTAGACCGGCCGTGACCAGCGCACGCCGTACTCGAACACGCGGCCGGGGCCCAGTTGCCACTCATGCATGTAGGACACCGACGGCACCAGTGCACTGCCGAAACCGTCCTGCCAGTAATCACCCAGCGAGACAGTCAGCCGATGCCGGAAGTGGCGCTCGTAATGCCGCCACAGCTGCTGGTCGATGCGCAGGCCGATCTCGACCATGCGGTCGCGTTTCGGGTTGAAGTAGGGCGCATCGTCGCGGCTGCCGCGACTGGTGTAGGCACTGGCCAGGCCATCGATCAGCCAGCGGGGGCGGGTCAGCAGGCGCTGTTCCAGGCCGGTGCTGAACAGCTCGCGATGGTTGCCATCGTCGTAGCGGAAGCGGCTGGCGCCGAACATCCAGTGGGTGAGCTCGCTACGCCGGTAGTCCACCTGCGCGCTCACGCTGTCGGCGGTGATGCCGGCTGCGCGCGCCTGCATCGAGGCTTCCGGATCATTGCGCGCGGCCACCACGCCAGCATGCCAGTAGTCGTTGAACTGCCAGCCGACGCCGGCGCGCAGCCCGGTATCGCCGATGTGGTCGTTGGCGCGCAGCACCGCTGCTTCTGCATCCAGCCGCCCGAAGCGGTAACGCACGCCCGCACCGAGCCAGAGCGGATCGATGCGCTGGTCCTGGAAGTCGGTCGAGCGCCGGTCGGCGAGGGCGAACAACCGCCAGCGGTCGTCGAGGATCGGTGTTTCCACTTCCACGCCGTAGTGGCGATCGTTGTTGCCCAACGGTGAGGTGCCACCGCCACCGGAGCTGCGGCCGATGTCGGTCCAAGCCTTCAGCTGCCAGCCGCGATGCGCGCGCCAGGCCTGGTCCATGCGTTCGACCGCCGGTTGAGTGGGGTAGCGCGCGATCAGGTCATCGTGCAGCGGCCGTGCCAGGTCGTCGCGCTGCAGAGCAACGTAGGCCTCTTCCATGCCCAGTCGCGGTTCGATGTCACGCGGGTCCAGCGCGTGTGCCATCTGCTGGCGCTGCAGTGCCCTGCGTGGCCAGCCGCGCATCATGTACACGCTGCCCAACGCACTCTGCAGGCCGCCATTACCCGGTGCGATGTCGACCATCGATTCCAGATCGCGTTGTGCGGTCGGCAGGTCGCCGCTGTACGCGCGCACCATCGCCAGGTTGAGATCGGCCTCGTAGCGCGACCAGTTCGCATACGGTGACTTGCCGTTGCTCCAGCGCCACGCCGGCTCCTTGTCGCGCCATGCCTCCAGCAGGTCGATGGCCTTTTCCTGCTGCTCGCTTTCCAGGTAGGCGTAAGCCAGTTCCGAATGCGAGGCATCGCGTGTCGGGTCGCCGGCCACCGCGGCCTGCAGCACCGGAATGGCCTCCTCCGGGTGCAGGGTGCCCATCAACGAATCGCCCACGGCGGGCAGCACGTAGTCGGGCAGGGGGTGGCCTTCGGCCTGCAGTGCCCGGGCTTCCTCGCGGACCTGTGCATGGCGGCCCAGCCGGTTGAGCAGGATCAGGCGGTCCATGCGGATGCGCAGCGGAGCCTGTGCGGAGGGCGTACCTTCACCGCCGAAGTAGCGCTGCATGCGCGCCAGCGTCGATTCGGCCTCTTCCAGGCGGCTGTCCTCGCTGCTGCTGTAGGCCAGGCTCCAGACCACCAGCTTGGCCAGGTAGTCGCCTTCCAGGCGCTGCTTCTGTGCATCGTCGAACAGCTGAGGGCGCTGCTGGTACAGCTCCCAGGCGCGCCAGGCATTGCCGATGTCGCCCAGGGTCAGCACGCGCAGCTTGAACAGCAGGTCGTCGTTGGGCTGCTGCTGGCTGGCACGTTCGATCGCGCCCAGGGCATCCAGCCAACGCGCCTGGTCGCGGTAGCGGCCGATCTCGGTCAGGGCCGCCTCGCGGTCGGGCGGGGCGGCGCTGCTGGCCCAGGCCAGGGCGGTGCAGGCAAGGCCGACGCAGAACGCCAGCCGACGGTGGACAACCATTGGGGACCCCCTTGGCTTCCGAACCAGACAACCTGTAAAAGTGTGACGCACATCACATGCCAGCTTTTGGCGTGGCCGTGGCCCGCGTCACTCCCTTCGTGCATGCCGCCCGGAAGGGCGGGTACAACCCGGACAGCGACCTGCAATGTCTTGTCTGAAACGAGAGTCCCCCGCACACCGAGTGGTGGCCCGGGCGGCGATGCCGCCCCCATGCCCGATGCCGGCACGCGGCAAGGTTGGGCATTCGTGGGCACTATCCGCCCGGAATTGTCAGCCCGGCGTCAAAATGCGCGTGAAGGCTGATGAGGGAGGGTCGGGGCCGGCAGGCGGCCCCGGACGATCACCAGAGATCTTCCAGCTTGCGTGGCTTGCAGGCCACCCACGAGGCGCACAGCATCAGGGTGGCGCAGCCGAACAGGAAGCTGAACGGGAGAGTCCAGCCGTCGCTGACCGTGTGCAGCCAGCCGACCAGGAACGGGCCCAGACAGCTGAAGCTGTAACCCACGCCCTGCATGAAGCCGGACAGCGCTGCCGAGCCGGTGGGGGTGCGGGTGCGCAGGTTGATCAGGGTCAGCGCCAGCGGGAAGGTGGACGGGCCAACGCCGAGCAGGCAGGCCCACAGCAGTGGCGCCTTCATCGGTGCCAGCAGCAGCCCGGTGAAGGCGATCACGAACGAGAAGAAGCCGATCAGCACCAGCGGGAACGGGTTCTGCATGCGTACCGCCATCGATGGAATGACCAGCGACGGCAGCAGGCCCAGGGCCGAGAACACGGCCACCATCACGCCACCGAACGCGGGCGTGCCACCGGCCTCGACCACGATGCGCGGCAGCCAGGTGAACATCGAGTACGTCATCAGCGAGGTCATGCCGAACATCAGCGTCATGCTCCAGCCCAGCGACGTGCGCCAGACCTTGCCGTGCGGCTGCGCGGTTGGATCGGTGGCGTCGGCCTGCGGCTTCGGCGCGCGCTTGGCCAGCAGCAGCCACGGCAGCGTAGCGGCCAGCGCCAGCAGCGCCCACATGCCCAGCGACACGCGCCAGCCCGCGGCGTTGGCCACCGGCACCGCCAGCAGCGCCGGCAGCATCGTGCCCAGCTGCAGCACGCTGATGTAGAGCGTGCTCATGGTGCCGACCTTGTTGGCGAAATAGCGCTTCACCAGCGGCGGCACCACCACGTTGCCGATGCCCATGCCAGCCAGTGCCACCACTGAACCGAACAGCAGCGTGCCGACATTGCCGGCGCTGGAACGCAGCAGCAGGCCGGCCATTGCCATCACCATCGCCAGCAGCGTGGTGCGCTCCAGCCCGAGGCGCCGCGCCAGTGCCGGCGTGGCCACACCGAACAGCGCGAACGAGGCGGTCGGCAGCATGCCCAGCACGCCGGTCATGGTGGTGCCGAAACCGAACTGCTGGCCGAGCACGTCCAGCAGCGGGGTGATCGAGGTGACCGCGGTGCGCAGGTTGATCGCGGCCAGCAGGATCGCGGCGAACGCGAGGACGCGACCGTGCAGCAGCGACGGTGAATCGGAAGTGGAGGAACTCATCGGTGGTCCTTGCAGGTGTCGCACGCCGCGTCTTGGCATGCAGCGCCGCACCGGGCTGTGCCGGCGCGGTGGGTGGGGGAGGGCGCCATTGTACGTGGCTGGCGAGGTGAGGTTCTGTTGGCGCGATTTGTCGCGATCTGCATAGCCGGGTGAGGGCGGCCGGTGCGGCCTGGGTAGGCGCCGTGATCCAGCCAACCCCTTGCGTTGCGGACTCCTGCGCGCGTTTGGCCGCGGCAGGCACGCCGCGATGGACGCCGCATTGAAGTGCAGGGGGTGTGGGGCGTTGCTAGGTTCGGGCCACATCCATGGCCGAAGGATTGCAGGGTGGCAAGGACGTTGATTGTGGTGGGTGACGCAACCACGGGCGGTGGCAGGGTCATCACCGGCTCCCCGGTTACCGACATCGAGGGCATGGCCGTTGCGCGGGTGGGCGACAAAGCCACCTGCCCCAAGCACCAGCGCGTGACCACCATCGTCAGCGGCGACATCACGCTGACGTTTGAAGGCCAGCCCGTCGCGCGCCACGGCGACAGGCTCTCATGCGGCTGCTCGCTGATTGCCGGCAGGCAATCCCGGGTCTATGTGGACATGGGCGGGGGAGGCAGCGTGGCTGACGGCGTCAGCCACGTCGCTGCTGCTTCGGATCTGGCCCCGTTGCCCGTACTGCCGCAGGCCGGCAAGCCGCCCGTGTGCGAAGCATGCCTGCTGGCCGCCTCGCGCTCCGGCGCGACCTTCCTGGGGCGCTGAATGAACCGATACGTCATTGTCGATGCAGCGGCCTATGCCGACACGGCCAAGGCGCTGGCCTGGTACGCCCAGGACCTGCCGCACCGGCCCCTGTTGGCACGCCAGCCCGAGGCTGCGCATGCCAGCCTCGGGCCCTGGTTGATCCAGTTGCCCGCGCAGCACCAGACCCCGGTGGATGGATGGTTGCGCGCGCTGGAAATGAACAAGCCGGTCGTGGCCTGGCTCAGCAGCGAAGCTGGATTTGAAGCAGTGTTCCAGCACCTGGAAGCCTGCCTGGACCTGCGCCGCCCCAGCGGCAAGCTGGCGCTGCTGCGCTACTGGGATGGTCGCGTGTTCCTGCGCTTGCAGCGGGCCTTCACGCTGCAGCAGCGCAGGCAGCTGATGGGCCCGCTGCGGCAGTGGCGCTTCCAGATGCTGGGCCAGCACTACGCCCTGGAACGTGACGCGTTGTATGCAGCGGAGACCGGTTGATGTTTGAGATCAGCGAGGAACAGGAGGCCCTGCTGCGCCTGCCTGACCCCTCCACTTTTTTCCCGTTGTTGTGCCGGGAGATTCGCGAGGAGAACTCCGGCAGGGTCGGTCATCTGAGCGATGGCGCATTGATGGATGAGGTGGTGCGAAGCCATGACCATGCAGCCTATGTGCTGCGCATCACGCACCTTCCGGTGCTGGTGCGCTGGGTGAGGGCGGACGTGGCATGGGCGTGCGGTTTGCGGGCCGTCCCTGCGGTGGACCTGTGGATACGTAACGCGGAGCACCCGAATCTGGCGGCGGCGGATCTGTTGTCGAATCTGGCAGGGTACTAGGAGCAATCATGGGCACCAGAATCATCGGACCCCGGCCCTGGCTGGGGCCAGGCGTGGGAGGCGGTACCGGCACCGTCGACGAAGACGGCAACCCGGTGGATCCCTACGGCGGGCCGACCACCGGCGATGTGGTCGATGGCATCCGCGATGCCGTGTACGGAATCCAGCAGCGGGTGCGTGGTGAAGCCAAGCCCGATGCGCGCGCCGAGCCGACCGCCAAGGCGCGGGAGGTTGACTGCTCGCAGATGCCTGACGAGACCGCGTGCAACGAGTGCCTGCTGAAGGAGGGGTTCATCGGTCCGCCTCTCACCCCGCGCTATGTCACCCAAAGCAACCTGATCAATTACGAATATCAGTTGTACATCGCCAACCTGCGCTCGGCGCCGCTGCGCTTTGGTTTCATGGTCGCCGACATGGCGGATCCTGATCGGCGGCTATTCTCGGTGGATACGTTGTTTGACTACCTTGAGCGCGATGGGTTCTCACGCACCGTGCAGGAATGGCATTTCAACGCCTGCGAGTTTGATGGGTTCTGGTTGAAGGACTGCACGGTGGTGGAGGCGAAGGGGAGGTATGAGCAGTTTCTGGACGAGAACGGAAGGGGTAAGTACGGGTTCGTAGAAAGGAGAATATTTGAGCCCTGGGGCAATCAAATGATCAGGCAGCGCGCCGCCATAAGTATTGCTGAACCACAAGGGGGGCTAATGTGGTGCTTTATGCAGGCGCGGGCGATGGAAGCAGGGATCACCTTCGCCGGTCTCGATCCCGCTCTCTGCAAGTACGAACCCTATCCTGGAGAATTCGCTTGATTATTAGTGCTCAAGCTAATCTGCGAACGACGCCTGTTGGCAGGTCCGCTGAGGAGGTGCTGCGCTTGGCTGCGCAGGCGACCAAAGCTCTGGATCCACTCCATCCATCGCTCAGGAACTGGTTTGCACTGCCCTCGAGCCGCAAAGGCAAGTATGTTTCTCTCGATGAAACGGACACGCTCATAGAGCAGATGGGGCAGGATGTAGATGAAGCGCGTAGACGCTTCGGCGATTTTGAGGGGCTTGGGGCTTCACTGACCTTGGCAAACGTGAGCAACGACCGGGATTGGAGTAAGCCTGGCCTGATCGTATTCGGTTTAAATCCGACAACGGGATTCAACAAGTTTCGTCTCGATGGGATCGAGCCATTTGGAATGGATACCCCTGATCTCATGTTGAAGGCAATGGTCGAGCTGGTGAAGGTAGTAAGGCCCACCTTCGCGTGCGTTGATGTAAAGTCCAGAGCGCCCGAGAAAGGCCTTGTGACATATCAAATAGACCGACGCCTGTATCAACACCGGCAGTTCTTTGGTTGGATGGGCTTCGTGCCCGCGCAGATCACCCACGCGCAGATACGCGACGCGCATGCCGTTCACCCGGTCGATGGCATGGGCACGGTGATCGTCTCGGTGCCGGGCGTGTTTGATCCCACCGACGACGCGCAGGTGGAAAAAGTGCACCGCGTCGAAATGGATCTGGCCAGCTATGACCTGTTGCCGGTGACAGATCCCAACCTCAAGGGTTGAAGAACACGCATATGATCCTTGATGCTCAAATAAATCTACGCACATCGGCTGTCTCCCGTACACCGGAAGAAGTGCTGAGCAAGACCTTGGAGCTGACGGAAAGATTGGCCCGCCTGCACCCTTTGATGAAACGCTGGTATGCGTTGCCCTCGCGAAGAAAGGAAGCGTACATTGCCTTGGAAGATTCTGCTGCAATGCTGTACAGGATGGAGCGGGGTATCGAGAAGACGCGTAGGCGATTCGGGGGTTTTGAGGGGTTTGGCGCGTCACTGTTGCTGGCCAACGTAGACAATGACCGTGACTGGCGTGAGCCCGGAGTAGTTGTGCTCAGCCTGCGTCCCGGCCTTGGGGTGCATAGTTTAAGCATTGAAGGGCTTGAGCCCTTTGGAGAGGACATCTCCTCAATCATGCTTGACGCGATGATTGAATCGGTCAAGATCATCCAGCCGGAGTTCGCATGTACCGATGTCAAGGCAAGATCGCCTGAAGGCGAATTGATCTGCTACCAGTTGGACAGGCGCCTGTATGGGTATCGGGAGTTCTTCGGCTGGATGGGATTCGTTCCAGCTCAGGTTGACCATACACAGCTTCCGGACGCGCACGCTGTCCATGCCGTCGACGGCCTGGGCACGGTGATCGTCTCGGTTCCAGGCGTATTTGATCCCTGTGATGACACGCAGGTTGAGCGCGTTCATCGGCTCGAAAGGGATCTGGCCAGCCGCGACCTGTTGCCGGTGACCGATCCGCACTTCAAGGGCTGAGCACGGCCAGCCCTCACCCACACGCGAAGCGCTTCCGCCGCGCGCAGGGTGACGCAATCCGCACGACCCCCATCCTGCTGCAGGGCACAACGGCGCTTGCGGCTTAACACCTGCCGAGCCTTTACGCTCCCTTGGTTCTGGACGACTTCAGGCGCTGTGCAAGAATGTCGCGAATCGTACGAATTGTTGCAGTGGCGCGTTTGCCCATTGGCGCATCGTGCGTTGGCGTTTACACCTTCGCATGCCACCGGAAAAGGGTGGCCGGGACTGCAAAACCCGAGCTGACTTGTTGTATACGCTTGCCAGCCGGCGTCGCTTCGCGCGGCGCCGGCTGGCATTCCGTTCGCGTTCCATGGCGGGCGGTGCGTGGGGGTGTGCGCAAGCACATCCGCCCGAACTAAGTCAGCCGGGTTTTTGCAGCCACGTATCGCCCGCCGCTTTTCTGCGGCGGCATCACCGTGTTCCTTGCATGGAGAATGCCCATGAAGACCTCTGATGTTTCCGTCTCGCCGCCCGGCGTGGCATCGGCCAATGCCGATACCGCTGGCGAGCCCATCACCTTCGTCGCGCAGTTGCGCGGCATCGACAGCGGAGGCGCATCCGATGGACGGCCCTGGCCCGAACGCCAGCTCAATCCCGGCCGGTGCATGGCCCTGGCCGATGCCGATTGTGCATTGGCCGGGCTGCGCACCGTGCATGCCATTCTGCTGGCTGCCGAGCGGGCGCGACAGGACGGCGGGCCAGACCAGGATGTGGGCGACCGCGTGATCGAGGGCCTGATCCAGGCCAGTCGCGCGCTGGGCCTGTATGCCAGCCTTAACGTGCGGCCCTGCTGACTCCGGGCCGTGTGGCGGGGCAGGGCGGCTGCCTTGCCCCGTTGCAGCGCTTCACAGGCAGGGCCCCCAAGCGCCAGGCACAAAAAAACCCGGAGGACTGTCGTCTTCCAGGCTTCTTGGTGACCACCGAAGTGGTCGGGGAGACAGGATTCGAACCTGCGACCTCTACGTCCCGAACGTAGCGCTCTACCAGACTGAGCTACACCCCGAAGGGAGCCGCCTATTCTAGCGATTCACCCCGATGGCGGCAAGGGGTAAATGCTGTTTTCTTCACACTGCCGAAGCAGTGCCACTTCAGGGAACAAAAAAGCCTGGACGACTTCACCAGGCTTCAATGCGACCACATGAGTGGTCGGGGAGACAGGATTCGAACCTGCGACCTCTACGTCCCGAACGTAGCGCTCTACCAGACTGAGCTACACCCCGAAGGAGCCGCCTAAGATACCGTGTGAAGGCCAAGGCGGCAAGGTTTTTTTACAACTCAGCGACGATTTTCTTTCTCGATGCGGTTCTGCTCGCGGGCTTCGAACCACATGCCGTTGAGGATGGCCACCGTCGAGGCGAGGCCGGCACCGAGAATCCAGGCGAAATACCACATGATCAGTCTCCTTTGTCCAGCGGATGTGCCGACCCTGGGCCGGCACATCGGCACTCAGTAAGCGTTCGGGTTGTTGCCCATCTCTTCGGTGGTGGTCTTGCCCTTCAGCACGCGGTACACCCAGGTGGTGTAACCGATGATGATCGGCAGGAACACCGCCGTGGCCAGCAGCATGATCCACAGGGTCAGGTGGCTGGACGAGGCATCCCACACGGTCAGGCTGGAGGTGGGCTGGCTCGAGGACGGCAGCAGGAACGGGAAGATGGCGAAGCCGACGGTCAGGATGATGCCGGCGATGGCAGCTCCGGAGGCGATGAAGGCCAGGCCGCCGCGACGGGCACGCAGCAGCACCGCACTGGCCAGCAGGCCGGCCAGGCCGAGCAGCGGGGCCAGGATCGTGGCCGGCATCGCACTGTAGTTGCGCATCCAGCCACCGGCGGCGCCGAGTTCGGCGGTCTTCAGCAGCGGATTGGTGGCGCCATCGGTGACCACCTGCGAGGTGATCTGGTAACCCGGCAGGCCGAAGGCCACCCAGGCGCCACCGACGGCGAACAGCACGAAGGCGATGATCGCGGCGATGCTGCCGAAGCGGGCCGCACGCTCGGCCACCGGGCCATCGGTCTTCAGCACCAGCATGGCGGCACCGTGGGCGACCAGCATCGACACGCTGAGCAGGCCGGCCAGCAGCGCGAAGGGCATCAGCAGGCCGAAGAACGAGCCGGTGTAGAAGATGCGCATGCTGTCATCGAAGTGGAACGGCACGCCCAGCAGCACGTTGCCCACCGCCACGCCCATGATCAGTGCCGGGATGAAGCCACCGATGAACAGCGCCCAGTCCCAGGTGTTGCGCCAGCGTTCGCTGGGCATCTTGCTGCGGAACTTGAAGCCGACCGGACGCAGGATCAGGGCGAACAGGATCACGAACATCGCCAGGTAGAACCCGGAGAAGCTGACCGCATACAGCGGCGGCCAGGCGGCGAAGATCGCACCGCCACCGAGCACCAGCCATACCTGGTTGCCTTCCCAGACCGGGCCGATGGTGTTGATCACCAGTCGGCGCTCGGCGTCGTTGCGGGCGACGAAGGGCAGCAGGGTGCCCACGCCCAGGTCGAAACCATCCATCACGGCGAAACCGATCAGCAGGATGCCGAGCAGCAGCCACCAGATCACGCGCAGCGTGGTGTAGTCCAGAAGAATGAAATCCATCTTGGTTCTCCTGCCTCAGGCCTGGCCGGCGGCCGGCGCCGAGGCATTGTGGGAAGCATGCGGCTGGGGCGACTGCAGCGACGGCAGCACCTCGTCCGGACCCTTGCGGATCGCCTTGAGCATCAGCTTGATCTCGACCACGATCAGCGCGGTGTAGATCGCGGTGAAGCCGGCAAGGGTCAGCACGATTTCATGCAGGGCCAGGCCCGACGCCGCATAGAAGGTCGGCAGCACGCCGTCGACCGCCCACGGCTGGCGACCGTATTCGGCCACGAACCAGCCACATTCGATCGCGATCCACGGTGCCGGCAGCGTCCACAGGGCCAGGCGCAGGAACCAGCGCTTGTCCTGGAAGTTGTTGCGGCAGGAGTAGTAGAAGGCCAGTGCGAAGAAGGCGATCAGGTAGAAGCCGAGGCCGGCCATCACGCGGAAGGTCCAGAACAGCGGCATCACGCGCGGCACGGTGTCCATCGCCGCCTGCGAGATTTCCTGCGGGGTGGCGTTGAGGATGTCATCGCGGTAGCGCTTGAGCAGCAGGCCATGGCCCAGGTCCTGCCAATGGCGGTCGAACATCTCGCGCGCTTCAACGTCGTTCTTGTTCGCACGCAGGCGTTCCAGCGCACCGTAGGCCAGCTGGCCGCCGCGCACGCGGTGTTCGGCGCGCTCGACCAGTTCCAGGATGCCCGGAATCGGCTGGTTCAACGAACGGGTGGCGATCAGTCCCATCAGGTACGGGATCTTCACCGCGTAGTCGTTCTGGTGGGTTTCCTGGTTCGGGATGCCGAAGGCGGTGAAGTCGGCCGGTGCACGCTCGGTCTCCCACATCGCTTCGATCGCGGCCAGCTTCATCTTCTGGTGTTCGCTGGCGGCGTAACCGCTCTCGTCACCCAGCACCACCACCGACAGCGACGACAGCAGGCCGAAGGCTGCGGCCACCGCGAACGAACGACGGGCCAGGTCCTTGTGCTTGTTGCGCAGCAGGAACAGGGCGCTGATCGCCATCACGAACACCGCACCGGTCACGTAACCAGCGCTGACGGTGTGCACGAACTTGGCCTGTGCCACCGGGTTGAACACCACGGCCATGAAGTCGACGACTTCCATGCGCATGGTTTCCGGGTTGAACACCGCACCGGTCGGGTTCTGCATCCAGCCGTTGGCGATCAGGATCCAGATGGCCGACAGGTTGGTGCCCAGCGCCATCAGCCAGGTCACCATCAGGTGCTTGACCTTGGTCAGGCGGTTCCAGCCGAAGAAGAACAGGCCGACGAAGGTGGCTTCCAGGAAGAACGCCATCAGGCCTTCGATGGCCAGCGGCGCACCGAAGATGTCACCCACGTAGTGGCTGTAGTAGGACCAGTTCATGCCGAACTGGAACTCCATGACGATGCCGGTGGCGACGCCCATGGCGAAGTTGATGCCGAACAGGACGCCCCAGAACAGGGTCATCCTGCGCCAGATCTCCTTGCCGGTCATCACGTACACGCTCTCCATGATGGCCACCATGAAGGACAGGCCGAGGGTGAGCGGTACGAATAGGAAGTGGTACATCGCGGTCAGCGCGAATTGCAGCCGCGACAGTTCTACGACTGTCTGATCAATCATGGCCTGGCTACCTCGTTGGATAGTGCCGTTGCAGGTGGCGGGAAGGGTGGTCTACGACGTGAATGATGTGACCGACTACTTCAAACAGCCTTGATCCAGATCAATGTATGAACAGGTGTGCGAAGGGATCGTATGCGAACCTGATGAAGACTGCGACCGCCGGCCGCAGGGGCGGGCTATTGCCTGCGCCTACAATGCCGTGTCTCCCCCGTTGCCCGTGAAGACCTCTTGAGCGCTGCCGAAACGACCCCTGACGGCCTGTCCCCGGAAGCTGAAACCGCCCGCCAGCGGCGTGTCCGCACGGCCTGGCTGGCCGATCTGGCACGCTCCGCCCGGGGCCGCCAGCGTCTGGCCGCGCTGTGCATCAGCCTGTCCGGCGCACTGTTGATCGGCCAGGCTGCCGCCATCGCCTGGCTGGTGCAGCAGGTGCTGGTGGAGCGCGCGCCGCTGGCATCGGGCCTACCGGTGCTGGCGGGACTGGCGGTGATCCTGGTGCTGCGCACCCTGCTGGGCAGCGCCACCCAGGCCGCCGCCGGTGACGTGGCCGACGCCGCACGCCTGGCATTGCGCGAACGCGTGTTCGCACGCCTGCTGGGCCACGGCCCACTGTGGCTGCGGCAGCGCCGCACCGGCGAACTGGGCGAACTGATGCTGCATCACGGCGATGCGATCGAGAGCTATTACAGCGGCTTCCTGCCGGTGCGCACTGAAGTGGTGGTGGTGCCGCTGCTGATCCTGGCCGCGGTCGCCTGGGTCGACTGGGTGGTGGCGCTGATCCTGCTGTTCACCGCGCCGCTGGTGCCGTTCTTCATGATGCTGGTGGGCTGGGGCGCTGAAGCGGCCGGGCGCGCACAGCTGGGTGAGCTGGCGCGCATGAGCGGCCATTTCGCCGACCGGATCAAGGGCCTGGGCCTGCTGCGCCTGTATGGCCGCGGTGACGCCGAGTTGGAGGGTATTGAGGCGGCCGCCGAAGGCGTGCGCGTGCGTACGCTGAAGGTGCTGCGGATCGCGTTCCTGTCGTCCACGGTGCTGGAATTCTTCGCCTCGGTGAGCGTGGCGATGGTCGCGCTGTACCTGGGCCTGAGCTATCTGGGCATGATGTCGCTGCATGCAGCGGTGCCGACACTGGGTGCGGGGCTGTTCTGCCTGCTGCTGGCACCGGAATTCTATGCGCCGCTGCGACGGCTGGCCGCGCACTACCATGATCGCGCCAATGCACTGGCCGCCGCCGCCGAAGTGGAGCGCCTGCTGCAGTCGCTGCCCGATGAGCAGGGCCTGATCGAGAACGAGGTTGCACCGCTGGCGGTAGAGCCGGCCGAGGCCGCCTTGCCGCCGCTGCAGGCACAAGGGCTGGTGCTGCGCCCGTTGGGCGCGCCGCAGGATGTGCTGCAGGATCTGGACCTGCTGCTGGAGCCGGGCCAGCGCCTGGCCCTGGTCGGTCCCAGCGGATCGGGCAAAAGCACGCTGCTGGAGGCGCTGGCCGGTTGGTTGCCACCGCGCGCCGGCAAGCTGCAGTTGCGGCCCGGCGTGCAGGTGGCTTATGCCAGCCAGCGACCGTACCTGTTCCACGGCAGCATCGCCGACAACCTGCGCCTGGCTGATCCCGGTGCCAGCGATGCGCGGCTGCGCGCGGTGGCCGAGGCCTCGCAGGTCCTGCAGTTTGCCCAGCGCCTGCCGCAGGGGCTGGACACGGTGATCGGTGAACGCGGCTTCGGCCTGTCCGGTGGCGAAGCACGCCGCATCGGCCTGGCCCGCCTGTTGCTGCGCGATCCGCAGGTGCTGCTGCTGGACGAACCCACCGCGTTCCTCGATGCCGATACCGAAGCGGCGCTGCTGCGCAGCCTGGCCGCCTATGCACGTGGCCGCAGCGTGGTGGTCGCCACCCACAGCCCCGCGGTGATCGCGTGGGCTGACCGTTGCCTGCTGTTGCCGGAAGGCCGCTTGGTGGAACCGGCACAGGCGGTGCGCGCATGAGCCGTTCGCCTGATTCGCTGCGCGCGGTGTTCCTGCGCCACCGGCCGCGCCTGTTGCTGACCATGCTGCTGCTGTGGACCACGATGCTGGCCGGCACGGCGCTGCTCGGCCTGTCCGGTGGGTTCCTCACGGCGGCTGCGCTGGCCGGTGCGGCCGGCCTCGGCCAGGGCTTCAATTTCTTCTCACCCTCGGCCGGCATCCGTGGCCTGACCATGGCGCGCATCGTGTCGCGCTACTTCGAAAAGCTGGTCGGCCACGATGCCACCCTGCGCATCGCCCGCGACCTGCGCGTGTGGTTCTTCCGCCGCGCGCTGCCACTGGCACCGGCGCGGCTGGGGGCCACGCGTACCGGCGAGTTGCTGGCGCGCCTGCTGGGAGACATCGGCGAAGTGGATGGACTGCTGGTGCGTGCGATCGGGCCGCTGGTGGCGCTGGGTGCGCTGTCACTGGTGGCGGTCGCCTCGGCAGCGCTGATCCTGCCCTCGGCAGCGGTACTGCTGGCGGTGCTGGCGCTGCTGATCGCCTTCGGTGTGCCCTGGCTGGGCGTGCGTGGCCATGACGACGAAGAGGCCGATCGTGCCGCGCACCGCGCTGCGTTGCGCACCGCTGCATTCGAAGGGCTGGAAGGGGCCGGTGATCTGGCTGCGCTGCATGCCGATGCGGCCTGGCAGCTGAAGGTGCGTGTGGCCGCCAAGCAGCTGGCCTCGCGGGATCGTCGTCGGCGCTGGCGCCTGATCGCGGCCTCGACCCTGCATGGCCTGGTCGCCGGGCTGGGCCTGGTGGCGATGCTGGCATTGGCCCTGCATGCGGCCGAACAGCAGCGCATCGCGCCGGAGATGGCCGCGGGCCTGGTGTTCCTGACCGTGGCGTTGATCGAGCTGTGGGCCGGCATGGGCCTGGCCTGGCAGTCGCTGCAGTCCGGGCGCATTGCCGCCGATCGGTTGCAGGCCATCGTCGAGCAACCGCCGACGGTGGAGGACCCGCAGGTGCCGCAGGCAGTGCCGCAGGCCGCGCGCGTGCACTGGGATGACCTGCACTTCCAGTGGCCCGGTGCGGCGCGGCCGGTGTTGTCCGGCCTGCAGCTGACCCTGGCGCCGGGCGAGCGTATCGCGATTCGCGGCGACAGCGGCAGTGGCAAGACCACGCTGTCGAGCCTGCTGCTGCGGCTATGGGATCCGCAGCAGGGACGGCTGACCTACGGTGGCCGCGACCTGCGTGATTTCGCCCAGGCCGACTGGCACCGGCAACTGGCGTGGCTGCCGCAGAACGCGCCGGTGTTTGCCGGCAGCGTGGCCGAGAACCTGCGATTGGGTGATCCCGACGCCAGTGACGCCGCGTTGTGGGCGGTGTTGCGTCGCGTGCGCCTGGGCGACTGGGCCGAGCGCAACGGTGGCCTGCAGACCTGGGTGGGCGAGAACGGCGCGACGATGTCGGCCGGCCAGGCACGACGTCTGGCGCTGGCGCGCGCGCTGCTGCGCAATGCGCCGATCCTGCTGCTGGACGAACCGACCGAAGGCCTCGACGTGGATACCGCGCGCGCGCTGCTGCAGGATCTTTCCGGATTGCTGGACGGGCGCAGCCTGCTGATGATCACCCACGACGACCTGCCCGACGGCGTGGTCGATGCGCAGTACCGGTTGCGTGATGGCGTGTTGGAGCGCGAAGGGTGAAAACATCTCGGTAGTGCCGGCCGCTGGCCGGCAACCACGCATCCGCGTCGAACATCACGACGTTGCCGGCCAGCGGCCGGCACTACCCATTCCAACGGCTACCGCGAGAACTCGCGCAGCATCACCGCGATCGAGGCCACGTTGGCCAGCACGCACAGCCAGAACACCCACTGGAATTCGGCTTTGCGATGCTTGTGGCGGAACAGCGCCTGGCCCAGCAATGCACCCGGCCAGCCCCCGGCAAAAGCCAGCAACTGCAGGGTTCGTTCCGGGATCCGCCATTGCTTTCGCTGTGCCGCGCGCTTGTCGTGGCCATACAGCGCGAACGACACTGCACTGGCCAGCAGGCACCAGCCACCCAGCCACAGCGGCAGCACGCCGCTGATCATCAGCGCGATCAACGCGCCGAACGCGGCCAGCGCGAGGTTACGCCGCCATGCCACTTACAGCGCGTCGAGGAAGCCGCGCACGGCCGGGCCGAAACGCTCGAAATCGACGAGGAAGGCGTCATGGCCCTGCGGCGAGTCCAATCCGACGAAGCGCGCATCGGCACCGCCGGCACGCAGGCCGTCGGCGACCTGTTGCTGCTGCTGCACCGGGAACAGGATGTCGGTGTTGGCGCCGATGGCCAGTGCCTTCTCCACCCGGATCTTCGCCAGCCCGGCCAGCACGTCGCCGTCGGCATACTCAGCCAGGTCGAACCAGTCCATCGAGCGGCTCAGGTACAGATAGCAGTTGGGATCGAAGAAGCGCACGAAGCGCCGTGCGTGGCCTTCCAGATAGCTTTCCACCTGGAATTCCAGACCGAACGGATCGTCGTCGGTCTGGTCCGAATCCAGCCGCACGCGGCCGAAGCGGCCATCCCATTCCAGTGCGGAGCGGTAGGTGATCACGCCCAGCTTGCGCGCCATGCGCATGCCGGACTCGGGATACTCGGCATCGTCGTAGCGACCACCATTCCAGCGCGGATCGAGACGGATCGCCTCGCGCTGCAGCGAGCGGATCGCGATCGAGAACGGCAGCGCCTGCGCACTGCCGGAAATGTTGACATGGCTGCGCGCGATGCCCGGATGCAGCATCAGCACGGCGAGCGCGGTCATACCGCCCATTGAATTGCCGATCACGCAGGCCAGCTGCTCGATGCCCAGTGCACGCACGACTTCGATGGCGGCACGTGCGCCGTCTTCGATCGACAGTTCGGGGAAGTCCAGACGATAGGGCTCACCGCTGGCCGGGTTGAGCGAAGCGGGGCCGGTCGAGCCCTTGCAGCTGCCCAGCGAGTTCACGCACACCACGTACCAGCGGTGGGTATCGATCGGCTTGCCGGGGCCGACCATGCCTTCCCACCAGCCCGCTGCGGGGTTGGCGTCATTGGCCGCGGCGTGTGCATCCGGCGACAGGCCGGTCACGATCAGGATCGCGTTGCTGGCGTCGGCGGCCAGCGTTCCCCAGGTTTCGTAGGCCACGCGTGCGCCGTGCAGGGCGCCGCCGCGTTTGAACGGGAACGGCGAGGGCAGGGCGTGGAAGCGGGTGCCGGGCGGGATGAATTCGGTCATGCAACCATTCTAGCGGGGCCGTATGTGGAGCTGGCGACACGCTGGTTTCCATCGACGATGCACCCGGTAGTGCCGGCCGCTGGCCGGCAACCATGCGGGCGCATCAACGTTCATGGGGTTGCCGGCCAGCGGCCGGCACTACCGTGGGGTGTGTTACGGGAACCGTAGCTCCACCACGCCCTCATGCGGCAGGCTGACCTTCACTGGCGTGCTCTGCAGGTCATCCTCGCTGCGATTGGCGCTGCCGCTGCGCGAGATGCGTGCCAGCACTTCCACTTCGCGATGTGCGGACAACGGTGCGGTCGGCATCGGGCTGTCACCGTCACCCAGCCCGACCGTGGCCGGGAAACCGGCCAGGGGCAGCTTGCGTGCGGCCACCGGCATCGGCGGTCCGCCTACGGCGCGGGCCAGTACGAACACCTGGGTGCTGGCGGGCCACTCGGCGTCCTTGAGCGCAGGCAGCTGCACACGCACCTGCAGCAGCGCTGGTGGCGCCGCAGCGGCAGCATCGGGCGTCTGGCCGGCGGCTTCGCGGGCGATGGCGATCTGCGCCTGCAGCGCCTGCGCGGCGCCGGGCTCAAGCCGTGGCAGCAGGCCGCTCCAGACGTCGGCAGCCTCGGCGTTCTTTCCGCGTTGGCGCAGGGCGATGCCCAGCAGCCAGCTGGCGCGCTCGGCATCGGGTGCCTGTGCACGGGCCTGCTGCAACCAGGCCATCGCGGTGTCATCGAACTGCTTGCCGGCATCGGCCTGCGCACGTGCCTGCGCGGCTTCCACCAGCACGCCGGGGTCTTCCGGGGCGAGAGCGGCGGCACGCGCGAAGGCGTCCGCGGCGGCTGCGGCGTTGCCCAGTTCGGCCTGCGACCGGCCCAGCAGCGCCCAGCCATCAGCCCGCTGCGGGTCTCGCTTCAGTGCATCCTGCAGGGCCTGCACGCCATCGCGCAGGGTGGCCACCGAAGGCGTCGGTTGTACCTGTGCTGCACGCGGATCACCGACCAGCAGATACAGGCAGGCACCGGCCACGCCCAGCGCGAGCACACCCACCACGAAACTGCGGCGACCGTGGTGGCGCAGCGGCCACAGCACCAGCGCCGCCATCAGTGCGGCCACCAGCCCGGCCAGCATCGGCAGCCAATGGCTCACCATCCGTCTCCTTCATCGGTCTTGTTGGCGGGGGCGGCGGCGACCGTGCGGCCACGGCGGCGGACGATGCCCAGTACCACCAGCGCGCCGGCGCCCAGCACCAGCAGCGGACCGCCCCACAGCAGCCAGGTGCCCGGCTGCAGAGGCGGTTGATAGAGCACGAACTCACCGTAGCGGGCGACCAGGAACTGCTTGATCTGGGCGTCGTCGTGGCCTTGCTGCATCAGCTGCAGCACCTCTCGGCGCAGGTCCTGGGCGATCTGCGCGTTCGAGTCGGCCAACGACTGGTTCTGGCACTGCACGCAGCGCAGCTGCGCAGCCAGGTCATGGAAGCGGCGCTCCTCGGCGCCATCGCGGAACTGCAACGGCTGCGGATCGTGCAGCGGCTGCTGGGCCAGCACGGCCAGCGGCAGCATCAGGAGCAGCAGCGCCAGCAGCCAGCGCATGGGCTCAGGGCGCCGTGTGCAGCGTGCTGCCGGCATTGCCCTGGGCCTTCTCGATCTTCTCCAGTGCCGGGATCAGCTTCTCGTCGACCACGCGCTGGGTCATCGCACCGCTGTACTTCCAGCGCACGATGCCGCTGCCATCGACCAGGAAGGTTTCCGGTGCGGCGGTCACGCCCCAGTCGATCGCGGTGCGGCCTTCCACGTCGCTGAGCACGACCATGAACGGGTTGCCCAGCTGTTCCAGCCAGTGCAGCGCGTCGGTCGGATCGTCCTTCCAGTTGTAGCCGATCACGCGCACGCGCTTGCTCTCGGCGAACCGGGTCAGCACCGGGTGTTCCTCGCGGCAGGCCGCGCACCAGCTGCCCCAGACGTTCAACAGGTAGGGTGCGCCGCGCAGGTCGTCGCTGTGCACGATCATCTCGGGATCGTGCAGCACCGGCAGGGCGAACGCCGGCGCCGGCTTGTCGATCAGGGCAGATGGCAGTACGTCGCGCTGCGGGTCACCCGATTTCATCACCCCGTAGATCATCAGCCCGAGCAGGCCGAAGAAGAACAGCACACCGATCACGATGGCTACCGGCGGCAGCGGGCGGGAGGGGCGCGGGGCGGGGGACTCGGACATGGGAACTCCTACGGACGACGGAAACGGCGATCGGCGGCGGTGATGAATCCGCCCAGGGCCATCAGCAGCGCGCCCAGCCAGATCCAGCGCACGAACGGCTTGATGTGCACCCGGACCGCCCATGCATTGTTGCCCAGCGGCTCGCCCAATGCCACGTAGACATCACCATCGAAGCGTGCATCGATGCCGGCCTCGGTCATCACCTGGCCGCCGCTGGCGTACTGGCGCTTCTCTGGATGCAGCAGCGCCAGCTCGCGGCCGTCGCGGAACACGCGCAGGTGACCACGGTCGGCGATGAAGTTGGGGCCTTCGCGATGGTCCACGCCCTCGAAGCGTACTTCGTGGCGGCCGACCACCACCTGCTGGCCCGGTGCCAACGCCACTTCGCGCTGCACGTTCAGGGCTTCCACCAGCAGCGCGCCAGCCAGGAACACGGCAATGCCGGCGTGGGCGACGATCATCCCGAGCATCTCGGCGGTGAAGCGGCCGTTGCCGCGCAGTCGTTGCCAGACGAAGCGTGCGGTACCGAAGCCGACCCAGACCGCGGCAGCGACACCGAGACCGGCCTTCCAGCCGTTCTGCGGCGCCTGCCACCAGGCCAGCGCGCCCAGCAGCAGCGCCAGGCCCAGCCACGGTGCCAGCAGCGCGAGCGCGCGCGAAGGCTGGTCGCGCTGCCACTTCACCAGCGGGCCGAACGGCAGCAGCAGGATCATCGGTGCCATCAGCAGCAGGAACAGACTGCCGAAGTAGGGCGGGCCGACCGAGATCTTGCCCAGCGACAGCGCATCGGCCAGCAGCGGGTACAGCGTGCCGAGCAGCACCATCGCGCAGGCGGTGGCCAGCAGCAGGTTGTTGGCCAGCAGCAGGGTCTCGCGCGAGGTGGCGGTGAAGCCACGGCGCGGATCGTCGGCGTCCACGCTCAGCTGGCTGGCGCGCAGCGCGTACAGCAGCAGGCTGCCGCCGACCAGCACCGACAGGAACACCAGGATGAACAGGCCGCGCGACGGATCGGCGGCGAACGAATGCACGCTGGTCAGCACGCCGGAGCGCACCAGGAAGGTGCCCAGCAGTGATAGCGCGAAGGCGGCGATCGCCAGCAGCAGGGTCCAGCTGCCGAAGGTGCCGCGCTTCTCAGTGACCGCCTGGGAGTGGATCAGTGCCGCGCCGACCAGCCAGGGCATGAAGCTGGCATTTTCCACCGGGTCCCAGAACCACCAGCCGCCCCAGCCCAGCTCGTAATAGGCCCACCAGCTGCCCAGCGCGATGCCCAGAGTCAGGAAGCCCCAGGCGACGTTGGTCCACGGCCGCGTCCAGCGCAGCCAGCGTCCGTCGATACGACCTTCCAGCAGCGCCGCCACGGCGAATGCGAACGGCACCGCGAAGCCGACATACCCGATGTAGAGCATCGGTGGGTGGATGATCAGCCCGGGGTCCTGCAGCAGTGGATTGAGGTCGCGGCCTTCCAGCGGTGCCGGGTTCAGGCGCAGGAACGGGTTGGAAGTGAAGATCAGGAAGGCGAGGAAGCCGACGCTGACCACGCCCATCACCGCCAGTACCCGTGCCTGCACCGGGGCCGGCAGGTGCCGCGAGAACAGCGCCACCGCGCCGGTCCACAGCGCCAGCACCAGCGCCCACATCAGCAGTGAGCCCTCGTGCGCACCCCACACCGCCGAGTAGCGGTAGATCATCGGCAGCAGCGAATTGGAGTTCTCGGCCACGTAGCGCACCGAGAAGTCCTGCTGCACGAACGCAGCGGTGAGCACCGCGAAGGCGCCGGCGAGCAGCAGCAGCTGTGCGAAGGCGGCTGGCCGTGCCACCGCCATCCATGCGGCGTTGTTGCGCTGCGCGCCGACCAGCGGCAGGCCGGCCTGCAGCAGCGAGGCCAGCAACGCACACAACATCAGGATCTGACCCAGTTCGGGCAGCACTCAGCGCACCTCGGGTGCCGTCACCGGCACGTCGTGCTTGCGATGGGCGTCGCCCATCTTGTCGGCCACTTCCTTCGGCACGTATTTTTCATCGTGCTTGGCCAGCACTTCGTCGGCGACGAAGGTGCCGTCCTGCAGTCGGCCGCTGGCGACCACCGCCGTGCCTTCGGCGAACATGTCCGGCAGGATCCGCGACGTGGTCACTGCCAGTTGCGCGTCGCCGTCGGTCACTTCAAAGCGGGCCTCCAGCGAGCCGACCGGTCGGTTGAAGGAGCCTTTCACCACCATGCCGCCGAGGCGGAAGCGCGACTGCGCATCGACATCGCCGCGCAGCACTTCCGAAGGCGTGTACAGGTAGGCGATGTTGCGCTCCAGCGCCATCGCCACCAGCGCGGTGGCCAGGCCGGAGGCGAGCAGGGCCAACAGCACCCAGACCAGGCGGCGACGCTGTACCGGGGTCATCGTTCCAGCTCCGTCGACAACGGCGCCGCTGCGTCCTGCCTGCCGGCGCGGGTCTGCTGCCGTTGCTGCCGGGCCAGTGCCAGCCGACGCGCCACGCGAAGGCGAAGCCATGAACCGATGGCGTCGGCGCCGAGCACCAGCACGAACACGGCGTAGGCGCCGATCACATAGGGCAGGTGGGTCATGGCTGGACCTCCCGGGAGGGGCGTGCGGCATCGACGCGGCCGCCGACCCAGGCCTTGCCGGCCTCGCGGTCGAGATTGTCAGCGCGGGCCTTGGCCAGCACCGAACCGGCGAACCAGAACTTGGTGCCGATCACCATCCACCACAGCGGCGCGATCATCGCGCTGCTGATCGCCGATTCACCGAACACGTTGATCGACTGGCGCTGGTGCAGGCCACCCCACCAGTCCACCGAGTAGCGGATCACCGGCAGCAGGCTGACGCCGACGATGGCCAGCAGCCCGGCCGCGCGCGCGGCGCTGCGGCGGTCCTCGATGGCGTGGTACAGGCCGATCACGCCCAGGTACAGGAACAGCAGCACCAGCTCGCTGGTCATGCGCGGGTCCCAGTCCCACCAGGTGCCCCAGGTGCCCTTGCCCCAGATGCTGCCGGTCAACAGGGTGATCAGGGTGAAACCGGCACCCATCGGTGCGCAGGCCATGGCCAGGATCTCGCAGACCTTGATCCGCCAGATCAGCGCGATGGCCGCATACAGCGCCATCAGCGCGAACACGAACAGGCTCATCCAGGCACTGGGCACGTGGATGTAGAGGATGCGGAAGCTGTCCAGCTGCTTGGCTTCCGGCGGCACCACCAGCAGCGCCTGCCATATGCCGACCAGCAGCACCGGCACCGCCGCGAGGTAGAACACTCGCGACCAGCGGGCAGCGAAACGGTCGAACGTGGGAGGCGAACCGAGTTGGTGGAACCAGCGGACAATCGGATTCATGCGTGGCGGCTATCCAGCAGGGGTGGATTGGCTCTCAGCTCGGTCAACTCAGAGAAATACGTATTGCAGCGGCGGTGGCCAATGGTGCCAGCACCAGCGCGACCAGCAGGCCGGCGCCCAGCATCAGCAGCGCACCGACCGGATCCTGTCCGCGTCCGGCTGCCGCCAGACTGCCAGCGCCGAACACCAGCACCGGCACATACAGCGGCAACGACAGCAACGCCACGAGAATACCAGAGCGTCGGATGCCTACGGTCAGCGCGGCGACCACGCCACCGATCAGGCTCAGCAACGGCGTTCCCAGCAGCAACGATGCCAGCAACATCGGCAGCTGGTCATGCGGCAGATGCAGCATTTCCGCCAGCAGCGGGCTGACCACGATCAACGGCAGTGCAGTGGTGGCCCAATGCAGCAGCACGCGCACCAGCACCAGCCACGCCAGCGGTACCGGCGCCAGCAGCCATTGTTCCAGTGAACCGTCCTCGGCGTCGGAGCGGAACAGCGAATCCAGCGACAGCTGGCCCGCCAGCAGCACGGCCAGCCACAGCACCGCGCCGGCGGTGGCGGCCAGCAGCTGTGGTTCGCGGCCCTGGGCGAGGGCGAACAGCACCACCACCAGCACCGCGAACAGCAGCGGTTGCAGCGCATCGCCGCGGCGGCGCCAGAGCAGGCGCAGGTCGCGCTTGAGCAGGGCCGCTGCGGTCTGCCACAGGCCCGGCTCGGTACCCGGCGCGATCATGCGGCACCGCCGAGGTCGAGCTGGCGGGTGCGCACCGGCGGTGCGGCGTAGGCGCCGTGGGTGGTGACCAGCGCCGCGCCACCGGCACGCAGGTGCGCCGAAATCATCCGGTTGACCAGGGTGATGCCCTCCAGGTCGAGGTTGGCATAGGGTTCGTCGAGCAGCCACAACGGCGCCGGTGACAGCCAGATGCGCGCCAGTGCCAGCCGCCGCTTCTGTCCGGCCGACAGATGCCGCACCAGGGTGTCCTCATAACCGGCCAGGCCGACGATGGCCAGCGCGTTGCCCGGCATCTGCCGTGCGCGACGGCCGTGCAGGCCACACAGGAAATGCAGGTTCTCCAGCGTGTCCAGGTCTGGCTTCAAGGCCGGCAGATGGCTGAGGTAGGCCACGTAGCGTGCTCGCTCGGCATTGCTGGCCGGCTTGCCGTCGATCCGCACCTGGCCGGCGCCGGGCCGGGCCAGGCCGGCCAGCACGCGCAGCAGGGTGGTCTTGCCGGCGCCATTGCCGCCCTGCACCAGCAGGGCCTCGCCGGCGTCCACATGGAAGTCCAGCGGGCCGAACACCGGCTCGTCATTGCGGGAAAAGCTCAGGCCGCTGGCGGCCAGCAATGCAGGGGTGTTCAAGGGGCAAAGGTCTTCATGCCGGAGTGCGGCGGCAATTGTAGCGGTGAATGCCCGTGGTAGTGCCGGCCGCTGGCCGGCAATTCCCCAGGGGGCCAGTCGCGTGGGCCGAGGTTGCCGGCCAGCGGCCGGCACTACCGTCGCGCGGATTGCGTAAACTCGGATCCCTTGTTCCCCCACAGCCCAGGCCGATGCAACCCACCACCAAGCTGCCCAAGGTCGGTACCACGATCTTCACCGTGATGTCCCAGCTCGCCGCCGAACACGGCGCGGTCAACCTCGGACAGGGGTTCCCGGACTTTTCCGCACCGCAGCGCCTGATCGATGAGACCGCCAAGGCGATGGCCGCCGGGCTGAACCAGTACCCGCCGATGACCGGCGTGGCGCCGTTGCGCCAGGCCATCGCGCAGAAGGCGCTGGACTGCTACGGCGCGCAGGTCGACGCGGACAGCGAAATCACCGTCACCAGCGGCGGCACGGAGGCCATCTTCAATGCCATCCATGCCGTGGTGCGTGCGGGCGAGGAAGTGATCGTGCTCGACCCGGCGTATGACTGCTATGAACCGGCGATCGATCTGGCCGGCGCCAAGGCCGTGCATGTGTCGCTGGATCCGCAGACCTTCGCCGTCGACTGGGACCGCGTGCGTGCGGCGATCACCCCGCGTACCCGCATGCTTATCGTCAACACCCCGCACAATCCGTCCGGTGCGATGCTGTCGGCGCAGGACATGCAGGCGCTGGCGGAGCTGCTGCGCGGCACGCAGATCTACCTGATCTCCGATGAGGTGTACGAGCACATCATCTATGACGGTCGCCGCCACGAGTCGGCGCTGCGCTACCCGGAACTGCGCGAGCGCGCGTTCGTCATCTCCAGTTTCGGCAAGACCTACCACTGCACTGGCTGGAAGATCGGCTATGCGATCGCCCCGCCGGCGCTGACCGCCGAGTTCCGCAAGGTGCACCAGTACAACACCTTCACCAGCTTCGGCCCGGCGCAGTATGGCTTCGCCGCGATGATCCGCGACGAGCCCGAACACCACCTGGAGCTGGGCGCGTTCTACCAGGCCAAGCGCGACCGCTTCCGCGAGCAGCTGGCCAGCACCCGCCTGAAGGCGCTGCCGGTGCCGGGCGGCTATTTCCAGCTGGTCGACTACTCGGCCATCAGCGACCTGCCGGACCATGAGTTCGTGAAGTGGCTGACCATCGAGAAGGGCGTCACTGCCATTCCGCTGTCGCCGTTCTACGAAAATCCGCCGGCCGGCCAGCGCCTGGTGCGCCTGTGCTTCGCCAAGAACGAAGCGACCATGGACGCGGCGATCGAACGCCTGCGCCTGCTGTGAGCGGAGGGTTGAACATGCCGGACCTGCGCATTTCCCTCGTTCAGGGCGACACCCGCTGGCACGACCCGGCGGGCAACCGCGCCTACTACGGTGCGTTGCTGGCACCGCTGGCCGGCAGCACCGACCTGGTGATCCTGCCGGAGACCTTCACCAGTGGCTTCTCCAACGACGCCATCGCCCAGGCCGAAGGCATGGACGGTCCGACCGTGGCCTGGGTGCGCGAGCAGGCCAAGGCCTTGAACGCGGCGGTGATCGGCAGCGTGCAGCTGCGCGAGGGCGAGGGCGTCTACAACCGCCTGTTGTTCGCCACGCCCGATGGCGGGCTGCAGTACTACGACAAGCGCCACCTGTTCCGCTACGGCGGTGAACACGAACGCTATGCCGCCGGCCGTGAGCGCCTGAGCGTGGAATGGAAAGGCTGGCGGATCAATCCGCAGGTCTGCTACGACCTGCGTTTCCCGGTGTTCTGCCGCAACCGCTACAACGTGGAGCGTCCGCAGCAGCTGGATTTCGACCTGCAGATCTTCGTTGCCAACTGGCCGTCGGCGCGCGCCTATGCGTGGAAGACCCTGCTGCGTGCGCGGGCGATCGAGAACCTGTGCTTCGTTGCCGCGGTGAACCGTGTCGGCGTCGATGGCAACCAGCTGCATTACGCGGGTGACAGCGCGGTGCTGGATTTCCTCGGCCAGCCGCAGGTGGAAATCCGCGAGCGCGAACAGGTGGTCACCACCACCATTTCGGCCGAGGCGCTGGCCGCCCATCGCGCGCGCTTCCCGGCGATGCTTGATGCCGATGCCTTCCATCTGGACGAGCAGGCCTGAGCGACGGCCTGAACGCCGCCGCACCAGCGCGCGCGCCTGCATCCAACGTGCACGCGCGCGCTGCTAGATTCGCCGCCAGTCCGACCGAACTGGAAGTCCTGCCATGAACACGTCCTTCGCCCTGCTGCTGGCCCTGTCCGCCGCATCGCTGGCTCCGGCCGCGCACGCCGCCGGCAACCTCGATTGCCAGCTGCGCTACAACCTGTCCGGCTGGTCGCTGATCTACAAGACCGCCTCCGGCAATGGCACGGTCACCTGCAGCAACGGCGCCAGCATGCCGGTGCGCATCCAGATGAAGGGCGGCGGCCTGACCGTGGGCAAGTCGAAGATCACCAACGGGCGTGGCAGCTTTACCGGTGCGGTCAGCCTCAACGAACTGCTGGGGACCTACGCTTCGGTGGGTGCTCACGCTGGCGCAGTGAAATCCAGCAATGCGCAGGTGATGACCAAGGGCGATATCTCGCTGGCCCTGTCCGGCACGGGCAAGGGCTGGGACCTGGGCGTGGACGGCACCGCGTTCACTATCAGCCGGCGTTGAGCCTGCGCGGCTCCGCGGTGTCCCAGCTGATGCGGATGTAGTGCTGTTCGGAATCGCTCAACAACCGTTCGACACCGAAACCATTCTTGAGTAGTTGTGCGGTCACGTCTTCGACAAGCTGCTCGCTGGCCATCACCTGGCTGAAGCCGAACACGAGATAGCGGCGGCCATTCTCCGAGCCGATCTGGATCGAGTTGTCGAGGTCGCGGTAGAACTGTTCGATCGGGCGCTTGGCGGCATCGGCGTTGGCGCGGGCCTGTTCGGCGGTAATGGTGATCATGGGCATCTGCCTGGTGTGGGAGAGCGCGCACGATAGCCAGCGCCCTGATGTGAATTCCGGGCGTGGCGCACAATGCCTCGTGTTTGCAGCAATTCCTAACATGCGGTGTGAGCGTCGATACGCGCCGGAAAAGTGCCGCGCGGCGGTGAGCATCCTGCATCGACATGAAGTCATCGGGCAGGGATGGGTGCCAACGGCAGTGGAGGCGTGCAACGCGCCGCCCACAGGGGATCCTGCAGCCATCCGACGCTGTGGGCGCGCAGGCATTTACGTTTCCTTGACCCTGCAGTAACCCCGCAATGCCTAACAGGGACGTCCCAGCGATTCTGCTGGGATCATTGGAGACGCTGGAATGGAGTTCAGAACGTCCGTGCTGCTCGTGGCCCTCATCGCCACGCCCGCGATCGCCCACGCCGAAGTCTGCCTGTCCGACAGCGGAATCGTCGTGTCCTGTCCAAGCCTGTTGCCACATCCCGTGACGGCCAGGTTCGAGATCGGGACCTTGCCGCGTGTGGCTGGCTCGCCGTCGGAAATCTACATCACAGGGGGCGGCCAGGTGGATGGAACGAGTAATTTCTCGGTCTATGCCAATGGCCAGTTCCTGTGCCATACCAATGACAATTACGACGGTGGCAACACTACGCCGATCCGCCATTGCACCGCGACCATCGCAACACCCGGGACCTATGTGATCTCGGCGTCGCGCAACAGCCCTGGCAACTTCCTCGCACCAATGGACGAAGTGATCAACGTCCAGTAATCGGTTGTTGCTGATCCAGACCCCGGGGCAGGGACCCCGGGGCCCCTGCTGCCCACGTGGCAGCAGGAGCGGGTCCTTCATCGTTACGATCGGCAGCCAGGCCTTCCGCTGTCGACTGGCCGATCCCGCTGCAGCCACAGCGCCAGCAGGCCGCATGCGATGAGGGTCGGTGCCAGCAGCTGCAGCGTACCGACCAGCGCCATTGCCGCGCCGATCAACAGGTAGTAGAGCAGGCCGAACAGCGCGCCTGCGCTGCCGAGACAATGCGGATAGCCGCGCAGAGCCTGGCCGAGCACATTGGGAATGGCAAGGCCGAAGCCCGTCACCACCGGCACCATCGCCGCGACCAGGGCAGGGTGATCATCCAGCAGCGTGGCCAGCAGGCCTCCCGTCAGGACCAGGCCTACGGCGATGCGGATGCGCGTGGTTGCGGCAACGCCTGCACGCAGCAGGCGGCCATTGCCCCACGCGCCCAGTGCCGAGCCCAGTGCCAGCACCGCGCCGCTGGCGCCGAACCAGGTGGCTGGCCAATGCTGGCGCGCGAACACGAATGGACCGAGTGCGTACCAGCTGTACATCGCCACGTTGAACGCCATCACCAGTAGTGCCTGCGACCAGATCCAGCGATCGCGGAGCAGTTGCCGCAGCAGTGGCAGCAATGGCGTGTGCACCCCTTCGGCGGCGCGACTTTCGCGGAGCCCCCATGTGCACCCGGCCATCAGCAGGGCGACGACCACCAGCAGCCCGGCCTGCACGCCCGCGTAGCCGTTTGCAGCGACCAGCAGCGTGCCCAGTGCCAGCCCGATCGCGGGACTCAATGCCAGCGCCATGCCGATCCACGAGAACGCCTGCGCCAATGCCGGCCCCCGCAGACGATCACGTAGGACGGTCTGGGTGACCACCGAAGCGGCGGCGGCGCCGACTGCGGCCAACGCTTGGACCAGCAGCACCTGGCCGAAGCTGCGAGCCATCAAGCCGCCCAGTGCAGCCACTGCGAAGACGCCGAGGCCACAGAGAAGGGCAGGGCGACGACCGATACGATCGGCCAGGCGCCCCCACAGCAGCACGCCTGCAGCGAAGCCGAACAGGTACAGGCTCATTGCCTGGCTGGCGGCGCTGGGTGGCAACGCGAAGCGTTCGGCCAGGCTGGCGAGGGCAGGGCTGTACAAGGTCTGCGCCAGCTGCGGGAACATCAGCAGAGCAATGGTGAGCAGTAGAAGGCGGCGCGGCATGCGGGCACTCCGGAAACAGGGGCGCGCATTGTGGTCGCGGCCCTGTTGGCGCACTCTGTAGGTCCTGTCAGGAAATGTAGGAAATCGGTCATGGCGTGGTTGCAGCCGGATGCGCGATTCGACGCAGACGCCTGGAGTGCGCCCGTGCTGGGTATCGCCTCTTCGCTGGCCGACCATGATTCGGGCTGGCACCGGCACGCACGTGCGCAGTTGCTTTACACCCGGCAGGGCTGCACGCGCTTGACCTACGGAGATCGCATCAGCCTGCTGCCACCGTCGCGCGCGGCATGGATTCCGGGCGGTCTGCTTCATCGTGCACAGATGCGCCAGGCGGTCGACTACCGCTCGTTGTACTTTGATGTCGCGTTATCGGCGCAACTGCCGCAGCAGCCTGCGATCATCAGCGTGGGCCCGCTGCTGCAGGCCTTGCTGGAGCCGATCGCGCAGGCACCGTTCAACCATGACTGGCAGTCGTCGCGCGCACACCATCAACTGGCGTTGTGCGTGCTGGAGATCGCCGCTGCACCGGTGGCGCCGATGGACCTGCCTCTGCCGCGTGATCCGCGGATCGCACGTTGTCTGCCGCTGGCCGAGCAGCTGCCGCCCGAACTGGGCGAGCTGGCCGCGCGTGCGGACCTGAGCGTGCGTACCGTCGGCCGGCTGATGCAGCGTGATACCGGCATGGGCTATCAGGCCTGGCGTCAGCAATGGCGCCTGATGCGAGCCATGGAGTTGCTGCTGCTCGGCCATCGCGTCGCGCATGTGGCGCAGGACACCGGGTTCTCCGCCGAGAGCCCGTTCATCGCCTTCTTCCGCAGCATGACCGGCACCACGCCAGCCGCGTTCCAGCGCCACGCAAAAGGGGACGGAGGGGATTAAGTCGCTTTCGCCCCTTTGATGCAAAAACGACTTAATCCCCTCCGTCCCCTTTTCAAAAAAAACCCCGGCCTGCGCCGGGGCTTTTCATTTCAACTCATTTCAACGTCGCTGCTGATCAGCCGCCGCGCGGGCCGCTGCGGCGCGGGCCGCCCGGACCACGGTTGCCGCCGGGGCCACCCGGGCCACGGTTGCCACCCGGACCACCGGGACCGCGATTACCGCCCGGACCACGGTTGCCGCCGCCCGGACCGCGACCGCCCGGACGGGCGCCCTGCGCCGGCTTCGGGCTGCCATACGGGTTGAAGCCCGGCGTGGCGTGGTCGGACGGGAAGCTCGGGGCATTGCCCGGATGGCCGTACGGGTGCTTGTTGCCCTGGCCCTGCGAGCGGTTGCCGGCACCGGCCGGACGACCCTGGCCGCCTGCGCCGCCACGACCTTCACCACCGAAGCCGCCACGGCCCTGGCCGCCACCGGCGCCAGCACCCGGACCCTTCGGCTTGCCGTACGGACGGCCCTGGCCGCCTGCGCCCGGACCACGGGCACCCGGGCCACGTGCGCCCGGACCGGCATTGCGATGGCCGCTCGGGCCGGTGCTCACGCCATCCGGCACGTACCAGGTGCGGAACGCCGCCGGATTGCCTTCCGGCAGCGAACGATCGTTCTTCTGGGCGCGCTGCTTGAACGGCTTCTGCGACTGCTTGGCCGCCGCTTCGCCGCTGACCGTCAGGCCGCCCTTGAAGCCGCCGCCCTTGCCACCGCGGCCACGGCCGCGGTCTTCGCGGACGTTGTCGAAACGACGCAGCTCGCGGCCTTCGTCAGCGGTGTTGTGACCGTTGACGTAGGCGTTGCCGCGGCCACCTTCGCGCACGCGCACGGTGGTCTTGGCGGCGCGGCGCTGGCCGATCACCGGCTGCAGGGTCAGTGCCGACGGTGCGCCTTCTTCCAGCTTCAGCTGCGCGCGCAGGGCTTCCACCTGGGCGGTGCCCAGTTCCACCGAATGGCCGCGGGCCAGTTCGCGCGGCAGGCTCACCTTGCCATAGCGGGTGCGCTTCAGGCGGCTGACCTGGCAGCCCTGCGACTCCCACAGGCGACGCACTTCGCGGTTGCGGCCTTCCTTCACCACGACGCGGAACCAGTCGTGCGAGTCGGTGCCGCCGATGCGTTCGATCTCGTCGAACTTGGCCGGGCCATCTTCCAGGGCCACGCCACGGGTGAGGCGATCGACGATGGCGTCGGAGACCTTTTCCTCTCCTTCCGGCGCGCGCACGCGCACCACGTATTCGCGCTCGACCTCGAACGACGGGTGCATCATGGCGTTGGCCAGTTCACCGTCGGTGGTGGCCAGCAGCAGGCCGGTGGTGTTGATGTCCAGGCGGCCGATCGCGATCCAGCGCGCGCCCTTCAGCGGCGGCAGCGACTCGAACACGGTCGGGCGACCTTCCGGATCATCGCGGGTGGTTACTTCGCCTTCCGGCTTGTTGTAGACCAGCACGCGCGACGGCTCGGCCAGGGCGGTGGCGACGAAGCCACGACCATCCAGTTCGATCTTGTCGCCGCTCTTGACCGACATGCCGGTCTGCGCGACTTCACCGTTGACCTTGACCAGGCCTTCGGCGATGCGCTGTTCCAGCGCGCGGCGCGAGCCAAGGCCGGCCTGGGCCAGCACCTTGTGCAGGCGTTCTTCCAACTTGAACTGTTCGGAGGTGGCTTCGCGCTTCAGCGAAAGCTTGTTCAACGACAGCTTGCGAGGGGTGTCACTCATCAGTTTTGCTCCGGCCGACGGTTTCGAGGTCGGCCTCTGGTTCGGAATCGGCTTGGTCAACAGCCACGGTCGTCATCGCGACGGCGTTGTCTTCGCGTTCGTTCACTGGCACCGCGCGCTCGCCCGGCGCGGAATCGGGGTGCCCATCATCGAAGGGCGAAGGTGCTTGCTCATCGGAGGCCGACGCAGGGGCTGCATCGACGGAATCAGGGGTGTCACTGCCGGCCTGGCCGGCATCATCGTTCGCGGCAGCGCCTTCGGCGCCGGCCGAGATGTCAGGACCATCGGCGCTTGCCGCCGCCGGTGCATCGCGGTCCAGGGACAGCTGGGGTTCCAGCTCGCCCAGGTCCTTCAGTTCCGACAGTGGCGGCAGCTCATCCAATCGCTTCAGGCCGAAATAATCCAGGAAGCCCTTGGTGGTGCCGAACAGTGCCGGCTTGCCGGGCACGTCGCGGTGGCCGACCACGCGGATCCATTCGCGTTCTTCCAGTGCCTGGATGATGTTGCTGCTGACCGCCACGCCACGCACCTGCTCGATCTCGCCGCGGGTGATCGGCTGCCGGTAGGCGATCAGTGCCAGTGTTTCCAGGGTGGCACGGGTATAGCGGGTCTTGCGTTCGGTCCACAGCCGGCTGATCCAGGCATGCACTTCGCCGGTGACCTGGTAGCGGAAGCCGGAGGCGACCTCGACCAGTTCCACGCCACGCCCTTCGCAGGCTTCGCGCAGGCGTTCCAGCGCACGTTCGATGCTGCCCGGTGGTGCCGGTTCCTCTTCCGGGAACAGGTCCTTCAGCTGGGCCAGGGTGAGCGGCTGGCTGGAGGCCAGCAGGGCACCTTCGACAATGCGGTTGATCAGCGTTTGGTCCATCGGCAGTCAGCGCTCACTCGTTCTCGTTGGCGGCGTCGTTGTCGTCGAACTCGCTGCTGAACTGCAGCGGGGCATTGGTGTTGCCGGCGGCCAGTGACTTCACGTAGATCGGCGCCAGCGGTTCTTCCTGGACGATGTCCAGCAGCTGTTCCTTGGCCAGTTCCAGCACCGCCAGGAACGTGACCAGCACGCCCAGCTTGCCTTCTTCGGCGGTGAACAGCCCTTCAAAACGATAGAACTTGCCGTCCTCCAGGCGTCCCAGCACTTCGCCCATGCGTTGCCGCACGCTCAGTGCTTCGCGCTTGATGGCATGGCCGCTGAACAGCTCGGCGCGCTTGAGCACGTCGTGCAGGGCCAGCAGCATTTCCTTCAGGTCCACCGGCGGCGGCAGCTTCACCGCGGCGCGTTCGGGCATGAAGGCATGGGCCAGGCTGGTATCGCGGTCCTGGCGGGGCAGGGCGTCGATATCCTCGGCGGCCTGCTTGAAGCGTTCGTACTCCTGCAGCCGGCGCACCAGCTCGGCGCGCGGGTCGGCTTCGTCGCCTTCCTCGCTGACCGGGCGCGGCAGCAGCATGCGTGACTTCACCTCGGCCAGGATCGCAGCCATCACCAGGTACTCGGCGGCCAGCTCGAAGCGCAGCTCGCGCATCACGGTGATGTATTCCACGTACTGCCGGGTGATCTCGGCGACGGGAATGTCCAGTACGTCCAGATTCTGGCGGCGGATCAGGTACAGCAGCAGGTCCAGCGGGCCTTCGAAGGCATCCAGGATGACTTCCAGCGCATCCGGCGGAATGTACAGGTCCTGCGGAATCTGCAGGACCGGTTGCCCATGCACCACGGCCAGCGGCATTTCCTGCTGCTGGGGGGCGGGCGGCCGGGTTGGCGGGTTCGCGTCGAGCGCGAGTTCGGAAGTCATCTAATGGACATCAGGATTGCAACGGACCAGTCGCGGCACCGGGTTCGCCGGGCCTGCGCCACGGAGCCCCAGGGCACCAGACACGCCGGGATCGGCGCGATTCCACACATATCAAACAGCAGGACGCGCCGCAGGGAACGGCAGCGACAAAACTACGGGGAGGTCGTCTACGTGGCCCGGCCGGGTGGTCCGGTTTGAAGCAGCGGGACGGTCGTCGGGGGCTGCGTTGGCCGCAAAAACCGACGGGCTGCTGCATCCAGCCACGTGCAATGGAGCTTAGGGTAAGCCTTTGTCGCGCCAGTGTCCAGCTGGGCCGGGGCGGGGGCCGCTTTGGCTAGAATCTGCGCACCCGACAACGCAAGCGAGGAAATGCCGGTGTGGTATGTGATCGAAGGGTATGACGGCCAGGATGTGCTGGCGCAGCGGCTGCAGGCGCGGCCGGAACACCTGGCGCGACTGCACGCGCTGCGCGACGAAGGGCGCCTGCTGCTGGCCGGGCCCTGCCCGGCGGTGGACAGTGAAGACCCGGGCCCGGCCGGTTTCAGTGGTTCGGTGGTGATCGCGCAGTTCGAGTCGCTGCTGCAGGCCCAGGCCTGGGCCGATGCCGACCCATACGTGGCTGCTGGCGTCTACACCCGCGTACAGGTACGCCCGTTCCGCAAGGTCCTGCCGTGAACGCGGGGCGGATCGAGCGCATCCGTGACGCGCTGCAGCAGGCGCTGGCCCCGAGCGTGCTCGAGATCGAGGACGACAGCCATCGCCACGCCGGTCATGCCGGCGCGCGCGATGGTCGCGGCCACTTCAACGTCCATGTGGTCAGTGAACGCTTCGCCGGACTGGGCCCGCTGGCCCGGCACCGCGCGGTCTACGCCGCGCTGGGGTCGATGATGGAGACCGATATCCACGCGTTGTCCATCCACGCCCAGACCCCGTCAGAACAAGGCTGAGCCCTTGTCCCACGCTGTCCTGGCAGGTCCCTGCGGGGCCTCGCCATGGACAGATTTCCATGTCCATTTCGGGACATTCGCCTAACGGACTGTTTACAAGCCCAGATGGAAACGCTTACATTCCGCGCCAATGCTGGTAGGTCCAAGCCGTGGAGGGCGGCTTCGTGAACAAGGCAGCTATCACAATCAAAGACGTCGCTCGCGAAGCCCGGGTCTCCGTGGCCACGGTTTCCCGCGCGCTCAACGGGCATGAAAATGTCGCCGAACCGGTCCGCCAGCTTGTGCTGGAGGTGGCCGCACGGCTGCGTTACACCCCGCACGCCGCCGCCCGCAGCCTAAGCAGCCGCCGCACCAACACGGTGGGCGTGGTCCTGCCCGACCTGTACGGCGAATTCTTCTCCGAGCTGATGCGTGGCATCGACAACGTCGCCCGTAGCCGCCGCCAGCACCTGCTGGTGTCCAGCTATCACGGCGACCAGGAACAGCAGGGCGCGGCCCTGCGTGCCATGCGCGGCCGCGTCGACGGCCTGCTGGTGCTTTCGCCCTATGCCGAAAGCCCGGGCTTCCTGACCGACAACCTGCCGCAGTCGCTGCCGACGGTGTTGATCAACACTTATCTGCCCGGGCAGGACCACCCGGTGCTGAGCATCGACGATCACGCCGGCGCGATGGCGATGACCCGCCACTTGCTGGATGCCGGCCACCGCCGCATTGCCTTCATTTCTGGCCCGGACCTCAACTTCGACGCGCGCGAGCGCCTGCGTGGCTTCCGTGACGCGCTGGCGGCTTTCGGCAGTGACGCCGAAGGCATCGAGCTGCCCGGTGATTTCGACGAAGCTTCCGGCCATCGCGCCGGTCAGGAGTTGCTGGCAGCCGGAGCGCTGCCCGATGCCGTGTTCGCCGCCAACGACATGATGGCCCTGGGCTGCCTGTATGCGTTCACGCAGGCAGGTGTCCATGTGCCGTCCGACGTCGCACTGGCGGGTTTCGATGACATTCCACTGGCGCGTTTCGTCCACCCGTCGCTGACCACCATGCAGGTCAGCATCGCCGAGCTCGGCGATCGGGCCATGACGCGCCTGCTGCAGTTGATGGACGGCACCTCCACGGATGGGACAGGGGACAAGCAGACCCTGGTTCCCCGCTTGATAGTTCGCGATTCCACCACTCCGCCATCGGGCCGTTGAAGCCAGAGGCGTTCCTTCTTTTTTGATTGATCGCAGGGACCGCGCGAGCGGTCACCGCCACCCGGAGATTGAGTTGATGATGCACACCACCTTCCGCACGCCGGCACGCCGGCTGCTGAGCACTGCACTGGTCAGCTGCCTGATGCTGGCCGCTGCTCCGAACGTCATGGCGCAGTCGGCCAATGCCAGCCTGCGCGGCCAGGTTGCCGGCGCCCAGGCCGGCGCCGAAGTCACCGCCACCAACGTAGCCACCGGCACCGTCCGTCGCGGCACCGTCCGTGCCGATGGCAGCTACTCGCTGATGGGCCTGGACCCGGGCACCTATGACGTGGTCGCCAACGGTCAGTCGCAGAAGGTCACCGTCACCGTGGCCTCGACCGCTACCCTGAACTTTGCCGGCGCGGCCAGCAGCACCCCGGGTACGACCGCAGCCACCAACCTGGACACCGTCAACGTTGTCGCGCCGACCCTGTTGCAGGAAGTGCGCACCTCCGAAGTCGGCAAGACCGTCAGCCTGCAGCAGATCCAGACCACCCCGCAGGTCTCGCGCAACTTCCTGGAGTTCGCCGACGCGGTGCCGGGCATGATCTTCACCCGCGATGCCAAGGGCAACACCTCGCTGCGCGGCGGTGCCACCAACTCTGACGGCACCAACGTCTACATCGATGGCGTCGGCCAGAAGAGCTACGTGAAGGGGGGCGGCATCTCCGGCCAGTCCGGTAGCGCCGGCAACCCGTTCCCGCAGCTGGCCATCGGTGAATACAAGGTCATCACTGGCAATTACAAGGCGGAGTACGGCCAGGTCTCCAGCGCCGCCATCACCGCCGCGACCAAGTCGGGTACCAACGAGTTCAAGGGCGAAACCTTCTACCGTTACACCAACGACAACATGCGTGCGATGACCCCGGCCGAACGCCAGCCGGGCAAGAGCAAGGAAGACTCGGCCGAGAAGGAGTACGGCTTCGCGCTGGGTGGTCCGATCATCAAGGACAAGGCCCACTTCTTCGTTACCTATGAAGCCAAGCGCTTCGACCTGCCGGTGACCATCGCGCCGGATGGTGCGGTGAGCTCGGCGGCCGCTCATCTGCCCGCCGATGGCGCTGCGGGCCTCGGCCCGGCCAGCCAGCCGTTCCAGCAGGACCTGATCTTCGCCAAGATCGACTTCGAGCCGACCGACAACGATCGCATCGAACTGACCTTCCAGGACCGCGACGAGAACCAGCAGCAGTTCAGCGACCAGACCGCGAAGGTGCACGGCAAGGTGGTGGACAACACCGACCGTCGCTATGCGCTGCGCTGGAACCACAGCGGCGAGCGGTTCTACAACGAGCTGATGGTCACCCATGAAGAGGCGTTCAACAATCCGCTGCCGCTGACCTACGGCAACGGTATCGTCTACACCGCGCCGGACTTTGGTGACAAGAACCGGAACCGCCCGGTGGAAAAGACTCTGGTACAGATCGGTGCAGCAGATGCGCTGTCTTCCCAGGTGAAAGGCCAGAAGGGTTGGGCGATCGAGGACAACCTGACCCTGGATGGCCTGCAGTGGGCGGGCGACCACACCGTCAAGATGGGTGCCAAGTACAAGCAGATCGACCTGTACGCCTCCGACGCGGCGCAGATCAATCCGCAGTTCTTCTACACCATCGACAACCCGGCGTTCCCTTCGGATATCCCGTACAAGGCGCAGTTCACCAAGACCAGCACCGGTGTCACCGGTGTCGCGTCGGAAGTGCGCGCCAAGGTCAAGCAGATCGGTCTGTTCATCCAGGACGACTGGCAGGTCAACGACCACCTGCAGCTGAACATCGGCCTGCGCTGGGACTACGAAAAGAACCCGGTCTACACGGACTTCGTCACGCCGCCGGAAGTGGTCAAGGCGCTGAACTCGCAGGATCCGCACGCACCGCCGGGGGTGTCCCAGACCTATGCGCAGACGCTGGCGCTCAGCGGCCTGGACGTCAACGATTACATCAGCACCGGCCACAACCGCAAGAACTTCAAGAACGCCTGGCAGCCGCGCCTGGGCTTCTCGTATGACGTCAACGCCGACGAGCAGCACGTGATCCACGGTGGCGCCGGCCGTTCCTACGACCGTGACCTGTTCGACAATCTGGCCCTGGAGACCACCAAGCTGGCGCTCCCGCAGCCGACCGTGAATTTCCGCAACCCGGCCACAGGCAGCTGCATGTATGGTCAGCCGCCATGCTTTGACTGGAACCCGAATCTGCTGAACGGCATCGAAAACGTGCAGGCGCTGCTGGGCTCCACCAGCAATGAAGGCATGGAGGTCGATCTGCTGAACAACAACATGAAGGTGCCGTACGCGGATCAGTTCAGCCTCGGCATGAGCAACCAGATCGGCGAGTGGCTGACCGATGCCACGATTTCGCGCACGCTGACCTACGACGGCTTCGCTTACACGCTGGGCAACCGCTTCCACAACGGCAATTTCTTCGACAACCAGATGCTGTGCGGCGCTGAAGAGCCGACCTACGGTCAGCCGTGGGGCTGCAACATCCCGGGCTTTGGCAGCCTCGTCATCGGCCAGCAGGGCATCAAGACCCGCTCCACCCAGATCCTGCTGTCGGCGCAGAAGCCGTACAGCAAGGAAAGCGGCTGGGGTACCTCGATCGCCTACACCTGGACGAACGCCCGCCACAACCGCAACATCAACGAGCACTACTCGTTCGATCGCGGCACCATCGGTGAATACCCGACGATCAAGTCCAATGGCGCGCCGCGCCACCGTCTGGTGGTGACCGGCTCGTATGATGGCTTCTGGGGCATCACCTTTGGTGGAAAGCTGACCCTGGCCACGCCGACCCCGGGCAACGACTGGGCCTGCATCGCCCAGGCCGGCAATTCGAACTGCATGCCGACCCCGGCTGCTGGCACGCCGTCGGGCAATGGCCACTTCCTGCTCGGCGGCAAGATCTTCGGCTACCGCTCGCTGGATCTGCAGGCGACCAAGACCTTCAAGCTGGCGGGCGATACCGAGCTGTATGCACGCATCGACATCATCAACGTGCTCAACTTCGACAACTTCTCCAAGCTGAACTACGTGAAGAGTGACGGCAAGCTGCTGGTCAGCTACAACGAGACCGGCGACATCATCGGTACTCCGCGCCAGATCAAGGCCGAAGTGGGCTTCCGCTTCTAAGCGGGCCCGCCTGAAGCAACACCCCGATGCCGCCGCTCCGCCGGCGGCATCGGCTGAATGGATACATGGCAATGGCCGGCCCCGTGCCGGTCCATTGCCCACGCCGCTGCCGGGCAGGGGGCAGCGGCGTGGGCAATGATCGCGGTGTCAAACCACGTTTTTCGTGGTTTTTTAAGAGCGCAGCTTGTAAACGATTTCAGATCATTGGACGTTATGCTTTCCCATCGATCAGACCACCGGAGGAATCGCGCCATGCAGGCACGCCATCTGTTGTCCGCCGCGGCGTTGAGCCTGGCCGTTGCTGCCTGCCAGCCGGCCCAGCAGGAGCCTGCCAAGCCGCGGCCGCCGGTGATCCTGATCGAAGCCGATGCGCCACCACGGCCGATGAAGCCGGAGCTGCCGCCGCTGTTCGATGACATCGAGCGACGTACTTTCCAGTTCTTCTGGGATACCACCAACGAGATCAATGGGCTGACCCCGGACCGCTATCCCTCGCGGCCGTTCGCCAGCATCGCCTCGGTCGGCTTCGCGCTGACCGCCTATCCGATCGGCATCGAGAACGGCTGGGTCAGCCGCAACCAGGCGATCGATCGCACGCTGACCACGCTGAAGTTCTTCCGCGACGTGCCGATGGGCCCGCAACGTACCGGCAAGGCCGGTTACAAGGGCTTCTACTACCACTTCCTGGACATGCAGGAAGGCCGTCGCTACGACAGCTGGGTCGAGTTGTCCTCGGTGGATACCGCGCTGCTGATGATGGGGGTGCTGTTCGCACAGTCGTACTACGACGGTGACGATCCGCGCGAGAAGGAAATCCGCCAGATCGCCGATACGCTTTACAAGAAGGTCGACTGGCCGTGGCTGCAGCAGCGTGCGCCGCTGATCTCGATGGGCTGGTTCCCGGAGAGCGGCTTCATCGACCACGACTGGATGGGTTACAACGAGGCGATGATGGTCTACATCCTTGCCCTGGGTTCACCGACGCACCCGGTCAGCCCGGACGCATGGACGGTGTGGACGCGCACCTACGACAACGACTGGGGTGTCTACCAGGGCCAGGAATACCTGTCTTTCGGCCCGCTGTTCGGCCACCAGTACAGCCACGTCTGGATCGACTTCCGCGACATCCAGGACGCGTACATGCGCGAGCGCGGCAGCACCTACTTCCTCAACAGCCGCTCGGCTGCGCTGGCGCAACGCGAGTACGCCATCGCCAACCCGATGCAGTGGAAGGAGTATGGCGAGAACGTGTGGGGCCTGACCGCCAGCGACGGGCCGCAGAACACCACGCAGGACTACCGTGGCGAGCAGCGCCAGTTCCGCCACTACTCTTCGCGCGGCGCCGGCCTCCGTGAGAACTTCGATGACGGCACCATCGCCCCCACCGCTGCGATCGCCTCGGTGGTGTTCGCCCCCGAGCAGGTGATCCCGGCCACGCTGGAGATGCACAAGCGCTTCGGCGATTACATCTATTCCAGTTACGGCTTCCTGGATTCGTTCAACCCCAGTTTCAACTACGACATCCCGATCAAGACCGGCCGCCTGGTGCCCGATCGCGGCTGGGTCGCCAGCGACTACATCGCCATCGACCAGGGTCCGATCCTGACCATGATCGCCAACTACCGCGATGACTTCGTCTGGGAAGTGATGAAGAAGAACCCGTACATCCGCAAGGGCCTGGAACGGGCCGGGTTCAGCGGTGGCTGGCTGGCGCCGGAAGGTTCGTTCCAGCCGCTGGAACTGCAGAAAGACGAAAAGGCCGCGGCGGCACGCGCGGTGGGTATCGCCGAATCACGCGCGGCTGCCGCGCAGGAACAGAAGAACAATGCCAATCGCACCACAGGCCAGGGCAAGTAACCCGATGCCGAACTGGATCGACCGCCTGCGCCGCTGGGCGCTGCCTGCCCTGGCCGCGCTG
This sequence comes from Stenotrophomonas sp. WED208, assembly GCF_040984485.1. NCBI lineage: Bacteria > Pseudomonadati > Pseudomonadota > Gammaproteobacteria > Lysobacterales > Lysobacteraceae > Stenotrophomonas > Stenotrophomonas sp. WED208. The sequence goes on from NZ_JAZARB010000001.1 coordinate 1,549,849, forward strand.
GCCGTGGCCGGCTGCGCCCGTACCGAGCCGGGCACCACCACCGTGCGCTTCTGGGCGATGGGGCGAGAAGCCGAGGTGGTCAGTGAGCTGATCCATGAGTTCGAGGCGGAGAACCCGGGCATCAAGGTGGATGTGCAGAACATCCCGTGGACGGCTGCGCACGAGAAACTGCTGACCGCGTTCGCCGCCGATGGCCTGCCGGACGTATGCCAGCTGGGTAACACCTGGGTGCCGGAGTTCGCTGAGCTCGACGCGCTGACGCCGCTGCAGCCGTTCGTGCAGCGTTCGTCCGTGGTCGACCCGAAGGACTATTTCCAGGGCATCTGGGACACCAACGTGATCCATGGCGAGCTGGTGGGCGTGCCGTGGTATGTCGATACCCGCCTGATCTACTACCGCAAGGACCTGCTGGCCAAGGCCGGCTATGACGACCCGCCGCGGACCTGGCAGGAGTGGGACGAACAGATGGCGGCGATCAAGCGCATGCAGGGCCCGAACCGCTATGCGGTGCTGATGCCGATCAACGAGTTCGAGCAACAGCTGTCGTTGGCGCTGCAGCAGCCCGATCCGTTGCTGCGCGACGACGATACCCGCGGCAATTTCGCCAGCCTGGGGTTCCGCCGCACGCTGGCCTTCTACGCCAACATGTTCGAGCAGGGCTGGGCGCCGAAAATGTCCGAGACGCAGATCTCCAATGTCTGGGATGAGTTCTTCCGCGGCTTCAACGTGTTCTACATTTCCGGCCCGTGGAACATCCGCGAGTTCAAGAAACTGCAGCCCAAGGAACTGGAAGGGCAATGGGGCACCGCGCCGCTGCCGGGGCCGGATGGCCCGGGTGCCGGTATCGCCGGTGGTACCAGCCTGGTGATCTTCCGCAAGTCACAGCAGAAGGAAGCGTCCTGGAAGCTGATCGAGTTCCTGTCGCGACCGGAAATCCAGGCGCGCTTCCATTCGATCATCGGTGACCTGCCGCCGCGCCGCAGCGCCTGGAATGCGCCATCGCTGGCCAACGATCCGCTGGCGGCCGCGTTCCGTGACCAGCTGGAGCGGGTCAGGCCGACGCCGAAGGTGCTGGAATGGGAGCGCATCGTGCAGGAAATGCGCATCGTCACCGAGAAGGTGGTGCGCGGTGGCCTGGCGCAGGACAAGGCCGTGGAAGAGCTGGACCAGCGCGTGGACAAGGTGCTGGCCAAGCGCCGCTGGATGCATGAACAACAACGCCTGCAGCAGCGCGTGCCGTCGCCGCGATCGAGCAGTGCCGTGGCCGCCGGGAGCGCGCAATGAAACGTACTTCACTTGCCGGCTGGATTTTTGCCGGTCCCTCGCTGATCGTGCTGGGTGTTTTCTTCGGCCTGCCGGTGGCTTCGGCGCTGGCGCTGAGCGTGACCGACTTCGACCTGTATGCCCTGGCTGACAGCAGCAACCTGCGCTTCGTCGGCCTCGGCAACTACATCGATCTGCTGCAGACGCCAATGTTCTGGAAGTCGCTGTGGAACACCACCTACTTCGTGCTGATCGGCGTGCCCTTGTCGATCGGCGTATCGCTGGGCGCGGCGATGCTGCTGAATGCGCCGGCCGCGCGCTTCAAGGCGCTGTTCCGCACCGCGCTGTTCGCGCCGGTGGTGACCACGCTGGTGGCGGTGGCGGTGATCTGGCGCTATCTGTTCCATACCAGCTACGGCCTGGTGAACTACGGCCTGGGCCACCTGGGTATCAGCCCGATCGACTGGCTGGGTGATCCCAACTGGGCGATGCCGACCATCATGCTGTTCGCGGTCTGGAAGAACTTCGGCTACAACATGGTGATCTTCCTGGCGGGCCTGCAGGCGATCCCGCATGACCTGTACGAGGCCGCACGCATCGACGGTGCCTCGCGCTGGAAGCAGTTCCTGCACATCACCCTGCCGATGCTCGGCCCGGTGCTGCTGGTGGTCGGCGTGATCACCGTGTCCGGCTACTTCCAGCTGTTCGCCGAGCCGTACGTGATGACCCGCGGCGACCCACTGCAGAGCACCGTCAGCGTGCTGTATTTCATGTTCGAGGAAGGCTTCAAGTGGTGGAACCTGGGACGCGCCTCCGCAGTGGCGTTCCTGCTGTTCCTGATCATCCTGGCGGTGACCACCGTGATGCTGCGTTTCGGCCGCAAGAGGCAGTTGGTATGAGTCGTGAAATCGGCCAGTCGCGCTGGTACCCGTGGATGATCAATGGTGCGTTGCTGGTATTGGCCCTGCTAAGCCTGGCACCGCTGCTGTGGATGCTCTCGGTCTCGTTCATGCCGCAGGGCGAGGCGACCCACTTCCCACCACCGCTGCTGCCGTCCAGCATCACCACGCGTAACTACCATGAGCTGTTCGCGCGCACCGGCATGGGCGGCAACTTCGCCAACAGCCTGCTGGTGTCGGTTGGCATCACCCTGGGTTCGCTGCTGCTCAACACGATGGCCGGCTACGCCTTCGCCAAGCTCAACTTCGTCGGCCGCGAGCGCCTGTTCCAGGTGCTGATGGCGGCGCTGGTGATTCCGGCGCAGGTGGCGATGCTGCCGCTGTTCCTGCTGATGAAGCAGCTGGGCCTGGTCAACAGCTTCGGCGGCGTGATCGTGCCGGCGCTGGCCAGCGTGTTCGGCATCTTCCTGGTGCGCCAGTATGCGCGGTCGATCCCGGACGAACTGCTGGAGGCGGCGCGGATCGACGGGGCAGGGGAGCTGCGGATCTTCTTCCAGATCGTGCTGCCGATGCTCAAGCCGGTGCTGGTGACCCTGGCGATCTTCACCTTCATGGGTGCATGGAACGATTTCATGTGGCCGTTGATCGTGTTGACCGACCAGGAGCACTACACTTTGCCGGTGGCGCTGGCCACCCTCTCGCGCGAGCACATCATGGACGTGGAAATGATGATGGCCGGCGCGGTGGTCACCGTGGTTCCGGTGCTGGCACTGTTCCTGGTGCTGCAGCGGTACTACATCCAAGGTCTGTTGTTGGGGAGCGTCAAAGGATGAAGCGAGCGATCGCCGTTGGACTGGGCCTGTTGTGGACCTCCCTGGCGATCGCCGCACCTCCGGCGCTGCCGGCACCGAAGGTGCTGGACGATTTCGACGACATCGGCGCCTGGAAGCTGGTGCTGTCCGACCAGGTCAGCGGATCGCTGCGACCGGTCAGTGGCGCCGGCGGCGGTCGTGCACTGTGCCTGGACTACGATTTCCACGATGTCTCCGGCTACGTCGGCATCCGCCGCGCGCTCAACATCGAATACCCGGTCAATTACCGCTTCGGTTTCCAGATGCGCGGTGATTCACCGGGCAACGACCTGCAGTTCAAGCTGATCGATGCCAGCGGCGACAACGTCTGGTGGGTCAACCGGCCCGGCTACAGCTTCCCCAGGGCGTGGACGCCGGTCGAGTACCGCCGCCGCCAGATCGACAAGGCGTGGGGGCCTTCGCCCGAAAAGGAGATGGCACGCAGCGCCGCGGTCGAGTTCACGATCTACAGCAAGGTCGGCGGCCGCGGCACCGTGTGCTTCGACAAGCTGACCCTGCAGGGCCTGCCAGCCCAGGATGACTCGGCGTTGGTGCCGTCGGTGATCGCCGATACCGCCACCGCGCTGCAGGACCGCATGATCGACGGCAAGAGCGATACGTTCTGGATCAGCGGTGGCGTCAAGCAGCAGACCATCAGCCTGGACCTGCACAAGAGCCGCGAGATCGGCGGTGCGGTGATCGATTGGCTGCCGAACCTGGAGGCGCGCCGCTACACCGTGCGGACTTCGGAGGATGGCCGTGACTGGCGTACCGTGCGCGAAGTCACCAGTGGTGCCGGTGGCCGTGACTGGCTGGCACTGCCGGATACCGATGCACGCTACGTGCGCTTCGATCTGCAGGATGGCCCGAACTGGCGCTACGGCATCCGTGACATCGCGCTCAAGCCGCTGGCCTTCGCGGCCACGCCGAACGCATTCCTGTCCTCGGTGGCGGCCGATCTGCCGCGCGGGTCGTTGCCGCGTGCCTATGTGGGCGAACAGCCGTACTGGACCCTGCTCGGCCTCGATGGCGGCCAGGAACAGGCGCTGATCAGCGAGGATGGCGCGCTGGAGCCGGCCAAGGGCAGCTTCAGCATCGAGCCGTTCATCCGCCTCGACGGCAAGCTGCTGGACTGGTCGAAGGTGGCCATCACCCAGTCGCTGCAGGATCACTACCTGCCGATCGCCAACGTTGACTGGGTGCATGAGAAGGTCGGCCTGGCGGTGACCTGCTTCGTGCAGGGCACGCCGGAGCGCGCGCAGCTGATCGGCCGCTACCGGCTGAGCAATCCGGACAAGGTCGCACACGAATACATCCTGGCGCTGGCGATCCGTCCGTGGCAGGTCAATCCCCCGACCCAGTTCCTCAACACCGTCGGTGGCTTCAGCCGCATCGATGCACTGGATGTGGGCGATCAGCTGGTGCGGGTCAACGGCGAGCCGCGCATCTACCCGCTGCAGGTGCCGGACGCGCGCTTTGCCAGCACGTTCGATGGCAAGCTCGATGCGATGCATCTGGCGGACGGAAAGTATCCGGCCACCACTGCAGTGAAGGACAGCACCGGCATGGCGTCGGGCGCGTTGATCTATACGATCAAGCTCGAGCCCGGGCAGAGCCGCGAGGTGGCGGTGGTGCTGCCGCAGACCGGTGGCTGGGCGCCGAAGGCGCTGGACGTGGCCAAGGCGCAGGCGCAGGTGGCCGGGCAGTGGCGGCAGAAGCTGGGCGTGGTCTCGCTGCAGGTGCCCGCTGCAGGCCAGCCGCTGGTCGACACCCTGCGCACGGCAGTCGCGCACATGCTGATCTCGCGGGTCGGTCCGCGCCTGCAGCCGGGCACGCGTTCGTACGCACGCAGCTGGATCCGCGACGGCGCGATGATTTCAGAAGGCCTGCTGCGCATGGGCCGCAGCGACGCCGTGCGTGACTACATCAACTGGTATGCCCCCTACCAGTTCGAGAACGGCAAGGTGCCGTGCTGCGTCGATGCGCGCGGCAGCGACCCGGTGCCGGAGAACGACAGCCATGGCGAGCTGATCTACAGCATCGCCGAGTATGGGCGCTATACCGGCGACAGCACCTTCACCGAGCTGATGTGGCCGCACGTGCAGGGTGCCTACAGCTACATGGAGCAGTTGCGTGCCAGCGAACGCACCGAGGAGAACCGCGCGCGCAACCCGGCCTTCTACGGCATGATGCCGGCCTCGATCAGCCACGAAGGCTATTCGGCCAAGCCGATGCACTCGTACTGGGACAACTTCTGGGCGCTGCGTGGCTATAAGGATGCAGCGCTGCTGGCGACCCAGCTGGGCAAGGTCGAGGCGATGCAGATCGCCGAATCGCGTGACCAGTTCCGTGATGACCTGCAGGCCTCGCTGCTGTCGGCGATGCAGCAGCACAACATCGACTACCTGCCGGGCTCGGCCGAGCTGGGCGACTTCGATGCGACTTCGACCACCATTGCGCTGGCCCCGGGGGGCGAGCAGGATCGCCTGCCGCAGCAGGCGTTGGACGCAACCTTCGAGCGCTACTGGAAGGAATTCGTGGCGCGTCGCGATGGCAAGCGCGAGTGGAAGGACTACACGCCCTACGAATGGCGCAACGTGGCTGCGTTCGTACGCCTGGGCTGGCGCGACCGCGCCTGGCAGGCGACCGAGTTCTTCTTCAAGGACCGCGTACCGCAGGCCTGGAACCAGTGGGCCGAGGTGGTTTCGCGTACGCCGCGGAAGCCGTTCTTTGTTGGCGACCTGCCACACGCTTGGGTGGCTTCGGACTTCGTGCGCTCGGCGCTGGACATGTTTGCCTACAACCGCGACATGGACGATGCGCTGGTGCTGGCCGCCGGTGTGCCGTCGTCATGGCTGCAGGGTGAGGGCATCGCCGTGCAGGGCCTGCGTACGCCGCAGGGCCAGCTGAACTACCGGCTGCAGCGCAGCGACAAGCAGCTGGTGCTGGAGGTGCAGCCGGGCCTGGTGCCGCCGGTCGGTGGCGTGGTGCTGCCATGGCCGTACGCGGGTGATCCGGGCGAGGCGACGGTCAATGGCGAAGCCGCCGAGTGGATCAACAAGGAACTGCACGTGCACCAGCTGCCGGCGCGGGTCGAGATCGAAGTGCCGAGCGCGGTGCGCCGCGCGGAACGCAAGGGGCAGTAACGATGAAGCAACAGGGGGCGAGGGCGCGCATGACGGTGCGCGCCCTGGGACTGGCGATTGCCCTGGCATTGCCGGTTGGGGTGATGGCGGTGGCGCCTGCGGCCACCGCTGCGCCGGCTGAGGTGGCTGAGGTGGCCAGTGCGCCAGGCATGAGCATGGTCACCTTCAACCTGCATCATGACCGCGAGGACTGGCCGAGCCGCCGCCGCACCATCCTGGCCGAACTCAAGCGCCTGCAGCCCGATGCCATCGCGCTGCAGGAGGTGATCCAGCGCCGCAACGTGCGCAACCAGGCGCAATGGCTGGCCAGCCAACTCGGCTACAGGTATGTGTTCGTGTCCACCGATCCGGTCGGGGCACCCAAGCGCTACGGCAACGCGCTGCTGAGCCGCCGCCCGATCCTTGCCCAGGGCGATCATCTGCTGCAGCCATTGAATGATTACCGCACGGTCGCTCACCTGCGCATCGACGTCGACGGCACGCCGGTGAACGTCTACGCCACGCATCTGAACGAGCGCAACGACGAGAGTGGGCAGCGCATCCGTCGCAGCCAGGTCGAGGACCTGCTGCGCTTCATCACTGCAACGTCCGCCGGTGCGCCGGTGGTGATCGCCGGCGACTTCAATGCGCTGGTGGATGCCGGTGACCTGAGCGAGCTGCGCAGCCACTACGGCGACAGCTACGGCAGCGTGCACGTCAATACCGACCTGGCCGGGGTCAGTACGCTCAATCGTCACTACTACCAGGCGCCCTCGCGGATCGACCACATCTTCTTCCAGCAGGACGAGATGGTCGCGCGCGAGGCGAAACTCCTGTTTGACCAGCCCGACGACAGCGGTCGCTGGGCTTCCGATCACTACGGCGTGTGGACCCGGTTGCAGTTCGCACCGAAACCCTGACGGAGCACGCTCCGGTAGCTGCCAACCTTGGTTGGCACGGGCGTGTCCGCGTTCGCTCCAACAACGGCGCCAACCAAGGTTGGCCTCTACCAGAGCGCTGCACGCGTCCGAGGCACAAACAGAAACGGCGGGGATCATTGATCCCCGCCGTTTCGTTTTCACGCAATCAACGTGCGATCAGTTCGCCGGCGGCGTGCGCTTGGCGGTCTCTTCGTCTTCTTCATCGGCCTTGGCTTCCGCAGCCTGGGCTGCAGCGTCGGCATGGCCATCGGCGACCGGATCGATCGACGGCGTCACCACGGCTTCGGCCACCGGGGCAGCGGCTTCGATCGGCGCGGCTTCGACCGCCACCGGAGCGACCGGCTGTTCGACGATCGGCGCAGTCTCGACGACCGGCGTGGCTTCAACGGCCGGGGCGGCCTCCACCACCGGGGCAATCTCACTGGCTACCGGCTTGGTTTCAACCACCGGGGTTGCTTCAACAACCTGCGGCTTCGATTCCACCACCGGTGCCGCCTCGACCACGACCGGCTTCACCTCGACCACCGGAGCGGCTTCAACGACCGGGGCAACCTCAGCCGCCGCCGGCTTTGTGTCCGCTACCGGAGCCGCAACGGCCACCGGCTGGACCGGGGTCGCGGCGTCGATGGCATCGAGCATGCTGGTCTGCACCGGCGAGGACACCGCTTCAGCCTTGGCAGCGGCTTCCACCGGGGCCTGCGTTTCGGCCACGGCCGGCGCGGCGGTTTCGACCACGGCGCTGCTCACCACTGCGACCGGCGCGGCGACAACGGCAGCGGCGGCACGGACCGGCTTCGCGGCGTCGGCGGTCGGCTCGACGTCATCATCGAAGTCGAACTCCGGCTGCGAACGGGCCGGCTGCGCAGCAGCGACCGGCGTGGTGCCGGCGATGTTGTCGACGTTCGGCTCGGCGCCATCGGCGTCATCGCCTTCGTCACCATCGTCCTGGTCATCGCCCAGGGCGTCGCTGCCAGCGGCATTCTCGGCGCCACCGCGACGACGGCGACGGCCACCGCGACGGCCGCGACGACGGCGGGTCGCGCCTTCGCCGGTCTGCTCGCCATTGGCGTCGGTTGCAGCCTCTTCACCGGCAACCGCAACCACCTCGGCTTCGCTGGCGGTGTTGGCAGTCGTGTCGACCGGTGCTGCGGCTTCTGCCGGAGCGGCGGCCACCGGAGCAACCGGCGCGGTTGCTTCCTGCGCGGTCACCGCATTGGCGGCGACCGCCGTGGCGGCCACGGCGGCAGCCGCGGTCACGGCTTCGGCCGGTGCTTCGGCGGCGTTGCGCTGCGGCTTCTCGGCCGGCTTGTCACCGTCCTGCTGCGGGCGCGGCTGCTTCGGCTGCTTCAGCTTCGGCTGCTGCGGGTTCTGGTTCTGGCCTTGCTGCTCGTTGCGCGGCTTGCTCTGCTGCTGCGGCTGGCCATCCTTCTGCTGCGGCTCCTTCTGCTTGCCTTGCTGCGGTTGCTGCTGGGCATTGCCGTTGTTGCCGTTGCGGCCGTCCTTGCTGCGCTGCTCACCGCGGTCCTTGCGGTTGCCGCCGTCCTTCTGCTGCTGCGCGTTGGCGTTGCCACCATTGCCACGGTTGTCGTCGCGGCGATCCTTGCGGTCCTTGTTGCGATCCTTGTTGCGGTCCTTGCGGCCGCCGTCCTGCTGCTGGCGTGCAGCAGGGGCTGCCGGCGCCGGCGCGGGGGCAGGTTCGCCACCGAACACGCGCTTGAGCCAACCGATCACGCCGCCCGCCGGGGCCGGCGCCACCGGCGCTGCAGCGACCGGAGCCGGGGCCGCTGCGGCCGGTTCCACTTCCTCGCGCACCGGGGCGGGGGAGGTGTGCTTGACCTGGGTCACCGCCGGCGGCGGGATGTTCAGCTGGCCCTTGGTCAGCGCGTGCACCGGCAGCTTGCGCGGGGTGCCGCGCTGGTAGCTGGGCTTGTTGCTCTCTTCACCCAGCTCGTTCTCGCGCAGGCGGGTGACGGTGTAGTGCGGGGTGTGCAGCTGCTCGTCGGCGACGATCACGATCGGCGCCTCGTGGCGCTGCTCGATCTCGCGCAGGGCGCTGCGCTTTTCGTTCAACAGGTAGTTGGCGATCTCCACCGGGGCCTGCACCAGCACCTGCCCGGTGTTCTCCTTCATCGCATGCTCTTCGGCGACGCGGATGATCGACAGCGACAGCGACTCGACGCTGCGCATGCGGCCGTGGCCGTCGCAACGCGGGCAGACGATCTGGCTGGATTCACCCAGGCTCGGGCGCAGGCGCTGGCGGCTCATTTCCAGCAGGCCGAAGCGCGAGATGCGGCCGACCTGCACGCGGGCACGGTCGTACTTCAGCGCGTTGGCGAGGCGGTTCTCGACTTCGCGCTGGTGCTTGTTGGAGGCCATGTCGATGAAGTCGATCACCACCAGGCCGCCCAGGTCACGCAGGCGCAGCTGGCGGGCCACTTCCTCGGCCGCCTCCAGGTTGGTCTGGAACGCGGTGTCCTCGATGTCGCTGCCCTTGGTGGCGCGCGAGGAGTTCACGTCGACCGCGGTCAGCGCTTCGGTCTGGTCGACCACGATCGAGCCGCCCGACGGCAGGCGCACGTTGCGCTCGTAGGCGCCTTCGATCTGCGATTCGATCTGGAAGCGGTTGAACAGCGGGATGTCGTCCTTGTAGTGCTTGAGCTTGCGCAGGGTCTGCGGCATCACCTGCTGCATGAACTCGCGGGCGTGCTCGTACATCTCCTCGGTGTCCACCAGGATCTCGCCGATGTCGGCGCGCAGGTAGTCACGCAGGGCGCGCACGATCAGGCGCGATTCCTGGTAGATCAGGAACGGGGCCGGCTTGCTCAGCGCGGCTTCGGCGATGGCGCGCCAGACGTTGAGCAGGTAGTCCAGATCCCACTGCAGCTCTTCCGCATCGCGGCCGACGCCGGCGGTACGGATGATCACGCCCATGTCGTCGGGGATGTTCAGCTTGTCCAGGGCGTCCTTCAGCGCGGCCCGGTCTTCGCCCTCGATGCGACGGGAGACACCGCCGGCGCTGGGCGAGTTCGGCATCAGCACCATGTAGCGGCCGGCCAGCGAGATGAACGTGGTCAGGGCGGCGCCCTTGTTGCCACGCTCTTCCTTGTCCACCTGGACGACGATCTCCTGGCCTTCCTTCAGCAGCTCGCGGATGCCGGCCTTGTTGTGGTCGACACCGGCCTGGAAGTAGTCGCGGGAGATTTCCTTCAGCGGCAGGAAGCCATGGCGGCCACCGCCGTACTCGACGAAGGCGGCTTCCAGCGAGGGCTCGATGCGGAAGATCCGGCCCTTGTAGATGTTGGACTTCTTCTGTTCCTTCGACGGCTGTTCGATGTCGATGTCATACAACGACTGGCCATCCACGATGGCAACACGCAGCTCTTCAGCCTGCGTGGCGTTGATCAGCATTCGCTTCATTGTTGCGTTCCTCGCAAGCGGCTACCGCGCGGAACGCCATGGGGTTTCGCCTCTGGACACGGTTCGCCGCCCATTCGCGCAAGCGCGGGGAGGGCGGCTTGGGTTTCCAGCGCTACGACACCACGGCAGGCCGCGGGAGCGCTTCACTCTTATGGGTTTTGGGGTGTTACAGGCCGCAGGCAGCTGTCAGCCAGGCTGGAGCGCCACGCGGGACATGTTCAGCACGGTTGCGTGTCAGGCATCCGGCGATGGCCGGGAAGGCCGGTGAGCCGCTAACATGGCCGCCCCGCGGGCGGTGGTCGCGCACTGTGCCGGATTCGTCGAAAGCTGGGCTTCTGGCCCTGAGTAACTTCCAACGAAATCAATCCCTTATCTCGCCCCCCGAGTGTAACAGAATAAACAGCCAGATGACCGCCCAAGACCCCACCAAACCCGCTGGCGACAAGCCTTCCGTGCGCATGATCACCGTTCCCGCCGACCGCGCAGGCCAGCGCTTGGACAACTTCCTGCTCGGCCAGCTGAAGGGTGCCCCGCGCAGCCTGGTCTACAAGCTGGTGCGCAGCGGCCAGGTGCGGGTGAACGGCGGCCGCGCCAAGGCCGAACGCAAGCTGGAGGCCGGTGACGAGGTGCGTGTGCCGCCGGTTCGTCTCGCTGAGGAAGGAGACAAGGCCGGTCCGCCGGAGGCGTTCATGCGCCGCCTGGAGCAGGCCATCGTCTTCGAGGATGCCCGTCTGTTGGCCCTGAACAAGCCGACCGGCGTGGCCAGCCACGGCGGCAGCGGCATCAGTTTCGGTGCCATCGAGACCCTGCGCGCCCTGCGCCCAGGCCAGACCCTCGAGCTGGTCCACCGGTTGGATCGCGACACCTCGGGCCTGCTGATCGTGGCCAAGAAGCGCTCCGCGCTGAGCGAACTGCAGGCGCTGCTGCGTGAAGATCACGGCGCCGGCATCCGCAAGCGCTACCTGACCCTGCTGGCCGGGCGCATGCCCGACGGCGTGATGACGGTCGATGCGCCGCTGCACGTGGGCCTGCGCCAGGGCGGCGAGCGCCATGTGCAGGTCAATGCGATCGGCAAGGAATCAATCAGCCACTTCCGTGTGCTGGAGCGTCGCGGTGGTCATTCCTACTGCGAAGTCCGCATCGAGACCGGCCGTACCCACCAGATCCGCGTGCATGCCCAGCATCTGGGGCATCCTGTGGCCGGTGACGACAAGTACGGCGATCCTGCGGTCAACAAGCGGCTTCGTGAGCAGATCGGGCTGAAGCGCCTGTTCCTGCACGCGGCCTCGCTGGAGTTCGCGCTGGACGACGGCAAGAGCCCGTACGTGCTGAACGCGCCGCTGGCCGATGAGCTGGTCGAGGCGCTGGACCGGCTGCGCTGAAGCTGGCGCCGGGCCGTGCCCGGCGCTCCCGTTGTAGAGTCGAGCCATGCTCGACTGGCTTTTCGCGCGCCCCGGCCGAAGAGCAGTCGAGCATGGCTCGACTCTACAGGGCGGGCCGCAACTCCCTCACCACTTGAACAGCACCAGGCTGATCGCCAGCGTGCCCATGCCTGCCACCAGCCCGTACACCGTCTCGTGGCCCTTGGCATAGCGCTTGGCCGCCGGCAGCAGTTCGTCCAGCGCCAGGAACACCATCACGCCGGCGATCAGCCCGAACACCCAGCCGAAGGTGGCGTGCGACAACGACCCGGACAGCAGCCAGTAGCCCAGCGCCGCGCCCACCGGTTCGGCCAGGCCCGACAGCAGGCTGGCGCTGAACGCATAGAACTTGTTCTGGGTAGCGAAGTACACCGGCACCGCAATCGCAATGCCCTCGGGAATGTTGTGGATGGCGATGGCGAAGGCCAGCGGCATGCCCACCGACGGGCTTTCCAGCGTCGCGAAGAAGGTCGCCAGCCCTTCCGGGAAATTGTGCGCGGTGATCGCGATCGAGGTCAGCAGGGCAACCCGCTTCAGGTACTCGCGGCTGTTCTCGCGGAACGCCGGGTCCTGTTTGTCCAGGCTGTCATGCGGATTGGGAATGAAATGGTCGATCAGCACGATCACGATCACGCCCAGCAGGAAGGCCAGGGTGCCGTAGGTGAAGCCGGTGCGCTCGCCATAGGCCAGGGCGAACGACGCAATGGACTTGTTGAGGATCTCCGACAGCGACACATAGACCATCGCGCCGCCGGCGAAGGCCAGGCCGAAGGCCAGCAGGCGCGGGTTGGGGCGGCGCGAGAACAGTACCAACAGGCTGCCGATCGCGGTGGCAAGGCCGGCCGCGAGGGTGACCGCCAGCGCGATCCAGATGTTTTCGGGGGGAATCTGCAGCATCTACCGACGCGGTCCTGGTCAACAGACAACCGCCCCGGGCAGTGCCGGGGCGGCGAGGGCGAGGCGGGCGTCGGCTGGCCTCGTCGGGGTGTGCGCGATCAGCCGCCGCGGCGCAGGCGTTCTTCGATGGCGAAGCACTGGTCCGGCTTCGGCTGCGGCGGGTTGAAGCTGACCGGCACCTGGATGGTGGCCGGCACCGGTTGGCCGTTGCGGGTGGCGGCATTGAACTGCCAGCCCTGCACGGCGGTCTTGGCCAGCTCGTCCAGCTGCGGGTTGCCGGCGCCGGTCAGCAGAGCCACTTCGCTCGGCTTGCCGTCGGTGCCGATGGTCACCTTGAAGGTGGTGGTGCCACCCACGCCCATGCAGGCCAGCTCAAGCGGGTACTGCGGCGGCGGCGTCTTCACCGCGGCCACTTCGGTCGGCGGCGGCGGTGGCGGTGCCGGCGGTTCGGACGCGCCACAGCCGGCCAGGCCGGTCGCAGCGATCAGGGACAGGCTCAGCAAACGTACGTTCATGGCAGTTGCTCCGTCAGGGCCGAAGTCTTTGCCGCGCAGATGAAGTCGTTCTCGCTCAGGCCACCCACGTCGTGGGTGGAAAAGCGCACGACCGCGCGGTCGTAGTGCACGCCAAGGTCCGGATGGTGGTCCTCGCGGTGTGCGATCCAGGCCAGCGCGTTCACGAAGGCCATGGTGGCGTAGTAATCCTTGAAGCGGAAGGTGCGCAGCAGGGCCTGGCCACCCTCGCTCAGCTCCCAGCCGGGAATCTGCGGCAGCAGTTCGGCCAGGCGGGCTTCGCCAAGCTTGTGGTCGCTGCCTTTGCGCGGCACGCAACGGGCCTGGGCCAGTGGAATCAGGTCGGCCATGGGAATCTCCACCTCGTGTTGACTGAACAATGCGCCGGACGGTGTATAAACCGAATGAGCGGCTGACGCTTACTTGGCTAGAATAGCCTGATGATCCAGATCTCCGACACTGCCCAGACCCATTTCCGCAAGCTGATCGAACGCGAGGGCGTGCCCGGCATGGGCGTGCGCCTGAGCGCGGTCGAACCTGGCACGCCGCGCGCCGATGCCCGGCTGGAGTTCGCCGAACCGACCGACCTGCTCGGTGACGAGTGGGCGGTGGACTGCGATGGCTTCACCCTCTACGTCGATGCGAGCAGCGTCGGCTGGCTCGATGGCGCCGAGATCGACATCGTCGCCGGCACCGCCGGTACCCAGCAGCTGACCATCAAGGCGCCGCGCATCAAGGGCGAGGCCCCCGGCGATGCCGCGTCGCTGGTCGAGCGCGTGCACTGGGTGGTGGAGAACGAAGTCAATCCGCAGCTGGCCTCGCATGGCGGCAAGGTGGCCGTGCAGGAGGTTTCGGCCGACGGCGTGGTGCTGCTGCGCTTCGGTGGTGGCTGCCAGGGCTGTGGCATGGCCGACGTGACGCTCAAGCAGGGTATCGAGAAGACCCTGATGGGTCGCGTGCCGGGCGTGACCGCCGTGCGCGACGCGACCGACCACGACAGCGGCCACGCGCCTTACATCCCGCGCGGCAACGTCGCCTGACTGCTGACGCGTGCCTCTGACCCGGGCCGAGCAACTCATCGAACTGCTGCTGGCCCGCCAGCAGCCACGCGCCGTCCTCGAGAAGACCACGCGCCTGCCCTATGGCTGGGCGCTGTGGCTGCGCTCGCTGGGCCCGCTGCCGCGGCCGTTCCACGCCCGCGAAGTGATTGCGGTATTGCTGCCACGCCCGCTGCCAGGACCGCCGGGCCAATCGCCTCGCCTGTCACCCTGGCAGGCGCTGCGCCGGTTGTTCTGGCAGGACTGGGATGCTGCGCCGCGCGATCAGCGCTGGATGCGCTGGACCTCGGCGTTGGCCAGCGCGCTGCTGCACCTGCTGTTCTTCATGCTGCTGCTGTGGGTGGCGGTGATCCGCACCACGGCACCGGAAGCAGAGGGCGCCGAAGGCGAGCGTGTGCAGGTGGAATTCGTCGGTCGCGCCACCCAGGAAGGTGGGGGCGATCAGCCGGGTGCCGAGGCGGCTGCGGCGGCACCGGCCGGCCAGGTTGCCGCCGGCCGGGAAGCGGGGGCTGCGACTGCACCTGAGCCGCGTCCTGCGGCCGCGTCGGCGCCTGCGCCCGCACCGACTCCAGCACCGGCAGCCAGCGTGCCGTCGCCGCCGGCCGAAGTCGAGCCGGCCCCGCTTGCGGCCCCGCCACCGTCGCCGGTGCAGGCCACCGAAGTGGCGCAGGCCAGCACGGATTTCGTGGTGCCGCCGGTCAGCGTGCCGCGCACCGAGGTCAGCATCGTGCCGCATGACACCACACCCACGGTGCGCGAGCGCAGCGTGCAACCGGTGCAGGCGCCGCCAACCCCAGCCGCGATGCGTGCGCCGCAGATCGCGGTGCGGACGCCGCAGCTGCGTGACATCCCGGTGCAGGAGCGCGAAGTCAGTACGGTCGATGCACCGGCGGTGTCGCAGCCGCTGCGCACGGCCGATGTGCAGGTGCGCGTGCCGCAGCGGGACGTACAGGTGCGCGAGCGTGAAGTGCAGGCGGTGGTTGATCCGCAGGTGCGGATGGCGACCGTCGCCGGTCGTGAACCGGCAGTGCATGCGCCGGCGGGTCGTGACGTACAGGTGCGCGAGCGCGAAGTAGCCTCGGCACCGGTGGCAGCCCCTTCGTCTTCCAGTGGCAATGCACCCGCGTCAACGCCCGCGCCGGCGGCCAATGGCAGCGCGACGCAGGCGAGCAGCAGCGCCGCGCGGCCTGCTGCATCCAGCACGACCCCGGCCCAGGCTGGAGCGCGCCCGGCCCCCGATCCGGGCAACTGGGCCACGCCCGCCAAGGGCGATGACTGGGGTGCATCGAGCCGCAGCCATGACGGCGCCGCCACTGGCGCCCGCCAGGCCAGTACCAGCGGCAAGGGCAGTGGCCTGTTCAATGCCGATGGCAGCGTCCGCGTGCCGGGCCAGGAGGGCGAGGGTCGTGCCGAGCGCGGTGCGCCCGGTGGCGCCAACGATGGCTGGAGCAAGGAACGCATCGCGCAATCGGGCACCTGGTTGAAGCGCCCCCCGTACGACTACACGCCCACGTCGTTCGACAAGTACTGGGTGCCGCAGGAATCGCTGCTGGCCGAGTGGGTGCGCAAGGGCGTCAAGGCGATGGAGATTCCATTGCCGGGTACCAGCACGAAGATCTCCTGCGTGATCTCGATCCTGCAGGCCGGTGGTGGCTGTGGCCTGACCAACCCCAACATGCAGGACCAGCCGGCGGTGGCACGACCGCCGCCGGACATTCCGTTCAAGAAAGAGCTGCAGGAAGATAACGGGAGCCGCTAGGCAGGGGGGCCGCGCCCCACACGCTGGCCGGCTCGCGCTTTGGTAGGTGCCAACCTTGGTTGGCACAGAAGCGCCGACCAAGGTCGGCCTCTACCAAAGCATCAGCGCATGCCGACCAAGGTCGGCATCCACCAGGGCAGTGACCTCACGCGCTCTGCGACAGGAACACCCAGAACCGCGCGTCACGGCCGACCTGCTGGCCGGCTCGCGCTTTGGTAGGTGCCAACCTTGGTTGGCACAGAAGCGCCGACCAAGGTCGGTCTCTGCCAAGGCATCAGCGCATGCCGACCAAGGTCGGCATCCACCAGGGCAGTAACCTCACGCGCTCTGCGACAGGAACACCCAGAACCGCACGTCACGGCCGACCTGCTGGCCGGCTCGCGCTTTGGTAGGTGCCAACCTTGGTTGGCACAGAAGCGCCGACCAAGGTCGGCATCTACCGGAGCACGTGCGCCGACCAGGGTCGGCCTCTACCTGGGCGATGACGTCACGCGCTCTGCGACAGGAACACCCAGAACGGCACGTCGCGGCCAACCCAGTCGCGGCTGGCTTCGTCCATCACGTCCAGCAACGTGTCAAAGTCCTTCTGCGTGGAGGCGCGCAACGTGTCCACGTCGGCCAGGAACAGCGCGTAGCCGTTGGCCGGCAGCCACTGCAGGTCGCGCAGGTTGTCCGACAGGGCATCCCAGTTGCCGCCGAAGCCTGCCGGAAAATCCATCTGTGCGGCCAGCCGGGCCAGCAGGGTGCGCTTGTCGGCCACGCCTTCCAGATCGATGCGGATCACCTTCAGTCCGGCATCGCGCATCGCCGCGGCCAGTGCGCCGATGTCGTCGCTGTCGATGGCGTAGACGCCAGCGTTGTTGATGTCATGCAGGCCGAGGCCGAAATCATCGTGGCTCATTGCTGCGCTCCCTGGGCTGGCACGGTGAAGCTGCGGAACGATGCGTAGTGATCGTCGGTGTAGTACCACGCCTCCGGCGGATCGCCACCGGTGACGATGCGGCGCGTGCCGCGGGTACGCGCACCGGGGGTGTCGACGGTGTATTCGCGGTAGTAGCCGCGCGGGCGCTGCGGCAGCTGCTGTTCGCGGTTGCCGAAGGTGCTGCCGTCCTGGCGATGCGGGAACGGGCCACCACGCTGGATCAGGGCGATGGTCTGGCGCGCTTCAGCCGGCAGGAACGCGGGCAGGCCGTTGTCCTTGCCGGGCGTGGCCGTGGCAGGCGCCCGTGCCGTAGGCGCTCCCTGCAGGTCCGGCGCGAACTGCGGCGCCGGTGGCCGCTGCAGGAAATGGTTGGCGACCAGGCCGAGCAGCAGCAGGGCGATGGCGGTGATCAGCAGCCGGGGGTTGCGCATGGGCAGGGGCGGGCGAGGGTGGTGCACGCACTGTAGCGCCTGCGCGCTGCACGGTGCATGAGGAGATCGCTGCGTCACTGATGCGTAACAATTGCCGTCGTGCTCACTGGCAGGACGCAATTTCCTTTACATCCCCCTTGGTAATCTGGCGGTCTGTCCCCATCATTCACCGCGCACCGCCCGACATCGTCGGGTGCCCTCGCAATCAGGAGATGCATCATGGCCTACACCCTGCCCAAGCTGTCCTACGCCTACGACGCGCTGGAACCGCATATCGATGCGGCGACGATGGAAATCCATCACACCAAGCATCACCAGACCTACATCAACAACGTCAACGCGGCGCTGGAAGGCACCGAGTACGCTGACCTGCCGGTCGAAGAGCTGGTGAAGAAGCTCAAGTCGCTGCCGGAGAACCTGCAGGGCCCGGTGCGCAACAACGGTGGTGGCCATGCCAACCACTCGCTGTTCTGGACCGTGATGGCCCCGAACGCCGGCGGCAACCCGGTGGGCGACGTGGCCAAGGCCATCGACAAGGACCTGGGCGGCTTCGACAAGTTCAAGGATGCCTTCACCAAGGCGGCGCTGACCCGTTTCGGCAGCGGCTGGGCGTGGCTGAGTGTGACCCCGGACAAGAAGGTCGTGGTCGAGAGCACCGGCAACCAGGACAGCCCGCTGATGGAAGGCAACACCCCCATCCTCGGCCTGGACGTGTGGGAACACGCGTACTACCTGAAGTACCAGAACCGCCGCCCGGAATATATCGGCGCGTTCTTCAACGTCATCGACTGGAACGAAGTCGAGCGCCGTTACCAGGAAGCGATCGCCTGATCGCGGTAACGGGATGAACTGAAAAGGCCGGGGGAGACCCCGGCCTTTTCTGTTGCAGGATTCATTCGGTAGTGGCCGTATCACCCTGCAGGCGCAGGGTCGCCATCACGCCCAGGCGCAGGCCGGGCAGGTCGCCGTCGGCCGGCAGCAGGATCGGCTGCTGGCGGATGCCGCCGAAGTGCTTGACCTGGAACAGCACGTCCAGCCCATGGCCACTCGCACCGCCGCCGCTGGCCGCAGGCGGGTCTGCACGGCCACCGGGATTGCGCCGGGCCGGCTGGAAACCCGGCGTGCTGCGCACCAGTTCCACCGTGTTGGCCGAGAAATCGCCGGCGATCAGGCTCGGCATGCCCTCGGAGGTGGCGCCGATCCAGGTCATCAGATCGCTGGTCTGGTGCTGGCGGGCGGTGGCCTCGTCCGGGTCCGGGCGCAGCCGCGCGACATAGATGTTGACCAGCGCCTCGCCCAGCTTCAGGCGCATCATTCCGGCCGCACTGAAGGTGCCGGGAGGATGCAGCAGGGTCACCCCGTCTTCGCTGACCGGCAGCCGGGTCAGCATGGCGTTGCCATGCCGCAGTGGCTGGCTGGGAGGGTCAGCGGTGACGAAGTCGCAGCTGTAGCGCAGCCGGCTGGCCAGCCAGCAGGCTGGATTGCGGCCCTGCTGCTGCAGCACCTGCTGCACCGAGATCACGTCCGGCTGCAGCTCGGTCAGCAGTTGCGCGACCTGCTCGCGGCGCTGCTTCCAATGCGCATCATCACGGCTGGGCAGTTCCAGCGCGGCCACGGTCAGTTGCCGGGGCTCGTTGTCACTGGCAGTGGCGGCCGGCGCCTGCGGCCGCGCCTGGGCCTGCAACGCCAGCAGCAGCACGAGACAGCTGAGCAGGAGGCGGGCGAGGGCGAGGGGGCGCATAACGATAAGTTTACGCTTTTGTCGTGCAGGTGCCGTGACTTCCGGCAGGGCCAGAACGGCCTGCCATGGATTGGCACCGTTGTCATGCAGCCCTGCAGCGTGCTTCGCAAGCCCCGGTTCCGGTAACCTTGCGCCTTTCGCTTTGCAGGAATGCCTTACAGGATGAGCCACGACGCAGTCGCCCCCATCGCCGGCCAAGGAAAGATGCCGCGCCAGATTCCGTACATCATCGGCAATGAGGCCTGCGAGCGGTTCAGTTTCTACGGGATGCGCAACATCCTGGTGCAGTTCCTGATCACCTCGCTGCTGCTGCAGGAAATCACGGCGGAAGGCCGTGCCGGTGAAGCCAAGGACATCATGCACAGCTTCATGATCGGCGTGTATTTCTTCCCGCTGCTCGGTGGCTGGCTGGCCGACAAGTTCTTCGGCAAGTACCACACCATTCTCTGGTTCAGCCTGGTCTACTGCGCCGGCCACCTGTGCCTGGCGCTGTTCGAGAACAGCCGCGAAGGCTTCTTCCTCGGCCTGGGCCTGATCGCGCTCGGCGCCGGTGGCATCAAGCCGCTGGTGGCCTCGTTCATGGGTGACCAGTTCGACCAGAGCAACAAGCACCTGGCCAAGGTCGTCTTCGATGCCTTCTACTGGATCATCAATTTCGGCTCGCTGTTCGCCTCGCTGCTGATCCCGCTGGTGCTGAAGAACTGGGGCCCGCAGTGGGCGTTCGGCATCCCGGGCATCCTGATGTTCATCGCCACCTTCGTGTTCTGGCTGGGCCGCAAGCGCTACGTGCTGGTGCCACTGCCGCCGAAGGATCCGCATTCGTTCGCCAACGTGGTACGCACCGCGCTGACCGCGCGCGTGGCCGGCCAGGGCCGTCCGGGCCTGGTGATCGCCGTGCTCGGCCTGGTGCTGGCAGTGGCCTCGTTCGGCCTGGTCGGCTCGCTGGGCATCGTGATCTGCCTGTGCCTTGCGCTGGTGTCGATCCTGGCGGGCATCGGCGGTGGCACCTGGCTGCAGCTGGACCGCGCCCGTGGCCAGCATCCGGCCGAAGCCGTGGAGGGCGTGCGCTCGGTGCTGCGCGTGCTGGTGATCTTCGCGCTGACCACGCCGTTCTTCTCGCTGTTCGACCAGAAGGCCTCGACCTGGGTCCTGCAGGGCCAGCAGATGCAGATGCCGAGCTGGTTCACCGCCTCGCAGATGCAGGCACTGAACCCGCTGCTGGTGATGATCCTGATTCCGTTCAACAACCTGGTGCTGTACCCGGCCCTGCGCCGCTTCGGCTTCGAGCCGACCGCACTGCGCCGCATGACCGCCGGCATTGCCTTCAGTGGCCTGGCCTGGATCGTGGTGGGCGGCATCCAGGTGGTGATGGACGGCGGCAACGCCATGTCGATCTTCTGGCAGATGCTGCCGTACGCGTTGCTGACCTTCGGCGAGGTGCTGGTCTCGGCCACCGGCCTGGAGTTCGCCTACAGCCAGGCGCCGCAGGCGATGAAGGGCGTGGTGATGAGCTTCTGGAACCTGACCACCACCATCGGCAACCTGTGGGTGCTGCTGTCCAACGCGGCGGTGCGCAACGACACGGTGACCCACCAGATCGCCGGCACAGGCCTGAGCGAAGCGGCGTTCCTGATGTTCTTCTTCGCCGGCTTCGCCTTCGTCGCGGCGTTGGCCTTCGGTTGGTACGCGAAACGCTATCGTATGGTCGACAACTACCGTAGCGCCTGAGCCTGACATGACCCCCGTCAATCTGCTGTTGATCGCCATCACCGCCCTCCTGTCGTGGATGGCGTTCAACAACCGCAAGCTGGCCGACCGCCTGATCCTGTGGCCGCCAGCCGTCGACCGTCACCGCCAGTACGACCGGCTGGTGACCTATGGTTTCATCCACGCCGACTGGTCGCACCTGATCTTCAACATGATCACCCTGTTCTTCTTCGGGGGATTCATCGAGAGCGTGATGGTGCAGCTGACCGGCAGTTACCTGACTTACCCGGCGTTCTACATCGGTGCGCTGCTGGTCTCGATCCTGCCCAGCTACCTGAAGAACCAGAAGAACCCGAACTACCTCAGCCTCGGTGCGTCCGGGGCGGTGTCGGCGGTGCTGTTCGCCTTCATCCTGATCAAGCCGTGGTCGATCATCCTGGTGTTCTTCATCCCGGCGCCCGCCATCGTCTACGCCGCGTTCTACGTCGGCTACAGCATCTGGATGGACAAGCGCGGCGGTGACCGCATCAACCACAGCGCGCACCTGGCAGGCGCGGCGTTCGGCGTGATCTTCATGCTGGCCATGCAGCCGAGCATCTTCACCCACTTCCTGCGCGAACTTTCCAACCCGACCTTCCGCCTCGGCGGCGGTTGATGGCGGGAGCGGGGCGGATCGGCAGCGATCCGCCCCGGCAGGCTCAGGTTGCGGTCTGCTGGCCGTAGGTGTCCAGCAGGCGGGCGAACACTTCCTCGCCGATGCGCTGGAAATCCTGCTCTTCGGTCTGCCCTTCCACCGCCAGTTGCAGCAGGCCCTCCAGCAGGGCGCGGTCGGTATCGGAATGGGGATCGCTGGGGTGCATCGGGGCCTCCACGGTGGTGCGCATGATCATCGGTCGCAAGGGCCGTGCCAGCCTGGCCGGACCCCTCCACAGGCGATAGCGGCCGCTGGCCCTCCAGCTTGAGGGTCGAAAACTGACGTGAACGCACTGGACTTGCCCCTGTTCAGGCTTCACGCGATCATGGCGCCCGGCTGCGCACCATCCACGCAGTCGCCGCAGGAGACAGTTCCATGGCTTCGGTCACGCCCCCCGGTCTGGCCTACGAGGTCGAACACGACCTGGCCAACCACCGCTTCACCGCCCGTGTGCGTGGACAGCTGGCGGTGCTCGATTACCAGATCAAGCGCAGGCGCATGGTCATCACCCACACCGAGGTGCCCGAGCCGATCGCCGGCCGTGGCATTGCCGGTGAGCTGACCCGTGTGGCACTGCGTTTCGCCCGCGAGCAGAAGTACAAGGTGGTGCCGGCATGTTCCTACGCCGAGGCCTTCCTGCAGCGGCACGAGGAGTACCACGACCTGCTCGTTGGCTGAACGCCAGCGGGTCACGCTTCAGCCATGGCAGGCGATGATGTACAAACATGAACAGGGGATCCCGATGAAGATTGGAAACAACCGGCCATTGCGCGGCAGCGTGCTGGCCGGCGTGGTGGGCGTGCTGTTGCTGGCCGGTTGCCAGCGTGAGAGCGAGCCGGCACCGGCGACCGATGCGGCGCCTGCCGCC
The DNA here is from genome assembly GCF_040984485.1 of Stenotrophomonas sp. WED208. Classification (NCBI taxonomy): domain Bacteria; kingdom Pseudomonadati; phylum Pseudomonadota; class Gammaproteobacteria; order Lysobacterales; family Lysobacteraceae; genus Stenotrophomonas; species Stenotrophomonas sp. WED208. The sequence continues at coordinate 1,572,355 of NZ_JAZARB010000001.1, forward strand.
GAGGCCACTGCCGCAGGTGAAACGCCGGCCACGGAAGCGCCGCTGGACCTGCGCGACGTGATCGAGAACAACGAGCGCGAAGTGGTAGGCATCAGCTATCCGGCCGGCATCGACCGTTACCCGGGCCTGGCGCGCGCGCTGCAGAACTATGCGACGAGTGCGCGCAGTGACCTGCAACAGGCGCTGGACGGACTCGGCAACGACAAGCCGACCATGCCCTACGAGCTGTCGCTGAGCTTCGAGAAGCTGCTGGAAACCCCGCAGCTGGTGGTGGTCAGTGCCGATGGCAGCCGTTACACCGGTGGCGCCCATGGCGAGCCGCTGGTGGCCCGCTTCGTGTGGCTGCCGCAGCATCAGCAGATGCTCAGCGCCGAGAAGCTGGTGGCCGATGCCAAGGGCTGGAAGGCGATCAGCGATTTCGTCGCCGACCAGCTGCGCGAACGCGTGGCCACCCGCCTCAGCGGCGAGGACATGGACCCGGCCCAGCTGCAGGAATCGCTGCGCAACGCATCGCGCATGATCGCCGACGGTACTGGCCCGCAGGCCGACAATTTCAGCCAGTTCCAGCCGCTGACCGACGACAAGGGGCAGATCACCGCGCTGCGCTTTGTGTTCCCGCCGTACCAGGTGGGTCCATACTCGGACGGCACCCAGACCGCTGATGTGCCGGCGGCGGTGCTGTTGCCGCACGTGGCCAAGGACTACGTGGAGCTGTTCGCACGCGGTTGACCGCAGTCGAGGAGGTGGCGTGGATACAGGGTTGCAGGAGCGGGTCGCCGGCCTGCTGCAGGAAGCCGGGGTCCGCATCGGCGGTACCCAGCCACAGGATATCCAGGTGCATGACCCGCGCTTCTTCGCGCGGGTCATGGCGCACGGTTCGCTCGGCCTCGGCGAGAGCTACATGGACGGTTGGTGGGATGCCAACGTCCTGGATGAATTCCTCGTCCACCTGATGCAGGCGCACCTGGACGAACGGGTGCACGGCTGGCGCGAAGTGGCCGATGCGCTGAAGGCGCGGCTGTTCAACCTGCAGGTGGGGCAGGGCAGCTACGAAGTCGGTCGCCGTCATTACGACCTCGGCAATGATCTCTACCAGGCCATGCTCGGCCAGCGCCTGGTGTACAGCTGCGGCTATTGGCGCAATGCCGATGACCTCGACGCCGCACAGGAGGCCAAGCTCGACCTGGTCTGCCGCAAGCTGGGCCTGCGTCCGGGGCAGCGTGTGCTGGACATCGGCTGTGGCTGGGGCGAAGCCCTGAAGTTCGCCGCCGAGCGCTATGGTGTCAGCGGCGTCGGCGTGACCATTTCGCAGGAACAGGCCGAGTTCGCGCGCGAACTGTGCGCCGGCCTGCCCATCGAGATCCGCCTGCAGGACTACCGCGAGCTGGACGAGCCGTTCGATGCGATCTTCTCGATCGGCATGTTCGAGCACGTTGGCGACAAGAACTACGCCAGCTTCTTCGAGGTGGCCAAGCGTTGCCTGTCGCCGCGCGGACTGCTGCTGTTGCACAGCATCGGCACCAACATCTCGCGGCATCGTACCGATCCGTGGATCGCGCGCTACATCTTTCCCAACTCGATGCTGCCATCGGCGGTGCAGATCACCAAGGCGTTCGAGGGCCGCTTCGTGCTGGAGGACTGGCACAACTTCGGTACCGATTACGACCTGACCCTGCAGGCCTGGCGGCGCAACGTGGAAGCGGCGTGGCCGCGGCTGGATGCGCGCTACGACGAGCACTTCCGGCGCATGTGGCGCTTCTACCTGGCCGGGTCGATGGCCACCTTCCGTTGCCGGCACGCGCAGCTGTGGCAGCTGGTGCTGTCGCCGGAAGGCGTGCCGGGTGGATACGTGGCGCCACGATGAAGCCGGAGCGGGGTCGGAGCCCGTTCCGCGGAAAGGGATCCGACCCCGGGGTCAGATCCCTTTTCGCAGAGAAGGGCTCTGACCCCAATCACAACAAAAAACCGCCCGGTCTCCCGGGCGGTTTTCGTTTCAGGCTACCGCGCGGGCGATCAGTTGCCGGCGCCGGTCAGGCCACGCTTTTCCAGCAGCGGTTCGATCTGCGGCTCGTGGCCGGCGAAATCGCGGAACAGCTGCATCGCGTCGACGCTGCCACCCTTCGACAGCAGGGTGGCGCGGAAGTGATCGCCATTCTTGCGGCTCAGGCCGCCGTTGTCCTTGAACCACTTCTGGGTGTTGGCATCGAGCACTTCCGACCAGATGTAGGCGTAGTAGCCGGCCGAGTAGCCGCCCATGATGTGGCTGAAGTACGGGGTCTTGTAGCGCGGCGGAACCGGCGCGTAGTAGATGCCGTCCTTCTCCAGCGCGGCGCGCTCGAAGGCCATCACGTCCTTGGCGGCCGGCACCTGGTCGGCGCCGATCTGGTGCCAGCGCTGATCAAGCATGGCTGCGCCCAGGTACTCGGTCGTGGCGAAGCCCTGGTTGAACTTGGCCGCTGCCAGCACCTTGTCCAGCAGTGCCTGCGGCATCGCCGAACCATTCTGGTAGTGCTTGGCGTAGTTCTTCAGGATGAGCGGGTTGTCCGACCACATCTCGTTGACCTGGGAGGGGAACTCGACGAAGTCACGCGGCACCGACGTGCCCGAGAAGTACGGGTACTTCACGTTGGAGAACATGCCGTGCAGGGCGTGGCCGAACTCGTGGAAGGTGGTGTTCACCTCGTCCCAGGTCAGCAGGGTCGGCTGGCCGGCCGGCGGCTTCGGGATGTTCAGGTGGTTGGCGACCACCGGCTTGAAGCCGGTCAGCTTGGACTGCGAGACGTAGGAGTTCATCCACGCACCGCCGCGCTTGGAGGCACGTGCATACGGGTCGAAGATGAAGATCGCCAGCTGGCTGCCGTCGGCGTCGAACACGTCGTAGACGGTGACGTCATCGTGGTAGACCGGCAGGTCGGTGCGCTGCTTGAAGGTCAGGCCGAATTCCTGGCCGGCGGCGTAGAACACGCCGTTCTCCAGCACGTTCTTCATCTCGAAGTACGGCTTCAGCTGCGACTCGTCGAAGTTGTACTTGGCCTGGCGCACCTTCTCGCTGTAGAAGGCCCAGTCCCACGGTTCCAGCTGGAAGGTCGGCTTGCGCGCGGCCTTCTGTTCCTTGTCGATCATCGCCTGCAGGTCGGCGGCTTCGCGCTTGGCATTGGCCACGGCGGCCGGAGCCAGCTTGCCCAGCATTGCGTTGACCGCTTCCGGGGTCTTGGCGGTCTGGTTGGTCAGGTTGTAGGCAGCGAAGTTCGGGAAGCCCATCAGCTTGGCCTTGTCGGCACGCAGTTGCATGATGCGCGAGACCAGCGCGGTGTTGTCGAACTCACCGCCGCGGCTGCCGCGGGTGGTCGAGGCTTCGTAGATCTTCTGGCGCAGGGCGCGGTTGGCCAGGTTGGTCAGCGGCGGCTGGCCGGTGGTGTTGAGCAGGGTGATCACGTACTTGCCTTCCAGGCCACGGGCCTTGGCGGCTTCGGCGGCGGCAGCGATCTGCTCCTTGGACAGGCCGTCCAGCTCCTTGACGTCGTCGACGGTGATCGCCGAAGCGTTCACTTCCGACTGCACGTTCTGGCTGAACTTGGTGCCCAGGTTGGCCAGCTCGGCGTTCATCGCCTTCAGCGTGGCCTTGTCAGCCTCGGACAGCTTGGCGCCGGCGCGCACGTAGTTGTCGTAGTACTTCTCGACCAGGCGCACGCCTTCGGCGTCCAGGCCCAGCTGGCTGCGGGTGTCGTACAGCGCCTGGATGCGGGCGAACAGCTTGCCGTTCAGCGCGATCGCATCGCTGTGCGCGGCGAACTTCGCCGAGTAGTCGGCCTGCAGCTTCTTGCGGGTGTCGTTGGTATCGGCGCCTACCAGGCTGAAGAACACGGTGGTCGCACGGTCGAGGATGTCACCGCTCTTTTCCAGGGCGATGATGGTGTTGTCGAAGGTCGGCTTGGCCTTGTTGTTGGCGATCGCCTCCACTTCCTTCAGCTGCTGCGCCATGCCGGCGTCGAAGGCCGGGGCGAAGTCGCTGTCCTTGATCTTGTCGAACTGCGGGAAGTGCAGCGGCAGCGGGCTTTCGGCGAAGAACGGATTGGCCTGCTGGGCATGGGTGCTGGCAGCCGGGGTGGCGGCGCCGGCCGAGAAGGCGGGCAGGGCAAGGCCGAGGGACATGGCCACGGCAAGGGCAAGGCGAGTGGTCAAGGTAGGAACTCCGGTAAGGCAAACAAGGGCCCGAGGGTAACCCGGCCGGCCGCGCCCGCACTTGTGTCAAAAGGCATGTTGCCGGGGCCGGGCGCGGGTACCATGCATTCACCGCCCACGGCCCGCTGCCATGACCACTGCCTACGATTTCAGCTTCCGCGACCTCGATGGCCAGCCGCAGGCGCTGGCCCGGTACCAGGGGCACCCGTTGCTGCTGGTCAATGTCGCCAGCCGTTGTGGCTTCACCCCGCAGTACACCGGGCTGGAACAGCTGTGGCAGGAGTATCGCGAGCGTGGCCTGGTGGTGATCGGGTTCCCATGCAACCAGTTCGGTGCGCAGGAACCGGGCGACGCCGCGCAGATCCGCCAGTTCTGTTCGCTGGACTACCCGGTCAGCTTCCCGCTGTCGGAGAAGATCGAGGTCAACGGCGAGGGGGCTGATCCGTTGTGGGCATGGCTGTCACGCGAGAAGCGCGGCCTGCTGGGTAGTGCCCGCATCAAGTGGAATTTCAGCAAGTTCCTGGTCGACCGCCAGGGGCAGGTGGCGTCGCGGCATGCGCCCACCACCAGGCCGGAGCAGCTGCGCGACGAGATCGAAGCGCTGCTGTGAAGGGTGGTAGTGCCGGCCGCTGGCCGGCAATCCCGTAGCGCACGGAGAGCCGGCCAGCGGCCGGCACTACCGTTGCAGCCTTATTTCTCGACGAACGCGCGCTCGAACACGTAATGGCCCGGCTGGCCGATACGCGGCGAGACCTGGAAGCCACGGGCATCGAGCACGCTGCGCAGGTCGGCCAGCATCTGCGGGCTGCCGCAGATCATCGCGCGGTCGTTTTCCGGGCTCAGTTCCGGCAGGCCGAGGGTGCGCTGCATCTCGCCGCTTTCCATCAGCTGGGTCAGGCGGCCCTGGTTGGCGAACGGCTCGCGGGTGACGGCCGGGTAGTACAGCAGCTTGTCGCCGATCATCTCGCCCAGGAATTCGTGCTCACGCAGTTCCTTCTCGAAGTAATCGCGGTAGGCCAGGTCCTTCTCGTAGCGCACGCCGTGGCAGAGGATCACCTTCTCGAAGCGCTCGTAGGTTTCCGGGTCCTTGATGACCGACAGCCATGGCGCCATGCCGGTGCCCGTGCCCAGCAGGTACAGGTTCTTGCCCGGGTGCAGGTCGCTGATCAGCAGAGTGCCGGTGGGCTTCTTGCCGACCAGCACCTTGTCACCCGGCTTGATGTGCTGCAGGCGCGAGGTCAGCGGGCCGTCCTGGACCTTGATGCTGAAGAACTCCAGGTGCTCTTCCCAGTTGGCGCTGGCGATGGAATACGCACGCAGCAGCGGCCGCGCCTCGGTTTCCAGGCCGATCATCACGAACTGGCCGTTCTCGAAGCGGAAACCGCTGTCGCGGGTGAGGGTAAAGCTGAAGTAGGCATCGGTCCAGTGGCGGACCTCAAGCACCGTTTCGGCGCCAAAAGCGGAGGACATGGGCGTATCTATCGGAAGTCGTCGGGGGTGATTCTATCTCAAATGAGACGGGTTCTCATTAGGCGGAACGAGAGGCGTTCTCAGCGGTAGCCGGCCGCCTGCAGTTCGAACAGCTCGGCGTAGCGGCCGCCCTGTGTCATCAGCTGCTCATGGGTGCCGCTGGCCTCGATCCGGCCATCGGCCAGCACCAGGATGCGATCGGCCATGCGTACCGAGGAGAAACGGTGGGAAATCAGCACTGCGGTGCGATTATCCGCCAGTTCCCTGAACCGCTGGAACACCTCGAACTCACTTCGCGCATCCAGCGCCGCCGTTGGCTCATCCAGGATCATCACCTGCGCATTGCGCATCCATGCGCGGGCGATGGCGATCTTCTGCCATTGGCCACCGGACAGGTCCACGCCCTGTTTGAAGCGGCGCCCGATCAGCTGGTTGTAACCGCCAGGCAGGTCGTCGATCACTTCCTCGGCCATGCCGCGCCGCGCGGCGTCGGCGATGCGTGCCTGATCGTCCATCGCCTCGACCTGGCCGACGCCGATGTTCTCGCCGGCGCTGAGGTTGTAGCGCACGAAGTCCTGGAAGATCACCCCGAGGTTGGCGCGCAGGTCGTCCAGGTCGTAGTCGCGCAGGTCGCGCCCATCGAGCAGGATGCGGCCCTCGTCCGGTTCGTACAGCCGCGCCAGCAGCTTCACCAGCGTGGTCTTGCCGGCGCCGTTCTCACCGACCAGCGCCAGTACTTCGCCGGCCTGCAGCTGGAAATCAAGGTGGCGCACTGCCCATTGCTCGGCATCCGGGTAGCGGAAGCCGACGTTCTCGAACACGAAGCCCTGGCGGATCGGCTGCGGCACGCGCACCGCACCTTCACGCGAGTGGATTTCCGGCTGGATCTGGAAGAACGAGAACAGGTCATCCAGGTACAGCGCCTGGCTGGCCACCTGCGAGAAGCCGATCAACAGGCCCTCCAGCAGCTGGCGCAGGCGCAGGAAGCTGCCGGCGAGGAAGGTCAGGTCGCCGATCGAAAAATCGCCGCGCACCGTGCGCCAGGCGATGTAGGCGTAGGCGGTGTAGTAGCCCAGCGTGCCCAGTGCGGCCAGCAGCGTGCCCCAGAACGCGCGGCGCCGGGCCAGGGCGCGGTTGGCCTGGAACAGCGCCACCGACAGGCGCCGGTAGCGCTCCACCAGGAAGCGGTGCAGGTTGTAGATCTTCACTTCCTTGGCCGTTTCCACGCTGGCACCGAGCTGGCGCAGGTAGTCGAGCTGGCGGCGCTCCGGCGTCCACTGGAAGTTGAGGCTGTAGCCGGCCGCGTTGAAGTGCGATTCGCCGATGAAGGCCGGCACCAGGGCCAGCGCCAGCAGCAGGATCAGCCACGGCGCGTAGACCAGCAGGCCGACGGCGAGGCTGGCCACGGTGATCGCGTCCTGTACCTGGCCGAACAACTGGCTCATCAGGTTCATCCGGCCCATGGTCTGGCGTCGCGCACGGTCCAGCTTGTCCTGCAGGTCCGGGTCCTCGAAGTCCTCCAGATCCAGCGTTGCCGCGTGTTCCATCAACCGGATGCTGGTGACGTTGGCGAACAGTTCCGAGAGCAGGGCATCGGCGTAGCTGACCAGGCGGCCGAGCAGATCCGAGGCGATGGCCAGGCCGAATTCCAGCGCCAGCAGGCCCAGTAGTGGATTCAGCACACCACTGGACAGTGCCTCGCCCAGCGGCGGGAAGCCGGCATCGTGCTGGCTCAGGTGCAGGGCGCTGTCGATGATCAGCTTGCCGACGTAGAGCATCGCTACCGGCAGCAGCGCACGGATCAGGCGCAGCCCCAGGCTGGCCAGGGTGAGCGCGGGGCTGGTCTTCCAGACCATGCGCAGGAACGGTGGCAGGTTGCGCATCGCCCTGAAGCGCTGGCGCAGGCTGGGTTTCTTCGCGGCGGCAGCGCCAGCGGTGGGGGTAGCAGGCATGTGCGTATTGTGCGCGCCTGATGCGTGCAGATGGGGTCAGGGCAGCCGTGTGGCCGCGCCGGGGTCAGATCCCTTTGCGGCGCAAAGGGCTCTGACCCCACAAGGGAGTGCGGCAATGGGTGGCATTAACGCGGCTGGATCAGACCATCCAGTAGCTCGGGATAGCTCGAAAACCAATAGCGCAAGGCATCGTCATTCAGCCCATCAGCGCCTGTCCAGAACGAAATGGGGTAACCCCAATCCGACGAATGGTGCTTTCGAGGTGCGGTTTCCGCATTGACGAATGCCTGAGCCAGGCCTTGATGTGCCCCGGATTGAAGAATTCCCGCATGACCCAAGGCAGTAAGCAAGCCACGTGCCTCATAGACGCTCATTTGCACCCCAGGAATTCTGCGGATGCTGCGTTGTAGTGTGTTGGGCGTGTCGTCTGCACTAGTGTTTCTGATTTCCTGGAGAATTCTTGACAACTTGGTCAGGCTACTGGGAGTACGCCTTGGTGTCCTGGAGTGTTCAATCAAGAAGTGCGTCAGGTGAGTTGGTGAATTCCCTACCATGCAGCCGGCCTGAAAGCGGATGGCGTTTATGAAGGTTGGGTCGACGGTAACCTCCCTGAACTCTCCGCAGATATTGCAGACGACGCCGTCATCGCTTGCGAAGGTGTGAGCGGGGAAGTTGATCATGAAGGAGTAGGCCGATAGACCTGCTCTGAGCGACGGTGAATTTTCAGCTACGCCCAAGATGAAGTTGTCCACAACATGATCTTTCAGGATCTTGCTGAAGACGTTCATTAAATCCCCTATTGCAGTGTCGTGATCGACCCGGAACTTGGGTGCAAAAAGGTCATGAAGCGACAGCAGGCGGAGCACGTCGTCTGGTTTGGGGTCGTCCGATTGGTAATAGTCACGCAGCGCTTTCAGCACGGGGGTGGGCAGTTTTCCCATAGCGACGTTCTTGTGGGTTCTCGGCTACGACTACCACTGTTCATTGGAATTGAGGCATGGGCAACAGTGTTGCCCATGCCTCATTCGGCTTACGGCAGCGGCGGCAGCAAGCCCGCGCCCAGCCGGTTCCAGGCATTGATCACCGCGATGCCCATGCTCAGGTCGCTGATGCCCTTCTCATCGAAGTGCGGTGCCAGTGCATCGAATGCCGCCTGCGACGGTGCACCGTCGGTCAGCCGGGTCAGTGCCTCGGCCCAGCCCAGTGCCGCACGCTCGCGTGCATCGAAGAAGCGGCTTTCGTGCCAGGCCGGCAGGGTATCGAGCTTGCGCGGCTCGATGCCGCCCTTGCGCAGCGTGGTGGCATGCATGTCCATGCAATAGCCGCAGCCGTTGAGCTGCGACACGCGCAGGAACACCAGTTCCATCAGGGTCGGATCAATCGAGCTGTCATGCACCGCCTGGCTGGTGGCCAGCAGGCCCTTGAAGGCTTCGGCGGCCAGGCGGGTGTAAGGGACGCGGGGAGAGGCGTGGTCGGACATTTTCGGCTCCACGGCGGCCACGATGGCCGCCTTTCATTACAAGGACGCCGTGCCGTCACCGCGCGTGACAACGTCCGGCAACTTTTCCGGATTCAACACGCTGTACACGTTGGCGATGCGGCCATCGACCACTTCGATGGTGGTGATCGAGTGCAGGCGATCACCGACAAAGCGCAGGATCGCCGGTTCGCCGTTGACATAGCCCAGCCGGGCAGGATGCACCGCGCCGTGGCGGGCGATGGCCCAGAACAGGCGGCCGATGCGTTCGGCGCCCAGCAGGGGCCGCACCGCCGCAGTAACCACGCCACCGCCGTCGGAAACCAGCAGCGCGTTGGCGTGCAGCAGGGCCTGGATCGCTTCGCTGTCGCCGCGCTGCGAGGCGTCCATGAAGCGCGCCAGCAGCTGCCGGTGCTGGCTGGCGTCGGCGTTGAAGCGCGGCCGCCCGGCCTGCAGGCGCTGCCGGGCACGATGCACCAGCTGCCGGCAGTTGGCCTCGCTGTGGCCGATCAGGTCGGCGATCTCACGGTAATCGTGGTCGAAGGCTTCCTTCAGCAGGAAGGCGGCGCGTTCCTCGGGGCCGAGCTGTTCAAGCAGGGTCAGGAAAGCCACCGAGACATCGTCGGCAAACGCATGCAGCTGGGCGGGGCCGGGCGCTGGGTCGGGCTCCAGGGTGACCGCCAGTGGCTCGGCCAGCCACGGGCCGACGTAGTGCACGCGCTCGCGCTTGGCTGCGCGCAGCCGGTCCAGGCCGAGCCGGGTGGTGGTGGTGACCAGCCAGGCTTCGGGGTCGCGGACGGCCGCCGGGTCGGCGCCGGACCAGCGCAACCAGGCATCCTGGACCACGTCTTCGGCGTCGGCGCGACTGCCGAGCAGGCGGTAGGCCAGGGCCATCAGGCGCGGGCGGTGGGTCTGGAATGCGGTTTCAGGGTTCATGTCGACCAGGACGCCGGGAAGGGAGCACGCGTGACAGGGAGTGTGGGGTCAGAGCCCCTAGCAGGGGATCCGACCCCGAGATTGTGATCCTGCGGCCGGGGGAGGGGGTAAAATGGGGGGATTACCCCCGCCAGCCTCCAGCAAGCGAGCAAGTCGTGACATCGATCAAGCAGGAAGACCTCATCCAGTCCATCGCCGACGCGCTGCAGTACATCTCGTACTACCACCCGGTCGACTACATCAAGAACCTTGCCGCCGCCTACGAGCGCGAGGAGTCGCCGGCCGCGAAGGAAGCGATGGCGCAGATCCTGATCAATTCGCGCATGTGCGCCGAAGGCCACCGTCCGATCTGCCAGGACACCGGCATCGTCACCGTGTTCCTGGAAATCGGCATGGACGTGCGTTGGGACGACGCCACCATGGGCGTGGAAGACATGGCCAATGAAGGCGTGCGCCGTGCCTACATGCACCCGGACAACAAGCTGCGCGCTTCGGTGCTGGCTGATCCGGCCGGCAAGCGCATCAACACCAAGGACAACACCCCGGGCGTGGTCAACGTCAAGGTGGTGCCGGGCAACACCGTCGACGTCATCGTCGCCGCCAAGGGGGGTGGTTCGGAAGCCAAGACCAAGTTCGCCATGCTCAACCCGTCCGATTCCATCGTCGACTGGGTGCTGAAGACCGTGCCGACCATGGGCGCCGGCTGGTGCCCGCCGGGCATGCTCGGCATCGGCATCGGCGGCACCGCCGAGAAGGCGATGCTGCTGGCCAAGGAAGCGCTGATGGAGCCGATCGACATCACCGAGCTGCAGGCCCGTGGTGCGTCCAACCGCATTGAAGAGCTGCGCCTGGAGCTGTACGAGAAGGTCAACGCGCTGGGTATTGGCGCGCAGGGCCTGGGTGGCCTGACCACCGTGCTCGACATCAAGATCAACGATTACCCGACCCATGCGGCCAACCTGCCGGTGGCGATGATCCCGAACTGCGCGGCCACCCGCCATGCGCACTTCACCCTGGATGGCAGCGGCCCGGTGATGCTGGACCCGCCGTCGCTGGAGGACTGGCCGAAGCTGACCTACGATTCGTCCAAGGGCACCCGCGTGGACCTGGACACGATCACGCCGGAAGATGTGGCCAGCTGGAAGCCGGGCCAGACCCTGCTGCTGAACGGCAAGCTGCTGACCGGCCGCGACGCCGCGCACAAGCGCATGGTCGACATGCTCAACAAGGGCGAGGAACTGCCGGTCGATCTGAAGGGCCGCTTCATCTACTACGTCGGCCCGGTCGATCCGGTGCGCGACGAAGTGGTGGGCCCGGCTGGTCCGACCACGGCGACCCGCATGGACAAGTTCACCCGTCAGGTGCTTGAACAGACCGGCCTGCTGGGCATGGTCGGCAAGGCCGAGCGCGGCCCGGCGGCCATCGAGGCGATCCGTGACAACAAGTCGGCCTACCTGATGGCTGTCGGTGGTTCGGCCTACCTGGTGTCCAAGGCGATCAAGGCGGCCAAGGTGGTCGGTTTCGCCGACCTCGGCATGGAAGCGATCTACGAGTTCACCGTGCAGGACATGCCGGTGACCGTGGCGGTGGATTCCACCGGTGAATCGGTGCACAAGACCGGCCCGCGCGAATGGCAGGCCCGCATCGGCAAGATTCCGGTGGTGGTGGAGTAATCCTGCCGCGCATCCGGTTCAAGCAACGGCGCCCGTATGGCGCCGTTGTTGTGTGGTGAGGGTTAACGAACCTGCAGCATCTGCTCTGCTAGGCTCGGCGCGACCTCACACAGGACGTGTTCATGGGCCTGCATCGATTCATCGCCGTTGCGATCCTGCTGGCCCTGGCCGGCTGCAGTACAACCTCATCCTATGAAGGTGCGGACTTCTCCGCCTCCTCGCAGTGCCGCATGCAGTGCCAGGCCGACTATCGCAGCTGCATGGCGCGGGGCAGTGTCGGCAGCAACGACTTCAGCTGCGAACAACAGATGGTGCCGGCGCCAGACAAGCGCTGCAAGGACGTTGCCAACCCCGAGTTGCGCCGTTCCTGTGAACTGAAGACGCACGACTGCGCGATACGCACGCCGATCATGTCCTGTAGCGAAGGCCGCGATACCTGCATGAGCCGCTGCGGCTGAGCAGTGACCGCCCGTGTGGGCGCATAATCGGCCGATCCACCTGCACGGGATCTTCCGCATGAGCACCACGCTGTATGGTTCAACCAGTACCGCCGCGCTGGTAGTGCACTGGCTGCTGATCGAGCTGGGTATCGAGCACGAACTGGTGCTGCTGGATTTCGACGCGCGCGAGCACAAGTCGGCGGAGTACCTGGCGCTGAATCCGGCCGGCGTTGTGCCGACGCTGCTGATCGATGGCTTGGTACTGACCGAAGCGGCGGCGATCGCACTGTATCTGGCTGACCGCCATCCGGAAGCCAACCTGCTGCCGGCACTGGGTACGCCGCAGCGCGCCGATGCCTACCGCTGGATGTTCTGGTGTGCCAATACGCTGCAGCCGGCCTATCGGGCCTGGTTCTATCCGCACGAAATGGCGGGCGAGGCAAATATCGAAGCGAGCCGCGAGATGGCCCGTCAGCGCCTTGAGGCGGCCTGGCAGCATGTGGCCACGCACCTGCAGGCGCACGGACCGCATCTGCTGGGCGACGCCCCCTGCGTGGTCGACTACATGCTGGTGATGCTGATGCGCTGGTCGCGCAACATGCCGAGGCCCAGCGACACCTGGCCGGTGCTGAAGGCGCACGCCACGACAATGAAGGCGCGCCCGGCGTTCGCCGAGGTGTACCGCCGCGAAGGCATCACCGACTGGCGGTAACCCGTTCTGTAGAGCCGAGCCATGCTCGGCTGCATTCATGGGTAGCACGCGAACCGCAGCCGAGCATGGCTCGGCTCTACCAAAAGTAGGGCGGGCTTAGAGGATCTCCAGCACCGTTTCCGGTGGACGGCACAGCCGGGTGCCCTTGGGCGTGCGCACCACGGGGCGGTTGATCAGCCGCGGGTGTGCGGCCATCGCGGCCAGCAGCGTGGCATCGTCGGCCTCTTCCAGTCCCAGTTCGGCGAACTGCACTTCCTTGCTGCGCACCAGATCGCGTGCGCTCAATCCGGATTCGGCCAGCACCTGGCGCAGCGTGGCCACGTCCGGTGGAGTGCCCAGGTACTCGATCACCATAGGATCGAAGCCTGCATCGCGGATCAGCTTCAATGCGCCGCGCGAATTGCTGCAGGCCGGGTTGTGCCAGATCGTCACGTCCATCAGAACCACTCCAGCAGGGACACGCCCACACCCACGTAGGTGGCCTTGTGGTTGTAGTCGATCAGGCTCTCGCCGTAGCCGTCGAAGATCTGCACGTGGCCGCGCAGCAGGTTGCTGATCGGGAAGCCGTAATCCAGCTGCAGGGCACCGTGTGAGCGGCTGCCGGTGCGCAGCGAATGGCGTGCCATCAACGAGACTTCGTGGCCGTTGCGGTTCCAGGTCAGGGTCGCATCACCGCGGCCCATGTAGTCCTCGATATCCGGATTGTTGTCGTCGCTGCGGGTTTCCGGGATGCGATACCACGGGCGCAGTACCAGCGCCCAGTTCTCGCGGTCCAGGCCGATGTTGAGCATCACCCGGTTCCAGCTGCGCGACAGCGGATCGGCGCGGCCATTGGACTGATGGTTCAGCGCGATGCCGGTCATGCGGCCGCGCCAGCCACCGATCGAGTAGCCGTTGCGGAACACCATCATCACTTCCGGCTCGTAATTGGTTTCGCGGAACGGGCGCGAATCCTCGCCGTTGTAGGCCTGCCAGCGCGAGCTCTGGGTGTAGCCGGCCCAGATGTCGCCATTGTCGCCGAACAGGTTCTCGGCGATCTTGGTCTTGAAGCTGATCTGGAACTTCAGTTCGGCGCTGTCCAGCACCTGCGGCGTGGTGACCGTGTTGGCCGGATTCGGCGAATGCGGTGTGGTGTTGCGGTCGCTGGTCCAGAACGCAGGCAGCAGGTACACCGGCTTGTACGCACGCAGCTGGAACGGGCCCAGCTTGGAGTCTTCGGCCAGCTCCCAGCGGCTGTCCAACAGCGAACCGCGGCCGGCATTGGCCAGCGCGCTGTCCGGCGCAGCGGGGCGGAACAGGTCGCTGACCCGCTCGCGCAGTTTCTCTTCGCCCTGGCTCACGCGTGCGGTCTGGCGTTCTTCGCGACGGGCCTGCGCGGCCGCCTCGGCAGCGGCATCGGCGGCGGCCGTGGCCTGCGGCGTATGCGCGAACAGGCGGTCATAGCAGGCCAGGCGCGCCGCGTCAGTGGTGATGGCCGCGCAAGCGGCCGGCGAGGTATCGGTGCTGGGCACGAATTCCTGCGCGGCCAGCGGGGCACTGGCCAGGGCCAGCGCCAGCGGCGCAAGGCGGGGAAGCAGCGGGGGGAGGGTCATTCCAGCAGGCCCTTCGGTGAATACGGGGATCGCACAGTGTGGCGGCTGTACCGGATCGCGGCCAGCCCCCACGGTTTATGCACGGCCACCGCGTGCGCGTGGCGTGAAGGCTGCGCCAGTCACAGGAACCAGGCGAAGGCGAACAGGCCCAGCATCGCGATCACCACCGCCAGCTTCAACGCCAGGCCGAGCAGGATGCCGAGCCAGGTGGCCAGGCCGACCTTGGTCGAGCGGCCCAGTTCGCGGGTATGCCAGTACTCGCCGAGCAGGGCACCGACCAGCGGTCCCGCAAACAGGCCGATCGGCATGAAGAACAGGCCGACGATGCTGCCGACGAAGGTGCCCCAGAGTGCCTTGCGGCTGGCGCCGACCCGCTGCGCACCCACCACCGTGGCCAGCACGTCCAGCAGCAGCGAGAGCAGGGTCAGCACACCCAGCGCGACCAGGGTTGGCCAGCCGACATGGGCGAAGCCGTCGGCCCAGGCCGCCAGCAGCAGCCCGATGAACACCAGCGGGATGCCGGGCAGGGCCGGGAGGATGATTCCGGCGATGCCGACGAGGACAAAAATGACCGCTAGCAGATATAAGATGAATGAGAGTCCCATGCTGTCCCGTATGGTGGCCGTTTTGGGGTTGACAGTGAAAGATTTTGCCAGTTGATTTTTCGTTTTGGGCGGGTTAAGTTGCAGTCGCTGAGCTTGGCAAGGTCACCGTGGATCGTGGCCTGATGAAGCAAGATCTTCCCGATCCGCTGCATCGATGCACCTCGCTTCCCCCTTGCTTGTCAGCCGCCCACCAGGCGTTTCCAACAACAAGAGAGAGTCAAAGGGAGTTAGTGAGATGGCTGATCGCGAGACCGGTACCGTAAAGTGGTTCAATGATGCGAAGGGCTTCGGCTTCATCAGCCGGCAGAATGGCGAGGACGTGTTCGTGCACTTCCGTGCCATCGAGACCCAGGGCTTCAAGAGCCTCAAGGAAGGCCAGACTGTGAGCTTTGAAGTCGTGCAGGGCCAGAAGGGCCTGCAGGCTGACAAGGTGCAGCCGGTGTAATACCCGCCGCCCGTCGGCATGAAAAAGGCCCGCGCAAGCGGGCCTTTTTCTTTGCGCATGGCCCGGTGCGGATCAGCGCAGGATGACCTTGCCGTTGACCACGCGGACATAGGTGTTTTCGCGGATGCCGCCGAGGTCACGCTGGTTGACCACGATCGTGCGGCCATCGTCCATGCGCACGCTGATGTCGTAGGTATCGCTGGTCACGTTCTTCTGGATCTGGTTGCCGGCCAGGGCGCCACCGACTGCGCCTGCGGCGGCGGCGATGTTCTTGTTGCCACGGCTGCCACCGGTGTGATCGGAGATTTCATGGCCGGCCACGGCGCCGACGATGCCGCCGAGGATCGCGCCGGTCGCGCTGGGCGCGGTGCGGCCCGAGGGCACGGTGTTGATGCGGGTGACGATGCCGCAGTCGGCGCAGCGGCCCTGGTTGTAGCCGCCGTTGTTGCCGTAGCCACCATTGTTGTAGCCGTTGTTGTAACCGCCGCCACCGTAGCCGCCGGGGGTGGCACAGCCAGCCAGAGCAAGGGTAGCGATGGCAGTGGCGGCGATGAGCTGGATCTTCATGGGGCATCTCCTGGCCGTGAAGGCGGGTGTCTGGGGTGGTACTGCGTCATGCAGCAGGGTGGACGAATCCTCTCCTTTCGAACGTGAACGACGCGCCAACCGTGCATGGCTTGCCCGGCTGCAGGATGAATGCGGCTCAGCGGAAGTCCTGGTGGCAGGCGCGGCAGTCGGCCTGCAGGGTTTCCACCACCTGGGCCAGTGCCTTGCAGTCGCTGGGCGGAGCTGCCAGTGCGGCGTTGAGGTTGCCGCGCAGCTGGCTGGCGTGCTGCTGGAACTGCGTGCTGTCCTTCAGCCCGGGAAAGGCCAGGTCCAGGTCATTGGACAGCAGGCGTATGGCCTGCAGCCGCGGCACACTGTCAGCCAGGCTGCAGCGGTTCTGCTGCTGGGCCTGCTGCAGCAGTTGCGACTGCCGCTGCATTACCTGCATCAGGCTGTCCGGGAACGGGTCGCGACGCGCCTGCAGGGCGCGGCTGACCATCACAGTGGCGATCAGGCCGATCAGCAGGCCCAGGCACAGCACGAACAGGTAGCGATGGGCAGTGGACAGGCGGCGGGGCGGGCTGGCGTTCATGGCGGGCTCTCCGGGCGTGCAACGGTGGGTTCGATGCCGACGTACTGCGGGTGCCGGCGCCTGCACGTTAAAATAGCGGGATGAACGAACAGGTCAAACAACGCTTCGCCGGCATCGAACGGCTGTATGGCGTGGGCGCACTCGAGCGCCTGCAGGGCAGCCGCGTGGCGGTGGTCGGCATGGGCGGCGTCGGCTCGTGGGTGGTGGAAGCGTTGGCGCGTTCAGCGGTCGGCCACCTGACCCTGATCGATGCCGATGACATCTGCGTGTCCAACACCAACCGGCAGCTGCCGGCGATGGAGGGCAACTACGGCCGCAACAAGGCCGAGGCTATGGCCGAGCGTTGCCGTGCGATCAATCCGGATATCGAGGTCGATGCCGTGCAGGCGTTCCTGACCGTGTCCAACATGGCCGAACTGCTGGACCGTGGCTTCGACCTGGTGATCGATGCCTGCGACAGCTTCCGGGTCAAGGTCGAGACGATCGCCTGGTGCCGTCGCCGCAAGCTGCCGTTGCTGACCGTGGGCGCTGCCGGTGGCCGTACCGATCCCACCCTGGTGCGTATCCGCGATGTCTCGCGCACCGAGCATGACGCCATGCTGGCGCTGATCCGCAAGAAGCTGCGCAGCGAGTTCAACTTCCCGAAGAATGCCAAGCGCTATTTCGGCGTGCCGGCGGTGTACTCGCTGGAGAACGTGAAGTACCCGCAGGCCGATGGCAGTGTCTGCGGCATCCGCCCGAACCTGGGCGCCGATGCGGCGCTGAAGCTGGACTGCGGCGCCGGCCTGGGCGCAGCGACCCACATCACCGGCGCGTTCGCCTTCGCAGCGGTCGGCAAGGCGTTGGAGATGCTGCTGGAGCCGAAGAAGGTGAAGGCTGAAGTGGTCGAGGATCAGGCCGACGCGTGACGGTAGTGCTGGCCGCTGGCCGGCAACTCCGGAATGATTGAATCAGCGCAGATGCCGGCCAGCGGCCGGCACCTACCGTTACATTGCCGGCAGCGCGAACAACCGCCGCGCGTTCTCCGTCGTGGCCTGGGCCACCGCGTCCAGCTCCATCCCGCGCAGCGCGGCCACGTGGCGGGCGATGACTGCCAGCCGCGCCGGTTCGTTGCGCTGGCCGCGGATGCCGGCGTCAGGCTGGTCGGGCGCGTCGGTCTCCAGCAGCAGTTGTTCCAGCGGCATTTCGCGCAGAAGCCGCTGCAGGCGCTGCGCGCGATCGTAGGTCAATGGGCCGCCGAGCCCGAGCAGGAAGCCCTGCCGGTGCAGCTGCGCGGCCTGTTCCGGGCTGCCGGAAAAGCTGTGCACCACGCCGCGCAGGCCGCCGATGCGGCGGATGGCGGCGATCACCGCATCCACCGCGCGTCGCGCGTGCACGATCACCGGCAGCTCGAATTCACGGGCCAGTTCCAGCTGGCCGATGAAATACGCCTGCTGCACCTCGGCATCCAGTCCTTCGACGAAGAAGTCCAGGCCGCATTCGCCGATCGCGCAGGGGCGTTCGCGTTCGATCCACTCGCGCAGCAGCGGCAGGTGCCCAGGCTGGTGCTCGGCCAGGAACATCGGATGCAGGCCGTAGGCCGGGTACAGCCCCGGCGCCTGCCGGCAGACCTCGCGCAGCTTCGGCCAGCTGGCTGCGGTCACCGCCGGTACCACCTGCAGGCGCACCCCAGCCGCCTGCGCACGCTCGACCACGGCGGCGCGGTCATGGTCGAACTCGCTGGCGTCCAGATGGCAGTGGCTGTCGACCAGCACGCTCAACGCTGTTCCAGCGGCGGAGGTGTTGCGGCGTTGCGGCTCTTCCAGTTGGCCAGCAGCAGGGTGCCGAAGCCCAGCACCAGCTCATCGACGAACGGAATCGGGTCCGGGATGAACAGGGTCAGCGCGAACAGGCCCGCGGTGAGCTTGAACAGGGTGGGGTAGCGCAGCCGGCGCGCCCATTGCAGTACCGGCAGCAGCATCGGGTTGGCCATGGCGGGAATCCTCGTGGGGAATATGCAAACGCTACCACGGGCCCAGCATTTCCCGATGCTGAATGGGTTACAGCAATGAGCAGGAAATGTGGAGATTCCGTTCAGGCAGCGCATGCTGCAATCTGGCCCGAGAACGTTGCGGATGGTCCGCAAGGAGCAGGTCATGAAAAGCACAACTACAACTGTCCTGGTCGCAGCGGGCGCGCTGCTGGTCGGTGGCATCGCCACTGCCGCCTTCATGAAGAGTGGCGACAAATCGCCCGATTCCATCAGCGCCGGAACCCCCAATGGTGAATCGCGCCTGGTCGATGGCAACGCCGCCGACGATGGCGCACGTGGTGACAAGCTGGATCCGTCCGCGCCGCGCGGCCTGGAATACGCCGACGTGCTGAAGGTCGACCCGATCACCGAGAAGCAGAAGGCGTATGCCACCGTGATCGGCACCGATGCGGTGCGTGAGACCTCCACCACCCAGACCCCGCATGAGGTCTGCCAGGACGTGATGGTGCAGGAACGCCTGCCGGAGCGTGATGGCAATGTGGGCGGCACCGTGGTTGGCGCTGTGGTCGGTGGCCTGCTCGGCAACCAGGTCGGCGGCGGCAATGGCAAGAAGGCGGCCACTGCGGCCGGCGCGGTGGCCGGTGGCTTCATCGGCAACCAGATCGACAAGCGCCATGTGGGTGGCCGCGTGGTCAACCGCACCGAGCGCCAGTGCCACACCGAGACCGCGACCTCCGAGTCGAGCCGCGTCACCGGCTACAACGTGACCTACCGCAACGAGGACGGCACCACCGGCACCATGCGCATGGCCAGCAAGCCGGGTAACCGCATCGCCATGGGCAATACCGATGTGGTCAAGGGTTACAACGTGACCTACCGCTACGATGGCGCCGAGAAGACCGTGCGCATGGACAACAAGCCGGCCAGCGATCGCCTGCCGGTGGTCGACGGCCAGCTGGTCACGCAGACCGCTGCTGCCGGTGCCACTGCCGCCGCTACGCGTCAGTAATCCAGGTGCAGCATGCAGTACCTGACGGGCCGGCTCATGCTGGCCCGTTTCGTTGCAGCCGGCGAAATTCATCCGCGCGGGGCGTGAATCCACCATCATGGACGCTTCCTTCGACATGGAGCCGGCATGAGCATCTTCGACCTGCGCATCGAAACCGAGCGCCTGATCCTGCGCCCGCTGCTGCGCGAGGACTACGAACCGTATCTGGCGTTCTGCGCTGATGAGGAAACGATGCGCACCCTCGGTGGCGTGCAGCCGCCGTCGGTGGCCTGGCGCGGTTTCTGCAGCCTGGCCGGTGCCTGGCAGCTGTTCGGCTTCTCGATGTTCAGCGTGATCGAGAAGTCCAGCGGTGACTGGATCGGGCGGATGGGTCCGTGGCAACCGCAGGACTGGCCCGGTACCGAGGTCGGCTGGGGCATTCGCCATGCCAGCTGGGGCCGGGGCTATGCGCCGGAAGCCGCAGTCGCCGCGATCGACTGGGCATTCGACACGCTCGGATGGGACGAGGTGATCCATACCATCGCCGAGAACAACGACAACTCGCGGGCGGTCGCGCGCAAGCTCGGCAGCACGCTGCTGCGGATGGGGGAGCTGCCGCCGCCGTACAACGACAAGCCGATGCAGATCTGGGGCCAGTCGCGCGAGCAGTGGCGGCAGCGCGCGCGCTGAGCCTTGCCCGGTAGTGCCGGCCGCTGGCCGGCAACCGCGTTGCGGCAGATTCGTGCGATTGCCGGCCGGCGGCCGGCACGACCGTGTTGCCATGCTGCACCCGCGCTTGGCATTCACCGGCGCGCTTGCCAGACTGCACGCAGCCGGCCGCCGGCCGGATCCGATGGAGCAGGCGATGGTGGAAGAGCGCGTCCCGTTGACGGTGCATGGCATGTCGGTCTCGGGCAATTGCCACAAGGTCCGCCTGCTGCTGGAGCAGCTAGGCAGCCGCTACCGCTGGATGGAAGTGGACAGTGCCCACGGCCAGACCCACACCCCCGAATTCCTGGCGTTGAATCCGAATGCCAAGGTGCCGCTGATCGTCCGCGACGATGGCCGCGTGCTGACCGAATCCAACGCGATCCTGTTCTGGCTGGCCGAGGGCACGCCGTACCTGCCCAGCGACGGTTGGGAGCGCGCGCAGGCGTTGAGCTGGATGTTCTTCGAGCAGTACACGCACGAGCCCTGCGTGGCAGTGGCGCGCTTCATCCGTGGCTGGACCCCCGCTGATTCACCGCGCCGCGCCGAACTGCCGCGCCTGCACGAGCGCGCCGCCACCGCGCTGGCAGTAATGGAGCAACATCTGCGCGAAGCGCAGTGGTTCACCGGCAGCGGATATGGCATCGCCGATATCGCGCTGTTCGCCTACACCGACGTCGCAGGCGAGGGTGGTATCAGCCTGCAGCCATTCCCGGAAGTGCGTGGCTGGCTGCAGCGCGTGCGTGAACAACCGCGTTTCCTGCCGATGCCGGCGGTGACTGCCGAAGTGCGCTCGCGATTCGAGGCTGCGTGACTCTCACCAGGGTGACCCCCACAGGGTAGCGCCTGGCCAACGCCGGGCGGAATGCAACAACGACACGGAGGGTGTTCGATGTTCGCTGTGGTTCCAGATCCGATTCCCGCACGCATGCGCGTGCTCAACCGCGCCGAAGTGTGCGACGTCAACTTCCTCGATGCGGTGCGTGGCTGGCGCGGCACCCCGCGTCCGCGCCCGGCACCGGATGCGCCGATCCTGCCGGGCAGCACGCTCACTGCCGCCGCGTTTGGCGAGCTGTTCGATTCGCAGCTGGCCAGCCGCCAGCTGGACCTGATGGCACGCGTGCTGCGCGTTCAGAACAAGGTCTTCTACACCATCGGTTCCTCCGGCCACGAGGGCAACGCGCTGCTGGCGCGGGCCTGCCGGCATACCGATCCAGCCTTCCTGCACTATCGCTCCGGTGCCTTCATGGCCGAGCGTTCGCGCCAGGTGCCGGGCATCGATCCGCTACGCGATGCCGCGCTGTCTTTCGCCGCCAGCGCCGATGACCCGGCCAGCGGGGGCCGCCACAAGGTGTGGGGCAGCAAACCGTTGTGGGTGCTGCCGCAGACCTCGACCATCGCGTCGCACCTGCCGAAAGCGCTGGGCACCGCGCTGGCCATCGAGAGCGGCAAGCGTCTGGGGCAGCCGTTGCCGATCCCGGCCGACAGCATCGTGCTGTGCTCGTTCGGCGACGCCTCGGCCAACCATGCCACCGCGCAGACCGCGTTCAACACCGCGATGTGGTCGGCCTACCAGAAGCTGCCGGCGCCGATCCTGTTCGTCTGCGAGGACAACGGGCTGGGCATTTCAGTGAAGACGCCGGAAGGCTGGATTGCCGAGCGCTTCAGCCGCCAGCCGGGGCTCGACTATTTCTTCGCTGATGGTCTCGACCTGGCCACCGGGCACGCCCAGGTGCAGGCGGCGGTGGAGCACTGCCGGCGCACGCGGCGGCCCACCTTCCTGCATCTGCGCACCACCCGCCTGATGGGCCACGCCGGCACCGACTTTGAAGTGGAATGGCGCGCGCTGCCGGAGCTGTGCGCGGCCGAGGCGCAGGATCCGCTGCTGCGCTCGGCGCAGATCGCGATGGAGTCGGGCTGGATGGATGCGGCCGCCATCGAGGTCGCCTACGAAACGATGCGCGCGCGCTGCATGGCCGCGGCGGCGGATGCCGAGGGCCGCCCGACGCTGCAGTCGCTGCAGGAGGTGATGGCGCCGCTGGCGCCGTACACGCCGGCGGCGGTGCAGGCCGAGGCGCGGCGCGAGGTGCCCGCCGATGCGCGCGAAGCGCTGTATGGCGGTGCGGAGACCCTGCCTGAGCGGCAGCCACCTCGGCACCTCGCCATCCAGATCAACCATGGGCTGCAGGAACTGCTGGCGAAGTATCCGCAGAGCCTGCTGTTCGGCGAGGACGTCGCGCAGAAGGGCGGTGTCTATACCGTCACCAAGGATCTGCTGCGCCGCTTCGGCCCACGCCGGGTGTTCAACACCCTGCTGGACGAGACGATGATCCTGGGCATGGCGCAGGGCCTGGCCAACATGGGCATGCTGCCGATTCCCGAGATCCAGTACCTGGCCTACCTGCACAACGCCATCGACCAGGTGCGCGGCGAAGCGTGCTCGCTGCAGTTCTTCTCCAATGACCAATACCGCAACCCGATGCTGGTGCGGGTGGCCGGGCTGGGCTACCAGAAAGGCTTCGGTGGCCACTTCCACAACGACAATTCGATCACCGCGCTGCGCGACATTCCCGGCCTGGTGGTCGGCTGCCCGTCGCGCGGCGACGATGCGGTGATGATGCTGCGCACGTTGGCCGCGCTGGCGCGGGTGGACGGGCGGGTGGCGGTGTTCCTGGAGCCGATCGCGCTGTACATGAGCAAGGACCTGCATGCGCCGGGCGATGGCCAGTGGCTGTTCGACTACCCCGCCCAGGGCCAGGCGCTGGTACCGGGCGAGGGCCGGGTCTATGCGCCGGAGGCGGGCGACCTGGTGGTCTACACCTATGGCAACGGCGTGCCGATGGCGCTGCGCGCGGCGCGGGCGATCGAGCAGCAACTGGGCTGGCAGGTGCGGGTGGTCGACCTGCGCTGGCTGGTGCCGCTGGATGCCGGTTTCATCGCCGCGCAGGCCGCCAGCGCACGACGGGTGCTGGTGCTGGACGAGGGCCGCCACAGTGGTGGGGTGGGCGAGGGCGTGGTCACCGTCCTGGTCGAGGCTGGCTTCGGCCACCTGCCGCTGCGCCGGGTCTGTGGTGCCGATACCTATACCCCGTTGGCGGGGGCAGCAATGTTCGGGCTTCCAAGCGACAATGCAGTGATTGGCGCCGCCCTTGAACTGGCGCAGGAACCCTGATGCATGTGTGGATTGGCGGGAATGTTGTTGCCGGCGCCGGTGGCGTCGGCCGAGGTGCTGCAGGCGCAGGTCCTGGCCATGGGCGAGGCGCTGCACCACCGCGGGCCGGATGATGGCGGCAGCTGGGTCGACGCCACGGCCGGCATCGCGCTGGCGCATCGCCGCCTGAGCATTCTCGACCTGTCGCCGCTGGGCCACCAGCCGATGGCCTCGTCCGATGGTCGCTACGTGATGGCTTACAACGGCGAGGTCTACAACTTCGCCGCCCTGCGTGCCGAACTGGAGCCGCTGGGGCATGTTTTCCGTGGCCACTCCGACACCGAAGTGCTGCTGGCAGCGATCCTGCAATGGGGCATGGAAGACACCCTGCAGCGCTGCAACGGCATGTTCGCCATTGCGCTGTGGGACCGCCAGGAGCAGTGCCTGTGGCTGGCCCGCGACCGTGTCGGCAAGAAGCCGCTGTACTACGGCTGGGCCGGCGACACGCTGGTGTTCGGTTCGGAACTGAAGGCGCTGTGGCAGCACCCGGCCTTCGACAACGACATCGACCGTGACGCCCTGACCCTGCTGCTGCGGTTGGACTACATTCCGGCACCGCACAGCATCCACCAGCGCTGCTACAAGCTGATGCCGGGCCGCGTGCTGCGCCTGGACGTCGAAGCCGTAGCGGCGGGTGCGGCCGCGCATCGCCCGGAGCAGGCGCAGCGCCCGTACTGGGATGCGCGTGCCCGCATGCAGGCGGCGCTGGCCGCGCCGTTCCAGGGCCGCATCGAGGAGGCCGAGGAACAGCTGGATGGGCTGCTGCGCGACGCGGTGGCGCTGCGCATGGTGGCCGACGTGCCGGTGGGCGTGTTCCTGTCCGGCGGTACCGATTCGTCGCTGGTGGCCGCGCTGATGCAGGCACAGAGCGGACAGCCGGTGCACAGCTTCAGCATTGGCTTCACCGGTTCGGGCCACGACGAGGCGCCGCTGGCCAAGGAGCTGGCCGCGCATCTGGGCTGTGACCACACCGAACTCTACGTCAGCGGTGCCGATGCGTTGGCGGTGGTACCGCAGTTGCCGGCGATGTTCGACGAACCCTTCGCCGATGCCTCGCAGGTACCGACCGCGCTGGTCGCCCGTCTGGCGCGGCAGGGTGTGACCGTGGCGCTGTCCGGCGATGGTGGCGACGAGCTGTTCTTCGGCTATACCCGCTATGTGCGCGCGCTGCGCAACTGGCAGATGCTGGGACGCGTGCCGGGGCCGCTGCGGCGCTGGATGGGCGCGCGCTCCCAGCAGCAGGGCGAGGCCTCGCGTACCGGCGGCCTGGCCGCGCTGTTGGCAGAATCCGGCGCGCGTGGCATCGGTGACGTGTACCGCAACCGCATCTCGCGCTGGCGCGACCCGGCGGCGGCAGTGCCCGGGGCGCAGGCCGCGGGCAGCTTCTACGACCTGGCCGACCCGTTGCACGGTGCCGGCACACCGGCCGATGCGATGATGCTGGCCGATTACGTGACCTACCTGCCGGATGACCTGCTGTGCAAGGTCGACCGCACCTCGATGGCGGTCAGCCTGGAAGCCCGCGCACCGCTGTTGGATTCTCGCGTGGCCGAGTTCGCCTGGTCGCTGCCGCTGGGCTTCAAGCGCAGTGAAACCACCAGCAAGGTGCTGCTCAAGCGCGTGCTGGGCCGTTATGTGCCGCAGTCGATGGTGCACCGGCCCAAGCGTGGCTTCGGCGCGCCGGTCAGTGACTGGCTGAAGGGCGACCTGCGGCCGTGGGCCGAAGACCTGCTGCAGCCGGCACGGCTGGAGCGTGAGGGCGTGCTGTCGGCTGCCGCGGTACAGCCGCTGTGGCAGCAGTTCCTCGGCGGCCAACGCAAGTGGCATACCCATCTGTGGAACGTGCTGATGTTCCAGGCCTGGCAGGCGCATTGGCGGCAGGTGCGCGCGGGCGTGACCGGCGGCTGATCTTCACCGGCATGCAAGGGCCCGGCGACTAGGCTGGGCCTCCCGCACCGTGAGGAGTATGTCCCGATGTCCGTCCCCACCATCGCCGTGTTCGTCGGCAGCCTGCGCAAGGATTCCTGCAACCGCAAACTGGCCCATGCGCTGGAGAAGATTGCCGGTGACCGTGCGCGCTTCCAGTACGTGCAGATCGGTGATCTGCCGCTGTACGACCAGGACTTCGATGGCCAGTATCCGGCGCAGGGTACCCGGCTGAAGGACCAGGTCCGTGCCGCCGATGCGGTGCTGTTCGTGACCCCGGAATACAACCGGTCGGTGCCGGGCGTGCTGAAGAACGCCATCGACATCGGCTCGCGCCCGTATGGTGACAGCGCGTTTGCCGGCAAACCGGCGGCGGTGATCGGCGCCTCCATCGGCCAGATCGGCACCGCTGTGGCCCAGCAGCACCTGCGCAACAGCCTGGCCTTCCTGGACATGCATGTGCTGGGTCAGCCCGAGGCATTCATCCACTTCAAGGACGGTCTGATCGATGCCGACGGCACGATCCACAACGAGGGCACGCAGAAATTCCTGCAGGGCTATGTGGACCGGTTCCTGGCGCTGATCGCTGTTCACGTCAAGGGCGATTGAGACCGAGGGGGTCAGAGCCCTCTGCTTTGCAGAGGGATCCGACCCAGCCATGCCAAGGGGCGGATCCCGTCGCGCAGTGGCGGGCTCTGACCCCACGTCCAGCGGGGCGGGCCGGAGCCCGTACGTTGCATGGGGTCCGACCCTGATCGCCTGATCTGCGATAATGACCCGCTCGGGCGTCGCAACGGCGCCCGTCGCAGGCACTGCGACGCCCCCACGCCAGAGTGGACAGGCACTGGCGGATATCCCCCGTTTCTCCACGGCTTATCCACAGGCTTGTCCATGGCCGCCGGGGTCGGCGCATGCCTACACTCGTCTGGCCCACTTTTGCAGGAAACACCGCAGCATGTCCGCTCGCCCCGGCTTCCGTTCCAACCGCAGAGAGCGCGGTGATGGCTTTGATCGCGATCGTGATCGCGACGAGTCGCGCATCGACCAGTTGCGGGTGCCGCCCCATTCGGTGGAAGCCGAACAGGCGGTGCTGGGTGGCCTGATGCTGGCCCCGGAGGCCTATGACCGGGTCAATGACCAGCTGACCGAAGGCGATTTCTACCGCCGTGATCATCAGATGATCTACCGCGCGATCCGCGAGCTGTCCGAACGCGAGCGGCCGTTCGATGCGGTGACCCTGGGCGAGTGGTTCGAATCGCAGGGCAAGATGGAACTGGTGGGCGATGGTGCCTATCTGATCGAGCTGGCCAGTACCACGCCGTCGGCGGCCAACATCGTGGCCTACGCCGAGATCGTGCGTGACAAGGCGGTGCTGCGGCAATTGATCCAGGTGGGCACCGACATCGTCAACGACGGTTTCCAGCCCGAGGGCCGTGACAGCAGCGAGCTGCTGGCGTCGGCGGAAAAGAGCGTGTTCGCCATCGCCGAACAGGGCGCACGCGGCCGTACCGATTTCGTGGCGATGCCCGGTGCTCTGAAGGATGCCTTCGAAGAGCTGCGCAGTCGCTTCGAGAACGGCGGCAACATCACCGGCCTGCCGACCGGCTACAACGATTTCGATGCGATGACCTCCGGCCTGCAGCCGACCGACCTGATCATCCTCGCCGCGCGCCCGGCCATGGGCAAGACCACCTTCGCGCTGAACATCGCCGAGTACGCGGCGATCAAGTCGAAGAAGGGCGTGGCGGTGTTCTCGATGGAAATGTCGGCATCGCAGCTGGCGATGCGCCTGATTTCCTCCAACGGCCGCATCAACGCGCAGCGCCTGCGTACCGGCCAGCTGGAAGACGAGGACTGGAGCCGCGTCACCAGCGCGATCAAGATGCTGAAGGAAACCAAGATCTTCATCGACGACACGCCGGGCGTGTCGCCGGAAGTGCTGCGCTCCAAGTGCCGCCGCCTCAAGCGCGAACATGACCTGGGCCTGGTGGTGATCGACTACCTGCAGCTGATGAGCGTGCCGGGCAACAGCGAAAACCGCGCGACCGAAATCTCGGAGATCTCGCGTTCGCTGAAGGGCCTGGCCAAGGAACTGCACGTGCCGGTGATCGCGCTGTCGCAGCTCAACCGCTCGCTGGAAACGCGTACCGACAAGCGCCCGGTGATGGCCGACCTTCGCGAATCGGGCGCAATCGAGCAGGATGCGGACATGATCGTCTTCATCTACCGCGACGATTACTACAACAAGGAGAATTCGCCGGACAAGGGCCTGGCCGAAATCATCATCGGCAAGCACCGTGGTGGCCCAACCGGTTCGTGCAAGCTGAAGTTCTTCGGCGAGTACACCCGCTTCGACAACCTGGCCCACGATTCGGTCGGTTCATTCGAATAACCGTAGTGCCGGCTGCTGGCCGGCCCACCCCCACGGCCGGCAAACCATTCGAAACGCCAAACGTCCGTATGTGGCGTGTAAATGACATGTAACGCGACGCTTCTACGATTCCGCCGCTGCTGCCCTTCGACGCCGCCCTTCGGCGTCCAGCGTGCCCAAGGAATCCGCCCCCATGCCGTCCCACGCTCCGCTCCGCCGCAATCTGCTGGCCCTGCTGGTCTGTGCTTCGCTGCCGTCGCTGGCTGTCGCTGAAACCGCCCCCGCCCCCGACGCGCAGTCGGCTACCACCCTTGACTCGATCTCGGTGATCGGCCGCGGTGAAGCGCGCCAGGTGCAGCGCGTGACCGCCGAGGACATGAAGGTGCTGCCGCCGGGTGCCAATCCGCTGAAGCTGCTTGCGACCAAGCCGGGCGTGCATTTCGAATCGGCCGATGCCACCGGCGCTTACGAATGGTCCACCACCATCAGCCTGCGTGGCTTCAACCAGAACCGCCTGGGCTACACCCTTGATGGCATCCCGCTGGGCAACATGGCCTATGGCAACAGCAACGGCCTGCACATCAGCCGCGCGGTGATCAGCGAGAACCTGGGCGGTGCGGAGGTCTCCACCGGCATCGGCGCACTGGGTACGCCGTCCACCAGCAACCTCGGCGGCGTGTTCCAGTTCTACTCGATCGATCCGTCCACCGAATATGGGGTCGTGCTGGCACAGAGCTTTGGCAGTGACAGCGCACGCCGCAGCTATGCGCGCCTGGAGACCGGTGAGCACCAGGGCTTTGCTGCCTACCTGTCCGGTGTGTATTCGGAAGGTGACAAGTGGAAGGGCAAGGGCTCGCAGGAGCTGAAGCAGTTCAACGGCAAGGCCACCTACAACTTCGGAACGGACAGCAAGATCACCGCGCTGTTCAACGCCTCGCGCCGCGTCGAGGCCGATTACCAGGATCTGTCGCTGGAGATGATCGATCGCCTCGGCTGGGACTGGGACAACTACGCGCCGGACTGGGATCGCGCCGTCGCCGCCGCACGCGGCAAATTCAGCGGCGGCGTCAACAGCCCGTGGGATGCGTACTACTCGGGCCACGGCCTGCGCAACGATGACCTGTCCAGCATTGCCGGCGATTTCGGCCTGAACGAGTCGATGCGCTTGAAGGTCAATGTCTACAACCACAGCAACCGTGGCCAGGGCCACTGGTTCAGCCCGTCCAATCCGTCCAACCCGGGCACCAGCCGTGAGATTCCGATCTCGATCCGCACCACCGAGTACGCGATCGACCGTACCGGCGTGACCTCGGCGTTCACCTGGAACGTCGGTGGCCACGAACTGGAAGCGGGCCTCTGGTACGAGGACAACGGCCACAGCGTGCAGCGCAACTTCTACTACATCGACGGCCCGATCACCGACGACTTCTTCCTGCGCAACCCGGACCAGCGCGTGTGGCACCAGCGCTACACCACCATCACCCGCCAGTTCTACGTGCAGGACCGCTTCCGCCTGTTCGATGACCGCCTGACCATCGACATCGGTGCGAAGTCGCCGCACACCCGCACCAGCGTGCGCACGCCGCTGGGCAGCTATGCCAACAACAGCAGCCTGACCTCGAAGAAGGGCCTGCTGCCGCAGGCCGGCTTCAACTTCAAGCTCAACGAAGGCAACGAGATCTTCGGTTCGTTCGCCAAGAACATCGCCGCCTATGCGCTGGGCGTGGGCAGCCCGTTCAATGTGCCGCAGGCCGCCTTCGATGCCAGCGCGAAGAACCTGAAGCCGGAACAGTCGCGCACCATCGAGCTCGGTTGGCGTGGCTACGGCCGCGGCTATGAAGCCTCGGTGGCGGTGTACGACGTCAAGTTCGACAACCGTCTGCTGGCCATCGCGCAGTGCGTGGGCATCCTCGGTTGCCCGGCACTGTTCTCCAACGTCGGTTCGGTGACCAGCCGCGGCGCCGAGGCGACCCTGCAGCTGAAGCCGATGCAGGACCTGACCTGGTCCAATGCGCTGTCCTGGAATGACAGCACCTACGACAACGACTACGTGAACAACGGCGTGGTGCCAACCCGCGGCAAGACGACCGTCGACACCCCGGAATGGATGTTCGCCAGCACCCTGGCGTGGACCCCGGGCCCGTGGGACCTGCGCCTGGCCGCCAACCACGTCGGCAAGCGCTACGTGACCTATACCAACGATGTGTCGGTGCCGAGCTACTGGCTGGTCAACGCCTCGGTGGCCTATGACTTCGGCAAGCTCGGCCCGGCGCAGAACCTGACCGTAGCGCTGAACCTGACCAACCTGACCGACAAGCGCTACCTGTCCTCGATCAACACCAACGGTACCTACGCCGCCGACCCGACCCGCAGCCTGGCGACCATGCAGGTCGGCGCGCCGCGCCAGGTGATGGCCACCGCTACCGTGCGCTTCTGATGCGCGGGCCTGTCGATCCGGAAAGCCGTCGTCGCCTGCTGCGCATGGCGTGGCAGGGCACGGGGGCGGCGATCGCGCTGGCGGCGATGCCGGGGCTGGCCACGGCCGGCCCACGGCCGCGGCTGGGGCGTGATCCGTTCACCCTCGGTGTCGCCGCCGGTGATCCGGATCCACAGGGGGCCGTGTTATGGACGCGGCTGGCACCGGACCCGCTCAATGGCGGCGGCATGCCGTCACGGGCGGTACCGGTGCGCTGGTTCGTGGCCGAAGACCCCGGCATGCGCCGGCTGGTGCAGCGGGGGACTGCGGCGGCGGTGCCCGAGCTGGCCCATTCGGTGCACGTGGAGGTCAACGGCCTGCGCCCAGGCCGCGACTACTACTACCGTTTTGCCTGCGACGGTGACGAGGAAAGCGCGGTCGGCCACTTCCGTACCGCGCCGCTGCTGGACACGCAACTGCAGCAGCTGCGGCTGGCCCTGTGCACCTGCCAGGCCTGGAACAGTGGCTACTACCCGGTGCTGCGCGATATCGCACAGAGCGATGTCGACCTGGTGCTCCACGCGGGTGACTACCTGTACGAGTACAGCCCGCTGCAGAATGCGCGTGGTCGCGCGCTGGATGCGCAACGCTTCAGTGGCGAGACCGTCAGCCTGGAGCGCTACCGTGACCAGTACGCGCTGTACAAACTCGATCCGGATCTGCAGGCCGCGCACGCCGCACATGCGTTCGCGGTGATCTGGGACGACCACGAGGTGCAGAACGATTACTCCGGCATCCACCCGGAAAAGCCCGGCGTATCGACCGAGGACTTCATCGTGCGTCGCGCGGCAGCCTACCGCGCGTTCTACGAGCACCTGCCGATGCGCAGCACGCCTGCGGGCAATGGCGGCCTGCGCGTACATCGGCGGCTGCGCTATGGTGACCTGGCACAGCTGACCCTGCTCGATTGCCGCCAGTTCCGCCCGGCCAATCCCTGTGGCGTGGGCGAGTCGCCGCGCTGTGACGCTGCACTGGACCCGCGCATGAGCATGCTTGGCGTGGGCCAGGAAGCGTGGTTCGCGCAGTCGATGGCCGCCGCGCAGGGCACGCGCTGGAACGTGGTGGTGCAGCAGCTGCTGATGGCGCAGCTGCGGCTGGACGGCGGCACGCCACGCGAGCGCTTCTGGAATGACGCCTGGGATGGTTATCCCGCCGCACGCAACCGGTTGCTGCAGGCGATGCAGGCGGGCGGGCAGGGCAATGCCATCGTGCTGGGCGGTGACTGGCATTCCTCTTTCGTCAACGATCTGAAGCTGGATTTCGACGCGGCCAGTGCGCCGGTCGTGGCCACCGAATTCATCGCCCCGGCAATCAGCAGTGGCGGCGACGATACGCCCTATGGCCCGTACTACGGGCCGTCGATTCCGCAGAATCCGCATATCCGCTATTTCGACGGCGACCGCCGTGGCTGGTGGAAGCTGCAGCTGAACCGGCAGACCGTGGATGCGGAACTGCGCTTCGCCGACAGCGTGCTGCGTGCGGACGCTGCGGTGCGCACCGCGGCGCGTTTCCAGGTGACCCACGGCCGTCCGGGCGCGGTCCCGGTGTAAATCCCTGCGGTTGTGCCGGCCGCTGGCCGGCAACCTCCTGAATCTCCGGTTTCCCCGCAATCGGTTTCATCGCCCCCAGCCCGGGTTTCGTCGCAAACCGTTTGCGGGCGGACAGGGCGGGGCGCCAAGGTGTCCGCAGGCGGCAGGGTGCCGCCCCAAGGAGACCGTGATGAAGACCCTGTTCGCGCTCGGTGTGTGGTGCCTGCTGTTCGTGCTGTGCTGGCCGCTGGCGATCCTCGCCCTGATCGCCTGGCCGTTCGTGTGGCTGCTGAGCCTGCCGTTCCGCCTGGTCGGCATCACCTTCTCGGCGCTGTTCGCGCTCCTGCGCGCGCTGTTCATGCTGCCGGCGCGCCTGCTCGGTGGCCGGGCGGTGGCTGCATGAGGACGGTGTTGCTGGTGGGTCTGGTCCTGCTTGCGGGGCCGGTACTGGCCACACCTCCAGCGCCGCCCTCGGTGTGGCTGGAACGCCAGCAGACTGCTGCGGCTGACGAGGCGAACGCTGCAGCGGTCTCTGTGCAGAAATCCAAGGAGCGCTGCAGGGTCGCGAAGGAATGGAAGGTCGGCGAGACGGTGGTGCAGCACCGGGTCTGTGAGGATCCACCAAAGAAGCCGGCTGGAAAGGTGTAGCGCCGAGCCTGTGCTCGGCTCCACATCACGCGGCCTCTGCGCGTAGCGCCGCCTGCACGGCCGGTCGTGCGTTGATCCTGCGGGCATAGGCAGGCAGCGCCGGCCACGCCGCCAGATCGATGGAGAAGAAGCGGCACCAGCCAAGCACCGTGAAAAGGTAGGCATCGGCGACGCTGAAGTCTGGTCCCATGAGAAAGTCCTGCGTTGCCAACGTCTCCTGCAGCAGGTCGAAACGCTTGAACAGCTTCTGCCGGAAGAAGGCCTTGGCCGCTTCCGGCAGATCGGCGTTGAACAGCGGCGCCGAGCCGGCGTGGAACTCGCTGGTCACGAAGTTCAGCCATTCCTGCAGTCGTACCCGCTCCCAGCTGCCGACGGGTGGGGCCAGCGTGCATCCGGGTTTCAGATCGGCCAGGTACTGGACGATGGCCGGGCCTTCGGTCAGCACCTGCCCGTCATCCAGCTCCAGCGCCGCGACATAGCCTTTGCGGTTGATGGTGCGGAAATCGCGACCATCGGCGGTCTGTTTGCTGGCGTTGTCGACCTTGACCAGCTCGAAGGGGAGGCCAAGTTCACGTAGCACGATATGGGGCGACAGCGAGCAGGTGTACGGTGCGTAGTACAGCTTCATGGAGGGTCTCGAGGGAGAAAGGACGGCCGGGTCAGCCGGTGCGAGGCAGTCTGCTGTGCGAGCGGTATCCGGTAAAATCAATCTTCGATTTTTCTCCCATAAGCTGGGCTACTGCCTGTCATGATGAATCTTGCCCACTGGCGCCTGCTGGTTGCGGTGGCCGACGAGGGAACCATCTCGCGCGGCGCTGACCGGGTCGGCATCAGCCAGTCCGGTGCCAGCCAGGCCCTGGCCCAGCTGGAGTCCTCATTGGGGTTTGCGGTGTTCGTGCGCGAGCGGCGTCAGGTCGAGATCACTGCGCTCGGGCAGCGGGTGATCGAACACGCACGCATCATGCTGGGAGGCCTGCAGGCGATCCGCGCGCTGGCCGATGACAGCCAGGGGTTCAGTGGTGCACGCATCCGCCTGGCGACCTTCCCGTCACTCGTTTCCAGCGTGCTGCCAGCGCTGCTGCGGGATTTCCAGCGCCGCCACCCGGGCATCGAGGTGGTGATCGTGGAGGGTACGGACGAGGAGGTTGAGCGCTGGCTCGAATCGGGCACGGTCGACGCCGGCGTGGTGATGAACCCCGCTGCAGATCGCGCGCCGTTGATGCTGGGCAGCGACGGGTGGATGGCGGTGCTCGCGCAGACGCATCCGCTGGGGCGCCGCGCCACCGAAAGCGGGGTGGCCTTGAGCGAGCTGGCGGGCGAACCCTTCATCCTCGCAACAGGGGGTTGTGCGGTGAACGGTCAGCGCCTGATGGCGGACGCTGGTCTACAGCTGAGCGACGTACGAGTGACCGTGCGCGACTGGGCCAGCGCGTGCGTGCTGGCGCGCGAGGGGCTGGGCGTCTCGCTGGTGCCGGAATCGACGTTGCCGGATGATCTCCACGGCCTGCGCGTGCTGCCGGTGCAGCCGGGGATCCGTCGCGTGTTTGGCCTGGTCTGTTCGCCGGCGGGTCGCGCATCGCGTGCAACGCAGGTCTTCATGCGGGAGCTGGCCACGGCCGTTGCGGGCAGTGCGTCAGGATCAGCGTGAGCCCGCTACTGGCGGGGAGCCGGAGCGTGCGGACGTCAAGCTGCCCGGCAGGGTTGCGGGCAACAAAAAACCCCGCCGAGGCGGGGTTCTTTGTATCCAGCCATGCCGGCCAGCGGCCGGCATTACCCGGCGAACGATCAGTTCGCCTTGTGGATGGCGCGCTTGCTGACCGCCATCGCTGCGTCGTGGATCACTTCCGACAGCGACGGGTGGGCGTGGCAGATGCGGGCCAGGTCATCGGCCGAGCCGCTGAACTCCATGGTCAGCACGCCTTCGTGCACCAGCTCGGAGACGTTGGCGCCGACCAGGTGCATGCCGAGGATGCGATCGGTTTCGGCATGGGCCAGGATCTTCACGAAGCCTGCCGGCTCGATCATCGCCACGGCACGGCCGTTGGCGGCGAACGGGAAGCTGCCGGCCTTGTACGGGATGCCTTCGGCCTTCAGCTGGGCTTCGGTCTTGCCGACCCACGCCAGCTCCGGCTCGGTGTAGATGACCCACGGGATGGTGTCGAAGTTGACGTGGCCCGGCAGGCCGGCGATCAGCTCAGCCACCGCGATGCCTTCCTCGAAGCCCTTGTGCGCAAGCATCGGGCCGCGCACGCAGTCGCCGACCGCCCACACGCCGTTGACGCCGGTGTGGCAGTGCGCGTCGACTTCGATCTGACCGCGCTCGTTGATCTTGACGCCGGTGCCTTCGGCCAGCAGGCCCTTGGTGGCGGCGCGACGGCCAACGGCCACCAGCAGCTTGTCCACGGTCAGGGTCTTTTCGCCTTCGCTGTCGGTGTAGGTGACAACGACTTCCTTCTTCTTGCCCTTGCCGGTGATCTCGGTCTTGGAGACCTTGGCGCCGAGGCGGATGTCCAGGCCCTGCTTCTTGAATTCCTTGGCAGCGGTCTTGGCCACTTCGGCGTCGGCCACGGCCAGGAACTCCGGCAGCGCTTCCAGGATGGTGACTTCAGCGCCCAGGCGCTTCCACACGCTGCCCAGTTCCAGGCCGATCACGCCGGCGCCGATCACGGCCAGGCGGTTCGGCACTTCGGTGAAGTCCAGGCCGCCGACGTTGTCGACGATGGTCTCGCCGTCGAACTTGGCGAACGGCAGTTCGATCGAATCCGAACCGGCCGCGATGATGACGTTGGTGCCCTTCAGCTCGACGATGGAACCGTCATGCTGGGTGACCTTGACCACGTTGCCCGGCTGCAGTTCGCCGAAGCCGTAGTAGGCGGCGACCTTGTTGGCCTTGAACAGCATGCCGATGCCGCCGGTGAACTGCTTGACGATCTTGTCCTTGCGGCCAACCATCGCTTCGACGTCGATCTTGGCATCCTTGAAGCTGATGCCGTGGTCGCCAAAGATGTGGCCCATGTTCCAGAACTGGCGCGAGGAATCCAGCAGCGCCTTGGACGGGATGCAGCCCACGCGCAGGCAGGTGCCGCCCAGCGCCGGCTTGCCGTCCTTGCCCAGCGCTGCGTCGATGCAGGCGGTCTTCAGGCCCAGCTGGGCCGCGCGGATGGCAGCGTGGTAACCGGCCGGGCCGGCACCGATGACGACGACGTCGAATTGTTCAGCCATTGAATTATTCCTTGATGCATTACCAGAACCCCTCCGCGCAGGCGCGGAGGGGCGGGAGGTTTCTTACAGGCCGAACAGCATGCGGCCCGGGTTTTCCAGCTGGTTCTTGATGTCCACCAGGAACTGCACCGAGTCCTTGCCATCAATGATGCGGTGGTCGTACGACAGCGCCAGGTACATCATCGGCGCGATCACGACCTGGCCGTTCTGCGCGATCGGACGCTCCTTGATGGCATGCATGCCCAGGATGGCGCTCTGCGGCGGGTTGATGATCGGGGTCGACAGCAGCGAACCGAAGGTGCCGCCGTTGGTCACGGTGAAGGTGCCACCCTGCAGTTCTTCCAGGCTCAGCTTGCCGTCACGGGCCTTCTTGGCGTAGTCGGCGATGGTCTTCTCGATGTCGGCGAACGACATGCGCTCGACGTTGCGCAGCACCGGCGTGACCAGGCCCTTCTCGGTCGACACGGCGATCGAGATGTCCGAGTAGCCGTGGTAGATGATGTCGTCGCCGTCGATCGAGGCGTTGACCAGCGGGAAGCGCTGCAGGGCATTGGCAGCGGCCTTCACGAAGAAGCTCATGAAGCCCAGCTTGATGCCGTGTGCCTTGACGAACTCGTCCTGCAGTTCCTTGCGCGCAGCCGAGACCTTGGACAGGTCGACTTCGTTGAAGGTGGTCAGCATGGCGGTGGAGTTCTTCGACTCCATCAGGCGCTCGGCGATGCGCTTGCGGATGCGGGTCATCGGCACGCGCTCTTCCGGACGTGCGCCACCGGCCTTGCCGGCGCCGCCGTTGCGGGCGAAGTTGACGATGTCTTCCTTGGTCACCGCGCCGCGACGGCCGGTGCCGTCGACGTCGGCCGGGTTCACGCCTTCGGTGATGGCAGTGAAGCGGGCGCCCGGCGGCAGCGCGTCGGCGGCCGACTTGGCAGCCGGGGCCGGAGCGGCGGCAGCGGCCGGCGCAGCGGCGGCCGGGGCAGCGGCAGCAGCCGGAGCGGCTTCAGCGGCCGGGGCCGGGGCAGCAGCCACGGCGCCTTCCTCGATGATCGCCACGACCTGGCTGGAGGTCACGGTCGAGCCTTCGGCGAACTTGATTTCCTTGAGCACGCCGTCGACCGGCGACGGCACTTCCAGGACGACCTTGTCGGTTTCCAGGTCAAGCAGGTTTTCGTCGCGCTTGACGGCGTCGCCCACCTTCTTGTGCCAGGTGGCGATGGTGCCGTCGGCGACGGATTCGGGCAGTACCGGGGCTTTGACTTCGGTGGCCATTGCGGGAGCTTCCTGGTTTGTCTTCTAAATAGGGGGAGGATTATTCAGCGAACGTGTCGTTGAACGGGTTGACCAGTGCGTCGGCGACCAGCTGCTGCTGTTCGCGGACGTGGTCAGCCATGTGACCGGCAGCCGGCGAAGCCGAACGTGCGCGACCGGCGTAGTGCAGGCTCTGGCCATCGGCCAGGCAGAACTGCAGGTGGTGGCGGATCTGGTACCACGCACCCTGGTTCTGCGGTTCTTCCTGCGTCCACACCACATCGGTGGCCTTGCCGTACTTCTTCAGTTCGGCAGCCAGCAGCGCACGCGGGAACGGGTACAGCTGCTCCACGCGGATGATCGCCACGTCGTCCTGGCCACGCTTGGTCTGGTCT
The DNA here is from genome assembly GCF_040984485.1 of Stenotrophomonas sp. WED208. NCBI lineage: Bacteria > Pseudomonadati > Pseudomonadota > Gammaproteobacteria > Lysobacterales > Lysobacteraceae > Stenotrophomonas > Stenotrophomonas sp. WED208. The sequence goes on from NZ_JAZARB010000001.1 coordinate 1,609,668, forward strand.
TCCAGCAGGTCGTAGTAGACCTTGCCCGAGCACAGCACCACGCGCTTGACCTTCTTGGCGTCCGCGTTGGCGTCGCCGATCAGGTGCTGGAACTCGCCGTTGGCCAGTTCGTCCAGGGTCGACACGGCCAGCTTGTGGCGCAGCAGCGACTTCGGCGACATCACCACCAGCGGCTTGCGGGTGGTCAGGTGCTGCTGGCGACGCAGCATGTGGAAGGCCTGCGCCGGGGTCGACGGCACCACCACCAGCATGTTCTCCAGCGCGCACAGCTGCAGGAAGCGCTCCAGGCGCGCCGAGCTGTGTTCCGGGCCCTGACCTTCATAGCCATGCGGCAGCAGCAGGGTCAGGCCGGAGATGCGGCCCCACTTGGCCTCACCGGCGGCGATGAACTGGTCGATGACGACCTGGGCACCGTTGGCGAAGTCGCCGAACTGGCCTTCCCAGATGCACAGCGTGTTCGGATCGGTGGTGGAGAAGCCGTACTCGTAGGCCATCACCGCTTCTTCGCTCAGCAGCGAATCGATGACGGTGGCCTTCTCCGGCGAATCCACCAGCTGCCGCAGCGGCATGTAGTAGTTGTCGGTCTTCTGGTCATGCAGGATCGCGTGGCGGTGCGTGAACGTACCGCGGCCCACGTCCTGGCCGACCAGGCGCAGGGCACTGCCTTCGTCGAGCAGGGTGGCGTAGGCCAGGTTCTCGGCAAAGCCCCAGTCGCCCGGGATCTCGCCGGCGGCCATCTTGCGGCGGTCGTCGTAGACCTTGGCCACGCGCGAGTGCAGCTGCACTTCGTCCGGAATGGTGTTGATCAGCTTGGCCAGCTCGACCAGCTTGTTCTTCTCGACCTTGGTCGAGATCGGGTCGGACAGCTTGCCTTCCAGCAGCTTCGGCCAATCGACGAACAGCGGGCTGGTCGGCGGGGTCTTCTCGACCTTGGCCAGCTCGGTGGTCACTTCACCGGCGTCCAGCTTCTCGCGGTAGGCATCGACCATCGCCTTGCCGGCACCGGCGGCGATCACGCCCGCCTTTTCCAGCTGCTCGGCGTACATCTCGCGGGTGGTGGCGTGCTTGCGGATCACCTGGTACATCAGCGGCTGGGTGATCGCCGGCTCGTCGGCCTCGTTGTGGCCCCAGCGGCGGTAGCACATCAGGTCGATGACCACGTCCTTGGCGAACTTCTGGCGGAATTCGAAGGCCAGCTGTGCGGCGAACACAACGGCTTCCGGATCATCGCCGTTCACGTGCAGCACCGGGGCGGCGATCATCTTCGCCACGTCGGTGGCATAGCGCGTGGAACGCGTATCCAGCGGGTTGGAGGTGGTGAAGCCGACCTGGTTGTTGACCACGATGTGCACGGTGCCGCCGACGGCGAAGCCGCGGGCCTGCGACATCTGGAACAGTTCCATGACCACGCCCTGGCCGGAGAAGGCCGCGTCGCCGTGGATCAGGATCGGCATGACCTGCTTGCGCGCGGTGTCCTTGCGGCGCTCCTGGCGCGAACGCACGGAACCGGCCACGACCGGGTCGGCGATTTCCAGGTGCGACGGGTTGAACGCCAGCGCCAGGTGCACCGGGCCGCCGTCGGTAGCGACGTCGGCGGAGAAGCCCATGTGGTACTTCACGTCACCGGCCGAGGCGTGCTCGTCGTGCTCGAACTTGCCTTCGAATTCGTCGAACAGCTTGCGCGGGTTCTTGCCCAGGGTGTTGACCAGCACGTTCAGGCGGCCGCGGTGGGCCATGCCGATCACCACGTCCTTGACGCCATCCTTGCCGGCGCTGCGGATGATGGTGTCCATCATCGGGATCAGCGAGTCGCCGCCTTCCAGCGAGAAGCGCTTCTGGCCGACGTACTTGGTATGCAGGTAGCGCTCCAGGCCCTCAGCCGCGGTCAGACGCTCCAGCGTGCGGCGCTGGGTGTCAGCGTCCAGCTGGTAGTTGCCACCGGCCAGTTCCAGCTTCTTGTAGATCCACTGGCGCTGCTCGACCTCGGAGATGTGCATGAACTCCGCACCGATCGAGCCGGTGTAGGTCGCCTTCAGGCGTGCCAGCAGGTCGCGCAGCTTCATGCGCGGCTGGCCACCGACGCCGCCGGTGCTGAACTCGCTGTTGAGGTCGCCATCGGACAGGCTGTGGAACGGCAGGCCCAGGTCCGGGGTGTTGACCGGTGCGGCCAGGCCCAGCGGATCGAGGCGGGCGTCCAGGTGGCCGCGCGAACGGTAGGCAGTGATCAGACGACCGACATTGCGCTCGCGCTCGTCGCCTGCACCGTTGCCGGTACCGGCCTTCAGCGCATCCTTGGCCGCGTCCGCAATGTGGGAGATGACGGCCGAGTGCGGAATGTCACCTGCTTCGCGGCCCTTGAAGCCGTCGAAGTAGGTTTTCCATTTGGGATCGACACTATCCGGGGAGACCAGGTACTGCTCGTACAGGTCCTCGACATAGGAGGCGTTGCCGCCGGCGAGTTGCGAAGATTGCGCAAACTGCTTCAGTTGATTGTCCACGATGGAGGGTGTTGATTCGCTTTGTGGGGTATGGCTTCAGAAGGACCCGGCAGGAAGATGAATAGCCCTGCGCGGGCGCGTTCAAACAGCCAAATTGTACCCCCAACCGGACACGAAGGGGCACAACCGGAGGTATCGCGCGTCCCCCGGTGCCGCTTCCAGACAGGTTGAGTCAGCCAGCTCCGCTCAGATGCCGAGCGCGCGCAGTTCGCTGCAATCACGCGAACGGTCCCAGACGCGCTGCAATTGCTGCTCGAACGGCTGCGAACGTGCCGGCAGCGCGATCCCGGCCTCACCGTCGAGCCGATGCCCGATCAGACGAAAGTAGAAGTCGCCCGCATCGTTGAGCAGGCAGGCCGAGGCCAGCGCACGGTCGACCGGATCGCTGACCTCGCGGAACTGGATCACGCTGGGCAGGCGCTGGGCCAGCGCCAGCAGCGGTGCCCCGGCAGAGGCGATCGCGGCGGCGTCGTGCACGATCACCCGCAGCTGCTTGTCGTGGCGGGCGGTGACGAAGCGCCGCAGGGCGGTCTGTACCGGGGGCGCGTCGAGCAGCCCGGGGTCCAGCTGGCGGCTGTGCAGCCACAGCTGGCGACGGGCGCGGTGGATGATGGCCGTGGTGATGGCCACCGCCTCGGCGCGGCTGTCGATGGCGCTGGCCGCGCCCAGCCGGCGGCGCATCTGCTGGTGGCCGATGCCGGCCTCCTCGAACACCTCGCCTTCGGGCAGGAAACCCTGGCGGGCATAGAAGTCACGGGCGGGCAGCTGGGCGTGCAGATGCAGCTCGGCCAGGCCGAGCCGGCGCCCGGCCTCCACCAGTGCTTCCAGCAGGGCCTCGCCGACCCCGTGGCTGCGATGGTTGGCCAGCACCGCCATGCGGCCGATGCGGCCATCCGGGGCCAGCCGGCCGGTGCCGACCGGCTGATTGTCAGTGTCCAGCGCCAGCACATGGGCACTGACCGGGTCCAGCGCATCGCGTTCCAGCTCGGCGGCGATGCCCTGTTCCTGCACGAACACGCGTTGGCGCACCTCGTGGATGGCAACGTGGGCATCGGCGTGGCTGACCTGCTGGACCCGGATCATGGTGGCGACTCAGGCGCGGCCAGCACCGCTGTCGTCTTCCTCGTCGTCCTCGAAGTTGACGATGACCTCGATGCCGTCGTCGTGTACGGTCACGGAGTGGACATCGTCGGACACCGCGTCGGCGTCGATCGCATCCACGCGGTCGCGGCCTTCGACGACCTCGCCGAGCACCACGGCATCCTCGCCGTCGTCCTCGTCTTCGGCGTCATAGATCTCGTTCGGGTCGATCAGCTGGAACACGCCGCCGACCAGCAGCTGCTGGACCACGGCACGGCCCTTGTCGGACAGGCCGCGATAGGCGGCGGCGTCCAGCTGTTCGGCGCCAGCCAGGCGCTGCGCGTCCTTCACCGGCAGCGCGAAGTCCTGGCCGCTGACGTACAGGCTGGCGCCGCGCTTGGCCCGGCGCCAGGCCAGGCGGGCCCAGGGGTGGCGCTGCAGCAGCAGGCCCGAGGCCAGGGCCTGGACCACTTCTTCCTGTGCCGGTGCGGCCTGGTGGGCCATCACTTCGCCGGCGGCGCGGTAGGTGGTGATGAAGCGACCAAACCAGTCACCCAGCTTGTCCGGGTCGTTCATGCGGATGGCGTTGAGGGCGGTGATCACACGTGCCATCGCCACTGTGTCGATTTCGTTCGGATCGGCCGGCACCTTCAGGTCGGCGTCCTGGTAGCGGATGTTCTCGTCGGCATCCGCGATCAGGGTGTCCAGGTAGTCACTGATCAGCTCGGCCGAGGACGGCGCACGCATGCCGAACGAGAAGGTCAGGCACGGGTCTTCGGCCACGCCGTGGTGCGGCACGTTCGGCGGCAGGTACAGCATGTCACCCGGCGCCAGCACCCAGTCGTGGGTCGGCTTGAACACCTTCAGCAGCTTCAGCTCCACGTCCGGGCGGAAGCCCAGCGGCGGCTGCTTGCCCTTGATCGATTCGCTGGCATCGATCTGCCAGCGGCGGTGGCCATGGGCCTGCAGCAGGAACACGTCGTACTGGTCGACGTGGGCGCCGACCGAGCCGCCGGTGGCGGCGAAGCTGATCATCACGTCATCCATGCGCCAGCGCGGCAGGAAGCGGAAGTGCTCGATCAGGGCGCGCACGTCCGGGTCCCACTTGTCCACGTCCTGCACCAGCAGGGTCCAGTCGTGGTCGGGCAGGGCGGGGAACACGTCTTCCTGGAACGGGCCGGTGCGCACGCGCCAGCCGTCCTGGGTCTTGTCGTGCTCGATCAGGCGTGCCAGCACGCCTTCCTCGCAGGCCAGCCCGGCCAGGTCTTCCGGCTGCACCGGGGTCTGGAAGTCCGGGAAGGCATTGCGAATCAGCAGCGGGCGCTTCTGCCAGAAGTCGCGCAGGAAGGTGGCCGGCGCCATGCCCAGCGGCTGGCCGGGGCGGGCGGTGACTTCGATCAGGGGGGCGGAGGACTTGCGGGCGGCCATGGGGGAATCCTTGCAGCGGAAAGCGGGAGGGGCGGCACGGCGGGCCGCCTGAGATCTCCATTGTCCGCCGTTCGTGGGCATTGCGCACGTGCGCGGGTTTGTCGCGGGGTGTCCGGCCAACGGCGGAGCCCCTCGTGGCGGGGTGGTTCAGAATCAAAAGCCGCGCTTGGCCGGGCGGGTGGGCCATGCAGGGGACGCTGTGCGGTGGTCTAATCAACTTGGACACTCGATAGGATCAATCTCAAGCATCGAGGTAGACCCATGGCAAAACAGATCACTCAGGGCATGAGGGATGAGGCGGTTCGCCTTGTCGTTGTAGAGGGGCAGACAGTCAGAGACGTCTGCCAGCTGCTGGATGTAGGCCCAACAGCGCTGAGGCGCTGGATCGAGCAATGGCGTCGAAAACATGACCCGCTGGCTGAGGCGCCGCCAGTAGATGCGCAGGTCAGAATCGCTGAGCTGGAGGCCCAGAATCGTAGGCTCAAGGAGGAACGCGACCTGCTAAAAAAATCCATCGCCTTCTTCATTCGAGACAGCGATCACCGGAACAAGTGATCCAGGAATTGGGGAAGGCCGCTCCGATCCGGTTGGTGTGCCAGTTGATGGACTATCCCCGTAGCAGCTACTACGCCTGGCTGCATCGGGAGCCCCGCATCGACCGCGAGCTGCTGGCCCAGGTTGATCTGGTTCGTCGCATTCATAAATTCCATCGGGGGAGCTGTGGCTCTCGCAAGATGGCCAGGGAGCTGACCAATCGCGGCCTGCCGGTGGGTCGCTATCGCGCCCGGACGCTGATGCGCCGGGCCGGCGTCAAGGCGCGACAGCACCGGCGGCACAAGTACCACAGCCTGGGACCCCAGGCGCTGACGGCACCCAACGTGCTGGAACGTCAATTCAATCCGGAGGCACCCAACCAGGTCTGGGCCGGGGATATCACCTACATCCCGACTCAGCAGGGCTGGCTTTATCTGGCCGTTGTGGTGGACCTGTTTGCCCGCCGGATCGTGGGCTGGGCCCATTCCCACGAAGGGAATGCCTGGCTGGCCGTCAGAGCCCTGCGCGGAGCGCTGAATCAACGTCATCCCAACGGACGACTGCTTTTCCACTCCGATCAAGGTCGGCAGTACACCAGCCACGCCATGGCCCAGATCCTGCGTGACAACGGCATCACCCAAAGCATGAGCAGAAAGGGCAACTGCTGGGACAACGCGGTAGTGGAACGGGTTTTCGCCACCCTCAAAGGGGAATGGCTTTACTCCAAATACCCCACTCGACAGGAGGCTGCAGCAGACATCGAACAATTTGTGAACTGGTACAACCACCGTCGGCTGCACAGTGCCAACGGCCTTGTGCCACCTGCGCTCCGTGAAGTGCAGGTGGCCTGAACTCCCTTTGGGAGTGTCCAGAAGAACTTGACCACCGCACTGCAAGTACGTCCTTGTAAGCTCGATGGCGCCATCCATGGCGCCAACGCCCCTGCATGGCCCACCCGCCCGGCCCCTGACAGTTTCCTGCGCGGCCCGCCACGGAATGGAAGAAGAAGATCAAAGGCAACGGCGGGTCGCGCGCTGCGCTTGCTCATGCCAAAACAAAAGAGGGACGCGGCGAAGCCGCGTCCCTCTTTCAAATTCCGTCCCGACAACCCAATGCTCTTCGATCCGTCACCGGGAATCTGTCAGAGGTGGGGCGGGTTGGGTTCGCGGGACCGTTGGCGCCATGGATGGCGCCATCGAGCCCCCAAGGACGGGTTCACGGCGTGTCCCGCGAATCCAACCCGCCCCGCCAAGCACGGCAAAAACCCAGAGCCGCTCTTGACGTTGATGTTGCTGTTGCAGTTGCCTGCCGCAGGCAGCGCCCGCGGCCGCCGCCGCAAAGGAAACCCCTTAGATCTTCTTCGCCAGCGACTCGGCCAGACCGGTGTAGCTGCCCGGGGTCATCTCCAGCAGGCGCTGCTTCGCATCCGCCGGCAGCTCCAGCCCCTGCACGAACGCGCGCATCGACTCGGCGGTGATGCCCTGGCCACGGGTCAGCGCCTTCAGCTGCTCGTACGGGTTCGGCAGGCCGTGGCGGCGCATCACCGTCTGCACGGCTTCGGCCAGCACTTCCCAGGCCGCGTCCAGATCGGCGTCCAGGCGCTGCGGGTTCACTTCCAGCTTGCCCAGGCCCTTGGCCAGCGAATCCAGCGCCACCTGGCTGTGGCCGAACGCGGTGCCCAGTGCACGCAGCACGGTGGAGTCGGTCAGGTCACGCTGCCAGCGGCTGATCGGCAGCTTCGCGCTGAAGTGCTCGAACAGCGCATTGGCAATGCCGAAGTTGCCTTCCGCATTCTCGAAGTCGATCGGATTGACCTTGTGCGGCATCGTCGACGAGCCGACTTCGCCTTCCTTCAGGCGCTGCTTGAAGTAGCCCAGCGAAACGTAGCCCCAGATGTCACGGGCCAGGTCGATCAGGATGATGTTGGCGCGGCGTGCGGCATCGCCGATCTCGGCGATGTTGTCGTGCGGCTCGATCTGCGTGGTGTACGGGTTGAACACCAGGCCCAGGCCGGTCACGAAGCGCTCGGCGAAGGCCGGCCAGTCCACGTCCGGGTAGCTGGCGATGTGGGCGTTGTAGTTGCCCACTGCGCCGTTGATCTTGCCGGTCAGTTCGACCGCGGCAATCTGCCTGCGCTGGCGCTCCAGGCGGGCGACCACGTTGGCCAGCTCCTTGCCCAGGGTGGTCGGCGAGGCGGTCTGGCCGTGGGTGCGCGACAGCATCGGCTGGCCGGCCTGGGCGTGGGCCAGGCTGCGCAGGGTGCTGGCAATGCCGTCCAGGGTCGGCAGCAGCACCTCGCGGCGCGCCTGTTCCAGCATCAGGCCGTAGCTGAGGTTGTTGATGTCTTCGCTGGTGCAGGCGAAATGCACGAATTCCAGCGCCGGGGCCAGCTCGGCGTCGTCCTTCAGCTGTTCCTTGATGAAGTACTCCACCGCCTTGACGTCATGGTTGGTGGTGCGCTCGATCTCCTTCACGCGCGCGGCCTGGGCCGGGCTGAAACTGGCGGCCAGGGCGCGCAGGCGGGCGACGGCCGCGTCGGAGAACGGGGCCAGCTCGACGATGCCCGGTTCGGCGGCCAGGGCCAGCAGCCACTCCACTTCGACCGTGATGCGGGCCTTGATCAGGCCGTACTCGGAGAAGATCGGGCGCAGGGCGTCAACCTTGCCGGCATAGCGGCCATCGAGCGGGGACAGGGCGAGCAGGGCGGAATCGGACATGTCGGCAGGGCTGGGGCGAGCGGCGGGGGCCATATTCTACGACGTGCCGGTGAGGTAGTGCCGGCCGCTGGCCGGCAACCACGCCCGGCCCACGACTCCATGGATTTCCGGCCAGCGGCCGGCACTACCCCTTGCGCGTGCAGATCGGCCGTGCAGACGGAACGATCTGGCCCGTCCTCGTCATCCCACGCTATCGGCAAGGGAGTATCGTGGGCGCAGCCGCCAGCCCGGGAAGCGACACCCTGCCAGCCGCCGCTTCCCTTTCCCCAACTGAAGTAGTGCGGAGTTGATGCAATGAGCAAAGCTGCAAGCAAGGGTTTCAGAATCGAACACGACAGCATGGGCGAGCTGCAGGTACCTGCGGACGCCCTGTGGGGCGCCCAGACCCAGCGCGCCGTGCAGAATTTCCCGGTGTCGGGCCAGCGCATGCCGCGCGGTTTCATCCGCGCCCTGGGCCTGGTCAAGGGCGCCGCCGCCGGCGTCAACGCCGAGCTGGGCCACCTGCCGAAGAATGTGGCCAAGGCCATCCAGACCGCTGCTGCCGAAGTGGCCGCCGGCAACTGGGACGCGCAGTTCCCGATCGACGTCTACCAGACCGGTTCGGGCACCTCCTCGAACATGAATGCCAACGAGGTCATCGCCACCCTGGCCAATCGTGCTGGCAAGGCCGGCAAGACCGCGGTGCACCCCAATGACCACGTCAACCAGGGCCAGAGCTCCAACGACGTGATTCCGACTGCGCTGCGCGTGTCGGCGGTACTGGCCGCGCATGAGCAGCTGCTGCCGGCGCTGGTGCACCTGCGCAAGACCCTGGACAAGAAGGGCCGCAGCCTGCGCAAGGTGGTCAAGACCGGCCGTACCCACCTGATGGACGCAATGCCGCTCACCTTCGAGCAGGAATTCGGCGCATGGTCGGCGCAGCTGGCCTCGGCGCAGGAGCGCATCGAAGACAGCCTCAAGCGCGTGCGCCGGCTGCCGCTGGGCGGCACCGCGATCGGTACCGGCATCAACGCCGATCCGCGTTTCGGCGCACAGGTAGCCAAGGCGCTGAAGCAGCAGACCGGTTTCAAGTTCGACAGCGCCGAGAACAAGTTCGAAGGCCTGGCCGCGCAGGATGATGCGGTCGAACTGTCCGGCCAGCTCAATGCACTGGCGGTGGCGCTGATCAAGATCGCGAATGATCTTCGCTGGATGAATGCCGGTCCGCTGGCCGGGCTGGGCGAGATCGAACTGCCGGCACTGCAGCCGGGCAGCTCGATCATGCCGGGCAAGGTCAATCCGGTGATTCCGGAAGCCACCGTGATGGCCTGCGCGCAGGTGATCGGCCACCACACCGCGATCACCGTGGCCGGCCAGACCGGCAACTTCCAGCTCAACGTCACCCTGCCGCTGATCGCGGTGAACCTGCTTGATGGCATCGGCCTGCTGGCCAACGTGTCCACCCTGCTGGCCGACAGTGCGATCGCCGGGCTGAAGGTGCGCGAGGACCGCGTTGCCGAAGCGCTGGCGCGCAACCCGATCCTGGTCACTGCACTTAACCCGATCATCGGTTACGAGAAGGCAGCTGCGATCGCCAAGCGTGCGTACAAGGAACAGCGCCCGGTGCTGGATGTGGCGCTGGAGGACAGTGGCCTGGAAGAAGCCGAGCTGCGCCGCCTGCTGGACCCCACCGCGCTGACTGCCGGTGGCATCCAGGCCGGTGGCGGCGGCGCCGGCGGTTGATCGGCCGGTTGTAGAGTCGAGCCATGCTCGACTGTTGTTCCGGAGTCGAGCATGGCTCGACTCTACAGAAAGCAGAAACGCCGCCCTTTGGGCGGCGTTTTTTTTCAGCGACGGTCGGCGACGATGTTGCCGAAGGTGTCGGTGTAATCCTTGAACTCCGGGATGCGCTGGACCAGGTCCGCCGGAATCACCTCCATGCCTTCCGGCGGCTGGATCTTCACCGGCTGCATGTTGGGATCGGCCGGCGCGGCCACCAGGGTGTTCTGGCGCAGTACCTGCAGCTTGCCGAACATCGTCTGCAGCATCTGCTTCTGTCCGTCGTCCAGCGGAATCTGGATCTCGTCCACCTTCATCGTGCCATCGCCGAGGATGATGATGTTCGGTGCCGGCGGGCGGCGCACGGTGACCATGCCGTCGCTGACGGAAATCTTGGGCTTGCCGCGCTCGGCGCGATGGTTGCGGTAATCCTTGTCACAGCCGGCCAGGCCCAGGCAGAGCAGGGCGACCAGCAGCAGGAACAACTTCTTCATGGCATTCGGTTCGGGGGCATCCGGGGCCACCATTGTAAGCCGGCCAGTGCGACGCGGCCGGCCGTGGAACACCACGACCGGCCGGGTGCGCTGATTTGTCTCACTTCGAGAACGTGACCGAGTTGTTCTTGCCGCAGTCGTCCACGTCGCTCTGGTCCATCGTTGCGTACGGCTTGAAGGCCGGCAGCTCGCGCGCCAGGGCCTGCTGGCTGGCCAGCATCGCCGGCAGGCGTTCGCAGATGCGCTTGGCCTGCGCCTCGATCTTCGCGGCTTCGGCGTTGATGCGCTTCTCCACGCCTTCGCTGTCGCCGCTGAAGATGCCCTTCAGTGCTTCACCGGCCGCATTGGCTCCCAGCTTGGCGCCGGCCAGGCCGACATCCATGCCGTCCATCGCGATGGCCACCACGTGGCCACGGTACTCCTGCAGGTGGCGGCGCTGGGTGTCGTTGGCGGTGATTTCCTTGCCCGCGATCAGCAGGCGGCCATCCGGGGTGATTTCCGCGCGTGGCTGCTGGTCGGCGGAGATCTTGATGTTGCCCTGGGCGATGTCCTTGCGGGCATCGTCCATGGCTTCCTTGACAGTCTGGCCGACGCCGCTGGTGGCTTCGGCGACGCTCTTGCCGACGGTCTTGTCGGACGAGGACGAGGTGCCGCCGCAAGCGATCAGCGGCAGGCACAGCAGGGTGGCAGGCAACAGGCGCAACAGGTTCATGGTGGTCCCCTGGAGGTGTCTGGAAGAGGATTACTTGCTGCGCGGCAGGGTGACCTTGCCGCTGACATTGCGATGATCGACGTCACCGCTGCCGCTGTGGTCGACGGTCAGGCTGCCGCCTACGCCGTCGACCTGGATGTCGCCCGAGCCGTGGCTGCGGACGTGCACGTTGCCGCCGATGTCGGCCAGGTCGACGCCGCCGGAGCCGACCACGCCCACCTCGACACTGCCTTTCACCCGCTTGAACTCGATATCGCCCGAGCCCACGGTGTCCAGCCGCGCGTTGCCACGCACATCGGTGATCTTCAGGTCACCGGAGCCCACGGTACCGGTGCTGGCATCACCGCTGATGTTGCGCACGTTGACATCGCCGGAGCCCAGTGACAGCAGGTTCAATGAAGTGCCGCCATCGATGTTGAGGTCGCCCGAACCCACCGCGGCGTGGATGCTGCCACGGGTGCCGCGGGCCACGGCATCACCGGAACCCACGTCCACGCTCAGCGACTGCGCGTTCTCCACGCTGGCATCGCCCGAGCCGACCTTGAGCTGCAGCGGCAGGTTGTCCGGCACGCTGCCGCGGACGTCCAGCCAGGCGTAACTGTTGCCGATGCTGATGCTGGGCGAGCGACCTTCGCGGCGCAGGCTGACCACCAGCTTGTCACCGACCCTGCGCTGGTCCAGTACCAGCTGGTCCAGCCATTCCTGGCTGGAGGCGCAGGCACGCCCTTCCAGCTGACCGCCGCCGGCGCTGGCGGTGATCTTCAGGTCATGCTGGTTGACCTCGAACACCACCGCCTTGGCACCGGCCAGGTCCAGCTTCAACGTGCGGGCAGCGGTGAACTTGCAGTTCTGGGCATCGGCGGCCAGGGCCGACAGCGGCAACAGCAACAACGCAGTACAGGCGAGCAGGGAACGCATGGGTGGTGCCTCCGGGTGGATGGAATCAGATCTCGCCGGCGCGCTTGCGCAGGCGGATGGCGAGGAAGATGAACACTGCACCGACAGCGGCGCCGATCCACAGTTCCGGCATCGCCAGCGACTTCAGCTGCGAGGCCGGGGACATCAGGCTGACCACCGAGTCCAGGTCGCGGCGCGACGCTTCGTTGGCGCCGAGGCGATACAGCAGGTCCATGCCAGGTACGCCGCCCAGCAGCAGGCGGCCGACGATGTTCTGCCAGAACCAGCCGGTGCTCAGGCCGACCAGCGGCATGATCTTGGTGGTGCTGACGATGACGCCGGCAAACAGCGGCAGCATCACCGCCCACAGGAACGGCTTGCTCTTGGCCCAGGCCGAGCACAGCAGCAGCCAGCCGGCGGTGGGCAGGGCCCACAGGGCATAGACCGGAATCCAGGCGAGGTGGCCGGCGGCCAGGGTCAGCGGGCTGGCCGGCCCCCAGATCAGCGCCATCGGGCTGCCACCGTGCACCAGCGCGACAATGCTGATGATCAGCATGAAGCCGAACATGGTGATGATGCCGGCGATCACTGCGATCAGCGGCGCCACGATCAGTGCGCTGATCACCTTGGACAGCACGGTCTGGGTATCCGACAGCGGCAACGACTTCCAGAACAGGATGCTGCGGTCGCGGCGATCGTCGTAGAGGGCGCCCAGGCAGTAGAAGAACACGACGAAGGCCAGTACCAGGAACGGCCACGCCGAGCTGAGCACCAGGGTCAGGTCCAGGCCATTGCCGAGATCGGCCAGATCCTTGCCGTCGATGTTGCGGGTGAGCAGCGCCAGGTCCAGGCCGTTGACGTTCACGCTTTCGCCGTCGACATGCAGTGCACCGTTGCGCGCTGCACGGTTCAGCGCGAACAGGCCGAAGGCGATGCCGACGGTGCTCATCACCAGCGAGATCAGGCCGGCGATCAGCGGGGCATACAGGAAACCGCCGCGGTTCTCCCAGTACTCGCGCTTGAGCAGCCAGCGCAGGGTGCCCAGCGGGCTGACGGGGTGGTTGACGGCATTCATGCGTAGGTCCCCTTCATGATGGCGACGAACAGGTCGGCCAGGCCCGGGATGCGGGTCTCGCCGAGGGTGGAGAGCTGGGCACGCGGCACGCCATCGAACAGCATCACGGTCTTGCCGAACGCCAGGCTGCGCTCGTCGATCGGTTTCAACGCGCGGGCCGTTTCGAGCTGGTCGGCATTGACCAGCAGTTCGGTGTAGCGCTGGCCGACCTCGTCCATTTCCGCATCGAGCACGATGCGTCCATCACGGATGAACATCACGTCGCTGAGGATGTGCTCGATCTCTTCCACCTGGTGGGTGGTGACGATGATGGTCTTCTGTTCGTCGAAATAGTCTTCCAGCAGGCGCTGGTAGAACTCCTTGCGATAGAGGATGTCCAGGCCCAGGGTGGGCTCGTCCAGCACCAGGATGCGGGCATCGATGGCCATCACCAGTGCCAGGTGCAGCTGCACGATCATGCCCTTGGACAGCTCGCGCACGCGCTGCTTCGGCTGCAGCTTGGTGTTGGCCAGGAAGCGTTCGCAACGGGCGCGGTCGAAGCGCGGGTGGACGCCGGCGACGAAATCGATCGCCTCGCGGACCTTCAGCCAGCGTGGCAGCACGGCGACGTCGGCGATGAAGCAGATGTCCTTCATCAGTTCGTCGCGGTGCAGCCGCGGGTCGCGGCCGAGCACGCTCAGGTCGCCTTCCACCGAGGTCAGGCCAAGGATGGCCTTCAGTGCAGTGGTCTTGCCGGCGCCGTTGGGGCCGATCAGGCCGACGATGCGCCCGCTCGGAATGCTGAAGCTGGCATTGTCGAGGGCAACGGTGGTCTTGTAGGCCTTGCGCAGGCCTCGGGCGGTGATGACCGATTCGCTTGCAGTGCTATTCATCAGACTTTCCCCTGGGGCAGCAATTCATCAAGGCTCAGGCCCAGGCGCTGGATGCGTTCCAGGACCGCCGGCCATTCTTCGTTGAGGAAGCGGTCGCGCTCGCTGCTGCGCAGCTGCGTGGCCGCCTGCTCGGTCATGAACATGCCCAGGCCGCGGCGCTTCTCGACCAGGCCTTCGTCAGCCAGTTCCTGGTAAGCGCGCGAAACGGTGATGGGGTTGAGCTGGTAGTCGGCGGCCACCTGGCGCACCGAAGGCAGGGCGTCGCCCGGCTTGAGGATTCCGTCGAGCATCATGGCGATCACGCGCTCCTTCAACTGACGGTAGATGGGAGCGCCGTCGCTCCACTGGATGTCGCTCATATTCAGCTCCGTGGGGTCAGCGGCTGTGCGAACGAGAAATACGGCATGGACAGGGAGCTGTGCAGCCGACGCGGGGGAGAGGGGGGGGAGGGATCGGCGTTCCCTGCCGGAGAGGCGGTCGCGTCCTGCGCACTGTCAGCGGAGTCGGGGAGGCTGGGCGCGGCCAACCAGGCCAGCACGATCAGGGTCGAAACAGCAGCGGCCGCGGGTGCGGTGAGGTTGCGACGGATCCGGGCGTTCATGGCTTCCCCCTGTCTCAGGTGACTGGTGTTGTATGCAACTATAACACCGGCACGCCTGCGTGCAACCCCTTGCCGGCCCCAACTGATGGCAGGGGTGGTCAGATGACTGAAACTTCAATTTATGTAATTGATTTGGAAGGGAAATAAAACTGTCGCAGATGCTGATCCAGGCCAGCCTTCCATTCAGTGATGTCCATGCTATGTCATCGCGGCGCCGTCGATGGCGCCCGGGCAGTGCAATCGCCACGCCGCGCAAAGCCCGGATGGGCCTGTGCCATCAGGGGCGCCGAAGCCCGGTGCTATAGTTCGGCCGATTCCCGGCCGGCAGTGGCCGGGCCTAGTGAATGGCTACTGCGGACCCCTCCTGATGCCCCTGTCGACCGTTTCCCCGCGCCGCCTGCGCGGCCTGTCCCTGTTGGCCCTGCTGGTGGCCGGCGTCGCCGGTTCCGCCAGCGCGCTGGCGGCCGATCTGCTCGACCTGGACTACCGGCCGCTGGCCAGCAAGCAGCAGGTCAACCTGCAGCAGCGCTACCACGGCCAGGTACTGCTGGTGGTCAACACCGCCAGCAAATGCGGCTACACCCCGCAGTACGAAGGACTGGAGGCGCTGCAGAAGCGCTATGCAGGCCGGGGTTTCGCGGTGCTGGGCTTCCCGTCCAACGACTTCAAGGGCCAGGAACCGGGTGACGAGAAGCAGATCCAGGACTTCTGCACGCTGACCTATGGCGTCAAGTTCCCGATGTTCGAGAAGGTGCATGTGGTTGGTGCGGAGGCTACGCCGCTGTACCAGCGCCTGACCGCGGCCACCGGCGTGGCGCCGGGCTGGAATTTCCACAAGTACCTGGTCGGCCGCGACGGCAAGGTCATCGCCCAGTTCGCCAGCAAGGTGACGCCGGACGATCCGCAGCTGACGGCTGCCATCGACAAGGCGCTGGCCGCAGCGGCCACGCATTGATATCCGGCACGGATGCCTCGACATCGACGGCATGCGTGCGACAATGTTTCTTTTCGCGCCGACGTCGGCGCCCAGACACTTCCAGGAATGCAGCGAATGAAGATGGGAATGCGCGGCGCCGCGGCGTCGGTTCTGATTCTGGCGATGGGCACTTCGGGTGTCGCTCTGTCGCAACAACCGGCTGCCCCCGCAGCCGCCAAGGAGACCGCAACCTTGAATTCCCCCAAGCAGAAGCTCGGCTACGCCATCGGCCTGGACGTGGCCAAGTCGTTCACCCCGATCGCCGATGAGATCGACGTTGCCGCCCTGCGCACCGCTGTGGAGCGTTCGTTCGAAGGCCTGCAGCCGCAGATCACCCAGGAACAGGCCAAGGCCACCGATGCCGCGCTGCGCCAGGTCGTGATGGCCCGCAGCGGCCAGCAGGTGCCGGGCATGGCGCCGGGTTCGGAGCCGCCGAAGGTCGACCGCGTCAAGGTGTCGCAGATGATCGGTTCCTACTCGGTAGGCCCGTCGCTGGCGCAGCTGAAGGACGACATCGACGTCGCCTCGCTGTTTGACGCGATCAGCACCGGCCTGAGCAAGGGTCAGCCGAAGATGACGGAAGCCGACGCGACCGCCACCATCCAGGCCTTCATGGGCAGCAAGCAGGCTGAAATGCAGGCCAAGGCTGCCGCCGCCGCGCAGACCAACCGTGAGGAAGGCAATGCGTTCATGGCCAAGAACAAGACCCAGCCGGGCGTGGTGACCACCGCGTCGGGCCTGCAGTACCAGGTCATCCGCCCGGGCAGCGGTGAGCGCCCGCTGCCGAGCAGCAAAGTGCGCGTGAACTATGAAGGCAAGCTGCTCAACGGCACCGTGTTCGACAGCTCCTATGGCCGTCAGCCGGCCGAGTTCGGTCTGGACCAGGTGATCAAGGGCTGGACTGAAGGCGTCGCACTGATGCCGGTCGGTTCGAAGTACCGCTTCTGGATCCCGGGCAACCTGGCCTATGGCGAGAATGGCACCCCGGGTGGCCCGATCGGCCCGAACGCGACCCTGACGTTCGACGTCGAGCTGCTGGGCGTTCTGCCGTAAGTCATCCAGGAGCGAATACGGATATGCGCGTTGCGATTTTTGGTACCGGTTACGTTGGACTGGTGACCGGTACCTGCCTGGCCGATGTTGGTCATCAGGTGGTCTGTGTCGATATCGACCAGGCCAAGGTGGATGGCCTCAACCAGGGCATCATTCCGATCTATGAACCCGGCCTGGAGCCGATGGTGAAGGCCAACCATGCCGCAGCGCGGCTGGCGTTCACCACGGATGCCGCGGCCGCCATCGATCATGGCCAGGTGGTGTTCATCGCCGTTGGTACGCCGCCGGACGAGGATGGCAGTGCCGATCTTCAATACGTGCTTGCCGTAGCCCGGACCATTGGTCGGCACATGAGCGTGCCGACCGTGGTGGTGAACAAGTCGACGGTGCCGGTCGGCACCGCCGACAAGGTGCGTGCCGCCATTGCCGAAGAGCTGGCCGCGCGTGGCGCGGACATCGCCTTCGACGTGGTGTCCAACCCGGAATTCCTGAAGGAAGGCGATGCGGTTGCGGACTGCATGCGCCCGGACCGCATCATCATCGGTGCGACGAACGAAGAGTCGGTGGCGGTGATGCGCCGCCTGTATGCGCCGTTCAACCGCAACCACGACCGCGTGGTGGAAATGGATGTGCGTTCGGCCGAGCTGACCAAGTACGCGGCCAACGCGATGCTGGCGACCAAGATTTCGTTCATGAATGAAATCGCCAATATCGCCGAACGCGTGGGTGCCGACGTCGAGCAGGTCCGCCAGGGCATTGGTTCGGATCCCCGCATCGGCTGGCACTTCATCTACCCGGGCGCCGGTTACGGCGGCTCGTGCTTCCCCAAGGACGTGCAGGCGCTGGCCCGCACCGCCCAGCAGTACGGCCTTGAGCCGAAGCTGCTGAACGCGGTGGAGGCGGTCAATGATGCGCAGAAGGGCCATCTGTTCGCCCTCATCCAGCGCCATTACGACAAGGGCGAGGACGAAGGCGTGCGCGGCAAGACCTTTGCCGTATGGGGCCTGGCGTTCAAGCCGAACACCGACGACATGCGCGAAGCCTCCAGCCGTCGCCTGCTGGCGCAGCTGTGGGAAGGCGGTGCGACGGTGCGTGCCTACGATCCGGAGGCGATGCACGAGTCGCAGCGCATCTTCGGCGAACGCGATGACCTGGTGTTCTGCAACAGTGCCGATGAAGCGCTGCAGGGTGCCGACGCGCTGGTCGTGGTGACCGAGTGGAAGCAGTTCCGCAGCCCCGACTTCCAGAAGTTGCGCGAGCAGCTGAAGGATGCGGCGGTGTTCGACGGGCGCAACCTGTACGAACCGGCCGAAGTGGAAGCTGCAGGCCTGGCCTACTACGGCATCGGCCGGGGACGTTCGCTGCATGTCTGATCTACCGTCCGAACGCGAGCAGGCGCTGGAAGCGCGCCTGGTCGAGCTGGAAATGCGCGTGTCCTTCCAGGAGCAGGCGCTGGCCGAACTGAGCGATGCGCTGGCGGACGCCCGCATGCAGGGCATGCGCAACGCCGATGTGCTGCGCGTGCTGCTGGAAGACCTGGGCAAGGTCCGCAACGCACTCAATTCTTCCGATCCGGCGAGCGAACCGCCGCCGCCGCACTACTGATCCGAATCCTATGAGCGATACCCTCCGCGACCAGCTGATGGGCCTGGGCTTCAAGCCGGCGCCCAAGCCCGAGCGCAAGAATGATGGCCCCCGCCGCGATGGCCGCCCGCAGGGCAAGGGTGGCAATGGCAATGGAAAGCCGCAGGGCGCCGGCAAGGGCGAGCACAAGCCCGGCGAGCGCCGTGGGCAGGGCCATGGTGGTCCGGGCAAGCCCGGTGGTCAGCGTGGCCAGGGCCAGCACGGCCCGCGCAAGCCGCGCAGTGCCGAAGAGATGGACCTGGCCAAGGCCTATGCCATCCGCGCGCAGCGGGAGAAGGAAGAGCGCATCGAGACCGAGCGTCTGAAGCAGGAAGAAGCGCGCGTGCGTCGCGAGGCGAAGGCCAAGCTGGAAGAACTGCTGAAGGACAAGAGCCTCAATGCCGAAGCGGCGGACATTGCCCGTCACTTCCCGTATGGCGGCAAGATCAAGCGCATCTATGTGACTGCCGAACAGTTGACCGCGCTCAACGCCGGTGAACTGGGCGTGGTCCAGCTCAATGGTCGTTACCTGCTGGTGACTGCCGAGGTGCTGGCACAGTCCGAGGCAGTGTTCGCCGCATCGGTGGCGCTGAAGGTCGATCCGAATGCGCCGGCCGAGGAAGATCCCTACGCGGACCCGCAATACCAGGTGCCGGACGACCTGGTCTGGTAAATGCGTGAGCGCTGCGGTGCATTGCCGCCGCGTCCTTGGGGGAACGGATGAGCGCTGATCCAAGTCGTGGCTACGTGCCGCACATCGACGGCCTGCGCGCGATCGCCGTGCTGGCCGTCATCGTGTTCCATCTTGATCCGGCCTGGTTGCCGGGCGGGTTCACCGGCGTAGACGTGTTCTTCGTCATCTCCGGTTTCGTGGTCAGCGCCTCGGTACACCGGCTGCCGCCGTTGTCGCTGTGGCAGTCGATGCTGCGCTTCTATTCGCGCCGTATCCGCCGCATCGCACCTGCGCTGATCAGCTGCCTGCTGTTGACCGCCGTGGCGAGCGTGCTGTTCATTCCCGAGTCCTGGCTCAGCGAGGCCAGTGACAAGACCGGGCTGATGGCATTCTTCGGCTTCAGCAACTGGGTGTTGGCGCTGATCGGCAACGATTACTTCGCGCCCAGGGCCGAATTCAATCCCTACACCCATACCTGGTCGCTGGGCGTGGAGGAGCAGTTCTACCTGCTGTTCCCGCTGCTGTTCCTTGCCTGGGCGCGCAGCGTGCGTGGGCGTTGGATCAGCCTGGGCCTGTTTGCCGTGGTCAGTGCGGCGTCGTTGCTGCATGCCGCTATGCTGGGCCTGCGCGAGGTGCCGCCGTCGTGGGCGTTCTACGCCACCAGCACGCGGTTGTGGCAATTGGGCGTTGGCGTGCTGTTGTTCCAGTTGCTGCATGTGCGCGAATCGCTGGATCCAGTGACGGGGGCGGCACTGAAGCGCGCCGCGCCCGTGTTTTCGCTGCTTGCGCTGGCGGCACTGGCGCTGTTGGGCTGGGCGTTGTGGACTGCACGGGCAGGGCATTCGCCGTGGCCCGATGGTCTGCTGCCGACCTTCGCTGCCGCAGGTCTGCTTTGGGCGCTGCATCATCATCCGCAGGCCTGGGTGGCACGCCTGCTGGCCAGTCGGCCGATGCGCTACATCGGCCTGCTGTCGTACTCACTGTATCTGTGGCACTGGCCGGTGTTCGTGCTGATGCGCTGGACCGTGGGCCTGCAGACACCGTTGCAGATGACCGCTGCGCTGGCGCTGGTGCTGCTGCTGTCGTGGCTGTCGTGGCGCTGGGTGGAACAACCATTCCGTGGCGGATTGGCGCAGCGTCTGCGCCCGGGGCGTTGGGTGCTGGCCGGCGCGGCCGTGCTGCTGGTGGCGGCTGGCACCCAGACCCTGATGTACCTGCAAGCGCCGCGGATATCACTGAGCACGGTCAGCCGGCATCCGGCCGACTGGTATCCCAACGGCAAGAGCGTGGCAGGCGACTATCCCGACTGCAGCCTGGTGGCCACCAAGCGACGCTTCGAAGGTGGCAGCATGCGGACCTATGCCCGCGGGGCCTGCGAACGGCCGCTGTCGGCGGGCGCGCCGAAGCGGGTCTTCGTTGCCGGTGATTCGCATGCGATGGCCTACATCGAGCTACTGCAGCGGCTGGCACTTGAGACCGGCTCGGAGGTCGTCCTCTACGGACGGGGTGGATGCCCGCAGGTAAGCCTGCAGAAGTGGCGTGGCGCGGGTGCCGGTTGCAGTGATTTCGACGCAGCAGTGCTCGCCGACGTCACGCGGCGAGCGCAGCCAGGTGATGCCGTTGTACTGGTCTCACTGCGGATACCGCGCTTGTCCGACCAGTTTGTGTTGTTCGACGCGCAGGCACAGCTGGCGGGCGAGCTGACCCCGGAAGCCGCCGCAGGGCGTGAGGCCGACGTGGCCGAGGCGATCCTTCAGTGGAAGCCGTTGGCCGAGCGCGGCGTACACATCGTACTGGAGGCCCCCAAGCCGGTATTGCCGGCGCCGCCCTACCGCTGTTCGGACCGCTTCAACGCGCGCAACGAGATCTGCCGCAACGGCCTGGACAGCACGCGCGAGGCGATGGAGACGCTGCGGGCGCCGATGCTGGGCAGCCTGCGGAAGGTGGCTGATGGCCTGCCGGGTGGCGTGCTCTGGGATCCGATGCCGGTGCTCTGCGACGACGTGCTGTGCCCGGCGCAGCGCGATGGCCGGCCGCTGTTCTTCGATGGCGACCACCTCAGCGCGCACGGCAACCGGGTGCTGCTGCCGTCGCTGCAGCGGGTGCTGCTGCAGCGCTGATCCTGCGCATGGTCAGTGCGCGCGACGGCGCCGTTTCGCGCGGATCAGTGGCAGGCTCAGGGCGAAGAAGCACAGCAGGGCGCCGACCAGGGCGAAGCCGCTGCCGGCCAGGAACGCCGTGCGGCCATCATCGATCTTCCATAGCTGGCCGGCAATGAGCGCGCCCAACACGCCACCGACACCGGACGAAAAGCCATACAGCAGGCCCTGGCCATGGCCGTTGAGGCGGCCCGGGAAATAGGTCGCCAGCATCTGCATGGCTGCGGCGAAGAAGGCGGCGAAGCCGAGCGCGTGTGCAGTCTGCGCCAGCAGCATCACCGGCAGGTTCTCCGGGAACAATGCGGTCACCGCCCAGCGCAGGCAGGAGCTGACCAGCGCGATCAGCAGCATCCAGCTGGCGTCGTAGCGGCGGAAGAAACGGCCGATGGTGAAGAACACACCCACTTCGAACACCACGCCGATGGTCCACAGCAGGCCGAGCGTGGATGTGCGGTAGCCGTGATGGTCCATGTAGACCGAGAAGAACGTGTAGTACGGCCCGAACGAGAGCTGTTCCATGAAGGCGGCCAGGAAGAACGCCAACACTGGCGGCCGCCGCACGATCTGCCAGAAGCCGCTGGCGTCGCCCTCGGCTTTGCCGATGCCGCGTGCGTAGTGGTTGCTGAAGGCGGATGCGACCAGCAGGACGAACAGTGGCAGCATCATCCACGGCAGCAGCCCGGCGTGGCTGGTCGTGCCGTCGCCTTCAATCAGCCACCCGAACAGGGTGACGACGGCGATGAAGCCGAGCGAGCCCCAGACCCGGATCAGGCCGTAGCGATGACTGTCACTGCCGAGATGGGTGAGGGTAATCGATTCGAATTGCGGCATCACCGCGTTGTAGAAGAAGCAGAACACCACCATCGCCGGGTACATCCATGGCTGCGGCAAGGGCAACAGGAAGGCGGCGAAGCTGATCAGGGTCAGGATGCAGCCGATGCGCAGCAGGCGGATCGGCCGTGGCGAGGCTGCCGCCAGCGAGGTCCAGGTGCTGGGCGCGACCACGCGCGTGGCATACCACAGGCCCATCATCACGCTGATCGCGGTCACGCTCATCCCGCGCGCGGTCAGGAACAGGCTCCAGTACGGAGTGAACGCGCCAAGTGCCGCGTAATAGAACAGGTAGAAGCTGGAGAGCCGGGCAACGGGGACAGTCATCGCGGAATGATGAAGCAAAAAGGGGACGGAGGGGATTAAGTCGCTTGCGGCACAAACGACTTAATCCCCTCCGTCCCCTTTTTTTTGTGTCATTCGGGGTCGTAGTCGAGGTTGGAGGCGAGCCAGCGCTCGGCCTGGGCGCGATCCACGCCCTTGCGCCGGGCGTAGTCGCTGACCTGCTCGCGGCTGAGGCGGCCGACCACGAAGTACTGGCTCTGCGGATGGCTGAAGTAGTAGCCCGAAACGGCTGCCGTAGGCAGCATCGCGAAGCTCTCGGTCAGTTCCATGCCGGCGTTGGCTTCGGCCTGCAGCAGGTCGAAAAGGCGCCGTTTCTCGCTGTGCTCCGGGCATGCCGGGTACCCTGGCGCCGGGCGGATGCCACGGTACTGCTCGTCGATCAGGGCTTCATTGTCCAGCGTTTCGGCGCGCTCATGGCCCCAGAATTCGGTACGCACGCGCTGGTGCAGGCGCTCGGCCAACGCCTCGGCGAAGCGGTCGGCGAGGGCCTTCAGCAGGATCGCGTTGTAGTCGTCATGCTCGGCCTCGAAGCGCGCGACATGCGCGTCGATGCCGATACCGGCGGTGACAGCGAAGGCGCCGATCCAGTCCTGCCTGCCGCTGTCGGCCGGGGCGATGAAATCGGCCAGGCAGAAGTCCGGGCGCTCGGCCGGCTTGTCCACCTGCTGGCGCAGGAAGTGCAGCGTCGTCTCGCCCAGCGGGTGCTGCACGCGCACGTCGTCGCCGATGCTGTTGGCCGGCCACAGGCCGAATACGGCCTTGGCGGTCAGCCATTTCTCGCTGACGATGCGCTCGAGCATCGCGCGGGCGTCCTTGTACAGATCGCTGGCCTGGGTACCGACGATCTCGTCGGTGAGGATGGCCGGGAACTTGCCGGCCAGCTCCCAGGCCTGGAAGAACGGCGTCCAGTCGATGTAGTCGACCAGTTCGGCCAGCGGGTAGTCGTCGAATACGTGCAGGCCGGGCTGGTCCGGTGCCGGTGGCATGTAGTTGTCCCAGCCGCCCTGGAATTTCTGCCCACGCGCGTGTTCCAGCGAAACCAGGCGCTTGGCATCGCCACGGTTGCGATGCCGCGCGCGGATCTCGGCATAGTCGGCCTCGTTGGCGGCGACGAAGGCCTCGCGCAGGTCACGCGAGATCAGCGACTGGGCCACGCCGACCGCGCGCGAGGCGTCCTTCACCCACACCGTAGGCGCTTTGTAGTGCGGGTCGATCTTCAGCGCGGTGTGCGCGCGCGAGGTGGTCGCTCCACCGATCAGCAGCGGCAGGTTGAAACCCTGGCGCTCCATCTCGCGGGCGACGTGGCTCATCTCCTCCAGCGAGGGAGTGATCAGCCCGGACAGGCCGATCAGGTCGGCGTTGTGCTCGCGCGCGGCATCGAGAATCTTCTGCGCCGGCACCATCACGCCAAGGTCGACCACCTCGAAGTTGTTGCAGGCCAGGACCACGCCGACGATGTTCTTGCCGATGTCATGCACATCACCCTTCACCGTGGCCATGATGATCTTGCCGTTGCTCTTGGCGGTGTCGCCACTGCGCGCCTTCTCGGCCTCGATGTAGGGCAGCAGGTAGGCCACGGCCTTCTTCATCACGCGCGCGGATTTCACCACCTGCGGCAGGAACATCTTGCCGGCGCCGAACAGGTCGCCGACCACGTTCATGCCATCCATCAACGGACCTTCGATCACGTCCAGCGGGCGGCTGGAGGCCCGCCGGGCCAGCTCGGTGTCTTCCTCGACGAAGGCATCCAGGCCATGCACCAGCGCATGCGCCAGGCGCTGCGCCACCGGCTTGTCGCGCCAGGCGAGGTCTTCGGTCTTCGCCGCGCCCTTCTTGCCCTTGTAGCGCTCGGCGATCTCCAGCAGGCGCTCGGTGGCATCACTGCGGCGGTTGAGGATCACATCCTCCACGCGCTCGCGCAGTTCCGGTTCCAGTTCGTCGTAGATCGGCATCGCGCCGGCGTTGACGATGCCCATGTCCATGCCGGCGGCAATGGCGTGGTACAGGAACACCGAGTGGATGGCCTGGCGAACCGTTTCATTGCCACGGAACGAGAACGAGACGTTGGAAACACCACCGGACACATGGCAGTGCGGCAGCGTCTGCTTGATGATGCGGGTGGCTTCGATGAAGTCCACTGCATAGTTGTCGTGCTCTTCGATGCCGGTGGCGACGGCGAAGATGTTCGGGTCGAAGATGATGTCCTGCGGTGGGAAGCCGATCTCGTCAACCAGGATGCGGTAGGCGCGGGTGCAGATCTCGACCTTGCGTGCACAGGTATCGGCCTGCCCGCTTTCGTCGAAAGCCATCACCACCGCTGCGGCACCGTAGCGCAGCACCTTGCGTGCGTGCTCGCGGAACAGCGCTTCGCCTTCCTTCAGCGAGATCGAATTGACCACGCTCTTACCCTGCAGGCACTTCAGGCCGGCCTCGATCACGCTCCACTTGGAGGAGTCGACCATCACCGGAATACGGGCGATGTCCGGCTCGGACATGATCAGGTTGAGGTAGCGGGTCATCGCCGCTTCCGAATCAATCAGGCCCTCGTCCATGTTGACGTCGAGGATCTGCGCGCCGCTGGCCACCTGCTGGCGGGCCACGTCCACCGCTTCTTCGTAGCGGCCTTCCTTGATGAGCTTGCGGAACTGCGCGCTGCCGGTCACGTTGGTGCGTTCGCCGACGTTGATGAACAACAGGTCCGGGGTGATGACCAGCGGTTCCAGGCCGGACAGGCGGGTAGGGCGGACAGGCGTCATGGCAGGCGTCGGCTCAGCAGCAATAGGGCGGGAAGTGCGGAACGGTGGCGGCGACATTCATGCAGCCTGCTCCTGGACACGGGGCAGGGCGCGCGGCGGCAGCCCGGCTACGGCCTCGGCGATTGCGCGGATATGGTCAGGGGTGGAGCCGCAGCAGCCACCGACCAGGTTCAACAGGCCATCCTCGGCGAAACCGCGCAGAGTGCTGGCCATGTCCTCGGGCGTCTCGTCGTACTCGCCGAAGGCATTGGGCAGGCCTGCGTTGGGGTGCGCGCTGACGTAGCAGTCGGCGACCTGCGAAAGGGTTTCCACGTGCGGGCGCATCGCATCGGCACCCAGCGCGCAGTTCAGACCGATCGACAATGGACGCGCATGCGCGAGCGACGCGTGGAAGGCCTCGGCGGTCTGCCCGGACAGGGTGCGTCCCGATGCATCGGTGATGGTGCCGGAGATCATCACCGGCAACCGTGCGCCACGCGCATCGAAGGCTTCTTCCAGTGCATACAACGCGGCTTTCGCGTTGAGGGTGTCGAAGATGGTCTCGACCATGAGGGTGTCGGCGCCGCCGTCGATCAGGCCTTCGATGGCTTCGCGATAGGTGTCGCGAAGTTCGTCGAAGCTGGTGTTGCGGAAGCCCGGATCGTTGACATCGGGGCTGATCGAGGCGGTGCGGCTGGTCGGGCCGATCACCCCGATCACGAAGCGCGGCTTGCCCGGCGTGGTTGCGGCCACGGCGTCGCAGCAGGTGCGGGCGACCGCAGCACCGGCCTTGTTCAACTCGTACACCAGGTGCTCGAGGTGGTAGTCGGCCTGGCTGACCGACGTGGCGTTGAAGGTGTTGGTCTCGACCAGATCCGCACCGGCGTCCAGGTAGGCGGTGTGGATGTCGGCGATGACCTGCGGCCGGGTCAGCAGCAGCAGATCGTTGTTGCCCTTCAGGTCATGGCCTTCCTGCACGGCGTGGTCGCAAGCGGGGCCATGCACATGATCGTAGCCACCGGCGAAGCGCTCGCCACGGTAGTCGTCTTCCTGCAGGCCATGGCGCTGGATCATGGTGCCCATTGCGCCGTCGATGATCAGGATCCGCTCACGCAGGGCGTCGAGCAGGGCGTTGGCACGATCAGGATGCAGCCAGGGCAGGGCGGACATGGCGGTCTCGGCGTCAGGGCTTGTTGGCGATCAGTGAAATCACTTCAAAATGCGGCGGGCGCTTTTCGCGGGTAACCGTCTCCAGGCTGGATACCTGCAGGCCGGCCTTGTCGACGAATCTGCGCAGTTCCTTGTCGCTGAAGCCGAGGTTGACGTGGCCGTAGGCCTCCACCGCCGCCTTGTGCTCGTGGCGGGCCAGGCTGCACAGCAGCAGGCGGCCGCCAGGGCGCAGCACGCGCGCGGCTTCGGTGACCGCCTGCGCCGGTTTGCTGGCGTAGGTCAGCGCGTGCATCAGCACCACCAGGTCGAAGCTGCCGTCCTTGAAGGGCAGGGCATGCATGTCGCCCTCGCGCACTTCCACGTTGGGCAGGCGGCGCAGGCGTTCGCTGGCGGCAGCAACCACGCGCGCGCTGGTATCGATGCAGATGTAGCGCTTGGCATGCGGGGCGACCAGTTCGGCCAGCACGCCGTCGCCGGAGGCGATGTCGAGCACGTCGCCGGTTTCAAGCAGCGGCAACGCAGTGCGCGCGAGGGCTTCCCAGGTGCGGCCCGGGGAGTAGTGGCGCTCCATGTCGCCGGCCACGCTGTCGGCCCAGTTCTGGTCGGCGGCACGGTGGGCCAGCACGGCGGCAACACGTTCAGCGTCCTGCCGCAGCAGCGGGTCGTCGCTTCCGTTGCTCAAGGCATGCCACAATGCGCGCTGCGCCGGGTCCAGCTGGGCCTCGTCGAAGCGGTAATAGGCCGACACGCCGGCACGGCGGTCACGGACCAGGCCGGCTTCCTTCAGGCGCGCCAGGTGGGTGGACACGCGTGGCTGCGCCAGGCGGGTGATTGCCGACAGTTCGGCCACGGTCAGCTCTTCCTGCTCCAGCAGCGCCAGCAGGCGCACGCGGGTCGCATCGGCGAACACCTTGAGGCGGGTCGACCAATCTTCCAGATCCATAAATATCTACCTATCGCGATATAGAGATATATTCGCCGAGAAGGCCTTCCGCGGTCAAGTCGCTGGCGTACGGAAACTGGCGGGCCCCGGTACAATCGAGGCACCTGGGCGCGCGGTGCGCGGCCCATAACTTCATGTACCCGGGAGGGTGTTGTGGATTTCAGCTTTACTGAAGAGCAGTTGATGCTGCAGGACGTGGCGCGGCGCATCGCGCAGGAGAAGATCGGCCCGAGCGCGGAGCACCATGACCGCACCGGCGAGTTCCCGCTGGACAACATCCGCCTGCTGGGCGAGAACGGCCTGATGGGCATCGAAGTGCCGACCGAATACGGTGGCGCGGGCATGGACCCGGTGGCGTACGTGCTGGCGATGGTGGAGGTCGCCGCCGCCGACGCTGCCCACTCGACCATCATGTCGGTCAACAACTCGCTGTTCTGCAACGGCATCCTCACCCACGGTACCGAGGAACAGAAGCAGAAGTATGTGCGTGCCATCGCCGAAGGCGAGGCCATCGGCGCGTTCGCGCTGACCGAGCCGCAGTCCGGTTCGGATGCCACCGCCATGCGCTGCCGTGCAGTGAAGCAGGCCGATGGCACCTTCGTCATCAACGGCAAGAAGAGCTGGATCACCTCTGGCCCGGTGGCCAAGTACATCGTGCTGTTCGCGATGAGCGAGCCGGACAAGGGCGCGCGCGGCATTACCGCATTCCTGATCGATACCGACAAGGCGGGCTTCGGCCGTGGCAAGACCGAACCGAAGCTGGGCATTCGTGCCTCGGCCACCTGCGAGATCGAGTTCAACGATTACGTGGCACAGGCTGAGGATGTGCTGGGCCAGGAAGGCGAAGGCTTCAAGATCGCCATGAGTGTGCTCGATGCCGGTCGCATCGGCATCGCCTCGCAGGCCATCGGCATCGCCCGGGCCGCGTATGAAGCGACCCTGGAATACGTGAAGGAGCGCAAGGCCTTCGGCGCGGCCATCGGCACCTTCCAGATGACCCAGGCGAAGATCGCCGACATGAAGTGCAAGCTGGACGCAGCGCTGCTGCTGACCCTGCGCGCTGCGTGGGTGAAGGGCCAGGGCAAGCGCTTCAGCACCGAAGCGGCAGTGGCCAAGCTGACGGCCTCGGAAGCGGCGATGTGGATCACCCACCAGGCCGTGCAGATCCACGGCGGCATGGGGTACTCGAAGGAAATGCCGCTGGAGCGCTACTTCCGTGATGCCAAGATCACCGAGATCTACGAAGGCACCTCGGAGATCCAGCGCCTGGTGATCGCCCGCAACGAGACCGGGCTGCGCTGAGTTCGACCGGCCGCGCCGCTGCAACGGCGGCGCGGCCAGTAGATCCACGCCATGCGTGGATACACGGTCTTCTTGGCCGAGCGATACCCGATCTGGTCCAATGCAAGCCGGTTTTTACGCGGTCTGCAAAGATGATCTATCGAGGTTGGGGATTCATGACGCTGGTGACGCCGATTGCAGCCATCCTGCTGCTGGCGTACTTCTTTCCGCATGAAGGCTCCAGAGGCAACACGCCGCTGCCCCAGGTTCTGTTGGGTGCAGGCATCGGCGCAGCGGTGAACGTATTGCTGGGTTTGTGGCTCAACCGTGCGCCCCGGCAGAAGGGTATGGCTGCACCCCATCATTTCTTCTTTGTGCCGATGCAATGGGCTGCATTGGCTCTCGTGGTGGTATGCGTGGTGGTTGCGCTGCTGCGCTGAGACGCCGGCTTGGCATGCGCCAACCTTGGTTGGCATGGATCCAGCGGCGCCAACCAAGGTCGGCGACTACCGGCTTCATGGCACGAATGAAAAAGGCCCCGGATCGCTCCGGGGCCTTTTCATTTCAGCTCACCACCGGATCAACGATCCGGACGGTGGGCGGTTTCCGCATCGCGCTGGCGTTCCATGAACTCCTTGGACGGTTCATCCAGCTTGTCACCCAGCATGCGGCGGACGACCACGAAGAACACCGGGATCATCAGCAGGCCGAGCAGGGTGGCAAACAGCATGCCGCCGATCACGCCGGTACCGATGGCGTGGCGGGAGTTGGCGCCGGCGCCGGTGGAGATCGCCATCGGGATCACGCCCATGATGAACGCGAACGAGGTCATCAGGATCGGGCGGAAGCGCAGGCGGGCCGCTTCGATGGTGGCATCGCGCAGGTTCTTGCCTGCTGCGCGCTGCTCCACCGCGAACTCCACGATCAGGATCGCGTTCTTCGCCGCCAGGCCGATCACGGTGATCAGGCCGATCTTGAAGAACAGATCGTTGGGCAGGCCGCGCAGCATCGACAGGCCGAGTGCACCGAGCACGCCCAGCGGCACGACCAGCAGCACCGCCACCGGGATCGACCAGCTTTCGTACAGGGCCGCCAGGCACAGGAACACCACCACGATGGACAGCACCAGCAGCAGCGTCGCGGCGTTGCCGGCCAGGATTTCCTGGTAGGACATGCCGGACCAGTCGTAGCCGAAGCCGGCCGGCAGGTCGTCGTTGACGATGCTCTCCATGGTCTGCATCGCCTCACCCGAGCTGGTGCCCGGGGCCTGCGAGCCGACGATGTTGATCGCCGAGTAGCCGTTGTAGCGGCTCAGCGACGGCGGTGCCGACACCCATTCGGACTTGACCACCGTGTTGAGCGGGATCATCGCGTTGGTGCCGTCGGCATTCGTGGTCAGGCTGGACGGGCTGTAGAAGCTCTTCAGCGACTCCTGGCCGGTGCGATACGGGCCATCGGCCTGCATGGTCACGCGCTTGATGCGGCCTTCGTAGAAGAAGTCATTGACGTACACCGGGGCCAGCATCAGCTGGATGGTGCTGTACACGTCCGACACCGACATGCCCATCGACTGCGCCTGCACGCGGTCGACATGCAGCTGCAGCTGCGGGGCGTTTTCCAGGCCGTTCGGGCGTACGCCCACCAGATGATCGGGCTTCTGCGCAGCCTGGCCAAGCAGGATGTTGCGCGCCTGGGTCAGCTGCTCGTAGCCGGCACCGCTGCGGTCCTGCAGCCACATGTCGAAGCCGCCGAACTGGCCGAGGCCCTGCACGGTGGGCAGGTTGACCACGAAGATCTGTGCTTCCTTGATGCCGTAGAACGCGCCGTTCATGTTCTGGATGAACTCGGGCGCGGTGAACTTGCGTTCCTCCCACGGCTTCAGGCGGATGAAGCCCATGCCCACGTTCTCGCCGGAACCGACGAAGCTGAAGCCGGCCACCTGCAGCATGCCTTCATAGCCATCCTGCTTTTCCAGGATGCCACGCATCTGCGCGAACACTTCGTTGGTCTGGCCCTTGGTCGAGCCCGGCGGCAGCTGCACGATCGCCAGCGCGTAGCCCTGGTCTTCTTCCGGCAGGAAGCTGCCCGGCATGCGGGTGAACAGGAAGCCGCACAGTGCGGTCAGCACCACGAACAGGATCATCCAGCGCGGCGCATGGCGCACCGCCGAGGTGATGTGGCCCACATAGGTGTGGCTGATCTTGTCGTAGTACTTGTTGAAGGTGCGGTAGACGATGTTCGGGTTGTCGTTGTGCGTCGGCTTGAGGAAGGTCGCGCACAGCGCCGGGGTGAAGCCCAGTGCCAGGAACGCCGAGAACGCCATCGAGATGGCGATGGTCAGCGCGAACTGCTTGTAGATCTCACCGGCGGCACCACCCTGCAGGGCGGACGGGATGAACACCGCGGCCAGCACGACGGTGATCGCCACCACCGCGCCGGTGATCTGGGTCATCGCCTTCTGCGTGGCCGGCTTCGGCGCCAGGCCTTCCTCGGTCATGATGCGTTCGACGTTCTCGATCACCACGATCGCGTCATCGACCACGATGCCGATCGCCAGCACCATCGCGAACAGGGTCAGCTGGTTGATCGTGAAGCCGATCATCCACATGCCCAGGAAGGTGCCGAGCAGGGCCACCGGGATGACCAGGGTCGGGATCAGCGTGGCGCGGAAGTTCTGCAGGAAGATCAGCATCACCAGGAACACCAGGAACACTGCTTCGAACAGTGTCTTGACCACTTCCTGGATGGAGATCTTGACGAAGGTGGTGCTGTCGTACGGCGAGAACCAGGTCACCCCGGACGGGAAGCTGGGCTGCAGCTCATCCATCTTGGCGCGTACCGCATCGGCCACGTTCAGGGCGTTGGCGCCCGGCAGCAGCTGGATGGCGAAGGCGCCGGTCGGCTTGCCGTTGTACTGGGTGTCGAAGCCGTAGTTGTTGGCACCGAAGGCAACGCGGGCGATGTCCTTCAGCAGCACGCGCGAGCCGTCAGCGTTGGCGCGCAGGATGATGTTCTCGAACTCCTGCGGCGAGCTGAAGCGGCCTTCGGCCGAGACCGTGGCGGTGAAGTGCTGGCCTTCCGGCGATGGGTCCGAACCCAGCGCACCGGCAGCGAACTGCACGTTCTGCGCACGCACCGCGGCCAGCACCTGGCTGGCCGACAGGCCGTAGCCCTGCATCTTCTCCGGGTTCAGCCAGATGTTCATGGCGTACTCGGAACCGAACTGCTGGGTGCTGCCGACGCCGGGGATACGCGAGACCTGGTCGAGCACGCGCGAACCGACGATGTCGTTCAGGGCGTCACGGTTGATGGCCGGCGTATCGGACTGCAGCGCGATCACCATCAGGAAGCCGGCGTTGGCCTTGGCCACCACCACGCCCTGCTGGGTTACTTCCGAAGGCAGTCGTGGCGTGGCCAGCGAGACCTTGTTCTGTACCTGCACCTGGGCGATGTCCGGATCGGTACCGGTCTCGAAGGTCAGGGTGATCTGCGCACGGCCGTTGGAGGCCGACGAGGAGCTGAAGTACAGCAGGTGATCGATACCGGTCAGCTGCTGCTCGATCACCTGGGTGACCGATTTCTCGGTGGTGTCCGCACTGGCGCCCGGGTAGGTCGCCGAGACGGTGACCTGCGGCGGGGCGATGTTGGGATAGGACTCCACGCCCAGGTTGAGGATCGCGATCACGCCGCTGAGCGAGATCAGGATCGCAACCACCCAGGCGAAGACTGGATGTTCGATGAAAAATTTAGGCATGACGGAAGGTTCCCGTTACTGCTTGTTCGAATCGGTGGCGGCCGGCTTGGCCGCATCGGCCTGCTCAGGCTTGGCCGCGTCGGCCGGTGCCTTGCCTGCGGCCGGTGCTGCGCCCGCCGGAGCGGCGCCGCCTGCGGCAGGCTTGCCGTTGGCGTCCTGCCCCGGGGTCCACGGCTTGGCCACCGCCGGCGCACCTTCCTTGACCTTCTGCACGCCGGCCACGATCACCTTGTCACCGGCGGCCAGGCCGTCGCTGACCAGCCAGTTGCCGTTCTGCGCGCCATCGGTCTTCACGTTCTTGCGCACCACCTTGCCGTCGGCACCGACCACCATCACGTAGCCGCCGGTGGTGTCGCGCAGCAGCGCCTGCTGCGGCACCAGGTAGGCGTTGTTGCGCTCGCCGAGGTTGGCCTGGAAGCTGACGAAGGCGCCGGGCAGCAGGATCTGCTGCGGGTTCGGCAGCAGCGCGCGCAGCGACACCGCGCCGGTGGCCGGGTCGACCGTGGTCGAAGAGAAGTCCAGCGTGCCCGGTTCGCTGTAGGTACTGCCGTCTGCCAGCTTGACGTTGACCGTGGCCTTGCCGTCACCAGACAGCGCCAGCGCACCCTTGGCCTGCTGCGCGCGCAGCTGGGTCAACTCGTCCACGCTCAGCGAGAAGTTGACGTACAGCGGGTCGAGCTGGTCGACGGTGGTCAGCAGGGTCACATCGCCCTGGCCGACCAGCGCACCTTCGGTGACCTGCTGCTTGTTGGCCACGCCGCTGATCGGTGCGGTCACTTCGGTATAGCCCAGGTTGATGCGCGAGGAGGTCACCGATGCTTCGGCCTGCTTGACCGCGGCCAGCGCGGTGCGCTCGGCCGATTCGGCATTGTCCAGGTCGGCCTTGGAGACGAACTGCTGCGGGGCCAGCGAACGTGCGCGGTCGGCGGCGACCTTGGCATTGGCGTAGGTCGCGCGGGCCGAGGCCAGCTGCGCCTCGGAGGCGTTGAGCGAGGCACGCAGCGGCGCCGGGTCGATCAGGAACAGGGTCTGGCCCTGCTTGACCTGCGAGCCTTCCTGGTAGACGCGCTTGAGCAGCACGCCGGGCACGCGTGCGCGGACGTCGGCGCTGCGGAACGGCGACAGGCGGCCGACCAGCTCGCGCTGCAGCGGCAGGGTCTGCGGCTTGGCGTCGATCACGCCCACCTCCGGCGGCGGGGGCATCTGCTGTTCCGGCTTCTTGCAGGCAGCCAGAGCGACAGCAACGGCGCACGTCAAGGCAAGGGTGCGGAGTGGGGCGGTCATCAGGAGGAACTCCGGGGTTGGTTTGTAGACGGGGCCGGCGACGGCTGTGGCGCGAACGCGCGCAGGAAGCTGTCGACGGAGAACTCTGCCCAACGCCGACGCAGCAGCGCGTCATCGCGATGGGGGGTATGGAAGCGCTGTTTGTCGAAATCCTGACCGGCGATCATGCTCAGCAGCAGTTCGGCCATGAAGTGCGGGTCGTCATGCCGGAGCTGGCCTTGCATGCAAACGGTTTCAATCCATTCAGCTAGATGAAGCGTCAACGCGCCGGCGCCATGCCGGTACAGCGTACGCGCCTCTTCGGGAAACTGTGACGCATCGGCGGCGATCAGCCGACAGGCCTGTCCTACGTGCGGTTGGTTGAAATGCTCCAGGAAGTCGGTGGCGAACTGGAGCAGGCTGGCACGCAGGTCGTCACTGCGGAGTGCACGAACCATGGCCCCGGTGGCGTGGCCGACATGGCGCTGCATCACCCGGCGCAGCAGTTCCTGCTTGCTGCCATAGCGCGAGTACAGGGTCTGCTTGGAACAGCCGGCATGCTGGGCCA
The DNA here is from genome assembly GCF_040984485.1 of Stenotrophomonas sp. WED208. Taxonomy (NCBI): domain Bacteria; kingdom Pseudomonadati; phylum Pseudomonadota; class Gammaproteobacteria; order Lysobacterales; family Lysobacteraceae; genus Stenotrophomonas; species Stenotrophomonas sp. WED208. Next base: position 1,643,708 of record NZ_JAZARB010000001.1, read on the forward strand.
CCGCGTCCATGCTCATCTGCATGCCCTGCTGGGCCAACAGCTCGCGCACGGCATCGAACACGCGCTCATCGCGTGCGTCGAGGGCGACGGGGAGGTAGGCCGGGTTCACGCGGTGGACTATACCGTCCAGTTCAGGATTGTGGAATCGAATCGGCGTCGCCGCGTGTGTCTTCCGGTAACACGCTTTGCCGATCCTGTCGGCAGTGCTGAAGTGGGTGCCAGGACCATACCGGTGCGAACTGAATAGGCGTCTAAACCGCAGCAAACCCGAATCTACTTATTCCGTCCTGCAGCAAGGCCTTTTCGTGCGGTAGGGCTACAATTTCATTTTCCCAACTGAGCAAGCGCATCGCTCTGCCATGAAACCGCAAAAAACCGCAGCCAAGACCGTGAAAAACAAGACCAAACCAGCAGAGTCGGAGGTCGCAGTGACCGCTGGTTTCTCCCTGGAGCCGGTGTACACGGCATTGCGCAAGCGTTACCCCGCGGCCGCACAGGCCGAAGCGGTGGCCTTCGCCACTGACTTCTACAAGCGCATGGAGTCGGACGAGTTCCCGCACCACAGCGCTGAAGAGTGGGCCGCTCTCGCGGCTGAGACGCTGGAATTCGCCCGTGCCCGCAAGGCCGGCAAGGCCAACGTCCGCGTGTTCAATCCGACCGCGAAGGCCAATGGTTGGGAATCGCCGCACACCGTGCTGCAGATCGTCAACGACGACATGCCGTTCCTGGTCGACACCGTCACCATGTCGCTGGCCGAACAGGGCGTGGGCGTCCACGTGCTGGGCCACCCGGTGCTGCGCTTCACCCGCGACAAGGCCGGCAAGCTGGTCAAGGTCGGCGAGGGGGATGCCGAGTCGGTGATGCTGCTGGAAATCGACCGCCAGCCGGCCGAAGCCATGGCCGCCATCGAGCAGGCCATCAACAAGGCGCTGGACGAAGTGCGTGCGATCGTGCGCGACTGGCAGCCGATGAAGGACAAGGCACTGGCGCTGGCCGACGACCTGGGCAGCCGCCAGCTGCCGGTCGATGCCGCCTCGCGCAAGGAAGCACAGGAATTCCTGCGCTGGGCCGCCGACAACCACTTCACCTTCTTCGGCTACCGCGAGTACCGCGTCGAGAAGCAGGGCAAGGAAGACGTGCTGGCGCCGCTGAACGACACCGGCCTGGGCCTGATGCGCGGCAAGGACAAGTCCGCCGCCCGTCCGGTCAAGACCCTGGCCGCGCAGGGCCTGAACGCCACGTCCGGCCTGAAGGACGCGCTGATCCTGACCAAGACCAATGCCCGTTCGCGCGTGCACCGCGCCGGCTACATGGACTACATCGGCGTGCTGGAATTCGACGCCAAGGGCAAGATCATCGGCGAGCAGCGCTTCCTTGGCCTGTTCACCTCCAGCGCCTACAACCGTCGCCCGTGGGAAATCCCGCTGGTGCGCCAGCGCCACGAGCACGTGATGAAGCAGTCGGGCCTGGCCCCGGCCAGCCACAGCGGCAAGGCCCTGCGCCACATCCTGGAAACCCTGCCGCGCGAAGAACTGTTCCAGTCCAGCGAGGACGAACTGTTCCGCACCGCCATGGGCGTGCTGGGCCTGCAGGAGCGCGTGCGCAGCCGCCTGTTCCTGCGCCGTGACAAGTACAGCCGTTTCATCTCCGCGCTGGTCTACCTGCCGCGCGAGCGCTTCAACACCGACGTGCGCCTGCGCATCGAAGCGATGCTGAAGGAAGCGCTGCATGGCGAATACGTGGACAGCTCGGTGGTGCTGGGCGAATCGCCGCTGGCCCAGGTGCACCTGATCGTGCGCCCGAAGCCGGGTGAAATGCTCGACGTCGATACCGCCGAACTGGAGCAGAAGCTGGCCCAGGTGCTGCGCAACTGGCAGGACGACCTGCGCGAAGCGCTGGTCACCCGCCACGGCGAGACCGAAGGCCTGCGCATCGCCGCCCGTATCGGCAAGGCACTGCCGGCCGGCTACATCGAAGACAACAGCACCGCGGTTGCCGCCAACGATGTCAGCCAGCTCGATGCCCTGACCGGCCCGGACGACCTGCGCCTGAGCCTGCAGGCCGTGCCGCGCGAAAGCGGTGATGGCCTGCGCCTGAAGCTGTATCGCCAGCTGGACGACATTCCGCTGTCGGACGCGCTGCCGATGATGGAAAACATGGGCCTGCGCGTGATCGCCGAGCGTCCGTACCGCCTGTCGGTCGACAACGCGCCGGTGTACGTGCAGGACTTCGAGGTCGAGTCGACCGCCGGCGCGATCGATGCCGCCAGCGTCGATGAAGCCTTCGGCGAGACCTTCGCCCGCGTCTGGCACGGCGATGCCGAGAACGACGGCTTCAACCGCCTGGTGCTGGCCGCTGGCCTGCACTGGCGCCAGGTCGCCATGCTGCGTGGCTACTGCAAGTACCTGCTGCAGACCGGCGTGCCGTTCTCGCAGGCCTACGTGGAAGGCACCTTCGCGCGCTACCCGCTGCTGGCCCGCCTGCTGGTCGAGCTGTTCGAAGCCCGCTTCGATCCGGCCACCGGCCACGAAGGCAAGGACGACATCGCTGCCGGCCAGGCCCAGCTGAAGGCGCACTTCGATGTACTGGCCGCTGGCGACGACGCCACCCTGAAGGTGCTCAAGACCGTGGTCGACGCCCGCAAGGGTGACCGCGACGCGCAGATGCAGGCCGCGCGCGATGCGCTGCTGAAGCTGATGGACCGCGTGTCCAGCCTGGACGAGGACCGCATCCTGCGCTCGTTCATGGGCGTGATCGACGCGACACTGCGTACCAGCTACTACCAGACCGATGCCAACGGCCAGCACGGCCATGTCATCAGCTTCAAGTTCGATTCGGCGCTGGTGCCGGACCTGCCGAAGCCGCGCCCGTACCGCGAAATCTTCGTCTACGGCCCGCGCGTGGAAGGTACCCACCTGCGCTTCGGCGCGGTCGCCCGTGGTGGCCTGCGCTGGTCGGACCGTCGTGAAGACTTCCGTACCGAAGTGCTGGGCCTGGTCAAGGCGCAGATGGTCAAGAACACCGTCATCGTGCCGGTCGGCGCGAAGGGCGGCTTCTTCGCCAAGACCCCGCCGGTGAACGGCGACCGCGACGCGATCTTCGCCAACGGCGTGGCCTGCTACAAGCTGTTCATCCAGGGCCTGCTGGACATCACCGACAACATCGTCAACAACAAGATCGTGCCGCCGGTGGATGTCGTGCGCCATGACGTGGACGATCCGTACCTGGTGGTGGCCGCCGACAAGGGCACCGCGACCTTCTCCGACATCGCCAACGGCCTGGCCATCGCGCACGGCTTCTGGATGGGCGATGCATTCGCCTCCGGTGGTTCGGTGGGTTACGACCACAAGGGCATGGGCATCACCGCACGCGGTGCGTGGGAGTCGGTCAAGCGCCACTTCCGTGCGCTGGGCCGTGACAGCCAGAGCCAGGACTTCACCGCGGTCGGCGTCGGCGACATGTCCGGCGACGTGTTCGGCAACGGCATGCTGCTGTCGCGCCACATCCGCCTGGTCGCTGCGTTCGATCATCGCCACATCTTCCTGGACCCGAACCCGGATGCAGCCACCACGTTCGTCGAACGTGAGCGCCTGTTCACCGTGCCGCGTTCGAGCTGGGCGGACTACGATGCCAAGCTGATCAGCAAGGGCGGCGGCGTGTACCCGCGCAGCCTGAAGTCGATCGAGATCACCCCGCAGGTGCGTGAAGTGCTGGGCCTGGACGAGAACGTCAAGGCGCTGTCGCCGAACGACCTGATGAGCGCGATCCTGAAGGCACCGGTCGACCTGCTGTGGAACGGCGGCATCGGTACCTACGTCAAGGCCGCCAGCGAGCAGCACAGCGATGTCGGCGACCGAGCCAACAACGCCCTGCGCGTGAACGGTGGCGAGCTGCGCTGCAAGGTGGTGGGCGAGGGCGGCAACCTGGGCATGACCCAGCTGGGCCGCATCGAAGCTGCCCAGGCCGGCGTGCTGCTCAACACCGACTTCATCGACAACTCGGCCGGTGTCGACACCTCCGACCATGAAGTCAACATCAAGATCCTGCTCAACGATGTGGTGCGGGCCAAGAAGCTGACCGTCGAGCAGCGCAACAAGCTGCTGGCCTCGATGACCGATGAAGTCGCCGAGCTGGTGCTCAACGACAACTACCGCCAGAACCAGGCGCTGAGCCTGATGGAGCGGATGGCGGTCAAGCGCCTGGGTTCCAAGCAGCACTTCATCCGTACGCTTGAACAGCAGGGCCTGCTCGATCGCCAGATCGAATTCCTGCCGTCCGATGCCGAGCTGTCGCAGCGCAAGGCACGCGGCCAGGGCCTGACCCGTCCGGAACTGTCGGTGCTGCTGTCCTACTCCAAGCTGGTGGCGTTCGCCCAGCTGCTGGATTCGGACATTCCGGAAGATCCGTACCTGTCCAAGGAACTGCAGCGCTACTTCCCGACCCCGCTGCAGAAGAAGTACGCCGACGCGATGGAGCGTCACCGCCTGAAGCGCGAAATCATCGCCACGGCCGTGACCAACCAGACCATCAACCGCATGGGCGCCACCTTCCTGATGCGCATGCAGGAAGACACCGGCCGCTCGATCGCCGAGGTCGCCAAGGCCTACACCATCAGCCGTGAAACGCTGGATGCACGCGCGCTGTGGGCGCAGATCGATGCCCTCGACGGCAAGGTGCCGGAGTCGGTGCAGATCGACGCACTGGAAGTGATCTGGAAGCTGCAGCGCTCGTTCGTGCGCTGGCTGCTGTCGCGCCCAGGTGCGATGCCGGGCATCACCGAAGCGGTCAACCGCTACCAGGGTCCGTTCAACGACATCCGCGTTGCGTCGGGTGTGCTGCCGGATTCGCAGCGTCCGACCTACGAAGCGCTGGTGGCCGAGTGGAAGGAAAAGGGCCTGCCGTCCGCCCTGGCGCAGCAGCTGGCCGAACTGCACTTCCTGGAGCCGGCGTTCGACATCATCGAACTGGCCCGTACCCGCAAGCTGAAGCCGGTGGACGTGTCCAAGGTCCACTTCCGCCTGGGCGATGCCCTGCAGCTGCCGTGGCTGTTCGAGCAGGTCGACGCGCTGGAGGTCAATGGCCGTTGGCACGCCGTGGCACGTGGCGTGCTGCGTGACGAACTGGCCGCCAACCACCGCAACCTGGCCGGCCAGGTGCTGGGCACCAAGGGTGGCAGTGCTGAAGCGAAGGTGGCGGCCTGGATGGGTCGCGACGACAACAGCCTGCGCTTCACCCTGGCGATGCTGGCCGAACTGGCCGAGCAGAAGACCCTGGACTACCCGACCGTCTCGGTCGCGGTCCAGCGCCTGGGCCAGCTCGCTGCACATGGTGCGTAAGTGATGTACCGCCGGGTTATGCCCGGCGTGTGTTGAACAGAACGGCCCCGCGAAAGCGGGGCCGTTTTGTTTTGCGGCGCATGCCTGGGACGGGTAGCGCCGGCCAGCGGCCGGCACTACCGCTTGGATCAGTGCCGGGTATTGGAGTTACGGCCTGAGGCTGTCGCTGTATCGGGCAACGTCTGCGGCGACACCATTCATGTACAGCACCTCGTCGCGCTGCCCGTGGTTGATGGCACGGCTGCCGTCTTCCAGGATGCGGGTGCTGGTTGGATACATGGGCAGTGCGTTGCCCGAGCCGATGACCGGTACCGGTTGCTTGGCGTTGATCTTCATGCCCAGGGCCTTGCCAACTTCCTCGCGCAGGACGTCGGTTGAGCACAGCACATTGGTCGCGATCACGAAGCGCATGGCCTCTGCAGAATGATGGGAGCCACTGCAGCCGTCGGCGAAACCACCGTAGTACAGGCCATCTGAGCGGAGCAGGCCGACCACGTACTCGAAGTCGGGCTGCTGTGCCAGCCATTCCGGAATGGCCTGGGTGGGCATTCCGGCAGGTACCCTGTAATTCATTGCGACTGCTTCACGCAGGCGGAACGTTGCGCCGGAGTTCTGCAAGGCCTCGTTGGTCTTCCTGAGGTTCTCGCGCATCAATACAAGGATGTCTTCGTCCGGCCGGCCTGGACCCGGAGGGCCCACCAGAGTGACGTCGATGGTGTCGGTTTCGCGGACCCAGTCGAGCCGGCCGTTGACCCTCGTCAAGCGGAAAGACGCCTGCTCGCGGCGCTTGAGAGTGTCGACCCTGTTGCCCGTGACCTTGATGCTTGCATTGGGGTCGGTGTTTACCACTTCGATACGCGCATGCTCCGTCATCCAGGCTGAAACGTGGGGCAAGCTCACGTTCCTGCCCTTGCTCGTAATCCAGGTGAGCATCGTCTGGGCCTTGTCGAGGCGCCCACCCGGCAGCGTATCAGCATCGAAGTGCTGGATCGGATAGAGCAGCGGGTGCCATTGGCCGCTGCCCACGCCGCCATCATCGATATAGACCAGCTCCATCGACTGGCCAGGCGCAAGCATCCAGTAGGTGGTGGCGTGATCGAAGATGTTCCGGGCGATCAGTGCAATGGAACGATCGAGCGCCGGATGCACGGAGACGGTGCGACGATCCCGATCGCTGGCCACGTCAGGGAGACGCAGTGACCTGTGCGAATCTTCCGGTGTAACCTCAACTACCGTTCGGGGCGCATCGGGCTTGTCCATATGCCTGGCGATGCTGACCGGAACAAGGGTCGCGTAATCAAGCTTCCATTTGCGATGGTTCGGGTCGAACACGAAGTGATGCACATCACCGGTCCCCAGCTTCATCTGCGCATCGGGGAACAGCGTGTTGTTGCCCATGATCCGGGTAGGCCACGTCGCATGGTTGGTGACGGTAATCGTGTCATAGGGAAGATTGGGCTGGCTGGGCAACCCGATCTCGCCGGCCCACTGGCCGTCGTACAGCGAGACTTTGGTGATGAATCTGCGGCCCATGGCGGGCACCCACCAGCGCTCGGTATTGTGAGGAATCAACTCCCGTACGTCGCCGATGACTTCCCATCCCTGTTCGCGCTTGTCCAGGTCCACCCATTTCGAGGCAGGGATGATCATGCGGTTGGCATCCGGTGGCAGATGCGAGAACTTTCCGATGAGTTCGAAGTTCTGGTCTTTGCCAGCGGCGTTGGAGATCAAGAAGGACATTTCCCCTGGCTGGGACTGATGTGAACGCAGCCGTGCCCGCTCCATCCAGTCCTTGGCGCTTACTGTGAAATCCACATGGGAGTACCTGTCAGGTAGTTGCTCCTGGTAGTTGATCCTGCTGGGTGTCAGGTGGGCGCTACCGGACTGCGCGAGGCTGTTGCCTGCTGGCAGCAACGCCGCCAGGGCGATTGCGAGGTGGTGGATTCTCATGGGCTCTCTCTTGGATAGACGGCCGATCCGCGACGTGCCCTGCGGGCCTGCGCCAACGCTGGGTGTGCCAGGCGAACCTGATCGGCACATCAATGGTCATGAGAGTGGTATGAGAAGCCTATCGGACGATATCGAGATGTCGTTGCTGTCGCCGGGAAGGGCTCGATCCTGCTGCACCGCTGAAACCTTCATTGAGTTGGATGAGGGTGCCCCATCCGGCCTGCGGTTGCGCTGTCCGGGGGGCGAGGTATGCTTTGCCCAGCCCTTCCGGATCTGCCGCGCTGATGAGCGACACCCCCCGCATCGCTTTCCTGGCCAGCACCACCGAGCCCGCGCAGATGGCCCGCGCGGCGATGGTCTCGCGCTATGGCGACCACGCGCCGGAACAGGCCGACGTGCTGTGCCCACTGGGCGGCGATGGCTTCATGCTGCAGACCCTGCACCGGCATGGGCACCTGGGCAAGCCGGTATTCGGCATGAAACTGGGCACGGTCGGCTTCCTGATGAACCAGTACCGTGGCGACGACGACGTGCAGGCGCGCATTGCCCGTGCCGAACCGGCCAACCTGCGCCCGCTGGAAATGGTGGCGCTGACCGAGTCGGGCACCAGTACCGGTTCGCTGGCCTACAACGATGTGTCGCTGCTGCGCCAGACCCGGCAGGCCGCGCATATCGGCATCGACCTCAACGGCCAGGAACGCGTGGCCGAACTGATCGGTGACGGCGTGCTGGTGGCCACCCCGGCCGGCAGCACCGCCTACAACTATTCCGCACACGGTCCGGTGCTGCCGCTGGGCTCGCACACCATCGCGCTGACGCCGTTGGCCCCGTACCGGCCGCGCCGCTGGCGCGGGGCGATTCTCAAGGCCGACACCGAGGTGCGTTTCCGCGTGCTTGATCCGTACAAGCGCCCGGTCAGCGTCACAGCGGATTCGCACGAGACCCGCGACGTGGTCGAGGTGACCATCCGCGAGTCGAAGGACCGCCGCGTGACCCTGCTGTTCGACCCGGAGCACAACCTGGAAGACCGGATCCTGAGCGAACAGTTCGTTTTTTGACGACAATAGGCGGCCGGCCCCGCCGACCGCTTGAAGGACCCCCACCGATGGGCGACAACTCCCCCCGTTTGCTGACCGTCGCGGTGACCTCGCGCGCCCTGTTCGACCTCGAGGAAAGCCACGCGCTGTTCGAGAGCGATGGCGTGGCGGCCTATGCCGAATTCCAGCGCCAGCACGAGGACGATATCCTCGGCCCCGGCGTGGCCTTCCCGGTGGTGCGCAAGTTGCTGGCGCTGAACCAGGGTGCCAGCCCGGAGAATCCGCGGGTCGAGGTGATCCTGCTGTCGCGCAATTCGGCCGATACCGGCCTGCGCATCTTCAATTCGATCCAGCACTACGGCCTGGGCATCATCCGCGCGACGTTCACCGCCGGCGAGCCGACCTGGCCGTACGTGAAGCCGTTCGGCACCGACCTGTTCCTGTCGGCCAACCCGGAATCGGTGCGCAGCGCGCTGCGCCATGGCATTGCGGCGGCGACCATCCTGCCCAAGCCGCCGGGCGAAACCGCCGCCGCGGCGGCCGATCAGATCGATACCGGTCGCCCGGCCGGTCAGCTGCGCATCGCCTTCGACGGTGACGCGGTGATCTTCGGTGACGAGAGTGAGCGCATTTCGCGCGAGCAGGGCGTGGAAGCCTTTGGCCGCCACGAGCGCGAGCGGGCCCGCGAGCCGCTCAGCGGCGGGCCGTTCCGTGGCTTCCTGTCGGCGTTGCACACGCTGCAGGAAGTGTTCCCGGCCGGCGACAGTGCGCCGATCCGTACCGCGCTGGTCACCGCGCGATCGGCACCGGCGCATGAGCGGGTGATCCGCACCCTGCGCGAGTGGGGCGTGCGCCTGGACGAGGCGCTGTTCCTCGGCGGCCGCCACAAGGGGCCGTTCCTGCAGGCGTTCGGTGCCGACATCTTCTTCGATGATTCGCAGCACAACATCGACAGCGCCCGCGAGCATGTGGCCGCCGGCCACGTACCGCATGGTGTCGCCAACGAGGGGTAGGGTCTGGTAGTTGCCAACCTGGGTTGGCGCCGTCCTGGATCCATGCCCACCAAGGTGGGCATCTACCAGAGCGCCATGTCTCGGTAGTCGCCAACCTTGGTTGGCGCGCATCCGTGCCCACCAAGGTGGGCACCTACCGAAAGCAGCGCCATCGAAGGGCATGACCCGTCACGGGCTGCCGGACATCCCCAGCTGCAGGTCCACCACCTTCCAGCGCAGGCCCTGCGGTTCCAGCACCACCTTCAAGGGGGGCTGGCCGGGGCCGCGATCGACATCGATCACGAAGCGGTCCAGCGCTTCGAAATGATGTTCGGCATGCTTCAGCGGGCGCGCGGGTTCGGTCGGGCCGAAGGCATCGCCGCCCTGTAGTTCATTGCGGCCACGCTTCCACAGCACGTGGCCCTGCAGCATCGCGCCGATCCCGGTCGGGGTCACCATGGTTTCCACTGCGGCGCCGCCAAGCTGGTCGCCCAGCCCGTACAGCAGGGCACCGAACGGGCTGGCCGCCACATCCGGGCCGGCCTGGCGCACCAGATAGTCATTGAGCTGCGCGCGCAGGCTGCTGCGCACGCGCGGGAAATCGACGTAACGCTCCAGGCGCGCGGTGTCGCGTTGCTCAATGGCCTTGGACAGGCCATTGACGGTCATGTACGGGCCGCCGAACCACCAGGCGGCCAAGGCCAGGACCAGCAGCACAACGAGTGCGGTGAGTTTCTTCATGCCGCCCAGACTGCCGCAACCGCAGCAGCATGGGGTGAAGACTCAATGACTGGGTGATCCGCGGCCATCACCGAAGGCGCTCACCAGCTGTTGGCGTTCGGCTGCGGTCAGTGCCTCAAGCCGCGTCGCCAGCACTTCGTCCAGGCTGCTGGTGCGGGTGGTGCCCAGGATGCCACTGGCCACGCCGGGATGGCCGAGCGCGTAGGCAAACGCGGTCTGGGCCGGGCGCTGGCTGCGGATGGCGGCGAGTGCCTTCCGCATATTGCGTGCGCTGCGCATCAGTTGACGGCTGCTCGGCTTGAGCCAGGCCCTGGCCAGGTACCAGGCATCCGCCGGTCGTGGCAGGCGCGGGCGTGGTGGCAGCAGATGGCCCTGCGCCAGCACGGTGCCGGCCAGCACGCCGATGCCCACCGCGTGCAACTGGTCGATGAGGGGTTCACGGTCCTGCTGCAGGGCGTTGTAGTCCAGAAGCACCACGTCGAACAGCGTGGGATGGTCGATCATCCAGCGCAGGGTCGATGCCGTGTGCGTATTGATGCCGGTGTGCCGGATCAGCCCGCGTTCGCGCAGGCGTTGCAGTGCGGCCAGCAGGTCATCGTTGATGTCGTGCTGGCTGGCACCGTGCAGCTGGTAGATATCCAGGTAATCCAGGCCGAGGTTGCGCAGCGAGGCCTCGCAGCTGGCGGTGATGGCTGCCGGCGAGAAATTGCGTTGCTCGGCGCCGCTGACGCCGGCCTGGCCGGTCAGTGTGCCGCCCTTGCTGGAAATCACCAGCGACTCGCGCGGGTATCGCTTCAGCAACGGGCGCAGGATGCGGCCCAGTCGCGGCTCGGCGTGGAAACCGGAATAGTTGTGGCCGGTGTCCAACAGGTTCACGCCCTGTGCCAGTGCATGCTCGACCACGAGCGCGGCCGACTGTTCCGGGAAGCGGCGATGCCCCCAGAAGCCGGAACAGCCCAGGCCCACCGGCGAAACCGCCAGGCCGGTGCGGCCCAGCGTGCGACGTTGCTGTGCCAACGGCATCAGAACTCCAGGTCCAGCGCGGCGCACAGATAGTCGACGAACGGGCCGAGCCCGGCCAGATCCTTGCCCAGCGTGGACAGCAGGCGCGGGCCGGTCATGGTGGCGTCGTCCAGCGAGCGCCACATCACCCAGTTGCGGTGCTTGAGGTCATCGATGAATTCGAAGTCGGCCGGGAAGCCGCGCGGCGGCCGCACCAGCTTTTCGCTCTCCTCGAAGTCGAAGCGTTTGCGCAGGGCCGGTGCATGCGCGGCGGCCTTCCAGCTGCCGGGGTTGTCGAGGATGAAATGGCGCACGCGGCGCTGGGTCTCCGGTTCCGGATGCCACAGGCCGGCACCGACGAAGCTCTCGCCTGGCTGCAGGTGCACGTAGAACGAGGGCGCGGCCACCTCGCGGCGGCGCTCATGGAACAGGCGTGCACCCTGCCAGGTCTTGTACGGGGATTTGTCGTTGGAGAAGCGCGCGTCGCGATGGATGCGGAACAGCGAGCCGCCGACGCCGCGGGTATCGGCGCGGAAGTGGTCGCTGACCTCGGCCAGCGCCGGCTGAAGGTCGCCCAGCAGGCGCAGGAACGGCTGCCGCACGTGGTCTTCGTACTGCTGGCGGTGGTCGTTGAACCATGCCTTGTCGTTATGCCGCGCCAGGCTGCGCAGGAACTTGAAGCTGGCGTCCGAAAAATAGGTACTCACAAGGTCTCCTGCAGGTGCTGGCCCCAGTCGCGCAGCGATTGCAGCAGGGCCTGGCGCCGCGCATCGTCGGGCGCTTCGGCGGCCAGTGCATCGAGCTGCTGCTGGTACTGGGGCAGGTTGAGTTCGCCCAGCCCGCCGTCTCCGAGCAGGCGCTGGCGGCGGTAATCCTGCCAGCGCTGGCGTTCAGCCGGCGCGAGGCTGTCGGGATGATTGCGCGCGCGGTAGCGGAACAGCAGCTCCGGCAGGCGCGGGTCGCGGAAGCGGCCTTCCAGCGCGGCCAGCTGCTCCGGCGCGGTGGTGCGTGCCAGCGCAAGCAGCGGCTTGTCGCCATTGCCGAGGAAGCCGTCGTAGAGCGAGGCATCGACGTCGGCCACGGTGGCGGCGCGGGGCTGGTTGTAGACCTGCCGGGCCTTCTCGGCCAGCTGCGGGGCGAACGCGCGCAGGCGTTCCACCTTGGCCTCGATCGCGGCCACGTCCAGACCGAGGCGTGCGTGGTCATCGGCGCGCAGGTGGTTCCAGGCGATCAGCGCCGGCACCTTGTTCAGGTGCACTTCCTTCAGCGGCACCCGCGCCACGCCTTCGGGCAGTTCACTGGCGCGCATGTACAGGCGCTGCGCGATCACCTCGGCCGGCAGTTCCAGCAGGTCGTTGATCTCGCCATCCAGGTCGAACACGATCACCCGGTTGTTGATGGTCGGGTGCGCGGCCAGCGGCAGCACCGGGGCCGCGCACAGGCGACTGGCCGGGTAGCGCATGGAAATGTGCAGTACCGGCTTCATCGCGGCCACGTCCAGCAGGCTGCCGACGAAGCGCTTGTCACGCAGCTTCAGTGCGTAGTCCCACAGGCGTGGCTGCGACTGCTTGAACAGCCGCGCCATGCCGATGGTGGCGCGCACGTCGGACAGCGCTTCGTGCGCATCGCCTTCGCGCACGTTGTTGGCTTCGGCCAGGTGTTCGAGCTTGAACGAGGTGGCACCATCCTCGCGCAACGGCCACTGGATGCCATCCGGGCGCATCGCGCGCATCAGCCGCAGCATGTCCAGCAGGTCCCAGCGCGAATTGCCGTTGCGCCACTCGCGTTCGTATGGATCGTGGAAGTTGCGGAACAGCCCGTAGCGTACGAACTCATCGTCGAAGCGCAGCGTGTTGTAGCCCAGCGCACAGGTGCCGGGGCGCGACAGCTGCTCGTTGATGCGATCGAAGGCCTCGGCCTCGCTGATGCCCTCGGCCAGTGCCTGCTGCGGGGTGATGCCGGTGACCAGGGTGGCCATCGGCGAGGGCAGCAGGTCATCGGCCGGGCGCACGAAGAAGCTGACCGGGGTGTCGATTTCGTTGAGGTCGGCGTCGGTGCGGATCTCGGCGTACTGCGAGATGCGCGTGCGCCGCGGGTCCTGCCCGAAGGTTTCCAGGTCGTAGAACAGGAAGCTGTCAGCCATCAGTGCGCGCCCTCCAGGACCGGCAGCTGGGCGTGGATCTGTGCTTTCAGTGCGGCCCAGTCGATGTTGTCCAGTGAATCGTGACCTGCGGTGGCCGCCACCAGCATCTCGCGCTGGAGATCAGTGCGGCGCAGCGCTTCGGCGTACGGCGTGTGCAGGAAGGTGACCATCGTGTAGTGCGGTACGAAACGGGTCGGCCAGCGCCGCTGCAGTTCCTGTTCCAGCTCGCGCTGCAGCAGGAAGGCGGGATCGGCCACGCGGTCACGCATCTCCAGGTAGTTCTCCAGTGCCATCTGCTGGATGGCACGTGCATTCGGCTTGCGCTCGGCTTCGAACGCGGCGAACGCGCCTTCCAGATCATCCGCCTCCATCAGGTGGCGGGCCAGCGCAACGCAGTCCTCGAACGCGCAGTTCATGCCCTGGCCGTGGAACGGCACCATCGCATGCGCGGCGTCGCCGATCAGCACCGCGCGGCCCTGCTGGTGCCAGCGTTCCAGGGTGAGCGTGCCAAGCAGGCCCGGTGGATGCTGCTCCCAGTCCGCGCGCAGGTTCGGGATCAACGGCAGGGTGTCGGCGAACTCGCGCGCGAACAGCGCCTCGGCCTGCGCCCCGGTATTGACCGTGGCGAAGCTGGGATCGCCCTGGTTGGGCAGGAACAGGGTGACGGTGAAGGTGCCTTCGTGGTTGGGCAGGGCGATGCACATGTAGTGGCCGCGCGGCCAGATGTGCAGCGCATTGCGCTCGATGCGGAAGCTGCCATCGGCAGCCGGCGGGATCTCCAGCTCCTTGTAGGAGTGGTCGAGGAAGGCGATGTCCTCGCCCAGCGGCGCGCGCCGGTTCATCGCCGCACGCAGTGCCGAACCGGCACCGTCGGCACCGATCAGGGTGTCGAAACGGATATCGTGCGGGCTGTCGTCACGGTCATCGATGAAGCGTGCGTAACCCGCATCGAAATCGACGGTGTGCAGGCGGCGATGGAAGTGCACGGTGGCGCCAGCCTGTTCGGCCAGCTCCAGCAGCGTGGTGTTCAGGTCGCTGCGGTGGATCGACCAGATCACTTCGCTGTCGTCGCGGCCATAGCGCTGCAGCTGCGGCTCGCCGTCGCGTGGATGCACCATGCGCCCGCGCATCATCACCGCACGTGCCATCACCTCGTCTTCCACGCCGGCCTGGCGCAGTGCGTTGCGCCCACGCTCGGCCAACGCCAGGTTGATCGAGCGGCCGCTCTCGTAGTCGGCCACGCGCGGATCGCCGCGGCGTTCGTACAGGGTGATGCGCCAGCCCTGGCGTGACAGCAGGATGGCCAGCAGGGACCCGGCGAGGCCGGCACCGATAATGCTCAACGAGCGGGAAGCGTGTGCGATCAACGAACTGTCCAGCAGTAGGGGAGGGGCCGACTTAGAGGCCGGCCCAGGCTTCCACTTCCTCGACGAAGTGGTGCACGTCCAGGTAGCGGTTGTAGAGCGGGGTGGGCGAGATGCGGATCACGTCGGGTTCGCGCCAGTCGCCGAGCACGCCGATGCCGCGCAGATGCTCGAACAGCGCACGGCCGCGCTCGCGGCCACCGATCACGCGCAGCGACAACTGGCAGCCACGGCGCTGCGGCTCGGCCGGAGTGATGATGTCCAGCACGCCGGACAGGCGCGCACGGACCAGTGCTTCCAGCATGCCGGTCAGTGCCAGCGACTTGCTGCGCAGCGCCTCCATGCCGGCGCGCTCGAACAGGTCCAGCGAGGCGCGCAGCGGCGCCAGACCGAGGATTGGCGGATTGCTCAGCTGCCAGCCTTCGGCACCGATGGCCGGCGTGAACTGCGGTGCCATCTGGAAGCGGGTGGATTCCTCATGGCCCCACCAGCCGGCAAAGCGCGGCAGGGTGGTGTCGCGGTGATGGCGCTCGTGCACGAAGGCGCCGGCAACCGCGCCTGGGCCGCTGTTGAGGTACTTGTAATGGCACCACACGGCGAAATCAGGGGCCACGTCATGCAGGCGCAGCGGCAGGTTGCCGACCGAGTGCGCCAGGTCGAAGCCGATGCGTGCGCCCTGCAGGCGTGCGGCGCGGGTGATCGCATCCAGGTCGAAGGCCTGGCCGGTGCGGTACTGCACGCCGGGCCACAACACCAGCGCCAAGCGCGGGCCGTATTCGGTGATGGCGCCCTCGATGGCGTTCAGCGAGATCGTGCCATTGGCTTCGTCCGGCTGCACTTCCACCAGGCATTCGGCCGGGTCGAAGCCATGGAAGCGGATCTGTGCTTCCACTGCGTGGCGGTCGGTCGGGAATGCGCCGGCTTCCATCAGGATCACCGGACGCTCGGCCGTCGGCCGGTAGAAGCTGACCATCATCAGGTGCAGGTTCACGCTCAGCGTATTCATCGCCACCACCTCGCTGGGCAGCGCACCGACCACGCGGGCCAGCTGCGCGCTCACCAGGCGGTGGTAGGACAGCCACTGCGTCGGGCCGGTGAAGTGGCCTTCCACTGCCAGCTCGCCCCACTGCTTCATCACTTCCTGCACGGCCGCCTGCGCGCCACGCGGCTGCAGGCCCAGCGAGTTGCCGACGAAGTAGGTCTGCTCGCCACCACCGTGGCGCGGAATCAGGAATTCATTGCGCAGCGGGCGCAGCGGATCGGCGGCGTCCAAGGCAATGGCGTGGGTGCGGCTGAGCAGGTCGGACATGGTCGGGCAACAGGCTGCAACGGGATCGCCAGTGTAGCGCCTGGGGCATGGCCCGGTAGCTGCCAACCCAACGCCGGTGCTGCATGACCCGGTAGTCGCCAACCTTGGTTGGCGCACGTACAAGCAAGCGCCCACCAAGTTGGGCATCTACCAGAGCGGGAGCGGGCAAGCGCCCACCAAGGTGGGCAACTACCGTTCGATGGCTCAGCCCGCCGCTGGCGTCGGCAGCGGGTCCACATGCCCGCACTGGCTGCAGGTTCGCAGTTCCAGGCTGGCGTGGTAACGCGCGAACACCTTGGGCAGGTCGGTCTCGATGTTCTGCAGCGGGAAGAATTCTTCGTGCAGCTTATGGTTGCAGCGCTCGCAGTGCCAGATCACGCCGTCCATCTCATGCGGCAGGCGCTTGCGCTCGACCACCAGGCCGACACCGCCGGGCGGGCGCCGCGGCGAGTGCGGCACCTTTGCCGGCAGCAGGAAGATCTCGCCGGCGCGGATCGGAATGTCGCGCACCGCGCCGTCTTCCTGCACCTTCAGCACCATCTCGCCTTCGAGCTGGTAGAACCACTCCGGGCCTTCGTCGTAGTGGTAGTCGGTACGCGAGTTCGGCCCGCCCACCACCATCACGATGAAATCGCCGTTATCGATCATCTTGTTGCCCACCGGCGGCTTCAGC
Source organism: Stenotrophomonas sp. WED208 (assembly GCF_040984485.1). NCBI lineage: Bacteria > Pseudomonadati > Pseudomonadota > Gammaproteobacteria > Lysobacterales > Lysobacteraceae > Stenotrophomonas > Stenotrophomonas sp. WED208. The sequence goes on from NZ_JAZARB010000001.1 coordinate 1,660,255, forward strand.
AGGTGGCGGTTTTCTTCGATCCAGGCGTGCAGGTTGATCGGCGAAGCGAGCATGGTGGTCATCCGTCAGGGATCAGTCGCGCTTGCCCTTGCGCGGGACGTAGGACAGGGCCTTTTCATACGCAGGCTGCAGCTCTTCCTGCGAACCGACGTCGATGCCCATCTCGCGCACGCGTCCGTCCTTCAGGCTGTAGACCCAGCCGTGCACCATCAGCTTCTGGCCGCGGGCCCAGGCGTCCTGCACGATGGTCGAGCGGCACAGGTTGGCCACCTGCTCGATCACGTTCAGTTCGCACAGGCGTGCGTGCTTGAGCTCGTCGGTCTCGATCGCATCGAGGATGCCGGTGTGCTTCTGCATCACATCGCCCACGTGGCGCAGCCAGTTGTCGGCCAGGCCGACGCGGGTGTTGTGCAGGCAGGCATGCACGCCGCCGCAGCCGTAGTGGCCGACGATCAGGATGTGCTTCACCTTCAGCTGGTCCACTGCGTACTGCACCACGCTCAGGCAGTTCAGGTCGGTGTGCGCGACCACGTTGGCGACGTTGCGGTGCACGAACACTTCACCCGGGGCCATGCCGATGATCTGGTTGGCCGGCACACGCGAATCGGAACAGCCGATCCACAGGTACTCGGGGTGCTGCTGCTTGGCGAGCTGGTGGAAGAACTCGGGGTCTTCCTTCTCGATGCGGTCGGCCCAGTCGCGGTTGTTCTGCAGCAGTTTGTGGATGTCTTTCATGTATGGGTCCCTGGCGTCGGGTGGGGGCGCGCCGCAACCATCCGGCTGCGGCGCTGCGGGAATCTGGGGCGTTCAGTCGCTGCGGGCGGCCTGTTCGCGGTGCCAGCGCATCCACTGCGCCAACTCGGTGGAAGCGGGGGTGCCCAGCTGTTCCAGCTCGGCGATCACGGCGCGCTGGTTGGCATCGGGATGGTTCTGGCTCAGCTTGAGCTTCAGCTGCACCTGTTCGACCTGGAAACGGAAGCCGACGATGGCACGCAGCTCCGGGCCATGTTCGGCACGCGTGGCATCGAACTGCCAGGCCTGGCCGACACTGGCTTCGAAGCGGTCGCTGATCGCGCCGACCAGTTCGGCCAGCGCCTCGGTATCGTCGAAGGTCTGCAGATGGCCACGCAGCTCGGCGGCGGCGTAGTTCCAGGTGGGTACCCGCGCAGCGGGTTCCTTGTCCGGATACCAGCTGGCCGAGACGTAGCCATGCGGACCATCGATCAGTACCTTGGCCGCGCCGCGGTGGCGCGACTGCGGGTTGGCGCGCGCCCAGTGGCCGCGCAGTTCGATCTGGTCGCCGTCACGCCGGTACAGCACCGGCATCCGGGTCAGCTCCGGCAGGCCATCGCTGCCGGGCGTGAGCACGGTAACGAACGGGTCGCGCGCCAGCAGGCGGTCCAGCCAGAGCAGATCGGTCTCGGCGAAGGCGCGCGGGGTGAACATGCAGGGGTCAGGCGCGCCCGCCCAGCGACTGGATCATGCGACCACGCAGGCCCTCATCGCTGTCGGCCTGCGGCGGCTGCACTTCGTGCAGGCTGAAGCCGCGCACCAGTGCGTCTTCCTCGTCCAGGCCGTCGTACTCGACGAATTCGGCGTCGAACAGCTGCGAACGCGCGGTGTCTTCGCTGTCATAGCTCAGCGTGTTGCCATCGCTGTCGAGCACTTCGGCGGTGCCGGCCGGGCGCACGCGCAGGCGCGCCCAGATCAGGGTGTTGCCGAGGCTGGCCAGCCACCAGCTGTCGCGCGAGGCGGTGATGTCATTCATGGATGTGTTACCAGAGCGAGGCCAGCCAGAGCAGGGCGGCCATGCCCAGTCCGGCCAGCAGGGTCAGCAGCGATACCCAGGCCGGCGTCGCCAGCCCGGACAGCGAGCGGTCCGGCTGCTGGCGATAGTCACGGCGCAGCAGCCAGGCCAGGGCATCGGGCTTGAGGAAGGCACCACTGCCGAAGCGCTCGGCGAGCGCCGGATGGCGGTCGCGTACGTGCACCAGGGTCAGCGGCCAGAAGATCACGAAGGCACTGAACCCGGCCACTGCAACGCCGACGAAACAGAGGGCGAAGAACAGGGTCATGGGAGCGGTACCTCCGTGGTCGTGTGGGGCTTAGAAGTCCGCGCTGCCCGGGGCGCGCGGGTAGGGGATCGCATCGCGGATGTTGGACAGGCCGCAGACGTAGACCACCAGGCGCTCGAAGCCCAGGCCGAAGCCGGCGTGCGGCACCGAACCATAGCGGCGGAAATCGCGATACCAGCTGTAGTGCTCACGATCCAGGCCGAACTGGGCCATGCGCGCGTCCAGCACGTCCAGGCGCTCTTCGCGCTGGCTGCCGCCGATGATCTCGCCGATGCCCGGGGCCAGCACGTCCATCGCGGCAACGGTCTTGCCGTCGTCGTTCAGGCGCATGTAGAAGGCCTTGATGTGCTCCGGATAGTTGGTTACCACCACCGGGCGGCCGACGTGTTCTTCGGTCAGCCAGCGCTCGTGCTCGGTCTGCAGGTCCAGGCCCCATTCGACCGGGAAGTCGAACTTCCTGCCGGACTTCTGCAGCAGGCTGACCGCATCGGTGTAGTCGATGCGCTCGAACGGCGCATTGATGAAGTCTTCCAGCTTGGTGATCGCGTTCTTGTCCACGCGCTCGGCGATGAAGGCCAGGTCGTCGCCACGCTCGTTCAGCACCGCGCGGAACAGGTACTTCAGGAACTCTTCGGCCAGGCGCGCGTCTTCGGCCAGGTCGGCGAAGGCGATTTCCGGCTCGATCATCCAGAACTCCGCCAGGTGGCGGGTGGTGTGGCTGTTCTCGGCGCGGAAGGTCGGGCCGAAGGTGTAGACCTTGCTCAGCGCCAGGCAGTAGGCCTCGACGTTCAGCTGGCCGGACACGGTCAGGAAGGTTTCCTTGCCGAAGAAGTCGCGGCTGAAGTCGATCGCGCCCTTTTCGTCACGCGGCAGGTTCACCATGTCCAGGGTGGACACGCGGAACATCTGGCCGGCGCCCTCGGCGTCGGAGGTGGTGATGATCGGGGTGCTGATCCAGTTGAAGCCGTTCTCGTGGAAGAAACGGTGCACGGCCTGGGCCAGGCAGTTGCGGATGCGGGTGACCGCGCCGAACAGGTTGGTGCGAGGGCGCAGGTGCGCCACTTCGCGCAGGAACTCCGGCGACATCGGCTTGGGCTGGATCGGGTAGGTGAGCGGGTCTTCGACCCAGCCGACCACGTCCAGCGTGCTGGCCTGGATCTCGAATGACTGGCCCTTGCCCTGCGACTTCACCAGGGTGCCGGTGGCGATGACCGAGCAGCCGCTGGTCAGGCGCTTGATCTCATCGAAGTTGGCCAGGCTGTCGCCGGCCACGACCTGGATCGGCGCGAAGCAGGAGCCGTCGCTCACATTCACGAAAGCCAGATTCGCTGAACCGCGCACCGTGCGCACCCATCCGCGTACCGTGACTTCGCCGCCTTCCGGGATCTTCCCGGCAAGCGCATGTTCAACGCTGACCACCGTCATGACTTGAATCCTCTGCTGATCGACTCGATCTGTGAACACGGGAGTTTACCGGTTGCAGCGTTCTGCTTGCGAGGCATTTTTCGTGGCAACGGCTCCTTATAATGTCCCCGTACCTCTGGAGTAGCCCCATGGCCGTCAGCCTGACCCCCATTGCCTTCGAGCGCGTGCAGCGCTTTGTCGCCCAGACCCCCGGCGCGCTGGGCCTGCGTTTCGGTGTGACCAAGACCGGTTGCTCGGGCTGGGGTCACATCACCGACCTGGCCCGCGACGAGCGCGAGGGCGATACCGTGTTCGACCAGGATGGCGTGAAGATCTACGTCGATGCCAAGAGCCTGGCGCTGGTGGACGGCACCGTGATCGACTTCGGCAAGCACGGCCTGAGCGAGACCTTCACGTTCAGCAACCCCAATGCCACGGCCGAGTGCGGCTGCGGTGAAAGCTTCACCACCGACGCCGACAAGGCCTGAGGGCTGGTTCTGGCGTCCGCCGGGCATGGCCGGGCGGTGGTAGATGCCGACCTTGGTCGGCAGGGAAGGGATCCACGGATGGAACGACCGCTTTTCATTTATCACCCCAACGCCTACGCCCTCTCCTTCGAAGAGGTCGACGGGGTCTGCGACTGCTGTGGTCAGCCGCGCACACTGCGCTACCGGGGGCCGTTCTACTCCGTTCTGGGTCCCGATTACCTGTGCCCCTGGTGTATCGCCGATGGCAGGGCAGCGGCCAGTTACGAGGGTGAATTCACCGGCTGGAGCGATATCGAAGGGGTATCCCCGGATCCGGCCGATCCGCCGCCGACCATCGCCCGTGAGCTGCTGCTGGAGATCTGCGAGCGCACCCCGGGCTACTCGTCCTGGCAGCAATCGGTCTGGCTGAGCCATTGTGAGCGGCCCTGCGCCTTCCTCGGTTACGCCGGTAGCGAGGACCTCCAGTCCATCCTCGACCAGGTCCGGCCCGACGTGGTTGAGGTCAACCCGCGCGACGCCGACTGGGTGCTGGCGCACCTGAGCCGGGACGGGGAGATGATCGGCTGCCTGTTCCAGTGCCTGGAATGCGGCCAGCATCGGCTTCACGTCGACCTCGGGTGAATCCAGACGGGTTCGTGGACTATGCGGGGCTCCGGTAGCGGCCAACCTGGGTTGGCATGGGGGCTGCGCCCCGGTTCAGGTTGCCCTGTGACCCGCCGGTTGCCCGGCACCCCTCATCTGCGCCATAATGCGCGGCTTCCTGCCTCCCTGGCGGGAATCCTTGCCCCACCGCGGTATCAACGGCGGGGGGCTGTCCGGCCGCGAGGCCACATCCGAAAGGTAGAAAAAACATGAGTCGTCATTACGAAATCGTGTTCATGGTCCACCCGGACCAGAGCGAGCAGGTCCCGGCCATGATCGAGCGCTACAAGTCGCTGGTCGAGAACGGCAACGGCACCATCCACCGTCTGGAAGACTGGGGCCGCCGCCAGCTGGCATACCCGATCCAGAACCTGGTGAAGGCCCACTACGTGCTGCTGAACATCGAAGCCGACCAGGCCGTGCTGAACGAGCTGACCGAAAGCTTCCGCTTCAACGACGCCGTGCTGCGCAACCTGGTCATCAAGCGTGACGAGGCTGACACCGAGCAGTCGCTGATCATGAAGAGCAAGGACGAGAAGGGTGACAAGCCGGAGCGCGGTGAGCGCCGTCGTCGTGACGACGAAGAAGGCGAGTCCACCACCACCGCTGACAACGAAGCCGGCGACGACGCCGCTTCCGCCGCCTAAGGAGCCTTCCCATGTCCAAGTTCTTCCGTCGCCGCAAGTTCTGCAAGTTCACGGCTGAAGGTGTGAAGGAGATCGACTACAAGGATCTCAACACCCTGCGCCAGTACCTGACCGAGAACGGCAAGATCGTGCCGAGCCGCGTCACCGGTACCAAGTCGAAGTACCAGCGTCAGCTGGCGACCGCTGTCAAGCGCGCTCGCTTCCTGGCCCTGATCCCGTACACCGACAACCACGACGTCTGATGCCCGGCGGGGCGGCCCGGTGCCGCCCCCGCTGTGCCAGCTATTCGGACAGCCTTTGTTGCGGGGTATCGCCTCGCTAACGAATAACTCATCTGGAGCAATACCATGCAGCTGATCCTCCTGCAGAAAGTCACCAACCTCGGCAACCTGGGCGACCTGGTCGACGTGAAGCCGGGCTACGGCCGTAACTTCCTCGTGCCGCAGGGCAAGGCCGTTCCGGCCACCGAGAGCAACAAGGCCGAGTTCGAAGCCAAGCGCGCCGAATACGAAGCCAAGGCCCAGGCCATCCACGCCGACGCTGACGCCCGCAAGGCCAAGCTGGAAGGCGCGAGCGTGACCATCCCGGCCAACGCTTCGACCGAAGGCAAGCTGTACGGCTCGGTCGGCGCCCGCGAAATCGCCGATGCCTTCACCGCTGCCGGCCTGCCGGTCAGCAAGAGCGAAGTCATCCTGGGCGAAGGCGCCTTCCGCAACATCGGCGAATACGACGTGCTGGTCCACCTGCACGCCGACGTCGAGACCACCGTCAAGGTCGTCGTCGTCGCCGAAGCCTGATCCCACGCCGCAAGGCCTGGCATCACCGCAGAACGGGCGCCCGCAAGGGTGCCCGTTTTGTTTTATGGCCCCGTTTCGTGGCGTCGGGCCACGTCCGGATGACGGGGTGGGACTGGACAGTGTTCCACGCCCATACGTAGAACACGGCCACATCGGTATACTCAGGGCGTCACACCCGTTCCACGGGCATCGATCCCAGCAGGATCAATGACTTGGAGGGTAAACGCAGGCCGCTTGCCGGCCCCAGTCCGGAACCCCTATGCGTCTTTCCACGATCAAGCTGTCCGGCTTCAAGTCGTTCGTCGATCCGACCACCCTGCACCTGCCGACCAACATGACCGGCGTGGTGGGGCCCAATGGCTGCGGCAAGTCGAACATCATCGACGCCGTGCGCTGGGTCATGGGCGAGAGCTCGGCCAGCCGCCTGCGCGGCGACTCGCTGACCGACGTGATCTTCTCCGGTTCCAATGCCCGCAAGCCGGTTTCGCAGGCCACCGTCGAGCTGATCTTCGACAACTCGGACCACACGATCTCGGGCGAGTACGCCTCGTTCAACGAAATCTCGGTCAAGCGCACGGTCAGCCGCGACGGCACCAGCAACTATTACCTCAACGGCACCAAATGCCGCCGGCGCGACATCACCGACCTGTTCCTCGGCACCGGTCTGGGCCCGCGCAGCTACTCGATCATCGAACAGGGCATGATCAGCCAGATCATCGAGGCGCGCCCGGAAGACCTGCGCGTGTACCTGGAAGAGGCGGCCGGCATTTCCAAGTACAAGGAGCGCCGCAAGGAAACCGAGACCCGCATCCGCCACACCCGCGAGAACCTGGACCGGCTGGGCGATCTGCGCGATGAGATCAGCAAGCAGCTCGAACACCTCAAGCGCCAGGCCAAGCAGGCCGAGCAGTACCAGGCGCTGCAGGAAGAGCGCCGGGTCAAGGATGCCGAGTGGAAGGCCCTGGAATTCCGCGGGTTGGACGGTCGCCTGTCCAAGCTGCGCGAAGGGCTGTCGCAGGAAGAGACCAAACTGCAGCAGCTGATCGCCGATCAGCGTGACGCCGAGGCCCGCATCGAGACCTCGCGCGTTCGACGCGAAGAGGCCGCCGACGCGCTCAACACCGCGCAGGCTGCGGTCTACCAGGTCGGCAGCACGCTGGCGCGCCTGGAGCAACAGATCCAGCACCAGCGCGAGCTGTCGCAGCGCCTGCACAAGGCGCGCGACGAGACCCGCCAGGCGTTGGCCGAACTGGGCCAGCACATCAGTGGTGACGAGGCCAAGCTGATGGTGCTGCGCGAGGCGGTCGAGGCGGCCACCCCGCAGCTGGAAGAACTGCAGGAAGAGAACGAGATCAAGCAGGAAAGCCTGCGCGAGGCCGAGGACCGGCTGGCCAGCTGGCAGCAGCGCTGGGAGCAGCACACCTCGCAGAGTTCGGAGGCGTCGCGCGCCGGCGATGTCGAGCGCACGCGCGTGGACTACCTGGACAAGCAGATCCTCGACGCTGACCGGCGTCGCGAGGCCCTGGCCGCCGAGCGCGCCGGGCTGGACGTGGACGCGCTGGAAGAAGCCTTCGAGCAGCTGCACCTGCAGCACGACACGCAGAAGACCGCGCTGGATGAATTGAGCGAAGACGTCGAGCTGCGCAAGCAGGGCGTGGCGACGGTGCAGGAACAGCAGCGCAATGGCCAGAACGAACTGGCCGAACTGCGCAAGCAGGCCAACGGCCTGCGCGGTCGCCTGGCTTCGCTGGAAACCCTGCAGCAGGCCGCGCTGGGCCAGGAGCAGGGCGCGGCCGTGGCCTGGTTGAAGGCGCGTGGACTGGATTCGGCGGCGCGTGTCGGCGAACGCCTGGACGTTGATGCCGGCTGGGAGAACGCGGTGGAAAGCGCGCTCGGCCAATTGATCGAAGGCGTGCTGGTTGATGATCCGGCGAGCCTGGTCGATGCCCTCGGCGAATTGGGCGAGGGCCACATCGCGCTGGTTGCCAACGATGGCGCGGACCTGAAGGTCGCGCCGACCTCGCTGGCGGCCCACGTGCGTGGCCCGGCCGCGATCCGTCGCCTGCTGGCGCACCTGCACGCAGTCAAGGACCTGTCCGAGGCGAAGGTGTTGCAGGCCAGTCTTCCGGAAGGCGATTCGATCATCACCCAGAGCGGCGAGCGCCTGGGCCAGGGCTGGCTGCGAGTATCGCGCTCCGGTGCGGCCCAGCAGGGCGCGCTGCTGCGCGAACGTGAGATCAACGAGCTGCGCGAGCAGATCGAGCAACTGCAGGATCGCGAAGCCGAGCTGGAAGAACAGCTGAGTGGTTTCCGTGAGCAGTTGCAGGCCGCCGAGCAGCAGCGCGAAGACGCGCAGCGTGCGCTGTACCAGGCCCACCGTGCGGTCTCTGAACTGGCTGGCCAGCTGCAGGGCCAGCAGGGCAAGGTGGAGGCGGCGCGCACGCGCATCGACCGCATCGAAGGTGAACTGAAGCAGCTGCAGGAAACGCTGGAAGCCAACAACGAGCAGGCGCGTGAAGCGCGTTCGCGGTTGGAGAACGCGGTGAGCAGCATGGGCGACCTGGAATCGACCCGGCAGCGGCTGGAGGGTGAGCGCCGCCAGCTGACCGAAGCCCGCGACCTGGCCAGAGACGCCGCGCGAGCGGTGCGCGAGCGCTCGCACTCGTTGGCGCTGACCCTGGAATCGCAGCGGGCGCAGCTGGCTTCACTGAGCCAGGCGCTGGAACGCATGGGTACCCAGCGCGGGCAGCTGGATTCGCGACTGGGCGAACTGCATTCACAGCTGGACGAAGGTGATTCGCCGGTCGAATCGTTGCAGGCCGAGCACCAGAATGCACTGGAAGAGCGCGTGCGGGCCGATCGCGTGCTGACCGAGGCGCGCACGCTGCTCGATGGCATCGACGCCGAGCTGCGCAATTACGAACAGACCCGCCACCAGCGCGACGAACAGGCGCTGGCCCAGCGCGAGCGTATCTCGCAGCGCAAGCTGGACCAGCAGGCGCTGGTGCTCAGCGCGGACACCCTGCAGGGCGCGGTGGAGAAGGCCGGGTTCGTACTGCAGGACGTGCTCAACGCATTGCCCGAGGACGCCCGCCTGGGTGACTGGGAGCAGGCCGTGCACCAGATCGATGGCCGCATGCGCCGGCTGGAGCCGGTCAACCTGGCCGCCATCCACGAGTACGGCGAGGCTTCGCAGCGCTCGGATTACCTGGATTCGCAGCACACCGACCTGACCACGGCGCTGGAAACCCTGGAAGATGCGATCCGCAAGATCGACCGCGAGACCCGCGGTCGTTTCAAGGACACCTTCGATCGTGTCAACGCTGGCGTGCAGGCGCTGTACCCGCGCCTGTTCGGTGGCGGCCACGCCTACCTGGAACTGACCGGTGAAGACCTGCTCGACACCGGTGTGACCATCATGGCGCGTCCGCCGGGCAAGCGCGTGTCCAGCATCTCGCTGCTGTCCGGCGGCGAGAAGGCGATGACCGCGGTGGCGCTGGTGTTCGCCATCTTCCAGCTGAACCCCGCGCCGTTCTGCCTGCTGGACGAGGTGGACGCGCCGCTGGACGAGGCCAACGTCGGCCGCCTGGCCAACATGGTCAAGGAAATGAGCGAAAAGGTGCAGTTCCTGTTCGTCAGCCACAACAAAGCGACGATGGAGGCCGCGCACCAGCTGTCGGGCGTGACCATGCGCGAGCCGGGCGTCAGCCGCCTGGTCAGCGTGGACCTGGAAGAAGCCGCGCGATTGGCGGGCGCGGCCTGACGTGCCATCCTAGTTACCTGAATGAACTAGCCGGAGAACCTATCGAATGTCCGACACGGCACTGTTGCGCATCGGCATCCTGGCCGCCGGCCTGCTGTTGATCGCCGCGATCTTCCTGTTTGGCCGTCCGAAAAAGAAGCCCCAGGGGCGTCGCGTGGAAGGCGCGGAACCGACCAGCGGCGAGCGCCGCGAGCCGGTACTGGGCGAAGACGGCGTCGCCGTGGCCGAGGGCCGCGTCGAACCGGGCATGCCCGGCGAAGGCGAGCAGGCGGAACTGGGCCTGGGCGAAACCGACCCCGGCGCGAGCGACCTTGGCAAGCGCGCCACCCAGGACTTCGACAAGATCGTCTCGCTGTTCGTGGCCGCCCGGGCCGGCGAACAGCTGCGTGGCGAAGACATCGTGGTGGCGGCCGAGAAGACCGGCCTGGTGTTCGGCCACATGAACGTGTTCCACCGCTTGGTGGAAGGCCATCCCGAGCGCGGCCCGATCTTCTCGATGGCCAGCATCATGAAGCCGGGCAGCTTCGACATGGCCAACATCCGTGCCATGGAAACGCCGGCGATCGCCTTCTTCCTGACATTGCCAGCGCCGCTGACCGCGCTGGACGCCTGGGAGAAGATGCTGCCGACCGTGCAGCGCATGGCTGAACTGCTGGATGGCGTGGTGCTGGATGACAGCCGCAATGCCCTGGGCCGCCAGCGCATCGCGCACATCCGTGACGAGCTGCGCGCCTACGACCGCCAGCACCAGGCCCCGCCGCTGACCAAGACCCCGCGCTGGTAAGCCCCCAACTGTAGAGTCGAGCCATGCTCGACTCAAGCTTGGAGCGACCGACCAAGCCATCGTGACCGGGCCCTTTGTTGATAAATGCCTTTCTGTAGAGTCGAGCCATGCTCGACTTGCGGATCCCCGGGTAAGCCCCAGTCGAGCATGGCTCGACTCTACAGGGGCCCAGGTCGGCACGCACAACAGTAGATCCACGCCATGCGTGGATAGGGCGAACCAAGGTTCGCCCCCACCAACAGGGTCAGGCCGGTACGCCGGCCACCTTTGCGAATGCCCTGCGGAACGCGGCCATTTCCTCCTCGGTGCCGACGGTCACGCGCACGCGCTGTGGCCAGATCGGCCAGCTGCGTCCGATCACCACGCCGTTGTCCGCCATCGCCTTGGCGAACGCGCTGCCATCGCGTTGCACGTCGACCACGAAGCAGTTCGCTTCCGACGGCAGGCAGCTGAAACCACGCTTGCCCAGCCACGCGATGGTGGCCTGCCGCAGCTTGGCATTCTGCAGGCGGCGCTGCGGAATCAACTGCGGATCGCGCAGGCTGGCCAGTGCAGCGGCCAGTGCCGGCACGGGTAGCGGGTTGTCGCCCAGGCTGGCCAGTTCGCGCAGACGGTCGGGATGTGCGGCCGCCGCGCCCAGGCGCAGGCCGGCCATGCCGTACAGCTTGGAGAACGTGCGCAGCACGATCAGGTCATCGCGCTGCGCTACCTGCGTGATCAGGCTGGGTTGCTCGCTGTACTGCAGGTAGGCCTCGTCGACCAGCACGCGGGTGGAAGCGGGTTTGTGGGCCAGCAGCCAGGCGAGCTCATCCGGCGGGCTGATCGAGCCGGTCGGGTTGTTGGGGTTGCAGACATACAGCAGCCCGGTCGGGCGTGCGTGTGCGGCGGCGGCCATCGCACGCAGGTCGTGTGCACCGTCCTCGCGCAGCGGCACTTTCTGCACGTGTGCACCGTGTGCGGCGGCGACCTCGCCCAGCGTCTCGAAGGTCGGGTCGGCCACTACCAGCCCCGCCTGCGGGCCGGTCCATAGCACGGCGGCGCGGTTCAGCGGCTCGCTGGAACCTGGATACAGCCGCACGTGATCAGCCGGAATGCGTGCCTGTTCAATAAAGGCATCGCGCACCTGGCCCGCCAGTTCGAAGCGGTAGCGGCCGCAGCTGGCGATGCTGTCGCGCGCCGCCTGCTGGGCTGCGGGCGAGGGGCCGTACGGGCATTCATTGAAGTTCAGTAGTACGGCGCCTTCGGCAGGGGCGGGGGCGGCGGCTGTCGCGGGTTGGGCCTGGCCAAACTGCGGCAGCCCGCTGCCGGCGACGGCGAGGCCGGCACCGGCCAGTTGCAGGAAGCGTCGACGGGAAGCGGGCAGGGGCACGGGTAGGATTCCGAAGGGCGACCGTCGCACGCTAGCGCCGGTGGGCATGTGCGAGAAGCTGCTTTTTGTGGAGTCGAATCATGCTTGACTGCAGATGTGCCAACCAAGGTTGGCACCTACCAGAGCGGGGAGTGGTTGGCACGTACCAGAGCGGGGAGTGGTTGGCACGTACCAGGGCGGGGGAGTGGATGGCACGTACCAGGGCGGGGGAGTGGATGGCGCCTGCCAGAGCGAGGGAGGACCCGTCGAGCTTGGCTCGACTCTACAAAAGGCGGCGGCGTTACAGGGGCTGACAGCCGGGCGCGGTAGAATCCCCGGCCATCCCAGAACCACCGGATCCCGATGAGCCCCAGCCCCGCCGAACGCGCCGAAGACCTTCGCCGGCAGATCGCCCAGGCCAACCGCGCCTATCACGAGCTGGACGCGCCGGAGATCCCCGACGTCGACTACGACCGCATGGTGCGCGAGCTGGAAGCGCTGGAGCGCGAGCACCCGGAACTGGCCCGTGCCGACAGCCCGACCCAGCAGGTCGGTGCGCGCCCCTCCGGCCGCTTCCCGGAAGTGCGCCACGCGGTGCCGATGCTGTCGCTGTCCAATGCTTTCAGCGATGAGGAGGTGGCCGATTTCGTGCGCCGCATCGATGAGCGCCTGGGTCGTCGCAGCCTGCGGTTCTCGGCCGAGCCGAAGATGGACGGCCTGGCGATCAGCCTGCGCTACGAAGACGGGCATTTCGTGTTGGGCGCGACCCGTGGCGATGGCAGTACCGGCGAGGACGTGACCGCCAACCTGCGCGAGATCGGTGACATTCCCAAGCGCCTGCACGGCAAGGACTGGCCGGATGTGCTGGAGGTACGCGGCGAGGTCTACATGGCCCGCGCCGACTTCGAGGCCTACAACGAACGTGCGCGGCTGCAGGGCGGCAAGGTGTTGGCCAACCCGCGCAATGCCGCCGCCGGTTCGCTGCGCCAGCTCGACCCGAAGATCAGTGCGCAGCGCAGGCTGAGTTTCTTCGCCTACGGCACTGGCGAAGTGCAGGGCGGCGAGCTGCCGGATACTCATTCGGGCACACTGGCCCAGCTTGGTGCCTGGGGCTTCCCGGTCAGTGAGCTGTGCAAGGTGGTGGAAGGCACCGACGGCCTGCTGGGCTACTACCGCGACATCGGTGAGCGCCGCGATGGCCTGCCGTTTGATATCGATGGCGTGGTGTACAAGCTGGATGACCGTGCCGGCCAGCAGGCGATGGGCTTCGTTTCGCGCGCGCCGCGCTGGGCCATCGCGCACAAATTCCCCGCGCAGGAACAGAGCACCACGGTGGAGGCGATCGAGATCCAGATCGGCCGCACCGGTGCCGCCACACCGGTCGCGCGACTGGCGCCGGTGGCGGTGGCCGGCGTGATCGTGTCCAATGCCACGCTGCACAACGCCGACCAGATCGCACGCCTGGATGTGCGCGTGGGCGACAGCGTAATCGTGCGCCGCGCCGGTGACGTGATTCCGGAAGTGGTCAGCGTCATTCTCGACCGCCGCCCGCAGGGCACCACGCCGTGGCAGATGCCGACGCGCTGCCCGGTGTGCGGCTCGGAGATCGTGCGCGAGGAAGGTGCGGCGGCGTGGCGCTGCTCGGGCGAGCTGTCCTGCCCGGCGCAGCGCAAGGAGGCCATCGCCCATTTTGCTTCGCGTCGTGCAATGGATATCGACGGCCTCGGCGACAAGTACATCGAAACCCTGGTCGACGCCGGCATCGTCAGGAGCGTGGCAGATCTGTATCGCCTCAACCGCGACCAGCTGCTGCACCTGAAGCTGGTGCTGGATGCCGAGGATCCGTCGGCACTGGCCGCTGCGCTGAAGCTGCACCTGCCCGCCGAAGGCAGTGGTGCGGTGCTCAATGCGGTGCTCAAGCTGGATGGCAACGATCCGGGCTGGCGCGCACAGGCGCTGGCGCAGCCGGCCAGCTTCGAATGGAACACGAAGAAGATCGCCACAAAATGGGCCGACAACCTGATCGCGGCAATCGACGCCAGCCGTGCGGCCACGCTGGAGCGCCTGCTGTTCGCGCTTGGCATCGAGCACGTGGGCGAGAGCACGGCCAAGGCGCTGGCGCAGTGGTTCGGTGACCTGGAGCTGATCCGCCACCTGCCGTGGCCGTTGTTCAAGCGTGTGCCGGACATCGGTGGCGAAGTGGCGCGTTCGCTTGGCCATTTCTTCGAGCAGCAGGGCAACCAGCAGGCCATCGATGACCTGCTGCAGGTCGGCCAGGTGCGCATCAGTGATGTGCATGCGCCCAGCGCCAAGCTGCGCGAGGGCCTGGATCTGGCGCAGCTGCTGGTCGAGTCGGAGATCCCTGGCATCACCCGCCTGCGTGCCGAAAAGCTGGTGGCTGTGCTTCCGGGCGCGCAGGCCGTGCTCGACGCCGAGCATGGCCAGTTCGTCAACGCCGGCCTGCCGGACGACACTGCACGCGGCCTGGCTGAGTGGCTCGATGCCGATGGCCATGGTGTGATGCTGCTGGCGGCCGAGAAGGCGATGCAGCAGATCCTGGCCAAGGCGCCGGCGCTGGCCGAGATCGTGGCCGGCCCATTGGACGGGCAGACCGTGGTGCTGACCGGCACCCTGGCCCAGCTCACCCGCGATGCCGCCAAGGAACGCCTGGAAGCGCTGGGTGCCAAGGTTTCCGGCAGCGTGTCGAAGAAGACCAGCTTCGTGGTGGCCGGTACCGAGGCCGGCTCCAAGCTGGACAAGGCGCAATCGCTGGGCGTGCCGGTGTGGGACGAAGACCGCCTGCTGGCCTATCTCGCTGAACACGAATGATGACCCCGCCGGGTGCCCCGCGCCCGGCATGAAAGACAAAGGAACACCGATGCAGACCGCCCTGCTGGATTTCCGCCTGGCCACCCGTGCCGACGAGGACCTGTTGATCTCGTTGATGCGCGAGTTCTACGCCGAAGACAGGATCGACTTCGATGATGCGCGCGTGCGTCGCGGCATGGATGCGCTGCTGGCCGACCCGCGCAATGGCGAAGTGCTGCTGTGGCTGGACAAGGCAGGCGAGGTGGTCGGCTACGCGGTGATCGCGATGGGCTTCAGCCTGGAGCAGGGCGGCCACTTCATGCTGCTGGATGAGCTGTACCTGAGCCACCGCGCGCGCGGCCGCGGCCGCGGCAAGCAGGCGCTGGCCATCTGCGAACAGCGCGCTCGCGGGCGTGGCGTCAGCCGTCTGCGGCTGGAAGTGAACCACCACAACGAACTGGCCCGACGCCTGTACCTGGCCAGTGGCTACATCGATGACACCCGCGATCTGCTGACCCTGCCGCTGGATCATCCGCGCCCGGAGGGCATCCTGTGAGCGAGGCCCTGCTGCGCGCGCTGCAGCAGCGTGCCGCACTCAATGCGCTGGTGCGCCGCTTCTTCGCCGAGCGCGATGTGCTGGAGGTGGAAACACCGATCCTGTCGGTGGCAGGCAACACCGAGCCGAACATCGACAGCTTCCATACCGATTTCACCGGGCATGTCGATGCCGGTGGCCGTCGCCGTTGGCTGCGCACGTCGCCGGAGTATCCGCTCAAGCGACTGCTGGCGGCAGGCGTGGGCGACTGCTACGAACTGGGCAGGGTGTTCCGCAACGGCGAGGCCGGCGGCCGCCACAACCCGGAATTCACCATGCTGGAGTGGTATCGGGTCGGCTGGGACCACCACCGGTTGGTGCAGGAGACCGCCGAGCTGGTCGGCCAGGCGCTGGCCCTGGTCGGGCGCAGTGCGACCCTGCGCGTGCTCAGCTACCGCGAGCTGTTCCAGCAGCATGTGGGCGTGGACCCGTTCGAGGCCGATGAGACCGCGCTGCGTAACGCGCTGGGCGAGGTGCACATCGACCCGGTCGGGCTGACCCGCGACGATTGGCTGGATCTGCTGATGACCCACCGCATCCAGCCGCACTTCGATGACGCGGTGATGACCGTGGTCCACGACTGGCCGGCCAGCCAGGCGGCGCTGGCCCGCATCCGTGCCGGCACGCCGCCGCTGGCCGAGCGTTTCGAGCTGTATCTGGGCGCGGTGGAGCTGGCCAACGGCTATCACGAACTGAACGACGCGCAGGAGCAGCGCACGCGCTTCCAGCGTGACCTGCAGCGCCGCCACGAACGCGGCCAGGTGCAGCCGGCGCTGGACGAAGCATTGCTGGCTGCGCTGCCCTCGATGCCGGCCTGCGCCGGCGTGGCGGTGGGCGTGGACCGGCTGCTGATGGCGATGAATCGCACGCCGCGCATCGCCGACGTGTTGGCCTATGACTTCGCCCACGCCTGATCTTCGCGGTTTTCTGAATATCGAAGACTGAACGGATTGCCGCGTTTCCGTGCTTGCTTCGGTAAGCAGGATGATGCTCTTATCACGGCAGATGCGGGACACTGGCATCGGAATTCGTCCACTCCTGTTGGGGAAGGCATTGGTCAAGTGGTTTGCGGTCGTCGCGGTACCGGTCTACTCCATTGCGTTGTGGGGTGCCTGGCTGCCGTCGTCGGCGTCTGCCCAGCAGGTGGGTTATGACGGCGAAGTGGTGACCTGCGAATCGCGCGACATGGGCTGGGTGCATTGCGATATCGATGTCAGCAACGGCGTCGATCTTGTGCGCCAGCTCTCCAACAGCAGCTGCATCCGTGGCAGCGAGTGGGGCACCGACCGTAGTGGCGTGTGGGTCACCCTGGGCTGCCGCGCCGAGTTCCGCGCGCGCCGTGCCGCGGGTGCCGCAGCGGCCGCGAACGAAGGCAAGCGCCTGGTCCGCCGCGTGGTGCGCTGCGAATCCAATGGTCGTCCGCAGAGCTGCCCGGTGCGCCTCGACGGTGCCCCCGTGCGTCTGTTGCGGCAGCTGTCGGCACTGCCATGCCGGGAAGGGCAGGGCTGGGGCTACAAGCGCAACGAAGTCTGGACCAGCCGCGGCTGCCAGGGAGATTTCGAGGTGGCCGACGATGACGGCCGCTTCGTCGATGTGCCACGCCGGCTGACCTGCGAATCGAAGTCGAAGAAGCGCCGGTTCTGCGGGGCCAGCATCTCGGTCGGTGCCGTCGTCTCCGAGCAGCTGTCCAGCACGCCGTGCGAGGAAGGCAGCACCTGGGGCTGGAACCGCAACGGGATCTGGGTGGATGGCGGCTGCCGCGCCGAATTCTCGGTGAATTGAGTCCGGGCGGGCTCCAACCACGTGGGGCGTGGCCCTACAATGGGCCCATGAACACTGCCTCTGACATCGACTACGCCCGTTACGACCACATCCGCCCGATCCTGTGGACCGGCGATGCCCTGCAACTGCTGGACCAGCGCAAGCTGCCGTTCGTTGTCGAGCATGTGGTCTGCCATGACAGTGACGAGGTTGCCGCCGCCATCCACGCGCTGACCGTGCGCGGTGCGCCGGCGATCGGCATTGCCGCGGCCTGGGGCGTGGTGCTGGCCGCACGTGACGTGCAGGCCGCCGATGGGGCGCATGCATTGCAGCAGCTGGAACCGGCGCTGCAGCGCCTCAACGCATCGCGCCCGACCGCCGTCAATCTGGCCTGGGCGCTGGCACGCATGCGCCGCTGCCTGAACGCCGCCGGCGCCGACTGGAAGACGTTGCTGGAAGCGGAAGCGCAGGCCATCGCCGAGGAAGACCTGGCCGCCAACCGCCACATGGGCGCGCTGGGCGCGGGCCTGATCGAGGCCGGCAGTGGCGTGCTGACCCACTGCAACACCGGCTCGCTGGCCACCGCCGGCTTCGGCACCGCACTGGGCGTGATCCGTGCCGGCATGGCCCAGCACCGCATCGCCCGCGTGTTCGCCGGCGAGACCCGTCCGTGGCTGCAGGGCGCACGTCTGACCGTATGGGAACTGCAGCAGGATGGCATCGACGCCACCCTGATCGCCGATTCCGCCGCCTCGCACCTGATGAAGGCCGGTGCGGTGCAATGGGTGATCGTCGGTGCAGACCGCATCTGCGCCAACGGCGATACCGCCAACAAGATCGGTACCTACCAGCTGGCCATCGCCGCCCGCCACCACGGTGTCAAATTCATGGTGGTGGCGCCGTCCTCGACCGTGGACATGGAGACCGTGGATGGCAGCCAGATCGAGATCGAGCAGCGAGATCCGGGCGAACTCTACGGCGTGGGCGGTACCCGCACCGTGGCCGAGGGCATTGCCGCCTGGAACCCGGTGTTCGACGTCACCCCGGGCGAGCTGATCGACGCCATCGTGACCGAGCGCGGGGTGATCCTGAACCCGACCACCGAGAACATGCGCGCCGCCTTCGGCGGTTGAGGCACAGGGGAAGGGGCAGCGTGACCTCCGCCCCCGGTAGTGCCGGCCGCTGGCCGGCAACCCCCTAAGTTCCTGATTTGTGCCGGTAAAATCTCCGTAAAGGGAGGCGGGAAACGGCCTGTTGTGGTAGTATCCACAGGTTGAATCGAGGTTCCGGCACGACCCCCTCCCGCAGAGGGCTGCGCCGGACTGGACCGCTACCAGACAACGGAACCCGAATGGCAGAAAACGCCAAGGAAATCATCCAGGTCAACCTGGAAGACGAGATGCGCAAGAGCTACCTCGATTACGCGATGAGCGTGATCGTGGGCCGCGCGCTCCCGGATGCGCGCGATGGCCTCAAGCCGGTGCATCGCCGCGTGCTGTTCGCGATGAACGAACTCAACGCGCACAGCAACAAGCCCTACTTCAAGTCGGCGCGTATCGTCGGTGACGTCATCGGTAAGTACCACCCGCATGGCGATCAGTCGGTGTACGACACGCTGGTGCGCCTGGCACAGCCGTTCTCGCTGCGTTACATGCTGGTCGATGGCCAGGGTAACTTCGGCTCGATCGATGGCGACTCCGCCGCGGCGATGCGATACACCGAAGCGCGCATGTCGCGCCTCGCGCATGAGCTGATGGCCGACATCGACAAGGAAACCGTCGATTTCCAGCCCAACTACGACGAGAAGGAACTGGAGCCGACGGTCATGCCGACCCGGTTCCCGAACCTGCTGGTCAATGGTTCGGCTGGTATCGCGGTGGGCATGGCCACCAACATCCCGCCGCACAACCTGAGCGAATCGATCAACGCCTGCATCGCGCTGATCGATAACCCGGAAATCGATGTCGACGGCCTGATGGAGTACATCCCGGGCCCGGATTTCCCGACCGCCGGCATCATCAATGGTACCGCCGGCATCGTCGCCGGCTACCGCACCGGCCGTGGCCGCGTGCGCATCCGTGCCAAGGCCGATATCGAAGTGGCCGACAACGGTCGCGAATCGATCATCGTCACTGAAATTCCTTACCAGGTGAACAAGGCGCGTCTGATCGAAAAGATCGCCGAGCTGGTCAAGGAAAAGAAGATCGAAGGCATCAGCGAGCTGCGCGATGAGTCCGACAAGGACGGCATGCGCATCTACATCGAGATCAAGCGCGGTGAATCTGCCGAGGTTGTGCTGAACAACCTGTACCAGCAGACGCAGATGGAATCGGTGTTCGGCATCAACATGGTGGCGCTGGTCGATGGCCGCCCGCAGTTGATGAACCTCAAGCAGATGCTCGAGGCGTTCGTCCGCCACCGTCGCGAAGTGGTCACCCGCCGCACCGTGTTCGAGCTGCGCAAGGCGCGCGCCCGTGCCCACGTGCTGGAAGGCCTGACCGTTGCGCTGGCCAACATCGACGAGATGATCGAGCTGATCAAGACCTCGCCGAACCCGAATGAAGCACGCGAGCGCATGCTGGCGCGCGTGTGGGAGCCGGGCCTGGTCGGTGCGATGCTGGGTGCCGCCGGTGCCGAAGCCTCGCGTCCGGAAGACCTGCCCAAGGGCGTGGGCCTGATCGAGGGCGGCTACCAGCTGACCGAGATCCAGGCCACCCAGATCCTGGAAATGCGCCTGCACCGCCTGACCGGGCTGGAGCAGGACCGCCTGACCGACGAGTACAAGCAGCTGCTGGAAGTGATCGCCGGGCTGATCCACATCCTGGAAGATCCCGACCGCCTGCTGCAGGTGATCCGCGAGGAGCTGGTCAACGTCAAGGCCGAGTTCGGCGACGAGCGTCGTACCGAAATCCGCCACAGCGAAGAAGACCTGGACATCCTCGACCTGATCGCGCCGGAAGACGTGGTGGTCACCGTGTCGCATGCCGGTTACGTGAAGCGGCAGCCGGTGAGCGTGTACCGCGCACAGCGCCGTGGCGGCCGTGGCCGCAGTGCGGCAGCGACCAAGGAAGAGGATTTCATCGAACAGCTGTGGCTGGTCAATACGCACGATACGCTGCTGACCTTCACCAGCTCGGGCAAGGTGTTCTGGCTGCCGGTGTACCAGCTGCCCGAAGCCGGTTCGAATGCCCGCGGCCGTCCGATCATCAACTGGATCCCGCTGGAGCCGGGCGAACGCGTTCAGGCCGTGCTGCCGGTACGTGAATACGCCGATGGCCAGTTCGTGTTCTTCGCCACCAAGAACGGTACGGTCAAGAAGACCCCGCTGGGCGAGTTTGCCTTCCGTCTGGCCCGCGGCAAGATCGCGATCAACCTGGACGAGGGCGATGCCCTGGTCGGCGTCGGCCTGACCGATGGCGAGCGTGACATCCTGCTGTTCGCCTCCAACGGCAAGACCGTGCGCTTCGGTGAAGACAAGGTCCGCTCGATGGGCCGTACCGCCACCGGCGTGCGCGGCATCAAGATGCCGGCCGGCGAGGAAGTGGTCAGCCTGATCGTGGCCGAAAGTGCCGGTGGCATCGAGGACGACAACGAGGACGACAACGGTGTCGAGGAAGCCGCCGCCAATGGCGATGCGGTGATCGACGGCGCCGATGACGCCAGCGTGCAGTACATCCTCACCGCCACCGAGAACGGCTACGGCAAGCGCACCCCGCTGCCGGACTACCCGCGCAAGGGCCGTGGTACGCAGGGCGTGATCGGCATCCAGACCACCGAGCGCAACGGCAAGCTGGTCGCCGCGGTGCTGATGGGCTCCGGCGACGAAGTCCTGCTGATCTCCGATGGCGGCACCCTGGTGCGTACGCGTGGCTCGGAAATCAGCCGCGTCGGCCGCAACACCCAGGGCGTGACCCTGATCCGCCTGTCCAAGGACGAGAAGCTGCAGGCGGTGGAGCGCATGGATGCCTCGATCGACGAGGACGAGGACGAGGTGGCTGTCGCCACCCCGGCCGCGACCGACGGCACCCCGGCTGCTGCCAGCAGCGAGGACGCCGCGCAGGAGTGATCCTGCCATCAGGTTGAGGTACCCGACGACGCCGGCCCTGTGCCGGCGTCGTCGTATCCGGGTGCCGCACATACGCGCGCGCTTCACGTCGGCGGTGGGATAACGGCGCATGCTGCCCCCGGAGATCGACGATGTCCGCCACGCCGCAGTCCGCTACTGCCCCCGTCCGCGCTTCCCGGCATCCCCTCGTTACCGTGCTGTCGCTGCTGCTGGTCGTGCTCGGCCTGGCCATCGGCGGCCTGGGTGCGTGGCTGCTCAGCCTGGGGGGATCGGCGTACTACGCCATTGCCGGGCTCGGCCTGCTGGTCAGTGGCATCCAGTTGTTCGGCAACCGCCGCAGCGGCGCGCTGCTGTACGCGCTGGTGTTCATCGGCACGCTGCTGTGGACCTGGTGGGAATCGGGCAGCGACTACTGGCGCTGGGTACCGCGGCTCGGGCTGGTGACCGCGCTCGGCATCGTGCTGGCGCTGCTGGCGCCGACCCTGCGCGAGCCGGTTTCAAAACGCCTGTCGCGCAGCACGGCGGGCGTGCTGATGCTGGTGTTCGTGGCCGCCTTCGGATTGGCGTTCGCGCCGCACGGCGAAGTGGACGGGCACCAGCCGTTCCCGGAAGGCGCAGTCAGTGCCGGACTGGAACCTACGCGCGATACCACGGGCCTGCAGCCGGCCGACCAGCCCGCGGATGGCGACTGGCCTGCGTGGGGACGCAGCAATGCGGGCACCCGCTACTCGCCATTGCAGCAGATTACGCCAGCCAATGTGGCCACGTTGCAACCGGCCTGGCAGTTCCGCACCGGGGATATGCCGAAGAAGCGCTGGGGCGCGGAAACCACGCCGCTGAAGATCGGCGACCGCCTATACCTGTGCACCGCGCGCAACCGCCTGATCGCGCTCGATGCCGCCAGTGGCAAGGAGCTGTGGCGCTTCGACCCCAAGGTGAAGGACGCTTCGATCCCGTACACCGCCGCCTGCCGTGGTGTGAGCTACTACGAGCAGCCCAGCACGCCGGTCCTTGCCGATGCCACGCTGGCCGATGCCGCGGCCGATCTGGCGCTGCCGGAACCACCGCCCAGCGTCACCCGCAGTGCTGCGCCGGGCACGCGTCCGGCCTGCTGGGCGCGCATCATCGAAGGCACGCTGGACGGCCGTATCATCGCGGTGGATGCGGACAGCGGCCGTCCCTGCGCGAATTTCGGCAACAACGGCCAGGTCGATATCACCCTGGGCATGGGCGAGGTACCGCCCGGCTACGTGTCGATCACCTCGCCACCGGCGATCGTGCGCGGGGTGATCGTCACCGGTCACCAGGTGCTGGATGGTCAGCGCCGCGACGCGCCGTCGGGCGTGATCCAGGCCTACGACGCGATCACCGGCAAGCTGCGCTGGGCGTGGGACATGGACCAGCCCGAGCACAACGGCCTGCCACCGCGCGAGCAGACCTACACGCGCGGCACGCCGAACATGTGGACCACGGCCACCGGTGATGAGGCGCTGGGCCTGGTCTACCTGCCGCTGGGCAACTCCGCAGGCGACTACTGGAGCGGCTCGCGCACGGAAAACCAGAATCGCTACTCGACCTCGCTGGTGGCGATCGACGTGGCCACCGGCAAGCCGGCCTGGCATTTCCAGGCGGTGCGCAAGGACGTGTGGGATTACGACCTGGGTTCGCAGGCCAGCCTGATCGACTACCCGACCGCTGCCGGCAAAGTGCCGGCGATCCTGTTGCCGACCAAGCAGGGCGACATCTACATCCTCGACCGCCGCAACGGCCAGTTGCTGAGTGCTGCCGAGGAGCGCAAGGTGCCCATCGGTGGTGTTGAACCCGAGCAGCGCTCGCCCACGCAACTGTTCTCGCTGTACCACACGCTGCGCCGCGAGCATGAGCTGACCGAACGCGACATGTGGGGCATCACCCCGATCGACCAGCTGGTCTGCCGCATCCAGTTCCGCAAGGCCTACTACGAAGGTTTCTACACGCCGCCGAGCAGTGACCGCCATTCCATCGAGTACCCCGGCTACAACGGCGGCTCGGACTGGGGCAGCGTGTCCATCGATACGCGTCGTGGCGTGATCGTGGCCAACTACAACGACATGCCCAACTACAACCGGCTGGTGCCGCGTGCCGAGGCCGATCGCCTGGGTTGGCTGCCGCGCGAAAAGATCCGGTTCGACAAGGGCGGCGCTGAGGGCGCGGGCGACCCACAGGTGGGCACGCCCTATGCCATCCAGGTGAATGCCGGTTGGCGCCTGCCGTTCACCGGTCTGCTGTGCAAGCAGCCGCCCTATGGTGGCATCCGTGCCATCGACCTGCGCACCGGCAAACTGCTGTGGGACCGCCCGTTCGGCAGTGCACGTGGCAATGGACCCTTCGGCATCCGCTCCGGCCTGCCGATCGAGATCGGCACGCCGAACAATGGCGGCTCGGTGGTGACCGCCAGCGGCCTGATCTTCATCGCCGCCGCCACCGATGATCTGCTGCGTGCCATCGACCTGAAGACCGGCAAGGAACTGTGGCACGCCAAGCTGCCTGCCGGTGGCCAGGCCAACCCGATGGTGTACGAGCAGGGCGGGCGCCAGTACGTGGTGATCATGGCCGGCGGCCACCATTTCATGGAAACCCCGAACGGCGATTACGTGATGGCGTTTGCGTTGCCGAGGTAACCGCATTGGAGGCGGTGGGCCGCCCCCGTTGCATGACGCTGGATCACACCGTCACTACCACCTTGCCGATCTGCTCGTTCGATTCCAGGTAACGGTGTGCGTCCTGGATCTGCGTGAACGGGAATACCTTGGCGATCTTCGGCGCCAGCGTGCCCTGGTCCAGGCCGTTGACGATGAAGGCCTTGGCACGTGCCAGCGCGGCATCGTCGGAGACGATTTCCGAGTACAGGTAACCCTTCAGCGTCAGTGACTTGCCCAGCACGTTGAACAACGGGAACGGGGTGGGTTCACTGCTCAGCGCGCCGTACTCCAGCAGGATGCCGCCACGCGCCATGGCTTCGGTCAGCGGTACGAACTGCGGGCCACCGATCGGATCGAACACCACGCGGGCGCCGGCACCGCCGGTGATGCGCGCGACTTCGGCCACCAGATCCTGTTCCTGGGTGGCGATGACATGGGCGGCACCGGCGTCGAGCAGGGCCTGGCGCTTGCCCGGGCCTCGCGTTACCGCGATCGGCGTGGCGCCCACCGCGTTGGCGATCTGGATCGCGGCGAGTCCGACGCTGCTGCTGGCAGCGGTGATGATGACGAAATCTCCGGCGGACAAGTGCGCCTGCTCCAACAGCGCCCCCCAGGCGGTGACGTACTGCATCCACACTGCGGCGGCCGTTTCAAAGTCCAATGCCTGCGGATGCTTGACCACCAGTCGTGCCGGCACGTTGGCCAGTTCGCCGTAGGTGCCCCAGCGCGCGATATCCAGTGGCGGCACCACGCTGACCGCATCGCCTGTGGTGAATCCGCTCACGGCACTGCCGACGGCTTCGACCACACCGGCCGCTTCGTAGCCGAGGCGACTGGGGAACTGCGCCTCCTGCAGGTAGGCGCCGTTGCGGAACATCACCTCGGCGCGGTTCAGGCCGATGGCCTTGACCCGGATCTGGACTTCGTCGGCGGCGGGGGCGGGAACGTCGATGTTGTCGATGCGCAGTACATCGGCGTTACCGTATTCGTGGATGCGGACAATCTGGCTCATGGGGGCTCCTGGACAAGGCCAGCGCTGAGGCCGGCGGAAAGGTGAGGCCTACTGTGCGCGTGGCCTGCATCCAGAATAAGGGGTAATCTTGGGTTTCATTGAAAAACAATTGTTTGCAATGGACCTGATCGCTCCCCTGCGTACCTTCGTGAAAGTGGCCGAGGTCGGCTCCTTCGCCGCTGCTGCCGACGCGCTGGACCTGTCGCCGCAGCTGGTCGGCAAACACGTGCAGTCGCTGGAACTCCACCTGGGCGTGCGCCTGCTCAACCGCACCACGCGCAAGCAGAGCCTGACCGACTTCGGCCAGGCCTACCTGGCGCGGGCGCGGGTGATCCTGGAGGAAGTGGAGGGGGCCGAGCAGCTGGCTGAAGTGGCGCGCGGGCGGCCGATGGGGCGCCTGCGCATCAGTGCGCCGGTCACCTTCGGCGTGCACGCGCTGGGCCCGGCGGTGGTGGCTTACATGCAACAGTACCCGGACGTGCAGGTCGATCTGAACCTGTCCAACAGCCTGGTGGACATCGTCGAGGACGGCTACGACCTGGTGTTCCGTACCGGTGACCTGGCCGACAGCGGGCTGGTGGCACGACGGCTGGGGCCGTATCCACTGGTCCTGTGTGCCTCGCCGGACTATCTGGCCTCGCGCCCGGCCATTACCCATCCCGATGACCTGAGCCGGCACGAGTGCCTGGGCTTCGCGCATTCGGTCATCCGCACGCGCTGGAGTTTCCGCGATGTCGATGGCAGCGTGCTGACCGTACCGGTGTCCAGCCGCTTCATGGTCAACCAGGCCGAACCGCTGTTGACTGCGGCCGTGGGAGGGCTGGGATTGATCCTGCAGCCCTACGAAATGCTTGCCGCCGCACTGGCGCGTGGTGAACTGGTGGAAGTGCTGCCGGACCATGTGCCGGTATCGACGTGGATCAACCTGGTGTATCCGCGCGACCGCCAGCTGACGCCCAAGCTGCGCAGCTTCCTGGACTTCTGCGTGGCGCGATTCAGCGAACAGAGCATGGCGCGGCGATAGCGAGGCCATCGGGTAGCATGGTTGCCATCAACTGCGAAGGATCGCGCCCTCATGTCGTTTCATTGGCCACAACGTGCCGCGCGCGTTCTGCCCCTGGTGCTGCCCGCATTGCTGCTCACCACCGGATTGCCAGCTGCCGAGCATCCAGCGCAGGCGCTGGCGGAGTGGGAAGCACACGGTCGTACTGAAGGCCTGGCCCGACCTGACACGGTCTGCCAGGACTTCCTGCAGGCAATGGGACGGAAACCAGAGGGACTGGAATACATCGGCTGCAGTCAGGACGATGCGTCCTACATCAAGCCGATGGAAGCCCACTACCGGGTTGCGGGTGCCGGGGCAGCGAAGATCGAAGCCTTCCTGCACGCAACGTTCGGCCTGCCGGCGTTGCGTTACGTCTGCTGTGGCTGGAGCAGCGGTGAACCCTATTACTGGCGCGAAGGTCCGGACGCGGTGAGGTACCAGATCGGCATGGGCGTGGAATCCCTGCCGCACGCGCAGAGTGAATGGCATCGCATCGAGGCATTCAATGTAACGGTTGAGGTGTTTCGCCAGAGTCCCTAGCGCCGATGCGGCGGACGCAGCCTTGGTCTAGGATGCATCCAAGGATCCCGCAAAGGAACGGCCATGAAGGCGGTTGGACGTTTGTTTCTCTGCAATGCGCTGGCCTGTTCGGTTCTGATGGCTACCCCGGTTTTTCCAGCAGTAGGCGCAACCTCTGCCGAGCGTGCACATCCACGTGCGCAGGACGCCATCGATGACTGGCTGGCAGCCTTCAATGCCGGCAGCCTCGAGGATCTGCAGGCATTCGCCGATACCTACGCGAAGAAGGAGGGCAGCGGCCCCAGGGACTATCTCGAGTTCCGCGGGAGTACCGGCCCACTGCGCGTACTGGAAACAATCCAGAGCACGCCCAACCGGGCGAAGCTGCTGGTGCTGGGCCAGCTGAACGAACGCGCGATGTGGGTGACGGCCAGCATGGACCCGGACAATCCGGCGCACCTGAAGCAGTTCCAGATCGAAGGTACTGAAACGCCGGACAAGTACAAGCCAGGGCGTGTTGCGTTGCCTGCCCTGATGGCGGATGCCGAAACGAAGCTGGAGGCACTGCGTGCACAGGACGCGCTGTCGGGCGCATTGCTGGTGGCACGTAACGGCGAGGTGCTGCTGGACTGGCGCGGTGGCGAGGCGGATCGCGAAGGCGGGATTCCGGTGGATGCGGGCACACGCTTCCGGTTGGCCTCGTCCAACAAGATGTTCACCGCCGTGGCCCTCCTGCAGCTGGTGCAGGCCGGCACGGTGGGGCTGGACGATACGATCGGCAGGCACCTGCCGGACTATCCGAACAAGGCCGTTGCCGATGAGGTGACCGTTCGCCAGCTGTTGACCCACACCAGCGGTCTGGGCGATTTCTTCGGTGATGATTTCGATCAGTATTCGGCCTCGCTGAAGACGCTGGATGACTACGTGCAGCGCTTCGCGAAGGACGCGCCGCAGTTCACGCCTGGCAGCCAGGACAGCTATTCCAACTATGGCTTCATCGTGCTTGGGCGGATCATCGAGGCCGTCTCCGGGCAGTCGTACTACGCCTATGTGGAGCAACACATCCTGCGCCCGGCAGGCATGACCGGCACCGGCTTCGAACCGGAAACAGTGACGGTGCCACAGCGCGCCGTCGCCTATACGAAGAAGGATGGGCAATGGGTCCGTGAAACGAAGTCGCTGCCCTGGCGCGGCATGTCCGCCGGTGGCGGTTACAGCACGGCCACCGACATGCTGAAGTTCGCCGAGGCGCTGCGCAGCGGAACGCTGGTCTCACCTGCATTGCTGCAGCAGGCCACCACGGCGCAGAACCACAAGCGTTGGTACGGCTATGGTTTCGTGGTGCAGGGCGAGGGCAGGGAGCACCAGTACGGCCATGAAGGCGGTGCGCCCGGCTCCAACAGTGCCATCGTGGTGCTGCCTGCACAGGGCTATGTGATCGTTGGGCTGGCCAATGTCGATCCGGATGCGATCGGTAACGTGGTCAACTACATCGCGCGACGGGTGCCGCTTTGATCGCGATGCGTGCCGGTCATTCCGGCACACGCACCATCTTCGTCATCAGGTGTTCCACCACACCCGCCGGGTCTGCCGTGCGACCGACATGCGTGCTCGACATCTGCACGACCGAGCTGCGCTTGGCGGTGAGGAAATGGAAGCGCGCGCGCGCCGGCAGCTGCGCGATCGGTCCGGCGCTGGCATCACCGCGGCAGATTGCCACGATCGCATCCAGCCACGGTTGCAGCGCGTCCTGGTCCAGCGCCGGCGCGAACGCGTGCAGGCGTGCCGGATCGATTTCGATGGCCGCCTCCAGATGACGCGCGCCCGGGCAGGAGACGATCACCCCGACATTGATGAACTCTTCGCGTTCCACCCGCGGTACCACGCGGATGACTGCATAGTCATACGTGTGCAGCGTGGGCACGGATGGCCTCCTGCACGAACACCGCACGAACCTTCAGGCGGTGCTTGAGATAATCGATGTAGCCTTGGCGATAGGCCTGCGGGCTGTCGAATGCCGGCTCGTTGACCAGCCAGCTGTCCGGCACCAGGCCGACGATCCGCTCGATCTCGGCATCGGTCAGGCGGGCGGCCAGTTCGGCATCCACCTCGGCGATGCGGCTGGCGAACGACAGCAGCACATGGTCACGGATCAGTACGAAGGGCTTCTCGCAGGCATCTCCGGCGTTGGCCCAGTCGTGATGGAAGTACATCGCCGCGCCGTGATCGATCAGGTACAGCCTGCGGTGCCACACCATCAGATTGGGATTGCGCGTGGTGCGATCGACATTACTGGTGAATGCATCGAACCAGACGATGCGCGAGGCCAGGTCGGCGTCCACCGGCATTGCTGCCGGGTCGTAGTTGATCGCACCGGGCAGGTAGTCCAGGCCCAGGTTCAGGCCTTCGCTGGCGCGGATCAGTTCCTGGATTTCCGGGTCCGGCTCGGTGCGGGCGAACTCGCGGTCCAGTTCGACGAACAGGATTTCCGGAATCGGCAGGCCCAGAGCACGTGCCATTTCGCCGGCAATCAGCTCGGCGATCAGTGCCTTCGGGCCCTGGCCGGCGCCACGGAACTTCAGCACGGCCATGCCGTCGTCATCGGTCTCGACCACAGCGGGCAGAGAGCCACCTTCCCGCAAGGGGGTGATGTAGCGGAGGGCATGTACGGTGCGCATGGGCGCATTCTAGCGTGGCGCCGGGGCAGGCGTGCCTCAGCAGAGCGGGGCGCCAGCTTAATGAACGGGTACCACGCGAACCACCTTTTACAGGTCGCCCGCAATCTTCACTTGTTCCTTCCGCGCAGAGTGGCAGCATTCGTTCCAACGGAGCAACACACCCGCGTGTGACCTTCAACAGGAGGCCCTCATGCCGCTACAGTGCAGCTGTCACGCTTCACCGTGTATGCAACGCAACGCGTGGTGTTGACCTTGACCTGACACGGTCACGCCATCGGTACGGATGGCCGTCCCCCGCAGTCCCAGACACCTTTCACCCATCGCGCCCCGGCGTTGCCCGGTTGGTCCTGCGATCCAGGGACTTGCGCCCCAAGAGAGATCCCTGCGTTGCCATCGACGCTGGCAACGTGGGGCCGCCGAATCCACGCTATCCCCACAGGCTTTGGAGGTGCACCGATGAGCGACGAATTCAATCCCATGCTGCCCCCACTGGACGATGCCAAGGCCGAGGAAATGATCGGCAAGGTCGTGCTGGTCGGTGTCACCCGCTATGGTGGCGACGGCCAGGTGCAGGGTCTGGAGCAGTACGCGGGCACCGTGCTGCGCATCAGTGCCGACGAAGGCGTGGTATTGGCCGACGAAGGCGATGGTCATGAGCGTTACCTGCCGCCCATGCTCGACCAGTACCAGCGGGCCGAGCCCGGCGAGTACCGCATGCGCAACAGTGGCATGATCGTGGTCGACCCCGATTACCTGACGGCCTGGGATCTGCACGCCCAGCAGTGATGACAGGCCACGCCTGGCAGGGGCCGGCCCATCGCCGGCCTCTCCGCGTGCGTCCCACTTTGCCCCATCCGGCCACTAGTCCTTCCGGCCCATTCCCGTTGCCTCCTGCGGTGCTAGATTCGGGCCCTTGCCCGTCCTCGGGCGCCCATTCACACCCCAGGGGATAAGGATGCTGATCCGTCGAACCTCTCTGGCGGCGGCTGTTGCCGTTGCCACCGTCGGCCTGCTGGCCGCTGGCCCGGCCTTCGCTGATTACGCGAAGCCGCCGGAACACCTGCTCAAGGTGCTGAAGGCACCGCCGCCGCCGGCACCGAACGTGGCCCCGGGCGGCCAACGCCTGCTGCTGACCACCGCGCAGACCTACCCGTCGATCAGCCGCGTGGCCCAGCCCTACCTGAAGCTGGCCGGCGTGCGCCTGGAGCCGAAGAACCGCAGCCGCCATGACACCCCCGGTGGCTATGGCATTCCGGCCTGCGTGGCCGACTTCACCCTGGTTGATATCGGCAGCGGCAAGGAAACCAAGGTCAACCTGCCGCAGGGCTGCGCCACCGGCGCGCTGTGGTCGGCCGACGGCAGCCATTTCGCCTTCCAGAACGCGGTCGATACCAGCGTGCAGCTGTGGGTCGGCGATGCCGCCACCGGCCAGGTGAAGCAGGTGCCGAACGTGCAGCTGAACCCGATCTTCGGCAACACCGTGCAGTGGCTGGGCGGCAGCCACAACCTGCTGGTGAAACTGGTGCCGGCCAACCAGGGCCCGGCGCCGTCCAATGGTGGTGTGCCGACTGGCCCGGATGCGCAGGAGTCGCTGGGCAGCAGCGGCGAAAGCAGCACCTACGAGGCCCGCGACACGCTGACCAGCGTGCATGACGAAAAACTGTTCGCCTACTACGGTGCCTCGCAGCTGGCCGTGGTCGATACCGCCGCGGGCAGCGTGCGCCCGGTCGGGCAGCCGGCGCTGTTCAACGAGGTCAGCGCCGCGCCCGATGGCGTGCATGTGCTGACCGAGTCGATCAAGGCACCGTACTCGCATGCCGTGACCTACCAGCGCTTCGCCAATGATGTGGCGGTGCTGGATATCAGCAACGGCCGCAGCACGCCGATCGCCAGCCTGCCGCTGGCCGACCGCGTGCCGGTGCACGGCGTGCCGGAAGGCCCGCGCGGTTTCGACTGGCGTGCCACCGATCCGGCCACCCTGGTCTATGCCGAAGCGCTGGACAAGGGCGACTGGAAGGTCAGCGTGCCGCATCGCGATCGCGTGTTGATGCTGAAGGCCCCGTTCAACGGCAAGCCGACCGAAATCACGCGCACCGCGCAGCGTTTTGAGGGCTTTGCGTGGACCGCCGATCCGGCCGTGGCCTTCCAGTACGAGAACGACGAGAACCGTCACTGGATGCAGACCCGCGTCGTCGATGTGGACCAGCCGAAGAAGGAAGGTCGCCTGCTGTGGGACATGTCCAGCGATGAGCTGTACGGCAACCCCGGCAATCTGGTCTTCACGCGTTTGCCGAATGGCGCGCAGGTCGTGCGCCAGGACGGCAACCATGTGTTCCTCAGCGGCCGTGGCGCCTCACCGCAGGGCGACCGCCCGTTCCTGGACCGCCTGGACCTGGGCACGCTGAAGAGCGAGCGTCTGTTCCGCAGCAGTGCCGATGCCTACGAACAGTTCCTCGGTTTCAGCAACACGCCGGGCCGCTACCTGACCTGGCACCAGTCGGTGATCGATCCGCCGAACGCCTTCATCCGTCAGCAGGGTGAGTCAGTGGCCGATGCGAAGGCCGGCGAGGCGCAGTTCGCGTCGACCACGACCGCGCTGACCAAACTGGTCGACCCGACCCCGGAAGTGCGCCAGATCAAGAAGCAGTTGGTGACCTACAAACGTGCCGACGGCGTGGACCTGTCGTTCACCCTGTACACGCCGCCGGGCTACAAGGAAGGCCAGCGCGTGCCGGCGATCCTGTACGCCTACCCGGCCGACTTCGCCAACGCCGCGCAGGCGGGGCAGGTGTCCGGTTCGCAGCAGACCTTCACCCGTCTGCAGCCGTACCGCCTGATGCTGCTGGCCGGCTACGCGATCATCGACAACGCCTCGTTCCCGATCGTGGGTGACCCGAAGAACGCCTACGACACCTACCTGGAGCAGCTGGAAGCCGACGCCAAGGCGGCCGTGGACAAGGCCGTGGACATGGGCGTGGTCGACCGCAACCGCATCGGCGTGACCGGTCACAGCCACGGCGGCCTGATGACCGCCAACCTGATCGCGCACACCAACCTGTTCAAGGCCGGCGTGGCGACCAGCGGTTCGTACAACAAGACCTTCACCCCGTTCGGCTTCCAGAACGAGCGTCGCTCGGTGTGGCAGGCGCAGGACGTGTACCTGAAGGCCTCGCCGTTCTTCTACGCCGACAAGATCAAGCTGCCGCTGCTGCTGGTCCATGGTGAGGACGACGCCAACCCGGGCACCGAGCCGTTCCAGTCACGCAAGCTGTACCAGGCCATTCGTGGCAACGGCGGCACCACCCGCCTGGTGATGCTGCCGAACGAACCGCACTGGTACACCGCGCTGGAGTCCAACGAGCAGCTGGTGTCGGAGATGCTTAACTGGTTCGACACCTACGTGAAGAACGCAAAGTAAGGGCACAGGAAGGCCGCCCCAGGGCGGCCTTCCTGCATCCTGTAGAGCCGAGCCCGTGCTCGGTTGCTTGTTCGCCTGTAAACAGATTGAAGTGCTCTGCAATCAACTGTGGAGACTCGGTAACGACGTGTTACCGGCACATTCGCGGGCCATGAAAATGGTCTAGTCTGATCGTGTAAGTCCGTCCCGGGTCGATGCAATGAAAGCCATCCTTCTTGCTGCAGCGTTGTCGTTGGTCCTGGTCTCAACTGCAAGTGCTCAGCCGCTGCCTGCCGAGCTGGCGCAGCTGGGGATCATCGCCGGCATGCCTTACGCCAAGGCCAAGCGCCTGCTGGACGCCGCCGGCTGGCAGGCGAAGCCGGCGCAGGGCGCGCCGGAGTCACTGGAAGGCTTTCCCGAAGTCGGATGCCAGAAAGGCGGAAAGCAGTGCGCAACGATGTTTGAAAAGGGCGAACAGCAGGTCGCGGTGCGGCTGGGCACTACCCTGGCAGGGCAGCCGTTCGTGCAGGGCGCTGACTGAGCGTCTGCCGCACTCACGCCAGCGGTAAACGGTCCTGCGCGTGCGCCAAACGATCATGCAGCTCGCGCACGTGCTCGGCCTTGGCATGCACCTGGGTGGCATCACCGAAGCTGCGCAGATAGGCGCAGGCCGCGAAGCCGGCGCTCTTCTTTTCGTACTCGGCAATCCAGGCCAGTCGATCCGGGTTGTTGGCCTGTTCGGCTGACCACGCGGCCACCGGCGGGCGGATGCGGTACTTCAGGCCCACGCGCCACGGCTTCGGGGTCAGTCGCGCACGGAAGCAGTGCTGCAGCCGGCACATGCGTGCGTACAGGGGGTCGGTGCCCAGTGCCTTGAAGAACGCCTGCAGCTGCTCGTCCTCGGGCGAGAACGTGGCATGCATGGCGAGCACGCGCAGGCCAGCCGGCGTGCGGTAGGTGCGCAGGTGCCACTCCGGATGCTGTTCGCTGAAGGCCGCGACCCGCTGCAGGGCCACGCCTTCGGCGCCGCCGGCTGCGGCCAGGCGGCGCTTGCGCTGCATCAGCATCGCGGTGTTCACCAGCACCACGGCCGCCACACCCAATACCAGTCCCACCAGCCAGTGCCACAGCAGGGTGCCGATGATGGCGCCAGCGAACAGCAGCACCGCGGCGATGAGAGCGGGCATCACGCAGCCCGCGGGTGGTTGCGCATGGTCGATGTCGGCAAACAGTACGTCCGGTGTGTTCAGGCACAGCGCCCCGTAGCTGTTGCGGGTGATGATGACATCGCCGTCGCGCCGTACGATCTGCTCGCGGATCGGCACCCCCTCCACGCCGTAGTTGCTGCGCACTTCGCGGCGCGGCAGCGCCTGCCCTGCAAGGATGGCGTTGAGCGCTTCGTTGGCACGGCGGTCGGCGTGCGCCTGAGCTTCGGCAGGGCTTTCGTCGGACCAGCCGAAGCGGCGCACGACCACCGGCCGGCCGCGGAAGCGGGCCTGCAGACGGGCTTCGGCCCAGTACGCGGGAACGATCATCATCGTGCGGTGCTCCATCTTCCATGGCAGGTGCCGAAGCGAGTCTGGCACAGCGGAGGGGCGCCCGCATCCGACTGCTGCGGCGGGCTGGGTGGAGTGATAGATTGCGCGCTTCGCATGCACTCCACCAAGGACGGAGCGATGTCCACGATCCTGCGCGGCCTGTTGGCCCTGGCCTGTGCCGGGGCGGTGGGTGTGGCCACGGCGGCGGTACCGGCAGGGCCGCAGATCCTCACCGAGGATGTCAGTCGTTTCTATGCACTTTATGACAGCGCCGGCGGCAAGCCCAATGTTGCGCAGCTGCGTGGATACCTGGCCGAAGGGTCGGCTGGCCTGGCGGAGTTGGCCAAGGCGCGCCGGGTCACGCCCGAACGCATTGCCGAGTCCATCGCCAGCCAGCCCGAGCTGTATGCTCAGGGACGAAACTGCCTGGCCGAACTGCCCGCGGTGAAACAACGCCTGACGCAGGTGTTTTCCAACCTGCAGGCGATCTACCCGCAGACCCGGTTCCCGCCGGTGACCATCGCGGTGGGCCGCGGCCGGCCGGTCGGGCTGACCTCGAAAAGCGGCGTGATCATCGGCCTGGAAGCGCTGTGCGCGGCCGACTTCATGAATCCCAATGTGCAGGACCGCTTCGTGCACGTGATCGCACACGAGTACGTGCACATCCAGCAGACCGGCCTGATCGACTTCGAGCCGGGAGATCCGCGGGCAACAGTGCTGCGCGTGTCGCTGGGCGAAGGCATCGCCGAGTTCATCACCGAACTGATTTCCGGCAACGTCGGCAATGGGCGACATGCGGCGTGGACGCGCGGCCGGGAAGTGCATATCGAAAGCGCCTTCGCGTTGGATGTGGACAGCACCGATCTGTCGCCGTGGCTGTACAACTACAAGCCCGGTTCGCAGGAGCCCTATGACCTGGGGTACTGGGTGGGTTACCGCATCGCCAAGGCCTATTACCTGCAGGCCAAGGACAAGCGCGATGCGGTACGTGCGCTGATCCAGCAGGACAACCCGAAGACGATCCTGGCTGCCAGCGGATGGACGCCGGGCATGTGGATGCCGGCCAAGGTGACCGGTGTGGCGGCGCGGTCGGCGGCACGCTGAGCGCGGGGCCGCGCGCTAGACTGGCCCGGACATTCAAGGGAGAGACCCGATGCGTTCCTTGTCCGGCGGCCTGGCCGCGGTTGCCCTCGGTATCGCGCTGAGCGCCCATGGGGTGGCGGCCGATGCGCCCGCCATCAATCCGTTGTTGGTGGAGCCTGTCGATCGCCTGCGCCCGGATGAGGTGCGCTTCATGCAGCAGCGCCTGGCCGATTGGCCGGAACTGCAGCGTTACCGCGACGCCAACGCACGATTGCGTGCCGCTGTGCCAGGGCAACCACGCGTGGTGCTTTTCGGTGACTCGATCACCGAAGGCTGGGGCAGGGAAGGCAGCGAAGCGTTTTTCCCCGGCAAGGGCTGGCTCAACCGCGGCATCAGCGGCCAGACCACGGCGCAGATGCTGGTGCGTTTCCCGCAGGACGTGCTGGCACTGAAGCCACAGGTGGTGGTGATCCTGGCCGGCACCAACGACATTGCCGGCAACACTGGCCCCTCCACGCAGTCGATGATCGAAGACAACCTGCACGCGATGGTGGACCTGGCCCGCGCACATGGCATTCGTGTGGTGCTGGCATCGGTGCTGCCGGTCAGCGATTACCCGTGGCTGACGGGCACAATGCCTGCGCCCAAGGTGCGTGCATTGAACACGGCATTGAAGCGCTATGCCGATGCGAAGCAGCTGGTCTATCTGGACTACTACACGCCGATGGCCAATGCGGCTGGCGGGCTCGACCCGCAACTGGCCGACGACGGCGTGCATCCCACGGCGAAGGGCTATGCGGTGATGGCGCCGCTGGCCGAGGCGGCGGTCAAGCGCGCGCTGCAGCAGAAGTAGCGTCAGCGGGCAGGCTCGCCAGCAGCCAGTCACAGAAGCTGATCACCAGCGGATCGGCTGTGCTGTCCTCGTGTATCAGCCAGCTCCAGCGCGGACCGCGCACGCGTGCCTCATCCAGGGCTTGCAGCAGGCCTTGTTCGCAGGCGCGTGCGGCCAGCAGCTCGCTGACCAGCGCGATACCGAGCCCTTCGCACGCGGCATCCAGCAGTTGGCCAGGCTCGGAGAAGTTCATGCCCTCGCGGCGCTGGCCGACATCGGCGCCCCCCTGTACCTGCCACTGGCTCCAGTCCATTTCGCGCTCGCCATGCAGGGTCAGGCGTTCTTGTACCGGTGTGGCGAGCAGCGCCGGATGGCAGGCTGGATAGAGACGGTCCTGCAGCAGCACGCGATGCTGGCACTGCGCCTGTGAGTCGAGGTCGTCACGCACCGCCACGTCCAGCGTCTGCGTGGTCATGTCCGGTGCATCCTCGCTGGTCAGCAGCCACAGGTCGGCGCCGGGGTGCAGGCGATGGAAGCTGGCCAGGCGCGGCACCAGCCAATGGCGAGCAAAGGCCGGGCTGGTGTTGACGATCAGTTGATTCGGCTTGCGGTACTGATCGAGCCGGCGGATGCCGCTGGCCAGCTGCCGCAGCAGGGACTGGGTGGTTTCCAGCAGGTCGATGCCGGCGTCGGTGAGGGTGACGCTGCGGCCTTGCCGGAAGAACAGTGGTTGTTGCAGCGATGCCTCCAGGCCCCGGATCTGCTGGCTGATGGCCGACTGGGTCAGGTGCAGTTCCTCAGCCGCACGGTGGAAGCTGCCGAGCCGGGCGGCAGCCTCGAAACCCCGCAGGGCGTTCAGCGGTGGCCAGTGCTTGAGCATTCTGATAAGTAAAACTGTTCAATTGTTGGCTGAATCTATCGTTTGTTCTTATGTGTCGGCAAGGGCAGCATAGCGCCCATCCCGCACCGGCCCTGGAGCCCGTCATGAGCAACCGTCGTCACTTCCTCACCCAACTGGCGGGCGCCGCCGGCCTTGGCGGCTTGGCCGCTCTGGGCCTGGCCGGGCTGCCGGGTCGCGTATCCGCAGCAGGGCCAGGTGCGGGGACTTGGCGCATGCCGGACGAGCACGGGCCGCAGGAACGCGTGTTCCTGGCCTTCGCCGCGCAACCGAGGGTGTGGGGCGCGCAGGCCGATGCGGTGAACACCGCCGTGGCGCGGCTGGCCCGCACCATCGCACGCCACCAGCCGGTCAGCGTGCTGTGCCGCCCTGCACAGCTCAAGCAGGCGCAGGACCGCTGCGGCCGCGACAACATCGAGTTCCTGGACGTGCCCTTGGATGACATCTGGGTGCGCGATTACGGTGGTTGCTTCGTCACCAATGACCGGGGCGGGCTGGGCCTGGTCGACTTCAACTTCAACGGCTGGGGCGGCAAGCAGAGCGCGCGCAACGATGGCGCGGTGGCGCCGTGGCTGGCACAGGTGACCGGTGCGACGCTGCTGGAAAGCGATCTGGTGGGCGAGGGCGGTGGCATCGAAGTCGACGGCCAGGGCACGGCCATCCTCACCGAAAGCTGCTGGGTCAACCGCAACCGCAATCCGGACTGGTCGCGCGCGGATATCGAGGCCGAGCTGAAGCACCACCTCGGCCTGCGCAAGGTGATCTGGCTGCCCGGTATCGCCGGCAAGGACATCACCGATGCGCACGTGGATTTCTATGCGCGCTTCGTACGCCCGGGCGTGGTGATCGCCAATCTGGACAACGATCCGGAGTCCTACGATTACGACCTGACCCGCGAGCACCTGCAGATCCTGCGCGGGGCCACCGATGCCGACGGCCGTCGCCTGCAGGTGCATACGCTGCCGCCGCCGCTGGACGGACGCGACAACGTGCATACCCGCGACAACGACGATCTGGCGATGGGCTACATCAACTACCTGCCGATCAACGGCGCCGTGGTCGCACCGCAGTTCGGAGACGACGAAGCCGATGGATTCTGCCGTGAACTACTGGAAGACATGTATCCCGGCCGCGTGATCGAACAGGTGGATATCGATGCCATCGCCGGTGGCGGTGGTGGCATCCATTGCGTGACGAAGAACATGCCGAAGGTGGGCTGACGCGCCTCAGGCATCGTCCTGCTTCAATGCGGCATCGGCCGCCAGCAGCGCCTCGGCGGCCGCACTGAGCGGCGGCGACGGCGGGGCGACCACGCCGATCGCTTCCATCATCTTCGGCATACCCAGGAACTGCCGCGCACGGCGGTCGTAGATGCCGGTGACCAGCAGCGCGCGCGTGGCGATCTTCTGTTCGGCGCCGATCAGCACGCGCTGCTCCATGATGCCGCGCGAACCGACCCAGCCGACCAGCCGCGTTTCCAGGGTGAAGCGCTGGAATGGCTTGAGTTCGCGGCGGAACTGGATGGTGCCGGCACCGACGATCGGTGCCCACTTCTCGCGCAGCGCCACCCGGCCCAGGCCCATGCGCAGGATCAGGTCCAGCCGGCCCAGGTCGAAGATATTCCAGTAGCGGCCGTTGGTCATGTGCAGGTTGCTGTCCAGGTCATTGGGCAGTACCCGGAACTGCAGCCGCGAAACCCCGAACGGCGCCTCCAGCTTGGGCCGGAACAGGCTGCACAGCAGCAGATGGAGCAGGCGGAACCAGAGATTCATGGTTATGACGACTGTTATAGAATCGCCGGTACGCTAATCTATGACGACTGTCCTGGCAAGGAGCCTGCCGTGAGCCCGCGTCCCTCTGATGCGCCACAACGCGTGATTGATGCTGCGGCACAGATGCTGGCGCGCGTGGGTCTCAATGCCACCAGCATCCGTGAGGTCACCAAGCTGGCCGAGGCACCGCTGGGCTCCACCTACCACCACTTTCCCGGCGGCAAGCAGGAGCTGTTGGCGCGTGCCACCCATATGGCCGGCGACAAGGTCGAAGCGTTGCTGGTGGAGCTGCTGACGGGCGGGGCGGTGCAGGGCCTGCAGCAGTTCCTGGCAATGTGGCGCGAGCGCCTGCTGCGCACCGATTTCCGCGCTGGCTGCCCGGTGCTGGCCGCTGCGGTGGAGGAGCCGGTGGAGGCCATGCCCAGCCAGCCGCGTGCCGCTGCGGCCGAAGTGTTCGCGCGCTGGCAGGGCCACCTGGCGGCGGCGTTCGTCGCCGAAGGTCACAACCCGGCAGCGGCGGCGGGCCTGGCCAGCCTGGTGATTGCCAGCGTGGAAGGTGCGGTGGCGATGTGCCGCGCACTGCAGGACATC
Source organism: Stenotrophomonas sp. WED208 (assembly GCF_040984485.1). Lineage (NCBI taxonomy): Bacteria > Pseudomonadati > Pseudomonadota > Gammaproteobacteria > Lysobacterales > Lysobacteraceae > Stenotrophomonas > Stenotrophomonas sp. WED208. The sequence goes on from NZ_JAZARB010000001.1 coordinate 1,699,479, forward strand.
GCCCCGTTCGACCAGGTGGCCGCGCAGTTGCTGAAAGCCGCTGCGCCGCCTTGATCCGGCTGCACGGTCGCGGGAGACTCGGCGCAGGCCCTGACTGGACGCCGCCATGGACGAATCGCACTGCCGCTACCTGATCGAGCGCTACCTGCTGGCCTACAACCGCTTCGACATCGATGCCATGCTGGCGGTGCTGGCGCACAACGTTCGCTTCGAAAACCATAGCGGTGGCCAGCTGACGATGGTCACCGAAGGCATCGATGCCTTCGGCGAACTGGCGCGGCAATCGGCCCAGATGTTCCACGAGCGCGAGCAGCGGTTGCTTGAGCTGACGTTCGAGGATGATGTGGCGCTGGCCAGCATCGGCTGGCGTGGCGTGTTCGCGCAGGACATTCCAGATGGTCCCGGCGCGGGCACGGAACTGGCCCTGCAGGGACGCAGCGAGTTTGCTTTTGAGGACGGTCACATCGTGCGGATCATCGACCGCAGCTGAGGAACGGCCGCACAGGTCCGCCGTCTGGACAGCGGACCTGCCCGCGGTAGAATCCGCCCACCACCGCTTACGCGTGCCCGGCAAGGATGTCCGCATGCAGTATCAGGTTTTCGAGCTTCCACGCTGCACGATCCGCGGCATCCGTTGGCGCCGATGAAACGCACCCGTTTCTTTTCACGCAGCCCGTTGAAGTTGCCGATGAACCGCGGCAGTGAAGTCGTGCGCGCGCGGCAGCATCTGCAGCAACGCGGCTGGCCGCGCCTGCAGATGGCATTGATCGTGGCCTTGACCGGTGCGGCCGGTTTCCTTGCCTCGCATCTGCTGCGTCTGGCCGGTATCGACGCAATGCTGCTTCGCTATCCGATGGCCGTGCTGTTGGCCTATGGCGTGTTCCTGCTGCTGATGTGGATCTGGATCCGTTGGCGCTGGGACAACGTGCTGGATGGCCTGTCGCCGGATGTGGGCAGTGGCAGCCCATCGCCTCGCGGAAGTGCCGTGGAATCACCGTGGAGCGGCGTCGGCGGCCGTTCCGGAGGTGGCGGTGCGTCAGCTTCGTGGAATGAGTCAGCGCCGGCCAGTGGCGGCGATGCCGGAGAGCTGCCGTTGGCCGGGTTGGTCGAAGACGAAGCGGGCCTGCCGTTGCTGGCAATCCTCGGCATCGTCGCGCTGGTGACGACCGTCCTGCTGGCCAGCGTGTGGGTGGTGTGGTCGGCGCCGGTGCTGATGGCCGAGCTGCTGGTGGACGCCGCCATCGCCGGTGGCCTGTACCGGCGCATGCAGGGCATGCAGGAGCAGGGATGGTGGCGGGTATGCGTGACGCACACGATCTGGCCGCTGCTCGGCCTGCTGCTGTTCTTTGCTGTGCTGGGTTGGCTTGCGCAGGCGCTGGCGCCAGGAGCGACCCACCTGCTGCAGGTCATTCAAGCGCTGTAGCGCCACGTTCCCGGCCGATATCCCAACCTGCTTCATTTCTTCGAGGAGCTTCATGCGACAGCGCATTGCACGGAAGCGCATCCTGACGACAGCGGTCGTCCTGTTCGTGGCTGCTGGCGCAGCGCTGCTGGCCAGCGTGCGCCCACAGTGGCGGCAGGATGTCAGCCCGCCTCCGATCAACCTGGGAACGGCACGGATGCAGGCCGAGGTGATGGCAGAGCTCATCGACCTGCGACCGACACCGCCAGGAAAGCCGCCGGTACCGCCGATTCCAATGAAGGCAGTCTCCTCCGCGATGCTGACCGGCAACAGTGGGTTCGCGATCGCGGAGGTGCCACTGGCAGATGTCGCGCCAGCACACTTCGAGCCGCGCGACCGGGAACCCGACATGCCATTTGCAGTGATGGAATGGACTGCGCCTTCCTGCGGTGAAGGAGACCCCGTCCCGGTCTGCCAGGTTCGTCACAGCGTCGTCGAGTGGCGCGATGATGACAGTGCGGCGTCCTTTCAACTTCAGCAGCATCTGGAGGCGATGCTGCAGGTTGCGAACCGCCGGGCTGTACGCGTACCTGACCTCGCGTTTGAGCTTGCGCATGTGCGAGCGCAACGGATGACGTGGGACGAGCTTCAGCAACGGCGCGCACGCGGCGTCGAGGGATGCACGGGTGGCCCGGGCAAGCCGGATCTGGGCGTTGTCTATCTGCAGCGTCCTGTGTTCAGCCTGGATGGGAACTGGGCAATGGCATCGATCGCCTCGGATCTGTGCAGTGGAGGAACGGCGATGCGCGTCCTCTACCTTCTGCACCGCAGAAAGGGCGGATGGGAGCGTGTTCGAGTGGAGCCTGTCCGCTATATGAGCTTTGGCCACGGCCTGTGGCCCGCGTTACCGGAGTCGTGATGACAGATACCTCGTTCAAGCCGGACCGTGACTGCCAACAACGGATCGTCTGGCGACGCATTGCGTCGTTGGCGGCGGCGCTGTCGGCTTTGGCTCTCATGGCCGGAATCTGCAGCCTGCGCCCGAGGTGGCAGCAGGAAATCGGTCCGCCGCCGGTCAACCTGGGAACCGCGCAGATGCAGGCTGAGGCGATGGCGCTGGTGATTCGGCAGGGTCCTCCATTCCGTCTTCCAGCCCCGCCAGTGCCGCAGCCGACGCCGGCTCTGCCATTGCCGTCGAGCGGCGTGCCCACCGCACCGCAGACGCCGTCCGCCCCCGCCGATCGATGGCGCCCGCAGGAGCAGCCGCAGTTGACCGACCCGGTGGGGCAGGACATCTACGTGATGGAGCAGACGTTGCCCTATTGCTGGCCGGGCAGCAGTGCCTCCACCTGCCAGGAGGTGGATGATCTGGTCCTGCCGCTGGACGACCGGTGGCCGCCGCAGATCCACGCGCTGCGGTTGCAGCTGCAGGCGGATCTGGTTCCTGCCAATCGCCGTCCCGCGCCAGTACCCGCAGCCGCATTGGCCGGTGCGCAGCGGATGGATGCCGAAGGTCTTCGAGCGCTGCGGGAGCGCGGGTGCGCATCAACGGCGCAGCAGCCGTCCCATCCGTATGATCAGTTCGTCCATCTGACCCGGCCCGTTTTCAGCGGCGATGGGCGGTGGGCCATGATCGCCGTCGCCTGGGATTCGTGCTCCGTCGATTTCGTCTACCGGGAGCTGGTCGTACTGCATCGGGAACAGGGACGCTGGATGAGCGAACCCCCGGAACGAGGTCTGGGCGGCGTATGGGATGGCCGCGTACTGCGGCCCTGGAAGTACGCCCATTGACGAGAGGGGCAGAGGGCGCCGGATCACACCCGGCGCCGCCTGCGGTCATCAGTCAAAGCGCAAGCGCACGCCTGCATAGACGCCACGACCTTCGCCCGGCGTCGAGCGGGCGACATCCTTGCCGGCATCGTCGTAGCCCGGTGTGACCGTGGCGGCGTAGCGGCGGTTGCCGATGTTGCGCATCTCCGCCCAGGCCTGCCAGCGGCCACCGGGTGCGTCGTAGCCGATGCGGCTGCCGAAGATCACACGGCTGTCGGCCCAGTAGCTGTTGGCGTAGTCGACGGCGATGCGCGAGGCGTATTCGGTATTGAGCGCAGCGTACAGGCCGGAGGCGTGATCGAAGCGCAGCTCGGCCTGGTAGGCGTGGCGCGGCAGGCCGGGCAGGCGGTTGCTGCCGAAACGCGCATCGTGGCGATAGCGGAAGTCGCTGAAGGTGTACGCCTGGCGCAAGGACAGGCGGCCCGGTGCTGCCTGCCACAGCGTGCTGTCCAATCCGGCTTCGATGCCGCGGTGCACGGTGGGGCTGGCGTTGTTCTCGGCGATGAACAGGTTCGGCACCGGCTGCAGCTCGACGCTCAGCAGTTCGTGGTTCACGTGTGCGTAGTAACCGGTCAGTTCCCAGCGGCCCAGCGCCGCGTCACCGCGCGCGCCCAGTTCCAGCGTGGTGGCGGTCTGGTTCTGCATCGGTACCGGCGCGCGCTGGCGGCCGGTGGACGGGCCATTGCCCGGCCCGAAGTACTGGTTGGAACCCCAGATCATCGACCACGGATGCGGTGCTTCCACTGAGCGGCTGAGGTTGCCGAACCACTGGGTCTGCGCGCTGTGCTGCCAGGTGAAGCCCAGTCGGGGCGCGTAGTCCCAGTCGCGGTCGCGCAGGCGGCCGCCGCTGCTCGGCCAGGTCACCTGCACATCGCGGCGGGTGTTGATCAGTGCCAGCCCGGTCTGCATGCGCAGGCGATCGTTCAAGGTGAGGGTATTGCCGACGTGCAGCGTGCTGTCGGTGCCGTGGTGGCGGAAGTCACGCGTGCGCGTACCGGCGGCGTAGCCGTTGCTGGCAAAGCGCAGCGACTCGCGCACATCGGCGTCCAGATCGTGGGTGACGCGAAGGCCGACCGTGGTTTCGCTGTCCAGGCCGAACAGCCGGTGGCGATGGCGGTAGTCCAGCGTGGCGTTGAGGTTGGCGTAGTCCAACTGCTGGCGGTACAGGCTCTCGTTCAAGTCCATCGGGTACGTGTGGTAGACCAGCCCGGCCTGCAGCGAGGAATCCTCATCGATCTGCAGCGTGGTGACGTTGCCCAGCCACGTGCTGCCCGGCTGCGGGCGACGCGCATCGATGGCCAGATTGGCCGGGTTGACCGCATGCGGGTCGTTGCGGATCTGGTCGCGGGTCAGGCGACCGGGTGTTTCGTGATTGGTTTCGCGGTAGCGCACGAAGAAGCGCGTCTGCAGGTCGGGGGTGATCTGCCAGCCGATGTTGGCCATCGCGCCCTTGCCATCGCCGCGCGCATGGCGCTGGTAACCGTCGAACTCGGTATCGGTGTAGGCCAGGAAGTAATCGACATCGCCACTGACGCCGCCCCAGCTGATGCCGCGCTTCTGGTAGCCACGGCTGCCGGCTTCGTAGTGCAGTTGCACGCCCGCCGAATCACGCCCGCTGCGGCTGACGTAATCGATGGCACCGCCCAGCGCCAACGCGCCGCGTTCGAAGCCGTTGGCGCCGCGCAGTACTTCCACGCGGGACAGCCACAGCGGTTCCAGCAGCTCGTAGGGCGTGCCGCCCGGGCCGGTCAGTGGCAGGCCGTCGATCGACACCGCAATACCCGAGGCATGCGCGCCCGGGCCCCGGTTGATGCCTGAGCCACGGATCGAAATCTTGGTGCCTTCGTTGCCCGGCGACTGCGCGCTGATGCCCGGCTGGTAGGCCAGCACATCGGCACTGCTGGACAGCCGGCTGTCCGCCTTGGCCACGTCGATGACGTTGCTGGCGCCGGGTACGCGCTTCAGCGCCTCGCGCGCCTGGGCGCTGGCATCGGCGGCGGTGACCTGCACCGCATCCAGCGTGGTGGCCTGCGGGGCGGCTGCGGCGGTGGAGGCGAGGCCGAGGGAAACGGCCAGGGACAGCAGTGATCGGGTGGGGCGGTACGACGAGAGCGACATACGGGAATGCTGTAAACCACGAAAGTGGCGCGCAAGTTAACAGGTCGCGGGCGGTACGTCACCCATCGGCGGCGTATGGCCGCCCGCGCTCCTTGTAGAGTCGAGCTTGCTCGACTGCCTCTGTGTCCCGGAGTCGAGCACGGCTCGACTCTACAGAGCCGGCTTCGCCAGCGCCTTGGCCTTTGCATACAGCCGATCGGCCGCTTCCTTCTCACCCAGCGCCGCATGGCATTCCGCCAGGCTGTCCCACGCATTTGCCGAATCCGGATACAGCTCGGTGTTGAGAGCAAATACCTTTACTGCCTTGCGTGCCCCGAGGCTCTCGCGGATCGCGTAACCATCGGCATTGATCGCGCGTTCCAGTTCACTGGCAGCAACCTTGTTGCTGTCGCGCAGCCAGCGATGCACAGCTTCGGCCGCGCCAGCGCTGTCATCCAGCGCATACGCGATCAGTCGCTCGGACAACGCCGCATGCGGAAACTCCTCGGGTGCGGCCACCGCCATCGTGCTCTCGACCAGCGTGCTCGACCAGACATTGCGGGCGCTGCCGTTGGTCAGGTACACGAACACCCAGTAGCCGTTGGCCAGCGTGCCCTTGTAGGCCAGCCGTGCCCGCACGCGGGTGCCACCATCGTGGCCGACCTGGGTGTAGCCGTCGCTGCGGGTGGTGTCCCAACCGGTGGAGAAGAAATTGCTGCCGCCGCCGCTCAGCTTCTGCGGCTGCCAGAGCGTTTCCAGCGTGGACGTGCGCAGCAGCTTGCCGGTCGCCAGCGCCTGCAGGAATCGGTTCATGTCGCCCACGGTGGTCTGCAGGTCGGCGTGGCCCCAACCGTAGTTCGGCCAGGGGTCTTCATTGGCCGGCTGCAGTTGGCCGTCCTTGCCGATGTAAGGCACTGCCGCGCGCGTGGCTGGGACGCTGGTGACGCCCCATGAGGTGCTGGTCATCTTCAGCGGTTGCAGGATGCGTTCGCGCGCGATGGCCGGGTAGGGCTTGCCGTAATGCGCTTCCAGCAAGGCGGTCAGCACCAGGTAGTTGGCCTGCGTGTACTGCACTCGGCTGCCGGTGACGAACTGCATCGGTGTCGCGCCGGCCACCTTCAGTGCAGCGCCAAGGTTAGGCGCCACTCCGGTGTAGCCCTTGCTCACCCAGCGGTTGTCCACCCGGTCGTAATACTCGCCGATACCCGAGCTGTGGTTGAGGAAATCGCGTACGTGAATCGCCTGCCATGCCGTCGGTAGGTCCGGAACATAACGGCTGGCCGGTGCGTCCAGATCCACCTTGCCCTGGTCGACCAGCTGCATCACCAGTGTGCTGGTCAGCAGCTTGGCCATGGATTGCGCGGCGAAGATGGTGTCGACAGTGGCAGGCACATGGGCAGCGGGATCGCGTTCGCCGCTGGCGCCCTGGTAGAGCACCTGGCCATTGTGCGCGACCAGTACCGCCTGGCCGGCGATGCCGTAGCGCTCGCGGTTGGCCTGCAGTTGGGTGTCGAGCTGAGCAGAGAGAGTGCCGGGAGCGCCACTTGCAGAAGCGATCGGAACGGCGAAGAGGGCACAGAGCAATGCGGCAGCAAGGGTGCGGTACATCGCGGTGATCCGTCGGCGGTGATGGCGCATGTTGGTCACGGCGGGAGAGCGGGTCAAGGGCACCGATTCCCGCATCAGGGAGAGCCGGCCAGCGGCCGGCACTACCCTACGTTTCCGGTAGTGCCGGCCGCTGGCCGGCACCCCTACGATCAGCCCAGGATGCCCGGCAGATCCAGTCCCTTTTCCTTCGCGCAATCAATCGCGATCTCATAGCCTGCATCGGCATGGCGCATCACGCCTGTGGCCGGGTCGTTCCACAGCACGCGGCCAATCCGCTTGGCCGCGGCCTCGGTGCCGTCGCAGACGATCACCATGCCGGCGTGCTGCGAGAAGCCCATGCCGACGCCACCGCCGTGGTGCAGCGACACCCAGGTCGCGCCGCTGGCGGTGTTGAGCAGGGCGTTCAGCAGCGGCCAGTCGGACACCGCATCCGAACCGTCGGCCATCGCTTCGGTTTCGCGGTTTGGCGACGCCACGCTGCCGCTGTCCAGGTGGTCACGACCAATCACCACCGGTGCCTTCAGTTCACCGTTGGCGACCATTTCGTTGAAGGCCAGACCGAGGCGATCGCGGTCACCCAGGCCCACCCAGCAGATGCGTGCCGGCAGGCCCTGGAACTTGATCTTCTCGGCAGCCATGTCCAGCCAGCGGTGCAGGTGCGGGTTGTCCGGAATCAGTTCCTTCACCTTGGCATCGGTCTTGGCGATGTCTTCCGGGTCGCCGCTCAGTGCGGCCCAGCGGAACGGGCCGATGCCGCGGCAGAACAGCGGGCGGATGTAGGCCGGCACGAAACCCGGGAAGTCGAAGGCATTGGCCACACCTTCTTCCAGTGCCATCTGCCGCAGGTTGTTGCCGTAGTCCACGGTCGGCACGCCCAGCGCGTGGAAGCCGAGCATGGCGCGGATGTGGTTGGCCATCGACGCGCGCGCGGCTTTCTCCACTTCCTTGGGCGCGGAGACACGTTTCTCATCCCACTGCTCGACCGTCCAGCCTTGCGGCAGGTAGCCGTTCACCGGGTCGTGCGCGGAGGTCTGGTCGGTCAGCAGGTCCGGCTTCACGCCGCGCTTGAGCAGTTCGGCCAGCACGTCGGCCACATTGCCGAGCAGGCCCACCGACTTCGGCGTACCGGCCTTGCACGACTCGTCGATCAGGCGCAGCGCTTCGTCCAGGTTGTCGGTCCAGGTATCCAGGTAGCCGGTGCGCAGGCGCATGTCGATGCTGCTCTTGCGGCACTCGACGGCCAGGCAGGAGGCGCCGGCCATTACGGCAGCCAACGGCTGCGCGCCACCCATGCCGCCCAGGCCGCCGGTGAACAGCCACTTCCCGGTCAGGTCGCCACCGAAGTGCTGGCGTCCCATTTCCACGAAGGTCTCGTAGGTGCCCTGTACGATGCCCTGCGCGCCGATGTAGATCCAGCTGCCGGCGGTCATCTGGCCGTACATGGCCAGGCCTTTCTTATCCAGCTCGTTGAAGTGGTCCCAGTTGGCCCAGCGCGGCACCAGGTTGGAATTGGCGATCAGCACGCGCGGTGCATCGGCGTGGGTGCGGAACACGCCCACCGGCTTGCCCGACTGCACCAGCAGGGTCTGGTCATCGTCCAGACGCTTGAGCGTCTCGACGATGGCATCGAAGCTCTCCCAGTCGCGCGCGGCGCGGCCGATGCCGCCATACACCACCAGTTCCTGCGGGCGCTCGGCCACGTCCGGGTGCAGGTTGTTCATCAGCATGCGCAGCGGCGCTTCGGTCAGCCAGCTCTTGGCGTTGAGCGTGGTGCCGGTCGGCGCGGCAATGGTGCGGGTCGGGTCGTTGCGGGTCATGCGGCGCTCCGGTTCGTAGCGAATTCAAGGCAGGCGTTGAGCACCTGCGCCAAGGTGTGGCGCAGCGGTGCGGCGTGATCGGGGTCGAGCGGGGTGGGCCAGCTGTGTTCGTCCACCTGGTCCGGCAGGGGTTCGTGCATGTAGCCGCGGCAGGCCAGTTCCATCTGCAGGCTGTGCACGCCACCGGCGATGTTGCTGTAGTGGCGGGTGATCCAGCCGCCCTTGAAGCGGCCGTTGCGCACCTGGCTCATGCCACTGATCTTCAGCAGGTTCTCCACCACATCGCTCAAGGCGTTGTCGCAGGACGTGTCCGGTGCGCCGGACGGGCCGGCGGTGCCGAGGTTGAACTGCGGCAGCTCGCCTTCGAACAGGTGCGGGATATGTGAGCGGATCGAGTGTGCGTCATACACCACCACGGTGCCGTGGCGTGCACGCAGGCGCGTGATCTGCGCAGCCAATGCATCGTGGTAGGGCAGGAAATACGTGTCGCGGCGACGGGCGATTTCCGCGTCATCCGGTTCGCGCCCGGCGTGGTACAGCGGCTGGTTGTCGAAGGTGGTCAGCGGACACAGGCCGGTGGTGTTCTGACCCGGGTACAGCGACGCACCGCTGGGATCGCGGTTGAGGTCGATCACCGAGCGCGAGATCGCCGAGCGCACCGTGGTCGCGCCCATGCCGCGCACGAAGTCGTACAGTTCGTGCACCCACCAGTCGGCGTCGCGACGGGCCAGCCACGGCGAGTGGTAGTCGCCGATCAGGTCGTGCGGCAGCTCGCTGCCGGTATGCGGGAAGCTGACGATCAGCGGGGCATCGCCTTCGTGCACCGTCAGCCATTCGGGATGGACATTCATGCCTGCGGTTCCACAGTCGGCAGCAGCTCCGCCAAACCCTGTGCCAGCGCGCCGCTGCGCACCAGGTTCGTGGCGGTCACCATGTCCGGGTGGAAGTAGCGGTCTTCTTCCAGCATCGGCACTTGTGCACGCAGTGTGGCGCGCACGGATTCCAGCGCGGCACTGGAGCGCAGCGGCGCGTGGAAGTCGCAGCCCTGCGCAGCGGCCAGCAGCTCGATGCCGATCACGTTGGCGGCATTTTCGGCCATCTGCATCAGGCGGCGCGCACCGTGCGCGGCCATCGACACATGGTCTTCCTGGTTGGCCGAGGTCGGAATCGAATCGACACTGGCCGGGTAGGCGCGCTGCTTGTTTTCCGAGACCAGCGCGGCGGCGGTCACCTGCGGAATCATGAAGCCGGAATTCAGGCCCGGGCGCGGGGTCAGGAACGCCGGCAGGCCGGACAGCGCCGGGTCGACCAGCATCGCCAGGCGGCGCTCGCTGATCGAACCGATCTCGCACACCGCCATCGCCAGCATGTCGGCGGCGAAGGCGACCGGCTCGGCGTGGAAGTTGCCGCCGGACAGTGCTTCGCCGGTGTCGGTGAACACCAGCGGATTGTCGGACACGCCGTTGGCTTCGATTTCCAGCGTGGTTGCGGCCTGGCGCAGGATGTCCAGCGCTGCGCCCATCACCTGCGGCTGGCAGCGCAGGCAGTACGGGTCCTGCACGCGCACGTCGTTGTCGCGGTGCGATTCGCGGATGTCCGAGCCCTGCATCAGCGTGCGCAGCGTGGCCGCAGTGGCGATCTGTCCGCGCTGGCCGCGGATGGCATGGATGCGCGGGTCGAACGGCGTGTCGGAACCCTTGGCCGCTTCCACCGACAGCGCGCCGGTGACCAGCGCGGCCTGGAACACGGTCTCGATCTCGAACAGGCCGGCCAACGCATAGGCGGTGGAGAACTGGGTGCCGTTGAGCAGGGCCAGGCCTTCCTTCGCGCCCAGCTCGATCGGCTGCAAACCGGCGCGTGCCAGTGCATCGACCGCCGGCAGGCGTTCGTCACCGACGAAGGCTTCACCCACGCCCAGCATCACGCTGGCCAGGTGCGAGAGCGGTGCCAGGTCACCCGAGGCACCCACCGAGCCCTGTGCGGGTACCACCGGCAGCACGCCCTTGACCAGCATCGCTTCGAGCAGCAGCAGGGTTTCCTCGCGCACGCCCGAAGCGCCCTGGGCAAGACTTACCAGCTTCAGCGCCATCATCAGACGCACCACGCTGGCCGGCATCGGCTCGCCCACACCGGCCGCATGCGAAAGCACGATGTTCCGCTGCAGGGTAGCCAGGTCTTCGCGCTCGATGCGCACGCTGGCCAGCTTGCCGAAGCCGGTGTTGATGCCATACACCGGCGCGCCCTTGGCGACGATGGCGGCGACGGCCGCCGCACTGGCGCGCACCACCGGCAGCGCGGCCGGGTCCAGTGCAAGCGGCGCACCACGATAGACCTGCCGCCACTGGGCGAGAGTGACATGGCCGGGGCGAAGAACCAGGGTGTTGCTCATGTGTTGCTCCAGGAGGCAGGCAGGTCGGGCTGTCCGCGCACCACGCGCGCGTGCAGCGGGTTGAATCCAATGCGATAGACCAGGTCGGCGGGGGCGTCGATGTCCCAGATCGCCAGGTCGCAGTCCAGGCCCACGGCCAGGCGGCCGATGCGGTTGCCATGGCCCAGCGCGCGCGCCGCTTCACGGGTGAAGCCGGCGATGCATTCGTCCACGGTCAGGCGGAACAGGGTGGCGCCCATGTTCATCGCCAGCAGCGGACTGGTCAGCGGCGAGGTGCCCGGGTTGCTGTCGGTGGCCAGCGCCAGCGGCACGCCGGCCGCACGCAGCGCCGCGATCGGCGGCAGGGTGGTATCGCGGGTGAAATAGAAGGCACCGGGCAGCAGCACGGCGACAGTGCCGGCCGCCGCCATCGCGGCGATGCCGGCATCGTCCAGGTGTTCGATATGGTCGGCCGAGAGGGCACCGAAGCTGGCGGCCAGTTCGGCGCCATGCTGGTTGCTCAGCTGCTCGGCGTGGATCTTCACCGCCAGCCCGTTGGCGCGCGCTGCTTCGAAGACCTGCCGCGCCTGCGCCGGCGAGAAGGCGATGTTCTCGCAGAACACATCCACCGCTTCGGCCAGGCCTTCGGCGGCGATGGCCGGGATCATCACGTTGCACACCTCGTCGGTGTACTCCTGTGCTTCGCGGCCCGGCGGAATCGCGTGCGCGCCGAGGAAGGTGGTCACCACGTTGACCCGGCATTCCTCGCCCAGCGCGCGCGCCACCTGCAGCTGCTTGCGTTCGTCGGGCAGGGTCAGGCCGTAGCCGGACTTGATCTCGAGGGTGGTCACGCCTTCGGCGCGCATCGCCAGCAGGCGTGGCCGGCTTTCGCTGGCCAGCTGTTCCGGCGTGGCGACGCGGGTGGCGCGTACGGTGGAGACGATGCCGCCGCCGGCACGGGCGATGTCGGCATAGCTGACGCCCTGCAGGCGCTGCTCGAATTCGTTGGCGCGGTTGCCGGCGTAGACCAGATGGGTGTGGCAGTCGATCAGGCCCGGCGAGATCCAGCGGCCTTCACCGTCGATGCGGGTGGTCGGCTGCAGCTGGGCATCGCTGCCGGCGGTACCCACATGGACGATGCGACCGTCGGCGCAGGCCAGTACGCCATCGCGGATGACACCCAGCCCCTCGCCATCGAGGGTGATCAGGTGAACGTTGGACCAGAGGGTATCGACGTGCATGGCATCCACAACGCGGCTGTGCTTATATGTCTATACAATATAGGTGTCCATTTCGGGTTGTCCAGCCATGTCCGATTCGCGTTCCCCGCACAGTTTCCATGCCGCCCACGCCCTGCTGGTCGAAGGTTGGGCCCGTGATGTCCGCCTGCAGGTGCAGGACGGTCGCATCACGGCGATCCACACGGGGCAGGGCGCCCAGCACGGCGACACCCGCGTCGGCATCCTGGTGCCGGGCCTGCCCAACCTGCACAGCCACGCCTTCCAGCGCGGCATGGCTGGGCTGACCGAGATCGGCGGCGGCGACGGTGACAGCTTCTGGAGCTGGCGCGAGCTGATGTATCGCTTCCTGGCCCATCTGCGCCCGGACGCGGTGCAGGCCATCGCCGCCCAGGCCTACATGGAAATGCTGGAAAGCGGCTTCACCCGCGTCGGTGAATTCCACTACCTGCACCACGATGCTGACGGCCGGCCGTATGCCAACCGTGCCGAGATGAGCGCGCGGATTGCGGCGGCGGCCGACCAGACCGGCATCGGCCTGACCCTGCTGCCGGTGTTCTATGCGCATGCCGATTTCGGCGGGGCGGCACCGAACCCCGCGCAGCGACGCCTGATCCATGACGTAGAGGGATTTGCGCAGCTGCTGGACGCCGCCAAGCCGTCTTTGGCCGCGCTGCCCGATGCGGTGCTCGGCATTGCCCCGCACAGCCTGCGTGCGGTTACCGGCGAGGAATTGAGTGCATTGCTGCCGCTTACCGACGGCCCGGTGCACATCCACATCGCCGAACAGGTACGCGAAGTGGAGGCCAGCCTGGCCTGGAGCGGCCAGCGCCCGGTGCAGTGGCTGTACAACCATGCGCCGGTGGATGCGCGCTGGTGCCTAGTGCATGCCACCCACATCACCGACGACGAGCGTGCGTCCATTGTGGCCAGCCAGGCCGTGGCTGGCCTGTGCCCGATCACCGAGGCCAATCTGGGCGATGGCCTGTTCCCGATGCAGGCGTTCGCACGCGAGGGCGGTCGCTTCGGTGTCGGTTCCGATTCCAATGTGCTGATTGATGCGGCCGAAGAACTGCGCCTGCTTGAATACGGCCAACGCCTGACCCTGCGCGGGCGCAATGTGCTGGCACCGGATGCCACCCGCAGCACCGGCCGCTTCCTGTTCGAGGGCGCACTGCACGGCGGTGCACAGGCCCTGGGCGTGGCCGCCGGCCTGCAGGTCGGCGCCAGTGCCGACCTGGTCGAGCTGGATGCCGCACACCCCGCGCTACAGGCGCGACAGGACGACGCATGGCTTGACAGCTGGGTGTTCGCCGCACGTAATGGCGCGCTGCGATCGGTCTGGCGCCATGGCCGCCAGTGCGTGGCCGACGGCCGCCACCTGCAGCGCGAGGCGATCACCAGCGCCTTCGCTGCCGCCCTGCGCGGCGTGCTGGGCTGATCGCATCCCGCCACCGAGATCCCATCACGTGAAGGCCAGCAAGTCCGCCACGCTCAACCAGCGTATCCGCAGCGATCTGGAAAGCCGCATCCTCAGCGGAGAGTGGGCGCCGGGCTTCCGTATTCCGTACGAGCACGAGCTGATGGAGCAGTACGGCTGCTCGCGGATGACGGTGAACAAGGTGCTGACCGCGCTGGCCGAGAGCGGCATGATCGAGCGGCGCCGCCGCGCCGGTTCGTTCGTGGCGCGGCAGCCCCCGCACCTGGAGCAGGTGGCGCTGGAGATTCCCGACATCGCGATGGAGGTCGGCTCGCGTGGCCATCAGTACGCCTATCGTCTGCTGCAGCGCGAGCTGCGCCTGGCCGACGCTGGCAATGCCGGTGAAGTGGAGCTGGCGGGCCAGGAGACGCTGCTGGCGATGCGTTGCCTGCACCTGGCCGATGGCCGTCCGTTGGCGCTGGAGCACCGCCTGATCAGCCCGGTGGGCGTGCCCGAGGTGCTGGAGGTCGATTTCAGTACCACCGCGCCGGGCAGCTGGCTGCTGCAGAACGTCTCGTGGACCCGTGCCCAGCACCGCATCAGTGCCTGGGGCGCGGATACCGCCACCGCCAAGCTGCTGGAGGTGAAGCCGGGCACCGCCTGTCTGGTGATCGAGCGCCTGACCTGGCGCGGTGAGCAGCCGATCACCCGTGTGCGTCAGGTGTTCCTCGGCGACGCCTGGGACCTGGTGGCGCGCTTCGCGCCTGGGGCAAGGTAGGGTCGACCCCGCTCGGGACACGCTGTCGCCTTGAACTCTGTCGGGGCGTGTGTACGATGTGTATCGTCCCCGCATGAAGAGCAGGGATCTCATCCGGGATCTGGAGGCGGCAGGTTGGACCTGTCGCCGGATTCGCGGATCCCATCATGTATTCGTGCACCCGCAGCACCCTCACATCATCACCGTGCCTCACCCAAGGAAGGATCTGGGCAAAGGGCTGGTGCAGGCGTTGCGGAAGCTCGCAGGACTGACGTAGGAGGGCCCATGCGATATCCAGTCTTGATCGAGGCAGGTGATGAGCGCACCGCGTGGGGTGTGGTCGTTCCGGATCTGCCGGGGTGCTTCTCGGCGGCCGACACGCTTGATGATGCGCTCACTGCGGCGGAAGAGGCCGCGCTCGCCTGGATTGATGCGGCCCTGGATGAGGGACGCTCGATTCCGACACCTTCGGCACCGCAGAAAATCGCCGCCGAGGCATCCAAGGACATCCGTTGGATTCTTGCGTACATCTGCATTGATCCGGCTCTACTGGACGACACTATCGAGCGGGTCAATATCAGCCTGCCACGCCGGATCCTGGCGAGGCTGGATGCGCAGGCCAGAGCGGCGGGTGAATCGCGCTCCAGTTACATCGCCCATCTCGCGGCATTGGGCTGAGCAGGCGCCATGTAGAGCCGAGCCATGCTCGGCTGCTGTTCGCGCGATGCGCGATGAGTCGAGCGTGGCTCGACGCTACAGAGGCATCCACGCATGGCGTGGATCTACAGACACCCCAATCAATACGTAGCGCACTGCCGCCAGCGTACGGGCTCATCCACGCCAGGGCGGGCGTTGAGCTGGATGCGCACGTTACGCAGGGCGGGGTAGTGCAGCACTTCCTCGCAGACCTGCGGCCACACCGCGTCCAGCTCGCCGGTGCGGTTGATCGCCAGCGTCTGCCGGGTCAGCCAGACACCGCTGGCGATGCCGGGCTTGCCAGCCAAGGCACGGGACAGATCGGCCTGGAAGCGCTCGAGCGTGGCGGCATCCGGGTTGGGATTGCTGCGCGCATCGGTTGAGGGCGTCGGCGCAGGCGCCGTGGTCGGCGGTGTGGTGGCGGGGGCCGGCGCCAGTTCGGGCGCCGCTTCAACCGCAGGCGCAACCGGCGCGGGGGCGCCCGTCTCCTCGGCAACGGGCGGAGCGTCCTGCACATGCAGCCCTTGCAGGCTCAGTCCCACCAGCAGGCCCAGCGTCACCGCGGCGAGCGCGGCTATGGCAATGCGGCGCAGGGCTTCATGGCGGGCACTGGCGCGCACACGGGTTTCGATTTCTGCCGGCAGATAGGGCTGCAGCAACGGCCACAGGCGCGGGCCGTCCAGCACCTCGACGGCCTGCTTCTCGGCGGCGCTGCGGCCGTCGCGTTCGATCCGGCCCTCGGTCAGCAGCACGCCGCCCTTGGCGCCGGCCAGGCGCGCGGCCGCCCCCAGTTCGTTCACTGCGGCGGTACCGATGCGGTAGGCCAGGCCGTGCTTGCAGGACACCAGCCACTGGTTGGGACCATCGCTGAGCAGGAAGTCGCTGCTCGGCTCGCGGGACTCCTCGGCCGGGTCGTTCAGTTCACGCAGGCCGCGCTGTTCGCGCAGCATGCGTTTGACCAGCACGGAGAATTCGCGCCAGTGCATGCCAGCCAAGGCCTGCAGGCCGAGTTGCATCTCCTTCTGCCGCCGCTTGATCCACCACAGATAGACAACGGCCAGGGAACAGGTAAGCAGGGCCGACAGCAGGGCCAGGATCCAAGGGAGCATGCAGGAGGTGCGCGGAAGGGGCGAATGCGGAGGACGACAGTGTAAAGGTCGTGCCGCATCGCTGGGTCAGGAGGTTCCTGACAGGAAACGTGATGGCGCGCGCAGATCGGTATACGGCGGACACGAAAAACCCGCCAATCCTGAAGCCGTGAGGGGAGGGAACAAACGGCAGCCGAAGCGATTGGCGGGTTGCTCGCGATTGTCAATCAAAATTTATTGCATTGCAACAATGGCATTCAGGGCACGCTGTCGGGCGACTGATGGCTGCCCGGGGCGGGAGCATCGGCGCCCGAAGCGGCACGGTTCTCCAGCTTGGCCAGGCGCGCATGCAGGGCGTCGATGCGGGCCTCCAGCGCGGTCACCTCGTCCGCAGTGGGGACATGCAGGCGCTTGAGCACGCCCTGCACCTGGTCATCAAAGGCCTTTTCAACCTTGTTCCAGGTGCCGGAGGCCTTCTCCCGGGCCTCGTCCAGCGAGGTTTCGACGTTGTCGCGCCAACCCGGGCCCTGTTCGCCGTGGCGTTCACGGCGGCGGGCCTCCCAGGCCTCGCCTTCCTTCACCAGGCCATCGAAGAAGCGGCTGCCTTCAGCCTGTGCACGGCCCAGGGCGCCCAGGCCTGCCAGCCAGACCTGCTGGGCCGAATCGCTGAGCTTGCGCGAGAAGCGCTCGGCCTGGTCACCGAAAGAGGCGTCGTCGTTGCGGCGGTCGTCGTTTTCGTAGTGGTTCATCGCACTTCCCGTGGGAGTTGGGCCTGTCCCGAGAGTAGCGCGCGATGGCGTTGCACGGCCGTGACGGCCGCCGCCGGGGTTCAGCCCAGCTTTTCCTTTAGCACGCGCTGGATCTCGCCTTCGACCATGCCCTTCATCGCCGACAGCAGGAAGCCCAGCTTGGCGGTGACGCGCACGGCGCCCGGCTGCAGTTCGATCGCACCGTCCACGCCGCTGCCGGAGAAGTTCAGCACATCGGCGGTCCAGGACGACTTCAGGCCGAAGCGCTCGGACAACTTGGCGGCAACCTGTTCGATCGCGGCGCGCGCCTGTGCGTCGGGCAGGGCGTGGGCGTGGCGGACATCGATGGTGGACATACGGGCTCCTGGCGCAGGGCGGGGATGATCAATAGAGGGCGAGCATTGTGCGCATCGAGGGCCTTCGCGCCAAGCACTCATCGTGGGTTCTTCTTCGTTGGCGACCAACCTGCTAGGCTGCGCCGCGTGCAGAACCTGCTTGTTCACTTCAGTCAACAACAACAGCCCGACCAGCCGCTGCGGCCCGGGGTGCAACGCATCGTGCGCCAGGCCAACGGTAGTGTGCGGCTCGGCGATGCCGGCAACGGTGCCCTTCTGCTGGCGCAGTTCTGCATGGATGATCGCGGCCTCTGGCTGCAGGTCGGTAACGGTATCCGCGGCATCCACGTGAATGGTCGCCCGGTTCGCCGGATGGCCCTGCTGCGTGCAGGCGATGCGGTGTACGTGGATGGCGTGGAAATGGTCCTGCAGGGCGAAGTCGAGAGCCTGCTGCAGGCGCCCGCACCGAAAAACGACGATGGCTCCGATGAGCAGCAGCGGCTGCTGCGCGGCGTCGGCGGGCTGCACCATGGGCGCAGCTATACCCTGTCGCGGGCCCGCCTGATCGGCCGCGGCAACGACGCCGACATCGCCATCGACGATCCTGCGTTCGCCGAACAGCATGCCCGCGTGGAAGTGCACGGCGAGCGCGTGCTGCTGCGTGACCTGGGCAGTGCCGACGGCACCCGGGTCAATGGCGTGGCCGTGCGCCACTGCTGGCTGCAGGCGGGCGACCAGGTGGTGTTCGATGGCCAGCACCGGTTCGTGCTGGAAGTGCCGCACGACCCGCGCCGGCGTCCGCTGCCTGCGGAAGACGAGTCCAGCCAGGAGGCCGAACAGACCCCGGTGCTGCCGGCCGCGCCGCGCAAGGTCCGGCGCTGGCCGTGGCTGCTGGTGAGTGCGCTGCTGCTGGCCGCACTGCTCAGCCTGCTGCTCTGGTTCGGCGCGCGGTGATCTGAATCCGCTGGAGCCGCCTTGGTGGGTGCCGACCTTGGTCGGCACGCTTCTCCGGTGGGCGTGACGCCTGCGGCGTACGCCGACCAAGGTCGGCGACTACCGGCGCCGTGCTGGCGGCCAATGGATTCCAATGAAACCAAATTTCCCTTGCCGCACTAGGCCGCAAGGCTGGTGCACTGCGGCATACTAGGGGTCTTGCCCCACAGGTGTGACATGACGCGCGCGTTCAACTTCAGTGCCGGCCCTGCGACCTTGCCGGAATCGGTCCTGCGCCAGGCGCAGGCGGAAATGCTGGACTGGCACGGTACCGGTGCCTCGATCGTGGAAATGAGCCATCGCGGTGCGGAGTTCATGTCCGTGGCCGCCGAGGCCGAGGCCGACCTGCGTCGCCTGCTCGATATCCCCGAAGACTATGCGGTGCTGTTCCTGTCCGGTGGTGCCACCACCCAGCAGGCGCTGATCCCGCTCAACTTCGCCGCCCCCGGCCAGCGTGCCGACTATGTGGTCAGTGGCCACTGGGGCAAGACCGCGGTCAAGCAGGCCGGTGTCTACATCGACGTCAACATTGCCGCCAGCAGCGAGGCCGATGGCTACCGCACGCTGCCGCCGCGTGCCGACTGGCAGCTCTCACCCGATGCCGCCTACGTGCACATCACCGCCAACGAGACCATCCACGGCGTCGAGTTCCGTGATGTGCCCGACACCGGCAGCGTCCCGCTGATCGCCGACTTCAGCTCGTCCATCGCCAGTGAACCGCTGGATGTGCGCCGCTATGGCGTGATCTACGCCGGCGCGCAGAAGAACCTGGGCCCGGTCGGCATCGCGGTGATGATCATCCGCCGCGACCTGCTCGAGCGCAGCGGCCAGCCGCGTGCGGACATCTTTGATTACCGCTCGCACGTTGCCCGCGATTCGATGCTCAACACCCCGCCGACCTGGAACTGGTATCTGGCTGGCCTGGTGTTCAAGTGGATGCTGGCCGAAGGCGGCGTGGCCGAGTTTGCCAAGCGCAATGCCGCCAAGGCCGCGCTGGTGTACGGCGCCATTGACGGCTCCGGCGGTTTCTATCGCAATGAAGTGGCGCACGCGGCACGTTCGCGGATGAACATCCCGTTCTTCCTGCCCAGTGCCGAGCTCGATGCGCGTTTCGTCGCCGAAGCCAAGGCCGCCGGCCTGCTGGCGTTGAAGGGCCACAAGGTGGTGGGTGGCATCCGCGCCTCGCTGTACAACGCCATGCCGCTGGCCGGGGCCGAGGCGCTGGTCGCCTTCATGGCCGATTTCCAGCAGCGTCACGGCTGAGCAATGAACGGCGCGCACCGTCGGGTGCGTGCCCCGCAACAAGGAATTCCGATGGCAAGCAGCAAATCCAGCAAGAAGGCGCCGAAGAAGGCCGAACCGGCCAAGGACAGCGCGCCCACCAGGGCGAAGGGCAAGTCCAAGGCCGCGTCGAACCCGGCACCCACCCTGGCGCCGCTGGCGCTGGCCGATGTGCGCTCGAAGATCGACCAGATCGACCGCGACATCCAGAGCCTGATCGCCGAGCGCGCGCGTTTCGCCCACCAGGTCGGCAAGGCCAAGGGCAAGCTCGCCGCCGCCGTCGACTACTACCGCCCCGAGCGCGAAGCGCAGGTGCTGCGCATGGTGGTGGACCGCAACGAAGGCCCGCTCAGCGATGAGCTGCTGGTGCACGTCTACCGCGAGATCATGTCGGCCTGCCTGGCCCAGCAGGAGCCGCTGAAGATCGGCTACCTCGGCCCGGAAGGCACCTTCAGCCAGCAGGCCGTGCTCAAGCACTTCGGCCGCTCCGCGCTGGGCCTGCCGATGGCCAGCATCGAAGAAGTGTTCCAGGAAGTGGAAGCGGGCAACGCCGATTTCGGCGTGGTGCCGGTGGAGAATTCGGGGCAGGGCACCATCCAGATCACCCTGGACATGTTCCTGACCTCCAACCTGAAGATCTGTGGCGAAGTGGAACTGCGCGTGCAGCAGTACCTGATGTCGCGCAGTGGCCGGATCGAGGACATCGAGCGCATCTACGCGCACCCGCAGTCGTTCATGCAGACCTCGGCGTGGCTGCGCGCCAACCTGCCGAAGGCCGAGAAGATTCCGGTATCCAGCAACGCCGAAGGTGCGCGCCGTGCGCGCAACGCCGACGACGCGGCGGCCATTGGTGGCGAGAGCGCCGGCCACGTGTACGGCCTGAAGAAGGTGGTCACCAAGCCGATCCAGAACGATGCCGACAACACCACCCGCTTCCTGGTGGTGGGCCGCAACATCTTCCCGACCTCCGGCCACGACCGCACGTCGGTGCTGGTGTTCATCCATGACAAGCCCGGTGCGCTGTTCGACGTGCTCAGCCCGTTCGCCCGCCACGGCATCAGCATGAACCGCATCGAGTCGCGGCCGTCGCACCACGGCAAGTGGGAATACGGCTTCTTCATCGACCTGGCCGGCCACATCGACGATGCGCCGATGCAGGCGGCGCTGGCCGAACTGGAAGCGCACTCGGCGCAGATCAAGGTGCTGGGCTCCTACCCGGTGGCCGTGCCCTGAGTGCTGCCGCGGCGGCCACGGCCGCCGCTCCCTGATGCATCGCCGGCGCTGCTGGCGTTTACGGAATGATCGAACGATGAGCAACGCGCAACACTGGATCGCCCGCAAGGGCCAGCCGCTGCAGGGCAGCCTGACCATTCCCGGCGACAAGTCGGTCTCGCACCGCTCGGTGATGTTCGCCGCGCTGGCCGATGGCACCTCGCATATCGAAGGTTTCCTGGAAGGCGAAGACACCCGCGCCACTGCGCGCATCTTCGGCCAGTTGGGCGTGCGCATCGAAACCCCCAGCCCGTCGCAGCGCATCGTGCATGGTGTGGGTATCGACGGCCTGAAGGCGCCGGATGCGCCGCTGGACTGCGGCAACGCCGGTACCGGCATGCGCCTGTTGGCCGGCCTGCTGGCGGGCCAGGCGTTCGACTGCACGCTGATCGGCGATGAGTCGCTGTCCGGCCGCCCGATGCGCCGTGTCACCGGCCCGCTGTCGCAGATGGGCGCGAAGATCGACACCCAGGACGACGGGACGCCGCCGCTGCACGTGCATGGCGGGCAATCGCTGCACGGCATCGACTTCGCCTCGCCGGTGGCCAGTGCGCAGATCAAGTCGGCGGTACTGCTGGCCGGCTTGTACGCGCAGGGCGAAACCCAGGTGACCGAACCGCACCCGACCCGCGACTACACCGAGCGCATGCTGTCCGCGTTCGGCGTGGACATCGAATTCTCGCCCGGCAAGGCACGCCTGCGTGGTGGTCAGCGCCTGCGCGCTACTGACATCGTGGTGCCGGCCGACTTCTCCTCGGCCGCGTTCTATCTGGTTGCGGCCAGCATCATTCCCGGCTCCGAGCTGCGCCTGAAGCAGGTCGGCCTGAACCCGCGCCGCACCGGCCTGCTGCACGCGCTGCGCTTGATGGGTGCGGACATCACCGAAGAGAATCCGGCCGAGCAGGGCGGTGAACCGGTGGCGGATCTGGTGGTGCGCTACGCTCCGCTGAAGGGGGCACGCATTCCGGAAGCACTGGTGCCGGACATGATCGACGAGTTCCCGGCGCTGTTCGTGGCCGCCGCCGCCGCCGAAGGCCAGACCGTGGTGAGCGGTGCGGCCGAGCTGCGGGTGAAGGAATCCGACCGCCTTGCCGCGATGGCCACCGGCCTGCGCGCGCTGGGCATGCAGGTGGACGAAACCGAAGACGGTGCCACCCTGCACGGCGGTGTGCGCCTGGGCAGCGGGACCATCGAAAGCCACGGTGACCATCGCATCGCCATGGCCTTCGCCATCGCCGGCCAGATCAGTGACGGCGAAGTGCGCATCAACGATATCGCCAACGTCGCTACGTCCTTCCCGGACTTCGATGGCCTGGCGCGCAGCGCCGGGTTCAATCTGGCCTGAAAGGCCACGCCCGGCGGATGACGCAACCCGGTGGGTGCCAACCTCGGTTGGCACGCTCATATCGCCCGGTAGGTGCCAACCTTGGTTGGCATGCTCACATCACCCGGTAGGTGCCGACCTTGGTCGGCACGCTTCTCCGCATAAAAGGACGGAGGCCGAAGCCTCCGTCGAAACATCACGAACCCCTCGTCCGCGATCAACGCTGCTCGGTGCGGAAATCCACCGGGACCCGCACCACGCTTGCTACTGCACGGCCTTCCTGCATCGCCGGCTGGAACTTCCAGTTCTGCACGGTGCTGAGCACCGCACGATCCAGGTCGCGGCTGCGCTCGCCGCTGCGCGAAACGATCGCAGCGTTGGCGACATTGCCACGGGTATCGACATTCAGGCTGGCGATCACGCTGCCCTGCACGCCACTGCGCAGTGCGGCAGCGGGGTAGGTGGGCATGCGGTTGCTGGCCAGCGGGCGCGCTTCGCGATTGCGTATCGCCGGTGCGGCCTTGTGCTGGCGGGAGGCTGGTGCAGCCTGGCGCGTTGCAGGTGCTGCTGCATCGGTCGCCGCAGCCTGCTCAGGGGCGGGCAACATGCGCTCACCGACCGGTGCCGGCGCCACATCCTCCTGGTTGGAATGGCGCAGCCACAGCAGGGCGGCTGCAAACATCGCCACGATCAGCGCGATCCACATCCAGGGCGACGTGGGCTTGTGCTGCACGCTCGAATCCTGCTGCAGCTGCGGCGAATGAAGGTCTTCGTGGGTGGTGGCAGTCATCGCAAACTCCTTCCGTCAACTGACGACGTGGGAAGTGTTGCCCGAGCCATGGACGAGAAGTGTCAGCGTTGCGTCAACGCCACCGGCAGGGTTCAGTTTGCCTGCCGGGAAGCGTTCAGTTACTGCGTCTTGAAGTCGAACGGTACTTCAATGCTGCCGGGCACGGCCTGGCCATTGCTCTGCGCCGGGGTGAAGCGCCAGCGGCGCACGGCATCGGTGGCGGCACGGTCGAGCTCGCGTGAGCCGCTGCGCTGGATCACCGTGGCGTTGTTCGGGTAGCCGGTGGCATCCACATCCACGCGTACCACCACCGTGCCGGTTTCACCTGCGCGCAGGGCGGCGGCGGGGTATGACGGCGGCGGTGACTGGCCAGCAATCGGCATCGGCTGGCTGTTGCCGGTCGCGGCCGGCGCCGCGCCCGGGGCGGCCGGGGCCGGCTCGGCGATCGGGGCGGGTGGCGGCGGAGCGGTTTCGACCAGCTTCGGCGCTTCCTCCTCCACCGGTGCCGGCTTGGCGTCAGGCATGTCGCTGGAACCGGCTGCAGCGGCCAAGGGTTCCGGCAGGGGCTCGACCTGGGCGGTTTCCTGCGGGGTCTGTGCGGCCGGGTCGGCGCGGAAGAACTCCTTGTCACGGCCGGTCAGCCAGACCAGCACGAACAGCAGCATGCCCACGCCGAAGGCGATGCCGGCGATCTTCAGGGCGTTGCGCGGGATATGCACAGTGAACGACTTGGCGGACGACGAGCGGGGTGCAGACATGGACCGGACCAGTACGGAATAGCCCGATTCTGCCACGCCGGGAATGAACCGGGCGGCAGAAATCCGTATAACAAGCGATAATCCCATCCCTGATACCCACCACGACACCTGCCATGCTTGATCCAGCCCTGCTCCGCCACCAGCCCGCCGACCTCGCCGAACGCCTGCGCACCAGCCGCGGCTTCGAGCTCGACGTGTCTGCCCTGGAGTCCCTGGAGGCCGATCGCAAGCGCATCCAGGTGCGGACCCAGGAGCTGCAGAGCCTGCGTAACAGCCGTTCCAAGGCCATCGGCCAGGCCAAGGCGAAGGGCGAGGACGTGTCGGCCATCATGGCCGAGGTCGCTGCCTTCGCCGACGAGCTGAAGGCCTCGGAAGTGGCGCTGGACGAGCTGCGCGAGAAGATCGAAGCGATCTCGATGGGCATTCCGAACCTGCCGGCCGATGACGTGCCTGCCGGTGCCGACGAGAACGACAACGTCGAGCAGGCGCGCTGGGGAACCCCGCGCCAGTTCGACTTCAAGGTGCTCGATCACGTCGAACTGGGCGCCCGCAACGGTTGGCTGGACGGCGAGACCGCCGCCAAGCTGTCCGGCTCGCGCTTCACCGTGCTGCGTGGCCCGATCGCGCGCCTGCACCGCGCCCTGGCCCAGTTCATGGTCGACCTGCACACCGGCGAGCACGGTTATGAGGAAACCAACGTGCCGCTGCTGGTCAACGCCGATTCGCTGCGTGGCACCAGCCAGCTGCCGAAGTTCGAGGACGACCTGTTCAAGACCGCCGTGGGTGATTCCACGCGCTACCTGATCCCGACCTCGGAAGTGCCGCTGACCAACATCGTGCGCGACGAGATCGTCGACGCCGAGCGCCTGCCGCTGCGCATGACCGCCCACTCGATGTGCTTCCGTGCCGAGGCCGGCAGCGGTGGCCGCGACGTGCGCGGCATGATCCGCCAGCATCAGTTCGAGAAGGTCGAGCTGGTCTCGATCAGCCGCCCGGAGGACAGCGACGCCGAACACCAGCGGATGACCCGTTGCGCCGAAGTGGTGCTGGAAAAGCTGGGCCTGCCGTACCGCAAGGTGCTGCTGTGCACCGGCGACATGGGCTTCTCGGCGGTGAAGACCTACGACCTGGAAGTCTGGCTGCCGTCGCAGGAGACGTACCGCGAAATCTCCTCGTGCTCGAACTGTGGTGATTTCCAGGCCCGCCGCATGCAGGCCCGCTGGCGCAACCCGGCCACTGGCAAACCGGAACTGGCGCATACCTTGAACGGTTCGGGCGTGGCGGTGGGCCGCGCGATGATCGCGGTGATGGAGAACTACCAGAACGCCGACGGCAGCATCACCGTACCGGAAGCGCTGCGCCCGTACATGGGTGGCTTGGAAACCATCGGCTGATAGTCGATGGGGTAGGTGCCATGCTTGCATGGCACTGCTCTGGCTCTGGTGGGTGCCATGCTTGCACGGCACTGCTCTGGCTTCGGTGGGTGCCATGCTTGCACGGCACTGCTCTGGCTTCGGTGGGTGCCATGCTTGCATGGCACCATATCCACGCATGGCGTGGATCTACAATGCGGGCTACATCCACGCCATGCGTGGATGTACCGCGCAATCACCCCACAACCCGCACCTTCTCCAACGGCACCCAGCCCGGTTCGCCCGTCTCCGGCACGCACCACGCCCAGCCATTGAGCGTGCGCTGCCCGCGCAGCACCTGCCCGGGATCCACATCCAGTTCCCGCGCGCAGTAATCTTCCGTGGCAAACGCGCCACCCTGCGCATCGCGGCCGATCACCGGCGCCGGCACGAATCCGGGCTGCTGGCCCTCGGCTTCGCACAGGAACCAGTCATCCCAGCCCTCGGGGCCTTCATAACGTTCGCCCACCACCAGCGCCTGCCCGCGGCGCAGGGTGATCGGGTGCGGAAACTCGCTGCGGTGCGCAGTCGTCACGATGTAGTCCATGCCGCAAGCCTAGCGCGTCCAAAAGAAGACGGCCCCGCAAAGCGGGGCCGCCAGGGTGGGCCGGGATGGGGGAGGGGATCCCGGCCCGCGTTCAGCGCCCAGACGAGGAGAGAGGGGCGCTGAACGTTGGAACGCGTTACGCAGCGACGGCTTCATCCGCTGCGTGCGACGGCAGTGCTGCCAGCGCGCCGGCAATGGCGTCTTCACGGTGCTGCGGCGAGTAGGCGATGCCTTCGGCACGCACGAATTCGACTTCGTTGATGCCCATGAAGGCGAACACCTGGCGCAGGAACGGCTCCTGGAAGTCGGCCGGCGAGTCGGTATAGATGCCGCCGCGGCTGCTGGCGATGATCACCCGCTTGCCACCGGCCAGGCCCACCGGGCCGTTCTCGGTGTACTTGAAGGTGCGGCCGGCCACGGCCACGCGGTCGATCCAGGCCTTCAGCGTGGACGGAATGCTGAAGTTGTACATCGGCGCGCCGATCACCACGATGTCGGCCTCCAGGAACTGCTGCATCACCTGTTCAGCGTCGGTCGCCTCGGCGGCATCGGTCTTGGCCAGCGAGCTGCTGCGCAGATGCGGTACCGGATTGGCGTCAAGATCGCGATAATCGACCTGCAGGCCGTCGATCTGGCCCGTGAAGCGGGCGACCACGGCGGCCGACAGCTGGCGCGAGACGGAGTTGTCGCCAAGCACGCTGGCGTCGAGATGCAGAAGCTTCATGGCAGTCACCTATGTTCTGGGAGGAAGGGGCGGGGTGGCCCCGCCGACGGAGAGAACGATAGGTTGTTGCAAAGACGGAATAAAGGTGATTGAATGCCACGTATTGTTCTAGATATGGAACTCGGGCATGCATGACCTGAATGATCTGTACTACTTCGCGATGGTGGTCGACCACGGCGGGTTCGCCGCCGCCGAGCGCGCGCTGGGCATTCCCAAGTCGCGACTGAGCCGCCGCATCAGTCAGCTGGAAACCGACCTGGGCGTGCGCCTGCTGCAGCGCTCCACGCGTCGTTTTGCCGTTACCGACGTGGGCACCAGCGTGCACCGCCATGCGCAGACGATGCTGGCCGAAGCACAGGCCGCCCGCGAAGTGGTGGACCGCCTCAGCGCCGAACCGCGCGGCGTGGTGCGCGCCAGCGTGCCGGTGTCGCTGGCGCAGATGCAGCTGCCCAAGCTGCTGCCCAAGTTCCTTGAGCAGTACCCGAAGGTGCGCCTGCAGTTGAACATCAGCAACCGCCGCGTGGACATCATCAATGAAGGCTACGACGTGGCCCTGCGCGTGCGTTCGCGCCTGGACGACGACGGCAGCCTGGTGATGCGCAGCTTCGGCCAGGTGCAGGAGCTGCTGGTAGCCAGCCCGAAGTACCTGGACCGCGCCGGCCGCCCGAAGGACCCGGAAGAACTGACCCAGCATGTCACCCTGAGCATCAGCGAAGACGAAGCGCGCCAGCGCTGGGAGCTGCATGGCCCGGAAGGCGAAGTGCGCCGGGTCGACCTGCAGCCGCGCGTGGCCGGTTTCGACTTCCCGCTGCTGCAGAGCATGGTGAAGGACGGTTTCGGCATCACCATGCTGCCGGAAACCGTCTGCGCCGACGCCGTGCGCAACGGCGAGCTGGAAGTGGTGCTGCCGGACTGGTCGCTGCCGCAGGGCGTGTGCCATGCCGTGTTCGCCTCGCGCCGCGGCCTGCTGCCGGCGGTACGCGTGTTCATCGACTTCCTGGCCGAGCACCTGCCGCCGCAGCTGGAGGCCTCGCGCCTGGATTGCGGTGGCGCCTGTGAAAAGGCCAAGGAGCGGATCAAGGCCAGTGCACTGGGTGCGCTGGCGGTGGATGCCGGCTGAGAGCGCTGAACGGTAGCGCCGGGCCATGCCCGGCGTTGTTGTTTTCCGGCGCCGATCACTTCCGGCCGAACAGCCGGTCCCAGAAGCTGCGGCGTCGCGGCGCGGCCGGTGGCGGTTCGGCTGCAACGACGGGCGCTTCCAGCACCGCCATCAACTCTGCGCTGCGTGGCTTCTTCAGGAACCGCGCGTAGTCCAGGTAGCTGGTGACCTTGCTCATGTGCAGGCGCTCGGGCATCGCCGGCAATGCACCTCCCTGCAGCAGCACCCGCAATGCCTGCGGACGGTCCAGGCGGATCGCCTCGAACATTGCGGTGCCGCCACAGCCCGGCTCGATCTGGTTGGCGCGCTGCGGCGCGTCCTTCAGCAGGGTGCGCAGTGCCTCTACGTCGTCCCGTTCCACGGCAGCTACCAGCCTGGCCAGCGCCTCGGCTTCCGCAGGTGGCAGGTTGTCCCGGTAGGCCTGATCGGCGATCTCGCGCTCGTCGCGCCCATCACCGCCCTCGATGCAGAGGAAATCGGTGACCAGCGCGACTGGAGTGCCGGACGTATCCAGCGCCCAGTAGCTGGGATAGACGCCATCGCCCCAGCCACTGGTGAATACGACCAGGCCGTGAGGTGAGTCTTCGCCCCACGGACGGTACTCGGCGCCTTCATCGAGGCCCTCGTGGTCGATCAGTGCATCCGACCACGTGTTGTCTTCGTCGCCATCGGCTTGTTCGATCAGGGTCAGCAGCGCCCGCTGGGTGTCTGTATCCATGAAGCAGCCGATGCCGGCGTCGACCGGGTAGCCGATGAAACTGTCCTCATCGAGTCCAGTCAGGTCCTGCGTGGTCCAGCGCGCCATCTGCCAGTGCAGGGCGGACGCGGTGAGCAACTGGCGCGGCTTGAACCAGACCACGGCCAGCGCCGGGCGGCCGCTATGCACGATGACTTCGACCGGGTGCCGGCCCAGCGGGGCAGTGTAGTCAGCCAGCGCGGGTGCCTCGGCCTGGACCAGCGGATCGCAGACCACCAGGTGCCCGCTGCTGACCGGCAGGTGCCCGGCGAAGGTGCGGTGCAGGGCCACCGCAGCCAACTGGGTGTCATCCAGCAGGGTGGTGCGCAGGTTGGCCAGATCGAGATGGGCCATGGCGGCTCCGATTGCAGTGGAGGCCCCACCGTGCCGGATGCGGAGGGCAGGGGCAAGGGTGGTCTTGGGCAAATGCCGTTCACGTGCGAGAATACGCCGCTGCCCGGGCATCCGGGACCCGATTGGAGAGATGGCCGAGCGGTTTAAGGCACCGGTCTTGAAAACCGGCGAAGGGTTAAACCTTCCGTGGGTTCGAATCCCACTCTCTCCGCCAATCATTTCAAAGAGCTTCTGGAAACAGGGGCTTTTTCGTTTCCAGGGTCGTGCCAACCTCGTTCATCGAGAGGCTATGGCGGGTTTCCCGGAGCCATTCCAGCGGCTCGACCAGCCTTTGCGGATCGGAAGGGGCGATGCGAGGGGCGACCGGCCACGGTGATGGGGCTGCGTCGGCGGCCGCCGCAAATCAGGGGGCGCTAACTCTACTTCGAGCAGGAGTGGCTAATTGCTCCAACGATTGTCTCTGAGACGTGGCTGCGTGATGGGTGGCGGTGCTATGCTCCTGCGGTCGAAACGGCAGGCTTGGTCTGGGTAGGCCCAAGCCCTCTCACTGAATCAGGAGAGCTCTGACCACGCCTTCGTGTGGTCCCCGACAGTCCCGCGCCTTGTGCGTTCCACGGGTCTGTCCGGTGCCGACGACTTTGATTCGGCTCGTTCAGACTTCTCTTAAGGAGTGAGTCCATGTCCGTCGAGCCCAACAAACCCATTGTTCTTGTCTTTTTGGCTGCTGGAGTGCAGGGCAGTGCCGTAGTCCGCGCCGCACTGGCACGTGGCTTCTCGGTGCGCGCGCTGGTGCGCGACAAATCTCGCATCTCAGGAATTCCCTTGCCAGATGTCGAATGGATTGAGGCGGACCTGGATAGCGTTGACGCTATGCGAGCGGCCAGCGCTGGAATCCGTCACGCAGTGCTTCAGGTCCCAACTGGTCCGGCAGACGCGATGGTGAAGCATGCGCGGAATGCGGCAGTTGCCCTGTGTAACGCAGAGTTGCAGTCGATGGTGCTTAAGCTCGCCAGTGCCAGTCGACCAGTACCCTGCACGGAGCCTAGCTTTGTCGGCAACTCACGTGTCGAAGGTACTTTAAGAGATGCCGGGCTGGCCTTTGCAACCGTGCGGCCCACCATGTATCTGGACAATCTGCTGAAGCCATCTGCGCTAAGAGAGATCATCCAGGAAGGCGTCTTTGCACCGCCGATTCCGGCGTCACAGCGGATCGCTTGGACTTCAGCGGACGATTGCGCGCGTGCAGCGATCACTCTTCTGGAGCGGGGCGCGACCGGCGACTTCCGTATCGCGGGCATGCAAAGCATGGATGGCGCCGAACTCGCAGCGAGCATTCAAGCAGGTCTGGGCTTGCCCGTCCGCTACCGGGCGCAGCCCATTGAAGCGTTCGAGCGCGATGTTGACAGCGCTATGGGCGTGGGCATGGGGGCACGCATAGGTTCGAAGTTTCGCTACTTTGCGAGCTATCCCGAAGAGGCTGACGCAATCCTGGCCCAGCCTTTCAAGCCTTATCCGGAGCTGCAAGGCTTCGAGCCCTTTTTGGTGCAGAGATGGGTTCGCATGAATCGGCAGTCTTTTCTGCAGAACCCCTCGGGCACTATCGACACCGCCACACACGGCCGTTGCTCGCCTTGATTCATCGCAAAAGGAGCCTCGCTTCGGCGGGGCGCCCCTTCTGATATTGCCCCGTCATGAATTGGGCTGCCATCTTCCTGACGTCTCTATCTCAGTGAAGCCCATCGGACGAGGTCAGATGGCCCGGACTCACGACGCCCACCGTTCGGCTTGTTATGGCACAACGGATAGCTGGAGCACGATCTGAAAGCGCCATGCGGTCCATTCCGGTCCACGAACACCCCCACCTTGCACACCGGGCAGCGCTCTTCGTGGATGGCCGCGCCTGAAATCGCGGTCACTTCCACCGCCCCGTCCTTCACCAGTTCATCCAGGAATGGCGAGTGCTTGCCCTGCAGCGTGAACATCGCCACCGACCGTCGCGCCCGCGTCAGCGCGACATAGAACAAGCGTCGCTCTTCGCTCAGTGGGTAGGCATCACCCTCCGGCATCGCCAGCGAAAGCACCGGATCATCCGACCTCAGGCTCGGGAAGCTGCGATTGATCATGCCCGGCAGGATCACGTAATCCGCCTCGCGCCCCTTCGATCGATGTGCGGTCAGGAACTCGACGTCCATTGTGCTGCCGAAGGCCGTCTTCCAATCCGAAGGCACTGCACCCCGATCCGCGCGGTAGCGCCCCAGGACAAAGACCGTCACGCGCCCAGTGCGACCTTGTGGAACGGCCCCGCACAGCAGCTGCTGGTGCAGCTTGGCGAGGTACTGGCGAACACCATCCTGCACCTCCTCACGGCGGTTCATCTGGAACGCCTGCAGCACCGGGCCCATTGCCGGCGCAGCAGAGCGAACTTCCTTGGTGATCTGCGCGGGGTTGCGGCTGATGAAGCGGCTGGACACATCACACAGCGCCTGCGGGCAACGGAACGTCTGCTCCAGTTTCAGCACCTGGCCATGGCCCATCCACTCGCGGAATCCGGTCATCACCGAAACATCGGCGCCGGCGAAGCGATTGATCGACTGCCAGTCATCGCCCACCGCAAACAGGTGGCGGCCCGGTTGGCTGACCAGGGCGCGGCAGAGGCGGGCGCGGGACCGCGAGGCATCCTGGAACTCGTCCGCCATCACCAGATCGTAGGGCGATGCATAGTGACCCTGTTCCAGCAGCCCGGCCGCCATGTTGAGCATGTCTTCGAAGTCGATGCCACGCTCGTCCGCCAGTGCCTCGTCCCAGGCCTGGAAAACCGGCCCGGCGATTTCCAGGAAGCGCCGGTAGCGTTCCTTGAACTGGTCTTCGGGCATCTGCCGCAGGCGCGCGGCCATAGCGTCCAGCGTCAGGCAGTTGCTCTTGGCATGGGCAATGAAAGTGCGCATCAAGCCGATCAGGTCTGCGTCCGGCATTGGTTTGGCGCCCTGGTCGGGCAGCTCGCGGTCCGGGTTCGGGTCGAGCTCGACGTTGGACTCGTCCAACCTCTCGGCCAGATGGCGCAGGGCGTCTCCGCTGCGCAGGCCATACGAGGTGGTCTCGACAAGAGCCGTGCCACGCGCTGCATGCTGCTCGCGCTTCCAGTGCATACCTTCTGCGTAGTTGGCGAAATGCTTTGGCGGCCGGCCACCGGCATCCAACGCAAAGTGCTCGTGATACAGCCCGGCGTCCGGATAATAGAAATCGGGGCGATACTGGCGATGGGTGTCGGTCGCCGTATCGAATTCGTAGCGCCGTTCGTAGTCGTAGGTCACGCCGTTGTAGAACAGCCAGTCGGCGATGACGCACTCTTCCAGGCTTTTCACCCGCTCACCCTGCAGTGTGCGGATATAGGGCGTGCCATCGCGGTCGTAGCCATCGGCCATCATTTCGACACCGAACGGCGGAAGATCGCGCCCGAACACCAGGCGGAACATATCCCACTGGGTGCGGAAGTGGGTCGAGCGGTCCTTCAGGTCGTCCACCAGTTCGGCAAGCTTGTTGAAGCCCTGCGTCGCGTCGATGGCCCATTCCGGAATGTCGGGTTTGCGTCCCGTTGCCTTGGCGATGATGGCCAGGCCCAGGGCGTGGAAGGTCCGGGCCTCCACCACGGTATCGCCCATGCCGAGCCGGTCGAAGGATTGCTGCGCGCGTTCCTCCAGCTCCTTGGCAGCGTCCTTGTTGAAGGCGAGCATCACGATCCGCTCGGGTTCGACGAAGCCGCGGTCGATGGCATAGGCCGCCTTGGCGACCATCGTGGAGGTCTTGCCGGAGCCGGCCGCGGCCACGACCTGCACGCGGTTGTCGAAGCAGATGACGGCGCGGGCCTGTTCCTCGGTCAGGGGCTTGCTCTCGACCCGGTCGAGGAAGTCCTTGGCCAGCACCTGCTCACGCGTTGCCATGGTCGCGTTGGCGTCGGCCCAGATGGCGGGCCAATCCAGATGCCAGTCATTCAGTGCCTCAAGCGCAACCAGATGGCGGCTGGAGCGCAGGTCGCCGTGCACGTTCGCATCGAGGAACAGACTCTCCAGCTCATCCGGGGAGAGCGGCAGGGCGGGCCGATCAGCCAGCAACGCCTGCTGCTGCTCATGGGTGATCCAGCGTCGGCTGGCGTGACCTCGATCAGTCAGTGCGTCCGCCGCGCTCAACCAGGCTTGGATCTGCTCGAGGATGTCCTCGAACAGGCCCTTGCGCCCACGCGTGCTGCGCGCGAAGAGCAGGGTCCGCACAGCCGCTGCAAGCTGGGACGCTTGCCCGTTGGGCAGGCCGCCCACGGACACGGAACCGCTGTCGGTCTGCAATGAAACGCTGGCCCAGAAAAGCCCAGGAATGACCTGCACGCTGTGATCGTCATCCACGCGCTGCCGGTACTGTTGGCCTGCGATGTTCAGCTCGATGCATTCGCCATCCAGCCGCAACCGCCAGTGTGGCGAGCGTGTCACGCGTTGGCCCCAGCCCGAGGGGCGCCATTCCATAGACATCCAGGTACTGCCTTGCAAGCGTCAACCGGCCATGTAGAGCCCCTAAGCCCGCATGATAAGGGGCCTTGACGTTGCATGGGGTCTTTCACTAGAGGGAAGGGCGCATCCAGATGCCGTCTATCTCAGCTCGCCCAACCACCCGGCGCATGGCATCATGAAATGCCTGAATCCAAGAGCTGGCCATGGAAATTGATTGGAACCAAATCGGAACCTTGAAGCACATCGGTGGCGGCTACGATATCCGGACGGATCCATTGAATATCCTGGTGACCACTGCGAAGCAGGGGCACGAGGGCGAAGTCTCTGACATGCTTATCGTGATGGACGATGGCACCGTCATTCCACCGGACGGGATCATGCGTCTGGCACGGGCGCCGGGCCGGATCCGTTAGGCGATCCGGAACCTGCTGCGTCAGCAGTAGTGAACGCCTGCCACGTGCAGTCGCGGCAGGTGAAACGCTGCCTGGTTCAGTGAAGACGCAGGCTGCGTGGGGCTGGCCTGCAGCATCACGTGGTCTTTGCAACTCGGAGGACAGGCATTGCTAAGTTCGCTTGGCATCCATCACAGGAACCTGCAATGACCCGGACGTCCACGCGTGTACTGCTCGGCCTCTGCCTGATCCCGGCCGCAGCCTTCGCCCAATCCGACCGCCAGGTGGCCGAGGACATGGTTACCCGCGCTGCCAATGTCTGCCCCGGCCACAGCAACGAGCGCACCACGCCTGCAGTGAAAAAGGTGCCGGTCGGCGCACTGCGGGTCATGCTCGATCGTGGGCTGGTGATGTGCCCGGACCGCCGGCTGGATGCCTCTGCACCCGCGGTGTTCTACGGCCGCATTGGTGTATTTGGTTGGAATCCGGAGGTGCCGGCTGCTGCGACGGTGGTTGTCGCCAAGATCGATCAGATGACCCGCAAGGATGAATACCCGGTGGAAACGCTGGTGTGGGATGCCAAGGGCGCGGCCCTCACCCAGCAGACGGTTCCGGCGTTCGAGCCGCGCCCCGGTGCGGCGGTGCTGTACAAGGTGCGCTGAGCGTCGCGCTACCTGGTAGATGCCCACCTTGGTGGGCGTTCGGGTCCTCGCGCGTGGTGACGGAGTCGTGCCCACCAAGGTGGACACCTACCAAAGCGATGCGACGTGGCATCCGGTAATGAAGCGCGATCAGGCGCTTGGCCCACCATGGTGGGCAGCTACCCGTATCGGGGCGCTACCTTGTCGGAGCATCTGCCGTCTGTGCGGCCACCATCGCCTGCTGCATCTCCTTCAGCGACAGATAGCCATCGCCATCAGTATCCAGCCCCGCGAAACACTTCGCGATTTCCGGCACCACCGCGGCTTCCTTCCTGCTGATCTTTCCGTCTTTGTCGGCATCCATTTCCTTGAACGCGACGTCGATCGAATCGGCCTGTCTGCTGAAACGTTCCTACTGGAATCTCGCGTACTCGGCCTTGTCGACGTGCCCATCCTTGTTGGCGTCCATCGCGGTGAACGTGGAATCGATATAGCCCTGTCCACGGTCGGCCGGTGCGGCTGCGGCAAGCAACGGGGCAGCACAGAGTGCAATCAACAATGTGGTCCTGGTCATGGGTTCCTTTTCCTTGGGGGCAGTCAGCGGCAGGGATAGGTGTAGCCGTCGGCGCTGCGGTAGGTATCGTTGCGGCGGTCATAGTTGCCGTAGCGGCGTATGCAGTAGTCGGCGCGCTCGCGGGTCTCGCGTTCGCGCTTGGCGGCTGCGGCAATCACACCAGCCACCACCGCCGCGCCCACTACACCCACCACTACGCCGGTTGTCCTGGCCTCGTGGCGGCGCTCGCGTTCCCGGTCACGTTCGCGCTCACGCTCACGGCGCTCCCATGCATCACGATCGCGGTCACGGTAGTCCTGGTTCCACTGCGGGCTGTAGCGGTCGCCGCGTTGCGCATGGGCGTCGCCGGAGTAAGGCAACAACACCAACAGGTTCGCAGCCGCCGCCAGCAACAGCGCGGCTCTTCCTGGTTTCATGAACATCGTCAAGCTCCTGTGCGGACATTGTCGGTAGCTGCAGTAGACCCTGCAGACATTGCGCGAACCTGCCGCCACTGCAGGCAGTGCAGTGGCTATTGAACCAGCGCCTCCACCGGATCCAACTGGGCGGCGCGCCGCGCGGGCAGGAAGCCGAAACCAATGCCGATGAGGCTGGAACAGGCGAAGGCGGCCAGAATCGAATTGGCAGAGAACACCAGGCTGAAACCCACGTTGGCCAGCTCCAACGCGGCGCCCAGCGCCAGGGCTACGCCGATACCGAGCATTCCGCCGAGCAGGCACACCAGCACCGATTCGATCAGGAACTGCTGCAGGATGTCGCTGCGTCGCGCGCCCACCGCCATGCGCACGCCGATCTCGCGTGTGCGCTCGGTCACCGACACCAGCATGATGTTCATCACCCCGATTCCACCCACCACCAGCGCGATGGCGGCGATGGAGCTGATCATCATGGTAAGGATGCCGGTGGTCTGTTCGATGGACTGCCGGATCTGGGCGTTGTTGCTCATGTAGAAATCGGTGCTGCCGTGGCGGCGTGCGAGCAATCGCCCGATGGCCCGCTCGGCCACTTCCATGCTGATTGCATCGGAGACGCGCACGGTGATGCTAGACACATGGCTCTGCCCCAGCATGCGCGCCATCGTGGTGGTGTAGGGCAGCCACACCCGCAGCAGTGAGGCGTCGCCGACGGCGCCGGCGTCCTTCTTCACCACGCCCACTACCCGCACCGGAACATTGCCGAGCAGCAGGGTCTGGCCGATCGGGTCTTCCTGTGCTGCGAAGAACCGTGCACGCGTATTGGCATCGATCACCACCACCTGCTGGTAGCCTGCCACGGCGGGTGGGCCGAAGAAGGCGCCTTCGCCCAGCTTCAAGCCGTGCACGCGGAAGTACTGCTCACTCACGCCCTGCATCTGCACGTTGGCCGAGCGGTTGCCGCGCTGGGTAGTGCCGCTGCTGGCGACGCCGGGCGTGGCGCTGTCCACGAACGGCTGCCCGGCCAGCGCCATGCTGTCGCCGGGCGTCAGGGTTTCCACCTGTGCGGCGTGCACGTCGCCGAAGCCGGAGCCCGGATAGATCTCGATGGTGTTTGTGCCCAGCGAGGAGATGTTGGACAGGATGGCCTGCCGTGCGCCGGTGCCCAGCGCCACCACCGCCACCACCGATGCAATGCCGATGATGATGCCGAGCATGGTCAGGAAGGTACGCATGCGGTGCGCGTTCATCGCGCGCAGGGCCATGCGGAAGGCTTCGCCGAAGCGGTCGCGCATGGCCTGCCAGCCACTGCCTTCGCTGCGCTGCGGCAGGGCCGTCGCCGGCGCTCCTGCCATCAGGAGCCTGCCCGTGGCACGATCATCGACAATGCGGCCATCGCGGATTTCGATGATGCGCTGCGCATGTTCGGCCACGGCCATGTCGTGGGTGACCAGCACCACGGTATGGCCCTCGGCATGCAACTCGCCCAGGATCTTCATCACCTCCTGGCCTGAATGTGTATCCAGTGCGCCCGTCGGCTCATCGGCGAAGATCACCGCGCCGCCGTTCATCAGTGCGCGCGCAATCGAAACACGCTGCTGCTGGCCGCCTGACAGTTCGCCAGGCAGGTGCTGCAGGCGCTCGCCCAGGCCAAGCCGCGCCAGCAGCTCGGCCGCGCGGGCGTGGCGCGTGGCAGCCGGCATCCCCGCATAGATCGCCGGAACTTCCACGTTGCCCAGCGCGGTCAGGTCGGTCAGCAGGTGGTAGCGCTGGAAGATGAAGCCAAAGTGCTCACGGCGCAGTTCGGCCAGTTCGTCCGGTGACATCTGCGCGGTCTCGCGACCGGCGATCTGATACGCGCCGGCCGAGGGCCGGTCCAGGCAGCCCAGAATGTTCATCAGCGTGGATTTGCCCGAGCCGGATTGGCCGACGATGGCCACCAGCTCACCGGCGCGGATATCCAGGTCGATGCCGTCGAGCACGACCAGGGTCTGTTCGCCGGCTGCGAATTCACGGCGGATGCCGCGCACGCGCAGCAGTGGTGCGTCCTGCGTCACGTCCATCATGGCTGCGCGGCGGCTGTGGCGGGAGCATCGCCGGTCTGCGCCAGTACCACCTGCTCGCCTTCCTGCAGGCCACTGCGCACTTCCACGTTGATCTGGTCGTCCAGCCCGGTGATGATGCGGCGCAGGGCCGGGTGGCCATCCGCGCCGCGTACCTGCACGCTGTAACTGCCATCAGTGGCGCGCGCACCCAGCGCGGCCGAGGGAATGGTCAGCACGCCCTTGGCGCGCCCCAGCACGATGCGTACCTGCGCCGTCATGTAGCTGCGCAGGCGGCCATCGGCGTTGTCTACGTCGAACTGGCCGTTGTAGTACATGGCGGTGCGGCTGGCGCCCGCCGAAGCACCTGCCGGAGCGAAGCCAGAGGTGTCTTCGTTGGTGATCGATTCGGGAGCCGGTGCAATGTCGCGTAGCCTACTGCTGTAGCGACGTCCTGCGTCGCCAAGAATGGTGAAGAACGCTTCCTGGCCAATGGAGGTATGCACGACATCTGCCTCGGAAATCTCCGCGTATACCGTCATCACGTCCTGGTTTCCCAGCATCACGATGGTCGGCGCGCTCTGTACCGCGTTCACGGTCTGCCCCTGGCGCGCCACCACGGCCAGCACGGTGCCGTCGGTGGGGGCGGTGATGCGGGTGTACTCGAGGTTGGTCTGCGCGATATCCACGTCGGTCTGCCGCTGCACGATCTCACCTTCCAGCGCGGCGATCTGTTCCCGGGTGGCATCGACCCTGGCCTTGGCCGCATCGACCTCGGCGCGTGCCACGAGCTGCGACGCGACCAGCTGCCGTTGTCGATGCAGTGTCAGCTCGAGCTGGCGCAGGTCGGTGGCCAACGCATCGCGGTTGGCACGCGCGGTGCGCTGTGCGGCCCGGGCGCTCAGCAGTGCATTGCGCTGGGTCCGCGAGTCGATATCGGCGATGGGGTCGCCGGCTCGCACCTTGTCGCCCAGCTTTACATGCAGGGTGTCGATGCGGCCAGAAACCTGTGCACCCACGCTTACCAGTCGCGAGGGCTTCAGCGTGCCAGTGGCCTCCACCACCTGTTCGATGTTGCCGCGAACGACCGGTGCAACCTGCAGTTGTGGTGGCGGTGCGGGCCGAAGCCAGGCAAACAGAATCAGCGCGCTGCACAGCAGGGCGACAGCAATGATGAGCGCACGACGGCGCTTGCGCGGTACGGCGCTCATCGGCGCAGCATCCAGGGGAGACAGGTCATCGGTAGTCCTCGCGACAGAAGAAGTGCACGTCTGTCGTGGCAGAAGTGGAGGTCTGTCGAGTCTCGATGCGCTGGATTGCGTGAACCTTGCGGGTCTATCGTCGTGTCAGCTTGCGGCAGGAAGGGCGAGCAGTGCTGCGGCGATGAACTGCAGGCCACTACCAAGAACCAGCAGCGCATTGCGCAGGCGGTGGCTTGCCAGCCGCGCACCGCAGAGTTGACTCGCCGCGCCGGCCAACAACCAGAAGAACGTTGCAACCGGCAGCTTCGTCATGCCTGCACCGATGGCGATCGGCAGCGCACTGGCAATCATTGCCCCGGCGGCATGACTATCCAGAGCGCGCAGCAGCGGTGGCGTTGGGCGCGAGGTTGCCGCTCGCCATGCTGCCAGCCCATGCAGGGCGGCATGCACGGCGACGAACAGGAATACGGCAGCGGTCGCCGCTGCACTCGTGTGCCGATACGTTGAAGCCACCAGCGCAATGCCGGGCAGCAGCAGGAACAATGCGCCGAACAGCCGCAGCAGCATGCCGGTGCGCTCGACTTCGGGAACTGTCCGCAGCCACAGTGGCCAATGTTGCAGGCCGAGCGCGGGGCCAGAGCGTGGGCGACGATTCCATGCGGCAGACGTAAGGCCCGGCGAATTCCGCGGTGGCACAGTGCGCGTGGAAGAGGACGGTGGAGGAGCTCCCTGGGTCACATGCAGGCTTCCTGTCAGATCCGGACGCAGCACCCTCAGGGGTGCCACTCACCTGAATGCTGGGCAGCGAACATTGCCGCAACCTTGCGCCTCAACCGCGACCGCTGCGCCTGGACAGCCGAGAGTCATCCACGTGGGGGAGGCGCTCAGTGCGCCGGCGCCGGCGCACCGGTGACGCCTGGATGCAGCGGGAACTCGACGCGGATCAGGG
Source organism: Stenotrophomonas sp. WED208 (assembly GCF_040984485.1). Classification (NCBI taxonomy): domain Bacteria; kingdom Pseudomonadati; phylum Pseudomonadota; class Gammaproteobacteria; order Lysobacterales; family Lysobacteraceae; genus Stenotrophomonas; species Stenotrophomonas sp. WED208. The sequence goes on from NZ_JAZARB010000001.1 coordinate 1,738,943, forward strand.
CACCGCCAGCGGGTGCATCCAGAATCGTGACGTGGCCGCCGTGGCGGTCCATCACCTGCCGCACCAGATTCAAGCCCAATCCGGCGCCTGTCTGCCGGGGGCGCAGGCGCTGGAAGGGTTCGAACACGCGTTCGCGCTGGTCGACCGGAATGCCGGGGCCATCGTCTTCCACCTCAAGGCTGCTGCCCTGCACGCGCACGATGATATGGCGCCCACCGTGCTCGGCGGCATTCAGCACCAGGTTGGAGAGCACACGTTCGATGGCGCCTGCCTCGCCCAGTACCGGGAAATTCGGTTCCACCGCCAGGGCGACCGTCTTGTCGGACTGGATCAGCAGGGGGGCCAGATCGGCGACGACCCGCTTGGCTACGCGCGCCAGGTTGAGGGAGTCCTTCGGGCCATTTTCTTCCATGCGGTGCAGGTCGAGAAGCTGCTCGGCCAGCGTTGCCAGCCGAGCGACTTCCACGGCCAGGCTGCGCGAGGTGGAATCATCGGTCGCATCGATCTTCAAGCGCAGGATGGCGATCGGCGTGCGCAGTTCATGGGCGGCGGCGGCGATGAAGCGGCGTTGCCGTTCGTGCTCTTCGTCCAGGCGGTCCAGCGCTTCGTTCACCGCGGTCACCAGGGGGGCGATCTCTACCGGCACTGCGGTCTCTGTCAGGCGGATGCCACGGCGGCTGGCGGAGATGTTGCGTGCTTCCTGCGCGATGCGTTCCACGCCGGCCAGAGCGCGACGCACGATGATCGGGGTCAGGATGATGGTGGCCAGGCCCAGCAGCAGGAAGATCGGCAGGGTGATGATGTGTGCAGCCAACGCCATCTGCCAGGTCAGCGTATCGGTTTCGCCATGCGCCATGATGGTCAGCTTGCCGGCCGGACCGCTGTGCTGGCGTATCACCGTGGCCAGGCCATCGTTGCGGCCGCGTCCGCGCAGGTCGCCGTAGGGAATGCCGTCGAGGGCGCCGACCAGCGAGGCATAGGCAGGCGGAACGTCGCCGAAGGTCACATGGTGCCCATGTTCATCCTCGGCGATGAACCACGCGCCGGGGACGATCTTCAGCAGTTCGTCCAGCTCCGGTGTGTGTTCCACATACAGTTCGCCCTTGCTGTCGCGGTGAACGGCCTCTGCCGCCACCGGGGCGAAGGTCTGGATGGTGTAGTAGCCGCCGCTGTCGACACGCACCAGCACCATCAGCAGCGCGAAGAACGCCACCAGCAGTGCGAGCAGCTGGTAGATCAGCGTTTTGACGATCAGCGGGCGCTTCAGTGAGGGTCGAAGCGCCATTACTTCGTTTCCCGCATCAGATAGCCGACACCCCGGATGGCATGGATTTCCACCCTCGCACCCGCGTCGGCCAGTTTGCGCCGCAAGCGTGAGACATGCGAGTCCAGCGTATTGGAATGGATGCCGTCGTCGAAGCCGTACACCGCCATTTCAATGGACTCGCGCAGCACGGTGCGGCCCAGTCGGCGGGCGAGGACCGCCAACACGCGGATCTCGCGGCGCGGAAGCTCCAGCCGCTGTCCGCCCACGCTGGCCTCGCCCGAAGCGGGGTCGAACAGCAGCCGGCCGATGCTCACCGGCTCTACCTGCATGCCGCTCGGCCGGCGCCCGGCTGCACGGATCCGCGCGAACAGTTCTTCCAGTGCGAAGGGTTTGGCCAGGTAGTCGTCGGCCCCTTCATCCAGGCCGGCGATGCGGTCCGGTAACTGCCCCAGCGCGCTGAGCACGATGATCGGTACCCCGGGGTTGCGCTCACGCAACAGTGAAATCAATCCCAGCCCGTCACCGTCGGGCAGGGTGCGGTCCAGCAACACCAGGTCGTGCGATCCGAGCAGGGCTGCTTCGCGGGCCATCGCCAGGGTGCTGGCCAGGTCCACCACGTAGCGCTCGCGCTGCAGGGCGGACTTCAAGGTAGCGGCCAGTTCGGATTCGTCTTCGATCAGCAGGATGTGCATCGGCGGGAGTGGGTCGGGAACGGGGGCGCCAGGCCGGCTTCGGCACGGGCCGGCACCGTATTACAGGAACATTGCGTGAACATGGCGTGCCTTCAGGGCATCCGGTGACACTAAGGGCCGCTTGGCGCAAGGTTCCCGCAATCCGGGCACGCCAGCCTTGGCGCCCGTTCGCTGATCCCTAGGCCTTGAAGTGTCCATGAAGTTGTTTGTCCCGCTGCTGTTCGTTGCCGCGCTGGGCGGCTGCACCAACGCCAGGATGACCGTCTCCCCCGATGGACGCCGTGGCGTTTCCATCGACTGCAGCGGTTCCAGTTCCTGGAATGGCTGCTACGAAAAGGCTGGTCAGATGTGCCCAGGAGGCTATGTGGTCTTCAGCAAGGATGGCGACGACGGCAACACCATTGCCGTGGCGAACAAGAATGGGTTCACCTCCACCCAGATGGCCACCCGCTCGATGCTGGTGGCATGCTCGCACTGACGCTCGAAGGGGAGGTGGGTTGCCACCTCCCCTCGGTGCGCTCTGCGAGCGGCGTCAGAAACTGGCTTTCGGTTACGGGAGCCCGCAGTTGCCCTTCGCCATGCAGGCGACGAACGCGGGGTAACACACCTTCTCGCCCTTGCCGGCGGCCAGGCAATCACTATAAGCGTCGTGACAAGGGCGGCAGCGATCCGGTTGAGCGGTCGCGCTGCCGATTCCAAGCGTCAGTGCAATGGCGGTGACAACAACAGACAGTTTGAATCCCATCTTCATGTTCCACTCCTTTGACAGCCCTCCTTGGGCAACGGCGACGCTATAGGCGGAGGTGGTCGCGCACAAGTGACTGGAAGCATCGGAGGTTTCGGAAACGGGTGAACCCGTGTCACGCAATGACCGCTTGCCTTTGGTGGGCTCAGCCACAGGGGCGCCCTTTCAGAAGCTGTAGGCGGCCTGCACATACACCCGCCGCGGCTCGCCCGGGAAGTGCCCGTTGCGCTCGATGAAGCCGCTGGCGGCATACACCTTGTCGAACAGGTTCTTGACGTTGGCCTGGAACTGCCATTGCTTCCACGTGGTCTTCCAGCTCATGTCGAACACGGTATGGGCCTTCACCGTCTGTCCATCCAGGCTCACGCGTTCGTCCACATGATCGGCGCCAAAGCCGATGGCGGAGTTGATCGCCGGCAGGTCGTAGCGGGTCCACAACCCCAGCTTGTTGTGCGGTGCATTGGCGAAGCGGCCACCGGAGGCATTGGTGATGCCGTTCGGGCCGGCGTCCTTCACCCGTGCGTCGTTGTAGGCGTAGGTCAGGTTCACCACCCAGCGCTCGGTGACATCGGCCAGCAGGTCCAGTTCCATGCCGGTGCTGCGCACCAGCCCAAGCGCGGCCAGCTGGTTCACCCCGCCCATTACTTCACCGGTGGCCTGCACGATGTTGCTGCGGTCGATGCGGTACGCCGCCATGTTCAAGGTCACGCGATCGGCCAACAGGGATTTCATCCCGACCTCCCACTGCTTGCTGCGCTCGGCATCGAACGGGCCGCCGGCAGCGGGATTCTGGTTGGCCGCGCTTTGCGGCACGAAACCGCTGGCCACGTTGGCGTAGATGTTCAAGCCGTCGCGGACGGTGAACGTGCTGCCCAGGCGCCAGCTGAGGTCGCTGCCATCGACACTGCTGCGGCCAATGCGGTCGTCGTCCTTGAAGCCATCCCAGCGCAACCCGGCCAGCACATGCCAGCGTGCGGTCAGCGCCAGTTCGTCCTGCAGGTAGGCACCGTGGCGCGTGCTGCGGGTGGAGGTGCTGCGCCAGGGCAGGGCGCCCAGGTTGTAGTCATGCCAGGTGCTGGCCCCATAGACCGGGTGGAACAGATCGATGCCGCGTACCGGCCCGGCGCCGCGCGCAAGGTCGGCGCTGTTGGCGGTCTGCGCAGTGAAATCCGCATCCAGTTGGTACACATCGGCGCCAAACAGCACCTTGTGCTCGACCGCGCCGGTGTTGATCCTCCAGACCGCATTGGCGTTGGCGGTGAACGCCTCGTTGTCGCGGATCTGGTTGCGCAGCTGGCGCGTCATCCACTCGGCCACACCATCGCGGTCACGATCGATCAGTCCCATCGGCTCGTGGTACATCTGGTGTTCGTTGTTGCTGAACCAGCGGGCGGCGAAATCCACGTCCAGAGTGTCGCGTGGCGCGAAGCGATACTGTGCCAGCGCCACCTTGGCCCGCATGTCGAGAAAGTCGCTGGCCTCGTTGTGGTTCCAGCGGCGATCGGTGAGGAAGGTGCCTGCATCGTTCACCGGCACGCCGCGCAAGCGGTTGCCGCCCAGGTCCTGGGTGATGTTGGTGAACTGCAGCACCAACTCGCCGGTCCGGCCGATGTCGAAGGCCAGAGAGGCATCGCCGATCACGCTCTCGCTGTCGGCATTCCAGCGCAGGCCCTGTTCGCCGTCGGCATACAGGCCGGCACGGTAGCGAACGGTGCCGGCGGTGTTCAGCGGGCCGGTTCCTTCGATCGAGCCGGCACGGAAGTTCTTGTTGCCCAGCTGCACTTCAATGCGCCGTTCGGCGGTGGCCCTGGGCTTGCGGGTCACATAGTTGATGACACCCCCGGCATCGCCGCCGCCATACAAGGCACCGGCCGGACCCTTCAGTACTTCCACGCGCTCGATGTTGAACAGCTGCGGCACCGAAAAGCCGGCATACGGGTCACCGCGCAGGCCGTCATAGAGCACGTTCTCCTGGCGGAATCCGCGCAGGGTCACCCCGGCATAGCTGAAGAAGCTGATGCCGCTGATGCTGCGGTACAGGTCGGTCACCTGGCGCGCGGCCTGGTCGTCGATCAGCTCGCGCGGGATCACCTGGATCGACTGTGGAACCTGCTCGAGTGGTGTATCGGTGCGGGTGCCGACCGCCGCATCGTCCACCCGGTACAGCGTCTGGGCGCGGCCGCGGACCTCCACTTTGTCCAGGTCCCTGGGGGCGGCAGTCTGGGGCTCGGCGGCCTGCGCGAGCGGGGCCAGGGGCAGGGTAAACGCAAGGCACAGGGCGCGCTGCAAGGCTGTTGGATGGGGCATGGGGGGGGGGTTGGCATGGCTGCAAATGAGAAAGATTAGCATTTGCAACACTTCGTGACCTATCCCCCGCATGCGCTATGGACGTGCGTGTGGGTCCGTGTAGGGGGTGCCGGCGAGGGCCGCCAGCACGCCGGTGGCACCACGCACGATCACCTGCACCATGGCCTCGCGCGGATCCTCGCCCTGCAGCTGGCTGGCCAGTCCCTTCTCATAGGCGGCCACCATTGATGCCATCAGCATGGCCGCGGCCAGTCGGGCTTCTGCGTCATTGGTGTCCCGGCCTGCGGAGACCGCCATCAACTGTGCGAGGTCATCGGTCAGCTGGGCCTGCAATCGGCGGGCATGCGCGACCAGCACCGGGCTGCCGGCCACGGTGGCCCAGAAGGCGGCCGCGCCGGCATTGATCCGCAGCAGGGGATGGCCACGGTCCAGCAGTTCGCGGACAAGTGACTGGAAGGCGGCCAGTGGAGTCAGGCCGCTGCGCGCCGCCATGCCCTCGCGCAGCAGCGCCCGCGCTTCCTCGTCGCGGTCGAACACCAGGTCCTCCTTGCTGGCGAAATAGTTGAAGACCGTCTTGCGCGAGACCCCGGCGGCCTCGGCAATCCCGGACATGGACACGGCTTCGAAGCCGTGCCGGATGATCAGTTCGGTGGCGACGTCCGAAATCAATTGGCGGGTCTCGGCCTTGCGCTGCTCGCGGCGGCCCGGAGGCGGGGTCATGGGCGGTTCACTTGTTGAAACGTACACCGAGTGTAACATTCGAATCTACAGAGCGCCGGCCCGGTGCTCACAAGGAATTCCCATGGTGTACGACGTCGTGATTGCCGGCGCTGGCCCGGTCGGTCTGTTCCTGTCCTGCGAACTGGCCCTGGCCGGGTGTTCGGTCGCGGTGCTGGAGCAGGCCGAGGTGCCCGAATCACCGCTGAAGCGGCTGCCCTTTGGACTGCGCGGTTTGAACGCGCCCACGCTGGAAGCGCTGGACCGGCGCGGTCTGCTGGACGCGGTCGCCGCCAGCCAGGTGCTGAAACCGGACAAGGGCGCACCACCACCCGGCACGGCTCACTGGCTGGCGCAGCCGCGGCCGCTGGGTGGCCATTTCGCTGGCATCCCGTTCGCGCTGGACAACGTGGACATCGAGCGTTGGCGCTGGCGACTGCCAACGCCGGTGGGGGTGCAGATGGCGATTGAGCTGCAGGCGCTGGAGGCGGTGTTGGCCGAGCGGGCAAGCGGGTTGGGCGTACGCATCGACCGCGGTTGCGCAGTGCAGGCGGTGACAGCGGAGGAGGCGCAGGTTGCGGTGCAGACCGGACGCGGCAGGGTATACGGCCGTTGGCTGGTCGGTTGCGATGGCGCGCGCAGCACCGTGCGCAAGCAGTCGGGCTTCAGCTTCGCTGGCACCGAGCCGGAGTTCACCGGCCATTCGCTGCGGGTCGAGCTGGCAGATCCGTCGGTGCTCACGCCGGGGCGCCAGTGCACCGCGCACGGCATGTGCAATTTCAATCCACCGGATGTGCTGGCGCTGGCCGATTTCGACGGTGGTGCTGGTCATCGGACCGTGCTCGACCAGGATGCCGCGCAGGCGTTGCTGCGTCGGGTCTCCGGCCGCGATGCAACGATCACCGCGCTGCATCTGGCCACCACCTGGACCGATGCCGCACGCCAGGCCACGGCCTATCGCAACGGCCGCGTGCTGTTGGCCGGTGACGCCGCGCACATGCACTCGCCCTTGGGCGGGCAGGGGTTGAACCTCGGTATCGGTGACGCAATGAACCTCGGCTGGAAACTGGCCGCCGTGGTGCGGGGTGATGCTGATGAGGCACTGCTGGACAGCTATCAGGCCGAACGCCATCCGATCGGCGCCAGAGTGCTGGACTGGTCACGCGCGCAGGTTGCGCTGATGCGTCCGGGGACTGGCGCGCGCGCGCTGGCGACGGTGATGGCGGATCTGGCCGACACCCGTGATGGTGCGACCTATCTGGCCGAACGGGTCTGGGGCGTTGCCCAGCAGCTCGATCTGGGCGATGGCCATCCGTTGGTCGGTCGCAGCGTGCCGGACGTCCTGCTGGCCGATGGCCGCCGCCCAGGGGAGGTGCTGAGGGCAGGGCAGGGCGCGCTGCTGGTGTTCGAGGCAGGGGCTCCGTTGCTGCAGGCTGTTGAATGCTTGCCGCAACGCCCTCCATGCATCATGTCGGAGCAGGAGGGCGTGCTGGGGCTGGGCGCGGTTCTGGTCCGCCCCGATGGCATCGTCGCCTGGGCCTGCGACGCGGGCGGTGATAAGACGGGGTTGCCCCAGGCGTTGCAGCGCTGGTTCGGGATGGCCGCCTGACCCTCACGGTGAAGGCGCAGCCGTGCAGGCTGCGCCGGCCACGATTACAGATCCTTCTTCTTGCCGCTCAGGTCGATCGGCCGGTCACTGCCCTTGCGCTCGCTCGACCACACTTCCATGCCCTTGTTGCAACGGCTCTCGCGGGCGGCCACGTCGCGCGGCAGATCCTTCAGGTGCGGCGATTCCTGGCAGGCCTGGTGCATGTTGCTGTCGTCATAGGTGGCGCAGGCACTGAGCGATGCCAGGGCGATGGCGGTCAGGGCGGCGCGGTACAGGGGCTGCAGGGTCATGGGTGGTCTCGGGGTGATGCCGGAGCGGCCATGGCATTCCAATCCGTGATGCTGGGCACGCACAATCCGACCGATCGCACTTGTTATTTTGTAACGTTTTGGTGATAGTCGGGCACTTGCGTGGTCAGGCGATGCAGACCACCAGCACCGCGCACAGTGCCAGCATCAGCACGAAGACGCGGCGGCTCAGCGCAAGGCACGCGAGGTAGGCGGCCAGCGCCCAGGCGCCCAGCAGGGCGCAGGCCAGCAGCCACAATCCCGTCGCCATCAACGAGCCGTTGGTCAGTACCGACAGGGCGATCGCCTTGAACAGCGCCACGCCGAGTGCCCCGCCGAGTACACCCGCCTGCAGGGCAACGGCATCGTGGCAGGCAGGGGCGGGGTGGTGGAGCATGCGGGCCGGAGTTGTCACACGGAAGGGGTGGCGCAGCTACTGTGCCCGACCGCATATCCACGCCGTGTGTTCTTCGCGTGCGTCAAACGCATGCAGCGCGACGTCCTCAGTCGAACTCGCCCTCGGCCGACTCGAGCCGCTGCCGGTAGGCCGCGCGGTGCTGGTACAGGCGCTGGCATTCGGCCGACCTGTGGATGCGGCTGCCGGGTTCGTTGGCCACCGAGTCGCACATCCGCGCGATGTGGTTGTTCTCCGCCAGCTCGGTGACGAAGAACACGGCGGTGATACCGGTGCCGAGCAGCACGACATACAGCAGGCGGCTGAGCCAGCGCGACAGCTTCCGCTCGAAGTGCTGCTGGATGGTCAGGTCGAAGCGGATGATGCTGAGCACGATCCAGACGATGGCGACCAGGAAGCAGATCGTGGGCAGCAGGCCGCGCCAGATTCCTGCTTCGTACACCGACTCGCTGTAATGGACCGCTGCACCGGCACCGGCGATGGCGATCGCCAGTGCCCAGTTGCGGCCCAGCGAGAGCAGGTCATCGAGCAGCTTTTCGCGGTTCCTGGTTGGTCCTGCTGCCACGGTGGTTCCTTCTGCGTGCTGCGACCGGCGACGGATTGCCGCCGATCGTGCAGATGGTGGAGCATCGCTTCGACGATGAGAAGCCTGCCCGCTCAGTAGCCGCCCGCGCGTGCACCGATCCAGCGCCGGTAGCGGCGGGTCCGGCATTTACCGGCCGCCTGTGCCAGCAGCAGTGCCCATACCGGTGAGACACCCGGCGCGGTGGGGCGGCGGCGGCTCAGCCGAGCCAACTGGTACTTCACCGCCGCCATGTGTGCGCTGGCCGCCAGCGGCTTGCTGCGCCAGTTGATGTTGCGCAACGCGGGCACCTGGTCGCGGCCCTGCTGCCAGTGGTGTGGCAGATCCGGCTCGATCGCCAGCGCGGTGGCAATGCCGACCATCGCAATGCCGCTGTCCAGTACCTGCTCGGCCACCGCGCGGCGGCGGATGCCGCCGGTGACCATCAGCGGCATCGTCGCCACCGTGGCGATCTCACGCGCGAACTCCAGGAAGTAGGCCTCGCGGTCCAGGCTGCGCTCGTCGCGCGCGGCGCCGGTCATGGCCGGTGCTTCATAGCTGCCACCGGACAGCTCGACCAGATCCACGCCGAGTGGCGCCAGCATCTCCACCACGGCGCGCGCATCCTCGGGCGAGAAGCCGCCGCGCTGGAAATCTGCGGAGTTGAGCTTCACCGCCACTGCGAAGGCGGGCGACACCGCCGCGCGCACGCCCTGCACGATCTCCAGCAGCAGGCGTGCACGGTTGTCCAGGCTGCCGCCCCAGCGATCCTCGCGACGGTTCGACAGTGGCGACAGGAACTGGCTGAGCAGGTAGCCGTGCGCGGCATGGATCTCCACACCACTGAAACCGGCACGTTCGGCCAGCTCGGCGCTGCGGACGAAGCGGGCGATCACGTCTTCGATATCCGCCTCGGTCATCGCCCGCGGCGGCGCGAACTGTTTGGACAGTGCGCCCATGTCCAAGGGGACCGCCGAAGGCGCCAATGCCGGTTGGCCGAGGGCGGCCGGCATCTGCCGCCCGGGATGGTTGATTTGCATCCACATCTGCACCCCGCGCGAGCGCGCGGTGTCGGCCCAGGCGATGAAGCGCTCCAGGTGGCGATCGTCTTCCAGTACCACGCCGCCCGGGCCGGTCATGGCGCGGCCATCGACCATCACGTTGCCGGTGATGATCACGCCGGCGCCGCCGTCGGCCCAGCGCTGGTAGAGCTCCAGCAGCGCGGCCGAAGGCGCGTGATCGTCGTCGGCCATGTTTTCCTCCATCGCCGCCTTGGCGATGCGGTTGCGGATGACGGCACCGGAAGGCAGTGCCAGGGGCGAGAACAGCGACATCGGACAGCTCCAGGACAGGGGAATGGCGCTACGCTAACCTTCAAGTTTGATTGAAGGTCAACGGGTTCCAATGTCGAGGATTCAGGCAGATGAAGATCGGTGAGCTGGCCCGCCTCACGGGCCTGGCAGCGTCGCGGATCCGCTTCTATGAGGACGCCGGACTGCTGACAGTGCAGCGCCAGGCCAATGGGTACCGCGATTACCCGGAGCAGGCGGTACTGCTGCTGGAGCTGATCACCGGTGCACAGCGCGCAGGCTTCAGCCTGGACGAGATCCGCGCGCTGCTGCCACCGGACATGGGCCAGTGGCAGCACGATGCACTGATCACGATGCTGCAGCAGAAGGTGGTCGACATCGAGGCGCTGCAGTTGCGGCTGGCACAGAGCCGGACGCACCTGCTGGCCCTGATCGAAGACATCCAGGCGCGGCCGGAAGGCATTGATTGCGCCGCCAATTCGCGGCGGGTGCTGGACCGCGTGAAGCGTGGTGAGCTGGCGCGGCCGACGCTGGCGGCGGGCGATGTGGCGATGCTGCGACCGGATCGCCGCCGCCGCAGGGGTGGCGACTGACGACCCGGCACGGTAGTCAGTGGCTGCAGGCGACGGCGGCCTTGCGCTTCTTGTCCAGCATCACCGCCACGCACCACAGCAGCAGGCCGCCGATGGCGGTGGCCGCGCCGACGTAGCCGGTGCTGGCCGGGCTGAAGCCGGCGCTGATCGCCATGCCGCCCAGCCACGGGCCGAGTGCATTGGCGGTATTGAAGGCGGCATGGTTGGAGGCGGCGGCCAAGGTCTGCGCCTCGCCGGCCACGTCCATCAGGCGGGTCTGCAGCACCGCAGCCAGCGCGCCCATGGTGCCGACGGTGATGATCATCGGGCCGATGGTCCACACCGACTGTGCGGCCAGCGGATACAGCAGCAGCATCACGATCGACCACAGCAGCACCACGGCGGCGGCCTTGAAGTGGAACTTGTCCACTAGCCAGCCACCGGCGATGTTGCCGATGATCGCGCCGATGCCGAACACGCCCACCGCCAGCGGCATCCACGATTCGGCCACGCCGGTGACCTGCACCAGGGTGGGTGCCAGGTAGGTGAACACGCAGAACATACCGGCGAAGCCGACCGCACCGATCGCCAGTGCCAGCCACACCTGGGTGGTATTGAACGCGCGCAGTTCGCGCATCGGCGAGGTTCGCACCTCATCCGGGTCCGGCAGCAGGAAGCGCGCGATCATCGCCACGGTGGCAATGGCCAGCACGCTGACCAGGGCGAAGGCGGTGCGCCAACTCAGCTGCTGGCCGAGCCAGGTGGTCAGCGGATTGCCGACCAGGATCGCGATCGACAGGCCCAGCAGCACCCGCGACATCGCCTGGCCGCGCTGGCCGGCGGGGCTGATCGCCGCTGCGACCAGCATTGCTACGCCGAAGTAGGCGCCGTGCGGCAGGCCGGCAACAAAACGTGCCACCAGCATCGTGCCGTAGTTCGGGGCCAGCGCACTGGCCAGATTGCCAATGGCATAGAAGCCCATCAGCGCCAGCAGCAGCTTGCGGCGCGGGAAGCTGGCGCCGACGAAGGCCAGGATCGGCGCACCGACCACCACGCCGATGGCGTAGGCGCTGATCAGGTGGCCGACCTGGGTTTCGGAGATCGACAGCCCACGGCTGATTTCCAGCATCAGGCCCATGCTGGCGAACTCGCTGGTGCCGATGGCGAAGCCGCCCAGTGACAGGGCGAGGATGATCAGGGTGCGCTGACGGGGCGTCAGCCGCGCAGCCAGGGAAGAGTTGGGGCTCATGCGGGGGCGCGATGGGGGCGGGGAGCCGGGCATTGTACTGCTGCAACGCAGCAGGGATCACCGCATGCTGCCAAGAAACAGCGTTCGGCCGGTGGAGTCCACGGCCGGTCAGGCCCGGATATGCATGTCGCTCCAGATGGCGAACGCGACGGGTTCCATCTGCGTTTCCAGCTCGGCGAGCACGATGTCGCGAACCCTGATCAGGGCCGCGTGGTGTGCGGACAGTGACGTGTCGCGGGTGCCCGTGGTGGATCCAGGTCCGCCAACACACTGCTCCAGCGAGCAGGCCGCCTCCATCAGGTGCTGCAGGCGCTGCTGCGGCGTGGCTCCGCTCCCCGCATCCGACGACGATTGACGCTGGCCCAGTGCAGCGAGGGCCATGCTGTACTTGCCGCGCAGGCGCTCGGCCAGCGCGGGGGCCAGCTGCCGCAGGCGCCTTGGATGGGCGTTGTCCGCGATATCGGCCAGCTTCACTTTCAAGGCCAATGGATGTTCACGGATGCGTGCGTAATAGTGGGTTGCATCCTGCGCGCTGTGGCGGCTGAGCAGGTTGACCGTGTCGCGGATCGGCGGTGGAAACGCCTGCATCCGGTCAGCGAAGTCCGGACAGTCCTCGACCACATCGTGCAGCCACGCTGCGGCCTTGGCCATGTCATCGTCGCGGATCGCCGCCGCCACTCGTGCCACATGCTCGATATAGGGATGGCCGGCCTTGTCCTGTTGCCCTGCGTGGGCTTCGGTGGCCAATGCGCGTGCCTGGGCAACCCAGTCCATGTTCGCGTCCTGCAGGTGGAGGCTCGATTATCACCCGGCTTTCGCGCCAGGGCGTTGACTGGCCGTGGAGCGCTGGTTAGTGTGACGCCACCTGCAAGCTGCAGGTGTCTACCGAGTGTGGTTTTTCATGTTGGAGAGTGTCGTCATCGGATAACCCTTCCCGTGTGTCTTCCGGGAGCGGTTATCGAATGCGTGGTTCCTTGGCCGGGCGCTGTTGGCAGCCCGTGTCGTCCGCATTTCCGATTACGCAGGATCTCTCTTTCCATGAATATCTCCCGAGCGGAGCAGAGGACGCTGCACGTCCTTGCCCAGGGTGGCTGCATTGCCTGCAGCCGTGATGGCTCAGGCCGCGTGCGCGGTGTCGAATGCTTCAACCGTGAAGGACTGCTGCTGAGCGATTGCACGTTGGCCGTCTTCAGGAAGCTGAAAAACAAGCGCCTGATCAGTTCGTACGATGGCCGCCCCTACCGGATCAATCGTGCCGGACTGGTCGCGGTGCGCCCGCAGCTGGACAATCGCTGATGCACGATGCATCGCTTCTTTTCCATTGTGTTTCCATGGCGCGGCAATGCCGCGTCGACCGAGGTGTCCCTTGAACTACATTCTTCGTACCGAAAATTCCGCTGACATCGCCGCCATCCATGCGTTGACCCGCGCTGCCTTTGCCAACGCGGCACACAGCAGCCACACGGAGCAGTTCATCGTCGATGCGCTTCGCGTGCGCGGCGAGCTGGCGGTTTCACTGGTGGCCGAGGTGGATGGACACCTGGCCGGCCATGTGGCGGCCTCGCCGGTATCGATCAGCGATGGCAGTCGCGGTTGGTTTGGCCTGGGGCCGATCTCGGTATTGCCCGAATGGCAGGGGCAGGGCATCGGTGCGGCGTTGATGCGGGCAGCATTGGAAGCCCTGCAGCAGCGGGGCGCACAGGGCTGCGTGCTGCTGGGCGAGCCGGCGTACTACGGCCGCTTCGGCTTCCGTGCCGAGCCGGGCCTGGTGCTGCCGGGTGTGCCGGCGGAGTACTTCCAGGCACTCTGCCTGCAGCCTCCGTTGGCGCAGGGCGAGGTGCAGTACTCACCGGCGTTCGAGGCGACGGCCTGATCCACGCCTGGCGCGTTCCCGCTCAGGGCGCGCGCCAGACGGTCGGTTCGGGTTGCGGCTTTGGAATCCGGTAGCCGCCGATATGCTCGAGCAGTGCGTTGGTACGGCGCTGCTCGAGCAGTACCTCGCGCAGCAGGTTGCGCACGGCAAAGATGGCGAACGGCACGAGGATCCAGACCAGGCTGATGCCCAGCGCAAACAGGGTCAACAGGGCTTTTGCACCATCCATGCACGGCGTTCCTTGATCGAAAGCAGCCACGCTAGCACGCGGCTGCTGCCAACGGATGTCAGGCCTTGTGCCGGAGATGGATCAGGGGATACGGGCGGCCCTGCGAATCCAGTGGCGAACGACCGGTTTCGACGAAGCCCATGCGCAGGTAGAAGCCTACGGCCTGCGCATTCTGTGCGTTGACGTCGGTGCTCAGCTGCGGGTGCAGCGCCAGTGCGTGCTGCAGCAGCTGCCGGCCGATACCAGTGCCGCGCACGTCGGGATCGATGAACAACGCTTCCATGTGGCTGCCGTCGATCAGCATGAAGCCCTGTGGCTGGTCCCGTGCATCGACAGCGACGGTCATCGGCGCCTGCGGCAGGAAGCCTGCCACTTCGGCATCGATGGCCTGGCGGTCTTCGGCACTGAGAAAGTCGTGGGTGGCGTCGACGGCGCGACGCCAGAGTGCGACGAGGGCGGCGCCATCGTCGGCGCGCGAGGGGCGCAGGGTGGTCATGTGTTCACCAAGGTGCTTAGCAGGAGCGTGCAGTATGAGGCTTTCCGGTAGCGCGTGCAGGCGCGGCGTCATCCCGCATCGCGATGGCGGATGAAGGGGCTGAACGCAGGTGCTTCCGCGCGCAGCACCACACCTTCTTCGAAATCCTCGCTGTCATTGAAGGGCACGGTCGGCCACTGCGACCACCGGGCAAGCCGTTCGCGGTAGTCGCGGGCAGCCGTGGCGAGTGCCTCGTCGTGCGCCTGCACACGGTCTGGCGGAAGTCCGGAACGCACGCCGTGCACCACATGCGGTTCCATCACGTCGAAGCCAACATAGCGCAGGCTGTACATCAGCGGCCAGAGCAGCAGCCGGGTATCGCCCTCGCGGCCGTCGATCGCGCAGGCCCGTGCCGATGAGCCGGTGGTGACGCTCAGCAATGCACGCTTGCAGCGCATCACGCCGTGTTCGTGGCGCTGGCGGCTGTTGTACATCGGCCCGTAGACCAGCACGCGGTCCAGCCAGCCCTTGAGGGCGGCCGGTGCAGCGAACCACCATAGCGGGAACTGCAGGATCAGCAGGTCGGTGGCCTGCAGCAGTTGCAGATGGCGTTGCACCTCGGCAGGCAGCTGGCCTTGTTCGGCGCTGTGCCGTTGTTCGCGCTGGGCATCGAAGCGGCCAGGCTGCAGGCGTTGAGGATGGTGGTGCGCGGCTTCCAACGGGTCGAAGCCTTGCGCATACAGATCGATCACGTTCACCTGCAGGTCATCCTGCCGCAACTGCTCGGCGGCCTGCGTGGCAAGGTGGGCGTTGAAGGAACGGGGTTCGGGGTGGGCCAGCAGGATCAGGGCGCGCATGAGCAGAGGGCGTGTTGGAGTGTGCGACCATCCTCGCGATGCCGGCGAACTGTCGCAATTACGTACCTTGAGGTAACCATGGCCTATCCCGGTGATGTCTATGCCGCCGACTGCTCGGCGCGCGATGCGCTGGCACTGATCTCCGGCAAGTGGGTGATGCTGCTGTTGCCAGCGTTGGCGCAGGGCCCACAACGCAACGGCGCGCTGCTGCGGAAGATCGAAGGCATCTCGCAGAAAGTGCTGACGCAGACATTGCGCCAACTGGAGCGCAACGGCCTGGTCGAGCGCTGCGATCTGGGCAGCAAGCCGATGCATGTCGAGTACCGGTTGACCGAGGTTGCGCGCGGCCTGGTCGAGACGCTGTCCGCCCTGGACCGCTGGGCCGAGCACAACTTCCCGGCGCTGGATGCGGCCCGCGAGCGCTTCGACGCGCGTTAGCGGCGCCTGCACGGCCCCGGGCGTACAATGCGGCCCCGGCGGCCATCCTGGCCCTGCAGACACACGAGAACCGCCATGACCGATGCCCTGGGTGTACCGGTGCACGACGCCGACGAACACTGGATGCGCCATGCGCTGGCGCTGGCCGAACGCGCGCAGCGCGAGTTCGATGAGATTCCGGTGGGGGCGGTGCTGGTGGGCGCCGACGGCCAACTGCTGGGTGAGGGCTGGAACCTCAACATCGCCTCGCACGACCCAAGCGCACATGCCGAGATCGTGGCCATGCGTGCCGGTGGCAAGCGGCTGGCCAATCATCGCCTGCTTGGCAGCACGCTGTACGTGACCCTGGAGCCCTGCGCGATGTGCGCGATGGCGATCGTGCATGCGCGTGTCTCGCGGCTGGTCTACGGCGCCAGCGATCCCAAGACCGGTGCCTGCGGCAGCGTGTTCGACCTGCTCGGCGATGCCCGCCACAACCACCGGGTGGAGATCCACGGCGGGGTGCTGGCCAAGGACGCCAGCATGCGCCTGACCAACTATTTCCGCGCCAAGCGTGGCAAGCCACCGCTGCTGCTGGAAGACCACGGCGGCGAGGGTTGAGGGGCGAACGGGTATGATGGGCGCCTCTTTCCACCACCGGTAGGCCGCGCGCCTGCCCAGCAGCGAGGCGACACATGGCGGACAACGGCGCGGCCAACGAACGACTGATCTGGATCGACCTGGAGATGACCGGGTTGGATACCGACAATGATTCGATCATCGAGATCGCGACCGTTGTCACCGATGCCCAGCTCAACGTGTTGGCCGAAGGCCCGGAATTTGCCATCCACCACCCGCTGGAAACACTGGAAGCGATGGACGAGTGGAACCGCAACCAGCACCGCCGTTCGGGCCTGTGGCAGCGCGTGGTGGACAGCACCACCACCCTCGGCCAGGCCGAGGCACAGACGGTGAATTTCCTGGCGCAGTGGATCCCGGCCGGCCTGTCGCCGATGTGCGGCAACTCCATCTGCCAGGACCGCCGCTTCCTGCACCGCCAGATGCCGCGCCTGGAGAAGTACTTCCACTATCGCAATCTGGACGTGTCCACGGTGAAGGAACTGGCCAAGCGCTGGGCGCCGAACGTGGCCGCCGGCGTGGGCAAGAACAGCAACCACACCGCACTGAGCGACGTGCACGATTCGATCGCCGAGCTGCGCCACTACCGCCAGTTCATGGGCGCGCTGTCGGGCCTGCCGACTGCTTGAACGCCGCCGCCGGGCATGGCCCGGCGCTACCGGGTGACACGCGAACTGGTAGTGCCGGCCGCTGGCCGGCAATTCAGCGGCCTGCGTGACGTGTATCAGGTTGCCGGCCAGCGGCCGGCACTACCCTCCGTTCAACTCCCTGGCGCTAAGATCGGCGCCATGAACGAGCCCATCCTGCTCCCCCCCGACATTGCCCACGACGCCCGCGACTGGTCTGACCTGCAGCGGGCGGTGACCCTGCTGGAAGCACCGACCCTGACCGCGCGCATGGCCAACCTGGTCGGCACGCCACTGGAGTTCGCGGTGAAGGCATTGCCCAAGGCGGTCTCCGGCCGCATCCACGGTGCGGTGCAGGCAGCACTGTCCAAGTCGGCGCAGGCGGCGCTGTGGAGCATGGACAACACGCCCGGCAAGGGGGCATCCACCCGCTGGCACAAGCTGGCGGCAGCGACCTCCGGTGCGGTGGGTGGCGCCTTTGGTTTTGCCGCGCTGTTCATCGAGCTGCCGGTATCGACCACCATCATGATGCGTGCGGTAGCCGACGTGGCCCGTAGCGAGGGCTTCGACCTGTCCGAGTTCAGCACCCGCCAGGCCTGCCTGGAGGTGTTCGCGCTGGGCGGCAACTCGCCGCGCGATGATGCCAGCGAGACCGGCTACTACCTGGCCCGCGGCTTCACCACCGATGTGATGCGCCACCTGTCGGCCGAGTTGGCCGGGCGCGTGGTGACCGGCCGCGACCTCACCCTGGGCGTGGCGCCGAAGGAAGCCGGCAAGCTGCTGGCGAAGATGGTGGAGAAGGTGGCCGCGCGCTTCGGCGTGGTGGTCACCGAGAAATTCGCCGCACAGGCGGTGCCGATTGTGGGTGCGGCCGCCGGTGCGACGTTGAACACCATGTTCACCGACTACTACCAGGACATGGCGCGCGGCCACTTCATCGTGCGCCGGCTGGAGATCAAGTACGGCGAAGACGTGGTGCGCACCTGTTATGACCGCGTGGCGCATGGCGGGGCGTTGATCGAGCCCACGCTGTAGCCGGCTTCGGGGTCAGAGCCCTCTGCGTTGCAAAGGGATCCGACCCCGGTTGCGCGCGGGGTCGGATCCCGTTCCGCAGGACGGGGCTCTGACCCCTGGCCACGCCATCCTTGCCTGCAAGGCACAACTGTTTTGCCACGATCCGCCTGTTGCGCTGTGGCATCCATCCCCATCCTTGCGGTCACTCCCCCCCGCAAGAGATCGCCGCCATGTTGTTCACCCCCCACCGCCTGGGCGCCTTGACCCTGCCCAACCGTATCGTGATGCCGCCGATGACCCGCTCGCGCGCGGCAGGCGGCAACGTTGCCACTGCCGAGATGGCTGCCTATTACGCGCAGCGGGCCAGCGCCGGCCTGATCGTCAGCGAAGGTACCCAGATCAGCCCGCAGGGCCAGGGCTATGCCTGGACCCCGGGCATCCACAGCCCGGAGCAGGTGCAGGGCTGGCGCCAGGTGACCGACGCCGTGCACGCTGCTGGTGGCCGCATCTACGCCCAGCTGTGGCATGTGGGTCGGGTCTCGCACGTGGCCCTGCAGCCCGATGGTGCCGCGCCGGTGTCGTCGTCGGCGCTGCTGGCCGAGGGCGTGAAGGTGTTTGTCGACCCCACCGGCGCAGGCCCGGAAGCGGGCGTGGGCGAGATGATCCAGCACTCGATGCCGCGCGCGCTGGCCGAGGCCGAGATTCCGGGCATCATCGCCGACTACGCGCAGGCCACCCGCAATGCGCTGGCCGCCGGCTTCGATGGCGTTGAGCTGCACGGGGCCAATGGCTACCTGATCAACCAGTTCATCGACTCGCAGGCCAACCAGCGCAGCGACGGCTATGGCGGCTCGCTGCAGAACCGGCTGCGTTTCCTGCGCGAGGTCGTGCAGGCGGTGACTGCAGTAGCCGGTGGTGACCGCGTCGGTGTTCGTCTGGCGCCGCTGACGACGCTGCAGGGCGCGGTGGACGATACGCCGCAGGCTACCTACCTGGCCGCGGCGCACCTGCTGGGTGCGCTGGGCGTGGGCTACCTGCACATCGCCGAAGCCGACTGGGACGATGCACCGCTGATGCCGGTGGCGTTCAAGCAGGCGCTGCGCTTGATCTACCCGGGCACCCTGATCTACGCCGGCAAGTACACCGCCGAGCGCGCCGAGCAGGCACTGGCGGAAGGCTGGGCCGACCTGATCGGCTTCGGTCGCCCGTTCATCGCCAACCCGGATCTGCCGGAGCGCCTGCGTCTGGGTGCGGAATTGAACCCGCCGGATCGGGCGACGTTCTTCGGCGGAGGCGCGATCGGCTTCACCGATTACCCAACGCTGGAAGAAAGCGTCGCCGCCTGATCCCGGAGGCTGCCGGCCAGCGGCCGGCACTACCGGGGCGCGCGGGGCAGGCTAGTGCCGGCCGCTGGCCGGCATTTCTGTGTCGGATCAGGGCTTGTCGCGCACCAGCGCGTCGGCCTCGACCACGCCGCCATCCTTGCCATGCAGGTACAGGTGCATGTCCTGCTGCGGATACGGGATGTTGATGCCGGCCTTGTCGAAGCCCAGCTTGAGCTGTTCCAGCAGCGTGACCTTGGTACCGAACCAGTCGGCCGACTTCACGTAGCAGCGGATGCCGAGATTGATCGCGTGCGCGCCCAGCTCGTACACCACCACGTCCGGTGCCGGCGTCTGCAACACGCGCGGGTCGGCCTTCATCAGCGCCAGCGCGGTGTCGCGCGCCAGCTGGATGTTGTCTTCATAGCCGATGCCCACCACCAGTTCGACGCGGCGGGTCGGCTCGGCGGTCAGGTTGATGATCGGCGCAGCGGTGATCAACGTGTTCGGAATGGTGGTGTGCTGGTTGTCGGCACCGGTGATGACGGTCTGGAAGATGCGCACTTCGCGCACCGTGCCGGTTTGTCCGGCCACCGTCACCACATCACCGACGCGGAACGGGCGCAGCGTCACCAGCATCACGCCCGAGGCGATGTTGGACAGCGAATCCTTCAGCGCCAGGCCTACCGCCAGGCCGGCGGTGCCAAGCACGGCCAGCAGCGGGGTGATCTGCACGCCCAGCGTGCCGATCGCCAGCACCACCACGATCACCAGCGATGCGGCGTACACCACGTTGCGCAGGAAATTGCCCAGCATCGGGTCCACGCCCATGCGCGCGGTGGCGCGTGGCATCGCATTGGACAGGCGTCGTGCCACCCACATGCCGACCAGCAGCACCACGATCGCGGCCAACAATGGCACGCCGTAGGTCTCCAGCAGGCGTTCCCAATCGAGGGAGTGGAACCAGGGTGTTGCGGCGGGGGCGGGTGCTGCTGCGGCGATCATGCGGAAGTCCTTTGCTGCGGGGGAATCTGCGCGGGGCAGGGCGTACATGGACGCCAGAAACACGAAGCCCCGCAGAGGCGGGGCTTGCGTGCAGCAGCAGTATCGGCCGACGCCGATGAACACGACGTCAGCCTGTGGCCATCACGGCATCAGCCGTTGGCCTTCAGCTTGGCCAGGCGCAGCCAGGTATCGACCACGGTATCCGGGTTCAGCGACACCGATTCGATGCCTTCCTGCATCAGCCACTCGGCCAGATCCGGATGATCGGACGGGCCCTGGCCGCAGATGCCGACGTACTTGCCCTTGGCACGTGCCGACTTGATCGCCATCGACAGCAGCTTCTTCACTGCCGGGTTACGTTCGTCGAACAGGTGCGCGACGATCGAGGAATCGCGGTCCAGGCCCAGGCTGAGCTGGGTCAGGTCGTTGGAGCCGATCGAGAAGCCGTCGAAGATCTCCAGGAACTCATCGGCGAGCAGTGCGTTGGACGGCACTTCGCACATCATGATGATCTTCAGGCCATTCTCGCCCTGCTTCAGGCCGTTCTGTTCCAGCACCTCGATGACCTTGCGGCCTTCTTCCAGGGTGCGCACGAACGGAATCATGACCCACAGGTTGTCCAGGCCCATTTCGTTGCGCACGCGCAGCACGGCCTTGCACTCCAGCGCGAAGGCAGCCGAGAAGCTCGGGTCGACGTAACGGCTGGCGCCGCGGAAGCCGATCATCGGGTTCTCTTCGTGCGGCTCGTAGTTGCTGCCGCCGATCAGGTTGGCGTACTCGTTGGACTTGAAGTCCGACAGGCGCACGATCACGGCGTTCGGTGCGACCGAGGCGGTGAGGGTGGCGATGCCCTCGGCCAGGCGGTCCACATAGAAGCTGACCGGATCACCATAGCCGGCGATCTTCTCGTCGATCTTCTTCTTCGTCGCTGCGTCCTGGCGGTCGTATTCCAGCAGCGCGTTCGGGTGGATGCCGATGTGGCTGGCGATGATCATTTCCAGGCGGGCCAGACCGATGCCGGCGTTCGGCAGCTGGCCGAAGTCGAAGGCACGTTCCGGATTGGCCACGTTCATCATGATCTTCAGCGGTGCCGGCGGCATGTTGCCCAGATCGGTGGTGGTGCGCTCGAAGCCCAGCTTGCCTTCGTAGATGAAGCCGGTATCGCCTTCAGCGCAGCTGACGGTGACCAGCTGGCCATCTTCGATGACCTTGGTGGCGTTGCCCGAACCGACCACGGCCGGCACGCCAAGCTCGCGCGCGATGATCGCGGCGTGGCAGGTACGGCCACCACGGTTGGTGACGATGGCCGAAGCGCGCTTCATCACCGGCTCCCAATCGGGATCGGTCATGTCGGCGATCAGCACGTCGCCCGGCTGCACGCGGTTCATGTCGTCCAGCGTCTTGACCACGCGGGCCACGCCCGAACCGATCTTGGCACCGACGGCGCGGCCCTCGGCCAGCACGTTGCCGCCCTTTTCGGTCAGCGCGAAGCGCTCGATCTGGGTGGCATGGCTGCGCGACTTCACCGTTTCCGGGCGCGCCTGCACGATGAACAGCTTGCCGCTGACACCGTCCTTGGCCCACTCGATGTCCATCGGGCGGCCGTAGTGCTTTTCGATGACCAGCGCCTGCTTGGACAGTTCCTGCACGTCCTCGTCGCTGATCGAGAAGGTGGTGCGCAGTTCGACCGGAGTGTCCTCGATCCTGACGCGCTCACCCGGAACATCCGAATACACCATGCGGATGGCCTTGCTGCCGAGCGAGCGGCGCAGGATCGCCGGCTTGCCGGCCTGCAGGGTGGGCTTGTAGACGTAGTACTCGTCCGGGTTGACCGCGCCCTGCACGACCATTTCGCCCAGGCCGAAGGACGAGGTGACGAACACCACATCGCGGAAGCCGGACTCGGTGTCCAGGGTGAACAGCACGCCGGAGGAACCGACGCCCGAACGCACCATCAGCTGCACGCCGGCGGACAGGAACACGTCTTCATGCTTGAAGCCGTGGTGCACGCGGTAGGCGATGGCACGGTCGTTGTACAGCGAGGCGAACACTTCCTTGACCTTGTGCACGACGTCGTCGGCGCCGGTGACGTTGAGGAAGGTTTCCTGCTGGCCGGCGAAGGAGGCATCCGGCAGATCCTCGGCGGTGGCCGAGGAACGCACGGCCACGGCCACGTCGCCGCCGCCGTTGTCGGCGCTCAGCTGGGCGTAGGCGGTGCGGATGTCCTGGTCCAGCTGCGGCTGCAGCGGGGCATCGATCACCCAGGTGCGGATTTCCTTGCCCGCTGCGGTCAGCGCGTTGACGTCCTCGACGTCCAGCGTGGCCAGCTTGTCGAAGATGCGCTTGGACAGATCGTTGTGCGCGATGAAGTCCTTGAAGGCTTCAGCGGTGGTGGCATAACCGCCCGGCACCGAAACGCCCAGACCGGCCAGGTTGCCGATCATCTCGCCCAGCGACGAATTCTTGCCGCCTACGCGGGCCAGATCGGCCAGACGCAGTTCGTGCAACCACAGGATGTTCTCGTTCAAGCGCGATGCTCCGTTTGGCCATCGCCCGAGGCGGGCTGGAATGGCCGCGTCCGTAGGAAGAAGCCGATATGATGCCGGGCAGAGTACCGTCGGCACAAGCTTGTGCTGGCGGCCTTTTTAGGCTTCGTAGGGGGTAAAAGCGCGCATGTCGACCATCCGTCCGGTGTTCTACGTTTCCGATGGAACCGGTATCACCGCTGAAACCATTGGGCATAGCCTGCTCACCCAGTTCTCCGGGTTCAGCTTCATTACTGATCGCATGTCGTTTGTCGACGACCCCGAAAAAGCGCGTGAAGCCTGTGCCCGGATCCAGGCGGCAGGGGAGCGGTACCAGGTCCGGCCGATCGTGGTGAACTCCTGCGTGGACCAGAGCCTGAGCCTGATCCTGGCCGACAGCGGCGCGCTGATGCTGGATGTGTTCGCGCCGTTCATCGAACCGCTGGAGCGCGAACTGGCCACCCCGCGCCTGGCCCGGGTCGGCCAGGCCCATGGCATGGTCGATTTCGATACCTACCACCGCCGCATCAACGCGATGAACTTCGCCCTGACCCATGACGACGGCATCGCGGTGAACTACGACGATGCCGACGTGATCCTGGTGGCGGTGTCGCGCGCCGGCAAGACGCCCACCTGCATCTACCTGGCCCTGCATTACGGCGTGCGCGCGGCCAACTACCCGCTGACCGACGAAGACCTGGAAAGCGACCGCCTGCCGCCGCGGCTGCGTGCCTACCGGCGCAAGCTGTTCGGCCTGACCATCGATCCCGACCGGCTGCAGCAGATCCGCCAGGAGCGGCGCCCGAACTCGCGCTACGCCAACCTGGACACCTGCAAGCGCGAGGTGGCTGCAGCGGAGGTGATGTTCCAGATGGAGCGGATTCCGACCCTGAGCACCACCCATACCTCGATCGAGGAGATTTCCAGCAAGGTGCTGGCCACGCTGGGGCTGCAGCGCGAGCTGTATTGACCCTCAGAGCTGGTAGAGCCGGCCGCTGGCCGGCTCCTCGATGAACCCTCGGCTGCGATGCAGGGCTGCCGGCCAGCGGCCGGCACTACCCAGGGGTTGGCTTGCACGTGCGCGCCCCCACGTTGAAGCACCAACGTGTAGGATCGACCCATGGCCCGAGCCTTGCCCCGCACCGAACGCATTCCCCGCCTGAGCCGGCTGAGCTGGCTCATGGGCCTGTACGCGGAAAACTACCGCCACCTGGTGCGCCTGTTCGAACCGGCCGGACTGGTGGCGGGCAGCTACATTTCCTCGATCGGCGACGGCCTGGACGTGCGCCTGGACGTGATCGAGTGCCACCGCTACACGGTGGAACTGCGCTTGACCTACGACCTGGCCGACCCGGTCACCGGCGAGCCGGATCCGTCGGCCTATGTGCGCCTGTACCGTGACGCGCGCCAGGCCGAGACCACCCATTGCTACGTGGGCCGCCGCTGGCAGGACACGATGGGCCTGTATCCGCCGCCGGCGGAGCTGATAAGCCACCGCATGCGGATGAACACCTTCCTCGGCAAGTGGCTGGAGTACCTGGCCGAGCGCGGCCACGGCGTGGCCACCCTGCGCCGCGATCCCGACGGTGCTGGCACACCTGCCGAGCGCCGCCTGTCGCTGGTGCGCTGATCGGCCATAATCCACGGCTGACCTGCCGCTGGATGCTGCCCCATGCCGTACACCCCGATCGTCGCCACCCTGGGCTATGTGCTGTCGCCTGATCGTCGCCAGGTGCTGATGATCCATCGCAATACCCGTCCCGGTGACCACCACCTGGGCAAGTACAACGGCCTGGGCGGCAAGATCGAAGCGGACGAGGATGTGGCGGCCAGCATGCGCCGCGAGATCGCCGAGGAAGCCGGCATCGACTGCACCGGCATGCGCCTGCGCGGCACCATCAGCTGGCCAGGCTTCGGCAAGCACGGCGAGGATTGGCTGGGCTTCGTGTTCGTCATCGATGGATTCGAGGGCACCCCGCACGGCGGCAACCACGAAGGCACGCTGGAGTGGGTGGACCTGGACAAGCTGGACACCCTGCCGATGTGGGAGGGCGACCGCAACTTCCTGCCGCTGGTGTTCGACGCCGACCCGCGCCCGTTCCACGGCGTGATGCCGTACAAGGACGGGCGCATGGTGAGCTGGTCCTTCAGCCGCCTGTGAACCGGGAAATCGGGTAGCTGCCAACCTTGGTTGGTACGCTCTTCTGGCAAATTAATACCCGGGCAATATTGACGGGATCAAATTACCCGGGCAATATTTGCGCATCGCTTCTGATGCCATTGCCATGCCTGCGTCCCGACTCCCTCCCTTCAGTTGTTTCGACGGCCATCGCCTGGTCGCTTCCGGTACCCCGGAAGTGGCCGCGCTGGCGCTGAAGCAACTGCGCGCCGACAACGCTGCCGGACCATTGCTGGTGTTCGACAACGCCACTGGCCGCACTCGCGATTTCGATACGCGCGGCAGTGACGCAGAACTCCTGGCGCGGGTAAACGAAGCGTTTCCCGCCGCCGTGGAGACGGATGCCGACGTCACTGCCGAAGAGGCGCCCGCAACCCCGCGTGGCCGTGGCCGCCCCAAGCTGGGCGTGGTCGCCCGCGAAGTGACGCTGTTGCCACGCCATTGGGCGTGGCTGGCCGAACAGCCGGGTGGGGCCTCGGTGGTGCTTCGCCGGCTGGTGGAAGCGGCCAGCCGTGCCGGTGCCGACAAGGACCGCCAGCGCCGCCACAGCGAGCGTACCTATCACTTCCTGCAGACCATCGCCGGTGACCTGCCGGGTTTCGAGGAGGCGATCCGTGTCCTGTTCGCGCATGACCGCGCGGGCCTGGAAGCGGCGCTGCGGAGTTGGCCCGCGGATGTGTGCGCCCACGCCCTGCGCCTGGCCTTCGAAGACGCTGGCGGCTGAGCCATCGCGCCGTTGCTGAGCGACGGCGCCACCTGACCGCGGGCCACGGCCCGCTTCCCCTGTGCTTGCTTTGCTGGCGGAAACGCCGGGCAGGGCGGCGCCTTGCCCAGAGACTCCCATGAGCACCCCTGTACATCCGACGCCCCCGGTTGCACCACCACTGTGGCGCACCTACCTGACCCTGCTGTTGCCGATGCTGCTGACCAACGCGCTGCAGCTGGCCGCAGGCACGCTGGACAACATTTACCTCGGCCATCTGCTCGGCACACAGGCAGTGGCTGCAGCCGCTGCGTTCTTCCCGGTCTTCTTCCTGCTGCTGGCACTGGTGATGGGCCTGGCCACGGGCGCGATGGTGCTGATCGGCCAGGCCTGGGGCGCGGGCCGCCCGCAACAGGCACGCGCGGTGGCTGGCAGCGCGGTGGCGCTGATCCTGCTGCTGTCGGTGCTGGTGATGGCCGTGGGCGGCGGCTTCGCGCCACAACTGCTGGCGGCACTGGGTACGCCGGCGCCGGTCCTCAGTGAGTCCATTGTCTATGCACGCGTCCTGCTGCTGGGGCCTCCGGTGTTCTTCCTGTTGTGGCTGGCCACTGCCGTGAGCCGCGCAGTGGGGGATGCAACGACGCCACTGCATGCGCTGCTGCTGGCCACGGCGATCGGCCTGCTGTGCACGCCGCTGCTGATCCTGGGCTGGGCGGGCCTGCCGCAGCTGGGCGCGGCCAGTGCGGCAGTCTCGGCGGCATTCGCCTCGTTGCTGGCCCTGGTCTGGCTGATGTGGCGCTGGCAGCGGATGGGGCACCCCTTGGCGCCGGGGCATGAGCTGCTGCGCACCATCCGTTTCGATGGCGCGATCATCCGCGCGATGCTGCGCATCGGCGTGCCGTCCTCGTTGCAGATGCTCAGTCTGGCCATTGCCGAGATCGTGTTGCTGGGCTGGATCAACCGCTACGGCTACACGGCCACGGCCGCCTATGGTGCGGTCAACCAGTTGATGAGCTGGGTGCAGCTGCCGGCGATGTCACTGGGCATTACCGCCACCATCCTCGCGGCGCATGCGATGGGCGCAGGGCGTACGGCACGGCTGCCCGCCATCGCTCGCACCGGCGTGCTGCTTGGACTGGCAATGCTGAGCGCGGTGGTGGTACTGGTTGTGGCGCTGGCACCCTGGCTGACCGGGCTGATTCTGGCGGCCGCAGAGGTGCGCGAACTGGCCGCATCGCAGCTGCGCACGGTGGTATGGGGCGTGCTGGCGATGGGGGGCAGCACGGTGCTGGTCGGAGTGATGCGAGGCAGTGGCACGGTGATGTTGCCAGCGTTGCTGGGCATGGCGGCGGTACTGCTGCTGGAGCTGCCGCTGGCGGTGTGGTTGCAGGCGCGGCATGGGCTGCCGGGGCTGTGGTGGGCGTGGCCGTTGGGACTGGTGGCCATGCTGGTGATGCAGGTGTTCTGCTTCGCGCGTTGGCGGCGACGGGTGCAAGGCGGGTAATACCGACCGCTGGCCGGCAACCCGGAATGGTCCGGGCAGCCGGCCAGCGGCCGGCTCTACCACGCGGTCGGATCACAGTCGTTGCGGCGGCTGCGGTGGGCCGACCACTGGTGATGCAGGTGTTCTGTTTCGCTCGCTGGCGGCGGGTGCGGGCTGGGTAGTGCCGGCCGTTGGCCGGCAATCCGGAATGCCGGGGCAGCCGGCCAGCGGCCGGCTCTACCACGCGGTCGGATCACCGTCGTTGCGGCGGCTGCGGTGGGCCGGCCACTGGTGATGCAGGTGTTCTGTGTTGCTCGCTGGCGGCGAATGCAGGCTGGGTAGTGCCGGCCGCTGGCCGGCAATCCGGAATGCCGGGGCAGCCGGCCAGCGGCCGGCTCTACCATTTCAGCGCCGCTGTGCCAGCAGCAGGTGGAAGTGCTTTTCGCGGGTCTGGCCGTCATTGCCGCTCGCGATTTCGCGGTGGCTGCGCCAGGCCGAGACGCGGAAGCCCGACACACGCAGCGCCAGCTCCACCGCGTCCAGCTCATGCAGCTGGAAGTCGGCAGCAAATGGCAGGCTGCGCATGAAGCTGGCATCGCCAAAGGCCACGCACAGGCGGCCGCCCCGGCGCAGCACCCGCGCCAACTCGTCCAGCACTGGGGCCAGGTTCGGCCAGAAGTACAGGGTATTGACCGCCAGCGCCGCATCCATCGCGGCATCGCTGACTGGCAGGGCATGGGCGTCGCCGTGTCGCATCGCGGCACGCTCGGCCAACCCGGCGCTGGCCAGGCGCTGGTTGCCGGCCTCGACCATGGCAGTGGACAGCTCAATACCCAGATAGTGGCTGTCGGTGGCCTGCAGCATCAGCGGCGCGAACGCCGCATTGCCGGGGCCGATCTCCAGGACCCGTTCGCCAGTGCCGACGGCCAGCAGCCCGATCGCGGCCAGGTTGAGCGCGCCATTGCTGCGGTTCATCGAGTCGGCCACCGCCAGCGCGGCCTCGCCATGGGGCTGCCGCAGCTGCGCGGCCAGGGTGGAAGCATCCAGCATCATCATCGTCCGTTGCAGGGTTTCGGACGTGGCGGCGGCGGGTCCGCCGCTGACCATAGCGCTGACGTTGTGGCTTGGGAAGTAGGGAAACCCCGCCGCGGGGTGATGAGGAAATGTCCAGCGTCGCAGTCGGTGAGATCTGGTTGTCCACAGGGGGTGTGGATTACGCGTGGGCAACTTTGTGGATAAGCCGCGACAGGCGCCACCCCCCTAGGCTGTCAAGATGGGTGGCGAAAAATTCACCGCTGGTGAGGGCGGGTGAGGGAGCGGTGAAGGATGGACCCTGCCGCCGCTGTCGCCAGCGGCGGCGCTCGCGGTAACCTGTGGGCCTTGATGCTCCGTGAGACCCCATGAAACGTCACTTCTCGATGCTGCGCGAATTCCAGCTGGCCGACTGGTTCACCCTGGCCAATGCTTTCTGCGGCACCGGTGCGGTGTTTGCCGCGATGCGCTTCCTGCAGGACGGCGAGCGCGGCTACCTGCTGTTCGGCATGGCACTGATCCCGCTGGCCTTCATCTTCGACGCCCTCGACGGGCGCATCGCGCGCTGGCGCAAGTCCAGTTCCACCCTGGGCCGCGAGCTGGATTCGCTGTCAGACGTGATCTCCTTCGGCGTGGCCCCGGCGGCGCTGGCCTACGCCTGCGGCATGCAGGGCGGCTGGGACTGGCTGGTGCTGAGCTACTTCGTCTGCTGCGGTGTCAGTCGCCTGGCGCGCTACAACGTCACCGCCGAGGCACTGGCCGGCGACGAGGGCAAGGTCACGTATTTCGAGGGCACCCCGATTCCGACCAGCCTGGTGCTGGTGATCGTGCTGGCGATCGCCGCCGGTACCGATGCCATCGGCCAGAACATCTGGTTCGGCCAGTGGCAGATCGGCCCGTGGCAGCTGCACCCAATGGTGCTGTTGTTCGCCCTGTCCGGGTCGCTGATGATCAGCAAGACCCTGCGTATCCCCAAGCCATGAGCCAGCCCTGCGGAGGCCTGCGATGACCAGCTCGGCCCACGACGCCGGCAGCAGCGATTTCGAAACCCTGGCCCGGCAGTACTTCGGCGCCTGGGGCGATGCCCTGCGCCATGCGACCACGCCCGGTGCGCCGGCTGGCGATGACCCTGGCAGCTGGCAACGGCTGTTCGACTGGTGGG
Source organism: Stenotrophomonas sp. WED208 (assembly GCF_040984485.1). Classification (NCBI taxonomy): domain Bacteria; kingdom Pseudomonadati; phylum Pseudomonadota; class Gammaproteobacteria; order Lysobacterales; family Lysobacteraceae; genus Stenotrophomonas; species Stenotrophomonas sp. WED208. The sequence continues at coordinate 1,768,216 of NZ_JAZARB010000001.1, forward strand.
GCCAGCTGCTGCCCGAACAGGGGCAGGGTGCGCCGGAAGATGCCGTGCGCCGCTTCCGCGAACAGGCGGGCAGCTGGTACGGCACCATGCAGGAAGTCGCCGCGCGTTTCGCCGGCCGCGACGCCAGCAGCGCCGACGTGGCCCAGGCCTGGCGCGAGGCGGTGCAGGGGCAGGGCGATGGCATGCTGCAGTGGATGCTGCAGGGGGCCCGTGGCAGCACCCACGCTGGCGCCGCTGTACCGGAGTTTGCCGCCTGGCTGCAGCAGTTCCAGCTGCAGGCCGGCCCGTGGCTGCAGAGCCCGGCGTTCGGGCCCGGTCGTGAGCACCAGGCGCGCTGGCAGGCGCTGCTGCGGGCGCAGGAGGAATACCAGCAGCATTCGCGCGCCTATGTCGATCAGATCAAGCAGGCGCTGGACGAGGCCTTCGCGCTGTTCGAGCAGCGCCTGGCCGAGCACGAGCAGCCGGGCAGCCAGTTGACCAGCGCCCGCGCGATGTTCGACCTGTGGATCGAAGTGGCCGAGGAGGCCTATGCCAAGGTCGCCATGTCCGAGCCGTTCCAGCAGGTGTACGCCGCGCTGGGCAACGCACAGATGCGGCTGCGCGCCGGCCTGCAGCGCGAGGTGGAACAGATGAGTGAACGGATCGGCCTGCCGACCCGCAGCGAGATGGACGCCGCGCACCGCCGCATCGCCGAGCTGGAGCGCAGCCTGCGTCGCCTGCAGGCACAGGTGGTGGCCATGGCCGGTGCGGGCGAGGTCGATCCGGTGGCACAGCCGGCGCCGGCGAAGGTGAAGCCGGTCGCGCGCAAGGCCGCGAAGAAGGCCGCGCCGGCAAAGAAGGCGGCTGCGAAAAAGGCGGCACCAAAGGCAGCGCCCCGTACTTCCACGCGGACGCGTGACCGATGAAAGGACCGCTGGGCTTCAACGCCGATGACCTGATGCAGGAAACCCTGGCCATGCAGCGCAAGCTGATGGAAGGGCTGAAGCTGCTGCCGCAGGTGGAAGACGTGGACTATGGCGTCACCGCCCGCGAGGAAGTCTGGCGCGACGGCAAGGTGGTGCTGTACCGCTTCGTCGGCGAACAGGCACCGACCCGCCGCACGCCGTTGCTGATCGTCTACGCGCTGGTCAACCGGCCGTACATGGTCGACCTGCAGGCCGATCGCTCACTGGTGCAGAAGCTGCTGGCGCTGGGGCAGGACGTCTACGTGCTGGACTGGGGTTACCCGGATCGCTCGGAGCGCTTCCAGACCCTGGAGGACTATCTGCTGCGCTACATCGATGGCGCGGTCGATGCGCTGCGCGCGCGCAGTGGTGGACCGGTCGACCTGCTCGGCATCTGCCAGGGCGGCGTGTTCGCGCTGTGCTACGCCGCGCTGCGCCGACAGAAGCTGGGGAAGCTGATCACCATGGTCACCCCGGTCGATTTCCACACCGCCGACAACATGCTCTCGCACTGGGCGCAGCAGGTGGACGTGGACCTGCTGGTGGACACGCTGGGCAACATCCCGGCCGACCTGATGAATGCCAGTTACCTGATGCTCAAGCCGTTCCGCCTGAACGTGCAGAAGTACGTGGGCCTGCTCGACATCCTCGATGACAAGGCGGCGCTGGAGGATTTCCTGCGCATGGAGAAGTGGATCTTCGATTCACCGGACCTGGCGGGCGAGGCCTTCCGCGACTTCATCAAGCAGTTCTACCAGGGCAACGGGTTGATGAACGGCACGGTGCGGATCGGCGAGGAAGCGGTGGATCTGTCGCAGGTGACCCTGCCGGTGCTGAACATCTATGCCGAGCAGGACCATCTGGTGCCGCCGGATGCCTCGCGCGCGATGCGTGGACGCCTGGGCACCGAGGACTACACCGAGTCCAGTTTCCGTGGCGGCCATATCGGCATCTACGTGTCCGGCCGCGCGCAGCGCGAAGTGCCGGCCACGATCGATGGCTGGCTGAAGGCGCGCGACGCGTAAGGCCTGCTTCGTTTTTGTAGCGTCGAGCCATGCTCGACTGCATGGAGAATGATGATGTCGCGAAGGATTTCGTTGCTGCTTGCCACGCTGCTGGTGGCTGCCCCTGTTGCGCAGGCCGCACCCAGTGCGGATGCACGGCGGGAGATCGCCCAGCTGATCTCCAGCCTGGACGGCTCCCAATGCCGGTTCCAGCGCAATGGCAGCTGGTACGACGGCAGCGATGCGCGCGCGCACCTGCAGCGCAAGTACGACTACCTGCTGAAGAAGGACATGGTGGACAGCGCCGAGCAGTTCATCGAGCGCGCCGCCAGCCAGAGCAGCATGAGCGGCAAGCCCTATCGCATCCAGTGCCCGGGGCAGCCTGAACAGACCGCAGCCGCCTGGTTCGGCGCACGCCTGCAGGCCCTGCGCCACCGCACGCCGTAGACATGGGGGCGGTGTAGAGTCGAGCCATGCTCGACTGCCTTTTCCCGTAGCCTAGGAGAACTGCCATGAACACCACGCCGCGCACGCTGTCACGTTCATTGAACGACCGCATGATCGCCGGCGTGATGGGCGGCATCGCCCACCGCTTCGGCTGGAACCCCACGCTGGTGCGGATCGTGTTCGTGCTGGTCTCGATCGGCTCGGCGGCCTTCCCTGGCATCCTGGTCTACCTGATCCTGTGGCTGCTGATGCCGAACGAGGCCGATTGAAGACCGCTCCGGAGCCCTGGCCGGTCTGGCTGCGCGCGCTGCAGGTGCTGGGCGCGGTGTGGACGTCACCCAATTCCCTGTTCGGTGTGATCGGCGGGCTGGCCGGCATGCTTGGCGGGGCGACGCTGCGTTGGAGCAGCCGTGACTGTGCGCTGGTGTTCGATCGCTGGCCGTGGGGGCCGGGTGGGGCGATCACCCTGGGCAATGTGATCCTGCACACCGGGCATGACCTGGGCATTTCCTGCCGCACCTATGCGCACCAGGCGGGGTGGGGCGTAGAGCCGCTGATCCGGCTGGACGACCACGAACGCGCGCACGTGTACCAGTACATGGTGCTGGGGCCGCTGTACCTGCCGGTGTACGTGCTGTGCGGCGGGGTGAGTGCGCGCAATCCATTCGAGCGCGCGGCCGATCATTTCGCCCGGTTCGGGCACGGCTGGTGGCCGTAGTTTCCAGCCAACGGCGCAGCCCCTCGTGGGTGGTCGCGGAATGCGTTTCATGCGATTGGGCCGGGCGGGGTGGGTTCGCGGGACACGCCGTAAACCCGTCCCTGGGGGCTCGATGGCGCCTTGCTCGTGTGCGCTGTCCTGCGCACACGGCAAGACCGGGGTTGGGCGTCCTGCCCAACCCGCCCGAGGCATGCCTCGGGCCCATGGCGCCAACGGTCCCGCGAACCCACCCCGCCCGGCCCCTGACAGTTTCCGTGCGCGTCCAGCCACGGAGAAGAAAAAGAACGACAAAAGCGGGTCGCGCGCTGCGCTTGCTCGTGTAGAGCCGAGCCTGCGCTCGGCTTCGCGGACTGGCCTGAAAGCAGCCGAGCGTGGGCTCGACTCTACAAAAAGCGGCCAGCCAGGCTGCCATTGCTTTTGATCTTCTTTTTTCTTCTCCGTGGGTGGCAGGCCACCGAAATCTGTCAGCGGTCGGGAGGGTGGGTAGGCCGGGGTGTCCGCGGCATGGATGCCGCGGCCAAGCCCCCATGGATGGGTTCACGGCGTCCCCGGCCTACCCACCCTCCCGGCCAGCCCACAGGAAACCGGCTTTCCGCGACCAACCAAACCACCCACGAGGGGCTGCGCCGTTGGCGGGAATCCCCCGCGGATTCGTTAGCCGGAAGTTAAAGATCCGTAAGCATTCTGCTGCGATCCCGCAGTCATCTGCATGCAACCGATCGTCATTAGCCTTCGTGACGTTCCAGTCAGGTTCGGCGCGGTAAGCTCTCCCTCGATGAGCTCGCAGCATCGCTCATCGAGTGCAGTACGCAGTAGCAATTTGGAGGAATACATCACATGGCAATCGTTCTTTATGTCGGTGGTAGCAAGGATGGCGAGAAGGGCGTGGTGCCCTACGGCTTCAGCAAATCCCGCGCCGACACCGCGCTGGGGCCGGAGTTCTACACGGAGCGGTTCATGGAACTGCAGGGTGTCGGCAAGGTCCGCCTGATGGCCCTGGAAAGCATGCGTGACGACATCGTCATGCAGCGCGCCGCCCGCCACTACCGCTGACCTTCGCAACACGCGGCAGGGCGCGCCCACCATCGTGCGCCCGCGCCGGCATCCCAGCCCAGGGCCAGTCCGAGCCCTCTCTTCGCCAGGATGCCGGCGTCCACTCCGGCCTCGCCGCTGAACCTCGCCCCCTGTCAATGCCTTGTCCGGCTCCGTCGTGGATTGCCAGAATGGGGTCTTCCCGAAACGCGGCACAGACCTGAAGCAATGCACGACGCCAAGAACGCCCAGAGCGCGCTCGCCCAGCAGATCGCCCAGACCATCGCCGACGAGATCGGTGCCCAGTCCGCCCAGGTACGTGCCGCCGTCGGCCTGCTCGACGAAGGCGCCAGCGTTCCGTTCATCGCGCGCTACCGCAAGGAAGTGACCGGGGGCCTGGACGACACCCAGCTGCGCAACCTGGAAGTGCGCCTGACCTACCTGCGCGAACTGGAAGACCGGCGCGCGGCGGTGCTGGCCAGCATCGGCGAGCAGGGCAAGCTCAGCGACGACCTGCGCAATGACATCCTGGCCGCCGATACCAAGAGCCGGCTGGAAGACCTGTACCTGCCGTACAAGCCCAAGCGCCGTACCCGCGCCCAGATCGCCCGCGAGGCCGGTCTGGAACCGCTGGCCGACGGCCTGCTGGGCGACCCGACGCAGGACCCTCAGGTGTTTGCTGCCGGTTTCGTCGACACCGACAAGGGCGTGGCCGACACCAAGGCCGCGCTGGAAGGCGCCCGCGCGATCCTGATGGAGCGCTGGGGCGAAGATGCCGCGCTGGTCGGTGAGCTGCGGACCTGGCTGGGCGAGACCGGCGTGATCCGCGCGCGCGTGGCCGAGGGCAAGGAAACCGAAGGCGCCAAGTACCGCGATTATTTTGAACACGCCGAGTCGCTGGCGAAGATTCCCTCGCACCGGTTGCTGGCGCTGTTCCGTGCGCGCCGCGAGGAAATCCTGTTCCTGGAACTGGACCCGGGCAGCGACGCCGAGGCTGGCCACCAGTACGCCGAAGGGCGCGTGGCGCGCAAGGCCGGCATCGCCGACCAGGGCCGTGCCGCCGACCGCTGGCTGCTGGATGCCTGTCGCCTGACCTGGCGTGCCAAGCTGCACACCCATCTGCTGCTGGACCTCTTCAACCAGGCCCGCGAAAAGGCCGAAGCCGAAGCCATCGCGGTGTTCGGCGACAACCTGAAGGATCTGCTGCTGGCCGCGCCGGCTGGCCCGAAGACCGTGCTGGGCCTGGACCCGGGTATCCGCACCGGCTGCAAGATCGCCGTGGTCGATGCCACCGGCAAGCTGGTCGCCACCGACACCATCTACCCGCACGAGCCGCGCCGCCAGTGGGAGCAGTCGCTGCAGACGATCAAGCAGCTGTGCGCCAGGCACAACGTGGAACTGATCGCGATCGGCAACGGCACCGCCAGCCGCGAAACCGACAAGCTGGCCGGCGAAGCGATCAAGGCTGTCGCCAACCCGAAGCTGCAGAAGGTGGTCGTCAGCGAGGCGGGTGCGTCGGTGTACTCGGCGTCCGAGTTCGCGGCGAAGGAATTCCCGGGGCTGGACGTGTCGCTGCGTGGCGCGGTGTCGATCGCGCGCCGCCTGCAGGATCCGCTGGCCGAACTGGTGAAGATCGAGCCCAAGGCGATCGGTGTTGGCCAGTACCAGCACGACGTGGACCAGTACCGCCTGGCCCGGGCGCTGGATGCGCGCGTGGAGGACTGCGTGAACGCGGTCGGCGTGTACGTGAACACCGCCTCGGCCGCGCTGCTGTCACGGGTGTCCGGCCTGTCGGCCACGGTGGCCGAGAACATCGTGCGCCATCGTGACGACAACGGCCCGTTCAAGCGTCGCAAGGACCTGCTGAAGGTCGCGCGCCTGGGCGAGAAGACCTTCGAGCAGTGCGCCGGCTTCCTGCGTATCGCCGATGGCGACCAGCCGCTGGACGCCTCGGCGGTACACCCCGAAGCCTATCCGGTGGTCGAGCGCATCGTGGCCAGCACCGCGCGCCCGATCAAGGCGCTGATCGGTGACGGCAGCTTCCTGCGTGGCCTGAAGGCCGAGCAGTTCACCGATGCCACCTTCGGCGTGCCGACCGTGCGCGACATCCTCAAGGAACTGGAGAAGCCGGGCCGCGATCCGCGTCCGGAGTTCAAGGCCGCGCGCTTCGCCGAAGGCGTCGAGGACATCAAGGACCTGCGCGAAGGCATGGTGCTGGAGGGCGTGGTCAGCAACGTCGCGGCCTTCGGCGCCTTTGTCGATATCGGCGTTCACCAGGACGGCCTGATCCACATTTCGGCGCTCTCTGATACGTTCGTGAAGGACCCGCGCGACGTGGTCAAGGCCGGCGATATCGTCAAGGTCAAGGTGCTGGAGGTGGACGTGCCGCGCAAGCGCATCGCCCTGACCCGGCGCCTGGACGACACCCCCGGCCAGGCCACCAGCCGCCCGGGCCAGCGCGATGAGCGCAGTCAGGGTCAGGGGCCGCGCCGCGACGCCGGCGGGCAGAACCGTGGGCCGAACCGCGGCCAGGGCAATGGCGGCCGCCCCGGCCCGTCGGCCCCACCGGCCAACAATGCCCTGGCCGAGGCCTTCGCCCGGGCCAAGCGCAGCTGAAGATCGTGCCCCCCGTCACGGTTGATCCGGGGCGGGGGACTTGTCGGTTTTCCCCGTGATTGCGCACACTTGCGCCTGAGGGGGGCGTTCGGCCTCCCCGCTGTCGCTGGGGAGGGCCATGACGCCAGCACGACCCGCCGTCTTCGTCGCAGGCTGCAGCGCTTCGCTGCGGTCGGCGCCTGCCCGCGCCGGCAGGGGGCCGGATTGATGGCGGGCCAGGGAAACAACGGCAACGGGCTGCTCGAGCGGCGCCTGCAGGAGCTGGCCGAAGAACGCCGCCGGCTGGCGATGATCATCGATGGCACCGCTGCGGGTACCTGGGAATGGAACGTGCAGACCGGCGAGATGCGGGTCAACGCACGCTGGGCCGAGATCGTCGGCTACCGCCTGGAAGAACTGGAACCGATCTGCCAGAGGACGTTCCTGAAGCTGGTCCATCCCGATGACATCGCGCTGTCCGACGCGGCGCTGGACGACCATTTCGAAGGGCGCAGCGACAACTACGCCTGCCTGCTGCGCATGCGCCACAAGAATGGCCAGTGGATCTGGATCCAGGACCGCGGCCGCGTCTTCGAATGGGACGGGCAGGGCAGGCCGCTGTGGATGGCCGGCGCCCATGCCGACGTCACCGAGCTGCAGCAGGCCCGGCAGGACGCCGCCGAGACCCGCCAGCGCCTGCAGGCGGTGGTCGATGCGTCCGACGAGGTGGCGGTGATCGCCACCGATACCGACGGCACCATCACCCTGTTCAATACCGGCGCGCAGCGCCTGCTCGGTTACACCGCGCCGGAGGTGGTCGGCCAGCGCCGCCTCGATGCCTTCCACGATCCGGCCGAACTGAAAGCCTGGTTGCAACCGCTGGCCGATGCTGATGGCAATCTTCCTGGCGTGTTCGAGGCGCTGAGCGCGCGTGCCGACGGGCAGACCTACTCGCGGCAGTGGACGCTGCTGCGCAAGGATGGCCAGTCACGCCAGGTGCGCCTGTCGATCAGCCGCATGGAGAGCGCCGATGGAGCACGCATCGGCTACGTCGGCATGGCCATCGACATTACCGAGATCCTGCAGGCGCGCGCCGAAGCACGGCTGTCGGCGGAGAAGTTCGCGGGCGCGTTCACCTCCGCCGCACTGGGCATGGCACTGGTGTCGCTGGAAGGGCGCTGGCTGGACGTCAACGACGCGCTGTGCCGGATCCTGGGCTATCCGCGCGAAGAACTGCTGCAGGTCGATTTCCAGCGGCTGACCCATCCCGACGACCTGCAGACCGACCTGGCCCTGGTGCAGGACCTGCTGGCCGGACGACGCAGCCACTATCACCTGGAAAAGCGCTATCTCGACCGCGACGGACGCATCATCTGGGCGCGGCTGTCGGTATCGCTGGTGCGCAACGAGCACGGCGAGCCGCTGCATTTCGTGTCGCAGATCCAGGACATCACCGCCCAGCGCAGCAGTGAGCAGCGTCTGTTCGAGAGTGAACAACGCAGCCGCATCACGCTGGATGCAGTGGCCGACCTGGTGCTCAGCGTCAGCCTCGATGGCCGCATCGACTATGCCAATGCCGCAGCGGTGCGCACGCTGGCGGGCGATGGTGCGCTGTCGCTGGCCGGACACAAGGTACAGGACGTACTGGCGCTGACCACCGAGTACGCGCCCGGCTCGGTACTGGACGTGTCGGTACTGCTGGACCCGGAAAGCAATGCGGTGGACCTGCATGCCGATCTGTTGCTTCGCCTCGGCACCGCCACCGTACCGGTGGACCTGACCCGCGCCTGGTTGCGTGATGACGAAGGCCACGTGCGCGGCGCGGTCTGGGTGCTGCGCGACGACACCCAGCAGCGTGCACGCCAGCGCGAAGCCCGCCACCTGGCCGAGATCGATCCGCTGACCGAGCTGAGCAACCGCCGCGGTTTCGAGGTGCACCTGCAGCAGGCCATCACCCGCGTCGAGCGCACCGGCCAGGCGGCCTCGTTGATGTACATCGATCTGGATCGCTTCAAGCCGGTCAACGACACCTGGGGCCATCTGGCCGGCGATGCCGTGCTGTGGGCAGTGGCCAGCGTGCTGCGCCACGGCGTGCGCGATTCGGACGTGGTGGCGCGGCTGGGGGGCGACGAATTCGCGGTGATCCTGTCCGGGTGCACGCCGCGACGCGCTGCCCGCATCGGCGCTGAGCTGCTGCACACGCTGGCATCTCTTTCCATTCCGTGGGACCAGGACCGGCTGCGGGTCGGCGCCAGCATCGGTATCGCGCCGCTGGCCGGTGGGATGAGCGTCGATCAGGCCGTGGCCGCTGCCGATGCCCAGTGCTACCGGGCCAAGGCGCTGGGTCGCAACAACGTGCAGGTGCAGGGCGAGGCCAGCGAGCTGCCCAGCGATGATTCCGAAACCGCCGAAGGCTGATCTCAGGCTGTGAGAGGACGCGCGCGAATACTGCGCGCATCCCCACTCGAGCAGTTGATCCCATGAAAGTCTGGAGCCCGGTTGCGCTGCGGGCGTATGCCCCGGCAATGGTCGGCTGGTGCCTGGCGCTGGCCGCCAGCCTGCGCCTGGAAGAAGTGCGCGACGATCTGCACGCGCAGGCGTTGCTGCCGGTCCTGCAGGGCGGTGCCATCGCCCTGCTGGTGTTCACGCTGTCCTGTATCGGCGGCGCCAGTCTCGTGTTGTGGCGGGCAGGCAGGAAGGGCGCAGGATGATGGCGCTGAGGGCACCGCCATCATCCCTGCGATCCGCGCCTGGCTTCAACGCAGCACTTCATCCGAACTGACCAGCTGCACGTCGTGCATCAGGTTGAGGTACGCCTCGTAGTAGCCCTTGTGCGAGGCGCCGACGATGGTCAGCATGCGCGCACCCGGCTGTTGCCCGAGTACGTCGCGCATGTTGGCGACCATGCGCAGGTTGCGGGTTTCCCAGTAGCCCACGTAGTTGCGGCCGAAGCCCTCCGGCGACGGCTCGACCAGGGTCGCACCGAAGTCGCTGTTGTAGGCCATCATCGCGGCGTCCGCGCTGTTGTACGCGCGATACATCTCGAGCAGCCCCTCGGGTTTGTCGAGATTGGCTTCGAGTTGCTCGTCAGCGGCCATTCGCGTCTCGACGAAGGGATTGTCCCAGGCGGCCCTGATGGCGGCAGCGTAGGCCTTCTTCCGGGATGCCGGCGTGGGCGAATCCGCGGTGTGGTCGTCGACCGACCACAGCCGTTCCAGGCCCAGCCGTGCGGCCAGTACGCCTGCGACCATGCCCACTTCGTTCGGCTTGGCCATGCGGGTGTCGAGGTAGCGCACCAGTTCAGGGGTCAGGCTGTCACCGGCACGACGCTCTTCACTGGGTAACCGCAGCCACTGCACGACGGCCGAACCGTTCTCGCCCGCAGCGAGGAAAACCGCGGCCAATCGGCGCCGCTGGGCGGCGCTGGGTTCGCTCGGCCAGTCCGCAAGCAGGCGTTCCATCTCGGCATTGGCGCTGGGAACGTCCAGGCCGGTCGCGGCCTGCGCCGGTGCTGGATCGACGCAGTAGTCCTCGACACTTCCGGCGTAGCGGCCTGGATTGCGGCGCATGAAGTCGCACTGCAGGCCGGACAGGTTCTCCACCGCGATCACCGTTGGCTGCCAGGCCTGCAGTCGCTGCAGCAGGGGCTCCAGCATTGCTGGCTTGAAGGTCTTCGGCAGGCTGGACAGGTGCGGGCTGCCCAGCACCAGGACCTCGTTCGGGCGACCGGCAGGCGGACCCTTCAGCTGGTCGGGATGGAAGGACGGCCGATAGGCGGCATCGGCAGCCAGGGCACCGGTACTGCACAGTCCCAGGAAGAGGTAGCTGGCCAAGCGTGCAAGCATGTGATCTCCGTGTCCGTGAACATCCTTCAGGTCACTGCATGCTGGCCGTTTCCCGGCGTCCGGGAATCCCCCGTTGGTCATGGCCCTTTCGGCTTGCGTTGCACGCGCCTCATGAGCGAGGCTGGATGCAATGAAATCGTGGTGCAGGACATGACCTCAGGCAACCGGGTGATCGAAAGTGCGAGGTTGTGCCTGCGGCCTTTCACGGCGGAGGATGCCGATGAGGTGTTCGCAGCGATCACGCCGGGGCTGACACGCTACATGGCCTTCGAGCCGCCGCCGTCGGAGGAGGCCTTCAGTGCGGTCTGGCAGGCGTGGTTGCCCACCATCGCCGAGGGGACGGACATCACCTTTGTCATCCGCCGACGTGACGATGGCGCCTTCCTTGGTCTGGCCGGCCTGCATCGAACCATGGACGCCGAACCAGAACTCGGCATCTGGATCGATGAAGCGATGCATGGCCAGGGCTACGGCCGGGAAGCCGTGGCGGCGGTGTGGTCGTGGGCTTCCGGGCGCCTGCGATGCGCGGCATTCCGCTATCCGGTGGCCGAGCAGAACGCGCCGAGCCGGCGTCTGGCCGAATCCCTGGGGGGCGTGCCCGTCGCGCGTGAGCAGGAAGTGAAGTACACGGCAATCGTCTATCGCATTCCTGCGCGCATGCATGGAGTTGCGACGGACGTCGCGGAATCCCGCTAAAGCCCCGAACCCCATCGCCGATATCCCCTCTGGATCCCGCTCCAGTCACCCGCTGCAGGACCCCAGGCTGCCCCCGATGGGCGGTCCGCGCTGTGTGTTCCGCCGTTGCCTATGCCGATCGCACCCGCACCAGACGTTCTTGCCAGCCGCTCGAGGGGTGCCTGCCGGTACCTGTAGTCCCAAGCAACTGAAGTTGCCGCCGGGCATCCCGCCCGTCGGGTCGCAACCGCTTACCGGACACCGAGGATCAGACAATGCTCATTCCAGGCTTCACGGCGGGCGCGCAGGCGCCGGCCGAGCTGCATACCCGTTGGTCGCCGTGGCGCGCGCTGCTGGGCGCCCTTGCTCCGCATCAGCGCACCCGCACCGAGCCGGCGGTAACCGACCGCGCCGAACTGGAAGCGCAGGTCGCGGCGCTGCATCGCGTGCAGGCCGTCATCGAGTTCGCGCTCGATGGCACCATCCTGCAGGCCAACGACAATTTCCTGCAGGCGATGGGCTACCGGCTGGAGGAGATCCAGGGCAAGCACCATTCACTGTTCGTCGATGCCGAGCAGGCGCGCAGCGCCGAATACCGCGACTTCTGGGCGCGGTTGGGGCGCGGCGAATATGACGCCGGACAGTATCGGCGCTTCGGCAAGGGCCAGCGCGAGATCTGGATCCAGGCGTCGTACAACCCGGTCCTGGATCGTCAGGGACGCCCGTACAAGGTGGTCAAGTTCGCCACCGACATCACCGCGCAGAAACTGCAGGCGGCCGATTCGGCCGGGCAGCTGGCGGCGATCGGCAAATCGCAGGCAGTGATCGAATTCGGCATGGACGGGCGCATCCTCTCGGCCAATGAGAACTTCCTCGCCGTCACCGGCTACAGCCTGGATGAGGTGCGTGGGCAGCACCACTCGCTGTTCGTCGAGCCGGGCCATCGCAGCAGCGATGAGTATCGCCGGTTCTGGGAGAAGCTCGGGCGTGGCGAATACGATGCCGGCCAGTATCGCCGCTTGGGCAAGGGCGGGCGCGAAGTCTGGATCCAGGCCTCCTACAACCCCATCCTCGACCTCAACGGGAAGCCGTTCAAGGTCGTCAAGTACGCAACCGACATCACCGCGCAGGTGCATGAGAACCAGGCCATGCAGCGCGCCGTGGCGCAGACCCGGGAAGTGGTGGCCGCTGCCAAGCAGGGCGATCTGACCCGACGCGTTGCGATGACGGACAAGCAGGGTTCGATCGCGGAGCTGTGCGAGGGCGTGAACGCGCTGGTCGAGGCGATGGCCGCCATCATCGGCCAGATCAAGTTCGCCGCCGACACCATTGCGGTGGGCGCGACCGAAATCGCGCAGGGCAACAGTGACCTGTCGCAGCGCACCGAGCAGCAGGCCGCCTCGCTGGAGGAGACCGCGGTGTCGATGAAGGGCCTGGCCGAGACCGTGCAGCGCACCGCCACCAACGCACGCCAGGCCAGCCAGCTGGCCGGTGGCGCGGCCGATGTCGCTGCGCGTGGCGGCAGCGTGGTGCACGAGGTGGTCGAAACGATGGCGGTGATCAACGCGTCCTCGCGACGCATCGTCGACATCATCGGGGTGATCGATGGCATCGCCTTCCAGACCAACATCCTGGCGCTGAACGCAGCGGTGGAAGCGGCACGTGCGGGCGAACATGGCCGTGGCTTCGCCGTGGTCGCCACCGAGATCCGCGAGCTGTCACAGCGCTCGGCCAGCGCGGCCAAGGAGATCAAGCACCTGATCGACGAGTCGGTTGCCAATGTGGGAGCCGGCACTGCCCAGGTCGAGAGTGCGGGCCGCACCATGGATGAGATCGTGACCAACGTCCGCCGGGTGAGCGACCTGATGACCGAGATCAGCACCGCCTCGCAGCAGCAGAGCGATGACATCCAGCAGATGAACCATGCGGTCGATCTGATCGACCAGGGTACCCAGCAGAACGCGGCTCTGGTCGAGGAGGCCTCGGCGGCGGCACGCAGCATGGAGGAACAATCGGCGCAGCTGCTGCAGACCGTGGCGAGCTTCCGTGTGCAGGGCGGGGGTGGCCATCCGCACGGGGTGGCCGCGTTGCACGCGGTCTAGGCACGGCGTCCGTCAGCCTCCTCCTCGGTCGTCGCGTCCGGGGCGAGCTGCACGCAGTTGCGGCCGGCGTGCTTGGCCCGGTACAGGGCCTGGTCGGCGCGGTCGACCAGGTCATCCGGCTCGCGCTCGTCGCCGGCAGCCTGCCAGGCCACGCCGACGCTGATGGTCACATGGCCGTGCGGGGCAGGCAGTGCTGCATGTTCGACAGCAGCGCGCAGCCGTTCGCCCAGATCCAGCGCGTGCGAGGTATCGGATGAGGGCAGGGCGGCAATGAACTCCTCGCCACCGTAGCGGGCCAGCAGGTCATCGCCGCGCTGCAGGCAGCCGTCGAGAATCGCCGCAACAGCGCGCAGGCGGCGGTCACCTTCAGGGTGACCGTAGGTGTCATTGAGCCGCTTGAAGTGATCTATGTCGATCATCAGCACGGCCAGGCCAAGGCCCTGGCGGCGGGCACGGCGGTGGGCCGCGCCAAGCGATTCATCGAAGCTGCGCCGGTTGCCCAGCCCGGTCAGCGGATCGCGCCGGGCCAGCGTTTCCAGCTCATCGCGCTGGCGCTGGATTTCGATCTGGCTCAGCACGCTGCGCAGCGCATAGCCGAGCAGGGCGCCGATGAAGCCGACCGTGGCCAGGGTCGGCTGCAGGCGTGCGACCAGCAGCGCTACCATCATCAGTAGCAACGGCAGCATCAGCGGCACGCCGGCATCGACGATGCGCCGCAGGCTGCGCGATACCGGCACCGCTGGGCGGCGGTTGTTGCCGGCCATGACCGCCAGCAGTACGAACAGTCCACTGATCAGCAGGTCGCCCCAGTTGCCGTCGGGCACCTGCGGCTGATAGGTATTGATGTAGAAGGCCAGCAGGAAGTAGCCCAGCGCGTAGATCGTCAGCGTCCGGAAAAAATCGCGGCGGTCCGGATTGTCCTCGGCCAGGAAACGGATCAGTGCGAAGCAGAACACCAGGCTGTTCTGCACGCTGCTCATGGTGTTCAGGCACTGCGTCCACAAGGCGGTGTTCAGTGGCGCCATCGCCCGCGTATGCCCGTAGTACAGCAGCCATAGCAGCGCGATGATCCCGAGGTCCACGGCACGGATGTAGCGATTCCCGCCGCCCGGGCTGGCGGCCACGTAGGTCAGTGGAATCCGGTAGAACACGTACAGGATCAACGATGACGCGGTCATCTGCGCAGGGTCGAGGCCAGCCAGGTTGCGGTACAGCAGGGCCAGCAATGCAAGCGAGAACAGGGCGACGGCGGCGCCCAGCATCCGCCACTTGCAGGCGGCCTGGCTGTCCCGTGCGCGCCTCAGGCAGGCCAGTGCGGCCAACAGAGGAGCGGTGATCAGCAGAAGATAGGAGCCCACCGGGTCCTGGGGGCCGATCAAGGCAATGACGAGCGCGTGCGTGACCAGAAAAAACAGTGCAGCACGCAACGTCATGCATTCCCCCGCCCCCGGATCCGGCAGGATCACGATAGGCAGATGTACGTGAGGCTGGCAAGAAAAGTGTGCGCTGCGTCTAGTGACAACCTTGTCAGAAGTCGCAGTTGTATTTCAAAGGGGTGACGCGACGGTGCCTTCAAGGTGGGCGTACATCCAGAAGTTCCGGGGATGGCCCCGCACCTTGCGATAGGCGCACAGCAGCCCTTCGCGCTGCATGCCGAGGCGTTCCAGCACGGCGATCGAGCGGGCGTTGCTGTCCAGGACGGTCGCCTGGATGCGCGTCAGCGACCGTACCGCATGGCCCCAGTCGAGCACCGCGCGCGCCGCCTGCGTGGCCAGCCCCTGTCCCTGCCAGTGCGGGTCCAGGTCATAGGCCAGCTCGCCGCGGCCATGCTGGAGATCGATTCCGTTCAGGCCGAAGGTGCCGATCAAGCGATCGTGGGCATCCACCAGCGCCCAGCGCGGGTCGGGGGACGCAGGTCGGTAGCTGGCGATCTGCTGGCGCAATGCAGCTTCGGAGATGTCGCCCCAGCTGGTGTGTTCGATCACGCCTGGTAGAGAGAGGTAGCGGGACCATGCAACCGCATCATCCACCCGCAGGGCGCGCAGGCGTGCGGGCAGGGTGTCTGGAAGTGACGGCAGGCGCGAGGCAGGCATGCCGGGCAGTGTGGCCGCCCCGGACCTGGAAAAGCAAAAGGCCAGGTCGAGGACCTGGCCTTTGATGCTGTGGTGCCGGTGAAAGGACTCGAACCTTCATGGGGTTACCCCCGGCTGATTTTGAGTCAGCTGCGTATACCATTCCGCCACACCGGCAGGCAGCGTGCGAGTGTAACCGAGGTTGGCAGGCCTTTCATAGAGGCAAGGCCAAACAGGGCGCTTCCTGTCGGCTTCGGCTCTGTGGTGGCTATACTGCGGCGGCTTGAATGCCTCCAGGAGCAGTAGCCGATGACAGTGTTGCAGGACCTGAGGGTGCTGGTGGTAGAGAACGACGAGATGAGTGCCGCACTGCTGCAGATGCAGCTGGTGCACGCCGGTGCGACCGTGGTCGGGCTTGCAGCGAGTGTGGACGAGGCGCTGCGGCTCCTGCAGGAAAGCTCTCCAGACGTGGCGCTGCTCGATTACCGCTTGGCGCGGAACGAGACCAGCGAACCGGTGGCCGCAGCGTTGTCGGCACGTGGCGTGCCGTTCGTGCTGGCGACCGGGATGCTGGCTGAGCAGCTGCCAGCGTCGATGCTGACCGGCGTGCTGCTGGTCAAGCCGTACCTGTCGGCGGATCTGTGCCAGGCGCTGGTGCGCGCAGTGGGTCGCTCCCGGGTCAAGGCCTGACTGGCTCTGGCGGAGACCACGAGCGTATGCTGCTCTGGCCTGAATGCTCAGGCCTACAAGGAGAGTGGCATGAAGAAGTGGATCAAGCGCATGGTTGCTGCGGGTGTCCTTTCGATGGCGGTCTTCGGTGGTACGGCCTCTGCCGCGTGGTGCGGCCAGCCCTGTTTCCAGCTCTACAAGAGCTGTATCGCACGGGGCGGTGAGGTCGAACAATGCCTGCAGGAACAGGCCTTCTGCGAAGAGGCGATGTGCGGCGGCAATCCCTGATCCAGGAACCCCGCCCAGGCGGGGTTTTTCATCTGCGCGCAGTGTTCAGCCCACTTCCTCGTACACATAGCGGACGTCCTCACGGGCGTCGAGAATCCGGTATTGCCGGGCCAGGTCATCCGGATCGGGATTGAGCCAGGCGTCCAGGTGCTCCCTGCGGATCGGCACCACGCCGCGATCATGGCCTGCAGCGGCGACGTCGTGCGAAGGCGCGTCGGTGATCGTGGCGAATGACAGCAGGCGACCTTCCGGGCCCTCCCATTCGGCCCAGAGGCAGGCCAACAGCAGGTCACGCTGTGGATCGGGGCGGAACTCCAGCACCACGTCATCTTCCTTCTCGCCGGCGTCGAGCGTGCGCCCGGCGATGGCATGTCGGGGGACGTGCTCGTAGAACGCCTGCACCACCACCACGCCATGACGCAGGCCGAACGCGCCGCGCCAATAGCCTTCCAGGCTGTCGCGCCGCGCGTTGTAGGTGCCCGGATAGAGCACGTCGTTGCGCGCGGGCTTGTCCGGCAGCCGGCACTGGTAGCGCATCGGCTTGATCACGCGTTTGCCGCCCTCGCTGACCATCACCGGTGCGTAGGTGCCGGGGAAAATGCGGTTGTCACGCGGCAGCAGCTGTACCCGGTGCAGGTCTTCCAGCCGAGCCTGCGCACGATCGATGCGGTTGCCGGCCACGCGCAGGTCGTTGCGTGCTTTCTGGGTGGGGCGGGTCGCCAGCGTGGCGTTGGCGATATCGCGTCGTTCGCGCTGGCGCGCCAGCTCCGCCTCGAGATCGTGACGTTCCTGCGCGTGCCATTGCTGGATCTTTGCCACGATGTCGCGGCCCTGCTCGGTGCGCGCAGCGGCAAAGCCGTCGTCCATGGCCTTGGGCGTCTTCGGGCGCTTCTTGCCGGGATCATGCGCGTACAGCTCCGCGAAATCTTCCAGCGACAGGATGGCGCCGAACTCGCGGACCAGCTTGGCGTAGTCGGCGCGGATCAGGGCGGAATAGCACATGGATGTTCTGCCGGCATGGGTCGCAGCAGCTGCGACGTGGATGCGGCAGGATAGCCCGACCTACAGGGAGATACCGCATGAACGATTCCGTCGCCTGCCAGTTCCGCGAGGCCGTGCCCACGGTCGAGGACTACTGCCAGCTGCGCGTGCTGGCGGGCCTCAGTGCCAAGAGCCAGGAGGCCGCAGCGCGCGCACTGCCCAATACGCTGTTTGGTGTCTGTGCGTACCAGGGCAGTGAGCTGGTAGCGATGGGGCGCATCGTCGGTGATGGTGGCTGCCACCTGCAGGTCTGCGATATCGCCGTGTTGCCGCGGCTGCAGGGGCAGGGCCTGGGCAAGGAAGTGATGCGTCGCCTGGATGGCTGGATGCAGGCGAACCTGCCGCCATCGGCGTACGTCAGCCTGCTTGCCGATGGTGAAGCGCACCGGTTGTATGCGCAGTTTGGCTTCGCGCCCACCGCGCCGGCATCGATCGGGATGTATCGCCGGTTCTGAGGTGTGGTCGAGGATGAAGCCATCCACGCCCTGCGTGGATGGGGGCGGGCTGGATGGCAGATCGCAGACAAAGAAAAACCCCGGCCGAAGCCGGGGTTTTAAAGAATTGGCGTCCCCACGGGGATTCGAACCCCGGTCGCCACCGTGAAAGGGTGATGTCCTAGGCCTCTAGACGATGGGGACGCACGAAAACTTCAAGTTGTAGATCCTTCGACGGCCTAATGTCGAAGTGGTGGAGCCAAGCGGGATCGAACCGCTGACCTCCTGCATGCCATGCAGGCGCTCTCCCAGCTGAGCTATGGCCCCATGAAACTCCGGATGATCTGCCGGGAGCAGAGTCCGTTTTGAAACTGGCGTCCCCACGGGGATTCGAACCCCGGTCGCCACCGTGAAAGGGTGATGTCCTAGGCCTCTAGACGATGGGGACGCACGAAAAACTTCAAGTTGTAGAACCTTCGACGGCCTAATGTCGAAAGTGGTGGAGCCAAGCGGGATCGAACCGCTGACCTCCTGCATGCCATGCAGGCGCTCTCCCAGCTGAGCTATGGCCCCGTGTTACCGAGCCGCCTATCATACCTGCGTGTTCACGTTTGTGGAAGTCTTTTTTGAACTTTTTTCGTTCCGGTTCAACCGCAGCCACGAGGGCAGGGGAACCGCAACGCCACAAGCTGAATGCCGGTAGGCGGTGAACAAAAAAGACCCGGTTATCGGCCGGGTCCTCGTTGTTCGTGATGAGTGGCGTCCCCACGGGGATTCGAACCCCGGTCGCCACCGTGAAAGGGTGATGTCCTAGGCCTCTAGACGATGGGGACGCAATTCTCATCAATGTTCTTTAGCGACCTTTCGACGGCCTAATGCCGAAAGATTGGTGGAGCCAAGCGGGATCGAACCGCTGACCTCCTGCATGCCATGCAGGCGCTCTCCCAGCTGAGCTATGGCCCCACGTCGCTGAGGAGCGAAATAATAGCCTTGCCCCAGGGGGTTGGCAAGCATTTGTTGCACTTTTCTTCACGCGTGTTGCGACGCCGATGTCAGTCGCCTGCGGCCGTGGTGTCGTCGGTCAGAGCGGCCAGGATCGGGCACTGGTCCAGCGCGCCATGGCCGGGGCAGGCGTCGACCAGCTGCGACAGCGCGATGTGCATGCGCTGCAGTTCGGCCATCCGTTGTGCGATGTCCTGCAGGCGGGCCTGCGCGGTGTCGCGCACGCTGCCCATGTCCTGCTGGTGGCGATCACTGAGCGCGAGCAGTTCTCCGATCTCCTCCAGGCTGAAGCCCAGTGCCTTGGCGCGGCGGATGAAGCGCAGCCGGCGCAGATCCGGCTCGCCGAAGATGCGGTAACCCCCGGCCGAGCGGGCCGCCGTCGGCAGCAGCTGCTGGCGTTCGTAGTAGCGGACCGTATCGATCGGCACGCCTGCCTGGCGGGCCAGTTGTCCAATGTTCATGGCGGATTCCTGCGGGGGCTGCCGGCCATTGTGAAGCCTTGAGTCTGGTCGAGAGTCAAGGCTTTGCAGCGATGTGCGTATTCAGCGCACTTTGCAACTTTCTTCATAGCCCTGCCGCTGGACCAGTTCCTACCCTTCGCCTGAACCGGCCATTCGATGGCCTGCAACGAACCGAGGAGGTGGTCAGTGGATGGAATCAGGAACGAGGGATTCGTCGAGGTCGCGGTGGTCGAGTATCCCGGAGGCGATCCGTCCGCCGCTTCGGTGCTGGCGGAGATGGCGCACGTCGCCAATCGCCTGGCCCAGCAGCAGCGTCGGCCGTTCAAGCGCGTGGTGGTCACACGCTGGATCGTGCCGGCCAGCCAGACTGGCGTACATCGCATCGCCGGTGCGGAAATGCTCGATGCAGCCATTCCGGCGGTGATCGCTGTTCCCGGCCAGATCAGCGCAGGTGCCTGCCTGCGTGCCGAGGAAGTGCTGCTGGACTGGCTGCGCGCGCACTACGACGGTGGCAGTCTGCTGGCCGCCGCCAGCGACGGGGTCAGCGTGCTGGCGCGCGCCGGGTTGCTGGCGGGGCGCACGGTAAGCGGGCCTGATCTGGGGCGTCATCCGGGCCTGCAGGCGCAGGCCGCGAGCTGGGTGCCCAGTGAGCGGGCGCTGGTGGATGATGGCGATCTGCTGACGGTGGGAGGATCACAGGCGTGGCGCTTCCTCGGCCTGCGCCTGCTGTACCGGCTGCATGGGCAGGGCGTGGCCAGCGCTGTCGCACAGCAGCTGGGCATCACCGTGCCGGCGCCGATCCAGCAGGACCTGGAGCGCTTCAGTGCCAATTTCGCTCATGGTGATCGCGACGTGCTGAAGGCGCAGCGGTGGCTGCATACCACTGCGGCACGAGGTGCCACCCTGGCTGCGATCTGCGAGGTTTCCGGGTTGGAGCCGCGCACGCTGCAGCGACGGTTTCTTCGGGCTACCGGTCTGCGCCCGATCGAATACTGCCAGCGGCTGCGCATTGCCAAGGCCCAGACCCTGCTGCAGCAGGGGGGCGGCATCGACGAAGTCGCCTGGGGCGTGGGCTATGCCGATCAGAGCGCTTTCCGTCGCCTGTTCCTTCGTATCGTGGGAATGACACCGGCCAACTATCGCCGCCACGTCAACAGCAAGCGGCGTGAGCGGCCCCTGATGCCCTCGGTTGCAGGCAGCCTGCGGGGGTTGCAGGCACCGTCGGGTGTGCAGTTGGGCCGAAGTGCCGCCTGATGCCTGATGTCGGGCAGCGCTTGCAACCTGGGCGCGACGCTTCGACCATGCAGGCAGTGGACGATTGAGCAGGTGGGCTGATGTCGAGTGTTGGACCGGTTCCCATGCCGGTAGTGTTGATCCTCGTTTGCATGTTGCTGGCCATGGCTGTTGCCCGTCTGTGGCCACGCAGGAAAGGCGAAGCGCCGCTGCCATCGGCAGCAAGCATGGTGTTGGACATGCTGTTGATCGGCCTGTTGTGTGGCCGCATCAGTTTTGTCGCCCTGAACTTCGCGCTCTACCGCGAGGCGCCCTGGGGCATTCTGCAGATCGCCGACGGCGGCTATCACCTGGCGGTGGTGCTGGTGGCAGGTCTGGCCTGGGGGTTGTGGCGCTTGCGGCGGTGGCCTGCGCTGCGTGCGCCGGTGCTGGCCAGCGCTCTGATTGGCGTGCTGCTCTGGGCGGGTGGTGGCCTGCTGCTGTCGGCCTGGCAGGAGCGGCAGATGCCGTTGCCGGCGCTGCAGGTGGCGGACCTTCAAGGCGATCGTATCGATCTGCAGCAGTTCCGCGGCAAGCCGCTGGTGCTGAATCTGTGGGCCACATGGTGCGGGCCCTGCCGCCGTGAGATGCCGGTGCTGGCGGCGGCACAACAGGCACATGATGACGTGCAGTTCGTATTCCTCAACCAGGGCGAAACCCTGGAGGAGGTGCAGGGTTTCCTTGCCAGCGAACGACTGATGCTGGGCAACGTGTTGCTGGATGATGACGCTGCCGCTTCAACCGTGCTCGGCGTGCAGGCGTATCCTTCCACGCTCTTTTTCGGTGCCGATGGGCGCCTGCGTGAACTGCACCTGGGCGAACTGACTGCGGCCGGCCTTGAACACAAACTGCGCCGGCTGCGGTAGCCTGCGCGGGCATCTCACTACGGAGTTCCCATGTTGTCGACTTCCATGCGCATCGCTCCGGCGGTGCTGTTGCTGCCGGTCATGCTGGCATTGGCCGCCTGCAGCCAGGCCCAGACCCCGCCGGGCAAGACGGCCCCGGCAGCAACTGCTCCGGCCGCTGCCACCAAGGGCGACCGTCCGGCCGTGCTGAAGGGCATCGAGAAGCACGGTTTCGAGGTCGTTGCCGAGTTCGATGCACCGGGTGGCCTGCGCGGCTTTGCGGGTGTGGTGGGCGGCCAGCAACCGGCCGCGGCCTACGTCACCGCCGACGGCAAGCACGTACTGGTAGGCAGCCTGTTCGATGCCGAGGGCAACGACGTGGCCGCCGAGGCCGTCGAGAAGCTGGTCGCCGCGCCGATGTCGGCCAAGATGTGGACCAAGCTGGAAGCCAGTGCGTGGGTACGTGATGGCAAGGCCGACGCGCCGCGCGTGGTCTATACCTTCAGCGATGCCAACTGCCCGTACTGCCACAAGTTCTGGGAAGCGGCACGGCCGTGGGTTGATGCCGGCAAGGTGCAGCTGCGTCACATCATGGTTGGCGTGATCCGCGAGGACAGCCCGGCCAAGGCCGCGGCGATCCTCGCCGCGCGTGACCCGAGTGCAGCACTGCTGCAGAACGAGCACGATTTTGATCGCGGTGGCATCAAGGCGCTGCCGAACATCAGCCGCGAGATCGCTGGCAAGCTCGACGCCAATCAGGTGCTGATGATCGAGATGGGCTTCCAGGGCACGCCGGGCATCCTGTTCCAGGACGCACAGGGCCAGGTGCAGCGTCGCGCCGGCCTGCCGCAGGGTACAGACCTGCAGACGGTGCTGGGCCCGCGCTGAGTCGCGCCGCCCATCGTGAATGACCCACAGGCCCGCATGGCAGCATGCGGGCCTGTTGCTTTCCGTGATCAGGATCGATGCTTCGGCCTGCGCATCACCTGTTCGTCGTCACGTCTGAATAGTGACTGACATCAATCCTCGCGCCTTGATTCCAATCAAGGCCAAAAACGACAGGCGAATTAGCCTGTGACGCATGGAATACAGCGTCAACGCGCAATGGATGCCGCGCTCGCCAGGCCCTGATCGGGGCCGGTCGGCTCAGCCATTCACGACACTCTCACCCTGTGCTTGTTACCCAGACCGCTGCGGTCGCCACCTCTCTGGCAGCGCGGCCTTGATGGCGTCGACATCGGTGCGGGCAGGGCAGTGTCATCGTCCTGTTGCCTGCCATGCGCAGGCTGGCCGGTGTCGTCGACGCAGTATCCGCATTTCCAGCAACGGCAGCGCGAGGCCGGAGCGGCGCATGCGTGCGCCCCGTCTGCGTGCTGCGAACAGGGGTCGTCCAGGGAGGATGCAATGCGCGTGGCGGTACTGAGCCTGGCCTGCGTGACCGCACTGGCGATCACGCCGGCGTATGCGCAGGCGGATGACAAGGAGGACGCACAGGCGCTGCGTCGCGAGATTGCGGCCATGCGGCAGGCGCTGGAGGGCATGCAGCAGCGGTTGGACCGCCTTGAGCAGCACGATGCAACCGTTGGGCCTGCCACCGCGCAGGCACCCGCCGCCGTGGTCGCGCCTGCCAGCACTGCCAACCTGCTGCACCCCACGCAGGTACCGGGCGTGGCACAGCCGGTGCTGCCGCAGCGTGAGTCGGTGGCCGATCCGTCCACCGCCGCGTCGCGACCGGACAGTGCGGCCGGCCCGACCGATCCGGATCTGAAGGGCTTCTTCGCCATTCCGGGTACTGACACGGTGATCCGTATCGGCGGCTACGCCAAGCTGGATGCCATCGCCGATTCGCGTGCAGCGGGGGATGAGGATCAGTTCATTCCCTCGTCGATGCCGGTCGGTGGCAGTCATCGTGATGTCTCGAACTTCAACATCCATGCCAAGCAGACCCGCTTCAGCTTCGAGGCGCGACGTCCGACCACGCACGGCAACCTGCGCTTCTACCTGGAGAACGACTTCTTCGGCAGTAGTGACGGCTACGAATTCCGGCTGCGCCATGCCTATGGCCAGCTCGGCAATACCTACGCCGGTTACGGCTACTCCAGCTTCATGGATCCGGACAGCCTGCCCGATACATTGGATTTCGCAGGTCCCGGCGGTGCCGGCTACCTGCTGGTGGCAGGTATCCACCACAGTTTCGCGATGGGCAAGGGCAACACCCTGACCGTCGCCGCCGAAGATCCGAAGACCGAACTGGCCGGTGCCAGCGATGAGCGCGCCGCCGTGAACCGGCTGCCGGATGTGACGGTGACTGCGCGCATGGAGCGCGACTGGGGCCACCTGCAGCTTGGCGCAGTGGCACGCAGCCTGGCCTATGACGGCGATGGCGAGCGCGACCGGCGCATGGCCGGTGGCCTGCAACTCAGCGGTTCGGCCTCGGTGGGCGAGCGCGACCTGCTGCTGTTCGGTGCGCTCGGCGGGCGCGGCCTCAGCCGTTATACCGCCGACCTGACCGGTTCCGGACTGGACGCAGTGGTTGGTGCCGATGGCCGCCTCGATGCGCTGGACCTGCACGGTGGGTTCATTGGCTACACGCATTACTGGTCCGGGCTGTGGCGTTCGAACCTGATCATCGGCCAGCTGACCCTGGAGCGGAATGCCGCACTGGCGGCCGACGCATTCCGTCAGAGCCGCTACGGCGTGTTCAACCTGATCTGGAGCCCGGCGCCGTCGTGGACGATGGGCATGGAGCTGCTGTACGGCCGCCTGGAACAGCAGGGGGGCGCGCGCGGCGACACGGTCCGGGTGCAGGGCAGCCTGCAATACAACTTCATCAAATAAGCGCCAGCGGTCGTACGCCAGCGTAACCGTCCCCACGCCCGGTTGTACCGGGCTCATGCCAGTACAGGAGATTGTCATGGCAGAAGCAAAGAAAATCGGGGTGGTCGGAGCCACCTTCCTCGTCGCCGGCAACATGATGGGCTCAGGCGTGTTCCTGTTGCCGTCCAGTCTGGCCAAGATCGGCACCGCCTCGATCTGGGGCTGGCTGATCACCACCGCCGGTGCGCTGCTGCTGGCCTTCGTCTTCGCCAAGCTGGGCAAGCTGGCACCGAAGGCCGGCGGTCCCTATGCCTATGCGCGCGACTGGTTCGGGCCCTACATGGGCTTCCAGACCAATACCATCTACTGGTTCGCCAACTGGATCGGCAACGTTGCCATCCCGATCGCGGCGGTGGGCTACTTCAGCTACTTCTTCCCGATCCTGTCCGAGCCGCTGGTGCGCTGCATCGCGGTGCTGGTGCTGGTGTGGGCGCTGAGCTTCGCCAACATGATCGGCCCGGCCTTCGTCAGCCGCGTGCAGACGGTCACCACCAGCTTCGCGCTGGTGCCGATCCTGGGCATCGCCATCTTCGGCTGGTTCTTCTTCGATGCCGACATCTTCAAGGGCGCCTACAACGTGTCGGGTGAATCCAACTTCGGCGCGATCTCCAGTGCCGCGGCACTCACCCTGTGGGCCTTCATCGGCGTCGAATCGGCCTCGGTCACCGCCGGCGTGGTGGAGAATCCGGAAAAGAACGTGGCCCGCGCCACCCTGGCGGGTGTGTTCCTGGCCGCGATCGCCTACATCGCCAGTTCCTCGGTGATCATGGGCATGGTGCCCAATGGCGAGCTGCAAGTGTCCGATGCGCCGTTCGCACTGGCTGCCGCCAAGGCCGTCGGTGGCTGGGGCGGTGCGCTGGTCAGCCTCTGTGCCTTCATCGGTGCTGCCGGTTCGCTGGGCGGCTGGATCCTGCTGACCGCACAGAGCGCCAAGGCAGCCTCCGATGACGGCCTGTTCCCGAGCATCTTCAGCAAGACCAACAAGGATGACGTGCCGGTCAAGGGCGTGCTGATCGTGGCGGTGCTGATGACGCTGGCGGTGCTGGTCACCTCCACCTCGGAGACCGCGTCTGCACAGTTCGACGTGATCACCTCGGCGGCGGTGGTGCTGACCCTGCTGCCCTACATCTACTCGTGCGTGGCCTGCTACTTCGTGGTCGAGCGTTCGCACACCCTGGTCCACACCGGTGCGTTCTGGACCCTGACCAGCCTGACCGTCGTGTACTGCCTGTGGGCGATCTACGGCTCGTCGGGAACCATCGTGCAGTACGCCTTCCTGTTCGTGCTGTTCATCACCGTGTTCTATCCCTTCTTCAGCGAGGAGCGCCGCCAGCAGCGGCAGCGCGCCCGCGAGGCATCGGCGATCAGCGCCGGCGCCCAGCGTTCCTGAGTTAGACAAGGAGAATCAACGTGTACTTCAAGTCCCTGGACTATCCGGTCATTGTCATCGACAACGACTACGAGTCGCCGCGCATCGGCGGCATCCTGATCCGCGCCCTGGTGGAGGAGCTGCGCAGCAACGACCAGCGCGTGCTGTGCGGCCTGAACCTGGATGATGCCCGCGCCGGTGCCCGCACCTACGTAGCGGCCTCGGCGGTGCTGATCTCGATCGACGGCAGTGAAGAGGTGGATGGCGAGTTCCAGCGCCTGACCGCCTTCCTGCGCGAGCAGAGTGCACGCCGCGCCAACCTGCCGGTGTTCCTGTACGGCGAGCGCCGCACCATCGAGAAGGTGCCGAGCAAGCTGCTCAAGTACATCCACGGTTTCATCTTCCTGTTCGAAGATACCAAGAGCTTCATCTCGCGGCAGGTGATGCGCGCGGCCGAAGACTACATGAAGAACCTGCTGCCGCCGTTCTTCAAGGCGTTGATCCACCATGCAGCCGAGTCGAACTACTCCTGGCATACGCCGGGCCACGCCGGCGGCGTGGCGTTCACCAAGTCGCCGGTCGGCCGTGCATTCCATCAGTTCTACGGCGAGAACACCCTGCGCAGCGATCTGTCGATCTCGGTACCGGAGCTGGGTTCGCTGCTCGATCACACCGGCCCGATCAAGGACGCCGAGAACGAGGCGGCACGCAACTTCGGTGCCGACCATACGTTCTTTGTCACCAACGGCACCTCCACCGCCAACAAGATCGTCTGGCATGGCACGGTGGCGCGCGGTGACGTGGTGTTCGTCGATCGCAACTGCCACAAGTCGCTGCTGCACGCGCTGATCATGACCGGTGCGGTGCCGGTGTACTTCACCCCCAGCCGCAATGCGCACGGCATCATCGGTCCGATCAGCCTGGATCAGTTCACGCCGGAGTCGCTGCAGCAGCGCATCGCTGCCAACCCGCTGGCCAGCCAGGCCAACAAGGCTGGCTCCAAGCCGCGCATCGCGGTGGTCACCAACTCGACCTACGACGGCCTGTGCTACAACGCCGAGAAGATCGCCGACGAGATCGGCAGCGCGGTCGATTTCCTGCATTTCGACGAAGCCTGGTACGCCTACGCCGCGTTCCACCCGTTCTACGAGAACCATTACGGCATGGCCAAGGGCAAGCCGCGTGAGCAGGATGCGATCATCTTCACCACGCATTCGACCCACAAGCTGCTGGCGGCGTTCTCGCAGGCGTCGATGATCCACGTGCGCAATTCGGCGCAGCGCAACCTGGATGCCGAGCGCTTCAACGAGTCGTTCATGATGCACACCTCGACCAGCCCGCACTACGGGGTGATCGCAGCCTGCGACGTGGCCTCGAAGATGATGGAAGGCGATGCTGGCCGTTCGCTGGTGCAGGAAATGCACGACGAGGCCATCGCCTTCCGCCGCGCGATGCTGCACGTCCGCGATGACCTGGGGCGCGATGACTGGTGGTTCAGCGTGTGGCAGCCGACCCAGGTCGAGCGCAGCCTGGACAAGGGCGATACGCCAGCGCCGCTGGTGGCCAAGCGCGAGGAGTGGTACCTGCAGCCGGATGCGCACTGGCATGGCTTCGAGAACCTGGTCGACGACTATGTGCTGATCGACCCGATCAAGGTGACCCTGCTGACCCCGGGCCTGGCGATGGACGGCAGCATGGGCAAGCTGGGCATCCCGGCGGCGGTGCTGAGCAAGTTCCTGTGGGGCCGCGGCATCACCGTGGAGAAGACCAACCTGTACTCGGTGCTGTTCCTGTTCTCGATGGGCATCACCAAGGGCAAGTGGAGCACCCTGGTGACCGAGCTGATGGCGTTCAAGGAGCTGTACGACCGCAATGCGCCGCTGAGCCAAGCACTGCCGACCCTGGCCGCCGACTATCCGAATGCCTACGCCGGTTGGGGCCTGCGTGACCTGTGTGACGCGCTGCATGCGTTCAACCAGGAATTCGCCGTGGCCAAGGTGATGCGTGAGATGTACGTGGACCTGCCGACGCCGGTGATGACCCCGGCCGATGCCTACAACCACCTGGTCAAGGGCGAGATCGAGCGGGTCGACATCGAGCAGATCAGTGGCCGCATTGCGGCGACCATGCTGGTGCCGTACCCGCCGGGCATCCCGACCATCATGCCGGGCGAGCGTTTCGGTGACAGCGACGAGCCGATCATCCAGTCGCTGCGCATCGCCCGCGAGCAGAATGCTCGTTTCCCGGGCTTCGAGTCGGACGTGCACGGTCTCATCATCGAGCAGGAGGGGGATGTGGTTTCGTACAAGGTGGAGGTGCTGAAGGCCTGACCCGCAACGGTCGGCCCTTCGGCGAACGATGGATACCGCGCGCGAGCAACGCATCCTGAAGTTCTCGATCGGGGCCACCCTGGCGGTGAGCGCGGTCGGCTTCGGCGGTGGCCTGCTGGTGGGATCGCAGGCCATCCTGTTCGACGGCGTGTACAGCCTGGTCGACGTCGCCCTGACCCTGGTGTCGTTGTCGGTGCTGCGGCTGGTGGCGCGGGAGCAGAGCCCGCGCTTCCAGTATGGCTACTGGCACCTTGAGCCGATGGTCGAGGCACTGGGCGGTGTGATCCTGTCGCTGGCCTGCGTGTATGCGCTGGCCAACGCGGTAATTGGTTTGACGACGGGCGGGCACGAAGTGAAGTTCGGGCCCGCGCTGTGGTGGGCGGCACTGCTGAGTGCCAGCAACCTGGCGATGGCGGCATTCGTCGCGCAGCGTGCGCGGCACCTGCGCTCTGCTCTGTTGTGGCTGGACGTGCGCGGCTGGCTGCTGGGCGGATTGATGAGCCTGGCGGTGGTGCTGGCCTTCGTGCTGGCGCTGATCCTGCACGGCGGTGAGTGGCACCACTGGGTGCCGTACCTGGATTCGATCGTGCTGGCGTTGATCAGTCTGGCGGTGCTGCCGGTGCCGGCGCGCAGCGCGTGGAAGGCCATGCGCGAAGTGCTGCAGGTGGCGCCGGATGATCTGGACCGACGCGTGCAGCAGGTGATGCAGGCGTTTGTCGCCGAGCACGGCTATGCCGGCTTCACCAGCCATGTGGCGAAGATGGGGCGGATGCGCTTCATCGAGATCCACGTGCTGGCCGACCCGGCCACGCCGCTGGGCTCAGCGGGCGAGGTCGATGCGATGCGTGACGAGATCGCGGTGCGGCTGGACGCCCGTGGCAGTACGTTCTGGCTGACCATCGATTTCACGGCAGACCCAGCATGGACGTAAGCGGGGAACGGTAGAGCCGAGCCCATGCTCGGCTGCCATTCGCGCTGAGCAGCCGAGCATGGGCTCGGCCCTGCACGTGGGCGCGATCGTTGCACATGGCGGACTACTCTGTTGCGCCAGTTCCATTTGACCTCAACCGGAGTTGAGGTCGCAGACTGCCTCGCAATTCCCGACATCAAGGCGGAGGCCCTCAGCGCCTAGCGCAGGTAGTACTCCACCGGTACCACCAGTTCCTGGGGTGCCTTCATTTCCAAGGGAATGGGCGGCAGCGGCTGCGCGCGACGGAAGGTCTGCAGCGCGCCGTCATCGAGCATCGGCTGGCCACTGGACTGCTCCAGCCGCAGGGCCAGCAGGCGACCTTCGCGGTCGATGCTGGCCCTGACCCAGGCCGTCCCCTGCTGCCGGCGCGAGCGTGCGACGGCGGGGTAGTAGCGGTAGCGTTCCAGCCGCGCCATCAGGCGGGCTTCCCACTGGTCGCTGGCGGCGCCGGCCTGGAAGTCCGCCGGCGGCGCGTCTGGAGCGGGCGGCGCGGCCGTGATCGATGCCGGTGCGGGACTTGCATCGGTCGCGGCCGCAGGCGGGGCGACCGGCAGCGGCTTTCGACCCGTCCCGCCCGTTTCGCTGGCGGCCAACTCGCCCTCGCGCGCGGCGGCGGGTTTCGGCGGAGGGGGCGACTTGGTCGGCTGCGACGCACGCGCCTGTTGCGCCTGGCTGGGGGTATCGGCCTGGCGTTCCTCGACCGGTTGCGGAGGTGTGGCCGGTGCCAGCAGGCGCAGGCTGATGCGCACGTCCTGTTCCGGCGGGGGCAGCAAGGGGGGCGTGGCCACCCAGTGCACCAGCAGCAGCAAGGGCAGCAGGTGCAGGCCGATGCTGATCGCGATCGCCTGCCAGTGTTGGCCGCGCTCACTCATCGTCCAGCACCCATAGCAGGTCGGCGTCAGACGCATCGATGGCTTCGCCAGGTGAGGCGAGCGCAATCACCAGTGCTGGTACGTCCAGAGTCAGGTAGCCTGGTACTCCGGTGCCGCGCAGTACATGCCAGCGCCCGGCAACCAGCAGCGCCGGTGCGGGTGCATCGAGCAGCACCCGTGCCATCCGTGTGTCGCGGGCCTGCTGCACGGCCAACATGCCATCCAGCATCGGTGCGGCCTCTGCGTGCTGGGCAAGCACCACCTCCGCAAGGCGCTGCCGCGCAGTGGCCACGGGGAACTGTACCGCCCTGGTCGATGCCAACAGCGCGTTGACCTCGGCGCGCGCGAGATTGCCACCGAACAACGGGATGCCGGCAGCGGTGGCGTCCTGCACCAGCCCGCCATAGGCAGCCCACGGCCAGCGCGCATCCCAGTCCAGCAGCTCCTGCAGCCTCGTGCCGTCGGCATGGTTGCCCTTGGCCAGCCAGCGCTGCACCCGCTGCAGGCGCGGCTGGCGCTCGCTGGCAATCATTTCCAGCACCAGGGCACCCTGCGGGCGCTGCTGCTGCAACGCCTGCAGCAGCCAGCGCTGGGCGGCATGATCACTGTCGAGGTCATGCCGTTCACCCAGCAGCAACCGCTGGGCGGCGGCAGTGCGTTGTACGAACGTAGATTCGTCCAGGATCCGGCCATTGGCGAGGTCGACCACCTTGCCGGGCAGCGGCTGCGCGCTGGCCATCGACGCCAGCGCGAGCAGGCACAGCGGCAGCCAGTGGCGGCTAGAACGCGACATTGACGCCCATCGAGATGGTGCGGCCACGGCCGTTGCCGCGGTCCAGGATCGGGCTGAAGATGCTGTCGATCGAGGCATTGTTGTCATAGGCCTTGTTCTGCAGGTTTTCGATGTTCAGCCACAGCGTGGTGTTCGGCTGGGGCTTGAAGCTGGCGTAGAAGTCCAGCAGCACGCCGGTGCCGCCGGTCTTGCGGGTCTGGAAGAAGTCGTAGCCTTCCTCGGTCGGGCCGGAGTACTCGGCGCGCAGGCCGGCCTGCACGCGCTGCTGCCACCAGCGGCCGCCCACGTCCAGCGTCCAGTAGCGGTCGGGCAGGGCGGTGATGTCTTCCAGGTTGACGAACTCGATGGCCGGCGCACTGGTGTGCGAGCGGGTCCAGCTCAGCGTGGCGTGGTAGTGCTCGCTGGCGTAGTGCGCCTCCAGCTCGATACCGCGCATGCGCACCACGCCGGGGTGGTTCATCCAGCGCGTGGTGGCGCTGAAGTCGTCGGCGTCCAGCACATCGGTCCAGGCAGTGAGCTGCGGATCGCTGTCGATCGGCACCACGAACGGTTCCACTTCCGGCGGATGCACGATCAGCAGGTACTGCGGCTTGATGTAGTCGCGGATGCGGTTGTCGAAGCGGGTGACCCGCAGCTGCGCCAGGTCACCGTCGACCAGCAGCGAGTCGGTGCTGAGGTTGGCGCCGAACTGCAGGTTGCGCGAGCGCTCGCGGCGCAGGAACGGATTGGCGCCGATGCCGTCGGCGACGCTGGCGTCCTCCAGCGGGATCTTCTCGAAGAACATTTCCTGCACGCGCGGCGGCCGCGACGTGCGCGAGACCTCGGCGAACAGCTGCAGCCAATCGGTGGCCTGCAGTGAGACCGCCAGGCTCGGGCTGAGTGCGCGCTCGGTGCGACGCACGTCGATGTCGCCGCCATTGATCTCCGCGCACTGGCCGGGCACATCCGAGCACACCGGGATGTGTCCACGGATGCCGAAGCGGTCCTGGCGCAGTCCTGCGGTCAGGGCATAGATGTCGTACTGCAGCTCCAGCGTGCTGAATACACTGTCGAGCTGGCTGCGGCCCTGCGGATTGGCGCCACGCAGGACAGGGGTGTCGGCCACGTAGATGTCCGACTGGTGCTTGATACCGGTGTTCCAGCGTGCCTGCAGTGCACCGATGTCGAAGCGGCTGGTGTTGTCCACGGTCCAGCTGCTCAGGCTGCTGTGGGTGCGGCGGCCGATGTAGCTGGAGTCCTCCACCGGCGGGTAGAACAGCCGGGTCTTGTTGCTGGCAAACGTCGCACGCAGGTCGATCCACGGCGAATAGGGCGTGTAGTGGTAGCTGGCGCGCTGGTTGCGCGCGGAAATCTGCCACGGATAGTTGTGGTAGAAGTCGTTTTCGTAACGCATGTGGCTCAGGTCGAGCCGATGCTGGTCACTGGGCTGCAGGCGCGCTTTCAACAGCCAGCTGCTGGGTTGCTGGCTGCCGGGGTCGGCATTGTTTTTCTGCCCGCGCGCCGTGGCGTACTCGCTGCTGCGACTGCTGCTGGCGGCGGCGAGCAGGCCGAACTGGCGGTCACCGCCGTCCTCGCTGTGGCGCCACGCACCGGCGAAGGTGCGGCCGCTGCCATAGCCGTTGTTGCCATGGCGATAGCCCGCACGCAGGCCCCAGTCGCGGCCTTCGCCGAGCAGATCGTCGATGTCCAGTGTGCGGAAGTTGGCACTGCCGGCCAGCGTGCCGGCGCCATCACCACCGGCGACCGCACCGCGCTGCACGTCCACGCCGGCCAGCAGGAACGGGTCAACATAGGCGAATGGGCCGCCCGAGCCATGCCCGGCGTTGTTGCGGAAGGT
The DNA here is from genome assembly GCF_040984485.1 of Stenotrophomonas sp. WED208. NCBI lineage: Bacteria > Pseudomonadati > Pseudomonadota > Gammaproteobacteria > Lysobacterales > Lysobacteraceae > Stenotrophomonas > Stenotrophomonas sp. WED208. The sequence continues at coordinate 1,800,710 of NZ_JAZARB010000001.1, forward strand.
CTGGGTGACACCGTCGATCATGGTGTTGACCCGGCCGGCACCGGTCATGCCGCGGATGTTGACCTGCAGGCCGGGCTGGCTGCGCGAATGGAAGCTGTGGGTGCCCGGCATCGAACGCAGCAGGCTGTTGCCTTCCTGGCGTTCGGCCATTGCCAAACGTTCGCTGCCGACCGTGGGAGCGAAGCCATCACGGGTGGCCGGTACATACTGGCTGGCACCAGTGCCAGGCGCATGGGCGTGCGCGGTCGTGCCCTGCACGCGCAGCGGACCGGTACGACGGCTGCCATCGCTGCGTTCGGCAGGTGCCGGTTCCAGCGTGGCGCGACGCGCATCGATGAAGCGTGGGCGGAGGCCGCTGCCTGCCAACAGGCGCGACAACGCCTGTGCATCGTCGAAGTCTCCGCGCAGGGCAGGCGCGGCATGGCCTGCAGGCAGCGCCGAGCCGATCACCAGATCGACGCCGGTCAGCCGGCTGTAGGCGTCCAGTGCGGCGGCCAGCGGTTGGGCGGGCAGATCGTAGGAACGCGTGGCGGCCTGCGCGTGGGCGTTGTTGGGCAGCAGTGGGACGGTGCTGGCGCAGGCCAGCGACAGGGCGAGGACAAGGGGGCGGGGGCACAGCATCGGGGGCTCCAGGGGCTGACGCAGGGCGTCGTCATCCTGGGTAGACGCAGTGCTGGGCCGGATGTCAGGGTGCACCGCGCTGCTCCCAGCGTGGCGGCAGCCACACCTGCACACCCGCGCCGAGGCGCAGTACCCGCACATGCAGCTGCATGGCCAGTTGGTCGCGATTGCTGGCGGCACCCTCGGCATTGCCCAGCAGGGTGACTGGCTGTTGGCGAAGCCGTGCACCGATGATCCAGGTATGCCCGCCGTGCCAGCGGTCCAGGCCCTGGGTGACGTCGGCCAGAGGGGCCGAAACCCAGTGCAGGCGCCGCTCGCGCCAGGCCAGGACGCCACCGTCTGCAGGATGTGCAGCAGAAGGCGCGTGTCCGTTGAAGCGTATCTGCTGACCCTCGCTGGCCTGTGCACTGGCGGTGCCGCTCTCTACGCGGACGCTGTGCTCGGTGACTGTGACCACGCTGCTGTCGCCCTGCACGGCAAGATCGAATGCGGTCCCCAGTGCGGTGACAGTGCCTTGCGGGGTATGCACCTGGAATGGCCGATCGGCATCGGCAGCGACCTGGAACCAGGCCTGGCCGCGCTGCAGCTGGAGCTGGCGGCGTTGTGCATCGACGCGCACATGGACTTCGCTTCCCGGCGACAGCAGCACATGCGAACCGTCCGGCAGGGCTTCATCACGGATCTCGCCAGCGGCGGTGCGCAGTACCTGCGCGGCCGGCGGCGAGGCGTGGCGGCTGTACAGCCCGAGCGCGCACAGCAACAGCACGGCAATGCCGGCCTCGCGCAGGCGGCGGCGTTGCCTGCGCTGCTGCTGCCGTTGCAGGCTGGGCAACGTGGCACCGGCCTGCCACAGCTGCTGCAGATGCTGGTACTGCGCAACATGGCGCGGATCGGCCCGGCACCACTGGTCGAACGCGTTCTCGTCGCGGGTGCCATCGTGTCCATCCAGCCACCAGCGGGCGGCTTCGCGTGTGATCGCGTCCTGGCTCATGCACCCGGTACCTGCTGCAGGGCGACCAGGGCGCGGAGCAGATGGCCGTGCGCGGTCTGCCGGCTGATGCCCAGCTGGCGGCCGATCTCGGCCAGAGCCATCTGTTCCACACGCGCCAGCAGGAAGACCTGGCGCGAGCGCGGCGGCAGCGCGGCGACGATTGCATCGAGATGGCGCAGCTGTTCGGCGTCGAGCAGGCGCTGTTCAGGCAGCGGCGCAGGATCGGCGATGGCATGCAGCTGTGTGTCATCCAGCGCTTCTTCGCGACGGCGCTGGCGTTGCCGGTAATGGTCGGCAATCAGGTTGTGGGCAACGCGGTACAGGTACGCGCGGCCATTGCTCAGCAGGCCACTGGCGGCGACCTTGACGACACGCAGCCAGGTTTCCTGGACGACGTCATCGGCGTCGCTGCGTTGCGGGAGTTTGCGGCGGACATGGGCGTGCAGCGGCCGGTAATGGGCCGCGCACAGCTGCGCGACATCCGTCGGTTCGACAGGCGTGGACACGGGGCGGGCGACAACTGGGAAAGGGAACAGCCCGCGGCGGCAAGGGCAGCGGCTGCACCTTACAGCAAAAGAGAATCATTTGCATCTGTAGTGCGGGGCCGATGCATTGGATGGCCGATCAGCCCGCGCGGCTGGCGCTGCGTATCTCCAGCAGCAAGCGGTGGGCGGGAAACGTGCGCAGCGCTGGATGCCGCTGCCGGTGGTAGGCATTCCAATAGCTTGCGGCACGCTGCATACACCGTTCGAAGAAGGCGGCGTTCTCGCGGGCCAAGGGTGCGTAGGCGGCCAGGCCAATCTTCCGGGCATGATGGTCGATCGTCAGCGCGATCTCTTCGACATACTCGCTGAGCAGCGCCAGGTGGAATGCCAGAACCCACGGCACCGATGCCTGCCCCAATGCCTCAACAGCCCGTTGTCGCAGGAAGCCATCGGGATGCCGGGTGGCCAGGCACAGGCACAGTAGGCGGTGATCACCTAGCAGGGAAGATGCCAGGCGTTCCAGGCGCGTAGCGTCGGCGTAGATGCGATCGGGGAAGCGCAGTGCTTCTCCATCGATCAGCAGCCGGTAGTCGTTGTTGCTGGCCTGCGCCTGGATGCGATCGAGCCGTTGCTGAAGATCGCAGGCGACGCCATGCAGGTGGGCAGGTACGTCGAACATGGTGGGAGTATCGCCTGCATGAGGGCGTGCGTCAGCCTATGGCGGGTGGTGCAGCGTACCGCTGCCGGCCAGCGGCCGGCACTACCGGGGCAGGTAGTCGCAATGGATCTGCAGTGCTTCGGTCGGGTTGGGGTGCAGTTGGAAGCCGCAGTGCTGCAGGCTGTGCTTCACCTGCGCGACCGCCCAGGCATGGCGGCTGACGCGGCGCGCCTGCCAGTTGGGTGGCGTGAACACGCCCAGTGGCAGCAGCCGCAGTCGTTGGCCGTGCAACACCATGGAGATATCGACGTGACGGCCATCGATGTCGTGACCGTTGGCACCGAAGATGGCATCGACTTCATCGCGGCGCTGCGGGTAGCAGGTGCGGAACACCGCAATGCCGAGCCGCCGCACCGCGCGGCGGAACCCACCGAGGCGACTGTGGCGTGATTCGAAGCCGCGCGTGAGCAGCAGGCGCAGTTCGGTGGGCAGGAGTGCCTGCGCATCGAGCAGGCGTTGCAGCACCTCTGCTTCGATCTGGATATGGGTGGAGGGCCAGCGCGGGGCGACAAGCAGCCCGCGATGGTTGCCGCGTTGCAGGGTCAACATCGGTGAAGCTTCGCACGCGGGCGAACAGCCGGGGTAGTGCCGGCCGCTGGCCGGCAGATTCCAGTGCCGGCCAGCGGCCGGCTCTACCTTGACGATCGTCAGATATCGCGGTACTGGATCTGCGCGGCCAGTACACGCAGGCCATCGGCATTGCTGGACAGGATGCGCTCTTCACCGACGCCCTTCTGCCGCTTCAACTGGAAGCCCTGGTCTGCAGGCAGCTGCGCGGCGATGCTGTCCATGCGCTGCAGGGCATCGGGGCCGCTGCAGTCGAAGTGGCCCCAGTGGGCACCATCGCGGTGGATCTGCAATCGGTAGTTCATCGTGGTGTCTCCGGCAGGTCCTGCAGCCAATGGTCGAACATTGCGGTGGCGGCCGCGGCCAGTGGTGCGCCATAGCGACGCGCCTGCGCGCGCAGGTCGTTGGGATCGATGCCAGCCTGGGCCAGCTCCAGCGTGTGACCGATCAGCCAACGCTCGAACTGGCGCGCGTCCAGTTCCGGATGGCATTGCAGGGCCAGCGCGTGATGGCCGATGGCGAAGGCCTGGTGGCGGCAGGCCGGCGTGCTGGCCAGGCGGCGTGCGCCGGCCGGAAGTTCGAAGGCCTCACCATGCCAATGCAGCACGGGAATGCCCTGCAGGGCCTGCAGCGGCGAGCGCTGGCCTTCATCGGTCAGCAGCAGTGGCGCAAAGCCGATCTCCTTGCCGCCACTGGGAGCGACACTGGCACCGAGTGCACGGGCCATCAGCTGTGCACCCAGGCAGATGCCCAGGGTCGGCCGCTGTTGTTGCAGCCGGCGCTGCAGCAGGGCGATGCTGTCGGTGACGAAGGGATAGGTCGCTGTGTCATTGACGCTGATCGGGCCGCCCAGCACCACCAGCAGGTCGGCTGTTGCGGCGGAGTCCAGCGCGTCGATACCGGCCTGCAGCACCTGCAGCTGCCAGCCTTGGGCCAGCAGCAACGGTTGCAGGGTGCCGAGGTCTTCAAAGGCAACGTGTTGCAGCACAACCGCGTGCTTCATGCCGGGGCTCCGCTGTTCGGCCAGTAGAAGCTGTCCGGGGTGGCGCGGGCGCCGAAAATGGCCTGGCCGACACGGACCACGGTGGCACCTTCCTCGATGGCCACTTCGAAATCACCGGACATGCCCATCGACAGCTGCGACAGGTCAAGGCCGGGCGGGGCGACGCGCTGCAGCTGGTCGCGCAGGTCACGCAGGCGCACGAAGCAAGCGCGCACGCGCTCGACCTCGGGGGTGAAGATGGCCAGGGTCATCAGGCCGCGCACGCGCAGGCGATCGAAGGCCGGCAGCTGCTGCACGAAGGCCTCGACTGCGTCGGGTTCCAGCCCATACTTGCTCGGCTCGGCCGAGGTGTTGACCTGCACGAACACATCCAGCGTGCGGTCTTCCAGTTGCAGGCGCTGCTGCAGGGCCTCGGCCACGCGCAGGCTGTCCAGCGCCTGGAACTCGCTGGCGAAGCGTGCCACGTAGCGCGCCTTGTTGGTCTGCAGATGGCCGATCACCGACCAGTGCACGCCCAGGTCGGCCATTGTTTCGGCCTTGCGCTGCGCCTCCTGCACCTTGTTCTCGCCCAGTTCGTGACAGCCTGCGGCCACCGCCATGCGGATGCGGGCGTCATCGACGGTCTTGCTGACCGGCAGCAGGCGCACGCTGGCCGGGTCACGGCCGACACGTGCGCAGGCATCGGCGATGCGTTGGCGCACCGTGACCAGGTTGGCGGCGATCTGTTCAACGGACTGGGCGACGGGCCAGTCGGCAGCGGCAAGGGGCATGCGGGCACCTCCAATGCAGGGTGGCCAGGGTGGGATACACTGGCACAGGACAAGATATATTTTGGCATAGGACAAAATGAAAATCATCGGGCATAGCGCCGAGTCGATCTTCGACAGCATCCGCGACGGCATCGGCAAGGGCCGCTTGCCGGCCGGCAGCGTGCTGCCGCCGGTGCGTGAACTGGCCGAGCAGCTGGGGGTGAACCGCAATACGGTGGCCGCTGCCTACAAGCGATTGGATGCGGCGGGCCTGGCCAGCACGGCGGGCCGTCGTGGCACGGTGGTGCGCGGATTACCGCCTACGCTGGCGCGCGAGGGCAGCACGCCCGGGCTGGCCCTGCAGGACCTCGCCGGTGGCAACCCGGACCCGCGCCTGCTGCCGAACCTGCGCCTGGCGCCGGCAGCGCCGCGTTTGTACGGCGTAGGCACGGTCGACCCGAGGTTGCAGGCGCTGGCACGCGCCTCGCTGGATGCGGACTGCCCGGAGGGCTATGCGCTGGAGCTGACCCATGGCGCGGTCGACGGCATCGAACGCCTGCTGGCGGCGTGGCTGCTGCCGGGGGATCGCATCGCGGTGGAGGATCCGTGCTTCCTCGGCAGCCTCAACGTGCTCAATGCGGTGGGCCATGCGCCGTTGCCGGTGGCGGTGGACGCGCATGGCATGCAGGTCGATTCGCTGCGTGCGGCACTGGAGGCTGGCGCACGCGCGGTGCTGCTGACCCCGCGCGCGCACAACCCGACCGGGGCCAGCCTGGATGCGAAGCGGGCGCGGGCGTTGCGGCAGCTGTTGGCGGCCTACCCGCAGGTGGCGGTGCTGATCGACGATCACTACGCGCTGCTTTCGCAGCAGGCCTATCACTCGGTGCTGCCGCTGGATGGTCGTCGCTGGGCCGTGCTGCGTTCGTTGTCCAAGCCACTGGGTCCGGACCTGCGGCTGGCCTGGCTGGCCTGCGATGAGGAGACCGCATCGCGGTTGCGGTTGCGGTTGGCGTCCGGCACCGGCTGGGTCAGCCATCTGCTGCAGGATGCGGCGACTTCGGTGCTGGCGTCGGCGACGCAGCGGGCGAAGATCGCCTCGGCAGGTGAGCGTTACCAGCAGCGCCTGCAGTCGCTGCAGGAACTGCTGCGTGCGCGGGGCGTGCCGACACCGCAACCGATGGAAGGATTGAACCTGTGGCTGCCGTTGCCAACCGACAGCCATCCGCAGGTGCTGGCACTGGCTTCGCGCGGATGGCATGTGCGCGCAGGCGAAGTGTTCGCGGTGGCAGCGCCGGGACATGGCCTGCGCATTACGTGTGCGGCGCTGGGATCGGCGCAGCTGCGGCAGCTGGCCGATGATCTGGCGGCGGTGTGCGGTCTGTAGCGTCGGGCCATGCTCGGCTTTGCTTCGCCTTTGTAGAGCCGAGCCATGCTCGGCTGCTGTTGGTAGAAGCAGTCGAGCATGGCTCGACTCTACATGACGGTAGTCGAGCATGGTTCGACCCTGCAGAAGCGGATCAGGGCGCGGCGTTCGCGCCCGGGCGCACGTAGTAGGACTGGCCGCTGTCATCGACGAACATCAGCTCCGGCTTGCCCTGCCAGGAGGTGAGCATGGCGCCGGTGTTGTTCTGGTGCTTGACCATCAGGCTGGCACCGCGGTCGGGGTTGGCGACGACCTTGAACACTTCGGTGGTGCCGGTGGCATCGTCCAGGGTGAGCAGGGCTTCGCCGCCGCGGTCGCTGGTGCCGTAGCCGCCGCGTTCGGAGCCGTCGGGGCCGAGCAGGATCAGGCCGGACAAGGCGGTGGCGCGCGGCCCCTGGGTACGGCCCTGGCTGAGCGGATCGGGAACCGGTGCACCGAGGATCACCCGCGGCTGGCCGCTTGCATCGTGGATGACCAGCCCGCGTGCTTCGATGATGCGCTGTGGTGATTGGCTGCGATGCAGGCTCCAGGCGGTCCAGCCGGAAACAAGCAGGGCGAGGGTCGAGACCACCAGCGTGGTCAGCAGCAGTGCGCGGGGCATGGCGTCGTCCTTCCTTGGATGTGCCGACGATAGCGGATGCGGACCGGCAATGGCCAGTTCGTTGTGTGACGTTGTGTATCGTCAATGGAAATCGCGGCTGTGGCTGCGCAGTCCCTGCAGCAGTTCATCCAGGCAGTGCATGCGCTGCACGATGACATGCTGCACGCCATCAACGCGTTCCAGGCGGCCGTCGATCTGCATCAGCTGGGTGTCGACCAGTACGCGGTGCTGGCGGTCGGCCAGGTGCCGCCAGACCACAGCGTTGACCATGCCGGTCTCGTCCTCGAGCGTGAGGAAGGTGACACCGCTGGCGGTCTGTGGGCGCTGGCGCATGCGTACCAGGCCGGCGATGCGCACGCGTCGGCCATGGCCGTGGTCTGCCAGCTGTGCGGCATCCAGGCAACCGCGGCCGCGCAGTTGCGCACGCAGGAACGAGATCGGGTGGCGGCCCAGCGTGGTGCCGGTGCTGCGGTAATCGGCCTGCATGTCTTCCCAGGCGCTGGGCAGGGGCAGCGCCACGCGGGCTTCGGCGGTGGCGCGGGTCTGGTCGAACAGCGGCAGCCGGTTCTCCACGCCGGAGATATCCCAGCGTGCACGATGGCGATGGCCGCTGAGCCCACGCAGCGCACCGGCATCGGCCAGCAGGCCCTGCTGGCGGCGATCCAGGGCGGTGCGCTGGCACAGGTCGCCCACATCGTCGAACGGGCGCCGCGCACGTTCACGCATGATGGCCTGCACGGCGGGTTCGTTGCAGCCATCGACCAGGCGCAGGCCGAGCCGGATCGCCGCCGGCCCCTTGCCGAAATCCAGCGTGCAGTCCCAGTCGCTGTGGCGCACGTCCACCGGCAGCACGCGGATGCCATGCCGGCGCGCGTCCTGCAGCAGCTGGTCGGGGCTGTAGAAGCCCAGCGGCTGGCTGTTGATCAGGCTGGCGGTGAACGCGGCCGGGTGATGGCACTTCAGCCAGCAACTGGCATAGGTCAGCAGGGCGAAACTGGCGGCGTGGCTTTCCGGGAAGCCGTAATCGCCGAATCCCTTGATCTGCTCGAACAGGTGCTCGCCGTATTCGCGGCTGAAGCCGTTCTTCAGCATGCCGGCCAGCAGCTTCTCGCGATGCGGTTCCAGGCCGCCACGGCGTTTCCACGCCGCCATCGAGCGGCGCAGGGCATCGGCCTGGCCCGGCGTGTAGCCGGCCGCTTCCACCGCCAACTGCATGACCTGTTCCTGAAACAGTGGCACGCCGAGGGTGCGCGCGAACACGCGTTCCAGCCGCGCTGGATAGAGTGGATTGTCTGGATCGTTCAACGCGTCAGGACCCTGCTCGCGCAGGATCCTTCGCCGTTCCAGGTAGGGGTGCACCATGTCACCCTGGATCGGGCCAGGGCGCACGATCGCCACCTCGATCACCAGGTCATAGAACTCGCGTGGCTGCAGGCGCGGCAGCATCGCCATCTGCGCGCGCGACTCGATCTGGAACACGCCGATGGTGTCGGCGGCGCAGATCATGTCGTAGGTCGGGCCGTCTTCATCGGGAATCGCATCCATGCGTCCTTCGTGCAGGCCATGCTGCTGCAGCATGGCCAGGCACTTGCGGATGGCGGTGAGCATGCCCAACGCCAGGCAGTCGACCTTCATCAGGCCGGTGGCATCGAGGTCGTCCTTGTCCCACTGGATGACGGTGCGGTCGGCCATCGCTGCGTTCTCCACCGGTACCAGCGTCGACAGCGGGTGCTCGGAGATCACGAAACCACCCGGGTGCTGCGACAGGTGGCGGGGGAAGTCGATCAGTTCGGTGGTCAGTGCCAGCAGGCGCTGCATCAACGGCGTGTCCGGATCGAAGCCGCGCTCGCGCAGGGTCTCCGGCAACGGTACGTGGCCGCCCCAGTGGTCCATCGCCGCCCCCAATTCGTTGACCTGGTCCATCGGCAGGCCGAGCGCGCGGGCCACGTCGCGGATCGCGCTGCGGCCACGGTAGCTGATCGCCACCACAGTCAGGGCGGCGCGCTCGCGGCCATAGCGCTTGAATACATACTGCAGCACTTCCTCGCGGCGCTCGTGCTCGAAGTCGATATCGATATCCGGTGGCTCGTCGCGCTCGGCGGAGATGAAACGCTCGAACAGCAGGTTGCTGCGCGCCGGGTCGATCTCGGTCACGCCCAGCACGAAGCACACCGCCGAGTTGGCCGCCGAGCCACGACCCTGGCAGAGGATGTCCTGGCTGCGCGCGAAGCGCACGATGTCCTGCACGGTGAGGAAGTACGAGGCGTAGTTCTTCTCCCGGATCAATGCCAGTTCGTGCTCGATCTGTTTGCGTTGTGCCGGTTCGATGCCGCCTTTCCAGCGCCAGGGGATGCCACGCTCGACCAGCACGCGCAGCCAGCTGTCCGGGTCGTGGCCTTCGGGCACCAGCTCGCGCGGGTAGGTGTACTGCAGCTGCTCCAGGGTGAAGTGGCAGCGCTCGGCGATGCGCAGGGTCTCGGCCAGCAATTCGGGTGGATACAGCTGGGCCAGCGCGGTACGCGGGCGCAGGTGGCGCTCGCCGTTGGGGAACAGGCGCCAGCCGGCCTCGGCCACGCTGCAGCGGTGGCGGATCGCAGTCAGCGTGTCCTGCAGGGCGCGGCGGCGGCGCACGTGCATGTGCACATCACCACTGGCGACCAGCGGCAGGCGGTGGCGTTCGCCGAAGGCCTGCAGCTGCTGCAGGCGGCGTGCGTCGTCGTGTTCGTGGTGCAGTTCCACCGCCAACCACAGCCGATCATCGAAGCCGGCACGCAACAGTTCCAGTTCGGTGGCCGCTGGTTGCCGGTCCAGCCACAGGCACAGCAGGCCGTCAGGCAGGCCGAGCAGGTCCTCGCGCAGGCAGCGGTATTCGCCCTTGGCTGCGCGCCGCCGGCAGGTGGTGATCAACTGGCACAAGCCGGCATAGGCGGCCTGGTCGGTGCACAGCAGGGCCAGCTTCGGCCCGTCCTCGACCTGGAATTCGGCGCCGACGATCAGCGCCACGCCATGCGTCTTCGCCGCCTGCCAGGCACGCACGATGCCGGCCAGCGAGCATTCGTCGGTGATCGCCAACGCGCGGTAGCCCTGGCCGGCAGCGCGCGCGAACAGTTCTTCGGCAATCGAGGCGCCACGCTGGAAACTGAAGGCCGACAGGCAGTGCAGTTCGGCGTAGCCGGGCAGTTCGTTGTGCATGACGGCTCAGCCGAACCAGCCGTGCAGCATCCACGGCGCATGCGGATCATTGCGTGTGCGGAACGCCCAGCCGCGCTGGCCGTGTGCGGTTTCCACCACGTAGTAGTCGCGGCGCGCATCGGCCTGGTCCCACCAGCCCGATTCGATCCGCTCCGGCCCGGCGATGATACGCAGGCGGGGATCACGCAGCGGTTGCGGCGTGTCCAGCAGCCAACCGGGGCGCAGCGGCCAGTACGATGGAGGCTTGGCCGCGGGCTGGGTGCCATTGGCGCGTTCGGGGCGATGGTCGGCCTGCACCGCCAGCGGTTGCACGGCGTCATCGCCCAGCCGCGCCCGCAGGCGCTCGCGCAGCTGGTTCCAGGGCATCGCCTGTGCCGGCCGGGTATCGAACAGGTCACGCGCGGCGGGCACGAACGGTGGCAGTTGCTCGGCCTGCAGGCGCAGTGCGCGGCTGCCGGCCGGCAGGGCGAACGCTTCCATGCGGTTGCGTGCGATCTCGAACAACAGCGCGGGATCGCGCTCGGGTGCCAGCAGGCCGATGGTCAGCACGCTGGCCGGCAGCAGGTCATGCTCGAAATGCAGGTCGAAGCGCTGCACGCCGCCATCGCGCGAACACAGGAACGCGGCCAGGTCCAGCAGCAGGCGACGCAGCGGGAACAGCAGGGCCTGGCTGGATTCGATCTCGTATTCGAATTCGATGCGCGCATCGAAACGGTCCGGTGGCTGGTAGTAACGCAGTGGCGCGGTGGGCAGGCCGCGCAGCGCATCCAGTTGCTGCAGTACCTCGGGTGAGAAGCGCCGGGCCAGGCTGTCGCGCGGCAGTTCGAGCACCGCACCCAGCGTGCGCAGCCCGGAACGACCGAGCACGGTCACCGCGTCGCTGGGCAGGCCGCAACGCGGCAACGGCAGCTGCGCCAGTGCTGCTGGCAGCTGCTGCGCATCGATGCCGAGGCCGTCGTGGACGTTGGCCAGCACGCGCGCGGCATGCGCGGTGGGTGCGGCCACCAGGCGATGGCGGAAACCAAGCTCATGCAGTTCGCCGCGCAGGCGCTTCTCGATCGTCAGCCAGTCACCGAACAGGGCGCGACTGGCGCCGATCTCCAGCACCAGTGCATGCGGGAAATCGAGGCTGACCTGCGAACTGTAGGCGTAGGCCCAGCTGGCCAGCAGTTGCCGGGTGTGCTGTTCGGCGTTCGGGTCGTAGTCGTGCAGGTGCATGTCCTGCACCAGCACCTGCGCAGCCGACAGCAGCATGCCCGGGCGCAACCCCGCTGCGCGTGCCGACGGGCTGACCGCACGCAGCACGCGGCGCTGTGCCGGCCCCTGCAGCAGCACCAGTGGCCGCTGCGGGTCCGGCTGCAGGCGCAGTACGCTGTCCAGCGCCAGCTGCGGCAACAACAGGCAGGCCCAATGCATGGCGCGGCCTCAGTGGGCGATGGCCAGTGGCAACGGCTGTGCGGGTGGCAGGCCGCCACGGCACTTCAGCACCCGTACCTGGCCGTGGTCGAGCTGCAGGCGCAGGCTGGCCGGGGAGGGGTTGCGCGCTGCCTGCGCCTCGCGGAACACGAAGCCCAGGCACTGGCCGCTGTCGGCAGCCACCTGCAGGCGGCGCAGTGAGCGGTCGTCGGCCTGGTGTGGCCAGCACAGTACCGCCGCGCAGGCGGCCGAGCGCAGGCACTGTTCGGCAGCCCACAACGCCTGCTTCGGCGCGGCGTGGATGATCTGCAGCTGGGCCAGGTCCAGCCCGGCTGCAGCCCAGGCCGGGGCATGCGGGCGGTAGGGCGGGGCGACCAGCACGATCGGGCGGTCGCGCTGGCTCAGCTTCGCCAGCGCCGGCCAGACCAGGGCCAGCTCGCCCGCGCCGGGCGCGGCCTGCAGCACCTCGCACAGCCCGCTGGCCGGCCAGCCACCGCCGGGCAGGCGTGCGTCCAGTGCCGGGTGACCGCTGGCCAGGTGGTCGCTGGCCGGTCCCTGGCGAGCCGGGCCGCGCCACAGCTGGCGCCCGTCCAGCAGCCGGTCGAGGGCGACGACGGCACCCATCAGCCGGTCCTCCAAGGGAGGCGCCGGGCGGGCTGGAAGCGGCAGGAGCGGGCGTAAACGGCGGGCATGGCGCGAGTATCGACGGGCCGGTATCAGGGGCTGAGACCGGACATGCTACTCGCCTTGTGAGTAGAATTACTAATGAAATCGGAAGGTCGGGTTTCAGGTTGCTGAAGGGGTAAAGGAGTGCCGACCAAGGTCGGCACCCACCCGGCATGGGACGGAATGCCGACCAGGGGCGGCACCCCCGCAGGCCCCGGTTACGGGCGCACCGGCAGCGCGACCGGGCGCAGCGGCGCGGCATCACCGCCGCGGATCTTCAGCGGGCCGCCGATGAAGGCGAATTCGTAGACCTTGTCGCGGGCCAGTTCGTCCAGCGCCACCAGCTCGATGATCGGCGCGCCCTGCTGGGCCAGCAGGTAGGTGTGCAGCGGCACGTAGTCGTCGGACACCTCCGAGGGGAAGGTCTCGAAGCTGAGGTTGTCGGCGCCGACGATCATCGCGCCGCTGTCCTCCACCAGGAAGCGCGCCGCGTCCAGGCCCATGCCCGGCGGGTTGGCCATGTACGCCTTCGGCTGTTCGAACAGGCGCATGCGGCCGGTGCGGATCAGCACGATGTCGCCCTGCTGCAGTTTCACCCGCTGGCGTGCCAGCGCATCCTTCAGGTCCTGGCGGGTGACGCGGTAGCTGTCAGGCAGCATGTCCACGCCCTTGGCGCCGGCCACGTCGATCAGCACGCCACGCGCGATCAGCGGCGGGAATTTCTCGATGCCGGTGACATTCCAGCCACGGTCACCGAGGTGCTTGTCGGCCTCGAAGCCGTTCCAGATCTTTCCGTGGATGCCGAAGTGGTTCAGCGCATCGATGTGGGTGCCGGTGTGGCTGTACATCGAGAACGCGGTGCCGGTGTAGCTGCGGGTGAGGTTCATGGTTTCACCCACGCCCATCGGATCATCCATCACCGTGCCGCGCGGGGTGTGGGTCATCCAGAACTGGTAGTGCGGGTCGCCGGCATCCTGCCAGCTGGGCATGCCGACGTAGTATTCGGTGGCCAGGTCATAGGCCTTGCCGCCGCTGACCCGCGACAGGATCGCCGCACGCGAGGCCTCGGTGATCAGGTTGAGGCGGCCGATCTCGTCCTTCGGCCCCCAGGGGCTGGTGCCGACCTGCTGGCCGGAGGGAACGCGTTCGTGCGCGGACACGGTGGTGGAAGCGGCGGTGCCGGCCAGCAGCAGGGCCAGCGCGGTGGCCAGGGTACGTGGGGTCATGGGGAATCTCCTTGGGGTGGGGATGGTGCGGCTCAGGCCGCGACCAGGTGCGCCAGGGCCTGGCGCAGTTGCGGCAGCGGCAGGGTCTGCAGGCGCAGGCCGTTGCCGCCGATCACGGTGGGAATGGAACGGATGCCGAGGGCAGCGGCGTCGGCACGGTCGGCCTGCACGCGCTGGCGCACTGCGTCGCCATGCATGTGGTCAGCGAAGGCGCCACGTGGGTGGCCCAGCGTTTCGGCGATATCCAGCAGTACTTCGGCATCGCCGATGTTGCGGTGCTGGTGCAGGTGCGCCCATTGCACCGCGTCGAACATCGCGCCATGGGCATCATTGCCGCCGAGCACGCCGGCGGCCTGGCAGGCCAGTGCGCCGAGCCAGCCGGACGGATACTCGAAGTCCTGTGCGCGCATGCCTTCGATATCGATGCGCGCGGTGTCTTCATGCGCGGCGCAGTCGGTCCAGTGGCGCAGGATGATCGCCTTGGCGCGCTCCATCGAGCCGAACACCTCGACCATCTGCGCGCGCGAGTCCTGCAGCACGAAGCTGCGGTGACGCACCTGGATGCCGAGTTCGGCGGAGACCTGCTGCAGGCGCGGGGCCAGCACGAAGCACCAGCCGCAGACCACGTCGTGGAAGAAATCGACCGCCGGCGCGGCGGTGGCGGGGGAAGGAACGGAAGACATCTGCCTGCCATCGGTGAGAGGGGAGGCGGCAGAGTAGGCAGCGCGGCGCGTCTGAAACAGCGCGCCGCGGGCAGCTCAGTTTTCGCTGGCGGTTACGAATCCAGGCCCGCGCAGCCGGGCAGCTCGGCGTGCAGGAAATCGATGAAGGCACGCACCTTGGGCTGCAGGTGGCGCGAGGTGGGGTAGACCGCATGCACGAAGCGTGGTGGATAGCGGTGGTCGGGCAGCACCTGCTGCAGTTCGCCACGGGCCAGCGCCGGTGCCGCCAGGAACGAGGGCAGGGCGCCGATGCCCATGCCGGCCACCAGCAGGTCGCGCAGCAGCAGGCTGTTGTTGACGGTGACGCGCGCCGGCAGGGTGATGGTCACCTGGCCGTCGGGGCCGAGCAGCGGCCAGCTGCCGGGCGAGTCGGACAGGCTGTAGGCCAGCACGCTGTGCGCCTGCAGATCGTCCACCGCCTGCGGTGCCGGATGCTGCCGCAGGTAGGACGGGGCAGCGCACAGCACCTGCTGCAGCGAGGCCAGGCGGCGCGCCACCAGCCGCGAGTCGTCCAGCTCGGCACGCAACCGCAGCGACACATCGAAACCTTCGCCCACCGCATCGAGCAGGCGGTCTTCCATCACAAGGTCCAGCGACAGCTGCGGGTGCTGCTGCAGGAAGCGCGGCAGCAGCGGCGACAGCGTGCTCAGTGCGAATGATTGCGGTGCGTTCACGCGCAGGCGTCCGGCCACGTCGCCACGCTGTTCGGCGATGCCACGTTCCAATGCATCCAGCTCGTCGAGCAGGCGGCAGCATTCGCGGTAATAGGCGTGGCCGGTCTCGGTCAGGCTCATGCGCCGCGTGGTCCGCTGCAGCAGCACCACGCCCAGGTGCGTTTCCAGGGTGCGCAGCTGCTTGCTCAGCCCGGCCGGCGACATGCCCAGGTCTTCGGCGGCGCGGGCCAGCCCGCCGCGTTCGACGATGCGGCGGAAGGCGCGCATCAGGTTGAATGAATCCATGCCGGTCCCGGGCGCGATGAGGGCGCCATTGTAGATCCACGCCATGCGTGGATGTGGGAAGGCGGAGCGAGTCGGTAGATCCACGCCATGCGTGGATGCAGGAACACGGTGCCGACCAAGCTCGGCATCCACCCGCAGCACGCGCTTGCGCCGTTTGTTCAAGCCGGCGCCCCATACGCCGCGCCAGCATGAAGGCCCCTCACTTTCCGGATTGCCCATGAAGCACTGGATGCTCCGCCTGTATGCCCCGTTGTTCCTGCTGGGCTTCGTCGCTGCTGCCGTCGTCTGGGTCGGCCACCTGCACGGTGATCCGCTATGGCTGCTGGCCTTGCTGGCGGTCGCCATCGCGATTTCGTTCGCCGCCGAACGCGTGTGGCCCTATGACCCTGCGTTCAACCATGACCACGGCGACAGCCTGCGTGACACCCTGCATGCGCTGGTCAACGAGAGCCTGAATCTGCTGTCGATCGCGGCGGTGCCGCTGCTGGCAGCCATCATTCCGTGGCAGGCCTGGCCGCTGCAGTGGCCATTCGCGCTGCAGGTGCTGCTGGCCATCATCTGCGCCGATCTCGGTATCACCCTGGTGCACTACGCCAGCCATCGCATCGGCTGGCTGTGGCGGCTGCACGCGGTACATCACAGCGTCACCCGCATGTACGGCTTCAATGGCCTGATGAAGCACCCGTTGCACCAGGCGGCCGAAGCAGTCGGCGGCGTGCTGCCGCTGCTGCTGTTGGGCCTGCCGATGCCGGTGGCCGCGGTGCTGGCGTTCGCCATTGCCATCCAGCTGCTGCTGCAGCATTCCAACGTGGACATGCGCCCGGGCGTGCTGGGCCGGGTGATGGCCTGGGCACCGCTGCACCGCTTCCACCACATGCGTTACGGCACCGCCGGCGACGTCAACTTCGGCCTGTTCCTGACTGTCTGGGATCATCTGCTGGGGACCGCCTTCGATGCGCCCGGCTATCGGCTGCAGCAACGCGACCTCGGCATCGGCAGCCAACCGGACTATCCGCGTGATTATCCCGGGCAGCTGCTGGCGCCGTTCCGCGAACTGCCGCATGGCGAGGTGCCGGAGTTGCCGGAAGGATTGCGCAGGCGCGGATGATCGGCCGTGTCAGGCCGCCTGCAGCTGCAGGCCCTGCAGCTGTGCGGCACCGATGCCGAACATGCGGCGCAGGCTGCGTGACAGATGGGCCAGGTCGGCGAATCCGGCCGCATGCGCGCTGTCGGTCAGGCTGTGCCCGCGCAGATGATGCATCAGCGCGCGGCGCAGCCGTTGCCACAGCACCCAGCCGCGCAGGGTCACCGCCAGATCGGACTGGAAGCGCCGATGCAGCTGGCTGGTCGACAGATGTGCCGCCTCGGCGATATCAGCAGCCGGCACCGGGCCGGGCAGGTGCTCGGCGATACGGGACAGCGCTGCCTGCACGCGGCGGTCCAGCGGTTGCGGGCGGCTCAGCCGTGGCAACCAGTCGTGCAGCGCCAGCGCGTTGCCCGGCAGCGCGTGCAGGTGCTGCTGGATCTGCCCGGGATCGGCATGTGCCGGTTCAAGGAACACCGTGCAGCCCGCTTCCGGCGCCGACAGGATTGCGTGCGGCTGGAATGACGGCAGCCACAGCCGTTGGCCCTGCTGCTGCACGCCATCGACCTCGACCTGCCAGGGCGCGCCGTCGCTCAGCAACAGTTGATGGGCGTAGTGCGCGTGCGTATCGCTGCCACCAGCGTGGCCCTGCAGCACGGCCACGTGAGCATCCAGCAGCAGCGTGCCATTCCAGGGCAGGACGGGAGAGGACATGGAGGAATTGTAGATCCACGCCATGCGTGGATGAATCTCCATCGAAATCGAATATTCCGACAGTTGAACGAAGAGCAGCCGAGCATCGCCTCGGCTCTACAGCAGGCCGTGCAGGGAATTGTCGAAGGCGGGGTGGATCCGGTTGCGGGGGCGTGAGCCGCATGGATGCGGCGACCGAGGCTACATGGACGTACTTGCGCCGTCCCCCGCAACCGGGCCCACCCCGCCACCCCACAGGAGCCCGCTGTTGCTTCGGCTGTTGCTTCTGAGGTTGCCGGCCAGCGGCCGGCACTACCGCGGGTGCCGGGCGCAGCCCGGCCGCGCGCACCCTCACCGCCCCTGCGGATCCGGCCGGTGATGCACGTACTCGACCACCGTGCCATCGGGATGCACCGCATTGAACGCTGCCCCGGTCGGGACCACCTGCAGCGGGAAGATGATTTCAGCGCCAGCCGCCACCAGCTTGTCGTGATAGGGCCGAACATCGTCGACCAGCAGCGTTCCCGTGGTCGAAGTGAACGGCGCCAGCGCCGCCTCGCTGCCCTCGATCAACAGGAACGCACCGACCATCGCCAGACGCAGGCCGGCCTCCGGAAACGGGAACCCCGCATCGGCCACCACGCCCTGCAACTGCTCGTAGAACGCCACGCTGCGCTCCAGCTCACCCGGGGCCACGAACACCCGGATCAGCACGCGCGGCGCGCGTTGGCTGGAGGTGTCACAGCGGTCGCGCCAGAGATGGTCGAAGTCGCGATGTACGGTCATGGGCTCGGTTCGTGGCCAGGGACCCTCATTATCAGCAGCCTCGCGCGGCGCGCTGATGACCGCCGGTGATGGCCTGATAACCAGTGGCTGGGGTCAGCCTGTGACTTAGGTCCTGTTGACAGGTGTGAACGCCCTCGCACAATCTTCACATGATTGGGTCGCCCTGCGCGGCCCGGACAGGCAGGTTGTCACGCCGGGAGGAGGGTCCCAGGCGCAGACCGGCCCGTCCTTCAGCCTGCGGGACGTTGCCTGGCAACCCCTGCGCGGCATGAACGCTGCACCCTTCGGCGGCACTTTCCCTGGACCGATTGCCTTGGCAACGGAATTACGCCTGTCGATGAAAACGTTTACAAAGCCGCTTGCACTGTCCCTGGCCCTGTCTGCCGCACTGGCCGCTCCGGCCTGGGCTGACCCCGCCGCGTTCACTGTGCTGACCCTGGAACAGGCCCCGACCGCCGAGGCGATGCCGGCCCTGGCCACCCAGCTGAAGACTCTGCAGGTGGACGCGGTGAGCGTGCGCCAGGTGCAGCGCGGCATCGGCCAGGTCGATCCGCTGCAGGTGCTGGCCGATGGCCTGGGCTACGCGTACCGCTTCATTGCTGCGGGCAAGGACGATGGCCAGACCCAGCGCGGCCAGGCCGTGCTGACCCGGCTGCCGATTGCTGCTGAATCCGGCCCCGACCAGCCGGGCCTGAACTACCTGCGCCTGGACGATGGCCGCCACACCGTGGCGGTCTACACCGATGCTGGTGCAGGTGCCGCGCAGCTGCCGGCGCTGGTCACGCGTTCGCGGCTGGGCGCACCGGCGGTGCTGCTCGGCGCGGTGGCCGGTGAATCGGCCAAAGCGGCCGGCTTCGACCCGGCACGCGTTGCCCTGGAAGCCGATGCCAGCTACTTCAGCGACGGCTTCCAGGCCGCCAGCAGCGCGCCGTTCAAGGTGGAAGGCAGCGCCCTGCGTGCCACGCTGCTGACCCTGGCCTATGCCGCCGACAAGCACGGCGAAACGCCGTGGATGGACACCACCCTCAATGCCGATGCGCGCGCTGCGCTGCTGCTGAAGGCGATGACCGAGGATGAGAAGTTCCAGATGCTGCACAGCTACTTCGGGCTGGGCAAGGACGGTGGCCCGCTGCCGGAAGGCGCGGTCGGGTCGGCCGGTTTCGTGCCGGGCGTGGCGCGGCTGGGCATTCCATCGCAGCAGTCGGCCGATGCCGGCGTCGGCGTGACCAATCCAGGCGGCATCCGCCCGGGCGACTTCGCCACGGCGATGCCGTCGGGCCCGTCCACCGCCTCCAGCTGGAACCGCGAAGTCGCCTTCGCTGGTGGTGCAACGATGGGCCGCGAAGCGTGGCAACAGCGCTTCAACATCCTGCTGTCGGGCAGCGTCAACCTGCAGCGCGACCCGCGCAACGGCCGCAATTTCGAGTACGCCGGCGAAGACCCGCTGCTGGCCGGTTCGATGGTCGGCGCGCTGATCCAGGGCGTGCAGAGCCAGCACGTGATCTCCTCGATGAAGCATTTCGCGCTGAACGACATGGAGACCCGCCGCAACTTCCACGACGTGCGCATCGGCGAACAGGCCATGCACGAGTCGGACCTGCTGGCCTTCGAGATCGCGCTGGACGCCGGCCGCCCGGGCGTGGCGATGTGCTCGTACAACAAGATCAACGGTACCTACGGCTGCGAGAACGGCTACCTGATGAACCAGGTGCTGAAGCAGGAATGGAAGTTCCCTGGTTTCGTGATGTCCGACTGGGGTGGCGTGCACAGTGGCTCGAAGGCGGCGCTGGCCGGCCTGGACCAGCAGTCGGCCGGTGAAGTGTTCGATGCGGCAGTGTTCTTTGACGAACCGCTGCGCCTGGCCGTGCATGGTGGCGTGGTGCCGCAGGCGCGTCTGAACGACATGGTGGCGCGCATCCTGCGCACGATGTTCCTGCACGGCAATTTCGACAACCCGCCGCAGCACCAGAAGGTCGACGCCGAGGCCGGTTTCGCCGTCGCCCAGCGCACAGTGGAAGAAGGCAGCGTGCTGCTGCGCAATGAAGGCAACCTGCTGCCGCTGGCCGACAGCGTGAAGCGCATCGTCATCATCGGCGGCCATGCCGACAAGGGCGTGATCGGTGGCGGTGGTTCGTCGATGGTGGGCGTGACCGCCAAGGGCACCAACGCGGTGCCGGGCGTGCTGCCGACCACCTGGCCGGGCCCGGTGATCTTCCACCCGTCCTCGCCGCTGGAATCGCTGCGTGCGGCGCGTCCGGATGCAACCATCGAGTATGTGGACGGCACCAACGCCGCCGCTGCGGCCAAGGCAGCAGCGCAGGCCGACGTGGCCATCGTGTTCGCCACCCAGTGGGCGGCCGAATCGGTGGACCTGCCGGACATGCAGCTGCCGGATAATCAGGACGCCCTGATCTCGGCCGTGGCCAAGGCCAACCCGAAGACCGTGCTGGTGCTGGAAACCAACGGCCCGGTGCGCACGCCGTGGCTGGCGCAGGTGCCGGCGATGCTGCAGGCCTGGTACCCGGGCATCCGCGGTGGCGAAGGCATTGCCGCGCTGCTGACCGGCCAGGTCAATCCATCCGGCCGCCTGCCGGTGACCTGGGTGACGGACGAATCGCAGCTGCCGCGCCCGCACATCGACGGCCTCGGCTTCAAGCCGGCCAAGCCGTTCGGCGATGTGTTCGATTTCGATATCGAAGGCGCCAACGTCGGCTACAAGTGGATGGCGGCCAAGGGCCTGACCCCGACCTTCGCGTTCGGCCACGGCCTGTCCTACACCTCCTTCGCCTATGAAAACCTGAAGGTGAGCGTGGAGGGTTCGCGCCTGGTCGCCAGCGTCGACATCCGCAACACCGGCAAGCGCCCCGGTGCCGACGTCGCGCAGCTGTACCTGAAGCTGCCGGCCGGCAGCACCACGCCGATCCGCCTGATCGGCTACGACAAGGTGACCCTGCAGCCGGGCGAACAGCGTCGCATCCGCATCGAAGCCGAGCCGAAGACCCTGGCCCACTACGATGCGCAGGCCCGCCAGTGGAAGATCGACGGCGGCAGTTACCAGGTACAGCTGTCGCGCAATGCCGCCGAACCGCTGCAGACGGTGGATGTACAGCTGGTGGAGCAGGTGCTGCGCTGATGCCTGAAGACACGGCCCGGCACAGGGCCGTGTCTGAAAAAGGGGACGGAGGGGATCAAGTCGCTTATGCATAAACGACTTGATCCCCTCCGTCCCCTTTTCATGTGGCGAACCACCCGCGCAGGAAATCGATCAGCTGCCGCACCTTCGGTGAGGGCTGCGTGCTGTGCGGGTAGACCGCGTACACGCTCTGCTGCGGGAACCGGTGCTGGCGCAGCACCGGGCGCAGCCGGTCCTGGGCCAGGTCGTCCTCGATCAGCCAGCGTGGCAGCACGGTGACCCCGGCGCCGGCCACGGCGAAGGCGCGCAGGCTACTGGCACCATCCACGCGCACCACTGCATTGCCCGGGTTGGTGGCAAACAAGGCGTCGCTGCCGTCGGGCGCGATCACCGGCACGTCGGCCAGGCGCGGGTAGCCGAGGCGGGGCAGGGTGCCCAGCTGCACGGGGTCATCGGCAGCATCGGCAGAGGGCAGGCGTGCCAGCAGGGACGGAGCCGCCACCGCGCACAGTGGGTGGCGTTCCAGTTCGCTGGCGTGCAGGCCCGAATCGGGCAGACGGCCGAGGCGGATCGCCAGGTCGAAGCGTTCGGGAATCAGGTCGGCCGGCGCGGGCGACGTGGACAGGTGCAACTGCAGGGCCGGATGCCGCGCACGGAAGGCTTCCAGTGCGGGAATCAGGCGTAGCTGTGCGTACTCCGGGGTGGTGGTCAGGCGCAGCACACCCTGCAGCTGATGCTGGTCGCGGCGTGCGGCATCGATCGCCGCCTGCGCTGCATCCAGCGCCTGCACGCAGTGCTGCAGGAACTGCTCGCCGGCATCGGTCAGGGCCAGGTGGCGGGTACTGCGCAGCAACAGGGTCACGCCCAGCTCCTGTTCCAGCCGCTTCAGGTTGAAGCTGACCACCGCGCGGCTCAGGCCCAGGCGATCGGCGGCGGCGGTCAGGCTGCCGGCCTCGACCACGGCGCGGAAGATATCGAAGCGATCGAGGCTGACCATGATGATCCATTGTCAAAACAGGTTTGACAGTGTTGCAGCTGCCGTCGTGTTTTTCCAACAAGGTCCGGACGGCATGCTGGCCGCTTCCCCGCTGGAGCGCCGCCGATGCCGTCCCCCCGCCTGCGCCATGAGGCGATCTTCCTGCTGGTGTTCGCCCTGGATCTGGTCAACATGTTCATCGCCACGGTGGCCTATCCGGCATTGGCAGCGGAGATGCGCGCCGATATCAGCACCCTGGCCTGGGTCGGCACCGCCTACATGCTGGGCCTGAGCGTGGTGATTCCGCTGGCGCCCTGGCTGGCCGCGCGCTGTGGTGAGCGTCGCCTGCTGCTGGTGGCGTTGCTGCTGTTCGCGGTTGCCGCTGCGCTGGCCGGCGCAGCACCGGGTATCGGCTGGCTGCTGGGCTGGCGCCTGCTGCAGGGCCTGGCCGGTGGCCTGCTGATTCCGGTGGCACAGGCGGCAGCGTACCGACAGTGCACGCCCGACCAGCGTGGCGCGCTGACCCGCCGCATCCTGCTGGTGGCGCTGCTGGTACCGGCACTGGCGCCCGCGCTCGGTGGGCTGCTGGTGCAGTGGTTGTCCTGGCGCGGTGTGCTCTGGGCCAGCCTGCCGCTGGCCGTGGTGGCGATTGGACTGGTGCTGGCGTGGATGCCGGCCGATGGCGCGCGTAGTGCGCCACGCCTGCAGGCCTATGCGCTGTCCACCGCGATGCTGGCGCTGGGCGCACTGCTGCTGGCGCTGACCTGGCTGGGTGAACCCGGCCATCGGGCCGCCGGCGCCGTACTGCTGCTGATCGCATTGCTGTTGGCGGCGGCCCACCTGCGGCATGCACGGCAGCAGGCGCAACCCCTGCTGCGCTGGTCATTGCTATCCCATCGCGGCCTGCGCCTGGCGATGCTGGTCTACCTGGCAGTACCCGGTGTATTCATCGGCAGCCAGCTGGTCAGCACGCTGCAGTTGCACCAGGCTGGTTACAGTGCCGCGCGCATCGGCGCGCTGATGCTGCCCTGGGCGCTGGCCTCGGCCATGGCGATCACGGCCAGCAAGCGCCTGCTGGCCCGCTTCGGCCCGGCCACGGTACTGCGTACGGGCATGCTCCTGCAGGCTGGCGGCCTGCTGTTGATGGCGCTGCTACCACACCTGGTCTTTGCCATTGCAGCATTACTGTTTGCCTTGATGGGCGCCGGCGGCAGCCTGTGCAGCAGCACCGCGCAGACGCTGGCCTTCCATGGGGTCGAGGGCGAGGCGCTGGGTGATGCCAGCGCACTCTGGAACCTCAATCGCCAGCTCAGCTTCTGCCTCGGTACCGCGGCCATCGCGCTGCTGCTGGCATTGGCCATGCAATGGCTGCCGGCCCATGCCACCGGCGTGGCGCTGGGTCTGGCTGCTGTACTGACCCTGCTGCCGATGGCGTTGCTGCGCCGGCCGCAGTTGCTCACTCTTTCGCAACCGGAGAACATTTGATGGATACCACCGCAGAACATGAAGTCCACCACTTGCACGACAAGCTGCAGGCTTGGTTCCGTGCCGACGTCGGCACCGACGTGCTGGATGATCTGATGGCGCATTTCTGCGCGGACTTCAGCATGGTCGGTATCGGTGGCCGCAGGCTGGATCGGAATGCCGTGCAGGCACTGTTCGCGGGTGGCCATGGCGCGCGGCCGGGGCTGCAGATTTCCATCGAAGCCGTGCAGGCGGTGGAAGCGCCGTCACCGCTGGCGGTGCTGCGCTATCGCGAAGGGCATTCGATCGATGGCGGCGTACCCACATGGCGGGAATCGCTGGCGGTGCTGCGGCAGGAAGATGGCCGTTGGCGCTGGTTGGCGCTACACGAAGTGCCGGTGGCCTGATCGGCCGGCACGACCGGTTGCCGTCGGGCGCAGCAGCTGGTCGCACATGTGCCATCAGTCCTGCCTGCATCCACCGCAGAATGCAAAGCCCGCCCACACTTCACGGTACAAGGCAGGAGTAGGCTTGAGGCTTTCCTGCCGGGAGGGGTCTCCATGCGTGTACGTGCCGTTGCTGTAGCCATCGCCCTTTGCCTGTCCAGCACCGTGCTGGCCGCC
The DNA here is from genome assembly GCF_040984485.1 of Stenotrophomonas sp. WED208. NCBI lineage: Bacteria > Pseudomonadati > Pseudomonadota > Gammaproteobacteria > Lysobacterales > Lysobacteraceae > Stenotrophomonas > Stenotrophomonas sp. WED208. Next base: position 1,824,808 of record NZ_JAZARB010000001.1, read on the forward strand.
GAAACCCCGCCGATGACCCCGGACATCAGCGGCAAGCCCTTCGTTGCCCCCGATGTCGGTCGTGACTACGACAAGCGCGTGGTGATGGTGCCGATGCGTGATGGCACCAGGCTGTATACGGTGATCGTGGTGCCCAAGGGCGCGCGCAATGCGCCGATCCTGCTGACCCGTACGCCCTACGATGCCGCTGGCCGCGCCAGCCGCAGTGATTCGCCGCGCATGCGCGACCTGCTGCCGCAGGGCGACGAGGTGTTTGTCGATGGCGGTTACATCCGCGTATTCCAGGACATCCGCGGCAAGTACGGCTCCGAAGGCGATTACGTGATGACCCGGCCGCTGCGCGGGCCGTTGAACAACACCAAGGTGGACCACTCCACCGACGCCTGGGACACCATCGACTGGCTGGTGAAGAACGTGCCGGAGAGCAATGGCAAGGTCGGCATGCTCGGCTCGTCGTACGAGGGCTTCACCGTGGTGATGGCGCTGACCGACCCGCACCCGGCGCTGAAGGTGGCCGCGCCGCAGAGCCCGATGGTGGATGGCTGGATGGGCGACGACTGGCTCAACTACGGCGCGTTCCGCCAGGTCAATTTCAACTACTTCGCGATGCAGACCGAGAAGCGCGGCAAGGGCACGCCGCTGCCCAGCCTCGGCTACGATGACTACAGCACCTTCCTGCGCATCGGTTCGGCCGGCGACTACGCGCGTTTCACCGGCGTGGACCAGCTGACCTGGTGGAAGAAACTGGTGGAGCACCCGGCCTATGACGGCTTCTGGCAGGGCCAGGCGCTGGACGCGGTGATGGCGAAGACGCCATTGAAGGTGCCGACCATGTGGCTGCAGGGCCTGTGGGACCAGGAGGACATGTGGGGGGCCAACCACGCCTACCAGGCAATGGAAGGGCGCGACAGCGGCAACAACCGCAACTACCTGGTGATGGGACCGTGGCGGCACAGCCAGGTGAACTACAGCGGTAGCGAGCTGGGCGCGCTGAAGTTCGATGGCGATACCGCGCTGCAGTTCCGCCGTGATGTGCTCAAGCCGTTCTTTGACCAGTACCTGGTGGACGGTGCGCCGAAGGCGGATACGCCGCCGGTGCTGATCTACAACACCGGCGAGAACCACTGGGATCGCCTGAAGGGCTGGCCACGCAGCTGCGACAAGGGCTGTGCTGCCAGCAGCAAGCCGCTGTACCTGCGTGCCGGCGGCAAGCTGGCGTTCCAGGCACCGGCGGCGGGCGAGGGCGACTTCGAGGAATACGTGTCCGACCCGGCCAAGCCGGTGCCGTTCGTGCCGCGTCCGGTGCGTTTCGGTGACCGCGACATGTGGACCACCTGGCTGGTCAAGGATCAGCGCTTCGTTGATGGCCGCCCGGACGTGCTGACCTTCATCACCGAACCGCTGACCGCGCCGCTGCGCATCGGCGGCGCGCCGGTGGTGCACCTGCAGGCCTCGACCAGCGGCACCGACAGCGACTGGGTGGTGAAGCTGATCGACGTGTATCCGGACCAGGAAGCGTCGACGCCGGAGATGGGCGGCTACGAGCTGCCGGTGTCGCTGGCGATCTTCCGTGGCCGCTATCGCGAAAGCTTCAGTGATCCGAAGCCGCTGGCGGCGAACCAGGTGCTGCCGTACCGCTTCGACCTGCCCAACGCCAACCACACCTTCCAGAAGGGGCACCGGGTGATGGTGCAGGTGCAGTCCAGCCTGTTCCCGCTGTACGACCGCAACCCGCAGACCTACGTGCCGAACATCTACCTGGCCAAACCGGGCGACTACCAGAAGGCCACGCAGCGGGTCTGGCACAGCGCGGCGCAGGCCAGTTACATCGATCTGCCGGTGTATTGAGTTTGATGAGGTACGCCGGGTGCGCGATACCCGGCGGCCGCGGTAGTGCCGGCCGCTGGCCGGCGTTTCTATGCTCAAGGATAAAGGTTGTCGCTCGTCAGCAGCCCACTGTCGAACTTCCGAAAGAGTTCGGCAATTGATTCGGCGATGGGCTTTCCCCGGCTGATGTCGAGATCGCCCAGATCGAATGAGATGATCTGTCCGCGACTGAGTGGGCAGAGATCGAGCGCGATGAGCGTCGATCCACCGTCCGTTCCAATGCCCATCAGGTAGTCGCCAAGATAACGACGGATCTGGTAGCTGCGGTTGAGCTGAATGATGGTGGCGATGGACCATAGGTCGACATAAGCATGAGGGAACACGCAGCGCCCACCGTTTGACCAACGCAGGAGCAGCATGAATTCCTCTGGAATCGCTGCCTCGCTCCAATGTGCCTGAAAGCTGCGTAGATCGTCCTCATGCGCGCCTGTCTCGGGTAGCCATGGACTTTGGATGCATCGGATGAAGTAAGGCGTGCTTGGTTGATCTCGATTGTCCACGAGAAGTCCCTGTAGTCAGCCTTACTACGATGGCGCGGCCCATCTTTGGCGGCAATGGGCATATGCGACATGCGCAGAGATGTGTCGGGAATATGATCGCTTCCAGCGCGTGTCGACCAAGGTCGACACCTACCAGAGCGGAGCCATGGAAGGTCGATTCAGGCGGCTGCGGTTGTGCCGGCCGCTGGCCGGCATCCGCGATGGCGTGAAGCAGAAGCTGCTATCCGACCTTTGAGGGCCCGGTGCGCCAGCGGCTGGGTACCAGGCCGAAACGCTTGCGGAATGCAGCCGCGAAGTTGCTGGGGTGGCGGTAACCACTGGCGGCCGCAGCCTGCTCGACAGTCCAGCCGTCCTCGCGCAGGCCCTGTTCGGCATGGCGCATGCGCTGTTCGTGCAGGTAGTCGAACACCGAGCAGCCGTATTGCTGGGCGAAGTGGCGGCGCAGCGAGCTCGGGCTCATGCAGGCCAGCTGGGCCAGTTCGACCAGGCTGTGGGCATGGCTGGGATCATCGTGCAGATAAGCGCGGACACGCTCCAGCCGCTCGCGCTGGCCCGCGCGAAGCGTACGCACGTGGTCGGTCTGCAGATCTTCGGCTTGCAGGCCGACGGCCAGCAGCTGCAGGGCCACGCCTTCGCGCCACAGCGCATCGATGCCGTCCTGCCAGGGGCTGTCGAACAGCTGGCCCAGCACCGGCAGCAGGGTGTGCGGAATCGCCCAGTGGCGGCATTCCAGGTGGGTATTGAGCGCTGTTTCCAGCTGCGGCAGCTGGAACAGATCCGGATCGATCTGGCCCGGCACCATCACGCTGACGCCGCGCATGCGCGTTTCGCCGGGATGTGAGCCGGTCATCTCGACCTGTTCCCGGTGGTGCGCGGTCATGGCGGTGCCGGCGCGCAGGGTGAAGCCGCCGCGTCGCGGAATGCGGACGTCGACCTGCCCCTGCAGCATCACCCGGATGGCCAACCCGGGGCTCTGCTGGGCAGTGGCCACATACGGGAAACGATTATGGACGTCGGACGCGATCAGGCTCATGCCGCCACGCAGGAACTGTTCATTGACCTCGCCGTGGCCGGCCCACTGATCGTCGCGCAGGTGTTCCGGATCGGCGCGGTAATCAAAGCCATGGCGATGGCCGAAGCGGCGGTAATCGGCGAAAGTGAAATATCGGGACATTGCTCGGCACGTGCGCAGGAGGTGGACGCTGGCAGTACCTCGCCCATGCGCTCTGCATTGCAGATGCAGTACCGGTCGTGGCCTGTGCAGACCCGCTGCGATGCGGTGGCGACGGCACGCTGGATGGCTGGGGAAACGCCAGATTGGAATGAGTGTGTCGAAGAAACTGGAAACGTTTCCCATTGTCGCCTTGATTCACCCGCATTTGATTTCGAGATGGTCAAAACGATTGGTCAATATGGCCAAGTTGAATCTTCCGTGGAACATACGGCGGCGTTCTGCATGCATATCCGTACGCAATTCCATACATCAACTGCAGTTGAGGTTCCATGGGTGGAACGATCGCCTGCGGACACGTTGTCGTCCGTGTCATCACGGATGAAGGCGTAGCGTGAGGCGTTGGCGGCGGCAGGCCGCATCGATACCCCCACAGATGGAGAATGCAGATGATCGATTACCAGCTCACCGGCAAGACCGCGATCGTGACCGGCGGCGTATCCGGCATTGGCCTGGCGGTCGCGCAGACCCTCGCCGCATCCGGTGCGCGTATTTCGGTCTGGGACCTGAAGCAGGGCGCGGTGGATGCCACGGTGGCACAGCTGCAGGACAGCGGCGTGCAGGCCATCGGCGTCGCGCTGGACGTGACCGATGATGCCGCCGTCGAAGCGGCGGTGCAGCGCACGGTGAAGGAACTGGGCGGCGTGCATGTCGCAGTCAACAACGCCGGCATCAGTGGGCCGGCGGCCAGCAGTGGTGATTATCCGGTGGACGGATGGCAGCGGGTGATCGACGTCAACCTGACCAGCGTATTCCTGTGCCAGCGTGCGCAGATCCAGGCGATGCGTGCGGCGGGTTCCGGTGGCAGCATCATCAACATGGCGTCGATCCTGGGCCAGGTGGGGTATGCCGGTTCCACCGCGTATGTAGCGGCCAAGCACGGCGTGGTCGGCCTGACCCAGACCGCAGCCTGGGAACATGCCGCAGATGGCATCCGTGTCAATGCGGTCGGCCCGGGTTTCATCACCACGCCGCTGCTGGAGAAGATGGATCCGAAGGTGCGCGCGACACTGGAAGCGCGGCATGCGCTGAAGCGGCTGGGCACGGCCGAGGAAGTAGCGGCACTGGTGGCCTGGTTGGCCAGCGACGACGCCTCGTTCGCGACCGGTACCTATTACGCCATTGATGGTGGCTACCTGGCGCAGTGATGCGTTGATCACAGATGGCGCAGGCGTTGGACACGGCCCGGCGCTGTCGGGTGAACGGGCTGTGGTGTGGCCTTCAGCTCTGTGCCACGGGTGCCACGCGACGCTCCGGGAAACTCCCGGAGCCTGCCCATGCAACTCACCCAGGATGTCTCGATCCTGCTGCGCGAGGCCGCAGCAATGCTGCTCGGCGTCGAGCGCGAGATGAGCAATCGGCATCGCCGTGGGCATCGGCAGGTACGTGGTTGCCATCGGGGTGAGCGTGCTGTGCGTGCTGGTGCTGGCGGTGATGCGGCGGCTGGAGAAGAAGATCTGACGCGGAGTGGGGTCGGAGCCCCTGCGGGGATCCGACCCCAAGGGCCCAGGCAGGGTCAGATCCCCGCAGGGGCTCTGACCCTTACATCGCGAAATGGTCTGACCAATATGGCGTCTAGCCCTATGGTCTAATAGGCGCTTCGCCGGAGTGGCGGTTAAATCCGCTGCACGTGGTCTGATCGGTATCATTATTGGTAGCACCAATGATCGGCGGCCGCGGCGACCCATCGCGTGCGGTGGAGCACATCCCGCCCCCAGTCGAGAGCCTTCATGCAGCCCTGGCAACACCTGTACGACCCCGCCGGCAACCTGTGGTTGTCGAGCCTGATCGCGCTGCTGCCGATCGCGTTCTTCTTCATCGCCCTGGCCGTGCTGCGGATGAAAGGCTGGCTGGCCGGCACGATCACCGTGGCCATCGCACTCGGCGTGGCCCTGCTGTTCTACCGCATGCCGCTGACCCAGGCGCTGGGCGCGGCCGGTTTCGGCTTCGTCTATGGCCTGTGGCCGATCGCCTGGATCATCATCGGCGCGGTGTTTCTCTACAAGGTTTCGGTCAAGACCGGGCAGTTCGACATCATCCGTGCCTCGATCCTGTCGGTGACCGAAGACCAGCGCCTGCAGATGCTGATGGTCGGCTTCGCCTTCGGTGCCTTCCTGGAGGGCGCGGCCGGCTTCGGTGCGCCGGTGGCGATCACCGCGGCACTGCTGGTCGGGCTGGGCTTCAAGCCGCTGTATGCCGCCGGCCTGTGCCTGATCGTCAACACCGCGCCGGTGGCGTTCGGTGCAATGGGCATTCCGATCATCGTGGCCGGGCAGGTTACCGGCCTGGACGCGTTCGAGATCGGCCAGATGGCCGGCCGCCAGCTGCCGTTCCTGACCCTCATCGTGCTGTTCTGGATCATGGCGATCATGGATGGCTGGCGTGGCATCAAGGAAACCTGGCCGGCGGTGCTGGTGGCCGGTGGCTCGTTTGCCATCGCGCAGTACCTGACCTCCAACTTCATTGGCCCGGAACTGCCGGACATCACCGCCTCACTGGCATCGCTGGTCTGCCTGACCCTGTTCCTGCGCCGCTGGAAGCCGGTGCGGATCTTCCGCTTCGACACCGAAACCAGCGCCGAGGCCGCTGCACAGGCACTGGAAGCGCCACGCTACAGCGTCGGCCAGGTCGCCAAGGCATGGTCGCCGTTCCTGATCCTCACCGCGATGGTCACGCTGTGGAGCATCAAGCCGTTCAAGTCGCTGTTCGCGGCGGGCGGCCCGCTGGAAAGCTGGGTGCTGAAGATCCCGGTGCCGGGCCTCGACCAGATGGTGCAGAAGATGCCGCCGATCGTGGATGCACCGCTCAGCTACGAGGCGATCTACAAGTTTGACTGGTTCTCGGCCACCGGCACCTCGATCATCCTGGCCGCGGTGATCGCGATCATCGCGCTGCGCATGCCGGCCCGTTCGGCGCTGCAGACCTTCGGTGAGACCGTGCGTGAGCTGCGCATGCCGATCTACTCGATCGGCATGGTGCTGGCCTTTGCCTTCATCGCCAACTATTCGGGCCTGTCGGCGACGCTGGCGCTGGCACTGGCGCATACCGGTGACGCGTTCCCGTTCTTCTCGCCGTTCCTCGGCTGGCTGGGCGTATTCCTGACCGGCTCGGATACTTCATCCAACGCCTTGTTCTCAGCACTGCAGGCGACCACCGCGCAGCAGATTGGCGTGTCCGACGTGCTGCTGGTGGCAGCCAACACCACTGGCGGCGTGACCGGCAAGATGATTTCGCCGCAGTCGATCGCCATTGCCTGCGCCGCGGTCGGCCTGGCCGGCAAGGAATCGGACCTGTTCCGTTTCACGGTCAAGCACAGCCTGATCTTCACCACCATGGTCGGCCTGATCACCCTGGCGCAGGCCTACTGGCTGACCTGGATGATTCCCTGAGCCATGCACGGTCAGCCGACCACCCGCTGCGCGCTTCGGGCCACAATGGCACCATGAGCACGCAACGTATTTCGGACAAGGTGGCCGCGCAGCTGCGCGGCCTGGTGCAGGAACAGCGGCTGCAACCGGGCGACCGGCTGCCGGCCGAACGCACCCTGGCGGTGCAGCTGGGGGTCTCGCGAACGTCGTTGCGCGAGGCCATCGCGCAGTTGGCCAGCCAGGGCCTGCTGACCGCACGGGTCGGTGGCGGCACCTACGTGGCCGAACCCGCGGCGCGCGCGCGGCAGGCGCTGGATGAACCGCTGGCGCCGTACCTGCCGCTGTTCCAGGGCGACCCGGAATACCGCTTCGACGTGCTGGAGATCCGCCACGCGCTGGAAGGTGCCACCGCCTGGCATGCAGCGTTGCGCGCCACCGATGAGGATCGCACACGCATCGCGCAGGCCTTCCAGACCATGATGGACGCGCACGGCAAGGACGATCCCACCGGTGAAGCCGAGGCCGACGCGGCCTTCCACCTGTCCATCGCCGAGGCCTCGCACAACCTGGTGCTGCTGCAGGTGATGCGCGGCCTGTTCGACCTGCTGCAGACCAACATCTCGCAGAGCCGCGAAAAGCTCTACACCTCGGCGAGGACCTTCTCGCCGTTGTCCGACCAGCACCGCGAGATGATGGACGCGGTGCTGGCCGGCGACCCCGAACGCGCGCGCGCCGCCGCGCATGCCCATCTCGAGTTCGTGCACACCACGCTGCGCACCCTCGATGACAACGAAGCCCGGCGTGCGCGGGCCTCGCGTCTACCTTCCCCACACGGTTGACCCCATGATCATCTCCGCCTCCACCGATTACCGTGCCGCAGCGCAACGCCGGCTGCCGCCGTTCCTGTTCCACTACATCGATGGCGGCGCGTATGCCGAGCACACGCTGAAGCGCAATGTTTCCGACCTGTCCGACATCGCGCTGCGCCAGCGCATCCTGCGCAACATGTCCGACCTGAGCCTGGAAACCGAGCTGTTCGGCGAAAAACTGGCGATGCCGGTGGCGCTGGCCCCGGTCGGCCTGACCGGCATGTATGCCCGGCGCGGTGAAGTACAGGCGGCGCGCGCGGCCGACAGCCGCGGCATCCCGTTCACCCTGTCCACCGTATCGGTGTGCCCGATCGAGGAAGTGGCACCGGCCATCCAGCGGCCGATGTGGTTCCAGCTGTATGTACTGCGCGACCGTGGCTTCATGCGCAATGCGCTGGAGCGGGCGCAGGCCGCTGGGGTGACCACCCTGGTGTTCACCGTGGACATGCCGGTGCCGGGTGCGCGCTACCGCGATGCCCACTCCGGCATGAGTGGACCGAATGCCTCGCTGCGCCGCATCGGCCAGGCCATCACCCATCCGCACTGGGCGTGGGACGTGGGCCTGTTCGGCCGCCCGCACGACCTTGGCAACATCTCCACCTATCGTGGCAACCCGACCGGGCTGGAGGACTATATCGGCTGGCTCGGCAGCAACTTCGATCCCTCCATTTCGTGGAAGGACCTGGAGTGGATCCGCGAGTTCTGGCAGGGCCCGATGGTGATCAAGGGCATCCTCGACCCGGATGACGCACGTGATGCGGTCAAGTTCGGCGCCGATGGCATCGTGGTCTCCAACCACGGTGGCCGCCAGCTCGACGGCGTGCTGTCCACCGCGCGTGCATTGCCGGCGATTGCCGATGCGGTGCAGGGCGACCTGAAGATCCTCGCCGATTCCGGCATCCGCACTGGCCTGGACGTGGTGCGCATGCTGGCGCTGGGTGCCGACACCGTGCTGCTGGGCCGTGCCTTCGTCTATGCGCTTGCAGCGCAGGGCGAGGCTGGCGTGGTCAACCTGCTGGACCTGATCGCCAAGGAGATGCGCGTGGCGATGACACTGACCGGTGCGCGCCGCATCGCTGACATCGGCCGCGATTCGCTGGTCAACCTGCCGTGAGTGGCCACGATGCCGTGCTGGCGCAATTGCGCGCTGCGGTCGGCAGCCGCCACGTACTGACCGGCGACAAGGCCACCCGCCGTTTCCGCCGTGGCTACCGCTTCGGTGACGGCCCGGTGCTGGCGGTGGTGCGCCCGGGCACGCTGCTTGAATTGTGGCGTGTGCTGCAGGCAGCGGTGCAGGGCGGGGCGGCGATCATCCTGCAGGCAGCCAACACCGGCCTGACCGGTGGCTCGACCCCGGATGGCAACGACTATGGGCGTCCGATCGTGCTGGTCAGCACGCTGCGCCTGACCGGCATCCAGCTGTTGAACGAAGGCCGGCAGGTGCTGTGCCTGCCCGGCGCGACGCTGGACCGGCTGGAGCAGACGTTGGCGCCACTGGGCCGCGAACCGCATTCGGTGATCGGCTCGTCCTGCATCGGCGCCTCGGTGCTGGGCGGCATCTGCAACAACTCCGGCGGCGCGCTGGTGCGCCGTGGCCCGGCCTACACCGAGCTGGCACTGTATGCGCAGGTCGATGCGCAGGGCCAGCTGCAGCTGGTCAACCATCTGGGCATCGCGCTGGGCGATACGCCCGAGCAGATCCTGCAGCGCCTGCAGGCGGGTGATTACCGTGCTGCCGACGTGAGTGACGGTGACGGCCGTGCCGCCTCCGATCCGCGCTACGCCGAGGAAGTGCGCCGGGTCGATGCCGATACGCCGGCACGCTTCAATGCCGACCCCAGCCGCCACTTCGAGGCAGCGGGATCTGCCGGCAAGCTGGCAGTGTTCGCGGTGCGCCTGGACACCTTCGAGAAGGAGGCGGCAGAGGTCTTCTATATCGGCAGCAACAGCACCGACAGCCTCACCGCGATCCGGCGCCAGCTGCTGACCGGCTTCGAACGCCTGCCGATTGCCGGCGAGTACATCCACCGCGATGCCTATGACATCGGCGAACGCTACGGCAAGGACAGCTTCCTGTTGATCGACCGCCTTGGCACCGCCCGCGTGCCGGCCGCCTTCGCACTGAAGAGCCGCGTCGATGGCTGGTTCGAGCGGTTGGGCCTGCGCGGCGTGACCGACCGGGTGATGCAGGTGCTGACCGGCCTGCTGCCCTCGCACCTGCCCAAGCGCATGGGCGAGTTCCGCCAGCGCTACGAGCATCATCTGTTGCTGAAGGTCTCCGCGCAGGACGCAGCGGACACCGAGGCCTGGCTGCGCGGCTTCTTTACCGACCATGAGGGCGGCTACTTCCACTGCACGGCCGATGAGGGGCGCAAGGCCTTCCTGCATCGCTTCGCCGTGGCCGGCGCGGCGGTGCGTTACCGCGAAGTGCATCGCAACCAGGTGCAGGACATCGTGGCGCTGGACATCGCCCTGCGTCGCGATGACGCCGACTGGTTCGAGCAGTTGCCGGCCGATATCGATGGCCGCCTGCTGCACAAGCTGTATTACGGGCACTTCCTGTGCCACGTGTTCCACCAGGACTACATCGCGCGCAAGGGCGAAGACCCGATGGCGATCGAGCACGCGATGTGGGCACTGCTGGACCAGCGCGGCGCCGAGTACCCGGCCGAGCACAACGTCGGCCACCTGTACCCGGCCAAGCCGGCACTGGCCGGGTTCTACAAGCAGCTGGACCCGAGCAATACGTTCAATCCCGGTATCGGCCAGACGTCGAAGGCGAGAGGGTGGGGTGGCTGCGACTGTAATGGGCATTGACGGATACAACGTGTCCTTACTGTAGAGCCGAGCCTATGCTCGGCTGCTCTTCCCGACAGACAGCAGTCGAGCATGGCTCGACTCTGCCCGGGCAACGGTTACCATCGGAATCCCAACCGCAGGAGCCGCCCATGCCCCCCATCGTTGCCCGCACGACCGTGTGTGCTGCACTGCTGGCCACCCCGGCGCTGGTGTTGGCGCAGGGCTCGATCCTGCCGCAGCAGCGTGACGCTGCCGGCAATGTGATGGAGCCGCTGGGGCAGGTGCTGGTCGCCGATGAGACGGGACCAGCGGGGCTCTATGACTGCACCCTCGATCGTGCCTGGTGCGTGCGCGTGCAGCCGGTCACCGAAGATGGTGATCGGCCGACCGTGCTGGAAGTACTTGAGAAGGTGCCGGGCCAGCGCACGCCACACACCTATCACGTCAGCATCGACGTGCCGCAGGAAAGCGATCTGAAGCTGTGGCCGTGGATCGTGCGGCTGGCCCCAGGCGTTGGCAGCGACGAGCCTGTGACCGACCCGCAGCAGCGGGCCCGCCAGAATGTACTGGTGGGAGGCATCGTCTCGTTCAGCAGCATGTATTCCGGCGGCGGTGCCGATGCGTCCACGCTGCAGCTGGCACGCGTGCGCCACCTGCAGGACGACATCCAGGTGGACGACGACGTGCTGACCGTGCCGTGGCTGGGCAGTGCGATGATCCGCGCCTGCTTCAGCGAGCAGGACATCAAGCAGCGTGCCGGTGCCTGCCACGATGAGTATGGGTTCTCGGCAAAGCTGGGGCTGGAGACGGCGGCCGAGGGTATGCCGGTACTGCGCTACCAGACCGTGGCCACGCGGTTTCCGGCCGGTGTCTCGCGCTTCGAGGATTCGCTGGCCAAAGGGCCGCTGAAGAAGAAGGACCTCCGCACCGAGCAGGACCCAGCGTGCAGCTACACGCGGCTGTTCCGCTTCAGTGATGGGGTGTTCCACCCCGACCAGGCGCTGCCGGATTGCGCAGGGTATACCGAACCCTGAACCCTGTAGAGCCGAGCCTACGCTCGGCTGGCTTTCCGTGCGGCCTGACCGGAGAGCAGCCGAGCGTAGGCTCGGCTCTACAGAAACCTGTGGCGGTGCTTATTCGCAGCGGGTCGCGGTGATGATGTTGTCCTTGTCCACGTACACGCGCAGGCGGTCCTGGCGGATGTCCTTGGTGGTGATGGTGCTGGGGCCGATCGGGTTGACCAGGCCGGCACCGCTTTCGCTGGACAGTCGGCGGATGTTGGGTTCATTGGCTGGCTGGCCGATCGCCCAGCCCAGCTGGCTGGCATTACAGCGGCCCGTGCCCTTCACCTCCGGGCCTGGCGTGCTGACACAGGCGGCCAACAACAGGGGCGAGGCGAGGGCGGCCAGGGCAAGGCGGGTGGGACGGTATCGGTTCATGGGTGCAACTCCTGAGGGCATGATGGCGCCACGATAGCACCGCGCCCGTGGCGACGGCATGCGCTGGATCAAGCCGTGTCGTTCAGCGTGTGCAGGCATTGTCGGGATCGAAGTGTTCCGGACCGCGGTAGCGGGCGGCAGCCCGCTCGAAGTGCAGTGCAATCGTTTCCCGGCCGCCCGGACAGTCACGCGATGCCTCCAGCGCCGGCCACGCCGGATGCGGTGCCGGAGGTGCGGCCAGCGTGGTGAACCGTCCCTCCAGCAGGCGCGCATAGGTTCCGTCCGGGCACTGCGCCAGCACCAGTTTATGGGTGACGTCGATGTCACCGTAGCTGCTGCCGAAGTGGGTGAGGATTGCGTCGGCGCGACCATCGTTGTTGAGGTCGGGCGTAGCGTCGAGCGTGGTCTGCCCGCTGCCGTACGCGCAGCCGTCGCCGACGCCAGGTACGCAGGCGCTTACATGCCTGCCGTCCGCGAACCGCAGCTCGATACGTTCCTCGATGTCGGCCGCGCAGGCGCGTTGCAGTGGACTGGGCGGCGGCGTGCGCGCGATGGCGGCGTTTGCGGCAGCCGAAAGCACCAGCAGGAGCACGGGCGGATGCAGGCGCTGGCACCATGGCACGGTCACGGCGAACTCCCGCGCTTGATCGCTTCCCACACGCTGTCGATGTGCGCACGCAACGGCGCCGCAGCTGATGCCAGCGCAGGATCGTTCTGACGCTCGCCGCCGAAAGGTTCATCGCCTTCCACGTGTACCAGCGATTCGCCGCGCACCTCGTAGTACTGCTCGCCCTGGCGAAGCCCGATGCGCAGCTGCTGCGGGTCAATGCCGCCGCCACAGACGCTGTGGCTGGCCAGCGTCAACTCGGCTCGGCCGTCGTTGTCCAGGTCGGTGGCTGTCACCTGATCCAGGAAATAGCCGGCCTCCAGATCCAGGCCTTCGCATTGAACCGGATCTTCGACGCTCCAGCGCGAAACCCAAGGACTCGCCTCATCGGTGCGCCGGAACAGCTCTGCACGCAGCGTGATCTGATCCAGCGGTCCTGCGTCGCCCTGCGCCGGCAATGCTTGCGCGCTGCGCGAAAGCAGCAGCAGGCCCGGGCCGTCTACGTCCTTGAAAGCCAGTTGCTTCAGCAGTGTGCCAGGGTAGAGCTCTGTCAGTTCCGCTTCGGGTAGCGATGGCGTGGTCATGAACGCCGATGGCACGTGATGCGAACCACAGCCGGCCGCAGTCAGTATGAATACGAACAGCAGCGTGAAACGAGAGGAACCTGTCGGCGAAACCGCGGGTTCAACGCGCATCATCACGCCCCGGGCCAAACTCGATCTCATACGGGATGCTGTCATAACGACGATCATCGACGCCGAAGTAGGTGCTGACATGGATGAATCGGGCATCCCTGCGGCTTGCGGTACAGAGATTGATACCACGGCTGCAGTCGATGCGCAGCCGATCATTGCTCAGCTGCGCGATGTCCCCGACACGTGTATTGCTGTCCACTTTCACGCCACTGACCGCGACAGTGCCCGTGTAGTCCTTACCCGGACGAACGCCTTCACCGGGCGCAATGTAGGCCAGCGCGTCCTCAGGCAGGCCCTTCAGGGTGACGGCGACGGTGCGGACCGTCAGATCCTTTGGGTAGTTCGTATAGACACGGATGCCCAGGTCGTCCCAGACAACGATGTCCGAGGCATCTTCTTCTCAGATCCACCTGTCGAAGAGATCCTCGTGCCACTGACGACTGCACACTATCGTCTTGATCGTACTTGATGAATTTCAATGAGCCGGGTTGCTGCCAGGGCCGAATTCGATGACATAGGGGGTGCTGTCGTACCGTCGGTCATCCACTCCGAAATACATCTTCATCTGGATGAACTTTTCATCGTTCCTGCTCGCGCCACAGATGCTTATGCCGCGGCTGCAGTCAATGCGAAGCTGACCTCCGCTCAGATGTGCGATGTCGCCTACGCGAGTGCCCTTGTTTACGCGGACACCGTTGACCAGAACGGAGTAGGCATAGTCCTGGCGAGGTCGAACGCCTTCGCCTGGTGGAATGTAGGACAGCGAATCCTCGGGTTCTCCGCGAAGGGTGACTGATGCTGTGACCACACGTTGATTCCTGGGATGGTTGGTGTAGACACGGATGCCCAGATCGTCCCAGACCACAATGCCAGGGTCATCGGGAAACGCGGTGCGATGGTTGGGGCCAAGCACGTTGATCCAGTTGGACAGGTCCTGAGTGAAATCCAGGCGCTGTCCGCTGTACTTGACGTAGTCATCCTGGAAAGCCAGAGGGGCTGCATTGCTTTCGCCTGAGCCCGGGGCATGCTTGGCATCGCAGGCAGCAAATGCAAGCACAGAAAACGAAATCAGGAGGATTCTCGATGGCACCGCAGCGTACATCAGTTGGTCTCGCGGCTGACTTCGATGGTGTACGGGAGGTGATCGTATCGCCTTTCGTCAGCCCTGAAGTAGATGGAGCAGCCACGAGTAGTGCCATCAACCCGATTTCTGATGCATGTGCCGATGCCCTCGCTGCAGTGAATCTCAAACATCGTGCATCGGGCGGCCGGGATGTCGCAGATCTTCATGTCGCCGTTGAATTGCCCGCTGTCGATGATGAGGCCGAGTGGTCACTGCTTGTGAAGGTGGTTCCGTGCCTCCTCAATCTGGAGCGTCGTCTTTCTCGATGTTGAGTTTGTATATGTAGCTGCTGTAGCGCTTATCGTCCACGGAGAAATAGAAGGAGTAATCCAGCTTCGCCTGATCTGTCCTGTTCGCGCTACAGAGGGCAATTCCCTGGCTGCAGTGTACTTCCAGTAAACCTCCGCTCAGTCGGGGTATGTCATCAACCTGCGTCGTATTGTTCACAGGAGTGCCCGAGAACGAGACCGCACCCGAAAAAGTCTTGCGTGGCTGAATTCCTTCTCCTGGAGGTTCATAGCCGCCAGATGACCTAGGAGGGACACGGAGGACGAATGAGACTGAGTTGACGCGATGTTCTTTCGTTGGGCCCGTGTAGGCAGCGATCCCCAGTTCATCCCAGATCATCATGATCGGTAACTCAGGATCGGCGAAGCGATAGTCGCTACCAAGGACGGCAATCCATGCCCTGACGGGGGCGCCAAGTTCAACGCGCTGTGAGCCGATGAGGATCGAGCCATTCTCGAAAATGGCCGCTGGCTTCTGCTTCGGCTGCTCATCCTGAGGTGCGGCGCTGCATGGGGCAAAGAGCGATGAAAGCGCTATCGCCAGAAAACGTCGTGAGTTGGTCGCGAAGAGAGCCGTCGCCGTACGCTTGGGCTCAGCGGGTGCCATCACGTCCTGGACCAAACTCGATCTCATAAGGGATGCTGTCATATCGACGATCGTCGACGCCGAAGTACGTGCTGACATCCTTGAACCGGTCATCCTTGCGGCTTGCCGTGCAGAGATCGATGCCGCGGCTGCAGTCGATGCGCAGCCGATCATTGCTCAGACGCGCGATGTCCCCGACCCGGGTATTCTTGTCCACTTTCACCGCACTGACCGAGACAGCTCCCTTGTAGTCGGCGCGGGGACGAACGCCTTCCCCCGGTGCGATGTAGGCCAGCGAGTCCTCCGGCAGGCCCTTCAGGGTGACGGCGACGGTGCGGACCGTCAGGTCCTTGGGGTAGTTCGTATAGACGCGGATGCCCAGATCGTCCCAGACGACGATGTCCGATGCCTCCGAAAGCGCATTGCGGTGCGTGGGTCCAAGTACCTTTTCCCATGCGGCAAGGTCCTGTTTGAAGGTCAGGCGTTTCCCTTTGTACTCGACATAGTCTTCGTTGAGTGCGAGATGCGGCGCTGCATTGGCCTCGCCACGCGCGGGAGCTGCTGTCTGGGCATCGCTGCACGCGCCGAAGCCAAGGACGAGAAGCGAGGCAAGAAAGAGATTCCTGATCATTTCTTTGGCTTCACCTGATTCTTTTCACCAAACAGATCTTCGTAGAACTTGGTGATGTAGTCCCAACTCTTGGATCCATAGCGACCCACCCGGCGAATTTCCTCCAGAGCGTGCTTGCCGTGTTCCTCATGCAAGTGCTCAAGCTCGGTCGCTGACGCAGCACGCCGGATGTCGGCAGGGTGCTTTTTCGCCCAGGCGCCCACCAGTCCATCCTGCCAGGAGGTGTCTTGCGGGTGCACCAGGTAGGACTTTGCGATCGTGGCCGGACTGGTCGTGGGCATTCCTCGCCAGTGCTTGTACATGGCAGCTCCCACTTGTTGCACCGCGCTGCTGGCCAGGGTGGCAGCGAGCGTATGCAAGGGGTGCACATCGTGATCCTTGGCGAGCTGGGAGTGGCTGGGGTCCGTAGATCCATTCTTGTTCGGATCAGAGTCGAACATGGTCTGGGCATCGTCAACGCTGTTGCCCACCAGCAACAGCAGTTGCTGGTACACGAAGTTGTATGAGTTCAGCACAAGGCGCATCGGGGCGCTGGCAATCCAGCCAGCACGTTCAAGATACTCATGGCCTGGAATGCTTGCGATGCGATCACGAAGTTTGAGGAACTTCTCGAAGGCTTCGTAGTATCTCTTGTCACTGTGTTCCGACAGCAGTATCAGCATGATCTTCTCGCCGTCCGAGCGATCACCGGGCTTGCTGGCTTTGAATTCCCAGCTTTCAATGCCAAAGACCTTGTGTGCGATGGGTTCGGCCAGGCTGGCGATCACATCGGTGGAGCCGAACATGCCGGTGACGACTGGGTACGAATGCTTGCAAGTTGCCGCTGCAGTCCAGGGCAGCACCTTGCCATGCCCGAGCTTTCGAAGGCTCAGTTCGCAGAAATTGGAATGGGCGAAGTAATCCTCAAGCACATGAAGTGCCGAACCGAAGTGACGCATGCCATCAGGTGTCATTCCCAATGACATGGCCTTGCGAAGCTCGGCCTCCATGAATTCGCTGGAACGGATGATGTAGCGCTTCATCGATCGGTCTGGGTCGATCTTGAGCAGATCGCTGCCAGGCGTAACCCATGGCTCGAAGTCCGGATCGATGGTTCTGGGGTCCGGAGGCGACGGCTTGATGTTCTTGGGATTGTCGATGTGTTCGCTGGGACGATACACGCCCAATCGTTCAGTGGTTACGCCGTAGTTACGATAGTTTCCTCGACGCAGTTCGTAGAACTCGCTGCCAGCCAGGACGTCGACAACCTTTGTCAATGCAGATCGGGAGATGTGCTTTCCAAGATCCTTTGGGAGATTCGGTGGACGCACGATCTTCGGATCCAGCAGCTGCGAGTAGTCGCGCAGCCAGTTGCCGAAATAGATCGCGTTCATTTCAGCGCGGCTGAAGCCGACCTTGCCCAGCACCGCCTCAATCGATCGATGCCCAAACGACTCGCTGGGTCGCTTGTCATGGTTCTGGCCATCACCCGCACTGAACCCCTCGTAGCGCCCATCCTCGCTCTTGTTGGTTTCCTGGGCCACGGGCCCCTGTTGCTTCAGTGCAGCCTGTACTTCCGCATAGTTCACCTTCAACGCACCGTTGAACTCGGGCGAGGTGTACTGCGCATACTCGGTTTCGTGCGTGCCTTCCAGGTCGAAGAACGCCAGGCGATAGGCGAGTGCAGTGCCTTCTTCCTTGCCGCTGTCCGCAGCGAGGGTCGGCTTGCCGTTCGCATCCTTCTCCGCCAGATCATTGCGCAGCACGTTGTCAACGTGGTGCCCGAACTCATGCAGCAGCACCGCCAGCAGTTCGCGTGACGCCTCGATGGTCGTCGCCGCGCGGTCTGCCGCCATGCTGTTCACGCGGATGATGCGCTTGCTGTTGTCGTAGTCGGCCGGGTAGGGCGCGCCGGCCATCACCTTGTGTTCGGGTGCCTGCAGGCTGCCATTCTTCAGCGCGTCCTGCAGCTTCATGTAGGTCCGCGCCGGAACATCGAAGCCGAAGGTCGGCGCCATCATCATGACGAACTCGACCGGTGTGGACTGCTCGGCGATACTGCGCAGCTGGTCGTAGGCG
The DNA here is from genome assembly GCF_040984485.1 of Stenotrophomonas sp. WED208. NCBI lineage: Bacteria > Pseudomonadati > Pseudomonadota > Gammaproteobacteria > Lysobacterales > Lysobacteraceae > Stenotrophomonas > Stenotrophomonas sp. WED208. The sequence continues at coordinate 1,842,888 of NZ_JAZARB010000001.1, forward strand.
AACGTGCTTTCGAAGGTGCGGCCCGGATCAGGCTTGATCGTGAAAGCGGGCAGCGGCGGCAGGCTGGCCGGGGTGCTGCCTCCCCCCATGAACGGATGCTCCCCCGCCTTGACCTTGAACTCGCCGGGGCAGCTGAAGGTGATGTTGCCGCCCTCCAGCGTGATCGCACTGCTGCCGGCCTGCAGCACCACCTTGGTCTGCGCCAGCACGTCGATGCGGTCGTCGGTGGCGGTGATGGTCAACGCCTGATCGCTCAGCAGTTCCAGCTCGCCGTCGTGGGCCTGCAGGCTGACCGGGCCCTGCGCGGCGATCACCCGCAGCGGACCGCTCTGCGCGAACAGCGAGACGTGCTCGCCGGACACCGTGGCGATGGTCTCGCCGGCGCTGACGTGCAGGTCCTGCTGCACCGTCATCTGCAGGTTCTGCCCGGCGTAGGCCACCGCGCTGGCCGGGGTGGTCCAGGCCACATGGTGCGGTGCCTCGGCCAGCAGCAGCGGCGTGCCCAGCCGTTCCACCGGCTGGTCACCGGCGCTGCGGCCATCGCTGCCGGGTTTCATCGCGCTCTGCCCGTTCACATCGCCCTGGAAGCGGCCCTGCGCCTTCGGGTCGATCTGCTCGCGCAGCTGCTTGGTGCGCTCGAACTCCGCCAACCCCGGCACCTGCTGCTGCGCCAGGGTCTGCTGCATCTGTTCCAGGCTGCGCTCGGCGCCCTTCAGCTGGGCCACCACGCTGGCATTGTCCATCACCGTGGATGCCGCGCGCTCCTGCAGGCTGGCCGACAGCAGCAGGCCTTCGCCGGCATGCACGTTGCCCCAGCCCTGGGTAGCCAGTTCAAAGCCCTCGCCACGCAGCGTGCCGCGGGCGGTGTCCTGGTGCGCGATCAGGTAGCCCAGCTCCAGCCGGCTGTCGGCCAGTGAGCTGTGCAGGCGCGTGCGCAGCTGCCCGGGCGTGTCGTCGATCACCCATTGCTGGGTGCCGCTACCGTCATGGGCCTGGGTGTGCAGGCCGCTGAGTACGCCGGGGTGGCGTGCGTTCTCGTCGATGCCGCCGCCGAAGGGCGGAGCGACTTCGCCGTTGTAGAGCTGGCCGGTGATGCGCGGCTGGTCGATGTCGCCGTGCAGGAATTCCACCAGTACTTCGCTGCCCACGCGGGGCAGGAAGGCCGTGCCCCAGTTGGGGCCGGCCACCCACTCGGCCACCGGCACCCAGCTGCCACTGGTGTGGTCGCCGGGAGCGTGTCCGGGCTGGGCGCTGCCGGTGTCGGTCAGGCCGCCGGGATTGGGCCTGCTGCCGCGCTGCCAGCCGAACTGGATGCGTACCTGGTGCTCGCGGTTGGGGGTCACGGCGGTGTTGGCAATGCCCACCACGCGTGCAGTCTGCGGGCCATGCAGGGTCGGCCGGTCCTGCGGCAGGGCGCGCAACGGCACGCCGCTGCCAGTGGCCAGGAAACTGTTGCGGTAGGCGCCACGTTCCAGCGCGGTGCTGTCCAGCAGTTCGGCGATGCCCTGGTCCAGGTTGTTCAGGGCCACATGCTGCACGGCCAGCAACTGGAAGGCCTGGCCTTCGTGCTGCGGGTGCTGGGCCAGGGTGAAGGTGCTGCCGGCGCCGAGCTGGCGCTCGCTGCCGCTGCCGCTGTAGAGCACCTGGCCGACGCGCAGCGCGTCCAGCCGTGCCTGTGCTTCGGCGTCGGCCCAGCCGGCCTGGGCGAATCGACCGGCGCGCGGCTGCACGTAGACTTCCAGTGCGGGCAGGGTGCCGGCATCGGCGCTGGAGTGCGCGGCCACGGCGCCAACCTGCTCGCTGTGCCAGCTGGCCACGGTGCTGGCGTTGGGCACCAGCTGCTGGCGCTCGGCGAAGGCGGTGATGCCGTCGCTGGCCTCGGCCATGTCGGCGCGATGGAAGCGCACGCGGCCTGCGTCGGGCAGCTCGGCGCCCGGCTCGAACACCACCAGGGTGTGTGCGGCATCGTCGTCCTGCGCCTGCTCGATGCGCCAGGCCAGGCCGGCTTCGGCCAGCAGCCGGGTGACGAAGGCCCAGTCGGTCTCGCGGTACTGGGTGGTGATCGCGCGTGCCGGCAGCTCGGCCTGCACGTCGAAGCGGAACAGGGCCTGCGGGTAGTCGGCGAAGATCTGTTCGCAGATGGCGCGGGTATCCAGATCCTGGAAGATCACCGCATTGCGGCGCAGGCGCAGCAGCGCGGTCCACGGTTCGAGGATCAGGCGATAGCGGGCCAGGCCACCATCGCTGCCCAGCTGCGCAGCCTCGGTACACAGCCCGTGCCACTGGCGCAGCGAACCGTCGGCCTGGCGTAGCTGCAGGGTCAGCGGCTGTTCCAGCCACGGCTCCAGGTCCAGGAACGCGTCGGTGGACAGGCAGTCGATCTGCAGGCGGTTGTCGCCGCACACCGATTCGATGCCTTCGAAGCGTTCGACGACCAGGCCTTCCTCAGGCCCCTTCAGCTGGATCAGGCGTTCGCGGTGGGACAGCGAAGCGAGGGATGCGAGCAGTGAGGAGCTTGGGATGTCCATATCATCAGGCTCATGGCAGGGTGATCGTGATGTGGGCGGTGCGCTCGGGCATCTGCACCACGTCGTTGTAGGCGGCCAGCTGCTGGCCGGTTTCGTGGCCGAGGTAGGTGCGCATGCCGAAGAAGGCGACAATGCCGAAGCAGCCCACCACCACGGCCGGCAGCCACAACGGCACCACGCGGCGCAGGCTGTGGCGGACGTTGTCCGGTGGCAGTGCATGCGGTGCGAAGCCGTGGCGCTTGCCCTTCAGGTAGACGATCTCATCGCCCAGGCGCGCGGTCAGGTAGCCCAGCTTCTCGGTGCCTTCCAGGCGGTACTTGCCTTCGAAGCCCATCAACAGGCAATAGTGGTAGACCTCCAGCGACGGCAGGCGCGCGGCGCCCTGGCGCCGGAGTTCTTCCAGGCGATCGAAGAAGTGTTCGCCAGCCAGATGCTCGCCGAACAGGCGCAGCTGCAGCGGGTTGCGTTCCCAGGTTTCGTGCAGCGGCGACGGCTGGGACAGGATCGCCTCGTCCACTGCCGCGCAGAACGCGTACTTGGCAGCGTAGACATCTTCCGAGGCCACGCCCATGCGCATGGCATTGCGTTCCACGCCATCGAGGAACTTCTGCACCGTCTGCACGAAGCTCTCGGCATCGTGTGGCAGCTGGCCGCGCTTGAGCAGCAGCAGAAGGTAGAAGCCGTCGGCCATCAGGTCCTGCAGGCTCTGCGGATTGGCCGCCTGCGGCGTCGGGTTGACCATCGCGCCATTGGCGGTCAGCGAGGGCATCGGGCCCGGCGTCGGGGGCAGGGGGGAATTCATCATGAGGTCACCGCCACGAGTTCCATCTTCAGTTCGGCAATACCGGCCGGCACGTAGATCATCAACGACTGCGCCTTGAGCATGCGCTCATACAGCGCACCGCGTGCGTCGAGTTCGAAGTAATGGCTGCCCGGGCGCACCGGGATCGCCGCAGGCACCTGCGCCGCGTGGGTCAGCTTCACGCCCGGAAGCGCGGACAGCACGCACTTCTCGACATCGTCCGGCGCACCGACCTTGAAACGTACCGGCACGCTCTGGATCAGCTCCTGCGCCGGCAGCGATGCGGAGACGGACAGGTAGAACGAGGCATTGCCGTCGATGCGCTGCGAATCGAGCCGGCCAAGATGATAGGACGGCTTCACCTCGTTCAGCGCGATCTTGAAATAGCGGGTGGAGATCACGGTATCCAGCAGGGTGCGCACGATCTCCAGCAGCTTGCGGAAGGGGGCTTCCGGCTGGTCGTGGCGATATACCGGCAGATCGCCCAGCTGGTAGGCATTGGAGAAGGTCAGCAGTGCGCCGGCCATGCGCAGCAGCTCCTGGTGCAGGCGCTCGGGGTGCAGCTGCGGATGGTGCAGCAGATGCGCCAGCGCGCTGAACGAGCTGTTGATGGTGTGCAGCAGCCAGAACGAGGCGATGTCGCCGGAGCGGAATTCGATGATGTTCTGCGAGGTCTGCCGGTGCAGGCCATACAGTGCATCGACCTTCGCCTGCAGGGCATCGAGCACCGCCCGCAGTTCGCGATGCAGGAACGGTGACGCCTGCAACTGGGCGCACGGCGGAATGAACTCATCGTCCAGCTCGAAGCCGCCGCTGGAGGTGCGCCGCACGCGCGCGATCGGCACCGTGGCGTAGGCGTCGCGCGGCTGATCGTCGGTGAGCAGCTTCACTGCCTTGCTGAGGAAGGCGAGCTCGGCTTCGACCGCATCGGTGAACAGGTCCTGCGTGTCACGGTTGGCCTGGCGGTAACGGGCCAGAACCGTGCCTTCGGCATCGGCACAGTTCGCGCCATCATCGCGCAGCAGCGGCAGTGCCAGATAGACGACGGTGGACTGTACGCCTGGCGGCAGCTCCTGCAGCGATACCGCATCGGGCAGGCCGTCGTGCGCGGGCGCATCGTAGGTCTCGCCGTCGGGGAACACCGCCGACAGATCGAGTGGGCGCAGCGTGCCACCGGAAAGTGCATGTGGATCGAAACGCACCCGGCGTGCACCCCATGCATAGGGGTGCAGGGTCTGCGAGAGATCCTGCAGCCGTGCTTCGTGGTAGGCGTCCTGGCGCTGGAAGTGCTGGGGGCGCAGGAACAGGCCTTCACCCCAGAGAACCTTCGACATCCTGCTTACATAAGCCACGTTCAATCCTTGGAAATAGCTTGAAAAAGTCGCCGCTGCGGGTCGGTTCCGACGTTCTCGCGCCCCGCAGTGGCGCATGCCCTTTCAGTAATGTGAAAATGTGAATCTCATCGCACATTCAAACGAACAGGGCAATCGTTGCGCTGAGGATACTATCGCATCGATGAATTCGAGTGCCAGAATTCCGGCGCGATGCTACTTCTTCGCGCCTGCACAACGGATGGATGCAAGACTGCCTGGATCACCGGAGATACGTGTCAACAGCGCCTTGCTGTCGCTGGTCAGGGCACAGGCATGGACGCCGATGGTGACGCCATCCTGCGGAAGCGTCTTGCCCTTGGTGTCGAACGCGAGCCGCCAGCGATTCTCGGCCGGAGCGCGGAACAGGGCGACAACGCCGAGCACTGCACTTCCTTCACTCAGCTGCTCGGACAATTCCTGCCGGGCACCCGGGGTCAGTACGACCTCGTTGACCGAAAGCAGGTCCGCGCCGAGTGCAGCCTGCTCGCCGGCCTGGTCGAGGAAAGCGTTGAAGGGAGCCTGTTCGAAGCGTTGCAGACTGCGCAGATGGTAGACCTTGACCACCGCGGCCGTCGCCCGCTTGTCGTTGCCGGCGTTGAGGTTGCTGCCGGCGTACAGGCGCAGCGGAATGGTGGGGGGCGCCTCGGGCTTGCCCTCGCGGATGCCCACGGCCTGGAGGGTCTTGTCCATCGCCTTGCCCAGCTTGCTGTCACTGGCACAACCGGTCAGGGACGTGGACATGACCAGGGACAAAATCGTGACGGATATCACGCGATGGGATGAGAAAAGTTGCGCATTCATGTGCGGTCGGTCGGCTCGGGATGCGGGGCGAAAATTGAGCGTATAAGTACTTTCTGCTCGCGGATATCACATCGGGATGTGAAGGTTGTGTCTATCAAATTCGCCATATTCTTGACGAAATTCACTATACCGACGCGTATTCGCGAATGTACACTGCCGCCGACAGGGGCAGGAATCCCGTGCGTTGTATCGGCGGAGATTCGGCTTCCTTGAGGAACTAATTTCGACGAGGGATCACTATGGAAGTGAAGGCAATGGGGAAGGCTGTGTACCGGCCGATGTTCGCGCTGATGTTGCTGTCGGGCCTGGCGGCCTGCTCATCGGCGCCGAAGAAGGCCGAGGTCGTGCCGTTCGAAACGACGCTGAGCAACGCCGAAGCACAGGTCACCACTGGCGGCGCCGATGCCGCGATCAGTGCGTTCGAACTGGCGGCCAAGGCCGACCCGACGCGCAAGGAGCCGTGGGTACGCATCGCACAGCTGCAGTTCGACCAGGGCCAGTACGCCCGCGCGATCGTCGCAGCCGAGGAAGTACTCCAGCGCGATCCCAATGATCTGGTGGCCGATGGTGTGATCACCGTCGCCGGCTTCCGTGTCGCCAACCAGTCGCTGACCCGCCTGCAGGGCCGTGGCGCACTGGCGTCGGACACCGCACGCAAGGAAGCGCAGACCCTGGCCACCACCCTGCGCAACACCATGGGTGACGCCATTCTCGACCCGACGCCCAAGCCCAAGCCGCGCAGCCGCGCCCGTGCAGGCCGTGCCGCGGCTCCCGCCGCCGCTGCCCAGCCCGCCGCGACGCAGCCGGCCAAGCCCGCTGCCCGCTCGAACACCTCCGATCCGTTCCAGAACATCGGCAACTGATCCGGAACCGGCCCCAGTCAGGAGACACTCATGGCCAAGAAGGAAAGCATCCAGAAGCGGCTGCAGAAGATCCGCCCGCCGCGCGTCCAGCTCACCTACGATGTGGAGAAGGGTGACGCGATCGAGCAGAAGGAACTGCCGTTCGTGGTCGGCGTGATGGGCGATTTCAGTGGCAATCCGGAACAGCCGCTGCCGAAGGTCAAGGATCGCAAGTTCGTCAATGTCGATCTGGACAACTTCGATGAAGTGATGGAAGGCGTCGCACCCCGCGCGGTCTATCGCGTGCCGAACAAGATCAGCGACGACGGTGGCGAGTTCGGCGTCGAGCTGAAGTTCAATTCCATCGACGACTTCCGCCCCGAGGCGGTGGTCCAGCAGATCGAACCGTTGCGGCGCCTGCTCGAGTCGCGCACCAAGCTGGCCGATCTCCGCAACAAGCTGGCGGGCAACGAGAAGCTGGAAGACCTGTTGACCGATGTGCTCAACAACACCGAGCAGCTGAAGAAGCTCGGCGTGACCAAGGAGGACTGATCGATGTCAGCCGAAGCCAGCCAACTGGCCACCCAGGCCGCCGTGGCCGAAGAGGTGGGCCTGCTCGACCAGATCGTCGAGAAGAGCAAGGTCGCCAAGTCGCAGACCGAACATGATCGTGCCAAGGACATCATCGCCGCGCTGGCGAAGGAAGTCCTGGACGGTACCGTGGTGGTCTCCGACAACCTCAACCTCACCCTTGATGCACGCATCGCCGAGATCGACCGGATCATTTCCGAGCAGCTCAGCGCGGTCATGCATGCGGAAGCCTTCCAGAAGCTGGAAGGCAGCTGGCGGGGCCTGCACTACCTGTGCCAGCAGACCTCCACCGGCCCGAACATGAAGATCAAGGTCTTCAATTCGCCGCAGAAGGATCTGGTCAAGGACTTCAAGTCGGCCATCGATTTCGACCAGAGCGCGCTGTTCAAGAAGGTCTATGAAGAGGAGTTCGGCACCTTCGGTGGTGCGCCGTTCGGCGCCCTGATCGGTGACTATTTCCTTGGCCGCCAGCCGGAGGACATGTACTTCATCGAGCAGATGTCGCACGTCGCCGCTGCCGCGCACGCGCCGTTCATCTCCGCCGCCAGCGAAGGCATGTTCGGCCTGGAGACGTTCACCGACCTGGGCAAGCCGCGCGACCTGGCCAAGGTGTTCGACACGGTCGAGTACGCCAAGTGGAAGTCGTTCCGCGAGAGCGAGGACAGCCGCTACGTCGGCCTGACCATGCCGCGCTTCCTGGGGCGCCTGCCGTACAACCCGAAGGACGGCACCACTGTCGAGGGTTTCAACTTCGTCGAAGAGATCGAAGCGGCCGACCACAGCAAGTTCCTGTGGTGCAACACCGCCTACGCGATGGGCGCCCGGCTGACCCAGGCGTTCGAGAGCTTTGGCTGGTGTGCAGCGATCCGCGGCGTGGAAGGTGGCGGCCTGGTCGAGGATCTGCCGACCCATACCTTCCGTACCGACGACGGCGAAGTGGCGCTGAAGTGCCCGACCGAGGTGGCCATCACCGACCGTCGTGAGAAGGAACTCAGTGACCTCGGCTTCATGCCGCTGGTGCACTGCAAGAATACCGACTACGCCGCGTTCTTCGGCGCACAGTCGGCACAGAAGCCGAAGAAGTACAACACCGATTCGGCCAATGCCAACGCGATCCTGTCTGCCCAGCTGCAGTACATCTTCGCGGTCTCGCGTATCGCCCATTACCTCAAGGCGATGATGCGCGAGAAGATCGGCAGCTTCGCTTCGGCGGGCAACGTCGAGGAATTCCTGAACCGTTGGATCGCCCAGTACGTGTTGCTGGACGACAACGCTTCGCAGGAAGCCAAGGCGCAGTTCCCGCTGCGTGAAGCCTCTGTGCAGGTTTCGGAGGTGCCGGGCAAGCCTGGTGTCTACCGCGCGGTGGCCTTCATCAGGCCGCATTTCCAGCTCGATGAGCTGTCTGTTTCGTTGCGTCTGGTCGCCGAACTGCCGGCGTCCGCGAAAAAGTCGTAACGATTTGCTGTAACTGAAGCGTCCAGGGGAGTCCGCTCCCCGGATTGCAGTGACGCTTATTTCAAGAGGGCGTAGCCCCCCTTAACCGCCAGGCCCGCGCCTGGCACATCAAATCTCACGGAAGAACGGAATTTAGGAGACCAGATATGCAGCACGCTTTCCTCTCGATTGACACCATCAAGGGCGAGTCGCACGACGACAAGCACAAGGACTGGATCGAAATCCAGTCGTTCTCGCAGGATCTGTTGCAGCCGCGTTCGGCCACCGCGTCGACCTCCGGCGGCACCACCGCAGCCCGCGTGAACCTGTCCCCGATCGAAATCACCAAGTCGATCGACCTCGCCTCCACGGCCCTCAACCAGGCCGCCTCCAACGGCACCACCTTCCCGAAGGCGCAGATCCAGTTCATGCGCGCCGACAAGGACGGCAACGCGATCAATTACTACACGGTCGAGCTGCTGAACGTGCTGGTCCACCGCGTCACCACGACCGTGGACAAGGAAGGCATGCCGCAGGAAGTTGTTCAGTTGAGCTTCGGCGCCATCAAGTGGACTTACCAGCAGCAGAAGCCGGAAGGCGGAGTTGGTGGCAAGACCGTGGCGCAGTGGAGCGCAACCAAGAACATCCCGAACTACACCGTGTGATGTTGTGTCGCTGCGATGGCGCCTCGTGCGCCATCGCAGTCTGATCGCCGGGCAGGGCCAGGAGCGGCCTTGCCTTTGCTGCACCGCTGCCGCCCGCACGGATGCCGAACCTGAGTGGATCGACCAATGAAGGGACTCGAACCCAGCCTGCTGGAAAAACTGTTCGACGACGCCCCCAAGCAACCGGGCGCCGGGCCGGTATTCAAGTCCGTCTCGCTGGAGCAGTACAAGGAATCCATCGCCCGCGACCTGGAGGGGCTGTTGAACTCGCGCGCCGCGTTCCAGGAAGGCGACATGAAGGAATTCCCCAATTGCCGGCAATCGCTGCTGACCTACGGGTTGGCGGACTTCTCCGCGATGAGCCTGGCCAACGCCTACGATCGTGCCGCCATCTGCCGCTCGCTGGAGCAGGCGGTGGCGCGCCATGAGCGCCGCCTGCGCAACGTCAACGTCCATCTGGACGCGGGCAACCAGTTCGCCGGTGGGCTGCATTTCACCATCCATGCGCTGCTCGACCTGGAGCCTGCACGCGAGCCGGTCAGCTTCGACGCGATGCTGCAACCCTCGACCCTGCAGTACCAGGTCACCCGCGCACGCCGCACGCAGGCCGCCTGATGCAGGACCTGCTGCCTTACTACGAACGCGAGCTTGGCTACCTTCGCCGTTACGGGCGCGAGTTCGCCGAGCGCTACCCGAAGATTGCCGGTCGCCTGCAGCTCTCCGCCGAGGGCAGCCAGGACCCGCATGTCGAGCGCCTGATCGAGGCCTTCGCGCTGCTCAGTGCGCGCGTGTCCAAGCGCATCGAAGATGACTATCCCGAATTCACCGACGCGCTGTTGGACGTGCTTTATCCGCACTACCTGCGGCCGTTCCCGTCCTGTTCGATTGCCCATTTCGACCTGGAGGGGGTGGCATCCAAGCTGAGTGCGCCGGTGCGCGTGCCACGCGGCACCGCCCTGCAGAGCCGGCCGGTGCGTGGCGTACCGTGCGAGTTCCGCACTGCCTACGACGTCGTGCTCGCGCCGATCGGCGTGCAGCAGGTGGTCTACCGCAGTGTGGCCGATGCACCGATGGCCACGACGCTGCCGGCCGGAACCGGTGGCCAGATCTCGATGGGGTTCCAGCTGCTGTCCGATCAGCTGGGTTTCCACCAGTTGGGAACCGATCACCTGCGCCTGTTCCTCGATGGCGAGCCCTCGGTGCGCGCGGCCCTGCGTGATGCGCTGATGCTGGGGGTGAAGGCGGCATACGTCGAGTCCGACGGGGATGGTCGCTGGCGCCGCCTCGACAAGGTGCCGTTGAGCGCGGTTGGGTTTGCCGATGACGAGGCGCTGATCGATTTCCCGGCGCGTTCGCATCCTGCCTATCGCCTGCTGACCGAGCTGTTCGCCTATCCGGAGAAGTTCGGCTTCGTCGACCTGCACCTGCCCTCGGTGACGGCAGGTGCCAGCCGCCGTTTCACCCTGCATCTGGTGCTGCAGGCGCACGGCCAGGACCGTGGCAACACGATGGTGCTGGACGAGCTGGGTGTGCACAACGTGCGGTTGGGGTGCACGCCCATCGTCAATCTGTTCCGCACCAGTGGCGAGCCGATCCGTGTCACCCATCGTACGGTGAACTACCCGGTGCTGGCCGATGCCCGCCGCGCGTTCGCCTATGAAGTGCACTCAATCGATTCGGTGCATCGCATCCGGCAGACCCCGCAGGGTGAGCTGATCCAGGCCTTCCGCCCGTTCTATTCGCTGCATCACGGGGAAGACCCCGAGCGCACCGGTCAGTACTGGGTGGCGCGCCGTGACGAGGACGTGGCGCGGCAGAGCCCGGGCTTCGAGACCGAGATCAGCTTCGTCGACCTGTCATTCAACCCGGTGCTGCCGCAGACCGATACGGTCAGCCTGGAACTGACCTGCAACAACCGGGACCTGCCCAACCAGCTGGCCTTCGGTGTGGCGGGCGGTGACCTGAGCATCGAAGGTGGCAGCCCGGCCAAGGCGATCAGCCTGCTGCGCAAGCCGACCAAGCCGCTGCGTTTCCGTCACGGCCGCAACGCCCAGTGGCGCCTGATCTCGCATCTGTCGTTGAACCAGCTGTCGCTGACCGCCAGTGGCCTGCCTGCGCTGAAGGAGATGCTGCGCCTGTACGACCTGTCCGGCAGCAACGTCTCGGCGCGGCAGATCGACGGCATCCTCGAGCTGCAGCAGACGCCGGTGACCACCTGGATGCACGGCCGCCAGTTCGCCTCGGTGGTGCGCGGCCTGGAGATCCGCCTGACGATCAATGAAGCCCATTTCGTGGGCACCGGTGTGGCCGCCTTCGCCCAGGTGATGGACCACTTCTTCGCACTCTACGTGCATGCCAACAGCTTTACCCGACTGGTGCTGGTTTCCGGCGACAGCGGGGAGGAGATCGTCCGATGCCCAGCGCGCAGCGGCGAATCGATCCTGGCGTAGCCCAGCAGCTGCTCACCGAACCGCACCGCTTCCAGTTCTTCCAGGCGGTGCGGTTGCTTGAGCAGGTGTTCCAGCGGCAGGGCGTCAAGCCCGGCCAGGCCGTGCCGATGCGCGTGCGGTTCCGCAACTCGCTGTCGCTCGGATTCCCGGCCACCGAATTGTCGGCCGAGGGCGAAGTGTATTCGCTCAAGGGCGAGCGGCTGCAGGATCGCGAGGCCATCGAACAGGCCCTGCATGGCGAGGAGCTGGCTGAAGTCCACCTGACCCCGCAGTTCATGGGCCTGCTCGGCACCGCCGGCGCCTTGCCGCTGCACTACACCGAAACCCTGCAGCTTCGGGAGTTGTACCAGCGCGACCGGACCGCGCGTGCGTTCCTGGACATCTTCTCCACCCGTGCGGTATCGCTGCACTACGCTGCCTGGAAGAAGCATCGCCTGGCGTTGCAGTACGAGCTGGATCGCCGCGAGCGCTTCCTGCCGCTGGTGCTGTCGCTGCTCGGCATGGGCATGAGCGAGCTGCGCGACCGCCTGCACGAAGGCGAGGGCGAGATCTTCGACCAGGCCGTGGCCTATTACGCGGGCGCAGTGCGCCAGCGACCGGTGTCGGCGGCGCTGATGCAGCGCGTGCTGTCGGACTACTTCCAGGTGCCGCTGCACCTGGAGCAGTTCGTGGGCGCGTGGTACCGGGTCCCGACCGGGCAGGCCACGCGGCTGGGCCAGGCCAATGCCGTGCTGGGCGCCAGCGCGTTGGCCGGCGATCGCGTCTGGCAGCGCGACCTGCGCCTGCGACTGCGCATCGGCCCGCTGCGCCGTGACCAGTTCGATGCCTTCCTGCCGGGCGGCAGTGCGGCCGAAGCGCTGTCCAAGTGGTTGTCGCTGCTGACCGGCGGCATCCTCGAATACGAAGTGCGCCTGGTCCTGCGCGCGGAAGATGTGGAGGGCAGTTCACTCGGCATGGGCGGCGGTGTGCGCCTGGGCTGGGACAGCTACCTGTGCACCGCGCCACAGGCAACCCCGCGTGAGGACACCACGTATGGCATCCACACGCTGCAATGACATCGTGCCGGTGGTGTTGGTGCCGCCGGCCCCCGAACGGTTCCAGCAAGGAGTGCGCGTTTCCGCATGAGCATCAACCTCAAAACCCTGATCAGCAAGCTGGACGACACCTGCCGCCAGGCGGCCGAGCGCGCTGCGAACCTGTGCATGGCGCGCGGCAACTACGAGGTCGACCTGGAGCACCTGTTCCTGGCGCTGCTCGAGCAGCCGCAGAGCGATTTCGTGTTGATCGCACGGCGCAGCGGCATCCTGCCCGAGTCGCTGGAGCGCGATCTCAATGATGAGATCAGCCAGTTCAAGACCGGCAACAGCCGCACGCCGGTGTTCTCCCAGCACATTCCGAAGCTGTTCGAGCACGCCTGGCTGATCGCCTCGCTGGACTCGGAAACCACCCGCATCCGCAGCGGCCACCTGCTGCTGGCGCTGCTGACCGAGCCCGATCTGGCCCAGCTGGCCTATCGTGGCTCGAAGCTGTTCGTGCGCTTCAAGCGCGATGAGCTCAAGCACGACTTCGCCAAGCTCACCGAGGGCTCGCAGGAAGCGGTCCAGACCGTGCGTTTCGCCGATGCTTCGGCCGGCGGTGAAGCCGGCGAGGGCGACGACGCGGCGCCGGCTGAGGCCAAGGGCGGCTTGTCGAAGACGCCGGCGCTGGATCAGTTCACCACCAACCTGACCCAGCGTGCGCGCGAGGGCAAGATCGATCCGGTGATCGGCCGCGATGGCGAGATCCGCCAGGTGATCGACATCCTGATGCGACGCCGCCAGAACAATCCGATCCTCACCGGCGAAGCCGGCGTCGGCAAGACCGCGGTGGTCGAGGGCCTGGCCCGTCGCATCGCCGACAAGGATGTGCCGGACGTGCTGCAGGGCGTGGAGCTGCACACCCTGGACATGGGCCTGCTGCAGGCCGGTGCCAGCGTCAAGGGCGAGTTCGAGAACCGCCTGAAGAACGTGATCGACGAGGTCAAGAAGAGCCCTCACCCGATCATCCTGTTCATCGATGAAGCCCACACCATGATCGGTGCTGGCGGTACTGCCGGCCAGAACGATGCAGCCAACCTGCTGAAGCCCGCGCTGGCGCGTGGTGAACTGCGTACCATCGCTGCCACGACCTGGAGCGAGTACAAGAAGTACTTCGAGAAGGACGCCGCACTGGCCCGTCGCTTCCAGGTGGTGAAGGTCGAGGAGCCGAGCGAGGCACTGGCCGCGGCGATGCTGCGCGGCATGGTCGGGCTGATGGAATCGCACTTCAACATCCGCGTGCTGGATGAGGCGGTGACCGAGGCGGTGCGCCTGTCGCACCGCTACATCAGCGGTCGCCAGCTGCCGGACAAGGCGGTGAGCGTGCTCGATACCGCGTGCGCCAAGGTGGCATTGGGGCAGAGCGCCACGCCGGCCATCATCGAAGACACCCGCAAGCACCTGGACCGCCTGCAGGCGGAGATCGGTGCACTGCAGCGCGAGACCGCTGGCGGCAGTGACCAGCATGGGGAGCGCCTGGCCGAACTGCATGCGCAGCAGGCCGAAGCGCAGGCCGTGCTGGCCAGCAATGAAGAACGCCTGGGCCGCGAACGTGACCTGGCCGGCCGCATCGCCACACTGCGCCAGCAGATGGAGCAGGGCGAAGCCGCGTCGGGTGAGGCCGAGCCGGCCAGTGACGAGGGCGACGGTGATGTCGCCGTGGCCAAGCCGGCCGCCAAGCGTGGCAAGGCCAAGCCGGAACTCTCGCCGCAGCACGCCGAACTGGCGCGGTTGCAGGCCGAGCTGCGCGAGCTGCAGGGCGAGACCCCGATGGTGCCGCTGCAGGTGGATGGCACCGTCGTGGCCGAGATCGTCTCGGCATGGACCGGCGTGCCGCTCGGACGCATGGTCAAGGACGAAATCCGTACCGTGCGCACGCTGGGCAACCTGCTGGTCGAGCGTGTGATCGGCCAGGATCATGCGCTGGACGCGATTGCCCAGCGCGTGCGCACCGCCACCGCCAAGCTGGAAGATCCGAACAAGCCGCGCGGCGTGTTCATGTTCGTCGGCCCGTCCGGCGTCGGCAAGACCGAGACCGCGCTGGCGCTGGCCGACATCCTGTACGGCGGTGAACGCAAGCTGGTCACCATCAACATGAGCGAGTACCAGGAAGCACATAGCGTGTCCGGCCTGAAGGGCTCGCCGCCTGGCTACGTCGGCTACGGCGAAGGTGGCGTGCTGACCGAGGCCGTGCGCCGCAATCCCTACAGCGTGGTGCTGCTGGACGAAGTCGAGAAGGCCCATCCGGACGTGCTGGAGATGTTCTTCCAGGTGTTCGACAAGGGCATGATGGATGATGCCGAAGGTCGTGAGATCGACTTCCGCAACACCCTCATCATCCTCACCTCCAACATCGGCTCGTCGCAGATCATGCAGGCCTGCCTGAACAAGCCGGCCGAAGAGATCCCGGGTGCCGAAGCGCTGTCCGATGCGTTGCGCCCGGTGCTGATGCGCACCTTCAAGCCGGCCTTCCTGGGCCGCCTGAAGGTGGTGCCGTACTACCCCATCAACGATGACGTGCTGGCGCAGATCATCACGCTCAAGCTCGGCCGCATCCGCGACCGCGTCATCGCCAACCACAAGGCCACCTTCAGCTGGGACGACAGCCTGGTGGAGGCCGTGCTTGCACGTTGCACCGAAGTGGACTCGGGTGCGCGCAACGTTGACCACATCCTCAACGGAACCCTGCTGCCGGAAATCGCCGAGAGCGTGCTGGCGGCAATGGCCGAGGGGAACCGGATCAACGCCATCAAGGTCACCGCCGGCAAGAAGGGTGACTTCAAATACAAAGTGTCCTGACACTGAGCAAAAGGAGAACGCTATGGAATTCTATGGATTTGACCGCGAAGCCGCCCTCAACCACTGCGACAGCCTGGAACTGGGCCTGGGTCGTGAACTGGACCGTGTGCGTGCCTGGAACCGCCTGCGCCCGGAGCACGTGATCGAACTGCTGGACACCGCCGTGCCGGCCGCCCGCCAGGATGCACGCAACATCGCCGCGCAGATCAGCCGCGGTTCCTGGCGCATCCACATGGATGCCCCGGTGGTCGGCAAGCCGCAGCTGGTGAGCAACGTGCGCGAACTGCAGATCACCGCCGGTGGCCGCGACTACCGCCTGAAGATCAGCGAAGGCGTGCGCCTGCAGCTGGAAGAGATCGTCCAGGCTGCCTGATGGCCGTGCGTGCCTGTCGCCCCTGCAGGGGCGCAGGCCGCGCGGAAGCGGGAAGCGGAGTACACCGATGCGCATGCCGCATGCAGACCACCTTGAAGCACGGGAAGCCGGGGAAGCACCATGGATCTGGTAAACAACCTGCGGGCCGCGCTGGCCGGCCCTTCGCACGCACAGCGCTTCCTGCGGCTGCACACGTCGCTGGGGAGCGACGTGCTGGTGGCCGAAACCCTGGATGGCGTCGAGCAGATCGACGGCATCGGTTTCCAGTGGACGATCACCGCCCTGTCGTTGGACGCCGGCCTGCAGTTGGCGCCGCTGATCGGGCAGGGCGCGCTGCTGCAGCTGCAGCAGGCCGACGGCAGCCTGCGTCCGCTGCATGGCCGTATCACCGCCGCCGAGCGGCTGGGCAGCAATGGCGGCCTGGCCCGCTACCGGCTGCGCCTGCAGCCGTGGCTGGCGTTCCTCTCGCAGCGGGTGGACAGCTACGTCTTCCACGACAAGACCGTGGTCGAGATCGTCGAGGACCTGTTCGCCGACTACGGCGGACTGGCACCGGCCTGGCGCTGGTCGCTGGGCGACGCCAGCCAGTACGCGCGGCGCAGCCTGACCACGCAATACCAGGAAAGCGACCTGGCCTTCGTCCAGCGCCTGCTGGCCGAAGAGGGCATCTATTACTGGTTCGAGCATGCCGGCGAGCCCGGCAGCGCGGACTTCGGCACGCACACCCTGGTGCTGGTCGACCACAGCCATGACACGGCCGAACTGGGCAGCGTGCGCTTCCACCGCCGTGACGAGAGCGAGCGCAGCGACAGCGTGCAGCAGTGGTCGACCGCGCACCGCTGGCGGCCGGGCAAGGTCGAGCGTGCGACCTGGGATTACCGCACCCTGGAACGCCGCCAGGCCAGTGCCGAGGCCGGGCAGGGCAACGACCTGGGCATCGTCGACCGCGACACCTGCGGCCCGTATGGCTGGCAGGACAACGCCCGCGGCCAGCGTCGCGCACAGCAGCACCTGGATGCGCTGCGCGTGCGCGCGCACACGATCGAAGGCGCCGGCCAGTGGCGAGCGCTGGCGCCGGGCGCGCGCTTCGGCCTGTCGCAGCATCCGCAGGTGGGCGAGGACGCGTCGTTCCTGTGCCTGTCGGTGCGGCACCAGGCGCGCAACAACCTGGATGCCGACGTGTTCGACGCGCTGGAACAGACCCTCGGACCGGCCAGCGTCACCGTACCGACGCTGCCTGGCGCACTGTCCGGGCTGGCCTATGGCGATGCGCCCGATGACGTGTCCGCCGCGTTCTACGACAACCGCTTCGTGGCCATTCCCTCCGAGGTGAGCTACCGGCCACAGACTGGGGACGGCCATGGTGCACACCTGCATCCGCGGCCGACCATCACCGGCACGCTCAGTGCCATCGTGGTCAGCGACGGTGACCCGCTGCTGTCCGACCGCGATCACCGCATCAAGGTGCAGTTCCCGTGGCAGCGCGGCGGCAACGCCAGCAGCGGCCAGGCCCACCCCGGTGGCGATGACAATGCACCGGCCAACGGTGGCGCCTGGACCTGGGTGCGGGTGATGACGCCCTGGGCTGGCGACAACTGGGGCGGCGTGGTGCTGCCGCGCCGTGGGCAGGAAGTGCTGGTGGCGTTCCTGGAAGGCGACATCGATCGCCCGGTAGTGGTCGGTGCGGTCTACAACGGCCGTGGCCAGCAGGATGCGCAGCACAACCAGATCAACGGCGGTGGCGCCAACGCCACCGGCAACGCCGCCGCCTGGTTCGAGGGCAATGACCACGCGGCCGTGTATATCGGCTTCAAGAGCCAGGCGCTGGCCGACAGCCAGGGCGGCACTGGTGGGTATCAGCAGCTGCGCTTCGACGACACGCCCGGGCAGGGCCGCGCGCAGCTGTCCACCACCCAGCACGAGACCACGCTCACCCTGGGGCACCTCAAGGGAGGCCAGGACAACGTGCGCGAGGGCGAGCGCGGCTTCGGCGTGGAGCTGGCCACGCAGGCCCAGGGCGCGCTGCGCGCCGGCCGCGGGCTGCTGCTGACCACCGAGCAGGGCACGCCTCAGATGGCGGCGCCGCAGGCACTGAGCCAGCTGCAGGAAAGCCAGCAGCTGCTGCAGCAGCTGGCAGAATCGGCCGCCAACCAGCAGGCGCAGCTGCCGAGTGACCCGAAAGAGCTGCCGGTCGATACCACCCTGACCGAGCTGCAGGAAGCGCTGCGTGCCACCCACAGCGGCAGTGCCGCGGGCAGCATCGCGGGCGGCGACGGCGAAGCGCCCGGCTGGAGCGCACCGGTGCTGCTGGGCAGTGGCGTGGCCGGCGTGTTGAGCCTGACCCCCGCCGACCAGGTCTGGGTGAGCGGCACCCACACCACCCTGGCCAGCGGCGTGGCGCTGAACTGGATGACGCAGGGCTCACTGACGATGGCCGTGGCCGGCGGCCTGGTGCTGTACGCCGCGGGCGTGCAGCCCAGTGGCGAAAGCCCGAACCAGGAGCGCGGCATCGCGCTGCACGCGGCACAGGGCAAGGTGAGTGCGCGCGCGCACAAGAACCAGGCGATCGTGGCGGCCAAGACGCAGGTGCGCATCGCCAGTACCGAAGCGGACGTGCAGCTGTCGGCACCGAGCAAGCACCTGCTGGCGACGGCGGCGGGTGCCTACATCCGCATCGAAGGCGACAACATCGAGCTGGGCGCG
The DNA here is from genome assembly GCF_040984485.1 of Stenotrophomonas sp. WED208. Taxonomy (NCBI): domain Bacteria; kingdom Pseudomonadati; phylum Pseudomonadota; class Gammaproteobacteria; order Lysobacterales; family Lysobacteraceae; genus Stenotrophomonas; species Stenotrophomonas sp. WED208. Next base: position 1,861,325 of record NZ_JAZARB010000001.1, read on the forward strand.
CCGGGAAAGGTGGAATTCAAGGCGAGCCAGCGGGAGTGGGTGGGGCCGGCGAGTGTCAACGCACCGCTGGTACTTCCTAATCCAGCTGACGCCTACAAGCTCAAGTACGTGCTTCGCGATTTCGCGGGAAAGCCAATGCCGAATTCACCGTACGTGCTTGTGATGCCCGATGGTAGTACGCGGGAAGGCACTACCAATGCGCAGGGTGAAACCGAGCAGGTGGTGACCAAGGGCCCGCAGAACATCCATCTCTTCGTCGGCGACGGTGAAACCAAGCACGAAGGCTATTACCTCAACGACGAAGCGTAAGCGCGCAGACCGCTGCGGCGCGACAAGGAAGAGATCATGGCAACTGGAAACTTCAGACTCTATTACCTGGCTGACAATGGCCAGCAACGACCGGCTGCGAACGTCCGCTATCGGATTCTGCAGTTGCCCGATCGCAATGAAGTCGTCAATGGAACAACTGACGCGCAGGGTCTCACGAAGTTTGTGAACACTACGCCGAATCCGCTGCAGAATCCCCTGGACAAGGGGGTCAAACCTGGATTTCAGGTCCCCTATTTACCGCCGAGTACGATTCGGTTCCAGCTGGAAGTCTGGGATTTCGATCAGCGCAAGTGGGGGCAGCCAGATTTCGCGGGCCGCCAGAAGAAGGCGGTGTCGCACGATGTCGAGCTCCAGCTCAACAGCACTATCATGACGATGGCGCCGATTCAGTGCGCGCTTGAACTGCAGCCCTACTTCCGGGTGAAGTTCCAGATGCAGGCCGACCAGAAGGCAGTGCCAAATGCTCCCTATCTCGCCTATGCGGTAGATGCAAAGGGACGTGAAGTTGCTGGCACTGACGCAGCCGGCCGACCCATAAAGGGCAATACCGATAAGAACGGTATGACGCCACGCATCAGCTGCAACGGTCGTCGCCGGTTCCACTTCAATCTCGGTGGGACAAAAGTGGGCCGTAGCACGGATATGCTGGATCCACTGATCAAGGGGCAATCCACCACACTGTACGTGCTTGGCATGAAGAGCCAGGTTGCGATGAGCGAGTCCGGGCAGGGTCGCACAGCGAGAGTTGACGGGAAGATCAGCGCACCGGCGATCCTCAACGCCGAGGCGCGGGAGCTGCTGTTGCTGACGCCGGATGTCTGGAGTGAGTTCGAGGAGCTCAGCGGCATGATCGAAAACACCATGGCCGGCCTGCATCGATCGCGCGCCAATCTCGACAACGCACTTCAGGGCCGGGATGCAAATGCGGTCGCTGCCGCGGAAAAGGCGTTGGGCATCGCAGAGGACGACGTAGCGAAGATGCTCAATGAGAACTTCTCGAAGCTGACCGACCTGAAGGAAGTCGTTACCTTCGAGACGTACGACAAGGGGCGCCATGCAGGAGGCAACATGGCGGAGCGATCGGGCCTGCGCCGTCGTTACATTCCTGCCAAGAAATACGAAGAAATCAAAAAGCGTCGAATCATGGGCATTCCGACGGCGGTGAACACCTCCGTCGGCACCAAGATCAAAGGCGGTCCGGTCAGTGGCTCCAGCGAGGGGAAGCACGAGGTCACCGGAACCAAGCCATTCGATGCGGCGGACTTCAAGAAGTCCCTCCGCACGATCACGCTCTCTGCGAAGGCCGAGACGAAGATGGATCCGTTCGTCTTCGACATCATCGAGTCGGGCGGAAATGAGTTCGTCGAGCATGTGAAGAAAAGTGATTCATACGAAGTTGCGAGCGCTTCGCAGTGGCTTCGCTTTGTTGCAGGTGCGGGGGCAAGCAGTGCTGCAACATGGGATCCTTCAAAGGGTGTTGCTTCTGCAAAGGCCGAGGCCAGTGCGTCGGCCAAGTTGATTCTCTTTGAGGGGAAATGGACCCATAGCTATTCCGTGCCCAGCATCAAAGGCTGGCAGATGCAGTTTGGCGACGTGGATCTTGGCGCTATTGTGTTTGTCCTGTCCTGCGACCTGTATGGATTCGTTGGCGCGAAGGGAACCTTGGCTGGTTCCGCCGAAATCAAGTATGTGCAGAAAAAGCCTGTTGCCACTGCGGTCCAGCGTGATCGCTCTGATTCGTTGGCAGAGAATTTCGATACGCAGCGAGGGTTGCCGCGAGCGCAGATGGACCCCAGGAGGGTCCGTATGTTCGGGATGAACGAGTCAGCAGCGAAGGAGAGTGGCGTCGGCGTTCACATCAACGCGGAGGTCTTTGCGGGTGTTGAAGGCGGAATCACGCCTTCCGGAGATCTGCGCTGGTTACCGCCAGATCGGAAAGATCCCGTCAGCTTCGCAAAGATCGCCCTGGATGTCGCAGTGAACGCTGGCGCTGGCGCGAGTGCTCAGCTGCATATCTTCTTCAACAATGGAAGGTTCCGCATCAAGGCCTCGGCGCGGCTGTGCTGGGGGGTAGGGGCTAAGGGCGCGGTTGAGTTTGCCGTTGATGTGGGAGGGATGAAGGAGTTCGTGAAATGGGTCTTCTATCAGTTGGCCCACGCAGGATTTATCAGGCTTACCTATATTGCGCAGGCTGCATTTGAAGCATTATCCAAGCTGTTGTTCATTGTTGTGGCTGAGGATAGCAATATGGGTAAGGCTCTGGCTCAGACCGTGGACGATATCAATGAGCGCTTCGATACGCTGCAGGCGCGGCTACAACGGGCCAGTGCTCGCGACGCGCTTGTAAATCGAATTAATAGCAAACCAGATTGGCTCATCTACGCGACGCCGGAAACCAGAGGGATGCTGCTCTACGCTGTTACCCGGCACTACCCTGAATCACATGCACGCAATCTTCCTGAGTTCTCTCCGGGTTGGGGCGACATCGAGATCCACGCGCTTCCCGGGCATAAGCAGGCGGTGCTGAATATTCTGCAGCCTGTCACGTCCAGGCCGGAATGGATGAATGTCATGCAGCACATGACGATCGATGGGGCGCGTAGACCTGACGGAGGAAAGGCGGAAGGCGATGTGGTGCGCTTCCTCGACTACGGCTACTCGTTGAACAATGATCTGCCTAACGTGTTCGGCACGATGAACAAGCACTCGCGCGACAAGGTCGGCGATGTCGGAAACTCCTATCTCCAGTCATTTCTTGAAAAGCGCTCAAAGCTGCTCAATGAATTCCCGAAGGGATATGAAGTAGCGCAGATCATGACGATCGATGACCCGGTCCAATTGGCTGCGCTCGACGGCACTGAGGCACCGACGTTCGCGATGATGGATCCCCCAGGACTCTGGCTAGAGCGGGACGATCAGACTATGCTTGCATGAGCACTGGAGGGCGGCAGAAATTTGCCGCCCGCCTAATGCCTCCGACGGGTGTGCTCAGGCCTCAGTTCTGGGAGACACAGCGGAACCCGTGGCTCCTGTTCTGATTGGAATCGATCTCACTGCCATCGATGTCCTTATTCTTCGGAGGATCCGGAAGGCGATGATCGCGAGTAAAGGTCATTGAAAGCAAAGCGAGCGAATCACCACCGCGATTGCTATTCCCACGGATGACCTTCTCTGTGCCGCTCTTTGGGCCGGAAGGATTTCTTGAGTCGCCGCCAGAGTACGTCTCCTCATACCAATCTTGGACCCATTCGTAGCCGTGATCAATCATGTCGTACAGTCCAGCGGGATTGGGGGGGAACCTACCCAGGGCGGTTCCGCTACCATCCTGGTGCTGGGAATAGCTTGCGACATTGCGGCCATCATCGACTGTGCCTGTATCGGTCGGATACACAACCATCTTTCCGCCTGAGCGCGCTGCGAATTCCCACTGCGCCTCGGTGGGAAGTGTCAGCTTCCGGCCAGATGCCGCTCCGGCCCACGCGCAGAAGTCCACAGCGTCCTGCCATTTCACTCCTGCAGCGGCTTTGAGATCAGCGCGATATCGCCTTGCGTCGAGATCGGAGGTACCCACCCTAGGGCGGCCAGTCGCGTCCGTAAAGGCATCAAAATCCTCAATCGATACCTTGTGGGCCATGATCGAAAAGCCGTCCAGCGTGATCTTTCGGAGGACGTCATCATTCATTGCTCCGCTATAGGGCAGTTTGTCCTCGTTGTGTACGGGGCCAAAATCGCCCATGAGGAACGAGCCTCCCTTGATCGGCACCAGGTCCGACATGATCTTCTGCTGAGTGGCTGCACCGGAGCCGGGGTCCATCTGAGCAGAAGGCTTCTTCTCATCCTTGGCGCATGCAGTGGTAGTAAGCGGCAGGATGGCGAGCAGGACGGCTGTCCGAAGTGAAAGCATAGACATGAAGAATTCCTTTGGCCGAGCACTGCATATTAGCAGCGGATGTGGTGTGCCAAGTGAATTCCACGTGGCGACAAGACGGATGTGATTGTCTCTATCTTCAGGGCCGCTCAATCCACTTTGTGATGCCTTTGTCCCGCTCTTTGGATTCGTCTCACGATGGGCGCGATCCGTCTCCCGGCCTGCCTGGGAGCCCGTAGATTCTGCTGTCGCTTGGAGCGCTACAGACGGGTGGTCCCAAGCCCCGTTTCAGACGCGAGTGGATACTGCAACAACCGTTTCGTGGCCATTCCCTCCGAGGTGAGCTACCGGCCGCAGACCGAGGGCGGCCATGGTGCACACCTGCATCCGCGGCCGACCATCACCGGCACGCTCAGTACCATCAATAATGGCCCCCCCAGGGCTCTGGCTGGACCGGGACGATCAGACCAAGCTTGCCTGAAGGGAGGCGGGCGACAGTACTCTGTCGCCCGCCTGCTACTTCCGGAAGGAGTTCTCAGCACTCAGTCCTGACTGACGCAACGGAATCCATAGCTCGCGTTCTGGTTGGCATCAATCACATCACCCTCGGAGTTTAGAATTTTCTCCGGTTTGGGGGGGCGGTGATCACGCGCAAAAGTCATTGATGTGTGTACGAGAGAATCGCCGCCGCGTTTGCTGCTTCCGCGCAAGACCTTCTCGATGCCATTTTGGGGGCCTGTAGGGTTGCGGGCGTCACCTCCGGAGTAATTCTCCTCATACCAGTCCTGTACCCATTCGAAGCCATGGTCCGTCATGTCGTAAAGTCCAGCAGGATTGGGAGGGAACTTACCCAAGGCAGTTCCGCTACCGTCATCGTACTGGGAGTAGCTCGCAACATTGCGGCCATCATCGATACTCCCTGAGTCGGTCGCAAATACCACCATTTTGCCGCCCGATCGCGCCGCGAATTCCCACTGCGCCTCGGTTGGGAGCGTGAGCTTCCGACCTGACCCCTTCCCGGCCCATGCGCAGAAGTCCATGGCATCCTGCCACTTCACTCCGGCAGCGGCTTTGGGATCAGCGCGATAAAGCGTCGCGTCGATCTTCGAAGTACCCACCTTTGGGCGACCTGTAGCGTCCGTGAAAGCGTCAAAATCCTCAATCGACACTTTGTGGGCCATGATCGAAAAGCCGTCCAGCGTGATCTTCCGGAGAACGTCATCATTCATTGCACCGCTGTAGGGAAGTTTGTCCTCGTTGTGCACGGGGCCAAAATCGCCCATGAGGAACGAGCCTCCTTTGATCGACACCAGGTCCGACATGATCTTCTGCTGAGTAGCTGCACCGGAGCCGCGGTCCACTTGGGCAGATGGCCTTTCCTCCTTGGCGCATGCGGTGGTAGTAAGCGGCAGGATGGCGAGCAGAACGGCTGTCCGAAGTGAAAGCATAGACATAAAGGTTTCCCTTGTCCGAGCACTGTAAATTAGCAGAGTATGTAACATACCAAGTGGGTACCATGTCGCCGCCGGATCGCTTTGACCGTCGCATCTTCTAGGTGGCTCTATCCAGTGGGTCACGTTCTCCCCATCTATTCGGCGCCCGTCTGTCTAGAGGTGTGATCTATCGCTCGCCGTCTCTCGGAGAACCTGCGGATTTTGCCGTCGTTCGGCGTCCTACAGAGGCATGGCTCCAAGCCCCGGTTGCGGCTCAAGCAAGTGATGCGACAATCATTTCGTGGCCATACCGGCTGAAGGGAGGCGCTTCCTTCCGATGCGTGTGCATCAGGCACGCCGAGGTTGTTGAATGCTGGCTGAGACTGCCAGTTACCCCGCCGCCCTAGGAGCTCTGATTCTGGTGGCTGCGATCGGAGATTCGTAAAAGTAAGCAGGCTTATGAGCAAGTGAAGATGCCGTTCGACGTGCTTTAAGCTATTAGTCGATGAGAAATAGTGGCTAGGCGCAGCGACCATTTATTATGTTCAATCCCGGACTACGCATCGGAATCCATATCCGTAGTTCTGATTGGCCTCGATGTCCACTCCTTTGGGATCTTTTTGCTTTGGTGCATCTGGTACGCGGGATGCTCGCGTGAAGGTCATCGATACGAGCGCTAGCGAGTCCCCGCCTTGGCTTGTGCTACTGCGAACGACCTTCTCGCTTCCATTCTTTGGACCTTGGGGGTCGCGCAGGTTATTGCCGCTATAGTTGGCCTCGTGCCAGTCTTGAACCCACTCGTGGCCGTGATCAATCATGTCATAGAGGCCCGCAGGATTAGGGGGGAACCTGCCAAGAGGAACGGCACTGCCATCCATGTTCTGATCGAAGCTGGCGACATTTCGGCCGTCGTCGATCCTGCCATTATCGGTGGCGTAGACCACCATTCCACCGCCTGAACGCGCGGCATACTCCCATTCAGCCTCGGTTGGCAGTGTGGCTCGTTTTCCGATCTTCTTTCCAAACCAAGCACAAAATTCATCTGCCTGATTCCAGCTTACGCCCGCTGACGCTTTCACATGCTTTCGATAGAGATCCGCGTCGATCTCCGAATTGCCCACTGGGGGGCGTCCAACGCTATCGGAGAACGCATCGTATTGCTCGATCGATACTTTGTGAGCTGTGATCGAGAAGTCGCCTACCGTCACCCTGCGAAGGATGTCGTCGTTGGTCTCACCGCTGTATGGAAGCTTATCAGCGCTATGCTGAGGGCCGAAGTCGCCCATCAGAAAGGTTCCTCCCTTAACTCGGACTAGATCCTGAGCCATCTGCTGTGGAAGGATCGCGCCCGTACCCGCTTTCGCTTCGGCTTGGGTAGCGTTACCCGGCTTGCCGGCGCATGCGCTCGGGGCAAAGGGGAGAAGCGCAAGAATCGCAATAGGCCACAGTCGGTGGTTACGCACGTTCAGCTCCTTTCTTGAGCCAACGAATGTTGGCCGTGTTCACGGATCTGTTGAATGAAATGGCTGCGAAAGGCGACGCGGCAAGCGTCCTCGGCTACGCTACTTGCTGAAAGGAGCGCCTTGTCGGTGCCGTCGGTAGGATTGCCGCTATCTCCCCCGGAGCACTCTTCCTCGTGTCAGTCCTGTACCCATTAATAGCCGCAGTCTGTCATGTCGTGCCGTCTTGCCGGATTGGGAGTGGACTTGCCGAGAGATGTTCCACTGCCGTCATCGTGCTGGCAATGGCTCGCTAGATTGCGACTATCATCGATATCTCCTGTATTGGTTGCGAACAAAACCATCTTGCCTTCCGTGCGCCGCGTATTTCCAATGCACCCCGGTTGGGAGTGTGAGCTTCCTGCATGATCCTTTCCCGGCCCACGTGCAGAAGTCCATGAAGTCCTGTCACTTCACACCGGCTGCAGCCTTGAAGTCGGCAAATTACAGATCAGCGTCAATCTTCGTAATGCCTACCTTTGCGCGAAAAGACGCGTCTGTGAAGGCATCAAAATCCTCAATCGACACTTTGTGGGCCATGATCGAGAAGCCGTCCAGCGTGATCCTCCGGAGGGCGTCATCATTCATTGCGCCGGGGTAGGGCAGTTTGTCCACGTTGTGCACGGGCCCAAAGTCGCCTATGAGAAACGAGTCTCCCTTGATCGGCGCCAGGTCCGCCATGATCTTCTGCTGCGTGGATTTCCTTGACCCAGCCCCGCACGCTGGCGCGCCTGCCCAGCCAGCTCATCCAAACCGGGCACGGTGCGCACTTGGGCAGCCCTCGCGATGACGCCACGAAGCCACCCAGTAACTCAATCCCGTGTCATGCTCGCCGGGGACGCTGAAAGGAGTTTCGATGTTCACCGGATGGATGCGGGAGTTTCCCCTGGGGCGTGGGCTTTCTCCACATGAGGACGCCTCGCGTTTCGATGCCCATAGCCCCCAATCCGTGACGCCTGCCGAGCGCGCCTGCCTGGTCCGCTTCAACTCGACCTACATCGATCTGATCGATCGTCGTTTCCGGCTGCGCGGCATGGTATCGACCACCGTGGTCCTGCTTGGCACGCTGGGGCTGTTCCTGCTTGGTTTCTTTCTTCTCTTCACTGTGGTCATCCCCAACCTTGAGGGAGACGGCTGGGACTGGGTGATGTATGCAATGGTGGCTGCGTGCGTGATCGGCGCCCCCGCACTGTTCTGGCATATCACCCTTCGATACGAGTTCTTCACCTACGTCTGGTACCCGACGAGATTCAATCGGCGTAACCGCACGGTCTACTTCTTCACCGGCGGGAAGGAGGGGGCCGTATCCGTCCGTTGGGATGAGGCCGTGTTCTACATCGGGCGAGGAACCAGCGAGGAGTTCCTGCGTGATCTGCGTTGCAGCATCATTGAGGATCACGTCGTCAAGCGGACCTTCGCTATCGGCCACTACTACGATGACGAGCTGAAGATACGGGCGATCTGGGAGTTCCTTCGTCGCTACATGGAGGACGGTCCTGCGGAAGTGGTCGACACTATCGACGGTCGGCAGATGAACCTGTCCGTGGTGCCGTCATTGCGCAACTGCTATCTGTTTGTGGTGGCCAGCCTCGGGCCAGCCATGCTCAGTGCCCGATTCATCCTGATGCCGCTGCTGTTGCCCCTGGTGTTCTGCCGGTGGCTGGTCCTGCGACCCTGTCGCATGCCTGTTTGGCCGCAGTGGGTAGAGGAGGCGTGTGCGGTTGACGCGGATGACCCACTTGGACTGGTCGAGACGGACGTCATGGCGCCGCCTGAGTTTGAACGTAAATGAATCCCATCGGGGAATGACACAATGGATTACGCTGGAATCGACGCAAGGAACCTTCGCTTCGCGGTAAATCGCTCATTGACGGCAGATGAGGAGCGAGAGCAATTGAAGGTCTCGGTTCCCGTTGGCATCCCGGCGTGCAGCGGATTGTCAGTGATCAGATTCAGTGCGTCCTACCTTGAGCTTGTAGACCGTTGGTATCCGGTGAAGGGCTTCAACGTATGGCTCTCGGTGCTCGGCGCGCTGGCGATGATTCCAACGTCGCTGTATCTCCTGTTCAACCTGATCATCTTCGGGGAGCCTTTCAAGGAGGAGGAGCGATGGATCCTCTGGTGCTTCTGGGCCTTCATCGTTCCCGTTTCATCGTTCATTCTCGCGGGTATCGTGTGGTTGTTTAGAAGTGAGTGCTTCCGATGGACGCACTACCCGATTCGCCTTGATCGGACGGGGCGCAAGGTGCATTTCTTCCGCCAGGACGGAACGGTCGCTACTGGTGACTGGGACCGATTGTTCTTCTTCATTGGTGAGGCGACCACGCCACCCTTGGGAAAGACGCACGACATACGGGCTCACTTCCTGTCGGAGGATGGAAGGACTGTCCTTGAGACGTTCTCGGTGGGCTACGTGTATATGGGCGACCGACGTGATCTGCTCGGGCTATGGGAGTTCATCCGACAGTACATGGAGGGCGATGATGAAGTGGTTGCCCGGAATTGCGCTGATGTTCCAATCTGCATTCCAGTTCATGATCGCAAGGAAGGTTTTGTATTTGGTGTGGTTCGAACATTCGCAGGCTTGATCCACTGGCCATGGCTCCATCTGGTCGCATGCCTGACTTTCAGCTTCATTGCCATCGGACGTTGGGTGGCAATGTCCACCTGCCGTATTCCCGTATGGCCGAATGAGATCGAAAATGATGGTGCTGTCACTGGAAAGGATCGCTGGCAGCGGGATTGGCGGGACAATCCCAGACTTGGCTTCCTGGAGAAGACATGGCCGCTGATCTGTACCGCAACTGGCGTTGGGGCGGGACTCTGCATCATCTACATGATCGAGCGCTCGTTAGGATGATTGTCGATCAACACAGAGCGGGGCAGCGGGTGCGGTCCAGCTGCGACTTCGCTTTCATGCACATGGAGGATGGGCGATGAGCCAGTTCGCCGGCTGGCTCGCCCAGCGGTATCGCAACAACCGTCGTTTGGACAACTACGAAGTCGCTGCCGATGTCCGGAATTTTGATGCATCAACGCTGGCGCCCCTGGATAAGGGCATTGTCTACCTCGATGTCGATTGCATCGAGTACGTTGACCGGCATTTTCTCTATCGCGGATGGGCAGCGATGTGGGGCTTTGTCGTTATTGGCTTGGCGCTACTGTTCGTCTCGGCCATTGCGCATGCAACGGTGACGATGCAGGCTGAAGGCAAGGCGGTCAGCTCGGAGATGGCCATTACCGTCGCTGTCCTGGGTGTTCTGATGCTCGGCTTCGTCGCATTTGCCTACAAGATGCTTCTCGGAAGAGACATCTTCCGCTGTCAGTACTACCCCATCCGCTTTGATCGCGCTACGCGTCAGGTGCACGTGTTCACGGGTGGGCGCAACAAGGTGGTGTCGGCGCCCTGGTCGGATGTCCGCTTCATCATCGGCAGGGACAAGCCTGCGGGACCTGGCGAGGACTATACCTACGATCTCAGGGGCCTAGTGATGCGCGGCGATCAGGTGGTCCACACCTTCGCAGTCGGGTCGGATTGCGGCTCCAACCCCGCCGTCGTGCTTGCGCACTGGGAAATGATCCGGCGCTTCATGGAAGAGGGGCGTTCCGCGCTCCCGTTCCCGCCGTTGCAGCTCTACACCTCGGTAGCACCGAGCTTCCGCAATGCATTCATCATTCATGTGTCTTCGGCCGGCTCAGGGCTGATGTGGATCGCGCTGCCGCTCACCTTGCCCTGGGCACTGTTCCGCTTCCTGGCGATGAAGCTGTGCCGCAAGCCGGTCTGGCCCGCGTCCATCGTCAGGCGCACGGCGGCTTCTTCGGGTACGCCGCCACTCCGCGCCCCCGTTGTGTACGGGCGGGTCGATCATGCAGAAGGGCGCGCGGAGAAGATGGAGCGCTTCTGGAAGGAGTCGATAGCTGCAGCGAAGGCCCGCAACGATGAGGTGCGGCAGCAGCTGCTGCGGGCAACCGACGGTACCTGATCAAGCAGGTGGTGGGTAGGGCTGCATGGCCGCAGCGTGTGCGGACCAGGAAGCGCCTACGGGGAAAACCGAGTCGAGCACGGCTCGACTCTACTAAACCAACTACATCGCCGGGCAGGCCGGGTCCTTGCCGCTCACGGCGGCGCAGATCCGCCGGCGGCAATCCACGCCCTTCAGCGAGGTCGGGCTGGGGCAGCTGCGCAGCTGGGCCTGGATGTTCGACTCGGTCGACGCGGACTTCTTGCTGGCCACGCGCTCGAAGGCGGCACGCTCGTCCTCGGTGCGCTTGCGCTGGTCGGCCTCGATCTGCGCGATCAGGTCATCCATGCTCTGCGGCTGGGTACTGGCCTTCGCCTTGCCCTTGGCCTTGTCTTCTTCCTTGATGATGCCGAGCAGGGTGCCGAGCAGGTTTTCATCGCCCTTGCCCTGGGTGCCGGCCCGCGGCGCCTCGCGCGTGCTGCGTGACGCTGCTGCAGGGCTGCGTGCGCTGGTGCCTGTTGTTGCCGTGGCGGGGGTGGCGACTGCCGCGGCTGCATCAGCAGGCGCGGGCGTCATGCTCTCTGCGGGTGCAGGTAGCGCGGGCTCACCCACTGCAGGCGGCGCATCCACGATCATGGCCGCACCGTCGCGTGATGATGTAGCGGGGATATCCGGGTGCCCCGTGGCGTGAGCCGGATCCGGGGCCAGCGAATACTCGCTGGGCTCGGGGTAATCGGCGCTGCCGGAGAGGCCCCACGCAGCAAGCCCGGCAATTGCGACGACGGCGGCGCCGATGCCCAGCCATAGCCCGAGGCGACGGGTGCCACCAGACGATACACGCGCAGCACGAGGCGACGCGGTTGCCTGCCGGCCCTCCATGTCTGCCAGAATACGGCCCGCATTGGGGGCCTGGCCTTTGGTCTGCGCTCCCCCTGAGAGCAGACTTGGCCGGTTGATTCCGCCATTATTCAAGTGCTTCCAGCCCTTGGTTTGAGTCGGCATCTGCCGAAGCGAATTTTCGCATTCTTAGTGAAAGCGGTTGGGGCGTCAACCAGATCGCGTGTCAGGGAGGACCAGTGTTGCCAATCGTGGTTGCAGCCATTGCCGTCGTGCTGCTTGTGGCACTGGTGTGCTGGGTGTTGTTGTTCCCTGAGACGGTGGAGTCGCTGCGCCAGGCGTTGGCGCGCCGGTTCGGCGGATTCCGGCGCAGGGCCGGGCGGGTCGGTGACAAGGTCGGTCACGGCGTCACGCGGGTACGCAGTGGGGTTCGTGAAGAAGCCGGTGCGGCGCATAGCGCGATCCGGCGCCATTGGCCGATTCTGGCAATTGCCACGGCCGCTCTGGTGATTCCTCCAATTGTGATACTGGTCACACGCCAGACGGTGGTGCTGGAAGATTTTCGCGGCGATGATCTGGCGGAATCCAGTTCGATGGTGGCCCAGCTGTTGCGTGGCGAGCGTCTGACCCCGCCGCCGCCGCCGCCGCCGGAGGTGTTCACGACCGCCGAGGTGCGTCGTTTGCGGCCTGAAATTGTCACGGCGGACCGCAAGTGGAACCAGATCGATGCGGATCTGCAGCAGCGCGTGCTGGCCATCTACGAGGTGATGCGGCGCCAGTATGGCTACGAGATGGTGCTGATCGAGGGCTATCGCAGCCCTGAGCGCCAGGCCGAGTTGATGGCTGGAGGCAAGGCGACACGGGCCGGTGCGTGGCAGAGCTGCCATCAGTATGGCCTGGGCGTGGACAGCGCCCCGATCCGTGATGGCAAGCTGCAGTGGGACATGAATGATGAGTGGACCAAGCGCGGTTACTTCCTGTACGGCGAACTGGCTGAACAGGCAGGGCTGGACTGGGGCGGCAACTGGCGCAGCATCAAGGACTATGTTCACGTGGAAATGACATCCCGCTGCCGCGCGGCGCGTGCGGCCAAGCGTGAAGAGCTGTCACGCCAAGGGTGATAACCACACGGTGGTGCTGGTATGGTTATGGCGATGATCTGGGTCGCCGGGGCACAGGGGGCGATGGAGCGCCAGGTCACACAGGATCAAGGAGCATGATGGATGGCACGACCATTTATTGTCGTTGGTGACAAGCTCAGCCACGGTGGCAGCGTGGTGGCAGGCACTGGCGAGACCGACATCAATGGCAAGCCGGTGGCGCGCGTGGGTGACCGTGCCGTGTGCGCGATGCATGGCACGACCACGATCGTCAGTGGAGACGTAACCGTGATGATCGACGGCCAACCGGTGGCGCGCGACGGTGACCGTACCGGATGCGGGGCGACATTGGTGGCTTCGCAGGCCGCTACCGGCCTGCGCTGATCGGCGCGGTCGACGGGAGCAGCGCATGGAGCAGGGCAACTGATGGCAGGATGGCTGGGCAAGGCAGCGTCGGTGGTGATGGTGTTCATCGCTACCTGGGGCGCGACGATTCTCTATTGGCGCAACAGCGGCACGGTACCGACCGGCATGCAGATGCTGGCCTACCTGGGCCTGCTGCCTGTTGGGCTGAGCAGCGCAGGCTTCATGCTGCGCGGCGCTGTGCGCCGTGGCGCGGAATCGGCGCTGGACAAGGCCACGTCTGATGACGGCAAGGCGGCAGCTGCAAAGCAGGAGGCGGCCGATCCGCAGTCCGCTGCGCCGCCTTCGGTCGCGCTGCTTGCCGGCACCCTTCGGTTGGGCGTGGATCTGGATGCGCCGGCGCTGCTGGCGACGGCTGCTGCGCCACCGCGCCCTTCGCTGGATGGGCGCTTCCGTGACAACTACAACCTGCCGGTGCGGATGAGCGCGGCCCAGGACCTGGACGAGTTCGAGGTCGTGCAGGCGCGCCAGGATGGCATCGACACGGCGGCGCATGAACGCCGCGCACTGGCGTTGCTGCGACCGGTGCTGGAAGAGCTGCTGGAATCCGTGTTCACGGTGCTGCCGGAGATCGTGGCCTCTGAGGAAGTGGTGGTGGCTGGGCTGCGTCGTCGCGACGAACAGCGCGTGGAGAACGTACTCAGCATCGAGCTTCTGGTGCCCGGCAGCTGGTCCGATCCGCTGCGCCACTGGGCACAGGACTGGCTGCTGGAGCAGGCGCGCCTGGCAGGCCTGGATGCGCGCCGCTTCGATGTGCGCGTCACCACGCTGGATGGCGCCCGCGAAGTCTGGCCGCATCTGCAGCGGGTGATCGATGCGCTGTCGACGGGGCAGCCGCGCTGGCACCTGGTGCTGGCGGCCACCTCCTTCATCGATTCCGCGCTCGTCGCGGCCTGGCAGGCCTCGGGCGTGCTGGCGACCGCGCAGAATCCCGATGGCCGGGTGCCGGGTGAAGGCGCCGCCGGCGTGCTGCTGTCCAGCCGGGCGCTGGCGCACGACGGGGCGGGCCGCGTGTGGCGCCCGCAACTGGTGCGTGCCGAACAGATCGAAGCGCAGCGCCCGGCCGAGCAGCGCCGGCAGCTGGCGGCGCTGGCCACGCACTGGCATGCCTCCCTCGGCCAGGCGCCGGCGCAGGCGCAGTTCGTGCTGCACGATGCCGATCACCGCGGCGACCTGATGGTCGATGCCGCTGCCATCGCCGCGACGCTGGCGCCCGACCTCGATTTCAGTCCGCAGAGCCTGGCGCTGGCGATCAGTGCCGGCGAGCTGGGGCCGGTGCTGCCGATCGCCCAGCTGGCGCTGGCCCATGCACAACTCCAACGCCAGGCCGAACCGGTGTTGCTGCTCGGCGTTGCCGACAACCAGCAGCGCCTGTTCGGCCTGGTCGACCCTCTTCCTTCCCCGACGCTGCCGGCCGATGCGCCGTCGGCCTCCTGACCCCTGGATCCCTGCATGAGTTTGAGCAATTTCAGCTACTACCTGCGCGACTACCGTCTGTGGATGGTGATCGGCCTGGTCGGTGCCGCTGCGCTGGCCCACTACGGTGAAGCCGAAGCGCGGCAGATAGGCATCTGGGTGGCCGTCGTGCTGGCAGGCCTGCTGCTGCTGGCGCTGCTGGTCTGGGGCATCAAGCGGATCCTCGCGCGGCGTGCGGCCAAGCGGGTGGAGGCGATGGTCAAGGACGAGGCGGACAAGGCGGTGGCCTCGTCGCAGCCGGCGCAGCGTGCCGATACCGAGGCGCTGCGCACCCGCATGATGGACGCGGTCAAGCAGATCAAGTCCTCGCGGATGGGCGTGCTGAAGGGCAACGCCGCGCTGTACGAGCTGCCGTGGTATGTGATCATCGGCAATCCCGCGGCCGGCAAGAGCACGGCCATCCTCAACTCCGGGCTGCAGTTCCCGTTCGAGGACAACCGCGGCAACGTGGTGCAGGGCATCGGCGGCACCCGCAACTGTGACTGGTACTTCACCACCAATGGCATCGTGCTCGATACCGCCGGCCGTTACTCGGTCAGCGTCGAGGACCGCATGGAATGGCTGACCTTCCTCGGCCTGCTGAAGAAGAACCGTCCACGCGCGCCGATCAACGGCGTGATCATCGCCGCCAGCCTGGCCGAGCTTTCCGGCAGCAAGCCGGAATTCGCGATCGAGCTGGCCAAGAACCTGCGCCAGCGCGTGCAGGAAATCACCGAGCGGCTGGAAGTGTTCGCGCCGGTCTACGTGCTGTTCACCAAGGCTGACCTGATCGCCGGCTTCAGCGAATTCTTCCGCAACCTGGACCCGGGCGAGCGCGAGCACGTGTGGGGCGCGACGCTGCCGTTCGACGTACAGCAGCAGGGCGATGCACTGGCCGCCTTCGACAGCCACTTCGATGAGCTGGCGGAAGGCATCAAGGAAATGAGCCTGACCCACATGGCGATGCAGCGTGGCCGCGAGGTGTCGCCGGGCCTGCTGTCGTTGCCGCTGGAGTTCGTCGGCATCAAGCCGGCGCTGCGTACGTTCATCGCCACGCTGTTCGAAGACAATCCGTACCAGTTCAAGCCGGTGTTCCGCGGCTTCTACTTCTCCAGCGCGCTGCAGGAAGGGCGCTCGGTGCACCATGCTTCCGAGCGTGTCGGCCGCCAGTTCAATCTGGAACGCGGCTCCAATGTCGATGAGGCGCCGACCGGCCACACCGCGTTCTTCCTCAAGGATCTGTTCCGCAAGGTGATCTTTGCTGACAAGGAGCTGGTGCGGCAGTATTCCAGCCCCCATCAGAACCGCCTGCGCTATGGCGTGTTCCTCGGCGCGGTAGGCGTGCTGGCGTTGGCGCTGGGCCTGTGGACCTGGTCGTATACGACCAATGCGCAGCTGGTGGCCAATGCGACCAAGGATCTGGACCAGGCCGTGCGGGTGCAGAAGGACCGCATGGACCTGAAGTCGCGCATCGACGCGCTCCTGCTGCTGCAGGACCGCATGGAGCAGCTGGACCGTTACGGCAAGGAGGGCGGCATCACCACCCACCTCGGCCTGTACCAGGGCACGGCGATCCGCGAGAAGCTGCTGCGTGAGTACAACCACGGCATGCAGCAGGTGATGCTGGCCCCCACCGTATCGAACCTGGAGAACTACCTGGGCCAGGTGGTAGCCGAGCGCGACAAGCTGGGGCAGGGCAACAGTACCGCCGCCGAGAGCGAAGTGCTGTACCAGAATGCCTCGCCGACCAGCACCAACGATGCCTACAACGCGCTCAAGACCTACCTGATGCTGGGTAATCCCAAGTACGTGGAAGGCGCGCACCTGTCGCAGCAGCTGACCCTGTTCTGGCGTACCTGGCTGGAGGCCAACCGCGGCCAGATGAGCCGCGAGGAAATGGTCCGCGCGGCCGAGAAGCTGATGACGTTCTACGTGGCGCAGGCCGGCAAGCCGAGTTGGCCGCAGGTGCAGAACAAGGTCACCCTGGTCTCCGATACGCGCCAGGCGCTGGGGCAGGTGATGAAGGGCCAGCCGGCGATGGAGCGCGTGTATGCACAGATCAAGGCGCGGGCCGGCGCACGTTTCGGTACCACCACGGTCGACAGCCTGGTGGGTGTCGAGCGCAATGGCCGCCTGATCAACGGCAGCTACGCCATTTCCGGCGCCTTCTCGCGCAAGGCGTGGGAGGAGTATGTGCAGGATGCGATCAAGGAGGCGGCCAATACCCAGCTGAGCACCACCGACTGGGTGCTGGGCACCACCGAGCAGAGCGACCTGTCACTGGCTGGCAGCCCGGAGCATGTCTCGCGCGAGCTGGTGAACATGTACAAGAACGACTACGCCCGTGAGTGGACCAAGTTCCTGCAGGGTCTGAGCGTGGCGGAGTTCAGCACCTTCGACGAGGCTGTCGGCCGCATCAACAAGCTGGGCGACGCCAGCAACTCGCCGTTGCGCATGCTGCTGGAGCGCATCAACGAGGAGACGGTGTGGGACAACCCGCAGGCGCTGGCACGCTCCAGCAAGGCGCGCAAGGGCTTCGTGGCCTGGTTCCAGCGCACCATCCTGCGCAAGGACCCGGCGGCGACGGCGGCGGCGCAGCCGGTCGGCCCGATCGGCAAGGCCTTTGAAGGCATCGCACGGCTGACCAGCGAGCGCGGTGACCAGCCTGCCGTCATCACCGCGTACTTCGAGACGCTGGCCAAGCTGCGTGCCCGCCTGAACGCGATCAAGAGCCAGGGCGAAATCGGCGTCGGCACCCGCAAGCTCATGCAGGACACCTTCAGCAACGAGGGTTCGGAGCTGAGCGTGGGCCTGGCGCTGGTGGACGAGCAGGTGCTGACCGGGCTGGACGAGAAACAGCGCGAGGCACTGCGTCCGCTGCTGCTGCGACCGCTGACCCAGACCTTCAGCACGCTGATCGCGCCGACCGAGGATGAGGTCAACAAGACCTGGAAGGCGCAGGTCTACGATCCGTTCAAGGCGCGCATCGGCCAGCAGTACCCGTTCAACCTCAACTCCGATGTCGATGCGGCACCCAGTGACATTGCCGGCATCTTCGGCGCCAGCGGCAGCATCGCCGCCTTCAACAAGGAGGCACTGGGGACGCTGGTGATCCAGCGCGGTCCGCTGCTGGAGACCCGGCGCTGGGCCGGGCAGGGCGTGAACCTGTCGGCCGAGCTGGTGGCCAACTATGGCAACTGGGTGAGTGGTTCGGCGGCTGGTGCGGCGCAGGACACCACGATCTTCGAGATCCTGCCGGCCCCGGCAGCCGGTGCGCTGGAGTACACCATCGAGATTGATGGCCAGGTGCTGCGCTACCGCAATACGCCGCCGCAGTGGACCACCATGCAGTACCCGAACGTCGGCCAGGTGCCGGGCGTGAAGATCACGGCGGTGACCGGCGATGGCAGGACGGTGGAAGTGTTCAGTGCGCCGGGCTCGAACGGCGTCAATCGCCTGATGTCGGCCGGCCAGGTCGAGCGCCTGGATGATTCCAGCCGCATCACCTGGACGGGCAATGGCGTGTCGGTTCCGGTTGAGATGCGCATCGTGCGCCGCGCCGGTGAAGCGGCGCAGGGTGGCGGTGATTGGCAGCGCGGCCTGCAGTTGCCCGAACGGGTGGCCGGTGGCGAACCCGCCGCACCGGCGGTGCCCACTGCCGCGCCGGCCGCGCCGGCGACACCGGCCCCGGCCGCTGGAGGTGCCCGATGAGCCGCGTGGTCAGCGCCGGTGTGTCGTACTTCGGCAAGGTGCCATCGCGTGGCGATTTTGTGCGTGCGGCCGACAACCATCAGTTGCTGGGCTGGCTGGATCGCTGGGCCGGCGAAAGCCTGGAGCTGCTGAGCCAGAGCCCGGACTGGAAGCAGCGCTACGACGAAGCACCGGAGATCCACTACGCCTTCCTCGGCTCGCGCAGCAAGATGGTGTTGTGCGGTCACTTCCTGGCCAGCCGCGATGCGTCCGAGCGACGCTTCCCGCTGCTGTCGGCGCTGCGCCTGGATGCACCGGAACCGCTGCCGTTCATCGGGCGCAGCCCGCTGGCGATGTCCAACGCGTGGTCGGGCCTGGCCCGTCTCGCCCGCCAGGCCTACCAGGACAGTGATGCCGCACAGGCACTGGCGCAGCTGGCCGACGCGCGTTTCAGCATCAGCACCGATCCCGGTGACTACAACGGCAGCTTCCAGGATTTCCTGGAGAACACCACGGTCGCCGACCTCGAGCAGCGCCTGCGCGATTCCGGCCATGGTGACGTGGCGCTGCGCCAGGTGCTGCCGGCCCTGGGCCTGCTGCTGCAGCCGGTGCTCAGCGGCGGTGACGTCAACATCGACAAGGCACTGGTGTTCCCACTGGTCCGCGATCCCGCCTATCGCCCGCTGGTGGCGGCATTCTGGCTCGACCTGCTGTCCAGCTTCGTCGCCCGCGGTGATTTCGAACTGGCCGTGCTGATCCGCAATGATGCCGCGCCGAGCATGATCGTCGGCTTCAACGGCGCCGACCGCCAGGTGCTGCGCGCGGTGCTGGACCCGGCCGAGGCCGGCGACTTCCTGATCCGCATCCAGCACTCGGAATGGGTGGACGACTACCTGCGCGGCGACTACAACCTCAACCGCTTCGGCAGCTTCCTCGACCGTGACGACCTGGCCCTGGCCACCGCACGCAAGCTGTTCGGCGAGACTTTCCTGGGAACCTGACGATGCGCCTGTGCAATTCTCTTTCTCTCGTGCTGCCGCTGCTGCTGGCCGTCGCGCCACTGTCGGCGCAGAACGCGCCGGCTGCAGCCCAGGCGACCACGGAGCGCCCGGTGGTGATCGAAGGCGTGGTGCCTGACCAGGCAACCAAGGCCAAGCTGCTCAACAACCTGCGCGCGGTCTATGGGGCCGATCGCGTTGTCGACCGCGTCCAGGTCGAGACCATCGCCACGCCGCCGAACTGGGGCGATTACGTATCCGGCATGATCAACCCTGGCCTGAAGCGGGTGTCGCCCGGCAAGCTGGAAGTGAACGGCCAGGCCGTGAAGATCAGCGGTGAGGTCGGCAACGAGGCCCTGCGCCAGCAGGTCGCCAGTGACCTGAGCCTGGCCAGCAACACCAGCTACACGGTCACCAACGCGCTGAAGGTGGGATCGCAGCAGAACGTGCTGGACCAGACCCTGGCCAACCGCATCATCGAGTTCCAGAGTGGCAGCGCCCGCCTCACGCCGTTCGGCATGAGCATCCTCGACGAGATGGTGGCCAAGATGGCGCAGATGCCCGACAGCCGCTTCCTGATCATCGGCCATACCGACAACGTCGGCCAGCGCGAGTCCAACCTGACCCTGAGCCACGCGCGTGCGCTGGCGGTGAAGAACTACATGATGTCCAAGGGCATCCCGGGCAGCCATATGGACGTGCTGGGCAAGGGGCCTGATGAGCCGGTGGCGGACAACACCAGCAACGATGGCCGCGCGCGCAACCGTCGCATCGAATTCAAGATCCAGTAACCGCGCGGAGAGCGGGCCTGGCCCGCTCTCCGCTCGATGGCCCGGAAGCGCTCAGTCTTCCGGGTTCACGTCCAGCATCTCTTCCATCTGCTCCAGCGTGCCATGGTCCTTGATGACCCGCTTGAGCCACACGTGCAGCGGCATTTCGCCCCAGCGCGCGGCTTTCTCGGCCAGATAGGCCACGGGGCTGTGCGGTTCGGTACGACGGAAGAACTCGGCCACCTGGCGCAACTGCTGCAGGGCTTCCTTGCGTGAACCCGGAGCACCGGCCGGCCCACGCGGGGCGGCGCTGACCGGCGCCGGGTCGAATGCCGGGGCATCCGCGGCGAAGTCGGTGCCGCTGAACGTGTCCTCTGCCGGCCCGGTCTCGCCATCGAGCAGCACGCCCGCCTCGCGCGCGAAGCGCAGTACGGTGCGCTGCAGATGCTCGAGCTGCTCGCGGACCGCGCTGAAGCTGGGGCCATCCAGGCCGAGCCGGTTGTCGACCGCAGCCTGCAGCTCGGCCAGTGCCTGGCTGCAGTCCGGCAGGTCATCGGCCAGCTGGCGATAGAACCCGTGCTGGGTATCGCGGCGGGCGGCATTGAGGATGTCCAGTCCGGGGCGGCCGTCATCGTCCTCGCTGCTGTTGGCGCGGGCATGGGCGTGCTCGAAATCGGCCAGGCTGAAGCGGCCCTGTGGGGCGACGATGATCGGCACCGCCCGCAGCCACTGCAGCGAATTGGTCAGCAGCCAGCTGAGGTTGCCGATACGTTCCTCGAAGTCGCCGTCCGGTGCCTGTGGATGCACCTCTTCCCAGAACCGGTCGCACAGGCCGGCGGTGACCCGGTAGCCCGCGGCCAGGCCCTGGAATCCCTCCAGCTGGGTGGCGGCCTCGCTGAGCCAGCCAGCCAGCCGCAGATCCTTGGTCCGGGTCTGCAGCAGATCGTTGGCATCGCGCAGTACGCTGCTCCAGTCGGCGTACTTGATGTCGGTCTGCCACGCGCCCTGGTCCAGGGTCGGGTCGTCGGCACGACGGTTTTCGATGATCCGATCGAACTCGGCCGAGAATGACAGGTCTTCACCGGTCGGGGCGTGTTCGGAAATCGGGGCCAGCAGGGCTTCCTGATCCAGCATGGCAGGTCTCGTTGGGGACTGTGGTCGATTCTAGCGGTTGAATGTGAACGCGGTTACGGGATGAGGGAAAGTCACGGGAGCTGAATACGGCATTCCGTCAGTTATGTGACGGAGAACGCAGTTCATTGCCCGATCTTGCGCCGTGATTTTGACGAACACCACGATCTGGTAGATTTATTAGCTGGAAACCGACGCCGCGCACCCGAGAGTCGTGCGGCTTTCACTCTGGAAATGGCATGGATCAGCTGAACAACCTGATGGCGCAGGTCGCCGGTCTTGGCGACGCCCAGCGTCTGTATCGCCTGCAGTCCGACGCATTCACGGCATGCACCGTGGAGCGTTGGCGTGGACGTGACGCGTTGGGCGAACACGCGTGGACCGAAGTAGACGTGCTTTCCACCGATGCGGATGCTGCCCTGGAGGCACTGCCTGCAACGCGCGCCACATTGACCCTGCAACTGGCTGACGGTGGGCAATCGCAGCGCAGCGGACTGGTGGCCGACGCCGCCCGGGTTGGAGGCGATGGTGGGCTGGTCCGCTACCGTCTGCACCTGGTGTCATGGACCTGGTGGCTGCAGCACGCGCGCCACAGCCGTGTGTTCCAGGAGCAGGCCGTTCGCGCGATCGTTGACGCGGTTCTTGCCGGGCATGGGGACATCGCGCGCTGGCGCTGGGCCGAGGGGGTCGACGACTTCCTGGGCGAACGCGTGCGCAGCTACTGCGTGCAGTACCGCGAGAGCGATCTGGATTTCCTGCAGCGCCTGCTGGCCGAAGAGGGGCTGGGCTGGCGGCTGTACGCCGATGAAGAGGCTCCCTGCGGCAATGGCATGGAGATCTTCGCCGACAGCGTGGCGTTGCCGGAGGATGCGACCAGCGCCGGGTCCGGCGTGCGTTTCCATCGCAGTGATGCCACCGAAGCCAGTGACAGCGTGCAGGCCATCGGCATGTGCCGGAGCCTGGCCAGCACCACGGTCAGCCTGCAGAGTGATGATTACCGGCAGGTACGTGCCTTGGCCGGCCAGTCGCCGATGGACGGCGGTGGCAGCCAGTCGGCGCGCGAGGATTTCGATGCCGTGGGTGCCTACGCGTTCAGCGATGGTGCCGCCGCTTCGCGCCAGGCGCGGCTGCTGGCCCAGGCACGCGAAGCACACAGCCGACGCTGGCGCGGACAGGGCACCGTGCGTGGCCTGCGATCGGGGGCCTGGCTGCGGCTGCAGCAGGCGCCGGGCGCGACACCGCCGGAGCTGCTGCTGGTTGCCGTGGACCATGCCGGCATCAACAACCTGCCGACCGACCTGCGGCGCACCCTTGATGATGCGTTCGGTGTCGCGCCGGCCGAGAGCGACGACGCGGCGCTGTGGCAGCAGGCCGATGCGGTGGGCTACAGCAACCGGTTCGAGGCGGTTGAACGCAGCACGCCGTGGCGGCCACTGCTGCTGGATGGCACCGGTGCCCGGCTGAATCCGCGCCCGACCGTGCCGGGCTACCAGACGGCCGTGGTAGTGGCCGGGCAGGGCGGCACCAGCAAGGATCTGCATGCGGACAGCCAGGGCCGTGTGCGCGTGCGCTTCCATTTCCAGCAGGGACAGGGCGGGGGCGCTCACGACAGTGCCTGGTTGCGCGTGGCACAGCGCTACGCCGGCCCTGGCGTTGGCAGCCAGTTCCTGCCGCGGATCGGCCAGGAAGTGCTGGTCGGCTTCCTGGATGGCGATATCGATCGGCCGCTGGTGCTGGGAACGCTGTACAACGGGCGTGGCGAGGCCGGTGTGGTGCCGACGCCCGCTGGTGCCAGTGGCCAGGGCGACGTGTCGGCCTATGGCCAGGCCGGCGATGCACGCCACAGCGCGCAGGCCAACCTCAGTGGTGGCCAGGCACCGGCGTGGCATGCGGCCGGCGCGGGCGACCAGGCGCATCGCCAGGGCGGTGCGCTGTGGGGTATCCGCTCGCGCGAATGGGATG
Source organism: Stenotrophomonas sp. WED208 (assembly GCF_040984485.1). Classification (NCBI taxonomy): domain Bacteria; kingdom Pseudomonadati; phylum Pseudomonadota; class Gammaproteobacteria; order Lysobacterales; family Lysobacteraceae; genus Stenotrophomonas; species Stenotrophomonas sp. WED208. Next base: position 1,884,783 of record NZ_JAZARB010000001.1, read on the forward strand.
GCGGTGAAGGCAGCAACCATCTGTTGTTCGACGATTCCAACCAGCAGCTGCGTGCGCAGCTGGCCAGCAGCCAGCAGGTATCGCAGCTGACGCTGGGTCATCTTCGGCACCAGGCTGACAACTTTGTCGGCAGCGTGCGTGGCACCGGTTTCGAACTGCGCAGCGATGCCTGGGGTGCGGTACGCGCGACGGCGGGCGTGTGGCTCACCGCCTATGGCCATCGATCGTCCGCGCCCGCGGGCGAGGCGGTGCAGCCCTCCGCGCTGCTGGCCCAGCTGCAGACGCTGGGCGAGCGATTCACCCAGGCCGCGCGCAAGCACGTGACCAGCCCGCTGGCGATGCAGGAGGGTGCGAAGGCCAGGCAACGCTCAGCTCTGGTAGCTGATCGCTCTCCTGTGCCGGGCATTCTCCAGAGCGTTCGCACGACCTTGACCGGGGAGGCGTTTGATCCGGCAACGGAACAGGCCAGCAAGCGTGATCCCGCACCCGGTGAAACGCGCGTGCCGCACAGTGGTGATCCGCTGCTGGGCCTGGCCGCGCCGGATGGCGTCGTGCAGGTCGCCGGACAATCTTTGCAGTGGTCCAGCGGTGAAGGGCTTCTGTTGTCCAGTGGTGGTCACAGTGACATGACCGTGATGGGGCAAGCGCGCCTTCATGCCGCGCAGGCAATGGGCATGCTGGCTACGGCCACCGGTACGGGCGCGGAGGGGGTGGCGCTGGCCGCCGTCGCGGGCGCGGGCCAGCTGGACGTGCAGGCACAGGCCGATGCAATCCATGTGCAGGCCCGGCAACCGCTGCGGGCCGCCAGTGCGCAGGGTGTTGTCGAGGTCGAGGCGGGCAAGGTCGTGCATGTCGCCACCAGTGGCGGCGCCAGCATCACCCTTGAGGGAGGCAACATCACGTTCGCATGCCCCGGTGTTATCACCGTGCACGCAGGAACGAAATCCTTCCTGGGGCCGGCCCAGTTCAAGACCGAGCTGCCGAACTGGAGCCAGAGCGACACATCCAGCTGGAGACTGACCGGGTTCTCGGGGTGATGGATGGCATGCCCTGATATCACTGCTGGAACTCTTCGAAAAGGCACCGAACCATGAATCAGAGAAAGCCAGGCAAGCCGGTCAACCGTCATCTGCCCGTCGCGTTGCCCAAACTGCTGCTGGCAACGTTGTTGCTGCCACTGGCGGCCTGCGGAAACGGGGCGCCGCAGGGAGGCGCGCAGGAGGACGCCACGCGTTCGGCGCAGGCCGCGGTCGAGGCGCAGATCGCGGCCGATGCACGCGCCGCAGAGGGTGAGGCGCCTCTGCCGGGTGACCCGGACAGCACCGAAACGCTCTTCGACGGGTTGCTTGATTGCCAGCCGAAGGGCTGGTACCTCAGCGCTGAATCAGGTCGGCCCGCCAACCCTTACCTGGCCAGGCACGCGCCGGAACCCTGCGAACGCGATGAGGAGTTCGGGATGGCGTACTTCTGTGTCAAGGCGGATTTTCATGGCCTGCCGGTCGAAAGGGTAGTTGCCCATCTGGGAACCGCGCCCACCCCGATCGGCATCCTGATCGACCTGCCGCTGGACCAGGCGCGCGCGCGCGCGCGCAAGTCGTTGGGGTCGGATTTTCCCGAGGATGAGCGCAGCCAGCGTGGCGAAAGACCGAAGTTGGGTCCCCAGGGTGACAACACGCAGAAGTCGCAGTTGATGTGCACGCCCGATTGGGCTTGATCAAGGATAGAGAAGAGCACGATGCCGACGTACAACCCAGGCCCGCCGTTCCGCGTAAGCAGTGACTGGTCGAAGGCCCGCAAGCACCCGACACAGGGTACGGTGAAGCGCCACGAAGGGCAGGATTGGGCCGCACCGGCAGGTACCCCCATTCCCGCTGCAGCAGACGGGCATGTGATCTATACCGGATGGATGAACGGCTACGGCAACACGATCGCCGTCGAGCACATGATCCGTGGGCAGGTGGTGCATACGATGTATGCGCACATGTCGGCTGCGTCGCCGCTGAAGGTGAAGGACAAGGTCAAGAAGGGCGATCCGCTCGGGCCGGTCGGGATGACGGGTGGGGTGAGTTCGGGAAATCACCTGCATTTCGAGGTGCATCCGTTCGCCGAGTCCGGGAAGTTGGTGCTGCACAAGACGGTTGATCCGGCGACCTTCGATTTCCCGGACGGAGAGGCCGTGTCCGGCGCGTTCGGGTATCCATTCCTGCTGAAGGATGGTGAGCCGGCGCGCAGTCTTGCCGCCTACATGCATGCGATGCGTGGCGCGGAGGACGGGTTCTATCCGGTGGGCGGCAACAGCCTCTGGCACGGTGGCATTCATTTCGGCGATGGAACTGCCAATGCGTTGGCGCAGGGGCCGACGCAGCTCGGCGAGAAAAGTGGCGTGCGCTGCATCGCCGACGGTGAGGTGGTGGCCTACAAGCTTGATTCAACCTATCCCGCGGTGCAGTTCCGCGAGAATCAGCTGAAGGCGTTGTATTCCACCGGTTTCACGCTGGTGCGGCATACGCTGGTGTTGCCCGAGAGCACCCAGCTCAAGGCGTGCCAGCCGGAAGATGAAACGGCTGACCTTGAGGAGCAGACCCGCGCGGCGCAGATGCGTTCGGCAATCGCCGTGAAGATGCAGGCCGAGGACAGGAAGGCTGCTGCGGACGCCAAGGAGGCACAGAAGGCAGCGGCGGCCGAGGCAGCCAAGGATGCAAAGAAGGGCAAGAAGACCGAGGTTCCCAAAGCGGAGGCGACGCCGGAGCGGACTGAGAGCAAGCCGGAAACACTGGTCCTTTTCAGCCTGTACATGCACCTGATGGATTGGCGTGGTTATCGGCAGGACGAAAAGATTCCGCGTGCGAAGTACTGGAAAGGCGACAGTACCTACCGTGTGACCGCCTCTGCCGCCGAGGATACGCAGAAGGTCCCACCGCCACCGCCACCGCCACCGCCACCGCAGGAAGAATCGACGGCAGATCCCTTCGCGCTGCCACGCTCTCCGTTCTCCAGTGATCGCGGCTTCGGCCTGGGCGAGTCACCGCTGGGAGGCGGCTGGGGCCAGGGGCAAGCAGGTGGTCAGGCGAGCGTCGAACAGCGTGGATTCGGATTGGAGGCGGCCGCAGAGCAGGCGACACCACAGCGCGTGCCTTATGGCAGCCTGCCTACACCCGGTGCGTCGATGCCATCCTCGGCGTCGGCCACTGATGCGGCCAGGGCGACGGCTGCGAGCGCGCCGGCTGCACCTGCCATCAAGGGGCGAAAGGGGCTGAACATCCGTTCCGAGCCGAACGGGAAGCTGCTTGGCATGCTGGGGCAGGGAGCTCGCGTGCGCTTCACCGAAACGAAGGCGGTGGGCAAGGGCGTCTGGGGCCACATTGGAGAGCTGCTCGAAGGCGAGATCATTGCTGCGGAAGCCGTCGATGGACAGGTCAAGCCGGGGGCCGAAAATGGCTGGGTTTATCTGTCGCGCATGGAAGCGGTGTTTGACAAGCCCGATCCGGTGGACCAGGTGGTGGTACTGGACAAGCCATTCCCGGTGAAGGCCGGCGATATCATCGGCCAGATCGGTGAGTACCAGACCTTTGGTGTTGCACGCGCATCGCCTTCGCCGGGCATGCGCAGCATGCTGCATCTGGAGATGTTCAGCGGCGGTGATGTGCCCGGTTTCATCGGGCGCAGCCGCGCGTACGCGGCCACGCGGCCTGAAAACGAACGCAACATGCTGGTGCTTGATGTCGGCGTCAAGCTGGTCACGCCCATCGCCAGCGACACCGCCCTGGCTGCAGGTTCGATCGTGGCGATCGCTGCCGACAGTCCGAAGGGGGCCTGGGTAAAGTTGCACAAGTCCGTGGCCGAGCAGGTGCCGAGAAAGGCGCTTGGAAAGTACAACGAGAAAACCAAGCGCTACGCCGATGGCCGGATGTTCACCGGGTGGTACGTCAGCAGTACAGGTGAACGGACGCAGTCGGAGAAGGTGGGGGGGAAGTGGCCGGACCGAGAGGTACTCACCGAGCTCGACGACGTTTTCTGGGCAGAAGCAGCACGCGTTCCCGCTGCGGCGGCAGGGAAGCCTCTTGATGCTGACCTGCCCGCGTGGACCCGTTATCCCTTGCAGCTCAGCAACCAGACGACGCCTGCCGGAAAGCTGCCGCGCGTGATCGCGCGCGTCGAGTTGGACACGCTTGGAAAAGAGTTCATCGCGATTGACGATAAGGGTAATCGCTGGTGGTGGGTGGCGACTGATCAGGCGCCGGGATGGGTTTGTCAGAAGGATCATCCTCTGACGCGTTGGGAATCCCCGTGGGCATGGCCGTGCTTCGAGTACGTGGAAGAAGGTCAGCTGACGCCACTGGACCTGATGGCCTGGAAGGTTTTCCAGATGGCCAAGTCGCGGCCCGAGGAGAAGGCGGAGCACAAGATGCGGGCCGATCGCGTCCGTGGCAGCTCGCTTCATCGCAAGATCTATCAGTTGATTGACGTCAACAACGATGGCGATCTGAGCCCGGCAGAGTTGAAACACGCGCAGCAGAATCCACTGCTGGCCCGCTACCTGCAAAGGTTGATCGCTCGCTATGAGAGCGAATGGGGCGGTGGCATGCAGAAATGGGACGAACTTGATTCCATGATGATGCGGGCGCAAGGCAACGAGTGGGCGGGCGAGAAGGTGCGGATCCGCAAGCTGCAATGGTGGGAAACCGTGCAGGGGGTGAAGGATTTCCCTTCGAGCCTGGACGTGTTTCATTTCCATCCGCTGGCCATGATCTCCAATTTCATGGGCTTGGGGACGAAGATCATCGACGGTGACCTGGTGCGGCGCCTCGGTGATCTGATCGCGCATGGCGAAGGCGGATACGATTCGTACAACTCGGGCACCAAGAATGTTCCCGAGGGCAAGGTCGGTTTCAGTTTCCGCAATCCTCCGGCCGGCACAGTGACCGGGAAGACCATCGACGAAATCCTGGCAACCGAGCCTTTGGACGGTACCAACCGCAACCGCATGTTCGCGACCGGAAAGTACCAGACCATCTTCGGAACTCTCAAGGCTGCCAAGGCCAAGCTGGGCCTCACCGGGAACGAGAAGTACGATGCGGAACTACAGGAGCGGGTGTTCCGCGAGTACCTGCTGTACAAGGCAGGTGATGGCGCACTGGGGCGTCTGGTGATCGAAGGCAAGGGCACCGTGGATGATGCGCAGATGGCGGCGGCCCAGGAATGGGCGTCGATCGCTGCTCCCAAGGGCCGCAAGATCGCCTCGGGAGCGATATCGGACGGCACCATGTCCTACCATCAGTCGCTGGCGAACAAGGCAAACGTGGAGTCCACGCCGGCGGTTCGCGCGCTTCTTGTCGAAATCCTGGAAAGCAAAAAATGATGAAGATCAACACCAGCGTCTGGCGGGGACTGCAGCCTGTGCTGTTGCTCGGCCTTCTTCTTTCGGCCGCCGCTTGCACGGGGAAGCCGAATTCATCGGAGAACCCGGCCGCAGTTGTGCCGCCGACGGGGGCGGCTACCACGACGAAGGAAGTGCCTGCATCTACAGCGGGCAACGCACGATATGCTGGCGTCAAGATGCTCTCCCCTCATTCCGGGTGTGCTTTCCTGAGCAGTCCGATCAACTTCTGTGATGATCGTCATCGTGCCCAGATCGACAAGGTGATCGCCGAGCAGCGGCCGAACTTCAACGGGCACTACATCGTGGCGGAGCTGGAGGAATGGCCTGAGTACTTCCAGCGCTCGGTGGTCGTCATCAACGCCCGGAGCGGGGTGGTTTATCCGTTGCCGATCGACGCATTGTCCGGCCCTTTGTCCAGCAAAGGAGAGCCGACCACTTATGGGAAGGTGGAAACGTCCGTGGATGCGCAGCAGTTCTGCCTGGTCGGAGCGATACTGGCTTACCGTTCAATCAACGACGGGCGTTTCTGCTTCGGATTCGACGGTGTCCGCTTTACCGGTCACCAGACTGCATACATGGCGTCCGAAGGACAGTGAAGGGATTTCAATGGGGCGGGCTTTTAGGCGCGCAGCGCTGGCGGCGCCGTAACGATATCGATTGGTGCACGCGGCCTGGTGGCGTGTGTGCGGTCACGACGGCTGGCCGAATCAGCATGCTGGTCGTGGCTGGGTTGATGGCAACGGCCTGCCAGGCGCAGTCTTCCGAAGTCGGTGGTTGGCGCAGGGTCTCCGACACTGATCTCGAACACCAGTTCCACTTCTCGATGCTGCCGCACGCCGCAGCCACGGGAAGTCGTTGGACCATCTACGACGCCAAGGCGAACAAGGTTGTCTGTTGCCTGTCGGTGGAGGGGGGGGAGGTAAGCGAAAGTGAGTTGCAGGATCGCTTCGACATTCCAGGGCCCTGGATTACTGACTTGACCAATGGTTGGAATCTCGATGCGGCCCCCTATCGCCCGCACGTCCAGTTGTTGAAGGTGCAGGGCGCTATGAGCAGCCATGCCTTCAAGGAGGAACGCGAAGCGGCGGGCGGCCTGTTGCTTCCACCGGATGCGCGGGTGGTGGGTGACCGTCTACTGGAGCTCGCCGGAAAGCGCTACAGGGTTGAGCGTCGGGAGACATCGCTCGGCGATGGGGATGGCGGTGTCCAGACCTACACCTTGAAACCGGCCAAGGGAGGAGCGGCATTGGAGGTCGAGGTTCCGTTCGGAACGTACTAGCCAGGTCGGTTGGAGGCAGAGCAGGCAGACTCCTTCGAGTCCACGCCGTTGCTTCGGCGTTGGCGCGAGGCCGGGCTCGCCGGCCGGAGCGCATGGCATGGCAACCGCTCCACCTTCATGGCATCCTCACGAAACTGATTGGCCTGACGCCATCGATGGATGAACGACATGCAGAACTGGATCGGATGCGCCGCCGGTGGACTGGCGTTGGCTCTCTGCCTGGCTGCGCCGCTGGCGCAGGCCGCTGAGCCGACCTTCGGCGGCTGGCGCAATCTCGGTTCCCGCGATGGTGCCGAGCCTGAATTGCGGGACGTTCCGTTCGCGCTGTTGCCCACGGCCGTGGCCCGCGATGCGCGCTTCTCGATCTACGACCGCGAGAGCAAGCGCGTGGTGTGTTGCCTGCAGGTAGCCAGTGCCGAGCTGGATGACACTGCGCTGCGCAAGGTCTACCAGTTGCCGGAGCAATGGGTGACCGATCTGCGCAATGGCCGTAGTGCGGCACCTCCCTGGCCGACGCGGGTCTACGAAATGCGTCGCACCGATGAACTCGTCGACTACGGTTTCAGTGATGCGCCGGAGGCTTACAGCGATCTGGGCGGGCTGCTGCTTCCGGCCAGCGCACGGCTGCTGCCCGATGGCAGCGTGCAGGCCGGGGCGACCTATCGCCTGCAGTTCCGCAGCACGCCACTGGGTGATGACAGCAGCGCGCTGGACCGCTTCATCCTGCAACCGGTGCAGGACGGGGGCAAGCCGGTGGCGGTGGAAGTCTCCTACGGAACCTATTGATCCGGAACGTTAATCCGGCGTGACGGTGCGGGCGTGCGCCGTGGTTTTCCATCTGCTACCGTCGTCCTACAGGGGAAGGACCTGCCTCCGGCTACCGGGGCAGCAACGGTAGGAACGCCATGGAAGCGATTCGCAACCTCATGGTGCAGGCAGCGGGCCTGGAGGCCGGCAGCCGCCTGTATCGGTTGGATCTACCCGGCACGCCGGCGGTCGTTGTCGACCATTGGCAGGGCCATGATGCCCTGTCGCAAGGGCGGCAGCTGCAGATCGATGTGCTTGCGCTGGACGCGTCGTTGCCACTGGCCGGCTGGCTTGGGCAACCGGCGTGCCTGCATGCACGGCTGGCCGATGGCCGGGACTGGCCGCGCCACGGCGTCATTGCCGATGCGCGATGCGTGGGCAGCGATGGCGGGCTGGCGCGCTACCGGGTCACCCTGCGTGACTGGACCTGGTGGCTCGACCAGGCGCGCCGCAGCCGTGTTTTCCAGGAACAGAGCGTGCGCGACATCCTGGATGCGGTGTTCCAGGCGTACCCCGAACATGCCCATTGGCGCTGGAGCGATGAGGTCGACGGGATGCTGTCCCGCTCACGGCCCCGCAGTTACTGCGTGCAGTACCGCGAGACCGATCTGGCCTTCGTACAGCGGCTGCTGGCCGAAGAAGGGTTGGGCTGGTGCGTGCAGGAGGCGGAGGACGCAACGGCGGGGCATGGCATTTTCCTGTTCGCCGATTCGACCCTGCTGCCGGAAGCCGCCGCGTCGCAGGCAGCCGGTGGCATCCGCTTCCACCGCGCCGATGGCACCGAGCAGAGTGATGGCGTGCAGCAGCTGGGGCAGCTGCGCCGCCTGCAGAGCACCGACGTGCAGCTGCACAGCAGCGACTACCGCAGCGTGCGCTCGCTGGCCGGCCAGCTGCCGGTGCAGGCTGCAGCGCAAGGGGCAAGGGAGGATTACGATCCGGTGGGGGCGCACGCCTTCGCCGATGCGGCCGAGCTGCAGCACCATGCGCGGCTGGTGGTGGAAGCGCTGGACGCGCAGGCCCGCCAGTGGTGCGGGCGCGGCAGCGTCCGCAGCGCCGATGCGGGACAGGCCTGGGTGCTGACCGGCACGCCGGGCGCCTTGCCGACGGAGCTGCTGCTGGTGACGGTCGAGCATGCGGGCGTGAACAATCTGCCGACAGACCTGCGCCATGCACTGGCCGCGGATACGGCGCCCGATCCGTTCGGTACGTTGCTTGGCCAGGCACGTGAGCAGGGCTATGCACAGGATTTCGTCGCCCTGCAGCGGGAGCAGCGCTGGCGCCCGGTGCTGGACGATGGCACCGGTGCCCGGCGCAATCCGCGACCGCTGGCGCCCGGGTACCAGACCGCGATTGTGGTGGCTGGGCAGGGCAGTGACGGCGGTGAACTGCATGCCGATGCGCTGGGACGGATCCGGGTGCGTTTCCATTTCCAGGGCGAGCAGGGTGATGCGGGCAGTGCGTGGCTGCGCGTGGCGCAGCGCTATGCCGGCCCCGGTGTCGGCAGCCAGTTCCTGCCGCGTATCGGCCAGGAAGTGCTGATCGGATTCCTCGAGGGTGACATCGACCGCCCGTTGGTCCTGGGCGCGCTGTACAACGGGCGCGGCGAGGCCGGGGTCGCGCCGACACCGGCCGGGGCGGACGCGGAGCTGGACACCTCGGCCTATGCGCAGGCACGCGATGGAGGGGGCAGCGCGCAGGCCAACCTGGGCGGTGGCCAGGCACCGGCCTGGCATGCGGCGGCGGCGGGCGAAGCGGCGCATCGGAACGCCGGCGCGCTGTGGGGCGTTCAGTCCCGCGAGTGGCAGGGCGAGGGCTGGAACCACCTGCTGTTCGACGACAGCGACCAGCAGCTGGGCGCACAGCTGGCCAGCAGCCAACAGACCACGGCGCTGGCGCTGGGTCATCTGCGGCACCGGGCGGACAACTATCGCGGCAGCCTGCGTGGTACGGGTTTCGAACTGCGCAGTGATGCCTGGGGCAGTGTCCGCGGGCAACGCGGGCTCTGGATGGATGCCTATCAGCATCGTGGCGAGGAGCCGGCTGGAGCCGCCCCGCAGGCCGCGGCGCTGCTGCAGCAGTTGGCGACACTCGCCGAGCGCCAGGCCCGCGCCGCGGCGACCCACCTGACGGTGCAGCCCGCGTCGCATCTCGGGGCGCAGTCGCCACAGCACTCCCGGCTGGATGGTACGCGCGCGCCGCTGCCTGTACTGCTGGCCAGCGTACGCAGCACGGTGCCCGGCGAGACGATGCAGGCGGCGGTCGGCGCCGCCCCTCAACGCAGCGCGGAGGCGGAAGAAGGGTCCGTTCCGCATAGCGGCGACGCGCTGCTTGGCCTCTCTGCCCCCGCCGGCGCGGTGATGGTGGCCGGCCAGGGACTGCAGTGGGCGCAGGGTGAAACCCTGGTGCTGGGCAGTGGCCAGCACAGCGATGCGACGGTCATGGGGCAGGCGCGCTGGCACGGCCGCCAGGCCATCGGTGTGCTCGCCGCAACCCTGCAGGGCGCCGATGCAACGGTGCCTGCCTTGACCATGGCCAGTGCGGAGCAGGTGCTGGATATCAAGGCGCAGCAGGATCGTGTGGGCATGCAGTCGCGGCAGTCGCTGCGCGCAGCCAGCGCCCAGGGCGCTGTTGAACTCGGAGCGGGCCGCACCGTCCATGTGGCCACCTCGGCGGGCGCCAGCATCACCATCAGCGGCAGCAACATCGTCTTCAATGCGCCCGGGCGCATCACGGTGCACGCGGGGCGCAAGTCATTCCTGCCAGGGGGAGGCAGTCGCTACCCGCTGCCGGTGTTCCCGCAGTCCGTGTGCAAGGAATGCCTGCTGCTGGCGGCGCAACGCGCGGCGCCCCTGACGCCGAAGGGAGGCTGAGCGTGACCCGGGACTGGCATTTCCCACCTCTCGCGCTGCCGCCACTGGAAGCGGAAGCGCAGCGCTTCGTGCTGCTGGATGGCGCGCAGTGCGACCAACCCTCGCAGGTGCTGCGTACGCTGCCGTGGACGCCGCTGCGGTTGTTTGATGGCCTGCTGGCCGACGGCAGCGAGGACGCCAGCGTGTTCCTGGTACGGCTGCCGCGTGACATGGACATCGATCGCTTCCTGCAGCGGGCGGCTGCGCAGGCACGCTCGCCGGGCCTGCTCAGCCTGATCGACACGACCCTGACCGCAGAGGCGCTGCAGCAGCGCCTGCAACGGCGCCTGGATGCCAGCTACCCCAACGGCAAGGAGTTCCTGGCGCGCTTCTTCGATGCACGCGTGCTGCCCTGGTGGGTGCAGGTGCTCGATGAGCCGCAGTGCCGTGCATTCCTGGCGCTGGGGGAGCGCTGGTGGTACCTGCGGCACGACCTGCAATGGGCGCACCTGGATCTGCACGACGCCGCGCAGGATCCGCATGAACCACCGTGGGTGCTGGAGGCACCGCAGCGGCGTGCCCTGATCGACGCCAGCTACCCCTATACCCTGATCGACCACTTCCAGCTGACCGACCCCGAGCTGTTGGCGCGCCTGCCACGGGCGCGCTGGTACACCTTCTTTCGGCGCGTGGTGGCGACGGCCGCTGCGGCCGGCATCGAAGACAGCCGCCGCGTGGTGATGGTGGCGACCTGGGCGCTGTTGGCCGGTACGGATCTCGGCGAGGACCCGGCATGGCAGCAGCGCCTGCAGGACTTCGCCAGCGGGCGGCGCAGCGCGGCCGATATCGGCGACGAAGTCTGGCCCCTGGAAGAAAGCTGGGATTGAACGGAGCGGGATCGCGATGATGAGCAACAAGTACCTGTGGTGGAGCATGCTGGCGGTGATCGCCGTGCTGGTGATGGGCGTGGGCTGCAGCCGGGCGATGGCACGCGGCAAGACGCCGATCATGTCGTTGTTTGCGTTCAACTACAGCCCGTACTACCTCGCCGACGTGCGCGTCGATGGGCAGTATCTGGGCGGGCTGGACGGGTACACCAATGGCGGCTCCGGGATGGGCCCGCGGGCGCCGCAGGGCAAGGGGCCGGACAGCGTGCGCGTGCGCTGGATCGAGGCCAATCGCTATGACCTGGCGACCAACCGCTACCTGAGTGAAGGGCACCGCGTGCCACGCGAGGCCGTGGTGCCGCTGAAGACCCCCTATCCGCCGAACCCCTCGACGTTGCTGCTGCATTTCTATCCGGACGGTCATGTCGAGGCCGAGCTGCTGGACAAGGGTGTCAACAAATGGAATATGCGGCGCATGCCAGTGCCGAAGGAGCACAAGGACCATGACCAGTACTGATCCGACCGCGATTCCGGGGCAGGTGGATCTCGAGCCCGGCACTCCCGATCCGGTAGCCCAGGCCGAGGGCACCGCGCGCACGGCGCGGCTGGCCCGCGGCACACGCCCGTTGAGCGATGCCGAGCGTCGCCGCCGCCAGGAAGCGATGTGTAAAACGGTACCCGACAAGGAGGCCGCCACCACGGGTTGTACCCAGAGCCTGCACCTGAGCGTGTTCTTCGACGGCACCGGCAACAATCGCCAGGAGGAACTGGACAAGGACAAGGGAGAGCGGGCCCTTTCCAACATCGCCCGCCTTTACGACGCGCATGTAAGGGATCGACCCAACAGCAAGCGCCAGTACCTGTCCGGTGTGGGGACGCCATGCCCGGAAGTCGGTGACAGCGGTGGCCTGCTGGGACTGTCGATCGGCAAGGGGGGGCGCGAGCGCATCGATTTCGCGCTGCAGGCGCTGGACGAACTGATCGATACCCAGCCGGAGCCGATGCGGATCCTGGTGGTCAGCGTGTCGGTGCTGGGGTTTTCGCGCGGGGCGGCCTCGGCACGGGCGTTCGCCCGCGACCTCGCCGCGCGCTGCCGGCGGCAGGCTGACGGCACCTGGCTGTACCGCGAACGCATCCCCCTGCGGATCGGCTTCATGGGCGTGTTCGACACGGTGTGCTCGGTGTGGCCGAGCCTGGCGGCGGCCGCGGTGAACTACCGCAATGGCCATACCGGCTGGGCCGAAGGCATGGGCGTTCCGGAAATCGTGGAGCAGTCGGTGCACATGACCGCTGCCCATGAACTGCGCGGCCAGTTCCCGCTGGATTCGACCCGCGAGCACGCGCTGTATCCGGCCAACACGGTGGAGATCTGGTTCCCCGGCGTGCATTCGGACGTGGGCGGGGGCTATGACCCCCAGCATCAGGGGCGGCAGAACAGCATCGCGCGCTTTGCACTGAACGAGATGTACGACATGGCGCAGGCCGGTGGTGTGCTGCTGAATCCGATCAGCCTCCTCGAAGATCAGGTCAAGGCCGAGTTCGACAAGCAGGATCCTGAGCTGCAGGCGGTGTTCAACGCCTATCTGCAGGCGGTGCGGGTCAAGCGTGGACGCATGGAAGACGTGCAGGCCTCGCACATGGAGCTCCTGTATCGCTGGCTGCGCGTGCGCGTGGCGCGCGGTGACAAGCTGCCATCGATGCAACGCCTGGCCGCGCGCGAGGATGCGCTGCGTGAACAGGTGCGGACCCTGCGTCGCCGCCAGTCGCAGCTGCCGTCCCCGTGGAGCAATGACAATCTGCATCTGGCCGAGCAGGGCAATGCGGACAGGACCGCCGAGTGGAACCGGGTTTCCGACGAACTGAAAGCCCGCGATGACGAGCTGTCTGCCGTGCGGAAACAACGCCGCGGGCTGGAGAAGGAGAACGACACGATGCTGGGCAAGATCGTCGGGCTGCGCCGGCGCCGTGAACGCGGTGCGACGCTGACGATGGCCGAGCGCGTCACATTGGAGTCGTGGGACAACACCACGCTGCTGCCGCCGGAGGTGGAGACGTTCTTCGATGGCTATGGCCATGACTCGGTGGCGCACTGGTTCATCGGCAACCTGAGCCAGTGGCGCGTGCTGTACTTCGGCGCGACCAAGTACACGCCGGGCAAGGTGGAGGAAAAAGCCGAGGCGCCGGAGGCGCTGCCTGGCTGAGGGCGCAGGCTACACTAGGCGGCGCGGCCGTGGGTCGTGCCATCGATGTGAGTGCCGTGTCCCGTCTGTTGCTGCTGTTGTCCTTGTCCGTTCTGGCTGGCTGTGCCAGTACGCCTCCGCCGCCGGCCCATTCCGATGCGCTGTGGCGGTTGATCGAGCGTGACTGCCGGGGCGCCGAGGGCCCGCGCGGCGACTGCCTGCGCGTGGAGACGGCGGCGGATCGGCGCGATGTGCTGGTCAAGGATGCGCATGGCGACTACCAGTTCCTGTTGATGCCGCTGGACAAGGTCAGCGGGATCGAGAACCGCGGTCTCTACCAGCGGGGGGCACCGAACTACTTCGCGGCGGCCTGGCGGGCGCGCAGCCATACCGAGCAGGCGCTGGGCCAACCGCTGCCGCGCAGCGTCGCCAGCCTGGCACTGAATTCACCGCATGGCCGCTCGCAGCATCAGCTGCATATCCACGTGGATTGCCTGCGTGCCGACGTGCTGCAGGCACTGGAGGCCCATGCCGGTGAGCTGGGCACCCAGTGGGCAGCGCTGCCGGTGCTGCTGCGCGGCCATCAGTACCAGGCACGCCTGCTGCCGGGGGCGGAGCTGACCGCGAATCCGCTCAATCTGCTGGCCCATGACCTCGCAGGCGTGGACGACGTGGGCCAGTGGAGCCTGGTCGTGGCTGGCCGGGATGCAGTGCAGGGTGGCCCCGGCTTCATCCTGCTGGCCACCCGCGTGGACGCCGGCACCGGCAACGAGGCCAGCGCCGAAGAGCTGCAGGACCACGCCTGCTCGGTGCTGACCGGTGCCGGCAACGCGCTGGAGCGGGTGCGCTAGTCCAGCGCCGGATGCTGGCGGCGCCACATCGGCGCGGTCAGTGCCAGCAACTGGCGGTCCTGCCAGCCCTCCAGGCCCAGATGATGGTCGCGCAGCACGCCTTCCTGTTCGAAGCCGAAGGCTCGCAGCGCGTTGGCGAATGGCGCGCTGCAGTCCGGCGGCAGCATCACGAACAGGCGATGCAGGCCGACATCCTCGAACAGGAACGGGCACAGTGCCCGCAGCGCGGCATCGGCATGAGGGTGCCAATGCTGCAGCGACAGCAGTTCGGCGCTGCGCGCGTGCAGCGACTGCAGCCGGATGTGCAGCTGGTCCAGCACCGTGCTGTGTTCATCGTCGAACACCCCCAGCAGCAGCTGGTCGTTGTCCTGCTCCAGGCGGGAACGATGCATGTGGGCGAGAAAGCGGGCTTCCTCGTCGATGCCGCCGGGGTGACGGCGGCCGCGCCGGCGGCGGTCATCGAACAGGCGCCAGCGTGGCAGATCGGTGCGTTGGAACGGACGCAGGGTGACCGGCGCTGCCTGCAACTGCAGCAGGTGGCGGCGCAGCACCGGGCGCAGGGGGGGAAGGGTAGGGGTCGGGTACGAGGTCATCATCCCGGCAACGATGGCCTCGCCTGCAGAGCCAGACCATTCAAAACATTGCAAAAACGGGGCGGGCCTGGGGCCGGGTCTGATTCGGTTCAGGCATAAGCCCATCAGGGCTGGTCATTTCCGTTGAAACCACCCATTCAGGACACTTTCGTTACGGGATCGTTATGTGCCGCACAGGCGGCTGGCCCCGTACCACCACCCACTCCCCCAGGAAGCCCATGTCCGCCTCTCACAAGGCGCTGCGCCCGCGTCCGCTGGTGCTCGCGCTGTCGTCCCTGATGCTGGTCTCGTTGCCGGCCTTCGCGCAGGAAAGCGCACCCACCTCGCTGCAGGAAGTGAAGGTCACCGGCTCGCGCATTCCACGCGCCAGCGTCGAAGGGCCGTCGCCGGTGACGGTGATCAGCCGCGAGCAGATCGACGCGCAGGGCTACCGCAACGCGTTCGATGCGCTGAGCGCGCTGACCGAGAACACCGGCAACGTGCAGGGCGAGGACTTCGGCAACACCTTCACCCCGGCCGCCAACACCATCAACCTGCGCGGGCTGGGCCCGAACCGCACGCTGGTGCTGGTCAACGGCCGCCGCCAGGCCGACTACCCGCTGGCCTACGAGGGCTCGGTGAACGTGGTCAACCTGGCCAACATTCCCAGTGCGCTGATCGAGCGCATTGAGATCCTGGCGGCAGGTGCGTCGGCGGTATACGGCTCCGATGCGATCGCCGGCGTGGTCAACATCATCCTCAAGGACCGCTTTGAGGGCGTGGACGTGAACGTGCGCGCCGGCGGCACCCAGCAGGGCGGCGGTGACAACCAGCGCGTGCAGGTGGTCGGTGGCAGTTCCGGCGAGCGCTGGGAAGGGCTGTTCGGCTTCGAGTTCGACGTGCGCAAGGCGATCCACGCGCGCCAGCGCGACTTCATGGATTCGCTGGACGATGATCCGGCCGGCAAGGCGCCGCAGGCGACTGCGATCGCCTATCGCCGCAATGCCGCCACCGGTCGCAACATCGATCCGGGCGTCACTGGCTGCGACGCGGCGTCGGGCATCTATGGCGGCAGCGTGTTCCGCGCCAACAACCCGCGCCAGGGGTGGTACTGCGGCAGCAACGAGGCCGCCGCCAGCTACTGGACCGTGCAGACCCAGAAGCGCAACCTCAACGGCTATGGCCTGCTGACCTTCCACGTCAACGAGACCACCGATCTGTTCGCCGATCTGGCGGTGGGCAGTGCGCGCATCACCAACAACACCCGTGCGCCTACCTGGACCTCGGCCCGCAACTACTTCTACAACCAGACCACCGGCAACCTGGAAAGCTGGTACCGCCGCTTCGCGCCGGAAGAAATCGGTGGCCTGCCGCGCAACGCGAACCGTTTCCTGGAAAATTCGTGGTCGTTCAATGTCGGCGCGCGTGGCCAGATCGGCGACAGCGGCTGGGACTACGAAGCGGTCTACAGCCGTTCGCGCTACGAGAACCGTACCCGTCGTCCGGTGCTGCTGGCCGGCATCAACGAATACCTGCTTGGCCCGAAGCTGGGCGTACGCAACGGCGTCGAGATCTATGCACCGGACCCGGCACGCCTGTTCAAACCGCTGACGCCGGAGGAGTACCAGGGCCTGTCCGGCTACCAGGAAAGCCGCAACGCGGCGTGGCTGCAGACCTTCAGCGCCAGCGTCAACGGCCGCCTGTTCGCGCTGCCCGGTGGTGACGCTGCGTTGGCAGCGGTGGTCGAAGCCGGCAGCCAGGGCTACCGCAACCGCCCGGACCCGCGGCTGGGAACCGGTGAGTTCTGGAACACCAGCGCCGGTATCGGTGCCGGCGGCGAGCGTGACCGCTACGCCGCGGGCGTGGAACTGCAGCTGCCGCTGCTGCAGTCGCTGACCACCACGCTGGCCGGACGCTATGACCAGTACCGTGCCGGCGGCGAGCACATCGGCAAGGCGACCTGGAGCTTCGGCGTCGAGTTCCGCCCGATCGAGAGCCTGCTGATCCGCGGCTCTGCTGCGACCAGCTTCCGTGCGCCGGACATGAACTACGTGTTCGCTACCGAGACCCGTGGCTACAACCCGGGCATGACCGACTACTGGCGCTGCCGCACCGCCGGCCAGTCGTATGACAACTGCGACTACAACGGCCTGTCGATCGACTACAGCAACCGTGCCAACGCGCAGCTGCAGCCGGAAACGGCCAAGTCGTATGGCTTCGGTGTGGTCTGGTCGCCGCTGGCCGGGCTGGATTTCAGTGCCGACTACTACGACATCCGCATCGACAACGAGGTGACCAGCCTCGATACCAGCCGTATCCTGCGCGACGAGGCCGATTGCCGGCTGGGCCGCACGCTGGGCGGCGAAGCGCGCGATATCGGTTCGCCGCTGTGCCAGGACGCGCTGTCGCGGGTGATCCGCAATCCGTCCAATGCCACCGTGCAGCCGGACCAGGTGACCCGTGTGCTGATCAATCCGATCAATGCGGCCTCCGAATCGGTTCGCGGCCTGGACCTGAAGGGCAACTGGCGTTTCGATGCCGGCCGCTATGGCCGCTTCACCACGCGCCTGGCCTACACCGTGGTGCTGGAGCACAAATACCGACAGTTCTCCGATGATCCGGAGCGTGACATCCGCAATTCGTTGGACGACTACCAGTGGCGCAGCAAGGCCAACGGCAGCATCACCTGGAACCAGGGTGACTGGACCACCACGCTGTACGGCAACCGCTTCGGCTCGCTGCCGAAGACCGATGGCAGTGGCCGCATTGCGCCGTACATGACCTACAACGCCAGCGTGTTCCGCCAGTTCGGCGAGAATCTGTCGGTGGGTGTGATCGTCAACAACCTGCGTGACAGCCGCCCACCGGCGGACAAGAACGGAGGCGGCTGGCCGTTCTATCCGGTCGGCAACTACGATCCGTATGGCCGCCAGTACTGGGTGCAGCTGGACTACCGGTTCCGTTGATCCCGCAGGCGAACGAAAGGCCCGGTATTGCCGGGCTTTTCTTTGTGCAGCGCACCCGTGCAGCCGCTGCGTGCGTGGCATGCTGTGACGCTACCCGGAGGAGGATGCGCATGGATGTCAGGGTGTGGAGCGTGATTGCAGTGCTGGCTGTTACAGGTTGCAGTGGCAAGCAGGCGGCCAGCGTGGACGATGCCACGGAGGTGGCCAATGCCGCGCCTGCGCAGTCTCACGCGCGGGCGGCGGAGCACGCTGGGCCATCGCGCGCGGCAACGGCATCGAGCGCCACGACGGCTGCCGCTGGGCCCGCGCGAACGGAGGGGCACTTCCTCGAGGGCGAGCGCATGCTGCTGAGCGAGGGTGCGGTGTCCGTGCAGAAGAGCGAGGCGCTGCTGGGTTCCGACAAGGCTTTCGCGCAGGCAATCAGCCAGTTCGAGCGCGATGCGGCCGGCCACCCCGAAGTGCAGGACCTGACCCGCCTGTACAGGACGGCCGCCAGCCGTCTCATGGGCCAGGACGGCACGCTGGTGTCCCTTGCCTGCGGCTACAGCCTGTGTGTTGGCGAGATCCGCAGCCGCACCGATGAGGATTTCAGCGCCTGGTCCGAAGCAATCGGCATGGACAAGGCAGCCCCGGTCTACAGCCTTGCCACGGCGCCGATGACATGGGGCAGGGACCAGCACGGTGGGCGTTTCGTGTTCTCGGTGGACCCGGCCGCCAACGGCATGGCGGGCCCGTAGCACCGGCGGATGCCCGGCGCCACGGCGCGTTACGGAAGCGCCTGCAGCAGGTACGACTCGATGACGTAGCTGAAAGGCTGCTGCTGGCGGTCACGCAGCAGGGCGCGCACTTCCAGGATCACGCCGTGGTCGCCTTCCCCGCGTGGCGGCCAGAAGGTCTGGTCGGCCAGGGTCTGGCGCTGGAAGCCCAGCGGACCGACCACGCGACCGAACGGTTCGTCGGTGCTGTCCAGTACCTGGTTCATGGCCGGGCTGAGGTGGCCAGGCAGGTACCAGTTGTCGGCCTCGGACAGCACGCGGCTGCCGCAGACCAGCTGCACGCGGCGATAGCGCAGGTCGGTGCCGGGTTTCGCGCCCAGTGCCTGCAGCACGTCGGCCGGTGCCGTCTTGTCCTGGCCGTGCACGCGCACCGCGCGGACCCGTGCCTGTTCGGCCAGCCCATGTTCGGCGCACCAGTGTTCCAGGGTGGCGGTCGCGCTCTGTCCGGACAGCACGCGCTGGTGCAGGCGCTCGACGAGTGCAGCCGGGGCGATGCGCTGCTGGCCCGGCGGCGACTGCAGCGGCGCAGCGGCCGCAGCATCAGTGGCGGACAGGCTGGCGATCGGCGCGGCGGCGAGCAGGGACGCGGCCTGCCAGCGGCGGAGACGATCGTGGCGGTCGGACGGGCCCATGCGGCATCACAGCGGAAACAGGCGCCTATGGTACCCGTTCAGCGGTGTGCACGGTGTCGCTGCGACCGGCGGTCGCAGGGGCATTCATCGCTCTGGTGAATGCGTGCCATCCAGATATTTCGTTGGCCGATGGTTGTGTCGAGGCGCAGGATGGCGCCAGTCCTGGCTTTCCTGGAGTTCCCGATGACCCTGCAGTTCGTCCACGGTGGCGTTGACCGCGATGGCGCACCGCTGCATTTCCATATCCGTGATGGCCGCATCAGCGGGCTCAATGGCGATGCTGCGCCTGCCGATGAGGCGGAATGCGTCGATCTGAAGGGCTTCGCGGTGCTGCCCGGGCTGGTCGATGGCCACATTCACCTCGACAAGAGCTTCGTCGGCGACCGTTGGCACCCGCATCAGCCGGTGAACAGCCTGCGTGAGCGGCTGGCGGTGGAAAAGGCGGCAGTGGCGGCTGCGGCGCCGATGGTCGATCGTGCCGAGGCGCTGATCCGCCAGTGCAGCGGCTTTGGCACCGTGGCGATGCGCTGCCATGTCGACATCGATGGCAGCACCGGCCTGCGTCATCTGGAAGCGGTGCGCGAGGCCGCACTGCGCTGTGCCGACATCATGCATGTCCAGCTGGTGGCGTTCCCGCAGGCCGGCGTGATGTCCTGCCCGGGTACCGCCGCCGTACTGGAGCAGGCGCTTGCCACTGGCGTGGAGGTGCTCGGTGGCATCGACCCCACCACGCTCGATGGCGATGCCGAAGGCCAGCTGGCGCTGCTGTTCGGCCTGGCCGAGCGCTATGGCGTGCAGCTGGACATTCACCTGCATGAGCCCGGCGAAACCGGCCTGGCCCAGCTGCTGCGCATCGCTGCTCGTACGCGGGCGGCAGGTCTGCAGGGGCGGGTGGCGGTCAGCCATGCCTATTCGCTGGGTGACGTGCCGCTGGCGCGCGCGCTGCAGGTGGGCGAAGCACTGGCCACGGCGGGTGTGGCGATCATGAGCAACGCGCCGGGTGATCATCCGTTCCCGCCGCTGCGCGCGCTGCATGATGCCGGCGTGCGCGTGTTTGCCGGCAACGACAACATCCGTGACTGCTGGTGGCCATATGGCAACGGCGACCTGCTGCAGCGGGCGATGCTGCTGGGCTACCGCTCCGGTTTCCATACCGATGCCGACCTGATGCTGGCGCTGGACATGGTGACCACCCAGGCCGCGCAGGTGATCGGGCTGCCGCAGTACGGTCTTGTGGAAGGGCATCCGGCCACTTTCGTGGCGGCGCGTGCCGATCACGGTCCGGCCGCTGTGGCCGGGGTGCCGGTGGAACGACGCGTAGTGGTCGACGGTCGCTGGCTGTAGATCCACGCCGGGCCAACCCGTGTAGCGCCGAGCCATGCTCGGCGGCCTTTCAGACGTAGTCGTCGGCGCGGGTGGCGACGAACTCTTCCAGCCACGCCAGCAGATGGGCGATGTCGATGACCTCGCCCTGCTCGACGCGCTTGAGCAGCAGCGTGCTGGCGCCGATCTGCAGGCTGCTGTCGGCATAACGCAGCACCGCATCAATGCCCCAGGCATCGGTGACCTGCATCCAGGCCAGGCCCGGCACGCGCTGGGCCAGGGTATCGCCGAATGCCACGCCCAGTGCTTCCCAGCCATCGCAGTCGTTGCGGTCGATCAGCTCGGCATCGACCACGCGCTGCAGCGTGGCGGCCGGCAGCGGCCACTGCACCGGTAGCGTCGGAAAGCCGGCGGCCACGCGCGCAGCGATCAGCGAACGCTGGTGCTGCAGATGTGTCTGCAGGGCAGCGGGCAGGGGATCGAAGCGGGCGGGGATTTCGTCGGACATGGCAAGGCGCCGTGGAGCACGGAAACAACAGGCACTGTAGCCGGCGATGTAGTGCTCTGGTGCGGCAGGTCTGATCAGATATCGATGATCAATGCGCGAGATCCATGCCCGCGCTGGACAATGTGGCTGTCGAGGTTGCCGGCCAGCGGCCGGCACTACCTCTGGTGCGGTGGTCAGTCCGGTTCGCGCTGCACCTGGCGCCACAGCTCGCTGGCCAGCGCACGCACCGCATCATCGGCATCGGCGCGATGCAGCAGGCCGATCTCGTAGTTGTCGATCACCGGCAGCTCGCGCTCGCCATCGATGATGCGGTGATCGCGGGTGACCGCGCGGCGCGGCAGCAGGCTGATGCCGATGCCATCGGCCACCGCGCCCTGGATGCCACTCAGCGACGAACTGGTGAAGGCGATGCGCCAGCGCAGGCCCAGCGCCTCCACGGCGTGGATCATCTCGTCGCGGTACAACCCGCGCGGCGGAAAGGTGACCAGCGGCAACGGGTCCTGCTGCAGGCAGCTGCTGCGCAGGCTGTCGATCCAGTGCATCGGCTCGCGCCGGCAGTGCACCGCCTGGCGCGTGTTGCGGCGTTGCTTGACCAGCACAAGATCCAGCTCGCCGTGGTCGAAGCCGTGCGCCAGGTCGCGGCTGAGACCGCTGCTGATCTCCAGTTTCACCTGTGGGTGGCGGCGGCTGAAAGCGGCCAGCATGCGCGTGGTCTGTGCGTTGACGAAGTCCTCGGGGACACCGATGCGCACCGCGGTTTCCACGGTAGCGCCGGCCAGTGCCTGTGCCATTTCCTCGTTCAGGTCGAGCATGCGCCGCGCGTAGCCGAGCAGGGTATGACCGGCGTCGGTGGGGTGCACGTCGCGGTGGCCGCGCTCGAGCAGGCGATGCCCGGCCAGCTCCTCCAGCCGGCGCACCTTCTGGCTGACCGTGGACTGGGTCGAATGCAGGCGCGTGGCCGCGGTTGTGAAGCTGCCGCAGTCGGCCACCATCACCAGCGCCCGCAGCAGGTCCAGTTCGAACAGGGTTCTATTCGATTTGGCACTGTCTTGCATTTGAACATTTCACTTCTGGATGCCCAGGCCGACTTCTACCATGCAGGGCAGGGGCCGGCAATGCCTGGCCGTTGCTACCGTCGCCCGGCGTTCCGTGGCGACGGCCATGAGGAGACACCGTCATGCGCGTCCATCGTTCCCTTCGCTGGCCCACGCCGTTCACGCGCGTGTTGCTGTTGTGCCTGCTGGCCATGGTCACCCCGGCCTGCACCGCAACGTCCAAAGCCGACGCGGATGCGTGCCTGCGCGATGCCGCCACCCGCGGCGATGCCGAGGCGGTGCGCGGAGCGCTGGAAGACGGCGCCGATCTGGAGGCGCGCGATGGCCAGGGCCGCACCGCGCTGCTGCTGGCCACGCACGGCAACAACGTGGATGCCGCGCGTGAACTGATCGAAGCCGGTGCCGACGTCAATGCCAAGGATGCGCTGCAGGACAGCGCCTATCTGTACGCCGGTGCGCGCGGCCTGGACGAGATCCTGGCGATGACCCTGGCGCATGGCGCCGACCTGCGCAGCACCAACCGCTACGGCGGCACCGCCTTGATTCCCGCCGCCGAGCGCGGCCACGTCGCCACCGTGCGCACGCTGCTGCGTGCCGGCGTCGCTGTGGACCATGTCAACCGCCTGCACTGGACCGCGCTGCTGGAGGCCATCCTGCTCGGCGACGGCGGCGCGCGCCACGTGCAGATCGTGCAGCTGCTGCTGGAGGCCGGCGCCGACCCCGAACTGGCCGACGGCGACGGCGTGACGCCGCTGGCGCACGCGCGCCAGCGCGGCTATACCGGAATTGAAACCCTGCTGCGCCAGCACGGCGCGGCACGCTGAAGACCGTCCCCTTCCACCCTGCACGCTGCGCGTGCCCACCAGGATGCTGTCCATGTTCCGTTCCCGTCCGTTGTCCCTTGCCATCCTCCTTGCGGTGGCCCCGCTGTCGGCCTCGGCCGCCGAGCGCGCTGACCTGTTGATCCGCAATGCCACCGTGGTCGATGTCGAGCACGCCAGCACCCTGGCTGGGCAGAGCGTGGTGATCCGTGGCGAGGACATCGTCGCCGTCGGCCCGGACGCCACGATGCGCAGCCAGTGGAGCGCTGCCCGCCAGATCGATGCCAAGGGCAAGTACCTGATCCCGGGCCTGTGGGACATGCACGTGCATTTCGGCGGTGGCACGGCGCTGATCGAAGAGAACAAGGCGCTGCTGCCGCTATATATCGCGCACGGCATCACCACCGTGCGCGACTGTTCCGGTGACCTGCCCGAGCAGGTGCTGCAGTGGCGCGGCGAGATCGCAAAGGGCACGCTGTTTGGTCCGCGCCTGCTCAGTTCGGGCGCGAAGATCGAAGGCATCAAGCCGGTCTGGAAGGGCACGATCGAGGTGGGGAGCGAGGCTGACTCCGACAAGGCGATCACCCGCCTGCAGCGCGACAAGGTTGATTTCGTGAAGATCACCGACAGCACGCTGAAGCCGGAACTGTTCCTGTACTCGGCCAGTGCTGCGCGCAAGGCCGGCTTCAAGGCCTCGGGGCATATTCCGATGGCACTGACCGTGGAGCAGGCGGTCGATGCCGGCCTGGCCTCGATCGAGCATCTGGATTACGCATTCAAGGCCGGCAGCAAGGACGAAGCGCAGATCGCCGCCGACTTCGGTGCCGGTCGCATCGACCGCGCCGAAGCCAACCGGCGCCTCGACGCCAGCTTCGACCGTGACACGGCGATGCACGCCTACCGCGATTTCGCCAAGCGCGGTGTATTCGTGACCCCGACCCTCAATGGGGGCCGCATCCTCGATTTCCTTGACCAGGATGACCACGCCAACGATCCGTACCTGGCCTACATCGGCCCTGGCCTGCGCGCGACCTACCAGTGGCGCGTGGACCGCGCGGCCAAGGCCACGCCGGCACAGATCGAAGCGCGCCACGCGCAGTACCACCAGGTCGCGGCGGTGCTGCCGATGCTGCAGGAGGCCGGTGTGACGATCATCGCCGGTACCGATGCGGGCTTCCTCAACTCGTTCAACTTCCCGGGCATCGCCCTGCACCAGGAGCTGCAGCTGTTTGTGAAGGAGGGCCTGAGCGCACCGCAGGCGCTGTCGGCCGCAACCCGTTCCGGCCCGGCCTGGTTCGGCCAGATGGACCGTTACGGTGGTGTCGCACAGGGCAAGGCCGCCGATCTGGTGCTGCTGACCGCCAACCCGCTGCAGGACATTGCTGCCACCGAAAAGATCGACAGCGTGATCCTGCGCGGCAACGTGTATGACCGCGCCGCGCTGGACAAGATGCTGGCCGACACCAAGGCCAAGGTCGCAGCGTGGAATGTCGAGGCGGCGAAGACGCAGTGATCGACAGGGTCAGAGCCCTTCCCGGCGGGAAGGGATCCGACCCTATGGCCTTGAACGGAAACCACGCATGGCGTGGATCTATCGTCTCGACCAAGGTCGACACCTACCAACAGCCGCGTGAACCTGTCGAAGGTGGGGCGGTGTCGGAGTGCGGGGTGTCAGCCGCATGGGCCCGAGGCATGCCTCGGCCGGGTTGGGCAGGACGCCCAATCCCGCTTTTGCCGTTGCTGTTGAGGTTGCCGGCCAGCGGCCGGCACTACCGCGGGTGCAGGGCCGCAGGCCCTGCCGAACAACCCCCTAATCGTGACCGCTGTCGTCCAGGCTGATGATCCCGCGCCGCAGCGCCTGGGTGACCGCGTGCGTGCGATCACCCACGCCGAGCTTGTCCATCAGGCTCTTCATGTGCGCTTTCACCGTCTGCTCGGAAATCTGCATGCGCTCGCCGATGCGCTTGTTCGACAGCCCGCTGGCGACGTGCCGCAGCACCTCGGTTTCACGCGGTGACAGCCGATCCTCGACGACATGCGCCGCAATGCTCGCCGCCACCGCTGGCGGAATCGGTGCTCGCCGGCCACCGGCGACGATGCGGATGGTGTCGATCAGTTCGTGACGCAGCATGTCCTTCAGCAGGTAGGCGCTGGCACCGGCCTGCAGCGCGCGGACCGCGCGTACGTCACCACGGTAGGTGGTCAGCACGATGATGCGCGCGCGCGGGTCCATCGCGCGGATCCGTACGATCGCTTCGACGCCATCCAGCCGTGGCATCTGCAGGTCCATCAGCACCACGTCGGGCTGCAGCCGCTGGTAGCAGGCGATGGCTTCCTCGCCATCGGCGGCTTCGCCGAGCAGGCGCAGATCGGGTTGTGCGCCCAGCAGGGCGGCCAGGCCGTCGCGCAGCAGTGGATGGTCGTCGACCACCAGCACGCCGATCGGGGCAGGGGACTCAGTCATGGTTTGCTTTACTCCAGGGCCAGCGCCAGCGCGATGGACGGCGGTGATACAGGCGCCGTGCCGGGACCGCCAGCGCCACTTCGGTGCCCAGGCCGGGCCGGGTCCACAGCTGCAGTTCGGCGCCAAGACGTTGTGCACGTTCACGCATGCCCTGCAGCCCCCAATGGCCGTGGCCGGCGTCTTCATCGGTGATGCCGACGCCATCATCGCGCACGTGCAGCAGGAAGCACCGCGTGCCGTATGACAGCTCCACTTCGATGGCGCTGGCGTTGGCATGGCGCAACGCATTGCGGATGGCTTCGCGTCCGATCAGGAACACTTCTTCGGCGGCATCGGCCTGCAGTGGTGGGGTTGCGCCTTCCACGGTCAGGCGCAGTGGATTGGTGCCATGCCCGGCGTACTCGGCATGCACATCGGCCAGCGCTGAAGCGAGGTCACGGCCGGCGAAGGGACCATCACGCAGTGCGTTGACCCGCTCACGGCCCTCGGCCAGGTTGCGCTCGGCCAGTTGCATCGCCGATTCCAGCTGGCCGCGCACCGTGTCCGGGGTCTGCGGCGACTGGCTGATCGCGTGCAGGCGCAGGATCAGGCCCTGGCTGCCCTGCAGCAGGGTGTCGTGCAGGTCGCGGGCAATGCGTTCGCGTTCGCCGTTGCGCTCCTGCAGGCGTGCGCGGAACAAGGCCGCCAGTTGCCCGCTGCGGATGCGCACCGCCATCACCAGCAGCGCGAGGATCGCGGCTGCGCACAGCAGCTTGAACCACACGGTCTGCATGAAGGTGGGCGCGATGCGGAAGCTGCGGCTGGCAGGCGTAGTGCTCCAGATACCGTCTTCGTTGGCGGCTTCCACCTCGAACCGGTAGTTGCCGGGGGCGAGGTTGGTGTAGTACGCCCGCGTGCTGCTGCCGGCATCCTGCCAGCCGTCGTCAACGCCGGACAGGCGATAGCGGTAGCGGTTGCGCTCCGGACGTGCCAGCGACAGCGCCACGTAGTCGATCTGCAGCTGGCTGGTGCCGGCCGGCAGGCGCAGGCCGTCACGCAGGGGCTCGTGTGCGCTGCCGTACAGCACTTCGCCGATGCGCACGCTGGGCGCCATGGTGTTGATGTGCGAGCGCGTGGTATCCAGCCAGGCCAGGCCCTGGTTGGTGGCCAGCCACAGCAGTCCGTCATCGGCCAGCGCGGCGGTGGCGATCGGCCCGCTCTGCAGGGCGATGCCCGGCATGCCATCCACCGCATCGAACAGGCGTGGCGTCACCGGCTGCCCGGTACGCAGCGCCCGTCGCAGCTGATCGCTCCCCAGCCGGACCAGGCCACGACTGCCATTGAGCCACTGGTGACCGTGCGCATCGGCAACCATGCCGGTGATGCCCTCCAGCACGCCGGCCATGTCGGTGTTGACCGGCATGAAGCGGCCATTGCCGATGCGGGCGGCCAGCCCGGCCTCACCGGCCACCAGCAAAAGATCCTCGTGGTGTAGCAGTGCGGTGACCGGGCCGACCGACAGCCCGTGGTTGGCGTCGAAGGTTTCGATGCGGGTCGCGCCCATGCTGCGCAGCCGGCCGTCGGCATAGCCGAGCAGCAGCTGGCCATTGGCATCCAGCGCCAGTGATGAGCAGGCCTGTTCGGGCAGGCGCGTTTCGCGCTGCCACTGGCCGTGCAGATAATGCAGCACGCCACGTTCACCGGTGCAGACCCAGGCCTGGTCGTCATCGGCGAACAGCAGGGCATGCAGCGGTTGCCCGGTGAAGGGCTCGGGCAGCGGAATCAGCGTGGTGTGGCCAGCCACCGTGCGTGCCAGGTTGACCCAGTCGAACTGCCAGATCGGCGTGGGCGCCAGGCGCGCGGCCGCCTGCAGTTGTGCGGCGCTGCCTTCCAGCAGTGGCCGGCGCAGGTCGTACGGCTTGAGGTCCTCGCCGTAGCCGTACACACGCCCATCGCTGGCCCGCACCAGCGAGCGATAGGGATCACTGGGGCCGACCGCCAGCGTGTGCACGCTGCGCGCGCGGAAGCGGTTGAGGCCGAGATTGGTGCCAACCCAGAGATTGCCTTCGCGGTCGGCGATGATCGGCACGGCCGAGGTGGCGGTCAGCCCGTGCGGCGAATCGAAACGCTCCATGCGCACGGCGCGGCTGCCGTCGAAGGTGATCCGGGCGACACCGCCATGCGGGCTCATCGTGGCCCATAACGCGCCGTCGGCAGTGAACTGCAGGCGTGCGGCGACCAGGTCCGGCAGGCGTCGCGCCTCGCGTTCGCTGTCCGGCAGCAGGCCCTGCGCGTTGGCCAGCGGCGAGGTGCCGCGCACACGGTCGGCCAGCCAGACTTCGCCCTGCGGGCTCTCGGTCAGCGTCGCCATCTGGGATACGGCGATGCCGGTGTCCTCGAAACGCGGCTGGCCTGCAGGGCGCATCCAGATCCTGAGGTCGGCCAGTACCCAGAAGGTGCCGCGGCTGTCGTGCAGCACCCATTGCACGCGGTGTTCCGGCACCCCCGTGCCCGCGGGCAGCGGCTGCCAGCGCTGGCCATCGAACTCGCGCAGCCCTCCATTGATGGCCGCCCACATCCGGCCGTCGCGGTCCTGGCTGAAGTGCGGGACCACGCCAACCGGCACACCCTGGCCGCGGCCGTAGTTGTACAGCTGGCCGCGCGCGAACTGGCTGATGCCTGCCTGGAAGTAGCCGATCCACAGTGCGCCATCGGCGCTGTGTTCCAACGTGACCATGTTGGTGGACGGGTAGCGGGTGCCAGCCGGTGGCGCCTGCCGTTCGAAGCGGCGTCCATCGAAACGGTACAGGCCCGAACCGGTGGCCAGCCACAACAGGCCGTCACGGTCCTGGCTGATGTCCCAGATGTCACCGGGTGCACCCTGGCCGACCCGCCACGCGGTGTGCTCGTAGCCGGGCAACCCGCTGCTCACGGCCGGTCGCTGCACAGCAAGGGCGGGCAGGGCGGTCCACAGCAGCAGGCATGTCAGCAGCGCCGGCAGGCGGCGCAGGAACGAGAAGGGGCGGCCATGCATGGCGCGCATTCTGGCAGGTGCGGGGCAGCTCCGGGTGACCCGATCGGGGTAGGCGCCTGGTGCCGTGGTCGGCTATCACGCCGGCATATCCTGCGGAGCCCGGCCATGCAGCGCCTGTTCGTGATGTTCCCCGACCGCGGGCCGGGCATCGGCCTGCTGTGGCTGCGGCTGTGCGTGGCTGCTGCGTTGTGCACGCCGGGCACGCACGCCGCGGGCTGGCTGTCGGCGCTGTGCCTGCTGGCGGTGGCAATGCTCGCGCTGGGCGTACTGACGCCGCTGGCGGTACTGCCGGCAACACTGGGCCTGTATGCACAGGCACTGCCGTGGCCACTGGTGGTGTTGCCGCTGGCCTTGCTGGCGCTGGGCCCGGGTGCCTATTCACTGGATGCGCGGCTGTTCGGTCGTCGCCGGCTCGGCCATCGGCCTCCCCCATTCGGGTAGGTGCTGGCCTCGACCGACGGGGGTAGGGCATCGCCCGGCGTACACGCACCATGGGCCACCCCTTCGCGGCGCCCCACATGGCCACTGTTTCCCCGTCGGCTTCGCCTGCTGCATCGCTGGCCCCGCACCAGGCGGCGGCATTGCAGCGCGCCCTGCGCTACGTCGACGAGCATCTGTCACAACCGTTGCGGGTGACCGAACTGGCGCAGGCCGCCTGTGTCAGCCGTTTCCATCTGGTGCGCCTGTTCCGCAGCGGCACCGGTGCAAGCCCGCTGCGCTACGTGCGCCGTCGCCGCATCGAACGTGCGCGCCAGTTGTTGCCGGTCGCGCAGCTGCCGATGTCCTGCCTGGCGCAGCAGCTGGGCTTCTTCGACCAGAGCCATTTCGTCCGCAGCTTCCGCGCCGAGACCGGCTGCAGCCCCGGCCAGTACCTGGCCGGTGATGCCGCCCTGTTGTTGCCCCCTGATCGTGTTTCCAACGGAGTCCATCCATGAGCCTTGCCACCGCCACACCCGCCCCGGCCCTGCTGTCGCCTACCGACCATGCCCTGGTGCTGATCGACTTCCAGTCGCAGATGGCATTCGCTACCCACACCATCGACATCTCCGCGCTGCGCAACAACGTGTCGCTGATCAGCAAGGGCGCCAAGGGCTTCAACGTGCCGGTGCTGCTGACCACCGTTGCCGAAGCGTCGTTCTCCGGCCCGATGTTCCCGGAACTGCCGGAGATCTTCCCGGGCCAGCCGGTGTTCGACCGCACCTCGATGAACACCTGGGAAGACCAGCCGGTGATCGATGAGATCAACCGCATCGGCAAGCGTCGCCTGGTCCTTGCCGGCCTGTGGACCAGCGTCTGCATCGTCGGCCCGGCGCTGTCGGCGCTGGCGCAGGGTTTCGAGGTCTACGTGATCACCGATGCCTGCGGCGATGTCAGCGAAGAAGCACACGAGCGTGCGATCACCCGCATGGTGCAGGCCGGTGCGGTGCCGATGACCAGCGTGCAGTACCTGTTGGAGCTGCAGCGTGACTGGGCGCGTGGTGAGACCTACGACCTGACCACCGGCATCGCCCGCGACCACGCCGGTGGCTATGGCATCGGCATCCAGTACGCCAAGCGCATGTTCGGCGCGCAGGAAGGCGGGCACTGAGCATGCTGGCTGGCCATGGCCTCGACCTGGCCCTGCTGATGCTGCGCGTGGCAGCCGGGGGATTCCTGCTGCCACACGCGCTGGGCAAGCTGTTCGGCTGGTTCGGTGGCCCCGGGCTGGCCGGCTTCGCCACCGAACTGCGCGGCTTCGGCCTGCCAGCGGTGGCACCGCTGCCGCTGCTGCTGGCCCTGCTGCAGGTGCTGTCAGGGCTGGCCGTGCTGCTGGGCTGGCAGACCCGCGTCGCCGCGCTTGCAGCGGCGGCCTTCATCGGCTTCACCGTACTGTTGGCCCTGCCCAAGGGCTGGTTCTGGATGCGCGGCGGCAGCGAGTACCCGTTGATGTGGACCACGGTACTGCTGGCCCTCGCGCTGACCGGGCCCGGCGCCTGGGCACTGGACGGCCAACGCCTTCCGGGAGACCTCGCATGAGTCACGATCCACTCGATCACGGCCGCCGCAACGTGGTGCTGGCCGGCAGCGCCGCGGTGGCGCTGGGCCTGGCCGGCCGTGCCGGTGCCGCACTCGATTCCACTTCCAAGGAGCGTCGCATGAGCACGCTGGTCATCCGCAATGCCCGCATCACCACCCTTGACCCACAGCAGCCGCATGCACAGGCGCTGGCCGTGCAGGAAGGGCGCATCGTTGCCGTC
Organism: Stenotrophomonas sp. WED208; assembly: GCF_040984485.1. Classification (NCBI taxonomy): domain Bacteria; kingdom Pseudomonadati; phylum Pseudomonadota; class Gammaproteobacteria; order Lysobacterales; family Lysobacteraceae; genus Stenotrophomonas; species Stenotrophomonas sp. WED208. The sequence continues at coordinate 1,915,383 of NZ_JAZARB010000001.1, forward strand.
GGCAGCGACGAGGAGATCATGCGTGGCTGGGGCAATGAAGCGACCCTGATCGACGCCCAGGGCCGGCGCCTGCTGCCTGGCCTCAACGACAGCCATACCCACCTGATACGTGGTGGCCTGAACTACAACCTGGAACTGCGCTGGGACGGCCTGCGTTCGCTGGGTGATGCCATGGACATGCTGAAGGCGCAGGTCGACCGCACGCCTGCACCGCAGTGGGTGCGCGTGGTCGGTGGCTTCACCGCCACCCAGTTCAACGAGAAGCGCCTGCCCACGCTGCAGGAGCTCAACGACATCGCGCCGGATACGCCGGTATTCCTGCTGCACCTGTACGACCGGGCGCTGCTCAACCGCGCCGCGTTGCGCGCCTGCGGCTATACCAAGGACACGCCGGATCCGCCGGGCGGGCAGATCGTGCGTGATTCGCTCGGCAACCCGACCGGGCTGCTGCTGGCCAAGCCCAACGCGCTGATCCTGTACGCGACCCTGGCCAAGGGTCCGAAGCTGCCGATCGAGTACCAGGCCAATTCGACGCGCCACTTCATGCGCGAACTGAACCGGCTCGGCATCACCTCGGTGATCGACGCCGGCGGTGGTTTCCAGAACTACCCCGAGGACTACCAGGTCATCGAGCAGCTGCACCGCGATGACCAGCTGACCGTGCGCATCGCCTACAACCTGTTCACCCAGAACAAGGGCAAGGAAGTGGATGACTTCCGCGGATGGAGCGAGATGCTGCAGCCGCGGCAGGGTGATGACCTGCTGCGCCACAACGGTGCCGGCGAGATGCTGGTGTTCTCCGCGGCCGACTTCGAGTTGTTCAACGAGCCGCGCCCGGAACTGCCGCCGGAGCTGGAGCCGGAACTGCACGATGTGGTGAAGCTGCTGGTCGAGAAGCGTTGGCCGTTCCGCATCCATGCGACGTACGACGAGAGCATCACCCGCATCCTCGATGTGTACGAACAGGTCAACCGCGAGGTGCCGTTCGATGGCCTGCACTGGTTCATCGACCATGCTGAGACGATCACGCCGCGCAACATCGAGCGCATCCGCGCGCTGGGCGGCGGCATCGCCGTGCAGCACCGCATGGCCTACCAGGGCGAGGCCTTCGTCGAGCGCTACGGCGTGCAGGCCGCGCGGCATACACCGCCGGTCAAGCGCATGCTGGCCGAAGGCGTGCCGGTCGGTGCCGGTACCGACGCCACCCGCGTGGCCAGCTACAACCCCTGGGTGGCGTTGTCCTGGCTGGTGACCGGACGCACCGTGGGCGGGCTGGCCCTGTATGGCGATGAGAACCTGCTCGAACGCGAGCAGGCGCTGCGCCTGTGGACCCAGGGCAGCGCCTGGTTCTCCGGCGACGAGGCGGTCAAGGGCACGCTGAAGGCCGGCCAGCTGGCCGACTTCATCCTGCTCTCGGCCGATTTCTTCCGCGTGGATGATGCGCAGATCGCCGACATCACCAGCGTGTTGACCGTGGTCGGTGGCCGCATCGTGCATGCCGACGCCGACTATGCCGGGCTTGCGCCGCAGCTGCCGCCGGCGATGCCCACCTGGTCGCCGGTCAACAGGTTCGGTGGCTACCACGTCGGCGGTACCGCCACCGGATTGGCCGCCGCGCACCATCACCATCACGGTGTGGCCTGCAGCACCCACGGCGCGCACGGCCATGCGGCCCGGCATGCTGCACCCACCGACGACCTGACCGCGTTCTGGGGCGCGATGGGATGCTCGTGCTTCGCGTTCTGAGCCTGGCGCTGCTGGCCGCACCCTCGCTGGTGCAGGCCTGCGACGGCGGCCGCTGCAGCGACGCGGGCGACGGCCAACTGCAATGGGAGGCGTCGCTGCGCGTGCGTGGGCTGTACTACGACCCGAGCCGGTTCGGCATTGGCGGTGGCGAGGATGGCTATGGCCTGCTGCGCGCGCTGGCCTCGGCCACCTATGTGGAAGAGACCTGGCAGGCGAAGCTGCAGCTGGGTGTGCATGGTGAAAGTGGCAAGGCCGGTGGCCCTGGCCGTACCGACCGCAGCGCGCTGGATGTGCAGCAGGCGTATTGGCGCTGGCAGCAGGGCGCGTTCCATCTGCAGCTGGGCCGGCAGGAAGCCGGCTATGGCAGCTCACGGCTGCTGTCGGTGCGCGATGGGCCGAACATCCGCCTGGCGTTCGACGGTGCACGTGCAGGCTGGAAAGGCCGCTTCGGCACGTTGGATCTGATGGCGCTGCGTCCGGTGGAGAACCGGCCGGGCGCCTTCGATGATCGCGGCGAACACGGCGCCCACCTGTGGGGTGCCTATGCCACCACGGCACGTGGACAGGGTGCGGGACAGTGGGATATGTACCTGCTGGACTACCGCCGCGACGGCGCGCGCTTCGCCGCAGGCAGCGGTACCGAACGTCGGCACACTCTGGGCACGCGCTGGTTCGGCCAGGCCGGTGTACTGGACTGGAACAGTGAGCTGGTGGCGCAGGGCGGTGAACTGCGGACGACCGCCGGCACGCTCGATATCCGCGCCTGGACGCTGGCGACCGATACGGGGTGGCGCTGGACCAACCTGCCGCTGCAGCCGCGGCTGGGGCTGAAGGCCGACATCGCCAGTGGCGATGGCAACCTGCATGACGGCCGGCTGGGAACCTTCAACGCCTTGTTCCCGAAGTCGGCCTATTTCAGCGAGGCCAGCCTGCTGGCCCCGGCCAACCTGATGGACATCCAGCCGACCCTGACCCTGCGCCTGCACGACGCGGTGACGACGGAGCTGGGCGTACAGATGGCGTGGAAGCATCGGCGCGCCGATGCGGTCTACACCACGCCGGCACCGCTGGTGGCCTTGCCGGGCAGCGCCGGTGGCGCGCGCCGCATCGGTAATCAGTACAAATCCGAAACCCGCTGGCAGGCCGGCGAACACTGGCAATGGCAGCTGCAGCTGGCCTGGGTCGACGCCGGTCCTGCGCTGAAGCAGGCCGGAGGCCAGGACACGTTGTTCGCCTCGATCGTTGGAGCATGGCAATGGTGAACGCAACCGCGTCGCAACCTTCCGCACAGGCCGCAGGCGCCTGGTCCCCGCTGAAAATCCGGATGTTCCGCTCGATCTGGCTGGCGATCCTGGCCAGCAACATCGGCACCTGGGTCAATGACGTGGCCGCCGCCTGGGTGATGGCCGAGCGTACCGGTTCGCCGTTGATGGTGGCCCTGGTGCAATCGGCCACCACGGTGCCGATCGTGCTGCTGGCACTGGCCGCCGGAACCCTGGCCGACATCGTCGACCGCCGCAGGTACCTGCTGGCCACCCAGGGCTGGATGCTGCTGGTCGCGGCGGTGATGGCGGCACTGACCGCGATGGACATGCTGACCCCGCAACTGCTGGTGCTGCTGACCTTCTGCATGGGCTGCGGTGCGGCGATGGCGATGCCGGCACAGGCGGCGATCGTGTCCGAACTGGTGCCGCAGCCGATGCTGGCTTCAGCAGTGGCGCTGAACTCGATCGGCATCAACATCGCCCGCTCGATCGGCCCGGCCATCGGCGGCGTGATCGTCGCCCAGCTCGGTGCGGTCTGGGCGTTCGGCTTCAACGCCATCACCTTCGCCGCGATGCTGTTCGTGGTGTGGGGCTGGAAGCGCGACCCGAAGCAGTCCAGCCTGCCGCCGGAAGGCTTCGGTGCCGGCCTGAAGGCGGGCCTGCGCTATGCCAGCCGTGCCGGACGGTTGCAGGCGGTGTTGATCAAGTCGGTCGGCTTCTTCTTCTTTGCTGCGGCAATGAATGCACTGCTGCCGGTGGTGGTGCGCGGCCAGATGCAGGGTGGGGCGGGGCAGTACGGCATGCTGCTCGGCTGCATCGGGATCGGTGCAGTGGGTGGTGCGTTGCTGCTGCCGAAGCTGCGTGCGCAGATGGACCGTGACCTGCTGGTGCTGCTGGCCACCCTGTCGCTGGCGCTCAGCCTGGTCGGGCTGGCGCTGACCCGCAGCTGGTACGTGCTGCCATTGGTGATGCTGATCAATGGGTTTGCCTGGATCACCGTGCTGTCGTCGCTGCAGATTGCCGCGCAGACCGCAGTGCCAGCGTGGGTACGGGCGCGTGCACTGGCGCTGTACATCATGGTGTTTTCCGCTGGCATGGCGGCGGGTGGCCTGAGCTGGGGTGCACTGGCGCAGCGCACCTCGCCGGAGCTGGCCTTGCTGGTGGCTGCCGCGGGTGCGGTGATCGGCGGATTGCTGGTGTGGCGCGTGCGCATTGCCGGTACTGAAGACCTGAACCTGCGCCCGGCAGGACACTGGCCGGCACCGGAACTGTCGGTGCCGGTATCCAACGATCGCGGCCCGGTGCTGGTGACCATCGAGTACCGCATTGACGATGCTGATCGCGCCGCGTTCCAGGCGCAGATGCGCGCACTGGGCACGATCCGTCGCCGCGATGGCGCTGTGGTCTGGGGTGTGGTGGAGGACGTGGCCAGCCCGGGCATCCACCTGGAGTATTTCGTGACCCCGTCGTGGCTGGAACATCTGCGCCAGCACGAACGCATCACAGCCGATGACAAGGCGATCCAGGAAGTGCTGCGCGGGCTGCATCGTGGCGAACGTGCGCCGGTGGTGCGCCACTTCGTGGGTGGGCATGACCCGCTGCCGAAAACCGGTGTCCCGCACCACCACAGCGATATCTGACGTTCTCGTGGTAGAGCCGGCCGCTGGCCGGCTGCGCTGGATCGCGATGGATGATCGGGTTGCCGGCCAGCGGCCGGCACTACCGAAGGGGCGGCGGCACCATTACGGCGCCGCCGCGGCACATCAGCTGCGTGCGAACGCCAGCAGGTCGGCGTTGAACCGGTCGGCGTGGGTGACGGTCAGGCCGTGCGGCGCTCCGGCGTACACCTTCAGTTCGGCGTCCTTGATGATCTGCGAGGACAGCTTGGCCGAGGCATCGAATGGCACGATCTGGTCGTCATCGCCATGCACCACCAGCGCGGGCACATCGATCTTCTTCAGATCCTCGGTGTAGTCCACCTCCGAGAATTCGTGCACGCAGTCGTACTGGCCCTTGACGCCGCCGAGCATGCCCTGCAGCCAGAACGAATCACGCATGCCCTGGGTAACGCTGTTGCCGTCGCGGTTGGCGCCGAAGAACGGCGTGGTCAGATCCTTGAAGAACTGCGAGCGGTCACCGCCGGTGCCCCTGCGGATGCCGTCGAAGACGTCCAGCGGGGTACCGGCCGGATTGGTGTCGGTCTTCAGCATCAGCGGCGGCACGGCGCCGACCAGCACCACCTTGGCCACGCGCTTGCTGCCGTGGCGGCCGATGTAGTGGGCCACTTCGCCACCACCGGTGGAATGGCCGACCAGGATCGCGTCCTTCAGGTCCAGCGTCTCGATGACCGCAGCGAGGTCGTCGGCGTAGGTGTCCATGTTGTTGCCGTCCCAGGTCTGGCTGGAACGGCCGTGGCTGCGACGGTCGTGGGCGATCACGCGGAAGCCGTTCTGGCCCATGAACAGCATCTGCGGGTCCCAGGCATCAGAGGACAGTGGCCAGCCGTGCGCGAACACGATCGGCTGGCCGTTGCCCCAATCCTTGTAGAAAATGCGGGCGCCATCGGCGACGGTGACGTAATTGCTCATTGCAGGTTCCTTGGCGGAAGGGAGGGAAGGTACTGGCAGCGGTGCCAGTGCCTTCGGCAGTACATCGCAGCGCACATCGGACGGCTTGCACGGCTGTGCTGGATTGCCCGGGCTGTGACGTATATCGCTCTGGCATGAAGCGGCCACCGCGCCGACGATGGCGGCAGCCTGGTCGAGGAGCCCGCGATGCCGAGACTGCGATGCAGCCCGCTGTTGTGCCTGCTGCTGGCCACGGCAGCGCAGGCACAGAGCAATGTCTACAAGTGCGTGGATGGACCGCATGCGGTGTACCAGCAGACGCCCTGCCAGGGACGTGCGGAATGGCGTTGGGAGGTGCCGGCGGAGGCGTCGCTGTCGCGTGGACCGGTGCCAGAGGCAGCCAGGACGGCCAGTGCGGTTCCGGCTCGACCTCGTGCCGCGCGGGTGGGACGGGCACGGGCCGCGCTGATACCCATCAGCGCGGATCCCGGCGCCTGTGAGCGTGCGCGGCAGCAGCGCGGGAAGGTGCTGGCCAAGGCCAAGCGCCTGGACTTCGTACAGCGTCGGCAGCTCGATGACGCGGTGTACGACGCGTGCCGCTGAATCCCGTAATGCTGGAAACGACAACGGCGCCCTGGGGCGCCGTCGTGCGGGACTACTGGGCGCTGGCCTTCAGCGACCGTCGCTGGCGGCGGCGGGTGCCGGCGAGGGCACGCTGTCCGGCTTGGGCAGGCTCAGCTCCGGGTTGCCCTGTTCGGCCTGCAGGATCTGGATGCGGCGTTGCAGGGCGTCCAGCTGGCTGTTGGTGCTCTGCACATCGGTGCTGAGGCTCACGGCCTGCTGCTGGGCCTGCTGCAGGGCGGCGCTGACCTGCGCCGACTGCGCCTGCTGCTGTTCCATTTCCTGCTGCAGGGTGCGCAGGCGTTCTTCGTTGTAGGCCACCAGGCGCTCGGTGTAGCGCTTGCCGGCTTCCAGGCGGGTGGTGTCGATGTAGACCTGGGCCAGCTGCTCGGACTGCTGCGCGAAGGTGCGGTAGACACGTTCGGCGTTGTCCACCGCGTCGGTCTTGATCACCCGCCAGAAGTTCTTCTCCTGGAACAGCGCGACGTAGTAGGTCAGGGTGTTGGCGTTGAACAGCAGGCTGGCGCCGTAGTTGCCGTTATAGGTGGTGCGCAGCTCGGTCAGCTGGCGCGCATCCATCAGCTGCTTGAGCTCGTCAACGGTGTTGCGCACCACCGGCGCGCTGCGCGTGGCCGGCTCGGCGGCAGCGTCGCGGTCGCCACGTGCAGCCATCGCCGCCGGTGCCACCAGCATCATGGCCACGGCCAGCAGTGCCGCGCCGCGCGCGTGCCGGGCGAAGACCGCGCCCCCTGAAGTTTCTCGCATGTCTAGACCATCCACGGATGAGTGTGGGTTGAGATGAAGGTGGTTCCCCGCCGGGAGTCTAGCATGGGCGCGGGCGCCGCCAAGGGCGCCCGTCACGGGTCAATAGACCAGCTGCGCGGCGCTGCACTGGATCGATTGCACGTTGACATCGGTTCGCCCCAGTTCCAGCCCCAGCACGCTAGCCAGCAGGTTGGTCAGCAGGGTGCCGACACTGTTGAGGACCGGGCGCAGCGCGGCCAGGATCGGCTTCAGCAGCGTACACAGCAGCCCGCTGCAGCTGACACTGCCATCGGGGTTGGTGACACCTGTTCCTCCGGCACCATCGAGGAAGCCGGCCGGTGCGGTCTGGATGTACGAGGCCAGGTTGTTGCGCACGCAGCCGTTGTAGTCGATCAGGTTGCCGAGCAGGCTGTCGCAGCGGTTGATCAGCAGGCCGCCGACCAGTGAGCCGAGCAGCCCGTCGAGCACGCCAAGGCCCTGGCCGGTGACGGTGACATTGAACGCATCCCAGACCGGCCCGTCCTTGTGGCAGGTGACCAGGTTCAGCAGGCCGCAGGCGTAGGGCAGGCCACCGGGTACGTTCCAGCTGTTCAGCGGCGCCAGCTGCCGGCTGGGGTCGCCATCGCGCAGCAGCGGAATCAGCTTGTTGACGTCATAGCGCGTGTTGGGCGGAAAGGCCGCCTGCAGGTAGCGGTCGGCCAGTGCCTTGGCCGTGTCGTTGGCGCTCATGCCCTGTTTGGGCGAGCTGAGCATGCCCGACAGCACCCGCAGCAGTTCATTGACCAGATCCGACACCGCGTTGCCTACTGCCAGCGGGTTGATCCGGGTCGATGCAGTCTCGCCGGCGGCCAGAGTCAGCTTCTGCGAGCTGGTCAGGGCGGGCAGGGTGATCTTGTCATTGATCAAGGGTTGTCCGAGCAGCTTCAGCAACTGCTCGTTCTTCAGGGTGGCGTCGCAGACATTGCTCTTGGAGAAGCGTTGCGCCGGGTCGACATTGCCGACACAGGCGCGCAGCACCGACGAATCGACCTGGATGGTGGCCTTCTGTGGGCTGGCGCCGCATTGGATGCCGGTCAGCGTGCCCATCGCATTGGCGACATCGACATGCAATGGCAGGTGCAGGCGCGTGCCGAGCAGATTCAGCAGCGGGCCCACCGCGAACAGGTTATTGCTGTCCACGTCTACCATCAGCCGCACCTGGGCGTTGTACGCGCGCGTGCCGACGCCGCCGATGGCGATCGAGGGCGGCTCCACCACGCCGGCCTGGATGTTGATGCCCAGCAGATCCAGTCCCTTCACCGCCACGCCATTGCCATCGTTGGCGATGGAGATGGCGGTACTGATCAGGTTGAGCACGTTGACCTTCGTTTCCAGCGCGCTGCCGACGGTGCCATCGGGTGAGACAACCTCCGCGAACAGGCCACCGCCGCCGGACTGGCTGCCCAGCACGATGTTGAGCTTGTTGATGTCCAGCTGGGTGGCGACCAGGTCGGACAGGGCGCGCAGCTGCACGCCCACGGTGGTATCGCGGCCGACCACGGTGGCCGTGGCATCGACCAGCTGCGCCAGCGAGATCTTGTTGACCGACAGCAGGCGATTGAAGTCGGCCACGCTGAGATTGGCGGTGACCGGGATGTTCAACGCCTTGAGCAGGCCCGACGGGGTGATGTTGGCCTGGGCCAGACCGTCATAGGAGAGCACGGTGGCGTTGGTGACATCCAGGCCGACCAGGCGCAGGGTCGACAGCAGTACCGAGTCGCCATTGGTGCGCAGCAGCTGCGAACCGACCGCGAATACCGCAGTCGGTTCGGAACGTCGGGCTACCGCCTGCACGCTGACGGTGGGCAGGCTGGTGTTCTGGCCGAAGAACGGCAGCACGCTGCGCTGCGCGACCACCTGCACCGCATTGCGCGGATTGGCGGCGTCGACGCTGGTGATGAAGCGGTTCGTGGTGGCGCGTGTGGCGCTCCAGTTGCCGCAGCGGATCTGCAGGGTGCCCGGGAACTTGTTCTGGGTGACTGCACTCTGCCGTGCTGCGCTGTTGTCGCTGTTGTCCGAGGTGCACAGCTCCAGTCGTTGCGCACCGGCCAGCGCGGCCAGGTCGGCGACCTTCTGCGCGTCACGCTTGGCCCAGAACAGGTAGCCGATCTCGATCAGGCCCAGCATTGCCAGCAATGCCAGCATGACCAGCATCATGGTGACCGACATGCCACCGCGCGGGCGGTTGAAACTGAACTGGCGTGGGCGTTTCATGGCCTACCTCAGCGTCCGGATGAGGATGTTCCCTTGGACTTGGCGACATCGGTTTCAAAGAAGTCCGGGATCTCGTGTTCGAAACTCTTGATGTAGCGGGCATAGCTCAACGTGGCCTGGTCGCCGAGGATCGGCAGGCGCTGGCCGGCCTGCTGGCCCGATGCCTGCAGGCGGAACAGGCTGCGGGCGGTATCGCCGATCTGGCTGCGTGCAGGGCGGACCACCGGTGCGGCGGCATCAGTGGCGGCGATCGCCGCCGGCATCGCGGCAGGTGCCGGCGGGGCTGGCGCGGACAGGTCCACAGTCGTCAGCGCCTCGGACTGCAACGGTTGCGAGGCCGGTGCGGGGCTGCTGCCGCCGAGCATCTGCCCGGTCAACGGCTGTTGCTGCGCCTGCGCGGTGCCTGCAATCAACAGGCAGGCCAGCACTGGCAACAGGCGTCGGGTCAGGAGCGTTGCGGTCATGGTGTGTTCCCGTTCGGGTGATCAGAGGTGCTGAAGCGTTCCAGCATCGAAGGCGGCAGGCGCTGCGGATCGCGCTCATCGCGGGTCTCGCGGCGCGGCTCGACGGCCAGTCGTGTGTTGCCTGCAGTACTGCTGGCGACGGCACGCGGCGGTGGCGGGGCGGTTGCCGAGGCTGCGGTTGTGGCCTGGCGCTGCTGCAGGCGGGTGCGGATCTGCGCGGCCTGCTGCTGGATGCTGCGCCGTGTGTCCTCGTTGAGGTTGGCCTGCTGGGCCAGGCGCTCGGCGGTGGCGGTATCGCCGCGCAGCACGGCCCACAGGGCGAGGTTGGCGGTGGCCTTGGCGTTGCCCGGGGACAGTTCCAGCGCCTTGGCCAACGGCTCCCGCGCCTGTTCGAACTGGCCGGCCCGCAGGCGCGCGTAGCCGAGGTCGCCCAGGTAGTCGGTGTTCAGCGGTTGCAGTTGCGTGGCACGGGCCAGCGCCTGTTCACTGCCGGCATCGTCATCACGGCGCGCGGCGATCAGGCCAAGCCCGTGTGCGGCCGCGGCGGCCTGGGGGCCACTGGAAAGATCGCGGTACAGGGCGATCGCTGCGTCGGCCTGGCCGGTTTCGCGCAGCGCATCGGCCTGCAGCAGGCGCAGCGCCGGCGGATCGCCGTAGCGCTGGCGGAAAGCGTCCACGTGGGCCAGCGAGGCATACCAGGCGCCCTGCAGCTGCATGCGCCCGATCAGTTCCAGGTAGGCGTTGCGGCTGTCCTGCGGCGCCGGTTCGGGTGCGGCCAGGCTGGGTGCACGCAGGTACTTCGGCGTCGTCGACGCGCAGCCGCTGGCAGCGGCGGCGAGCACAAGCAGCAGGCAGGAGGTGCGCAGGGCAGGCATCAGGGCGATCCCATCTTGGACATGGTGGTGGCCAGCGCGACCAGCGCCGGGCCGGCAAGGACCAGCATCAGCGCTGGCAGCAGAGTCAGCATCATCACCACGGTCATCTTCACCGAGAGCTTGCCGACCTTTTCCTTCAGTGTGTTGCGACGCTGTTCGCGCAGCCGGATGCTGAACTGCCGCAGCGGCTCCTGCACCGCGCCGCCATGCGCGTGCACCTGCAGGATCAGCTGCATCAGGCTGGTCAGGTCATCGTCGGCATAGACTTCGCTCAGGCGCCGCAACGACTGCGCGCGCGTGCGGCCATGGGTGTAGGCGACGTTGGCCTCCTGCAGCTCGGTGCCGAGTACCGGCAGCGCATCGCGCAGCTTGTCGCCCAGCGTCTGCAGGCTCTGGTCCATGCTGAAGCCCACGCCCTGCAGCAGGCGCAGCAGGTCGATCAGCAGCGGCAGCTCGTTGTCGACCGCACGCCGGCGCCGCTTTACCCAGGAGGAGAGAATGAACTTGGGCAGCAGCAGGCCCGCGGCGAGCGCACCAATCATCATCATGATCCTGGCCCACCCCGTGACGCTGCTGAACGTCAACGCCAGCACCAGCACCAGCACGGCCAGCAGCAGGCGCAGGCCGAGGTAGATGGCGGTACCACGGCGGGTGTTCCACCCGGCCAGATCCAACAGCAGGCGGTCTTCATTGGCCAGCAATGCCGTTTCCAGGCGACCGCCACTGAGGGCGCGGCCGAAGCGTTCCAGCCAGCCCAGCGAATCGCGCCGTGCAGCTTCGGTGTCACGGGACTCTTCGCGCGGCTGCAGGGCCGTCTTCAGCGTGGCCGTTGTACGCTGCTCACGATGGCTGCGTATCCAGCCGCCGATACCGAGCAGGGCGACGCCGGCGGCCAGTACCAGAAGGGAGAGGGCGAACCAGGCGCTGGCGCTCATCGGTCTTCTCCAGGGGAGTGGTGGTCGTTCATAGCGACTTGGCCAGGCGATACAGCAGGAAGCCACCGGCCAGCTCCATGCCCAAGGCAATCAACAGGATCTTGTGACCGAGTGGGTCGTGCAGCACCGGCTGGAAGAAGTCCGGGCTGGCGATCGCCATCAGTACGGCGCAGGCCGGTGGCAGCAGGCCCAGCACCCAGGCCGACATGCGCGTCTCCGAAGTCGTCGCTGAAAGCTCCTGCTGGGCCTGCTCCAGGTCGCGCATGAAATCGCCCATGCGCTGGAGGATCTGGTCGGAGCGGCCACCGATGCGCACGCTGACACCGATCACTACCGACAGCACCTTCAGCACATCCATGCGATAGGGATGGGCGGCCTGTGCGAGCGCGCGGTCCAGCTCCATGCCACTGCGCGCGAAGCGCACCGTGGTGTCCAGCAGGCCGCGCAGCGGCGCGCTGGTCTGCATCGACGCAACCTGGAACGCGGCCTGCAGGCTGTTGCCCAGTGCGGTCAGCCGCACCAGGTTGTCGAGGAAGTCCGGCAACTGGTGCAGCAGTTGCGCACGCAGTTTCGTGGTCCGCCGCATCACCCACAGCCAGCAGCCCAGCAGGTACAGCAGCAGGGTCAGCGGGAACATCCATGCGGTGCCGAGCCGCAGTGTTGCCACCACCGCAAGCACCAGGCCGGGTACCAGCAGCATGATCGGCAGCTTCCAACCCGTCTGCAGGCCTGCGCGCTGCAGCAGGCCGTCCAGTGGCAGCACGCGTCGCCCGCTGCCGGCGGGTCGCGCAGGATCGTTGGCCGCGGTGACGGACGGTCCGGCAGGTACCCCGCCGCCGGCACTGCCACGCGCCAGCTGCTGCTCGGCGTGCTGCATCGAGGCCTGGCGCTGTTCGCGGCTGCTGGCCGTGCCCCACAGCCAGACCGCCAGCGCCACCAGCACCGAAATGATGCTCAACACGCCCAGCAGCAGGCCGGTGCCCATGCTCAGAAGTCTCCGTACAACGATTCGCGCAGCTGCTGGCGGAACGGCTCCAGCTTGTGCGAATGCGGATGGAAGCCCAGCCCGATCCAGCGATCGGTCTCCTTGCCGCTGCCGTCGATCTGCAGCTCGTGGCGGAACATCTCCTGGGTGGTGATCAGGTTGTCGCTGACGCCGGTGATCTCGGTGATCGAGACCAGCACACGGCGCCCGCTGCCCAGGCGCGAGATCTGCACGATGAAATCGATGGCACTGGCGATCTGCCGGCGCAGGCTGTCCTCGCTGCCCTGGAACCCGGCGAACCCGGCCAGCATCTCGATGCGGTACAGGCAGTCGCGCGGCGAGTTGGCATGGATGGTGGCCATTGAGCCGTCATGGCCGGTGTTCATCGCCTGCAGCATTTCCAGCACCTCGGAGCCACGTACCTCGCCGACCACGATACGGTCCGGGCGCATGCGCAGGCTGTTGCGGACCAGGTCGCGGATGCTGACCGCACCGTGGCCCTCGGCGCCGCCGATGCGGCTTTCCAGCCGTACTACATGCGGGTGGTTGAGCGACAGTTCGGCGGTATCTTCGACGGTGATCACGCGCTCGTTCGGGGGCACGTAGCTGGCCAGTGCATTCAGCAGCGAGGTCTTGCCCGAACTGGTGCCGCCGGACACCAGGATGTTGCAGCGGCCCAGCACCATGGCCTTCAGCAAGGCCTGCATCGGCGCATCGAAGGTGCCCTTGGCCAACAGTTCGTCGGGGGTGAACGGATCCTTGCGGAACTTGCGGATGGAGACCATCGGCCCGTCCACCGCCAGTGGCGAGATGATCGCATTGAGGCGGCCACCATTGGGCAGGCGCGCATCGACCATCGGATTGGAGTCATCCAGGCGGCGGCCGAGCGGGGCCAGGATGCGGCGCAGGATGCGCAGCAGGTGCGTGTCATCGGTGAAGCGCTGGGTGGCGCGCTTGAGCTGGCCGCCCTGCGAGACGTGCACGTCCTTGAAGCCGTTGATCAGGATGTCTTCGATGGACGGATCGTGCAGCAGGTCGTCCAGCGGCCCGAAGCCGGTCAGTTCCTTGACCAGCCCTTCGGCGACCACCTGCATCTCTTCCTCGTTGATCGGAATGCGCCATTCCTGGATGAAGCCCACGGTCTGCACCTGCACCCAGCGGGCGATGGTGTCAGGGGCCCAGGAATCGATGTCGATGCGCTCGTCCTCGATGCTGTTGAGCAGGTGCTCATGTGCGGCCGACAGCACCTTCTGGTACTGCTCGGTCTGCGCGAACGGCTGGTGGCCCGGTGTACTGTCGGGCGGCACCGGGCGGGTGGCGGCATGCGGGAACGGGGTTACCTTGTCTTCCATTGCGATCCACCCAGGGCAAGGGAGAGTCTTTCCCGCAGGCCTTGCGCCTGGACCGGGCAGGCCGCCGGGTCCAGGCGCGAGACGAGCGGGGCGAGGGCACGCAGATAGGGGTCGCGCGGCGCGTCCTGCAGCAGCAGGTGGCCCTGGCTTGCGGCCAGGCGCACGCGCGGGCGCTCAGGCAGAGTGGCCAGCAGAGGCACCTCGAAGCGGCGCGCGATCTGCTCCGGGCTCATGCCGCTGCTGTCGTCGTGGCGGTTGATCACCAGCTGCAGGCGTTTTTCGCGTTCGCGTTGCCCGGCCAGATGCTTCAGGGCCTGGTCGAGCGACACCAGGGTCGCGATCGAAGCGTCGGTGACCAGCCAGATCTCGTCCGCCTGGTCCAACAGCAGCGGTGGCAGCTGCCGCAAGGGGCAGCCACCGGCATCGCACAACACGCTGGCGAAGACGCCGCGCAGGCGCTGCAGCAGCGCGCCGGGATCGGACGGCGGTACCGCATCGCTACCGCTCGCACGGTCCAGCAGGACCAGCCCGGAATCGTGACGTGCCATCGCGGTGCGGGCGAGGGTGGCATCAATGCGGCTGGCGTTGCGCAGTGCGTCTTCGTAGTGGAAGCGGCTGTCCAGGTTGAGGTACAGCGCCAGATCGCCTGAAGGCTGTGCCAGCTCCATCAGCAGGCCATCCTGCTGCAGGGCCTCGCCCTGGGCGAGCGCGCGCGTCTGTTGTGCCAGCACCGACAGGTGCGCGGCCAGGGTGCTGGTGCCGACGCCGGCACGCACGCCCAGCAGCACGATCAAGCGTGCCTTGTGCGCGTGCTGTGCTGCGGCGGCCGGCCGTGGCGACAGCGCCCGGCGCAACGCTGCTTCGATGCCGATATTGTCGCTGTCCAGGTCCAGCACGTCGCGCAGTCCAACGCGCAGGGCCATCACCACGCCTTCCACCTGGCCTGCGCTGGTGGCGCCGACTGCAACCAGCATCAGGTCCGGTTCGGTCTGCTGCAGCTGCTGTGCAAGCACGCTTGAGGCGGCCGCATGCTCCGGGCGGAAGTCGAGCAGCACCAGGCTCTGCGGCCCTCGCTGCAGGTCCTGTGCAGAGGTCGGGGTACTGCTGTCCTGCCAGTGCAGGGTGGTGGTCGGCGGCAGCTTTGCCGCCAGCCGGGGCAGCAGTTCGCGATCGATTCCGTACAGGACCAGGTTCATCGGTGGTCCTTGCGGATGCAGCGGCTGGGCGGTGGCGTAGGGCATGGGCGTGGTATCGCAGGCATCATGGAATCAGCGTGAGAAGCCGGGTACCGGGTCCTGGCTGATCGGGCCAAGCAGCCACGCGCCCCATTCGGGCAGGTGCGGCTTGGCCTCGCGCTCGCCAGGCAGCGGCAGCTCGGTGTTGCGGGCCAACGGCTGGACCAGCCGTGGCGTGACGATGATCACCAGCTCCTTGTCCTGGCGCTTGTAGTCGAAGTTGCGGAAGAACGAGCCAATGATCGGAAGGTCGCCCAGCAGCGGGATCTTGCCGACGTTGGAAACGACGTTGGAGCTGACCAGGCCGCCGATCACGAAGCTCTCACCGTCGCCCAGCTCGACCGTGGTGTCGGCGCGGCGCGTGGTGATCGATGGAATCTGCACGCCGTTGAGGGCGATGGCGTTGCTGTAGTCCAGATCACTGGCTTCCGGCGCCACCTTCAGTGCGATGCGGTTGGGGGCCAGCACCGTCGGGGTCACGGTCAGGCCGATGCCGAACGGCTTGTAGGTGATGGTTGTGGTGCCAAGGCCCTGGGGCTCCAGGATCGGCAGTTCGCCACCGGCGAGGAAGCTGGCGCTCTGCCCGGACAGGGCGACCAGGGTCGGTTCGGCCAGCACGCGTGCCATGCCGTTGCTCTGCAGCAGGTCGACATCGGCGTTCCACAGGCCCTTGGTCGAGCCGAACACCAGGCGGAAGGCCGAGGAAATGGGCGATTCGGCTTCATTGCCGGAGTTGCCTTCCTTCATGCCGGGCAGGATGCCGGTATTGCCCGGCAGCTGGCCGCCAGGTCGGGCGAAGCCATAGGCGAAGTTGCCATTGCGGTTCTGGAAGCTGATGCCGATCTGCTTCAGCGCGGTCTTGTTGAACTCGACCACCTTGACCTCGACCTGGACCACGCCGCCACTGTTGACGGTAGAGGCGTCGGCAAGCAGGCCATCCTTGCCCAGCGCCATGGCAGCGGTCTTCTGTTCCTGCATGTGCGAAAGCACGCTGTCGGTGCTGCCCTGGAGCAGGCCCTGGCTGTCCTGCTGGGTGAACATCAGCCCGCTGGTGCCGGCGTCGGCCGCGCCCTGCACCGCGCTCTGCACGCGTACCTGCAACCGCTGTGGCTCGGCCTGCTTGTGGTGCCAGAGCAGCAGGGTGGTGGTGCCCGGCGCCTTGCCGACCAGCAATGCCTGGCGCCGCCCACGCAGCATCACGACATCGGCGACACCGGGATCGGCGATGGCAACCCGCTCCAGATCAGCCGGCAGGTTCCAGGGGCGTTGCTCACGCGCCTGCAATACCAGATCGTCGGCGGCCACACTCGTTGCCGGAGCCAGCAGCACCAGCAGCAGGGCCAGCCAACGCTGGCGGGGAGAGGGGTGTGGGCGGTGGCGACGTTGGGTCATGGATGCGCTCGATGCAGGTCAAAGGGAACCACGAGGGGTGGAACTGTCACCGCGGATGATCTCGATGCCGGCGGACCCGCGTGGCGCGCTGCGTCGAGGCGCCGGGGCGCGGGCGGGCGCATCCGGGGTGCTGCGGGCAGGCGCGTTGCCGCGACCGGCCAGCGCGTCGCCGTCGATGCCTGCGAAAGCGTTGTTCTCCGGCCGTTGCAGCGCGAGCTGCTGTTCTGCGTCGAGGCCGCGCAGCGGATCGATCACGCCGCGCGCCTGGGGGAACAGGGCGAGGTCGGGAAGGCCGGTGTCGGCGGGATTGCGCAGGGCCAGGAACAGCTTGCCCTGCTGCGCTCCCAGCAGCAGACGGTTGGCATCGGCCACCGGTACGGCCAGCACGGCGCTGCGCGCTGGCTGGGTGGCTTCATTGCCCGCAGCGTGGTTGCTGCTGTTGCCGGTGATGTCGGCAGCGCGTGGATCGTTGCGGGTGTCGCCTTCAGTGTTGGCGACGGCATCACTGGCAACCGGGGCGATATCCTGCTGGCCATAGCTGAGTACGCGCAGGCGTGACAGCAGCAGGCGGGTCTGGGCCGCTTCGGCCGGACCGATGGCGTTGGGCTGGGCGTTGCGCAGGTTGAGGAAGACGTCGACGAAATCTCCCGGCAGGATGCGGTTGCCGGCACCGACCAGTTCGTCGACGGGTACCGCCAGCGCGCGCTCACCAGGGCGAAGCTGCAGCGAGAAGCCCTGGGCCAGTGCGCTGCTGCTGATCGCAGTGCCTTCAGCGATATCCTGCACCGGCACCTTGCCGACCACCGCGGCGATGCTGCTGGCAGCACCGGCAACCGCCGTGGTCCGCTGCGCCAGGCGCAGCCCATTGGCGCTGATCGGCTCGCCGGCAGGCAGGCGTGCGACCGCTTCCACCACGGTGACCGCCTGCGCTTCGCTGTGCGCGACCGGTGCGGCCGCGGCAGGTGTGGCCTGCTTGTGCCCGATCATCAATGCGATCACCGCCAGCAGCACGGCCAGCCCGATCAGGGCGACGGCGGCGATGCGGGTCAACTTGAGCATGGAACCGTCTCCTTCAGCGATCGTCAGTTGCCGCTGCCGAGGTCGAGCTGCGCGACCGCGATGCTGCGGATGGGAGCCGTCATCACCCACTTGTAGAGCGTGGCGGTGCCGGGCAGGAAGGGATGGCTGGCGTAGTCGTAGCTGACCGTCACGGTCATGCATTGGGCCGTGGCCAGGCCGGCGCAGGGGGCCTGAGCGGATACGGTGATGGCGTTGCTGCCCCCGTTGCTGCAGTCGACGCTCTGTCCCGAGAAGTTCAGCAGCCACTGCATCGAGCTGCGGGCCGCGACGCAGGCTGCAGTACGGCGCTCATTGGCGGTGCCGTAGCGCAGGGAGGCGCGCGCGCCCTCGGCCGAGGCCGTCGCCAGGGTCTGCTGCGCGGCCATGATCATGACCCCGGAAAAGGTGAACAGCAGCAGCGGCAGCAGGCCCAGCATCAGCATCAATGCGAACTCGATGCTGGCCACGCCGCGTTGCTGCCGTGGACTGTGGATGTTCATGCCACACCTCCGTACGTGCTGATGAGGACCCAAGCGATGGCGGACACTCCCAGGTAGGCGGCGTAGGGAATGCCCTGGCGTCCCTGGCGGGCGCTCTGCATCCCGCGCAGCGCCGGGTGCGAATGCCATTGCGAACTCGCCCGGTGCATCTGGGCCTGCAGGCCGATGGGCAGTACCGGGCCCAACCGGCGCGACACCAGCACCAGTGCGGCATGTGCGCCCGCCGCCAGGCTGGCGACGATCCAGATCGGCAGCAGCGCTTTCCAGCCAAGCATCAGGCCCAGCACCGAGAAGAATTTGACGTCGCCAGCGCCCATCCAGCGAAACGCGTAGAACGGGAGCAGCGCGACCAGGCCGAGCGCCGCGCCGGCAACGTGGGAAGCCCACGGCAGGCGCGGCGCGCTGAACTGGCCGGCGATGATCAGTACGATGGCGATGACGGACGCGGACAGCAGCCAGGCGTTGGGCACCCGGCGGGCGTACAGATCGCTGATCACGATCCGCAGGCATACACCGATGGCCAGCAATCCCAGCAGTGTCATCGCACACTCCATCGTCCGTCAGTGGACGGTCAGCAGCTGTTGTCCCTGATCCAGCCTGGGACGCGGCTCAGGCGGGTGTGGTGCCTGATGCCTTGTTGGCAAGCTTGGTGAGATTCTCAAAGAGCGTACTGAAGAACGTCTGGATCTGCGTGCTGCCCAGCGCGATCAGCACACCTGCAATCACAGCGGCCAGCAGCCCGTACTCGAGTGCAGTGACGCCATCTTCTTCTTTCAGGAACTTGCGGATCGATGCGTTCATGACGTTTGTCTCCCTCTACCTGTCTGCTACAGGACACCTGTTGGGCGGTGGCCCGGCTCCGCCGGGATCGTCCGTGGGCCTCCGCACATCCTGGCGGAGGAGGCACGGCGGGATGGACCCGCTGTGCTCAAGCAGGGTGATTGTCTCCAGGTGGGACGTCGTTCGCGCAACCGCGACCGCGCGGCGCGGGGCCGGTGGTCGACGTGTCGAGCGATACGTGCATGGTCATGCTGTCCCCCTGGGTGCGGTCATTATCAAAGACCGGATCACCGTGTTATCGACTTTGCCTGAATGGCGGCCGGCTGCAACCGGAACCTATATGCAAATTCGGCAGAAAATCGTCGGACCTTAAAACTTCAGTCGGTTTCTGTGACGAAAATCCGTTCCCTGGCAAAACGATTCATCGACGTGCAGATAATGTGATTCCGCCTGCCGGCGCATGCGAAAACCGTGCCAGTGGCAGGGACATTTTCTTCACCTGTGTATCTGTTTTCTTCAGCGGGGGCTTGCGGGTTTACCGGGATGGATTATCGGGCATACTCGTATTCAAGCTCTCGTATTTTCCTGGGCGGTTGCGTGGCATTGGCCGCGTCCGCCCCGGCAGCAGCGGCGGTTCCTGGAATGGCGTGGCCCTGTCAGGCAGTGGGGGTCGCGCCGTGTGGCGGATCAACGGGGGGACGACACTGTCATGGTCGATGGTGGGGTAGGAGACAGCGACGACAGCGGCCTGCGGTCGATCGACCTGGCGACGCTGAGCGGCGTGCTTCGTGTATGTGATGTCGAACTGCTTCTGCTCGATGGCAACGGCCCTCGGGCAGCCTTCGCGTCGCGCGTACATGAAGAGGCCTTGTTCTGCAGCATCAGCTGCGGGTTCCATTGCCGTGGTCGTTTCATGCTGCCACCGGACTGGGCGATGCTGGGGTATCTGCACGCAACGGATGAAACGTTGAGCTGGTGCCACGGCGTACCGCTTACCCCCGGCATGGCGCTGACAGTGATGCCGGAAGGCATCAGCGAGTTCACGCTGAGCCCGGGCACGCACATGACCCTGATGCTGGTGCCGGTTGCGCGGGTGCAACGCAAGCTGACCGAACTGAGCCTTCGCAGTACGCCGCCGGCGGGCCAGGCGTTGTCGTTGTTCAATCTCGCCAGCGAAAGCACGCCTCTTGCGCAGCACTACCAGCAGCTCCACCTGCAACTGGGGCAGGGTGCGAACCTGCAGCCGGAAGAAACCGAGAAACTGCTGCACGAACACGTGCAGGCTTTGCTCGGCGCCGGTGCTGCAGACCGGCCTGGATGCAGCCGTGCACGGCGCACCCATTATCTGATCGCGCAGCGGGCGGAGAATTTCATGCGGCTCAACCTGCGCCGCAATATCTACATGAACGAGATCTGCGATGCCGCAGGCGTCAGCGAGCGCGGCCTGCGCTACGCCTTCGAGGATCTGTTCGGTACCTCGCCCAATCGCTACCTGTCGATGCTGCGCCTGTGCGCTGCCTGCCGCAGCCTGTCGATGGCCGATTCCAGCCGCCGTTCGGTCAAGGCCATCGCCCTCAGTTGTGGCCTGTGGGACCTGTCGCGTTTCGCCGACAACTACCGCAAGGTGTTCGGTGAGCTGCCGCGTGACACGCTGATGCGCGCGCCCGCGCAGATCGGCCAGCCCGCCTGATCCAGGCCCCGTAAGGGTTTCCCGGCAGTTCCTGCCGGAATTGCATATCCGCTTGCCGATATGGTTGCCGCTTCTGCATAACCGGCTGCCGATTCCGACCGTGGATTTGCCGGAATGCGCGATTGCCGTGCCGGAATGAAGTGCGCAGCCGCCGTTGCAAACGCTGAAATGTCAGTCACCTGCCTAACGGCAAGTCCACTGACATTCCAGTTGTTCGCCTACGGGGGAAATGCTCATGAACCGCATCTACCGGCGTGTATGGAACCGCCAGCTCAATGCTCTGGTTGTGGCCTCGGAACTGGCCACCGGCGATAGCGGCGGCAGCGCCGCCCGCGATCCGCGCAGTGCCCTGCTGATGCCCACCGCTCTGGCCCTGGCCCTGCTGTGCGCGCTGGCCAGCGGGCATGCGGGAGCATCCGAATCCAATCAATCGCTGCGTGACCTGCAGGCGCTCGCAGCCAAGTACGCGCAGCCGATGCCGGTCAAGGTCGACGCCGAAGTGGCGTTGGCCGCCGCCTCGCGCCAGGCGCAGAGCACCCCGGCAATCAGCGCTGATGCGCGTGTCGGCCTGCAGCTGAGCACGAGCGCGTTGCCTGTGGTGCGCGACGTGCTGCCGGCCACGGTGCAGGTGAAGCTGGGTGCGAACGCCGCGCCGAAGCAAGTTGCCGTTCCGGCGCTGGCGGCCGATGTCCGTGCCAATGTAGGGTTGGGTCACGCGGCTGCCAATGGCGCGAAGGTTGATGCATCGCTGGCGGCACAGGTTGCGCCGTCCGCACATGCGCCGCTCGCTGTCGCTGCGGATGCGCGGGCGAAAGCCCATGTCGGTGTCGCCGGCAGCCAGGTGGCGTCGATCGATGCCGGGGCCAAGGCGGCGGCCGCCATCAGCGGCGCATCCGCCGGCTCCGTGTCTGGCCTGAAGGCCTCGGTTGACGGCACGCTTGATTCGCAGTTGAAGGTGGCGGGCCACCAGGTCGATGGCCGGGGCCAGGCCAGGGCAACGGCGGCGGTCACGTTGCCGGCCAAGGAAGAGCTGCCGGGCGAGACCCACGATCGTGCGATCACCGCCGCCTTCGATGCCGGCGTGGCCGGCAAGGTACGCGTACAGGCACCGGACGGCCAGGAGGTGGTGGCCGACCGCAACCTCAAGCTGGCGGGCCAGGCCACTGTGGCGGCGCAGAACAGTGCGCTGGGTGTCGGTGGCCTGGTAGGCGGCGTCGTTGGCGCCGCTGGCAGTGCAGTCGGCGGCGCGCTGAACGGCACGGTGGGTAATGTCGGAAGTGCAGTCGGCGGTGCTTTGAATGGCACCGTCGGCACGGTTGACAGCGCAGTGGGCGGTGCACTCAACGGCACGGTTGGCACGGTGGGCGGCGCGGTAGGTGGTGCACTGAACGGTACGGTCGGCAACGTCGGCGGTACGGTGGGCGGTGCGCTGAACGGAACCGTTGGTGCAGTCGGCAGCGCAGTGGGCGGTACGCTCAACGGCGCGGTTGGTACTGTCGGTGCCGTCGGCGGCGCCGTGGGTGGCGCACTGAATGGAACCGTCGGCAACGTCGGAGGCGCAGTGGACGGTGCACTCAACGGCACTGTTGGCACGGTGGGCAGCGCGGTAGGTGGCACGCTCGACGGTGCGGTTGGCACTGTCGGTGCCGTTGGCAGTGCGGTGGGTGGTGCACTGAACGGCACGGTCGGCAACGTCGGCGGTACGGTGGGCGGCGCGCTGAACGGAACCGTTGGTGCAGTCGGCAGCGCAGTGGGCGGCACGCTCAACGGTGCAGTTGGCACTGTCGGTGCCGTTGGCGGTGCGGTCGGTGGTGCACTGAACGGCACGGTCGGCAACGTCGGCAGCGCGGTTGGCGGCACGCTCAACAACACGGTGGGCGCGGTGGGCAGCACCGTTGGCGGGGTGCTCAATGGCGCTACCGGCGGCAGCAGCGGGGGCTTGGGCGGCCTGCTGGGCAACACGCTTGGCAGCGTCGGCAGCGCCGTGGGCAACCTGCTCAACGGCAATCTCAACGGCACCATCGGCAATCTCGGCAGTGCCGTAGGCGGCCTGGTCGGAGGTACGCTGAGCGGCCTCGGCCTGACCAAGCCCTCGGCGATTCCACCGACCAGCCCGAAGGCGCCGGCTCCGGCTGATCCGAATGCGGGCCTGATCATCGGCACCGGCGGGCTGGTCGGCAACGTCGGCCAGCTGATCGGGCCGACCACCACCAGCCTGTTCGGCGGCAACGGCTACCTGAGCAACGGCAATCTCAAGCTCAGCAACGCCAACGTGATGCAGACCTATTCGACGGTCAACGTGCTGGGCCTGCCGGTGGTGAACCTGTCGCCGGTCGGCAGCACGCTCAATGGCCTGGGCGGTGCCGTCACTGGCGGCAGCTCGCACCTGACCCTGATCGGTGGTGTCACCTCCGACAGCTACATCTACAACATCAACAACGGCAACCCGGGTGGACTGCTCGGCCTGCTGCTGCCGAAGGACTCGCCGGCGTGGGCGGCCAAGTGCCTGGACATCGCCCTGGCCGACATTTCCTGCTGGGCCGTCAACGCAGCGCAGGACTACCAGGTGCTGATGGGCGACGGTGCTTTCGCCAACGGTTCGAAGGAAGTGGTGATCGGTGCCAATGCACGGCACGAACTGCCGAAGGTCGATGCCAACGTTGCCTTCCCGGGTGCAGGCACCAATGACCCGAGCAACCCGACCGGCGTGCCGACCGCGGACTACGCCGCACGCATGGGCCATTCGGTGATCGTCGGCGACAGCGCGGTGGGTACGGCCAACGGGCAGACCCTGCTCGGTGCCGAGGCCACCTCGAACCAGGCCAACTCGGTCGCGCTGGGCTATCGCTCCGCTGCGCTGCGCGGGGCCCAGGCCAGCTACACCGCCTATGGGCTGACCGCACCGCAGGTCTCGGCCGGTGAAGTGTCGGTGGGCACCGCCGGTGGCGGCGAGCGCCAGATCACCAACGTCGCGGCCGGCAGTGTCAACACGGATGCAGTCAACGTGGCGCAGTTGAAGGGCGCGATCAGCCTGATCAACGGCGTGGCCGATGCCGCCGTGACCTACGACCTGGATGCTGGCGGCAACCCGAACTACCGTCGTGTCACGCTTGGCGCGGGCACCGGCACCACCACCATCGGCAACCTGGCCGGCGGCGCGGTCACCGCCGGCAGCCTGGAGGCGGTCAACGGCGGCCAGCTGGCCGCGACCAACGCCGCCATCGCCAGCTTCTTTGGCGGCCGTGCAGCGTTTGATCCGGCCAGTGGCGCCTTCACCGCGCCGCTGTTCGAGATCAGCACCATCTCCACCGGTGGCGCCATTGCCAAGGGCTTGTATACCAACGCCACCGATGCGTTCGCGGCGGTCGACGGCTCGCTGGTCAACCTCAATACGCAGATCACCGATATCCGCAACGGTGGCACCAAGTACCTGCGGGTGAACTCGACCGGCACCGAAGCCCTGGCCAGTGGCGCCGATTCGATCGCGGTCGGCACCAATGCCCGCGCCACCGCCGCGAACAGCATCGCGGTGGGTGCCGGCAGCCTGGCCGACCGTGCCAACAGCGTGTCTATCGGTGCGGCCGGTGCCGAACGCCAGGTCACCAACCTGGCCGCGGGTACCGCCGCCACCGATGCGGTCAACGTCGGCCAGCTGCAGGCGTCGGAGCAGGGTGCCCTGCGCTATGACCTCAACGGCGACGGCAGCGTCAACTACGCCAGTGCCACGCTGGGCCAGAGCGGCACCGCCACCACGCTGCGCAACCTCGGCCCGGGCCAGGTCAGTGCCACCAGCAGCGAGGCCATCAACGGTGCCCAGCTGTTTGCGGCCAACCAGGCCGTGGCCACCCACCTCGGTGGTGGTGCGGCGGTCAACGCCAGCGGCGTGCTGACCGCACCGACCTACTCGATCAACAACGTCGCCGCCAACGGCACCGTGACCAAGGGCAGCTACAACGACGTCGGTACGGCTTTCGACGCGGTCAGCAATTCGCTGGCCAACGTTGCCGACCAGACCGGCGAGGTCGACAAGCTTGCGGTGAAGTACGACGTCGATGGCGCTGGCAACGTACTCAACAGCGTGACGCTCAAGGGCGCCGGCACTGGTGCGGTGAAGATCACCAACGTCGCCGCCGGCAGCATCCAGGCTGGCAGCAGCGATGCCATCACCGGCGACCAGCTGTTCAGCACGAACAGCACCATTGCCAACTACTTCGGCGGCACCACCGCGTACAACGGCACCACCAACGTGTGGACTGCGCCGAAGTTCAGCATCTCCAGCATCGCCACCGATGGCACCTTCACCAGCGGCGACTACAACAATGTCACCGCCGCCTTCACTGCGGTGGACGGCTCGCTGAAGGTCCTCAACCAGCGCATCACCAACGGCGGCGGTGGCAGTGCCTACCTGGCGGTGAACTCGACGGCAGCGGCCGCTACGGCGGCGGGTGCGGAAGCGGTAGCGGTCGGCCCGCAGGCCAGTGCGGCCGGTGCCAACAGCGTGGCGGTCGGCAACGGTGCCAGCGCCAGTGCCGGCAACAGCGTCGCCCTGGGTGCCGGTTCGGTGGCCAGCGTCGGTGCACAGAGTGGCTACACCGGCGCGTATGGCCAGACCGGCGCCAGCAACTCGGCCGGTGAAGTTTCGGTCGGCAGCACTGGCGGCGAGCGCAAGATCACCCATGTTGCCGATGGCTCCGATACGTACGACGCGACCAACGTCGGCCAGCTGAAGAACGGCGTGAACTACGCCATCGACGAGTCGAAGAAGTACACCGACCAGAAGATCCAGAACATCACCAACGTGGCCGGCAGCTTCCGTGCCAACAACACCAACAACCTGGCCGATCCGTCTGCCAGCGGTGCCAACTCGGCCGCCGGTGGCGCAGGCTCCACCGCCGCCGGTGCCAGCTCGACCGCGCTGGGCAATGGTTCGCAGGCGCAGGCCGACAACTCGGTGGCGCTGGGTGCGGGTTCGGTGGCGAACCGGGCCAACACGGTCTCGGTCGGTGCCGCCGGCGCCGAACGCCAGGTGGTCAACGTGGCCGACGGTTCGCAGGCCACCGATGCGGTCAACGTGCGCCAGCTGCAGGCTTCGCAGCAGGGCACGATCCGCTACGACACCACGGTGAACGGCGCGACCAACTACAACAGCGTCACCCTGGGCAGCACCAGCAGTGGCCCGACCACGGTGCGCAACGTCGCCGCCGGCACCGCCGGTACCGATGCAGTCAACGTCGACCAGCTGAAGTCGGGCATGGCGCAGACCCTGGACTGGTCGAAGGCCTACACCGACGAGCGCATGGGCGGCTTCGAGCGCGACCTGCGCAAGACCGACAACCGTGCTTCGGCGGGTATCGCTTCGGCGATGGCTACCGCGGCGCTGCCGCAGCCCAGCGAGGCCGGCCGCAGCATGGCCTCGATCGCGGCCGGCAGCTACAACGGCGAGTCGGGCGTGGCGGTGGGCATCTCCGGCGTCTCCGAGGGAGGCCGCTGGATCTACAAGTTCAGCGGGTCGACCAACAGCCGTGGCGAGGCCGGTGTGGCCGTCGGTGCCGGCATCCAGTGGTGATCGCTGTTGCCGGGCCGCACGCGCGGCCCGGCACCGCGCAAACGTCCATAGGGGGAATGACATGAAACAGCATCGCATCGCCCGCAGCGGCCAGATGGCCGCCATGCTGGGCCTGATCCTGGGGATGGGCCTGCTGGCCGCCTGCCGCAGCCATGCGCCGGCCGCCGACGCTCCTGCCGAAGCCACCGCCGTGCACTTCCCGGAGGCCTCGAAGGCCTCGCTGAAGGAAGGCATTTATCCCGACGTCGCCGACCTGCGCCGCTTCGCGCCGGGCATGACCAAGCGGCAGTTGTACACGCTGCTGGGCACGCCGCATTTCAATGAAGGCATGTGGGGCGTGCGTGAGTGGAACTACCTGTTCAACTTCCGCACCGCACAGGGCGCGGAGTACTTCACCTGCCAGTTCCAGGTCCGCTTCGACAGCAAGGGCATCGCCCAGGGCGGCTACTGGAAGCCTGAATCATGTGCGGCGGTGCTGGACCCGCCGCGGCCTCCGGCGCCACCGCCACCGGCACCGGCACCGCTGCCGGAGCAGCCGTTGCGCCTGTCCGCCGATGCGTTGTTCGGTTTCGACAGCGCGGTGCTCAGCGCTGAAGGCCAGCAGGCGGTGCAGGGCATCCTGGCGCAGGTACGCGAAGCCGCGCAGGTACAGTCGATCCGGGTGACCGGCTACACCGATCGGATCGGTAGTGCCAGTTACAACCAGACCCTGTCGCAGCGTCGCGCCGACGCCGTGCGCAGCGCGCTGGTACAGGGCGGCGTGCCTGCAGCCAGCATCAGTGCCGAAGGACGCGGCGCGGCCGAGCCGATCGTGCAGTGCGAGCAGCGCAACCGTCGCGAGCTGATCGCCTGCCTGGCGCCGAACCGGCGGGTGCAGATCGCCGGGGTGGCGCAGCCACGCTGAGTTTCCTGCGCCGGGGCATCGCTCCGGCATCCCGAGTCCCCCCTGACCGTCGGCAGGACGTGGTTACGTCTCCCCCGTTGACCGCGCCTGCCGGCGGCTCAGGTTTTCCATGGTGCACGCGATGAACGCCCAATTCCTGCCTCTTTCCATGAAGACGGAAACCACACTGAGTGTGTACGGCCAGCTCGGCAATCATGCCGTGGTACGCATTCCCGGGCGGCGCCTGCCGGGGCTGATCCTGCAGGCCGATACCGTGGCCGGGTTCCTGGCCCAGCTGCAGGAGGCCCAGGCCTGCCTGCGCAGTGGCCGTGCACAGCGCACCGACGCCGAGCTGGACATGCTGATCGACGTGCTCCAGCAGTGGTATGCGCTGATCGAGTCGCGCCTGGCCGACGCTGGCGAGGCGCTGTAGAAGAAAAAGGGGACGGAGGGGATTAAGTCGTTCTTGCCCCGGCAGTGCCGGAAACGACCTAATCCCCTCCGTCCCCTTTTTTGTATCAGGCGCGGGCGCGGACCAGCCAGCACGCCGCATCCACGCGTACACGGTCGCCCTCGATGAACGGGGTGAATCCCGCCACAGCCTTGTTCCGGAGCGAGGTGGCGCGGTCTTCGGGCAGATTGCGCAGCGCCAGTCCCAGCGGGCCAAGTTGGCCGACATAGGTTGGCAGCTCGTCGCGGGCGATCGAACAGGGCAGGTCGACCGCAACCACTTCGACGTCCTTCCAGCCGGCGGCCTGCAACAGGCGCTGCACGTGTTGGCCATCGGCAAAGGCGAACTGGCCCGGTGCGCCGGGTACGCGCGGCGGAAGCTCAAGTGCATCGCCGATCGCGCGTTCGGCCGTGGTCATGAACGGGTTCTCGTCGGCACTGCGCCAGGCGATGAAACGCAGGCCCGCGCCTGGCGTTGCGGCGTGGTGCAGGTTGGCGAAGGCGGCCTCGGTATCTTCGAAGAACATCACGCCCAGCCGCGACTGGATCCAGTCGAAGTGCGCGGAGGGCAGCGGATGCTGCTGCGCATCGGCCACGATGAAGTCCGCGTCCAGTCCTGCCGCTCCGGCGCGCTGGCGGGCCAGCGCCAGCATCGGCGCGGAGATGTCCAGGCCGGTGCTGTGTGTCGCCGGGCGAGCAGCGGCCGCGGCCAGCAGGCTGGCCCCGGTACCGCAGCCGATGTCGAGCAGTTGCGTGACGGTATCCGGAAGTTCGGCCACCAGCAGGTCGGCCATCGGCTGGAACAGGCCGTCGAGAATGGCCTGCTGTGCGACCCAGATCTGGCCGCCTGGGCCATTCCAGAGCGCATTCTGATCAACGGGGGATGTACTGGTCATGGCCTTGTCCTGCCGGGTAGTTGCCCATAGGTTGGCGCTTGAAGGTCACTTGAGGTCAAGCCCGTGCGTGAACTGGATATCGGCGAGGTGGTCAAGCGCAGTGGCGTGCCGGCCTCGACCCTGCGTTACTACGAGCAGCTCGGGTTGTTGCAGTCGCTGGGCCGTCGTGGCCTGCGCCGGCAGTACGACGAACAGGTGCTGGAGCGGCTGGCGCTGATCGGCCTCGGCCAGGCGGCGGGGTTGTCGCTGCAGCAGATTGGAGCATCGCTGCCGCCGCAGCGCGGATGCCTCACGCTGGACCGGGAGGCCCTGCTGGCGCAGGCTGATGTGCTGCAGCAACAGATCAGCCAGCTGCAGCGGGTACGCCGGCACCTGCAACGTGCGGCGGCCTGCCCGGAAGCGCAGGACGCGCGGCAGTGCGGTTCATTCCGCAAGTTGCTGCGGGCACAGCAGCGCATGGCGGGTGGGTGAGAGACGAGCATCCACGCATGGCGTGGATCTGCTGCGCCGCGACCTCGGTAGGTCCACGCCCTGCGTGGATGAATCAGTCGCGGGTGCTGACTTCCCAGGTGGCATGCAGCACGCCCGGCACGTGTTCCATCCGTGCCAGCACCACGTCCAGCTCGTCGGCACTGACGGCGGTACTGACCAGCACCGCGATCACATCGGTGGGCGCGTCGGCATGCTCGACCACCTGTACGTCGCCGACCGGATACTGCGCGGCCTCCAGCGCATCGACCAGGCGCTCGCGCACGCGCGGCACGGCTTCGGCATCCACGCTCAGGCGCACTTCGTAGGTCGCTTCGGTGGCGGCCTCGTTGATTGGGATGCGGTTGATCGCATTCACCAGCGGCCGCAGCAGGGTGTTGCCAGCGATGATCAGCACGGTCAGCAGCACGCCTTCGGCCAGCATGTCCGCGCCGGTACAGCTGCCGACCGCCGCCGAGCACCACAGGGTGGCGGCGGTGTTCAGGCCGCGCACGTTCATGCCTTCCTTCATGATTACGCCGGCGCCGAGGAAGCCGACCCCGGAGACCACGTAGGAGATCACCCGCACCGCCTCGGCACTGCCGGCGATGCGCATGCCCAGGTCGACGAAGGCGGCGGCGCCGACCGCCACCAGCACGTTGGTGCGCAGGCCGGCGGTGCGTTGCCGGTACTGGCGCTCGGCGCCGATCAGCGTGCCGAGCACGAAGGCGGCCAGCAGGCTGACCACGGTGTCGGCGAAGGGGCCGGCCTGGAAGGTTTCAATGAAGCGCATGGCCGGAGTCTACCCGGTCGAGGTGACAGTAGATCCACGCCATACGTGGATTTCGAGGGGGCCAGAAACGACTTAATCCCCTCCGTCCCCTTTTTGCGGGGTCAGTCGGCGTCCTCGACGCGCTCGCCCATCAGTTCGCGCTGGCGCTTGTCCAGTTCCTCGGCGTAGCGCTTGCGTACGAAGGCTTCGGAGACCACGCCCAGCACCTGGCCGTCGGCGGCGACCACGGCCAGTTCGTCGGCCTGGGTCTGGTCGAAGCGTTGCATCACGCTGACCACGTCTGCGGCCGGCGACAGCGAAACGTCACGGTTCTCGGCCAGCTCGCCGATCGCGGTCTCCGGCTTCACGCCGTCGCCGTAGACGCGCGGGATCTGTACGATGCCGGCATAGTGGCCTTCGCCGTCGATCAGCACCACCCGGCTGCCCGAGCCCAGTGGGAAGCGCTGGCGGAAGGCATCGGCGTCGAGGTCGGCCGAGGCGGTGGCCACGCCCTTGCGCATCAACCGGCCGGCGTTGAGGTTCTGCACCCAGCCCACGTCGCGGGCGCTCTTGATGGTCTCGCCGCGCAGGTGCATGCGCCAGGTCGAGAACGAATAGCCGAACCACTGCCGCACCAGCGTGCTGGAGACCAGCACCGCGCTCATCACCACGCTGGTCAGCAGGAAGTCGTGGGTGCCTTCCAGCACCAGCATGGCCATGGTCATTGGCGCGCCGACCACGGCGGCGGCCAGCGCTGCCATCCCGGCCAGTGCGGCCGAGGTGGCGTCGATCACCGGCACGCCGGTGGCCATGGCGAGCAGGCCGGCGAACAAGGCGCCGACCAGGGTGCCCATGAACAGCGAAGCGAAGAACAGGCCGCCACGGAAACCGAACCCGAGAGAGATGCCGGAGGCCAGGCACTTCAGGGTCAGCAGGCCGCCGATCCAGATCAGTGGCAGATGCGTGGTCAGGTCCAGGTGCAGCGCGCCATGGCCGGACGACAGCACCTGCGGGCTGGCCAGTGCCAGCGGAATCAGCAGCAGGCCGCCCACCACCGGCCGGCCCCACAACGGCAACGGGCTGCGCTTGACCGCGCCCTCGATCGAGGCGATCAGCCGCATCACCGCGATGCCGACCATCGCGCAGCAGCAGCCCAGCAGCCCGTAGATGGCGTAGTCGGCGGCGCCGACATCAATCGTCGAGGCGGCGGGCAGCAGGTAGGCCTCGATGCCGGCCTGGTCGGCGACGAATGCGCCAGCCAATGCAGCGACCGCCACCGGGGCCAGCGCGGCCGGGGTGTAGGCGCCGATGACGATCTCGAAGGCGTAGAACGCACCAGCCAGCGGTGCACCGAAGGCGGCGGCGATGGCGCCGGCGGCACCGGCGCCGACCAGGATGCGCACGTCGTTGCGGCGCAGGCGCATCACCCGGCCCAGTTGCGAGCCGCTGCCCGCGCCCATCTGCGTATACGACGCCTCCAGCCCGACCGAGGCGCCGCAGCCGTTGGACAGCAGGGTCTGGGTCAGCACGATGAGGTTGTCGCGCATCGACATGCGGCCGCCATGCAGGGCATTGGCTTCCACCGCATCGAGCAGGGGCCGCTTGAGCCGGGTCGCGGCCAGGCTGACCAGGCCGACCAGCAGGCCACCCAGTGGCAGTACCAGCAGCGCGGTCCAGGTCAGCGAGGGCAGGGAACTCAGGCGCATGCCGTCGTCCAGCCCGTACAGGGTGCCCTGTAGCCAACGTGCGATGCCGGACTGCAGCAGGGTCAGGTAGCCGGCGATCAGGCCGACCAGCAGGGCAAGCGCAATGAACCACAAGTCGCTGCCGCGCAGGCGCAGGCGCAGGCCCTGGAAGGCCAGATGCAGGCGCGATGGCGAAACAGGCAATGACATGGTGGCGGCATGATACGCCGCCACCGTGATCGCCGCCGTCACTGCATCGGGCGGTTACTGCGTCAGAAGCGGTAGCGGCCCTGCACGTAGAAGGTGCGCGGCGCAGCCACCATGCGCCCGGCGTTGCCATCGACGTTGCGGGTGTACCAGCGCTTGTCGGCCAGGTTGTTGACCCCCAGCGCGATCTCGCTGTCGCCCAGCCCGGGCACCTGCCAGGCCACCTGCGCGTTCCACAGGCGCACGCCCGGCACGCGGCCCACGCGCGCGTCGGCGGTCTCGGCCCAGGTGTTGGCCGCATCGGAGAACTGGCCGCTCTGGTGGGTGCTGGAGACATTGAAGGTCCAGCCGGCCAGTGCATAGCGTGCGCCGACGCTGTCGGTGTCGCGCGAGTAGAACGGCACGTCCAGGCCACGGTTGTCGCCGGACTGCTGGATCGCCTTGGTCCAGGTGTAGTTGGCGTACAGCTCCAACCCGGCCAGCGCACTGTCCTCGGCGAAGTGGTACTCCAGCGCGCTCTCCACGCCCTTGTGGTCGGTGGCGCCGATGTTCTGGAAGGTTGGCGGGGTGATGCCCGGCACCTGCAGGATCTGGTTGTCGAAGCGCATCTTGAACACGGTCACTTCCGCGCGCAGGGCACCGTCCTGCCAGCGTGCGCCGAGTTCGGTGGTCTTGGCCACTTCCGGGTTCAGCGGGTTGCTGGCGGTCTGCGAATTGAGCTGGATGTTCTGCACCGGGCCGAACGAGGTGGTGTAGTTGCCGAACACGGTCAGCTGCGGGGTCAGCAGGTAGGCGATGTTGAGCGAGGGCAGCGCCTTGTCGTTGCGGCTGCTGAAGGTCGCCGTGCCACCCGCCTGGCGGCGGTCCATGTCGATCCACTCCATGCGCACGCCCGGGGTGATCCGCCACTGGCCGATCGCGATGCGGTCGTCGATGTAGAAGGCGTGTGCGTCGGTGGCGTTGTCGAAGCGGGTGGTGGCGCTGGCCGCGCCGGTGCGGCGGGTGACGGTGTAGCTGCGGTCGTTGCCGCGCTCGCGCAGGAACCGGTAGCCGGCGGTGATGTCATGCACCGTGCTGCCCCAGTGCAGGCGCTGGGTATAGCGCGGCTCGATGCCGAGCACGCGGTAGTCGCGCGGCTGCACGGTCAGCTGGGTATTGGCGGCGTTGATCAGCGAGCTGGCACGGCTGCTTTCGTTGTAATAGGCCAGCACCTCGAACTCGCTGTTGGCCGACAGGGTGTTGGTGTAGCCCAGGTCGATGCCGGTGCGGTGGCCCTTCCAGAAGTCGGTGGGGCGGGTGTTCTGGAACGGGTCGGCCTCGTACTGGGCGCGGGTCAGGCCGCCCGGCGTCAGCGAGCGCACATCGTAGTAGGAGAGCTTGGCGCGCAGTTCCTGCTGCTCGTCGATGGCGTAGGCGAACTTCAGCGCGAGGTCGTTGAAACGGTCATCGCTGCCCTGGCGCCAGCCGCGGCCGTCCTGGCCGGAGTACAGCAGGGCCGCGCCCAGGCCGTTGTCGCCGGTGCCGCCGAGGAAGGCGTTGTACTGGGTGTTGTCACCGCCGCCATGGTCGTAGGCGGTGTAGCGCACGCCGGCCTCACCGTGCAGGCCGGCACCGGTGGGAATGGCGCGGGTACTGAAGTTGATGATGCCGCCCACGTTCTGCGGGCCGTAGCGCACCGCGCCGCCGCCGCGCACCACGTCGATCGATTCGATGTTGGACAGGCTGGTCGGTGCGAACGACAGCTGCGGCTGGCCATACGGCGCCACCGCCAGCGGTACGCCGTCCAGCAGCACGGTCGAGCGCGGCGAGTAGCGCCCGGTCAGGCCGCGCACGCCGATGTTCAGCGACACCGAGCTGCCGGCGGTACCGGAGTTGTCGGTGACCTGCACGCCGGGGATGCGGCGCATGGCATCGCCGATGCTGGCCGCGCCGCTGGCTTCGATGCGCTGACGGTCCACCACGGTGCGCGCGCCAGCGAAGCTCTTCACGCTGTCGTGCAGGCCGGTGCCCAGCCAGCTGCCGGAGACCTGGATGCTGTCCAGCGTGGTGGCACTGTCCTGGGCGAAGGCGCTGGCAGCCGGGAGCAGGCACAGGGCGAGGGTGGCGGCCAGGGGCAGGCGGGCCGGTCGGAGGGCGTTGATGGGCATCGGTGCAGGTTGTGGAAGGTCGTAAATGAGAATTATTGCTGATTCCATTCGCCAATGGAATGCGTCTCCGGGTCATGCCGATGGCGCGGTGGTAGAGTGAGCGATTGCTTCCTGACTCGCTGAGATCTGCCATGTCCCAAGCCGCCTTCTACCCCGTCGGAACCCCTGGCCAGCCGTGGGGAGCGGCGGAACGGGAGGTGTGGCGTGGCCGCCAGCAGCGCCTGCGTCGCTACGACGAGGAGGTGCTGCCGCGCATCGAAGCGCTGGCATCGCGCTTTGACAAGGTGGCCTATGGCCAGCTCGATTACGCGGGCGAGACCTACACCCTGTTCGCCCTGCGCAGCCGCGACTGGAACCCGGCGCTGCCGGCCGCGCTGGTCACCGGTGGCGTGCACGGCTACGAGACCAGCGGCGTGATGGGCGCGCTGGAGTTCCTCGAAAAGCACGCTGCTGACTATGCCGGCAAGGCCAACCTGCTGGTGGCGCCGTGCGTGAATCCGTGGGGCTTCGAGCGCATCAACCGCTGGAACTTCGATGCGATCGACCCGAACCGCAACTTCCGCGTCGATGGCCCGGCCCGTGAGTCGACCGCGTTGATCGAGCTGATCACACCGATCAAGGGCCAGTTCGTGCTGCACATCGACCTGCACGAAACCACCGACAGCGACGAGAGCGAGTTCCGCCCGGCGCTGGCGGCGCGCGACGGCAAGCCGTTCGAGCCGGGCCTGATTCCGGATGGCTTCTATCTGGTGGACGACAGCGAGAACCCGCAGGCGGCCTTCCAGCAGGCAGTGATCGCCGCGGTGGAGAAGGTCACCCACATCGCGCCGGCCGACGACAAGGGCGAGATCATCGGTTCGCCGGTGGTGGCCCATGGCGTGATCGAGTACCCGCTGGTGAAGCTGGGCCTGTGCGCCGGCATTACCGGGGCGAAGTACACCACCACCACCGAAGTCTACCCGGACAGCCCGCGCGCAACCCCGGAGCAGTGCAACGACGCACAGGTGGCGGCGGTGTGCTCGGCGCTGGATTACGCGCTCGCCCATCGTTGACCGGTAGTGCCGGCCGCTGGCCGGCAACTGAAAAAGGGGACGGAGGGGATTAAGTCGTTTGTGGCACAAACGACTTAATCCCCTCCGTCCCCTTCTTCGGTTCACCCCAACGCGTCGGCCCACCATAGTGCGGCCGGTCCGGGAGGCGTGTCGCGGCGCCACAGCAGGTCGCTGTGGATGCGCCGTGGCCAGCCGGGCAGTACCAGTTCCACCAGCCGCCCGCGGTCATAGCGCTGCACCAGCGCCCGCGGCAGTTCGGCCCAGCCGATGCCGTCCTCGGCCATTTCCATCACCATCAGGTAGTCGGTGGCGGTCCAGGCCAGGCCGGTGACCACGCGCGCCTGGTCGACTTCGGCGCTCAAGCGTACCTGCCGATGCCGCGCCAGCTGAGCGGCGGCGCGACGGCCAGCGCTGGCGAGCGGATGCTCGCGCGCCACGTACACCGACAGTTCGCTGTGATGCGCCAGCGGCCGTGCCACCAGCCCATCCGGATAGTGCTCCTGCCGTGGCAGCAGGCCCAGCGCGGCGCGTCCGTTGCCCACCAGTTCGAGCACGTCCTCGCCCTCGGCATCCAGCCATTCCAGCTCGATCTCCGGGAACGCCTCGGCAAAGCGCTGCAACACGCGCTGCTCCGGATCGAGCTGATAGACGTCGGAGAACGCCACGGTCAGCCGCGCTTCGACCGGGGCGGCCAGCCGCACGCTCAACTGCTGCAGGCGGGTATCGGCGGCGAGGATTTCCTGGGCATGACCGAGCACCTGGCGCCCGGCCTCGGTCAGCTGCGGGTAGCGGCCGCTGCGGTCGAACAGGCTGACGCCGAGGTCCGCCTCCAGGTGGGCGATGGCGGTGCTGACCGTCGACTGGGTCTTGTGCAGGCGTCGCGCCGCCGCCGAGAACGAGCCCAGCGCCGCGGCTTCTACGAAGGCCTGCAGGGATTCAGGGGAGTAGGGCATTGATCCATCGCTCCTGTCGATGGAATCCATTTTGATACCACCGTAAAAGACGATAATACTGGCTTCCGTCGCCCCCGTCTGCGGGGCGTTCCGGACCCTCCACGCTCGGCGTGGATCCATTGATGAGGCGGCGTGGTCCCCGCCCTGCAAGGAGCTTCACATGTCCCGTACTGTTCCCGCCCGTGGCG
This sequence comes from Stenotrophomonas sp. WED208, assembly GCF_040984485.1. Lineage (NCBI taxonomy): Bacteria > Pseudomonadati > Pseudomonadota > Gammaproteobacteria > Lysobacterales > Lysobacteraceae > Stenotrophomonas > Stenotrophomonas sp. WED208. The sequence goes on from NZ_JAZARB010000001.1 coordinate 1,951,134, forward strand.
CGCTGGTCGCCTGGGCCTGCCTGACCGTGGCGATCGTCGCCGAAGTGGTCGGCACCTCGTTCATGGCCCATGCCGCCCGCGATGGCGGCTGGACCGGTTACCTGATCATGGCCGGCGCGCTGGCGCTGTCCTACTTCTTCCTGGCGCAGTCGGTGCGCCGTATCGCCGTTGGCGTGGCCTATGCGGTCTGGGAGGGCCTCGGCCTGACCCTGCTGACCGTGGTCGGCCTCACCGTCTTTGGTGAAAGCCTGTCGCTGCAGCAGCTGGCCGGCCTGGTGCTGGCGGTGGTCGGCATCGTCTGCGTCACCCTCGGGGAGGCGCACTGATGAATACCCTGGCCCTGTTTTTCGTGATCTGTTCGGCCTTGATCGACGTCGCCGCCAACATGATGGTGGCCAAGTCGGAAGGTTTCCGCCGCTGGCGCTGGGGCGTCGGCGCGATCGTCATGGTCTGGATCGCCTTCGCCCTGCTGGGACAGGCCGTGCGTTACATGGATCTGGCCACGGCCTATGCGATGTGGGGGGCGATCGGCGTGATCGGTACCGCCACCTGCGGCCGCCTGTTGTTCGGCAACCGCCTGCGTCCGATCGGCTGGGTCGGCATCGGTCTGGTCACTGTTGCGGTGCTGCTGCTGAGTACCGCGAAGTGATGCATCGTTGCGCCAACTAAGGTTGGCGCCTACCAGTGCTGAGTCACTGTGCCAACCCAGGTTGGCATCTACCAGTGCTGAGTCGCCGTGCTGGGATGTACCAGAGCGTGAGCCGCCGCAAGCAAGCGCCCCGGGGATGATCTGCCCGGGGCGTTGCTGTTTCTGCAGCACTCAGAAGCGTGCGGTGAAGTTCAGCCGCGTGGTGCGGCCCGGGCCCGGCATCAGGCTCATCGCCAGCGTGTCCATGTAGTAGGTGTTGCGCAGGTTGCTGACCACCAGCTCCACTTCGCTGCGCGGGGTGAACTGCCAGCGTGCGTAGAAGTCATAGATCGCGGTGGGCAGGTAGATGTTCTGCAGGCCGGTCGAGCCGGTGGTGTTCCAGGGCTTGTCCAGTTCGTGGGTGGGGCCGCTGTTGTAGGTGCGGCGGATGCCGGTATCCAGTCGCTTGTCGAACAGGCGGAAGCCCAACGTGCTGTGGATCGAGTACTTCGGCGGGTTCTGTGCATTGACGAACGAGGTGCCGAAGCCGCCGTCCACGCAGTCCGGGGTGGTGTCCAGCTTGCTCCACTTCGCATACGGGTCTTCGCGCAGGCGCTTGGCGGTGGCCGCGTCGCAGGTGCGCGCGCGCTGGTAGTAACTGGCCGACAGGTCCAGGTAGGCGATGCCGGCGTCATAACCGGACTGCAGCTCGTAGCCGGACACCGTGTAGTTGTCGACGTTGTCGACGTAGAACGCCCAGTTGCTGGAATCGAAGCGGCGGGTGATGGCGTTGTCGATATCGTTCTTGAACCAGGCCACCTTGAACGCCAGGCGGTCACCGTCGCGCCACAGGTCCTGCTTGAGCAGGCTGAAGCCGATGTCCCACGAGCGGTTCTTCTCCGGCTTGAGGTCGGCCACCGGCGCCGAGGTGCTGTTGCCCAGCGTCGACTCGAACAGGCTGGGCATCTTCCAGCCCTGCGCGTACTTCACGTAGAAGAACATGTCCTGATCGAGGTTGAAGCGCGCCTCTGCATACGGCGCGAAGCCGTGGCCGGAACGGCGGATCGCCGGCTTGTAGCCCCAGGCGGTGGGAATCTGCTTGGTATAGAAACCGTTGGCGCCGCGCGGATCAGGAATGAAGCCGTCGAAATCGTAGGCCTGGCCCAGCGTGCTGTCGCCATAGGGCGTGGCGCGCAGCGAGTCGTAGGTGTAGTTGCCCTGGGCATCCGGGTACCACTCCTTGTACCAGCCCGGCAGCAGCTGGCCGCCCTTGCTCAGGCGCGCGAAGGTGTAGCGCAGGTCACGCGATTCGCTGACGAAGGCGACGCGGTTGCGGTCGCGGGTGCGGTAGTCGGTGAAGCGGCCGCCCGCGGTCAGCGACAGCCAGTCCCACGGCTGCCATTGCAGCGAGGCGACGGCGCTGGCCTCGCGGCGCGTGCCCGAGCGCAGGTAGCGGTTGTTGTTGAAATCCACCGGCAGCACCGGTGAGTTGGGCGCGGTGTCCTCGTGCTGGAAGGAGGCGCCATAGCGTAGCGTCCAGTCGCCCAGATCATTGCTGAAGCGCGTGGTGTTGCTGCTGTCCACGCCCCAGCGCTGGGTCTTCACGTCCGACTGCAGGCCCGGGCCATAGGTTTCGCCCAGCGTGTCCGGCATCTGGTCGTTGGGCACGTCCTTGAACAGCGGCGTGTTGGCGATGTTGCTGTTGAACATGCGGCTGGTGGCGGTGGTGAACCACAGGGTGCTGCTCAGGTCCAGCCACGGATGTGCCTCGGGTCGGTAGCGGTGGCGCAGCGAGGTGGCGTTGACCCGCATTTTCCCCGGCTCGAACTGGAACATGGTGTTGGCCTTGTCCACGTAGGTCACCCATTCATTGGACTCACCCACGCGTCCGATCGCCGACGGCATGATCTCGCCGAAACTCGAATTGAAGTAGCGATGGCTCAGCTCCAGGCGTTGGTCCGGACTGGGCGTCCAGGTGAATTTCAGCAGTGCGGATTCGTTGTCGGTATGCGTGTTGAGCACTTCATCGCCCGGATGGAAGAGCTTGGACACCGCTTGGCTGGACATGCCGGTACCGCCGCTGGACAGGTGCTGGTTGTCATAGCGATGCTCACCGTTGCTGCCGGCGAAGAAGTTGCCCTGGCGGCGCCGCGCATAGGCCGCGACCAGCTGCCAGTCTTCACCACGCTGGGCGAACGCCACGCTGCCATTCCAGTCGCGCGGGTCGCGCAGGCTGTTGCGGTTGTCGCTGCCGCGCGCGATCTGCTTGAAGGTGCGGGTGCGATCGATGCTGTTGTCGGCCACGCCGCCGCGTACGCGCAGGCCCCAGGCCTGGCCATCATCGAGGATGTCATCGACGTTCAACGTTTCCATGTAGACCACGCCGCCGATCGCGCTGGCGGCATTGGCGGCCAGGCTCGGCCCCTTCTCGATGCTGACCGCACTGATCAGATCGGGGTCGAGATAGCTGCGCTGCTGCACGCCGGCATAGCCGCGATACACGTCGATGGCCTGCTGGCCGCCGTCGATGATCACCGGCACCCGGTTCTGGCCCTGCAGGCCGCGGATGTTGACGTCCAGCGCACCGCCGTTGCGAACGTCAGCGGTGTGCACGCCCACCGCACCGGCCAGCACGTCGCCGATCGACTGGCCGCGGAAGCGTTCCAGCTGCTGGCGGTCCAGGTGCACGCGCGAGCCGCTGTCACGGTAGACCGCATCGGCATCGGCAAGCCCCCACGGCGAAGCACCTTCGCTGGCCTGGCCGGCCACGCGCAGCGTGCCGATCTGACGCACGCCGGCTTCAGCGTCGGGTGCGGCCTGCAGCACCACGCCATTGGCATCACGCTGGAAGGTCAGGCCGGTACCGGCCAGCAGCTGCGCCAACGCGGCATCCGCGCCGAGCGTGGCCTGCACGCCGTTGCTGTGGCGGCCGCGGGTGAGGCGCGCGTCGGCGGCGATGGACAGGCCCGATTGCTGGCCGAATGCGGTCAGGGCCCGGTCGAGCGCGCCAGCCGGGATCTGCCAGCGGATAGTGGCCGCAGTGTCTTGTGCATGGGCGGCCGGCAACAGGCACGGGGAGGCCAGGGCCAGGCACAGCGCGATGGCCAGGGGACGAGGGGAGGGGCAGGGCAGTTTCATGGGGGCGGCAACATCCGCAATGGGTTCCCTTGTAGTGCCCGGTGAGCGCACAAAAAGGGAACCGCGATTTCAAAGCGGACGCACGACGGTCCACCACGGCCAGCGCTGCTCGACACGGATCGGCAGGGCGCGGGCCAGCAGATGCAGTGCCTGGGTGCTGTCCAGGCGTGGCAGTACCGCGGTGACCTTCAATGCGGCGAGCGCCGGATCACAACCGAGATAGCCCTGATGGTGACGGGCCAGCTCATCGATGACACGGATCAAAGGTGTGTCCTGTACCTGCAGGCGTCCGTCCTGCCAGTCACCGCGCAGAGGATCGGCAGCGACCGTTGTGAGCCCGCCCATCGGGCCGATCCGCACCGCGTCTCCCGCAGCCACATCCAGCGCCGCACCGAACATCGGCAGGCAGCGCACCGCGCCCTCGAACACATCCAAGCGGCTGGCCTGCGCCTCACGACCGACGGCGAAGCGGGTGCCGATCGGCTGCAGGCGTGCGCCCGGCACATGCACGGTCAGGGGCAGGCCGGTGAATGCAGGATGGTGGCCGGTCTGCAGCAGCAGTTCGCCACGCAGCAGATGCAGGGCGCGGCGGCCGCTGCCGATGTCGATGGTGACTTCGCTGTCCGCGTTGAGCCACAACTGGCTGCCATCAATCAGCCTCCAGTGCCCGGTGCGCCCGGCAACGGTGCGCTGCGTCTGCAGGCCGCGTTGCGCCTTCAGGCCATGCAGGCCCAGCAGTGAAACCGCGCCGATGCCGAGGGCGCCGCCGAGACTGCGAAGCGCGCGGCGGCGGCGACGTCCGGCAGCATCCAGCGCCGTGGCAGCAGCCGGTGCCGACAGGGGTGCAAAGGACTGCCAGACCGACTCGACCCGGCGCCACGCATCGGCATGACGGGCATCGGCGTGCAGCCATGCGTGCCATCGCTGCTGGTCGCCGTCACTCCAGCCCTGTTGGCGCAGCGCGAACCACGCTGCCGCCTGCTCCAGTGCCGGGCTGGCCAATGCGGCATTCATGCCGTGGCATCGCCGGACAGGCGCAGGCAATGCAGCATCGCCTGCGCCATGTACTTCTTGACCATGCGCTCGGACACGCCCAGCTGTTGGCCGATCTCCGCATAGCCCAATCCGGACAGTCGTGCCAGCAGGAACGCGCGGCGTGGGCGTTCGGCCAGACCGGACAGCATGTCGGCGATGGCGTGCAGCAGTTGCAGTGCCTGCGTGCGTTCTTCCGCCGATGGATGCACTGGCTCCGGTTGCGCGGCCAGTGCGGCCAGGTAGGCACGCTCGAGGTCCGCGCGCTGCCAGTGGTTGACCAGCAGGGCGTGCGCGATGGTGCTGAGATAGGCGCGTGGCACGCGCAGTTCGGACGGATCGACGCGTCGGCTGAGCAGGCGCACGAAGGTGTCCTGGGTCAGGTCGGCAGCGCAGTCGGCGTTGTGGGTGCGGCGGCGCAGCCAGCCCAGCAGCCAGCCATGGTGTTCGCGGTAGAACCCCGCCAGCGCGGTGCTGGAGGCGGCGGGCACGGCCATCGGCATCGATCATTAATGAGAATGATTCCCATTATGGGGTGATCGAGCGGTGTACGACAAACCCTGCGCACGTGGCAGCAGGCCGGAGGCGTGCATTTGCGATGCCCGCCGGGCTCGCCGACACTGCGGTCTTTCCACAAGGAGTGCCCGCATGTTCAGTCACATCACCGTCGGAACGAACGATATGGACGTCGCGCATCGCTTCTACGATGCCCTGTTCATCGCATTGGGCGCCCGTCCGGGTGTCTTCGATGACAAGGGGCGGCTGGTGTACTTCAAGGACGGCCGCATGTTCATCGTCACCGCACCGATCGATGGGCAGCCGGCGTGCCATGCCAACGGCGGCACGATTGGTTTCACCCTCGACAGCGCCGAGGCGGTGCGTGGCTGGCAGGATGCGGGCGTGGCCCATGGTGGCACCGCCATCGAAGACCCGGCCGGCATCCGCACCATGGCCGGGCGCCAGCTGTTCCTGGCCTACCTGCGCGACCCGGATGGCAACAAGCTGTGCGCGGTGCATGTGATGTCTTGAGCACAGCAGCGCGGGGCAGCAGCACGCACCGGTGCGCGCGCGTGATAGCACGGAATCGCCAGCGCGGCCTGCGACCACGGGCCGCAACTTCATGCTCTGTCCACTGCGGTTCAGCCAGAATCGGTCGGCTAACCCTTTGATCTACCGGAGAACGCCGCCCCATGGAAGTACTGGAGCCGCAACAATCCCCGGTGCGCACCCTTCGACCTGTGTTCGCCTTCGCGGCGATCGTTGTCGTGGCGTTCGCGCTGTTTGTCAGCCTGTTCCCGCTCGGTGCGGGCCGCCTTCTGGTCAAGGCGCAGGACTGGGCCGCACTCAATGTCGGCTGGTACTACCTGCTGGCGATGACCCTGTACCTGGTGTTCGTGGTCGGCGTGGCGCTGTCCAAGTACGGTGGCATCAAGCTCGGCGCCGACCATGACGAGCCGGAGTTCAGCTACCTTTCCTGGGCCGGCATGCTGTTCGCCGCCGGCATCAGCATCACCCTGTTCTTCTTCTGCGTCTCCGAACCGCTGACCCATTACCTGCAGCCGCCACAAGGCGATCCGGCCGCGGGCGAGGCCGGCGCGCGCCAGGCCATGCAGCTGCTGTTCCTGCACTGGGGCCTGCATGGCTGGGGCGTGTTCGCACTCGCTGCGATGGCGATGGCCTACTTCGCCTATCGCCACAACCTGCCGCTGGCGCTGCGTTCGGCGCTGTACCCGCTGATCGGCAAGCGCATCAATGGCCCGATCGGCTACACCGTGGACGCACTGGGCATTGTCGCCACCGTGTTCGGCATCGGCGCCGACATGGGCTTCGGCGTGCTGCACCTCAACGCCGGCCTGTCGCACCTGTTCAACATCCCGCACTCCAACCTGGTGCAGATCATCCTGGTGGTCAGCATGATGGGCGCGGCGGTGGCCGTGGCCGTTTCAGGCGTGGAGAAGGGCGTGCGCTGGATGGCCAACATCAACATGCTGCTGGCGATCGCGCTGGTGCTGTTCATGCTGTGCGCCGGCCCCACCCAGTACCTGCTCAGCACGCTGATGCAGAACCTGGGTGACTACCTTGGCAGCGTGGTCGGCAAGAGTTTCGACGTGTACGCCTATGGCGGCCGACCGGAATGGCTGGGCGGCTGGACGGTGTTCTACTGGGCCTGGTGGATCGGCTGGGCGCCGTTCGTCGGCCTGTTCATCGCGCGCATCTCGCGTGGCCGCACCATCCGCGAATTCGTGTTCGGCGTGCTGCTGATTCCACTCGGTTTCACCCTGGCGTGGCTGTCGATCTTCGGCAACAGTGCACTGGACCAGGTGCTGCACCATGGCCAGCAGCAACTGGCGCAACTGGCGGTGGATGATCCACCCACCGTGCTGTATGCCCTGCTGGATGGGTATCCGTGGAGCAAGGCGGTGATCGCGGTGACGGTGTTCGTCAGTTTCATTTTCTTCGTGACATCGGCGGATTCCGGCGCGGTGGTGCTGTCCACGTTGTCCTCGCATGGCGGGGCGCCGGAGGATGATGGTCCGCGTTGGCTGCGCGTGTTCTGGGGCACGGTGATCGCGGTGCTGACCGCTGGGTTGCTGTTGGCCGGCAGCATCGATGCGCTGAAATCGGCAGTGGTGCTGGCCTCGCTGCCGTTCTCGGCGGTGCTGTTGCTGATGATGTGGGGCCTGACCCGCGCTTTCAGTGACGAATCGCACCGCAAGCGCGCGCTGCAGTACCGGCCCTCGCCGCTGATCGGTGACGACCGCCACCACCAGGGCTGGCGCCAGCGCCTGAGCCAGGCCATGCACTTCCCGGTGCGCGACCAGGTCTACCGCTTCATGGACGATACGGTGAAGCCGGCGATGGAAGCGGTGGCCGAACAGCTACGCGGGCAGGGCTGGGACGTGGCGACGCGCTTCGAGGCTGGCGACATGGAGCTGTCGGTGAACCACGGCGAGCAGCAGGACTTCCTGTACCGGGTGATCCTGAGTGGCTACCTGACGCCGTCGTTCGCCGCACAGCAGCTGCGCAACCAGCGCTACTACCGCGCTGAAGTGCACCTGTTCGAAGGCAGCCAGGACTACGACCTGGTCGGCTACAGCCGCAAGCAGATCATCAACGACATCATCAGCCAGTACGAACGGCACCTGCAGTTCCTGCACCTGAGCCGCTGATGCACGACCGCCGGGCATCCCCCCGGCGGTCGGTGGTAGTGCCGGCCGCTGGCCGGCAGCACAAATGGGGCGGCGCATTACCGCCGCCCCGATATCGCATCAGAACCGGTAGCGCGCCCCCAGCGAGACGAACTGCCCGCGCAGGTTGTACTGGCTGATGTCGAAACCATTGGAGCCACCGGCCGGGTCGAACGGCGGGTCCTTGTCGGTCAGGTTCAGCACCGACAGCGACAGCGTGGTGTTGGGAATACCGTCGTAGGCCACGTAAAGATCCAACTGGTGATACGGCTTGATGCGGTCGCGCAACCCCGGGTTGCTGGTGGCCGTCGCCACACGCTGGTCGTAGCCACTCACGTACTGCAGGCTCAGCGTGCTGCTCCAGTCGCCCACCGCCCAGTTCAACGACGTGGTGCCGCGGGTTCGGGGCAGTGCGCCGTGGCGGTTGTTGCCGGCGCCGTCATAGGGCGCCTGGCCGGCCACCAGCGGCTGCTTGAAGCTGAGCAGGTGGGTCCAGCTGCCGGCGACGGTGAAGTTGCCCCAACCGTCGGTGCGGAAGGTACGGCTGGCATCCAGGTCCAGCCCCGAGGTGGTCAGTTCGCCCTGATTGGCGTACTGGTTGGTGATGAACTGGATGCGTCCGTTCTCGCGTTGTACGCGGCCCGGGAACAGGGTCGGGTTGTCGACGATGAACTGCGCACTGTCAGGCTTGACCAGGTTGTCCTGTTCGATGCGGTACCAGTCCAGGCCGATGCTGGTATCGCCATCCGGCGACCACACCGCACCCACGTTGAAATTGCGCGAGCGCTCGGCCTTCAGGTCCGGGTTGCCGGTGCGGATGTTGGTCACGCCGCGGCTGCCACCCGGTTGCAGTGGGTCGAACGGATCGATCACCGAGCCGTAGCTGACGGTCTGGCCCGGCGCGATCTCCGGCAGCGACGGCGCACGGAAGCCACGCGAGAACGAGCCGCGCAGCAGCAGGCTGTCCAGCGGCTGCCAGCGCAATGCCACCTTCGGCGAGAACGCCTTGCCGAAGTCATCGTAGCGGTCGCCGCGACCGGCCAGCTGCAGTTCCAGCGTGCGGTGCAGCGGCACGCTCAGTTCGGCGTAGGCGGCACTGACCTGGCGTTCGCCGTTGACCACGTTGATGGCCGGGCGCAGCTCGGTGCCCGACAGCACCTGCGCGCTGGTACGCGCGTCCAGTGATTCCTTGCGGAACTCGGCGCCCCAGGCGAAGCCGACCGCACCGGCCGGCAGCTCCCACAGCGTGGTCGACGCCTTCACGTTCAGCGAGTGCAGCTTGTACCAGCCGGGGCGTTTGGTCTGCAGGCGCAGGGCATCCAGCGCCTCCGGCGTGCTGGACGGATTGAGGAAGTTGTAGCTGCCATCGCGCAGGATCTGTTCGAAGGCGTAACGGTTGACGAAGTTGTCGACGTACTCGCGCTGTGCGCTCTGCGAGGTCAGCGCCGCCACTTCCCAGTCCCAGCGCTCGCCACTGCCACGCACGCCGGCCAGGGCACGGTAGAACACCTGGGTGTTGTCCTTCAGGCGCGGGCCGAGGTCGAAGAAGGTGTACTCGAACGGCAGCGGGGTGCTGCCCGGGTTGTTCGGGTGGCCGACCGGCAGCACCGCCGGCACATCGATCAGGGTACCGGTGGCCGGGTTGTAGGCGCGCAGGCCGGGACCAACGGTCAGCGGCGCGCTGAAGATCTGGTCGGCCTTGTTGTGGCTGTACAGGACGTCGGCGAACGCTTCGATGCTGTCATTGAAGCGGTAGGTCGCGCTCAACGACGCCTGCAGGCGCTCGGCGCCGGGCTGCAGGGTCTTGAACGGCTGGGCATTGAAAGCGCAGGCCTGGCCGGGCAGGGTGCTGCCGAAGTCGCTGTACGGGCGCAGCTGGCTGCCGTCGGGGCAGTTGGCGAACGGCTGCGGTGCGCGTGGGTTGGACAGCCAATTACCACCGGCAGTGGACCAGCCGGCAAGGCGACCACCGGGCTTGTCGCGGAAGTCACCACTGCGGGTATAGGCGCGGTCATCGCCATCGAGGCGGTCGCGCTTGAGCAGGTCCAGCCCGAACAGCACGTTCCAGCCCTGCTGTTCCAGATCACCAAAGCCGGCCAGCAGGTTGGCCTTGCGTTCGTCCAGGCCACCCTGGGTGGCGGTACCGAAACCACCGCCGACTTCCACGCCCTGGAAGTTCTTGCGCAGGATGATGTTGATGACGCCGGCGATGGCGTCGGAGCCGTACACCGCCGAGGCACCGTCCTTCAGCACTTCGATGCGCTCGACCGCACTGATCGGCAGCGCATTGAGGTCGACGAAGGTGTCCTGGGTGTTGAGCGCGAAGCCGAAGTTGGAGACGCGGTAGCCGTTGACCAGCACCAGCGTGTTCTTCGGCGACAGGCCGCGCAGGCCGATCGAGGCCGAGCCCGCGGCGAAGCTGCCGGTGTACTGCTCGTCGAAACTGTTGCCGGCATTGGCCGACAGGTTGCGCAGCACGTCGGTGAGGGTGGAACGACCGGTCTGTTCGATCTGTTCGCGGCTGACGATCTGCACCGGGTTGGGCCCGGCGGTATCGCTGCGCTTGATGTTGGAGCCGGTCACCAGCACGGTGCCGAGGGTGGTGCTGTCCTTGCCGGTGTCGGCGGTTTCAGCGGCGCCGGCAGCGCCGGCGGAGAGGCCCAGCGCGATCGCGCCGGCAAGCAGGTTCAGGGTGGTGCGGTACATGGAAGCGACAACGCCAAACGGGGGAGGAGCCGTCAGTACCGCACGCAGCCACGTGCGCCTTCCAATGACGAAAGCGCATTCAGTTATACATCACAGGTTCTTAACGAAATGACCGGCCCTGTTATCGACCGGTGCGGTGGGTGCGGACCGTTGGTCCACACTCCTCCTGTAGAGCCGAGCCCACGCTCGGCTCCGCACACTGACCGGAAAGCAGCCGAGCATGGCTCGGCTCTACAGAAGGCAGTGCCAGCCCATCACGGCCGCAGCAGCACCTTGCCATTGCGGCCCGAACCCGCACCGGCCTTTGCTGCCTGGGCGATGTCGTCCAGTGCGAAGATCTGCTCCACAGGCAGGGTCAGTTCGCCGCTCGCCGCACGCTTCAGCAGCTCGCCAACCAGCCGGCGCTTGTCCTCCACGGCCATCGCCTGGCTGACCTTGCTGCCCCAGAAGCCCTTCACCGTGGCTTCCTTGTAGATCAGGCCGCCGGCGGGAATGCGCATCGGCTCGCCGCTCATTACACCGAACGACACCAGGGTGCCGTGGTGGCCAAGCAGGTCGACCAGATCGCCGCTGGCGTCGCCGCCAATGGAATCCACCGCGGCCGCGGCCTGCGCTTCGCCGGTCGCCTCACGCACGCGATCCTTCCAGCCGTCCACCGAGGTGTCGAACACATGATCGATGCCCAGCGCTTTCAACTGTGCGACCGCATCGGCATTGCGCACCAGGTTGGCTACATGCACGCCACGCGCCCGCGCCAGCATCGCCAGCGATTTGCCCACCGCGCCGTTGGCGGTGTTCTGCACGATCCACTGGCCCGCCTCGACGTGCAGGAACTCCAGCAGCATCAGCGCGCTCAGCGGCATCGCGATCAGCTGTGCGGCCATTTCGTCGGGGATCGCCTCCGGCATCGGAATCACCATGCGAGCCGGTGCGATGAAGGCCTCAGCCCAGGTGCCGTGTACCGAGGCGGCGGCAACCCGCTGGCCGATCTGCAGGCCGTCGACGCCGTCGCCAAGTGCATCGACCACGCCCAGTGCTTCACTGCCCCCGATCGCCGGCAGCGTTGGCTTGTAGCCATACAGGCCGCGCACGGTCAGCAGGTCGTGGTTGTGGATCGAGGCCAGCACGGTGCGGATGCGCACCTCGCCCGGGCCGGGCTCGGGCAGGGTTGTTTCGCCGACGGCCAGGACATCGGCCGGATCGCCGAAGGAAGAATAAAGGGCAGCGCGCATGGGCGGTGTTCCGGGGAAAGTTGATGTTGTACCGAACTGGGGACGCAGGCGTTGTCGACAAGGCGCCGCAGGTGCAACACGGCATCCTGCGACTGATCGTCGCGACAGGTATTGATTACCGCATCTTGTGTTGACGGGTTGGAATATCCCCACTATGTTGTGTCCGTCACTCCCGGTCAGCCGCCGCCGCCGGACATGCAGCAAACGTCCCGCGGCCCGCCCCTGAAGGCTTGCCGTGTCGACGCGGCCGCCATCGTGCGGACCCAGATCGCCCCCACGGCCCGGATACCGGCCGCAGGCGCAGGCTGTTGCCGACGATCTGGTGTTCCCGCGCTTTGGCATCCCACCCCGACCGCCCCGTGCGCCGGTATCGCGTGCAGGGCCGCCATGGCATCGACCGCCAACGCGCGTGCGAGCCTGGAGTTTCACCACCATGACCGACAGTACCTTCCGCGTGGCCGATCTGGCCGGCGCTGGCGACGCCTTGCGCGCCGGTGGCGAGCACGTGCCGACCTGGATCACCAAGGAGGCCGGCAACCGTCGTCTGCCGTTCGAGGCCGAGCGCCTGCAGCGCAGCATCGACGCCGTGCATGCCGAGTTCCCGCAGCTGGATGTGAGCGACTACCGCCGCGTAGTGCAGGCGATGGTCGAACGCAAACCGAGCATCAGCGCCGATGACCTGGTCGATCTGCTGATCCGCGAGGCCGAATCGCGCGTGGATCTGGTTGCACCCGAGTGGGAACGGTTTGCCGCGCGCATCTACCTGCGTCGCCTGTACAAGCGCGCCAGCCGCAACCGCTTCTACGACGTGGGCCTGAAGTACGGCTCCTACGTGGGCCTGCAGGAAAGCCTGGCCGATCGCGGCATCTACAGCAACGACATCCTGCGCTGCTACTCGAAGGAAGAATTGCAGCAGGCCGGCGAGATGATCGATCCGGAACGCGATCGCCTGTTCGCCTACAACGGCCTGTACCTGCTGGCCACGCGCTACCTGGCCAGCGACCGCAGCCGCGAGGTCTACGAACTGCCGCAGGAGCGCTGGCTCACCATCGCGCTGTACCTGATGCAGGAGGAAAAGCCGCGTGAGCGGCGCATGCAGCTGGTTGGCGAGGCGTATTGGGCGCTGTCCAACCTGTACATGACGGTGGCCACACCGACCCTGGCCAATGCCGGCAAGGTGGGCGGCCAGCTGTCGAGCTGCTTCATCGACACGGTGGACGACAGCCTGCAGGGCATCTATGACTCCAACACCGATATCGCCCGCGTGTCCAAGCACGGCGGTGGTGTGGGTGCCTATCTGGGCTATGTGCGCAGCAGCGGCGCGCCGATCCGTGGCGTGGCCAATTCCTCCGGTGGCGTGGTGCCGTGGATCAAGCAGCTCAACAACACTGCGGTGTCGGTTGATCAGCTCGGCCAGCGCAAGGGCGCGGTGGCGGTGTACCTGGACATCTGGCACCGCGATATCGAAGCCTTCATGGACCTGCGCCTCAACAACGGCGACCAGCGCCTGCGCGCGCACGATGTGTTCACTTCGGTTTGCGTGCCGGACCTGTTCATGGAAGCGGTCGAACGCCGCGCCGACTGGTACCTGTTCGATCCGCACGAGGTGAAGCAGGCCAAGGGCTGGTACCTGCAGGACTTCTACGACGAGAAGCGTGGTTCTGGCAGCTTCCGTGACCGCTACGCCGAGCTGGTGGCCGATGAGCGCATCAGCCGCCGCACGGTGAAGGCCATCGATCTGTTCAAGCGGATCATGCTCAGCCAGCTGGAGACCGGCAACCCGTTCCTGTTCTACCGCGACGAGGTCAACCGCAGGAACCCGAACAAGCACGCGGGCATGATCTATTCCAGCAACCTGTGCACCGAGATCCTGCAGAACATGAGCCCGACGCGGATGATCCAGGAGATCGTCAGCGGCGACCAGATCGTGACTACGCGCCGCGCCGGTGACTTCGTGGTCTGCAACCTGTCCTCGATCAACCTCGGACGTGCGATCAGTGCGCCGGATGACCTGCTGGCCACCGACGTGCTGGAGCGCCTGATCCCGATCCAGGTACGCATGCTCGACAACGTGATCGACCTCAATGCGCTGCCGGTGCCGCAGGCCACCATCACCAACCGCAAATACCGCGCTATCGGTCTGGGCACCTTCGGTTGGCACCACCTGCTGGCGCAGCAGGCGATCCAATGGGAATCGCCGGATGCCGAAACGTTGGCCGACCGTCTCTACGAGCGCATCAACTTCCTGACCATCCAGGCCAGCGCGCAGCTGGCGAAGGAGAAGGGCAGCTACCCGATGTTCGCCGGCAGCGACTGGCACAACGGACGCTACTTCCGTGACCGCGACTACAGCGGCGCCGCGTGGGACAGCCTGGCCCGCGAGGTGGCCACGCACGGCTTGCGCAACGGTTGGCTGCTGGCGGTGGCGCCGAACATGAGCACGGCGCAGATTGCCGGTTCCACCGCCTCCATCGACCCGATCTACAGCGCGTTCTACTACGAGGAAAAGAAAGACTTCCGGCGTCCGGTGGCCGCTCCGGGCCTGTCGCTGGAGACCTGGCCGTACTACGAGAAGGGTGCCTACAAGGTCGACCAGTTCGCCAGCGTGCGCCAGAACGCGCGCCGCCAGCGCCACGTCGACCAGTCGATCAGCTTCAACCTGTACGTGCCCAGCACGATCCGCGCCAGCACCCTGCTGGAGCTGCACCTGAGTGCCTGGCGCGAGGGCCTGAAGACCACCTACTACGTGCGCTCCAACGACATCGACATCAGCGAATGCGAGTGGTGCTCCAGCTGACCGCCGGCGACCCACGGTAGTGCCGGCCGCTGGCCGGCAACACGATAGAAAGAGAACGAAGGCAGAAACCCATGGCAACCCCCCTCGACCGCATCAAGATCCTCGAACCGCGCCATCCCAACCGCAGCACCGGCATCATCAACGGCCGCACCAGCGGCATCCTCAACTGGAACGACATCCCGTACCCGTCGTTCTATCGGGCCTACAAGGAGCTGTCGACCAACTTCTGGATTCCTGACGAGGTCGACATGAAGCTCGATGCCCGCCAGTACGGCGAGCTCAATGCGCGCGAAAAGAACGCCTACGACTCCATCATCGGCCTGCTGGCCACGCTCGACTCACCGCAGACCCGCTTCATCTACAACGTGGCCGAGTACATCACCGATCCCGCCGCGCATGCCAATGCAGCGATCATCGGCCAGCAGGAAGTGATCCACAACGAGAGCTACAGCTACGTGCTGGCCTCGATCACCGACCTGCCGAACCAGAACCGCATCTTCGAGATCGCCCGCACCCACCCGACCATCATCAAGCGCAACGCACCGATCATGGGCGCGTATGACGACTTCATGCGCGAGAAGACCGCCGAGACCCTGCTGAAGTCGCTGATCCAGTCCTCGATCCTGGAAGGCATCAACTTCTATTCCGGTTTCGCCTACTTCTACAACATGGTGCGGCAGAACCGCATGAACGGCACCGGCAAGATCATCAGCTTCATCAACCGCGACGAGCTGGCGCATACCAAGTTCATCAGCGAGCTGATCCGCGCCATCATCGGCGAGAACCCGGAGCTGCAGACCAACGAGCTGACCGCCTATGTGCACCAGGCGTTCGAGCATGCCATCGAACTGGAAACCCAGTGGTCGTCGGAAGTGCTGGATGGCATCGACGGCATCGACGTGGAGGAAATGACGCGTTATGTGAAGTACCGCGCCAACAAGATGGCCGGCATGCTCGGCATCGAACGCCTGTACAGCGATACCACCGACAACGTGATGCCGTGGATCAAGGCCTACGCCGACAACTTTACCGAGACCAAGACCGACTTCTTCGAGATGCGCAATGCAAGTTACAAGAAGACCAACGTCGACAACGGCTTCGACGACCTCTGAGCCCAGCGAAGCGCTGAGCATCCTGCTGGTGGTGGCCTCGTTGAGTGGCAACACCCGCGAGCTCGGCCGGCAGATTGCCGAGCGTTGCCGCGCAGCGGGCCATGCGGTGCACTGGCAGGAGGCCGACGACCCGCGCCAGGCGCCGCCTCTGGCCGCCGATGAGGCCGACCTGGTGCTGCTGGGCTGCTGGACCGACAACGCCGGCCGCACGCCGGCGGAGATGAAGGCGTGGGTGGCCGGTATTACGGAGCGCGGCGAGCGGCCACGGCAGCTGGCGGTGTTCGGTACCGGCGAAACGCAGTGGGGGCAGGAGTACTACTGCGGCGCCGTGCACCGGCTGATCCGCTACTTCCGCAGCGACTACCCGCCGCTGGAGATCGAACAGATGCCGCATGGCGTTCGCCATGCCGCGGCCATCGAGGCCTGGACCGACGCGGTCCTGGCCCATTACTGGAGCAACACCGATGCAGATCATCGACGCCACCACGCCTGAGCAGTTCCAGCAGCTGCTGGCCGAACATCCGAGGGTGCTGGTGGATTTCCACAAGGACCAGTGCCCGGGGTGCCGGATGCTGGAGATGTCGCTGCACCGCGTGGCGACCAGCAGTGCAGGGCAGGGCATCACCCTGCTGCGCGTGCAGCTGGAAGTGCTGGGTGAAGCGTTCTTCAGGGGACTGGGGTTGCGGCAGACGCCGACGCTGTCCCTGTTCCGTGACGGCGACGAACGCACCCGCCTGGCCGGGTTCCAGTCGCCGCAGCAGATCGAGGCCGCGATCGCGTTGCATCTGTAGCGTGGAGATGGCGGGGTCGGATCCCTTGCCAGAGGCAAGGGCTCTGACCCCACATCGTGTAAAGGCATCCACGCATGGCGTGGATCTACGGGTGGACCCCGCTTCCTGTAGAGCCGAGCCCACGCTCGGCTGCTGTTCGTGCGGTGTGCGATGAGTCGAGCATGGCTCGACTCTACAACGGCGTCCCAGGCATTTCGCGCTATGCGCCGCTGAAGGTATCCACCAGCAGCTTCACGTTCAACACCACGATCACCAGCGCGATCACCCAGGCGATGCTGCCCAGCCAGCGCGGGGCCACCAGCGCGCCCATCGTCACCTTGTCGGTCACGATCCGCACCAGCGGGATGATCGCGAACGGCAGCTGCATCGACAGCACCACCTGGCTCAGCACCAGCAGCTTTACCGCGCCCTGGTCGCCGAACAGCATGATCACCACCACCACCGGAATGATCGCCAGCGCCCGCGTGATCAGCCGCCGCAGCCACGGCGGCAGGCGCAGGTGCAGGAAGCCTTCCATCACGATCTGGCCGGCCAACGTGGCCGTCACCGTCGAGTTCAGGCCGGAGGCCAGCAGCGCAATCGCAAACAGCGTCGCCGCCGCGCCCACGCCCAGCATCGGCGCCAGCAGCTGGTGGGCCTGCTCGATGTCTTCCACGTCGAAACGGCCATTGGCATGGAACACCGCCGCCGCCAGGATCAGGATGCTGGCGTTGATGAACAGTGCCAGGGTCAGCGCAATGGTGCTGTCGGTCACCGCCCAGCGCAGCGCGCTGCGACGGCCCTCATCGGTGCGCGGGTAGGCACGGGTCTGCACGATCGACGAATGCAGGTACAGGTTGTGCGGCATCACCGTGGCGCCAATGATGCCGATGGCGATGTACAGCGCATGCGGATCGGTCACCACCTGCGCGCGCGGAATGAAGCCGCCCAGCACCGCCATCACCGGTGGTGCGGCCATCGCGATCTGCACCACGAAGCAGGCGAAGATCACCATCAGCAGCGCGATCACGAAGGCTTCCAGCGCACGGAAACCGCGGTTCATCAGCAACAGCACCAGCAGTGTGTCCAGCGCGGTGATGACCGCGCCCCACAGCAGCGGCAGGTCGAACAGCAGCTTCAGCGCGATCGCGGTGCCGATCACTTCGGCCAGGTCGCAGGCGATGATCGCCGCCTCGCACAGCGCCCACAGCGCCAGGTTCACCGGCCTGGGGTAACGCGCGCGGCAGGCCTGGGCCAGGTCCATTCCGGTGGCGATGCCGAGCCGCGCCGACAGCGCCTGCAGGATCACCGCCATCAGGTTGGAAATGAGGATGACCGACAGCAGCAGGTAGCCGAAGCGCGAACCGCCGGCGAGGTCGGTGGCCCAGTTGCCCGGGTCCATGTAGCCGACCGAGATCATGTAGCCCGGGCCGAGGAAGGCCAGCAGGCGGAACCACCAATGGCCCTTGTCGGGCACCGCCACCGAGGCGTTGAGCGCACCCAGGCTGGCCGGAGTGGAGGCCGAAGGGTCGCGGGGTGCCAGGGTGTTCATGGCTCCGAATATAGCTCCTGCTATAGTCATTAGCAATGTGAAACAATCGTCTTTATCGCGTTACTGGTCCAGAATTCAGGTTCAACACCGGAACAACCGGAAGGACAGGCGCAGGCGTGGGCAAGACCGACGATTCGACATCGCTGAAAAGCACCCCCTTGATCGAGGCCGAGCGCCAGGTCGAGAGCTTCCGGCAAGTGCGCGAGGCGCACCGGATGGAGCTGGTGGAGGACTATGTCGAGCTGATCTCGGACCTGCTGGCCGACGGCGGCGAGGCCCGCCAGGTCGACATCGCCACCCGCCTGGGCGTGGCCCAGCCCACTGTGGCGAAGATGCTGCGGCGGCTGGCCCGGGATGGCTGGGTGGTACAGCGGCCGTACCGCGGCGTGTTCCTGACCCCGGAAGGCGAGGCGCTGGCGCATGCCAGTCGCCAGCGTCATCAGACAGTGGAGCGTTTCCTGCTGGCGCTGGGCGTGGACCCGGATACCGCGCGGCGCGATGCCGAGGGTATCGAGCACCATGTAAGCGAGCAGACGCTGGCGCTCTTCGAAGCGTTCGTGCGCAAGGCCGAGGGCGAGGCGCCGTAACGGTAGCGCCGGGCCATGCCCGGCGGCCGTAATGTTGCGTCACGCATTTCGCCGGGCATGGCCCGGCGCTACCGCGATTGGATGCCGGCGTTGGGACAACGGGCCTGCTGCTGCGCACACGCCTGCTTCGCCCATTCCTTCAACACCGGCTGCAGGCCTTCATAACGCCGGCCTTGCCAGCCATTGGCCAGCACGGCGCCGTCGGCATCGATCAGCACCAGATTCGGCGGTGCCAGCCCCGCCAACGCCTGCAGTGCCGGCATGCGCGCGGCGCGGCGCGGGTCCAGCACCGGCCACGGCATGTCCTGCGCGTGCATGTAGCGGCGCAGCGCGGCCTCGCTCTCATCCAGGCTGACGTACACCACTTCGGTATCGGCGCCGGCCTCGCGCAACGCGTCACGCACGCTGCGCAGGGTGGGTACGAACGCATGGCAGGGCGCGCACCAGTCGGCGCCGAAGTACAACGCCACCAGCTTGGGTGGCGATGGCCACTGCATCGGCCGCAGCGAGCGCTGTTCCGGCCGCATCAGCGAGGCCGAGACCTGCGCATGCAGGTCCGCAGCCATCGCCGGTGCGGCCAGCAGCACGGCACAGGCCAGCAACAACGCTCGTAGTGGGTCAGAACGCATAGCGCAGGTTGACGTACCACGAGCGCGCGAAACGCGGCCCATAGACATAGTCGCTGTCGCGCAGCGCGCCGACTTCCAGATCCTTCTGGCGCTGATCGAACACGTTCTTGACGCCTGCGGCCACCGACACTTCCTGCTGCGCCTGCGCGCCCAGGTGACGATGCCAGCGCGCACCCAGGTCGGTCACCAGGAATGAACGCGTGCGGTGCAGTTCGCCCAACCGGTTGTTCAGCACCGACATCGGGCCGGTGTGGCGCAGCGCGACGAAGGTCTCCCACGGCTCGGCCGGCATCCAGCTGAGCTGGGCCAGGCCGGTCCAGCGTGGGGTCTTCAGATAGTCGCGGCTTTCGATCACGGTGTCGCCGCCGTCGCCGGTGTCGTCGAAGATGCGCTGCGGTTCGCGGAAGCGCGAGCGGTACCACGAGGCACCCGCGGTCAGGCGCCACTGCGGCGACGGCTGCCAGCCGAGGTTGGTTTCCGCGCCCAGCACATTGGAACCGGACGCGTTGTAGCGCAGCTGGCTGAGCTGGCCGTCATCGCCGCGCTGGATCTCGCCCAGTGCGAAGGTGTCGCGGATGCGCGCATACGAGGCTGTGGCATCCCAGCTCCACACCGGATTGGCCGGGTCCGATCGCCAGTCGAAGCCGAACAGGGTGGTCAACGCGCGCTCTTCCTTCAGGCCGTCGGTGTTGCGCACGCGCACCTGTTCGCCACCCAGCGTATCGACATGTACGTCCTCGACGAAGATCTCCGGTGCACGGAAGCCGGTGGCAACGCCTGCCCGCCACTTCAGGTTGGGCGTGGCCTGCCAGGCCAGCGCGATGCGCGGCGAGAACACCGCGCTGTCCAGCTCCGAGCTCTTGTCCACGCGCGCACCCAGCACCAGGTCGACGTTGTCGCGCAGGCTCCACTCGTCCTGGATGAAGGCGCCGAGGTTGTGGAAGGTGGCGTCTTCCAGCACCGCCAGCCGCTGGCCGTCACCGCTGCGGTTGTCGTCGCGCAGCGCCTCGTGCTTGTACTGCACGCCGAAGGCCAGCGCGTGCGCGCCCAGCCGCCAGTTCAACTGGCTGTCGATGTAGTGCAGCGGATTGTGGGTGCGGCCGTACTGGCGCCACGAACGCGAGGCCGCGCTGCCGGCCACGTTGGGGTCCAGCTGCGACGGGTCATAGCCCGGCGCCGACGGATCGGTGACCACGTCGCCCAGGCCGCCATAGAAGCTGTCACGGTCGATGTCGGCGAAGGCATAGGCCAGGCGGAAATCGACGTCGGCATTGATCTCCTGGTCCCACGACACGCTGCCGCGCCGGTACTTCGTATCCAGCGATTCGGCGATGTTGGCCAGGTATTCCGGCTGGTCCAGGCGGTTGCCGCCGCGGCGGGTTTCATCGGTCACCTGCAGGTCCAGGCGCAGTCGTGTGCCCGGCGTGGGGGCGTACCAGGCCTGCAGTCCGCCGACCTTGAGATTTTTGCGGGTGATCTCGGTGTAGCCGTCGCCGTTGTAGTCGATGCCACTGTTCCAGTTGCGCTGGGCGATCACCGACAGCCCGGCATCGGCGTCCTTGGCCACCAGGTCCAGGCGCAGGTCGGCGTTCTTCTGCGGCGTGCCTTTCAGTACATCCACGCCGGCCTGTACATGACCACCGCTGCGCGCCGGCAGCGGCGGGATCAGGTTGATCACTCCGGCCACCGCGCCCGGGCCGTACAGTGCCGAACCGCCGCCCTTGACCACTTCGATGCGGTCGACGAAGCCTGCCGGGATCTGTTCCAGGCCGTACACACTGCCCAACGTGGACAGCAGCGGGATGCCATCGAACAACAGCTGGTTGTAGGCGCCGGGCAGGCCCAGCAGCTGTACTTCGCTGGTGTTGCAGTTCTGGCAGTTGCTTTCCACGCGCAGGCCATTGATCAGCTCTGCGGCGCGCGAGAAGTCGGTGGCCGCACGCAGCGCGATGTCTTCCTTGCGCAGCACCTCGGTGCGGATCGGCACGTCCGACAGCAGGCGTTCGCTGCGGGTAGCAGTGCTGACCTTGACCTGCACACGGTCCAGCTCGGTCGGCTTCGGTGTGGCTGCCAGCGCGGGCAACGGCAGGGTCAGGGCGATGGCGGCAGCCAGAGGCAGTCGGCGGGATAGGGGTCTGGAAACGGGCATGAGGGCGTCGTCCTTGGGAGAGGAAAGGCGGCGAGGGCGACCTGGCTGACGCATATGAAAGCAGAGGGTCATAGATATAGCAAATGCTATATAGATGAGTCCTGGCAATCATCAGGACGAGGGCTCAGGTCAGATCATCGCGGACGACAGTGTTATAACATTACATTGCGTCAGCAAAACCCTGCCGGATGTCATGCCCGGCAGGGTGCGATGGAGAATCGAGAGACGCCGCCCCGGGCTGGTCCCAGGGCGGCGAGGGGGCTTACCAGGCGGCGCGCAGGCCGACCTGGGCGCCGTGGTTGCGATAGCCGCTGTCGCCACGCTGCACACGCAGGTCACCCCATGCGCTCCAGCGCTGGCCCAGCTGCAGCTGGGCACCGGCCTGTACCTCGTAGCGGTTCTCCGGCGTCTTCGCGCTCAGCGACTCGCTGTTGAAGCGCATCGACGCGTCGCGCTGGCCACGCAGCCAGTTCGCCGCCAGGAACGGCTGCACGCGGTTGCCCTGCAGTGTGCCCTGGCCAAACAGGCGTACGCCGAGGCGGCTGTTGAGGCCGCCGCCGCGGCCGTCCTCGACCGTGGTGCCATTGTTTTCGACCAGGCTGTCGCCGTCGTAGTCGGTCCAGGTCAGCTGCGCCTGCGGCTGCAGGTACAGCGTGCTGGCCTCACTGCTGCGGATGGCCCAGGCATAACCGGCTTCCAGCGATGCGCTCCGAGTCCTGGAATCGTAGGTCTCGCGGGCGATGCCTTCGCCCTGCACCTCGTTGTCGAAGCGTGCCGCCTGCAGCCAGCCGTCCACATACAGGCCGGCACTGCTCTGTGCATCCTGCACCCAACCCAGGTAGACACCGGCCGACTTGCCCTTGACCTTGCCGCGGGTGCCATAACCGCTCAGCGTCGACACCGCCTGCGTGGTCGCCTCGCCGGTGCCCAGCATCACGCCGACCTGGCCACGGCCATCGCCCCAGCGCCAGACATCGCTGCCCAGCTGCAGGGTGTTGATGTGGGTACGGGCATCGACCTGGCCGGCCACGTTCGCCTGCAGCTGGTCACGCCCGGCGCGCACCCAGGTGCCGATGCGGGCGCGGTCGAAGCTGGGCTCGCCGCGGTCATGGCGGCGCAGCTGGAACATCTGCACGGCCGCGGCCTGGTTGGCCAGGTACGCGCCGGGCTCCGGACGCAGCACGGGGACCGGGTCGACCGGCACTTCCGGGTCCACCGGATCAACCGGGTCGGTCGGGTCGGTCGGATCCACAGGCTTGCACTCCGGCAGCGCCGGATTGATGTCGCACGGATTGCCGGTGTAGGCCGAGGTCAGGTACCAGTTGCCGTTGGTCGCGCCGGGTGTGCCCTTGCGCAGGAAATACTCGTACATGCCACCGATGGCGCGGCCCTGCAGTGCGAGGTGGCCATTGCTGGCACCGTCCACCTGCACCAGCGGAATGCCGTTGACGGTCTGTGCGCCAGCGCCGGCAATGTTGTTGACGGTGACCTGGGTGGTGCCGCTGGTATCACCGGTCACGTGCATGCGCGAGCTTGCTGCGTCGTCGCCGGCCAGCACCGTGTTGAAGTGCAGGGTGCCGCCGTTGCCGGCGTAGTTGCCGTTGACGGTCAGCTGCGGATACGCCGCCGTACCCGCAGCACCGAGGAAGATGTCGCTGCCCGCACCCAGGGTGAGGTTGCCGGTGTTGCTGTCGCCGGACAGCGTCCAGCGGCCGCCCTGATCGACGGTGACATCGGCCGGGCCGAGGATGCGGCCGGTCAGGTCGAGGCCGTCGAGCAGGCTGATCTTTGCGGTGGCGGTATCGGCAATGGTGATGTCGCCCTTGAGTATGGAGGTGCGCGCGGTGAAGTCGAGCAGGGCGTTGTCACGCGCTTCGATCATTACGCCGTTGCCGCCGGTAAGCGTGGCGCCGTTCTGAGCGATGATGCGGACGGTCTCGTCACCGCTACCGCGGGTGACGAGGATCGCGCTCCCCGCAGCTCCGGCGACCGAGGAACCATCGATTGTCAGTCCCCATTCGCTGAAGTTCTCCGCAAATCTTGTATCGCCGTTGTAGCTGACGGAGATGCCGTTGGTATCCCCTTTGACGGACGTCCCTGCGTTGAGATTGACCGTGGCGCCGGTGACGAGAATTCGGCTGTTGAACAGGGTGGCTTCGCTATCGAGGCGACCACCAGCCGATGCGGCGAAAGAGATGCCTCCTGTTCCGGCGACGGTGCTTCGAATCAATGACACATGAGAGCGTGGAAGCGCAGAAGCACCCACGGTCGTGGACAGCGTGATACGGCCGTCAATATTCGAGTCCTGGATGACGGCGTTGCTGTTGACCAGGCTGTTTATGCCTCCACCGGTGACCGTGGCGTTCTGCAGCGCGATGGAGGCAGGGGCGTTGTTCGCGTAGCGACCCGTGATCGTGGACGTGCTGGCACCCTGGACAATCAGTGTGCCGCCATTTACGGCGAAGACCTGACCCTCAAGAGGACTTCCAGCGGTTACGGTCACTGTCTGGCCGGGATTGACGGTTGCGGCAAGGGCAGAAACGGGTGAGCCCGCAGCACCCAGAAGCAGCATCGAGGCAATGACGAGGCTGAGCGGGCGGTGGGAGGCGTGGGGGAGAGAAAGCGACGGCGTGAACTGCATCATGCGCATGGGTGTGTCTCCTTGGAACGTTGGGTGGGACCTGCATCCGCAGGGCCGGAGGCGGCACTGTGCGGATCGGGTCTTGCCTGGGCCATGCAACTAATCTGAAACGTCTGCAGCGACACCGATTGGGTTCAAACGCCGTTCACTGACGTATTCAGCTGAATGGGTCGCCGTGCTGGAATAGTGCACGGCAGGTGAGGGCGTCATGAAGATCGTGTCGGAACCACGCGAAGCCCTATTCACATATGTAGATATGTGACGGGTGATCCAGTTCATTCGGGCGCGCGGGCGTCCGTCGCTGCGCTGCGACAATCGAGGTGAAGACCCACTGGGGAGCGCAGCGTCTGCCGCCAGGGCCGGACGCCATCGATCCGGCAATCGGGCAGGAATCAGCCGCGGCGGAACGCGGCGGGGGTACGGGCGCCGACGATGATCATGCGGATCATCGTGGAGATCTGCTCGACCAGCTCCGGATCCTTCTCCGGCGGCAGGTCCATGGCGGTGGCGCCCATCGCGAACACCAGCCGGGTGATGGCCTTGGCCACCAGTTCCGGGGCATGCAGTACGGCGCCATCCAGTGCGGCCAGGCGCACCAGGTCGTGCTGCAGCTCTTCCTCGAAGTAGTGCAGCTCGCGTTCGACCGCGTGCTTGAAGTCGTCCGAGCCGACCGCGCCCTCGCGCAGCAGCACGTGCAGCAGCTTGTCGTCGGCGCGCAGCTGCTCCATGAAGGTCTCCACCGAGACCCGCACCACGCTGGTGGCGGTGGAGGTGGCGCGCTGCCGGGCCTCGCCGATGATGGTGCGCAGCGAGCGGCCGGCCGCATCGATCAGCGCCACGGCCAGTTCGTCCATGTCGCGGAACTGCCGGTAGAAGCTGTTCGGCGCGATGCCGGCCTCACGTGCCACTTCGCGCAGGCTGAGCGTGGACAGGCTGCGGTGCGGCCCGATCAGTTTCAGGGCAGCAGCCAGCAGATCCTCGCGGCTCACCGTACGGCGGGCCGGGCTGTTGGCATCTTCGGGCGTCGACAAGGCGGTGGCGGCGGCCATGGGGGTTCCGGTGGGACGAGGCTGAATCATACCCAATCCGGTTCAATATACACATGTATACACAGGTGTATGTGCGCCCGTATAGTGCGCCCATGAGCGCTGTCGTCCGTCCGTCCCTGTTCTCTCCGTACCGCTGGGTCTCGCCGTCGCTGTTCGATTTCTGGGCGGGCCAGCTCAATCCCCTGTGGACCCTGCGCGAGCCAGTGGCCCGCCTGGTCCGGCGCGAGCCGGCCGGCGAGGGCGCGGCGACCCTGGTCCTGCGCACCAACCGGCACTGGGCCGGCATGCGTGCCGGCCAGCACGTCACCCTCGGCGTCGAGATTGAAGGACGCCTGTGGCAGCGCAGCTACAGTCCCACCGCACTGGGTCGGCGCGAGCTGGCGATCACCGTCAAGGCGGTCGATGGCGGGCGGGTCAGCCAGCATCTGGTCAACCATGCGCAGCCGGGCGAACTGTTCCGTCTCGATGCCGCTTTCGGCGAATTCCACATGCCGGCCGCGGCGCCGGTGCTGCTGCTGGCGGCCGGCAGTGGCATCACGCCGATGCGCAGCCTCCTGCGCGAGGCCTGCCAGCGCCCGCTGGCGGCGCCGGTGGACCTGTTCTACTGGGAACGCACCGCCGCCCACCTGCAGTTCCGTGATGAACTGCAGGCGCTGGCCGCAGCGAACCCGAACCTGCGCGTGCACCTGCTGACCACCCGAGAAGGCGAAGCACCGGCCGCGCGTATCGATACCCACGATCTGCAGGTGGCCGGCGATGACACGCCGTTGGCGCAGCGCCATGTGCTGGCCTGCGGCCCGGACGGCTTCGTTGCCGCCGCGCGCGAGCGCCTGGCGCACCAGGTGGCCGGTTTCCAGGCCGAAGCCTTCACCCCGCCAGCGCCGCTTCGCGATGCCGACAGTGAAGGCGAAGTGTCGCTGACGCTTGCGCGCAGTGGTCGCCAGCTGAGCGTGCCGCGTGGCCGCTCGCTGCTGGAAAGCCTCGAAGCCCATGGCATCAAGCCCAAACATGGATGCCGCATGGGTATCTGCAACACCTGCTCCTGTGACCGTGTAAGTGGTGCGACTCGCCACCTGCGCACCGGCGACCTGCAGTCCGAAACGGCGCAGCCGGTACGGATCTGCGTGAGCGCACCGACCACCGACCTGACTTTGGATCTCTGAGGACGCCTGCCATGACCCGCGCTACCGACCGTGCCCTGAGCACCGCCGAGATGCATGCCTTCGGCGAGGAACTCGACGCGATCCGCGACCGCGTGATCGGCAGCCTCGGCGCCTCCGATACCCGCTACATCCGCCGCGTGGCCGCCGCCGTGCGCTGGTTCGGCGTGGGTGGCCGTGGCCTGCTGTTCCTGGCGGCGTTCTCGCCACTGTTCTGGATGCCGCTGCTGTGGCCGGCCGCGATCACCGGCACGCTGCTGCTGGCGCTGTCGAAGATCCTGGAGAACATGGAGCTGGGCCACAACGTCATGCACGGCCAGTTCGACTGGACCGGCGACCCCAAGCTCAACGGCAACACCTACGAGTGGGACATCGTTGCCACCGCCGACAACTGGCGCAAGACCCACAATTTCCGCCACCACACCTACACCAACGTGCGTGGCATGGACGATGACATCGGCTACGGCCTGCTGCGCATCTTCCCGGAACAGCGCTGGAAGCCGTTCTACCTGCTGCAGCCGATCATCGCGCCGATCTTCGCGCTGCTGTTCCAGTGGGGCGTGGCCGCGCAGGACCTGCGCCTGGGCCGCTGGATGAAGGGCCGCATGAGCAGCCGTGCGATGTGGCTGCAGACCCGTCCGGTGGCGCGCAAGATGCTGCGCCAGGTGCTGAAGGACTACGTGTTCTTCCCGCTGCTGGCCGGTCCGTTCTTCCTCACCGTGATGCTGGGCAACCTGGTCGCCAACGGCCTGCGCAACATCTGGACCTACGTAATCATCTTCTGCGGCCACTTCACCGCTGAATCGGAAACCTTCCCGAAGGAGTGCCTGCGCAATGAGTCGCGCGGTCATTGGTACCTGCGCCAGCTGCGCGGTTCGTCGAACATCAGTGGTGGCTTCCTGATCAATGTGCTGTCGGGCAACCTCAGCCACCAGATCGAGCACCACTTCTATCCGGACCTGCCGGCCAACCGCTATGCGGCCATCGCCAAGGAAGTGAAGGACATCTGCCGCCGCTACGGCCAGCACTACAACAACGGCTCGCTGCCGCGCCAGTTCGGCCAGGTGGTCTGGCGCATCCTGCGCCACGCGTTCCCGAGCAAGCCGCGCCGCCTGCCGATGTCGGACATCATGTCCGCACCGGCATCGGCCAACGCGGGCTGATCGACTCAGCCCGCTTTCGCCAGGGCCGCTTGATCGCGGTCCAGGCGTCGCAGGAACACCTGCATTTCCTTGCGTGCCTGCTGGTCGCCCTTGCTGCCGGCCACGCTCATACCGCGCTGCCACGCTTCGCGCGCCGCCTGCGGCTGGCCACTGGCCAGCCAGGCCTTGCCCAGCAGCTTCCATGCCGCCGAATACTGCGGATCAAGGACCACGCAACGGCCCAGATGGGTCGCTGCGCGCACCGGGTTGCCGGCATCCAGCCAGCCCTTGCCCAGGCCGAAGCGCAGCAGTGCGCCGTCCTTGCCGCTGGCCAGCATGCATTCCAGAGCCTCGATGTTCATCAGCGCACCTCCACCAGCAGTTCGGCCGGTCCGGGCTGGAAACGGCCACGGTGGAACAGCAGCGGCGCACCACCGCTCTCGTGTACCGCGATGATGCGACCGGCCAGCAGCAGGTGATCACCCACCGGCCACTGCGCGTGGCGGGTACAGGTGAGATGGGCCACCGCACCGGCGATGCGCGGTGGCGCGTCTTCGTCGTCGTCCAGCAGTGGCAGGTCGTCGAAGCGGTTGCGTACCTGCGGATCGGCGAAGCGCCGTGCCAGTGCTTCCTGGTCGGCCGCCAGTACGCTGATCGCAAAGCGGGTGGCGCGCTGGAAGGTGGACAGGCTCTGCGCGTGCAACGCCAGGTTCCACAGCACCAGTGGCGGCTGCAATGACACCGGCACGAACGAATTGATGGTCAGGCCGATGGGGTTGCCCTGCGCATCGCGCGCGCAGACGATGGCCACGCCGGTAGGAAAGTGGCCGAGCAGCCGGCGCAGGGCACGCGGCGGCATCTCGACCGACGGCACCGGGGCCGGGGCGGGGAAGACCCCCGCCCACGGCCCGGCGTACGGCAGTGTCTCGCCGCTCATGAGGCCCGGGCCTGGCGGTAGCGCCGGCCGACCTCGGCCCAGTTGATGATGTTGAAGAAGGCGCCGATGTAGTCCGGGCGGCGGTTCTGGTAGTGCAGGTAGTAGGCGTGTTCCCAGACGTCCAGTGCGAGGATCGGGGTATTGCCCGACAGGCCGACCGCCGTGCCCATCAACGGGCTGTCCTGGTTGGCACTGCTTTCCACCTGCAGGCGGCCATCGCGATCGCTGGTCAGCCAGGCCCAGCCACTGCCGAAGCGGGTCTGCGCAGCCTTGGTGAATGCCTCCTTGAAGGCATCGAAGCCACCCAGATCGCGGTCGATGGCGGCGGCCAGCTCATCATCGGGTGCGCCGCCGTTGGTGCTGAGTACGGTCCAGAACAGGCTGTGGTTGGCGTGGCCACCGCCGTTGTTGCGGACCGCGCCACGCTGCGCCTCGGGCACGGCATCGAGGTTGGCGATCAGCGCCTCGACCGGCTGCTCGGCGATGCCGGCCTGCTCGATGGCGGCATTGAGGTTGTTGACGTAGGTCTGGTGGTGCTTGCTGTGATGGATCTCCATCGTGCGCGCATCGAAGTGCGGCTCAAGGGCGTCATAGGTATAGGGGAGCGGGGGAAGCGAGTACGACATCGAAGCAATCTCCGTGGGGAAGGCCAGAAGGGCTGGCCGTGGGGAGATTGTTATCGCACCTCAACATTGGTTGAGGTCAAGAGATCAAGAGGTCAAGACGGAGGCATGGTAGTGCCGGCCGCTGGCCGGCGTTCAGCGAAGGTCGGGTTGCCGGCCAGCGGCCGGCACTACCAGAACCCGCGTTCCGAACCCTCACCGGCGCGCTGATGCGCTGCCCGCGCTCACAGGAAACCGTCCGGTGGCGGGGGGAGGGGCTGGCCGGGACCGTTGGCGCCATGGATGGCGCCATCGAGCCCCCAAGGATGGGTTTACGGCGTGTCCCGGCCAGTCCCTCCCCCCGCCACAACCGATATCAACAAAAGCGCCGGCCGGCGAACCAGCCGCCAGCGCTTTCATCAACTCAACTCAACCAATCCTTGCATGCACCATCCGCCTGCTCGCCGCATGCCTGCTGCATCCGCTGCTGCAATCGCGCCAGCGTCTCCGCACCCTGGTGCTTGCCGCTCCACGCCTTCAACTCCCCGGCCAGGCGCTCGAAGCGCTGGCGGGTGCGCTGGTGGTAGCCCGACGGCTGTGCTTCCAGTTCGGCAATCAGCGAGGCAGTGGCCTGCTCGACGCGCGGCGCATCGTCCGGGGCCAGCCGCAGCAACCCTTCCACGTACAGCACGCCCCACTGCACGCGGGTGGCCGGGCCCTGTGCACCGTCGTAGGCACGCTTCAGCCACTCCAGCGCACCGGCGGTGTCGCCGCGCTGCTCGGCCAGTTCGGCCAGTTCGGGCATGTAGTAGTACGGCTGCTCGCTGCGCTTCAGCTCGGCCAGCAACAGCGCCTCGGCACCGGCGTCATCGCCCGCTTCGCGCAGGGCATATACCGCGCTGCTGATCGTGGCCTGGCGTGCATGCGCATCGGTGGCGGCGGCATCGGCCGCGGCCACGCGCTGCTTGACCCGTTCCACCAGCGCCGCCGGCAACGCGCCCTTGGGTTGCTGCTGGCGGGCCAGCGACACTTCGGTCAATGCACGCGACAACGCATCGTCGGCGCGGTCACCGCGCTCGGCATCGGCGCGCTCCAGTGCGACCAGCAGTTGCTGGCCCAGGGTGTTGGACGTGGCCGGGCCTGTGCTGGCCTGCTTCACCAGCTTGGCGCCGGCATAGCCCAGCAGCTCGCGGTTGCGGCGTACTTCGGCGGGCTGCGCCAGCACCGCCTGCAGCAGTTCGCGCACTTCGGTGGGCGAGGCATCGGGCTTTTCGGCTGTAGCCAGGGCCAGCAACGCGAAACGACGCTGCAGGGCAGCGTCCGGTGCGGCCTTGGACAGTTGCCGCAGCACGTCCTGGCTCCTGCGCTCGCCGGCCAGGCGGTTGGCGTCCACTTCCCAGCCGTAGTCGCCCAGCACCTGCCAGTCTTCGGCGGCCAGTCGGTCCGGCGTTGCCAGCGCGGTGGCCAGGGTGGCCGCAACAGCACTGCGGCGGCCTGCGGCGACGGTCAGGGCCCGGGTCAGTTCGGCGGCGTCATTGCCACCGGCGACGCGGGTGATTTCGTTGCGCTGCGGGTCCAGCACGATCAGCGTCGGGTAGCCGCGCACGCCGAAGCGCTCGCCCCAGGCCTGCGCACCTTCCTCGTCGCCATCCAGGTAGACCGGCACGAACTTGCTGGTCAGTGCGATGAAGGCCGGGTCCTTGAACAGGCCGGCCTTGAGCTGGTTGCACGGTGGGCACCAGACGGCACCCCAGTACAGCAGCACCGGCTTGCCACTGTCGGCGGCTTCGGCGAAGGCATCATCGACGTCGCCCTGGCGCCAGGCGATGGCCGTGGCCGGTGCGGGTGCCTCGGCGGAGTTGGCGGTTGGAACCGGGGCCGGGGTGCAGGCGCTCAGCGCCGAGGCCAGCAGCAACACGGAAAGCGCGACGCGCATCGGCAGCATCTCGAAGGGCAGGGTGACAGGCCATTGTAGGAACCACCGGGGAGCCTGCTGATTCAGTTTGCTTATGACAGGCGTGCCGCAGGGCATGACGCCCGTCGGGCATTGCCGGGCGGATGCCTTCAGGCCGCTGCCCGCACCATCTGCTGGTATACCAGCCCGTTGATCTCGCCGACCTCGCCATCCAGCACAAAGCCATAGCGCAGGTAGGCAGGCACTGCGTTGAGCGAGGCGCGCACGGTCAGGACCGGCTCGCGTACCTGCGGCAGCACGGCTTCGAGCAAGGCATGGCCGATGCCCTGGCCCTGGCAGGCGGGATCGACGAACAGCATTGCCAGGTGCCGGCCCTCCTTCAGTTCGACCACGCCGACCACGCGCGCATCCTGTTCGGCCACCAGGATGTGGTTGTCACCCTGCAGGCGCGCACCAAACGCATCGGCTGCTGCGACACTGCCGAAGGCGGCGATGCCGGCCGCGCTGAGAGACGGCGCCACTGCCTCGTTGAACGCGGCCAGGCACACCGCGCTGATCGCAGGCAGGTCATCGACGTGGGCAGGGCGGATCCTTGGCATGCAGTGTTCTTCCTGTAGTGGGCGGCGCATCATCGTTGCCGCAGACCTGCAGGCTAAGCTGGCGTCATGAGTGAATTCAATCCCGCCCATGCTTCGTTGTTTCCTCAACAAGGACTGAGCCTGGGCCTGATGACGCCGGTTGCGGCGCATGGACTGACCGACCTGGACGAGGCGCGGCGCATCGCACGGCTGGCCGATGATCTTGGCTTCGCCGCGCTATGGACGCGCGACGTGCCATTGATGGTGCCGCAGGGCCCGGATGCAACAGCGAGTGCGCTGGATGACCCGTTCCTGTGGCTGGGCATGCTGGCTGCAGCGACCGAGCGCATCGTGGTCGGCAGCGCAGCTATTGTGCTGCCGCTGCGGCAGCCGTTGCAGGTGGCGAAGTCGGCGCTGAGCCTGGACCGGATCAGTGGCGGACGTTTCGTGCTCGGGCTGGGTTCGGGTGACCGCCCGGAAGAATTTGCTGCGTTCGGCGAGGATCTGGAGGGCAGGGCGGCGACGTTCCGTGAGCGCTGGACGTTGTTGCGCGCAGCACTGTCACCGGAGGCCGATGAGCGGACCGCCGTACTGCAGGCGACCGGTGGCTTCGATGTGCTGCCGGCACCGGCGACGCGCATTCCGATGCTGGTGGTGGGTACCGCGCGGCAGAGCCTGCAGTGGATCGCGCGTGAGGCCGAAGGTTGGGCCACCTATCACCGCGAGGAGGTTGCGCAGGAAGGACGCATCGGCCTGTGGCAGCAGGCGCTGGTGCAGCGCGGCGGGGCAAGCAAGCCGTTCGTGCAGTCGATGCAGCTGGACCTGCAGGCGGATCCGCAGGCGCCGGCCGAGCCATTGCCGCTGGGCCTGAAGGTCGGCCGCGACGGGCTGCGCGACTATCTGCGGCGCGTGCATGCGCAGGGCGTGGCGCATGTGATGTTCAATCTGGTCGACAACGGACGACCGATGGACGCGGTGCTGCGAGAGATCGGCGAGCAGGTTCTGCCGGATGTGCTCCGGTAGATGTCCACCTTGGTGGACACGTTCCAGCAGTCGAGCACGGCTCGACTCTACATGCAGTTCGCATCTGCGTATCATTCGCATTTGATATCCCGCTGCCGGAGCCCCGCGTGACCCAACGTTCCCCCATGCACCCGACCGGACGCCTGTTCGCCGCGGTCGCTTTCATCGAGGCTTTGACCTGGGCCGGCCTGCTCATCGGCATGTGGATGAAGTACGGCCCGATGGCCAACGTGGCGCTGGTCAAGCTGTTCGGACCGCTGCACGGCGTGGCCTTCCTGGTCTACGTGGCGGTCACCCTGTTCGCGGCGATACGCCTGCGCTGGCCGTGGTGGGCCAGTGCCCTGGCGCTGCTGGCGGCGATCCCGCCGCTGGTGACGCTGCCGCTGGAGTGGTGGTTCAAGCGCCGTGGTCTGCTGGGCCTGCGTGCAATGCGCTGAACCCACTGTTGCATGCCCATTCAAGAGAATGGGTATCAAATGCAAATACGAGCCGTTATCATTTGAGGGTGGCGTCCGGTCCTGACCGGAACTGACGCCGGCAGGGTGCATGGGCACCCGGCGATCCCTTTCTGTTACGGCTGGTGTTCCATGCACGCACGTCCCGTCGTTCCCGGCTTGCCGGCGCTGGTGTTGGCAGCCCTGATCGGCACCATGGCGATGATGTCCTTCGTCGCCGTGATCGGTCCGGTGGTCCGCATGCTCGGCCTGTCCGAGTGGCATGCCGGCCTGTCGGTCACCGCCGCCGGCGTGCTGTGGATGCTGGCGGCGCGCCCATGGGGCCAGCTCAGCGACCGCATTGGCCGCAAGCGCGTGCTGATGCTGGCGATGAGTGCCTATACGGTGGTCTACATCGCACTGGCGGTGTTCATCGACGTGGCCCTGCAGGCGGTGCCGCCTGTATTGGTATCGGTGCTGGTGCTGGTCGGTGCGCGTGGCCTGATCGGCCTGTTCTACGCGGCCGTGCCGCCCACGGCTGCTGCGCTGATTGCCGACAAGGCACCGACCGGGCAGCGCGCCAGTTTCCTCGCCCGGCTGGGCAGTGCCAACGCGCTGGGCATGGTGCTGGGTCCGGCCGCTGCCGGCTGGCTG
The DNA here is from genome assembly GCF_040984485.1 of Stenotrophomonas sp. WED208. Taxonomy (NCBI): domain Bacteria; kingdom Pseudomonadati; phylum Pseudomonadota; class Gammaproteobacteria; order Lysobacterales; family Lysobacteraceae; genus Stenotrophomonas; species Stenotrophomonas sp. WED208. Next base: position 1,984,789 of record NZ_JAZARB010000001.1, read on the forward strand.
GCCTATACCAATCTTTCGCTGGCGCTCTACGTGGCCGCGTTGCTGCCGTTGCTGGCACTGGCATTGCTGGCGTGGCGGCTGCCAGCGACGCCACCGGTGGTGGGTGCTTCCGCGCAGCGCCGCGCGCCGATGAGCCGTCTCGACCCGCGCCTGCGCCTGCCACAGCTGGCAGCGTTCATCGCGATGGTTTCGGTGACCATCGCGCAGGTGACGGTCGGCTTCTTCGCGATTGATCGCCTGGGCCTGGATGCGGCCGCCGGCGCGCGCATGGCCGGCATTGCACTCACAGCGGTTGGCGTCGGCCTGATCCTGGCGCAGGCACTGGTGATGAAGCTGGAGGTACATCCACGCCGCTGGATCGTCCTCGGCGCGCTCATTTCCGGCATCGGCTTCGCTTCGGTGGCGGGCGTGCAGCAGGCCTGGCAGTTGCCGGCGGCGTACGCGTTGGCCGCGTTCGGCATGGGCTTCGTATTCCCCTCGTTCCAGGCGCTGGCCGCCGATGCGGTGGAGGCGCACGAGCAGGGCGCCGCCGCCGGCACGGTGGCGGCAGCGCAGGGGCTGGGCATGGTGGCCGGGCCGATGCTCGGCACGCTGTTGTATCGCGGCGGGCCAAGCCTGCCTTACCTGCTGGTCGGCGCGCTGTTGCTGTTGCTGTGCGCGCTGGCTGCAGCGCATCGGATGAAGGAGACCCCATGAACGATTCCCTGATGCAGGGCGCGTGGCCGGAGGCTGCGTCGGCCGCGCCGGAAAACACCGATGACGCGTCGCTGTTCCTGCTGCAGCATGCTGGCCAGCACGTGCACGCACGTGGTTGCCGGGCGACGCTGCCGAGTGGCGCGCTGGCGACCCTGGCTGAGCGTGTTGCGGAATTCTTTGCCCAGCAGCGCGGCGGTCCGGGCCTGCTGGTGGGTGCGGTGCCGTTCGAACCGCGAGCCGACGATGCGTTGTACCAGCCCGAGCGCCTGCTGCCGGCGCTGCCGTTGCAGCCGCAGGCGGCACCGGCGCTGCAGGGCGCGCTGCAGGCGGAGCCCGCAGCGCAGGACTATGCCGCCGCGGTTGCCGCGGCAGTGACGGCGCTGCGCGCGCCCGAACAGGACCTGCACAAAGTGGTGCTCGCGCGCAGCCTGTTGGCACGCACCCGCGCGGCGTTGTCTCCGGAGGTGCTGCTGGCGCGGTTGGGCGCGGATCCCTCGGTGGCCACCTATGCGGTGCCGCTGCCGGTGGAACTGGGGCAGGCACCGGCCTGGCTGGTCGGCGCAACACCGGAGCTGCTGCTGCGCAAGCGCGGCGTGCAGCTGCTGTCGCATCCGCTGGCCGGGTCCGCACGCCGCAGCGCCGATGCCATCGAGGACGAGCGTGCCGCGCAGGCATTGCTGGCTTCAACCAAGGACCACGACGAGCACCGCCACGTGGTCGAAGCCATCGTCGAGGGCCTGGCACCGTACTGCAGCCACATCGATGCACAGCCACGGCCGGTGCTGCATGCCACCGCCAGCATGTGGCACCTGGGCACCCGCATCCATGCCACCCTGAAGGATCCGCAGACATCGGCGGCCGAGCTGTTGGCACAGCTGCATCCCACGCCAGCAGTCTGCGGTACGCCGCGGTTGGCGGCGCTGCAGCGCATCCGCGAGCTGGAACCTGTACCGCGTGGCTTCTATGCCGGCGCGGTCGGCTGGCTGGATGCGCAAGGGGATGGCGACTGGTACGTGGCGATCCGCTGCGCACGCCTGCAGGGCACGCAGCTGCGCCTGTACGCCGGCGCCGGCATCGTCGCCGAGTCGCAGCCCGAGGCCGAGGTCGCCGAAACCGCAGCGAAGTTCGCTGCCCTGTTGAACGCGCTGGGTGTCCATGAATCCGCGCCCGCCATCGAGCCTGCCGCATGACTACCTCCACTGATTCCTCCCGCCTGCCACTGCAGCAGGTATGGCCCGATGCGCTGATGGCGCGCTATCGCGAGGCGGGCCACTGGCGTGGCGAGACCTTCCCGGCGTTCCTGCGCGAGCGCGCGGAACGCTATGCGGATGACATCGCGGTGGTCGCCGGTGATGTCCGCCTGAGCTACGCGCAGCTGTGGCACGAAGCCGGACGCATCGGCGCGGGCCTGCTGGCACTCGGCCTGCAGCCGGGTGAGCGGGTGCTGGTGCAGCTGGGCAACACTGCCGGGTTCATCGCCACCGTATGCGGACTGTTCCGTGCGGGCCTGGTGCCGGTATACGCGTTGCCGGCGCATCGCATCACCGAACTGGTGCACTTCGCCAACAAGGCCGAGGCCAGTGCCTACATCACTGCCGACCTGCATGATGGCTTTGATCATCGCGGGCTGGCGCGGGCGCTGCAGGCCGAGGTGCCGGCGCTGCGCCACGTGGTCATCGACGGCGATGCGGCGGAGTTCACCGCGCTGGAGGCGCTGCAGGGCGATCGCAGCGAGCTGCCGGCCGACCCGGACCCGCAGTCGGTGGCGTTCCTGCAGATCTCCGGTGGCAGCACCGGCCTGTCCAAGCTGATCCCGCGCACGCACGACGACTACATCTACTCGTTCCGCGCCAGCAATGACCTCTGCGGCATCGACCGCGACAGCGTCTACCTGGTCGCGCTGCCGGCCGCGCACAACTTCCCGATGAGTTCGCCCGGCTTCTTCGGTGCGCTGTATGCCGGCGCCCGCGTGGTGCTCAGCCCCGGTCCCGGCCCGGATGCGGCCTTCCCGCTGATCGCCCGCGAACAGGTGACCTGCTGCGGACTGGTGCCGCCGCTGGCGCTGCTGTGGGCGCAGGCGGCGGCAACCACTCCGCACGATCTGTCCAGCCTGCAGGTACTGCAGGTGGGCGGCGCCAAGCTGGTGCCGGAAGCTGCGCGGCGCGTGATCGACGGCCTGGGCTGTACCCTGCAGCAGGTGTTCGGCATGGCCGAAGGCCTGGTCAACTACACCCGCCTGGATGATCCGGAGGAACTGATCGTGGCCTGCCAGGGCCGGCCGATCAGCCCGGACGACGAAGTGCGCGTGGTCGATGACCACGACCAGCCGGTGACTGAGGGTGAAGTGGGTCATCTGCTGACCCGCGGCCCGTACACCATCCGTGGTTACCACAACGATGCGGTGGCCAACGCGCGCTCGTTCACCGACGATGGGTTCTACCGCACCGGTGACCGCGTGCAGCAGTTGCCCGGCGGCTATCTGGTGGTGCAGGGCCGTGCCGGTGACCACATCAACCGCGCGGGCGAGAAAATCTCCGCCGAGGAGATTGAAGATCACCTGCTGGCCCACCCCGGCGTGTTCGACGCCGCCGTGGTCTCCATTCCTGACGAGTATCTCGGTGAGCGCAGCTGCGCGTTCGTGATCCAGCAGGGGGAGCCGATCAAGGCGCCGGCACTGAAAGCCTGGATGCGTACGCGCGGCCTGGCGGCGTTCAAGGTGCCGGACCAGGTCGTGTTCGTCGACAGTTTCGATACCACCGCGGTCGGCAAGATCAGCCGCCGCGAACTGCGCGCGCAGCTGCGTGCGCGTCATCTGCAACAGACAGGAGGAACGCGCTGATGGCGCTGCCCCGCATCACCAACTATTCCTTGCCGACCGCTGCCGAACTGCCGCTGGCGCGCGGGCCCTGGCGCCCGCAGCGCGATCGTGTCGCGCTGCTGGTACACGACATGCAGCGCTACTTCCTGGCCGCGTTCGATGCCGGAAACGCGCCACTGCGGCCGGCGGTGGACAACATTGCGCGCCTGCTGGCGCATTGCCGCGCACACGGCATTCCGGTGTTCTACACCGCCCAGCATGGCGACCAGGATCGCCGCGACCGTGGCCTGCAGGCCGACCTGTGGGGCCCGGGTATGCGCCGCAGTGCCGATCATGAGCCGATCATCGAGGCGCTGGCACCGCAACCGGGCGAGCATGTGCTGGTGAAGCACCGCTACAGCGCGTTCCAGCGCAGCAACCTGGAGACGCTGATGCGGGTACGTGGCCGCGACCAGCTGCTGGTCACCGGCGTGTACGCGCATATCGGTTGCACCGCGACCGCGGTCGAGGCCTTCCAGCGCGATATCGAGGCCTTCATCGCAGCCGATGCGGTAGCGGACTTCTCGCGTGCCGATCACGATCAGGCGCTGCACTGGATCGCACGCACCTGTGGTGTGCCGATGACCACCGATCAGCTGCTGGAGGTGCTGTGATGGCTGCCACGGGTGATGCGCTGGATCTGGAGCGGATGCGTGCCGACGTTGCGCGCGTGCTGGAGTGCACGCCGGCCGAGATCGGTGACGACGACAATCTGATCGACCTGGACCTGGACTCGATGCGCATGCTGGGCCTGGTCCTGGCCTGGGGCAACACCGGGTTGCCGCTGGAGTTCTCGCAGTTGGCCGAACGCACCACGCTGCGCCAGTGGTGGGGTGTGGTGCAGAAGCTGCAGGCCGCGCAGAACGCATGAACGTCGCTGTGCTGGCCACGCCGGTGGCACTGACCGAGGCCCAGGCCGGACTGTGGTTCGCGCAGCGGCTGGCACCGGACAATCCGTCATTCAATACCGCACATGCGGTGTGGATCGACGGTCCGCTGGACGTGGCCGCGTTCATGGCGGCTGCCAACCGGGCGGCGGTTGAAGCCGAGGCCTTCGCGCTGCGCTTTGCCGAGGGGGCCGATGGCCAGCCGTTGCAGTGGCATGACCCGTCGCACGTGCCGCTGCTGTCAGTGCGCGATCTATCCGGCGAGACCGATCCGGCATCGGCGGCGCGTGCCCTGATGCAGGCCGACCGGCTCAGCGCGGTCGATCCGACCCGCGACCGCATAAGCCAGCAGGTGTTGTTCGATCTGGGTGGGCAGCGATGGGTCTGGTACCTGCGCGTGCATCATCTGGCTGCGGATGGTTACGGCATGGCGCTGTTTACTGATCGCGTGTGCGCCTTGTATGCCGGTCGTACGGATGAGCCGCTGCCGGGGCTGGCGGGCGTGCTGGTCGATGATGCCGCCTACCGCGCCGACCCGCGCCGCGCGCAGGCGGGGCAGTGGTGGTGCGAGCAGTTGCAGGGCGCACCGGCGGGCGTGGGCCTGGCCGGTACGCTCGCGGCCAGTGACGACGCGCTGCGCTGGGCGCAGCCGCTCGATGCTGCATTCCGTGAGCGGCTGCTGCAGGCATCGGTGCGTTGGCTGCAGCCCTGGCCGGATGTGCTGGCCGCGTTGTCGGCCGAGTACCTGCGGCGGATGAGCGCTGCCGATGAAGTGGTACTGGGCATGCCCTACATGGGGCGGCTCGGCAACGCATCGGCGCGGGTGCCGGCGATGGTGATGAATGTCTTGCCGCTGCGTGTGGCGGCCGGTGAGGGCAGCGTCGATGCCTTTACCCGCGGCCTGGGCCGGCAGCTCAGCCAGGGCCGCAAGCACGGCCGTTACCGCGGTGAGCAGTTGCGCCGGGACCTGGGCCTGGTCGGCGCGCAGCAGCGCCTGCACGGTCCGCTGGTGAATGTGCAGCCGTTCTACAAGCCACTGGCACTGACCGGCGTGCAGGCGACGCTGGAGGTGCTGTGCACCGGGCCGGTGGATGATCTGACGCTGGGCTTCCGTGGAGACGGCCAGCACCTGCTGGATCTGGAGATCGAGGCCAATCCCGCGCTGTACAGTCGCGAGGATGTCGAGGCGCACGCGGCGCGGTTGCTGCATTTCGTGTCGGCGGCGCTGGAGGCTGAAGAGATCGAGGCCGTGCCGCTGGCCACCGTCGAAGAGGCGCAGCAGGTGGTGCATGGCTTCAATGCCACCGCGCATGCGCTGCCACAGACTACGTTGGTTGAACTGCTGCAGCAGGGCATGGACCGTGATCCGCACGCGCCTGCGCTGGTGTTCGGCGACACCACGCTGGACTACGCAACGCTGGAAGCGCGGAGTTTCGCGCTGGCGGCACAACTGCGCGCGATGGCGGTCGGTCCGGGCAGTGTGGTGGCGGTGGCATTGCCGCGCTCGCTGGAACTGGTGATCGCGCTGGTGGCGGTGCTGCGTGCGGGTGCCGCTTACCTGCCGCTGGACCTTGCCCATCCCGATGAGCGCCTCGCGCGCATTCTCTCCTCGGCGCAGCCGGCGTGCGTACTGGCTGCGGCAGAGGTATCTGCGCGAATGGACGGTGTGCCGGTGCTTGCCCCCGATCAATGGACCGCGCTGAGTTTCGCAGCACCATGGGCCGATCCGGCGCCCAGCGATGCAGCCTATGTGATCTACACCTCCGGTTCGACCGGCGAGCCGAAGGGCGTCGTCATCGAGCACCGCGCCATCGTCAACCGCCTGCTGTGGATGCGCGAGCACTACGGCATCCGTTCCGATGACCGTGTTCTGCAGAAGACCCCGGCTACGTTCGATGTTTCGGTCTGGGAATTCTTCCTGCCGCTGCTGTGCGGCGCGACGCTGGTGGTGGCGGGTCCGGACGCGCATCGTGATCCGACCGAGCTGGCACGGCTTGTGCGTGCCCACGACATCACCACCGCACATTTCGTGCCGTCGATGCTCGACGCGTTCCTTGCCGCGCCTGCCTCCGAAGGCCTGCAGCTGCGCCGCGTGTTCACCAGTGGCGAGGCGCTGGACGCATCGCTGCGTGATCGTTTCCATGGGTGCATGCAGGCCGAACTGCACAACCTGTATGGCCCGACCGAAGCGGCCGTGGACGTGAGCTACTGGCCGGCCTCTGCACAGGACCGCTCACGGCCGGTACCGATCGGCTTCCCGGTCTGGAACACACGCCTGTACGTGCTTGACGCGCGGATGCAGCCGCTGCCGGTGGGTGTGCCGGGCGATCTGTATCTGGGCGGCGTGCAGCTGGCGCGTGGCTATCTCGGCCGCGATGACCTGACCGCCGAACGCTTCCTGGCCGATCCCTTCCTGCCAGGGGAGCGCATCTACCGCACCGGCGACGTGGGGCGTTGGCGGAGCGACGGCGCAGTCGAATACCTGGGCCGCAGCGACCACCAGGTGAAGCTGCGCGGCCTGCGCATCGAGCTGGGCGAGATCGAGGCGGCACTGCGCGAGCTGCCGGGCATGGAGCGCGTGGAAGTGCTGCTGCGCCAGGACACGCCGGGCGATGCCCGGCTGGTGGCCTATGTGCCAGCGGCGCTTGCCGATGCCGTGATGCTGCGCAGCCACCTGGCCACGCGCGTGCCGGACTACATGGTGCCGTCGGCGTTCGTTGGCGTGGATCAGTGGCCGGTGACCGCCAACGGCAAGCTCGACCGCAACGCGTTGCCGAAGCCGCCGCAGAACGAGATTGCCGGACTGGCGCCGCGCACGCCGCTGGAACAGGAGCTGGCGGTGCTGTTTGCCCAGGCACTCGGGCGTGAAGCGCCCGTGGCGGTCGATGCGGACTTCTTCAGCCTCGGCGGCGACTCGCTGTCCGCGGTGCACCTGCTGCTGGCGATCGAACAACGCTGGCGCTGTGACCTCGGCCTCGGTGCCTTGTTCGCGCAGCCGACCGTGGCCGCATTGGCGACGCGCATTGGCGAACCGCCGGCGCTGGCCGACCACGCATTGGGCCCGGTGATCTCGCTGGCTGCGACTGACGCTGATGGGCCCACTCCGTTGTTCGTGCTGCACCCGGCCGGTGGCATCGCCTGGAACTACCGGACGCTGGCGCGCGCCCTGCAGCCGGCACGCCCGGTATATGGCCTGCAGTCGCCCGCGCTGGATCCGAAGCAACCGTTGCCGTCCAGCGTCGAAGCCATGGCCAATGACTATGTGCAGCGGGTGATCACGCTGCAATCGAAGGGACCGGTGCATCTGCTGGGCTGGTCGGTGGGCGGCATCCTCGCCCAGGCGATGGCGGTGCGCCTGCATGAAATCGGCCGTGAAGTCGGTGAACTGGTGCTGCTCGACGCCTACCCCAGCGAATGCTGGCGGGCTGAGCCGGAACCCGATGCCATCGCCGCATTGCGCGCACTGCTGGCGATTGCCGGCCATGACCCGGATGCACATCCGGAGCTGGACAGCCGTGAACGCATTCTCGGCTTCCTGCGTCGCGGTGGTAGTGCGCTCGGCAGCCTGCCGGATGTAGTGCTCGATGGCGTGGTGCGTGCGGTGACCGGCACCAACCGGTTGATCCGCGAACACATCCACCAACCGTTCGACGGCACGCTGGTGCACGTGCGCGCTGGCCGGGACCATCAGGCGCGGCCGCAGCTGCAGTCCGCGCTGTGGCGCTCGCACGCGCGCAAGGTGCAGGCGCTGGAACTGCCGTTCCTGCATGCCGAGCTGACCGGCCGCGATGCGGTGGCGCAGCTGGCACCGTGGTTGTCGGCGCGCCTGCGCCACTGGGATGAGCAACAGGAGATCGCAACATGCAGTTGACCGGCTTTGAAGGTCGCGTGGCACTGGTGACCGGTGCCTCCGGTGGCATCGGCGAGGCACTGGTACGGCTGTTGGCCGAGGCCGGCTGCACGGTGGTGGCAACCGACCGCGAGGCGCCCGTGGTAATGGATGCACGTGTACAGGCATTTGCGCTCGATGTGACCGACAGCGCAGCGGTGGACGCCCTGGTGGATCGTGTGGAAGCCAGCATTGGGCCGATCGGTCTCGCCGCCAGCGTGGCGGGCGTCCTGCATGTGGGAGCTGTTACGGAGACCACCGATACCGATTGGCGCCGGGTATTCGCGGTCAATGCCGATGGTGTGTTCCATGTCGGGCGTGCGCTGGCGCGGGTGATGTCACCGCGAGGTCAGGGTGCGATCGTCACCGTCAGTTCGAATGCCGCCGGCGTGCCGCGGCACGGCATGGCCGCCTACGCCGCGTCCAAGGCTGCTGCCACGATGTTCACCCGCTGCCTCGGGCTGGAACTGGCGCCGCTGGGCATCCGCTGCAACATCGTCGCCCCGGGTTCAACGCTGACCCCGATGCAGACCGGCATGTGGCAGGACGCGCATGGCGCAGAGCGGGTGATCGCCGGCAGCCTGGAGACGTACAAGGCCGGCATCCCGCTGCGCAAGCTGGCCACCCCGGAAGACATCGCTCATTCGGTGATGTTCCTGCTCTCCGAGCAGGCCGGGCACGTGGCGATGAGTGACCTGTACGTGGACGGCGGCGCCACCCTGCGCGGGTGAGTTGCCGGTAACCCATGGCCCGGTAGTGCCGGCCGCTGGCCGGCAACCTCATTCAACTTCAGACATCTCCGAACATCCATCGAGGCATGGCCTGACGTTCAACGCCCAATGATCGCTCCACCATGGGGCATGAGCAGCCATCGCCTCCGCCTGGGCCGGCGTTCCATTGTCGGTCAGGTCTACGTTCTGACAACGGCCACACATCAGCGCCGCCGGCTCTTTGAAAGCGAAGCTGCAGTGGCATGTGTAATCGACCAGTTCCATTACATCGAACGTCGGGGGCTGGTGCAGTCACTCGCATGGGTCGTCATGCCGGATCACGTCCACTGGATGTTCGAGCTGCGCGGAGGTCCCCTTTCAGGCATTGCGCGCCGAATGAAGTCGTCGAGCGCGCTTGCCTTGAATCGCCTGGCTGGCCGTCGAAGTACGGTATGGCAGCCTGGCTACTTCGATCATGCAGTGAGGGCTGAGGAGTCGCTGGCGCGGCAAGCCCTGTATATCCTGGGGAATCCGGTGCGCGCTGATCTTGCCGGGCAGATTGGCGAGTACCCACATGCGTGGTCGGTCTGGGCGTGATGCCGGCCAGCGGCCGGCACTATCCGTTGCGGTGAGGGCTGAGCAGGCGCTGTACATCGTGGGGAGTCCGGTACGCGCAGGTGTTGCTGGGTAGATTGGCGATTATCCGTATGCGTGGTCGGTCTGGGCGTGATGCCGGCCAGCGGCCGGCACTACCAGGCTTTCGAGCGAGACGGTTGCGGCAATACCCGTTGCAGTCAGGGCAGCGTCAGGCGGAACACCAGTACACGGTTGTCGTTGTCGTACGGGCTGTCGCAGGATTGGCCCTGCATGCGGCAGTGGCGGGCGATGAAGTCGTTGTCGTTGCCGATCAGCAACAGCACGTCGTTGGGATGCTGCGGGTCCAAGGCAGGCAGCACGTCCATGGCTTCCCACTTTTCCGAGAGCAGACCGACATGCGGGCCGCGCTTGGTGTCCAGGTCAAGGCCGGCACGCGCGAGCTGCGGGCGGTCGAGCAGGTTCAGCAGTTCATCGCTGCGTGCGGGCACGATGCCGGCCTTCAACGTGGTGTCCGCCGCATCAGCCAGTACCGAGGTCGTGCCGGTTTCGTAGGAGCTGCCGGCCAGGTTGCTGGCACCGGACACATCCACCAGCAGCACCGACTTGAAGACGATCGGGTCGTCGCCATCCTTGCCCAGACCGTTGCCGTCGCGGGCCAGCAGCAGGAAGCGGTGGGCATCCAGCGCGCGCAGCTCGCTCTGCGCGGCAGTGCGGTCCAGCTTGCCCTTGCCGTCATGTGCATAGGCGGGCAGGGCCATCACGTAATGGCCGATCGGTTGCTGTGGCGTCGGCGAGACCGTCACGTCGTAGACCAGCACGCGGGTGTTGATGCGTCCGGCCGCATTGCCCTCCGCGCTGTCCTGCAGCGTTGCACTCTGCAGGGCGACAAACAGGCGGGTACCGTCGGGCGAAAGGCTCATGCCTTCCACGCCCTGGTTGTTGCGGCGGCCGGTCTGCGGTGGCGCCAGTGAACCGAACGCTGGCTTGCCCTCGCGCTGCGGCCTGATCGCGGGCGGTGCCACGATCACACCCTGCAGCTGACCCTGCGCATCGAAGTAGTAGACGTTGGCGGTGTACTCGTCGCCGATGTAGAAGTGGCCATCGGCGGTAAACTGCAGCGATTCCGCATCCAGCGAGACCTTGCCCGCGCCTGCGCCGCTGGCCGGCGAGGGCAGCACCACATCGCGCTGGGTGATCGTGTGCTCACCCGGGTCAGCACCGGTGAACGGCTGCCCGTTGAAATCCTTCAGTACCACGCCCTTGTCGGGCACCATCGTCAGCGCGCCGAGCGCACCGGGCTTGCCTGGGGCAATGTCGATGCGCAGCTGCATGCGCTCCACGCGGCCGGCGTAGTCGTAGAACAGGCCAGCCTCGGGGTCGTTGCGGCCGCGGTCGGGCAGGGTCCACAGCACGCCTTCGTAGCCGCTGGCGGTGCGCTTCCAGGTGCCAGGCTGTACCGCCAGCGACGAGAACGAGCCCAGCGTGTCGCCGAGGAAGTCCACCGTGCCCGCCGGCAGCCGCCCGGCGGCGACCAGGCCTTTATCCACGTAGGTACGACCGCCCAACTGCAGGGTGCGTGGCGGTGCGCCAGCGGCCTCGTGGGGAGCGGAGTATCCGCTGGCGGAGAGCGTGGCCAGCAGCAGGGCGGTCGCGAACATCGGTGGACTCCGGGCGGTCAATCAGAAGCGAAGGTCGATCGTACCGAACACCTGGCGCGGTGCCGAGGCATGGAACACATACAGCTTGCCGGCCGGGTCGCTGGGCGCGAACACGCTCGAATCCAGGTTGCTGGCGTAGCGCTTGTTGGTCAGGTTGGTCACGTTGAACGACAGGCGCATGCCCTTGGCGAAGCCGACCTGGCCGAAGTCATAGCCACCGGCCAGATCGAACACGGTGAAGCCACCGAAGCCCTGGTCGTTGGTGTAGGTGTAGAAGCGCTCGCCGGTGTATTTGCCACGCAGGCTGGCGAACCAGCCGTTGTCGCGCCAGGTGATCTCGGTGGCCAGCAGCTGCTTGGGCGTATCGGTCTGGATCCTGCCCTTGATCTGCTGCTCGACACCGGCCTGCACGTAGTTGGAGGCGTAGGTTGAACGGTTCAGCGAGGCCGAGGTGTACCAGCTGAAGTGCTCGTTCGGGGTCCACAGCACGGTCAGCTCGGCGCCACGGCTGTCGACGCCGCCAACGTTGTAGAAGCGGTTGCCGCAGGTCGGGCCGACCGGTTGGCGCGAGTCACAGGGGTTGTACTGCAGCAGGCGGTTGTCGAAGCGCACGCTGTAGGCCGCGATCGAGGCCTGCAGGGTATCGGTGACGAAGCGGTAGCCGGCTTCCAGCGAGCGTGACTCCTCCGGCTTCAGGTTGCCCTGCGCATTCCAGGTGGCCTGGCTGACCGCCTGCGGGCCCAGCTTGAAGCCGCCCTGGAACATGGCGATGTTCTCGGCGTAGCTGGCGAAGATCTCGTGGTGCTCGGCCAGGCGGAAGTTGGCGCCGATGCTGGGCAGGAAATTCTTGCTGGCCTTCAACGAACCGGTGGCGAACTGGTTGTTGGAGGTCGGCGAGATCGGCGTCTTCGCATCGCCCGGCAGTGCTTGTGCATCGGAGGTGGCGTGCGGGCTCTTGGCGCCGAACTCCAGGGTCAGGCGGTCATCGAGCAGGCGCCAGGTGTCCTTCAGGAAGAACTGGTGGGTCTTCCAGCGGGTGCGCTGGGCAAACACGCCCACATCGGAGGGCAGGGTATTCATGCCGCTCAGGTCACGCGGGCCGTCCACGGCGGTCTGGTAGCGCTCGGCGCTGCTGGCGTTGCGCTCGTACCAGACGCCGCCTTCGATGCGGTGTGCGCCCAGCTCCCAGTCGAACGACAGCGTGCCGCCATCGCGGTCGATGGTGTAGATGGTGTTGCGGAAGATGATCGGGATCTCCTGCGCGGTGCCCTTGTTCGACCACGCGCCGCTGTTCCAGTTGTGGCCTTCGCCACGGTCATCGTGGTGGTAGGCCAGCGCCCGCAGGCTGAAGCCATCGGCCAGGAAGAAATCGCCGGCCAGGTAGTACAGGTTGTCATCGCGCAGGATCTGGCCGGCGGTGAAGGCACCGTCGGCATCCTTGTCCGGGCCGCTGTTGTCGCACTTCTTCGCATTGAAGCTGGCGGTGTTGCAGTAGGCCTTGGCCACCGCCTTGTTCCAGTCCGGCGCGTAGCCGCCCCAGTCCCAGCCCAGGCCGCGCGACATCTCGTCCTTGGACAGGTAGAAGTAGTCGGCCTGGGTGGTGCGCGAGGTATCGACGAAACCGGTGATCTGGCCGCGGCCAAAGTTCCACACGCCCTTGGCGTTGAACTGCTTGGTGGTGGATTTGTTGTAGGCGGTCTGGTCGTTCCACAGATCGGAGACGGCATTCATGCCGGAGACGTAGCCGGAGAAGCCGTTGTACTCGCCGCTGTCCACGCGCACGAAGGTGCGGCGGTTGGCATCGCTGCCGAAGGTCTGCACCACGCGGCCGCCGAGTTCCTGCGCCGGGCGGTCGGAGGTATAGGAAATGGTGCCGCCGAGGTTGCTGGTGGACGGCGTGCCGAGGCTGCCGATGCCCACCGCCAGTTCGGCGCCGGCCATGTTCTCGCTGATCAGCGCACGGTTGATGGTCAGGCCGTTGTAGTTGTTGTACGCGCCATCGCCCAGCGGCACGCCATCCAGTGTGTAACCGAGACGGGTGGAGTTGAAGCCGCGCAGGCTGAGGGTCATCGACTGCTCGTTGGTGCCCAGCGCATCGGCCGACTGCGCGTTGACACCCGGAAGCAGGTTCAGCGTCTTCTGCAGGCTGGTGCCTGGCGGCAGGATGTCGAGGTTCTCGCGGGTGATGCGCTGCACCTGGCGCGCTTCACCGCTGCCGATCACAGAGACTGCATCGAGGTTGGTCGCGGAGGGCGAGCTGGAGGTCGGGGCAGCATCCTGCGCCCAGGCCGCGGGAGCGAGCGCGATCGACAGCGCAGCGGCCAACAAAGTCTTCGTCATGTTACGGACACTCAGGCAGGCACGAGCCACCGCAGGGGTGCGGAGCTCATGGAGTTCAGAAGGGGAGACAACCGATGCGACCAGCGGGCGCTGCAGGCGCCGTGGGTCAACGTGAAAATGGTGCGCTAGACAGATGACTGTCTGGTGACATGTTCATTCGTTGTGAGGCGCCTACCAGGACGTGTAGTGCCGGCCGCTGGCCGGCAGCCACGTGGACCCATCTGGCAATGTGCAGCTGCCGGCCAGCGGCCGGCACTACCAATCGGTGTTCAGCGCGGCTTGCGCGTGCGCTTCGGCTTCGCGGTATCACCGCCGCTGGCGGCGCCATCCTGCAGCGCCTGCAACCAGGACAGGGTGTCCACGTAGTCGATGAAGTGGCGCAGGTATCCGGGGCTGGTTGCCTGCATCGTGTCCAGCATGCGCTGCACCAGCACCGCCGAGTTCAGCGGGCCGCCATCGGCGGGGGCTTCGGTGCGCAGCGAACGGCGCACCTGCAGTTCGCTGCGCAGCTCCGACCATTCGCGCTGCACCTGCTGCAGCATCGGCACCTGCGGGTAATGCGGCAGCGAGCGTGACCCCGCATCGAGGTCGCGCACCAGTGCGCGCAGGCCCTCCAGTGCGGGCGGCTTACTTGGCATCCGGGGCCCTGGGCTTGGGAATCGGCGCGATTTCCACGCGACGATTGCGCGCGCGGCCGTCTTCGCTGGCATTGGAGCTGACCGGCTGCTCGCTGCCGAACGCGGCGGCGAATACCGCGTCAGCCGGTACGCCATCGGCAATCAGCGTGCGGGTCACGGTCAGCGAACGCTGTGCCGACAGCTCCCAGTTGTCGGCGAAACGCCGGTTGCCTTCGCGCACCGGCGCGTCATCGGTGAAGCCGCTGACCATCAGGATCTCTTCGCGCGTGCCCAGGTAGGCGGCCAGCGGCGCAGCCAGGCTGCGCAGCAGCTCCTGGCCTTCCGGCTGCAGCTGGTCCGAGTTCAGTGCAAACAACACGCTGCCACTGATGCCGATGCGTCCATCGACCAGGGTCACGCGACCGGCGGCCAGCGGGCCCGCCAGCGCCTGTTCCAGGGTCTGCAGGCGCTTGGCTTCGGCCTGGCGCTGCTTCACTTCCTGGTCCAGTCGCTGCGACAGCTCCAGCTGCACGGCAACCACACCGACCAGTATCAGCACGAACGCGCCCAGCAGCACCGACATCAGGTCGCCGAAGGCGGCCCAGATCGGGGCGTGTGAGCCGCCGTCGACCTCCAGCTCGTCGCTCATGCGCTGCCGGCCTTGCCGCGGCGCGTGGCCAGCTGCTGCAGTTCTTCCATCACCTGCTTCTGCGACAGCAGGCTGAGGTCGACCACCTCGCGTGCCTGCGCCACGTAGTAGGCCAGTTGCTCGTCGCTGCGGGCCAGCGAGGCATCCAGTGCGCCGCCGATCTGTTCCAGGCGGCCGGACAGCTCAGCCGAGGCCGTACCGAACTGCTCGACAGCGGAACCGAAGGTGCCGGCCAGCTGGCCGACGTCGCCGGCGCTGCCGCTGAGCGCTGCGGCAATGCCATCCAGCTTGCCGGTCTCGGCGGCGATATGGTCGGTGAAGCGGTTGCCGACGCGTTCCAGCAGCTCGGCCGAACCACCGACCAGCGCGTCCACGGCGGTGCGCTGTTCGTGCGAGGCATGGTTGATCGCATCGAGCAGGGTCTGCACGGTGGCCAGCAGCCGGCCGCGTTCTTCCAGCATCGCGTTGTCGCGCACCAGGCTCTCGGAGAGCGTGCTGCGCAGCTCGTTGATGACGTCGGCGGCGGCCTTCGGTGCAGCGGCCGCGGTCTGCAGCAGGGTGGACACTTCCGCCAGCGTGGCACTGGCCTGGGCGCGACCGTTTTCGCCGATCTGCTGTGCGGTGGCCGCCAGCGTGTCGCAGACCTGCTGCTGCTGCGCGGCCAGGCGTTCGCCGTTGGCCTGCAGGCGTTCGGCCAGCTCCGTGGAAACGTGCTGCAGGGCATCGCTCCAGCGCTGCAGGCGCTGTTCGTCGCCGGCCTGCAGCTGGGCCTGCAGCGCGGCGTGGGCCTGCTGCAGTTCGGCGCTGACCGCATCCCAGCGCGCCTGGCGCTGCTGCTCGCGGCTGTCCAGGCTGGCCTGCAGTTCGGCGTGCGCGGTCGCGGCGGCGGCCTGCGCGGCCTGCCAATCCTGCGAACGCTGCAGTTCGTGATCCTGCAGCAGCGCCTGGCTGGCGCTGTGGTGCTGTTCCAGTGCCTGCAGCAGCGCCTGCGCACGCGCGTCCAGATGCTCGCTGGCGTCCAGCAATGCCTGCTGCTGGCGTTCGACCAGTGCGGTATTCAATGCCTGCTGCTGTTCGGCGGCGGCGCGCCAGGCCTCGGCATTGCCGCTGGCATCGGCCTGCAGGCGCTCGCCGATGCGCGCGACCAGTGCTTCGGCCTGGGTGCCCTGGCCATCGCTGAAGGCCTGCAGGTGCTGCCGCAGATCACTCACCAGCGCCTGTTGTGCCTGGGTCTGCTCGCTCACCACCTTGGCCCAGCTGGCTTCGGTGGCGACGCGGCTGCGTTCGAAACCGTCGCTCAGGCCAGACAACTGCTGCTGCACCGCCTGCTCGACACGGGCGTGCAACGCCTCACCATGCTGGGCCAGACCGGCCAGCGTGCTCTCGGCCATCGGCTGCAGCGCGCCACCGATGGCAGCGGCGCTGGCCTCGGCGCCTTCGCGCAGCGACTGCTGCAGCGAGACGGCCAGGCGTTCCTGCAGCGCCTGGCTCTGGGTCAGGAACTCGGCCTGGCCGGCCAGCAGGCGCTCATTGGCGGCCGCACTGTGCTGTTCGAAGGTGCTGGTCATCGCCTGCAGGCGGTCGACCAGCGCGGGCAGCGCGGCGGACTGTGCCTGCAGCAGTCGAAGCGATTCGGCGCGCTGCCAGGCCTGCGAGTACGGGTGCAGGTCGCCGGTAATGGCACGGTCCAGCTGCTGCACGGCCTGCAGGCGGTCACGGCGCAGCAGCGCCGCCAGCAGGCCGAGCATGGCCGAGCTGGCCACACCGGCGATCGAGGTGCCGAATGCCACCGCCAGGCCTTGGACCGGCGAGGCCAGCGAGCCGCGGATGGCGGCCATGTCGGTCGCGCTCTGCAGGGCCAGGCCGGTGCCGCGCAGGGTGTCCATCATGCCCAGCAGGGTGCCGAGCATGCCCAGCAGCACCAGCAGGCCAACCAGGTACGGGGTCAGTACCGGCGCGGGCAGGGCGGTGCGCTCGCCTTCCACGCGCAGGCGCACGGCGTTGCGCAGGCCCACCGGTACGCGTTCCAGCCAGGGGGCAAGGCTTTCCTTCGCGCTGGACAGGTCACTCAGTGCGCTGCGCAGGCCGTTGCTGGCCTGGCGGTAGCGGTACAGCTCCACGCCGCCAGCGATGTAGCAGGCCGCGATGATCGCCGCCACCGCTGCACCCAGCGGATGCACCGAAACGTAGCCAATGCCGATCCAGCACACGGCCAGCAGGCCGACAAGGAAAACAACGACATGGAAAGCAGTTCTGGACATGGTGTTCTGGTCAGTGGGAGCGCAGGGCGTCTTGCAGCCCTTCGATCGGGTGGAAGCGCAGCTGCAGCTCGGCAAGCAGGAGGGTGCGCATGTCATGGCGGAAGGCCGCGCGCCAGCCGGGCTGGCCGTGCACGCGTTCAAAACGGGCGCCGAGCACCGCCGGCGCAGTGGCCAGCAGGCTGTGCTCGCGCGGGGTGAGGGTCTGCTCCATCACCGCATCGACCTCGGCCAGCCGTGCCAGCTCGGGTGAAACCTGCACCAGCTGGTCGCGCAGGCGGCCGCGCAGGCGTCCGGTGGCGGTCTGGATCGCCTGCTGCAGCACCCGGTAGCGCTGGCGCAGCGAGGCGAAGTTCGGTGCGGCGGCGGCTTCGGCCAGGTCGAGCAGGCGCTCGGCCTCGGCATCCTCGCTGATCGAGGCCAGCAGGCTGGCATGGGCCTGGGCGCAGTCGTCCAGCACATCCCCGGCCGCTTCGGTGGCCTCACCCGGCTCGGGCAGGCGCCCGCCCAAGGCCCCGGACAGGGCCACGGCACGGCTCCAGTCCACCCACTGGCCGAGGCGATCGGTCAGGGCGGGACTGCTGGCCGGCATCGCGCCGTCGCTGAGACGGGCGAGCAGGCGGAGGAATTCCGGTCCACCCAGGACCGGCTGCGCTGCTTTCGCCATCAAGGGGTGAGGGGCCAAAAACCGTTGATTTTACAACCAGATGACCTTGGCTGGATGAAGGCGGGGCCGGGGGAGGGGACCCGCAGGCGCGACAAGGCTTAGAATGACCGGCTGCACCCATCCGTTCGACCCTTGGAGTTCCCCAATGACTGTTGCGCAGTTCTACCCGATCGGCACCCCCGGACAGCCCTGGGGCGACGCGGAACGCGCACAGTGGCGGGCCCGCCAGCAGCGCCAGCGCAGCTACCACGACGACGTGGTGGCCGCCCTTGAACGCCTGGACGACAGCTTCGATGTAATCCAGTACGGCCAGTTGGACTATGCACCTGACCATTACCCGCTGTTCGCCGTGGTCAACCACGACTGGAACCCGGCGCTGCCGACCGCGCTGATCACCGGCGGCGTGCATGGCTACGAGACCAGCGGCGTGCATGGCGCCCTGCAGTTCCTGGAGCAGCAGGCCGAGCGTTACCTGGGCCGGCTGAACCTGATCGTGGCGCCGTGCGTCAGCCCGTGGGGCTACGAGCGCATCCAGCGCTGGAACCCGGATGCCATCGACCCGAACCGCAGCTTCCGTGACGGCGGCCAGATCGAAGAGGCCGCCGCGCTGATGCGCTGGGTGGCTGAGCGCAAGCCGAACCTGCTGGTGCACCTGGACCTGCACGAGACCACCGACAGCGACCTGCACGAGTTCGATCCGGCGCGCTGCGCCCGCGACGGCAAGCCGTTCGAGCGCGACACCATTCCGGATGGCTTCTACGTGATCGGCAACAGCGAAGATCCGCAGGCGGAATTCCAGAAGGCATTGATCACCGCCGTTGCCCCGGTCACCCACATCGCCCCGGCCGACGCCGAAGGCAACTTGGTCGGCCTGCCGCTGCAGTCACCGGGCGTGGTCTGGGGCGAGTCGCGCTCGATCGGCGCCTGCGCCGGCTTCACCGACGCACGCTTTGCCACCACCACCGAGGTCTACCCGGACAGCCCGCGCACCAACCCGCAGGAATGCAACGACGCCCAGGTGGCAGCGGTATGCGCGGGTCTGGATTTCGCCCTGGCCGCGCAGTAATACCTCCGTCCAGAGGCGCGCCGGGTCATGGCCGGCGGCTCGGGCGTGAGCTATCCCAGCAGGATCACGCCCCACACCGTGCCGACCATGAGCAGCGCGGTGGTCTGGGCGGCGCTGCCCATGTCCTTGGCGTTCTTGGACAGCGGGTGGTGGTCCAACGAGATGCGGTCGACCACCGCTTCGATGGCCGAGTTGAGCAGCTCCACCAGCAGGCTGATGAAGCAGACGGCCAGCACCACGGCCCGCTCGATCGTGCTGATGTCCAGCACGAACGCCGCGACCATCAGCAGTGCATGCAGCAGCAACAGCTGCCGGAAGGCCGCTTCGCCACGGAAGGTGGCGATGAAACCGTCGCGCGAATGGATCAGCGTGTGGAAGATGCGGCGAAGGCCGGTCTTGCCATGCGGGTACTTGCCGCTGTCCCTGGGGTGAGGTGGCTGCATGCGGGTTCTGCCATGAATTGACCTCACGACAGGATGTGCAGGCGGGCGTCGGGAAAGCGTCGGACGCCCGTTGGATTTTCCTTCAGCCGGCCTGGCGCTGCGCCTGGATGGCCTGGTCGAGGGCATCCAGATCGTCGGTCGGCGAGGCCAGCCATGCCGGGTATGCCTCGGTCTCGATGAAGGCGGAGGAACGCAGCACATCATCGAACGCTGGATTGTCCTTCTGCGGATGGCGCAGCAGGCCCGACATCAACCCGCAGATACGGACTGCGGCCTGGAAGGCGCCCTGCAACGAACCGGCCGGCTCGGTGACCGTGTTGAGGAAAGCCGCATAGGCCGGGCCATCGAAGATGAAGTCCTCGCGCTGCTGGAAGGCTTCACCGCTGAGGTTGGCTTCGCCGGAGACGTGCCGAGAAAACCCCCAGGACCAGATGTCGAGGAAACGCAGGTCATCCAGCATCCGGCGCGCATCGTCATTCAGTGGAACGGCACCCGACAGGGCGTGTTCCAGCGTCACCGCCGCGAAGGGCTCGGTGCCCTGGTGGGCCAGGAAATCGCTCAGGCAGCGCAGCACACCGGGATGATGCGGGTCCAGTTGCAGCGCACGGTAGATCACGCGGGCGCCTTCCACATGGCGGCCCTGGGCGATGAAGATGTTGAGCGCGTGGTGGGCGAGCTGGTCGGCGTTGAGGTCGGCAATCCGGGTCATCGGGTCTGGCTGGCATGGACGAACGGTGGGCACCAGTCTGACAGATCACTTATTCGGCCGGGCTGCGTGAATCGCGGATCGAATAGACCACCGAGAAGATCTTCCAGCCCTGTTCGGTGCGGATCAGCTGCCACATCTCCTTGCCCCAGTTGGTCTTCACCCCATCGTCGTGGAAGCTGTAGTCAAACGACACCGAGGCCACATCGCCATCCGTCTCGATCTTCGTGTTGGAGAATGTCTCCTCCTTCGGTTTCGGCGACGCAACGACGCCGTCGATCAGCGCGATGAAGTTGTTGGTGGGAATCCGCCGTGCCTTGATCGCATCGGGCTTGGCCTTGCGGATGTCCTGCAGGCGCACATCCTCGGAGACAAACTGCCAGCCGATGTCTTCCGGTTTGTCGGAGAAGAACAGGCCCATGTAGGTCGGCTTGTCCTTGTTGATCAGCGAGGTGCGGAAGGATTCGACCACCTGTTCGATCGCCTTGACGTCGGCGGGAGCGTTCTTCGCGGCGTAGGCTGGCAGGCACGCCGGGAGGAGGAGGGCGAGGGCGGCGAAGCGTGCATGTGCGTTGGGCATCATGGCGTCCTGGGGAGGAGTGAGGTGGCGCTAACGCATCACCGCGCGTAAGTTCGCCAGAAAAGCACGTGGTCTTCGGTCCTGTTGATGGCGACGAAGACCGATTTTCCGGATTCTGGCGCGCAGCGAAAGACGCGGTACGACGCGCTGAGCGTCGCGTTGCCAGGCCACCAGTATCGATCGAACGCAACAGGATCGCTGTCGCCGGACGCGGTCGCTTGGCAATCGGCAGGCAACTTCAGCAGCACCACACGGGGCTTGGTGAACGCCAGCGCGCTGGTGTTTGAATCCAGATCGTGTACTTCACGCAGGTTGGTCGCTTCGTGGGGCACCCAATCGGGAATCCATCCCTTGTTCACCCTGTCGGCGTCGATGGCCTGCTGCTGGGTGTCGAACGAACTGTCCATCACCAGTCCGCAGGCGCTGAGCGCCGTGCAGACGGTCAATGGAAGGATGGATCGCATCCTGGTCCAGATGGTGGGTGGAAACATCGTCCTTGCGGCCCCGTGGAATGCCGTCCGACCTATCGGGTCAGCGCGTCGAACAGGCGATTGCGGTCCGCATCGCTCATCGACCAGCTCTGCCCGAGCGGGGCCATGCGAACGGATTCGGTCCGGCCGCAGGCCCGGTACTGCCAGGTTTCCGAACCATCGGGCTGGGCTGTCACGTCGATGCCCTCCAGGCGTGCGCACTGCAGCCGGGCCAGCGCCATCGGCGCGAAGTGCAGCATGTAGTGCTGCACCCGGTCGGCCGGCATTGCCGTTCCGGCGGGCAGCGGATGAGCCGGGCCATATTCGGCGAGCAGGCCAACGCAGGTCGCCGCGGCGGACAAGGTATTGCGACCGAATGCGCGGGAGGCATCCCGTTCCACGCCTTTTTCCAGAATCTTGCCTTCCTTGCTGCTGGCATAGGCCTCGGCGGCCTGCAGTTGCGCAGCGTCGAGCGTCGACAGCCAGTGCTGGCGGCCCTCCTGCAACTGCAGTTTCAGGCCGGGCAGCGTCTTCTGGCAGCGCGCGGCGATCGCCTGTGTCTGCACGAAGTCCTGGCTGCGATCACCGGGCGTTGCAGCCGGTGATGCGGCCGCCGCGGCGGCCGTGAGGGCCATGCAGGCCATGACCAGGCCACATCGCATTCCATTGCGCATCCTGCACCTCATGGAGAGTTTGACGGCGCACGCTAGCACGGATGCTGGGCGGCGCAACAGGCCGGTGCCGGCCTGTCCGTGGCGTACATTGCCGGTTGCTCGGCGATCTCGGCGAGGCATTGCCATGCGCTTGCCTTGGTCCCGGTCGGGGCGGGCAGGGCACAGGTCATTCGGGCGCTGGGGCAACCTGACGTGGTGGAGCACGCCGGTATTCCCTTTACCTGTTATGCAAGCAGTGGATGCAGTGGTCGCTGTGCGCAGCGATGGTGGTATGAGAACCGGTTGGGCCTGGATACCGAAGCCTGGTCGGTGGAGCTGGATGCTTCTGATCGCGTGCTCGCAACGTCGCGCTGGACATCACCGTAGGCTGAGCACACGGGAGATATCCATCCGCCTGCTCTTTGGTGATCGGGCTCTTTGCCGCGGTGTTGATGTGCGGGAACATCTCATTGCGGCCCAGCATGAATGCCGGGCCGCATCGCAGGGGTAATTCGCCGCGTGTGGAGAAGCTGCAAGTCGCTTCAGCGATGCAGCGCGTCGATGATCAAGCCGGTGGCGATCTCCACCAACAGGTACTCGTTATCGGACTGGCGCACCCAGCGCCGGTCGCGGCCCGGCTCGCGCAGGTGATAGCGCGCGTAGTCGTCCACCCAGTAGCGGCGGTCCACTTCCGCCCATGGCAGGCGCTCGCCGCGACGCCAGGCCTTCTTCTGCCAGCCTGGCGGCGGTGCATCACGGTTGTGCGGGCCACCGGCGTGCGGCGGTGGCCCGTTGCCGCGCGCATGGTGCGGCGGATCAGCGAAGGCGGGTGCCGCGGCCAGCGCGGCAGCCGTGGTCAACGCAATGGCGAACAAGCGTGCAGTGTTCATCGCAACCTCCTGGCCTTGCCGCTGCATGCGGCGTGGTGCCGTGGAGTATGGATCAAGGAACGTGAACGGACTTCTGAACTGTCACCTTCGCAGCAGGGCGCTTTCCACTGCGCTGCAACTGGCGGCTCGGGCGCGACGCCGCCGCCTCCGGCATGGCCGCCTCAAGCGCGCTCGCGCGCCTCATACCAGTTGCGTGAGCGGTTCACGATCTTCACCACCGAAAGCATCACGGGCACTTCAATCAGCACCCCCACCACCGTGGCCAGCGCCGCGCCGGAGTGGACACCGAACAGGCCCACGGCCGTCGCCACCGCCAGTTCGAAGAAGTTGCTGGCGCCGATCAGTGCCGACGGCCCGGCCACGCAGTGCGCCACACCCAGGCGCCGGTTGAGCAGGTACGCCAGGCCGGAGGTGAAATAGACCTGGATCAGGATCGGGACCGCGATCACCGCAATCACCAGCGGCTGCTGCACGATCTGCTGGCCCTGGAACCCGAACAGCAGCACCAGCGTCAGCAGCAGTGCCGACAGTGACAGTGGCCCCAGCCGGCGCAGCGCCGCCTGCAGCCCGGGCTGGCCATGGCGTGACAGGATCCAGCGGCGCAGCAACGCGGCCACCAGCACCGGCGCCACGATGTACAGGCCGACCGACAGCAGCAACGTATCCCACGGCACGGTGATGGCCGACAGCCCCAGCAGCAGCGCCACCATCGGCGCATAGGCCACCACCATGATCGCGTCGTTCAGTGCCACCTGGCTCAGTGTGAAGTTGGCATCGCCGCGACACAGATTGCTCCACACGAACACCATGGCCGTGCAAGGCGCGGCGGCCAGCAGGATCAGGCCGGCGATATAGCTCTCGATCTGGCCGGCGGGCAGCCAGTCCGCAAAGACGTGGCGCAGGAAGAGCCAGCCCAGCAGCGCCATCGAGAACGGCTTCACCGCCCAGTTGATGAACAGCGTCACCCCGATGCCTTTCCAGTGCTGCCCCAGCTGGCGCATCGCACCGAAATCCACCCTCAGCAGCATCGGAATGATCATCAGCCAGATCAGCACCGCCACCGGAAGGTTGACCTTGGCCACTTCAGCCGCCGCCAGGGAGGCGAAAGCAACGGGCAGGAAGTGCCCGAGCAGCGTGCCGGTGATGATGCACAGCGCGACCCAGAGCGTCAGGTGGCGCTCGAACAGGCCCATGGGTGCCGCTGTGCTCATGGCGTGCGCGCTGCCGGCAGCAGGTGGCCGATCTGGTCCAGTGCCCGCTGCAGCATTCCGCGGTCTTGCCACACGTGCCCGGGCAGCGCCAGCAGGGCCTGCACGCGTGCCTTCACGATGGCATGCGCGCGGGCGAAGGCGGCGGCCTTGTCGGCATCGCTGCCCTCTGCCTCGGCCGGGTCCGGCAGGCCCCAATGGCTGCGGATGAAGTCACCGAACACCACGGGGCAGGCTTCCGCTGCCGCCGCATCGCAGACGGTGATCACAAGATCCATGGGGGCGGCATCAGCGAACTCATCCCAGGATTTGCTGCGCAGTCCCGCGACCGGGATGCCTTCTGCGCGCAGCTGTGCAAGCGCGAACGGATTGACCTGGCCGGTCGGGTGGCTGCCGGCACTGTAGGCCGTGAAGCGGTCGCCGCCCCATGCGCGCAGGGTGGCTTCGGCCAGCACGCTGCGGGCGCTGTTGCCGGTGCAGAGAAACAGGATGGAGCGGGACATGGTGGCGTTTCCGAATCAGCAGCTGCAGGGATTGCCTGACGGGGTGCATTGTTCGCTGGGCGAACCGGCGCAGCAGTTGTGCGTGAGGTACTCGATCAGGCCGGTCATTGCGCTGAAATTCGCGCGGTAGCAGACGTGGCGGCCCTGGCTCTCGCTCTCGACCAGGCCGGCCTGTACCAGTTCCTTCAGGTGGAAGCTGAGGGTGGCGGGAGGAACCTGGAGCGCTGCGGCGATGTCGCCGGCCATGCGACCGGCCGGGCCGGCTTCGACCAGCAGGCGGAAGGCTGCCAGGCGGGTGGCGTGGCCGAGCGCGGTGAGCGCAGCGATTGCATTTGATGTTTCCATATTTCTAGAATAGTCGAATGAATGAGTCGACCACAAGTCCTTCGCTGCCCCATCTGAGGGCAACCTCACTTCCCCAGCCGGATCACCAGCGGTTGGCGGCCGAACGCCAGGGGCCGCCACGCATCCTGCTGCTGTACGGCTCACTGCGGCCGCAATCGTTCAGCCGCAAGCTGGCACTGGAGGCCGAACGCCTGCTGCAGCATCTGGGCTGCGAAACGCGCGTGTTCGATCCACATGCCTTGCCGCTGCTGGACAGCGTGGACAAGGGGCATCCGGAAGTGCAGCGGTTGCGCGAGTGGTCGCACTGGTCGGAAGGACAGGTGTGGGTCAGCCCGGAGCGGCACGGCACGGTGACCGGCGTGTTCAAGAACCAGATCGACTGGCTGCCACTGGAAGACGGCAGCGTGCGGCCGACCCAGGGCAGGACGCTGGCGGTGATGCAGGTCTGCGGCGGTTCGCAGTCGTTCAACACGGTCAATACGTTGCGGGTACTGGGCCGCTGGATGCGCATGCTGACCATTCCCAACCAGTCGTCGGTGGCCAAGGCCTGGCAGGAGTTCGACGAAGTCGGACGGATGAAGCCCTCGCCCTACTACGATCGCGTGGTGGATGTGGTCGAAGAACTGGTGAAGTTCACGCTGCTCACCCGCGGCCGCGCAGACTACCTCGTGGACCGTTACAGCGAGCGCAAGGGCGATGCGTTGGCGGCGGAGCTGGCGCAAGCGGCGGGAGCGACCGGCGTCTAAGGCGGGTGCCGAATCGCGTGCGGTTCCTGCTCAGCTAGCCGGCGCAGGCTGCAGGGCTTCCAGTACCCGGCAGTCGGCCACGCGCCCGCCGGGGCAGTTGCCGATCATCCGCTGCAGTTCGCCCTGCAACGCCTGCAGGTCGGCAATCCTGCGCGCGATGTCGGCAATGTGTGCCTTCACCACGTCATCCACCGAACTGCACTGGTGCTCGCGTTGTTCGCCGAAGGCGATCAGTTCGCGGATCTGCTCGATGGCGAACCCCAGCTCGCGCGCACGGCGCACGAATGCCAGCCGCCGTTGATCCTGCGCGCCGTAGCAGCGGTAGTTGCCCTGCGAACGCAACGGCGGCTGCAGCAGCCCGATCTTTTCGTAATAGCGGATGGTCTCTGCCTTGGTGCCGGTGTGGCGGGCCAGTTGGCCGATGGTAAGTGGGGCTGTCATGGGCTTGACCTTGTAGGGGCTACAAGGTTGATAAAGGCAGCTCCCTTTCATTTCAAGCCCGGGCACGCCCGGCGGAGCGCCCCCATGGACCAGTGCTGCGGCCACAAGCGCCAGGAGCTGGCATCGATAGCGCTGCACAGCGCCCAGCGGCGGGTGCTGGTAGCGGTGCTGGCAATCAATCTGGCGATGTTCTTCATCGAGTTCGGCGCGGGCCTTGCCGCGCGATCCAGTGCCCTGCAGGCCGATGCGGTCGACATGCTGGGAGATGCCATCGTCTATGGCCTGAGCCTGTGGGCGGTAAACCGGGGCGCGCGCTGGGAAGCGGGCGCGGCGCTGGCCAAGGGCCTGCTGATCCTGGCCTTCTTCGTGTTCATCGTGTTCGAAGTGGCCGGAAAGCTGGT
The DNA here is from genome assembly GCF_040984485.1 of Stenotrophomonas sp. WED208. Classification (NCBI taxonomy): domain Bacteria; kingdom Pseudomonadati; phylum Pseudomonadota; class Gammaproteobacteria; order Lysobacterales; family Lysobacteraceae; genus Stenotrophomonas; species Stenotrophomonas sp. WED208. Next base: position 2,011,066 of record NZ_JAZARB010000001.1, read on the forward strand.
CAACGGGGTGCCACCGTCCAGCACGCTGATGCTGGTGTTCGGTGGCATTGCCCTGGTGGCGAACCTCACCTGCGTGGCGCTGCTGTGGCGTTTCCGCAGGTTGAACATCAACATGAAGAGCACGTTCGAGTGCTCGCGCAATGACGTGGCCGCGAACCTGGGGGTGCTGGTGGCCGCAGGTGGCGTGGCCATGACCGGGCGCGGTTGGCCGGATATTGTCGTCGGCGCAGTGATCGCCTTGTTGTTCCTGAGGTCGGCAGTGAGCGTGATCGCTGAAGCGTGGCCGGCATGGCGAGCAGCACACCGCCAGTGACTCAGTTGCGGTGGTGGCTGCGCGCTCAGGTCGCCACGTGTTGACTGCGTTGGTCGATCAGCATCACCGTTTCCTGCAGTGCATGGGCGCCCATCACCGCTTCCGGATAGCGGGTGCCGATCAGCCTTCAGGCTGCAACCGCCCCACCGCCTGCGCGCACAACGACTGACAGGCCAGTACCAACCCCTCCATCAGCCGGTCGCCCACGTATTGCTCGGGTTCGCCATTCTGGCGGGTGCGCTCCGCCGCCAGCAGCATTTCCAGCACCACACGCAACCCGCTCAACGCGCAATCGGCATCGGCCAGGGCCAGGCAGCGGCCGGGGAGTTGATGCCGCTCCGGCCAGGGTTGGCCATCGGCCGCCGCACCGGAGCCGATGCGGTTGAGATTGGCAATGAAGGTGTTCCTGTCCACTGCAGGCGCAGCCTGTGGCGAACCGTCGTCGTGGGTGGTGCCGTGGTCGGCGTGCAGGTGCGGGAAGTTCGATTTGTTCATGGCAAGGCTCCGTGCAGGGCAATCGGTAGCCGCCACCCGAAAGGTGGCGGGCGGTACGTGGTTCGAATCCGGGTTGGCTTCAAGCCGGCGGGCGCGAACGCCCCCAACGCACCGCCCGCCATAGCCGGCAGACGGATTGCCAACCGGCGCCACGCATGGTGACGCCGGTTGGCAAGCGCACTTACTCAAAGCCAACACGGGATTCGAAGCCCGGCCACCCTTTTCCGGTGGCACGCCATCTGAGCCCCTGGCGCTGTGCAATGCCAATCAGAAGAGTTGCAAACATCACTCGATTGGAGACGCTTTCGGCATTCTCCCACGCTGCTAAGCACTGCCAGCGCGGGCTGGCGTGGTGATCCGCCCGAACCGCGCAATCTGCGACAGGTGTCGAGGTTGGGGGAGGGAAGGGTGCGGGTGGGGAAGGGCGATAGCGACAGGCTCCGCGCAAGTCTGAGTCGAGCCTGGCGGGGTCCCGCCGGCGCCAAAGCGCGACGTGCGACTCGGGTTGACGTTCCCAGCCACCAAGCGCAGGCTGGTCAGGCACGTTTCCTAACCAGAAGGAGACTTATGACTGCCACCGCTTCCCTGCACCCGGCGCCCGATACCCCGGGGCGTTCACGGCTCTGGAGTGTGTTCTGGCTGCAGGGCGTCATTCCCAGCAACATTCTGTGGGCCGTGGCCCTCTGGGCGTTGGCCAACCAGCGCACGTCGCTGCTGCTGGGGGTGTTCGCCGCGTTGCTGCTCTATACCGGCTGGATCATCCCGGCGGTGTGGCGGGCGGCGCCCACTGCGCACAACCCCAACCTGGGCGTGGCCGCGCGCGGGCTGACCGTGGCCTGGGGGCTGAACACCGTGCTGGTGATCTTCTTCCTGACCCTGCAGCTGGTGGCTCAATAGAACTGAACAGGCTCGCCGCCCCGGTCGAAGGCGGCGAAGCGGCCGATCTGACCGTCATGGATGGCGTTGACCATCAGCTGCAGCGGGCGAGCGGCTTCATCGCTGTTGGGCGCGAAACCGGCGCGGCCGTCCAGCGCCGCCACGAACACCAGATCCCACTCGATGCCGGTGGTGGTCGATTCGGTCGCCAGCGCCAGGAAACTGGGCACCTCGGCCGGCAGCTTGTCCACGCACAGCACCGGCGACAGGGTGCCGCCCTCGCGGCGGTCATGCCGGTCGCGCTGGTCGCTGGTGGGCGATTCGGGCAGCTCGGCGCGCACGAATACGAACAGCAAGCGTTGCGGTTCAGCCTGCTGGCCTGCGGCGTGCAGCAGCTGCTGGAAATCGTTCATCATCATGAGGGTTGTCACACGCCCGCTGCACGGAAAGCCGCATGCTGCCATAACGCCTGCCGCGCGGGGCCGAAGACGATTGATTTAAGTCATGCCCATGGAACTGACTGCCGCGTACTCTGGCAATCGTTCCAGCAGACGAGGGTTTCCGGGCCGTTCCGGGCACAGGCAAGACGGTGGAGCAACAAGGTGGACCAGCCATGAGCCAACTCACCGACGGTTTCGGACGCAGCTTTCCGTACCTGCGCCTGTCGCTGACCGAAGCCTGCAACTTCCGTTGCAGCTACTGCCTGCCCGACGGTTACCAGGCCGATGGCCGCCCACGCTTCCTGCAGGTGGATGAAATCGCGCGCCTGGTGCGTGCGTTTGCCGCGTTGGGCATGAGCAAGATCCGCCTGACCGGTGGCGAGCCCAGCCTGCGCAAGGACCTGGACGAGATCATCGCCACCGTGGCGGCGGTGCCGGGCATCCGCAAGGTGGCCATCACCACCAATGGCACGCTGCTGCCGCGTCGCCTGCCGGGCTGGCATCGCGCCGGCCTGACCGCGCTGAACGTGAGCATGGACAGCCTGCAGCGCGAACGGTTCAAGACCATCACCGGGCATGACCGCCTGCCGGAGATCGAACAGGGCCTGGCCCTGGCACAGGCGCTGGGCCTGCCGGCCATCAAGCTCAACGCGGTGCTGCTGCGCGGCCTGAACGACGACGAGCTGCCGCAGTGGATGGACTACCTGCGCGACCGCCCCTTCAGCGTGCGCTTCATCGAACTGATGCGCACCGGCGACAACGAGGCCTATTTCCAGCGCCACCACCTGCGCGCCGACGTGGTGATCGAACAGCTGCTGGCGGCCGGCTGGTGCGAGCGTCCACGCGCGGCCGATGCCGGCCCAGCGCGTGAGTTCTGCCACCCCGACCATCGCGGCAGCATCGGCATCATCGCCCCGTATTCGCGTGACTTCTGCAAGGGCTGCAACCGCCTGCGGGTGACCGCCAAGGGTGACCTGCGGCTGTGCCTGTTCGGCGAGTTCGGCGTGCCGCTGCGCCCGCTGCTGCAGGGCGACGATGACCACGACGCGCTGCTGGCACGCATCACCACGCAGCTCGGCCTGAAAGCGGCCGGGCATGGACTGCACCAGGGCCAGACCGGGCTGACCCCGCACCTGGCCTCCATCGGAGGATGAGCAACACGATGAGTGGGGAATTGAAAGCGGCCTTCCACATGGCCGATGTCCGCGACAAGCGCATCACCCGCCGCCGCGCGGTGGCGGTGGGCGAGCTGCATGCCGGTCCGGTGGCCTATCCGCTGATCGTCGAGCGCCGCCTGCCCAAGGGCGATGCGCTGATGATGGCCGAGATTGCCGGTCTGCAGGGCGCCAAGATGGCCTCGATGCTGATGCCGCTGTGCCACCCGTTGCCGCTGGAACTGGTGCAGGTGTTCTGCGCGCCGGTACCGGAACGGCAGGCGATCCGCGTGTGGTGCGAGTGCGCCAGCGAGGCGCGCACTGGCGTGGAGATGGAGGCACTGGCTGGCGTCAACGCGGCGCTGCTGACCCTGTACGACCTGAGCAAGCCGGTGGAGCCGGCCCTGCGCATCGAGGGCATCCGCCTGCTGTTCAAGGAAGGCGGCAAGCGCGGTGTGTGGCTGCACCCGGATGGCATGGACGATGCCGAGCGCGCGCGTTTCAAGCCGCGCGCGCCGAAGGGGCTGGAGGGCGCGGCCTGCGCGGTGATCACGCTGAGCGATCGCGCCAGCGAGGGCACCTATGAAGATGTGTCCGGCCCAACCCTGGTGAGCGGCCTGAAAAAGCTGGGCGGTGAGGTCGTGGCCGCCGAGATCTTGCCCGACGGCATCGAGCCGTTGGCTGGCCGCCTGCAGGCACTGGCCGCCGAGGGCGTGCGCCTGTGCCTGTGCACCGGCGGTACCGGGCTGGGCCCGCGTGACCTGACCCCGGAGGCGCTGCGTTCCTTGAACGCACGGCCGGTGCATGGCCTGGCGCAGATGGTGCGGGCACTGAGCGCACAGCACACGCCGATGGCCTGGCTGAGCCGCGCCGAGGTGGTGCAGCTGGGCAACATGCTGGTGTTCGCACTGCCGGGCAGCCCGAAGGCGGCGGCGCAGTGCCTCGATATTCTGGCGCCGGTGCTGGGCCACGCTTTGGCGATGGTCGATGGTGGTGGCCACTGATGATTGCCTATAGCGAAGCCCTGCAGCACCTGCTGGATGCGGCCACGCCGCTGCCGGCCGAGCGCCTGCCGTTGCATGAGGCCGGCGGCCGCACTCTGGCCAGTGACATCATCAGTGGGCAGTCGCTGCCGCCGTTCGACAATTCTGCGATGGACGGTTTCGCGCTGCGCGCCAACGGCACGACGTTCGAAGCCGGTACCGAATTCGCGGTGCAGGGTTGGCAGGCGGCCGGCGATGCCGGCGCCGAAGGTGGCGAGGGTGCCTGGGAAATCATGACCGGTGCGCGCATGCCGGTTGGGCTGGATACGGTGGTGCCGGTCGAGAACGTGGAGATCCTCGCCAGCGAGGAGGGCCGCCCGACCCGCATCGCCCTGAAGGGCACGGTGAAGCCGGGCCAGAACGTGCGCCTGCGCGGCCAGGATGTACGCGAAGGCGAGCGCGTGCTGCAGGCTGGGCAGGTGCTGGATATCAATGCGCGTACCCTGCTGCATGCCATCGGCGTGGGCCAGGTGGCGGTGGTGGCGCGGCCGAAGGCGGCAGTGATCGCTACCGGCAAGGAGTTGGTGACCGAGGCGGCGCAGACGCTGGAATCCGGCCAGATTCGTGACAGCAACCGGCCGTATCTGGTTGGCCGCCTGCAGGCCGCCGGTGCCGAAGTGGTGTGGCAGGGCACGGTGGGTGATGACGTGGCGGCGTTCAATGCGGTGCTGGATGACGCGCTGGCTGCCGGCGCGCAGCTGCTGATCAGCACGGGCGCGGTGTCGGCCGGCCGCTACGATTTCGTTCCCGATGCGCTGCGTGGACGTGGTGCGCGCATCGTGTTCCACAAGGTAGCGATCCGCCCCGGCAAGCCGCTGTTGTTCGCGGTGCTGCCCAATGGTGCGCTGTATTTCGGTCTGCCCGGCAACCCTGTGTCGGCCGCCGTGGGCCAGCGCTTCTTCGTCGAGCCGGTGCTGCGGCGCCTGCTGGGGCTGGCACCGGAAACCGTGTTGCAGCTGCCGCTGCAGGCCGACGTGCGCAAGCCGCCGGGCCTGCGCTTCCACGCGCGTGCGCGGGTGGAAGTGGACGCTCAGGGCCGCCTGAGTGCGCGCGTGCTGTCCGGGCAGGAGTCGTTCCGTTTGATGTCCATGCTGCAGGCCAACGCCTGGGTGGTGCTGGAGGCCGAGGGAGACCTGGCCAACGCTGGCACCTACGTGCGCGTGCAGGGCTGGGGTCACCATGACCCGGTGCAGCTGGCGAGCCAGGAGTCATGATGAAACAGGTGAATCTGCAGTTGTTTGGTGCGTTCTCCGATCTGGATGCCAGCCGCGAGATCGCGGTGGAGGTGGCCGGTGGCACCGTGGCCGATCTGCGCCAGGCGCTGCGCGAGCTGCTGCCGACGCGTTGGCCGGGTTTCCGCGCTGGCCTGCTGGACTACTCGGCGTTCGCCGACCAGCAACGCGTGCTGCGTGACCACGAAGCGCTGCCCGACGATGGCCGGGTGGCGATCCTGCCGCCGGTAAGCGGGGGCTGAGCGATGAGCGAGAAGATCATCGCCAAGGTGGTGGACCGCGCGCAGGCGGCGATCGATCCGGCCGAGGGCATCGCTGCGGTGTCCGATCCGGGTTTCGGTGGCATCGATGTGTTCATCGGCAAGGTGCGCGACGTCAATATCGGCCGGCCGGTGACCGGGATCACCTACGACCTGTTCGAGCCGCTGGTGTTGAACGAGTTCAAGCGCTTGGCCGGGGAGGTCGAGGCGACGTTCGGTCCGAAGCTGAAGCTGTATGTGGCCCATGCCAAGGGCCGGTTGGGCATTGGCGATGTGGCGGTGGTGGTGGCTGCGGGCAGCCCGCACCGGGACGAGGCGTTCCGTGCCTGCCGCCAGTTGATCGAGGTGGTGAAGCACCAGTGCCCGATCTGGAAGCAGGAGCATTACGAGGACGGCGACAGCGAGTGGAGCGAGGGTTGCAGCCTGTGCCATGCGGACAGCGAGCCCGCACATGCCCATGACCATGCGCACGACCACCAGCATTGAGCCCGCTGCAGCCACGCATGGCGTGGCTCTACCATGAATGGAACCATCAACGGCATCGTGCTGGCCGGTGGCCTGTCCAGCCGGATGGGGCGCGACAAGGCGCTGCTGCCGTGGAAGGGGCGCACCCTGCTGGAACACATGCGTGGCCTGCTGCTGCAGGCTGGCGCCGGTCGGGTCTGGGTGAGCGGTGACTATCCGGCCTTCGGCGGCATCCCCGATCAGGTAGCGCGCTGCGGCCCCCTGGGTGGACTGCACAGCGTGATGCAGCAGATGCCCGACAGCCCGGCCTGGGTGGTAGCGGTGGATACGCCGTTGCTGGCGCCACGGCTGCTGCAACGGCTGGCTGCCGAGGGGCAGGGCGCATGCACGATCTTTGACGGGCATCCCTTTCCCATGCGGTTGAATGTGGACAATGCCACTCGTAGCGTGCTGGCCGCGATGCTGGATGATGCGGACGGGCCGCGCTCGGTACAGGCCTTCCAGCGCCGCCTGCAGATGCACGCGCTGCTGCTGGAAAGCGTTGACGAAGCCTGCCTGGTCAACTGCAATACCCCCGAACAATGGGAGGATGTTGCGTCATGAAAGTGCAGTTGCAGGATCAATCAGTACGGCTTCGCCTGGACGAGGCCGAACTGGCGCGCCTGCTGGCCGGTGAATCGGTCGAGAACATGACCCGCTTTGGCGGCATCGAGGGCTGGGGCATGGCGGTGTCGCTGCATGGCGGTGATCAACCGGTGCTGCTCGATGGCGGCACCTTCTGCCGCCTGGTACTGCCGCGCCCGGCAGTCGAGGCCTTGGCGGCGCGGCTGCCGTGCCGGGATGGGCTGTCATTTGACATTGCCCTGGAAGATGGCGGCCAGCTTCTGCTGCAGTTCGATGTGGACGTGCGCGACAGCGTGCGGCAGCGCGGGGTGACCCGCCGCACCACCGCACCATCGGTTTGACATTTGTCAGGGGCACGGTGGAAACCTGCCCCTGATTGATCCAGATCAACCCCGTCGTTGTAGCTGCGCGGCCTAATGGCTGCATGACGACGGGTCACAACTTGAAACGCAGTACCCACGTCATTCCACAGCCTTGGAGCCATGTATGACCGTCGGTAGCGATCCTGTTGTCCGCAGCACTGCCCGTCCGGGTCGCGTCATCAGCGACTGGACGCCGGAGGACCCCGGCTACTGGGCGCGCACCGGCAAGCGGGTCGCCACCCGCAACCTGGTCATCTCGATTCCCTCGCTGCTGCTGGCCTTCTCGGTCTGGGTGCTGTTCTCGGCGGTGTCGATCAGCCTGCCGAAGATCGGCTTCAACTTCAGTACCGACCAGCTGTTCTGGCTGGTGGCGCTGCCCAGCCTGTCCGGCGCTACGCTGCGCATCTTCTATTCGTTCGTGATTCCGATCTTCGGTGGCCGCCGCTGGACCGCGCTGTCCACGGCCTCGCTGCTGGCGCCGACGCTCTGGCTCGGCTTTGCGGTACAGGACCCGGCCACGCCGTACGGGGTGTTCGTGGCCATCGCGATCCTGTGCGGGTTCGGCGGCGCGAACTTCTCGTCGTCGATGTCCAACATCTCCTTCTTCTACCCCAAGCAGAAGCAGGGCCTGGCGCTGGGCCTGAACGCCGGCCTGGGCAATGTGGGCGTGTCGGTGGCGCAGGCGGTGATCCCGCTGGTCATCACCGTGGGCGTGTTCGGTGCGCTGGGTGGTGCACCGCAGCCCACGGTGGAGGGTGGGGCGCCGTTGTTCCTGCAGAACGCCGGCTTCATCTGGGTGCCGGCCATCGCGCTGTGCGCCATCGCGGCCTGGTTCGGCATGAACGACCTGACCAGCGCCCGCTCGTCGTTCTCCGAGCAGGCGGTGATCTTCCGCCGCAAGCACAACTGGCTGATGTGCTGGTTGTACATCGGCACCTTCGGTTCCTACATCGGCTTCTCGGCCGGCTTCCCGATGCTGGTGAAGAGCCAGTTCCCGGATGTGAACCCGCTGGCCTACGCCTTCATCGGCCCGCTGCTGGGCGCACTGATGCGCTCGGTGGGCGGCAGCATGGCCGACCGCTGGGGCGGCGCACGCCTGACCTTCTGGGTGTTCGCGCTGATGATCGCGGCCGTGTTCGGCGTGCTGCACTTCCTGCCCAGTCACGGCCAGGGCGGGAACTTCCATGGCTTCCTGCTCAGCTTCATGGCGCTGTTCGTGCTCAGTGGCATCGGCAACGGCACCACCTTCCGCATGATCCCGGTGATCTTCCGCACCCTGCATGAGCGCTGGTCGGCCAACGACAACGCCGAGGGCAAGGCTACCGCCGCGCACCAGGCCAGCATCGAGTCGGCCGCGGTGGTCGGTTTCTCCGGTGCGATCGGTGCCTACGGCGGTTTCTTCATTCCCAAGAGCTACGGCTCGTCCATCACCTTGACCGGCAGCCCCGACATGGCGCTGTACGGATTCGTTGTTTTCTACGTCACCTGCCTGGCCGTGACCTGGTGGTGGTATTACCGGCGCGGTGCCGAGACACCCTGCTGACGACATGAAAACGCACCGCAGCCAGATGACACACACAGCCACGATGCCGATGTCCGCAAAGGGAGACCCCCGATGAGTTATTTCCTCGATCGCTTGCAGTTCTTCAAGCGTGGCCCCCAGACCTTTGCCGATGGCCACGGATTCGCCAAGAGCGAAGGCCGTGACTGGGAAAACAGCTACCGCGCCCGCTGGCAGTACGACAAGATCGTGCGCTCCACCCACGGCGTGAACTGCACGGGTTCGTGCAGCTGGAAGATCTACGTCAAGAACGGCCTGGTCACCTGGGAAACCCAGCAGACCGATTACCCGCGTACGCGCCCGGACCTGCCCAACCATGAACCGCGTGGCTGCCCGCGTGGCGCCAGCTATTCCTGGTACCTGTACAGCGCCAACCGGCTGAAGTACCCGCTGATCCGCGGCACGCTGCTGCGCCTGTGGCGCGAAGCGCGCAAGAGCAAGGCCCCGGTCGATGCCTGGGCCAGCATCGTGGAGGACAAGGAGAAGGCGCGTTCGTACAAGACCCGCCGCGGCATGGGCGGCTTCGTGCGCCTGCAATGGGAAGAGGCCAACGAGATCATTGCGGCCTCCAACCTGTACACGGTGAAGCAGTACGGCCCGGATCGCGTGGTCGGCTTCTCGCCGATCCCGGCGATGTCGATGGTGTCCTACGCCGCCGGTGCACGCTACCTGTCGCTGCTGGGCGGCGCCTGCCTGTCCTTCTACGACTGGTACTGCGATTTGCCGCCGGCCTCGCCGCAGATCTGGGGCGAGCAGACCGACGTGCCCGAATCGGCCGACTGGTACAACAGCCGCTACATCATCGCCTGGGGCTCGAACGTGCCGCAGACGCGCACGCCCGATGCGCATTTCTTCACCGAGGCGCGCTACAACGGCACCAAGACGGTGGCGATCTGCCCGGACTATTCCGAGCTGGCCAAGCTGACCGACCATTGGCTGCACCCCAAGCAGGGCACCGATGCGGCGCTGGCCTTCGCCTTCGGCCATGTGATCCTGCGCGAGTTCCACGTCAATTCGCCCTCGCAGTACTTCCAGGACTACTGCCGCCAGTACTCGGACATGCCGATGCTGGTGCGCCTGGAGCGCCGCGACGACGGCCGCCTGGTGCCGGGCCGTTTCCTGCGTGCCAGTGAACTGGGCGGGCTGGGCGAAGCCAACAACCCGGACTGGAAGACGCTGGCCTATGACGAGACCAGCGGCCAGATCGTGGTGCCCAACGGCTCGATCGGCTTCCGCTGGGGCGAGAAGGGCAAGTGGAACATCGAGGAGAAGGAGAGCAAGGGCGCCGAGACGCGCCTGCGCCTGAGCCTGGCCGATGGCCATGAGGGCATCGAAGCGGTGAGCTTCCCGTACTTCGGTGGCATCGAGACCGATGGCTGGACTGCCGCGCCGGCCGACGACGTGCTTGAGCGCAACATCCCGGTGCGTCGCTTGGCCCTCGCCGACGGTGGCGAGACCCTGGTGGCCACGGTCTACGACCTGCTGCTGGCCCAGTACGGCGTGGACCGTGGCTTTGGCGGCGGCAACGTGGCATCGAGCTTCGACGACATGGTGCCGGGCACGCCTGCCTGGCAGGAACGCATCACTGGCGTGTCGCGTGCCGAGGTGATCGAGATCGCCCGCGAGTTCGCGCGTACCGCCGACAAGACCCATGGCCGTTCGATGATCATCGTCGGCGCGGGCATGAACCACTGGTTCCACAACGACATGAACTACCGCGGCCTGATCAACATGCTGATCATGTGCGGTTGCGTGGGCCAGACCGGTGGTGGTTGGGCGCACTACGTGGGCCAGGAGAAGCTGCGCCCGCAGACCGGATGGCAGCCACTGGCGTTCGGCCTGGACTGGAGCCGGCCGCCGCGCCACATGAACGGCACCTCGTTCTTCTACTTCAACACCGGGCAGTGGCGCTACGAGAAGCTGCAGGTGGAAGAGCTGCTGTCGCCGCTGGCCGATGCCAGCAAGTACAGCGGCAGCCTCGCCGACCTGAACCTGCGCGCGGTGCGCATGGGCTGGCTGCCCTGTGCGCCGCAGCTGAACCGCAACCCGTTGCAGCTGGTACGCGAGGCGGACGCGGCGGGCGTTGCCCCGGCCGACTACGCGCTGGGCAAGTTCAAGGACGGCTCGCTGGACTTCGCCTTCGCTGACCCGGATGCACAGCAGAACCATCCGCGGATGATGTTCATCTGGCGCTCGAACCTGCTGGGTTCGTCGGGCAAGGGTCACGAGTACATGCTGCGGCACCTGCTGGGTACGCGCCATGGCCTGCAGGGCAAGGACCTGGGCGAGATGGGGGCGATCAAGCCGGAGGAGGTGACGTGGCGCGACGAGGCACCGGAAGGCAAGCTGGACCTGCTGGTCACGCTCGACTTCCGCATGTGCACCACCGCGCTGTACTCGGACATCGTGCTGCCCACGGCCACCTGGTACGAGAAGGACGACCTCAACACCTCGGACATGCACCCGTTCATCCACCCGCTGTCGAAGGCGGTGGATCCGGCGTGGGAATCGCGCAGCGACTGGGAGATCTTCAAGGAGGTCGCCCGCACCGTGAGCGAGATGGCGCCGGGCGTGCTGGGCGTGGAGAAGGATCTGGTGCTGGTGCCGACCCTGCACGACACCCCGAACGAACTGGGCATGCCGTTCGGCGTGGCCGACTGGAAGAAGGGCGAATGCGAGGCCATCCCGGGCCAGACCATGCCGTCGATGACGGTGGTGGAGCGTGACTACCCGAACCTGTACCGCAAGTTCACCTCGCTGGGCCCGCTGCTGGACACGCTGGGCAACGGCGGCAAGGGCATGAGCTGGGACACGAAGCACGAGGTCGAATTCCTCGGCAAGCTCAACCACACCGTGCACGACGCGGGCGTGAGCCAGGGTCGCCCGGCCATTTCGACCGCGATCGACGCGGCCGAGGTGATCCTGCACCTGGCGCCGGAAACCAATGGCCACGTCGCAGTGAAGGCGTGGGAATCGCTGGGGACCTTCACCGGCCGCGAGCATACCCACCTGGCGGTGGGCAAGGAGCACGAGGCGATCCGCTTCCGTGACATCCAGGCACAGCCGCGCAAGATCATCTCTTCGCCGATCTGGTCGGGCCTGGAGGACGACAACGTCAGCTACAACGCCGGCTATACCAACGTGCACGAGCTGATTCCGTGGCGCACGGTGACCGGTCGCCAGCAGTTCTACCAGGACCACGAGTGGATGATCGACTTCGGCGAGGCCTTCATGGGCTACCGGCCGCCGGTCAACACACGCACGGTGGAGCCGCTGCTGAACCAGCGCCCGAACGGTAACAAGGAGATTGTGCTGAACTGGATCACGCCACACCAGAAGTGGGGCATCCACAGCACCTACAGCGACAACCTGATCATGCAGACGCTGTCGCGCGGTGGCCCGATCGTGTGGATCAGCGAGGACGACGCGCGCAGTGCCGGCATCGTCGACAACGATTGGATCGAGCTGTTCAACGTCAACGGTGCGATTGCCGCGCGTGCGGTGGTCAGCCAGCGCGTGATGCCGGGCATGGCGATGATGTACCACGCCCAGGAACGCATCATCAACGTGCCGGGCTCGGAGATTTCCGGGACCCGCGGCGGCATCCACAACTCGGTGACCCGCATCGTGCTCAAGCCCACCCACATGATCGGCGGCTACGCGCAGCTGGCCTACGGTTTCAACTACTACGGCACCTGCGGTACCAACCGCGACGAGTTCGTGATCGTGCGCAAGATGGACAAGATCGATTGGCTGGACGATGAACAAGGAAGTTCGAGTGTCGCGGGCGCAGGACGCGCAGGAGCGACCGATGAGCAGCCCGCTGGTGCTTCGGCATCGGCCAGCAAGGAGGTGGTGTGATGAAGGTCCGTGCACAGATCGCGATGGTGCTGAACCTGGACAAGTGCATCGGCTGCCATACCTGCTCGATCACCTGCAAGAACGTCTGGACCTCGCGCGAGGGCGTCGAATACGCCTGGTTCAACAACGTGGAAACCAAGCCAGGCATCGGCTACCCGAAGGAATGGGAAAACCAGGACAAGTGGAACGGCGGCTGGGTGCGTACCCGCGCCGGCAAGCTGGTACCGCGTGCAGGTGGCCGCTGGCGCATGCTGGCCAAGATCTTCGCCAACCCGGACCTGCCGCAGATCGACGACTACTACGAGCCGTTCGATTTCGACTACCAGAACCTGCACACCGCCAAGGACAGCCAGCACCAGCCCACCGCGCGGCCGCGCTCGCTGATCAGTGGCGAGCGCATGCAGAAGATCGAGTGGGGCCCGAACTGGGAGGAGATCCTGGGTTCGGAGTTCAGCAAGCGCTCGCGCGACTACAACTTCGACCAGGTGCAGAAGGAGATCTACGGCGCCTTCGAGAAGACCTTCATGATGTACCTGCCGCGCCTGTGCGAGCACTGCCTGAACCCGGCGTGCGTGTCGGCGTGCCCCTCGGGCGCGATCTACAAGCGCGAGGAAGATGGCATCGTGCTGATCGACCAGGACAAGTGCCGCGGTTGGCGCATGTGCGTCTCGGCCTGCCCGTACAAGAAGATCTACTACAACTGGAAGAGCGGCAAGTCGGAGAAGTGCATCTTCTGCTACCCGCGCATCGAGATGGGCGAGCCGACCGTGTGCTCGGAAACCTGCGTGGGCCGCATCCGCTACCTCGGCGTGATGCTGTACGACGCCGACCGCATCGCCGAGGCGGCTTCGGTGGCCGCCGAGAAGGACCTCTACCAGGCCCACCTGGACATCTTCCTGGACCCGAACGACCCGGCGGTGATCGCCGCCGCGCGCAAGGAGGGCATCCCGGACAGCTGGCTGGATGCGGCCAAGCAGTCGCCGGTGTACAAGCTGGCGATCGACTGGAAGCTGGCGCTGCCGCTGCACCCGGAATACCGCACGTTGCCGATGGTCTGGTACGTACCGCCGCTGTCGCCGATCCAGTCGGCTGCCGAACGTGGCCGGGTGGGCATGAGCGGCGAGCTGCCGGACGTGGCCTCGCTGCGCATCCCGATGCGCTACCTGGCCAACCTGCTGACGGCGGGTGACGAAGCGCCGGTGGTACGCGCGCTGGAACGGCTGATGGCGATGCGGGCCTGGCGCCGGGCCAAGAACGTGGACGGCGTGGAAGACACCGCGGTGCTGGAACAGACCGGGCTGAGCATCGCCCAGGTGGAAGAGATGTACCGCTACCTGGCCATCGCCAACTACGAGGACCGTTTCGTGATTCCGACCGGCCACCGCGAGTACGCCAACGATGCCTTCGGCGAGCGCGGCGGCTGCGGCTTCACCTTCGGCAACGGCTGCAACGGTGACAGCCCGGCCGACCTGTTCGGCCAGCGCAAGAGCACCACCTTCGTGGTGGACAAGGGGCCGAACCACCGCCGCAAGGAGGTGGTGTGATGAGCGTGCTCAAGCTGGTCGGGGTGCTGCTGGACTACCCCCGTGAAGAACTGTGGCAGCACGGGGAGGAACTGCTCGCCGCCTGCGACGACCCGGCGCTGAGCGCCGCCCGCCGCCAGCAGCTGCGAAGCTTCGTGCAGCAGCTGCTGGCTACCGATGCGCTGGATGCGCAGGCGGCGTGGCTGGCCAGTTTCGACCGTGGCCGCTCGATGAGCCTGCTGCTGTTCGAACACATCCATGGCGAGTCGCGCGACCGCGGCCAGGCCATGGTCGATCTGGTCGAGACCTACCGCCGCAACGGCTTTGAACTGGATGCGCGCGAGCTGCCGGACTACCTGCCGCTGCTGCTGGAGTTCCTCGCCCATCGCCCCGGCAGCGAGGCCCGCGAGTGGCTGCATCACATCGGCCATATCGCCGGGATGCTGGCGGCGCGTGCCGCCGAGCGTGAGCTGCCGCACCGGGTGCTGTTCGAGATCCTGGTCGAAGCCGGTGACGGCAAGGCCGATCTGCAGGCGCTGCGCCAGCGTGCCAGCGAGGAAGTCCGCGACGATACCGCCGAGGCCATGGACCGCTTGTGGGAGGAGGAGGCGGTGCGCTTCGGCGCCGAAGCACCCTCCGAAGACTGCAAGCCACCCGTGCGTTCGCCGGCCCGTCCTTCGCATCGAGAGGTCCAGCCATGAGTTACTCCCTGCATCAATTCGCCTTCCAGTACTACCCGTACATCGCCGTGGCGGTGCTGCTGATCGGCAGCTGGGCGCGCTATGACAAGGCCATGTACACCTGGCGCACCGGCTCCAGCCAGATGCTCTCGGACAAGGGCATGCGGATCGGCAGCAACTGCTTCCACATCGGCATCCTGGCCATCCTCGGCGGCCACCTGGTCGGCCTGCTGACCCCGCACGCGGTGTACGAGCACTTCATCACTTCGTCGCAGAAGCAGATGCTGGCGATGGTGGTCGGTGGTGTGTTCGGCGCGCTGTGCTTCATCGGCATCAGCATCCTGCTGGTACGCCGCTTGTTCAATGCGCGGGTACGGGCCACCGGCAGCTTCGGTGACACCCTGGTGCTGGTGCTGCTGTTCGCACAGCTGTGCCTGGGCCTGTACAGCATCCGCATCTCGTCCGGCCACCTCGACGGTGGAGTGATGGTGCAGCTGGCCGAATGGGCGCAGCACATCGTGACCTTCCGTGCCGGTGCCGCCGACTACATCGAGGGCGTCAGCTGGGTCTACAAGATGCACATCTTCCTGGGCCTGACCCTGTTCCTGATCGCGCCGTTCACCCGCCTGGTGCACGTGTGGAGCATCCCGATCAGCTACCTGTGGCGGCCCTACCAGGTGGTGCGCCGCCGCCAGGCCACGCTGCGTTACGGTCCGCGGGAGTAAACCATGGGCAGCCTGCCGAAATTCCTGCCGATCACCGTGATCGACTCCGCCGCACCGGTGCCTGCCGAGGCGCATTCGCACCACCACGACGCGGCAGAGCAGGGGCCGCGCTCGCTCGGGCAGCCGGCACCGTGCCGGCTGTTCGTGGACGAGACCGCGATCAGCGAGGCCGATATCGCCCGCGAGATGCAGCACCATCGGGCGATGCGCCCGGAACAGTCACGCGCCGAAGCGGCACGTGCCCTGGTGGTGCGCGAGCTGCTGCGGCTGGAAGCACAGCGGCTGGGCCTGCAGGCACCGGAGGGCAACCGGGTCAGCGACGAGGAAGTGCTGATCCAGCAGCTGCTGGAAGACGCGATCGAAGACCGCGTGCCGACCGACGAAGACTGCCGTCGCTACTTCGAGCAGAACCCGGAGCGCTTCCGCTCGCCTGACCGCGTGCGCCTGCGCCATATCCTGCTGGCTGCGCCGGCCGACGACGTGGCCGGGCGCTTCGCCGCACGCACCGAAGGCGAGCGGCTGGTCGGACTGCTGAAGGAATCACCGCACCTGTTCGCCGATTTCGCCCTGCGCCATTCGCGCTGCCCGTCCAGCAGCGAGGGCGGCGACCTGGGCTGGTTGCAGCGTGGGCAGACCACGCCGGAGTTCGACCGCCAGGTGTTCCGCCTGCGCGAGGGCCTGGCCGGTTTCCCGGTGGAATCGCGCTGGGGCTACCACGTGGTTTGCGTCGACGCTCGCGAGGAAGGCCAGCCACAGCCGTTCGAGGCGGTGCTGCCGCAGCTGCGTGATTACCTGGAGCTGCAGGTACGCCAGCGCGAGGTGCAGGCCTACCTGCTGCAGCTGCAGGAACGCTACCCCGTGCGCGGGCTGGACGAGATCGAAGCCGAAGCGGATATCGGCTGACCCCCATTGAACGAGGAGACCCCATGAACCAGGCCCTTGCCCCCGCCAGTGCCGGGCAGCAGCAACGTGCGCTGTGGCTGAGCACGTTCGCCTTCACCGTGTGCTTCGCGGTGTGGATGATCTTTTCAATCATCGGCATCCAGATCAGCCAGCAGCTCGGTTTGAACGACACTCAGTTCGGCCTGTTGATCGCCACGCCGGTGCTGACCGGCTCGGTCAGTCGCGTCTTCCTCGGCATCTGGTCCGACCAGTTCGGTGGCCGCAAGGTGATGGTGCTGGTGATGCTGTGTGGCGCCGTGGCCACCTGGATGCTGACCTACGCGCAGACCTACACCCAGTTCCTGATCGCCGCGCTGTGCGTGGGCATTGCCGGCGGCAACTTTTCGGTGGGCGTGGCCTACGTGTCGAAGTGGTTCCCGGCCAGCAAGCAGGGCACTGCGCTGGGCATCTTCGGTGCCGGCAACATCGGCTCGGCGGTGACCAAGCTGCTGGCGCCGCTGGTGATGGTGGCCGCCGGCTGGACCATGGTCGCCAAGGTCTGGGCGGTCGCGCTGGCCGTCACGGCGGTGTTGTTCTTCCTCCTCAGCAAGGAAGACCCCTCGCTGGAGCAGCGTCGCCGCGAGGGCGTGAAGCCGGTGCCGTTCGCCGAGCAGATGGCGCCGCTGAAGAACCTGCAGGTGTGGCGGTTCTCGCTGTACTACTTCTTCGTGTTCGGCGGTTTCGTGGCGTTGGCGCTGTGGCTGCCGCACTACCTGGTGGGCGCCTACGGCATGGACGTGGGCCACGCCGGCATGCTGGCGGCGTGCTACTCGATCCCGGCCAGTCTGTTCCGCGTGGTCGGTGGCTGGATGTCGGACCGGATGGGGGCGCGCCGGGTGATGTACTGGACCTTCGGCGTGTCGGCCATCTGCACCTTCCTGCTGGCCTACCCGGATACCGAGTACGTGGTGAAGGGCATCCATGGCCCGATCCACTTCCATCTGGCCATCGGTGTGGTGGTGTTCACCGTGCTGGTGTTCGTGCTGGGCTTCTTCATGTCGCTGGGCAAGGCGGCGGTCTACAAGCACATTCCGGTGTACTACCCGCAGCACGTGGGTGCGGTGGGCGGTGTGGTCGGCATGATCGGCGGCCTGGGTGGTTTCATCCTGCCGATCGTGTTCGGGGCATTGAACGATGCCGTGGGCATCTGGAGCAGCTGTTTCATGCTGCTGTTCGTGCTGGTGGCGGCTGCACTGGCGTGGATGCATTTTGCGATCCGTCGCATGGAGCGCCGTCACTTCCCGCAGATCGACCGCGAGACCGACCTGCCCGAAGCCATCGATGCGGCCGCGGCCGAGCGGGTGCGCGGCAGGTGAACGGGGTTGCCGGCCAGCGGCCGGCACTACCGGAACGGTGCGCGGTGGGTGGAGGGGGTTGCCGGCCAGCGGCCGGCACTACCGGGACGGTGCGCGGTGGGTGGAGGGGGTTGCCGGCCAGCGGCCGGCACTACCGGGTAGCGGGTGAAAGGGTAGTGCCGGCCGCTGGCCGGCATGAACCCACCGATGCGCCACGCTTGATTTCAATCAGGGCCACGCGAAGAGGAACGCCCGAAGATGGCTGCCATGAGCTTCCACGTCGATGAGAGTGAGGACACTGCGCTGCAGGCGGCATTGCTGCGGCAACCCCGGCATGTGCTGTTTCCGGCGGCTGACCAGTTCAGCACCGGGTTTGGCGAAAGCGGCTGGCGTGCCGCCGTGCGTGCCAGCAACGAGCACCTGATCCCGCGTGGCTTGACGCTCGGCTTCCAGGCCGGTCGTGGCGGGCGCGATGTGCCGCCACAGGCGTATCTGGACACGTTGCTGCTGGCCCTGCAGCTGCAGGCCGATGCCCTGGCCGAGGACCGCGAAGTGGTGGCGATGGTGTTGCAGCTGGGCTTGGCCGAGACCTTGCCACCGCCCCAGCTGGGCCAGCTGCTGGACGCCGTGCCGCAGCACCTGCGCACGGTGGCGCGCCCGCAGGTGGAAGTGCGGCTGGACGCCGGCAGCGCGCTGTCACCGGCGCAGCTGCGGGCGGTGGGCTGCACCCGCCTGAACGTGATCGACCGTGCCGATGCGCCGGGGCCGACCCTGCTGGCACAGGCGCGGCAGGTCGGCTTCACCGCGCGCTACTACCAACTGCGCGTGCCCGCCAGTGAGGACATCGGCTTCATCGAGCGTCTGCATGAGGTGCTGGCCGAAGCGCCCGAGCGCATCCTGTTGCCAGCGCCGTGTGCATTGCCGCGGGATCCCTCGGCGGCCCACTGGCTGCAGGCCTGGCGGCTGCTGCGCGCGGCCGGTTACGAACCGA
Source organism: Stenotrophomonas sp. WED208 (assembly GCF_040984485.1). Lineage (NCBI taxonomy): Bacteria > Pseudomonadati > Pseudomonadota > Gammaproteobacteria > Lysobacterales > Lysobacteraceae > Stenotrophomonas > Stenotrophomonas sp. WED208. The sequence goes on from NZ_JAZARB010000001.1 coordinate 2,029,908, forward strand.
TCGGTGGTGACCACTACCAGCGCGGCGACCTGCCCAACCCGCATGGGCCGGGTGACGGCCAGCGCCATTGCGACCTGGCGGGTGTGCCACGGCGTGACCGCAGTGATTTCATCGGGCTTGGCCTGTCCGCCTGCAGCCAGATCGGCGAAGTGTTCTACCGGCTGGAGGACGAGCTGGGCGAATGGCGGGCGCGATTGCAGTCCGGTCACATGGGCGTGGCCGCGGGCCTGATCCTGTCCGAGGACGAGCGGATGGCGGCCGAGGTGGCACAGAGCATCGCCTGCGATCATGCGCTCGATGCGGCCGCCTTCGAGTGGCGCAATGATGAACCGTTCGAGGAATGCTTCGCCGAACAGCTGCCGGCGCTGTCGCCGCTGCTGGCGCGCGGCTGGGCGCAGTGGGATGCACGCGTGCTGCGGCTGGCCGAAGAAGGGCGGTTGCTGTGGCGTATGATGGCCGCATGCTTCCGGCCGGCGGCCGCCATCGCTTGAGTCCTGCCCCGATGTCTTCAACTCCGCCTTCCCAGGGTCGCCTCGGCCGGGCCACGCCGAACCCCGCCGCCGCCGATGATGGCGACGCGCTGCACTTCTGCAGTACCTGTGCGTTTTCCGATGCCTGCATGTCGCAGGGTTACGACAAGACCGCGCTGGGCGACCTGCATGTGCTGGTCGACCACGTCGGCCCGTTCCATGCCGGCGACTACATCTTCCGCGCCGGTGAGTCGTTCGATTCGATCGCTGCGGTGCGCGCTGGCATGGTCAAGACCTTCGTCGATGACAGCCAGGGCAACGAGCAGGTGCTGGGCTTCAGCCTGCCGGGCGAAGTGATCGGCCTGAATGCGATCCACGGTTCGCGCTTCCCCTGCAATGCGGTGGCGCTGGACACCGTGCACCTGTGCCGCATCTCGTTCCCCAAGTTGAGCCTGCTGGCCACGCGCATGCCGGGGCTGCAGGCCAAGCTGTTCAGCCTGCTCAGTGCGGAGATCGGCAAGGTCGCCACGCTGGCTGCCAACCACCGTACCGAAGAGCGCATGGCGGCGTTCCTGCTGGACATGTCCGAGCGCTACGCACGCCGCGGCTTTTCCGCCACGCGCTTCAACCTGACGATGGCACGCACCGAGATTGCCAACTACCTGCGGATGGCGCCGGAAACCGCCAGCCGCGTGCTGCGCCGCCTGAGCGATGATGGGATCATCGCGGTGAAGCAGCGCGAGATCCTGCTGCTGCAGCCCGAGCGCCTGGCGGCGCTGGCGGTGGCTGACGAATCCGATCCGAACTGAACCTGGCCGGGAGCCGACGATGAAGCGCGCTGGACTGTTGTTGCTGGGACTGCTGGCCACGCTGCCGGCCTGGGCGGCCGAGCTGACGGTGTCGGCGGCATCGAGCCTGACCGAGAGCTTCCGCGAACTGGGCGCCGCCTATGAGAAGGCGCACCCGGGAACCAAGGTCGATTTCAACTTCGCCGCGTCCGGCGTGCTGCTGCAGCAGATCAGCCGTGGTGCACCGGTGGATGTGTTCGCGTCGGCCGATGAAGCCACGATGGACCAGGCCCAGCAGCAGGACCTGCTGGCGGCCGGTACCCGCGAGGTGTTCGCGGTGAATGCGCTGTGGGTGGTGGTGCCGCCGCAGGCCAAGGCCGCGCCGCGTACCTTGAAGGACCTGGCCGGTGCCGGCGTGCAACGCATCGCACTGGGCAACCCGGACAGCGTGCCGGTCGGCCGCTATGCCAAGGGCGCGCTGGAAGCAGCAGGCCTGTGGTCGTCGGTGCAGGGCAAGACCATCACCACGCAGAACGTGCGCCAGTCGCTGGATTACGTGGCTCGCGGTGAAGTGGATGCCGGCTTCGTCTATGCCACCGATGCGCAGGCGATGCCCGACCGCGTGCGCCGCGCCTTCGCGGTGCCTGTGGCGGGGCGTATCGCCTATCCGCTGGCGGTGACCAAGGCCAGTGCGCAACCGGCTGAAGCCAAGCGCTTCACCGCCTTCGTGCGTTCCGCACAGGGCCAGGCGATCCTGGCCAAACATGGGTTCGGCAAGCCCTGAGGCATGGATCTCGACTGGAGCGCACTGTGGTTGTCGCTGAAGGTGGCCGGTTGGGCCACCGCGATCAATCTGGTGCTGGGCGTGGCACTGGGTGCGCTGCTGGCGCGTCGGCGATTTCCTGGCCGTGAGCTGCTGGATTCACTGCTGACCCTGCCAATGGTGTTGCCGCCGACGGTGCTGGGCTACTACCTGCTGGTGCTGATCGGCCGTAACGGACCGATCGGTGCGTGGCTGCAGTCGTGGTTCGGCATCAACCTGGTGTTTACCTGGCAGGCGGCGGTGATCGCTGCGGCGGTGGCCTCGCTGCCGCTGGTGTTCAAGCCGGCACGCGCGGCGTTCGAGGAAGTGGACGGACAGCTGGAGCAGGCCGCACGCACGCTTGGTGTGTCCGAAGCAGCGGTGTTCTTCCGCATCACGCTGCCGCTGGCCTGGCGTGGCATCCTCGCCGGCCTGTTGCTGGCGTTTGCACGTGCGATGGGCGAGTTCGGCGCGACACTGATGGTGGCAGGCAGTATTCCGGGCCGCACGCAGACGTTGTCGATCGCCATCTACGAGGCGGTGCAGGCCGGTCAGGACGGCAAGGCCAACGCGCTGGTGATCCTGACCTCGGTGGTGTGCATCGTGATCCTGCTGCTGGCCGCACGGTTGGTGGGCGGGCGTCGCCGGGAGCTGCGTGATGTGGCTTGACCTGCAGGTGCAGCGCCGACTGCAGGCGGCCAGCCAGGATTTCATGCTGGACGTAGCTTTGCAGTGCACGCAGCGGCAGGTAGTGCTGTTCGGCCCCTCGGGCGCCGGCAAGAGCCTGACCCTGAAGGCGGTGGCCGGGCTGCTGCGGCCGGGCCAGGGCCACGTGCGCCTGCAGGGGCAGACCTTGTTTGACGCGGCGACCGGCGTGGACCTGCCGCCGCAGCGCCGCCGGCTGGGCTACGTGTTCCAGGATTACGCGCTGTTCCCGCACCTGAGCGTGCGCCAGAACGTGGCGTTCGGTCTGCAGAAGGGCTGGTTGAATCCGCGCGCCGGGCAGCGCTTCGAAGCGGTGGAGCAGTGGTTGCACGCATTCCGCATCGACACGGTGGGCGATCTGCTGCCCTCACAGGTATCCGGGGGACAGCGCCAGCGCACTGCACTGGCGCGCGCCCTGGTGACACAGCCGCAGGCGCTGCTGCTGGATGAGCCGTTCTCGGCGCTGGACCATGATCTGCGCCAGCACCTGCGCCAGGAGCTTGAGACCGTGCTGGACAAGACTGGCATTCCGTTGCTGTTGATCAGCCACGACCCGCAGGATGTGGCCATGTTCGGCCATCAGGTGGCACGCGTGGTGGATGGCCGCATCGTCGGCGGTTGATCCGTGATGGGCGCACGGGCGATGGTTGGTTGCATCTGATGGTAGTGCCGGCCGCTGGCCGGCAACCACGGATTCCGGAGCAGCCGGCCAGCGGCCGGCTCTACCGGTTCAGGGGTTCCGTGACGTACAGGCGATGGTTGGTTACGTCTGATGGTAGTGCCGGCCGCTGGCCGGCAACCACGGAATCCGGGGCAGCCGGCCAGCGGCCGGCTCTACCGGTTCAACCGTTCGTCGCCCACTGGATCAACGCCCAGCGTCGCGTTGGCGCCATGCCGAAGCGGTGCTGCGGCGAACGAGCATGCCATGCGCGCACGCGTGCTTCCTCATCCGCATCCAACGCACCAAACAGCTCTACTGCCTGGCGCACCAGGCCATCGGCATCCTGTGCGACATCACGTACCGATTCGGGCAGGTAATCCACCTGCGGCTCGCGCCCCATGTCCAGCAGCATGTTGATCGGGTAGCGGTGGTCGGGCATCGGCACCCAGTCACGGCCAAGCAGCCCGGCCAGCTCTGGTACGCCGGCGCGAGGGCCGGTGGCGAAAGTAATGCAGGCGCGCTGGCGGGCGTGCGCATCCAGCCTGCGCAGCGCGGCCTCCAGATCCGGCACCATCAACGAGCGCGAGGCAATGGCCAGATCGCAACGTGGCACGTCGTCCCAGTCGTCGGTCCACGACAGCGCCCACGGTGTGATGTTGCCGATGCCGTCGCGGGTGATCGCGGCGCGCAGTCCGTCGAGCATGCCGGTGCTGTAGTCGAGCGCGTGCACATGGCCCACCTGTGCGGCAATCGGCAGGCTCAGCAGGCCGGGGCCACAGCCGACATCCAGCACCGTGGCGACACCACTGAGATCAAGCCGGTCGAGGAATGCCTCGCTGTAGTCATCGTGGCGGCGCTTCCAGCTGGACTGCGCGGCACGCGCATCCCAGGCACTGGCCGGCTTTGCCTGGAAGCCGCAGGCCTGCAGGTGTTGGCGGTAGCGTGCGCTGTGGTCGATCGGGGTCGGTAGCGGGGTACTCATGTGGAAATTCCGGAAGCGGGCAGGGCGGCGGCGACGCGTGTGGCATCGACGCCATACAGGGTGGCGAGGCGCTCGGGCGTTGCGACCTCGCGGGCAGAACCGAGCACCTGCAGGCTACCGGCGGACATCAACGCAATGCGGTCGGCCACCTGCAGCGCGTGCTGCGGTTGATGGGTGGACAGCAGCACGCCGATGCCACGCTCGGCCAGGCGGCGCACGGTATCGAGGATGCGCAGCTGGTTGCCGAAGTCGAGGCTGGCGGTGGGTTCGTCCATCACCAGCAGTTGCGCCTGCTGGGCCAGTGCGCGCGCGATCAGCACCAGCTGGCGCTCACCACCACTGAGCGTAGTGACGGTGCGGTCCGCCAACGCCTGCAGGCCCAGTTCGCGCAGGCAGTCATCGGCGATGGCCTCGTCGGCGCGACCGGGTGCGGACAGCAGGCCCAGGTGCGCGGCGCGGCCCATGGCCACCACCTCGCGCACGCGCCAGGCAAAGGGCAGCGGCGCGGCCTGCGGCACGTACGCCATGCGGCGGGCGCGGGCGGCGCGATCATGCGCGCGCAGCGGCGTGCCCTGCAGGTCGACTTCGCCGCGAACCGCAGGCAGCAGGCCGAGCAGGGTGCGGAACAGGGTGGTCTTGCCACAGCCGTTCGGGCCAAGCAGGCACAGCACCTCGCCGGGCTGCACCGACAGTGCAAACGGCACGCCCAGTGCCACGCCGGCATGGCCGATGACCAGGCCACGTGCTTCCAGAAGCGGGGCCGCAGCATTCATGGGCGACGCTCGCTGCGTGCCAGCACCAGCAGAAAACACGGCACGCCGACGAAGGCGGTGAGGATGCCGAGTGGCAGTTCGATCGGCGCCAGGGTGCGCGCCAGCGTATCGGCGGCAAGCAGGAAGCTGGCGCCGAGCAGCAGGCTGGCCGGCAGCAGGCGGCGGAAATCAGCACCGACCAGCAGCCGCGCGATGTGTGGAACCACCAGCCCGACCCAGCCGATGATGCCAGCCAGCGACACCGCTGCCGCCGTGCACAGCGTGGCGGCGGCGATCAGTGTCCAGCGCAGCGGGGTGACCGCCACACCCAGCGCGCTGGCCTCCTCGTCACCCAGGCCGAGCAGGTTCACCCGCCAGCGCAGCAGCACCAGCGGCACCAGCCCGATCAGCAGCAGCGGCGCGGTCACCTTGAGGTCGTCGATGACCACCGCGTTCAAGCCACCCAGCAGCCAGAAGGTGATCGACGGCAGCTGCGTGTACGGATCGGCCAGCAGCTTCAGCAGCGAGATGCCGGCGCCGAGCAGTGCCGACACCGCAACGCCGGCCAACACCAGCACCAGGACCGGATCATGCCGCCGTACCAGCGCTGCCACCAGGCAGACCAGGCCCACGGCCCCCAGCCCACCGGCGAAGGCGATGCCCTGCACCAGCAGCATCGGCAGGCCGAGGAACAGCCCCAGCGAAGCGCCAAGGCCCGCGCCGGCCGAGACGCCGAGGATGTCCGGCGACACCAGCGGATTGCGGAACATGGCCTGGTAGGCCGCACCGGCTGCCGACAGTACCGCGCCGATCAGCATGGCCGCGAGCACGCGCGGCAGGCGGATGTGCCAGAGCGCGGCCTGCACTGCAGGCGCGCTGGGTTCGCCGATGCCGAACAGCTGCCAGCCGATGGCATTCAGCAGCGCCGCCGGGCGCACCGGGAACTGACCGACCGAGAACGCCAGCAACAGCATTGCGAGCAACAGGCTCCAGCCACCGGCATGCCAGGCCCAACGTGGAAGCGTTCGCATGTTCAGGCGTTCGCATCCAGGCTGCGTGCAAGCGCGGCGGGCAGTGGCTGGCCCCACAGCAGCTGATGCAGCGTGCCGATGCGGGCACGCAGCGCGGCCGGGGCCAGCGCGGGGACTGCGCCCGGATGCAGCCTGGACAGCAGCCAGGGCAGGCCGGGCAGGCGGTTGACACCGGGCGGACCATCCAGCCATCCGAATGGCAATACCGGTGCGCAGTGCAGGCGGCGCTCGCGCACGGCACGCAGGGCGCGCCAGCGCGGGTCCTGTGCCGCCTGCGCGGCGAAGCCAGCATCCTGGGTCAGGATCACGTCCGGATCCCAGGCCAGCAGTTGTTCGAACGACACCCGGGCAAGGCCCCCGGCGCCGGCACTGGCAGCTACGTTGCGGCCGCCACAGAACTCGATGACTTCGGTGTTGATCGAGCCGGACAGGCCGCTTTCCAGGCCGTCGCTGCCACGCCCGTAGTACACCGTTGGTCGCGTCGCAGCGGGACGCGTCGCCAGCACCTCACGCACCAGTGCCAGCTGCGCTTCGGCCGCCTGCGCCAATGCTTCGCCACGTGCGGCAACACCCAGCAGCCTGCCGACATGGCGCAGCTGCGCCGGATGATCGGGCAGGCGGCCGGCAATCAGCTCGAACGGAATCGCGGTCTGCTTCCAGACCCGCTCGGCCGAGTCGCGGTAATTGGCATCGAAGTCACCGGCATCCAGTACCAGGTCCGGCTGCATCGCCAGCAGGCGTTCAAGGCTGACCGTGCTGCCGCGCCCGGCAAGGCGACCGACCACCGGCAGCGTGCGCAGCGACGCCGGCAGCTGCGCCAGGGCTTCGGGCGATACCTTCATCGGCCAACCGAGCAGACGTTCGGGTGCCACGGCGGCGAGCAGTACCGCAGCCGGCGGACCGGCCGCGAACACGCGCTTGGGCGTGGCCTTGGGCGCACCCAGCCGCAGCACGCGCTGCGCCGGCATCGCCAGCAACTTGGCATTGACGACCAGCAACGGTGCCAGCGCGAATGCCTGCAGCAGGGCGCGCCGCCTCATGCGGCGGCCTCCGGCGCGGTCCGGCAGGCATCCCACCAGGCCTGCAACGCCGCGTCATCGGCGGGCAGCTCGACGGCCATGCCGCCGGTGAACTGGTGCCACGCGTCGAGGTAGGGCAGCTTCACCGCAGTCAACAACGGGATGCCGGCCAGCATCAGCGCCAGCAGCTCATCGGCCATGCCGCCGCCTTCCGATTCCAGCGTGCCGAAACGGTTGGCGATGACCAGCGCGGCGTGGTCCTGCAACGCGCGGCGCAGCACCACGCTGGCATCGGCGATGCCGCCCGGGTCCAGGTTGCAGCCACAGGAGGCCGGGCCCAGCGCCTGGCTGATCGGATAACGCGAACCGGGATCGGTCACGTCCATCAGTGCCATGCGCTTGTTGCCGTTGGCGGTGGGTTCGTGCGGCAGGTGCACCAGCCCGCGCACGCGGTGGCCGGCGGCCAACTGGCGTGCGGCGAACGCGGCCAGCAGGGCATCGGGCTCGCCGCTGTGGTCATGCACGATCGCGGCAATGCGCGGGGCCTGTATGGCGGTCATGCTCAGAACCTCCAGTTGGCGTTGGCAAACCAGGTGCGGCCCGGCATCGGATAGCCGTCGGCCAGCTCGTACCATTTGTCACCGATGTTGCGCACGCCGAGGTCGAAATCCCAGGCGTCGCGCGGGCTCCAGCTGGCCTTCAGGCCGGTGATGCCATAGCCGGGCAGCTCGCGTACCGGGCGTGCGGCATCGGCGTAGCTGACCCTGCGGCCCTGTTCGGCTTCCAGCGTGGCCTGCAGCTTCAACTGCGGCAGCAGCTGCCAGCCCACCGCCATGAACAGCCGTTGGCGCGGACTGTCGAGCAGGGCCACGCGGCGGTCTTCCAGGTTGGTGCGGCGCAGCCAGGTGTAGCTGGTCTGCACGTCCCAGTCGTCGCCGATGCGCTGGCGCAGGCCCAGTTCCACGCCCTGGTGGCGGGCCTTGCCGATGTTCTGCGCCTGGTTGCAGGTGCTGCCACCACATTCGCGCGAGGCCACCACCGCGTTCTGGATCAGGTCATCGATGCGGCTCTGGAAGAGGGCGGCCTGCAGTTGGCCGCCGTCCCACCAGCGGCCACGCAGGCCGACTTCGAAATGCGTGGCATGTTCGGCCTTCAGGTCCGGGTTGGGCAGCGCCGCACCCATGCGCGCCGAGTAGCGGTCCTTGATGGTCGGGAAACGCGTGCGCCGCGCGGCGCTTGCGTACCACTGCTGGTCCGGTGCCAGCTGCTGCACGTACTCCAGCACGGCGTTGGTAGCGTTGGTGTTGCCGGTCGGCCAGAAGTACACGCGCTTGGCGTCGCGACGGTCATGGCCGATGCCCACGCGCAGGTGCGAGGTGTCGGTCAGCGCGATGCGGTCTTCGATCGCGACCGAAGTGGTGACATCACGGAAGTCCTTGGTCGGCGAGTGCGGGTTGCGCTCGCTGTGCCGGTCTTCCTTGTAGTGGATCGCGAACTGCAGTTCCTGGCGCGGCAGCGCCGTGGTGGCCAGGGTCACCGAGCCGCCCACGGTGCGGTCATCGTAGATGCTGGGGAAGCTGCTGTTGTCCATCGCCACCTGGTAGCTGCCGTCGGTGTAGGCGTCCAGGCCGTTGCCATAGGTATCGCGGTAGACGCGGGTGCGCAGCGTAGTGTGCTCGCCCAGGCGGGTGTTGCCGATGAAGTACAGGCTGTCCTTGTCCCACCACGGCCAGCGCCAGTAGCGGATGCCGCTGCGCGCTGTGCCGGTGTAGACCGGGTTGTCCTTCTCGCCGTCCTGGCGCGCGTAGCCGATTGCGTACTCGTCGCCCTCGCGCGGGGTGTAGCCCAGCTTGAACGACAGGCGACGGTCGTCGCGCGAGGCATTGCGCCGGTCCTTGCCGGTGTCGGTGGGTACGCGCTTGTAGTCGACGAAGCCATCCGGCAGCGGAAACTCATCGGCCTTCAGGATCGACGCACCGAGCTGGAAGTACCAGTCGCCACGACGCCCGCCGAGGTTGACCGCCGCCTTGCGCTCGCCGCCATCGGCGATGCCCAGCCGCACGTCGCCTTCCAGCGGGCGCTCGGGGCGGCGGCTGACCAGGTTGATCGCACCGCCGAGGATGTTCGGTCCGTACAACAGCGAGGCGCCGCCGCTGGCGACCTGGATCTCGGCCAGGTCGAAGGTGGTGAAGCGGCCGAAGTCCACGTAGCCGTCATAGGGCACGTACAGCGGGATGCCGTCGAGGAACACCGGCACCTGGCGCGCATCGAAGCCGCGCAGGTAGACCATGTCCTCGTTGCGCGAGTTGCGCGCCAGGCTCACGCCCGGCAATACGCTGACCGCATCACCGACCGTGTTGCGGTCGAGCTGCTGGATGCGTTCGGCGTCGAGGCTGCGTTCGGCCACGGTGGGCGACGTGCCGCGCTCGGCATGCACGTCGATCGTGCCCAGGGTGAACACCGGCGGCGAGGCCGTGTCGGCCGCGGTGGCGGCAAGCGGGAGCAGCAGGGCGGACAGGGGTAGAACGAAACGACAGGTACGCATCCTCGCGAGTCCTCGGGTTCGTTATATCCAAGATGATATAACGGTTGGCAGGGGTCAACTTGATGACCGACCCGGGGATTCTCGGCGCTGGCCGGCACGGCCACCTTGATCGATATCAAGCACGGTGCAGGGCGGCCACGCCGTACACTGGCCGCTCGCGCGAACGCAGGGATCGAAGCACGATGAGTGAGGCCGAGCCGCCGTTGGAGCTGCAGGGCAACCTGTGGCTGAGCATTGCCGGGCAGAGCGTGGGTGGCCGCGGACGCTTCGCGCTGCTGGGCCTGATCGATGCGTGTGGCTCGATCAGCCAGGCCGCCAAGCGCATGGGCATGACCTACAAGAACGCCTGGGACGCGGTGGACGCGATGAACACCGCGGCCGGCGAACCCTTGGTCGCGCGCAGTGTGGGCGGCCGTGGTGGTGGCGGTGCGCGACTGACCGAGCGCGGCCACAAGCTGATCGCGCGGTTCGAGGAGGTCGAGCGCGCGCACCGTACGTTCCTGCAGTCGCTGCAGGCCACCCCCGGGCTGGACGAGGATCTGGCCCTGATCCGGAGAATCGGCATGATCACCAGTGCACGCAACCAGTTCCACGGCCGGGTCAGCGCGCTGGCCACCGGCGCGGTGAATGATGAAGTGCAGATCGAAGTGGCACCGGGCCTGGCGCTGGTGGCTACCATCACCCATGGCAGCGTGGAATCGCTGGGGCTGGCGGTGGGCGTGCCGGCCTATGCGCTGGTGAAAGCTTCGTCGGTGATCGTGGCGCAGGGCGAGGGCGCGCGCTACTCGGCGCGCAACCAGTTCGCCGGCACGGTGGAGCGGATCACCGAGGGCGCGGTGAATGACGAGGTGGTGGTGGACATCGGCCATGGCTGCAGCGTGGTGGCGGTGATCACCCGTGCCAGTACCGCAGCGCTGGAACTACGCGAAGGCAGCACGGCAACAGTACTGTTCAAGGCGTCGAGCGTGATCGTGGGCGTGCCGATGTAGAGCGGTCTGGTAGTGCCGGCCGCTGGCCGGCAGCTCGTGGTGCGAAGCGCAGCCGGCCAGCGGCCGGCTCTACCGATCCAGGGTTCGTGTGGTCCAGTGGTGATGGATCAATACAACTCGCAGTGCGTGCGGCCTTCACCTCGTAGCGTGTCCCAGTGCCCCTGGCCACCGACGGTGATCACCCGCGCCAGTACCGCAGCGCTGTTCAAGGCGTCGAGCGTGATCGTGGGCGTGGCGATGTAGAGCGGTCTGGTAGTGCCGGCCGCTGGCCGGCAGCTTCATGGTGCGAAGCGCAGCCGGCCAGCGGCCGGCTCTACCAGTCGAGCGTTCGTGCAATCCAGTGGAATGGATCAATACAACTCGCAGTGCGTGCGGCCTTCGCCCCGCAGCGCGTCCCAGCGCCCTTCGCCACCGATGGCATCGATGGCCTCGCGCACCGCGCCTTCCAGGTGGCTCTTGTTGCCGCACAGGTACAGATGCCCGCCGCGGGCCAGTACATCGCGCACGTCATCGCCGCGCTGCTGCAGCACATGCTGCACATAGACCTTTTCGGCGCCGTCGCGCGAGAATGCGGTATGCAGGCCGGCCAGCACGCCTCGCGTGTGCCAGTCCTGCAGCTGTTCGCGGTACAGGTAATCGTGCTGGCTGTGCTTCTCGCCGAACACCAGGTGCACTTCGCGCGCACAGGCGCTGGCCTGCAGCTCCTGCATCAGCCCCATCAACGGTGCGATGCCGGTGCCGGTGCCGACCAGCAACAGGGGGGCTTCGCCGGTATCGGGCAGATGGAAGCCGGGGTTGGAGCGGCAGTACACACGGGCATGGTCGCCACCGTGCAGCAGGCTGCCGGTGGCTGTGCCAACGCGCTCGCGGCCGCGCAGGGTGTAGCGTACTTCGCGCACGCACAGGCTCAGCTGGTCGTTGCAGGGGTGCGAGGCAATCGAATAGGCGCGCGGCAGGCGCGGTGACAGCAGCTCGTGCAGGCGGGCCAGCGGCACGCTGTCCGGGGTAGCGTGGTCCTGCAGCACGTCCAGCAGGTCCAGCCCGTGCAGGTAGGCTTCCAGCTCGCGTTTCTGGCTGACCTTCAGCAGGCCCTTCAGCAGCTCGCTGCCGCCGAGCCTGGCCAGTTCGCGCAGCACGCCCTTGCTCAGCAGGCGCAGCTCGCGGTCATGCAAGGCGGTCACGGCGGCAGTGTCGCCATACCAGGTGGCCAATGCCTGCAGCAGGGCAGGGTCGTTCTCGGGTACTACGTGCAGGGTGTCGCCCGCGCGGTACGCCATGCCACTGCCGGCAATGTCCAGCTGCAGGTGCCAGGCGGCCGGTTCGCTGCTGTTCAAGCGGCGGCGTTCCAGAATGGGGGCGGCAAAGGCGTTGTCTTCGCCATAGGCGGTGACCTGCAGGTGCAGGTCCTGGCCCGCGTTCACGTCGCCGTCCAGCACCTGGCCCAGCACTGGCTGCCATTGCTGGAAGAACTGCTCGTAGCCCAGGTCGGCATCCACGCGGTGCAGCAGCGGCTGCGCCTGGCGCTCGCTCAGCGCGGCATCCAGCGCCTTGGTGAAGCCACAGAAGCTGGGGTAGCCGGTGTCACCGAGGCCGAACACCGCATAGCGCAGGCCACTCAGTGTCGGGGTCTGGCGCAGCGTTTCGAAGAACTGCTCGCCGTTGGCTGGCGGTTCGCCGTCACCGAAGGAACTGGAGATCGCCAGCAGCACATCGCCGTGGCCGAGGCTGGCCACGTCGATATCGTTGAACGGGAGCACCTGCGGCGCGTGCGGCTGCAGGTCCGCGCCCAGGCGCTGGGCCAGGGCGCGGGCATTGCCCGACTCGGACGCGAAACCCACCAGCAGGCGGCTGAAGGGCGTACTGGTCGGGAGGGCGTTCACGCGGCCTCGTAGAAGTCGTCGAACTTTTCCTTGCTGAACTCGACCAGGTCGTAGTTCTGCATCAGGTCGTTCACCACGCGGCGGATGCTGATGTACGAGGTGATGTTGCCCTCGGCATCGAACAGCGGCTGCACGGTGGTATCCACCACGTAGAGCACGCCGCCCTTGCCGAGGTTGGGCACGATGCCGGTCCAGGTCTTGCCGGCCTTGATGGTGTCCCACATGTCCTTGTAGACGGCCTTGGGCACGTCCGGATGACGCACGATGCTGTGCGGCTGGCCGATCAGCTCCTCGCGGGCGAAGCCGGTGAGCGTGCAGAACAGGTCGTTGGCGTAGGTAATGTTGCCCTGCAGGTCGGTGGTGGAGATCACCATGACGTTCTGCATGGCATTCAGCAGCTGGGCGTTGTCGGGGGTGTAGCTCATCGCAGGGTCCTTGTGGATGCCGGTAACGCCGGCGTGTTCGGGTCCTGCATAGAAATACGCCCGCACGGCGGCGGGCGGTTTGACATTGATCAAGTGGATGCCGGGATCGGCTGCGACCGGGTGTCGCAGGGAGAATCTCTGCAGAGACGAGCCCATGCTCGGCTCACGCGGCAAGCGGGAATGCCAGCAGCCGAGCATGGGCTCGGCTCTACAGGAACGGCGAGCGCGTCAGACCATCAGATAGCGCAGTACACCCGCCGAGACCACGCCGATCAGCACCGTCGGCAGCATCGACAGCCGCGTGGCAGCCAGCAGGGTGATCGCCAGCGCGGCGAGGTCGGCGGGCTTGTCGGCGACGAAGTCGGGCGCGATCACCGAGATCAGCACGCAGCCCGGCGCGGCTTCCATCACCGTTACCGCGCGCTTGCTCAGTGTGCGGTTGCGCAGTGCGAGGAAGCCGACGATGCGGGTCAGGTAGGTGGCGGCGGCCATCAGCACGATGGTCAGTACCGAAGTCCAGTGGATCATGCCGTTGAAGATCAGGCCGTTGAAGATCATGCTGCGTCCTCCGCCAGCAGCCAGGCCGCGGCCAGGCCCGCCAGTGCGCCGCTGGCCACGTACCACGCACCCGGCACCAGCAGGTAGGTGGCAGCGGCCACCACCAGGCTGACCAGCCACGGGCGCGCGGCCTTCATGCCCTGCCACATGCCACGCAGCAGCACCAGGAACACGGCGGGGAAGGCCATGTCGAAGCCGTAGGCGTGGATGTCGCCCAGCATCGGCCCAACGATCGCGCCCAGCGCGGTGCAGGCCACCCAGACCGTGTACAGGCCTGCCGACACACCCAGGTAATAGGCCAGGCTGAAGCCGAGCGCACGGCGGCGCGCATCGGCCACGCCCATTGCCCAGCTTTCGTCGCACATGAAGAACAGCGCCGGCAGCACGCGGCGGCGCGGCAGGTGCTGCAGCAGCGGGGCCAGGCTGGCACCCATCAGTAGGTGACGGCTGTTGACCAGCGCGGTGATCGCCACGATCAGCGCGATATGCGGCGGCGAGGTCCACAGTTCGACGGCGGCGAACTCCGAGCCGCCGGCGAAGTTGAGGCCGGTCATCAGCGGCACTTCCAGCGCGCTCAGGCCCTTCTGGGCGGCCTGGGCGCCGAGCACCAGGGCGAAGGGAATGAAGCCGATCATCACCGGTACGGCGGCGCGCAGGCCGCGCAGGAATTCGGCGCGCGGGGCGGTATCGCAGGTATCGGGCAGGGGGAGGGTGGTACGGGCGTCCATCGAACGGCACAACGAGGTGGGGGTGGCCCATGCTAGCGGCCTGATCGCGAAATCGGGTTGCGTTGATGCCATTCGATTCGGGAATATTGAGATTCCATGCGGCCAATGTCGCCAACGGTGAAATTCCATGCAGTACCAGCTCGACAACCTTGATCGCCGCATTCTCGACGCCCTGCAGCGTGACGGACGCCTGCAGAACCTGGAGCTGGCCCGGCTGGTGGGCCTTTCGCCCTCGGCCTGCCTGCGGCGGGTGCGGCTGCTGGAGGAAGGCGGCTACATCGACCGCTACGTTGCCCTGCTGAACGAGGCCAAGGTGGGGCGTGGCTTCACGGTGTTCGTGCGGGTCTGGCTGCGCGGGCAGGACGAGGACACCACCAACCACTTCATCAACAGCATCAAGTCTTTCCCGGAAGTGCTTGAATGCCATCTGATGGCGGGCGACTGCGATTTCCTGCTGCGGGTGGCGGTGGCGGATCTTGATGCCTACCGGCAGTTCCAGATGCAGCACCTGAACCGGATTGCCGGGGTGCAGAACACCAAGACCGAGATCCCGATGCAGCGGATCAAGCAGACCACCCAGCTGCTGCTTTGAGGATGGGGGGGGGGCGGCCGGGTTGCACCCGGCACCCGCGGTAGTGCCGGCCGCTGGCCGGCAACGTCAGGAGCAACGGCCGAAGCAACAGCGTGCATTAGCCGCTCTTGGTGGGTGTCGACCTTGGTCGACACGTTTTGGTCGGCACGGGGTTGGATCCCGTTGCTGCGCAACGGGCTCTGACCCCACGCCTGGAGGACATGGTCTGTTCGATTCGTTGATGCCTGATCCGTGACTGGCTCCAGGAAGGCTGGCCCGACGGTCGGCCGTGGGCGGCGGTCATCGCAATGACATGTGCCCCCGGTACGGTTTGAGCCCGCTTGCTGGTCGCGCGCGGGTCGGGGTTCCGGTCGTGGCGCGCGTCCACTGCAGCTGCTGTCGCTGCCGAGGGTCATGTGTTCTACGTCAGGGGGCTGAATGGACACCATGCGGTCAGAACTTGGAAGGTGGCCATCGCCGCATGGCTGCTGCTGTCCTTTGCCGCTGTGGCGCAGGACGGTGTTCATGCCTACGACATCCCCGCGCAGCCGCTGGAGCAGGCGGTCGAGCGCTTCAGCGTCATCAGCGGGTGGTCGGTGATGTACCCGGGCGATCTTGCCGCGGGCCGTAGCAGCCATGCGCTGCGCGCCAGCCTTGCGCCGCTGCCTGCCTTGCAGATGCTGCTGCAGGATTCCGGTATCGAGGCCGAGGTGATCGGCGAGCAGCGCGTGGTGCTGCGGCGGGTCACGCCCGCGGCAGCCGAACCCGGTATTGGCGCCGAGCTCCCGGATGCCGAGCGTCGGCGCCGCTATGGCGGGCTGCAGCAGCGCCTGCGTGCGGCGTTCTGTGACGACCCCGAGATCGCGCCCGGCCGCTATGCCGCAACGCTGCGCTTCCACGTCGACGGCGAGGGCCAGGTGCAGCAGCCCGAGCTGCTGTCCGGCAGTGGCAGTGCCCGCCGCGATGCGCGCCTGCTTCAGGCGCTGCAGGGCCTGGTGCTGGCGCGCGATGCCGCTGCGCTGCCGCAGCCGGTGACCCTGCAGATCCGTCCTTCCGGCGCCGACCACGACTGTGGCCGGCGCGCGCCCCTTCCATGACTTCAAGGATTCGAACATGAGCAACGGTACGGCTGGGGCAGTTGACCTGATGGACCACCTTCTGGGGGCCTACGACGAGCTGAAGCGCCGGCTGGTGCGCAAGCTGGGCTCGGAGGAGCTGGCCGGCGATGCGCTGCAGGACACCTGGATGCGCCTGAGTGCGCGCCGTGACCGCCTGGATGCCGTGCAGAACCCCGCGGCCTACCTGTTGCGCATGGCGATGAACACGGTGATCGACCGCCAGCGTGCCGACCACCGCCTGCTGAGCCTGGAAGAGGTGGATACGCTGATGGAGATGGCCGACCCGGCACCGGGCCCGGCGCAGGCGGCCGAGCTGGATTTCGCGCTGGAAGACATGGTCGGCCTGCTGCAGCGCATGCCCGAGCGCCGACGCCGCATCCTGCTGGCGATCCGCGTCGATGGCCTGCAGCAGCGCGACGTCGCCGACCAGCTGGGCGTGTCGCTGCGGCTGGTGCAGCGTGAGTTGAAGGCGGCCCAGGATTACCTGGCCGAGCGCAGCGGGCAGGGGCGCCAGGTGCGGTTCTGAGCGGCGGCATCCGTCTACACTTTGACGCCGAGCAGAACCCCGCAGCGTGCGGGTCCGGCATGAGCCCCCATGGATCCTGACGATCGCCCGCAACGCCCGCTGGATGCCGTCGAGCGTCAGGCCCACGCGTGGGTGGTGCGGCTGACCTCGGGCGAGGCCACCGCCGCCGATGGGCGCAGGTTCCGTGAGTGGTGCGAGGCTGACCCGCGTCATCGCGAAGCATTCGGCCGTGCGCGCCGGCAATGGGAGCAGGTACGCCTGGCCGGCGAACAGCTGCCCCCCGCAGCGCGCCAGCCGGTCGCGCCGACGCCGGCCCAGCGCTGGAGCCGGCGCGCCTTCCTGGGCGCCGCGATTGCCGCACCGGCCAGCCTGGCGGTGGTGGCGGCGATCCGCCCGCCGCTGGGGCTGTGGCCCTCGGTGACGGCGATGGCGGCCGATTTCCACACCGGCACCGGTGAACGGCTGCAGATCGCGCCCTTGCCGCAGCTGAAGATCGAACTGGATACGCAGAGCAGCCTGCGCCGTCGTTCGGACACGCAGGGCGAAGGCTTCGAGCTGGTGCAGGGCCAGGCCGCGATCGAAACCCAGGCAGGCCTGCGCCTTGCCCTGTTCGCGGGGCCGGGCTGCGTGATTGCCGATGAAGGTGCGGTGCGCCTGGACGTCCGCAACACCCACGGCCAGGTACGGGTAACCTGCCTGCAGGGCAGCGCCCGCATCGAGCACCCGCAGGGCCGCCTGCAGCTGCAGGCGGGCCAGCAGACCCAGTACGACGAGCGCCTCAGTGGCGTGGTGGCCGAAGCTCTGGCCTCGGAAGTGAGCGCCTGGACCGAGGGCATGCTGGTGTTCCGCCGCGCTCCATTGCGCGAGGTGGTGGATGAAATCAACCGCTACCGCCGCGGCAAGGTGCTGCTGGGCGAATCGGCATTGGCGCGGGCCCCGGTCAGCGGCCGTTTCCGCATCGATGATCCGGACGCGGCGCTGGAGCAGCTGCGACTGACGATGTCGCTGGATCTGCGTCGCTTTCCGGGTGGCATTGCCGTCCTTGGTTAGATGAAGACGCTGGCCGTGCGCGCCGCGCAGGGCTGGTGCAAGCAAGGAGACGCCAAGGATGCGCAACGAGACCATCGGTGTGCTGGATCTGCGCCGCAATCTGTCGGCGTTGCTGGAAACCACGCAGCGACGGCCCTTGATGGTGCATCGCTATGGATCGCCGTGGGTGTGCGTGGTATCCGATGCGCAATGGCAGCAACAGGCCGTTCTGCTGGAGTTCGATCCGCAGTCGCACCCGCTGGCGATGCTGTTGCGCCTGCAGCAGCAGGTGTTGCCGCTGGCTGAAACCGGTGCGTTGCCGCCTGCGGCGATGGCGCGCGTGCTGCTGCTGATGGGCATGCACGGCATCGACGATCTCGTGCAACTGCACGAACAGGTGCAGCACCATCGTCTTTGGCACTGGTTCGTGGCCGGCACCCATGGCGTGATGGATGGCTGGCAGCTGCCGGCGCTGCGTGTTGCGATGGCGTCATGGTGCGATGACGTGGATATGTCCAATGCGCTGGCAACGTTCGCCGCACGCAGCGATGTGGCGATACTGGCGCGCCGTTGCGGGGGCGAAGCGCCGCGACTGGAGCGCGAAGCCTGCAGGCAGATGACGCTGCGATGACGTTGCTGATGAAGCGCCACGCAGCGCACAGAGACGCATTCGCGTTGTCGCTTCACCTGCCTTGCTGACGTCTTCTCCAGAGTACGACGCACCACGCGTCGTGGAGCACGGGCGGCGCCGATGGCAGATAGTCGCAGGATCAGCATGCTGGAACTGGATCGCCACCTGAGCCAGTCGCTGGAGCAGGCTCGGCACACGCCTGTGAACGTGCAGCGCTATGGGCACTCGTGGGTCTGGGTGCTGTCCAGTGATGCCTGGGCCGATGCGGCGCGCTGGGCGGCACTGGACAGCAGCGCGCATCCGCTGGCCGCGCTGCGGCGCGCTCTCGATCTGCAGCTGCGGCCCTGGCCCGAAGCGGCCATGAACGCGCTGCCGCTTGACGCGGGCGATGTGCGGCAGCTGCAACGTGCGGCGTTGCTGGTGGTCGTGCGTGATCTCAACAGTGCGCAGCGCGTGTACGACGATCTGCGCTACCACCAGGCTTACCGGATGTTCATCGGCCTCGACCATGGCACCGCATGGTCGCCGATGCAGTGCGTGCGCCTGCTGCAGGCCTGCGCGCACCCGTTGCTGCGCGGCTGCATCGACGATGCGCTGGCCAGCGTGCCGCAGCACTTGTTCGAGTCTGCATGT
This sequence comes from Stenotrophomonas sp. WED208, assembly GCF_040984485.1. Lineage (NCBI taxonomy): Bacteria > Pseudomonadati > Pseudomonadota > Gammaproteobacteria > Lysobacterales > Lysobacteraceae > Stenotrophomonas > Stenotrophomonas sp. WED208. The sequence goes on from NZ_JAZARB010000001.1 coordinate 2,048,751, forward strand.
GTACCTGCGGCACGTGCTGCGCCTGCACAGGCACACGCGCAGCGAATAGCAGGCGGATGTTTATCGTACTGACACATGCACCGCTGACCATGGCGCAGCGGTCTCTTCCAGGATGACGAGGGCGGAACAATGGCAAGGCAGGTGGGTGGTCGCAGGGCTCGGCAGCAGGGCTTCAGCCTGATCGAGATCATGGTGGTGGTGGTGATCATCGGCATTCTCGCGGCATTGATCGTGCCGCGGTTGATGGACCGTCCCGACCAGGCGCGCGTGGTGGCGGCGCGCCAGGACATCGCGGCGCTGATGCAGGCATTGAAGTTGTTCAAGCTGGACAACGGGCGCTATCCCAGCGCCGAACAGGGCCTGCAGGCGCTGGTGAAGCCGCCGCAGGGCGGCGGTGCGATGCCGGTGACACCGTATCTGGATCGCCTGCCGAATGACCCATGGGGCCATCCGTACCAGTACCAGATTCCCGGAACCCATGGCGACATCGATGTGTTCTCGCTGGGTGCGGACAGCAAGCCCGGTGGCGACGCCGGGAACGCAGACATCGGCTCCTGGCAGCTGTGAGGCGTGCAGATGACAGCCCGGACGCGTTCGGTCCCGTGCACCCGCCAGCGCGGCATGGCGGTGATCGTCGCCCTGCTGGTGGTGGCATTGGTGGCGGTGATTGCCACTGCACTGCTGACCCGGCAGTCGGCACAGCTGCGTGCGCTGCGTGGCGACCAGCTGCGTGCGCAGGTGCGCATGGCGGTCGATGCCACCCTGGAGCGCGCGGCGCAGCAGCTGCGTGACGATGTAAAGGAGCAGTTGACCACGGTGCGCAGCGGCCGTTGGGCGCGTCCACTGACGCTGCAGGCGCCGCTGCCGGTGCAGTTGCAGCTGGTCGATGCACAGTCCATGTTCAACCTGCGCAACCTGCTGGCCTATGGCAAGCCGGACCCGGAGGCACGGCGCGCGTTCATCGCGCTGTGTGCCGGGCAGGGGCTGGGGCAGGGTGCCTGTGCATCTGCTGCCGATCACATCCAGGCGCGGCTGCGTGATGGCGACCTGCAGGCGCAGGCGCCGTTGCCGCGTGAATCGGTGATCGAGCAGGCCCTGGCGGGCGCCGACCCAGTGGCGGTGCAGGCACTGGCACGGCGCACCGTGGTGCTGCCGGCCCAGACCCTGGTCAATGCCAACACCAGTGACATCAGCGTGTTGCAGGCGGTCACTCCCGGCGTGGAGCCGGGGCGCCTGCAGGCGCTGCTCGGTGAGCGCGACGGTGGCCATTGGCTGCTCAACCGCGGCGATATCGCCAATCGACTGCAACTGAGCAACGCGCAGATGGCCGTGGTGCCGCTTGGCATTCATAGCGAGTGGTTCCTTGCCGTCGGCCAGGTACAGGCCGATGGCAATGCGGTCGACTTCCGGGCCCTGATCTGGCGCGAGTACCGCGATGACAGTGTGCGCGTGCAGCGTGTGTGGACGAGGATTGGAGCATGAGCGTGCAGCTGAGGGTGCGCCTGCCGGCGCTGGAACACCTGCGCGCCGACAGTACGGTCGAGTGGGCGCAGTTGCACAAGGGTGCGGTGCTGGCCCATGGCCGCGAGGGCTTGGCCGTGCTCGGGCAACGTCATCCGCAGGCCGAGGTGCTGGCCTGTCTCGATCCGCAGGACCTGATCCTGCTGGAACTGCAGCTGCCGCCACTGTCGGGCCGCAGGCTGCAGGCCGCACTGCAGGGCGAAGTAGAGGCGATGCTACTGGATGACCTGCAGGAGGTCGCGTTGGCACACGGTGCGCAGGCGGCGGACGGCACGGTTCCGGTGGCCTGGCTCGGCCAGCAGGCCGTCCTGCAGGCGCAGCAGCTGCTGGCCTCGTGCGCACTGCAGCTTCAGGCCCTGTATCCGACGCCGCTGCTGCTGCCGTGGCAGAACGGCCAGGCAACGCTGCAGGCTGCCGGTGAGCATCTGCTGGTGCGCTGCGGGCGCGATCGTGGTTTTGTGCAGTGGTGCGGTGGGCGCGACACAGCGGCGGTGCTGCAGTCGCTCGCGACGCGTCTTCAGCAATCCGGGGTGCAGGCCGTGCAGTGGATCGACAGCGTGCCGTCGGCGTGGCCGGAGAACCTGCCGGCCACCGTGGTCGCGCATGAACGGCAGGCGTGCGGACCCGTGCCAGCGTGGTCGTTGCCACTGCCGGGTCGCAGCAGGCAGGCACCCCGCGTGGCGATCGGCCTCGCATTGGCGGCGGTGTTGCTGGCTGCGCTTGGGCTGCAGCTGCAGGTCTCGCGCTGGCGCAGCGAGGGCGAGGCGTTGCAGCAGGACATGGCGCGGCAGTTCAGCTCGCACTTTCCGGAGATCACCGATGTGGTGGACCCGGTGCTGCAGGCGCGGCGCGCGCTGGCCGTGCCGTTGCCGGCGCCGCCGTTGCCACCGGTGCAGCGGCAGGTCGCAACGATGCTGCAGGCGATTCCGGAGTTGGGCGGCCAGGTGCGCGGCCTGCACTATCAACCCGGCCAGTTGGAACTGGAGCTGGACGCCGATGCGCAGGCGGTAGCCGATGACGCACAGCGGCTGGAACAGTGGCAGCAGGCGGCGCAGGCGCAGGGCCTGCAGCTGGCGCGCGAGGCCGGTGGACGCCTGCGCGTGAGCGGGGGCGGACAGTGACCGCCAGAGCCGTGCGCCTGGGCGAGGGTGTGGCCGGTCTGCAGCGACGCTGGCAGCACCTGCCGCCGCGCGACCGCTGGATGCTGTGGGTGATGGTGCTGGCGCTGCTGGCAGCGGGGCTGTGGTCATTCTGGCTGGAGCCGCTGCTGAAACAGCGTGCGCACTGGCAGGCTGAGCTGCCGCGGCTGCAGGCGCAGGCGCGCGCACTGGCGCCGCTGCTGCGTGCACGCGAACGCCAGCAGCAGGTGCAGGGGCAGCGCCCGACGCTGGCCGCGCTGCGTAATGGAATCAAGTCCGCCGGCCTCGCCGATGGACTGCATGTCGAAGCACGCGACGGGCGTTGGCACCTGCAGGTGCAGGCCGTACCTGCTGACGCACTGTGGAACTGGCTGCTGCCCGTGCTGGCCGATCCGGCCATCGAACTGCAGCAGCTGCAACTGACACGCACAGGGGATGCGAACATGCCGGCGGCACGGATATCCGGAAACATCGTGATGGCACTCACTGCGGGTGGCCATTCATGAGGGCGATGCGCAGCCTTGCCTGCAGCACTGTACTGGCCCTGATCGTGGGCGCCGCTCACGTTGTTGCACCGGCACAGGCGCAGGACGCCCCCGATGAGCCGGTGCAGCTGAACCTGGTGGATACCGATATCGGTGGCGTGCTGCGCATGGCAGCACGGTTCACCGGCCGCCAGTTCCTGGTCGACCCGCGGGTGACCGGCAAGATGACCGTGGTTTCCGATGGTCCGGTCAGCCGTACCCAGGCCTACCAGTTGCTGCTGGGCGCGCTGCGCATGCGTGGCTTTGCGGTGGTCGAGAACGGCGGCGTCAGCCGGGTGGTACCGCAGGCCGAGGCCAAGCTGTTGGGCGGGCGCGTCGGCACCGGTGGTGCAGGGGGTGAGGTCGCCACGCGCACCTTCGCGCTGCGCTACGAGAACGCGGCCGCGCTGGTGGCGGTGCTGCGGCCGATGATCAGCCCGGATAACCCGATCACTGCCAATCCGGGCAACAACACCCTGGTGATCACCGACTATGCCGACAATCTGGAGCGCATTGCGCGGGTGATCGCCAGTGTCGATACACCGGCCGGCATGGACACCGACGTGGTGAAGCTGCAGCAGGGCATCGCGGTGGACGTGGCTGCGATGGTCGCGCCGCTGCTGGATGCCCAGGGCGCCGAGCCCAGCCAGAAGGTGGTGGTGATGGCCGACCCCCGCAGCAACAGCGTGCTGCTGCGTTCCAGCAGCCCGGGCCGAACGCGCCTGGCGCGGCAGTTGGTGGAGAAGCTGGACCGCGCGCAGGACGAGTCCGGCAACCTGCATGTGGTCTACCTGCGCAATGCCCAGGCCAATCAGCTCGCCGGCGTGCTGCGCGGCGTGGTGGCCGGGCAGAGCGATGCACCGGCAATGGGCAGCAACGAAGGCATCACGCCACTGCCCGGCGACGCCAACCGCGCCACACCGGCGCAGCCGTCGCAGCCGCAGCAGCCCAAGACCGGTGGCAATGCGCTGGAATCGCAGCGGCTGGACCCGAACCGCCGCGACCCGATCGACGCCGGCAGCACCGGCTTCAGCCAGAATGGCATTTCGGTGCAGGCGGACGTGGCCACCAACACGCTGCTGATCTCCGCCCCCGAGCCGGTGTACCGCAACCTGCGGCGGGTGATCGACCAGCTCGACCAGCGTCGTGCACAGGTGCTGGTGGAAAGCCTGATCGTGGAGGTCAACCAGACCGACGCGGCCGAACTGGGCGTGCAGTGGATGCTGGGCAATGGCCGCACCTTCGGCGGCACCCACTTCGGCGGCACCACCGGTGGCAGCGGGCTGAACACCACCGCACGCACCACCCTGGACGTGCTGCCCAAGGATGGCCTGAAGATCGGCGTGATCGACGGCACCATCAACCTGCCCGGCGTCGGCCAGATCCTCAACATGAAGGCGTTGGCCAACGCGCTGCAGAGCAAGGGCGGTGCCAACATCCTGTCCACGCCGAACCTGATGACGCTGGACAATGAAGCGGCCAGCATCATGGTCGGGCAGACCGTGCCGTTCGTCAGCGGCCGCTACGTGACCGACGGTGGTGGTGGCAGCAACAACCCGTTCCAGACCATCGTGCGCGAGGATGTGGGCCTGAAGCTGCGGGTGCGCCCGCAGATCTCCGAGGGCGGCACGGTGAAGCTGGACATCTACCAGGAAGTCAGCAGCATCGACGCGCAGAGCGCGAACAGCACGGCCGGCATCATCACCAACAAGCGCGCCCTGGATACCAGCGTGCTGCTGGACGATGGCCAGATCATGGTGCTGGGTGGCCTGCTGGAAGACAGCGTCAGCCATGGCCGTGATGCGGTGCCGGGGCTGGGAAAGATCCCGGTGCTGGGTGCCTTGTTCCGCAGCGACACGCGCAAGCGCGCCAAGACCAACCTGATGGTGTTCCTGCGCCCGCACGTGGTGCGTGACCCGGCCGCCGGCCAGCGCCTGACCCGCGACCGCTACGACTACATGCGCAACGCGCAGGCCGGCGCGCAGCCGGTACAGAGCTGGGCCTTGCCGGCGCTGTCGGCACCGCAGCTGCCACCGCAGGACCTGTCTGTACTCGGCCAGGGCAATGCACGCGATGGCCAGGGCCAGCCGCTGCAGAACAGCAGCCTGGCGGCGCTGTACCCGTCCGGTGACGGCGATGCGCAGCTGGTGCAGTTCGCGCAGGGGCTGGACCCGGCGCGTGCCAGCCAGGGCGTGGCGCAGGTGCGTGCACTGGGCCTGCAGGCCTATGCCGAAGCGACGCCCGGCGAGAGCGGGCAACGCCTGCGCGTGCGATTGCCGCGCGATCCGGCGACGCTGGACCCGGCGCTGCAGCAACTGCGCGGGCTGGGCTACACGCCGGAACTGGTGATCGGGCCGTGAGTGCCGCCGCACCACTGCCGTACGCCTGGGTGCGCAGCCATGGCGTGATGCTGTCCGAAGTTGGCGGCGAGTCGGTGCTGCTGGGCACCGCCGACACCGCGGCGTGGGCCGTGGCCGAACTGCGCCGACGGCATGGCCCACTGCCGTTCCAGGCGCTGGATGCCGCGACCTGGCAGCAGCGGCTGGGTGAGCAGTACCGTGACGGCGGCGATGCCGCTGCCGTGGTCGGGGCTGCTGAAAGTGAAGTGGATCTGGACCGGCTGATGCAGGACATGCCGGAGGTCACCGATCTGCTGGATGCACAGGACGATGCGCCGGTGATCCGCATGATCAACGCGCTGCTGGCACAGGCCGCACGCGATGGCGCCAGCGATCTGCACATCGAGCCATTCGAGACCCATTCGGTGGTGCGCTACCGGGTGGACGGTACCCTGCGCGACATGGTGCAGCCACGGCGCGCACTGCACGCGGCGCTGGTGTCGCGCATCAAGATCATGGCCCACCTGGACATCGCCGAGAAGCGGCTGCCGCAGGACGGGCGCATCGCGATCCGGGTGGGTGGGCGTCCGTTGGACATCCGCGTCTCCACGGTGCCGACCGGGCATGGCGAGCGCGCCGTGCTGCGACTGCTGGAGAAGGATGCCGGCCGTCTGCAGCTGCAGCGCCTGGGCATGGCCGATGACACCCTGGCCACGTTCACCGGATTGATCCGGCAGCCGCATGGCATCGTGCTGGTCACCGGCCCGACCGGCAGCGGCAAGACCACCTCGCTGTACGCCGCGCTGGGCCAGCTCGACAGCAGCACCAGCAACATCCTCACCGTGGAGGACCCGGTGGAGTATGACTTCGCCGGCATCGGCCAGATCCAGGTCAACGCGCGTATCGGCATGAGCTTCGGCACGGCGCTGCGCGCGATCCTGCGCCAGGACCCGGACACCATCATGATCGGTGAGATCCGCGACCTGGAGACCGCGCAGATTGCGGTGCAGTCGTCGCTGACTGGCCATGGCGTACTGGCCTCCCTGCACACCAACGACGCGATCTCGGCGGTGACCCGCCTGGCCGACATGGGCGTGGAACCGTTCCTGCTGGCCTCGTCGCTGCGCGGCGTGCTGGCGCAGCGGCTGGTGCGGCGGCTGTGCACGCAGTGCCGGCGCGCCGAGGTGGACGACGAGGGCCGTGCCGTGTGGCGTGCGGTGGGCTGCGCGGCCTGTGCCAACAGCGGCTACCGGGGACGCACCGGTATCCACGAACTGTTCGTGGTCGACGACCGCGTGCGTGCGCTGATCCACGAAGGGCAGGGAGAACCTGCGCTGCGCGAGGCGGCACGACGTGCTGGCATGCGGACGTTGCGCCAGGACGGTCAGCGCTGGGTCGACAGCGGGGTGACCACGCTGGAAGAGATCCTGCGCGTCACCGGCGACGACTGAGGCCTGCATGGCGCTGTTCGACTACCAGGCCGCCAACGCGCAGGGCCGCATCGAGAAGGGTCAGCTGGACGCCGACAGCCCGCGCGGCGCACGCCAGCTGCTGCGCGGTCGTGGGCTGACACCCGTGCAGGTCCGCGCGGCGCGCGGTGCGGGCAGTGGCTGGGGCGCCCGCCGACTGTCTGCCAGCGAGCTGGCCTGGGCCACGCGTCAGCTGGCCAGCCTGCTGGCCGCCAGCCTGCCGTTGGAAGCTGCATTGAGTGCGGTGATCGAGCAGGCCGAGCGCCCGCACGTGGCCCAGGCACTCACCGCCGTACGCGCCGACGTGCGTGCCGGCCAGCGCCTGACCGTTGCGCTGGCTGCGCGGCCGCGCGATTTTCCGCCGATCTATCGGGCGCTGGTGGGCGCCGGTGAAGACTCCGGCGACCTGGCACGGGTGATGGAGCGCCTTGCCGACTACATCGAAGAACGCAACGCGCTGCAGGCCAAAGTACTGACCGCCTTCATCTACCCAGCGGCGATCAGCCTGGTGTCGGTGGCGATCGTGATCTTCCTGCTCAGCTACGTGGTGCCGCAGGTTGTGACCGCGTTCGTGCAGGCGCGGCAGACGCTGCCGATGCTGACCCAGGTGATGCTGGCCGCCAGCGCGTTCGTGCGCAGCTGGGGCGTGTGGGCAGGGCTCGGCATCGCTGCGTTGGTGGTGGCATGGCGGTTGGCCCTGCGCAAGCCCGAGCTGCGCCTGCGATGGGACGCGATGCTGCTGCGGGTGCCGATGGTCGGGCGCTTCGTGCTGGGCGTGAACAGTGCGCGCTTTGCCTCGACGCTGGCGATCCTGCTGGATGCCGGTGTGCCACTGCTGCGTGCCTTGGAGGCGGCGCGGCAGACGCTTGGCAATGCGCTGCTGGCGCGCTGTGCCGATGACGTGTCTGCGCGCGTGCGCGAAGGTGCGGCGCTGGGTGCTGCGCTGAAGGTGCAGAAGGTGTATCCGCCGATCCTGGTGCACCTGGTGGCCAGCGGCGAGAAGACTGGATCGCTGGCGCCGCTACTGGATCGCGCCGCGCAGACGATCTCGCGCGAGATCGAGCGTCGTGCGATGGCGCTGACCGCGCTGCTGGAACCGGCCATGATCCTGGTGATGGGCGGCGTGGTGCTGACGATCGTGCTGGCCGTGCTGATGCCGATCATGGAAATGAACCAGCTGGTGCAGTAGATCCACGCCATGCGTGGACGGATTGCGCGACGCGCGCCATATGCGGTGCATCCACGCATGGCGTGGATCTACTGATGCCTGGATTTCTCCACACAATCCTCCACACCTTTTTTCGATCTTCCACAGGTTTCTTAAGCGGCCTGTCATCGGCGCGGACCAGCATAGCCACGTCGCCGCAGAGTGGGCTGGGAGGCCCTCGGCGGCAGCAGGCGTGTAGTGACCGTTCCTCCCTTGGTGTTTCCCTTCGCAGTAAACCCTTCAGGAGAAGATCATGAACAAGTACAAGACCCTGGCCGCGCTGGTTGCTACCGCGCTGCTCGCCACCGCCGGTGCCGCTTCGGCGCAGACTGCCGTCACCGGTGGCGGCGCCTCGCTGCCGGCCGACCTCTACAAGGGTTCGGCTGACAGCATCCTGCCGGCCAACTTCAGCTACGCCGTGACCGGCTCGGGTACCGGCAAGAAGGCCTTCCTGGAAAACAACTCGGCGCTGTTCTCCACCACCGGTACCGTGCACTTCGCCGGTAGCGATTCGGTGCTGAGCAGCACCGAGCTGAACACCTACAACAGCACTTACAACGTGTCCGGCGATGCCAACCGCTACGGCGCCCTGGTGCAGATCCCGTCGGTGGCCACCTCGGTCACGATTCCGTTCAACAAGGCTGGTTCGGCCGTTGACCTGTCGGTGACCCAGATCTGCGGCATCTTCTCCGGCAAGATCAACAACTGGAGCCAGCTGGCGGGCCTGGGCCGTACCGGTGCCATCCAGGTTGTCTACCGTGGCGAGAGCAGCGGCACCAGCGAACTGCTGACCCGCTTCCTGACCAGCGCCTGCCAGCCGGCTGACGTGTCGGGCACCAACCTGAAGCTGGCCAACGGCGTGCCGGCGTTCTCGGTGCAGTCGACCTTCGCCAACCTGTTCACCAGCGTGCCGTCGAACTTCGTCGCTGCCCCGGCCACCGGCGGCACCGCGCTGTACAACGCTGTCTATGCCGTTGACGGCCGCGTCGGCTACGTCGGCCCGGACGTCATCCCGAGCCTGACCGATGCCACCAAGGTCGCCAAGGTCAAGAGCTTCTCGCCGGATGAAGTGAGCGTGCAGGCCACGCTGGAAACCGCTGCGCCGCCGACCGGCACCGCTGCTGAGAACCCCGCCAACTGGGTGCCGGTGTTCGGCAACCCGAGCGCGGGCTATCCGATCGCTGGCTACACCAACTTCGTGTTCGGCCAGTGCTACAAGAACGCCACCGTGGGCGCCAACGTGCGCGGCTTCCTGACCCGCCATTACGGCAGCACCGTGGTCAACGGTGTGGAGCAGGGTCCGAACGACGACGCCATCCGCGCGCACAAGTTCATCCCGCTGACCAAGGCCTGGCGTGATGCCGTCCGCGCTCGCTTCGCCACCGCCACCAACGCCGGTGCGGTGAACAATCCGAGCACCTGCTCGGGAATCGGCCGTCCGCTGTAACTGCCGGATACATCAACCACGTTTTCCGCGTGCGCCGGTCTCAAGGCCGGCGCACTGCGGCATGAACGGCCACGTCCTATAGAAGGCATGGAGTTGCCAATCTCATGAACTTGCTATTGAAGGCGTTCTGGCTCGCCAGTTGCGTGTTGGTCGGAGCGCTAGAGGCGAATGCCCAGGTTCTTGTCCAGGGCGGTGGTGCGACAATGCCCGCGGCCCTGTACCAAGGGAGTCCGGACAGCATTCTTCCGACGTCGTTCAGCTATGCCCCCAGGGGCTCGGGCGTCGGCAAGCGGGCATTCCTGAGCAATGACCCATCACTGTTTTCGACGACGGGGACTGTCCACTTTGCTGGCAGCGATGCGGTACTGAGCAGCACCGAGTTGTACGGCTACAACATCACCTTCAACCGGGCTGGTGATCCCAACCGTTATGGGGCATTGATCCAGATTCCAGTTGCGCTGGCTCCGGTAATTATTCCCTTCAACAAGCCTGGTTCAGCGATTGACCTGTCGGTCACCCAGATCTGCGGGATATTCTCCGGCAAGATCACCAACTGGTCGAGCATCGACAGCGCCCGCACCGGCACCATTCGGGTTGTCTACCGTGGCGAGAGTAGCGGCGCTACTGAATTGCTGGCCCGCTTCCTGACCAGCGCCTGCCAGCCGGCCGACGTATCCGGCACTACGCTGAAGCTGACCAACGGCGTGCCGGCGTTTTCGGTGCAGTCGACCTTCGCCAATCTGTTCACTCGTGTTCCCGAGAACTTTGTTGCCGGTCCGGCGTCCGGTGATGCGGCAGTGTACGCCGCCATTCTGGCGACCGAAGGGACAATGGGATACACAGGTCCAGACCTGTCTCTTGATCTCTCGGATGCCACGCGAGTTGCACGGATCAAGGGCTTCTCTCCAAAGGACGTGAGTACTCTGGCGACACTGGATACCGTGGCGCCGCCGTCCGGTGCCGCTGCCGAGAGTCCGGCGAACTGGGTGCCGGTGTTCGGCAACCCAAGCTCAGGATATCCAATCGTGGGTACCACCAATCTCCTGTTTGGGCAGTGCTACAAGGATGTACTGTTGGCCGCAAGAGTCCGCGGAGCGCTTTCGCGACTCTACGGCAGTGTCGTGGTCAACGGCGTCGAGCAGGGCCCGAACGATGCCGCCATCGGCGCGCACAATTTCATTCCGCTTAACAAGGCCTGGCGTGATGCGATCCGTATGCGTTTCGTGGCCGCGAGCAACCCCGCTGCTTTGAACAATCCCGGCACCTGCTCGGGCATCGGTCGTCCGTTGTAACTGCCATTGCTTCTGTAGGTGCAGGAGATGCGCAAGGGCGCCGGCAGCAATGCCGGCGCCTTCTGCGTATGTCCGCTGCATGACAGTGATGCGCCTGTCGCCTTCACGCCGCCGCCACCGTCTATGAGGTGCAGGGCGTGCCTCGAGCAGGCCCATCCGTACACACGCCGCCGCCGACGCGGCCCATCAGGTTGACGAGGTCCCCGATGTCGCACCCGCATTCGCCCACCGCCCGTTTCCCTGCTGCCTTGTGGCGCAGCCATCCGATGGCCTGGGCCGTCGCAGTGGCCCTGGGCAGCGTGGTGGCTCCGGCCACTCAGGCCCAACAGGCGTTCAGCCCCGGCTGGTTCGCCGAGCGCGGTGCGGCGCAGGGCGCGGCGGCACAGAGCGGGCGCATGCCCAATGGCGTGCCGATCCAGTTCCAGCTACCCGCGCAGCAGCAGGATGCGGCACGGCAGAAGCTGCAGCAGTCGATCGACAACCTTGGTACGGCCGCGCAGGCCATCGCCCTGCAGCAGCGCCTGCAGGAACAGGCACGGCAGGCGCGCCGCGAGGCGGGCTTCGTGGTCGCCGATGGCCTGGGCAAGGATGGCCTGAAGGTCGACGAGAATCCGCTGACCCGCGGCTGGATCAACGCCCGCGAGGCGATCCAGTCGCAGGCCGCCGACGGGCGGGTGCTGGTCAACATTGAGCAGACAGCCGACCAAGCGATCCTGAACTGGGAAACCTTCAACATTGGTGGCAACACCACACTGAATTTCCTGCAGAACCCCGACTGGGCCGTGTTGAACCGGGTCAATGATCCCACCGCAAGGCCCAGCCAGATCCTTGGCCAGCTGAAGGCAAATGGCACGGTGTTCGTGGCCAACCGCAACGGTGTGGTGTTCGGCAACAACAGCCAGGTCAATGTCCGCAACCTAGTCGCGGCGGCGGCGCGCATCAGCGACGCGCAGTTCCGTGAGCACGGCCTGTACAGTGCCGACGCGAACACCTCTGCGCTGACCGACGCCGTGGGCAAGGTCATGGTCGAGCGCGGTGCACGCATCACCACGCACGAACCGACCACGGCCACCCGCGGCGGTGGCTATGTACTGCTGGCCGGCCACAGTGTGGAGAACGCCGGACAGATCGAGACTCGAAAAGGCCAGGCCCAGCTCGCCGCCGGTGACAGTTTCGTGATCCGCCGCGGCATGGGCACCGCCCAGAACACCGCGTCCACCACCCGAGGCAATGAGATTGCCCCGCGCTTCATCGCTGACAGCACGGCGGGCGGCGTTCGCAACAGTGGCCTGATCCAGGCGCGCGAAGGTGACATCACCCTGGCTGGACGCCGGGTCGAACAGGCTGGCGTTGCAGTCGCGTCCACCACGCTGAATCAGCGCGGTACGGTGCACCTGTTGAACTCGGCGTCCGATGCAGCGGGCAGTGTGACCCTGGCTGCCGGCTCGACCACTGCAGTACTGCTGGAAGACGATGGCAAGAGCACGGCGCTGGACAGCCAGCGCGACGCGCTCATCAAGGAATCCACCGAGCAGGACAAGCTGCGCGGTTCCAGTAACAGCGGCACCTTCGACAATCTCTCGCGCCTGCAGGACCGCCGCGAGCAATCGCGCATCGAAGTCGTCTCCGGCGGCGATGTGAACTTCCAGGCCGGCGCGCTGGCGGTGGCCACCGGCGGCCAGGTGATCGCCGACGCCAGCCGGCGCAGCTATCTGGATGATGGCGCGCGCGTGGACGTCTCCGGTGCGGTGGGCGTGCAGGTGGCGATGGAAAGCAACAACGTCAAGGTGAAGGTGCAGGGCAATGAGTTGCGCGATTCGCCAGACAACCGTGACAGCGGCAGGCTGATCAGCAGCGAGGTGTGGATCGACCGCCGCCAGTTGACCGAAGTCGCCGCCGGTACCGGCGGCTATGAAGGTACGCGCTGGTATGCCGGCGGCGGCCTGCTGGAAGTGGGGGGCTACCTGGACAATCAGGGGCATTCGATCAGCGAATGGGCAGCGCAGGGTGGAACCGTCCAGCTGGCAGGCAAGGAAGTCGTCAGCCACGCCGGTTCGCGCATCAATCTGGCCGGTGGCAGCCTGGATGTGCAGTCCGGCGTGGTGCAGCAGAGCTGGCTGCGTGGCCGCGACGGGCAGTTGTACCGGCTTGATGATGCACCGGCCGAGATGCTGTACGACGGTCTGTACCAGGGCTATGAAGTGAAGCAGGAACGGTGGGGAGTGACCGAATCGTTCCGCAATCCGCTGGTGGCACCCACCCAGCGTTTCGACAATGGCTATATCGTGGGACGCGATGCTGGCCGTCTGCTGATCTCGGCGCCCACGGCTGTCCTGCAGGGCCAGGTGGATACGGTGGCCTTCCAGGGCCTGCAGCAGACGCGCCGCCCCGACCAGGGGCAGGACGGGTACGCGCAGGCACAGACGGCGGCGGCCCGCAACGCCCAGCTCTGGCTCGGGCGTTTCGACAACACCGGCCGAAGTGCAGTGTTCGATTCGCAGATCCGCATCGGAGCGCTCCAGGCCGACACCCGGTCATGGACGTTGCAGGCGCCGATCGGGGAAACACAGCGCAATACCGTGTGGTTGGACAGTGAGGTCCTGAGCGCTCAGCGTTGGGGGCAGGTGGACCTCGCTTCTGCGGGCCGTATCGACCTGGATGGCACGCTCAGGTTGCAGGAGGGCGGTCGGCTTGGGCTCACTGCAAGCCGCGTCAGCTTCGGTGGAACGGTGCAGATTGCCGGCGGGCAGGTGGAGGCCGGCAACCTGCTTCCGGCGCTCGGCGGGCCCTCGGCCCTGCTGAGGTCCGGACGCGGCGCGGTGGATGTTGCGGCGGGCGCACGGATCGATCTTGGCGGCAGTTGGAGCAACGCGCTTGCTGCGCCGGATGGCGACCCCGCGCAGGCGTGGATCGACGGTGGACAGACGCGCTTCAACAGCAGTCACGACATCCGTGTGGGTGAAGGGGCAGCGATTCTTGTCGATGCCGGCGGCGCGATCGATGCCAGTGGCAAAGGGCGCGTAGGCAAGGGCGGCAGTGTCAGCCTGCTCGCGGCCAGCACCGAGGTTGCCACCGACGGCAGCGGGCGGATCCGTATCGGCGATGGCGCACGCTTCAGCGCGCTCGGCAATGGAAGCGGCAATTTCACGTTGGCAACAGGCGGTGCGGTGTCTATCGGCGCGCCTGGCACGGATGCATCGGCGGCGTCGTTGCAACTGCAGTCAGCACTGTTCAGGAGTGGCTTCGCCGGCTATGACATCGCCGGGCACAACGGTTTGACGGTTGAAGAAGGTACCCAGCTGCAGGTGGAACGACCGGCGCTGCGCCTGGCCGAGGGCGCACAGCAGGCACTGGCCCGCGAGCAGGGCGTTCAGGCCTGGACGCCGTCGCTGTATGAGGCGGATCCGGCCAGCGGGCGTGTATCGCAGCGCGGCGGCGCGAGCCTGGCACTGCGCGCAGGGCATCTGCTGTCCACGGCCGATCTGCGCGTTGGCAAGGGCGCAAGGATCGAGGTCGATGCCGGCCAGTCGATCGAACTGTTCAGCGCCGGCAACCTGGACGTGGCTGGCAGTCTGAAGGCGGCCGGCGGCCGTATCCACCTGGACGAGGCATTCGATCCGACCGGTGTGCGTGGCGATCAACGCCGCGAACGTCGCTGGACGATTGCCGAGGGCGCCCTGCTGGACGTGAGCGGCGATAGCGTTTCCCTGCCCGACGCGCGCGGGACATTGCGCGGACAGGTGCGCAAGGGCGGAACGATCGAGATCGGGGGGGCGTTGGACTGGGAAGACCAGGACAACGTACGCCACTTGCCGCCCGATACCTTCGTGGTGGTGGAGCGCGGTGCGCGGCTGGACGCGTCCGGTGCTTCGGCGCTGCTGGACATTGATGGCAGCGGGCGCACCCGGGTGGACAGCGACGGCGGCAGCATCGTGCTGCGCGCCGGCAATGCGCTGTACCTGCAGGGCGACCTGGACGCAGCAGCGGGCGGCGACGGCGCGCGCGGTGGCACCCTCGGCGTTGCCTTCGGTGGCGGAACCTACGGCAGAACGGCAATGAACAAGGAAGTGCTGGCGCCGAGGGTGATCTCGCTGACCCAGCACGCCGCGCAGACGACCGACCTGCCTGCACGCCTTGAGTACGGCCATGCGGCACTGTCGGTGGAGCAGATCGAGGCCGGTGGTTTCGATCATCTGGCCTTGTTCGGCGATATCCGCGCCCAGGGAGATGTCACTCTGCGCATGGACCAGAGCCTGCGCCTCCAGGGCTTGAACGAGCGTTACCTCGGCTTCGTCCCGGGCAACAGCGAGGGCAACCGTCTGCAACTGGACGCGCCGTATGTCCGCCTTGCGCAGGGGCGCTGGTGGCAGCCGGCCGGGGAAGGCACGTTGCGCCCGCAGGAAGCGGGGTTCGACAGCGGCCGCCAGCATCGCCTGGAGGTGGGTGCCGATCTGATTGACCTGCGCGACGTCACCTGGCTGGCGGGCTTTGACCAGGTCGCGCTGCGCAGCCGCGGCGACATTCGCTTGCTGGCCCCGGTCGCCAGCAGTTCACTCGTGTCCTCGCTGGCAAGCCCGGGTTCGATCGATATCAGCGCCGCACGCATGTATCCGGCGGCCCGGGCCAAGGGACGCATCGTGGCGGGCGTCCCCGACATCGGTCCTTCAGGCCTGCCGTTCTGGCAGAACCCCGACGCCGTACTGCGCATCCATGGCATTGCAGGCGGCGCGCAACCGGCACCGGACTCTGCGTTCGGAAGCCTGGAGCTGGTGGCAGCGACGGTGGTGCAGGGCGGCAATGTGCAGGCGCCTTGGGGCCATGTGCAGCTGGGTGGCAGGGAATTCAACGCTGATGCGGCCAGCCGCGTCGACCTGCTTGCAGGCAGCGTGACGTCGGTGAGCGGTGCCGGCCTGCAGCTGCCGTTTGGCGGTACCGTGGATGGTGTGGGCTGGCGCCGCAACGGTGCCGACTTCGATGTGCTGGGCCCCGGCTCGACCAACATCCCGATCGGTATCGACATCGTCGCCAACGCCGTCGATGGCGTGGTGGGCAGCGTGCTGGACGTGTCCGGCGGAGGCGAGCTGTCCGGCGCTGCATTCGTGGCCGGGCGCGGTGGCTCGGTGGACATCCTGCGGCATGCGCTGGCGGATGCGAACCCGCGCTACCGCTTCAGCGGCAGTGACAATGCGGTCTACGCGATCATGCCGGGACGCTCTGGCACGCAGGCGCCGCAGGCGATTGCTGATGGCAGCGCGGACCCGCGCATCGGCCAGCAGATCGTCATACCTGCGGGGGTCCCCGGCCTCCCGGCCGGAACCTACACGCTGCTGCCGGCCAGCTACGCACTGCAGAAGGGCGCATTCCGCGTCGAAGTCGGCGCCGAACGCGCCGTCGGCAGCAGGCAGGCAGTGGCGACCGGCACAGGCTCATGGCGTGTCAGCGGGCACCGGGCGCAAAGCCTGGGCGGGGCAGTGTCGCCGCTGCTCACCGATCTGGTGCTGACGCCAGCGGAAGCGGTGCGCCGCCATGCCAACTACAACGAAACGTCCTACAGCACGTTCGTACAGGGCGTGGCCGAACGGCGTGGCGAAGCGCTGCGCTGGCGGCCTACGGACGCCGGCAACCTCAACCTGGCACTGGGTGAGGGCGCCGGACGTTCGAGCGTGCCAGCCGCGATCTTCCAAGGCGTGTCGCGCTTCAACGCCGGCAGCAATGACGGACGCGGGGGCACGCTTTCGGTCAATCTGCTCAACTCCAATGACGCGATGTTGGAGATTGTCACCGAAGGCGGCAGCGCCGGCAGCGGTAGCGGCGCCACCGTCTTCGACTCGGCGCTCAATGCGTTCCGCCCGGAGACGATGCTGATCGGCGGCGTGCTGCGGCGTGACGCGACGACCCATTCGCTGGAGGGCAGGGCGCAGCACATCGTGGTGCGCAACGGAGTCAACCTGACGGCGCAGGAAGTGCTGCTGTCGGCCGCGTTCGGAGGCAAGGGAATCCTGGTGGAGCAGGGCGCTTCGATCGATACCTTGACCGGGGCAAATACCTCGCGCGTGGCACAGCCCACGGCGCCCTATCTGGTGTCGGGCGGCCTGCTTGCCGTGTCCAACCAGCGCTTGACGGCGCTCAGTGCGCAGGGCGGCAGTGCCGCCGGTCCGGTGGCGATCGACATCGGCGGATGCGTGGTGGACTGCAATGGCCAGACCCGGTTGCTGTCGGCAGGCAGCATCAATGTGGTCACCGACGGTGCCTTGAACATTGGTGATTCGGTGAGCTACGGCACGCGCCAGCTCGGCCTGGGCATGTCGGCGCTCAATCTCGGCAGCGCCGAGGCCATTGCGGCGGCAGCGGCGGCCGGCGCCCTGCCGGCGGGCATGACCATGAACCAGGAGGTGTTGCAGCGATTGCTGCGGGGAAACACCGCCACCGGCGCGCCGGCGCTGGAGGCCCTCAGCCTGACCGCGCGCGATGCCATCAATGTCTTCGGCAGCGTGGACCTGGACACCCGTGAGGGCGCAACCGGACGCAGCAGCCTGCGCAGCCTGGTGCTGGGCGCACCGGCCATTCACGGTTACGGCACCGCTACCGATCGCGCACGCATCTTCGCCGATACGCTGGTCTGGGACGGTACGCTGGCCGGCACCACGTTGCCCGGCGGTGAGCAGACCCAGCCGGCCGGCGAGGCGATGGTGGGCCGGCTTGGCCAAGGGCAGCTGGAAATCAATGCAAGGGCGCTGGAGCTGGGGCGTGCGCCCTTTACCCGGCCCAGTTCGTCGGTGGCCGCGGATCGCCAGGTGCTCGGCTTCGCCGGCGTTACCCTGGCAGCATCGGATCGCATGTTGTTCTCCGGCAAGGGCAGTCTGGATGTCTTCCAGCGGCAGGGCGATTACGTGGCAGGCAGCGGCTGGCAGTTCAGCGGCGGCGCGCTGGATATCGTTACCCCGCTGCTGACCGGCAGTGCGGGCGCGCAGCTGGCAATCCGCAATGGCGGTACGGTGCAGTTGCGCGGTGCTGCGGCAACCGCGGGCAGCGATGCGTTGGGTGCGGAGTTGTCCATCACGGCCGAACGCGTTGTGATCGACAGCCGGGTGGCGCTGGCGTCCGGCCGGTTCGAAGCCAATGCCCGCCAGGGCGTGGCGCTTGGCAGCAATGCAGTGCTGGACATGGCGGGGCGGAAGGTCAGCCTGTTCGACGTGGACAAGTACAGTTGGGGCGGCGACGTAGCGCTGTCGAGCCGTGACGGTGACATCGTTGCCGACGCGGCGTCGCGCATCGATCTTTCCGCCCGCAACAACCGCGGCGGCCGCTTGACGGTCGCTGCGCTGGGCGCGCAGGGCGGCCGTGTGGATCTGGCAGGCACGTTGCTTGGCGGAGCCAGCGGCCGCTACGACGCCGGTGGCACTGAAGTGCCCTACGACGGCGGCGAGCTGGTAGTGCGTGCACGCCAGTTGCAGGACTTCTCCGGCCTGAACACCCGGCTTACCGCCGGTGGCATTACCGGTGGCCGGACGTTCCAGTTGAGCGAAGGCGACCTGGTGATCGGCGATGAAGTGAAGGCACGCAACGTGGATATCAGCGTCGATGGCGGCAGCCTGCTCGTCAATGGCCGCATTGATGCCAGTGGCGAACAGGTCGGCAGCATCCGCCTGTCCGCCCGCGATGTGTTGCGTATCGACGGCACATTGGACGCGCATGGCAGCGCCTTGCGCGTCGATAGTTACGGCAAGATCATCGACAGCCCGAACCGGGCGATGATCGAACTGACCTCGGCGAGTGGCAGCCTGCAGCTGGGCGCGACCTCATCGATGGACCTGCGCGCCGGCACCTCGGTGGCCACGGGTAGCAGCCCTGGCCAGAACGATGGCCGCGCACGCGGCAGCGTCAAGCTCAACGTGCCACGCGTGGGCAGCAACGACGCTGCGATTGACGTGGCCAGCGGACTCCGCATCGCCGGTGCCGCCGATCTCCAGGTCAACGCCTTCCGCAGCTATGATTCGGCGCCGTTGGCAAGCGCTCCGGACGTGCATGGCCATCGTCCGCAGGTGATCAACCAGCATTGGCTGGACACGGTTGTGGACCCGGACAACAGCCAGTGGATGAATGCCGCACTGGCCAATGCGGGATTGCAGCAGCGCACTGCCGCACTGGGCAGCTACCGCCTGCGCCCCGGCGTGCAGATCGTGGCGCGGACCAGCAGTGACAACCCGCGTGGCGATCTGGTCGTGGCCGGCGATATCGATCTGTCCGGCTACCGCTACGGACCGCAGTCGAACCGGACCGATCCGGCACGGCGCGGGTTCGGTGAATCGGCAGCGCTGGTGCTGCGCGCCGAAGGCGATATCAACGTCTACGGCAGCATCAACGATGGATTCGCGCCGCCGCCTGCCAATCCCGATGAGGACGGCTGGGTGCTGCTGGAAGGGCGCAGTAGCGGTACGCCCAACACCGCGTTCGGCGGCGACCTGATCGTGCCCGGTGAGGGTGTCCAGTTGCAGCGCGGCACCGAATTCCGTGCCGGCGCCACGCTGAACTATGCACTGCCCTTCGAGGCCGTGACCCTGCCGGCCGGAACCGTGCTGCCTGCGGAGATGCGGCTGTCGGGACCGTTGCTGCTGCCGGCCGGTACCGTGCTGGGCGCAGCAGTGACGACGGCGGGTGGCGAGGTGGTTGCGGCTGGAACCGTGCTGGCCCAGGCATTGTCGTTGCAGGCGGGTGCGCGCCTGGGCGCCGGCTTCCGGCTGCGCACGCCGGCGCCGGTGGCCGCACAGGTGTGGCCGGCCGGCGTCGTGCTGCCGATGGCGATGAAGCTGTCAGGCGCACTGGACCTGCACGCCGGCGCCATCATCCCGTCGATGACCAAGGTGGAGCTGGCCGGCGATGCGCCGGTGAAGCTGCGAACGGCCGACGCCAGCGGGCGCCAGGGGCGTAACTGGGCGCTGGCGGCGATGCTGCCCGACGGCACCACCTCGTGGGATCTGACCGCGGTGGCCGGTGCGGATACGGCGGCTGCCGATCCGCGTACCCGCCGTTGGGGTAGCGACGGCAGCATCGTGCTGGCCGACAGCCACTACAGCACCATCGGCACTGTCACCACGACGACGGAATGGAAGGGTGATCGCGTGATCACCTTGGACGGCTCGCTGAATCTGTGGGGTGACGAATCGTGGGTCGGGAAGCCCGTGGCTGATCTGGCCCGGGAGCTGGGTTTGACCGAGAACGAAGTCTGTGACTCCGGACCCAATTGCGGCCCCGCCCCGCGACTGGTGGACAAGGAAGGCTCGCTGGCATGGTGGGGCGATGAATCCTGGGTCGGCCGCCCGGCTACGGAACTGGGCGCCGAGATGGGCATGTCGGAGGAAGAGATCTGCGCGGCAATGGGCTACTGCTACGGTGGTGGCACGCTGACCGAGGTGACCACCTACGGCAAGCGCCTGGGCTCGCCGGCTTGGAGCGTGCTGCGTACCGGGAAGGGTGATCTGGCACTGCTGGCCGCGCAGGACGTGCGCATGAAGTCCGGCTTCGGCGTGTACACCGCAGGTGCGCCGACGCTACTGGGCGATGGCAGCGACCCCCAGTTCAATCCGGTGCGTACGGCTGCGCCCTGGCACACCTCGCTGCTGGGCAGGAACCAGGTGTCGGGCAACTATGATGCGGCGCTGGCCAGTTACCGTGCGTGGTATCCCGACCATGGCGGCGATCTCAGGGTTGAAGCTGGACGCGACATCATCGGCGACGCCTGGACCGCCCGGTCCGAATCCGGTACGGCGCAGCGCGACCAGGCCGGGCATTCAAGCGCAGCCGTGGGCGGCTGGTTGTGGCGGCAGGGTACGGGCACCACCGAAGGCGTCCAGGCAACACCCACGAGCTGGTGGATCAACTTCGGCACGTACAGCACCGTGGGCGCCGAAGCGGACGCAGCTCCCCGCATGGTCGGGTTCACCGGCTTCGGCACGTTGGGAGGCGGCAATCTGTCACTGGAAGCGGGCCGCCACGCGGGCGTGCTCGACCCGATGGGCAATGCCCTGGGGCTGTTGACCGCGCCTCATTCCAGCGCGATTGTTGCTGCGGTCGGGTCGACCGGGCGCGTCAGCAATGGTGAGCTGCATCTGACCGGTGGCGGCGACCTGACCCTGCGCAGTGGCGGTGCGTTGAATCCTGGCCTGCGCGCCAGCGCGCAGCAGCCGGAGAGTTTCCTGCAGGATCTGGATCTCAATGGCGCGGTGACCAACCTGCGCGGCAGCACCCTGCTGCAGGCGGCACGCATCGGTGGCCTCAGCGCGATACAGAGCAGCTACGGAACGCTGGGCCTGATGGATCCGTTCGTGGCGGACGCCCCGGTGGCGATGGCGGGGCCCCTGCTCATTCTGGGTGATTCCACTGCCCGCCTGCAGGCCCGTGGTGACATTGTTCTCGGTGGCGCCGCAGATGCAGGGCGTGTACCGACGGCCAACTACAACGACGTGGTTCTGGGCGATGGCCAGCATGCAGCTGGCACGACGTGGTTCTCGCTCTGGACCCGAGGCACGGCACTGGACCTGTTCTCGGCAGGCGGAAATCTCGCACCCAGCCTGGCCGGAAGTCTGCATGCAACCGGTAGCAACATGTTCGCTGAAGGCATCGCGCTGCGCGAGCAATCCGTTCCCGCCAGCATCAATTACTGGCTGTATCCGTCCAGGTTCAGCGCGGTGGCAGCGAGTGGTGACATCATCAGCGCCCCGCTTCGAGGTCTCGGACCAGGGGCGACTACGGGCGATGTGATCCTGCTCGCGCCTTCGGCCAGCGGCCAGCTCGATGTTCTGGCCGGAGGCTCGATCCATGCCGCGATCAACGCCACCGGCATTGCACGTTCCGGTAGCGACGCCCGCCTGCCTGGTCCGTTTGATCCTGCATTCATGGCCCAGCGGGGCGCCAGCCTGACCCGGGTCGGCCACAATCTCTCCGACGATGGGGTGCAGGGAGCGGATCCGTCGGCGAACCTGCCCTTGTTCGCGTTCGGCCCCAGTACTCCGACCACGGGTGCGCTGACGTCCCGGCCCACGTCGCCCAGCCGCTTCTATGCCGTTGCCGGTGACATCATCGGGTTGGGCAGCGGCGGGCGCAGGCAATTGAGGCGGAACATCGGCGAGGAGAGCCGGACACTGTTCGACTGGTACGAAGCGGGCTCGGCCGTACAGCTGCGCGCCGGTCGCGACGTGATCAATGCGAACGTCACCGCGCTCAACACCAGCGGTACCGATATCAGCGGGATCGAGGCGGGCCGGGACATCATCCGCAGCAACCTGACGGTGGCCGGCCCCGGCAACGTTGAAGTGAGTGCGGGCCGGCAGCTGCGCCAGGAAGAGGCCGGAAGCATCGTGAGCCTGGGTGGCGTCGTCCAGGGCGATGCCCGTCCCGGTGCCAGCATCGCAGTGACTGCCGGCAATCAGGGCATTGACTTCGATGCACTGCGCACGCGCTACCTGGATCCGGCCAACCTGGCCGATCCGGCGCAGTCGCTGGCATCGCAGCCCGGCAAGGCGGTGAAGATCTATGACAAGGAGTTGAAGCAGTGGCTGCAGCAGCGCTTCGGCCTGGCCGTCGACGGCGCCGAGGCGCTGGCTGCGTTCGACCGGTTGCCGAGCGAACAGCAACGGATCTTCCTGCGCCAGGTCTACTACGCCGAGCTGCGCGAAGGTGGCCGCGAGTACAACGATCGGAATGGGCCACGCGTTGGTTCTTACCTGCGCGGCCGCGAGGCCATCGCCACGCTGATGCCGGACAAGGATGCCAATGGCGCAACGATCAACCGTACTGGCGATATCCTGATGTATGGCGGCGCCGGCGTACGTACCGAAGCCGGTGGCAATATCGAGCTGATGGCACCGGGCGGACAGATCGTGGTGGGTGTGCAGGGCGTGGTGCCACCGGCCAGTGCCGGGCTGGTGACCCAAGGGCAGGGTGACATCCGGCTGTTCAGCCAAGACAGCGTGCTGCTGGGCCTGTCGCGGGTGATGACGACGTTCGGCGGTGACATCCTGGCCTGGTCGGAGCAGGGCGACATCAATGCCGGTCGCGGTTCGCAGACCACCTTGTTGTACACGCCACCGCGTCGCGTCTATGACGGCTGGGGCAATGTGATCCTGTCGCCGCAGGCTCCCGCCAGTGGCGCAGGCATCGCCACCTTGAACCCCATCGCCGAAGTGCCGCCGGGCGACGTCGACCTGATCGCGCCGCTGGGCACCATCGATGCGGGCGAAGCAGGCATCCGTGTCTCGGGCAACATCAACCTCGCCGCGCTGCAGGTGCTGAACGCGGCCAACATCCAGGTGCAGGGTGAGAGCAAGGGCCTGCCGGTGCTGGCCACGGTGAACGTCAATGCGCTGGCTTCGGCCAGTGCAGCGGCGAACAGCGCCAGCCAGGCGGCACAGGACGTGATGCGCAAGAGCCAGGACGATGCACGACGCAACCAGCCATCGGTGATCAGCGTGCAGATCCTCGGTTTCGGCAGTGGCACCAGCAGCATTTCGCCGCCGGCACGCGGCACTACTGCCAACAGCGGCTACGACGCCAACAGCGCGTTCCAGTTCCCGCAGGCCAGCCGCGACGACGGCACGCAGCGCCGATAGGCATTGCACGCCACGGTAGGTGCCGACCTTGGTCGGCACGCATTGCCCGGTGCACCGCATCGGGCTGCAGCATCGGGCCAGCCGCCAGGGAGCGGTGGCGGCCCCAGCCAGGACGGCACGGAGGGCAGGGAGAGGCCATCAGCGGTGAGGACCACCGACACAGCGCCGCCGGGTGCAGGAGAGCACCCGGCGGCAGGAGGGACGCGCGCATGTGTCACGGTAGATGCCGACCTTGGTCGGCAGTAGATCCACGCCATGCGTGGATGGCTTGGCCAGCTTCAGTGCCGACCAAGGTCGGCACCCACCAGAGCAGGCCGCGCAGCAGGAACAGGCTCGGCAGTAGATCCACGCCATAGGTGGATGCATTGCCACGAACCAATCCTAAAGCTCCAGCACCCGCCGGTAACTCAACGGCCCACGCCCATCGCGCAGGCCCAACCGCAGTTCAAGTCCGGTGGCCGGCAATACATCGCCCTCGCTCGGCAACACGGCCCATCCCGTTCCAGGCTGCCACGCCCGCACCTCGAACCGCTGCACATCGCGCGCCACCGCAAGGCCCTTCGACGGATCCGGTGCGGGCAGGGGATACCGGTCTGTAGCCGCGCCACTGGCCCGCCACAGCGTGCTGCCCTGCCGCCACCAGCGCACCCGCTGCCAGTGCCGCCCATCACTGCCGACACTGCGGGTGATTTCCAGCGCGAAGCTGCCATCCGGGTGCCGCTCGCTTACCAGCGACGGGGGCAGCAATCGCTGCGGACGATCTGCCGGGCGCACTGCGCCATTCATCAGCGCATCGTCGGCACGCATTTCAATATCGCGCTGGAACTGCTGCAGCACGCGCAGCGCCGTCGTGGTCTCGGCATCGGCCTGGCGCAGGCGCTGGTCGCTGTTGGCCACGCTGTCCAGCGCACGCCAGCAGATCAGCGCCAGCACGCCCATGATGGTGATCGCGATCATCACCTCGATCAGGGTGAAGCCGCGTACGGCGCGCCTCATTGCGTCGCAGTCCACGGCAGCTGCATCCGGGCCAGCGACTGTCGCGGTGCATCTTCGGCCACCACGGTCAATTCCAGTTGCGGCTGCCCGTCGCTGCCGGTGCCCAGATGCTGCAGGACCAGGAAGCTGCCGCGTCCCTGCACACAGCGCTGCCGGGCATCCTGCGGCGGCTGCCCGGCGAGGCGCAGCTCCTGCCAGCGGTCCTGCGCACACAACAGCGCCAGGCGACGGTCGCGCAGCCGTGACTGATCGTCGGTCGCCACTGCCACCGAGCGCATCACCGCAGCCAGTGCAATCGATACGATCGCCAGCGCGATCAACACCTCGATCAGGGTGAATCCGCGCGCCGTCTGCTTCACTGCACGACCTGCAATTGTCCGCTGCCATCATCACGAAGACGCAGTGCGCGGCCGTCCAGCGACAGTCCAAGCTCCCAGGCGGTACCGATCCACTCCGGGCTCAGCTCGATGGCGTTGGTGGGCTGCACCGCGATGCCTGCAGCCTGCCACTTCTGTGGACGCAGCAGATCATCGCGTTCAACGGTGACCCAGCGGCTGCCTTCGAGGCGGCTGAAACGATAGCCGGCGGCGTCGGCCTGCCAGCGCAGGGGGCGGCCATCGATGCGGGCCTCGTCGCGCGCCACCTGCAGGCGCTGCGCCAGTCGTTCGCCTTCCTGCCGCAGCTGGCGCGCGGGGTCGAGCAGACTGCCCAGGCCCAGGCCGATGCCTGCCGTGCAGATGCCGATGATCACCAGCACCACCATCAGTTCCAGCAGGGTGAAACCACGCGGGATGCGTCGCATCGACATTGCCTCCTGTCCCTTGCCGATGCGTGCCAGCGTAGGCCCGCATGATGAAACAAAAGCGTCAGCCGCACCTGCTAGCGTAGGCGGACACGAACGTGGCGATGATGTGGAACATGGACGGCAGGCGCTGGGATCGGAATCGGATGTTGACCCTGCTGGCGGCGACGCTGCTGCTGGCCGTGGTGGCCTATTGGAGCGTCACCCTGTCTGCGGTGGCGCCAGCGGCGGCGGCGAGCGAAGCGCATGCCGAGGCGCCGGTACGGCCGATGTTCGATGCAGTGGCCAGCCTGCCACTGGTGCGGTTGCTGTCTCCCGGTGCGGTGCAGACCGAGGTGGTCGTGCTGGGCGTGATGGCGGGTGACCATGCGCCATTGGCCCTGCTCTCGGTAGATGGACGCCCAGCGGAAGCGTATGCGCCCGGCCAACGACTCGGACCCTGCACGGTACTGGCCAGCATCAGCGCCAGCGCTGTGGAACTGAATCAGGCCGGGCAATCGCGCAGCCTGCCGGTGCCCGCGCTGCCACCGGTGCCAAGCGATGGCATCGTGCCCGCCGGCTCCCTGTAGAGCCGAGCCCACGCTCGGCTGCGTCTGGAAGAACAGTCGAGCATGGCTCGACTCTACAAAATCCTGCCGAGCGCGGGCCCGGCTCTACAGCTGCGCAGGCTCAACGCGCCGGACGCTGCGGTTCCACCGAACGACCAAAGGCATCGCCCATGCGCTGTCGTGTGCCTTCCAGGTTGTACTGCATCAGCTGGTTGCCCGGCTGCCGCATCAGGCGTTCGGCTTCAGGCAGCGCCGGTGACTTCGCCGATTTCGGCGCCGGGGCCAGTTTGCGTTGCAGGCACTCCCAGGCGGGGATGCGCTCGCCGTTGACCTGTACTTCGATGCAGGGTGCGGCATCGTCCTGCTTCTTCGCCTCTCCGGCCCAGGCCGATGGCAACGCCAGCAACAAGGCAAGGGCGAGGGCAGGGCGAAGGCCCGCCTTCAACGACTCACTCATCTTGAATCTCCTGCGAAAACCGACGCTCAGCAATGAAGACGTATGGCGAAGACAGTGTCCGCCTGCAACTGTTCCGGCGCTGTCAAAAGATGACAGCACTGTCACAAAACTGTTGGCGGTTTTGACGCGACGTACACGTCCTGTTGATAGACCCACGCGCCGCTCCCTGGCCACTCCCTTCGATACGACGCGATGCCTTCGATGACTCCTGTTCCGTGCCGAGCCGTCCGCCTTCCGCTGCGCCTGCATCCGCTGGTGCTGGCTCTGGCCGCGATGCCGCTGCCATTGTTCGCGCAGGACGCGGCGCCTGCGCCCAGCGTGAACATCAATGAATACATCGTGCGCGGCAACACCGTGCTCGATCCGCGCCAGATCGAACGTGCGGTGGAGCCGTTCCTCGGCCCGGGCAAGACCCTGGCCGATGTCGAGAAGGCGCGCGATGCCGTCAATGCGCTGTACCAGCAGGCAGGCTACCAGTCGGTCTACGTCGAGCTGCCCGAGCAGCAGGTCAGTGGTGGCGTGGTGCTGCTGAAGGTGCAGCAGACGCCGATCGGGCAGCTGCGGGTCGTAGGCACGAAGCACGAATCGCCCGAACGCATCCGCGAACGCGTGCCGGCACTTGCCGAGGGCAAGGTGCCGGACTTCGACCAGGCGCAGAAGGAACTGACCGCGCTGAATGAAGGCGGACGTCGCCAGGTGATGCCGCTGGTGCGAGAGGGCCAGGTGCCGGGCACGATGGATGTGGACCTGCAGGTCGAGGAGAAGTCGCCGTGGCGTGCCAGCGCGGCGCTCAACAACGACCACAGCGCCGATACCGAGAAGCTGCGCCTGAGTGCATCGCTGGCCTACGACAACCTGTGGAAGCGCGGCCATAGCGCCAACATCGGCGTGTACCTGGCGCCGGAAGATACCAAGCAGGCCAAGGTCTTCTCGGCCTCGTACATGATGCCGTTCGAGGGCACGCCGTGGAGCCTGGAAGCGTCCGGCTACAAGTCCGACAGCCGCGTGCTGAACGCGGGCGGACAGGTCGGTACCGGCACCGGAACCAATGTGATCGGCAACGGCCATTCGATCGGTCTCAAGCTCAACTATCGACTGGCCGGCAGCAGCCAGTGGTGGCGCCAGCTCAGCCTCGGCGTGGACTTCAAGGACACCGAGGAAGACACGCAGATGGGCAAGGAAAGCCTGAAGACGCCGCTGAAGTACGCGCCGATCACCCTGGCGTTTGTCGGTGTGCGCCAGGGCGAGCAGGATCAGTTGAGCATCAACACCCAGCTGGTGGCCGGCACCCGCCGCCTGTTCGGCTATGGCAGCGATGCCATCGGATTCGGGCAGAAGCGCTACTGGGCGGACCCCAGTTTCATCGCGTTCAAGGCCGATGTGGCCAACACCCACACCTTCGGCAACGACTGGCAGTGGTACGCGCGCGGCTCGCTGCAGGTGACCGACGCACCGCTGGTGTCGGCCGAGCAGTTCGCCGCCGGTGGCATGTACACCGTGCGCGGCTATCTGTCGGCCGAGGCGATCGGCGACTACGGCGGCCTGGCCAGCCTGGAATGGCGTACCCCGGCGTGGTCGCTGTGGAGCGGCACGGATCTGCGCGTCTACAGCTTTGCCGACGCCGCCTACCTGCGCCTGCGCCAGCCGCTGCCCGAACAGCGTGACAAGTACAACCTGGCCTCGGTCGGCCTGGGCGCGCAGCTGCGCCTGGGTGAGCACCTGCAGCTGCGCCTGGACTACGCCTGGCCCTATGCCGATGGCCCGGTCACGCGCAAGGACGACCCGCGCCTGCATTTCAACATCAGCACCAGTTACTGACCCATCCCTTGAACATGCGTTCTCCGGAGACCCCTCGCATGGACCGTTTGCTTTCCCGAGTGTTGCTGCTGCTGGCCGCGCTGGTTGCGTTGCCTGCTGCTGCGGCCGATGCCAATTGGTGGCAGGCCGAATGGAAGTACCGCAAGCCGATCACCGTCGACGCCGGCCCGCAGGGCGCGGGCCTGGCCGGTGACCCGGGCCGCACGCCGCTGCTGCTGCGCCTGCATACCGGCAACTTCGGTTTCGACGGTACCCAGGACGCGGGCAACGACCTGCGCTTCGTGTTGGGCGATGGCCGCACCGTGCTGGCCCATCAGATCGAACAGTTCGATCCCAAGCTGGGCCTGGCCCTGGTCTGGGTGGACGTGCCGGCAGTCAGCGCCGCCGCGCCGCAGACGATCTGGATGTACTACGGCAATGAGAAGGCACCGGCCAGCGGCAACGGCCAGCAGGTGTTCGACCCGGACTACACGCTGGTCTACCACTTTGCCGAGGCCAATGCGCCGGCGCGCGACACCACCGCTTACGGCAACAACGCCGGCGCCGTCGTGCCGCCGTCCGAGGGCGCGGTGATCGGTCGTGGCGTGCAGCTGGGTGCGGGCCCGCTGCCACTGCCCGCCAGCGCGTCGCTGGCCCAGGAAGCGGGTGCGCCGCTGACCGTCTCGGCCTGGATCAAGCCGGGCAGCAACAATGCCGCGCAGGCGATCTACGCCCGTCGTGATGGCGCGTCCGAGCTGGTGCTGGGTATCGAGAACCGGGTGCCGTTCGTGCAGCTCAACGGCCAGCGCAGCACGCCTGCACAGCCGATTCCGGAAGGGCAGTGGGCGCACGTGGCGCTGACGGCGGAGAAGGGCGCGTTGCAGCTGTACCTCAACGGCCGTGTGGTGGCCCAGCTGAGCGGCGAGCTGCCGGCGCTGGGCACCGCGCCGGTGGTCGGCGCCGATGCCCCGGGTGCGGCGCAGCCGCTGGCCAACTTCGAAGGAGCGCTGGATGAGCTGCGCGTCTCGCGGGTGGCACGCCCGGCGGCGCTGCTGCTGGCCGACGCCACCGCGCAGGGCGCCGATTCACGCCTGATCAGCTACGGTGCCGACGAGCAGTCGGCTGGCCAGAGCCACTTCGCCTTCATCCTCAAGGCGATGCCGTTCGATGCCTGGGTGGTGGTCGCCATCCTTGGCCTGATGATGCTGCTGTCGTGGGCGATCATGATCGCCAAGAGCCGCCACTTCGGCCGTACCAGCAAGGCCAATGCGGTGTTCACCGAGAGTTTCGGCAAGCTGTCCGGCGTGCCGCTGCGCACCCTGTCGGACATGGATCGCCAGGGCAAGGCACCGACTGCGATGCACGATGGCTCGTTGTGGCGCATCTACCAGGTGGCCATCGATGAAATGCAGCAGCGCCACCAGCGCGACGGCAACAGTGGCTACCTGAGTGGCGCCACCATCGCCGCGATCCGTGCCTCGATGGATGCGGTGATGGTGCGCGAGCAGGAGGCGATGGCGCGGCGCATGAACTGGCTGTCGACCACCATCGAAGGTGCGCCCTACGTGGGCCTGTTCGGCACCGTGATCGGCATCATGCTGGTGTTCGTGGTGGCGGCGATGGCCGGCGCAGTGGACATCAACTCGGTGGCGCCCGGCATGGCCGCGGCGCTGCTGTGTACCGCTGCCGGCCTCGGCGTCGCCATCCCGGCACTGTTCGGCTACAACTACCTGGGTGCGCGTGCCGAAGCGATCGGCGCGGACATGGCGGTGTTCATCGACGAGTTCGCCGCGCGCTTGGCCGAAGAGCAGGACGGGCGCGGCCCGGCCGCGGTCCAGGGCTGAGGGGCGCGCCATGGGCCAGAAGGCGAAGTTCGGCATCAAGAAGCGCGAGAAGGGCATCAACGTAACGCCCTTCGTCGACGTGCTGCTGGTGGTGCTGGTGATCTTCATCCTGACCAGCAACGCCTCCATCCCCGGTATCGAGGTCAATCTGCCGAAGGCCAGCAACAGCGTGGCCCTGGAAAAGCCGAAGACCAAGGCGATCACCATCGACCCCAGTGGCCAGGTGTTCCTGGATGCCTACCCGGTGACGATGGCCGAGCTGGAAGACCGGCTGCGTACCGAACGCGCGACCACGCCGGATTTCCCGGTGATCGTGCGCGGTGATGCGCAGGTGCAGTACGCCCGCGTGGTCGAGGTGCTGGACCTGCTGCGGCGCCTGGAGCTGGCCCAGGTCGGCCTGGTCACCGGCAAGGCGCAGGGTTGAGGCATGACGGCCCATCAACCCCCTCGACCGGAGCCCGGCATGCGCGGTCGCCAGTTGCTGGTGACCGTGGCACTGGTGCTGGCCGCGTTGCTGGTGCTCGGCATCGCGGTGTGGTGGCTGTTGTTCAAGGACACCGCCAGCACCCGTCGGCCGGTGGTGCAGCCGCCGATGCTGGCGCTGCCACCCCCTCCGCCGCCGCCCCCGCCGCCCCCGGAAAAACCACCGGAGCCGGAGACACCGCCGGAAGAGACGATGCCCGAACCGGAGCCGCTGGATCAGCCGACGCCGGCCGAAGAGCCGACGCCGACGCCGGATAACAGCGATCCGGTGACGATGAATGCCGACGCGCAGGCCGGTGGTGACAACTTCGGTATCCAGTCCGGCAGTGGTGGCGGTTCGTCCGGCGTTGGCCGTGGTGGCGCCGGCAACGCTACCTACGGCCGCTACCTGGGCTACCTGATGCAGCAGGCGATCTCGCGCGACGACAAGGTCAAGCGCCTGGCGTTCCAGCTGCAGGTGAATGTGTGGCTGGCCAACGACGGCCGCTTGGAAAAGGTCGAACTGGTACGCGGCAGTGGCAACGAGGAGGCCGACGCGGCCGTGCTCGATGCCCTGCGTCGCATCGGCAAGGTTGACCAGGCACCGCCGCCGTCACTCGATTTCCCCGCCCGCGTCCTGATCCAGGGCCGCCGGCCCGGGGCCTGACTCCGACTTCCATGATTTCCCTTCTTTCGATGAGAACCGTGATGAACGACCACGTCCGCGCACGAACCGACTCCCGCCGCCCGCGGCCGGCCCGACGGGCGCTGCTGTGCTGCGCCGTGCTGCTCAGCCTGGCCGCCCCGGCCGGTGCGATGGCGGCCGAAACCACCATGGTCAAGCTGATCAAGGGCCTGATCGCCAGCGGTGCATTGAAACCCGAAGACGGCCAGGCACTGCTGGTACAGGCCGAAGCCGAAGCGGCGGCCGCACAGCGCACTGCAACCACGGGCAGCACCGCGGCGAGCGGTGGCGTGGCCCTGGAGGCCGGTGACGTGCGCGTGCCGTACGTACCGCAGAGCGTGCGCGATGGTATCCGTGACGAAGTGCGCCAGGACGTGATGGCGCAGGCGAAGTCGGAAGGCTGGGCGGCACCCAACGAAGTGGCCGAGTGGACCAAGCGCATCAAGGTCACCGGTGACATGCGTGTGCGCAGCGAGTCGCGCTTCTACTCCGAGCGCAACAGCGACATCGTGAGCAACTGGTCGTCGATCAACTCCGGCAACGGCTTCGACACCAACACCAATACCAACCTGCAGTTGCCGCCGCTGCTGAACACCCGCCAGGACCGCCGTAACCTGTGGCGCATCCGTGCCCGCCTGGGCATCGAGGCCACCATTGGCCAGCACACCACGGCGGGCGTGCGCCTGGCCAGCGGCAGCAGCAATGGCCCGGTGTCGACCACCGAGCAGCTGGGGGGCGGCTTGAGCAAGAAGGACGTGTGGCTGGACCAGGCCTGGCTGGCCTACAGCCCGGCGGACTGGGTGACGGTGCGTGGCGGCCGCTTCGGCAATCCGTTCTGGACCAG
The DNA here is from genome assembly GCF_040984485.1 of Stenotrophomonas sp. WED208. Lineage (NCBI taxonomy): Bacteria > Pseudomonadati > Pseudomonadota > Gammaproteobacteria > Lysobacterales > Lysobacteraceae > Stenotrophomonas > Stenotrophomonas sp. WED208. The sequence goes on from NZ_JAZARB010000001.1 coordinate 2,080,729, forward strand.
CGACACGCTGTTCTCCAGCGATCTCAACTTCGATGGCCTGGCCGCGAACCTGAAGTATGACTTCGATGGTGGCGACCTCGACCTGTTCGGCAACCTCGCGGTGGTGCCGCTGGAGTACACCTCCGACAGCTCGCCGAGCCAGAGCAAGGTCAAGACTCCGAACGAGAACAAGTGGCTGTCCGGTGCCCAGGTAGGCGTGAACTGGCGCTTCAACGATGACAACGCGCTGCGTGCCGCGCTGGGCTACTACGACTTCAAGAACATCAGCGGCCGCCTGTCCTCAACGTGCTCGCTGTATTCGGGCGCGGTAGGCTGCGACACCGACTGGTCGCGCCCGGCGTTCATGCAGAAGGGCAACACCCTGATGCTGATCCGCAACATCGCGCGCAATCCGGTGGATCCGGCCGGTACGCCGACCCCGCAGTATGTCGGCCTGGCCTCGGCCTTCCGCCTGGCCACGCTGAACCTGCGCTGGGACACGCAGCTGGCGCAGGGCATCGGTCTGCGCCTGGATGGCGACTACATCCGCAACCTGGCCTACGACAAGCAGGCCATGTTCAGTCGTGCCCAGAACGGCATCGTCAACAACTACGGCGCCGGCGATACTGTCGGCATCGATACCTTCCGCAGTGGCGACACCGCATGGATGGTGCAGGCCACCTTCGGTGCCACCGAGCTGAAGGAGAAGGGCCAGTGGCAGGCGCTGCTGGGCTACAAGCACATCGAGGCCGACGCACTGCCCGATGCCTACAACGATCCGAACTTCCACCTGGGCGGCACCAACGCCCGCGGCTACTACGTGGGCGGCGCCTACGCGCTGGATGCACGCAGCTGGATCAGCGGCAAGTGGATGGCGGCCAAGGAAGTGTCCGGCGCGCCGCTGTCGATCGACGTGTTCCAGCTGGAGTTCAACACCGGGTTCTGAGTGGCGGGCGTGATGCGGATCACGTAGTGCGTGGCGGGGGCGCAGCGATGCGCCCGTCTAAGGAAAGGAGACCACGCGTTGTTCAAAAGGAGGAGTGGATGAGCCGTCGCAAGCTGTTCGAGAGTCCCGAACCGTCCAGCCAGATGCTGGGTGTTGGACCGGCCTATGTTTCAGTGGAGGGCCTGCGCCAGCACCTGGCCGAGTTCCTGCTGTATGCGGGCCGGCCGGTGGTGATCATGCGCGGGCGCAGCGAAGTGGGCTATTTCCTGCCGGCGCGCTGCTGGCGCCAGCGTGACGATGATCCGCTGGCGGCGGCTGCCGCCGACCAGCTGCTGGATGCGGCCGGCTTCCAGGCCGAGGACATCCAGCAGGTGGAGCAGGAATTCAACGCCATGCGCCAGCGTACCGTGCTGCATTCACGGCGCTGAAGCAGATCCACGCCACGCGTGGATGGGGTTACGCTGCGCCCCCGCGCTCACTGGTGATGCGCGCACCTTCGCGCATCACCAGCGTCACCGGGGTCTTCTCCACCACCTCCAGCAATCGCTGCCACTGCGCATCGCTCAGCTCGGCGCTGGCATGCAGCACGCGGTGCACGTGGAAGCGTCCATCCTCGTCGCGTTCCGAACGCAGCTCGGCATGGAACTCGCCCAGCCCCCAGCCCTTGCGCTGCGCATACATGCGCAGGGTAATGGCGGTGCACGCCGCCAGCGAGGCCAGGTACAGATCGAACGGCGCGAAGCCCTTGCCCTGGCCGCCCAGTGAGGCGGGTTCGTCCGCATCCACATCAAAGCTGCCATTGCTGATGTGGTGCAGGTAGTTGTCGCCGGTCGAAACAATGCGCGCGTAGGCCATCACATTCTCCATCTGTCTGTAGCGTCGAGCCATGCTCGACTGCTCCCAAAGGCGGCGCCAGCCAGAACCGGCGCCGCAACCCAATCACTCGGTACGATCGTACGAGAACTGGATGCCCGCCGTACCACCGGTTTCAATGAAGAGGTTCATGAAGGCCGGTACCGTTTCCGAACGGGCCCAGTCGCGCTGCAGCTCGCAGAACAGCTGCGGCACGCTGATCAGCTGGCCACCGGCCTGTTCGATGCGGCGCAACGCGGCATCATGCGCTGCCAGTGACGTGCCGCCAACGGCATCGACCACCACATACACCTCATAGCCCTCCTTCAACGCATCCAGGGCCGGGAAAGTCAGGCAGGCCTCGGTCCACAGCGCAGTCATGATCAGCTTGCGACGGCCGGTCGCCTCCACCGCCTTGCGGAACTCGACGTCCTCCCAGGAATTGATGGTGGTGCGGTCGTAGGTGGAGTAGTCGCCCAGCACCTTGCGCAGCTGCGGAATCGGCGGCTTGTTCAGGCCGGTCTTGACGTTGACCGTCGAATGCACGATCGGCAGACCGTAAGCCACAGCGGCCTTGGCGGTGCCGACGATGTTGTTGACCAGCAGCTGGCGGTCCATCGAGGCGATGGAGTTCACCTGCACCGGCTGGTAGTCGATGATGATGAAGGCGGAATTCTGCGGGGTCAGCAGGTGGTCGCTGGCCGGATCGCGGATCGGTTCACTGGACATGATGGGTCTCCGGTTGGGAGGAGTGCCGGCAGCGGGCCGGCACCCCAGGGGCAGCTCAGCTGCGCTGCGAATCCAGCTGCTCGTGGTTCTTCTGCACGTCCTGCGCCTTCAGGTAGCTCTCGATCAACAGCTGGTAGTTCGGGAAGATCTTCGTGTAGACCTCGGCCCATTGCTGGGCATCGTCGCGGTTCCAGCTGCGCTGGATCTCGGAGGCCGCCGCGGCGGTGTCCATCGGCACCACGCCGGCCTGCACTACGCGGGCCAGGGTGATCTCTTCGGCCATCTTCGAATAGGTGCCCGAGGCGTCGATCACCGCGAACACCTGGTAGCCATCGGCCACGGCGGCGATCGACGGGAAGGCCATGCACACGCTGGTGATGGTGCCGGCAATGATCAGCTGCTTGCGGCCGGTGGCCTTCACCGCAGCAACGAATTCCGGGTTGTCCCAGGCGTTGATCTCACCCTTGCGCGCCACGTACTGGGCATGCGGGGCCGCGTCGTGGATCTCTGGGATCAGCGGGCCGTTCGGGCCCTGCGGAACGGAGGCGGTGGTGATCACCGGCATCTTTGCCAGCGTGGCCATCTTCGCCAGCGCGGTGGCGTGGGCGCGCACGCGGGTGAACGGCATGTCACCAATGGTCTGGAACAGGCCGCTCTGATGGTCGATCAGCAGCATCGCGGCGTTGTCCGGGTCGATCACCGGGCGCGCACCGTTGAAGTTGGCGGGGGTACTCATGGTCAGTCTCCTGGGGAAAGTGGGCGATTGCCCATTGGCGCGGCGGGTCATCGCCCGCCGCGCGGAAGCGCTCAGTGCGCGATCTGGCCGAAACGGCCGCTGTTGAAGTCGTTGACCGCCTGTGCGATCTCGGCCTGGCTGTTCATCACGAACGGGCCATAGCCCACCACAGGCTCGTCGATCGGCTCGCCGCTGAGCAGCAGCACAGTGGCGTCGCTGTCGGCGTCGACGAACACGTCCTCGCCGCTGCGATCGAAGGTGACCAGCTGCGCCTCGCCGACCGGCTGGCCGCCGTTGATCCGGACCGAGCCCTTCAACACCACCAGCGCCAGCGTGCGGCCATCGGCCACCGGCAGTTCGGCGTGGCGACCCTGCCGCAGGCGGATGTCCCAGACATCCATCGGCGTGTGGGTGCGGGCCGGGCCGGCATGGCCGTCGAAACGGCCGGCGATGACCCGCACGCGGCCGGCGCCCTCAGGCAGATCCACCGAGGGAATGTCGGCGTCGAGCAGGGTCTGGTAGCCCGGTGCGCCCATCTTGTCCCGCGCCGGCAGGTTGACCCACAGCTGGACCATGTCCAGCGTGCCGCCGCGCTTGCTGAATTCCGGCGTGTGGAATTCCTCGTGGAGGATGCCGGAGGCAGCGGTCATCCACTGCACGTCACCCGGGCCAATGGTGCCGCCGGCCCCGGTCGAATCGCGGTGGGCGACCTCACCCTCATAGACGATGGTGACCGTCTCGAAACCGCGATGCGGATGCTGGCCGACGCCGCGCGGCGTTTCGCTGGGCGCGAAGCTGTACGGGCCGGCATAGTCCAGCAGCAGGAACGGGCTCAGGTGCTGGCCGTGGGTGTTGTAGGAAAACATCGAGCGGGCGGGGAATCCGTCGCCCACCCAGTGCGGGCGGGGGGCGCTGTAGGTACCGGTGACACGCTTCATGGCGATCTCCTGGCCGGGGCTGCCGGCCGCTGTTCTTCGTTGCAGGAGACGATATCGCCGCGACAATTGGGCCGGTAGGCGCCAATATTTGCCGTCATAGTCCTATCTGGTGAACAATGGGTGCGCGCCTTGCGCCACAGGAGATCGCCCCGTGTTCATCGCTGATATCCGCCGTTGCGACCTCAACGACCTGTTCTACTTCGCCATGGTGGTCGAGCACGGCGGCTTCTCGCAGGCCGGCCGGGCGCTGGCCATGCCGAAGTCGAAACTGAGCCGGCGCATCGCGCTGCTGGAGGAACGGTTGGGCGTGCGCCTGATCCAGCGCTCGACGCGGCGTTTCTCGGTCACCGAGGTCGGCCAGGACTACTACCGCCACTGCAAGGCGATGCTGGTCGAGGCCGAAGCAGCCGAAGAAGCGATTGCGATGTCGCGCGCCGAGCCGCGCGGCACGATCCGCCTGGCGTGCCCGATCGCGATCCTGCACGCGCGCATTGGCCCGATGCTGGCCGACTTCCTGGCCCTGCACCCGCAGGTGACGGTGCAGCTGGACGCCACCAACCGCCGCGTGGATGTGGTGGGCGAGGGCGTGGACGTGGCGATCCGGGTACGGCCGCCGCCACTGGAGGACAGCGACCTTGTGGTATGCGTGCTGGCGCGCCGGGTGTGGTGCACCAGTGCCAGCCCGGCGCTGCTGCAGCGGCTGGGCACGCCGCAGGTGCCGGCCGACCTGGCGATGATGCCGACTGTCGATCTGGCCTCGCCCAGTCAGCAGCATGTGTGGGAATACAGTGGGCCTGGCGAGGTCCAGGCCAGCGTGCATCACCGCCCGCGCCTGGTCAGCGATGACATGATCGCGTTGCGCGCAGCCGCGGTGGCCGGGGTCGGGCTGTTGATGCTGCCGCGGATGATGATCACCGATGAGCTGGAGAGCGGGGCGCTGCTGCCGGTACTCCCCGAGTGGGTGCCGAAACACGGCATCGTGCATGCGGTGTTCCCGTCGCGGCGTGGGCTGCTGCCGGCGGTACGCGCGTTGATCGATTACCTCGCCGAGCGTTTCGAGGCGTTGGACGAACCGTAGGCTCCGCATCCACGCACGGCGTGGATCTACTGGATCCGCCGCCGCCTGGTAGATCCACGCCATGCGTGGATGATCCCGGTGCCGCGCGACCGGCCTTCGCTTGCCGCCTGCGGCCGTGCAGCCCACAATCCACGTCCGGACCGTCGCCATCACGCCCATCATTCCCCGGTCCGGCCTTGGCACCTATGTCTCCCAATGCCCTGGCGCTGGTCGAGCTGCTGATCCGCGAGCGCCGTGCGTTGTCTCGCTTCATCGCGCGCTATCTCGACCCGGCCAGTACCGAGGACACCCTGCAGAACCTGTACCTGAAGGCGAGCAGCGTGCCCGGTGATCCACCGATCCTTGAGCCGCGCGGTTATCTGTACCGGATGGCCTATCACCATGCGCTCAACCGCAGCCAGGCCGACGCCCGCGAGCGGCGCGCGATGGCCGAGTACGCCACCGACATGGCCGAGGCGGGCCACGACGGCGAGGCCCAGGCGCTGGACCAGGCACAACTGCGCGAGATCACCCAGACCATCCTCGCGCTGCCGGCGCAGGTCCGCGAGTGCTTCGTGCTCAACCGCTACCTGGGCCTGAGCGAACGCGAGATCGCCACACGGCTGGGTATTTCCAAGAGCCTGGTCGGCAAGCACGTGCTGCGCGCGGCGCTGTTGATCCAGCAGCATCAACAGGGAACGCGCCGATGACCGGCGTTTGCCGTGGGCAGATCGCGCCCGCCGTTGTCACAACAGGAAAGCGCACCCGTTCGCGGTGCGGCAGGCCACAACCATGACCACGTCCGAACCCTCGCCGCGTCAGGCCAGGCAGGCGTTGCGCTGGGTGATCCGGTGCAGTGCAGGCCCGCTGCCGGAACGCCAGCAACGAACCCTGCAGCGCTGGCTGCAGGCCGATCCGCGCCATGCGCTGGCCTGGCGCCAGCAGCAGGCCTTCTGGCAGGGGCTGGATGCCGCCGGGCCCGACGTGCTGGCGGCGCTGCCTGAACTGACCGCCGACCGCCAGGGATTGCGTCCGGTCGCACCGCGCCGTCGCCTGCCATGGCTGTTGGCCAGCGCCGCCGCCGTGGTTCTGATGGTCGCGGCCGCACCGCAGGCGCTGTTGCTGGCGCGCAGTGACCTGCGCAGCAGTGATGCGCCGCGCGTGGTGCAGCTGGACGACGGCAGCACCGCCGTACTTGACGCTGGCACCGCACTGGCGATTGAGTTCGACGGCCAGCAGCGCCACCTGCGCCTGCTGCGCGGCCAGGCCTGGTTCCAGGTGGCACACGAGGCGCGCCCGTTCCAGGTCGAGGCGGCGGGCGGCCTGGTCCATGACATCGGTACCGCCTTCAGTGTGTCGATGCTGGATACCACGGTCACCACCCAGGTCAGCGAGGGTGTGGTCGACGTGCGTCCGGGCGATGGCAGCGTACAGCGCCTGCATGCGGGGCAGTCACGCGTGTTCCGTGACGGTCGCTGGCTGCAGCCGGTGCAGCTGGAAGATCGCGAGACCATGGCGCCGTGGCGGCGTGGCGAGGTGGTGATCGACGATCAGCCGGCCGCGCAGGCCATCGCCGATCTGGCGCGCTACCGCCGTGCCCCGGTCTGGGTACTGGGCGGGCAGGGCGCAAGCGTACGGGTCAGTGGCCTGTTCCACCTGCAGCAACCGGAGACGGCCATTGATGCCGTGGCCGCGCAGGCTGGACTGCGCGTGCAGCGCTTGCCCGGCGGCGCGCTGGTGCTGTGGTGAGGCCCGCGCAGCACCCGGATGAACGGGTCGCATGAAAAAAACATGAAAAAACCGTGGGCACCTGCAGTGCCCCGTTGTCTATAGAGGTATAGCCAGAGCGAAACACCGTTTTTCCTCAAGCCAGAGACACCACCGGCACCGGATGTGCCCGTGGTCCCGCCACGCTTGAGGAGTTCCTGTCCATGCCGTCCACGGCATCCGCCTGTCATCGTCGCGCCACCGTCCTGGCCCTGGCCATCTCCACCGCATTGCTGCCGCTGGCCTGGGTGCCGGCCGTGCAGGCGCAACCGGTGGTCGTCGCGCCGCTGCGCCAGTACACCATTCCGGAGCAGCCACTGGCTGATGCCGTGCGTGCCTTTGGCCGCCAGGCCGACGTGCAGGTGGTGTTCCGCAGCGACCTGGTGGAAGGCCGCCGCTCCAGTGCAGTGAAAGGCGAGTACAGCCAGATGCAGGCCCTGCAGCAGCTGTTGCGCGGCAGCGGCGTGCGCGCGCAGCGCGGCATGGACGGCACCTGGAGCCTGCGGGCCGCAGCGGAGGCGGGTGAAGGGGAAGGGGAAGGGGTGCGGGTGACCGAGACGCTGGACGTGGCCGGTCGCCTGCAGTCGGAAGGGGGCGAGGCCCGCGATCGGCGCGGCTACGATGATGTGTTCGCGCTGGACCTGACCACGGCGTATTCGGGGCGCGACCGGGTGGAGCGCTACCGTGGCTCCAACCCGGCCGACGTGGTCAAGGATCTGGTCGGCGTGTTCAGTGGCGATGCGCGCAACAGCGGCGCGCTGGACATCAACATCCGCGGCATCCAGGGGCCGGGGCGGGTGCCGGTCAGCATCGACGGCGGCGAACAGGCGCTCACGGTCTGGCGCGGCTACAACGGCGTGAGCAACCGCAACTACATCGATCCCAACCTGATTGGTGGCATCCAGGTCATCAAGGGGCCAGGGCTGGTGCGCGATGTGCACAGCGGGATCGGTGGTGCGCTGGTGATCAAGACCATCGACGTTGACGACATTGTTGCTGCCGGCGAACGCTTCGGCGGGGAGCTGAAGATCGAAGGCAGCAGCAATGCGGTGGCGCCACGCCTGCCGCGCCTGCACACCGGCGAGGATTACCGCACGGTGCCGGGGTTCCCGCAGGGCTCGCCGAACTCGCCCTATGATGACCGCACCCTGGTGGTGCCGGTGAAGTCGCGCAGCGGCAACAACCCCTTCGATGGCGAAGACCAGGCCTGGCGGTTGGCACTGGGCGTACGCGGCGACAACGTCGACCTGATGGCTGCCTACGCCTGGCGCAAGCGCGGCAACTATTTCTCCGGGACCCAGGGCAGCGCCTACTACGACCAGGACCGGCGTGAGCAGTTCGAGTACCAGGGCATCGACTACATCACCACGCTGGCGCGTTACTTCAAACCGGGCGATGAAGTGCCCAATACCTCCAGCGAACAGGAGTCCTGGCTGGTCAAGGGCAGCTGGCAGATCAATGACGACCAGCAGCTGAAGGCCACCTGGCGGCGCACGTTGTCGCACTACGGCGAGATCATGCCGTCGCGCATCCTCTCGGCGCCGGACTATGGGCGCATCCAGTGGCCGCTCAGCCGGGTTGCGTCCGATGCCTGGAACCTGGAATACCGCTTCCAGCCGGCCGGCAGCCGCTGGCTGGACCTCTACGCCAACCTGTGGCGCACCGAGACGGACAGCGATACCTACAGCGCTGGCGGCTTCCCGAACTTCGCCCCCGGCAATCCGGACTGGAATGCCGGTGCCAGCCCGATCCTGCGCAACACCGCGCTGGCGAATGCGAGCAACGACCGGACCGGCCTGACCCTGAGCAACCGCTTCGCCCTGCATTCGACCCTGGACCTGACCCTGGGCGGCAACTGGCAATACGAGAAGCTCGGTTCGCGCGACCCGTATTTCGGCCCGTCCGATGGTTGGCGCATGTACCCGCGTGCCGGCCGTCGCCAGGAGGGCGAGGGCTACCTCACTCTGGAATGGCGTCCGGTCGACTTCCTGACCCTCAATGCCGGCGTGCGCTACAGCCGTTACTGGGCGTTCGACGACTTCCTGCAGGCCCACCCGGAACTGCAGACGACCTCGATCGTGCCGCGCGAAGCGCAGTACCGGGTGAATGAACTGCCGCCGCGCCCGGACAGCCTGCAGGGCGAGATCGACGCGATCGAGAGCGAGCGGGAATTCTGGAACAGCATCGGCATGGGCTGGATCGTCGATCAGTCGCTGGCCGACCTGCTGCGCAAGTACGAGACACCCATGGAGGTCCAGCACGGCATTCCCTGGTTGCCCGATGCCAATGGCAACTACAGCCGGGCCACCAATCCCTGTCTCAACGGCCAGGTCGCTGCCATCCCCGGGCTGCTGCCGATGGTGCTCGGTACCGACATCCGCTGCAGGATCGGGGGCGGGGCGATGCAGTCGGTGGCCGGGCGCAATGAACGGCACCGCGATCACGCCTGGTTGCCCACGTTCTCGGCGACGGTGCGTTTCTCGCCGGCCGCCCGTGCCTACCTGCGCTACAGCGAGGCGGTGCGCTTCCCCAGCATGTTCGAAAGCACCATTGCGTTCTCCAGCAGCCTCAATCCGCTGTATCCGCTCAAGCCGGAGCATGCCTACAACTACGAGCTGGGGTATGTGCACAACCTTTCCAGCCTGTTCGGCAATACCGCCGACGCCGACGTCAAGTTGGCCTACTACGTGCACAAGACCCGCAACGTGATCGAGCGCGATGCGTACTTCATGTTCGACAACATCGACAAGCAGACCATCCGCGGCCTCGAACTGCAGGCGCGTTTCGACAACCGGCGCTTCTTCACCGATCTGGGCATCAGCCGCATCCTTGAAAACGAAGTCTGCGATGAAAGCTCGGCGGTACGGCTGGATGCGGACCAGGGGCGGGTGCCCAACTGCGTCCAGGATGGCTTCGTCAGCGGCTATCTGCTGACCCAGGCCACGCCGAAGCTGTCGGTGAACTGGTCACTCGGCACCCGCCTGTTCGATGAGCGTCTGGAACTGGGCAGCCGCATCGTGCACTACCAGCGGCACGACAATCCGGACCTGCAGGCCTACCGCGACCGCCTGGTCGCCGGTGGCAGCAGCCTGCTCTGGCAGAACGTGCCGTTCACCTGGGGAAACATCACCACGGTGGATGCCTACGCCCGCTGGCGCTTCAACGAGCACGCCAGCGTCGAGCTGGTCGGCAGCAACCTCGGCAACCGCTACTACGTCGACCCGGCAACACGCTCAACGCTGCCTGCACCGGGCCGCACGATCAAGCTTGGCGTCACCGCGCGCTTCTGAGTTCGCCTTCGACAGGGAGAAGCATCCATGAAACAGCACCGCACCCTTGTACTTTCGATCTGCCTGCTGGCCGCCATGCCGGTCATGGCCGCCGATATCGCTGGCGGGCAGAGCCCGGCCCAGGACGGCGTCCATTACATCAATGCCGGCGAATCGACACTCAACGCCGGTCCGCACCGTTCCGGTCGCGCCGGCATTTCGTTGGGGGCGTATGCCAACGCGGCACGAGTGGACGTGGCCAGCCTGGTGCCCTACGCCACGACGGTGGTGCGTGGCGCGACCACGGTCCGCACGCTGGGCCCGGACGCAGGCCTGCCGTTCCCCGCCGCTGGCGTGGGCCACTTCAGCTTCGTGCAGGTGGGCAATGCAGATGTCTGGTTCGGTGAATGGTCATCCAGTGGCGCGCAGGCGGGCTTCAATCACCGCCAGGTGTTCTTCGTCGGTGACCGTGCCGGTACCTCGCTGCCAGCAGGCGTCGTTACCTACACCCTGGCTGGCATCAACCGCTTTGACGGCAGCGGCGTGCTGGAAGGTGCGTTGCGGGCGAATTTCGATACCGGCACCGTCACCGCCGGCCTGGTCGGGACCGGATACAGGCTCGCCGCGAGCGCCACGCTGGATCGCAGCACCGGTGCGTTCAGCGGTTCAGCCGTTGCCAACGGTTCGATCATCGGTACCAGCAGCGGCCAGTTCTTCGGCGCCGGTGCCAGTGCCGTGACCGGCATCGCCACCTTCGCCGGCAACAGCCAGTTCGATACGTCCTTCGGCGGTCAGCGCAACTGATCCGCCGCCGTTCCTCTTCGTGTTGTACCCGTAGTTCCCTCAACCCAAGGAGCAATACCATGAAAATGATCAACCGTTCCCTGCTGGCCGTCGCCGCTGCGCTGGCCCTGGCCGGTACCGCGCAGGCGGCCGACATCGTCGGCGCTGCCAGCCCGGCGACCGATGCGCAGCTGTACGTCAAGGTCGGTGCGTCGGAAGTCAACGGCGGCCCGCACTCGGCCGGCAAGGCCGGTATCGGCGTCGGTACCGTGTCCAATGCCAAGCCGGTCGATTTCCAGGGCCTGGCGGCCTACTCGGCCCCGACCACCGTCAACGGCGTCACCGTGCGCACCCTGGCCATGCCGATCACCGGTACCCCGGGCAGCCATTCCGGCATGGGCCACTTCAACTTCGTCAAGGTCGGCAGTGGTGACGTGTGGTTCGGCGAATGGTCCAAGGATGGCGCCGCTGGTGGCTTCAACAACCGCCAGGTCTACTTCGTGGGTGACCGTGCCGGCACCACGCTGCCGGCCGGTGTCGCCACCTACAGCGTCGCGGGCCTGAACAAGTTCAACGGCAGCAACCTGCTGTCGGGCACCTTCCGTGCGGACTTCGGCAGCGGCAAGCTGCTCGGCGGCCTGACCGGTGGCGGCCTGGCGATCAACGTCAACGCCAACATCAACAGCGCCAATGCGTCGTTCGCCGGTTCGGCCACCGCCAACGGCAGCGTTGCCGGCACCACCCAGGGCCAGTTCTTCGGCGCCAACGCGGCCGCCCTGGCCGGTATCGCCACCTTCAGCGGCAACAGCCAGTACGACACCGCCTTCGGCGGCAGCAAGAACTGATCGCCACGCCCCTGATGGGGCAGGGCAGGGACAAGCCGCGATCCGCCAGTCCCTGCTTCGGCCCGCTGCATGCACCACCACGGATCGACCATGCGCCATTCCATCTTCCTTGTCGTACTGCTGTTGGCTGCCACCGATGCGCGCGCCCAGCAGGACGACCTTCGACGCGTGCTTGAACAGGGCACCGAACTGCGCCACCAGCAGCAGGACCAGCAGCGCCTGCAGCAGGCCGAGTCCGAGCGGCCGACCATCACCATCGACGGCCAGACGCTGCGCGTGGAGCGCACCGTCGATGATCTCGGCCAGGCGCTCTACCTGTCGCTGCAGCATCAGCAATGGCAGGCCGCCGCTGCGTTCCTTGAGGAGTACATCGAACTGCCGTGGCATGATCCCCTGCTGCGCCACTATGCGCAGGGGGCGCTGGCGCGGGTGGCCGGCGACCATCGCCGCGCGGCGGAGGAGTACGAAGCGCTGCTGGCGGCACAGCCGGACTTCCTACCGGCCCGCCTTGAACTGGCGCGCGTCTACGCCGAGGACCAGCGCGATCGTGATGCGGTCGCGCTGTTCACGGCCATCGCTGCAGGCATCAATGCCGATGATCCAGCCACGGCCGGCGTCCGCGCCCGCGTGGACGGCTACCTGGGTGCCCTGCAGGCGCGCCAGCGCTGGAAAGGCGCGCTGTCCGCCGGCCCGGCATGGAGTGACAACATCAACCGCAGCTCGGCCAGTCGCACCTGCCTGTTCGGCGTAGGCGACGCCTGCATCATCGAACGGAAACTGCCCGACGCACAGCGCGCGGCGGGCCTCGACTACGACGCCAGCCTGGAACGGCGCTGGGTACTCGGCGGGCATCATGGGCTGTACGTGCGTGGTCTTGCCTTCGGTCAGGCATGGCGCGGGCATAGTGCGTACAACGAGCTCAATGCCAACGTGCAGGCGGGCTACAGCTGGCGTAGTGCACGGCAGACCGTGATGCTTGCCCCCAGTTATGACTACCAGGGCCTGGGCAATCATGCGCTGCAGGGCGGCAGTGGCGTGCACGGGGAATGGCAGTACGGCCTGGATGCACGCAGCCTGCTCAAGCTGGAGGCCGACTGGAAGCGCCAGCGGTATCGCCAGCAGGGCCTGGCCAGCAACTACGACGGCGAGCTGGCATCGCTGTATGCCACCTGGTTCCGCGCGCTCAATCCGCGCTGGACGGTCTTTGCCGGGCTGGATGTCACCGACAGCAGCGCTGCCGACCCGGCCAACGGCTACCGCCAGCGCGGCCTGCGGCTGGGCGCGGCACGGCAGTGGAGCGGCACCACGGCCACCGTGTTCATATCGCTGCGCCATCGCGATTACGATGCCTGGAGTCCCCTGCTGGAAGCGCGCCGGCAGGACGACGAACAGAACCTGATCGCCATCGTGCGCAGCGAGCGCCTGGCCGTGGCCGGGCTGGTGCCCAGCCTGAGCCTGCGCTACGCCCGCATCGACAGCAACGTCGGCTGGCTGTACAGCCATGACCGCAGCCTGCTCAGCCTGAAGTGGGAGCGCGCGTTCTGAGCCTGCGCCCAGTGGTGTCCATGCAACGACGGAGTGAATACGCTCTGCGCGGAGTCTTCATCGATCATCACGCGCTCTTGTAGGGCCGATCGCGCATCCTGCCCGCGTGGCGACCGCAGGCGGGTCGCGTGCATCGAGGAGTGCAGGGCGTGCTGGAAGCAGGTAACAAACCAGAGGGCCTGAAAGGGTTGCGTGTGCTGGTGGCGGAAGATGAATTCGCCATTGCAATGTTCCTGGTCGACTACCTCGAACTGAAGGGAGCGCAGGTGGTGGGGCCTGCCGGTGACCTGCAGGCGTTGGGGCAGCTGGTTGATGCACATCCCATCGATGTGGCCCTGCTGGACATCAATCTGGGCGGCGAACAGGTCTATCCACTGGCCGACCGCCTGGCCGAGGCCGGCACCCCGTTCCTGCTGACCTCCGGCTACGACGACAATCTGCCCAGTCGTTTCGCTGCCGCCCCGCGCTGCACCAAGCCCTATCACATCGAAGCCCTGGTCCAGCAGCTGGCCGGGCTGGTGGCGACGCCGCAGGCTTCTGCGGGCATCGCCTGATCGCGCCGCATGGTGCGCCGTATCGAAGGTCTCCAGGTTGCCGAACCGCGCGGGGCGATGCCACCCGCACTGCGCCTGCATGCCCGCCACGATGGCATGGCGGCCCGCATTGCCCGCCACGACTGGTCGTCCACGCCATTGGGTACGCTGGACCGGTGGCCGCCACACCTGCGCGCCACCGTGGACCTGATGCTGGCCCACGGCTTCCCGATGATCGTGCTGTGGGGCGAGCAGCTGGTGCAGCTCTACAACGACGGCTATGCCGAGATCCTGGCCGACAAGCATCCCGGCGGGCTCGGCCAGCCGACCCGTGAATGCTGGCCCGAGGTCTGGCACATCAACGGCCCACTCTATACCCGTGTCTGGCAGGGTGAGACGCTCACCTTCGAAGACAAGCTGTACCCGCTGGCGCGCCACGGCCGGCTGGAAGACATCTGGTTCACCATCACCTACAGCCCGATCCGTGGTGAGGAAGGGCGCATCAATGGCGTCCTGGTGACCCTGTTCGAGACCACCGCCGCGCATGTGGCGCAGGCAGCGCGCGAGCGCGAGGAGTTGCGTCGCCGCGAGAGCGAGCGCCGTCTGGAGCTCGCCTTCAAGATGCTGCCGGTGGGCCTGTGCATCGTCGACCTTGAAGGTCGCATGCTGTTGTCCAATGACCAGATGCGTGGCTATCTGCCCAGCGGCAAGGTGCCTTCCACCGATGAGGCCAACCAGCATCGATGGCGGGGCTGGCATGCCGACGGCAGCCTCATCGGGCCGGACGACTTCGCCATCGCCCGCGCGATGCGCGGCGAGACGGTGGTGCCCGGGCTGGAGTTCCAGTACCTGCATGATGATGGGCGCGCGCGCTGGACGCGGGTCGCTGCGGCGCCGTTGCGCGATGCCGATGGCGAGGTCAGCGGCGTGTTCGCCATTGCCGTGGACATCGACGATCTCAAGCGCGCCACCGAGCGCCAGTCGGTGCTGCTGGCCGAACTGCAGCATCGGGTGCGCAACATCATGTCGACCATCCACGCCATTGCCTGGCGGACCCGCGCGTCGGTCAGCAGCGTGGACGAATATGCCGAGCGCCTGTGCGGACGATTGATGTCGTTGGCGCGCACGCAGAGCCTGCTGACCCGTGGCGCCAATGCGGGGGTCTGCCTGCGCGGCATGCTGGATGAGGAGATCGCAGCGCAGATGCCGGCCACGGCCGCCTATCGCCTGCAGGGCGAGGAGGTGCTGCTGCCACCGAAGGCGGCCGAAGTGCTGTCCCTGGCGATCCACGAATTGGCGACCAACGCCCTGAGGCATGGCGCGCTCAGCCATGAAGACGGTCGCATCGAGGTGACCTGGGACCTGCAGGTTCAGGCCGGGCAGCCCTGGCTGGGCCTGCACTGGTGCGAGCGCCATGCCGAGGTGGAGGACTGGGAGCTGCCACGCCAGCGTGGCCTGGGCCGGGCGCTGATCGAGCAGCGCGTGCCCTATGAACTGGCCGGCAGCGGCGAGTTGCGCTTCGGCCCGCAGGGGCTGGATGCCTGGATCCGCTTCCCGCTGCGCGAGCGTGACAGCCTGCTGCAGACCGATGCCCCGGGCGCGTCGGGGCCCGGTTCGGGCAGCTGAATGTCCATTTATCCCCAATTGGGCCAAATTGGGCATAATGGCCACAACCGTCGCCGCCTGGAGCCGTGCCATGACCCTGCCGCTGGATCTGCCTGGCCTTGAAAAGGCCCCGGCCTCGTCGGTGAAGACCCGGGGCTGGCCGAGCCTGATGCGTACCGTGCGTGAGAAACAGGCATTGGTCATTACCAACCACAATCACCCCGAAGCGGTGATCGTCGACATCCGCACCTACCAGGAGCTGCTGGCCAAGGCGGCTGGCGGAGACGCCGGAGAGCGCAACGAAGAGCTGCTGCGCCTGCGCAGCGAATTCGACCAGACCCTGGCCGGCCTGCAGCGTGGGGAAGGGCTGGGCAAGGTGCTCGGCCAGCCGATCCGTCGCGGTCGCAAGGTCACCCTCGGCCGTCCGCTCTGACCGATGGGGAGGATCCTGGTGCTGGCCGGCGTCAACGGCGCCGGCAAGAGTTCGCTGCTGGGCACCTGGCTGGAAGCCGAAGGGCTGGGCTGGTTCAACCCCGATTCGTTCACCCGCCGCCTGGTGGAGACCGGCTGGCCGCTGCCTGACGCCAATGCCGAGGCCTGGCAGGAAGGCACCCGCCGCCTGCGCGAGGCCATGGCCGATGGCACGGACTTCGCCTTCGAGACCACGCTGGGCGGCAACACCATTCCCCGCCTGCTGCGCGAAGCCTGCGAACGCCATCACGTTGCGATCTGGTTCTGCGGCCTGGCCACGGTGGAGCTGCATATCGCCCGCGTTGCGGCGCGGGTGGCTGCCGGCGGCCATGACATCCCGGTGGAGAAGATCCATGCGCGCTTCGATTCGGCGCGCGAGAATCTGCTGGAACTGCTGCCCCACCTGGCCGAACTGCATGTCTACGACAACAGCGCGCCCGCCGATGCCGAAGGCTGCGTCGAACCGCTGCCGGTGCTGGCGATGGCACATGGCCAGCTGCAATACCCGGTCTCGGTGGCCGAACTGCTGCACACGCCGGACTGGGCCAAACCCATCGTAATGCGCGCGATGGAGTTGAACGCTGCGCGCGATTGAGGGCGCATGCGTTGTAGAGCCGAGCCCACGCTCGGCTGATCCCCCGTAAGGCAACCGGGCGCGGGCGTGGCTCTACAACGCCGGCTCCGCCGAGCCTCAGGCCGGCTTTACCTGCTCAGGTTCCGCAGCCTCCGGCAGTGGCGGCAGGCTCGGGTCCACCGTCACTGGCACATCGCTCTTCAGCAGTGCGGCGGCTTCCTTGTCGCTGCCGACTGCCGGCGGTGAACCGCGCAGCGGCAGCCCCGCGGTTTCCTTCACGAACAGCATGGTGACCAGGCCGATCACCGCTGCGCCCATCAGGTAGTAGGCCGGCACCAGCGGGTCGCCGGTACGTTCCACCAGCCATGCAGTAACCAGCGGCGTGGTGCCACCGAACAGCGATACCGAGACGTTGAAGGCGATCGACAGCGCGCTGTAGCGCACCGGGGTATAGAACAGGGCCGGCAGCGTGGACGGCATCGAGCTGGTGAAGCACACCAGCGCCAGGCCCAGCAGCATCAGGCCAAGGAAGATCATCCAGTCGTTGCCGCTGCCGACCAGCAGCAGGCACGGAATCGCCAGCACCAGCAGCGCGATGCAGGCGCCGATGATCATCGGGCGGCGGCCCAGCTTGTCACTGAACAACCCGCCGACAATGTTCAACGGCATCATCACCAGCATCACGATGATGATCAGCAGCAGGCCCTTGCTCTCGGCGTAGCCCATGGTGACGCTGAGGTAGCTGGGCATGTAGGTCAACAGCATGTAGTCGGTGACGTTGAACACCAGCACCAGGCCCATGCACACCAGCAGCTGGCGGCCGTGCACCTGGAACAGCGCGCCAAGCCCGGGCCGGTCGTGCTCGCGCTTCTCGGCTTCCTCGGCGAAGGCGCGGAATGCCGGGGTCTCTTCCAGCTTCATGCGCATGTACAGGCCGAGCAGGCCCAGCGGGCCGGCCACCAGGAATGGAATGCGCCAGCCCCAGTCCAGCATCTGTTCGCTGCTCAACAGCATGTGCAGCGCGGTCACGGTACCGGCGCCGGCGATGTAGCCGCCCAGCGTGCCGAACTCCAGCCAGCTGCCCATCAGGCCGCGGTTGCGGTCGGTGGAATACTCGGCGATGAAGGTGGCCGCACCGCCATACTCGCCGCCAGTGGAAAAGCCCTGCACCACGCGCGCCAGCAGCAACAGCACCGGTGCCCAGATGCCGATCCGCTCGTAGGAAGGAATCAGGCCGATCGCAAAGGTACCCAGCGCCATCAGGATCATGGTGAACGCCAGTACTTTCTGGCGCCCATAGCGGTCGCCGAGCGGGCCGAACACCAGACCGCCGAGTGGACGCACCAGGAATGCCACGGTGAAGGTGGCGAAGGCTGCGATCACCTGTGCGGTGGGATTGCTCGACGGGAAGAACACCTGGCCGATGGTGACGGCGAGATAGCCGTAGACACCGAAGTCGAACCACTCCATGGCATTGCCGAGTGCGGCGGCGCCCACGGCGCGCTTGAGCATGGGCTTGTCGACGACGGTGATCTCATCGACCTTCAGGTGGCGGCGGCGTTTGAACCAGCCGAAATGGGCATGTGCCTCGGGCGTGTCCTGCATGGGGGCTCCCTTGTAGGTATGGAATAGGGGAATGGGCGGCGTGGTGTGTCCCGGAAATCGGAAACGGCGATGCAGGCGCAAGTGGCGCAGGGGCATCGGAAGGCGGCGTGGGGGCCGGGGAACGTGTGCAGGCGCAACGCCACGCGCACGGCAAAGCACCGCCGCAACGGCGGAAACGCGGCAACGGGATCACAACGGTCGCGCAGTTGGCAGCCGCGTGTCACATCAGCGTGTGGGGAAGGCAGGCCGTGGGCCTGCGGGCGTCATCCGCCGGGATCCAGCGCGAGGCGATGGAAATGCAGGGCGGGAGCATTCGTGGCAAGCGAAGCGCCGGTCGGCAGTGCTTCCCACGTAACAGGTGCGCCCGTCACGTAGTGGGTCGTGTCGATCATCCGTTCATCATAACGGCATCGGCGTGAGCATGCAGCGAAGCAGGCTGATCTGCACGCTGTGTTCCATCTCGCCTGTTCAGAAGGCTCAGGCCGACTTCGCCATCAAGCCGAACACCGTGCAGGCCATCGCCAGGGCGCCCGGCAGTGCCAGTTTCCGCGTGACCAATGCGGCGCCGATCATCGTGAGTACCGAAAGCATGATGGCCAGGGCGAAGAACGGTTGGCCCTGCAGGAACTGGTGGATGCAACCGGCGCAGCCGGCAATGGCCAGGCTGGTGGCGAAGCAGACGTGGAACAGTGAGCCAGCGTACACAGAGGTTCCTCGCGATGATGGAGGCCATAGCGGCAGGCCTCCGGGCAAATTTAGGGCGGATTTCAGATTGCGATGACGGAATCACATCCTGTACGCGCTCTGGTGACATCGGCGTGCATAAGGTGGAGCGCACACCCACTTTTTGGATTGATGGAGGATGCAATGGCGCGGACGATTCCCGAAGGAACGCTGATCGTGGTTGCCGACGGTGGTTCGGCGCGGGTGTTCACCAACGTGGGCAGCAACCATCAGTTGACCCTGAAGCAGGAAGGCGAGCTGCGTCTGCAGGACATCAGTGAGCAGGGCGTGTCCGGGCAGGGGCCTGCGGGTGCAGTGCCGAAGGACATGTCGGTCTCGCAGCTCAACGAGGCAACGTTCGCCAAGCAGGTGGCCGAACAGCTCAACGAGGATGCCTTGAAGAACCGCTATGCGCATCTGGTGTTGATCGCTGATCCGACCACGCTGGGCCGCATCCGTCCGTTGCTGCACAAAGAGGTCCAGGCACGCCTGCTCGGCGATATCGCCAAGGACCTGACCAACGCACCGTTGGCGGATATCCAGAAGGCACTGGCGGCGTAGCGAGGCCGATCGATCTGCCGTAGCGCCGAGCCCATGCTCGGCTGTCGCGCGGAGCGCGGCGGTTCCGCGCCGCGCAAGACGCAGCCGACGCTATCCCGTCGGTGCTGACCTCACCGCAACGGGTAGAACGGTTCGATCAATCGGGTGCCCGTTGCCTCATCGCCCTTGAATGACAGCTCGAACGCACCGCCCCACAGCGTTCCGGGGTGATCGAGCACCTGCAGGGTTTCCATCCGCAGCGCTTCCATGCCGATCAGCGTCGCTGCCTCGTCGCGGCTCACCCACCGGTATTCCTTGTCCGCGGTTCTCGCCGGTGGCTGCCCGGCCCGCAGGGTGGCGCGATAGTGCTGCCGGAACGACACCGCGTCGTGGCTTGGGTCCGGCGGATCTTCGTTGAAACGATAGCTGTAGATGGCCGCCAGCGTGAACGGCGATACCTGCAGGCCGAGATCCGATGAGAGCTGTTGCAGCGCCTGCTGGATGCTCTGTTTGCGGTTGGCGCGTACAGCGGGTGTCATCCAGCCGCTGCGGTTGTGTTCCAGCAGCAGGTGGTCCTGGTCGTCGGTGACCAGCAGGCGCAGGATGGTGTAGTCGTCCTGGGCAGCACGCGATGGGGCGGGGGGCGTGGGCGGCGCGCCATGGCTGAGCGTTACGACACCCAGCAGGCTTGCCATCACGATCCATCGTGCAGTGCGGATGAGCATGCGTCCTCTCCCGGGTGTGGACGCAGGGTAGGAGGGGGCGGGGTACACGGCAAGTGCCGGTACAGCCGTAGAGGTGAGCCATGGCCGGTCGCATTTCCTGCGGGCGTCAGCCGCGCGAGGGCATGCAGCGGGTGCAAGGCCGATGGCCGCACTGCAACATGCGGCACGGGATGCCCGGTGCTAGCATCCGGCAACCACCTGAATCGATCCAAACGCCGATGCCCACGCTGGACCGTCGTCTCCTGATCGCTGTCGCCGCCACGGCGATGCTCGCTTCCGGCCTGGCGTCGGCCGCTCCCGCCAAAACGGCCGCCGACAGGGCATACGCTTCGGTCGACCCGTTCATTGGTACCGGTGGCGAAGGCCACACCTACCCGGGTGCCACGGTGCCATTCGGCATGGTCCAGCTCAGCCCGGACACACGCATCCAGCCGCGCGAAAAGGCCTATGGCTGGGCAGCCGGCTACCGTTACGACGACAGCAGCATCGTCGGCTTCTCGCACACGCATTTTTCCGGCACCGGTCATTCGGACCTCGGCGACATCCTGCTGATGCCGTTCACCGGCAATCCCGGCCTGGAGCGCGGTGACCCGGAAAAGCCGCGCAGCGGTTACGCGTCGCGCTTCCGCCACGATGACGAGAAGGCTGAGCCGGGCTACTACGCGGTCACCCTGGACGACTACAAGGTGCGCGCCGAACTGACCACCAGCGCGCGCGTGGGCGTGCACCGCTATGCCTTCCCCAAGGGCACCGATGCCAAGGTGCTGCTGGACATGCGCACCAGCATGTACGACTACCCGGGCAAGGTGCTGTGGTCGCGGGTGCGGGTGCGCGCCGATGGCACCGTGACCGGCTTCCGCGAGACGCGCGGCTGGGCGCCGGGCCGCCAGCTGTACTTCGCGATGCGTTTCTCGCGGCCGCTTTCCGGGCATGAGCTGCACAACACCGAGCAGGACATCGTCTACAAGGGCTTCCCGCCGCCGGGCGAGAAGGATCCGGCGCAGCGTGCGCAGATCGAAGGCCGTCAGCTGGTCGGTACCTTCGCGTTCGGCAAGCTGGACGCACCGCTGGTGGTCAAGGTGGCGATCTCGCCGGTCAGCGAAGCCGGTGCCATTGCCAACCTCGACGCGGAAGTGGCCGGCTTCGATTTCGACCGCGTGCGTGCGCAGGCAAGGCAGGAGTGGACGCAGGCGCTGTCGGTGCTGGATATCGAGGCCCCCGAACATGCCCGGCGCAGTGCCTACACCGCGCTGTACCACACGATGCTGGGGCCAACGCTGTTCATGGATGCCGATGGCCAGTACCGCGGCTCGGACAACGCCGTTCACCAGGCCAAGGGCTACACCAACTACTCCACCTTCTCGCTGTGGGATACCTACCGTGCGTTGCACCCATTGCTGACGCTGGTGCAGCCGGAGCAGCGCAACAGCGATTTCGTCAATTCGATGCTGGCCCACCATGAGCACAGCCCGTACGGCATGCTGCCGGTGTGGTCGTTCCATGGTCTGGAAGACTGGTGCATGATCGGCTACCACGCGGTGCCAGTGATCGCCGATGCCTACGTGAAGGGCATCCGTGGCTTCGACGCCGACAAGGCGCTGAAGGCGATGGTCGAGACCGCCAACTACGGTCCCTACGACGGCATCGCGCAGTACCGCGAGCTGGGCTACGTGCCGATCGACGAGGAAGGCGAAGCGGCCAGCAAGACGCTGGAATACGCGTTCGATGACTGGACCATTGCTCGCATGGCACAGGCGATGGGCAAGACCGATGTTGCGGCCACCTTCGACAAGCGCGCCGGCAACTGGCGCAACGCCTTCGACAAGGACACCGGCTTCATGCGCGCACGCAAGCGCGATGGCAGCTTCCGCACGCCATTCGACCCCAGCGCCAGTGGCTACGGCACCGACTACACCGAGGGCAATGCCTGGCAGTACTCCTGGTACGTGCCGCAGGACGTGGCCGGCCTGGCCGCCGCGCACGGGGGCAGCGACAAGCTGCTCGCGCGCCTGGACGAAGTGTTCAACGCCAAGGTCGATCCATCCATCTTTGAGCACATGGAAGACATCACCGGCCTGATCGGCTGGTATGCGCATGGCAACGAGCCCAGCCACCACGTGGCCTACCTGTATTCGTATGCCGGCCAGCCGTGGCGCACCCAGGCGCGCCTGAAGCAGATCATGGACACCCAGTACGCCGACCGCCCCGATGGCCTCGCCGGCAACGATGACGTCGGCCAGATGTCGGCGTGGTACGTGTTCACCGCGCTGGGCTTCTACCCGGTGGCACCCGGCTCGGGCGAGTACATCCTGGGGCGCCCGTTCCTGCCGAAGACCGCGATGCGACTGCCGAACGGCAAGACCTTCACCATCGTGGCCGATGGGCTGGATGACAGGCACACCTATGTGGGCAGCGTGAGCCTCAACGGCAAGCCGCTACAGCGCACCTTCCTGCGCCATGACGAGATCCTGGCCGGTGGCGAGCTGCGCTTCAGCATGCAGGCCGAGCCGAACAAGGACTGGCCGGGGCAGGGCGCGCAGGCGCCGTATTCGATGAGCCGGTGATGGGTTGCGAGTTGGCGTACGGGGATCCCGCTTCTGGTAGGTGCCAACCTTGGTTGGCACACGGGACACCAATGGCGCCAACCGAGGTTGGCCGCTACCGAGCCGTGCTCCCGAGGAATCCCGCTTTGGTAGGTGCCAACCTTGGTTGGCACACGGGACATCAACGGCGCCAACCGAGGTTGGCCGCTACCGAGCCATGCTCCCGAGGAATCCCGCTTTGGTAGGTGCCAACCTTGGTTGGCACGCGGGACGTCAACGGCGCCAACCAAGGTTGGCGTCTACCGAGCCATGCTCCCGAGGAATCCCGCTTTGGTAGGTGCCAACCTTGGTTGGCACACGGGAGGTCAACAGCGCCCACCAAGGTGGGCGACTACCGGGTGGCGTGACCGGGTAGGTGCCAACCTTGGTGGGCACGCAGGACGTCAGCGGGATCGAAACCGCAACCCCACCCGTGCGCCACCGATCGGGGCGGTATCAATCATCAGGGTCGCACCATGCCGCTGTGCGATCTCGGCCACGATCGCCAGACCCAGCCCGCAGCCATCGCCTTCGCTGCTGGCCCGGTAGAAGCGTTCCGTGACGCGTCCGCGTTCGGCCTCGGCAATGCCGGCGCCGTCATCATCCACCCATGCCTGGACGCCTTCGCCATTCTGCTGCAGGCCCAGGGTGATCACACCACGCACGGTACCGTAGCGCAGTGCGTTGTCCAGCAGGTTGCCGAGTGCCTCGCGCAGCAGCTGCGGGTCGCCCTGTACCTGCACGCCGTCGTCGGGTCCGTCGTAACCCAGGTCCACGCCCGCCGCCAACGCACGGTCGGCGTAACGCTCCACCACGCCACGTGCCAGCACGGCCAGATCCACCGGCTGCAGCGGCAGCGCGCTGCCCTGCGGGTCTTCGGAACGGCTGAGCATCAGCAGCTGGTTGACCAGGTGCTGCAGCCGCGCCAGCCCGGCCAGCGTGCCGGACAACGCCAGCTGCTGGGCCTGCGGATCGTGCTGGCGCAATGAACTCTCCAGCTCCACCTGCATGGCCGCCAACGGTGTGCGCAGCTGATGTGCGGCGTTGCTGACGAAGCGGCGTTGCGCCCCCTGCATCGCGTCCAGGCGCTGCAGCAAGGCGTTGTAGGCCTCCACCGCCGGCCAGAGTTCGCGGGGAGCTTCCTGCGCCGGGTCCAGCGGCGCCAATGGATCCGGCCGCGGGCTGGCCAGCTTCCGTGCGACCAGGTTCGCGTGGCGTGCGGCGGCGCCGGTGCCGGACCAGGCCAGCCACGCCGCCAGTGCCAGGATCGCGGCCTGGAACGGAACGCTGGTCAGCAGCAGCTTGCGTTCCAGCCGGTGACGCTTGCGCAGCGTCTCGGCCACGCGCAACCGGATGTCATGGCCCGGCCCGGCGCTGACCACCACTTCGACCATGCGCACCGGCTGCCCACGCAGGCGGGCATCGTAGTAGACCGCATCGTCATCCGCGGCAGCGCTCGCCGGGCGCGGCAATGCTTCGGGCAGGTCGCCATACAGGCGCCCGCCTGCAGCGTCGACCACCTCGCCATGCACTTCGTCGGCGGTGTCCCAGGTGAACATGCGCGATACGGCCGGGGTGATCTCGATCGAGGCGCGGCCATCCTGCACGGTCACCAGCTCGGACAACGACATCGCCGAGTCCAGCAGCCAGCGGTCGTAGACCTGGCCGGCGTAGAAGCGCGCCAGCGCGAACGAACCTACTGCGCTGCACAGCAGCAGCACCAGCAGCGGCAGCCACAGGCGTCGCAGCAGCAGGCCGCGCAGGCTGTGCACGCGCTCAGTCACCCACGGCCTCCAGCCGGTAGCCAAGGCCACGCAACATGCGGATGCCGACGCCGGCGCGCGCCTGTTCCAGCTTGCGGCGCAGGCGGCTGACATGCACCTCGATCACCGACAGGTTGGCCTCGTGGTCCCAGCTGTACAACGCATCGAACAACCGCTGCTTGGTGACGGTGCGGCCCGGATGCTGCATCAACGCTTCGACCAGAGACAGCTCGCGTGCGGTCAGCTCGATGCGCTGGCCTTCCACCTGCACTTCATTGCGGATGCTGTCGAAGCACAGCCGGCCGAGTCGCTTCTGTGCCGGCGCATCGCTGCGGCGGCGTGACAGCGCACGCAGGCGGGCTTCCAGCTCACCCAGTGCGAATGGCTTGGCCAGGTAATCATCGCCACCGCGGTCGAGACCGAGGATGCGGTCCTCCACGCCATCGCGCGCAGTGAGGATCAGCACCGGCAGGGTAGCGCCGTCGTTGCGCAGTCGCGAGAGCAGGTCGAGGCCATCCACGTCCGGCAACGAAAGGTCGAGCACCATGACGTCATATGGGGTACTGGCCAGCGCGGCCGGCGCGTGCAGCCCGCGCGGGAGGTGGTCGCACAGATGACCGGCGCCCTGCAGGGCACGGATCAGTCCATCGGCCAGTGCGGCGTCGTCTTCGATCAGCAGGATTCGCATTGCAAGCTTCGTGCAAGGTTGGGGCAAGTTTGGCGCAAGTCCGTCACCTTACCGTGACGTGCATGAATTTCTCCCCTCGTCTTGCGGTCGTGCTGGCCGCCCTTTTGTGCGCGCCTGCGGCTTCGGCGCTGTCCCTGGCAGAAGCGCAGCGTGCAATGGAAGCGCACAACCCGGACCTGCGCGCCGCGGCACTGGAGCTGCGCGGGGTGCAGGGTGACGCGCAGACGGCGGCGCTGCGCCCGGCCACCGAGCTGTCGATCGGCACCAGCAAGATCAGCCCCAAGCACGGCATCGGCCCTGGACGTTGGCAGGACAAGCGGGTGGACAGCACCGTGGGCCTGGGCTGGACCTGGGAACGCGGTGGCAAGCGCGCATTGCGCGTCCGCCAGGCGGAAGCGCTGCTGGCGGTGGCCGGACTGGACATGCTCGATACCCGGCGCCGCCAGCAGGTGGCACTGCATGAAGCCTATTTCGGCCTGAAGGGCGCGCAGGAGCGGGCGCAGATTGCCGACGCCAACCGGCAGAGTTCGGCCGAGCAGATGGCGGCGGCCGACAAGCAGGTCGCGACAGGGGCGATGGCACCGGTGGATCGCGCGCGGCTGGCGGTGGACGACCTCGCCGTCGCCGACGCGTCACGCGAGGCAGCATTGGATCTGCGCGATGCACGGCATGCGCTGGGCCTGCTGCTGGGCAGTGATGACAGCCGCGACCTCAGTGCCGATGACCCCTGGCCGGATGCCAGCAGCGTGGCCGATGTACGCGCGTTCGACCCGCAGCAGCGCGCCGACCTGCGTGCCGCGCGTTCGCGCCTGGTCGCGGCCGACGCAGGCGTGGCCCTGGCGCGCAGCGAGCGCCATCGCGATATCCAGCTGGGTGTGGAGGCCGAACGTGAGCCGACGGACATCAGCGGTGTTACCTGGGGCGTGTCGTTGACCATTCCGCTGGGGGGGCCGTCGCGCGCGCGCGGCGCGATCCAGCGTGCCGAGGCCGACCGTGACAGCGCCGCGCTGGAGCTGCAGGTGCTGCAGCGCGAAGCACGCGCCGAACTGGACCAGCTGCAGGCCAGCGCGCAGTCCGCCGCACAGCGCCGCAGCGACTATGAGGGACTGCAGTCCGACGCCGCACGCAGGGCGGTGCAGGGCATCGAACTGGCGTACCGGCGCGGTGCCGCCAACCTGACCGATCTGCTGGATGCGCGCCGCAGCTGGCGCGACTTCGAGGGCGCGCTGATCGAGGCGCGCACCGACCATGCCATTGCCCTGGCGCGCTGGGAAGCCGCCACATCCGTTGCCGAAGGAGAATCCCGATGAAGTCCACCGTCGCCCATCGCCCACGGGCGCGACATGCCGTGCTGCCGGCGTTGCTGGCGCTGGCCCTGCTGAGCGGCTGTGGCCGCGAGCCAGCGTCCTATACCGAGGATGCGCCCCAGGTCAGCGCGGGCCAGATCCAGTTTCCCGTCGACAGCCGCCAGCTGGACGTGCTGCGCAGCGAGGCGGTGACCGCCGGCGCCAGCGCCAGCCTGCAGCTGCCGGGCCGGGTGGTCTGGGATGAGACGCGCTCCAGCGCACTGCACACGCCGTTGCCGGGTCAGGTGGCGCGCATCGAGGCGCAGCCGGGGCAGAACGTGAAGGCCGGCGAGGTGATTGCCTGGATCACCTCGCCCGAGTTCGGCCAGGCCCAGGCAGAGGGCGTGCGTGGCCGTGCCGAGCTGCAGCAGGCGCGCAAGGAGCTGGACCGTACCCGTGAACTGCATGCCGCGGGCGTGGCCTCTGGCCGTGAGCTGGATGAAGCCGAGGCGAATTTCGCTGGCAGCCAGGCTGATCATGCACGCGCGACCGCGTTCGCCAGGGCCTACGGCAATGGCCAGCGTGTGGACCAGCGCCTGCCGCTGCGCGCGCCCATTGATGGCGTGCTGGTGGAGCGGCGGATGAGCCCGGGCATGTCGGTCAGCCCCGACAGTGAACAACCCTTGGCGGTGATCGGCGATCCGGACCGCCTGTGGTTGCTGCTGGACATCCCCGAAAGCCTGGCAGGACGGCTGAAGGCCGGCATGCCGGTCAGCGTGCCGGGCGCAGATGGCCAGCCGCTGCAGGCGACCCTGCAGCATGTGGACGATTTCGTCGACAGCGAGCGCCGCGTGGTGCAGGCACGCGCCGAGCTGGACAACCGCGCACGGGGCTTCAAGGCCGGGCAGTACGTGCGTGCCCAGGTAGCATTGCCGGCCGAGGGCGGCGTCTCGCTGCCCGATGCGGCCGTGCTGTTGATCGACGGCAAGCAGGTGGTGTTCGTGGAGGAGGGCAAGGGCCGCTACGTGCGCCACGCCGTGCACGCCGAGGAGCTGGGTGACGGCCGACTTTGGGTGCGTGACGGCCTGGCGGTTGGCAGCAGGGTGGTGGTCGAAGGGGGCCTGCTGCTGCAGCAGCTGGTCGACAGCGCGCCAGCGGCCGCCAGCACCGGCGCGGGGCATGCCGCCCCATGATCGATCGCCTGATTGCCTATTGCCTGCGCCAGCCGCTGATGGTGATGCTGGCACTGCTGTTGTTCATCGGCGGCGGCATCGCCGCGTTCCGCGTGCTGCCGGTGGAGGCCTTCCCGGACGTCTCCGACACCCAGGTGACGGTGGTGTCGCTGCACCCGGGCCGCGCCGCCGAAGAGGTGGAACGCGAAGTGACGATGCCGCTGGAAGTGGCCTTGTCCGGCATTCCGCATTCGGTGCGGGTGTTCTCGCACACGCAGTTCGGCTTGTCGATGATCATCCTGACCTTCGACGACAAGGCCGACGACTATTTCGCGCGGCAGCAGGTGCTTGAACGCCTGCAGGGCGTGGAGCTGCCGGAGGGCGTGACCCCGGAGCTGGAGGCGATGAGTTCGGCGGTGGGCGAGATCTACCGCTACGTACTCAAGGGCCCGCACATGACGCCGACCCAGCTGCGCACGGTGCAGGAATGGACGATGGAGCGCAGCCTGCGCACCGTGCCGGGCGTGGCCGATGTGATCAGCTTCGGCGGGTTCGCGCGCACCTTCCAGGTCAAACCGGACCTGGACAAGCTGCGTGATCGCGGCATCAGCCTCGGTGAATTCGCCGAGGCGCTGGAGAAAGGCAGCTCCAATGCCGGCGGCGGCTACGTGGAGCGTGGCCAGCAGCAGTTCCTGATCCGCGGCGTGGGCCTGATGCGTTCGCCGGGTGACATCGGCAACGTGGTGGTGGCGCAGCGCGGCGGTACGCCGATCCTGGTGCGCGACCTGGCCAGCATCGCCGATACCGGCCTGCCACGGCAGGGCCTGGTCGGCCAGGACGACAATGACGATGCGGTGTTCGGCATGGTGCTGATGCGCAAGGGCGAGAATCCGTCCGACGTGCTCGACGCCCTGCATGCGCGCATCGCCGAGATCGAAGCGAACCAGCTGCCGGCCGGGGTCAGCATCGAGCCGTTCTACGACCGCTCCTGGCTGGTGTCGACCACCTTGAAGACCGTCTTCCGCAACCTGCTGGAAGGTGCGGTGCTGGTGTTCCTGGTGCTGTGGCTGTTCCTGTACAACGCCCGCGCCGCGCTGATCGTGGCGGCGATGATGCCGCTGGCGCTGTTGTCGACCTTCCTTGGCCTGCACCTGTGGGGCGTGCCGGCCAACCTGCTGTCCTTGGGTGCGATGGACTTCGGCATCATCATCGATGGCGCGGTGATCGTCACCGAGCACATCGTCTCGCGATTGTCGAAGCTGCCACCTACGGCTGATCGGAAGACACGGTTCTCGACCATTCTTTCAGCCGCATCGGAAGTGGGCCGGCCGACGTTCTTCTCGATGCTGATCATCATCGCCGCGCACATCCCGATCTTCACCCTGCAGCGCCAGGAAGGCCGCATGTTCGCGCCGATGGCGTACTCGGTGACCTCGGCGTTGATCGGTGCGTTGATCCTGGCGCTGACCGTGGTGCCGCTGTTCTGCTACTGGTGGCTGCGACGGGACCGCATGCGCGATGGCAATCCGCTGATGGACCGCCTGACCGGCTGGTACCGGCCGATCCTGGAGCGTGCGTTGGCCCGACCGCGTGCGGTGGTGCTGACCGCGGTCGCATTGCTGGTGGGTACGTTGGCATTGGGTACCCGCCTGGGCTCGGAGTTCCTGCCCGAGCTGGACGAGGGCTCGATCTGGCTGACCGCCACGCTTGACCCCAGCACCAGCCTGGCCGAAGCACAGCAGCAGTCGCGGCGCATCCGCGAGCTGGTTGGAACCTTCCCGCAGGTATCGACGGTGGTGGCCAAGCTGGGGCGGCCGGAAGACGGCTCCGATGCCAAGGGCGCCAACCAGATCGAGGCACTGGTGGCGTTGAAGCCGGAGAAGGAATGGCCGAAGGGGGTGGACAAGCGGCAGCTGGTGAGCGACCTGCAGCGCACGCTGGAGCAGCGAATTCCGGGGCCGGAGTTCTCGATCTCGCAGCCGGTGCGCGACAACATCCTGGAGAGCATCTCGCAGATCAAGGGCCAGGTGGTGATCAAGGTCAGTGGCTCGGACCTTGACGTGCTGAACCGGCAGGCGCAGGCGATCCTGGGCCAGGTGCGTGGCGTGGAGGGCGTGGAGAGTGCCTTCATCGACCGTGATGGCTCCTTGCCGCAGCTGCAGATCGAGATCGACCGCGACCGCGCCGCGCGCTATGGCCTGAACGTGCGCGACATCGACGAAGTGATCGAGACTGCACTGGGCGGGC
Source organism: Stenotrophomonas sp. WED208 (assembly GCF_040984485.1). Lineage (NCBI taxonomy): Bacteria > Pseudomonadati > Pseudomonadota > Gammaproteobacteria > Lysobacterales > Lysobacteraceae > Stenotrophomonas > Stenotrophomonas sp. WED208. The sequence goes on from NZ_JAZARB010000001.1 coordinate 2,110,689, forward strand.
GCCAGGTCGGCGAGCTGTGGGAGGGCGACCGCAGGTTCCCGATCACGTTGCGCCTGGACGATGCCGACCGTGACCTGCAACGGCTGCGTACGGTGCCGGTGGGCATCGGCGATGGCCACACGGTGACGTTGTCCGACGTGGCCGACTTCCGCATGGCCAGCGGCGCGATCAATATCTCGCGCGAGAACGCACAGCGGGTCAAGGCGGTCAGCATCTTCATCGCTGGTCGTGACATGGGCAGCGTGGTGGCCGACATGCGTAAGCGCGTGGATGCCAGCGTGCAGCTGCCGGAAGGCTACCGGCTGGAATGGTCCGGTGAGTTCGAGAACCAGCAGCGTGCGATGAAGCGGCTGGGCTGGGTGATTCCGCTGTCGGTGCTGATCATCTTCGTGCTGCTGTTCGATGCCTTCAAGGACATCAGCAGCGCGGCACTGATCCTGGCCAACGTTCCCCTGGCGATGATCGGCGGCATCCTGGCCCTGTGGCTGACCGGCATTCCGCTGTCGGTGTCGGCGGCCATCGGCTTCATTGCATTGTTCGGGCAGGCGGTGCTGAACGGCGTGGTGATGCTCAGTCGCTTCGCCCAGCTGCGCGAGCAGGGCATGGACCTGCTGCAGTCGGTGGTGCAGGGTTCGCTGCAGCGCCTGCGTACGGTGCTGATGACCGCACTGCTGGCGATGTTCGGCCTGCTGCCGATGGCGACCTCGCATGCGATCGGTGCAGAGACCCAGAAGCCGCTGGCGGTGGTGGTGATCGGTGGCCTGCTGTCGGCAATGCTGCTGACCCTGCTGGTACTGCCGACGCTTTACTACTGGGTGCACCGACGCCGCGAGGCGCGGACGGGCTGACGATAGTGTAGAGCCGAGCCCATGCTCGGCTGCTTCTGGCTTCTGGCTTCTGGCTTCTGCGCGAAGCGCAGCCGAGCATGGGCTCGGCTACAGTAGCGCCACGACTCGAGCGGATCCGCCAGCCTTACTGCGCCACGCCCTGCCAGGCGATCATCATCGGTACGATCAACAGGCCCAGGCAACTGACGCACAGCACCGTCGTGGTGATGTGGAAGAGCCAGAAACGGCCTGGCGTTTCAGCACGCCATACCTTCTTGGCGATGTTGACGCCCCAGATCGTAAAGCCATCGGCGATGCCACCCAGGAAGAAGCAAAGGGTGGCCAGTGCCCACAGCACCCAGATCAGCGCCATCGCCAGATTGCGTACGTCGCCACGCAGCGAGGACCACAGCACCAGCGTCGCCAGCGCCAACAAGCCTCCCAGCAGAAACGTGATCATCCAGAGTCGATACCAGATGCCCGGCCTTTCCATGCGCGTGCCCCCTCCGTTTGGCCGAGCATAGCCAGTCCGGTGGTCCTTACACCATCCCGCCATTGGCGCGCAGCACCTGGCCGTTGATCCACCCGCCATCAGCACCGGCCAGGAAGGCCACCGCACCGGCGATGTCCTCCGGCGTACCCAGCCGCTCCAGGGGATTCATCTTCGCCAACCGCTCGATCAGCTCCGGTGACTTGCCCTCCAGGAACAGGTCGGTGGCGGTCGGGCCGGGCGCCACTGCATTCACGGTGATGTTGCGCCCGCGCAGCTCCTTGCTGAGGATCGCGCCCATCGTCTCCACCGCCGCCTTGCTGGCGGCATACACGCTGTAGTGCTCCAGTCTGATGCCGACCACGCTGGTGGACAGGCTGATCAGGCGGCCACCGTCGCGCACCCGTCGCGCGCTCTCGCGCAGCACGTTGAAGGCGCCTTTCAGATTGATCCCGATCACCCGCTCGAACAGGGCATCGTCGCTGTCGGCCAGCGGCGCCAACTGCAGCACGCCGGCACTGTTCACCACTACGTCGATACCGCCGAAGCGCGCCTCGATGGCGTCGAACAGCTGGCGCACCGCCTGCGGGTCGGCCACATCGGCCTGCAGCGCGATGGCCTGTGCGCCGGTGGCGTTGAGTTCGGCGGCCAGTGCCTCGGCATCATCGCGGCGGCCGGCATAGTTGATCACCACGTCATGGCCATCGGCGGCGAGCCGCCGGGAAATGGCGGCACCGATGCCGCGGGAACCACCGGTGACCAGGGCGATGCGATTGGGGGAGGTGGGCATGATCCGGTCCAGCAGGCACGCCGGAGTGGCGCAGGGCCATCTTCGCCACATCCATGTTCCGGATAATCATGCATAATCCGCCAACATCATCCGGATAGCCGAATAATGGATCGCTTCACGGCCATGCGCGCTTTCGTCCGTATCGTCGAGCGCCGCAGCTTCACCCGGGCCTCCGAGGACCTCGGCCTGCCGCGGGCCACAGTGACCGACGCGATCAAGGCGCTGGAGAATCGGCTGGGCGTGCGCCTGCTGCACCGGACCACGCGGCTGGTGGTGCCCACCCTGGAGGGCGAGGCCTTCTATGGCCGTTGCCTGCGCCTGATCGCCGACATGGACGATGCCGAAGCCGCGTTCCGTGACGTGCCGCCGCGCGGCCCGCTGCGCATTGAAGTGCACGGCACGCTGGGCCGGCACCTGCTGTTTCCGCGCCTGCCGGAGTTCCTGCAGCGCTACCCGGAGATCGAACTGGAGGTCAGCGAAGGGGACCGCTACGTCGATCTGTTGCGCGAGGGCGTGGATGCGGCGCTGCGTGTCGGTACCCTGGCCGACAGCGATCTGGCGGCGCGGCGGTTGACGCTGCTGCGCGAGGTCACCGTGGCTTCGCCAGGCTACGCGCAGGTGCACGGCGTGCCCGAGACCATCGAATCGCTGGAGCAAGGCCACCAGATGGTCGGCTACCGCTCCAGTGCCACCGGCCAGCTGATTCCACTGGAATTCCAGCAGGGCGCGCAGGTGCGTTACGTTCCACTGCCGGCCCGGGTGCGTGTTTCCGGTGCGGATGCCTTCCTCGGTGCCGCGCTGGCAGGGCTGGGCATCATCCAGGCGCCGCGCTACCGGATGGATCCGTACATTGCGCGCGGGCAACTGGTCGAGCTGCTGCCGGACACACCGCCGACACCGAGCCCGTTGAGCCTGGTCTACCCGCGCAACCGCACGCCATCGCCGCGGCTGCGGGTGTTCATCGACTGGGTAGCCGGGGTGTTCGACCAGATGAGGTAGTGCCGGCCGCTGGCCGGCAACTGCAACACGCTTGATGTGCCAAGGTTGCCGGCCAGCGGCCGGCACTACCGGGCCGCTGCGCTGGGCAGCACCAGCTCGAACACGGTGCCGGTGTCGTCGGAGGCCACGCTCACCGTTCCGCCATGTGCCTGTGCAATCGCACGGGTGATCGCCAGGCCCAGGCCGGCGCCCTCGTGGCGGCCACGCTCGCCGCGATAGAAGCGGTCGAACAGGCGCGGCAGCGCTTCGTTGGCAATCGGTGCCCCCGCGTTGTGCACGCTTACCCGGCAGCGGCCGCCGTCCTCGTGCAGCCGTACCTGCACTTCGCTGCCTGCCGCCGCATGCTTCAACGCATTCGACAGCAGATTGGCGATCGCACGGTGCAGCATCAAGCGGTTGCCTTCCACGCTCGCCACGCCGTCGCGGCGCAGGCTCAGCTGGCGGTCCTCGGCCAGCAGTTCGTAGAACTCCAGCAGCGAATCCACCACCGCATCCAGTGCCACCGGCTCGCGCGAAGGCAGTGCCCCCGGCGCTTCGGCCTGCGCCAGATACAGCAGGTCGCCCACGGTCTGCGCCAGCTGCTGCAGCTCCTCGGCACAGGACGCCAGCGTCTCGCGATAGGCCTCGTTGCTGCGCGGGTGGGCCAGCACCACCTGCACCTGGGTCAGCATGTTGGTGATCGGCGTGCGCAGCTCATGGGCCAGATCACCAGAGAACTCGGTCAACCGCGCGAAATCCTGCTGAAGCCGTGCCAGCATGCCGTTCAGGGTTTGCGCCAGCTGTTCCAGCTCGGCCGGGGCGCTGCGTGCGCTCAGGCGCCGCTGCAGTCGGCCGGCGGTGATCTGCCGGGCTTCATCGGCCAACGTGCGCAGCGGTCGCAGCGTGCGTCGCACGACGTAGCCCCCCAGCAGGCTGCTGGCCACGGCGGCACCGATGATCGCGATCGCCAGCAGGTGGCGGAAGCGCTGCAGGAAGTCGGCGTGGCGGGCATCGTCGATGGCCAGCAGGATGACCAGCTGGCTGCCGTCGGCAAGGGTCTGGCGCAGGTGCAGGGCATGCATGCAGCGGCCATCGGCAAGGATCCAGTCGTGCCGACGCGGGGTGGTGTCGATGGGCTGGCTGCGAGCGTGTTCGCGCAGCAGTGCCGGTGCGGTGGAAAACAGCACGGTGCCGCGCCCGTCGACAATATGGAAGGCGATGTCCGGATGGTGGCCCAGCGCCTCTGCCAGGCGCCGCCCGCGAGCCGGCGCGGGCCCATTGCCGGCCAGGTCACGGATCAGCGCAACCTTGTTTTCCAGTTCGGTGAAATCCTGGGCGACCAGGTCGTGGCGGGCACTGACATAGATCGCCACGCCCAGTGCCGCCAGCACCAGCGTGGCCACGGTGGCGAACAGCAGCGTCAGCCGCACCGCGATGGAACAGCGCAGGCTCATCCGCCGGGCGTGGCGCCGCCGTCCGGCGCCTCCATCACATAGCCCATGCCGCGTACCGTGACGATCAGCTTGGCATCGAAGTCGTCGTCGATCTTCGCGCGCAGGCGGCGGATCGCCACGTCGATCACGTTGGTGTCGCTGTCGAAGTTCATGTCCCATACCTGCGAGGCGATCAGCGACCGCGGCAACACTTCGCCACGGCGGCGCGCCAGCAGCTCCAGCAGGGTGTACTCCTTCTGGCTGAGGGAGATGCGCTGGCCGCCGCGTTCCACCCGGCGGCGCAGGGTATCCACCACCAGGTCGGCAATGACGATGCGTTCGGCCTGCGGCACGGCCTGGCCGCGACGCAGCAGGGTGCGCACGCGCGCCAGCAGTTCGGCAAAGGCGAACGGCTTGGCCAGGTAGTCGTCGGCGCCCAGTTCCAGGCCCTGCACGCGGTCGGCGATGCTGCTGCGAGCGGTCAGGAACAGCACCGGTGTCTGCCACCCTCCGGCGCGCAGTCGTGACAGCACGTTCCAGCCATCCAGGCCAGGCAGCATCACATCGAGGATGACCAGCTGGTACTCGCCACTACCGGCCAGATGCAGCCCGTCGACACCGTTGCAGGCGAGGTCGACCACGTAGCCGGCCTCGATCAGGCCCTGGCGCAGGTAGTTGCCGGTCTTGGGTTCGTCTTCGACGATCAGCAGTTTCATGGTGTGCCCATCATCGCAGCTTGGGCCCGCACCGGAACGGATCGGTCATGCCAGCGGGTCCAGCGTGCCAAGCACCGCGACGCAGGCCAGCACCAGCAGCGCCAGCACCGATTCGCAGGCCAGGCTGTGGCGGAGTGAGCGCAGCGGCCTGGGCTGCCAGCCGCCACGGATGGAGACTGCCAGCGCCGGCACCAGCCGCCAGCGATGCAGCGCGGCCAGGCCCAGCATGCCACCCACCAGCGCCAGCTTGAGCAGCAGCCAGCGTCCATGCGCGGCGCCGGTCAGGGTCTGTATGGAACCGCCGAGATCGACATAGGTATAGGTGCCGGTCATCGCCAGCAGGGCGACGATGATCGTGCCGGGCACGGCGAAGCCGTGCGCGGCCTTCCAAAGCTCGTGGGTGCGTTCGCGCAGGCGCAGGCCCTGGCGGCGCAGTGCCAGCTGCACGATGGCGGCGATCGCACCGATCCAGGCGCCGGCCGCCAGCAGGTGCACGATGCCGGCAGCAAGACGCAGCCTGCCAGCGACCCCATCGCCAGCAGCGGCGTGGCCGTTCCAGGCGAGGCTGGCCAGGGTCACCGCCGAGAGTGCCAGCAGTGCAGGACGGCGCAGGCCCTGCACCGGGCGATTGACTGCCAGCAGCGGCAGCATTGCCAGCAGGGCCAGGATGCGCAGCAGTCCCGCCTTGCCCACCGGCGTACCGGTAAGAAACCAGCGCGCTGTCTCGCCATCGATGTCGACCGGTGATATGCCAAGCACGCCGGACAATCGGGTGACCGCATCGATGCCGACCAGCACCAGTGCCACCACAGTGAGGGCCAGCGAGACGCTGCGCGGCAGTCCGGGGCGGATGAACAGCATCCGCCCGAACAGCAGCATCAGGGCCAGATACAGCGCCAGCCGCAGCGCGTATGGCGAAAGCTCGGCCACAGCGATGGCCTTACTTCACGGTGAAGCGGTAGGTGCCGGTGATCGGATGGCTGTCCTGGCCGACCGCGCGCCACTGCAGCGCGTAACTGCCGGCGGGCAGCGGCTTGGCAAAGCGCGCGCGCAGGGTGTGGCCGTCCTCGGAGATCTCCTGCGCGGCGGTCGGCATCGCCATCTTCATGCGGCCGTGGTCCATGCTCAGTTCGATGCGGGTGGCACGCGGCATCACCTTCTCACTGAACTGCAGCTCGATCTGGCTGGCCGGGGCCACGGTGGCATCGGCCGCTGGCGTCGAACGCACCAGGCTGGGATGGGCCAGCGCCAGCGGTGCGGCCGAAAGGCCGGACAGCAGCAGGGCGAGCGGGGCGACGCGGAACAGGGAGCGGGTCATATGCGGATCACCGATGAGGAAGTGGCCTGCAGGGTGGCGTCCACCGCCTTTCGAGGCCCTGACCTAGACATTACCGGTTTGTAATGTTGGCAGCCGGCCTGCGGGCGGCACTACCGCGCCCGTGACTGCGCGATCCATGCCGACGGCGAACAACCGACCACACGCCGGAACGCCGCGCTGAACTTGCTGGGATTGGCATACCCGCTGGCCAGCGCAACGTCGGTGACACGCCGGCCCTGCGCAAGCTCGGCGCGCGCCCGCTGCATGCGGTGCTGGGTCAGGAACGCATAGGGCGGCAGGCCAGTGGCCGCACGCAGCGCGCGGCTGAACGTCGCGGCCTCCATCTGCACTGCAGCGGCCAGCTGTGGAACGGTCAGCGCCTGGCCGTGTTGCGCGTCGATGTAGGCCTCCAGTTGCCGCAACCGTCGTGCCGACAGTGGGGACACCGTGCCACGCGCCTGGCACGGCTGACCGGCAAGCTGACCCAGGCGGTGCAGCAGCACCTGCGCGCCATGTTTGAGGAAGCCGGGCAGGCAGGCGTCGGCCTGTGCGCTGGACCACAGCGCCTGCAGCACCGAAGTCACCACCGGATCGCGGTGCAGCCGCGCCGCCAGGGGTTGCAGGTGCTGCAGCGTCGGCGCGTCGTGGGGCAACATGCGGGTATCGATGGCGATGCCGAGCAGATCGACTGCAGGGCTGGCATAGGTGCCAGACTCTCCCGGCAATACCAGGTTGAACTGGCCGGGCCGCCACGGCGCCTGCAGAAGACCGCTGAGGGTGCGCTGCTGCAGCCGACCGCCGCCGCCCACGGCCATGCCCAGGCGCAGTTGCTGCGGATGTCCCATCTCACCTTCGCTGGCATCGAAGCGATGGCGCAGCAGCACCACCGCACCGTCATCGCTGGCGTAGGCCGCAGGGGCCTGCGGGCCGGTTTCCTGCAGCAGCTGGTCGGCGAGGGCGGGCATCACGGATCCGGGAATGGAGCGGCACTGCCGGAAATGGAGTGGCGGCGCCGCGTGAGTGTTACAGGATAACACTCTTGCCCGCGCTGCCGCCGCTCGCGCGTCCGCCACTCCATTCGCCGAGGTTCCCCGTTGAAGTCGTCCACGCCCGCCGCCGCGCTCGTCGCGGCATCGCTGCTCATTCCTGCAATGCCCGTGCTCGCCCAGCAGGCCGACCCTGCCACGCTTGATGGTGTCCGGGTCACCGGTTCCAAGCGCGATACCCCGTACCTGAAGAGCGATCTGTCGGTGACGGTGCTTGATCGGCAAGCCTTGAAGGAGGCAGGTGTCACCGAATTCCGTGATCTCGACAAGCTCGCGCCGAACGTGAAGTTCAATGCGATGGGCCAGCTCAGCAACATGTTCATCTCGATCCGCGGCATCGAGTCCAATCCGTTCCTGGTCAACCGCGCCTCGGTCTACATCGACGGCATCCCGTTCCGCGAACTGAGCAATGCCGTGCTCAACCAGGTGGAGTCGGTGGAGGTGCTGCGCGGCCCGCAGGGCACGCTGTACGGCGCCAACAGCGAATCCGGCCTGGTACTGGTGCGCACACGCGGCCCGGCTGATGCACGCGAGGGCGAGATCAACGTGCGCAGCACCTGGTTCGGCAACGGCAATGGCACCGCTCTCGATGGCTTCCTGGCAGGGCCGCTGAGCAAGACGGGCAGCCTGTCCGGCTCGGTGGCGTTCATGGGCTCGGACGAAGATGCCTACCTGAAGAACCTCACGCCCTCCGGTGCGCGCGGCAGGGTGGGTGAAGGCTACCTGCAGGGCAAGCTGCGCTGGCGGCCCAGCGACTACGTTTCGGTGAATGCGCTGGCCTACCATCTGCGCACCCGTGCACCGGGCATGTTCGAGTACGAGTACCTGCCGCTGGATACCGGCCTCTACAACCGTACCTACGGCGCCTCGCTCAATGGTGGCCGGCGTGCAGGCGATTTCACCTACATCAACGACGCGCCCAAACGCACCGAAAAGGATGAAACGGCGGCCGGCCTCAGTGCGCAGTGGCAGCTGCAGGCCGGCACGCTGGACGTGGCCGCTTCCTGGCGGGACGAGGAGGTGACCTCGGCCGGCTACGACTTCGACATGACCAACAGCCCGGCATTGGCCGGCCACATCTACGACAGGAAGAAGGAATGGACGGCCGAGGCGCGCTTCAGCTCGCCCAGCGACCAGGCGCTGACCTGGATGGCCGGTGTGTCGACCTACCGCAACAGCAAGGATTCGATCCTCGGCACCTTCGTCGGCCCGGCGCTGCATGGGCTGGACAGCTACAACCTGGCGCCACGGCAGACCTCCAAGGGCGTGGACTACAGCGTGTTCGCCACCGCCAGCTACACCTTCCCGGGGCTGCCCAAGCTGACCGCCAGCGCCGGCCTGCGCCATGAGCAGGCGCGGCGTTCCACCGAACAGCGCGCCGGTGCGCTGGACCTGGGCGCCGGTGGCCGCGTGCTGTATCGCGATGCCGCACTGGCGCACACCTTCTCGGCCACGTTGCCGCGGGTGTCGCTGCGCTACGACGCCACTGACGATCTGTCGTTCTATGCGGCATCGGCGAAGGGCTATATTCCGGGTGGCTTCAATCTGGCCGCGGCGCAGAGCGATGTGGTCAACGACAAGGTACTGCGCTACGAATCCGAGCGCATGTGGAGCCATGAGCTGGGCTTCAAGATGAACCTGGCCGGCGGCCGTGGCCACATCGGCGGCGCGCTGTTCCACATCACCTCGGACAACTGGCAGGAAATCCAGGTGGCCACCGATGCCAACGGCCGCCCGATCTCGTCGGACTACGTGGGTTCGGATGCCTCGATCCGTTCGCGCGGTGCCGAGCTGGAGGGCGTGTTCGAAGTGCTGCCCGGTTTCACCCTGATGGCGAATGTGGGCTACGTCGATGCGAAGTACACCAGGTTGTGGGTCAGCGTGGACCAGAACCTGGATGGCAAGCGGGTCAAGCTGACGCCGCACTACACTGGCTATCTGGCCGCGCGCTATCAGTTCGACTCGGGCGTCTATGCGCGACTGGAATCGCAGTTCACCGGCTCCAGCGCGCTGGATGAACGCAACCGTGCGTTCCAGCCGGCCGTGGTCGTGCTGGGGGCACAGCTGGGTTATGAGACCGGGCCGTGGAGCGCGCGGGTGTTCGTGCAGAACCTGACCAACAAGCGCCGCATCAACGGCCTGATCTTCGACAACCTGGCCTTCGGCCGCGACGGCAACTACTACGGCCCGGTGGACAGCCCACGCATCTTCGGCGCGGAAGTGGGGTACCGCTTCTGAGGAGGCGGGGTGCGCGCCGGCCAGCGGCCGGCGCTACCGGTGGTGGTGCGGCGCAGACGGCCTGCGCTTCCAACGAACGGTAGTGCCGGCCGCTGGCCGGCATCTTCGGAACGCTACCTGTGGCCGTGCAATGCCCGCCGGTTGCCGATGTGCGCGCATGCCAGCAGCACGCCACCACAGGCCGTGGCGACGCCGTGCCAGAGCAGCGATTCCTTCAGCGGCAGGTAGAGCGAAGCCGACAACAGCAGGATGGCGCCCGTTGCGGCCAGTCGCACCGGCAGCCCGCGCCCATGCCGGTACAGCCCGGCCGTGGTACTGGCCAGCGCCAGCGTCGAGGCCATCAAGGCGAACAACCATTCCCAGCGCGACATCATCAACAGCAGCGTCATCACGCCGTGGCCGGGGTGCTGGAACGAGCGCAGCGCCATCATTGCGGCCGGCACGAAGGCCAGCAGCAGGGGCAGGGCGATGCAATGGGCGGCGCAGGCCAGTGACAGCCAGGCACCGGCCAGATCGAAACGGGGATGCCAGCGTGCCGAAGTTGGCGGCTGGGCCAGAGCCCTTGCGGGGGTCGGGGGGATGTGGTCCATTATGTTACATAGTAACAATTGGAGTCTCCCCCATGAAGCTTCCTGCTGCTCTTTTCCTGCTGCTGGGCGCCAGCGCCGCGCAGGCCCATGACGTGCGCCAACTGGGCGCACATGTGCACGGCCAGGCCACTGTCGATCTCGCGCTTGACCAGCAGACGCTGGAATTCGCCCTGCAGGCGCCCGGCATCGGCATCGTGGATTTCGAGCGCCCACCGGCCAATGCAACCGAGCAGGCATCGCTGGCAGGTGCCACCGCCGTGCTGAAGAGCGGCAGCTGGGTCACCCTGCCCACGGCGGCCCATTGTCGTCTGGTCAGCGGTGATGCCAGGGCCGAAGGCTTCGATGCGACCGTTGCCGTGCCCACGGCCGGGCAGCATCGTCATGCCGGCTTCAGTGCCAACCTGCAGTACCACTGTGCGAATCCGGCAGCGCTTCGTGCCCTGGTGATGCGTCTTCCCAAGCTGTTCCCGGGCCTGCACGAGGTCATCGTCAACACCGCGACGGACGGTGGCCAGGGGCGCACCGTGCTGACCACGGACAACCTGCGCGTGGTGCTGTCACCGTGAGCAGCGCGGCGGTGATCAGGCTGGACGAGGTGCAGTTCGGCTATGGAACGCGGCCCGTGCTGGACATTCCCCGGTTGCTCATCGCGCAGGGCAGCAGCGTGCTGCTGCGCGGCGCCAGTGGTGGCGGCAAGAGCACCCTGCTGGGCCTGCTGGCCGGCGTGCTGCTGCCCAGCCAGGGCCGCGTCGAGGTGGCCGGCCAGGCATTGCAGGGCATGGGAGGTGCGGCGCGGGATCGCTTCCGTGCCGATCATCTGGGCGTGATCTTCCAGCAGTTCAACCTGCTGCCCTTCCTCAGCGTGCGCGACAACATCGCGATGGGCCTGCGCTTCTCGCGCCTGCGCAGTGGACGCATCAGCGGTCCGCTGGATGCCGAGATCGAGCGCCTGCTGCGCGCGCTGCAGCTGGACCCGGCGCTGATGCCGCGACGTGCCGGTACGCTGAGTGTCGGCCAGCAGCAGCGCGTGGCGGCCGCACGTGCGCTGATCGGCCGGCCGGCGGTGCTGTTGGCCGACGAGCCGACCTCGGCACTGGATCGCGAGGCCGCGACCGCGTTCCTGCAGTTGATGTCCGTGCAATGCCAGGCCGCCGGCACCACGGTGCTGGTGGTCAGCCATGACGACAGCCTGCAGCCCTTGTTCGACCGCACCATCGCCCTGGCGGAAATCAACCACGCAGGTGCCGCCCATGCTTGAACTTGCCTGGGCGAGCCTGCGCAGCCGCGCGTTGAGCGTCAGCCTGACCGTGCTGGTGATCGCCCTCAGCGTCGTGCTGCTGCTCGGTGTCGAGCGTGTACGCACGCAGGCGCATGAAGGCTTCGCCAGTACGGTGTCGGGCACCGACCTGATCGTTGGCGCGCGATCAGGGCCGGTGAACCTGCTGCTGTATTCGGTGTTCCATATCGGCGACCCGACCAACAACGTGTCCTGGCAGTCCTACCAGGAGCTGTCCTCTCTGCCGCAGGTGAAGTGGACGGTGCCACTGTCGCTGGGCGATTCCTGGCGCGGCTACCGGGTGGTCGGCACCAGTGGTGGCTATTTCGAGCACTACCGCTACGGCGCAGGCCATGCGCTTGCGTTCGCGCAGGGGCGGCCATTCGATGATCTGTACGATGCAGTGATCGGTGCCGAGGTGGCGCGCGCGCAGAAGGTCGGTGTTGGCGACGAGATCGTGCTGGCGCACGGCACCGGCGCAGTCACCCTGGCCACGCACGCCGACAAACCGTTCCGCGTGGCCGGCATCCTGCAGCGCACCGGCACACCAGTGGATTCGTCGCTGCTGGTCTCGCTGCCGGCCATCGAGGCGATCCATGTCGACTGGCGTTCTGGTGTGCAGCTGCGCAGCCAGAGCGTCAGCGCCGAGCAGGCGCGCCACCTCGACCTGACCCCGACCAGCATCACCGCCTTCATGCTCGGCCTGAATTCGCGCATCGCGACGTTCTCGGTACAGCGCAGGATCAACGAGTACCCGGACGAGGCGATGCTGGCGATCCTGCCCGGCGTAACCCTGCAGCAGCTGTGGCAATCCCTGGGCACCGCCGAGCGGGCACTGCAACTGATCAGTGCGATGGTGGTGCTGCTGGGCATGGTCTCGCTGGTGGCGCTGCTGGTCTCTACGCTGCAGGAGCGCCGGCGCGAGATGGCGGTGCTGCGTGCCATCGGCGCACGCCCGGGCTACATCGCCTGCCTGCTGGTTGTGGAGGCGGTGGCGACCAGTGCGGTGGCCTGCGTGCTGGCACTCGTGGTGCTGGTGCTGGCGAGCCTGGCCGGGCGCGCGTATGTGCTGGCCAACTTCGGCCTGTCGATCACCCACATCTGGCCGGATGGCCGCGAACTGGCGTGGGCCGCGGGCGTGCTGGCAATCAGCGCGGTGGCCGGGCTGGTACCGGCGCTGCTGGCCTATCGGCGCACGCTGGCCGATGGCCTGTCGCCGGGAGGCTGAGCATGCGCTGGTTGCCGCTGTTGCCAGTCTTGCTGGTGCTGACCGCCTGCGAACGCCCGGTGGATACCGGCGTGCAGGCGCTGCCGCCGTCACCGGTGGTCGATCACGATGCCTCGGCAGCCGCCGAAGAACAGGAGCTGGACTGGCTGCAGATGATGCCCAGGGACGAGCTGGCCGCGCTGGAACGCGGCGAGGGCCCGGAAGTCGAGCACAACGGCAACCGGCGCATGCCGCAGTTCGGTACGTTCCGTACCGTGGACACCGTACTGCAGCGGCCGGTGCGCCTGCCCGGCTACGTGGTGCCGCTGGCCAACGCACAGGACGGGCGCCTGACCGAATTCCTGTTCGTGCCGTACTACGGCGCCTGCATCCATGTGCCGCCGCCGCCACCGAACCAGATCGTGCACGTGGTGCTGCCACGCCCGATCGAGATGCCGGACATGTACTCGCCGTTCTTCCTGGCCGGCACCCTGCGTGCCGAACGGCTGGATGACGATCTGGCCGGTTCGGCCTACACCATGCGTGACGCTCAGCTGAGGCCGTATGAACCGTAGTGTCATGATCGGACTGACCTGCTGCCTGGGCCTGTTGGGGTGCGCGCAGGCGGGTGGGGACGCCATGGCCCCCAGCGCAGCACCAGACGCTGCGCGGCCGGCCACGACCGAGGCTCCCATCGATCGCTGGGACGCGCTGCGGCCCGATGAAGTGACCTACCAGCGCCCACCGCCGCAGATCGGCCTGTCACGCAATGGCATGGACGGGGTGGGCGGGCTGATCGACGACACCGGCTCGGGCACGCCACCGGGGCAGGAGATCGACCACTCCAGCCCGGACCGCGCCAAACAGTTCGGCTCCTCGCAGGTGGTCGATGCTGCCGATGGCCGCGCCGTGGACCTGGATGGCTACGTGGTGCCGCTGGGTACCAACGATGCCGGCCTGGTCGATGAACTGCTGTTCGTGCCGTTCTACGGTGCGTGCATCCATGTGCCGCCGCCGCCACCGAACCAGATCATCCACGTGACCCTGGCCACGCCGATCGCACTGGGCGACCTGTGGGATCCGTACCGGTTGGCCGGCCGCCTGCAGGTGAAGCGCTTCGATGCGGACATTGCCAGCGCTTCCTACGACGCCGCAGCGGCGACACTGACGGCGATCCACTACTGATGCGCACGCGTTGGATCATGGTTGCCGGGGTGTTGGTCACCAGCGTGGTGTTGCTGGTGTGGTGGCACCTGCGCGCCGACGTCACCGAGCCACCGGCGATCGCCTTCCCGGCACCCGCGGCCGATGCCAGCCAGCGCATCGAACAACGTCTCGGCGAAGACCACGCTTTTCGCAACGATGTGCTGTTCCTGCTGGCGGCCACGTTGCGCGACCGCTGCGTGCCGGCACAGGCGGGGCTGCTGGCGCGCATGGCCAATCGTGCATCGCTGCCGGTGCTGGCCGCTGTCAGTGCGGTGACCCAGCAGGATCCAATGCTGGACCGGCCGATCTACCAGTACATCCAGCATCGCGCCGATGCCACGCGCTGCGGCCAGCCGCTGCAGATGCCGTTGGCCGGTGGGCGCAGCATGGAGGTGGACATCGAGCAGTACGCGCGCACCTTCCCGGACAGCTACTTCGACCCGCAGCGCAGCACTGAGCCGCGGGATTTCGGCGGCCTGTCGTTGCAGCAACGCGCAGGGAATGCCTGCAACAGCGTGGTGTATTCGGTACTGCCGCTGGGCGGCACCGATTGGCGGTGCAGCAGCCTGCGCGCCAATGCCCGTGCGCGGGTGCGCGGGCTGTGCGAGGACGAACTGCAGCGCCAGCATGGGGCAACGGGCGGGGAACTGGACATGGCGGTGGGGCAGGGCATGCAGGCAGCCGTGGTGTCCGCGATTGCCGCGTTGCCGGAAGACTGCCGCTAGCCGCGTCCCGCTGGGGCCGGGCCATGCGTCGCCCGACGCAGTAGAGCCAGGCCATGCCTGGCTGGCGGTTCAGTCGAGCAAGCGCGCCTCTACAAAAGCTGAACCGACTGATTTCTCGGATCATAACTATACAGGACATCCTGTATAGTTATGGCTGTACTCCACCCCACCAGGTTCTCCCATGGCTTTGTCCCAGCCCCTGGCCGGTGCTCCGGCCCTGTCGCGTGCCCGTCGCTGGGCGCTGTTGTTCACCGTCGCCGCCGGCCTGCTGCTGGTTACGCTCGACAACTCCGTGCTCTACACCGCACTGCCCACCCTGACCGAGGAACTCTCGGCCAGTGCCGGCCAGGCGCTGTGGATCATCAACGCCTATCCGCTGGTGATGGCTGGCCTGCTGCTGGGCGCGGGTACGCTCGGCGACCGCATCGGCCACCGCCGCATGTTCCTGATCGGACTGGTCGTGTTCGGCCTTGCATCGCTGGCAGCGGCATTCGCCGATAGCGCCGCACAGCTGATCGCTGCCCGCGCGTTCCTGGCGGTCGGCGCGGCGGCGATGATGCCGGCCACGCTGGCCCTGATCGGCCTGAGCTTCCACGAAGAGCGTGAGCGCAACATCGCCATCGCGATCTGGGGTTCGGTGGCGATCGTCGGTGCGGGGCTCGGTCCGATCATCGGCGGCTGGCTGCTGCAGCACTTCTGGTGGGGCTCGGTGTTCCTGATCAACGTGCCGGTGGTGGTGGTGGCCTTCGTCGCTACGCTGCTGCTGGCGCCGGAGGGCCAGCGCGACACGTCGCGCCCCTGGGACATGGTGTCCTCGCTGCTGGCACTGGCCGCACTGTCTGGCCTGGTGTTGGCAATCAAGTCGTTGATCGCTACGCCGCCGTCGTATGCGCTGGGCGCAGGCGCGCTGCTGCTGGCCGTCGTCACTGGCGCGGCGTTCGCACGCCGCCAGCAGCAGCTGCCGTACCCGCTGCTGGACTTCGCGATCTTCCGCAATCCGGCTTTCCTGGCCGGCACGCTGTCGGCGGTGTTCACCCTGTTCGCGATGGCCGGCCTGCAGCTGGTCACCACCCAGCGCTTCCAGCTGGTGGCGGGCTTCACTCCGCTGCAGGCGGGCCTGCTGGTGTCGGTGGCGGCGCTGGGCAGCCTGCCGAGTGCACTGCTGGGCGGCAGCATCCTGCACCGTGTCGGCCTGCGTCCGCTGATCTGTGGTGGTCTGGCGGCTGGCGCCGTGGGTGTCGGTGTAGTGGCGTTCGGTTTCCCGCACGGCCTTGGCTGGGTGGTGGCTGGCATGGCCATTACCGGCTTTGGCATGGGCTCGGCCATCTCGGTGGCGTCCACCGCCATCCTCAACAATGTGCCGGCACACCGCGCAGGCATGGCCTCGTCGGTCGAAGAGGTGTCCTACGAATTCGGTGGCCTGCTGGCGGTGGCGATTCTGGGCAGCTTGAGCGCGGCGATGTACGGCGCCTTCCTGCCGGTCTCGGCCGATATGCCCGAGCTTGCCCGCGAAGGCTTCACCCAGGCGCTGCACGTGGCACGCGAAAGCGGGCAGGGCGAGTGGTTCGCGCTGGCCACGGCCGCGTATGACCGCGGCTACCAGATCGTGCTGCTGGTGATCACGGTGATGCTGGCGCTCGGTGCGACGATCATCGCGCGCCTGCTGCGCGGCCGCGTCGGCAGCCGCGAGGGCGCGGCCGATCGCGTAAAATGACGCGATGAGAACCAGCAAGCGCGACCGCATCCTCGACGCCGCCGTCAACGTGATCAATCGTGATGGCGTGCGCGCGGTGACCTTCGAGTCGGTGGCGGCCGAGGCCAAGCTGACCCGCGGCGGCCTGCTGTATCACTTCCCGTCGCGCGAGGCGCTGCTGCGCGGCATCGACGAGCATCTGGTGCAGGCCTGGGAGACGTCGATGGAAACGCTGCTGGGCAAGCGTGCGGAGGAAGCATCGGCGCTGGAGCGCTACCAGACCTTCGTGCGCGTCTCGGCGCAGAGCGCCACCCGTGCCGAACTGATGTTCATGCTCGAATCCGCCGACCCGGACGCCGACGAGCGCCCGTGGGGACCGGCAGTGCGGCGCTGGGCGCCGTTGCCGCCGTCGGCCGGAGAACAGGATCCGGCCGCGCTAGACAATTTCGTAGCGCGGCTGGCCGCCGATGGCCTGTGGATCTACGAAGCGATGTACGAAGGGCAGCTGGATGAAAGCGTGCGCGCCCAGGTGGCCGAACGCATCGCGGGGCTGCTGGCGAAGCCCGACGGGTCACCGCCCTTGTAGAGTCGAGCCATGCTCGACTGCTCGTCGGTCAGACAACGAAATCCCGCGCTTCGCGCGATAGTCGACCCGCGGTCGACGCTACCCCTCACCCATTTACCCGACCTGTGCTGCGGTCGCCGCCAACCACGCCCTGGGCGACGCCCCCAACCGCTTGCGGAACGCCTTCGACAACGATGCGGTATCGGCAAACCCGACCTCGATCGCCACCTGCTTGACCGCCATGCCTGCCCGAAGCTGTGCGCAGGCCAGGCTCAGCCGCCAGTCGAGCAGATAGCTTGCCGGCGTCGCCTGCATCACCTCCTTGAACACCGCGGCGAAGGCACTGCGCGACATGCCGGCGGTCGACGCCATGCGTGGCAGTGTCCATTCGTCCTGCGGCGCCTGGTGCATCGCCACCAGCGTGCGTGCCAGCCGCGCGTCGGACAGCCCGCGCATCAGCCCATGGCTGACATTCGCCGCATCAGGATGGTCCACCACCCAGCGCAGGACCTGGATCAGCGCCACCTCGAACAGGCGATTGGTCAGCAGCCGCGACCCGCAGCGCTGGCGGTCGGCCTCGGTGAACAGCAGGTGCAGGGTGTCGTCCAGTTCGGTGATCGCGGCCAGCGGCACCACCATCACCGGCGGCAGCGACTGCACGATGGGATTGCGCGCTCCGCCATCGAAATCGAGCGTCGCGCAGGTGAAGTCCGGGCCATCCAGTGGGGCATTGAAGAACACGTGGTGCAGCGGCTGTGGGTACAGCAGCAGGCTGGGGGTGTCGATCTTCAACCGCGGCAGCGCGGTATCGCCATCGGGATGGCGCACCTCCATTTCACCCCGGCGCAGGATGTGCAGGAACGCACGACCGGGTTGCGGCTCGAACACCTGCCGTCCACACAGCGGGCCGCTGTGGAACAGCGCGGCCTGCACCCGGAAGCGTTCCAGCAGGGAGGAGAGGCGGTCGGGCGCGGAGGCGTCGAGGGGAATGCTCATGGACGTATGGACAAAATGTATGGCTGATTTGGCCTGATTCGTCCAGTGAGTCTACCTAGGATGAGCGGGTCGTCCAATCCCGGGCGCTTTCCCAAGGAGATCCACCATGTCCCGTGTCCCCCTGATCGATGCCGCCAACACCACCGCCGACCGCCAGGCCCTGCTGGGCCAGGTCCACGCCGCGTTCGGCGCCACCCCGGCCATGTTCCGCGCCGTGGCCAATTCGCCGGCCGCCCTGCAGAGCATGTGGGGTTCGTTCGGCGTACTGGGCGGCGGTCGCCTGTCGCCGCTGCTGGGCGAGCAGATCGCCGTGGCCATCGCCAACCGCAATGCCTGTGAGTACTGCCTCGCCGCGCACACGGCATTGGGCCGCAAGGCCGGCGCCAGCAGCGAGCAGATGGCCGCCGCGCAGATCGGCCAGTCCAGCGATCCGGCCACTTCGGCGGCGCTCGACTTCGCGCTGAAGGTGGTCGAGCAACGTGCGCAGATCACCGACGGCGACGTGCAGGCGCTGCGCGCGGCTGGCTTCGATGACGAGCAGATCGTCGAGATCCTCGCCCATGTGGCACTCAACCTGTTCACCAACTACGTCAACGTCGCGTTCGACGTGCCGGTGGACTTCCCGAAGGTGGCGCTGCGCTGAGATGCGGTTCGGCCCGGGTGGCAGTGGGCCGCCCGGGCCGGTCGAAATGGAGCAGACGGGGGGGGGCGGTTCTACCTGTCGTCCGCCTGCAGCCGTTCGGGATGGGTATACACATTGAACCCGCTCTCCCGCGCGAACCCGACCAGGCACAGGCCGGCGCTGCGGGCCAGGTCGATCGCCAGCGCGGTCGGTGCCGACACCGCTGCCAGCACGCTGGCACCAGCGCGCACCGCCTTGCTGACCATTTCGTAGCTGGCGCGGCTGGAAATCACCAGCAACCCACCGTCGATGGCGTGCTCGTTGTGATGCAGGGCGCCGATCAGTTTGTCCAGCGCGTTGTGGCGGCCCACGTCCTCGCGCACCCAGCCGATGCGCCCACTGGCATCGGCCCAGGCGGCGGCGTGGGTGGAGCCGCTTACCGCATTCATCGGTTGATGTTGTGCCAGCGTGGCCAGTGCCCGCTGCAATGCGGCATGCGGATAGGTGCGGCGCTCGCGGATCTGCGGCAGCGGCCGCAGCACATCCTCCAGCTGGCGCGTGCCGCACAGGCCACAGCCACCGCGACCGGGCAGCAGGCGGCCATTGGCCGGATCCAGATCGGCACCGGGGGCATCCTCGGTCACGGTCATCTGCAGCTCGATGCCCTCCAGCTGCGGACGCACCTCGATCAACAGCAGTTGCGAGGGCGAAGTGATCAGCCCCTCGCTGAGCGAGAAACCCAGCGCGAAGTCTTCCAGATCGCAGGGGGTGGCCATCATCACCGCGAAGGCGGCGCCGTTGTAGCGCAGTGCAACCGGTACTTCCTCGGCCACCACGTCGACCTGCTGCTGGTGCCCCTCGCTGCGCCAGCGCTGCAACGGGCGTTGCGCCGTGCCGGCAGGCGGGGTGTGCGGCGGGGTCGAGTCAGGCATGCAGCGCGTCCGGGCAAGGGAAATACGCAGGTGGTGAACCACCCACGGCTTCGAGAATAGCGCAGTGGCCGGGCGCTGACGCGGGTGTAACCGTTGTCATGACACGCTGTGCTGAAATCAGCGCCAGCCTCTGGCGCAGGGCCGTGCGCCGTGCTTGACTGTGGGGCTTGCCGGGCTGCCGAAAGGGCTGCTGGCCCGCAGTAAACGTGTGTTGTTGTGTTCCTCCCGCCAGGTTCCCGAACATGTCCGAGCAGAAGCCGCCGCGCTACAAGCCCTACAACCAGCCGGCCGGTGGCTGGGGTGCCGCCGGCGCTACCGCCAAGGTGCTGCTGCAGCAGAGCGTGATCGGCAAGGGGTCGAAGGCGCTGCTGGCGATGAACCAGCCTGGTGGCTTCAAGTGCCCCAGCTGTGCGTTCCCCGATGCCGACGAACGCAAGAAACTGGAATTCTGCGAGAACGGTGCCAAGGCGTTGGCCTGGGAAGCCACCCAGTTCCGTGCTGGCCGCGAGCTGTTCGCCCAGCACACGGTCACCGAGCTGATGGCGCAGACCGACTACTGGCTGGAAATGCAGGGCCGGCTGACCGAGCCGATGCGCTACGACGCGGCGACCGACCATTACGTGCCGTGCAGCTGGGACGACGCCTTCGCGCTGATCGGCCGCCACCTGCAGGCGCTGGACAGCCCGCACCAGGCCGAGTTCTACACCTCCGGCCGCACGCCCAACGAAGCTGCATTCCTGTATTCGATCTTCGTGCGCGAGTTCGGCACCAACAATTTCCCGGACTGCTCGAACATGTGCCACGAGCCGACCAGCCGCGGCCTGCCGCCGGCCATCGGGGTGGGCAAGGGCACCATCGTGCTGCAGGATTTCGAGCACGCCGAGGCGATCTTCGTGATCGGCCAGAACACCGGCACCAATTCGCCGCGGATGATGAGCAACCTGGTCGAGGCGCGCAAACGCGGCATCCCGATCGTGGCGGTCAACCCGATGCCCGAGCGCGCGCTGATCCGTTTCGCCGAGCCGCAGGATGTGGTGCAGATGGCCACGTTCGGTTCGACCGAGATCACCAGCGAGTTCGTGCACATCCGCATCGGCGGCGACCTGGCCCTGATCAAGGGCATGATGAAGGTGATGTTCGAACGCGAGGCGCAGGGCGAGCGTGTGCTCGACCATGAGTTCCTGGCCGAACACACCGTAGGCCTGGAGGCATTGCGCGAGGATGTGCTGGCGCAGCACTGGGAGGAGATCGTGCAGGTCTCCGGCATCTCCCAGGCGCAGATCCGCCGCTGCGCCGAGATCTACATCCGCTCCAAGGCCACCGTGATCTGCTACGGCATGGGCCTGACCCAGCATCAGTATGGATCGACCCTGCTGCAGCAGGTGGCCAATCTGCTGATGCTGCGTGGCAACTTCGGCAAGCCCGGTGCCGGCATCGGGCCGATCCGTGGCCACTCCAACGTGCAGGGCGACCGCACCGTCGGCATTGACGAGAAACCCAAGCCGGCCTATCTGGACCGCGTGCAGCAGGTGTTCGGCTTCGAGCCGCCGCGTGAGCATGGTCACCACGTGGTCGAGTCGATCGAGGCAATGCTGGATGGCAGCGCCAAGGTGTTCATCGGCCTGGGCGGCAATTTCATCCATGCGGTGCCCGACACGCCGCGTGCGTACGAGGCGATGCGCGGCCTGGAGCTGACGGTCGGCATCGCCACCAAGCTCAACCGCGGCCATCTGGTACATGGCCGCGATGCGCTGATCCTGCCGGTGGTGGCGCGCTCGGAGCGCATCGTCACGCCGGCCGGCGAGCAGTTCGTCACCATCGAAGACGCGATGTCGAACGTTACGGCCTCGCGCGGTGTGCTGGAACCGGTCAGTGCAGAGGTATTGCCCGAGGTCGAAATCGTCTGCCGCATGGCGATGGCCACGCTGCCGCACAGCAGGGTCGACTGGGCTGGCTGCATGCATGACTACACCCCCATCCGCGAGCTGATCGCGGCGGTGTACCCGGAGATCTACACCGGCTTCAACGAGCGCATCCAGCAGCCGCACGGCTTCCATCTGGACATTCCACCGCGCCGCCGCGTGTGGCCCACGCCGAATGGCAAGGCCAACATCCTGGTGATGCCGGGCCTGGACGTGGACGCGCCGGTGGACGACCCCGAGATGCTGCGGTTGGCCACGGTGCGCTCGCACGACCAGTACAACACCACCATCTACAGCTACAACGACCGCTATCGCGGCGTGTACAACGATCGCATGGTGCTGTTCATGAACATCGAGGATCGGCTGGCGCGCGGGCTGGAGAAGGAGGCGCTGGTCTACCTGGAGACCATCTGCGGTGATGGCGTGCAGCGGCGCATCGAGGGCCTGACCGTACTGGACTACCCGATGCCGCGCGGCGCCCTGGCCGGGTACTACCCGGAACTGAACCCGCTGCTGCCGCTGGACTATTACGATCGGGTCAGCGGTACCCCAGCGGCCAAGTCGATCCCGGTGCGGATGAGCGCAATGGTGGCGGTGATTGCGTGACGCGCGCATCGGCTATCATCAACGGGTGAACCTGCCTGGCCTGCTGCTGCGATGGATGTTGCTTGTTGCCCTGGTGCTGAATGCACCGGCGCTGGCACTTGCCTCATCGTCGAACGCCATGGCGGCCGATGCGGATCACTGCGCCGCGCCGCACTCCGCTGCCATGGCCGGGTGCTGTGACGAGGCAGCATCTACGGTCTGCCAGGGCAATGAGTGCGAATGCCCGCCGGCCAGCGTCGGCATGCTGGCCACCCTGAGCGGAACGCCGGCGTCACCCTGGCGTGAGGCACCTTTACCAGCCAGCGCCCAGCAACGCGCACCGCCGCCGTTGCCGGATCCGTTGCGGCCGCCCATCGGTTGATTCCCTGCAGGCCTCAAGCGCCTGCCGTAGTTGCTCGTCCTACTTACGACCCTGCCTGTGCCTTCGATGCGTGGGCGGCGGGCCACATTGCCCGCATCTGCAAAGGAATCAACACCATGAACCGTTCTCTCTCCCTCGGCCTGCTGCTGGGCACCGTACTGGCCACGACCGCCTGCGCGCGCGCTGCCGAAGAATCGCCTGCCGCGCCGGTTGCCAGCGAAGCCCCTGCCGCACCGATCAAGTCCAGCCCGTCGCAGGTGGACCCGGCACTGCCCATTGCCATCGTGCACAAGACCGCCAGCTGTGGCTGCTGCGGCATCTGGGTCGACCACCTGAAGGCCGAAGGCTTCCAGGTGGATGTGCGCGATACCGATGACATGAACCCGATCAAGGTCCGGCTGGGTGTGCCGGTTGGCAAGGCTTCCTGCCACACCGCCGAGATCGGTGGTTACGTGGTTGAAGGCCATATCCCGGCCGAAGACATCAAGCGACTGCTGGCCGAACGTCCGGCGGCGCGTGGGCTGGTGCTGCCCGGCATGCCGGCCGGTTCGCCGGGCATGGAAATGCCGGACGGCTACGTGCAGCCGTATACCGTCGAGCTGGTACGCACCGATGGCACCACCGAGCCGTTCGCGCAGCACGGCCAGGGCGGCTGATGGTCGCGGGTGCCGGTCGTCCTGACCGGCACCCTGCGCCGCGTCCCGTGTAGAGCCGAGCCCACGCTCGGCTTGCTCTTGGTAGAGTCGAGCAAGCTCGACTCTACAGAATCAGCGGGCCCCGGCTGCTTCCTTGGCCAGCTGTGCGTCGAACTTCTGTTCGGCCGCATCCGCGTAGGCCTTGCAGGTCAGTGCCTTGGCGCTGGCCTTGCTGCCGGCGGCGTAGTCCCAGTTGCTGGCACCCGGATGCGGTGTCAGCAACACATCGCAAGGCAGCGCCCGCACCGTCGCGAAGCTGCGCCTGTAATCCTCGATCAGGTGCGGATAACGGGGGTTGCCCTGCAGTTGGTAGCCCGGCGCACTCAGGCTGTCGGCGTAGGCGATGCGCACCGGCTTGCCCTCGCGGGTATCGGTCCAGGTCCACGCGGTGCTGCCCGGGGTGTGCCCCGGCATGAAGTGCGCAGTGAACGCGATGCCGCCCACCGTGATCACTTCGCCATCCATGACGATGCGGTCTGCACTGGCAGGCGGGTAGGTGATGCCATCGCCGAAGTGCAGATCGTCGCTGCCACCGCGCGCCAGCAGCACCGCCGATTCGGCGTTGGCCGCTACTTTGGCACCGGTACGGCGCTTCAGCTCCGCCACCGGCCCGGCATGGTCGGCATGCGCGTGGCTGAGCAGGATCAGCCGCAGGTCCTGCGGCGCCACGCCGCGCACCTTCATGTTGCTGATGAGGTGGCCGGCCATCTGTGGCATGCCGCCGTCGAGCAGTACCGCGCCGTCAGCGGTCTGCACCAGCAGGGCGGTCAGGTCCTGCGTGCCGATCTGCCAGGTGTGGTCGGCAATCTGCAGCGGTGCCATCGGCTGCAGCCACGAGGCGTCCACGGTGTAGGCCC
The DNA here is from genome assembly GCF_040984485.1 of Stenotrophomonas sp. WED208. Classification (NCBI taxonomy): domain Bacteria; kingdom Pseudomonadati; phylum Pseudomonadota; class Gammaproteobacteria; order Lysobacterales; family Lysobacteraceae; genus Stenotrophomonas; species Stenotrophomonas sp. WED208. The sequence continues at coordinate 2,134,778 of NZ_JAZARB010000001.1, forward strand.
GCAGCTGCGGCAGTGGCGCTTCGGCAGCCGTTGCGTAGGCGATCGGGAGGACTGCGGAAAGCGTGAGGGCGAGCATGTGCTGGCGCATGTGAAAGGCATATCGGGAAGGTGGATCGAGGCTAGCACGGTGCTTTCCGATGCCGTTTCGATCATTCCTCATGCCTGCCATGAGCCGGGGTTGCGGGTGCCGGAATATTGGCGCAAAGACTGCCGTGAAAGGGCGATGCAGTTCGCAACGTGTTCGCATCGCACGGGGTAGCCTGCAGCGACCACAAGGAAGGAGCAGGCGCATGTGCATTGTGTGCAATCCAGGGGCCGCAGCATTCCTGCAGGCACGTCGCGAGTTTCTCGGCGGGATGGTCGGGTTGGGGGCGGCGGTGCTGGCCGGGGCGGCCGTACCGCTGGCGGCGTTCTCCGCTACGCCTGCGCCGAACCTGGCAGGGCCGGCGGATCGGATTTTCCATGGCGGTCCGATCCATACGCTCGGGCCCAAGGGCAAGGTGCAGGCTGTCGCGGTTCGCCAGGGGCGGATCCTGGCCACCGGCAGCCACGAGGAGGTCATGCTGCATCGGGGGCGCCAGACCGAGGTGATCGACCTGCGCGGCAGGGCGCTGCTGCCAGGCTTCATTGATCCGCATATGCACTCGGCGATGGCGATGCTGTCCGACTGGGTGGACGTGACGCCGTTCAGTACCGGCACGCTGGCCGAGGCGCTGTCGAAGATCGGTGCCGCCGCGAGTGCGAGCAAGCCCGGCGAATGGGTGGTTGCGCAGGGCATCGACCCCTCGCTGATGCCCGGCAAGGCCATCACGATGCAGGCGCTGGACGATGTGGCGGCCCATAATCCGGTATTCGTGCTGGAGTCCAATGGGCATATCGCCTACAGCAACACGAAAGGATTCGCTGCAGCCGGTGTCACCGATGCAACGCCCGATCCCGACCAGGGGCGCTACGATCGAGCGCACGGGAAGCTCACGGGGCGCATGCAGGAATCTCCTGCGATGAAACCGTTCATGGCGGTAATGCCGATGCCCAGCCCGGAACGCTATACCGAGCTGATCCAGCAGTTGTTCGCGGACGCGACCAAGGCCGGCTGCACCAGCCTGCATGACGCAGGCATTGGCACCGGCGGCACGACGGACCTGGACGTGCTCAACGGAGTGATGGCGAAGAATCCACCCATCCGCTACTCGGGATTCCTCACCTCCGATCTGATGGACGATTGGATCAAGCGCGGCCTCAGGCCGGGCGATGGCAATGATCGGTTCCGCCTGACCGGTATCAAATTCTGGTCCGATGGCTCCAACCAGGCGCAGACAGGCTATCAGCGCGAGAACTATCTGGGTTCGGACAAGCGAGGGGCATTGAACTACACCGAAGCCGAGTTGATAGCCGGGGTGCAGCGCGCCCACGACCTCGGTTGGCAGGTGGGAATCCATGCGAATGGTGATGCGGCCATCGATACCACGCTGAACGTCTATCAGGCGGTGCTGGCAAAGACCCCGCGCGCCGATCATCGCCATCGCATCGAGCACTGCAGCGTGCTGCATCCTGAGCAGATCGTGCGCCTGGGCGATCTCCAGGTTTCGCCTTCGTTCCTGATCGGACACGTGTACTACTGGGGGAAAGCCTTCCGCGACAACATCCTCGGCCCGCAGCGCGCCGATCTCTACGATCCCTGCCGGTCGGCGCTGGCGGGCGGGCTGCGCATTTCGCTGCACTCCGATTTCAACGTCACTACCATCGAACCGCTGCGCTACATCGACAACGCGGTGAACCGCCGCATGCGTGATGGCGGCGAAGTGTTGAACCCGGAAGAGTGCATCAGTGTCGAACAGGCGCTGCGCGCGGTGACCATCGATGCGGCATGGCAATGCCGGGTGGACGACATCGTCGGCAGCCTGGAGCATGGCAAGTATGCGGACATGGTCATCCTCGACCGCGATCCGCTCATGATCGATCCGGCAAGGGTCATCGACCTGAAGGTGATGGAGACCTGGCTGCAGGGGGAGCGCCGCTATGCCGCGTGACCCGAGGCGTGCGGCTTGGGCCCGGGGCGACACCGCCCCGGGCCCCGTGCAGGTTCAGTACCGGTACTGCCACCCCAGCGTCAGCACCCGGCCGCGCCCGGAGAAGTAGCTCGGGTTCGACGGCGTGGTCTGCGAGTAGTAGCTGATGTACTGCCTGTTGGCCAGGTTCTGCACGCCCAGCGTGAAGGCGTGCTTGTCCAGCGTATAGCGGGCCACCAGGTCCACGGTGGTGTAGCCCTTGAACTCGGCCACGCGTGCCCCCTGCAGGTCGAAGTCGCGGTCGAAGGCATGGCTGGCCTGCAGGCGGGTGCTCAGCTGCGGCGTCCAGTTCTGTTCCCAGAATGCCGTCAGCCGGTTTGGCGCGATGTTGACGCCAGCCAGATCGCTGTCGAGACGCCCATCGACGTTGGCGTCGTAGCGGCCGTTGGCGCGCGCGTAGCCCAGGCCCAGCCGGCTGTCGCCCAGGCGCAGGCGCAGGTTGGTTTCGAAGCCTTCCACCCGGGTGGCCTGGCGCTGCACCGCATAGGCGTCGATGCCCGGATCGTAGATCAGCACCGAGCCGAGCTTGGATTCGGACGTGTAGTAGGCGATGTCGCCGCTGAAGCGGCCATCGTCGTACTCCAGGCCGATCTCGCGGTTGTCCGACACCACCGGTGACAGGTCGATGAGATTGTCGACGCGCTGGCCGTCGCGGTTGATCGCGCGCAGCACGCGGCCGACGTCGGCCACGGTGTAGCCTTCGGAGTAGGAAGCGTAGGCATTGAGGCGATCGTTGATGTACCAGACCGCGCCGAAGTTGGGCAGGGTCTCGCTCATGGTCGGCTTGCCGCCGGCCACCTTGCGCGCGCCATAGCGCGGCAGGGTGGTGTAGTCGCCCACGTCCAGCTCGCCCTTTTCGTAGCGCAGGCCGCCGGACAGCATCAGATGGTCGGTTGGCCACCAGTGCAACTGCAGCAGTGGCGACAGGCTCTGGTAGGTGGTCTGCGGCACCCAGTTCATGCCACTGGCCAGCAGCACCTGGTGGGTGCGGTCACGCAGGCCGTCCAGGCCCAGGGTCACATCCAGCGTGGTATCGGCAATGCGGGTCCAGCTCTGGGTCAGCTTGAAGCCGCGCTTGTCCGATTCGTTCTGGGTCTGGTCCCAGGCGGCATTGGCGCCGGTATTGCCCCACGGGTCCCACTGGCTGGCACCATAGCGACCTTCGAAGTCGACCGCGAACGCTTGTGCCTGGAAACGGCCGCCCAGCAGTTCAGCGGCGCTGTAGTCCACGGTCAGCGAACGCGAGCGGTTCATCGGCGGATCCAATGGAGTGTCGCCGGGCACCGAAAGGGTCGGGCGGCCGGTGCGGTAATCACCGTTCACCGCCAGGTAGTTGTCCAGCCCGCGCAGCTCGTAGCGGTTGGCCATCAACTGCAGGCGGTGGCCCTCGGCAATGTTCCAGCCCAGCTTGGCGAACACGTTCGACGAGGTTGAATCCATCAGTTCGCCCTGCGCGTTGGTGCCGATCGAACGGCCCTCGCCGTCATGGAACAGCCCCTGCTTCTCGTAGGCGAGGCCGGCAACCAGGTCGAACTGCTCGCCGCGCATGCCGACCAGTGCCGAACCACGCTGGCCATTGTCATCGCTGCGGCGGGGCAGGGCAGAGCTGTAGCTGACGTTGGTGTCGAGCAGGAACGCGCCCGGCTCGCTGGGCGCGCTGCGGGTGATGATGTTGACGATGCCACCGGTACCGCCGATGCCCTGCAGCGCATTGGCACCATGAATGACCTCGATGCGTTCGATCATCGCCGGATCGATGGTGTGGGAATCACGTGAGCCATCGCGCAGCGGTGTCGACTGTGGCACGCCGTCGACCATGTACAGGATGCCGCGGCCACGCATGGTTTCGCCGTAGTTGGACATCTTTTCGCGCGCCGGTGCGAATGCCGGAATCTGCGACGACAGCACACGCGAGACATCCGAACCCAGTGCCAGCTGCTGGGCAATGTCTTCGCGGGTCAGCACGGTGATGGTGTTCGGCATGGCGGTCTCGCCCTGTGGCATGCGCGCGGTCGAGGCCGATACCGTGACGCGGGCCAGCGAGGTTGGCGCGGTCGAGGCGGTGGTCCGCGCCGGGGTGCTGGCTTTCATTGGCGCAGCGGTGGCGCTCACCACGAACACGCCTGGCGAGCGCTCCTGCAGCGTCAGACCGTGCCCGGCCAGCAGGCGCTGCAGCGCGTCGCGCGGGGTGTAGCGGCCATCCAGTGCCGGGGCCGTGCGGCCGCTCACGCTGTCGGCCGCGAACAACAGCTGGATGCCAGTATGACGGGCCAGTGTGTTGAGCGAGGCCTGCAGCGAACCCGCTGGCAGATGCAGCTCCACGGGCGCGGACGCGGTGGTCTGCGCGGCAGCGGGCAGTGCGGCGCAGAGGCAGGCGGCGAGCAGGGTGGGGGTCAGCCGGCGCAGGGCGGCGGGCAGAACGGGGCGGGTCATGCGGGGTCCTTCGGAGGGGTTCAAGCACCTGCCGGATGGGACGGCGCGCAACCCACCCTGGTGATGCCGATCAATCGCGTCGGCGCAGATGCAGGCTGCCATCGCCTGCCGTATGCACCTGTACCGGCAGGATGTCCGGCAACAACGCCACGGCGGTCTCGGCGCGGTCGGCATCGAAGACACCCGAGACTTTCAGCGGGCCCAGCGTCGGGTCGTCCAGCACGATCGGACGGTCGTGGTAGCGCTGCAGGATCCGCAGCACCTCGGCCAGCGGCAGGTGATCGAACTGCAGCCGGCCATGGGTCCAGTCGGCCTGGTCCGGGTCGATCGCTTCCGGTGGAGAGATCGACCCGGGCTGGGCCAGCAGGCGCTGCCCGGGTGCCAGGCGCTGCTCGCTGGTGCCGCCCTCAACGCGCACGCCCACGTCGCCGCGCCAGAGCGTCACTTCGCTCAGCTCGCCCTGGCGATCCACGTCGAACACCGTGCCGTAGTTGCGTACATGCACCGGCCCGGCGTCCACCTCGAAGCGTCGCCACCCCGAGTGCTGCACCTCGAATCGTGCGCGCCCCTGCATCAGCACCACCTGCCGCGAACGCAGATGACGACGCACCTGCAGGTGGGTGCCGGCGTCGAGCAGCAGGTGGCTGCCGTCGGCCAGATCCAGTTCGCGACGTTCACCCACGGCGGTGCGATGGTCCTGCACCTGCCAGGCTGGGTCGATCAGCAGCAGGACGGTGACCACCAGTCCAAGTGCGGGCAGCACAACCCTGGCCGTGCGGCCGCCGCGACGACGCTGGAGCACCTGCGGGTCCGGCAACGGAAAGCGCTCCTTCAGGGCGTCGCGATGCTGGTCGAGCACCTCGTCGGTGGACGGAGCCTGCGACGGCTGCGGTCGCGCGGGGGGCTCGGGTGCGCGGCTCATGAGCGTGCGGCCTGCTGGTGGCAGTCGGCCATGGCCAGGCGCAGGTGGCGTTCTACCGCCTTCAGGCCGATGCCCATTCGCTGCGCGACCTCCGCCTGGGGCAGTTCATGGATCTTGTGCAGGATGAAGACCTGCTGGCGCCGGCATGGCATCCGCGCAATGGTGACGCTCAGGCGCTCCAGCGCCTGCTGGCCATGGGCCTGCTGCTCGGGCCCCGGGCAGGGGCAGGCCCCTTCGGGCAGCTCGGCGCGTGGTTCCACCCAATGCCGGCGCAGATCCTCGGCGCGGCAGCGATCAACCGCAGCGTCGTGGGCGATCCGGCGCAGCAGTGCGATCGGCTGCCGTGCGTCGGGCACGGCCGGGCGCTCCAGCAGGCGCACACAGACATCGTGCACCACCTCGCGGGCCAGTCCGGGCGAACGGAAACGACGGCGCAGGTAGTCCACCAGTTCCTCGTAGTGGCGCACCAGCGAAGACACCAGTGGCAGCACAGGCGGATGGGATGAGGGCAGCTGGGACATCCGGACGGGCAGCAAGGGCGAAGGGCGGGCGCGGGGAGGCATCCCTGCGCGATGACGCAATACTAATGGGAACCGTTCGCGTTTGCCATGTATGGCGGATCCTGCCGATTGTTCGCGGCGGCTGGAAGGTGAAGCCACGATCATCGGCTGGAGCGCAGAATCGGCCCGGGCTAGCCTGCCTGCAGGCTCAAGGAGATCGATACATGCATGTGCTTCTGGTGATCACCGCGGGCATCCTGCTGCTGGGGGTGTTCCTGCTGTTCGGCCATCTCTGGAGCGTGGGCAGCTCGCAGCTGCCCACCGCGCTGGTCGCATTCATCGCCACCTGGCTGCTGGTGGCCGTGGCCAACATGTGGGTAGGCGTCAGCAAGGCCGGCTATGCGGTACGCGAGGAGCTGCCGATCCTGCTGCTGGTGTTCGCGGTGCCGGCATTGCTGGCCGGTGTCCTGTACTGGCGCCTGGCGCGCTGAAGGAGTGCCATGAGTCCCCGACTGCGCCTGCCCGCGCTGCGCCACCGCGATGGCCATCATGCCCGAGTGACCTACGAAGAGCTGTTCTTCGACCTGGTCTACGTGTTTGCCGTTACCCAGCTCAGCCACCACCTGCTGCACCACCTGGATCTGGCCGGCGTGCTGCAGACGCTGGTGCTGTGGTTCGCGGTCTGGCTCGGCTGGCAATACGCCTGCTGGGTCAGCAACTGGTTTGATCCACAGGCGCCACGCATCCGTGGCCTGTTGTTCGCCACCATGCTGCTGGCGCTGTTGATGTCCTCATCCATCCCCGAGGCGTTCGCCGATCGTGCGTGGATGTTCGCCGGTGCCTACGTCACGATGCAGGTCGGGCGAACGGCCTTCGTGCTGCTCGAGGTTGGCCGCAATCATCCGTTGGCGCCGAACTTCCGCCGCATGCTGGCCTGGGTGAGCGTTTCGGCCTGCTTCTGGCTGGCGGGCGCTGCGGCCGAAGGTCCTCTGCGGCTGGCGTTGTGGGCGATGGCGGTGGCCTGCGAGTACATTTCGCCGATGTTCGGCTTTGCATTCCCGGGCATGGGGCGTTCGCACACCCGGGACTGGACCATCGAGGGTGGCCACCTGGCCGAACGCTGCCAGCTGTTCGTCATCGTCGCACTGGGCGAGACCCTGCTGGCCACCGGCGGCGTACTCAGTGAGGTCGAGCACTGGAGCGGGGAGGTGGTATCGGCGGTGCTGGCCACGTTCGCCGGCACCATCGCCATGTGGTGGCTGTACTTCGGCATCTCCAGCCACGATGCCACCGAGGCCATCAGCCACGCCGAAGATCCCGGTCGGATGGGCGCCAACTTCCACTACGTGCATGCACTGCTGATCGCCGGCATCATCGCCACGGCCGTCGGCAACGATCTGGTCATGGATCATCCCGGCGCGGCGGTCACCCCGGTGTACGCCACCGTGCTGGTGGCGGGCCCGTTGATCTACCTGCTGGGGAGCGCCCTGTACAAGCGGGTGGTGTATGGGCGTGCGCCCTGGTCGCATCTGTTCGGTGCCGTGGCGCTGGTGGTGCTGGGCGTGCTGTTGCCGCAGACCCATCTGCTGGCCGCCGGTTGGCTGACCAGTGCGGTGCTGCTGGCGGTGGGGCTGATGGATACGCGCTTGAAGCAGCGCCTGCAGCGCGCCTGATCCGCACGGCGGCCGGTACTGCTTGCGCAGGCGGGCAATGGGAGTAGCGTGGGCAGTGGGTGCTCTGGGAACCGGGAGTGGCGCAGCATGCAGAACGTTCCGCAGTGGCTGGTCTGGGCCGGCCTGTCAGCCTGTTTCGCCGCGCTCACGGCGCTGTTCGCCAAGGTGGGCGTCAAGGGCGTCGACTCGGACCTGGCCATGGCCATCCGCACCCTGGTGGTGGCGGCGGTGATCCTGCCGCTGGTGGTGGTCACTGGCAAGTGGTCCAATCCGTTGCTGCTGCCCGGGCGCACCCAGCTGTTCCTGGTGCTCTCGGCACTGGCCACCGGTGCGTCGTGGCTGTTCTACTTCCGCGCGCTGCAGAGTGGCGAGCTGGCCAAGGTGGCGGTGGTCGACAAATTCAGCGTGGTGCTGGTGATCGTGCTCGCCTATCTGTTGCTGGGCGAACGTCCGACCCTGCGGGAATGGAGCGGCATCGGCCTGGTGGTGGCCGGGGTGATCGTACTGGCGACGAAGAAGTAGCAGCATTCCATCCAACAACGGGGGAGCGCAGGATGCAGGGCGAGGCACGCGGCACCTTTGACGTAACGCTGCTGCCGATCGGTGGCAAGGACAGTCCGATCGGGGTGATGTCCATCGACAAGACATTCCATGGTGACCTGCAGGGCAGCAGCGTCGGCCAGATGCTGGCGTTCCGCACGCCGGTGCAGGGTTCGGCGGGCTACGTGGCGATGGAACGGGTGAGGGCCACGCTGGCCGGGCGCGAGGGTGCATTCACCCTGCAGCACAACGGCGTGATGACCCGCGGTGTTCCGGAGCTGAGCGTGATCGTGGTGCCCGATTCCGGCAGCGAAGGGCTGCTCGGCCTGACCGGCACGCTGGAGATCACCATCAGCGACGGTCGCCACGACTACCGGCTGCAGTACACGCTGCCTGACCCGGAGTAGGACTGGCCGGCGTTGCAATCAGCTGTTGCCGGCCTGCAAGCGGTCATACATCCGCACCAGGTCGACCAGGGTACGCGCGCCCATTTTGCGCATCACCTGTGCGCGGCGCACCTTCACGGTGATCTCGCTGACCCCGAGGTCTCCGGCGATCTGCTTGTTGAGGCGGCCGCGCACCACGCCATCGACCACCTCGCGCTCGCCGGCGTTGAGCGTGTTCCAGCGCTGCTGCAGGGCATCGAGTGCCTCGCCGTCGCGACGGCGCTGGCGGTCGATCTCGATGCCCTTGTGGATCGCATCCAGCAGTTCCTGGTCACGGAACGGCTTGGTCAGGAATTCGATGGCACCGTCCTTGATCGCGTTGACGCCCATCGCGATGTCACCGTGGCCGGTGATGAACACCACCGGCAGCTGCAGGCCGTGGCTGCCCATCGTGCGATGGAACTCCAGCCCGCTCTGGCCGGGCATGCGTACGTCCAGCACCAGGCAGGCCGGTGCATCTTCCAGCTCGTGTTCGAGGAACGCCTGGGTGGAGGCGAAGGCCCGCACCTGCAGGCCCATCGAGGCCAGCAGGTCTTCCAGCGCGGCGCGCACCGACGGATCGTCGTCGATCACGTAGACGATGGGTGCCGGGTCGGTGATGGGTGCAGCGGGCTTACGCATGGGGAGCATCCGTGGCGATGGGCAGGTCGAACACGAAGCAGGCACCGCCGCCTGCCGGTCGTTCGGCGCGGATCTGGCCGTCGTTGGCCTCGATCATCGAACGGCTCAGGCTCAGACCGAGGCCCAGTCCATGCGACTTGGTGGTCCAGAACGCATCGAACACACGCTCGGGGTGATCGGCGGGCAGGCCGACACCACGGTCGCGCACACTGAGGCTGACCCGCTGGCCGTCACGCCGGGTCAGCAGCGACAGGCGACGATCAGCAGCCGGCACCGCTTCCATCGCGTCCACCGCATTGAGGATCAGGTTGCCGATCACCTGCTGCACCTGCACGCGGTCGGCCTGCACCAGTGGCAGGTCGGCGTCCAGCAGCAGGGCCACGGCCACGCCGTGCTGGTCCAGTTCACTGCGCGACAGCGCCAGCATTTCCTCCACGGCCTGGTTCAGATCGAAGGCGCGCCGTTCCGGTGCGGCACCCTGGGTCAGGCCACGGATACGGGCGATCACGTCACCGGCGCGATGCGCATCGGCCAGGATGCGGGCCACGGTCTGCCGCGCCTTGTCCACGTTCGGTGGGTCCTGTGCCAGCCAGCGCTGGCAGGCCTCGGCGCTGCTGGCGATGGCCGCCAGCGGCTGGTTCACTTCATGGGCGATGGAGGTGGTCAGCTCGCCCACCGTGGACGCGCGCGCCACCCGCAGCAGGCGGCCCTGCGCTTCCTGCACGGCGGCCTTGGCCGCTTCCATGTTCAGGGCGAGGTAGGCGGTGATGCCGATCACCAGCATGCCGATCACCGAGTTGACCAGGCCGATGCGGTAGGTGCCGAAGCGGGTCAGGAAGAAACTCAGCCCGGTCAACGCGATGCAGGCGATGGCCAGGGTGATCAGCCCGCGCGCGCTCAGTACGCGCGATGCGGCGAGGATGACCGCTGCGTAGAAGCAGGCGGCGGCGACGGCGTAATCGGTGACGGTATCGATCAGGAAGATCGCCGCCATCACGACGATCAGGGCCAGCAGCACCAGCGGGCGACGGGGCGACAGCGATGGCATCGGAACGGCTCCCGGGCGTGGGGGGAAAGGATAGCAAAGCCGCCTCGGGTGGATGCCGACCGGTAGTGCCGGCCGCTGGCCGGCAGCTGCAGGATTGTGCCGACCAAGGTCGGCACCTACCAAGCGGTGCATGAGGGCTGTTGGTAGATGCCGACCTTGGTCGGCAGGCTTGGGCAGGAGCCATGGCATCTGATGGGTCTGTGCCGACCAAGGTCGGCACCTACCAGAGCGGTGCATGAGGGCTGTTGGTAGATGCCGACCTTGGTCGGCAGGCTCTGGCAGGAGCCATGGCATCTGATGGGTCTGTGCCGACCAAGGTCGGCACCTACCAAGCGGTGCAGGAGGGCTGTTGGTAGATGCCGACCTTGGTCGGCAGGCTCTGGCAGGAGTCTTGGCATCTGATAGATCTGTGCCGACCAAGGTCGGCACCTACCAAGCGGTGCACGATGTTGCCGGCGTCCATGAGGTTGCCGGCCAGCGGCCGGCACTACTCCTCCAGGCTGGCGTTCCAGAATCCCTGCAGCACGCCGGGGGTGGTCGCCAGCGTGGCCAGCACCGCATCCAGTTCACCGGCATCCACCGTGGTGGCATACAGCACCGCTTCGATCTCCACGTCGCGCTCGCCGAACGGGCGCTGGTCCACCGCGCGTACCGGGTAGTGCGCCTGTTCCAGCAGGAGCAACAGCTGGTCCAGCACCTCGGCCTGCTGCTCGCGCTGGCAGACCACGTTGATCGCATAGGTCGCCTCGCTGAATGCCTCCGGCAACGGCTGCCGCTGGATGCGGTTCACCACTGGGCGCAGCAGGGTGTTGGCGGCCAGCACGAACACCGCCGCCATCACCGCCTCCGGCAGCAGCTTGATACCCGCGCAGGCACCGACCGCCGCCGAGCCCCACAGGGTGGCGGCGGTGTTCAGGCCGGACACCTGCGCACCGTCCTTCATGATCGCACCGGCGCCGAGGAAGCCGACGCCGGAGATCACATAGGCCACCACATGCAGCGGTGAGGGCGGGCCGCCATACAGGTCATGGAAGCGCACGGCCAGGTCGACGAACACCGCCGCACCCACTGCCACCAGCGTATTGGTACGCAGGCCGGCGGTGCGTTGGCGCAGCTGCCGTTCCAGGCCGATGGCCGTGCCCAGCACGAACGCCACCGACAGGCTGATCAGCGAACTCAGGGTTGCGCCGGCGTTGAACGCCGGCAGGTTCGGATTGATGTCCATTGTGATTCTCCCTGGACAAGGCGGCGGGCGCTTACTGCCAGCCGTAGCGACGGATGTAGAACTTCTTCAGTGCGGTGGTCAGCACCGCATAGCCGAACAGGATCGCCACCAGGAACGGCCAGTAGCCGGTCGGCAGGGCCTGCAGCTTGAAGTAACCGGCCAGCGGGCTCATCGGCAGGGCCACGCCAATGGCCATGATCAGGCCGGTCATCACCAGCAGCGGCGGTGCGGCGATGCTCTGCAGGAACGGCACCTTCGGTGTACGGATCATGTGCACGATCAGTGTCTGGGTCAGCAGGCCCACCACGAACCAGCCGGACTGGAACAGGCCCTGGTCGGCCGGCGTGCGTGCATCGAACACGTACCACATCAAGGCGAAGCAGGTCAGGTCGAAGATCGAACTGATCGGCCCGAAGAACACCATGAAGCGGCCGATGTCCGCCGGGTTCCACTTCAGCGGCTTGCGCACCAGTTCTTCGTCCACGTTGTCGAACGGAATGGCGATCTGCGAGATGTCGTACAGCAGGTTCTGCACCAGCAGCTGCAGCGGCAGCATCGGCAGGAACGGCAGGAAGGCCGAGGCCACCAGCACCGAGAACACGTTGCCGAAGTTGGAGCTGGCGGTCATGCGGATGTACTTCAGCATGTTGTTGAACGTGCGCCGGCCCTGGATGACGCCTTCCTCCAGCACCATCAGGTTCTTTTCCAGCAGGATGATGTCGGCGGCCTCCTTGGCGATGTCCACCGCGCTATCCACGCTGATGCCGATGTCGGCCGCGCGCAGCGCCGGTGCATCGTTGATGCCGTCGCCGAGGAAACCGACCACCTTGCCCTGTGCGCGCAGCTCGCGTACCAGGCGCTCCTTGTGCAGCGGGGTCAGGCGGGCAAACACGCGGTGGTGGTGCAACGCCCGCGACAGCGCACCGTCATCCATGCGCTCGATCTGCGGGCCGGTCAGGATGGTGTCCGCGTCCAGCCCCACCTGTGCGCAGACGCGGGCGGTCACCAGTTCGTTGTCGCCGGTGAAGACCTTCACTTCCACGCCGTGCGCGGCCAGCGCCTGCAGCGCCTGCGCAGCCGATTCCTTCGGCGGGTCCAGAAAGGCCACGTAGCCGACCAGGGTCAACCCGCACTCGTCCGCCTGCGAGTAGGCGGTCTGGCTGGCCGCGGTCTCCTTCATGGCCACCGCCACCACGCGCAGGCCCTGTTCGTTGAGTTCCTCGGTGGTCTGCCGCACCCGCGCCAGGCGGCGCTCGTCCAACGGCATGTCCTGGCCGTTCTCACGCACGGTGCTGCACACCGCCAGCATCTCTTCCACGGCGCCCTTGCAGATCAGCTCATGGTGGTCCTCGCGCTCGGATACGACCACCGACATGCGGCGGCGCTCGAAGTCGAACGGAATCTCATCCACCTTGTGGTAGTCCTGCGACAGCCGCAACGAGCTCTGCAGCTCCACGTGCTCCAGCACCGCGCGGTCGAGCAGGTTGATCAGGCCGGTCTGGAAGTGGCTGTTGAGGTAGGCGAACTTCAGCACGTCCTCCGAATCGTGACCGAACACGTCGGTGTGCCGTTCCAGCGCGATCTTGTCCTGGGTGAGGGTGCCGGTCTTGTCGGTGCACAGCACTTCCATCGCGCCGAAGTTCTGGATCGCATCCAGGCGCTTGACGATCACCTTGCGCCGCGACAACAGCACCGCACCCTTGGCCAGGGTGGAGGTAACGATCATCGGCAGCATTTCCGGGGTCAGGCCCACCGCCACCGACAGTGCGAACAGGAACGCTTCGGTCCAGTCGCCCTTGGTCCAGCCGTTGATCAGCAGCACGAACGGCACCATCACCAGTGCGAAGCGGATCAGCAGCCAGCTGACACTGTTGACGCCGGCCTGGAATGCGGTGGGCGCACGGTCGGTAGCGGTGCTGCGCTGGGCCAGGGTGCCGAAGTAGGTGCGGTTGCCGGTGGCCAGCACCACGGCGGTGGCGGTGCCGGACACCACATTGGTGCCCATGAACAACAGGTTGTGCTGCTCCAGCAGGCCGGCCAGGCCATCGCCCGGGTGCGCGAACTTCTCCACCGGCAGCGACTCGCCGGTCATCGCCGCCTGTGCCACGAACAGATCCTTGGCGGTCAGCACGCGGCAGTCGGCCGGAATCATGTCGCCGGCCGACAGCACGATGTGATCACCGGGCACCAGTTCGCGGATCGGCAGGTCCAGCAATCGCGCCGGGCGACGGCTGTGCAGGTGCGCACCGAAGTACTGGTCGGCCACGTCTGCCGCCTCGGTGCCGGGATTGCGGCGCAGCACGCGTGCGGTATTGCCGACCAGTGCCTTCAGCCGCTCGGCGGCACGGTTGGAGCGGCCTTCCTGCACGAAGCGGATCAGCGTGGACAGCAGCACCATGGCACCGATCACGATCGTGGCCTTGATGTCCTCGGTCAGCCAGGATACCGCCGCCAGTACGGTCAGCAGCAGGTTGAACGGGTTGCGGTAGCACTGCCACAGGTGCCGCCACCACGGCAGCGGCTTTTCGTGATCCACCTCGTTGGGGCCGAGCGTGGCCAGCCGCTCCTCGGCCTCATGCGGGCTGAGGCCATCGGCATGCGATTCCAGCGTGGCCAACAGCTGGGTTTCATCCTGCTGGGCAAGGGTGACCAGGCCGGTGGTGAGCGCGAACGGCGCGGCCTCGGCGCTGCCCGGGCCGAAGCCGGCTTCGGGCATCGCGCGGCGGCGGAACAGATTGCCTGCGCGACGGCTGCGCAGGAAGGCGTTGAACCAGGCGTTGAGCAGGCTCATGGGACTCTCCTCGAATGTCAGAGCCGGCCGGGGCCGGAACACGAACGGAACGGATGGAACAGATCAGGCGTGGCGCATCGCCAGCACCGCCGGCGACCACGGCTGCATGTGCAGGCGCTGGCTGCCACCAATGCACAGCGGCTTCATCGCATCGCGCAGCGGGTAGGGCAGGTGGCGCAGCACGTTGATGCGCTCGCTGATCGGCAGCAGCGACAGCGCGTCGGCCACTACGCGGGGCGAGCCGAGCGACAGCGAACGGGCGAACATGACCGGGCCGTGCTGCAGCAGCTGGCTGCGCAGGGCAGAAACATCGCGCTCACCGATCAGGCGGCGCAGGGTGATGTAGAGGATCTTGTAGGACATGGGGGCGATCTCCAGGCAGGCGGCACCTGGCGATCCCCCGTCAATCAGGCAGGCAGGGACCGGCGGGCAGGCGCCAGGAACGGGCAACAGGCGGGCATACGGGGCGCGGTGCGCCCGGCAGGGTCGGGGTCCATCTGCGTCTCCATGAGGGGAGGGGCCGGCCAGGATTGCCCTGGCCAGTGGCGCTATTGTCCGCCCCTGAATGGGGCAGTCCTAGAGGCTCGTGGGTTAGCCCGGCTATACCTTGGTATAGCCGGGTACGCGTCGCGCCAATCGATGGCGCATTACGGAATCAATGCGCGGTGCTGGTCTGCTTGCACACGTCGTACTCGCCGCGGCTCAGTTTCTTGTCGCGATCGGTATCGCAGGCGTGCAGGCGCTCGGCCCAGTCGGGTGCCACGGCATCCACTTCAGCCAGGGTGACAATGCCGTCCTTGTCCTTGTCCAGCGACTCATAGGACGGAATCAGCTTCACTTCGGTCACGTCCTCGGCGGCAGTGGCCTTGCTGGCCTCCTGCGGTTTGGAGCAGGCCCCAAGCAGCAGGCCGGCGACAACGACGAAGGCAGCAGGAAGGTAGCGGAAACCGGTCATGGCGTGCTCCTGTAGAGGGTTGGGTTCGCCACCGTGGCGCCCATGGCCGGATCTTCTGCGCGGGACTGTAAGCGGGTTGCGAAGAATGGGGACGGTGGCCAGCTGCCGGTGGGCCGGCATTCACCACGTGGGGCGGTGCGGAGACGGCTGGGTAGAGTCGACTGTTAGTCGACTATCGCGCGCAGCGCGGGGGTTCCGGTCTCCTGCCGAAGACAGTCGACTGACAGTCGACTCTACCTGCGATCGCTGGGATGCCGGCCAGGGGCCGGCACTACCCCGTGCCTTCAGAATCGATCAGCAAACGCGTCCGTGGCGCGCACCAGCGCATCCACCGTCGCCGGTTCGTTCGCGCTATGCCCCGAGGTCACCATCTCCAGCCTGGCTTCCGGCCAGGCCTTGGCCAGGTCCCAGGCGCTGCGCGGCGGGCAGATGATGTCGTAGCGGCCCTGCACGATCACGCCGGGCAGGTGGCGGATGCGGTCGATGTCGCGCAGCAGCTGGTCGGGCTCCAGGAAGATGCCGTTGCGGAAGTAGTGCGCTTCGATGCGTGCCTTGGCCAGCGTGTCCAGCGGGTCGTCCGTAGAAACAGCATCCACGTCGTGCTGCAGGGTGGCGGCGTTGTCCTCCCAGCCCAGCCAGGCCTGCGCGGCGGCGATGCGGGTGGCCTCATCGGTGCTGTCCAGGCGCGCCCAGTAGGCCGCGATCATGTCGCCACGCTCGGCTTCCGGGATATAGGCCTCATAGCAGTCCCAGCGCTCCGGGAAGATCCAGCGCGCACCGCCGTTGGCTTCCGCAAACCAGCGGTTTTCCATCTCGCGGCCGAGGAATACGCCGCGCACGATCAGGCCGGTGGCGCGTTCGGGATGTGCCTGCGCATAGGCCAGCGACAGGGTTGAACCCCAGGAACCGCCATAGACCAGCCAGCGTTCGATGCCAAGGTGCTCGCGTACCTTCTCGATGTCGGCAACCAGGTGCTGTGTGGTGTTGTCGCGCAGCTCGCCGAACGGCGTGGAGCGGCCGCTGCCCCGCTGGTCGATCAAGACGATGCGGTAGCGCGCCGGGTCGAAAAAGCGCCGATGGGTGGGCGAGATACCGGCGCCCGGGCCGCCATGCAGGTACACCACCGGGATGCCCTCTGGCGTGCCGCACTCTTCGATGTGCAGGGTATGCAGATCGCTCACCGGCAGGGTGAACTCGCGGTAGGGTTCGACGGTGGGGTACAGGGTACGCATGGTGGGCGTCTCACAAGCGGGGGCGGACAGCATAGCGCCGCCGCCTGCCGCCTGCAGCGGCGGGCTCCTGCGCGGCGCTGGAAATGGGCTGGCCGATGCGCATAAGCTTCCGCGATGCAAGCGACCACGACCGGGACGTCCACCTTCAACCTCACCCTCGGCAGCGGCGCACGCGAGCTGCTGAAGTGGATCGCACTGCTGACCATGACCGGTGATCACGTGGCCAAGGTGGTCTTCGGTGGCTACGTGCCGGTGGTCAGCGAACTGGGGCGCATCGCGTTCCCGCTGTTTGCACTGGTAATGGCCTGCAACCTCGCCCAGCCGGGTGCAGACCTGAGCAAGTCGATCCGTCGCCTGGCCGTATGAGGCGTGGTCGCGCAACCGCTGCATGCACTTGCCTTCGGTCCCTGGTTGCCACTCAACATACTGCTTACTTTTGCCCTGGCTGCGGTGGCAGTGCATGCACTGGCCAGCAATCGCCCACTGCTGTTGCTGCTGGCCGCGGGCATGGCGCCGATGCTGGTGGACTACCAATGGGCGGGCGTCGGCTTCGTGCTGCTCGGATGGCTGGCGTTCCGCCATGGTGCGTGGTGGCTGCTGCTGATCGGGCTTGCTGCAGTGTGCTGGGCCAACCACAACGGCTGGGCGTTGCTGGCCGTTCCTGTGTTGCTGTTGGCGGCGCGGGTGCCGTGGCAACTGCCGCGCTGGCGCTGGGCGTTTTATGGATACTACGTGGGGCATCTGGCGGTACTGGCGTTGATTGCTCATCTGCTTGCGTAATGTCGGAACTGGCATGTGGCATGTCCCTGAATGCCGGATGCGGTCAAGGAATGCGCGATGCCGATGCGGGTGAAGCATGCCGTCATCGGCGTGGTGCAAGTTGTTGAATCTTCGGCTCGATTGTCGATATGCGACAATGCTGCCACTGCGTGAACGTTGCTGTCTTTGCACTTGGGTTGTTGGCGCCTGCCACCCCGTTGTGCTCATGATGGGGTGCCATCGAAAAAGGATGGCCGGGGCCTGGAAACCCCGTTGGTCGCGTGTAGTTTGCGCTCGCCAGCCGGCGTCGCCTTGTGCGGCGTCGGCTGGCATTCCGTTCGAGCTTTATGGCGGGCGGTGCGTGGAGGTGGGTGAAAACCCACCTGCCGGTTAGTGCTTACGCGACCACCGGATTTCCAGCCACGTACCGTCCGCCGCCATTGTTAAGCGCGGCGGTCTCGTATGCCTTGCACGGAGACCTGTCATGAACGCATCGGATATTCCCCCTCTGCGCGCCCAGTACGCCTCGGCCAATGCCGAAGAGGCCGAGGCCGCAAAGCCTGATCCGAACAACCTGATCAACCTGCTACACCAGATTGGCCGCGGCGCCGCAGCCGACGGCCAGCCCTGGCCCGAGCGCCATCAACTGCCTGGCCGCTGCCTGGCGCTGGCCGATACCGATGGCGCGTTGGCGGGCCTGCGCATCGTGAACGAGATCCTGTTGGCTGCCGAGCGCGCCCGGCAGAACGGCGGCCCGGAGCACTACGTGGGCGACCGGGTGATGGAGGGGTTGAAGCTGGCCGCATTGGCGTTGACCAATCAGGCGGTTTATCGCCTGCACCCGGAATAGAACTACGCCACGCCCAGCGGCATTCGGGTTCTCTGTAGAGTCGAGCCATGCTCGACTCATCGGGGAAATCGGAGTCGAGCATGGCTCGACTCTACAGGTGAGGCGTGTCGGGCACGGAGGCCGCCCGGATCAGAAATCCATCGTTGCCGACACCAGCACCGTCCTCGGCGCCCCCAGCGCCAGGCTGGAGAGCAACGGCATGCCCCAATACGCCTTGTTGGTCACGTTGTTCACGCTGGCGCGCAGCGCAAGCGGCCGCCCGGCCATCGTGGTGTTGTAGCGCGCACCCACATCGAACAACGTACGCCCCGGCACCGACAGGCGGTTATCAGCACTGATGTACTGCTTCGACATCGCGGTGGCATTGCCGGTCAGGGTCAAGCCCTCCAGCGCAGGCACATCCCATTCCACGCCCAGCTTCGCCTGCCGCTGCGCAACGGCGGTAGCAATGCGGCCTTCATTCACACCACCCGCCGTACGGGTCAGCTTCGGCTGCACGTAGGCCACGCCACCCAGCAGGCGTACGCCGTCCAGCGGTGAGCCGAAGAAGCCCCATTCGACGCCACGGTTACGCTGTTCGCCACCGAACGAGAAGATATTCGTGACCGGGTCGGTGTAGCTGCTCGGGCGCTTGATCTCGTACACGCTGAAGGTGTGCGCGAAGCTGCCCAGGTCCAGCTTCAGGCCCAGCTCCTTCTGTTTGGTGCGGAAAGGTGCGAACACATCACCGGCATTGGCAGCAGTCATCGGCGCGGTGGCGCCCTGGCTGAGGCCTTCGATGTAGTTGGTGTAGACCGAGATCGAGTCGGTGGCCTTCACCAGCAGGGCTGCGGCTGGGGTGGTGGCGCTCTCGTCATAGCGCGAGGTGCGCGCACCGGTGGCGACATTGAAGGTCTCGCTGACCACCTGCTGGCGGCGTACGCCTACGGTCAGCTGCACGCGGTCATCGGCGAAGGAGAGGGTATCGGCGAAGCCGATGCTGTCCAGCCGCAGCTCGGTGTGCGAGATATGCGGCGCGATGAAGGGCGCAGCCGGGCCCCACGCCGGGTTGTACAGGTTGGTGGTCCAGTCCCAGCCCGGCACGCTGCGGCGGCCGTAGTCGTTCTGGGTGTGCTGGTAGTGGGTCACGTTGGCGGCCCACTGGTGGCCGACGCGGCCGGTACGGAAGCTGCCGCGTAGCCCGGCGTCACCTGATTGCTTCTTGATGTCGAACGCCAGCTGGCCCATCACCGTGGTGAAGTCACCGGCCGGGTTGAGGATCTGCGCGCTGATCGAACCGTTGTAGCGGTAGTCGGTCTTGCTGGTGCCGTAGGCCAGGTAGGCCATCAGGTGTTCGTTGATGTCCAGCTCGCCGCGCAGCATCGCGCCCTTGTCCTGGCTGTCCACATAGGCCCAGTCCGGGTTGATCAGCGTGTCGCCGCGCGGTGGCCGCGGAATCGCCACGCCCGGTGCCAGGCCGACGCCACGGGCCGGGCCATCGACGCGGTCGTCGGCGCTGTACAGATCGGCGGAGAGGCGGGCGCGTTCGCCGCGCCAGTCCAGCGCCAATGAACCCAGCTGCACCTTCTTGCTCTGCTTGCCGACAGCACCGTCGCCATCACGGTAAGCACCGTTGAAGCGGATGCCGAACTGCTTGTCGGCGCCCAGACGGCGGCCCACATCGACGTGGGTGCCGAATTGCGCGTCGGAAGCGAAGTTGGCGCTGATCCGCAGCAACGGCTGCTCACCGGCACGCTTGGGCACCAGGTTGACGCTGCCACCAACCGAGCCGCCCGGTGGCATGCCGTTGAGCAGGGCGGACGGGCCCTTCAGCACCTCGATGCGCTCGAACATCTCCGGCGAGGTGCGGTAGTAGGGCGCCATGCCGCTGAGGCCGTTGAAGGTGGTATCGCTGGTGCTGGAGGCGAAGCCGCGGATGGCGTAGTTCTCGCTCCAGGCGCCGGTCACGCCGTTGCTGAACACCGTCGGGTCGGTGGCGGCGATGACGTCAGTGAGGTCCTTGGCCTGGCGGTCGCGGATGAAGGCTTCGGTGTAGCTGACCGTACTGAACGGCGTGTCCATGAAGTCCTTGTCGCCGAGCAGGCCAACCCGGCTACCGGAAGCCACCTGGCCGCCGGCATAGTCGCCGGTCACCCGGCGCTGTTCCTGCACCTGCACCGAGGGCAGGGTGGACGGCGCGGAGTCGGCCAGCGCAGCAAACGAGGCCAGCAGCCCCAGTGCCAGGGCCGAAACCCGGTAGCGCCGGGCCATCGGCGGATGCATCTGCACGCGGGTCGCGGCGGCCGCTGCGGGCTGCAGCGGAGAGGAAAGGTGGTACACGGTCATGCCAGGTTCCTGTGAATCGCAGGTGCGAACGCGCCTGGCGCGCTGCTGACGGCAAGCACGGGGGAGGGCGCAGCGCAGGGTTGTCGGCTGGGTGGGGACCTGGCGGGAAGTGAGCCATGGGCTCGATCGCGGACGGCGGCGGGGTTGCGAACCACACGCATTCCGAATTAGTTGAGTAAATTAAACTAAACCATATGAAGCGGACAAGAGGGTCCCTTTGCTGGCACCCTCGCTACGGTATGAACATGCACCCTGAGATCCCGGCGTCGGCCCGCGGCCGTCCGCCCACCATCACCCCCGATCGTCTGGCCGACATCGGCATCAAGCTGGGCCTGCCGAACCTGACCATGGCCAACGTGGCCGCCGAACTGGCAGTGACCCAGGCCGCGCTCTACAAGCGCGTGGCCAACCTGGAGGCCTTGAAGCGGCTGGTGGCCGATACGGTGTTCCAGCGCTGGCAGATTCCGCGCGCCTCGGCCGATGCGCCGGGTGGGCTGCAGGCGTACCTGCTGGGGTTCGTCGATTCGCTGTGCGGGGTGGTGAAAGCGCACCCCGGGCTACCGCCGTACCTGTTGCGCCGTTCGGTGGCGACCGCGCCGATGCTGGACAAGATCGCCTCGCACCAGGCGCATGTGGCCGAGGTGTTCGGCCTGCCGCTGGACAAGGCACGCTGGCTGCTGGCCACGATTGCGTTCTACTGCATTGCCGGTGCCGACACGGTCTATGGGATTGCAGACGATGAAGAGGGCCAGGTGATCACCGAGTTCAAGCAGGGCATGCGTGCGCTGGTGATCGGATCGTTGGAGGTGTTGAACGAGGATGGCAACTTGTAGAGTCGAGCCATGCTCGACTGCTCTTTCGGATGAATGCAGTCGAGCATGGCTCGACTCTACAATGCGGCCATGCCTGCCACGCCCACCCTCGATGATCTGCGCCGCCATGCGGTGGCGCGTACGCTGTTCAAACCGACTACGCTGCTGACCGCGATCCGGCGCCTGGGCTTCGTGCAGGCCGACCCGATCCGCGCACCGGCACGCGCACAGGACCTGACCCTGCGCCACCGGGTGAAGGACTACCGCGCCGGTGATCTGGAGCGGCGCTATACGCGCCTGCCGGTGGAAGAAGATTGCCTGGTGAACTACGGCTTCCTGCCGCGCGAGCATCTGGCGTTGATGCATCCGCGTGTGTCCAAGCGCGCATGGGATGCCGAGACCCGGCGCCGCGCGGAAGATGTGCTGGCCTTCGTGCGCGAACGTGGCAGCGTGCATCCGCGCGAGGTCGACCAGGCGTTCGCGCATGGCCGGGTGACCAACTACTGGGGCGGCACCAGCAATGCCAGCACCCACCTGTTGGACGGCATGCACTATCGCGGCCTGCTGCGCGTACAGCGGCGCGACAGCGGCACCCGCATCTACGCGGTGGCCGACCACGCGGAAGCCGATGCCAGCGAGCAGGCGCAGATCGAACGCGCCGCCGCCCTGATCGACCTGGTGGTGCGCAAGTACGCGCCGCTGCCATCGGCCAGCCTGACCTACCTGGTGCGCCTGCTGGGCTACGGCGCACCGCATCTGGCCGATCAGACCCGGCAGGCATTGAAGCTGGCCAAGCAGCAGCTGGCCAGCTGTACGCTGGACGGCACCACCTGGTACTGGCCGGCGGATGAGAACCCGCGCTCGCGCCGGCATGCGCCGGACGAACAGGTGCGGCTGCTGGCCCCGTTCGACCCGGTGGTCTGGGACCGACGCCGCTTCGAGCTGCTGTGGGGCTGGGTCTACAAGTTCGAGGCCTACACGCCTGCGCCGAAGCGGCAATACGGCTACTACGCGCTGCCGGTGCTGTGGCACGACCAGGTGGTGGGCTGGGCCAATCTCAGTGTGCGCGACGGTGAGTTGGCATCCAGCGTGGGCTACGCCGGCAAGTCACTGGCCCGCGACAAGGTATTTCGTGGCGCGCTTGAAGACGAACTGCAGCGCATGGCGGAGTTCCTGTAGCGCCGAACGGCGCATGGATACCTATCGCTCCCGGTAGCCGCCAACCTTGGTTGGCGTTGCTTTCACCAATGCCCACCAAGGTGGGCAGCTACCAAAGCAACGCCGCTCAGGCCCGGTAGCCGCCAACCTTGGTTGGCGCTGGTTTCCATCGGTGCCCACCAAGGTGGGCATCTACCAAAGCAACAGCGCTCAGGCCCGGTAGCCGCCAACCTTGGTTGGCGCTGGCTTCCATCGTTGCCCACCAAGGTGGGCAGCTACCAAAGCAACACCGCTCAGGTCCGGTAGCCGCCAACCTTGGTTGGCGTCGCTTTCACCAATGCCCACCAAGGTGGGCAGCTACCAAAGCAACAGCGCTCAGGTCCGGTAGCCGCCAACCTTGGTTGGCGCTGGCTTCCATCGTTGCCCACCAAGGTGGGCATCTACCAAAGCAACGCCGCTCAGGCCCGGTAGCCGCCAACCTTGGTTGGCGCTGGCTTCCACCGGTGCACACCAAGGTGGGCATCTACCAAAGCAACAGCGCTCAGGCCCGGTAGTCGCCAACCTTGGTTGGCGCTGGCTTCCATCGTTGCCCACCAAGGTGGGCATCTACCAGAGCTGAAGCCGCCGATGGTTTGCCGCCATGTTGATCATCACGCACGGGCATTCACGCTCCCGCCAACGCGTTCGTACGCCCGCACCGTGCTAGCGTCCATGGATTGGAGGTCACGATGACGATCAAGGCATTCTGGGACGATCCCTATCGGCTGCGCCATGAGGCGCGGGTCAGTGCTGTCTCGGGTGATGAGATCTGGCTGGATGAAACCATTTTCTTCGCGTTCTCCGGTGGCCAGGAGAGCGACGCTGGGTCCATTGGGGGCCATCCGGTGCTGGAGGCCCGCAAGGACGGCCTGGATATTGCCTATCGATTGCCCGAAGGGCACGACCTGGCTGCAGGCGATGCGGTTGCGGTCGAGATTGATGGCCTGCGCCGCTATGGCCTGATGCGCCACCATTTCGCGGCAGAGATGATCCTGCAGCTGGTGTATGCGTTGGAGCCGGGCATCGACAAGGTCGGCGCGCATATCGGCCCGGCCAAGGCCCGCATCGATTTCGCACGGAATGGCAGCATTTCGGCGTTGTTTGACGCGTTGCAGGCCCGGTCCGCAGCCCTGGTTGCGGCCGACATGCCAATCATCACTGCCTTCTCCGATGAGACCAACCACCGTCGCTACTGGCAGGTGGAGGGGTTCGCGCAGATGGGTTGTGGCGGTACCCATCCACGCCGTACCGGAGAGATCGGCACGCTCTCGCTGAAGCGGAAGAACCAGGGCAAGGGCGTGGAGCGCATCGAGATCACGCTGGACGCCCGGCCGTTCCCGGCATAGCGCGATACGTTTCCCGGGTAGCCGCCAACCTTGGTTGGCGCCGTGGTGTATGGGTGCCCACCAAGGTGGGCATCTACCGATTCCACCGCCCATGCACCACCATCGCCAACACCACCACGCCCGCGGCAACGCTGGTGTGACCGGACAGCGCAGCCAGACCGAAACCCACGCCCAACCCGCGCATGGCAAACACGGTACTGAACACCAGCAGTGCCCAGCCAATCGCGCGCAGCTGCTGGGTTGCCTGCGCGCTCAGCACACGACGCAATACGTCCCGCTGATGACGCTCCATCGCCAGTGCCAGGCAGGCGAACGCGGCCAGCGACAACACGAACAGAATGACGTGGATCATGCGCTGGCCTCCGGTGCCGCAGTGCGTGACGCGGCAGACGGCCGTGCACGCTTCACCTTCGGCGCATGCCGCCAGGTGCGCCAGGCCAGCAGCGTGTGCAGGGCGGCCAATGCCAGTAGGGTCAGGTCGGTGCCAGCGAATGCCCAGTCGCCCGCGGCCAGCGTGCGCCACAGCGGATGCAGCGTGGTCACCGCAGTCAGCACCGGCAGCAGCGCCAGCAGCAACGCCGCCAGCAGGAACTGTTCGATCCATGCGCGCTTGGGTGTGCGCAGCGTGGCGTGCACGAACATGGCCGCCCAGGCCAGGAAGAACGCATGCACCTCCCACGCCGCGCGCCCGTCCATGGTGACGGGCAGCAGGCGGTTCGCCCACAGGTAGGCCGCCATCGCCACCGACAGGCCGGCGACGGTGGCGATGTTGAGACGCTCGACCAGGCGGAAGCCGAAGTAGGGGCGCTGCGGATCAGGCAGCTGCGCACGGCGCTTGACCGTCCACAGCACCAGCCCGGTGCCGACCATGGCCGTGCCGGCCAGGCTGACGATGAAGTACAGCCAGCGTAGGGCGGCATCGGCGAAGCGGCCAAGGTGCAGGCCATACAGCACGCCCTGGGTATCGGCGGCAACGCCCGAGTGTTCCTTGATCTGCAGCAGCTGCCCACCGCTGCCGTCGAACAGCAGATAGTTCGGGGTGGTCGAAACACGGCTGGACTGCGCACGCACCACGGCCACGCGTGCGTTCTCGTCGCCGGGATTCTGCACCTGCACGCTGCCCACCGCGCCGGCTCCCCAGCGCTGCTCGGCCTGCTGCACCAGTGCACCGACGTTGGTGAGCGGAGCAGGGTGGCCGGCGGCCTTCTGCGGTAGCAGGAACAGACGCATCTCGCTGACGACCTCGGCCTGCTGGCGCTTGTCCGGCAGCTTGGCCAGGCCCCACGGCATGTACAGTACCGCCAGCATCACCAGGCCGCTCCAGGTGATCATGAAGTGGAACGGCAGGCCGAGTACCGACAGCGCCGCGTGTCCATCCAGCCAAGAGCGCTGGCCCTTGCCCCAGCGGAAAGTGAAGAAGTCGGCGAAGATCTTCTTGTGGGTGATTACGCCGCTGACGATGGCGACCAGCATGAACATCGCACACAGGCCGACGATCCAGCGGCCCCACATCGCCGGCATGTAGTGCAGGTTGAAGTGGAAGGCATAGAAGAAGTCGCCGCCGCCGGTGTCACGTGCCTGCAGCGGTGCACCGGTGCTGGCGTCGAACAGGCCCGAGTCGAAGCCATGCCGGCCACGCCCGCCCGGGCTGGCCCACATCGCCGACACCCACGGCATGCGCGTGCTCGGCAGGCTGAGGTTGATCTGGCTGGCCGCAGGCGTGTCGGCCATGATCGCCGTGACGGTACGCTGCGCAACCACAGCGGCGTCCGGCAACACGGACGGTGTGGCGATTTCCGGGCGGGTGTAGCGCGAGAGCTCGTCGCGGAAGTAGCTGGCGGTGCCGGTGAGGAACATCGCGTACAGGATCCATCCGGCCAGCAGCCCCACCCAGATATGCAGGTCGGACATGGTCTGGCGGATGCCGCGTGGCTTCGGAGTGCGATCGACCGTGCTCATGCAGCGCCTCCGTTGCCGACCGTCTGTGCGATCAACCACAAGGGCAACGCGACGAGGAGCAGGCCCAGCCACGCGCGCCACGCCGAGCGCACCGCGAACACCCAGACCACGGCGCCGGCGTACAGCAGGAAGCTGGCCAGCATGCCAGTGAACACGGCCTGGCGACCATCGATGGGCAGCGCCAGTGCCGCGATGCTGCACAGTGCGGCCAGCACATAGCCGCCGAACAACGCGGCGATGATGCGTGAGACCAGGGGCAGCCAGGTCAGCACGGAGGCGGTACGGGAAACGGTCAAAGCACTTCTCCAGGGCACCACGCGCAATGGCGGGGTGCCCTTGAAACGAGGATCAGAAATCGACGGTGGCCGACAGCAGGGCGGTGCGTGGCGTACCCAGCCCCGAGCCGAGGCTGCCCGCCCAATACGCCTTGTTGGTCACGTTCTGCACGGTGGCACGCAGTACCAGCGGATGGCCAGCCGCTTGCGTCGCATAGCGGGCACCGAGATCGAACACGGTGCGGCCCGCCACCCACTGGCTGTTGTCAGCAGTGATATAGCCCTTGGACATACTGACCGCATTGCTGGTGAGGGTGAGACCGGCCACGGCCGGCACGTCCCATTCCACGCCCAGCTTGCCCTGCCACTGCGGTGTGACCGTCGCCAGCCGGCCTTCGTTGATACCGCCCTGGGTACGGGTCAGCTTCGGCTGCAGCCAGCCGATGCCACCGAGCACGCGCAGCTGTTCGGTGGCCTGGCCGAACACGGTCCATTCCACGCCCCGGTTGCGTTGCTGGCCTCCGAACGAGAAGACATTCGTGGTCGGGTCGGTATAGGAGCTGGGCTTTTCGATCTCGTACACGCTCAATGCGCTGGCCAAGCGGCCGAAGTCGAGCTTGGCACCGACCTCGCGCTGGCGGGTCTTGAACGGCGGGAACACGTCGCCCGCGTTGGCGGCGGTTGCCGGGGCGGTGCTGCCCTGGCTCAGGCCTTCGATGTAATTGGCATACAGTGACAGGCGGTCGCTGGCCTTGAACAGCAGTGCACCGGCCGGGGTGTTGGCGCTGGCGTCGTAGCGTGCGGTGCGTTTTCCGGTGTTGCCGTCGAAGGTATCGCTCAGCACGGTCTGGTGGCGGATGCCCACGGTCAGCTGCACACGATCATCGATGAAGGACAGCGTATCGGCGATGCCGAAGCTGGTGGTGCGCACTTCCGCGGTCTTCGGCAGCGACGCATCACTGAAGCTGCGGTCGATGGCAGGGCCCCACTGCGGGTTGTAGATATTGGTTACCCAATCGCGGGCCAGCAGGTTGCGCTTGAAGCCGAACGTCTGGTCGTGGTGGTACCAGGCTGCACTGATGGCCAGCGCGTGATCGACCGCGCCGGTGCGGAAACGCGCCGACAATCCGGCTTCGGCGGTGTCCTTGCTGTAGATGAAGCGCTGGTGGGCGAAGTTGTTGCGGAAGTCGCCGGCGGTGTTGGTGATCAGCGTGGTGGCACTGGCGATGGAGTCGAAATCGGTATGGCCGTGGCCGTAGCTGGCATGCGCCTGCAGGTGGTCATTGATGTCGAACGACCAGCGCAGCGCGGCGGCCGAGTCCTTGACGGTGCTGAAGGTCCAGTCCGGTGCGAACAGGGTGTTGGCTTTCGGCGGGCGGGGCACGGCCAGGCCGGGCGCCAGCGAGACGCCACGGTTGAGGCCATCCACATGGTCGCGGCTGCTGAACAGGTCCAGCGACACCTGCGAGCGCTCACCACGCCAGTCCAGGCCGAGCGATGCGAGCTGCGTCTTGTGCTGCTGGTGGTCGGTGGCGGTGTCGCCGTCGCGGTGCACGGCATTGAGGCGCACGCCGAACTGCTTGTGCGCGCCGAAGCGGCGGCCGACATCCAGATGACCGCCCCACTGCGCGTCGCTGCCGTAGCTGGCGGTGAAGCGGGTCAGCGGCGTGTCGCCTGCACGCTTGGGTACCACGTTCACCGCACCGCCCACCGAGCCACCGGGCGGCATGCCGTTGAGCAGCGCGGACGGGCCCTTCAGCACTTCGATGCTCTCGGCCAGTTCCGGGGTGACGCGGTAGTAGGGGATCAGCCCGTACAGGCCACCAAAGCCGATATCCGACGAGGCGACACCGAAACCGCGGATGTTGAAGTAGTCGGTGATGCCACCGCTGGAGCCACTGCTGTAGACGCTGGGGTCGGTCAGTGCGATGACCCGCACCAGGTCCGGCGCCTGGATGTTGTCGATGAAGTCGGCGGTGTAGCGGGTGGTGTTGAACGGCGTGTCCATGAAGTCGAGCTCGCCGAGCAGGCCGACGCCGCTGCCGCGCGTGACCTGGCCACCCGCATAGGCATCGGTGGGTGCGGTCTTGTCGGCGCGCACGTTCACCGTGGGCAACTGGCGGGCGCCATCGGGTGCATCGTTGGCGTGCGCGGCGATGGCGATCAACAGGGTGGGCAGCAACGCTGCACGGGCGGCCAGGGACAGCGCCGAGCGGCGTGGGAGGGGCAGGGTTCGCAGGGGGAGGGACATGGCGGTTCTCGTGTGGTGGGTCGTGCGATCGGCCAGCACGGCGCCGTCTGTGACCTGCAGGGGCAGGACGACGCGGGCTGTGGAATGGCTGGCAGAGGGCACGGCGCTGCCGCTGTGGCAGTGCTGCACGCGAGGTGCGTGGGCGATCTGTGGCTGGGTGGAACGAAGCGCAGGGCGCGGATGCTGCGGGGTGGATCAGATATCGTCGGCGAGGTCGTCGAGGTCCTGCAGGCCACCGCCGCGTGCCAGCACGCGCTCGTAGTTGCGGCGGCGACGCTGGTCGGTCTCGGTGGCGGTCTCGCCACGTTTCCAGTAGCCGGCCGCGGCAACGTCGCTGCGTGGCAGGCCGACCGTTTCGATGAAGTGGCGGCGCAGGGCACGCATTTCCTCGCGCTCGCCGGCCGCCCAGACCGTGCTGCCGGGCTCCGGCCGCAGTTGGCGCGCCTGCTGCAGCAACGGCGCGTCACCGGTGGCGAGGCGGTGCACGCGGATTCCTTCAATGGCGGGCAGTTCGTCTACCGGAAAAGCATCATCCGAAGCGATCCAGGCCTGCGCATGCAGTCCGGTGGGCCACTGCTGCAGCAGGGCAAACAGGGCAGGAATGGCGCTTTGGTCGGCGAACAGCAGGGCGCAGGTGTCTTCGCGCTGCGGTACCTGCAGATGGGGGCGCGGTCCGCTCAGATCGAAGGCATCACCGGGGCGCAGCGCACGTACCCAGGCCAGCATCGGCCCCGGCGCCTCGTGCAGCACCACGTCCAGCGTGAAGCGGCGCGTCTGCGTATCCACGCTGCGCACGGTGTAGATCCGTGACACATCGCCGAACGTGGCGCCAAGCTGGATGCGCACGGCGGTGTTGGCACGCTGCCAGGGCACGAGTTCTGCACGCTCGGGCAGCTGGACCACGAGGCGCAGCAGGCTGGCGCACGGCTGTGCAACCGCGACCACCTGGACCTGCAGCGCCTGCAGGCCGCGATCATGGTCGGCGCCGCGCAGCGGCCCGGCCGGGGTGATTGAAGTGGGGGACGCGGACATCGACAACGATCCTGGACACTGCAAATGCGAATTAGTTACATCATAGTAAACTAAATTGATCGCGCCGCAACCGGGGCCTGTCCACGGACTGCAGCGACGCGTTGACCACGGCGTCGCTGCGGACCACCATGACAGCCCTTGCCCGCGCACCGCGCAGGAACCGTTACCGCATGGCTGCACCGAAAAAGACCGCTGCCCGTGGGCGGCCGCCCAGCATCACCCGCGAGCGCATCGCCGACGCCGGTATTGCCATGACGCTGCCGGGGCTGAGCTTCGTGGGCGTAGCGGCGGCGCTGGGGGTCAGCCACATCGCGCTGTACAAGCATGTGGCGAATCTGGCGGCACTGCGCGAGCTGGTGGCCGAGGCGATCTTCGAGCGTTGGCAGGCACCGCCGCTGGATGCCGCTGGCCGGCGCAGCATCGAGGAGGATCTGCGTGCGTTCCAACGTTCACTGCGGACGCTGGTGGACGGGAATCCGGGCCTGGCGCCGTTCCTGGTCAGCCACGGCGCGAAGACACCGGAGATGCTGGCGCGCATCCAGCGCCACCATGCCGAATTCAGCCGCGTGCATGGCCTGCCGCTGGAGCAGGCGGCGTGGCTGTTGTCCACCGTGGCCTATCACGCCGTGGCGTTGGCCGACACCGTGTACTCGCGGCATGCGGTGGTGGATACCACGCGACGTCCGTTGGATCGGAAGGCGCAGGAAGCCGAGTTCGACCGCAGCATGGAAGCGTTGATCATCGGTGCGTTGGCGATGTGCGGGCGCACGGCAACGTAGTCGCCAACCTTGGTTGGCGCCGCGATACATCGTTGCCCACCAAGGTGGGCATCTACCGGTCACGCGGCATCCTTGTACTCCGCATCTTCCATGCCAGGGCTGACGCGGCGGCCGATGTCCTTCCGCGAGGTAACCGCCAACCTTGGTTGGCACCGTTGCCCCGGTAGTCGCCAACCTTGGTTGGCGCCGCGATACATCGTTGCCCACCAAGGTGGGCATCTACCGGTCACGCGGCGTCCTTGTGCTCCGCATCTTCCATGCCCGGGCTGACGCGGCGGCCGATGTCCCTCCGCGAGGTAACCGCCAATCCTGGTTGGCACTGTTGCCCCGGTAGTCGCCAACCTTGGTTGGCGCCGTGATGCGTCGGTGTCCACCAAGGTGGGCATCTACCGGTCACGCGGCGTCCTTGTGCTCCGTGTCATCCATGCCGGGGCTGACGCGGCGGCCGATGTCCTTCAACCGCGCCAGCTGATCCACCATCGACGGTGCATCATCCAGGCTGCCGACGAACGTCCACAGGTAGGTCATCACCGCGTACACATGGCCCGGGGTAACTCCGTCGGTGGTGGCGAGACGGCCGATGGTCAGAGCGAACAACACCGCTGCCGCTGCGCCAACGACCACGAAGGCACCGGCTTCGCGATCGGAGAGCAGGATGCGCAGCCGCGACAGCGTGGTGTAGTGGCGACGCAGCACCGAGGGACTTACCCGGTCGACCAGGCGGATCTCATGTTCCAGCCGGTTGTTCAGGCGTCCATGCAGCTGTTCGTTGCGGCGTGCGAACGATGGCAGCAGCAACAATGCACCCAGCAGTGCGACCAGGCTTGCAGCGCCCACCAGCGGTTCGATCGCCAGCAGCATCGCCGCCGCACCGAACATCGATACCAGCGCAGTGGCGATGATCGGCACGTGCTTCTCGAAGAAGTCGACGAACTCACGGGCCAGTACAACGCGCGCGGCCGAGGTGGAGGTGGCCTGGCCCAGCCTGCGCTGCGCCTGCACCACGTTCACCGCCAGGTCGGCATAGATGCGGGTGAAGGTGCGGGTATCGACCGCACGGCGGGCGGCGCCGACCAGCCAGAACAGCAGCACCACGCCGGCGTAGGAGATGGCGTGGCCGATGTTGCCGCGGATGATCGCGTCCACCGCGAAGCCGGCAAACAGCGGATAGGCCAGCAGCAGCGCATTTTCCAGCGCCACCAGCGAAAAGGTGCCGGTGAGCTGCCAGGGGTAGGTGCGCAGGATGGCCTTGAGGGTGGCGGCCGCGTTCTGCTGGCCGATGCTGCCGGCGGCGGCTGCCGGATCGTGCGGATGTTTCATGGGGGTGCCTGGGCGAGGTGGAGACAGGGCAGGGGGCTGGATACCTGCCGCCTCCCTGGTCACGCCCAGTATCAGCGGCCCTTTGGAGCGGGTATGGAGGGACGATGGAGATTGCGTGGAGGAACCGGCGCCGTTCAGCGATGCGAATGCCCACCAAGGTGGGCCGCTACCAGGGCAGTGTCTACCGCCTCAACGGCGCGCATGCACCGGCCAACGGATCTCGAACGAACTGCCGCCACGTTCGGTGGCCCGGCATAGCGCCGTTCCGTGATGGGCCACGGCAATCGCACGCACCACCGCCAGGCCCAGCCCGGAGCCACCGCTCTGCCGCGAACGCGAGACGTCGGTGCGCTGGAACGCTTCGAAAATGCTGTCACGCAGTTCGTCCGGCACACCGGGGCCGCCATCCTCCACCGCCACCGTGCAATGACCCTGCGCCAGCGTGACGCGCACCCGCAGCGGGCAGGGAATGGCATGGCGACGCGCGTTCTCCAGCAGCGCCAGCACCGCCTGGCGGATGCGCGCCGGATCGCAATCCGCCAGCGACGGCCGCGCGTCCAGCGTTACCGAGAACCCGCTTTCGTTCAGTGCCTCGGACATGGCTTCCACCACCGCGGCCACCTGCACGCTGACATCGCTGCGCTGCAGGCGCAGATCCAGGTGGCCACTCTCGGCCAGGCTGACCACGCGCAGGTCCTCGATGATGCGGGTCAGGCCTTCCAACTGGGTGAGCATGCTGTTGAACTGCTCCGGGCCCGGCTCGAACACGCCTTCGGCGATGCCCTGCAGGCGGCCGCGCAGGATGGTCATCGGCGTGCGCAGTTCATGCGCGATCGCGGCGTTCCAGAACACCCGGTTCTCCGACATCCGGCTCAGCCGCTCTGCCATGGAGTTGAAATCGCTGACCAGCGTGGCCGCTTCGGCCATCGTGGTATCACCACCGCGTGCACGCGCTTCCAGATCGCCACTGGCGACCCGGCGCAGGCTTTCGGCCACCGAATTCAACGGCGTGATGATGCGCCGGGTCAGGCGCGAGGCGACCAGTGTGGCGAAGATGACGACCACGGTAGCGGTCAATCCGATCCACAGCCATTCCAGCCCGGACGGCATGATCGTTTCCGGCTCGTCATACCAGCGCGGGTAGAACACCTCCATCAGGTAATAGAACAGGTAGAAGCCGCTGATCGACAGCACTGTCGAACACAGCGAGGCCACCGTGATGGACAGCGTGATCTGGCGTCCGATGCTCTTGCCTTTGGGATTCATCATTCAGTCCAGGAAGCGGTAGCCGACGCCGCGGATGGTGGCGGGAATGCCGATCACGCCGACATCCTCCAGCTTGCGCCGCAGTTTGCTGACATGGCTGTCGACGGTGCGTTCCTGCGCGTCGCCCTCGGGCAGGCAGGCATGCAGGAGATCGGCCCGCGCATGCACCTGCCGTGGCGCACGCGCCATGTGCACCAGCAGCCGGAACTCGGTGAGGGTGAAGTTCAGTTCGTGCACCTGCTCGCCATGGCGCACGGTCACCTCGTGGCTGCGCAGGTCGATCTCGAAGGGCCCTTGGCGGATCAGTCCGTTGGGCGCTTCGACTACGGTCCGGGAACTCCGGCGCAGCACGGCCTGGATGCGGGCGACGATCTCGGCCGGATTGAATGGCTTGGCCACGTAGTCGTCGGCGCCCACGCGCAGCCCGGTCAGCTTGTCCACGTCCTGGTCGAGCGCGGTGAGCATGATGACCGGGGTGTTGCCGATCCGTCGCAGTTCGCTCAGCACCTGCCAGCCATCCAGTTTTGGCATCTGCACATCCAGCAGCACCAGGTCCGGGCGCAGTTGGCGATGGCTGGCGAGTGCCGCCTCACCGTCGGCGGCGCGGGCGCTGCGCAGGCCGGAACGGGCCAGGTAAGCACTGAGGATGTCGGCGATTTCGCCCTCATCTTCGGCAATCAGCACCAAGGGTGCCTGTCGGGTACGGAGATCGTGTTTCATCGCGTGCTGCGGGTTCGGGGCAAGGGTGGGCAAGGGTGGGATCAGGGGCAGGGTCATCGTCGGCGCTGCATGTCCTGCGCCTCTTCGTTGGCAGCCCAGGCCAGGGTGGCCAGCACCAGCGTGCGCTGCAGGCTGGGTTCCACTGCACCTGCACCGCGCAGCTGCTGCAGCACCAGGGTGGAGGCCGCCGCCGGCAGCTTGCTCCAGCGCGATGCCATGGGGGTGGTGTTTACCCGGGCCTGCAGCCGCGAGGCCATGCCCAGGATGGCGCGCAGGCGCAGTGCCAGCAGGGCGACGACCACGACAGTGGCTAGGGCGAGCAGCAGATGCAGGGTGACGTCGGCGACCGGGTGCGTTGCCGCCCAGACCGCCAGACCCATCAGCGCCAGCGACGCGAGAGCGCCGGAACGGCCGGTGCCACCGGGCCCATCGCTGCGGAACCCCACCAGGGCGGCGGCCCCGAAGCCCGCCAGCAGCGGGGGTAACGGATCCGACGCGGCCAGCATCCAGCTGGTGGTCGATGCCAACACGACGGCGATCAACCACGGCGAAGGCGCACACCACGCCAGGTAGGCACGGCGCACATCGATGGGTGGCAGGTCTGGATGGGAAAGGGACACGGCAGGCGGGCAGTCGGCGAGGCCGACGAGGCTAGCGACCGTTGATGGAGACTCGGTCGAGATTGTGTCGAGATTGCGTGGACGCAGGCTGCAGCATTCAGGCGCGGGGCTGGTGCCTGAACGGCTGCCGCGCCTCCATGCAATCTCCACAGTGGCTCCAAGAAACGTCCATCCGCGGCTTCCAGACTGCGGTTTCGGCGGTCGCACTGGGCGACTGCATGCAGCCGGGCGTTTCGATGAGCAACCGCAGGACCTGGATCATTGCCGCTACGGTGGCCACATTGGCCGCCGGCGCTGGATGGTGGGCGTTTGCCGGCGGCGATGATGCCGCGCTGATCACCGCGCCGGCAAGGGTGGCAGATCTGGAGAAGACCGTACAGGCGGTCGGCCGGGTCCATCCCAAGGAGCTGGTGGCGGTGGGTGCGCAGGTGTCCGGCCAGGTCAAGCGCCTGCATGTGGTGCTGGGCCAACGCGTACAGGCCGGTGACCTGATCGCCGAGGTCGATTCGCAGCCGCAGCGTATCGCGCTGCGCAGTGCCGAGGCGGCCACCAACACGCTGCGCGCCCAGCATGCCGCCAGCCAGGCCCGCTATGCGCAGGCCAGTCGCGCTTACCAGCGGCAGTCGCAGCTGGTGGCGTCGCGCCTGGTGTCACAGGAAGGTTTCGAAGCCGCACGCGTGGCACGCGATGCGGCACGCTCAGAGGTGGCCGCGCTGCAGGCGCAGATCGACCAGGCCGTGACCCAGGTCGAAACCGCACGGATCAACCTGGGCTATACCCGCATTGTGTCGCCCAGCGACGGCTACATCGTGGCCATCGTCACCAAGGCCGGGCAGACGTTGAACTCGATGCAGACCACGCCGACCATCGTGATGCTGGCGCAGATGGATACGATGACCGTGCGCGCCGAGATCGCCGAGGCCGACGTCGAGCTGGTGGCACCGGGACAACCGCTGTGGTTCTCGACCTTGGGGCCGAGCGGCCGCCGCTATGAATCCCACCTGCAGCAGCTGGAACCGGCGCCGTCCTCGATTGCCGACGTCGCCACCGGCAATGCGGGTGGCTCTGCGCAGACGCCGAAGGCGGTGTACTACGCCGGCCTGTTCGACGTGGCCAATCCCGGCCTGAAGCTGAAGCCTTCGATGACGGTGAAGGTGACCCTGCAGCTGGCGCGGGTCGCCAACGCGCTGCAGGTGCCACTGACGGCGCTGGCCGATTCGGATGGCAAGGACGGCAGCCGCGGAACCGTGCGCGTGGTGGACACGAAGGGCCGCCCCCAGGAGCGTGCGGTGACGACCGGCCTGCGCAACGCCACCGCCGTGCAGATCCTGTCCGGCCTGCGCGAGGGCGAGAACGTGGTGGTCGGGCAGGCGCCCAGCGGCGGCGAATCCGAACCGACCAGCCTGCTGGGGATGTGAGCATGGCCGACGCACTGCTGGAACTGCATGGCGTATCGCGCGCCTATCGCTCCGCTGCCGGCGAGGTGGTGGTGCTGAAGGACGTTTCGCTGCGCATCGATGCCGGCGAGTTCATCGCCATCATCGGCCCCTCGGGCTCGGGCAAGTCCACGCTGATGAACATCCTTGGCTGCCTGGACCGGCCGACCGAGGGCAGCTATCGGGTGAACGGCGAGGCCACCGAGCAGATGGCGCCGGACGCGCTGGCACGTCTGCGCCGCGAGCATTTCGGCTTCATCTTCCAGCGCTACAACCTGATGGAGAACCTGAGTGCCACCGAGAACGTGGCGCTGCCGGCAGTCTATGCCGGCGTGGAGGCGGACGTGCGCACTGCCCGTGCACGCACGCTGCTGGAAACACTGGGGTTGGGCGAACGCATCGCGAACCGGCCGAGCCAGCTGTCCGGAGGCCAGCAGCAGCGCGTGTCCATTGCCCGTTCGCTGATGAACGGCGGCGCGATCGTGCTGGCCGATGAACCCACCGGCGCGCTCGATCACGCCAGTGGCCAGCAGGTGATGGCCGAGCTGAAGCGCCTGCATGCACAGGGCCACACGGTGATCCTGGTGACGCACGATGCAGCGATCGCCGCCAACGCGGCGCGGGTGATCGAGATCGCTGACGGCCGGGTGGTGGCCGACCGCGGCGAGCGGGGATCGCGTGCTGCGGCTGAAACTCCCGGGACCGAATGCGGCGCGTCGCAGGTCACCGAGCGCCGCGCACGCATGGACGCAGTTCGCGAAGCCGCGCGCATGGCCGTGCGCTCGATGCTGGCCCATCGCCTGCGCACGCTGCTGACCATGCTCGGCATCATCATCGGCGTCGCGGCCGTGGTGACTGTGGTTGCGCTGGGCAAGGGTGCACAGGCGCAGGTCGAATCACAGATCAACGAACTGGGCGCCAGTACGCTGGAGATCTTCCCGGGCGCCGATTTCGGTGACCCGCGCTCGGCGGAGATCGAGACACTGGTGGTGGGCGATGCGGACCATCTTGCGGCCTTGAGTTACGTGGACAGCGTGAGCCCGAACCTGAGCGGATCGGTGGCGGCGCTGCAAGGCAACCGGCGTGCCAACACCCAGGTGCTGGGCGTAGGCGCCGACATGCCGCGCGTGCGTGGGCTGCGGCTGAAGGCCGGCCGCTTCTTCACCGACGCCGAAGTGGATGCGCACCGTGCCGTGGGCGTGGTCGACCAGAAGGCGGCCAAAGCGCTGTTCAGCGGCAGCCCGATCGGCAGCACGGTGCTGCTGGGCGGCATGCCGGTGGAGGTGATCGGTGTGGTCGGGGCCAATGCGTTCGCGGGCGGTGCAACCCCGACGGTCTACGTGCCGTATACCTCGGCGGCCTCGCGGCTGCTGGGCAGCGAGCGCCTGGAGAGCATCACGGTGCGCGTGCGCGACAACGTGCCCACCAACGCCGCCGAAGCCTCGCTGGGGGCCGAGCTGGAGCGGTTGCATGGCCGTCGTGACTTCTTCATCTACAACGCCGACCAGATCCGCAAGGCGGTGATGAAGTCCAGCCAGACCATGGCGGCGCTGGTCTCCGCCATTGCCGCCGTGGCGCTGGTGGTTGGCGGGGTGGGGGTGATGAACATCATGCTGGTCTCGGTGAAGGAGCGCGTGCGCGAGATCGGCGTGCGCCTGGCGGTGGGCGCGCGGCAGGGCGACATCCTGCGCCAGTTCCTGATCGAGGCGGTGCTGATCTGCCTGTTCGGTGGCGTGCTGGGGGTGCTGTTCGCGTTCGGGGTGGGGGCGCTGTCCAGCCTGCTGTCGCTGGGTGTGCCGTTCCTGTTCACGGCGGGGCCGGTGCTCGCCGCGCTGGCATGTTCGTCTGCGATCGGGCTTGGCTTCGGCTACTTCCCGGCGCGCAGTGCCGCACAGCTCGACCCGATCCAGGCGCTGGCAGCGGAGTAGGCGCAGGCCCGCTGCAGGACTTGTAGAGCCGAGCCTGCGCTCGGCTGCTCTCCGGCCAGACCACGATGAATCCTGCGCTGCGAGCAGCAAGCCGAGCATGGCTCGGCTCTACACGAGCGGCCGCAGCCGCTGCAGGACATTGTAGAGCCGAGCCTGCGCTCGGCTGCTTTCCGGCTCTACAGGAGCATTCTTGCGGTGGAGTGAACGTGTCAGCGTGGCGGGAAGGCAATGACGATGTCGTTCAGCGGCAGCTGATTCTCACGTGGCACGGCCATGCCGTGCTTCCAGGCTTCCCCTTGGCCGAACAGCTGCGCCTCGCTTTCAGGCCCGAAATCGTCGAAGGCCTGGAAGACGTACGGAATGCCCTCGGAGCCTTCGAACGTGGCCTTGTTGGAAAGCTGGAAGTGCAGATGAGGCGCGGCGGAATTGCCGGACTGGCCGAGCTGGGCCAACGCCTGTCCGCGCTGGACCCGTTGCCCGGGCTCTATCTTGATGCTGCCGGTTCGCAGATGGGCGTAGCTGGCAAACACACCCGGCGAGATTTCCAGGACAACGTAGTTACCGAACAGGCCATCCGCTGTCAGTGAAACGGGTTCCGGCTGCGCGGTCAGCGGCGGATGCTCGGGTTGCCCATCACGGACCGCACGCACGATGCCGTCGGCCACGGCCAGTACGGGGGCGGCATAACCCACCCAGTCCGAATGGTGGGTGTGCTGCAGATCCCGGGCCGTTGGACGCACGGCGCGCCCACGTTCGTCGACGCCGACCAGGTCGAGCGCGAAGCGCTGTGGAATGGTCAGATCACCATTCACCGCCACCAGGCTGCCCCAGTGGTGTGACTGCGCCGCGCCGGGCCCTTCATGGGCCAGCCATCGACCGCCTTGCAGGGGCGGACCGAGCGTCCTCACCGGCGCCGCGTTGACCGCAACGTGGGCGCCATCCAGTTCCACACTGCCGCCGCGCTCGGTGCCCAGCCGCATGCGGTGGCGAAGGATGTGCGGCACGTTACCGGTGGCTGGCAGGGACAGCCACAGGAACACCACCAGGCGCTTTCCCGCTGCAATGGAGATGGCGCCATCCTCTGGAGGCGACGGCCGTACCCAATGGCGCAGGGCAGGGGCATCCAGGCTCAGCAGCGGGGTTTCGGCGTCGTCGCCGAACACCTGCAGCGATTGCGGCTGCAGCGCCCCGGTGTCGCCGTAGTAGTTGGTGATGTGCAGCTCGTAGGCCAGATGGCGCAGGCCGTCGCTGCCAACGAAGGGAGTCGGTACGAAGGGCACCCGTGCTTCGACCGGCGCAGGTGCTGGCGCTGACAGGGTGAGGGAAGGAAGCAGTAACAGCAGCAGAGCCAGGCAGACGCTGCGGATCATGCGTGTTCCCCCAGGCCGACGGTGGCCGCTGCCGAGCATAGCGCTACGCCGGGGGCGCCGGTACACCGGCGGGCGTATCAGGGCGCTGGCCGTGGATGTTGGCGCACGCGTGCGCGCTCGCGATACAGGCGGCTGTCGGCACGCTGCAGGGTATCGGCCACCGACTCGCCGGGGCTGTGATGGGTCGCGCCCAGTGAGAACGGTGTGGGTGACTGTGCAGCCTGCTGCGCATACCACTGCTCGAGCGCGGCCAACCGACCCGGTTCCGGTGCGGTTAGCACCACCATGAATTCGTCGCCGCCCATGCGCACCACGTTCTCCGCCGCGCCCAGCGGCGAGCGCAGGAAGGCTGCGAATTCGACCAGCACCGTGTCGCCCCGCGCATGGCCCTGGGTGTCGTTGATCTGCTTGAAATGATCCAGATCGAACATCAGGCAGGCCCAAGGCTGGTCGATCAGTTCGTCCAGGCGGGGCAGGAAGCGGCGGTTGTAGCTCTGGGTGAGTGGATCCTTGAAGGACATCTCGCGCAACTGCTGTTCCTGCATCCGCAGCGCCGTGACGTCCTGCGCATGGCCGAGCACGTAGGGTGGGGTGGCCTCGTTGTCGAGCACGTTGTGATACGCCCAGAAATGCCGGGTACCATCGGCGGCGATCAGCTCGATGACGCCGGCATCGGTGTGGTTGACTGCGATGCGATCAAGATAGGCCTTGAACGCGGCCCGCTTCTCCGGCGGCATCAGGTCGCACAGGCTGCGCCCGATCATGTAGCTCTCATCGAATCCCAGCGACTGCACGGCTGCCGGGTTCACCGAGGTCAGCACGCCATCCAGCGTGTGCGTGCAGATCAGGCCAAGGCTGTAGTGGAACAGCCGCCGGTAGCGGGTTTCGCTGGCCTCCAGTGCATCCAGCGCGGCGCGCTCCTCGGTGATGTCCTGGATGGCGCCGACCAGCCGAGGCCGCCCATCGATCTGCTGCCGGCCGCCGACCACACGGGTCCAGATGGCCCGTTCATCGGCGGTGGTCATCGGCAACTGCACTTCCCAGGAGATGCCTTCATCGATGCAGCGCTGCACCGCTGTGCGGATGATGTTGCGGCTGTCCTCGCGATAGAACGACAGCGCGGTTTCGAGCGTTGGTTCGAAGTTGCTGCGCACGCCGTGGATCTGCTTGGTCTCGCGGGTCCAGCGGACCTCGTTGCTGGCCAGGTCCATTTCCCAGCCACCCACCCGCGCCGCGCGGTTGGTGCGCTCCAGGAAGTCCTCGCTGCGCTTCAATTCGCGATGCAGGGCCTTGGCCTGGCCGACCTGCGCCATCAGCGTGCTGCGCTGCTCCAGTACCTGGGTGGTGACCCGGGCCAGATGCACCATCAGTTCGCGTTGCGAAGGCGACAGCACGCCGGGCATCGGGTCGAGCAGGCACAGTGTTCCGATGCGTGCGCCGTGCGCCGAGCCGAGTGAGATGCCTGCGTAATGGCGGATGCGTGGACCAGCGGTGACCAGCGGATTGCTGGCGAAGCGCGGGTCCTGGCGCGCGTCGGGAATCTCGAACAGCGTGTCCTGCTGGATGGCATGGGTGCAGAACGAAATCTCGCGTGCGGTCTCGCTGACGCCTTCCAGCCCGATGTTGGCCTTGAACCACTGCCGCTCGTCGGCCACTACCGAGATCAGCCCCATGGTCATGCCGGTGGCGGCACGGGCGGCGGCGACGATCGCATCGAAAACAGGCTCTGGCGGCGTGTCGAGCAGGTGCAGGCGGTCGAGTTCAAGCAGTCGTTCGGCTTCGTCCATGGCGCTTTTCAGGGCAGGGTGGCGAGGGCGGCTTCGGCTGTCGGGCACTACGCTAGTGCGTACCGCGTTATGTATCGCCACGACGGGGTGATGCCGACGTGACGCATCCCGGTCAGGGTTTGCGAAGCCCTCGCGGGGGAAGCGCCGAAACGTGACGGTGGTCGCGAACATGCCAGCGCCAGGGGAAGTCCACCGCACGGGTGATGCCGATACGGGGCCCGACGACCGGGTCGAGTGGCGGTGCGGTGCCATCACTGGCAATGACAATGCCGTGGCTGCCGGTCACCAGATCCGCGCCATCGAAGCTGCGGTCCAGCCCGAACGCCTGCGAGAGCTTGCCGGGACCGCTGGCCAGATCGTGGTCGCGCCGGGCCGCGGGGCGTAGTTCACGCATTCGCTCCAGCCCCGTCAATGGCTCGGCCGCGCGCAGCAGGACGGCGACGCCTTCGCCGATTTCGCCGCAGACCACGTTGCTGCCCCAGTGCATGCCGTAGGTGAAGTAGACATACAGATGGCCGGCCTCGCCGAACATGGCGGCGGTGCGCGGCGTTTGCCCACGGTAGGAGTGTGCGGCTGGATCGATGCTGCCGGCATAGGCCTCGACCTCGACGATGCGCGCCGCGCGACCATCGTCGCGCACGAGCAGCTTGTTGAGCAGCTCCGGCGCAACGTCGGTCGATGGACGCTGGTAGAACTGTCGGGGAAGAATCTTCCAATGTTCGGGCAACCCATCCAGCACGACTGAGGCTCACGTTGCGGTAGAAGCCTGCAGTGTGGCGGCTTCGCGGTGAAGCTGTTGGGTAATGCCGGTCGATTGGCGGGCAGGCGACGCAACGTCTGCATCACGGAGCTTTCCGCCAGCAGCCGCAATGGTGGGCTGCATAGGCTGGGTAGTGCCGGCCGCTGGCCGGCAACTTCGTGACGCCGGGGTACTGCAGATGCCGGCCAGCGGCCGGCACTACTCCATTACACGACCAATCGCATCGGCCAGCAGGGCGCGGACCCGTTCCGACGGCAGGTCGGGGTCGCGCACGGCACGCATGGCCAGGCCTTCCACCAGCAACCGCAGCAGCAGGGTGCGTCCTGCGATGCCTTCCTCGTCGACGCGCCGGCCCAGATTGAGGTCACGCTGGCGCAGCCAGGCATGGATCGCGGCGCTGGTCTGCTTGTCGTGGGTGCGCAGCACCTCGGCCAGCACAGGGTCGCGGTGAGCCTCGGCGTTGATTTCCGCATACAGCGCCACGCTGGCAATGGCATTGCCGTGGATCGGCAGCACCTCGCCGCGTGCCCATTGCTGGTAGCAAGCGAGCAGGCCATCGACCAGATCCGAGGCCGCCGGCATCTCGCTGATCGAGGCCTGGTCGTGACGCAGCTGGCGTTCGATCAGGGCCAGGATCAGGGCGCGCTTGTTGGCGAAATAGCGGTACATCAGCCCCTGGCTGATCTCGGCCTCGGCGGCGATATCGCCGATGGAGCCGGCATGGAAACCGCGGGTGATGAAGCACTTCTGGGCGGCGTCGAGGATGCGACGGCGCTGGGCTTCGGCATGGGCGGCGGCAGGGGCGTCAGCGGGTACGGCTACGGCGGTTTTCGGCGTCATTGCGTGAAGTCGGGGCGTCCAGAGGCGGGATAGTACGTCACAAAAGGTGTGAATGAACGGTCATTCATTTGTAATTCCCGCCTCCCAGACTGCGCCGGCCTTCTCCTTCCGCGAATGAGTCCGATGCGCCACGCCCTGCTGCACCGCCCGCTGCTCACCCTCGCCATTGCCGCCGCGCTGCCGGCACTGGCCCATGCCGAAGACAGTCCCAGTGCCGACGCCGAGGCATCCGCCGAGGCCGCGCGCACCGTCGTTGCCCTCGACCAGGTGATGGTGACCGCGCAGAAACGCGCCACCAACCTGCAGGAGACCCCGATCTCGGTATCGGTGGTCGATGCCGAAGCGCTGAAGGACCGCAGCGCGATTTCGCTGGGCAGCCTGTCCGATGGCTCAATCCCGTCGCTGCGGGTCACGCCGTTCGCTACCCGCAGTTCGGCGCTGAACATCGGCATCCGTGGCATCGGCGCTTCCGGCGACGCCAACCAGCCGGCCCGCGACGCCGGCGTCGGTATCTACGTCGACGGGGTGTTCATGGGCCGCGCACAGGGCCTGGGCAACATGCTCTACGACGTGGAGCGTATTGAAGTACTGAAGGGCCCGCAGGGCACGCTGTTCGGCCGCAATACCGAAGGCGGCGCAGTGAGCATCGTGACCAAGGCACCCACCGGCGAATTCGGCGGCAGCGTCAGCGCCGGCGTGTCCAACTTCAGCGGCTACAACAGTGCGCTGCACCTGGACCTGCCCAAGGTGGGCGATGTCAGCTTCAAGATCGACGCCGTGCAGGCCAAGCGTGGCGGCACCACCGACAACCCGATGCGCGGCGAGCGCGACTTCAACAGCTACGACAAGCGCGGCGCACGCCTGAGTGCGCTGTGGCAGCCGAGCGATGACTTCTCGCTGCTGTACGCGTTCGATCGCTCCTACGACGCCACCACGCCGTACCACACCCAGGTGCTGGTGCCGGGCGCGTACCTCAGCCCGTTGCAGAAGGCCGGCGCCAGCCTGGACCGCCGCGACAGCGCTATCCTCGGTGGACCGCAGGAAGACAACATCGGGCGTACCAGCGGCCATCTGTTGAACCTGTCGTGGACGCTGAATGACAACCTGGAGCTGAAGTCGATCAGCTCATACCGTGAACTCACCCAGGGCCAGTTCGACATGGGCCTGGTCGATGCGATTTCCGCTTACGGTGGTGCAGGGACGCCGTTCGGTCGTTACAGCCTGGCGCAGGTCTATCAGCACCAGTACAGCCAGGAATTCCAGCTGATCGGCAATACCTCGCAGGTGCAGTTCCTCGGCGGAGCGTTCTACTACCACGAGACTGCCGGTGACAATGCGCAGACCCCGAACATGCTGGTCTGGGGGCCGGGTGGCAACAGCTACACTGTGAATCCGGCGACCAACCCGCTGGATCTCTCGCGGGTACGCATCGACCGCGCCAGCAAAGCGTGGACGGACAGCCTGGGCGTGTTCGGCCAGGCCACGTGGACGCCGGAAGCACTGCAGCGCCTGCACCTGACTGCCGGCGGTCGCTACACCCGTGACGACAAGAAGGGCAGTCTGTACACCGTCAACGGCGCGGCGACGAATCTCGCTTTCAAGGACCGCTGGAGCCGTTTCGACCCGATGGTCAACA
Organism: Stenotrophomonas sp. WED208; assembly: GCF_040984485.1. Taxonomy (NCBI): domain Bacteria; kingdom Pseudomonadati; phylum Pseudomonadota; class Gammaproteobacteria; order Lysobacterales; family Lysobacteraceae; genus Stenotrophomonas; species Stenotrophomonas sp. WED208. Next base: position 2,178,501 of record NZ_JAZARB010000001.1, read on the forward strand.
TCGCCTACGACCTCGGCGAGCACGCGATGGTCTACGCCAAGTACAGCACGGGCTTCAAGGCCGGTGGTGCCAACTCGCGCTCGACCAACTACACCGCGTTCGGTCCGGAAGAAGTGACCGCCTACGAGCTCGGCTTCAAGTCGCAGTTCTGGGACAACCGCGCCCGCCTGAACCTGGCGCTGTTCGATTCGACCATCGCGCACAAACAAATGGACTTCTCGCTGCCGTTCGACCCGAACAGCGGCGAAACCCGCACCACCATGGTCACCACCAATGCACTGAGCGATGGCAAGTCCCGGGGTGCGGAGCTGGAGTTCAACGTGATGCCGGTCGACAACCTCACGCTCGGCCTCAACTACGCCTACACGAAGATCGATGCGCAGACAGCAACCGACCCGTTCGGTGCGGGCGTGCAGGTGACCGTGCAGCCGCTGTTGGCGCCGAAGAACGCGGGCAGCCTGTCGGTCGACTATCTGGTCCCGTTCGCCAACTTCTCGGCGCTGAAATTCCATGTGGACGGCAACTGGTCCGATGGCTACTACACCAGCGAGTACGACCAGATGCTGACCGACAGCTCGTTCGTGGTGAATGCACGGGTGGCGCTGGTGGATGTGCCGGTCAACAGCACCGGCACCACCATGTCGTTCTCGCTGTGGGCACGCAACCTGCTGGATGAGCAGCACCTGTTCTACAAGCTCAACAGCCCGGCGCTGGGCCAGACCGGCATCTTCAATGACCCGCGCACCTTCGGCCTGGACGTGGCCGTCAACTTCTGATTCGAACGGAGAACTCCATGAAGCACCGCTCTACCGAACTTGTCCTGGCCCTGATGCTCAGCCTGCCGCTGGCCGTGACCGCCATTGCTGCCGATGCACCGCAGGCCACCGCCGCAAAGCCGACGGCCGCTGCCAACGTGAAGCCGGTCGCTGCCGACGCGCAGCGGGTGATCCCGCTGCAGGGAGCCTGGAACGTGCGCACCTTCGCCGGCCTGCAGGGCCGCCATGGCCCGATTCCGGCCGATGCGTTCGTGCGCACCGCCGATCTCGGCCGCCTCACCGATGCCGACCGCGACGCCCTGGCCGCGGCCGGCGTGAAGCTGGACATCGACCTGCGCACCGCCGATGAGGAAGCGCAGTCACCGGACCTGCTGGCCAGGGATGATCGCTTCGACTACCAGCGCATCTCGCTGATGGGCACGGAGAAGATGGACCTGCAGAAGATGATGACCAGCTTCCCCGATTCGCTCGGCGAAGCCTATGTGCAGTGGCTGGGCCACAGCCAGCCGCAGTTCAAGCAGGTGTTCCAGCGCATCGCCGCGCAACAGGATGGAGCCGTGCTGTTCCATTGCACGGCCGGCAAGGACCGTACCGGCATCATCGCTGGCCTGCTGCTGGACCTGGCAGGCGTGCCGAAGGCCGAGATCGTGCACAACTACGCGATCTCCGCGCACTATCTGGAAGGGCAGCCGAAGGACAGTGCGATGAACGCGCAGATCATGGCGCTGATCAAGCAGAACCCGCAGATCGCCCGCAAGATGGCTGGCATGTCCGGTACCGCACCGGACAACATGGAGCAGTTCCTGGCGGCACTGCACAGCCAGTACGGTGGTGCGGAGGGCTACCTGAAGTCGATCGGGGTCAGCGAGCAGGAGATCCAGCAGCTGAAGGTGCGGCTGGGGCAGGCCGGCTGAGGGTAGTGCCGGCTGCTGGCCGGCTCCCCGGTGACGTCAAGCGAACGAGGCAATGCCGGCCAGCGGCCGGCATTGCCGCAGCCAGGTACGGCCTGGCCCTACCGGTCGGGCTTTACCCTGGCAACCCGTATCCGGTACTGGTACACGTTGTCGCCTTCGATGCGCGTGGCCTCCGTGCCGCGCACCTGGCCGACCTTCTGGTTCGAGCCCGTGACCGGCTTCGCCTGCACCTCGGTTTCGTGTTCGAAGGAATGCGATTTGTCGGTGTTGCGGTAATAGCGGTACAGCGCCCAGTACAGCGCAGTTGCGCCGGCCGGACCTGCCGCCAACAGCCAGAGGCCGCTATCGTCGCTCATGAGGTCGCCATCAGGATGAGGATTGCCAGTGCTTCGATGACCGTGCCGGCCGTCAGCGCCGCCAGCAGCATCTTCCACTGCTGCACGGGCACGCTGCCCATGGTCTCGCCGGTGCGGCCGTTCACGGCGATGTAGTGCAGCATGCCGCCGTTCTTGCCGGGCTGGTGGTACGAGTAGAGCCAGACCGGCAGGTACATCGACACCCAGCGGGTGCCATGCACTTCCAGCTGTTCCTGCTCCCAGCGCACGCCGCGGTTGTAACCGCGCACCGAGGACTCCACCTGCGATCGAGCAATCGACAGCAGCTGGTCCTCCAATCGTGGCCGCAGCGCCTCCACGTCCAGGTTGCGCTTCTCCGAGGTGAAGCCAGCCAGGTACGAGGCGTTCCACTTCACCGCGTTCTTGGTATCGAACGGCAGGATGGTGTTGATGATGTTGTTGGTGTTGGCGCGGATATCCAGATTGCCGCGTTCTGCGGACGATTCCAGCGGCAGATCATCGACCGTGAAGTCGACCTGGCGCTCGATCTGGTAGATGTCAGCGTCATACACGGTGCGCTTGTTCTTTTCGCTGCCCACCGTGTACTGGCGGGTCTGGATCTCGCCCTTGCCGGCCACGGCCGCGCTGACATTGCTGTCGACGATCATGTAGGGCAGGAACACACCCACCACGTTTTCCGGGGTGAACTGTTCCTTGAACGCCTTCAGCGCGAACAGCCGGCGCTTGTCGACGAACTGGCGGATGCGCGCGACCGCATCGTCCTTCTTGATATGGAAGGGCAGTACCGCATCAGGCACCGCGCCATTGCTGATCTGTTCGTTGACGCCGAACACATGGCGGCACCAGTGGCAGCGCGCCGTCATCGTGCTCTCGGTGTTGACCGTGACTTCGGCGCCACAGCCCGTGCACTTGAAGGTCATCAACGCCGAGGTGTCGGCATCGATGTCGCGTGCGCCGGAGGCGATGACGGTGCCGCGCAGCTGGTCGATGGCCTCGCCCAGCCCGAACTCCTCCTCGACCCGCGCACCATGCCATTCGTGACGGCAGTACAGGCAGACCAGGATATCGGTACCGGCCTTGGGCCGGATGTCGGTGGCGCCGCACTTCGGGCAGCGGTTGAGGCCGTCCTTCAGCTCGCTGGCCGAAGTATCGATGGCGACCGGATCAGGCGCTTCCACTTCATCGCGGATGGCCTGCGGCAGCGTCGAGGTGTCCAGCGGGAAGCTGCCGGGCAGGGGAGGCACGTCCTGCGGCGAACCCGGCCCGTCCAACGACGCCGCCGGCAAGGGCGGTGGCGTCGCGGGCGCGGATCCGGGCAGCGGCGGTGGGCCGTTTCGGGGATCGGACATGTTGGTTGCGTGCCCTGCCGGTTACAGGCCCAGTGCCTTGGCCTTGAGCGCGTCGTAGTCGCTCTGGGTGATCAGGCCCAGGTCCAGCATTTCCTTGGCCTTCTTCAGCTTGGCGACCGGATCGTCGGCAACCGGGGTGACCGGCTGCTGCATGCCGCCGACACCGAACATGCCCGAGGCCATGCCGACGCCGACCAGGCCTGCCGCGCCGCCGTTCTCACCGGCTGACTGGATGCCCTGGGCGACGCTGGCCTGCAGGTTGGAATTGCCGCGCGAACCGGACAGCGCATCGGCGCGCTGCACGGTCTTCAGCAGTTCGCGGGTATTGGCGTCGTACTCGATCGAGACGATGGCGGTCTTGACGATGGCCAGGCCGCGATCGGACTTCCACTGGTAACCCTGCTCGACCGCGGCCGACAGGCTCTGCGCGAAGCCCAGCGAGTCCTGCTGCAGCTTGGTGATGCGGTTGCCCTTGCTCGGATCGTTCGTGTACAGGCTGAAGGCGGGAGCCAGCGAACCGACCACTTCATTGAACAGCTGGCTGGCGGCGGCGTTGTCCAGGTCGGTGAAATCGAACACCTGGCCCGGCTGCAGGTAGCTGGCCGGCACGAAGTTCTTCACGAACAGGATCGGGTCGACGATCTTCAGCGTGTAGGAGCCGCGGGTGACCGCGCCGACCTGGGTATTGAGGAAGCCGTCGTCCCAGTAGATTTCCGACTGGGTGCCGAAGCGGTTGTCCGGCAGCTCCTTCAGCGAGACGAAGTACGCGGCCTGCTGCGAACCCGGCTGGCCGCCGAACTTGAAGCGCTCCCAGCTCTGCTTGATGAAGGTGCTGACCAGGCCGTCTCCGGCGAAGATCGACTGCGAGTTGAGATCGTCCGAACGCCACTCGTAGCCGCCCGGTTCGGCGACAAACGCCGTGATCGCGCCGTCCTGGAACAGCAGCAGGCCATAGCCCTCCGGCACGATGATCTTCGAACCGTTGGTGATGATGTTGGACGAGCCGCTGGTGTTGGAACCGCGGCCGGCATTGATGCCCTGCGGCACCGCCGCGAACAGGGCCGCCGTGGACGGCAGGCCCGTCGGCACGGTGTAGAAGTCCTTCCACTGGTCGGCCAGCACACCGCCTACCGCACCCTTCACCGCCTGTACCAGACCCATGTCCAACTCCCTGTGATTCGAGGGCAGGCACCGTGCCTGCCGAGCTTGGCTGAATATAGCAGCGGCCGGGGGCGGCTGTGGTGCCGGAACATGAATCCGTATCAAGCGCCGCTGTCAGCGCCCTGGACCTGCCGGATCGCCTGCACGACGGCTGCCATGTCCAGCCCACCCAGCCCCATCTGCTGAGTGCGGGCGAACAGCACGTCGCTTGCTTCGATCAAGGGCGCCTGTACGCCGGCGCTGCGGGCGGCTGCCGCCACCAGCTGGCTGTTCTTCAGCACGTCGGTAATGGAAGCCTGCACTGTAAAGTCGTCGCGGATCATCTTGTCCAGCTTGATCCGCGAAACCTCACTGGCCATCGGCCCGGCGTTGAGTACCTGGGCAAAGCGCTCCAGCGCGATGCCATGTGCCTCGGCGAAATGCACGGCTTCGGCCAGACCGGTGACCAGGGTGATCAGGAACAGGTTCACCGCAAGCTTCATCTGCAGGCCTGCCGGGACCTCGCCACAGGCGACAATCTGCCGCCCCAACGAGGCCAGCAAGGGCTCTGCCTCGGCCAGATCTGCTTCGTTGCCTGCCAGCATGACCACCAGCTGTGCCGCCTCGGCCTGCAGGCGTGACCCGGAGACCGGCGCTTCGACATAGCGCCCACCTGCGCGACGGACCTGATCGGCCAGCGCCCTTGAGTAGGCGGCGGAGCTTGTGCCCATGTTGATGAGCAGATGCCCTTGCACGCGCGCGTCGAAGTCATCGGAACCGCGCAGCAGCACGGCGTCGATGGCTTCATCGTTGGCCAGCATCATGATGATCGTGTGGCAGGCGTTGAATACCTCCTGCACGGATCCGGCGCGCTCTATGCCCGCCGAGCGCGCTGCCTCGTCGTTGCGGCTGGAGCGTGACCATGCCAGTACGCGGTTCCCGGCGCGGGCCAGGTTGACGGCCATGGGCGTCCCCATCACGCCTAGACCGATGAATCCGATGGACATGGTGCGACCCACGCGACAGGAAGGAAGACCATCATGACCCAGAACCGCGCCGGATTGAGTGCATGGGGGCGCGTGAAGCATGGCCATTGATACCATTCAGTTCATTTCTAGAGCATGTAAGGGATCTTGAACGCCAACGTGAAGTCCGGTGCATCCGGGGTCAGCCCGATGCCGAGCAACGTCACCAACGTGGTGTGCTGGTTCAACGCATAGGTCACGCCCAGGTTCAGTGATGCCGCGTTGGCATCGCTGCCGATCACCTTCATCCACTTGCCGCCCTGGAAGCGGGTGGAGGCGCGGGCACTGATGCGGTCACTGAAGGACAGGCTGAGGCTGGTGCGTTCGTTGAAGGCGAATGCCACGCCCGCGCCGAAGTACACCGAACCACCCAGCTTCACGTCGCTCGGGTTGACCGTGTCCGGATTGCTGTCGATGTCACTGAAGCCCCGCGGGAACGAGTGCACGTAGCCCAGGTTGGCGAACAGGATGGCCGGGTCGGCGGTCTTCACCATCGACAGGCCGACGTTGGCCTGCCAGACACCATTGCCGGTGGGTTGCTCGCGCGGCACGGCGAAGCGGATGTAGTCGTCGTCATCGCGCTCGATCACCTTCCAGTCCAGGCCGTAGGGCGCACGCCCGGTGGGGGCGGTGACACCGGCGGTGAGCACGGTCTCCGGGCGCCAGCCGCGTTCGCCGAACAACCGGTAGTTCGCGCTCAGGCCGATATCACCCAGGCCGTTGCCGTTGGTCTCTTCCTGTGCAATGGCGGCGGCTGCTCCGCCGGCGCCGCCTTTCTGGTACACCGTGCGCCGTGCGAGGTAGGGCACGTCCAGGTTCAAAGTCAGGTTCGGGCTGACGCCCCAGCGAGCGGCCAGGTTGTAGGTGAGCGAATCGGATTCGACGTTCTCGATGGCGATGTTGCCGAGGAAGATCGCGTCCAGGGCCAGGAAGCCATTGAGGGTGAGCTGCTTGCGGTCGTAGCGGGCGTAGGTGAGGCTGTTCTCGATGGTGAAGCGGCGTGAGAACAGCGCAGACTGCTGCTGCTTCACGTCGTCCACGCTGCGCCGCGACTCCTGCCTGGCCTGCTGCGCCTCGGCGGCGGTGCTGGCGTATCCCTCGCTGCCCGGCGGAACGGCTGCACCACTCTGTAGAGTCGAGCCATGCTCGACTGCCGTGCCCGTGCCCGTGCCCGTGCCCGCTGCCGATCCTTGCCCGATGGCCGCCGTACGCCCACTCAAGCGCGCCTGCATGGCCTGCACCTGCATGTCCAGTTCGCGTAACCGCCGCACTTCCTGTGCGTAGTTGGCCTTCAGTTGTTCCAGCTGGTTGGCCAGGGCCTGCACGTCCGCGCCGTCGTCGGACGTCGGCGGTGCGGCAAGGGCGGTGCCCGCCAGCGCCGCCAGCGCCAACGGGGTGATCCTCATCAGGGTGTGCATGTTGGTGTCCTGCGTTGTGGAGCGTTTCCCCCAATGCCAGGCCCTGTTACTGGCCTGGCCCCATGCCGCGGTTCAACGCAATCGCCTGGGCCACGTTCTGGCTCAACGGCAGGTTGCTGCCCACGGCGTTGCGCACCAGCTCCAGCCGCAGCTGGTTACTGGCGATCTGGCCGTCACCGGCGAGGGCGATACCCTGGCCGACGCTGCCATTGCGGATCCACTGCTGCACCAGCCCCTGGCCATCCACCTGCAGCAGCAGGCGTGCCTGGTTGCCTTCCAGCACGGCGGTCGCGCTGGCGCCGGCCTGCTGCGCGGTGACGTTGCCTGCGCCATCTGAGAGAACGGCTGGCACGCCACCCTCGCGGACGGTCAGCGTGGTGACGTTGCGCGCGACATTGCCATCGCCGGCCACCTGCACGCTCTGCACCAGGCCGCTGGCGTTGGCCAGGCCGCTGCTGTCGATGCTGCGTCCGTGGGTATCGGGCAGCGGCGCATCGGCTGCCGTGACATGCACGCTGGGCTGGAAACTCAGCTTCGGCGCGCCACCACCACGGAAGTCCATGCCCAGGGTGAGGCTGCCCTGCAGCGTCGCGCCGTTGCTGGCCTGCCACTGCGACACCATGGTGACCCCGAACCAGGCAACGTTGTTGCCACCCACGGTGTAGCGCCCCCGCATCAGGCTCAGTTCCGGGTCCGGAATTTCCTTCAGGCCGCGACCGGGAGCGCCCTCTGCCGCCTGCAGGGGCAGGGAAGAGAAGGCCAGCAGCAGAGCCATCATCATCGGTTGGCGGAACATGGTCGAACCTCCTTCAGAACAGGTCGGCGTGGCTGAAGCCGAAGTCGACCAGTTCGGCATCGGTGATCGGCCCTTGCCGCGCGTAGAGCGCGCGGGCGCTTGGCCGTTCGCTGGGTTGCAGCAGAACCGTGTTGCGATCGAAATCGCTGCCGATCACCACGAATACCGCTCGCGATGGCCATGCAGCGAGGAACTCGGGCAGCGCCAGGCTGCGGTTGCCAAGGATGGGATCAGCGACCTCGACCACACCGTCGCGAACCTGCTTGAGCACCACGAAATGACGGAAGCCGCGCACGTCCATCAGCACCAGCCCCGGCACGCGCAGGGTGCGCAGGCGAGCCTCGTCGATGCGGTAGCCGCGTCCGCGCATGCCCAGCGATTCCACGTAGCGCTTGATGTCGAGCAGTGAGAAGCCGCGCTCGGCCACCAGCGCCGGATCGGAGACCCCCATCATCCCCTCGATCACCGTTGCTTCATCGGTATCCAGGTGATAGGCATGGCGCAGGATCGTCGCCAGAGCCGCCGCGCCGCAGCTGTAGTCGGTGTGCTGGCGCACCACGTTGCGGTAGCGCCGCTCCTGCATGCTCTCCACCTTCTGCTGCAGCAGTGCCCCGTTGGGCAGCACGCCACTGAAGCGGACATCGCCCGCCCATGCCGATGCCGTACCCAGCAGCAACAGGCAGGGCAGCAGGCGCAGTGAGCGTCGGCAAAGGATCATCACGTTCTCCGGCAGCAGGGGGGAGCCCCTGTCCCAAGGGGGAGGAGGAACAGGGGCTCCCGGGAACCCGGCCATTGGCGGACGGCCGGGGCGTTGCGCTTACTCGCCGCTGCCACCACCGCCGCCGGTGCTGGGCTGGGCGACGGCCAGGGCCAGGCTGTTGGCCTGCAGGTTGCCGGTGCCGGACGCCACGTTCACGCCGATGTTGCCGGAAGCGCCGGAGAAGGCACTGCCCGACAATGCCGAGGTATTGGTGGCATCGACGTTCACCCAGCGCGTGGTGCTGACCGTGCCGCTGAGGCTGGCGTACAGGTCGGCCACGCCCAGTTCGACGAACTGGCTGGTGCCGCTTTCACGCGTATCGAAGCCCAGGCCACCGACCCCCGGACGATTCGGGTTCATCGTGGCGTTCTGGATTTCGTTGTCCAGATCGATGTGGCCGGTGCTGTTGCCACCCGGGTGCGGCAGCTCGCCATTCCAGGTATCCAGGTAGTAGTTGGCCATCTGGTAGGCGTTGCCGGTACCGCGGTAGGTGCCCGCGCCATAGGCCAGGGTCAGGCCGCTGACGCCGCCATGCATGCCGACCTGCACGGTATCGGTGTACGACTTCACGAAGCCGGCGTTGCTGACCGTGTTGCCGGTGGAGACCTGGTTGGAGCTGATGCTCGACTGCGCCACCGCCGTGGTCGCGACCGAGGCGGCGAGCGCGTTCTTCTGCTCGTTGTTGTTCCCCGAGGCGATGTTCACGCCGATGTTGCCCGATGCGCCGCCGAAGGCATTGCCACCGAGGCTGGCGGCATTGGTGACGCCCGAGTTCTGGGTGACGTTGCCGAAGCCAGCCTGGTTGACGAACACCTCGGCGTCAGCCATGCCGAAGCTGAAGGACGCGTCGGCCGCGGACAGCGACGCGGCATTGTCCTGGGCGTTGTTGTCGCCGGACACCACGTTGAAGCCGAGATTGCCAGAGGCACCGGCACCGACGCTGTCACCGATCGAAGCGCGGTTGGTGACCAGGCTGTTGCTGGTGGCGTTGTTGCTGATCGACTGGCGGTTGTCGATCACCGCGATGGCCGCGGAGTCGAGGTCGATGTCGCCGGTGATGTTCGGGTCACCGGAGAAATTGACGTCGGTGCTGAGGCGCAGGTCTTTCTCCAGGTTCACGTCGACGCCGTGGTTGTTCTTTTCCTTGCGCTCGTCGGCCTGGATGTTGCTGTGCTTCTGCACATTGACGTTGACGGTGCGGTTGCGTACGTCGTTGTCAGTATGGTTGTGGGCGTCGTTGCGGGTTTCGCTGACGGTGTGGTTGTGGTTGATGTTCGCGTTGGCGTTCTGGTTGTCCCAGCCATTGGCCGCAGCGGCGGTCGAGGCAGTGGCAATCGCCATGGCGAGCATGGTCCGTTTGACGGTCGCTTTCATGGTGCCCTCTCTCTCATCGGGTGGTGCATCGGTGGGTGGTTGTCACGGACGGTCCTGCACGACCAGGCCCAGCACATTGGCCGTGTCGTTGCCGCTGCCCGCGATCTGATTGAGTTGCAGGACCCCGTCGAATCCCCGCAGTGCGGTGCTGGCTACACCGGCGCTGCGGGTGCCCGTCGCGACGCCGTGACCGGCGTCGTCCCGCCCCCCTGCCAACGCGGAACCTTCTGCGGCCAGGGCCGTGTCGTCGGTTTCGCGTATGCCCTGTCGGGCCAGCGTCGCGCTGACGACGTTGAGCGTCGTGTTGGCGATGCCGCTGGCCTGGTTGATTGAAGCGATGCCGCTGGCACCGGCCAGCGCGTTACCGCCGATCTGCGCGGAGGCAGCCAACGGTGCCGACAGCACCCGGTTGCCTTGCTGCAGTTGTTGCGTGCTGATCGCCACCTCGGCGCGTTCGCCCCGGGCGATGCCACGCAGATTGGCCTGGAGGTTCAGGTCGCCCGCCGCCTGGTTCACGGCGATGGCCCCGCTCGAGCCGGCCAGGGCGCGGCCGTCGATGCGGGTCACGTCCAGGTACGCGAGCATGCCACTGTAGTCGTCGGCCATCGCCGGCAGGGGCGTGGCACCCAGCCCGAGCCCCAGCAGCAGCCAGCACAGGCGCCTCATTTGCCACCTGCCGGGGCCGTGCCCTGCAGCGGGAACTGACCCAGTGCGCCACGCACCGTATCGGCAATGCCGCGGGTACTGTTGCCGACGGCGCCCAGCGGTCCACTCATGGCGCCGCCGAGGCTGCTGCCGACCATGCCGTCGCTGCTGCGTCCCAGGGTGCTGCCCAGGGCCTGCTGGGTGACCCGTTCGACCGTGGTGCCGCCAGGTGCGGCCAGGGGCCTGGCCTGGCCCGCGCCCATTCCGGCGTAGTCCTCGTCGCTGAGTTCGTCCATCCCGATGGCAGGGCCACCCGTTCCCAGTGCAGCGGCGATTTCGCGCTGCGGCTTCGGATCGGCGATCAGCGCCATGCCCGGCGGTGCCATGCGATAGGCCGGCCGCGCGGAGACATCTCGCAACAGGACGATTTCGCCCGGCTGCGGCTTCACGCCCTGGCGTGCGCCGGAGGCGGAGGCGCTCGTGACGATCGCCAGCAGGGTGAATCCCAGCGACGCAGCCAAGCCACGAATCAGGGTGGTGCCGTCCATGCCGATCTCCCGCGATGGGTGCGGCGGATCCACGCATCAACCGTGCCAACGTCGAAACTCCTGCGCGCCAAGCGGGGAGAAAAACGACGGCACGATGGGGTGGCCCCGGTGTGTTACAGCGGCGTCGCAGAAATGTTGGGATTCCGCAGCGCCAAGCGCTGCGGGGCAAGGCGGCGGGGTGACTGTCGCATTCCTGTTACAGCGACCGGCGCAGAGTGCAACGGTGCAGCTTCAGGTGCGTATTTCTTGACGCGCTGCTCATTGCAACGCCGTTTAGCGGGGCGCTAGCATCCGCCCAACAAAGGCCGCCGTGGTGGCCGTAGGGGTCCCGGCGGAGGGCGGCACGCCGGCGATTGGCTGACAGTCCGCCGACGGTGTCCGGATGCTGGGGGAAGCATGGCAGCGGTCCCGGAAGTTTCTGCATCGCGTTGCGTGCTCTGGTTTGGCCAGCCGCTGGCGAGCGAGCGCAGCGCGATGGCGGCTGCAGGCTGGTACGTGCGCAGCATCCACCCTGATCCTGCGATGGCGATCGGCTTGCGCGGGCGTGACCGACTGCTTGCGGTGCTGGATCTGCGCCATCTGGATGCCACCGACCTGCATTTGCTTGAGCCGTGGATCGAGCAGCATCTGCATCTACCGTGGCTGGCGGTTCTGCCACCGGGTGCCGGCGTCACACCACCGGCGTGGTTGCCCCTGCTGCAGCGCTGCCTTGCACGGTTCACCCTGCCGTTCGGGCTGCAGGACCTGGTGTGCGCGATACGCCAGCAGTTCGATGCGGATGATCCCTCGATCGATGAGGCCTGTGGCGGGCAAGGGCCGCGTGCGCTGATTGGCGAGAGTCCTGCGCTGCATGCGGTGCGCGCAGTGCTGCAAAAGTTCGCCCCGGTGGAACTGCCGGTGCTGGTCACTGGCGAGACCGGTACTGGCAAGGAGTTGGCGGCGCATGCGCTGCACGCGCTGTCGGGTCGCGCGGGCAAGCCGTTCATCGCGGTCAACTGCGGGGCCATTCCGGCCAGCCTGGTGCAGTCGGAGCTGTTCGGCCACGAACGCGGTTCGTTCACCGGCGCCGACAAGCGCCAGATCGGCGTGTTCGAGTCCGCGCACGGCGGCACGGTGTTCCTGGATGAAGTCGGCGACCTGCCCGCCGAGGCGCAGACCAGTCTGCTGCGCGTACTGCAGGAGGGCACTTTCGAGCGCGTCGGCAGCAGCCAGTCGTTGCGCGCGGATGTGCGGGTGCTGGCTGCCACCCACGTGGAACTGGAACAGGCGGTGGCACAGGGGCGGTTCCGCAGCGATCTGTACTACCGTCTGAACGTGCTGCGCCTGCTGATGCCACCACTGCGCGAACGCGGTGCTGATGTGCAGCTGCTGGGCGAACACTTCCTGCGCTGCTTCCGGCTGCGCCACAGCGTGCGCGCGCGTGGTTTCTCGCCAATGGCGCTGCAGGCGATGCGGCGTTTCGGTTGGCCCGGCAATGTTCGTGAGCTGCTCAACCGGGTGCAGCGGGCGGCGATCATGGCCGAAGGCGAGCTGATCAGCGAGCGTGACCTGGAACTGGGGGAGCCGGTACAGGCGCTGCCCAGCGCCATGCTGCACGATGCCCGCGGCCAGGCCGAGCGCGATGTACTGCTGCAGACCCTGCGCCAGACCGGCTACAACGTCTCCGAGTGCGCGCGGCAGATGCAGATCTCGCGCGTGACGGTGTACCGGCTGTGCCGCAAGCACCGGCTGGAGCTGCCGGCGCAGCGTTGAGCCGGGTTGACGCGGCGGGGCGCTCCGCCCACCCTTCGGTCAACGCCCCCGTGTGGCCACGCGAGCCAGATGAACCAGAGCCCCGAACTGCTGCGACGCCTGCTGCGTGCCAAGGACCGGATGGACCGCGCCAGCCACGAGGAGTGGCCGGTCGCGCGCCTGGCCGAGGTCAGTGCGGTGTCGCCGGCGCATTTCGCGCGTTCGTTCAAGCAGGCGTTCGGGCTGCCGCCGCACCGCTACCTGCTCAGCCGTCGCATCGAGCGTGCTGTGGCGCTGCTGCGTGATACCGACCTGGCGGTCACCGAGATCGCAGCGCAGACCGGCTGGGCCAGCCTCGGCACCTTCGGCCGTATCTTCCGAGACATCACCGGCGACAGCCCCGGCAACGTGCGCGAGCGGGAACGGGCAGCACAGGAGCCACAGCACGTAGTGCCCGAGTGCCATGCGCGTGCCGCCCAGCGGCCCGACCTCAACATCGCAGTTTTGGAGAAGCGCCGCCGCCAGGCCGTTGCTAACGTGGGCCCCACCTGAGGGAGGTCCCATGACGAACACTGTGAACACGGTCGGCCTGTACGTACGCGACCAGGATGAAGCGCTTGCGTTCTACGTCGACACGCTCGGCTTCGAAGTACACACCGACGTACGCAATGGCAGCTATCGCTGGCTGACCGTGCGCAGCCCCGGCCAGGACGGCTTCCAGCTGGGCCTGTTCGTGCCGGGGCCACCGACCCATGATGCTGCCACGGCGCAGGCGCTGCAGCAGCTGGTGGCCAAGGGGGCGATGCCACCGCTGGTGCTGGCCGTGGATGACTGCCAGGCGCGCTACTCGCAATGGTTGGCACAGGGCGTGGAGTTCACCCAGGAGCCGATCGAGCGCTTCGGCGCCATTGATGCCGGATTCCGTGACCCCTCGGGCAACGGCTGGAAGATGATCGAAGCCCGCTCCGATGCGAGGCGCCGTCAATGAGCCGCGGCCGTTGGGCCCGGCCGCTGCACCGCTGGACCTCGATCGTGTTCACCCTGGCGGTGATCGCCAACTTCGTCGCCCGTGGGATGGGGCAGGGCGAGCCTGCGGCGTGGCTCACGTATTCGCCGTTGCCCCCCCTGTTCCTGCAGCTGTTCACCGGCCTGTATCTGTTTGCATTGCATTACGCGGGCAAGCGCCGCAGCGCCTCGCTGGGCGCTGCGGGATGATGCCGCGTCAGGCCACGGCGTCGATGGCGTGGGCGGCAAGCAGGGCGGGCAGGTCTTCCATGCGCTGGAAGATGACCTTGGCACCGGCAGCGCGCAGGGCTTCGGGCGTGCTGTGGTGCGGACCGCCCTCACTGAAGCCGAATACGGTGGCTCCGGCTGCCACGCCAGCCGTTGCACCGGTCACGGTATCCTCGATCACCGCGCAGCGCTTCGGGTCCACGCCCAGCGCTGCGGCAGCGGCCAGATAGACATCTGGATGCGGCTTGGTGTTCGGCATGTCCTGGCCACTGAACACATAGGCACCGAAGGCATCAAGGATGCCGACCTTGCCCAGCTGCAGCTTCACCTTGTGCAGGTCGGCGCCGGACGCACAGGCGATCCGGCCGCCGGTGGCGGCGCCGATCGCGCGCACGGCCTCAGGCGCGCCCTGGATCGCAACCAGGTCGCGCTCCAGCGCCCGGTTGCGCTGCTGGCGGAATTCTTCCAGCCATTCCTCGGTGAACGGCTTGCCGGTTCGCTCTTCGATCAGCCCCGCCAGATGGGCTACGGACTGGCCAAGGAACACCTCGCCGGCCTGCGCCGGGGTCAGCGGCCAACCACGTTCGGTCAGCATTTCCGAGAGCACGCGGGCCACCAGTGGCTCGGAATCAACGAGTACGCCATCGCAGTCGAACAACACGGCATCGAAGGGAAAACGGGACATCTACAACTCCTGGGGCATGCGATAGGGGCGGGCGCCTGCCATTTTCCCATAGCCACGCAGGCAGGGCACGCTGCCGGACAGAGCGCTAGACTGTCCACGGTTGCGTACCGATACCGTTGCACAGGAGCGAGCCTTGAACCGGCTGCGATTGTTCTTCAGCGCCTATCCCGTCGTATTTGCAATGGCTGCGAAGCTGTCCGTGCTGAGCCTGTTCCTGCCGGGCTTCATTGAAGGCATGGCCGTGGCGCGCGGGCATGGCATGCAGATCGGGGCCAGTGGCTTCGCCGATGCCCTGGTTTCGTTGGCGTTCCGGCTGTGTTGTTTCGCAGCGGCGGCCGTGCTGGCTTCCACCGTTCTGTTCGGGCGAGGAGGCGCACTGTGGATCCGGCATCCGCTCGCGTCAGGCGTGTCCTTCTACCTGATGTTGATCGTGCTGGATCATCTGTCGGTGTGGATGTACCTGCAGATGGGCCCACCGGACGCACATTCCCTGGTCTGGGTGGTGGCCGCTTCACTGCTGCACACGCTGTTGCTGACAGCGGTCGCACTGCTGCCCGCACTCCTGTTGCAACGCGGTCGCGCAATCCAGGGGCCGCACACCGGCGTGGTCAGCGCCAGTCAGGTGGGCGCCGGCATGCTGCTGCTCGGTGGCGCGTGCCTGCCAGCAATTCTCGTGCAGCTTCGCCTGATGGCACTGGAGTCCGGTTCCCCGACGGTGGGGGATGGCCTTTGGCTGGAGCTGCAGATCGTTCTGCTGCTCACGTTGGTGCTGGCGGCACTGGCTTCAACCGCGGGCGTTGTGACCGGAATTACGCCTTCCGCTGCTCCGGCAATGGGGCGCGTGCTGGCCACAGCAGCGCTGCTGACTGGAACGGCCTCGCTGATCGTGATACTCGTGTCTGGCGTCCTGCTGATGATCGCGCAGGTGCCTGGGCCGTTCGGACTGCCGCTGTTGGCACTGGCGATGCTGGCCGCCAGCGCTGCCCAGTACCGGGTTGCCAGAACGCTGGCGTCGCGACGGCTCGCAACGCCAGCACACTGAGTCGGGCGTCCTGGCGGATCAGCTCAGATCACAGCCCGCGGGCTGCGGCCAGGTCGTGGTCGGCAGCATGGCCTTCAGCGAGGCCGGCGCGTTGATGGCCACATAGCTGGCGCCCAGCAGCTCTTCCAGGTCGGCGATAGTCACGAGGTAGTTGTCCAGGCTGCCCAGGTTCGCTTCGTTCGGGATGATCCAGCTGATCGCCTTGGCGGTGCCGGTGTTCGGGTCGCGGGTGATGATCGTCTTCCAGAAGAACTCCGGCGTGGGAATGCCGTGGCTGGCCAGGAAGTAGTCATTGGAGGCATCGCCATAGACCACGCCGCCATAGACATCCACCGGCGCGATGTCGCGGTAGCACTCGGCCACGTTCTCGGCCTTCACCCAGATGCCCTGGTTGAAGCTGGATACCTGCGGAACGATGTTGGTCATGTAGTTGGCGCGACGGATGTAGGTCGCGTTGTAGTCCATGTGGTTGGAGGTCACCAGATGACCGCGGTCATAGCCGGATTTGATGCTGGCATACGAGGCCGTGCTGGTCTGGCCCAGGCAGCCGGCGGGCAGGTCCGGGTCCTTGTAGAAGCTGGAAGGGCGCGCTTCCGAGCCGGTGTCTGCGGTGAGCGTGTATTCGTAGCGGGTGGCGCTGTGGATGCTGCAGTCGTAGGTGAGCACGAAGCCGCCCTTGTTGAGGGTGACGACCTGGGCCTGGGCTGCGCCGGCGACGGCGCTGAGGACGAACGCGAAGAAGAAGCTTGCGAGGCGCATTGCGGTTCTCCAGCAGAAGTTCAGGGCGCAGCCGTCCGCCAAGACCGGGCCGGGGCGAAGTCATGGGAGGACGTTGCGGAGACGGGTGCTGCGGATTGCGGTGGGACGTGACCGCGATGACAGGGCCGTGGAGGCCGTGCGGTGTCGTAAGCGTCACAAGCTGTCGTCTTTCGGTGAACGACGAAAAGACCAAGCTGTGACAGCGCGCAAGCACTGGAGATGTGTCAGATGGAGCAGGGCGTGGCTGAAACGCAGGCGTGCTAGAGCATCGCGATGCCTGCAGGTGTTGTCAGGGGTTCGCCTTCAACACGTAGTCGCCATTGCGTGTTCCCGGCACCAGCGACCACTCCGGTTTCAGGTTCAGCGACCATCCCGGCCCCTGCAGCGGCGGCTCAGTACTTGCGGGCGCCTGCACGAACACCGCCTTCCAGTCGCTCTGCATCAACGCACCGTCGGTGACATCCAGGCTGCCCCAGACGTCGGTCAGTCGCATCGTTGGATACACCGTGCCACGGCCAGGCAACGGCTGCATCGTGTTGGGGTTGAACTGGATGCGCATGCTGCGCAGGTCCAGGCGCACCACCGGGCCTGTCACGAAGCGCGCACGATTGTGTTCCAGCTGCGCCAGGCGCTGCTGTTCGCGCAGCGTTTCAGCTTCGCGCAGTACTGGCCCGTCGTATCGCGCGGCAGCTGCCTGCAGTGCGGTCACGTCCGTTTGTGGAGGGGCACCGGTCGCTTCGGCCAGACGCGTGCCGAGATCCTGGGCGTGGTGGGCGAGATCGCTGCGCCAACCGGGGGCCGCCTGGTCCAGCAGCAGGCCATAGGCCGGGCCGGTGGCGTAGGCGAAAGAGCGGACGAAGCTGCGATCAGCAACGTGCGCCCGGAGGTCATGCAGCGCCGCCTGGACGCGTGTCGCGGGCGACGGGTTGCCGACGACCACGCCGGTGTATTCAGCCAGGCCCTCGTTCAATTCCAGCGCCGCTTCCTCCTGCGCGGTCGCAGGGAACTGGCGGTGGCGTTCGGCGCGGAATGCAAGCGCATCCATCATCGCAGTGTGCTGCGCCACTGCATCGGTGGCCGCAAGCGCATCCACCAGTGCGCGCCATTCCAGCTGCAGCCAGTAGCGTCCTTCAAGCGTGTCGAGGTGTTCGTTTCCGCCCTCGGTCGGCGCGATGATGGGCAACGCCGGTTGCAGGCGATGGAACATTTCGTGAGCCAGCAGGGTGCTGCGCCGGGACGCGTCCTGCGGCAATGGCCAGAGCAGCTGCGTCCAGCGTGTGCCGGACCAGTCCACGGCGGTATTGGCGACGATCGCATCGGCCGGAAGCTGGCCTGCGAACACGTTGCCGCGTGCCTTCAGCGCACCCTGTGCATCTGCGTGCGAGGCGATGACCTGCCGGCTCCCTGGATCAACCAGCATCATCGGCCCGCACAGGGATTGCCCCCACAACTGTCCGCCATCGGCCTGGCACAGTGCCCGCGCTTCCCTGAAGATTCGACTCGCGTCCGCATCGGCGATCGGTGATTCAACGGACCATGCCGGTCCTGCCGCACAGGCAGCGCAGGCGATCAGTACAAAGCGGAGAGTGTCCATGGCATCCGTGCATTGATGGGCACAGACAGTCATAGCACTTGGCACTGCTGCCCTTCAATGATGGACAACGAACGCGGTGCCGGTTCGGCTGCCCAGGCCATAGCTACGCAATGCAGGAAGGCATCCATACTTTCGCGTACTGATCTCTGCCTTGCGGTTGTCACGAAAAACTGTGCGCCACGTCAAATTTTGAGGTAGTGTCGATTCTGCTGCCGGGGCGCAGCGGGGTGCAAGGCGTCGGGGACTACGCGCCGCACCCGCAATTGAAGCACCAGACATCACAGCGCCGGCGCTGACGCCGGCGTGCATCTCGGGCTTTCAATGAAAAGGGGTATTCGATGCGCAATGCATGGATCAAACGAAGCAAATGGGTTGCACTGACCCTGGTGGCGGGGGCTGCATTGGCCGCCGCAGCCGTGGGCATACGCAGTACCGGCGCCCAGTCGAAGACGGGCAATCCCTCCGTGGATGCACGCGCCGGCAATCCGGCCGGGCCTGCAGCGACCGGTCCGGGAAGCGGCTTCGCCGAACTTTCCAACCGTTACATCGTGGTCTATCGCGAGGAGCCGCTGGCCACCTACAAGGGGGACATCCAGGGCCTCGCGGCACCGGAACGCATGCGTCCGTCCGCCAGTGCCGCGCGCGCGGCGGCGGCCACGGGCAATGCGCCGACACCGCGCATTGCGGTGCGGGGGGCACGTTCACAGGACTATGTGCGCTTCCTCGCGGATCGCCAGGTACAGCACGAGGCCCGCATCAATGCCACGCTGGGCCGCAGCGTGAAGGTCGAGCGGCGCATGCAGCATGCGATCAACGCATCGGTGCTGCAGATGAATCCGCAGGAAGCGGAGCGCGTACGCGCACTTCCCGATGTGGAGCTGGTCGAGGAATACCGGGAGTACGAGCAGGATACCGATGTCGGACCGGGGCTGATCGGCGCACCCGCGCTGTGGAACGGCACCCCCACGCCGTTCCGTGGCGAAGGTGTGGTGATCGGTGTCATCGATTCGGGCATCAACTTCGGCAGCCCGGCCTTCACCGCCCGTGCGGAGGATGGCTACGAGCACATCAATCCGTTGGGTGCGGGCAACTATCTTGGCACCTGCGCACCGGGTGGCATCGACGAAGGCCGCTGCAACAACAAGCTGATCGGCGGCTACGATTTTGTCTGCGGTGCGCCGGGCAACCAGTGTGGCGTTGCGGATGTACGCGAAGAGCCCGGCTTTGGTGACACCAACGGCCACGGCAGCCATACCGCTTCCACTGCAGCGGGCAACCCGCACACCGCGTCCTACCGGGGCAACCAGATCCACATTTCCGGCGTTGCGCCGCGCGCCAACATCATCGCCTACGACGCCTGCTACACCGAAGTGTCCACCGGGCGCGGCTTCTGCCCGAACACCTCGACGCTGGCAGCGGTCAACCAGGCCCTCGCCGATGGCGTTGTCGACGTCATCAACTACTCCATTGCCGGCGGTACCGCGCCGTGGGGAGAAGCTGTCTCGCTGGCCTTCCTCAATGCGTCCGATGCCGGCATCTACGTGGCGACATCCGCCGGCAACTCCGGCCCGGGCCCGAACACGATGGGTCATCTGGAGCCCTGGACGGGCAGCACCGCGGCGGCCACGCATGGCCGCGGCGACATCGTGTTGTTCGCTGCGGTCAGCGGCCCCGGCAGCGTGCCGCCGGCGCTCACCGCCATCCTGCTGACCGAAGGTTCGGGCGGCGTGCCGTTCGCAACGCCGATTCCGGCGACCACGCCGTTACGCGTCAGTGCAGGCATCGACAGCGCGAACGACGGGTGCGCGCCGTTCGCGGCCAACACCTTCCAGGGCGCCATTGCGGTGATCCGTCGTGGCTCGTGCAACTTCAGCGACAAGGTCAACAACGCCGCCGCTGCGGGTGCGATCGCCGTGCTGATCGGCAACAACCAGCCGGCCCCCATCCTGCCCAACGTGGCGGGGGCCACCATTCCCGCCTTCGCCATCGATCAGTCGGACGCCAATGCACTGCGGACCTTCGCCGCCAGCGCTGGCAACAACGCAACCGCTGGCATCGCCTATCCGGCCAGCAAGATCAGCAACACGCCTGACGTGCTGGGTGACTTCAGTTCGCGTGGCCCGGCCGGGATCTTCGATCTGGTCAAGCCTGACGTCACCGCCCCGGGCGTGCGCGTGTTGGCGGTAATCGCGGGCAACGAGGTGACCGGCTCGGAGAACGCCGTTGGCCTGATGGACGGCACCTCGATGGCATCGCCGCATCACGCGGGCGCCGCCGCACTGTTGCGCCAGGCGCGTCCGGACTGGACGGTGCAGGAGACACGCTCGGCATTGATGATGACCGCGCGCCAGGAAGTGCTGAAAGAAGACGGCGTCACTCCGGCCGACCCATTCGCGATGGGCGCGGGCCGCATCCAGGTGGACCAGGCGCTGCGTGCAGGCCTGGTGCTGAACGAGACCAAGACCAACTTCCTGGGCGCCAATCCGGCCAATGGCGGTGAAGTGTCGTCGCTCAACATCGCCAGCCTGGGCAAGCGCAGTTGCCCCGACAGCTGCAGCTTCACCCGCGTGTTCCGCAACGTGCTGCCGACCCGGCAGACCTGGACGGCGAAGGTGCAGGGCCTGACTGCGGTCGTCTCGCCATCGGTGTTCACCCTGGCGCCGGGCGAGAGCAAGTCGGTGCGGATCATCGTCACCACCGGTTCGGTACCGAACGATGGCAGTTGGCGCTTTGCCAGGCTGACCCTGGCGCCGCAGGGGGGGGATACCAGCCAGCCACTGCTGCGCCTGCCGATCGCTGTGTCGGTGCCGCCGCCGCAGATTGCCGCCACGCCGCCGTCGAACACGCTGACCCTGCCGACCGGTGGCAGCGGAGCGGTGAACCTGCAGATCGCCAATACCGGTGGCTCACCGCTGGAGTGGCAGATCGACAATTCCGGAGTAGGTACCCGCACGCTGGTCGCACAGGCGGCAAACAACGCCAACGGGCGTCGCTCGACACGCTTCACCGATGCCGTGTCTGTGGGTGCACGTGCACAGCTCGCTGCAGATGACTTCACCCTGGGCGAGGCCACCGGCATCACCCGTATCGTCGCTGACGGCTTCGTCAACGGTGGCACGCTGGCGACATCGACCAACATCAACTGGTCGATCTTCCGTGATGTCGGCGGCAATCCGGAGGGCAATCCGGAATCGAGCCCGCAGGTGGCACTGTGGACCTATACCTCCACCGTCAGTGGCCCAGGCGTAAGAACGTCAGCCACGCTGGCCACCATCAACCTGGATATGGCCGCGGCGGGCCAGAACGTCAACCTGCCCGCAGGCCGCTACTGGCTGGTGGTCTCGGTGCGTGCGCCTCTGGCCACCAGCTGGTTCTGGTTCAACGCCACCAGCGGCGACAGCGTGTACCGCAGCGCGATCATCAACCCGGATGGCAGTGGCGCCTGGTCCGCCACCACCGGCGCCCCAGGGCTGGCCTATGGGTTGGGCGGAAGCAACGCCTGCGGTGCCGGCTGGATCGGCACACCGACCCGCGCCCTGGGCCGCATCTCCGCAGGCGGCAGCCAGAGCACGCAGGTGCAGATCAATGCCGGGGGCCTCGCGCCGGGCAGCTATTCAGGCTTCGTCTGTGTCGGCAGCAACGACCCGAGCACGCCGAAGACTGCTGTCCGTGTCGCCTTGACCGTAACGCCGTAAGGCGCCTGCAGCATCCAGGCCGCCCTGTGCAGGGGCGGCCTGTTTCCCAACGTTCCCGGCGCCTGCCGGGAACCCTTCCTGATGGACCTTGGGGGTACCGTGAAGACGATGCACAAGCACATCCTTGCCGTGGCACTGGCCATGGCAACCGCACCGGCGTGGGCCGGTGATACCTGCCAGCTGGACGATGGCTTCGGCGGCGTGTCCAACGGCGGCGCCAGCGCCGGTGGTGCCGCCTCGCTGGCCTGTGGCAATGGCGCCGATGCCAGCGGCGATCTGTCGGCGGCCGTCGGCACCGGCGCCAGTGCCAGCGGCACCGGCAGCACGGCGATCGGTGCAGCCAGCAGCGCCTCTGGCGACCAGAGCGCCGCCGTGGGCGTGGGCGCCTCGGCATCCGGCGCCAACAGCGCGGCGATCGGCGACAGCGCCACTGCCAGTGGTGACTTCAGCAGTGCCAGCGGCTCCGGCAGCTCCGCGACGGGCTCGTTCTCCACCGCCTCCGGTGCTGGCAGCAACGCCACGGGCGAAAACAGCACCGCGCTGGGCAGCCTGTCCGAAGCCAGTGGCAACAACAGCAGCGCCGTGGGCAATGGTGCCATCGCTTCTGCGAACGACAGCGTCGCACTGGGCAATGGCTCCGTCGCCGACCGGGCCAATTCGGTATCCGTGGGCAGCGCCGGCAACGAACGCCAGTTGACCAACGTGGCCGCCGCCACGCAGGGCACCGATGCGGTGAACCTCAATCAGATGAACACCGCCAATGCCAACACGCTGTCCTCGGCCAACAGCTATGCCGATGCGCGGGCCACCGCGACCATCAACTCCGTCAACGCCTACACCGACGCGAGCAGCGCCGCGGCAGTGACGACCTCGAAGGCCTACACCGATGCCAGCAGCGCAACCACGCTCTCTTCGGCCAACTCCTATACCGATACCAAGTCCGCGCAGGCGGTGACGACGGCCAATGCCTACACCGACCAGCGCCTGGCGCAGTTCGCGCTGGACAACAACGGGTTGAAACAGGAAATGGAGCGCCGCCTGCGCCACCAGGACCAGCGCATCGATCGCATGGGGGCGATGAGTTCGGCGATGTTGAACATGGCCATCAACGCTGCCGGCTCACAGAGCCCGCGTGGTCGTATTGCCGTGGGTGCCGGCTTCCAGGGGGGCGAGCAGGCGCTGTCGATCGGCTACGGCAAGCGCATCGGCGAACGCGCCTCCTTCTCACTGGGTGGCGCCTTCAGCAATGGCGAGAAGTCTGCAGGCATGGGCTTCGGCGTGGACCTGTGACGCGATGATGGGGCAGGGGGCGGCCTCCGCCCCCTGTTCAGCCAACAACCGCTGCGAACGTGCAGCAAACGTCATGCTGCGTCGCAAGGTGCCACCCACCATTCGCACTGGTACGGTCCAACCCGTTGCACCACCACCGACGGGGAGAGACGACGATGCGCAAGGTATTGCTGCTGTTGATCCTGCTGACCGGCCTGGCGCCGACGGCCTGGGCCGCCACGGTCAAGACCACCCACCGCACCATTCCCAGCTGGGATGGAACGCCTCTCGGGGCCTTCGTCATCGAACCGCAGGACGCGGGCAGCGGGCGCTATCCGCTGCTGGTGATGCCCAGCAGCTGGGCGGTGCCCAGCGTGGAATACGTGGGGGTGGCGCAGTCGCTGGCGCGGCGCGGCTATGTGGTGATCAGCTACAGCTCGCGTGGCTTCTGGGAATCCGGCGGCAGCATCGACATCGCTGGGCCAGCCACGGTCGAAGATGTCAGCGCCCTGATCGATTGGGCGCTGGACAACACCCGCGCCGACCCGGCCCGGATCGGCGTTTCGGGCATCTCCTACGGTGCGGGCACCAGCCTGCTGGCGGCGGCACGCGATCCGCGCATCAAGGCCGTGGCAGCGCTCAGTGGCTGGGCTGATCTGCAGGCGTCGCTCTACAGCAACGACACCCCCAGCGCACAGGGCATCGCCCTGCTGGTGGCGGCCGGACTGGTGACCGGACGCGCCGGCTCGGAGCTGGCCACGATCAACCGCAATGTGCTGGTCGGCAACTACCAGGGCGCCGTGGAGTCGCTGCTGCCAGTGGCGGCGCAACGCAGTCCTGCGGCCAGCATCGACGAGATCAACGCCAACCAGCCGGCGGTGTTCCTGGCCAACGCCTTCAACGACAGCCTGTTCCCGCCGGGCCAGCTGGTTGACTTCTTCAACCGGCTGAAGGGCCCGAAGCAGCTGCAGCTGCGCCACGGCGACCACGCGCTCAACGAAGCGTTCGGTGCACTGGGCATCCCCAATGAAGTCTATGACCAGGTGGGCGACTGGTTCGATCATTATCTGAAGGCGGTGGCCAACGGCATCGACCGCCAGCCGGCGGTGCAGCTGAAGTCACAGAAGGGCAGCTGGAGCCGCTATCCGGATTGGCAGGCGACCAGCAAGAGCGCCATCAGCTACGGACTGACCGCACCCTCTGGCCTGCTGCTGCCGACCGGTGGCCTGGTCGAGAATGGCAGCAATACTGGCTGGAACTACCGCATCGGCAGCGGGCTGCTGACCGCAGCCAATTCCGGCGTGGCGATGGCCTCCGGCGCGCTGCAGATGATCAATCTGCCGCCGGGTGCCTACGTGCCGTTTGTTGGCCGCAGTGCTGCCGGCGTCTGGCAGGGGCCGATCCAGTGGAGCGCCAAACGGCTGGACGGTACGCCGGAAGTGCGCCTGACGGTCACGCCCAGCCGTGCCAATACCACGCTGTATGCCTACCTGTACGCCGAGGATGTGCTGGGCAACGGCCAGCTGATCAGCCACAAGCCGTACACGCTGCGCAGTGCCACGCCGGGCCAGCCGAAGACGCTCGACCTGCGGCTGGAAGCGAGCAGCTGGAACCTACCGGCCGGCAGCCGCCTGACCTTGGTGGTTGATACCGTGGACCTGCGCTATGCAGGCATCAGCCAGCTGGGTGGGGCGGTGACCTTCAGTTCGCCGACCAACGCGCCGTCGGTATTGAAGGTGCCGCTGCATTGATGTGGTGCCGTGCCCGTTGCGGCGGGCACGGTACGCCAGCGCGGAAAGCTGCGAGACTGCAGGTCGATCCGGTAGAGGGATGAATCCATGGCCATTGCATGGCTGCTGCTGGGTGCAGTGCTGGCTGCACCTGCCACGCAGGACGCGCCGATCGACTGGCCGAGTACGCTGCAGAAGGATCTGGAGGCTGCCGATGCGGCGATGCGCGGCAGCCATCCAGGGGCCGTTGATCGGCAGAACCCCGGATTCGGCGCCCAGCTGGACTCTGCCCTGGCACTGGCACGCTCCCGCACTGGAAAGGCGGAGAGCTTCGCGGGTTACTGGTGGGCCATGAAGGGCTATGCGGCCTCCTTCAACGATGGCCACGTCAGTCTCAACACGCTTGCCGCTGCCCCCGGGCTGCCGACGCGCTGGCCCGGCTTCCTGACCGGCTTCGATGGCGACACGCAGGTGGTCATGACCGTGGACGGCGGCCCCGCTCACCCGCCACTGGGGGCGCGATTGCTGTCGTGTGATGGCATCGATGCACAGACGCTGGCTGCGCGCCGGATCGGAGACTTCAGCGGGCGCTGGAACCTGCAGGCCAGCCGCCTCCATGGCGGTGGCGAGGTGTTGCTGGAGCAGGGCAATCCTTACGTGCCAGTACTGCACACCTGCATTTTCCAGGTGGATGGTCGCGAGAAATCCTATGCACTGCGCTGGCAACCGCTGGAGGCTGCACAGCGCAAGGAGCGGCTCGCTGACACCCGGCGCAGCGTCCGTCCGGCCAACGGCTGGCACGCGATGCCCGATGGCGGTTACTGGATCACCACCAGCAGCTTCAATGCCGACCCGACCGAGCAGAACTTCAGGGAACTGACCGCGCTGCTTGAGCAGCTTGCTCCGAAAGCCGAAGCGCTGCAGCAGGCACCATGGGTTGTGCTGGACGTGCGAGGCAACAGTGGCGGTGCGTCGCAATGGAGCATCGAACTGGCGCGATTGATCTGGGGCCGTGCCGCGGTGGACGCGCTGCCCGACCACAGTTGGGTGGAGTGGCGGACTTCCCAGGCCAACATCGCCCAGCTTCGCGGCTTCCTGCAGAAGCTGGAACAGGCGCCCGACGCATCACCGGCGCTGCGTCGCATGCTGGAATCCGTGACGGCGGGAATGGCCCAGGCAAGGGGCAGGGGCGAGGCATTGTGGCGCGAGCCACACGCGGCCAACGCAGGTGCAGCACCCACCGCAGGCCCGGTCGCACCTGTGCGCAAGGGCAGGGTCGTGGTCGTGGCGGATGCTGCCTGTGGCTCGGCCTGCCTGGATGCGCTGGACCTGTGGAAACGGCTCGGCGCGGTGCAGGTCGGCGTCGAGACTTCGGCCGACAGTCTTTACATGGACGTGCGACCGGAACGGCTGCCGAGCGGGCTGGCCAGGATCTCGGTGCCGATGAAGGTCTTCAGGGGGCGAGTGCGGGGTTCGAATGAACCGCATGTGCCGGATCATCGCTACGAGGGCGACATGCGCGATACGCAGGCCCTGGAAGCGTGGCTGTTGACCTTGTGAGTGCGCGCAGGGCGCCGTACAGGGATGAATTCCGAAGGAGAGGATCGCATGGCTAGCCCGTCCCCCAATCCCGCCAGGCCGCCGTTGCAGCTCGGAGCCTTCCGTCGCTGGATGCTGACAGTCGCTGCATTGCTCGGCGTGGCGCTGCTGATGTACCTGATCGGCGCACTTGTACCGCTGGCCAGGCCGAGCGGCATGTACGCCGGGATGGGGGTGATGATGCTGCTGCCGATCCTGTTGCTGTGCGCGGCATTGGCAGCAGTGCTGGGTGCCACGCTGGTTACGGCGGTTGCATGGTGGGTGGGTGTAAGACGGATCGGCCTTGGGCTGGTGCTGTTGCTTGCCGCAGGTGTCAGCGCGGTCAGCTTCTTCGCGGGCTGCGATTCGGCGTGGTTCGATCCCTCGGCGATGTCGCGCCAGGAGCTGGCCGCCATGAACGCGAAGCTGGAAGCGATGAGCGCACACCGTGCGCGCCTGCAACCGGCCATCGCGCAGGGTGATCTCCCCGCTCTGCAGGCGGCACTGGACGCCAACGACCCGACGCTGGCACCGGCCCAGCTGCTCTGCCTGGTGCGGACCGACGTGATCGAGGGGCATGGCCATGAGGGCCTGCCGCCGGTATCCGAAGAGCGATACCGGTTCCTGCAGGGCGTCGCAGAGGCCGCCTGGAACAAGGCGACCCGTGGGGACGGGCGGCGTGCGATCGGCCTGCTGGCCATCGATTCGGCGCTGCGCCATGGCACTGTCCGGGATGTGGAGCGGTGGCTTGAGCGGGGTGTCGACCCGAGGGACGTCGACTGGGCCAGGGATGTGTCCGCACAGACCGAACCTGCCGGCCTGTGCAGCACGTACGAACGTTGGCCGCTGAGCACCGTGGATCACAGCGAACTCGATCCAGACCGCAAGCGTGACCTGCTTTTCAGATTCGGTGTCAAGGCGCTTCCCGCGTGGTAGCGCCGGACCGGCAGCCATTGATGCAGGCAGTGCGGATGCAGGTGATGCAATCAGCACCCTGGCCATCGGCGCGCTGGATCATGCGCGGAGCCTGATGGATATGAGCAATGGGCATGACTGCGCCGATGCCAGGCCTGCCCGCAATGCCTACACTGCCCCCGGGCCATCGACGGCCCATTGGGAAAGCTGCATACACACAAGGAGCAGGGTATGAAGTTCTCGCTGTTGGGCGTGGCGTTGCCATTGGTGATCGCGTTGGGCGGAGTCTCCGCCGCAAGTGTCAGTGCGGGACCGATTGCGGGCACGACGTCCGCCACTGTGGTTGCGAAGGCCAGGTATGCTTCGGATTCGCTGGAAGCCGGCTACATTGTCGATTGGATCAAGCGGAACTCACCCGCCTATGCGCCCGCATTGCAGACGGGCGAACTGACCATCTCGCACACCTATCAGCCTGCAGGCAACCTCAAGCCCGCGGGCGCGGCGGGGCCGCCGGTCCCATTGCCTGCACGCGGAGTGGAGGGCGAGGTCATCTCGATCTCCAATACCTTGCCGAGCGGTGCCTCCGAGTCGTGGACATACCGGTGGTCGAGCGGGGCGTGGAAGCTGATCAAGTACAGCTTTGACGCATGCCAGGGCCCCGCCGGCATCAGTGCGAAGGGGGCCAACACAGAGATTGCTGCGAAGGGGCCCTGCATCGACTGAGCGTGACCTGTCCTGGTCAGGGCACGATCCGAGTCTGCTGCAGAACAGTGGCGCCCCAGGAGATCATCGACCCGGGGCGCCACTCCGCGCCTTGCCGGACGAACAGTGACGTCGGCGAACAGGCGAGCGTCACGCGCGGCCCAAGCCAGCCGCCGGATCATGCAGCCCACGCAGCTTTTTCTTGTTGATCTTGCCCACGCTGGTCCGTTCGATCGAATCCACGAAACTGACCTGCTCCGGAATCGCATAGCGTGAGATATCCCCGGCGCGGCTGCGGGCTGCGATCAGCTCGATGATCTCCGCCTCGCTTACTTCAGTGCCGGGCATCCTGACCACCAGCGGCAGCGGCCGCTCGCCCCATTTCGTGTCGGTGATGCCGATCACTGCGACTTCGCTGACCGCCGGGTGCAGGGCGATGATGTCCTCCAGAGCGAGCGAGGAAATCCACTCGCCTCCTGTCTTGATTACATCCTTGATGCGGTCGGTCACCCTCAGGTAGCCGCCTTCATCGATGTTGCCGATGTCCCCGGTATGCAGATAGCCTCCTGCCCACAGCGCTGCAGATGCATCCGGGTCGTGCAGGTAGCCCTGGGTGAGCCAGGGCGCGCGCACCACCACCTCGCCGGTGGCGATGCCATCGTGGGGAACGTCGTTCATGTCCGGATCGACGATGCGCAGCTGCACCAGCGGCACCGGAATGCCGGCCTTGGTACGCAGCGAAAGCACCTCATCCGCATCCGTCACGGCGTCCGCATCGATCTGGGCAAGCGTGAGCAGCGGACAGGTCTCGGACATGCCATAGCCACCGAAGATGTCGATGCCGCGAGCCAGAGCCCGCTGCGCCAGTGCACGCGGCAGGGCCGCACCGCCGATGATCACCTTCCAGTTGCCGAGATCGGTGTCGGCCGCAAGCGGGTGTTCCAGCAGCATGTGCAGGATGGTCGGCACGCAGTGCGAGAACGTCACCTTCTCGCGGGCGATCAGCGCCAGCAGCTGGGCAGGCACGTAGCGCCCGGGGTAGACCTGCTTGATGCCCAGCAGCGTAGCGACGTAGGGCAGGCCCCAGGCGTGCACATGGAACATGGGGGTGATCGGCATGTAGACATCACCGCGATGCAGGCGTCCCTGGTTGGCCGCACTGCCCAGCGCCGCCATGCCCGTCAGTGAGTGCAGGACCAGTTGCCGATGGCTGAAGTAAACCCCCTTGGGCAGGCCGGTGGTGCCGGTGGTGTAGAACACCGTGGCCCGGGTGTTCTCGTCGAAGTCCGGGAAATCGGTGACCGCAGAGGCTGCGCGCAGGCCGGCCTCGTACTCGGTCACGAAACCCTCTGGCAGTGGACCGCCGGCATCATCCAACAGAACGCGTACGCGCAGGTCCGGCAGCTGTTCGTCGATGGCCTGCAGTATCGGCAGGAATTCGCGATTGGCGAGGACGACCCGTGCGCCGCTGTGGTTGAGCGTGTAGGCAATCTGTTCGGGTGCCAGGCGGATGTTCACCATCATCAGCACCGCACCGATCATTGGAACGGCGAAGTAGGCCTCCAGATAGCGGTGGCTGTCCCAGTCCATCACCGCCACGGTGTCACCCTGCTTGACCCCGAGCGAGGTCAACAGCCCTGCCAGCTGGCCGATGCGCGCCTGCAGCGTCCGGTAGTCGAAGCGGACCGAGTCGCCGTAGACAATTTCCTGGTCCGGGCTTACTGCCAGCGGTGTGTGCAGCAGCTGCTTGATCAGCAGCGGGCAGGTGGAGGCGTCGGGAGCAGGGGAGAATGACATGGTGAGTCCTCGTGGGCGACGCATCGGATGACGCCCTTCATGCCACCACACTATCGGCACGCCCGCGTGACGCCAGCGTACCTAGGTACGCCTTCCCAAAGGCGGACGATTTGCTACTCTCGCCTGGACATGCCAACCCTGCTCATTGCCGACGATCACCCCTTGTTCCGCGCCGCACTGCATCGCGCGGCCGAAGAGGCGGTTGCCGATCTGCAGATCAGCGAGGCCGACGCGCTGGACAGCGTGCTTGAGGTGCTTGAACGCCAACAGATCGACCTGATGCTGCTCGACCTGCATATGCCGGGCAATCATGGCCTGGCTGGGTTGGCCACCATCCGCGCACTGCAGCCAGGGCTGGCCATCATCATCGTCTCGGCCAATGAAGAGCCGCAGGTGATCCGCCGCGCCATCGACCTGGGTGCTGCTGGCTATCTGCCCAAGAGTTCGGGCCTGAACGAGCTGCAGGCGGCACTGCAGTCCGTACTGGATGGTGAGCGCTGGATCCCGGCGTTGCTGCGCGAGCCCGTGGCACGCGTGGTGCCCTTCAGCAAGGATGCTGATCTGGCTGCGCGGCTGGCCAGCCTGTCCGCGCATCAGTACCGGGTGCTGAGCCTGGTGGCCGAGGGACTGCTCAACAAGCAGATTGCCGATCGGCTCGGGGTGCAGCTGCGAACGGTAAAGGCGCACATGACCCGCATCATGGAACGGCTCGGGGTCCGCAATCGTGCGCAGGCGATCCGGGTGCTGCATGAAATGGGCCTGGCCGACCCTTCCCGCCAGATCGAAGAGTCGCGCAGCCCCTGACTCGTCAGGCCGTGTTTGTGGAACGGGCCGTCAGCAGATGGTTGATCGCCCAGCGCAGCGCCAGTGGCTTGAAGGGTTTGTTCAACAGCGAGAGACCGGCGCCACGTACGGCATCGCGGGTCTCGCCGCCGGTATCCGCACTGAGGATCACCGTAGGCCGTGCCCCGTGCGCCGCAACCAGCCGCGTGAACAGTGACACACCCGTGTCGCCGTCATCGAGGTGGTAGTCGAACAGCCACAGCGCCGCATCGCGCGCCGACGAACCGATGCCATCCGCATCACGCACCGCGATGACGTCGCAGCCCCACGACAGCAGCAACTGCTGCATTGCCGCCAGCGCATCCGCATCGTTGTCGACCACCAGCACGCGGATACCCTTGAGCGTGCTGCTGCCGCTGGCAGGCGGTTCGATCCGCGGTGCCGCTGGTGCTGCGATCCGCGCCACGGCGATGGAGAACACCGAGCCGCGGTCCACCGTGCTGTGCAGCCGCAACGGGGCATGCAGCAGGTCGGCGATGCGGTGTGCGATGGTCAGGCCAAGCCCCAGGCCCTGGCCGTTGCTGCGATCGACGCGGTGGAATTCCTCGAACACCGCCGCCTGCTGCTCGGCGCTGATGCCGGGGCCGGTATCGTGCACGCCGATGGACAGGGCGTGCCCCTGGCGGCGCACGCCCAGCAGGACGCCGCCATGGCGGGTGTAGCGAAGGGCGTTGGCGAGGAAGTTCTGCAGCACCCGGCGCAGCAGCAGCGGATCGCTGTGGACCCAGGCACGGGTCCGCAGGTAGCGGAACTGCAGCCCGCGCGCCGCCGCCAGCACCGCGAACTCCTGCGCGAGCGGATCGAGCACGGTCGAAAGCGCGAACGGACGCGGATCGGCGACCAGCCCGCCCGCCTCAAGCCGGGAGATATCCAGCAACCCGGACAGCAGGTCGTCGGTGGAGTCCAGCGCACCACGGATCTGGCGCAGGAAGCTGTCGAGGAACTCCGATTCGATGTGCTGCGACATCGCATCGGTCAACAGCTGTGCCGCATGCAGCGGCTGGATCAGGTCGTGGCCGACCGCCGTCAGGAACCGCGTTTTCGCCACATTGGCACGCTCGGCGGCGTGCACCGCCTGCTCCAGCCGTGCGGTGCGGTCCTGTACGCGGCGCTCCAGGGTTTCATTGCTGCGCTTGAGCGCTTCCTCGGCGCGGCGGAACGCAGTGACGTCGGTGAAGGTGGCCACGTAGCCACCGCCCGGCATCGGGTTGCCACGGATCTCGACGATGGTGTCGTCAGGAAAGATCCGCTCGGACAGGTGTGGTGTGCCACGCCGCATGTGTGCAACGCGACGCAGCAAGGCCTTGTCGCGGGAGTCACCGGGGCCGTCGCCGATCTTCAGTTCGGCCAGTGCCCACGCCGTCAGGTTGACCACCGGCTGCCCGACCTGCAGCAGCTCGGGCGGGAACTTGAACAATGCCGCGTACTGGCTGTTCCACGCCACCAGTTGCAGCTGTGCGTCAACCACGCTGATGCCCTGGCTCATGTTCTCCAGCGCCGCCTCCAGCAGGCGCTGGTTGAAGCGCAGCACCTGGGTCGCTTCGCCAACTGCACGGGTCACCGCATCCAGTGGCGCAGTGCCGCCATCGCGAGCGGCCTCCACCAGCAGGCGTGCCATGCCCGCACCGACCACGGCGGTCAGCTCGCGTTCGACCGCAGTGACCCGGTCGTCATCCAGCATCTGTCCGGCGGGCCCCTCCATCAGCTGGCGCGCACGCTCCTGGCCGAGGAAGCGTCCGGCGGTCCTGCGCAACGAAGCTGCAGCCACCGCGTCGCGCCGCCGGGGCTGCGATGGGCGCACTGCCCGCGATACCAGGACAACCGCCAACAGGTTGATCGCCAGGCTTGCGCCCATGCTGAGGGCGATGTGCCCCGGCTGCACGCGCAGCGAAACGACGGCCAGCCAGTGCAGTTCATCGGCGCCCGCGGCCGGGGGCGTGGCAGGGACCACCATCGGCAGCAGTACCAGCCACAACCAGGCCAGCGACCCCAGCACGATGCCGGCGATGATGGCCGGGGAGGGCGTGCGCGGGCGATACACCGCCAGCAGGACCGCCGGCGCCAGCTGCGAGAGGGCGGTGAAGGACATCAGGCCGAAATCGCTGAGTGCCTCGGTGTCACTCATCGCCCGGCTGTACAGCCACGCCATCAGGAACACGGCGAGGATGCCGGCACGGCGGAAGGCCAGCACGCGTGGACGCAGATCGGCTGCCGCGGCACCGCCGGCAATGCCGTCCAGCAACCGTGAGCCGAAGCCATGGTTGCCGAGCATGATCGACAGGGTCAGCCCGGACAGGATCATCATGCCGGTGGCCGCGCTCAGGCTGCCCAGGTAGGCCAGCAGCGCCAGCAGGTGGTGGCCACCGGCCTGCGGCAGCGCCAGCACGTACAGGTCAGGTGACACCGATGCGGGCAGCTGCGCGGCACCGGCCAGCGCCATCGGCACCGACGGCAGCCCGATGAGCAGCAGGTAGACCGGGAACATCCAGCGTGCCGTCCTCAGGTCCGAGGTCTGGCGCAGCTCGACCACACCGACATGGAACTGGTGCGGCAGGGTAAACGCGGAAATCGCGCCCAGCGCGACCATGGTGAGATAGTCCGGCATGATGGCCGGCGGCGGCAGCTGTGCCATCTTTTCCAGCAGCGGCGTGCCCGCCTGGCGCACCGACAGCGCCGCATAGAGGCCAATGGCGAGCAGCGCCACCAGCTTCAATACCGACTCCAGCCCCAGCGCGACCACGATGCCACGATTGGGCTCGGTGGCCGATGCCTTGCGTGCACCGAACAGCAGGGTGAACGCGGCCATCGTCAACGCGAACCAGAACGACATGTCCAGCTGCGCGGCAGCAGGCGCGAAACGATCGCCCAGCAGGGCGCCCAGGCCCTGGCTGACAGCCTTCAACTGCAGGGCGATGTAGGGAATGATGCCGAACAGTGCCACCAGCGTGATGGTGAAGCCGAGGCCGCGATCGGCACGCAGTCGTGCGACGACCAGATCGGCGATGGTGGCACTGTTGTGCTGCTTGGCCAGCCGCCCCAGGCGGAGCAGGAACGGCAGGCCGAAGGCAAAGATCAACGCCATGCCGGCCAGGGTGGGTGGAATCGGGAAGCCCCATTGCAGGCCCTGCGAGGCCGCGCCGTAGTAGGTCCACGCGGTGCAGTGCACCGCCAGCGACAGCGCATAGATGAGCGGCCATGCCTTCGACAGCCGATGCCCCCGGCGTTCGCCCCACAGCGCGACGCCAAACAGCAGTGCGGTCCATGCAATGCAGGCGAAGAGGACGATGGAGGGCGTCAACATCGCTCCAGTGTAGGGAGAGAACCGGGCAGGGTGGTGCTAGGGGGCGACCACGATCAGTGACAGCTGCTCAGCGACCAGTGCCAGCGCGCCATCGGCAACCCGTTCGACGGCCTTGCGCTGGGTCAGCAGCCACTGGCCGGGCTGGCGCGCGTCCAGTGACACCAGCTGCGAGCGTACCCGCACCCCGGACCCGCTTGGCACCGGTGCCAGGAAGCGGACCTTGTTCAAGCCGTAGTTGAGCACGTGGTCGATGCCGGGGAAGCCAGCGAGGGCGGCCACATCGTCCTGCACGGTGAGCGAGAGCAGCAGGAAACCATGCGCGATGGTCTGCCCGCCCGGCAGCTGCGCCTGCGCGCGGCCGGGATCGACGTGGATCCAGTTGTGGTCGCCGGTGGCGTCGGCAAAGGCATCGATGCGCGCCTGGTCCACGCGGCTCACGCCACTCACCCGCTCGCTGGCCGCCCATTGCTGCAACGCCCGCAGAGCAGGAGGCAGGGCGATGCCGGTGTCCTCCATGCTCACGCCACACGCTCCAGCAAGGTCAGGATCGCCTCGCGCGCCTCCGGCTCGGACAGCATCGGCGCATGGCCGACGTCCGGCACTTCCACCAGGCGTGCGCTGTCCGAGGTGGCCGCCATCTGCCGCGCGACATCGGCCGGCAGGATGTCGGACAGCGCACCGCGCACCACCAGTACCGGCACCCGTGCGGTCAGCCCGCGTACCGCACGCCACAGCACCGGCCGCAGCAACCACAGCAGCCAAGGGCGCGTCGTTCGGATCACCGCCGGGTCGTAGTCCAGCTCCAGCAGTCCATCGCTGCGTGGGCGGAAGGTACGCACCGCCATTGCTCGCCAGTCATCGCTGCTGAAACGCGGGAACGCGGCCTTGCCGATCGACGCCACATAGGCCGTGGCCTGCTCCAGATCCATCGGTGGCACCGGCTTGCCGGCGTACTTGCCGATCCGTGCCAGCGCCTCGCGTGGCACCTTCGGGCCAGCATCGTTGAGCACCGCTCCGGCAATCCGCTCAGGCGCACGCGAGGCGAGGGTAATGGTCACCAGCACGCCCAGCGAGGTGCCGACGAACACGGCCTTGTCGATGTTCTGCGAGCGCAGCAGCGCGACCATGTCGTCCGCATAGGTGCGCGGGTTGTAGCTGGTGGGGTCATGTGCGCGCTCCGAACCGGCGCGACCGCGCAGATCGACCGCGATCACGCGCCAGCCCTCGGCGGTGAGTGTCTCGGCCAGTGCATCGAAATCGGCACCATTGCGGGTCAGGCCGGGAATGCAGACCACGGTGCCGCGGGGCGCCTGCCCGGCGTCCGCTGCATGGTCACGCGCGTGCAGGCGCAGGCCATCGTCACTGTTCCAGTACAGATCTACGTAAGACTGCATCATGCAGGGGCTTCCTGGAAATCGAATCGGATGCTCTAGAAATCGTAACGGACGCTGAGGCTATATTGGCGCGGCGGGCCATAGAAACCAATCAGCGTACCGACCGCAGGAATGTTGTAGCCGGTGGTGCGGTATTCCTTGTCCGTCAGGTTGGTACCCTGCAGCGAGAAGGTCCACGCATCATCCAGCCGCCAGATCACACCGGCATTGACCAGTCCGTAGCCGTTCTGCCTGATCACCGGGCTCAGGTCGGTGGTCGGCCAGACTTCGCTCTGGTAGCTGTAGCTCACCCGTGCCGACAGGTTGCTGCCATTGGCCAGCTCGGTACGGTACTCCACGTTGAACGCCCCGGAGAATTCCGGTGCATTGGTGAACTTCATCTGCTTGGCCACATTGACGCCACGATCCATGTACTCGTCGTACTTGGTGTCCAGCCAGGCCAGGTTGCCGGAGATCAGCCAGTGCTGGCTGGGCAGGTACTGGTATTCGACTTCCAGGCCCTTGACCGTGCCCGCGCCGGCATTGGTGAAGTCGCCGAAGAAGGAATCGTCGATGCCATCGCCATTGGTATCCAGGCCGGTGAACACTGACAGCTGGATGTCCTTGTACTTGTTGTAGAAGGCCGACAGATTGAGGAACAGGCGCTGGTCGAGGAAGGCCATCTTGCTGCCGACTTCGTAGCTGTCCACGGTCTCGTCGTCGAACGGCTCGGCCGAGCGCGGCACGGCCACAGCGTTGGCGCGGATGTTGTAGCCGCCTGACTTGAAGCCACGGGTGGCCAGCCCGTAGACCATGATGTCCGGGGTGATCTGGTAGTCCAGCGAGACCTTGGGCGAGACGTTCTTGAAGTTGGTCTTCTTGTCGAAGTCCGCGGTCACCGCCACTGGCCGGCTGAAGCCCGGGTCGGCGTAGAGGCGGTTGAGCACGATCGCGCGCTTGTCCTCGTCGGTGTAACGGGCGCCCACATCCAGCTTGAGTTTGCTGGTCAGGTCGAAGGTCCAGTCCGCGTACAGCGCGATGCTGTCGGTCAGCACCTTGCCCTGGTTGTCGGCGAACTGCGCACTGAAGTAGTTGTTCTGGATCTGCCCGCCGGCCTCGCCACTGAACTGGTACAGGCCGACCACACCGCGCACCCGGCCGCCGGCATCGTAGTTCAACTGCACCTCGTTGCTGACCTGGTCGTCGTGATAGGTGCCGCCCACGTCGGCCAGCTTGACCGGCGCGGTATCGAAGTCGATGTTGGCCTCGCTGTCCGATTCACGCTTGGCGACCACGTACTTCAGCGCAATGTCCTCGTTCGGCCGCCAGTTCACCGTGGCCGAGGCACCCTTGCTCTCCACGTTGTTGAGGTTGCGCATGCCCGAGCGGATGTCATAGCGGCTGTCCATCGGCGGGTATGCGCGCAGGAACGGATTGGGCGCCAGCATCTTCGAACCGCGCATGCCGGACTGGTCATCGATCCAGTCCAGTGCGAACTGCACGTCGAAGTCATCGCCCGCGTACGCGCCGACGTTCAGTCGCGCGGCATTGATCTGCTTGTCGCTGACCGGCTGGCCGTTGAAGGTGTTCTCGCCAAACCCGTCGTGGTTCATGCTGGCCACCGCCACGCGGGCGCGCAGGCCACTGTCGGCACCACCAATCGGGCCGCCGATGGCCGCTTTTGCATCCAGCTGGCTGTAGTTGCCCACGGTGATCTGGGCGAAGCCCTCGGTCTGGGTCGGCAGGCCGCGCGAGATGTACTTGATGGCACCGCCGATGGTGTTCTTGCCGTAGAGCGTGCCCTGCGGGCCGCGCAGCACTTCGATGCGCGAGACATCGAACACGTCCAGCAGCGCGCCCTGCGGACGTGCGATGTAGACGTCATCCAGATAGATGCCGACGCCCGGGTCCGCGCCCCAGGTGGGGTCGGACTGGCCGATGCCACGGATGTAGGCAGTGACCGTGCTGCTGGCGCCGCGTGCCGCGTAGATGGTCAGGTTGGGCACCTGCGCGTCCAGGTCGCTGATGTCCTGGACATTCATCCTGTCCAGCGCCTCCGAGGTAAAGGCGGTGACGGCCACCGGCACTTCCTGCAGGGTTTCCTCGCGCTTGCGTGCAGTGACCTTGATGCTGTCCAGGTTGGTCGGCGAAGCGGATCTGCCTGCCGTCGGCGCGTCCTGTGCCAGTACCGGCCCCGTGGCCAGCAGCGCGCCGATCATGAGACTCAAACAATTCCGTTTCATTCGGTCCTCCCCCAGGCATGAACGTGCGGATGGCCCATTGCCACCCCTGCAGCCAAGGCTAGCGGTGTCATCGGCCGGCAGCGAGTGGACCTAGGTCCAGTCGGCAGCGGCCGGTGGATGCGGATACTGGGCGCGCCCCCAACCGGAAGCGGTCCCCGGTACTCCTTCATCCACGACTCACGCATGAGGATCTGGTCATGAAATCCGGAATCGATTCGATCAAGGCAACAGTGCTGGTGCTGTGCACCTGGCTGGCAACGGCGGGCAGTGCGCTCGCCGCGGGCCCTGCCGGGCATTGGGATATCGGCCTGTACGGCAATCTGTTCGGCGCCCGTGAGTACCAGGTCTGGGTACCAGCCGGCTACGACGCGGCCCAGCCACTGCCCCTGCTGCTGGTGCTGCACGGCTGCGTGACCGGGCCGAACCTGATGGGCGAGGCGTCGGGTTTCAACGATGTGGCCGACACCGAAGGGTTCATTGTGGTCTACCCCCGGCAGAACGTCACCTCCAATCCGGCCCGCTGCTGGAACTGGCAGCTGCCGATCAACCAGGCCCGCGACAGCGGCGAAGCCTCGATCCTGGCCGGCATCGTGGACAAGGTGAAGGCGGGCTACAGCGTGGATCCGCACCGGGTCTATGTCACCGGCATTTC
Source organism: Stenotrophomonas sp. WED208 (assembly GCF_040984485.1). Taxonomy (NCBI): domain Bacteria; kingdom Pseudomonadati; phylum Pseudomonadota; class Gammaproteobacteria; order Lysobacterales; family Lysobacteraceae; genus Stenotrophomonas; species Stenotrophomonas sp. WED208. The sequence goes on from NZ_JAZARB010000001.1 coordinate 2,216,744, forward strand.
CGCAGGCGGTGCGATGACTTCGATCATGCTGGCCTGCTATTCGGATGTGTTCGCTGCCGGCGCCATCCATTCCGGTGGCATGTTCAAGGGTGCGACCACGATTTCCGGTAGCGCCTATGCGTTGCTGGCTGGCAGCATCTATTCGCCGGACAGCAATGGTCGTCTGGCCTGGCAGTGCTCGGGATCGCCGTCGCCGCGACCGCTGCCGGTGCTGGTGTTCCATGGCAGCGCCGATCTCACCGTCAATCCGGTGAATGGCCAGCAGGCCGTGCGCCAGTTCCTGCAGACCAATGATCTGGCCGACGACGGCCTGGACAACGACTCGGTGAAGTACGTGCCGACCAGCACCTATCATGGCCAGGTGCCGGGTGGACGTGCGTACACAGTGGATACCTACGCCTACGGTGGCAGGACGCTGGTGCAGCAGTATGTGGTGCAGGGCATGGGCCATGCGTGGAGCGGCAGCCAGTCCGGCCTGCCGTTCACCGACCCGAAGGGGCCGGATGCCACGCTGATCACCTGGTTGTTCCTGAAGGACTACCAGCGCTGAAGGAAAGGGCAGTCCTTGCCGGTGCGGGAGACACGCGCTCCCGCATCCGTCAACGTGGCTCCTGCGGCCGCTGATCGTCGGCGTCCGATACCGGCTGCCGAGTGCCTCGTTCCGCCAGGAAGCGCTTGGGTGGTGCCCCCACGGCCTTGCGGAACATGGTCACGAACGCCCCGGCACTGTCGTAGCCCAGGTCATCGGCGATGGCCTGTACTGTCCGGCCCTTGGCCAGCAGCGGCAGTGCCACCACCACATGCAGCTGCCTGCGCCAGCGCCTTACGCTCAAACCAGTTTCTCCAGAGAACAGGCGCGACATGTTGCGCTCACTCATTCCGATCCGGCTCGCCCAGACCTCAAGCGTTGCCCGTTCGGCTGGCGTGTCCAGCATCGCATTGGCCAGCCGGCGCAACCTCGCATCGGATGGCATGGGCAGATGGAGCCACTCCGGTGGCGCGGCGATCAGCTCATCCAGGAGCACGGCCATCAGCCGGTCCTGCGCGCTATCAGGTTCATAGTGCTGGGGAAGGGCGGATGCGCGCACCAGCAGGGCCTGCATGAACGGGGTGATTGCCATCGCAGCGCAGTGCGCCGGCAGTCCCGGGACAGCACCGGGTTCGACGAACACCACGAAGCCATGCGGCCGTCCACTGCTGCTGGCCCGATGGGACAGACCACCGGGAATCCAGATCGCGCCCTGTGGCGGAACCACCCACAGGCCCGCTGCAGTCTCCAGCATGATCAAGCCACGCGTGGCGACCAGCAGCTGTGCCTTCCGATGCGCATGGAAGGGCATTTCCCAGGCATCGGGAATGGGATCGAGCCCAAGCACCATGACCGGAAGATCGACACGGTCCGGATAGTCGGGCCCAACCTCGCTCAGCCCCGCAATCGAAATCTCCACGCTGGTACCTACGCCCCAAAGCCACGCCGGGCAGCACGGTGGCGCTTACTCGTCATCGTGTACCGATCCCGGTTCGCGCTTATGCCAGACATAGATCAGTCCCATCAGGACATGGACGATCGGAGCGTCCTTTCCTGCGGGTTCGGCAGCCCATGACTGTTCAATCACGCTGACATCCTCTCTGGTTGAGGATGAGAAGCGTATGGGTCAACCCGACAGGCGTCATTCGACAGTTCCGCCAGGTGATTCACCAATCCGGCCATCTCTGCCGAGGTGGCCCCAGGAAAGGGAGGGTTCGGCCCAGGATTACAGCGCCGGAACCGTGATCCTCTGCAGGTCGAGCTTGGCCCTCAGAGCGTAGTGCTTGCGGGTGACCGGTACGACGCAGGTCAGGCGGGGATCGACATAGTCCTTGAACAGCGGCGGCCGCGGGGAAGACAGGTAGAATCCGCGATCCTGCTTGACCGCTGCCGGCAGCAGAACCTCGCTGAAGTCGCTGTCGGAGGCATCGGTAACGAGGCAGGGCGCATGGCGGAACCCGAGCCGGCGCAGCAGGTACAGGCGATGGGAGCCATTGGTCAGCACCATGCGCTTGCCAAACCGGGTAGCGCTGATCAGGTTGTCACTGAAACCCAGATAGATGACGACGGCGTGGCTGGCTGCGCCGAACGGCTCGTAGTCGGTGATGGCAGCCGGATCGAGGATCGCCACATCGAGGAAACGCAGGTCGTTCGAGGTGGACGCGAAGGTGTAGCTGCCATCGGACTGGGTGAAGCGCACTTCCGGATGTGCATGGCTGCCGCTTCGCGCGACAAGCTGCATCACCTCCTGCGCGGTGGGCGAGGCGGTCAGGGATGCCGCCAGCTGGTCGATGTGACGCAGGTTGATGCACTCCTGGAAGATCACCAGTCGATCGATATCGACCATCTGCCAACTGCGCGGCAGAACACTCGTCATGCGGTGCATCGAGGGTTGCCGCAGCGCCTGCTCAGCCAGCGGCAGCATCTCATCCGGCAACGCATGGACATTGATGGCTTCCGCCTCACCGGCTTCCTCCTGCTGCAGCCTGAGCACCTCGGCACGCGCCGCCCGCCAGTCCTCCACCAGCGCAGCCTCGTCGAAGCGGCCCGGCGGGCAACGCTCCCGCACGAAGCGGATGAACTTCGGCAGGGGAAACATCCCCTTCAGCAGAAGCGTGGGATCCAGCCCGTCATCACTGATCTCGGTGTTCATCCCTCTTGCCTCTCATGGGTCGCATCGACAGCGGGCAGGCAGCGTCATTCGTCACGCCAAAATAATATGTTATATCGTAACATTTCGGTGCCTTGGCGGCAATCGCCCTGCAATGTGGCGGCGATGGTGGCTTGGCTGCTCCGTATCCAATGCAACGCGATCCAACGCAATGCGCGGGTACATCCACTGACGATAGGAGATGTTCATGAACGAGCTGATTGAGCTGGGTGTAGTGGCAGGACAGCAGAACCCTGAGGATCAGGGTGTGGGTGGCGAACTGATCGAGCTGGGCTCGGTGGTTTCGGAAACGAAGGCGCACAACCACGGCACGTTGTGGGACGGCGTGTTCCCGACCACGTCGCCCTGATCTACCGCGCAATGTTGCATCTGCGGTGCATGCCCTGCATGCACCGCTTCTCCGGTTCCGGCGCAGGAGCGCATGATGGAGCAGGCTGCCGCCCCGTATTTCCTGTCAAAGCACGCCCACGTCTGTGTCACCGGCGATGCGATGGTGATTCTGGACCAGGCCACGGGAAAGTATCTTTCCCTTGAAAAACGCGGCGCCGCAGGCCTTGGCAAGCTCGTTCTCGATTGGCCCCTGCAGTCCGATGACGCAAGCGCCCCCAGGCTTCTGCAGGCCTTGATCGACCGCCGCCTGATCACCACGGATCCGCAGCAGGGGAAATCCGCTGCCAGCCCCGCGATTGCGCTGCCACGGTACTGGGCGCGCGAAGGCGCGCCGCGTGGCCGTCCACCCATCATGGCGCGCGACCTGCGTCGATTCATCGCCTCGTGCGCCTATGCCGCCTGCAGCAGAACAGTCCTTCCTTTCAGTGCCACGGTGTCGGCCGTGCGCCGTCGGGCGGATCGCGGCCACGGCAGGCCGGTGAGCATTGAAGAACTGGCCCTACGGGTGCGGGTGTTCGACTGGCTTCGACCCCTGGCCTTCAGGAAGACCGATGAGTGCTTTCTCTACTGCCTGGCAATGCACGGATTCCTGTCGAAGTACGGCATCGTTCCGGCCTGGGTGTTCGCGGTCGGAACCCAGCCGTTCGCCGCGCACTGCTGGCTGCAGCACGGCGATCACGTGCTGACCGACATTCCCTTCAACCTGCGCCGGATGGTTCCCATCCTGGTGCTGTAACGAAACCTGCCATGTACCGATACCTCGCCGTGCTCTGGAACACCCACTCGGAATCCGCGACGGCCCAGGCGGAACGGATCGTGGAAAGGATTGGCGCCAGGCTGCCTGGCACCGCCTGCGTGATGAACGGCAACGGTGCGGCGATCCATGTGCAGAGCGACAACCACGGCTATTTCGAATGCGGTCGCTCGAACGCGCTGGTGGTATTGGGCAAGCTGTTCCACAAGACGTTCGGCGAAGGCGCCGTGCCTGCTCGCGTGGACCTCGATGCCGCATCAGCGCATGCCGCCTGCAGCAGCCAGGGCCGCAGCATCATCGAACAGTACTGGGGCCGCTACGTGGCGTTCGGATTCCAGCAGGAAACATCGAGCTGGTTCGTCCTGCGCGATCCCACTGCGGAGATCCCGTGCTACCTGACCACGGTGGGCCAGTTGACGCTGGTCTTCTCCAACATGGAAGACTGCCTGATGCTGGGCCTGCGCGATTTCAGCGTTGACTGGTCCTTCCTGTCGTACTCGCTGCTGTACCCGTTTCGTGATGGCCTGCAGACCGGCTTCGAGGAGGTCACGGCGGTCGAAGCGGGCGAGGCGGTTTCAATCCGCGATGGAGAGCCGGTGGGCCGCTACTGCCAGTGGGACGTGGTGCGACTGGCCCGCGACGCGCCGATCGAGGATCTTCAGGAAGCCGTGTCGCTGGCGCGTTCCACGCTGCTGGGCTGCATCGGTGCACTGGCCAGCCAGCACCGGCGCATCCAGCTGCAGCTGTCGGGTGGGCTGGATTCCTCGATCATCCTGGCCGGTCTGCTGCAGGCGCCGTCTGCACCCGAGGTGACGTGCATCCATCACTACGATGAGGGCATTGGCGCCGACGAACGGCTGTTCGCACGGATGGCAGTGCAAGGGGCCAGTGATTCTTCGGGCAGGCGTTGCGAATACATCGAGTACCGAAGGCGGCCTCACTGCGCGCTGGAAGAGATCATGGCCTTCCCACGCACGGCCCGGCCGGCGCATTGTTCCGGCTATCTTCTCCACCGCCGTGACGTGGCCTTCGACGGTGACACCGTGCAGTTCACCGGTGTCGGCGGTGATGCGGTGTTCCTGCGCTTCAAGGGCAACGCCGCTGCGATCGACTATGCCTGGCGCCGCGGCATCGACCGGGATTTCTTCCGGGTCGCCTTCGAAACCGCGCAGTCCGGCGATTCACTGTACGGCGTGCTGAAGGATGCGGTCGTGCAGGGACTGCTGAAGCGGCCGGCCAGCATCAATGGTCGTTGGGGAAAGCCCTGCCCATGGGTGCGGGTGGACCTGTCCGAACAGGATGGCCTGCAGCCGGCCTGGTTGCGGCATGCGCAGGCGCAGGGCCATCACGTATCACCCTACAAGCTGGCCCATATCGGCCGCATGGTGTTTCCGACCAGCGTCCTTGATCCCTTCGAAGGTGCCGGCCACTGGCATGGCGTATCGCCGATCAGTGCGCAGCCGCTTGTCGAACTGTTCGCGCGCATTCCGCTGCACCTGCTCATCGCGGACGCGGAAGACCGCACCATCGCGCGGCGTGCAATGAAGGGACTGTTGCCGGATGCGCTGCTGTCGCGGAAGGTGAAATCCTATCTGGATGATCACTCCGTGGCGGTCACCCAAGGGCACCAGCACTTCATCAGGAATCTGCTGGTCGATGGAATGCTGGCCAGGCGTGGCTATCTCGACAGCGCGCTGGCCGATGCGGGCATCCAGCAGGTCGGCCCGGACCACTCGTCGCAGGTGCTCGGCATCTTCGGCCCACAGATCAACATCGAAGCGTGGCTGCGGCGCTGGTCCGGCCAGCGTGGCGCACAGGCGGCCGCCGTGGCCTAGGCGCTGCGGCTCATCTCTTCCAGATAGAGACTCTCGAGATCGTTCGCGGTGATCGTGCTCGCATCCAGCGTCCTGCGCAGGCGACCGGCCCGCATCAGGCCGATCGTGGTCGCCACCTCACGGGCACGGAACAGATCGTGGGTGGCCATCAGGATCGCCGTGCCGCGATCGCGTTGCCGCACGATCAACTCGTGGAATTCGGCTGACGCCGTTGGGTCCAGGCCCGAGGTGGGTTCATCCAGCAACAGGGCGCTGGCTTCCTTGACGATGGCCAGTGCGATGCCGACCTTCTGCCGCATGCCCTTGGAATAGAGGCCCACGCGTCGCCCGAATGCGTCGGTCGCCAGACCGGCGGACCTGAGCGCGTCCTTCAGCCGCGCAGGCGAGCGTTCCTCGACACCGGCCAGGCGGGCGAAGTAGTCCAGGTTCTCATAGCCGGTGAGCTCGTCGTACAGCGCCACGGTCTCGGGGATGTACAGCAGCCGCCGGCGTACCTCCTGCGGCTGCCGGTGCGCACTGAGACCGTCCACTTCGGCCGCACCGGAGGTGGGTTTCAGAAAGCCAAGGAACAGTTTGATGGTGGTCGATTTGCCGGCGCCGTTGGCGCCCAGCAGGCAGAAGATCTCGCCGGGCTTCACCTCGAAACTGACGTCATCCAACGCCCGATGTGCGCCGTGTTCCATGACCAGGCTTTTTGCAGACAGCATGTGGACGTCTCCTCAGGGCGTTGCCAGCCGGCTGCGCAATGCACCGGCTGCAAGCAGGACAAGCAGGGTGGCAATGATCAACGCAGCAAGATCGGCCAGGACCCCGGGCTGGACGACGCCCACAGGCTCGCGGTACTGGAAGCGGGGCAGTGCGTCGTACTCTTCAAGGGTCTGCGGCGCGTCACGGTCCAGATAGTCCTTGTGCAACAGCCGTCGTGCCTGCCAGAAGCCGTGGACCTGATGCTGGAAGTCGAGCGCGCGGTCGGCATCCGAGCCTGCGATGCGGTCGAGCGCGTCCTGTGTCGCGACGGCCGGCAGCAGCAGCCGCACCTTGTCCAGAACCTGACGGTGTGCGGCCTCGGCCTGCGCATGCGAGGCGATCAGGCGCGCCAGCTCCCGGTCAGCTGCAACCCGATCGGCGTAGGCCTGGCGCACAGTGTCGGAGATGACGGCGGACGGCGAATTCACTGGCGCCGACGTCGCATGCTCGCGCTGCTGGCGCGTGGCGATGTCGGACTGCATCGCCTTTACTTCGGTGGCGAACTGCATCTGTGACGGCGGCGGCGCGATCAGGTTCACCGTGGCCAGCGCCAGCGACGGCGCCATGACCACGATCAGCAGCCACAGCGCGCCGGCGGCGATGGCCGCCTCGGTGGTACGCCGGGCAAGGCAGCCGATCAGCAGTGCCAGGGCCAGCCAGAAGGCGCCGTACAGCAGGACGGTCAGCGCCAGCATGGCCAGGCCTTCTGGACTGCGCGCTCCGGCCCCGATCGCCACCACCAGCAGGATGGCCAGCGCGGGCAACAGCACCACCAGGCCGCGCGCCAGGACCTTGACCACCAGCAGGCGTGTTGCCGAGACCGGCTGCGACAGCACCAGCGCCGCGATGCCGCGCTCGCGCTCACGTGACCACAGATCGTGGGTGGCCACGAGAATGACCAGCGGCAGCAGGAAGACGATGACGAAGGCGAGGTCGAACCGTCCCGCAGCCCGTGCCGCTGGATTGCCGATGTCGGCCCAGACGTGCTTGAGCAGCTGGGTCGGATCGCCCAGCGCGACCACATCGGCGGTGTAGGGGTAGGCGTCTGCCTGGCCGATCGACAGCGGTGCCATGGCGCCGGGCGCAAGCACCGGCTGTGCACGCGGCAGCACCGAGGGCGCCTTGCCGACGAATGCGCGGCTGTGCTCCTTCGTCTGCTGTTCTTCCTGCTGGATCAGGGCGATGGCCGCCTCGCGCTGGCCCACCCATGCGCGGCCGTTCCATGCAGCGTAGGTACCCAGCGCGAGCAGCAGGACAAGCAGCACCGGCAGCGCTCGATCACGCAGCAGTCGGCGGATCTCATAGCGGGCAATCGACACACCGCTCATGGCGATCTCCCCAGCTTCCGTGCGGAGATGAGCACCACCACGCAGCCCAGCATCAGCCAGGCCAGCAGAATGACGAGATTTCCGCGCTGCGCGGCAGCAGTACCGGCCAGGGTCTGTTGCGGCGGCCGGTACTGCACTGAACGGGTGATGCCGGCGATGTCGGCCACATGCTTTCCGCCCTGCGGCGCCTTGTGCAGCTTCACTTCCTGGTTGAGTGCCTGGATCAACCGATAGCGGTAGTCCTCCACGCCACGCAGGAACGCCAGATGCGCCGGGAAATCCGTGCCGGCAAAGGCGCGCGACCAGGACTGCAGCGCCAACATCGGCGAGACAAGGCCAAACAGGCGCTGGGTGGCGTCCTGCTGCTGGTAGGCGGCATGCAGGCGATCGAAGTGGCGGTTGTAGACGCGCGTCGAGTTGGCCTCGGCAAACTCCAGGGCCACGCCGCGGAAGTTCACCGGCAGGTCGTCCACGTTGTCGACCCGGTAACGCGCCATCAACGTTGCGCGCAGGGCATCGAGGCGTTTGTCGGCCGGATCGTGGCCATCCGCGCCGTTCTCCGCTTCCTCGGTCACGCTGGCCCTGAACGTCGGTGCCGAAGGGGTCGGGTACAGGGATTCGGCGATGGCAGGCGCCACCCTCGGCACCAGCAGCGTGGACACCACCCAGAAGCCCAGCAGCACGACCAGTGACGTCCGTGCGGAGCCTGCAAGCGCCGAGACCCCCACGGTCAGTGCGCAGAACACCAACAGATAGAGTACGTAGGCGGCAGCCAGTGCAAGCAGGGCTGCGAGATCCGCGGCGCCGCCGTACTGGATGGACAGCCCCGGAAGGCTGATCAGCAGCATGGCCAGCACCAGCAGCAGCGACGCAGTCGCCAGGGCAATCAGGCGCCCGCAGATCAGCACGCCCGCCGAGGCGCCGGTGCCGAGTTCCTGGCGCAGCGTCTCGCGGGCAATATCGCCAGACAGTGTCGCGAACCCGGCCAGGATGATCAGCAGCGGCGCCACCACCTGCAGCGCCCACGCTGCAGAGAAACCCTCGAAGCGGCTGAGTGCGGTACCGGCATCAACCGCGCGGTGCCGGGCCGGGTTCTGTGCGTGGCCCTCGATGAACACCGAGGTTCCCAGGTAATCCGTCAGCCCCGGGTCCAGTGCAGCCAGCGGCCGCACGGGGGCCGGAATGGCACGCCCGACATGCGCGGCACCGTGCGGGTCGATCGTGCCCTGGCTGTCCCACAACCGCGCCTCTTCCGCGCTCACGGCCTGGCGCTCCTGCGCCTGCAGGGTCAGGCGTGCGGCACCGCTCAGCACCGATGCTCCCGCAATCAGCAACAGGGCAAGGGCGAGCCACAGCACGCGCCGCTCGCGCCACATCAGCGCAAGCTGGGTTGCCGCGACAGCGAGAGCCTGCTGGATGGCCATGACGGTCCGCGACAGGGCAGGGGTATCGGCGCGCATGCGGCGGCCTACCAGCGGTGCGTCAGCGTCATGGACAGGAAGCGACCCAGCGCTGTTGCATTGGTGGGGTCATAGCCGGTGTTGATGCTGTTGACGATGAACGGCGGATCCCGGTCGAACAGGTTCTGCACGTTGAACGCAAGCGATGTGCCACGCTGCGTATCTGCCGATGGGCCGAAGTGATAGGCGAGATTCAGATCGACGGTCGTCCAGGAGCTGACGTGCGGCCGCGCGACATTGGCAGGGTCGCGATAACTGTCCACGAAGTTCACGAAGAGCCCGCCCGCTGCCTGCTGCCGGCTGAGCATGATGCCGCCGCGCATCTTGAGATCCACGGGGTAGTACACCGCGTTCACCGCATCCACCTCGGGCGAGGTACTGGTCACGCGCCGCTTCGATTCGATGATGTACTGCCCGGCCAGGTTCACCGCGATGTGGGTCTGGCCGGCATCGAAGGCATAGGACCCACTGAAGTCCACACCCCGCTGCCGGGTAAAGGCGTTGTTGCGGAAGCGGTTGTCGAGGATCACCTGGCTGTTGCTCTCATCCATTCCAGCCGGCAGCGCGTATGGCCCCACGCGTGAGACAAACAGGCCCAGGCCCGAGATGCCCAGCTGGCGCGCCTGCTGGATCTGCTGTTGCGTGGGATTGGTGGTCAGGATGTCTGCGTAGGGCGCGGTGGACTGCTGGAACAGCGACGGGAAGCTGCCGCCGAAGCCACTGCCGATGCGGTCGGCGTATTCGATGTGGTAGTAGTTGGCGTCGATCTTGAGGCCGGGTATGGACGGCGGCGCGAACGAGAAGCCGCCGGTCCAGGTCTTGGCACGCTCAGGCCCCAGATCCGGGTTGCCATTGGACAGCATCATCAGGATCGTGTTGCCACCGGGCGCGCCTGGGTTGGGCACGTTCGCCACCACCACGGTGTTGTTCAGCTGCATGTCCTGGTACACCGGCGCCCGGTAGGAGCGGCCGTAGCTGGTACGGAACGAAAGCCCCTGGGTCGCCTCCCACAGCAGGCCGAACTTGGGATTCAGCGTGGAACCGAAATCGCTGTAGTCGTCATAGCGCGCTGCTGCGGTCAGTGACAGGCTGCGCACGCCCGGCAGATCCTTCAGCAGCGGAACGTTGAGCTCGGCAAAAGCGGACCTCACGGTACGCTGCAGGTCGAGCGGCTTTTCCAGGCCGCGGTGATCGACCAGTTCATAGCCGTCGCGGCGGTAGCCCGCACCGAATGCCGCGCGGACCCCACCGGCGGGCAGGCTGAACAGCTCGCCGTCGGCGACCAGGTCCAGGTAACGCGATTCGGAGTTGGTATTCGTGGGCGGCGCGGTACTGGCCGAGCTGCCAGTGATGGTGGTGCGCTGATAGGACACATCGCTCCTGCCGAACCCCGAATCCAGGCGCGCCTGCCACCCGCGTGGAAGATCCAGGGTGAGTCCGGCGAACAGGTCGAACTGCCGCGTGTGCGGGAACAACCGGGTTTCGTCGGCGGTGCCGGAAATGGTGGTGTCCATCTCGCGCTTGGCGAACGAGCCGGTCACGTTCAGGGTCAGCACATCGCTGAGCTGCTGCACACCGTCCACATACAGGCTGTGACGCTTGGATCCCGGGTAGAGGTCATACGGCTTGACCCGCACGTTCTTCGAAAAGTCCTTGTCCACTGCCGGCAGGTTGCTCTGCTTGAGGAACTCATAGCTGGCCAGCACATGGCCGCCATTCCATGACCAGCCTGCCGACTGCGATGCCTGGTACTCCTCCATGCTGCCGGCGGTGACAGCGCCGTAGCGCACAGCCGTCTCGTACCCGGTGAAGTCGCGGCGCAGGATGATGTTGACCACGCCGCCGACCGCATCGGTGCCGTAGATGGCCGAGGCACCATCGGTGAGGATTTCCACGCGCTCGACGGCACTGAGCGGAATCAGCGAGACATCCACGTACTGGTAGCGGTTCGATGAGGTCACGCGATGGCCGTTGATCAGGGTCAACGTGGTGCCGGTTCCCAGCCCGCGCAGATTGAGGGCGGTGCCCTGGCCGAAGTTGTTGCCGGTATCGCGGTCGACGCCGAGATTGGCGACGTTGGCACCATTGGCGCCACCACCGAAGTTCTGCGGCAGCTTCTCGAACAGCTGCTGCACGGTGGCCACGCCGGTGCGGTCGATGGCCTCCTTGTCGATCACGATCACCGGCGATGCACCGCCGCCAACGGCATCGCGGATGTTGCTGCCGACCACCAGCACCTTGTCCAGGGTGGCGGTCGGCGCCTCGGGCGGTGTGACCTGTGCTTTCGCGCCGCGGTCATTGCGGGGGTTCTGGGCCAGTGCGGGCAGGCTGGCCAGCAAGCCTGCAGCGATGCTGATCGCCAGGCGCGCGCGCGCCATGGCAGTGGATGCGTTCGTCATTCCCCGGTCCATCGATCTCATTGGAGTGTGGCCTGCGGCAGGGTCACGCCGCTCCTGAATGGCGATGTTATATCATATCATTCAGGCGAGCGACGGAGAGGGGCCGACCCCATGCTGGAACGAGGCCGATGACGAAGAACGCCGTTCCGCCCCCCGTGGCGGAGATTCTGGGTGCGTACTGGAAGACTGATCGTCGGCTGTTGCTGCTGATCGCCAGCAGTGTCGTGCTGTCCAGCCTGGCCACTGTTGCGGCGCCCTATCTGTTCTCGCGCCTGATCGACCGTCTGCCCAGCGACGGGGTCGGCGCCCTCGCGGGCGGCTTCCTGCTGTATGCGGTCATGCTTGGCGCTGGCAGCGCCCTGCAGAACACCGTGCAGTACCTGTCGTTCCTCAGTGGCGAGAACCTTGGCTTCATCACCAGCACCCGCTACTTCACCCGCCTGCTGAAAAAGACCAACAGTTTCTTCCTGGACCACAACGCGGCCGAGCTGCAGGTGGCTGGCGAAAAAGGCCGCGGGGCGCTGAAGATCGTCGTGCAGCTGGGATTGGTGGTCTTCATTCCCAGTGCGCTGCAGATTGTGCTGACCCTGGTCACGCTGGGGGCGCTGATCAATCTGCAGGTGGTGTTGATCGTGCTGGTCTACGGCGCAGTGGCTGTCGCCCTTTCCGCGATTGCCACCCGGCGTGCGCGGATCCATCGCGAAGCCGCGGTCGAGGCCGGGCAGCAGAACGCCCGCTTCGTCGGCAATGCCATGAATGCGATGGAGACATTGCGGCAGTTCGGTGGCAGCGCCTGGATGGTGCAGCGCTTCGAGCAGAAGGCCCAGGAGGTGCGCGACAGCTGGCGTGCCTATGTACTGCAGCGCATCGGCTTCATCGCGCTGCTGGGCGCCGGCCTGGCGGTCGAGTTCATCGTCACCTTCCAGCTGTTGCTGCCGCGCTACCAGAGCGGCGCGCTCAGCATCGGTGACATCGTGCTGTTCAACCTGCTGCTGCTCCAGCTCAACATGCCATTCGAGATGATCGCCCGCTCGATCGACGACGTCGCGCGCTCCTGGAGCATGCTGGGCCCGCTTTCAACGCTGTGGGCGGCGCCCGAGGAGCAGCAGGTGGCCGATGCCCAGCGCTTCGCCGGGGAAGGCGGCCGCCTGGAGTTCCAGCAGGTCAGCCACCGCTATGGCAATGGGCGCGGGGTGAGCGATGTGTCCTTCGAGGCCGAACGTGGCGGCATCAATTTCCTGATCGGGCCGACCGGGGCAGGGAAGTCGACGCTGTTCAAGCTGGCCCTGAAGTCGATCGATCCCCAGCGTGGCCGGATCCTGGTCGATGGTGTTGACCTGTCCCGGATCGACCGTGCGGCGTGGCATGCCGCCGTCGCGGTGGTTCCGCAGGATGTCATCCTGCTCAACGAAAGCCTGGCCGACAACATCCTGCTGGGGCGCGCGCGTGATGATGATCGGCTGCGGCATGCAGCACGCAAGGCTGCGATCCTGCCGTTGATTGAAGTACTGCCCGAGGGGCTGGAAACCACGGTGGGCGAGCGCGGCCTGAAGTTGTCCGGTGGTGAGCGCCAGCGCATCGCGATCGCCCGTGCCCTGTATGGCGAACCGGCCATCCTGTTCCTGGACGAGGCCAGCTCCGCGCTGGATGAGGCCACTGAACGCGAGATCATGGACCACATCCGCGCACTGGCGAATGACGTAACCGTCGTGGCCATCACCCATCGGCGCGGCATCGTGAGCCCGGCTGACCGGGTGATCGAGCTGGAGAGTGATCGCTGAGCCAGCGGCGGCATGCGGGCCTCCTGCAGGTTCAAGGGCCGCCGTCGTGCTCAGGCATCACCGCGCCACTGGCTCATCAACATCTGCAGGAACCGCTCGGCAGTGGGCGAGAGCAGGGCGCCCCGCCGGCGCACGATGCCGATCGTGCGCGACACCACCGGGTTGCCGATCGAACGTGTCACCAGACTCGGATGATCACCATCGGGCGTGGCCATCTTCGGCAGCACCGATACGCCGATACCTGCCTCGACCATGCCCAGCGACGTGGACAGGTGCGTCACTTCGTAGTGCCAGCTGAGCTTGAGGTTCTCACGCGCCAACGCACCATCCAGCAGCGTGCGGTTGCCGCTGGTGCGGTGCACGGTGATCAGCTGGTGCCCGGCCAGATCCGCCCATTCCACTTTGCGCTTGCGTGCCAGGGGATGATCGCGCCGACATGCCAGCACGAATGGATCTTCAGCGAGCACGTCGAAATCAAGATTGGGATCGTTGGCGCCCATGAAGTTGATGCCGAACTCGACTTCGCCACGCTCGACCGCCTGCAGGCCTTCGGTGGCCGGAATGTCCAGGATGCGGAAGCGCACATTCGGATGCGCCTCATGGAAGCGCGCCATCACGCTGGGCAGGAAGTAGAACGCTGCCGTCGGCAGGCAGGCGATGGTCACCGTCGCGCCGCGGGTGTCTTCGCGGCCGCGCAGTGAGAACAGCGAGCCATCGAACTCTTCCAGCATGCGCCGCACCAGCGGCAACAGGTTCTCGCCCACCGCCGTCGTGCTGACGCTGCGCGTGGTGCGCTCCAGCAACGGTGACCCCACGGCCTGTTCGAGTTTCTGGATGCGTCGGCTGAGCGCCGGCTGGGAGACATGCAGGATCTCGGCGGCGCGATGGAAGCTGCGGGTCTCGGACACCAGCAGGAACGCGCGTAGATCCAGGATTTCGCAATTGATGCTCATTGGGTATCAATCATCCAAAAATCAGCAATTCACAGATCAATTGGCGTCATGCCAGTATCGAATCACAGATGGGTCATTCATCCCCTATACGCATCAATCTAGCACACGTATGTCCAACGATCTGCTCAGCATTCCCTGCGTACTCATGCGCGGCGGCACCTCCAAAGGCCCCTTCTTCCTGGCCAGCGACCTGCCTGCGGACATCGCCGAGCGCGATCGCCTGCTGCTGGAAGTGATGGGGTCGGGTCATCCGCTGCAGATCGACGGCATCGGTGGTGGCAACGCGCTTACCAGCAAGGTCGCCATCATCGACCGTTCCAACCGGCCCGAGGCCGACGTGGACTACCTGTTCGCCCAGGTGCGGGTGGAGCAGCAGGTGGTGGATACCTCCCCGAACTGCGGCAATATGCTGGCCGCCGTGGGTCCGTACGCCATCGAGCGTGGACTGGTGCAGGCGCAGGACCCGCAGACGCAGGTGCGCATCCACAACGTCAATACCGGCAAGTTGATCATCGCCACAGTGGAAACGCCTGGCGGCACCGTGGTGTATCGGGGTGACACGCGCATTGCCGGCGCGCCGGGCTCGGCCTCGCCGGTGCGGCTGTCGTTCCTTGACGCGGCAGGTGCCCGTACCGGCAAGCTGCTGCCCAGCGGCAATGCTGCGGAAACCATTGACGGCGTGGCGGTCAGCCTGGTGGATTGCGCGATGCCGATGATGCTGGTGCGCGCCGAAGACCTGGGGGTGCGCGGTGATGCTTCGCCGGTTGAGCTGAATGCGAACAGCGCCCTGCTGGCGCGACTGGAGGCGCTGCGCATCGAGGCGGGGACCCGCATGGGCATCGCCGATGCCGGCAACAAGGTCATCCCGAAGCCGGTGCTGCTGTCGGCACCGCAGCATGGGGGCGATATGCAGGTGCGCTATTTCATGCCGCACCAATGCCATACCGCATTGGCGATCACCGGCGCGGTTGGCCTGGCCACGGCGGCGGTCACCCCAGGCACGCTGGCCCACACTTTGGTCGGATGCGTGCAGTTGCCCGGCAGCATTACCCTCGAACATCCGAGCGGGGCCCTGGAGGTGGGCCTCAGTCGCAGTTCGGGCGACACGCCAGTGGTTGCCAGCGTGGTGCGTACCGCACGCCGCCTGTTTGAGGGCCGTGTATTTGCGACTACGCCGGCATCTGCCGTGGCCAGTTCCACCCAAGCCCGCCAATGGACGTCAGCGGCATGATCTGAACGCGGTCGGCCGGCGCAGGCGCGCCTGTCTGCCATTACAACGTAGATGCTTCACTCCTGGGAGGGATGATGTACAAGCAGTTCTTCATGGCCGCGCTGTGCGCGGCGGGCCTGGCCGCGGCCGGGTGCAGCAAGCCCGACGGCGATGCAGCTGGCACGTCCGCACGCAGCAGCGAAGGTGCCCCGGTGCGTATCAGCGTCGGCTCCTACAACCTCAACAACCTGCCGTTCTTCATCGCCGACGCCAAGGGCTATTTCAAGGACGTCGGCCTCGAAGTGAAGACCGAGAACTTCGCCCAGGGTGGCTCCAAGGTGCTGCAGGCACTCGTGGCCAACTCCACCGACGTGGCGGTCGGCTTCTACGACCACACCATCCAGATGCAGGCCAAGGGCAAGGACGTGGTCGCCTTCGTGCTGCTCTCGCGCAACTCCGGCCTGGTGATGGCGGGGCGCGAGAATGCAACCTTCGATCCAGCACGCCCGGAGACCATCAAGGGCCAGAAGGTGGGCATCACCGCACCCGGCTCGTCGTCGGACTTCTTCGTTCGCCATTTCCTGGCGCAACACGATATTCCGGTCGACAGCATCTCGCTGATCGGCGTCGGCTCCGGCGCCGCAGCGGTTGCCGCACTGGAGCAGGGCAAGATCGACCTGCTGGTGAACTACGACCCTGCCGCCACCCTGATCACCGAGCGCAAGGTCGGCAGGATCATCATCGATGCACGTAGCGACGACGGTGCCCGCCAGGTCTATGGCGGCCTGTATCCGACCTCGGTGATGTATGCCAACCAGAGCTTCCTCGACAAGCGCCCCGAGGCGGCGGAGAAGATCGCCCGCGCCGAGCAGATGGCACTGAAGTTCATCGCCGACAGCAGCGCCGAGGACATCGTTGCGGCACTGCCGGACAGCTACGTGTCTGGCGACCGTGCCACCTATGCACGCGCCGTGGAGAATGCGCGCGCGATCTTCACCCGCGATGGCCGTTTCACCCCCGCCGACCTGGAAACACCGCTGAAGGTACTGCGCGAGTTCAACACGGATGTGGCCAGCGCCAACATCGATCTCTCCAGGACCTACACCAATGCCTTCGTCGAGCGTGCCAACGCTGCGGCGCCGGCAACCCAACCGTAAGCGGAGGTAATCCCATGGCCCTCAATGCCACCGTGCGCCAGTTCAACGGCGCGCCACAGCTGGAGCCTGCACAGACCATGGTCGCCATCAACAAGGTGACCATGTCCTTCGGTGAATTCACCGCCGTCCGTGATGTCGACATCCGGGTGGGCAATGGCGAGTTCCTCGCCATTGTCGGGCCCACCGGCTGCGGCAAGAGCACCATCCTCAATTCCGTGGCCGGCCTGTTGAAGCCTTCTTGCGGGCAGGTCAGCATCGACGGCCGCGCGGTCAGCGGCGTGCAGGAATCGGTGGGCTACCTGTTCCAGCAGGATGCACTGCTGCCGTGGAAGACCGCATTCCAGAACGTCGAGCTGGGCCTGCGCTTCCGCGGTGTCGCCGAAGCCGAACGCAAGGCCAAGGCCAATGCCTGGCTGGCCAAGGTTGGCCTGACCGGATTCGAGCATCGCTATCCGCACCAGCTGTCCGGTGGCCAGCGCAAGCGCGTGCAGATGGCGCAGGCACTGATCGTGGAGCCGAAGGTGATCCTGATGGATGAACCGTTCTCGGCACTGGACATCCACACCCGCCACCTGATGCAGAACGAGCTGCTGCGCCTGTGGCAGGAGGATCGGCGCTCGGTGATCCTGATTACCCACGACCTCGAAGAAGCCATTGCCCTGGGGGACCGCGTGGTGGTGCTGTCGTCCGGGCCGGCCAGCCGGGTCGTGCGCAGCTTCGATGTGGATCTGGAGCGCCCGCGCAACGTCGCAGAGATCAAGCTGGATGACCGTTTCACTGACCTGTACCGCGACATCTGGGCCTGCCTGCGCGGTGAAGTGGAGAAGAGCTATGCACGCCAAGACTGACAAGTTCATCCAACTGGCCCTGGTGGTCGCCGTGTTCGGTGGCTGGGAGGGCGGCATCGCGCTCGGCGTGATCGATCCGTTCTTCTTCCCGTCGCCAACGGCGATCGTGCAGCAGGCCTGGACCTGGCTGTCCGACACCTCGTTCTACCAGCATGTCTACATCACCCTGACCGAGACCGCGCTGGGCTACATCATCGGCACCGGGCTGGGTGTGGCCGGCGGTGTTTGGCTGGGCCTGAGCCGGCGCTCGGCACGCATCCTGGATCCCTTCATCAAGGGCTTCAATGCGATCCCGCGCGTGGTGCTGGCGCCGATCTTCGTGCTGTGGCTGGGCCTTGGTCTGTGGTCAAAGGTCGCACTGGCCGTAACCCTGGTGTTCTTCACCACGTTCTTCAACGCCATGCAGGGCGTGCGCGAGGTCAATCCGGTGGTGCTGGCCAATGCGCGCATCCTTGGTGCCGGACGCAGCGACCTGTTGCGCCACGTGTACTTCCCGGCGGCCGCCAGCTGGATCCTGTCCTCGCTGCGCACATCGGTCGGCTTCGCCGTCGTCGGCGCCATCATCGGCGAGTACCTCGGTGCTTCGGCCGGCCTCGGCTACCTGATCGCTCAGGCCGAGGGCAACTTCAATGCCGTAGGTGTGTTTGCCGGCATCATCATCCTGGCCGCCTTCGTGCTGGTCATCGACGCACTGCTGGACGTGGTCGAGAACAAGCTGATCACCTGGCGTCCCAACGCCCAGGCACAGGCCACCAGCTGAGCACGACCGCCTGAGCCTGCCTGTCGCGCCGCCGGCCTGATCCGGCGGCGCGCACCTCCCCGTCATTCCCCCGCATCACCGCAACAGGCCAGCGCCAGGCCAGGGGGCCGGCTGGCCGGAGAGAGAGCCCATGAAACACTCCAGTGTGCTGCCACGCGCAGCGCTATCGGTCGCGCTCGGCCTGCTGCTGGCCAGCGGCCCTGCAGGTGCACAGGCCGTGTCATCCCCGCCGGTGCCCCTCAGCCAGGCAGAACTGTCACGCCTGGTGCAGCAGCAGGCACTGCAGATCCAACAGCTGGAAGCGCGCCTGCGGGCAGTGGAGGGCGAACAGGGCATTGCGGCCATGCGGCCCGCCCCGCCCGAGCCTGCAGTGGAGGCGCGGGTCGCCGCACTGGAGTCCAGCCAGTCCAGGCTGCCCAAGGTGTCGTGGTCCAAGGGCGCCCCGGAATTCAGCAGTGCTGACGGCACTGTGGCTTTCCGCCCACGTGGACGCCTGTTCGTCGATGCCTCCAGTACCGACGGCGCCACCGTGGGCGATCGCAACATTTCCGGTACCGAGATCCGTTCGGTGCGACTGGGTGCGGAAGGGCGCTACGGCATCCTCGGCTGGGCGGTGGAGGGCGACTTCGCCGACAACGCAGTGGCTTGGAAGTCGGTCTATGCCACGCTGGATCACACCTTGTTCGGGTTGCCAGCCGACCTCACCGTCGGCAACCGCCTCAACGACCGCGGCATCGACGGCTCCAGCAGCACATCCAACACGCCGTTCCAGGACCGCAACGTCGTGGGCACGTTGATGCTGCCGCAACGCGGCCTGTTCGGCGTGGGCCTGACTGAACGTGTTTACGGCAAGGGTTGGCATGCCAGCCTGTCGGTGGCCGGCAATGACCTCAACAATGCAGGCACCGACAACGACAGCCAGACCTGGGCCACGCGCGTGCACTGGAATCCCGTGGCCAGCGACCGCGCCACCGTGCACCTGGGCGCCTGGGCCTTCCACGAGGAGATCGCCGCAGGCGCGAGTGGCGTCGTTCGCAGTTCGGCCATCGCAGGGCACTTCAACGACCTGGTGAAGATCGCGCCGGGCACCTTGTCGGGGGCTGATCGCAGCACCGCCTACGGCGCAGAGCTTGCCGGCTTCTTTGGCCCGGCCTGGGCGACCGGCGAATGGGGCACGCGCAACCTGCGCGGCGCCGACGCCAGCGGCCGTTACGATCTGGACCATCAGGCCTGGGCGATCTCGGCCGGCTGGTTCCTGGCCGGTGCGATGCCGGCCTATTCGGGCAAGACCGGTACATGGGGCCGGGTGAAGGTGGCCGATCCGGTCACCCGCGGCGGTGCCGGCGCGTGGGAGTTGAAGGGCCGCTATGAGGACGTGGACTATGCCGAGCTGCCCACTGGTGGAACGGGGCATGCGTGGACGCTGGGCGCGAACTGGTATCTCAACGATTTCAGCCGCGTGATGTTCGAAGCGATCCGCTGGCAGACCCACAATCGCAGTGGCACCGGGCAGGGCAGGGACGAGGGGACCACCTTCAATACCCGCCTGCAGGTGGCCTTCTAGCATCTGCGTGCCGCTTGCGTCGATCAGAGCAGCAACAGCGCCCCGATCAGCGCAGGCGGCATCACCAGCGCGCCGACGCGCAGGAAGTCGAGCGCGCTGACATGCTCGCCCTCGCGGCGCAGCGCCACCAGCCACAGCATCGTGGCCAATGAGCCTGTCACCGACAGGTTGGGGCCCAGGTCCACGCCGACCAGCAATGCGGCGCGGGTCTGTGCCGGCAGATCGGCCATCTGGCCCAGCGAGCCTGCGGCGAGGCCGACCGGCAGATTGTTGGCCACGTTGCTCAGCAATGCCGCCGCGCCACCGGCCAGCCAGCTGGCCTGGTGTGGGGAAGTCTGCGCAACGGCCTGCAGCGCGCTGGCCGCCGTCTGGATGACACCGGTCTGGGCCACTGCTTCCACCAGCACGAACAGGCCGGCCACCAGCGGCAGCACGCCCCAGGACACATGGCGCAGCAGCGGCAACGGACTGCGCCGCTGGCGCATCGCCACTACTGCCACACTCAGCGTGCCTGCGCAGAACGTGGCCAGGCCGAGCGGGCCATTCAGTGCGGACGTCACCAGCAGCACGGTGCCGGTGAACAACACGCCCAGCGCGCTCAGCCGGCCACCTTCGGTCAGCGGGCGATGCTCCGGCGCCGCCACCAGCGGCTGCGCGATCTCGCGCCGATGCACCCAGCGCAGCACCAGATAGGTGGCACCGATCGCGGCCAGTGACGGCAACGCGAACTGCGCCAGCCACTGCATCAAGGGGGGCATGTGCTGGCCGTACACCACCAGGTTGGCCGGGTTGGAAATGGGCAGCACGAAGCTGGCCGCATTGGCGATGAAGGCGCAGACGAACAGATAGGGCAGGGGGTTGGCGCGGGCGGCCTTGCAGGCGGCGTAGACCGCCGGGGTCAACACCACCGCCGTGGCATCGTTGGAAAGGAACACAGTCACCAGCGTGCCGACCAGGAACACCAGGTCGAACAGGCGTCGTCCCGAGCCTCCCGCATGACGGACCGCGTACAACGCCAGCCAGTCGAACAGGCCTTCGCGCCGGGCCAGCTCGGCCAGCACCATCATGCCGACCAGGAACAGATAGACATCGCGGCCCTCGGCCACCGCGTGCAAGGTCGTGCCGAACGACACCGCTCCCAGCAGTGGAAGCAGAAGAGCAGCCCCCAGTGCCCACACGTACTCCGGAATGCGGAATGGCCGGAACAGCAGGCCGAGGGTCGCCACGGTCACGGCCGCCCAGATGAGGAAAGAGGAGCAGGAAGCGAGCATCGGGCGGGGTGTCTCAGTGGCGCCGACGCGTACCTCAACAGGACGCGCCCGCTGCAATCACGGTGGTTCGGGGAAGGCGGCATCATACCCTGCGAGCCGCACCTGGGCTGTAGCGCCGAGCCCAGGCTCGGCTGTTTGCCGCGTGCCGCTGGCACGCACGCTCCGCAAACGTTTTCTTCGGGCGTTCTTCACCACCACCCCGCATAAGGTGGGAGCCATTCAAGGCGTTGCGGTGGACTCAACGATGTTCGAATACCAGGACTGGACCTTCAACGCCAATGGCCGAACCCTGGTGGCCCGGGTGGAACTGGATGGCGACGGC
This sequence comes from Stenotrophomonas sp. WED208, assembly GCF_040984485.1. Taxonomy (NCBI): domain Bacteria; kingdom Pseudomonadati; phylum Pseudomonadota; class Gammaproteobacteria; order Lysobacterales; family Lysobacteraceae; genus Stenotrophomonas; species Stenotrophomonas sp. WED208. Next base: position 2,238,222 of record NZ_JAZARB010000001.1, read on the forward strand.
GGCGGCACCATCAACCGTTACCGGCTGTCCCCCGGGCCTGCCCAGTCCGGGCTGTGCATCAAGGTGGCCTCGCAGGAGGAAGCCGCCAAGAGGCTCGAAACCGAGGTGGAGAAACTGCTCGGCCCAGAGTGGTAAAGAGGGCTTCACTGCGGCAGAAGCGTTGTGAGGTTGCCAGCGCCACTCCGCAATCTCAGTCCATGCGACGGCCGACCGTATTCTTCCGGCCATGCATTCGCCCTCCAGCCCTCCCGATTTCATGACGACCCGCCGGCCCTCCGGCTGGGTGCAGAGCGGTGACCGCTGGGACCTGTGGTGGAACGGCCGCTGCGTGGCCAACGTCGTGCCGCATGCCGTGCTCGGTGTCCGCCTGTTCCTCGACGCGCGGAAAATGTCACAGACCAAGGTGGTGGCTGCCGCGAATGCGCGGCAGGCCAAGCGCTACGCCGAACGCTGGTGCGCCGCCCGGCTCTGCCCGCAGTTGCGGCTGCGCGATGCGGTGGCGCGGCTGCTGGATGCCGGTACTCCACCACCTTCCGCGCTCACGCGGGAGCAGCGGCAGCAGGCCCGCCGCCTGGCCGAGGCCGGGTCGCGTGAGATGGGCCGGATCAAGGAGGCGCTGGCGCTGAGACGGACCCCTGCGATGTCGCGAGCGCAGGAGCAGGCACGCCCGCTACCCAGATAGAACCTCGGCCACGTGGTCCTGCGCGCACCTATAATGCCGCCCCCAGCCTCGATCACTTGCTGATCGAGGCACCTGCCGGGTCTACCTGCGGCATCCATCTGGAGTTGATCAAGAATGCAGACGTTCACGGAAGAATGGATTGGCGCCCTGCGGCGCGTTGCACTCTGTGCGGGGCTGGCTGCCCTGGCCTGCAGCACGCCGGCACTTGGCAATGACAACGCAGCGGAGCGGGATCGCGTGATGGCTGCGGCGAAGGCCGGCAACGCGGAAGCCCAGAATGAACTTGGAGACAGGTATCTGCGCGGCGCAGGCGTCGACAGGGACGCAGCGAAGGCAGCGGACTGGTACCGCAAGGCGGCCGATCAGGGCTATGCGCCGGCACAGTCCATGCTGGGTGTGCTGTATCTGCGAGGCAATGGCGTGCCGAAGGATCCCGCTCAGGCCCTGCACTGGGTACGCAAGGCTGCCGATCAGGGCAATGCGGACGCACAGTCCGATCTCGGGATCATGTACCTGCAGGGCCTGGGCCCGCAGCAGGATGATGCCCAAGCTGTCCTGTGGCTCCGCCAAGCCGCTGAGCTCGGCTCGCCCGCCGGGCAGTACAGCCTTGCCAATCTCTATCAGAAGGGACGCGCCGGCCTCACGAAAGACGAGGCCCAGGCCATGCAGTGGTATGCCAGGGCAGCCGTGCAGGAGCTCGGCCTAGCGGGAGTCAAGGAGGCCCGTCTGGAGCTGTGCCTGAATCGCAAGGAGAACGAGGTGTGGTGTGCCGAGATGGACACGCCCGGCGCGTTTGGCCCGCTTGAAGCATTCACAGCGGCTGCCGATGGCGGTGATGTGGAGGCGCAGACCAGGCTCGCCCTGATGTATGCCAAGGGTATCAGCGTAGAGAAGGATGAGGCCCGATCCGCCGACCTCTATCGCAAGGCGGCAATGGCGGGCTACGCGCCTGCACAGGCCGAGCTGGGATACCTGTACTCCATCGGGCGTGGGGTGCCCAAGGACCAGGATGAGGATATCTACTGGACCTGTGAGGCTGCAGCGCAGGGAAACCGCAGGGCGATCCGCAATCTGGCCATCAAGCAGACCTACGATCTGTTCGATCCGAAGCAGTGCCCCGAGCGGCGCGCGCGCAAGCGCTGAGTGCAGATGCGTCCGGACCCCGCACAGAGGTCCGGACGCAGATCGCTTGCAGCGGTTACGCCGAGAGCTCCTCGCGCACGATCCTGGCCCCTTCGCTGAGCGCACGCAGCTTGCCCCGTGCCACGTCACGGGCCAGCGGCGCCATGCCGCAGTTGGTGCTCGGGTAGAGCTTGTCGGCATCCACGAACTGCAGCGCCTTGCGCAGGGTGTTGGCCACTTCCTCGGCCGTCTCCACCGTGCTGGAGGCCACGTCGATGGCGCCCACCATCACCTTCTTGCCGCGCACCAGCTCGATCAGATCGATCGGCACGTGCGAGTTGTGGCATTCCAGCGAGATGATGTCGAGGTTGGAGGTCTGCAGCTTCGGGAACGACTCTTCATACTGGCGCCATTCCGAGCCCAGCGTCTGCTTCCAGTCGGTGTTGGCCTTGATGCCGTAGCCGTAGCAGATATGCACGGCAGTCTCGCACTTCAGTCCTTCGATCGCACGCTCCAGTGCGGCCACGCCCCAGTCGTTCACTTCGTCGAAGAACACGTTGAAGGCGGGCTCATCGAACTGGATGATGTCGACGCCAGCGGCTTCCAGCTCCTTCGCTTCCTCGTTGAGGATCTTCGCGAACTCCCAGGCCAGCTTCTCGCGGCTCTTGTAATGCGCGTCGTACAGGGTGTCGATCATGGTCATCGGGCCGGGCAGGGCCCACTTGATCGGTTGCGTGGTCTGCCGGCGCAGGAACTTCGCATCCTCCACGAACACCGGCTTGGGCCGGCTCACGGCGCCGACCACGGTCGGCACGCTGGCGTCGTAGCGGTTGCGGATGCGCACGGTTTCGCGCTTCTCGAAGTCGACGCCGCTGAGATGCTCGATGAAGGTGGTGACGAAGTGCTGCCGGGTCTGCTCACCGTCGCTGACGATATCGATGCCGGCGTGCTGCTGTTCCTGCAGGGACAGGCGCAGGGCATCCTGCTTGCCTTCGGTCAGGCCTTCATCCTGCAGCTTCCAGGGTGACCAGAGCTTTTCGGGCTCTGCCAGCCAGGAGGGCTTTGGCAGGCTGCCGGCGGTGGAGGTGGGGAGCAGTTTCTTCGTCGACATTGCGTCTTGTGTCCTGGGGGCGAATGGGAAATCGATGGATCAGCGGGCAGCCCACTGTTCAAGCACGGCGCGATACGGCTTGATGAAGTGCTCTTCGGTGAACCGACCCTGCTTGACCGCCAGCTGGCTGCGCTCTTCGCGGTCGTAGACGATGCGGGTGGAGGAGTAGTCCTGGTGCTTCAGGCTGGGCTGGTAGACCTTGCCGGCCACGGAGTTGGCGTTGTAGATCTCCGGGCGATAGATCTTCTGGAAGGCCTCCATCGTGCTGATGGTGCCGATCAGTTCCAGGTTCGAGTAGTCGCCCAGCAGGTCGCCGCGGAAATAGAAGGCCAGCGGCGCAACGCTGCCCGGCGGCATGAAATAGCGCACCTGCAGGCCCATCTTGTCGAAGTACTGGTCGGTGGGGGAGAACTCGCCTTGCCGGTACTCCACGCCCAGGATGGGATGGTGGTTCTCGGTGCGGTGGTAGGTCTTGCTGCTGGAAACGCTGATGCAGATCACCGGCGCCTTGCTGAAATTGGCGCGGTAGGCGTCCGATTCCAGGAAGTGCTGGAACAGTTTGCCGTGAAGATCACCGAAGCCTTCCGGAATGCCGAAGGTCGCCTTGCCCTCGTTGCTGGCCGGCAGTACCACGCTGAAATCGTAGTCACGCACATAGGACGAGAAGTTGTTGCCGACGATGCCCTCGGTGCGAGCGCCGGTACGCGTGTCGACAATGGTCGGGCGCAACACCTCGATCAGCGGGAACGGATCGCTGCCATCGGCGCCATCGATGTGCATCTCCACCGAGATGATGTCCAGCTCAACGGCGTAACGGTCCGCGCTCGGGTTGTCCCAGTGCGCCAGGTCGTTGAAGCGGTTGTTGATCATGCTGATCGTGTTGCGCAGGTTTTCCTGGCGGGATGCGCCACGGGCCAGGTTGGCGAAGTTGGTGGTGATGCGCGTGCCGTCAGCGGGCTGGTAGTCCTCGTTGAAGGGGATGCGCGTGATGCTGAAAGTGAAGGTGTCGGTCGTCATGGGCGGCGTTCCGGGTTGCGGGGGTGACATCCGAGTGCAGGTCGCTGGCATTCGGCATTCAGAGGACTGCAGCGGCCTCGGCGGCAGCGGGCGCTGCACGATGGGACAGCGCAAGCAGAGGCAGCGCCCGCTGCACCGCCAGCCGTGCACGCTGGATCAGGGCGTCGTTGTGCACGCGGCCCTCGGCGAAATCGCGGTCGGTGGCGTACACGCCCAGGGGCAGGGTGCGGGCCTGGAAGAAACTGAAGAGTGGCCGCAGCTGGTGGTCGATCACCAGCGCGTGGCGCTCACTGCCGCCGGTGGCGGCGAGCAGGATCGGGGTGTCGACCAGTGCGTCCTGGTGGATGAAATCGAAGAAGTGCTTGAACAGGCCGGTGTACGAGCCGCGGTAGACCGGCGTGACCACCACCAGCACGTCCGCCTGTTCAACGGCCACCAGCTGCTGCTCCACGCTGGCAGGCAGTTGCGAGCGCCACAGCGCACCGGCCAGTTGCGGCGCCAGCTCGCCCAGCTCGATCAGGTGCGGTTCGCAGGCAACGTCCTCGCCGATCAGGTCCAGCAGGTGCTCGGCCAGGGTTGCAGCCCTGGAGGGGCGCTGCAGTCCGCCGGAAACGGCGACGATACGGAGGGGGCGGGTCATCTGTTCGCTTTCAGCAGGGGAGGGAGCTCCTTCGGGCGAGGTGACCGGGCTGGCAGGCAACCGAAGGCATGACCCGATCCTAGCCATGCCCTTCCATGACGTAAAATGGTATTACTTCACCAATCCATGAGCGGGATTCATCGTCATGCTGGAACGGATCCACCTCAGCATCGTGCAGCAGGTCGAGCAGCAGGGCTCGTTGACCGCCGCCGCGGGCGTACTCAACCTGACCCAGTCTGCCCTGAGCCACAGCATGAAGAAGCTGGAACAGCAGCTGGGCACCGATGTCTGGCTGCGCGAAGGCCGCAGCCTGCGCCTGACCCAGGCCGGGCAGTACCTGCTGGCGGTGGCCAATCGCGTGCTGCCGCAGCTGGACCTGGCCGAGGAGCGGCTGGGCCAGTTCGCACAGGGCGAGCGCGGTGCACTGCGCATCGGCATGGAATGCCATCCCTGCTACCAGTGGCTGCTGAAGATCGTCTCGCCGTACCTGGCCGCCTGGCCGGACGTGGATGTGGACGTCAAGCAGAAGTTCCAGTTTGGTGGCATCGGCGCGCTGTTCGGCTACGAGATCGACCTGCTGGTCACGCCCGATCCACTGCTGAAGCCGGGCCTGAAGTTCGTGCCCGTGTTCGACTACGAGCAGGTGCTGGTGGTGGCCAGGAGCCACGCCCTGGCCAAGGTGGATCACGTAAAGCCACGCCAGCTCGGCCAGGAAGTGCTGATCAGCTACCCGGTGCCGTTCGAGCGCCTGGACATCTACAACCAGTTCCTGCTGCCGGCCGGCATCACGCCGCGGCGCCACAAGGCCATTGAAACCACCGACATCATGATGCAGATGGTGGCCAGCGGCCGCGGCGTGGCCGCCATGCCGCGCTGGCTGGTGGAAGAGTACGCCGCGCGCATGGACGTGGTGCCGGTGCGCCTGGGGGCGAAGGGCATTCCCAAGCAGATCTACCTGGGGGCGCGTGAGGCCGATACCGGCATCGACTATCTGCAGGCCTTCGTCGAACTGGCCCGGAACAGCACGCCGATCGCCGGCAATGCAGGCGGAGCCCGTTGATGCCCGCACGCGCGCCTGATCGGGCGGAAGCCTTCATCAACGCGTTTTCTCTGGAAGTGAGCGCGAAGGCCACGCAGGCACTGCGCGCGGAAGCGGATCGCATCGCTCCGGGAACGACGATCTCGATCCCTTACCTGGCGAGCGAGGACGACGACGCCCGGCTGGCGGCCGCGCGCACGGTGCGCGAACTCGGCTTCGAGCCGATGCCGCATCTCTCTGCCCGCCGCATCGGGTCGCGTGCGGCGCTTGCGCGGTTCTTGGAACGCGCCGCCAGCGAGGCCGGCGTCGAGCAGTGCCTGCTGATCGCCGGTGACCTGGCCACGCCTGCCGGGCCGTTTGCTGACAGCATTTCGATCATCGAGACCGGCCTTCTTGAGCGTTACAGCATCAAGGTTGTGGCCATCGGCGGGCATCCGGAAGGCCATCCGGCGATGACCGCCGAGGATCGGTGGCGCGTGTTGGAACGCAAATGCCAGGCCATCGAAGCGCAGGGCATGGCGCCGTTGATCATCACCCAGTTCGCCTTTGATGCCGATATCGTGCTGGCCTGGCTGGACGCGCTGCGCGCCCGTGGCATCACGGTTCCGGTACTGGTGGGCGTGCCGGGCCCGGCCAGCATTGCGCGGCTGGCCCGCTACGCCGCGATGTGCGGCGTGGGTGCCAGTGCATCGATGCTGGCGCGGTACGGCATCTCGATCGGCCGGCTGCTGGGAACGGCGGGGCCGGAGGTGTTCGTGGATCGCCTGCTGAGTGGGCTGACGGATGCCCACGGCGCGGTCAGCCCGCACTTCTTCCCCTTCGGCGGCATTGCGCCATCACTGGACTGGATCGAGCGGTACCGGCGGCGCGCACTGGCCGCCAGCGACTGATGCCATATTGATGATCGCGCTGCTGGGCCCGTCAGCCTGGCAGTTCGCACTTCATCCTGCCGTCCACGTAGTACGGCTTGGGCACGTTCGGGTTCTCGCTGGTCTTCTCGAAGACCACCTCGAACGAAGCCGCATCGGGCGAGCCCTTGCGGTCGGTGCACGCGTCCTGCAGTTTCTTCTTGACCGCCGCGATGCCCGCATCGCGATTGGCGCCGTCGGCGCTGTTGGTCAGGTTCACGGTCTCGGCGGAGGCGAGGGGGCTCAGTGCCAACAGGCAGCCGGTCAACATCAGGGTGTGCAGTCTGGTCATGCCGCGTACCTCATGGGTCTCCAATGAGGCTCCAGCATAGAGCGGGGCTGTTAACGGCCTGTGGCCGCCCCGGCTTCGGGGCAGGTTCACCCGCATTCGTCGTCGAACACGGGAGTCTGGTCGGATGCCTCCCCTTGGCCCGGCGTGTTCGGCTAGGCTGCAACGACTGACCGCAAGGATGAAGGCACCCATGATGCGCTGGCTGTTCCTCGCGCTTGCCGCGCTGCCGCTTGCTGCCGGGGCCGTAGTCATCCGCCACGACGTGGACGATGCCCGTTACCGGATCGAGGGATCAGAATTTCCCGCCCTGGCCGACATGCCGGGTGAAGGGCAGGGTGTTCTGATCGCCCCGCAGTGGGTGCTGACCGCAGCGCATGCCGCACCGATGGAGGGTATGGGGCAGACCATCGCCATCAACGGCAAGGACTACGGCGTGGAACGTGTGGTCGTGCATCCGGGCTACAGGCGAATGCCGGAAGCCTTGGGCAAGGAAGCACTGGCCACGGGGAGCCCGGCGAAGATCCATGCGTTCCTGGCCAGATCGGATGACATTGCGCTGATCAGGCTCACGGCCCCCGTGAACGATGTGCAGCCCGTGCCGCTCTATCGCGGCAGTGCCGAGGTCACGCAGGTCGCCGCCTTGATCGGAAAGGGCGCCACTGGCAATGGTGCGATTGGACTGGTGCCGGGCGGGCCGCATCGCACATCGCTGCGGCGCGCATACAACACCATTACCGGTGGCAATGATCGCTATCTCTGGTATCGGTTCGATGCCCCGCCACAGGGGCTTCCACTGGAAGGCGTATTGGGCAACGGCGACAGTGGCGGCCCGCTGGTCATCGGCGAACACGGCGCGTGGCAGCTGGTGGGGCTGGGCTCGTGGATCAGCGCCGTCCCCGAGCATGCCCTTGAAGCCGGCTTCTATGGCCAGGTGGTGCACAACGTGCGGGTATCGCGCTATGTGGGCTGGATCGAGAGCGTCCTGGGTGCGCCCGACTACCGCCCCGTAACACCCGAAGACTGACAGCTGTCACTGGCCGCGGGCCGCGTGATTGCCAATAGTGAGCGCCATGGCGAGGACACCTCGCTACCACTCATCACAAGGGGACCGCTCGTGAACATGCTCCAGCAGATCGTCTCGCAGACACCCGCGTGGGTCTGGCTTCTCCTGGCGTTCCTGGTCACGCGCGGCATTGCCGCGATGAAGCCGGGCGAAACGTCACTGCAGAAACTGGCCGTCGTGCCTGCGCTGTTCACCGTATGGGGCGCCTGGTCGATCAGCCATCGCTACGGAGTGTCCTGGAGCGCCTGGGGCGAGTGGCTGGCCGGCATCGGCACCGGCGCGGCACTGGGGTGGCTGCTGCTGGGCCACGTGAAGCTGACCCTGGATGGCGCCACCGGAAAGCTCTGGCGCAACGCGGACTACAGCGTATTGCCGCTGCTGCTGGTCACGTTCCTGGTGAAGTACGGTTTCGAAGTTGCATTCGCGGTGTCACCGTCATTGATCGCCAATGCCGGCGCCAGTGCGGCCTACCTGCTGCTTGCCGGTGGATTCACCGGCCTCTTCATCGGCAAGTACTGCCGCTATCTGGCCTCGCTGCGACGGGACGCAGCGGGGAGGGGGCTGGGGGTCGCAGGCTGAGCCTCACCCCGGCGTGATGCGTCACATTAATAGCCCCGTTAATAGCCCCGGAGGGTGGTGCCGGCCGCCGGCCGGCACCGATGTCCTTACAGGCTCCAATCAACCCGCATGCCGGCGATCAACGCATTCGGCAGGTCGCGCTGGCGGGCAGGTTCGTTGAACTGGTCCGGATGCACGATGTAGTGCAGGTTCGGTGCGATCCGGAGCTGCGGGGTGAGCTGGATGCCATAGCTCAGTTCCATCATCACCTGGCTCCCGTGCGGCGTGCCGCTACCGCCGGCCGCGGCGCGGGCAAGGCGCAGGTTCTCCAAGGCGATGCTGCTGTACTTCTGCTGGGTCACAACGAAAGCGATGCTGTCCTGCGGCCGGCCGGCGAACGTGCCTTTCTGCACCACGCCCGCCTGCAGGAAATGATCCTCGATCAGCTGGCCGGAGGTGCCCTTGAGCGCCGCACCGAACAGGGTCAGGCCGCGCCCAGCACCATCCCCGGTGAGTTGCTGCTCGAAGCGGGCGAACACCCCGGAGCGACCACGGCGGTTCGCGTAGTCCTGGCCACTAAGCAGCGCCGGGGTGCCGTTGGCATCGCGCAGTGGATCCAGATAGGTCGAGTTGTCCTGCCAGCCACCGAGTTCGTAGCGGGCTTTCAGTCGCGCCGAAGCAGGGCTGCGCCAACCGAGCGTGTAGGGCACGATCCAGCCGGTGGCCTGATTGGTACTCCATTTCAGGCCGTGCTGGCCGTCCTCGGCCTGGCTGGGATCGACCTGGTAGGCGCCGACGCGCACATAGACATCGGGCGTAACCCAGGCCGTGGCATCGGCCATCCAGCTCGATACCGGCCACCAGGTGAAATTGCTGGTGCGGAACACGTAGGTCGGGTTGCCGCAGGCCGAATTACCCTGGAAGTACTGGCACAGCTCCGAACCGAGGTGATGGATGTTGGCGACGCTGCGCCCGGCTTCCAGCACCAAACGGTCGTTCAGCAGTTTCTGTTCAAGCGTCAGGTTGGCCAGGCGCGTGCCCTGGCCGCCGTAGATTTCCTGCACCGAGGTGCTGTTGCCGGTACGGCTGTTGGCCAGGTTGGTGCCATGGCGGTTGATGCCGTAGGCCTTGATCGTCGCGCCCCGCCAGCCAAACGCAGCATCCAGGTTCACGTCGGCACCGAACATCAGCTGGCCGGCATACGCCGTGCCGCTGCGCTTGCCGCCGTCGAGCGTGGCAGCCGCTTCGCCGGTGTACGCCAGCTTGGGGGTGAAGACGTCGCTCGCGTCGGCGGCTGCGGCCACGGACGGCAGGGCCAGCAGGATCGCTACCGGCAACAGGCGGCGGGAAGAGCAGGTCATGGGCGAGGTTCCGTTTACAGGGTGGGAGCCGTGACCGGCTTCTTGAGGACGCGCAGCGCGACCGCGGTGACGGCCACGCCGGCCACCAGTGCCAGCAGGTAGACGCCAAGGTGGGTGACCGCGTTCGGGATCGGCAGCACGAACACACCACCGTGCGGCACCTTCAGCTCGACACCTGCGGCCATCGAGATCGCACCGGCCACGGCCGAGCCGAGAATCAGCGCCGGAATGGTGCGCAACGGGTCGCGCGCGGCGTAGGGGATTGCGCCCTCGGTCACGAAGCTGAGGCCGAGCACGCCAGCGGCACCGGCGGTGCCACGCTCCTCGGCAGTGAAGCGGTTGCTGAACAGCCATGTGGCCAACGCGATACCCAGCGGCGGCGTCATGCCGCCGATCATCGTCGCAGCCATCGGCGTGTAGACCTGGCTGGAAATCAGTGCGGTGGAGAACGCGTAGGAGGCCTTGTTGACCGGCCCGCCCATGTCCACCGCCATCATTCCGCCCAGCAGCAGGCCCAGCAGAATCGCGCTGCTGCCCTGCATGCCGCGCAGCCAGTCGGTCAGCCAGGCCAGCAGCCCGGCAACCGGCGTGCCGATCACGTACATCATCAACAGGCCGACCAGCAGCGTGCCCAGCACCGGCAGGATCAGCACCGGCTTGAGGCCTTCCAGGCTGCGCGGCAGGCGCAGCGCACGGTTGATCCAATGCACGCCGTAGCCGGCGATGAAACCGGCCAGGATGCCGCCAATGAAGCCTGCATCCATGTTGACCGCGACCAGTCCGCCGATCATGCCCGGCGCGATACCCGGGCGATCGGCGATGGAGTAGGCGATGTAACCGGCCAGTGCCGGCACCATCAACATGAAGCCGGACTTGGCGCCGATCTGGAACAGCGACCAGGCCAGCGTGCCCTTGTGTGCATCGTCGAAGGCATAGATGCCGCCGAGCGCGAACGCCAGTGCGATCAGCAGGCCACCGGCAGTGACGAACGGCAGCATGAACGACACGCCGGTCATCAGGTGCTTGTAGGGGCCGGTGGCCCTGGCCTTTTCGGTGGTGCGGCCTGAAGCCGCCGTACCCGCCTGCACGCCGGCCTCGGCCAGCGCCTTGCGGATCAGGTTCTGGCCGTCATTGATCGCCGGCTTGGTGCCGCTCTTGAACAGGCGTTTGCCAGCAAAGCGCGACAGATCGACTTCGCGGTCGGCGGCGATCAGCACCAGGTCGGCGGCAGCGATTTCTTCGTCGCTCAATGCGTCCTGCGCGCCGACCGAGCCCTGGGTTTCCACCCGGATCGCGTGGCCCAATGCCTTGGCCGCCTGCTGCAGGCCTTCGGCCGCCATGAACGTGTGGGCGATGCCGGTCGGGCAGGAGGTAACGGCGACGATATGCTTGCCGGCATCCGCGGTGGGCGCGGTTGCCGACGTCGCGGCAAGCTGCGCCAGCACGGCAAGCGGGTCGTCCAGCACTTCACCGAGGCTGGCGCGTACGACCTGGGCGTTGCCGAAGCGTGCGGCATCCGCCTCGCCGTCACCCACCAGCAGCAACTGCGTTGCGGCCGCGGCCTGCGTGGCGGGCAGTGCCCCGGTCACGCCCTGGTCGCTGCGGATTTCGATCGCCAGTTCGAGCCCTTGCTGGCGGGCAGCGCGACGCAGCGCTTCGGCGGCAAGAACCGCCTCGATGCTGCGTTCGCCGGCGGCGATGACTACGGTGGAAGCTTGCATGGGCACTCCTGGAATTCTTCGGGTTCGTCCTTGCAGGAGGGGGCGGGCCAGCCGCAGCACCCTCTGCAGGGGTTTCAATCCAACCGCTCGATCAGTACATCGCCGGTCCACGCGCGCACCTGCGCCGGGTCCAGTCGTCGCGCGTCGCCGCTCTCCAGCCGGCTCATCGAGAACGCCGTCGCCAATCGGGCGCCACCCGTCAGATCCAGGGAGGGCTCCAGCAATGCGGCGGCAATGCCGGCGACCATGGCATCGCCGGCACCGACCGTGCTGCCGCGTGCCAGTCGCGCCGGTCGCGCGACCAGAGCGCCGCTGCGATCAATGAACAGCGCGCCGTCAGTGCCCATCGAGATCGCTACCAGTGCGACTCCGCGCTCGACCAAGGCGTGGCCTGCGGCCCGCAGGGCGCTGCGATCCGGCAGCGGCGTGCCGGTCCAGGCCTCCAGTTCGTGGCGGTTGGGCTTGATCGCGTAGGGCAGTGCGCCCTGTGCGCCGCTCAACGCGGCGGCAAGTGCGTCGCCACTGGTGTCCAGCAGTACGCGCGCACCGGCGGCGCTCGCCTGCGCCTGCAGTCTCGCCCATGCATCGGCTGGCAGCCCCGACGGCAGGCTGCCGGACAGCACCACTGGCTGGTCCGGCTGGAGCAGGGCGTCGAGCCGGCGCGATACCGCGTCCAGATCGGCGTCACACAGTGACAGGCCGGGCAGGTTGATGTCGGTGGTCTCGCCGCTGGCCTCTTCGACCAGCTTGATGTTGGTGCGGGTGCGGCCCGCAACGCGCAGGCAAGCGTCTGCGATGCCGCGCTCGGCGAACAACGCGCTGAACACGCCGTCGTTGCCATCGCCGAGCACGCCCATCGCAGTGGTCGGCACGCCCCAATCGGCCAGGCAGGCGGCCACGTTGATGCCCTTGCCGCCGGCATCGTCGCGGGAGCTGTGGGCACGATGCACCTGTCCCGGATGCAGGTGCGCCAGCCGCACGGTCTGGTCGATCGCCGGGTTCAGGGTAACGGTGAGGGCCTGGGCGCTCATGCGTGCGCTCCATCAAGGGCACGCACCTGCTCGGCGGTTTCGCAGTCCAGCGCGGTAGTGGCCAGCGCTTGCAGATCGGCCAGCGCGTTGCCACGCAGGCGTGCCTTCACGGCCGGGATGTCGTTCGGGGTCATCGACAGTTCGTCCACGCCCAGGCCGGCCAGCAGCATTGCGCCGAAGGGATCGCCGGCCAGGCCACCGCAGACGCCAACCCAGCGTCCATGCAGGCGTGCGCCTTCCACTGTGGCGCGGATCGCGCGCAGCACGGCCGGGTGCAGGCTGTCGGCCTCGGCCGCGAGTTCCGGGTTCTGGCGGTCGATCGCCAGCACATACTGGGTCAGGTCGTTGGTGCCGATCGAGAAGAAGTCGGCATGGCGCGCCAGCACATCGCTCTGGGCTGCTGCGGCAGGGACTTCAATCATGATCCCGATCGGCACTTCGGGTGCCTCGAGCGCGGCGCGCAACCGTTCGCAGATGGCGCGCAGTGCGATCAGCTCGGGCACCGAGGTGATCATCGGGAACATGATGGACAGGCGTGCGCCGTCCTTCGCCGCGCGATACAGCGCACGCAGCTGTGGTTCCAGCAGGTCGGGGCGGCGCAGCAGCAGGCGCGCGCCACGCACGCCGAGAAACGGATTTTCCTCGCGTGGCAGCTCCAGATGAGCGACCTGCTTGTCGCCACCGATATCGAGCGCGCGCACGATCAGCGGGCGGCCGTCGAGTGCCTTGGCCATCGCCACGTACGTGGCGTACTGCTCATCCTCGCTGGGCGTGCTCCCGCGCTCGAGGAACAGGAATTCGGTGCGCATCAGGCCGACGCCTTCCGCGCCTTGCTCCAGTGCCAGCGGCACCTGCTCGGGAAGGTTGACGTTGGCGCCGATGTCGATGCGGTGGCCGTCAGGGGTCTGTGCCGGCTGCGCGCGTTGCGCCGCTTCACGCTCGCGGATCTGCTGCTGTTCGGCGATCCACGCACGTGCCGAGGCGAGATCGGCCTCGGACGGCGACAGATAGAGGCGCCCGCTGCTGCCATCGATGATCGCCTCGCTCCCCGCGCTGATCGTCAGCAGCTCCGCGCCAGCGGCGACCAGCGCCGGCAGGCCCAACGTGCGCGAGAGGATCGCGGTGTGCGAGGTCGGCCCGCCCAGCGCGGTGGCGAGGCCGAGCACGCGACCGGTATCGAGGTTGGCCGTGTCGGACGGCGACAGATCAGCAGCGAGCAGGATGCAAGGATGTGCAGGCAGGTCGGCAAGGCCGCCACCCGCCGCGGACGGATCAAGCTGTGCCAGTACGCGCCGGCCAACGTCACGCAGGTCGGCGGCGCGCGCGGCCAACACCGGGTTGCCCAGTGCCGCCAGGCCGGAGGCGATCTGCTCGATGGCCTGGTGCCAGGACCACGCAACGCCATGGCCTTCGACCATCAGCTGGCAGGTACGGGTAATCAGATCGGTGTCGTCGAGCAGCGCGGCCTGCGCCTTGAAGATTGCCGCATCCGAGGCGCCGAGCCGGCGCTGGGTGTCGTCCTGCAGTGCAGCCAGCTGCTGGCGGGTGCGGCTGAGCGCCTCCTGCAGGCGTGCGCCGCCTTCGCCGAGCGGGGTGGGGCGGTCAGCAACGTCGGCATGCGTGCTGGCCAGCACATGCACCGGGCCGATCGCCAGGCCTGGGCTGGCGCCGATGCCGACGATCGCCGCCTGTGCGTCGGGCGGATTCCAGCCCGCAACCGGCGCGGCCTTGCGCTGCGCCGCGCGCTCGGCATCGGCCCTTTCCTGTGCCACCAGCCCGTCCATGACCTTGCGCAGCGCGGCCAGCAAGGCAGGGGCATCGGCGCCCTCGGCAGACACGCTGACCGCGTCGCCATGGCGCAACCCGAGCTGCAGCAGCGCCACCAGGCTCTTGGCATCGGCAGCCTGATCGCCCGCGCGGACCTGTGCGCGGGCCGCGAAGCCGCGCGCTGTTTCAGCCCAGCGCGTGGCCGGGCGTGCGTGCAGCCCGTTGGGATAGGCGATGGTCCAGTCGAAACGGTCGGCCAGGTCAGTCACCGGCACAGTGGGGGCCGTGGTCGCAATATCGCCGGCCAGCGCACTGATGATCTCGCTCGCATCTGCCGTGGTGAACAGGCGCTGCAGCGTTGCGTCATCCTGGATCAGTCGGGTCAGCCGGCGCAGCAGGGTGATGTGGGTATCGGACTGGGCGGCAATGCCGACCACCAGGCGGGTGACCTGGCCCGGATTCCACTCCACGCCTTGCGGGAACTGCAGTACGGCAATGCCATCGCGGCGCACCAGGTGACGGTCCTCGCCCAGCCCGTGCGGAATGGCCACGCCATGGCCGAGGAAGGTGTTCGCCAACGCCTCGCGACGCCCCATGCTGGCCTCGTAAGCCGGCGCAACGCAGCCGGCAGCGACGAGCATCTGCGCCACCTGGGCGATGGCGTCGGCCTTGTCGAGCGCCCGCGCATCCAGGCGGATCAATTCCCGGCTGACGGGGGCAGGGGTAGTCAAGGGCTGCAAGGCGGGCTCCGGGAAGGGGGTGCTGTGGCGTATTGGGAACGTTCCCACTGATCATTTCAATGTGCACTGCACAAAAAGCCAATAGTCCTTTGGCGTTAGCATTGTCCTGAATGGCCATCCGGCCTCGAACAGTGAAAGTTTCCGGGAACGGTTCCAATGAGCATCAGCATCAACGACGTCGCGCGCGTGGCGGGGGTCTCCAAGTCCACGGTGTCGCGCGTGCTCGGCGGCGGCCCGGTCAGCGAGGCCGTGCGTGGCCGGGTGGAGGCGGCGATCCGCCAGACCGGCTATCACCCCAACCTGCAGGCACGGCGCCTGCGTGCCCGGCACACCGGCATCATCGGGCTGATCGTGGCGGACATCCGCAACCCGTTCTTCACGGCGCTGATCCGAGCGGTGGAGGAGGTTGCCTATCGCGAAGGCCTGCGCGTCACCCTCTGCAACACCGACGAGGACCCCGAGCGCGAGGCGCTGTATCTGCAGTTGATGCACGAGGAGCGCATCAGTGGACTGATCTTCGCGCCCACCCGGACCACGGTGGGCCGGCTGGAGCGGCTCACACTGGACTATCCGACGGTGCTGGTGGACCGCGCCGCACCCGGCGGATCGATCGACAGCGTGGTGCTCGACAATCCGGCCGCGATGGCGGGCCTGGTCGAGCATCTGGTCGCGCGCGGCTATCGCCGCATCGGCGGCCTGTTCGGCAGCACCAGCACCACGGCGGCCGAACGTCGCGACGGCTATCTCGCTGCGATGCGTACACATGGGCTTCAGCCGGATTACCGCGAGGTTGAGCCCACGGCTGAAGCGGCCATTGCAACGGTCGATCAGTGGCTGGCCGGCCCATCGCGGCCGGAGGCGCTGGTCGCCAGCAACAGCCTGCTGCTCATGGGAGCGTTGAAGGCCGCCCGCAGTGCAGGCCTGGCAATTCCGGACGCGCTGGCGCTGGCGGGCTTTGACAACGAACGCTGGACCGAGCTGGTCGAACCGGGCATCACCGTGATCGAACAGCCGGTCGAAGAGATGGGGCGCGCAGCGATGTCGCTGTTGCTTGAGCGCCTGCGCGCGCCGGAGCTGCCGGTACGCCGGCTGGTGATGACGGGCCGGTGCGTGGTGAGGGGATCAACGGCCTTGCGATGAACCGGCGGCCGTTTGCGGCCGTCCATGGAGGGATACCCTCGCGTACATGTGGGTCATGGCTGCCCCTTTGCCTGGCGTATCAAATGAATGGTCATGAGTGGGCCGCTGCAGCCCGCCGGGATGGTCGCGGCAAGGCGCGAACGGAGCAGATCATTTCCATGACCTCCTCCGAATGATGCAGCGATTCCGAATGCCATCATTTTCCCCGATCGTACGTCCTGCACCCCTATGGGAACGTTTCCCCTCATGGCCAGCGAGTAACCATCGGGCCATGCCGCAAGATAAGCCGTGCCACCTGGGTCCACGAAGTAGACACAGCCATTGATTGGCTGCAGTACTCCCCTTAGCAGCCCGGTTGCAAGGACCGCACTCTGCTCAGGCGGGAGCTTGACAAGGACCGGTGATCGGGCCTCCCTGGCACCTGCCAGCGGGGGCACGGAGGTGCAGGCGGCAACCATCAAAACAAAGAGCGCCGCGAACTTCGCTGAGAACCTGCCCGGCATCATGGACATCTCCTGCCTCCATGCCACAGATTGTTTCCGACCCGAAAGAACATCGGCCGCATCATCAATCAAGTTGCGGCGGGCTTGACGGCATTCTGCCATTCCGCCGATAACCGTGGCCAGTTTTACGAAGGGGCGCCGCACGGATGGGCGCAGCATGTTCTGCTCAATCCTCAGATGTCTTCTGGCAGTTTCGATTCCCCGGCGGACGATGTGGGCCCGGGATGATCGCCCCGGAACGTAAGCGCACTGACTACGGCCAGGGCACAGGCACATGCGCCCGCGTAGGCCATGGCAAGCCGATAGCCGAAAAGCAGCGACTGGTGCGCAACGTCGCTGGACACAACCTGGGCCGCGGCCGTCAGCCCATCCAGGCGCGCTGTACCAGCGGACAACCCCTCGGCAAGCGATCGCAGATGCGAAGGATCGCCCCCGGGCAGGTTCGTTTCAAGTGCGTAGTAAGTACCTTTCACCAGAATCAACCCCACCACGGCGATGTTGATGGCCAAGCTGATGAATCTGGCGCTGGTATCCATGCCGGATGCCATGCCAGCGCGGTCGCTGGGCACGGAACTGGTCGTCGTGTTGGTGATGGGCGTATTGATCACCCCCAGGCCCGAGCCCGCAAGAATGCAGCCTGGCAGCAGGGTCAGCCAGCTCGCGTTTTCCGCGCCTGCACCGATCGCCATCATGAGCATCCCGCCGCCCATGGCAAACATCCCGACGGGGATCACGCGCTCAGGCCCGAAGCGCACAGCGAGACGCTCGCCGTAAGGCGGCAGCAGCAGCGACGGCAATGTGTATGCCAGGACAGACAGGCCGGTCGCGATGCTTGAGTAGCCAAGTCCGTGCTGGAAGAACAGTGGCAGGTACACCATCAGTGGCCAGAAACTGAAGTTCATGCCCATCGAGCCCAGCAATGCGCCCGAGAAGCGCCGGTTGCCGAAGATGGAAAAATCGAACATCGGGTCCGGCACCCTGCGCTCGACCGCGATGAATACCGTCAGGCTGATGACGGCAACCAGAGCGGCCGCCATGGAAGAGGCGCTTTCAAGGCCTGCAGGAATGCCCTGGGTGATGTACCAGGTGAAGGAAAAGACGGCCACTGACAGCGAGACGATTCCTGCAAGGTCCAGTTTCCGCTGGCTTGGCGCCCGCGATTCCCGGATGCCCAGAACGGCGAGAGCTGTCGCGCCCACTGCCAGGGGCGCATGCACCAGGAACACCCAGCTCCAGCTGCTGATGACAACAACGCCAGCACCAATGACCGGTCCGAAACCCAGCCCTATGCCAAAGACCACGCCCCAGATGCCAAAGGCCTTGGCGCGCTGTGCGGAGTCACTGAACTGATGGGAAAGCACTGTAAACACGCAGACCAGCATTGCGCCTCCCGCCGCACCCTGCAGCGATCGAGCCACGATCAACGCCATTCCGCTTCGAGCAAGGCCGCAGGCCAGGGATGTGATGCCGAACAGCAACAGGCTGATCACGAAGATGCGCTTGCGCCCGTACCGATCCGCCAGCGCGCCAGCCGCCATCAGCACCGTCGTGCAGGCGAGGGTGTAGGCATTCATGATCCACTGCAGGCCGCTGAAGCTGCTGCCAAGCTCTGTCTCCAGAATCGGCAGGATGACCGGCACGCTGGAGATTTCCAGCCCGAACATCAGGGAAGCCAAGCACGCCGCAGAAAGCGTCAGGCGGTCTCGAGCGGCAGGTGAAAGGGAAGTCATGGGTCTCCTCAGGCAGGTCCGGGATCTGGCGCACTGCCGGGTCGACTGCAGCTGCGCGTTTCAAGTGAGCGGCCATCTTGGAGGGACTTCCATGATGATAAAAATGATTTGATTTAATAGAATTGATCAATCCTCATCATGGATTGCCCCGGTGTTCTTTGACCCCGACCTGCTGCGTGCCTTTGTCGCCGTCGTAGAGACTGGCGGCTTCACCAAGGCGGGTGAGCGCATGAATCTCAGCCAATCCGCCATCAGCCACCAGATCCGGAAGCTGGAAGAGCAGGCGGGCAGCGCCTTGCTGAAACGGACCACGAGAAGCGTGACACTCACCGAAGACGGCGAAGACTTCCTGCGACATGCCGAGCAGATTCTTGCTGCCCAGAGCCTGCTGGTTCGCCGGTTCCAGAGGGCTCCTGTTACCGGGGCAGTGCGCCTGGGTGTGCCAGAGACCTATGCCGGCGACCGGCTGACCGCAATGCTGTCGCGCTTCTCCCGCAGGTTCCCCGCGGTGCGGCTGGATGTAGTCGTGGAGTCCTATGGGGCACTGAACGAACAGATACAGGCGGGAACACTCGACCTGGCGGTGAACCTGTTCCTGCGGGAGGGCGTTGAGTGGCCGGTTCTGAGGCGGACACGTTTCGTCTGGGCCATCGGCTCGGGATTTGAGTACGAACCGGAGAAGGCGCTGCCACTCGCACTCGCGCCCAGCCCGTGCATGCACCGCGACGTGTGCATCGGAGCACTTGTTGAAGCCGGCCTGGAATGGCGCGTCACCTTTACCTCGGCGAACCAGCAGGGCCTGCGATCGGCTGCGAAGTCCGGGCTCGCCATCACTGTCGCTCTTCAGGATGACATCCAGGATGGCCTGATGATTGCGGGCAGTGGATTGGGGCTTCCTGTGCTCCCCGCCGCGAGCTTCCGGCTGATGCGCAGTGCGGCCGTCCGGACACCCGCGATGGAAGCGTTGGAGGAGCAGTTGCTCCGCGCTGGCGATGGCGCATGTTCGGTCCGTGCACTCAGCGCGGTGGGCTGAAGCGCAGCGACTGGACAGTACGTTTCGTAACGGGCGGTAACGGATATCCGCGTGCGCTGGACGGGTTGATCCCCGCACGACCTGGATTCGCCTTCGCATTACGGCAAGAGCGGGCCAGGGGAGTTCCAATTGCAAATGACTCTCACTACACTTGCGGCATCCAACCCCTTCCGTCGCCTATGGCGGCCAGAACTCCGGCTCCCAACGTGAATTCCCCGCGCCACCTGTGCAGACCGCAGGCATTTGCCCTGAGGGTGATGTGTCCACGCTAGGCCGGGGCACGGACAGCAACGCGGAACAGGCCTCCTCCACAGAGCCGGGCATTCCTGAAGACGCCTTGCCAACGGGCGGGAACCTCCTTGCGAAAGCCTATGCCCGCTGGCGCGGACCCATCCTCCGTGGTCTTGCACGCGTCAGAGGTGCGGACGGTGAGGACGCCCTGCACGACGGTGCGGTGAAGTGGATTGCGGCATGCCCTGCACTGGAATCCTGCGATCAACAGGGCGCCTACCTTCGCCGGACGGTGATGAACACCGTGGCCGACGAATACCGCGAGCATCATGCTGGGCGACGCCTTCAGACCTTGCCGCTGGCAGACGCGGAGGAGGCTGGCCACGCCATGGCCAGCGATGAATCACAGTGCCCGTTGCAGCTCAGCGCCCAGCGGCAGCGCCTGGAACGCCTTCGAGAGGCACTGGCCGAGCTGCCGGAACGTCAACGCGAGGCCTTCGTGCTCTGCCGCTTCGATGGGCTGACCCAGGAGGACGTGGCCGCTCGCATGCAGATCTCCCGCCGCATGGTGGTCAAGCACCTGTCGCGAGCGGTTGCCTACTGCGAAGTGCGGGTACGCTATGCGTCTCTGACACAGATGCAGGAGCTGCATCGTCCGACCAAGGCGGGCGAGGCGTTGGCGCCTGCCATCGATGCTGATTTTCCCTGCCGATGACCGATCTCCCTTCTGCCGCAGGTTCCGACCCGTTTGCCCTGCATGAGGCGGCGGCCGCGTGGCTGGTACGGCGGCAGGATGCGGACTGGCAACCGAAGGACGAGGCGGCCCTGCAGCACTGGCTGGCCGGGAGCGAAGCACATCGACAGGCGTTCGCCGATGTGACCAGAACCTGGCACGACCTGGGCCAGCTGCCACGCCCCGTACTGGCCTCGGACGCGCATGCGGTGATCACCCCAGCAGTACCTGCACCTGCCGCTCTACGGCGGGGCAGGGCGGCGCGGCGTGCACGATCGTGGCGCCTGCCACGCGTTGCGGCGGCTGCGGCCGTGGCGATGCTGGCCTTGGGGTACGTCGGCTACGGTTGGTACGCCGCGCCCAGCTACGTACAGGACGTGGCCACCGGCGCGGGCGAGATACGTGATCTGCAATTGCCGGACGGCTCACGGATTTCGCTCAATGCACGCAGCACGCTGGCCGTGCATTTCTATCGATCCCGCCGTGAAGTGGTGCTCAGCCAGGGCGAGGCGTTCTTCGAGGTCGCCCCGGCGGCCGACCGTCCCTTCACCGTGGATGCCCAGCGCAGCCGGGTGACGGTGGTCGGCACGGCCTTCAATGTGCGCAATGGGCCGGGCGAAGTCGTGGTCAAGGTGCTGCATGGGCACGTGCGGGTGCAGCCGGATCGCGCCGAAGGCACCGCGCCTGTCAGTCTGCACGCCGAACAGGGCCTGGCCGTTACCACGCTCACAGCCGCCTACCGCTCCATTGCCGCCAGTGCAGACAGCATTGGCGGCTGGCGCAACGGGCGCCTGGTGTTCCGGCGCACGCCGCTGGACGAAGTGGCGCAGGAGGTGGGGCAGTATCTGGGCCACCCCGTCACGCTGGGCCAGCCAGGGCTGAAGTTCCTGCCGGTCTCCGGCTACGCAGCCACCGATGCCCCGGCCACCTTCCTGGAAGCACTGCCGGATCTGTTGCCGGTGCAGGTGACCCGCAATGCCCAGGGCGGCTACCGCATCGACGAACGGCCTGTGACCCGCTGACGCCGAAACGAAAATTTCTTCCGGCGCGGGTTCCCACCCCACCGCCATTTTCCGTTTACCCCAGTGAGGCCAGTAGCGGCCAAGCATGATGGAGCGGTAATGGGGTACATGAAGATCAAGCGCGCACTTGTTGCTGGCGCGTTCTCTACGGGGGTACACGCCAAGCGGCTGCCGTTGCTGGCACTGTGCATTTCCAGCGCGCTGGCAGCGCCGGCCATTGCACAGTCGCAGCCGGCTGCACGCGTGCAGTTCAATATTCCGGCGCAACCGCTGGATGCCGCACTGCGCCGCTTTTCCGAGCAGTCCCGGCAGCAGGTGCTGTTCAGCGAATCGGCGGTGGCGGGCCGTCGCGCCCCGGCCTTGACCGGCAGCTACACGCCGCAGGAAGCACTGGCGCGCCTGCTGGAGGGCAGTGGGGTGCGTGTCAATGCCACGCGTCCGGGCGTGTTCACCCTGGCGCAGGACGCAGCAGCACCTGCGCGCAGCAAAGACACCCAGACCACCCTGCAGACGGTGAACGTGACCGCCAATGCCCCAAGCGATGGCGCTTACACGGCACGTGAACTGAGCCTGGGCAAGCTGGGACAGAGCATCCGCCAGACCCCGCAGTCGGTCAGCGTGATCACCCGCCAGCAGCTGGACGATCGCAACCTCACCACGCTGGACGAGGCGCTGGCGCAGACCACGGGTGTGACCAAGACCGCCCGCAACTTCGGCAACCACAAGTTCTCGATCCGCAGCTTCACCGTGGACGACAGCAACTATCTGGTCGATGGCGTGGCCGGCATCGTGTATGCCCCCGTGGGTTGGCTGCCGATCGACACCGCGGTGCTGGAGCGCGTTGAAGTGCTGCGCGGTGCCGGTGGCATGATGCTGGGTGCGGCCGACCCCAGCGGAGCAATCAACATGGTGCGCAAGCGCCCGCGCGACCAGGCTCATCTGGATCTGGCCGCAACCGTGGGCTCGTGGGACAACTACCGCGTCGAGGTGGATGGCGGTGGCCCGCTCAATGCTACCGGCAGCGTGCGCGGCCGACTGGTCGCCGCCTATCAGGATCGCGACTACTTCCAGCGGGGCACCTCATCGAAGACGCCGGTGGCCTATGGGGTGATCGATGCCGATCTGGGCACGGATACCACGCTGACCTTCGGCCTGCGCCATCAGGCCAGTGACACCGACGGCTACTGGCTGTTCGGCCTGCCGCGCTACACCGATGGCGGTGCGCTGGACATCAAGCGTTCCACCTCGCTCATCCAGGACTGGAACCGGCAGGAGGGCTCCGTCGACGAAGCCTTTGCAGAGGCGGAGCACCGCTTCAACGAACGCTGGAAGGCACGCCTGTCGGTGAACCGCACCGAGTCGGACCTGGACCAGCGTGTTGCGGTTCCGCTGGGCGGGGTGGATCGCGCCACCGGCATCGGTTCGCGCTTCTATGACATCTATTTCAACCGCTCGCGCGTGCGTAGTGATGGCATCGACCTGCACACCACCGGCAGTTTCGACGCCTTCGGCCGCAGCCATCAGCTGCTGCTGGGCGCGATGTGGTCGCGCCAGCGTACCCGCCAGAGCTCGGCGGACCTGGCCATCGACGTGCCGATTGATGTCTACGCACCCGACCACAGCGCCATCGCGCAGCCGCTGCAGCCCGCGTGGGACTGGTCAGAAAACGCCCGCGCCCAGCAGAGCGGCGTGTACAGCAACCTGCGCCTGCAGCTGGCAGAACCGCTGCACCTCACGCTGGGTGGCCGGCTGAGCTGGGTGAAGTACCAGTCCAGCGATGGCTTCACCGGCGCCAAGAGCCGCGACTACGAACAGAAGCACGAATTCACCCCGTACGCCGGCCTTGTCTACGACCTGGGTCCGCAATGGTCGGTCTATGCCAGCTACGCCGATACGTTCCAGCCGCAGAGCTCGTACGTCACCGCGTCCGGCTCGGTGCTGGATCCGGCCATCGGCGCCAACTACGAGCTGGGCGTGAAGGGTGAGTTGAACGATGGCCGCCTGAATGTCTCCGCCGCAGTGTTCTCCATCCGCAAGACCGGCAACGCCGTGGTGGACGAATCCGACCCGGGCAGCTGCCGTGGCTCGCTGGCGTCGTCCGATTGCTACCGCAATGGCGGCAAGCTGCGCAGCAAGGGCTTTGAGCTGGAGGCCAGCGGCGAACTGGCGCCGGGCTGGCAGATGATGGCGGGCTATACCCACGTCACCAGCCGCGACGATGAGGGCGCGACCATCAGCGCCGAGACGCCCCGCCACCTGCTGCGCCTGTCGACGTCCTACCAGCTGCCGGGCAAGTGGAACGCGTTCTCTGTGGGCGGTGGTGTATCGGCACAGAGCAGCTACTCCTATCCGGCCTACGACGACCCGGACTGGCGCATGGGCGCAGCGGGACGTGCCGTGTGGGACCTGCGCGCCGGCTACCGGATCAATCCGCGCTGGAGCGTAGGCGTCAACGTGGCCAACCTGTTCGACACCCGCTACTACGCGATGATCAGCCAGATCCGCCGCGGCAACTTCTTTGGCGAACCCCGCAATGTGATGCTGACGCTGCGCGGCTCGCTGTGATCTTCCGCAACCGGCGGGGCAACGGCCTGCCCGCCACGGGGCAGGCATGAAAGCGGGCTTCCGGCAGAGCATGTCGTGGCTGCACACCTGGTGCGGCCTCACCTGTGGCTGGTTGTTGTGCGCGATTTTCCTGACCGGCACGCTCAGCGTGTTCCGTGAGCCGATCACGCGATGGATGGAGGCCGGCCCCGTGCCGGTCTCCTCGCCGGCGGTGGACACGGGAATGCAGGCGGTACGTGCGCAGCACTGGCTGGCTGCAAACGCCGCCGATGCCCGGGAATGGCAGATCCGTTGGCCTGTCCAGCAGGGCTGGCCACTGGAGCTGTCATGGGAGGATAGCGACGGCGCCGCGCACGAACGCTGGGTGGATGCCGGCACCGGCATGCCACAGCCTCCACCTCGTCTTCGGGAAACCGAAGGCGGGCGCCACTTCATGTCCTTCCACTACACCCTGCACGGCGGCATGGCCGGCTACTGGCTGGTCGGCTGGATCACCGCCTGCATGCTGCTGGCGCTGGTGTCCGGCGTGGTGGTGCATAAACGCATCTTCAAGGACTTCTTCACCTTCCGCCCGGGCAAGGGACAGCGCAGCTGGCTGGATGCGCACAACCTGAGTGCCGTGCTGACCCTGCCGTTCCTGTTCATGATCGGCTACACCGGGCTGACCTTCTTCTACAGCAGCTATCTGCCGTGGCCGGTGCATGCGGCCTATGGCGATGCCGATGATGCCTATGCGCGCTACGAAGCCGAGCTGTCGCCTGCGCAGCCGGCTCCGCCAGGCATCCTGGTATCCACCGCGCAACTGCCGGACCTGCAGCACCTGCTGGCACGCGCGCAGGCCATCAGCGGGCAGCCGCCGGCATTGATCGTGATCCAGGCGCCCGGCACCGTGCACAGCGTGGTGGAGGTGATCGGTCGCAAGACCGAGGGGGGTGCGGACAGGCATCTGCTGACCGAGGCCAGCCGGGCGGCGTTCGATGCTGCCAGCGGCACGCTGCTGCAACAGCATGGCGCACACCCGCATGCGATTGGCGCGGTGCAGGTGCATGAGACGATCGAAGCACTGCACAAGGCCGATTTCGGCGGCTGGCCGATGAAGTGGCTGTACTTCATCAGCGGCCTGCTCGGCACGGCGATGATCGCCATCGGCACGCTGCTGTTCTCGATCAAGCGGCGCAAGCGCAGCGAGCATGAGTTCGGCGCGGCCACGGCGGGCATCTACCGCTGCGTGGAAGCGTTCAACGTCGCATCGCTGGCTGGGGTGGCGCTGGCAAGCATCGTCTACCTGTATGGCAATCGGTTGCTGCCATTGGAAATGAGCGGTCGCAGTGCGTGGGAAATACGCATTTTCCTTTTGACCTGCGCGGCCTCGGTGCTACACGCACTGTGGCGCCCACCGCGCCTGGCCTGGATCGAGCAGTTGTGGCTGGCCGCAGCACTGTGCCTGGCGCTGCCGCTGGTGAATCTGGCAACCACCGGGCAGGGGCTGCTGATGTACCTGCAGCGGGGCGCATGGCAGCAGGCCGGCGTGGAGCTGGTCGCACTGGCATTCGGGCTGATGTTGGCCAGAGTGGCCGTGATGCTGCAGCGCCGCTGGCCACGGGCGCCGGAGGCGGCGCGCCCTGCCAAGCCTCCGGCCGGGTGGGAAGCGGCCTATCGCTGGCAGGTGGCAAGCCGTGTGCTGGCCGCCTCGCTGGGCGGCTACGTGTTCACCGCCGTTACCGCTTCGGCACTGGCGTTGTTGTTGCCCGCGCTGGTGGGGGTAAGGACGTCCGTTTCGGTCCTCGCCAGTTCACTGCTGGGGTTCGTGCTGTTGATTGCCGTTGCTGTGGGCGTCTTCAGCGCCCGCAGTGTTGGAAAGGTGTGGCTGAGTCTGGCGGCGGGGAGTGCCCTGATGGGGTTGCTGGTGGCGATGCTTCGGACAGGGTGAGGGCAGGGGCGTCGGCCTGTCACATGCTTCCGTCCAGGCTCTTCCGGAAGAACGCCGCCAGCGCTGCAAACGGAATCAGATCGGTCCGGTCATACAGATCCACGTGGCCCGCACCCTTCACCCACAGCAGTTCCTTCGGCTGTCCCGCCAGCCGGTAGGCCTCCTCACTGAATTCCTTTGAATGCGCCTGATCACCTGCAATGAACAACATCGGACGCGGCGAAATGGTCTCGATGTCGTTGAACGGATAGAAGTTCATGAACTTCACGTTGCTGGTCAGCGTCGGGTGGGTGGTGAGCTGCGGTGATGAGCCGGCCGGCGTGAATTCGCCACGCGGCGTTCGGTAGAAGTCGTAGAACTCGCGCTGGATCGGATGGGTGTCTGCCTCAAGCACATGCACGGTGCCAGAGGTGTATTGTGTGGCGCCGCCCTCGGCTTCAATCCAACGCTGGCGCGCGGCGGCAGCAATCACGGCCTTGCGCTGCTCAACGCTCTGCGAGCGGTTGAGGGCACTGCGGTTCGCAGCGCCCATGTCGTACATGCTGACAGTAGCAATGGCTTTCATGCGCGGGTCGATCTTGGCCGCACTGATCACGAAACTGCCACTGCCACAGATGCCAAGCACGCCGATCCGTTCGCGATCCACCTGTGGCTGCGTGCCCAGGTAGTCGACGGCTGCGCTGAAGGCTTCGGCATAGATGTCCGGCGCAACCGCATTGCGCGGCTCGCCCGCACTTTCACCCCAGAATGACTGATCGATAGCCAGGGTCACGAAGCCTTGCTCAGCCAGCTTCTGTGCGTAGAGATCCGCACTCTGCTCCTTCACCGCACCCATGGGATGGCCCACGATGATGGCGGGCAATGCTTGCCCAGGCCTGCGGTTCTTCGGTACGTACAGATTGCCGACGATCTGCATGTGGTACTGGTTGTTGAAGTGCACTTTTTCGGTGATGAGCTGGGTGCTTCGATAGAAGTTGTCGGCGCCGAGGGTCATGTCCTGTCCAATTGCAGTGAAGGGGATGGTCGCGAGGACCAGAGAAAGCAGCAGCGTCCTCATTCGCTCATCTCCGAATACTGTTCGTCGCTTACTTTCTCCAGCCACGTCACCGGGCTGCCCTCCACCGCCTCGGCAATCGCGATGTGGGTCATCGCCACTGTGGCACTTGCGCCATGCCAGTGCTTCACGCCCGGGGCGATCCACACGGTGTCCCCCGGACGGATCTGCTCGCGTGGCTGACCCCACTGCTGCACCCAGCCCACGCCCGCGGTCACGATGAGGGTCTGGCCCAGCGGGTGGGTGTGCCAGGCCGTGCGTGCGCCGGGCTCAAAGGTGACCGTCGCACCTCCAACCCGGGCCGGCGCAGGGCGTTGGAAGCCGTCATCGATGCGCACGTTGCCGGTGAAGTAGTCAGCGGGGCCCGCCACGGACGATGCGCTGCCAGCAGGCGTTATGCTCAGATTGCCGCCGGCCGGGCCGCTGCCGGTCGCAGGCGCGGCCATGGATATCAACGTGCCGAGAAGCATGGACATGGGGAGTACTCCAGGAGTTGGGGGATTACCAGGCGTAGGCATTGGGCGCCTCGCCACCGGGGCCAGGCCAGATCGCATCCAGTCGAGCCAGTGAGGCATCTGAGAGCTTCAGGGCAGGGGCCTTCAGGTTCTGCAAAAGCTGGTCCACCGTGCGCGGCCCGCTCAGCGCGGTGGTCACCACCGGGTTGTGCAGCAGCCAGGCCAGCGCCACGTCGGCGGGCGCCTCGCCCAGCTCATCGCAGAACGCTTCATACGCTTCCAGCTGCGGGCGCAGCTGTTCGATACGCTGCAGGAGGTGCGGGGTAGCGCGTCGGCCATTGGCGACCTTCTTCAGCACGCCTCCCAGCAGGCCCATGCCGATCGGGCTCCAGGGGATCAGGCCCAACCCGTGGTAGCGCAGTGCCGGGATTACTTCCAGCTCCACCGTGCGCTGGGTCAGGTTGTACAGGCTCTGCTCGGCCACCAGGCCAAAAGCGTGCCGCGCGGTGGCCACGCCCTGTGCGGTGGCGATGTCCCAGCCGGCAAAGTTGCTGCTGCCCACGTAGGTGATCTTGCCTTCGCGGATCAGCTGTTCCATGGCCTGCCAGATTTCTTCCCATGGCGTGGCCCGGTCCACGTGGTGCATCTGGTACAGATCGATGTGGTCGGTCTGTAGCCGGCGCAGGCTGGCCTCGCAGGCGCGGCGGATGTGGTACGCCGACAACCGGCGATCATTCGGGCCCAGCCCCATCGGCTGGTACACCTTGGTCGCCAGTACCAGCCCGTCACGCTTGCCACCGCGCTTCAACCAGCGCCCGATGATCTCTTCCGATACGCCGAAGCCCTGCGCCATGTCCGGCGACTGCGGTCCGCCGTAGACGTCGGCGCTGTCGAAGAAGTTGATGCCAGCGTCCACGGCGGCATCCATGATGGCGAAGCTGGTTGGCTCGTCGGCAAGCTCGCCGAAGTTCATGGTGCCAAGACCCAGCCGGCTGATCTTCAGGCCCGATCGGCCCAGGGAGCTGTAGTGCATGGGGGACTCCTTCAGGGATGCACAGGCAGGCGATGGTGCTGCGCCGAGCGCGCCGCGATGCAGAAGGTGACCACCGAGCCCAGCAGCAGGACAGCGCTGAACCAGAACGTGGCGCGGTAGCCCTGGTGGTCCAGCAGCAGGCCGCCCACGGTCGCACCGATGGCGATGGCCATCTGCACCACGGCCACCATCAGGCCGCCACCGGCCTCGCCGTCATCGGGCAAAGTGCGGGCCAGCCACGACCACCAGGCCACGGGCGCCGACGTGCCAAGCAGGCCCCACAGGGCGAACAACACCGCCACCCTCGGCAGCGTGTTGCCGAGCAGGATCATGCACCCAGCCACCACGGCCATCAGTGCGGGCAGCAGCACCAGTGTGCGGAAGAGTGCCTTGTGCACGAAGGGCTCGATCAACAACGTGCCGGCCAGGCCCGCAGCACCCATCAACAGCAGCAACAGTGACAACGTCGAAGGCGATACGTGCAGCGTGGCTTCCACGAATGGGCGAAGGTAGGTGAACAGCGAGAACTGGCCCATGAAGAACAGGCTCACGCCCACCATGCCCCACGCCACCGGCGGGCGCTTCAACAGCGCGAACACATTCCACGAAGCGCGCCCGGCGGTCGCCTTCATCGATGGCAGCGCGGCGATCTTCCACAACAGGGCCACCACAGCCACCGGCACCAGCGAGAAGAACGCGCCGCGCCAACCGATGATGGCGCCGAAGTAGCTGCCCATCGGCGCTGCAATGACCGTGGCAAGCGCGTTGCCGCCGTTGACGATGGCCAGTGCACGGGGCACCTGGTGCGAAGGAACCAGGCGCATGGCGGTGGCCGCCGACATGGCCCAGAAGCCACCGATGGCCACGCCGATCAGCGCACGGCCCAGCATGAACACCGGGAAGCTGGGCGCCAGTGCCGCCAGCGTTCCCGAGAGGATCATTGCGGTAGTGAGGCCCAGCAGCAGCCATTTGCGGTCCAGCTGCCCGGCCAGTGGCGAGACCAGCAGGCTGGTGACCAGTGCAAATGCACCGGACACCGCGATCGCCTGGCCTGCCTGGCCTTCACTGACCTGCAGGTCGGTGGCGATGGGCGTCAGCAGGCTGACCGGCATGAATTCGGAAGCGACCAGCGCGAAGGCGCCGAGTGACAGGGCCAACACCGCGCCCCATTCCCTGGGGGATGCCGAGCGGACAGGCGCGGCCATGCCTGCCCCAGCCGGGGGGAGATTGAGTGAACTCATGAAGGTTTCCAGGCCCAGAAGGGCGACAACGGCGGAAGGCTCCGGCGGCCGGACCTCCCGTGGTGGGGGAGGGGGCCAGTCTGGACCACACGCTGGCGTTTGATTAGATAATCAATTTCGAATGGGTCAATTAGTTGCGCTAATCAATCCCTGTGACACACTGCACGCATGGCACGACGCAACTTCAATGACCTGCTGGCTTTCGTGACCGTAGCGCGGGAGGGCAGCTTCACCCGTGCGGCAGGTGTACTCGGGGTTACCCAGTCCGCACTGAGTCAGGCCATCAAGACCCTGGAAGAGAGTCTCGGTATTCGGCTGCTGACGCGCACGACGCGCAGCGTTTCGCCGACCACGGCCGGCGAGCGCCTGCTGCAGTCGATCGGCAACCACTTCGACGACATCGAAATGGAGCTCGAAGCTCTTACTGCATTGAGGGACACACCGGCCGGGCAGGTCAGGATCACCAGCGGCGACCACGTACTGCGCACGGTGCTGCTGCCCAAGCTGATGCCGCTGCTGCACCGCTATCCGGACATCCGCATCGAGTTCGACGTCAGCTATGCACTGCGTGACATCGTTGCCGACCGCTTCGACGCCGGTGTTCGCCTTGGCGAATCCATCGACAAGGACATGGTCGCCCTGCCCATCGGCCCACGCCTGCGCATGGCCACCGCAGGGACGCCGGCCTACTTCGCTGCACATGGAACGCCGAAGGCGCCGGGCGATCTGACCGGTCATCGATGCATCAACATCCGCCTACCCACCAGTGGCGGACTGTACGTGTGGGAGTACGAGAAAAAGGGTCGCGAGATCAATGTGCGCGTGGATGGCCCGCTGGTGTTCAGCACATCACCGCACATGGTCGATGCCGCGCTTGACGGCCTGGGCCTGGTGCACCTGCCCGTTGATGAGCTGGCGCCCCATCTGGAAAGCGGCCGCCTGGTGCGGGTGCTGGAGGACTGGTGCCCGCTGTTCCCCGGCTATCACCTGTACTACCCCAGCCGACGGCAGCCTTCCCCGGCGTTCAGCCTGGTGCTGGAGGCATTGCGGGTCTAGGTTGATGGCGTGGCGGCGCCCACGGCGGATCATGAGCGCCAAGACCGCGCTCACCCTCGCCACATTCACCCGGTAGCAGCGAAAATGCACCACTGGGCGCCCTGAAGCGCGCCGCTCACTGCCTGCAGGATCGTAACGATGTCCAACACCCCCTTTGGTGAGTCGTCATGTGCTGCCGCCGCCAGCGGCTGCGTCGAGGTGCGTGGTGCACGCGAACACAACCTCAAGAATGTCGACGTCTCCATTCCGCGCAATGCACTGGTGGTGTTTTCCGGGGTGTCGGGGTCGGGCAAGTCATCGTTGGCCTTCGGTACCGTGTTCGCCGAAGCGCAGCGGCGCTACTTCGAGTCCGTTGCGCCGTATGCCAGGCGCCTGATCGACCAGGCGGGCGTGCCGGACGTGGATGCCATCGACGGGTTGCCGCCGGCAGTAGCGCTGCAGCAGCAGCGCGGCGCCAGTAATGCACGTTCATCGGTGGGCAGCGTGACTACGCTGTCCAGCCTGGTGCGCATGATGTACTCGCGTGCCGGTGCGTACCCGGCCAACCAGCCCATGCTGTACGCCGAGGACTTCTCGCCCAACACGCCACAGGGTGCCTGCAGCACCTGCCATGGCCTGGGGCATGTCTACGAAGTGACCGAAGCGCTGATGGTTCCGGACCCCTCGCTGAGCATCCGCGAGCGCGCCATCGCCTCCTGGCCGCCGGCCTGGCATGGCCAGAACCTGCGCGACATCCTGGTCTCGCTGGGCTACGACATCGACGTGCCATGGAAGAAGTTGCCGAAGAAGGACCGGGACTGGATCCTGTTCACCGAGGAAGCGCCCAGCGTGCCGGTCTATGCCGGTTTCACGCCCGCAGAGACCCGTGCCGCACTCAAGCGCAAGCAGGAGCCCAGCTACATGGGCACCTATACCGGCGCGCGCCGCTACGTGCTGCACACCTTTGCCAACACCCAGAGTGCGCTGATGCGCAAGCGCGTTTCGCGCTACATGGAAGGCAGGCTGTGCCCGGCCTGCCACGGAAAACGCCTGAAGCCGGAGGCACTCTCGGTCACCTTCGCCGGCGTGGATATCGGTGAGTTCATGCGGCTGCCGCTGGACCAGCTGGCGGCGCTGCTGGAGCCCATCGCACAAGGTGATTTCGGCGCGCACAGCAAGGGCGCTCGCACCAGCAGGAGCGCGACACCCCGCGATCGCGCCCGGAGGGCCGCGAGTGGCCAGGCGACCCACGAGGGCGCTCCGGACGTACGCCTGACCTCGGCCTTGTCTGAAGAGAAGCGCCTGGCGGCACAACGCTTGGCAGGCGGGGTCATGGCGCGGGTACGCCAATTGCGTGACCTCGGCCTGGGCTATCTCTCGCTGGACCGTGCGACGCCAACCCTGTCGGCGGGCGAACTGCAGCGCCTGCGGCTGGCCACGCAGCTCAGCTCGTTGCTGTTTGGCGTGCTGTACGTGCTCGACGAACCCTCGGCCGGCCTGCATCCGGCCGACAGCCAGGCGCTGTACGACGCGCTTGAGCGCTTGCGCGACGGCGGCAACTCGGTGTTCGTTGTTGAACACGATCTGGAGCTGATGCGCCGCGCGCAGTGGCTGGTGGATGTCGGGCCGCAGGCGGGCGAGCACGGTGGCCAGGTCCTCTACAGTGGCGAGCCGGACGGCCTGCGCCAGATCCAGGAGTCGCGCACGGCGCAGTATCTGTTCGACCAGGTGCCCGCACCCGCCAGCCAACAGCGCAGCGCCAACCGCTGGCTGGAATTGAAGGGCATCCACCGCCACAACCTGCGGGGCGTGGACGCGCAGGTGCCGCTGGGGCTGCTGACGGCGGTGACCGGTATTTCCGGCTCCGGCAAGTCCAGCCTGATGGCGCAGGCGCTGCCCGAGCTGTTGCTGCTGCACCTCGGGCATGAGCCCGCGGACGACAGCGCCGATAGCGCGCCCACCGACGGACCGACCGTGATTGAAACGACGCGGGGCACATTGGCAGGCGATATGGACGCCATCCAGCGGGTGGTGCAGGTCGACCAGAAGCCCATCGGCCGCACGCCACGCTCCAACCTGGCCACCTATACCGGGTTGTTCGATCACGTACGCAAGCTGTTCGCCGCGACACCCGCCGCGCGCCGCCGTCGTTTCGATGCGGGTCGCTTCTCGTTCAACGTGGCCAAGGGTCGGTGCGAGACCTGCGAAGGCGAGGGCTTCGTCAGTGTCGAACTGCTGTTCATGCCCAGCGTCTATGCGCCGTGCCCCACCTGCCACGGCGCCCGTTACAACGACGCCACGCTGAAGGTGCAATGGAATGACCGCAACATCGCCGAGGTTCTGCAGATGACGGTTGACCAGGCGCATGCGTTCTTCAGCGAGGAAGAGGCCATTGCCCGGCCGCTGCAGTTGCTGCAGGAGATCGGGCTGGGCTACCTGCGGCTCGGCCAACCGGCCACCGAGCTTTCCGGTGGTGAAGCGCAACGCATCAAGCTGGCCACCGAACTGCAGCGCAGCCAACGCGGGCGCACGCTGTACGTGCTGGACGAACCCACTACCGGCCTGCATGCCTCGGATGCGGACAGGCTGCTGGTGCAGCTGCAGCGGCTTGTGGACGCGGGCAATACGGTGGTGATGATCGAGCATGACATGCGCGCGGTTGCACAGGCGGACTGGGTGATTGATGTCGGGCCTGGCGCAGGCGGGGCAGGGGGCACCATCGTGGCGAAGGGAACGCCGCAGCAGGTGGCGCGGGCCAAAGGCAGCAGGACGGCACCGTTCCTTGCGAAGGAGTTGGCCTCTCTGTAGGGCCGAGCCATGTTCGGCTATCGATGTGGGTATCGGTCAGGCCATGCGGCGCGCCCGGGCACACCATCGTCCTTGCGCCCTTGATCAGCTTCGCCGCCCATTGACAGGGTAGAACGATCGTTCTACCTTGGCGCCGTGAACACAACCACCGATACCCAGCAGAAGATCCTGGCCACGGCCGAGGCGCTGATCTACCAGAACGGGATCCACGCCACCGGCATGGACCTGCTGGTAAAAACCTCCGGCGTTGCCCGGAAGAGCATCTACCGTCACTTCGAAAACAAGGACCAGGTAGCCGCAGCTGCGCTGAGCGCGCGCGATGTTCGTTGGCTTCAGTGGTTCCAGCACGAGTGCAACAAGGCCGACACCCCGGAAGCACGCATCCTCGGCATGTTCACCGTGCTCAAGGGCTGGTTCCAGTCCGAGGGATATCGCGGCTGCGCCTTCATCAACACCGCAGGCGAGGTCGGCGACCCTGATGATCCGATTCGCCACATCGCAAAACATCACAAGCAGAAGCTGCTGGATTACACGCTGGAACTCACCACGCAACTGGATATCCAGCAGCCGGACGCTCTGGCGCGCCAGCTGCTGGTTCTCATGGAAGGCGCCATCACTGTCTCGCGCGTGATGGGCGACTACAGCGCTGCAGACACCGCCAGGGATGTTGCAAAGGTGTTGTTGGAGCAGGCCAGGCGCTGACGCCTGAGTCATCAAACCCCGTCGAACCCGTTCATCCACTTGATTGGAGGCCCCACCGTGTCCACTGAAGCACCCCGTCCGCCGCTGCCGCCGTTCACCCTTGAATCGGCCATCGAGAAAGTACGCCTGGCCGAGGATGGCTGGAACACCCGCGATGCTGACAGGGTTTCGCTGGCCTATTCGCTGGACACCGAGTGGCGCAACCGTGCCGAGTTCACCCATGGCCGCGAGGAAGCGCGGCAGTTCCTGGCCCGCAAGTGGAACAAGGAGCTTGAGTACCGGCTGATCAAGGAGCTATGGGCCTTCACCGACAACCGTATTGCCGTGCGCTACGCCTATGAGTGGCATGACGACTCCGGCAACTGGTTCCGTTCCTATGGAAACGAGAACTGGGAGTTCGGCGCCGATGGCCTGATGCAGCGCCGCTTCTCGTGCATCAACGACATGCCGATCAAGGAAAGCGAGCGCAAGTTCCATTGGCCGCTGGGGCGTCGCCCGGATGATCACCCGGGGCTGTCTGATCTGGGCATGTGATTCGCATTGCTTCCCGGAATGCAACATCACGTCCCCCTCCATGGGCCTACCGCAGCACCGGTGTGCTGCCTAGGCTGATCGCACACGGCACATGCCGTGTTCCGGGTCCACCGCTTGCGCAGTGGCCCGCCTTCCCATGAACCCTGCAGCGCTGGCCTGCCAGGCAACCGTGCCCTGGCAACGCCACGCCCTGCGCCGTGGGAAAGCGCCCGGAATCGTTCGCGCCAGCCTTGCATCGCTGCCCGCCCAATGCCCCTTCGTGGAGATCCCTCATGTTTAGCCTGGAAAACACCGCCGCGCCCATTGCCCCCGCCCTCGATGAACTGGTGCCCTCGCGCTACGCCCTGAAGGTGGGCGACGTTGAAGTGCTGGTGATCAGCGATGGCGTCCTGCCGTTGCCCACCCAGATGCTCGGCCACAACGTACCGGCCGCCGACCGTGCCGAATGGTTCGAAGAGATGTACCTGCCGCAGGATGCCTTCGACTGGGCATTGAACGTGATGGTGGTGCACAGCGGCGATCGCACCATCCTCATCGATGCCGGCCTGGGCATGGACCCGGACCTGCAGCTGCCGCGCGCCGGCCAGTTGATCCGCCGCCTCGGTGCCGCCGGTATCAACCTGGGCGAAATCACCGGTGTAGTGATCACCCACATGCACATGGACCACGTCGGCGGGCTGCTGGTTGAAGGCGTGAAGGAACAGCTGCGCCCGGACCTGAAGATCCACGTGGCCGCGGCGGAGGTGGAGTTCTGGAAGTCGCCGGACTTCAGCCGCACCAACATGCCGCAGGGGTTCCCCGATGCGCTGCGCGCCACGGCCAAGCACTTCTGGGCCGAGTACAGCAGCTACGTGCACACCTTCCAGGACGAACAGCAGATCGCGCCGGGCGTGATGGCCCGCCGCACCGGAGGGCATACCCCGGGCCACTGCGTGGTGCGTGTAGCGTCTGCCGGGCAGGCCCTGACCTTCGCCGGTGACGCGGTGTTCGCGGTCGGCTTCGACCAGCCGAACTGGCACAACGGCTTCGAGCACGACCCTGAGGAATCCGCGCGCGTACGCATCGCCCTGCTGAAGGAACTGGCAGGCACCGGCGAAATGCTGGTGGCCACGCATCTTCCGTTCCCGTCAGTGGGCCGGGTGTCGCTGGAGGGCGAGACCTTCCGCTGGGTGCCGGTGTTCTGGGACTTCTGACTGGATCCTGCGGCCATTGCGCGGGCAGACGTCAACGATCGGGGCGCATCGGCGCCCCGGTCGAATCCCGCAAGAACGAGGTCGCAATGGATGCCATCCACGCGTGGCGCGGATCTACTGGATGGAGGTGGGTAGTGCCAGCCGCTGCAGCTTGTGCGGGTTGCGCTGCACCAGGATCTGCGTGATCCGTTCGCCATCGGTCTCGAAGGCCATCGCCGCCTCCAGCTCGCCATCGAAACAGCGCAGCAGTCCCAGCCGTCCGTTGAGCATGGCCGGCACCATCCGCAATTGCGCGCTGCGCCGCAGGTGCGGGGCATACAGCAGCTGGGCAATGCGCGCGCCCCCGACCATCGGTTTGGGGAAGCTGGTGACGATACCGCCGCCGTCACCTACCAGCTCGGCCGACTCGGCCATCAGCACCTTCATCGTGCGGAAATCGCCACTGGATGCGGCCTCGGCGAAACGGCGCAGCAGTTTCTGGTGCACGTCCTGCGGGACGTTGTAGCGCGGGCGCTCCTGCCTGAGCTGCAGGCGTGCGCGATGCACGATCTGCCGGCAGGCGGCTTCTGTCTTGTCCAGCGTGCGCGCGACCACCGCGTAGTCCTGATCGAACACGTCGTGCAACAGGAAGGCCGCACGCGCATCCGGTGCCAACCGCTCCAGCACGCTGAGGAAGGCGACCGACAGATCGCTGGCGGTTTCCAGCACATACTCAGGGGTGCTGGTGTCATCGGTCAGCAGCGGCTCGGGCAACCACATGCCGACATAGTGTTCGCGCGTATGCCGTGCCAGGCGCAGGCCATCAATGGCGCGACGGGTGGTGGTGGCGACCAGCCAGGCTTCCGGATTCTCGATCTGTGACTGGTCGGCGCCATGCCAGCGCAGCCAGACATCCTGCACTACGTCCTCGGCTTCGTGCGAAGACCCGAGCATGCGGTAGGCCACGCCGAACAGGCGCGGGCGGAGGCGGGAGAACAGCGCAGTGGAATCGTCCATGCCAGCGTAGACGGGACAGGTCCCCGGATTGTGACACCCGGGGACCTGTCGTTGGTGCCAGCGCCGGACGTGCGATCAGTGCGGTGGCAGAACCGCCGGCTTGCCGATGTCCTTGATCAGGAACACCACGAACTTCGCCGGCTCGGTAGCGCTGGCGTTACGACCCACGGTGTGCAGATCGGCCGGGCCTTCATGGAAGGCCTCGCCCGGACCGAGGGTGACTTCCTTGCCGCCGGCCACGCCCATCACGATTCGCCCTTCCAGGACGTAGACGAAGCCATGGGCATCGTGGCGGTGCACCGGATCGGCGCCACCCGGCGGGTATTCCACGGTAAGGATCAGCGCTTCCTTGCCGGGCTGCTCCGGCAGGACACGGGTCATCACCTCGTGCACCAGGGGCTCGGGCGCAGCAGGGGGCGGGGTGGCGGCAGCGCTGCACAGTGGCAGCAACGCAAGCAGGGCCAGAACAGAACGACGCATGGTAGGTCTCCAGTGCGGTAGGGGAGGGCCGCTGCATGGGGCAGCGGCGGATCGATCAGGCCAGGCCGGCCTTGTCCAGGCCAAAGGCCATATCCAAGGTGCCGGGCGTAGTACGGAAGGCGACGTTGGCGCGGTTCCAGGCGTTGATCGCCATCACCGCATGGGTCAGGTCGACGATCTCCTGCTCGGACAGCTGGCCGAGCACGCGCGTGTACAGTTCGTCGGGCACACCCTGCGCCGGCAGCTGGGTCAGTACCTCGGTCCAGGCCAGGCAGGCGCGCTCGCGCGGGCTGAACAGCGTCGATTCACGCCATGCCGCCAGGTGATGCAGGCGCAGTGGGCGCTCGCCGCGCAGGGTGGCCTCCTTTACGTGCATGTCCAGGCAGAAGCCGCAGCCGTTGAGCTGCGATGCACGGATGTTGACCAGATCGATGATGGCCGCTTCGATCGAGGCGGTATGGGCGGCATGCGAGTACAGGCCGAGCTTCTTGAACAGTTCTGGGGATTGCGCGGCGTAATCCAGGCGTGCGGTCATGGTGTGTTCCTGTAGCGAGTGAAGGACACAGCGAGGCTAGGCCTGCGCCCGTACTGCCGGTA
This sequence comes from Stenotrophomonas sp. WED208, assembly GCF_040984485.1. Classification (NCBI taxonomy): domain Bacteria; kingdom Pseudomonadati; phylum Pseudomonadota; class Gammaproteobacteria; order Lysobacterales; family Lysobacteraceae; genus Stenotrophomonas; species Stenotrophomonas sp. WED208. The sequence goes on from NZ_JAZARB010000001.1 coordinate 2,276,289, forward strand.
GACCGGGGCCAGGCTGCACGCTGTTGCATGAAAAACACCAATGGCCCGTCACAGCGGCCGATGCTCGGCCGTCTGCCGGGCATGGACACCTCATCGCACCTGCGCACCGCATTCCGCCCTGCCAGCGAACAGGTCTGGCAGACCTTCCTGGCCGCACTGCGTGAATTGCCACCCGATGCACGTGCGGTGCTGTTGCTGCACGACGTGCTGGGCGCCGGGTTCGAGGACATCGTGCCCCTGTTGGGGCTCGACCTTTCCGCGTGCAGGCAGCGCCTGGCGCTGGCGCGGAACCACCTGCACGCACAACGTGCCCGCCTGGAGCCAGGCCGCCCATGAACACCGCACAGCCCAGCCCGGCCAGCGACGGCCACGATGCGCTCAATGCATCCTTCTCCACCAGCTACGCCGGCGTGCTGGCCTTCATTGCAGTGGCGGCCGAGGGCAGTTTCGCCCGCGCGGCCGACCGCCTCGGCATCGGCCGTTCGGCCGTCAGCCGCAGCGTGCAGAAGCTGGAAAGCCAGCTGGGCGTGCGGTTGTTCCTGCGCACCACGCGTTCGACCACGCTGACCCGCGAAGGCGAGCTGTTCCTGGAAGGCTGCAAACCGGGCGTGAACTGCATCCTGCAGGCGCTGGAGGAACTGCGCGACCTGCGCGAGGGCCCGCCGCGTGGGCACCTGCGCATCAGCGCCAGCCACGGCTTCGGCCGACGGGTGATCGCCCCACTGCTGGCCGCCTTCCGCGCCGAATACCCGCAGGTCTCGCTAGAACTGCTGCTGGACGAGCAGGCCCCCGACCTGGCCGGTGACCGCATCGACGTAGCGTTTCGCGATGGCCTGCTGGAAGACAGCCAGGTAATCGCCAAGCAGCTGGTGCCGATGCAGCTGGTGGTGTGCGCATCACCGGCGTACACACAGGTGCATGGTCTACCGGCGTCGGTGGATGCGCTGTCCACGCATGCCTGCATCGGGCGGCGCCTGCCGGGTGGACGCATGCAGCCCTGGGAATTCCGGGTCGACGGCACCGATGTGCACCTGCAGCCGCCGGCCGCACTTGTGTTCAACGATGCCGACCTGGCCCTGCAGGCCGTCATCGACGGGTTGGGCATCGCCCAGCTGCCCAGCTATCAGGTACGTGAAGCGCTGTGGGCGGGCAGGGTGGTGACCTGCCTGGACCGGCATGCGCCGCTCGATCGCGGCCACTACCTGTGCTACCTCAGCCGCCGCCAGCTCCCCAAGCGCGTGCGGGCTTTCATCGACTTCAGCACGCAGCGGGTGCGCGCGCTCGAACTGGATGTGATCTCGCACTGGGAAGCACGCCAGCGGGCCACCCCCATGAAGCCAGGCGCACAGCCCGCCTGGGCCTGAACGCATTGGTGCGTGCCGGGCAACAGTGCGCGCCCCAGCGCGGACCTACTGCCCTGGGCGCACGCTGCCTACGCTTCCAGCATGCCCGGCCACAGCCGGTCGCCCCTTCTACATTCCAGGAGACACGTCATGAAATTCCTCGTCATCGGTGGTACCGGCCGCATCGGCAGCAAGGTGGTGGAGCGCCTGCGCACCGCCGGGCATGACATCGTGGTGGCCGCGCCCTCCACCGGCGTGGATGTCTTGACCGGTGAAGGCCTGGACGCCGCCATGGACGGCGTCGACGTGGTGGTGGACCTGGCCAACTCGCCCTCGTTCGAAGATGCGGCAGTGCTTTCGTTCTTCGTGACCGCTGGCCACAACATCCTGACCGCCGCCGCCCGTGCCGGCGTACGCCACCACGTTGCGCTTTCCGTCGTAGGCACCGACAAGCTTGCGGCCAGCGGCTACTTCCGCGGCAAAATCGCCCAGGAACGCCTGATCCGCGATTCTGGCCTGCCGTACACCATCATCCATTCCACGCAGTTCTTCGAGTTCCTGCCGGGCATCATCCAGTCCGCCGGCAATGGGGCGACCGTGCGGTTGCCCGCCGCCGACGTACAGCCGATTGCCGCCGAGGATGTTGCCGAAGCGGTGGCACGCATCGCGCAGCAGCCACCCCGCAATGGCGTAGTGGAAATTGCGGACCCCCAGCGCGCCGCGATGGCAGATCTGGCCAGGCAGTATCTGCAGCGGACCGGCGACCCGCGGCAGGTCGTGGCAGACGCCGAGGCCCTGTATTTCGGCGCGCCGCTGCAGATAGATACGCTGGTGCCGGTGGGGCAGGCGTGGCTGGGGCAGGTCGGCTTCGAAACCTGGCTGCAGCAGTCCGGCCTGTTGCAGCGTCGGCCCGCCTGAGCGGCGAATCGATAGCCTGCCAATGATCGAGCTGAAGCCACCTTCGCCCGCCATGCTGGACCGCTACCAGGGCGACGACGTGCAGCCGCTGTACACCGGCCGCGTGCGGGTGAGCGGCGGCCAGGCCCAGCACGGGCGCGCGTCCGGCGTGGTGCTATCGGACGACGGTGCACTGGCAGTGGACCTGCGCCTGCCGCCGGAACTCGGTGGGCCTGGCGGTGGCTCCAACCCCGAGCAGCTATTGGCGGCAAGCTACGCAGGCTGCTTCCACGGCGCCATGGTGCTGGTGGCCGCCCGTGCCGGCCTGCTGCTGCACAACCCCAGCGTCGAAGTGGCGGTCACCTTCGCCCGTGACCCGGCAGATGGGCTGTACCTGCTGTCTGCTGAGATCGTGGTTCATCTTCCCTGCATGGATGCGAACCTGGCCTGCGAACTGGTGCGCAACACCGAACGCGTCTGTCCGTACGCCAAGATGTTCCATCGGGGCATCAGCCATGTGGTGCATGTTCGGGTCGGCCCGCAGGGTGCGCCACTGTAGAGTCGCGCCATGCTCGACTACGGGAAGATCCTGGCCCTGACGATTACACGGCAAGGCCGTATGCCGCCCCCAACCAAGCTCGGCTACGATGGTGGCGCCGGCATCTGCGCCGGCGGGGCAGGGGGATGCAATGGATATGCAGGCAGAGGGTGGATTCAATTCGCAGGACAAGACGAAGCAACAGGAACTCACCTTCCACTGGCTTTATCAGCGGGTGCAGGGGCTGGCTGAACACAGCATCTACCCGAAGGCCGGCAAGCTGGAAAAGTGGTCGTTCCGCGTAGCCGTGATGGCCGCTGCCATCGGCATTCTCGGCAGTCAGCTGCCCGAGCGATGGATTCCACTCACGACCACGCTGTTGTTGGTCAGGCTATGCCTGGCGGTGGAGATCGGTGGCTTCGTTATAGGGGCCCTGCTTGCGGCTGGCCGCGGAATCCGTCAGTTCGTCCAGCCACGACTGTCGCATGCTCAGGAAATGGATGGCGAGTTTGCCCAGTGGCAAGCTGTGATTGCTGACCTTCGAGGATTTCCCAGGGTCGAGCGTGAGCGTCGACTGAAGTACGTAAGCCACCTGCGCGCAAGCATGATCGAGCGCATGGGCCTGATGTACGGCGGGTTGCAGCGCCTTGGACCATTTCCGCTGCTGATTGCCCTCTATCTGCAGTTCCGTGGATGGAAATGGGGTGATTGGGCCAGCGCCTTTGATGTCGGCATGCTTGGTGCCTTCCTCATCTACGCGCTGGTGCTGCTCTACCTTGCGGGCTGGTTGTTGATCGGGCTGCGCACCCGCCTGGACACTTACGTGGCCTTGCTCGAAGGCTCCATCCACGAACCTGAGCCGCCGCAGCCCGCGCCTCTGTAGCGTCGAGCCTTGCTCGACTACGGCACACCACATCGCGCCCCATCAGGCACATCGCCGACGAGAACCTGCAGCATCCGGTCCATCAGAACAGGCTCCGGCACACCAGCCAGCACCTGTTCCAGATAATCCAATGGCTCCAACTGCCATTGGAGGATTGCCCGCAGCTGCAGAACTGCGGGCGCCCGTTGCTCCGCGTCCAGTGAGACCCGCAACAGCAGATGTTGCGAGCGCCTCTCCAGCCACAGCACCGGTACGCCCCGGCAATGAACCTGGAGCTCGGAATCCCGATGCCGTTCCACGAACTGGAAGCCCTGCCGAGGCCGAGCGTCCACGAACTGCATCGCCTGGCGGCGCAGTTGTGAGAATCGATCGTCGTTGATGCTTTGGAACCCGATAGGAGATGGCAGTGGGGGCGTCAGCCATCGCGTCTGTGCCGCAACCACCGCCACGAGGCACAGCACCGTGGCCGCCCAGCGGCAGCAAGCCACTCAATCCTCCGGGCGCACCCGATCGATGGCATGCGCCGTGAGTCCCAGCCCGGCCATGATCAGCCCCTCCATGACGCGCGGGCCGACGTACTGTTCCAGTTCGCCGTTCTCGCGGGCGCGCTGTGCGGCCAGCAGGATCTCCAGCACCACACGAAGGCCGGCTAGCGAGCAATCGGTGTCCGCCAGGGCGATGCGTCTGCCCGGCATCTGATGACGCTCAGGCCAAGGCTGGCCGTCGGAGGCGGCGCCGGAGCCGATGCTGTGCAGCAGGGCGATAAGCGTGTTCGGATCCAACGCGGGGCCGTTGGCGGGCGCGTCTTGGATCGGGTGCGGGGCAGGGGAGTGGGTCTGGGTCATGGCTGGGCTCCTTGCGTGCAGGCAGAAGCCGCCACCGATAAAGGTGGCGGACGGTGCATGGTTCGAAACCCCGTGTGTGGATGACCGGGCAGGCGCAAGGCCTCCACGCACCGCCCGCCATAGCTGGCCGACGGATTGCCAGCCGACACCGCGCGTAGCGGTGCCGGCTGGCAAGTGCGAGCAACATCCACACAACCGGGGTTTCGAATCCCGACCACCGATGCACGGTGGCACGGCAAGGAATACGCGGACCTATGCGTGATGCCAATGCAGTAGGGCCGATGCCGACACCACTTTCAACATTTTCAGAATCGTTGCATACGGCGCAATGAAGCTCGAGCCTTGGGCTGCAAGGCTATCGGCGATGTCGGTGGTACGGGCCTGCGGACTGTCGGCATCCGCACGCAGGGGCCATGAGCGAGGCGGATGCGACAGGATTGCCAAAGGCCGCCAGGCGTCAGTAGCCCTTCAACGCGGCCTTGGTCCGCTCCAGCCAGGCGGCATTGTGGCTGCGCGCATGGCGCGACCAATGCTGGGCATCGTCGATGATGCTGGCGAACAGGCTGCGGGCCTGCTCACGGTCGGCGGGCTGCGGTTGTGCCATCAGCCACTCGGCGTAAAGACAGCGGGCGGCCGCATCGTTTCCACACTCCACAGCGCGCTCGAACGCGGCGCGGGTGCCAGGTGCCTGTGCAGCAGCCAGCGCCTGCGCATGGAGCAGGGTCTGTTCCGGCTTGCGACACACATCCGGATGGCGGGCGAACAGACCGTCCAGCGTCTCAACTGCAAGCGCGGCATGCCCGGACTCGAGGCGGGCACGCGCCAGACCGGTAAGGATGTAGGGGTCGTCACCCAGTGGCGAGCTGGCCGCCTGCTCAAGCAGGGCTCTGGCTTCCTCCGCCTGGCCGGCATCCAGCAGCGTCATGCCCAGGCGAACCCGGTTCTGCACGGTGGGCGTTCGCGACAGATCAGCACGTGCGTTGCGCAGGTCCTGACCCGGGTCCATGAGCTGCTTGGCGGAGCGGATGGCCTGACGGGCGCCGCGCGAGTTGCGGGCTTCCGGGAAGTAGATCGCAAGGAAATAGACGACGCTGCCGAGCAGCGGGAACGAGAAGAGCAGGATCAGCCAGTAGAGGCTCTGGCCCGAGCGGATGGCGTGCACCGCGAAGTAGATGGCTGCCAGTATGTGGAGTCCGATTCCGATATAGGGCATGTGTGCCGCCTCGTCCTTGTGGGGTTGGCACTATAGTGGGCGTGGGGTGGGGCGCCAATGGGGTGATGCTGGATCTGAGGTGACGCGTGCGTTGTATACCTCCGCTCCGACAGCCGCCGCGTCGAAGGCAAGAACATCGTGCGACCAGCCGACGGGCCGCAGAACTGAGTGGCGCAGGAGAGGCTTCCGGCGCCTGAGTCCATCCATCGAACTGGGCATCCGAATGCCAACATCACCGCCGATCAATCCATCACTGCATGTCCTCGAACTCGAAGCCGATGAATACCGACGCCCCCGACAGGCCCTGATCCGACTGGAGTACACCGAGGGGGATCGCCCCGCCATCAAGCTGAAAGTCTTTGCCCAGAACCGGCATGATGGGTGGCACTTCATCGGCAGCTTCGGCGGCAAGCTGGACTATGTCGATGGTACGGGCCCGCATTACAGCATCACCGATGGCGACATGTACCTCCGCGAGCTGAGAGGTCTGCACATCGGCACCTGGTGCCAGAATCAGGTCATGCTTTGGCTGCAGCGGCAACCGGCGGGGCGTATCCACTCCTTCTGGCTCGCTCCTGCCGATGCCCACGAACAGAACCAGGCACGACGCAGCCGCTTCTATGAACAGTTCGGCAGCCAGATCGACTGGACTGTCCCGGGGATAGATGGGCGATCCCAAGTGCAGCCCACATCTGACCTCCACGCGCTGGACGAGGTTCGCGGGGTCAAGGCCATGGACATCGGCACCGCACTCGCGAAGGCCTATTCGCGCATCGAACTTCTGGAGCTGCAACTGAGCGGAAACCGCAGGCAGTTCGCAAACCACGACAAGGAAGTGCAACAGGCTTCCGCTCGGGGCGCTTTCCGCTGCTGGGGCAGCATTGCTTTCGCGCTGATCCTGGGGGCGATAGTCTTTCTGAAGTTGCGGTAATCGGCGCGCGAGGCTCATCACGAACATTTCCCGCCGTTCTTCAGGCTGTAGGAACAGTACAATCCGGAATCGTCCACGCCTTGCTGGCCCACCATGTCGATTCGAGTAGCGTGCCTGTGCGGGAAAGTTGCCATTGAGTTGCAAGGACAGCCGGTAGCGCGCGCCAACTGCCACTGCGCATCCTGCAGGGATTTCTACGGAGTACCCATGTTCTCTGCAACGGCATGGGAGCCCGCCTCTGTTCAGATGAAGGCCTCTGACGTGAGGAGCTTCAGCCATCCCGAAAAGCAACTGAAGAAGACCTTCTGTGCCGTTTGCGGCGAGGTTGTGTTCGGCACCAATCGGCTCGGCATGCATGTAGTTCCCAATGCCATGCTCCACCGCATCAGCGGTGAGGGCTCTCATTCCAGCTGGGCTCCCACCATGCACCTGTTCTACCGCCAGCGGGTGGTGGATGTTGTGGATGATCTGCCCAAGTACCTCGACGGCTGGGATGGCCCTCTCTACTCACCGGAATGACTGAGCAAGTGCAGAACTGACTGACTCAGCCGACGCGCTTCGCCAGGAGGCCCACAATTGCAGTGGTTCGGGGCAGGGCAGGGACGAGGGAACGACCTTCCGCATTAGTGCGCCAGCGGCGACGAAACAGTCATCCTGGCTTCGCCCTCAATGAATCGTTGGGCCTGGCCCTCACCATAAGGACATACGACCCCTCCGGACCATCGGCCTCACTACACACGCGCCATCCCTGAGACTGATAGAACCGCTTGGCAGGATCATTGGCTTTCAGGCATTTCAGCGTTGGTGCGGCGGAAAAGTACCTGTCGCAGCCCGCCAGCAGCATTCTTCCCACGCCACATCGCTGATAGTGCGGATGAACAAATAGGTTATGCAAGAAGCTGTCGTCCTGCCATACGGACGCAAAGCCGATGGGGGTGCACGAATGCTCTGCCACCAGAATCCGCTCGCCTGCAGTGCTCACATCAAAGTCTTCAAGCTTGTGGGCACCAACGGCAGCCCACGAGAAGGCGGCATCGCGGGATGCGACGAACAGCTTGCGAAGGGCCTCTCGATCGGCCTCGACAAACTCGCGAACGATGACCTGCCCCTTATTAACGTGACGCATCACGGGCAACGATCTCGCGGTGAAAGAATCCAGCCACCATCTGCAGCCATCTGCCTGTAGGGCTTTCCGGCGAAGCACTGGACAGCGCCGTTAGGGATGTCGCCACATCGAGAGCCCGGCAGGTTCTCCCAGCCACCTTCAATTCGACGGAAGAACATTCCATTGATACAGCGCAGATCCTGCGCCTTCTGTGTCGGCCGCACCTGCTGACGCTCAGGAGGAACCGCTGACGCCGATCTGACAGCCGTTGGCGGCTCAGTCCTCACAGCAGACGGCTGCTCAGCGGACTCGATGGATCGCCGCACACCTTCAAAACGCTCACTCCAGGCACTGTTGGTGCGGCCGAGCGTAAGTACGCCGATGGTTGTAAGACTCACCAGAGTCAAAAATCCGGTGATCAGCCATGGGAAATTCCAACGCTTCCGCTCAATCGGCGGAAGGTACTCAGGCCGTTCGCGCTCCATACGCCCCCCAATCACGTCCAGATTGCATTGTACTGGGGTGTAGGGCAGCGGCCCGTACAGACGTGCCTTACACGCGCTGACGCGATCTCTGTCCACAACTCATCTAGACCACAATGGACGCCTCGGCGTCGGGACCGGGATCATGCGCGCCCAAGCGTCGCTCTCGGCGAATTCTGAGCGCTTCGACCAGATGGATGACGCTGGATTTCGTCGAATCAGAAACCGGCCCAAGGGGCGGCTAGGTCGATTCGATCATGGGGCTCGATCTTGCCCGTGCTGCGATCTCATCCTTGTCGGGGGAGCCAACAAGGAAGATGATTGACGACAACAATTCGCTACACAGCTACGCCCCTAATTTCATGGAATATTCTTTGGCAGATGGGGCGGGTGGCTATCAAGGACAGTAGAGGACAAGTCGCTACAGTCGCGGCGATCTACGCACGAACGCCCCCGGTTTGAACGCGGCGCCGACAAATGACTCCGCACTCTATTTTCGCGACAACAATGTGCCTCATAGCCCTATCTGCGCGGCTACGAAGCGGTTGGGTACGATGGCATCGACGGTCGCGCGCTCGGCTTCTTGCCTGTTGTTATGGTGAGAGGATCGTCTACGATTCGACGTCTTTCGGGCGATGGCACCCGCAACCAAGTGATTCGGATCTGGTCGAGATGTCGCGGTCGAGCCCGCACCTCGATCGATGGCAACCACCAGTCCACACCGCTCCGCACATGGTTTTGAATATGCCTGCGGAGAACTGCATCCAGGCCTTGGGCATAGGCTCGTCGAATCAGGCCTTCAAGTGCGTGTAGTAGGCAGTCTCGCCCGGCAAGCTGCTCCAAAGCGTGGGCCCGCGCCGCTTGCAGTGATCTGGCGCGGTCGTCCAGCTCAATGCCACAGGCGATGATCACTCGGTCGATGAGACGGCCACACAGTTGCAGAATCTCGGGCTCTATTGCCGACAGATTCAGCCACATCTCACTGCCTTGAACTGGGCTGTGTGGCGTGATGAAACAATCGGGACGGGTGTGAACGTTATCGCGCAAGGCCAACTTCGAGTCCAAGCCATGGAGGGGAACCAACTCCAGCGGGATTTGAACACTCCCTGGAAGGCTGCGAACGACTTCTATGCTCACCTTGCTCAGCATGGTGAGCACGCGAGCCGGAAGCGGAACGTAGGTCATTGGGCGCTCCGAGCCCAGGTGGCACCACGCCCAGCACTCACGCTCGTTCAGCTCGGCGTGCCCCTTCGTATTGAACTCTTCGATCTCAAAATCGGGGGTGCGCGACGGCGGAGCATCAGGTAGTCCCGCTTGGATGCGGTAGTGCTTGCGCCATCGATAATCGCAATCAGGGGCAACCAGATACCGAGTAAGACGCTGCTCCTTGGCCCAACGCAAGTATGCTTCCAACCAACCTCGCGCATGCGCTGAGGGGAATTTCCGCAAGGCAATGCGACGCGGGCGTTCGATGTAGCACTGCAGGCTCGAATCGAACTCGAACTGCAAGGCAAGGGTCAGGTTTAGGAATTCGGCCACGGTCACAATGCGTGCGTTGCGCGGCGAAGGGAATACGAAAATTTCTCGACGGTTGCGTTCGCTGCGAGTGAGCTTGCGCGGCTCGTATGGCAGGAGGGGGTTGATGGCGTGCGACTTGGGCCTGAACTCGTCGCGGGTGGCGGCAGTACCGGCGGTCATAGGAGGTCTCCAGACATGTAGGCACGCGTGGCCCAAAAGTCACGCGACGCGGGGTGCGCACGGAGGGCGCGCCAGGGGAATGCTGCGATGCGGTAGACGCGGATCAGCCAGTAGCAAAGGAGTTCGGGAGCACCTGGGGATCCGTCGGGAGGCTTGGTCGCTATTCACATCCAAGCGGTACAGCCGGCCGAAGGCGCACAACACCTGCGGCCCACGCGTCTCCATCGGGGCGGGGGGTTCGAATTTGGGAGAATCGGACGCGACGCATGCGGGCTCTATGACCCAGCCTAGGTCGGCAGTTTCAAAATCGAGCTGGTTGCTTAATGTGAGCAGTTCAGCGTTCGGTGTAGGCATGGATTGCGGGTACACGTTCATCGCGAATCTCCTAAAGCGCTGCCAGTAGGCAGCACTTGACTAGGACCCAAGAACGCGCGACGCTGCAGTTTCTCAGGCGGCAGCATCTGGGGCCCCGGTTTCGGGGCCCGCTTGGGTCAAGCATGACAATCGATTTGAATTTCACGATTGAATAGGTCTGTGCTCACCTCTTGAAATTGAGGACTGAAGAACGGGCGCAGCTGGCTCTCCCGTGACTACGCGGGAACGTCTTCAAGTCTTATCGCCCCCTAGGGGCTTGGGATCACACACGAAACCTCACCGGCTCTCAGCCTTTGGGCTTGGGCGTGGGTTTTGGTTTGGTGCTGATATCGATATTGTCTAACGTCGTTGGAAAGCTCCTCTTGTTGGCAGCGTCCATACGCGGACAGGGCACTAAGGCCGAGCGCAGATCGCCGAACCTATCAGCTCCTATCGACCTACACAATACCTGTCAAATCAGTGAGTTGTCGCGCACGGCCAGATGGACTGCTCGTCTTCCCGATATGTCAACGAGAGTTTGCAATCATTGGTGCGGCATATAACAACCAGAGTCGCTCCGCCCATTTTTACTTTCGGCCTTGAGGCGTCGAATCGAGGCGGTGCCCGCCATCCTTCGACACTGTGCTTGGCTACAAACTAAACGATGAAGAGCGCACGCGCGCCGATGAGCTGGCATTGAATCTCCCCAACGCCTAACTCCACAACGAGCACAAGTCGCCAAGGGCTGTTCGCGTAGGCACTTACCCGGAAATCCCAATGTCCTGAAAGCCAAGGTACACGGGTGGACGATTAGCGCGCGTTATCGAGGGTAGGAGAGACATGGGCTTGGCTGGATTGTGGGTAGGCGTATCGTGGGTGATACTAAAATTGCCCATATGCTAGAGGATCCCCCATTGAGCGCCTCCATGCTTCCAAGAATCGTCGGCTTCGATGTCCCTCATCTACATGAGCGCGTCGATTCCTCGACTGATGAGGCTATCGTTGCGCTGTTGGATCTTGCGCCGGGTTCCCGATGGACCGAACTCTTCGTGAGGAAGTGCGAGGCGCTGGCGTCTCAGCTCTCCTTGGCAGAAGTCCGGGTTGAAGGCTCCAAGATCTACTTTTACGGGTCAATCAGCGACTCAAGAGCACTCGCCGATGCGGTCATGTCCATCGTTCACGTACTGAATGATCAGCTCATGCGAGAAGGGAACAACGCAGCCTCGCGCGAAGAAAATTCCTAGGAGCAAGAGAGGCGCGACCAGCATTGACCTGCGATCTCCGCTGCGCCAGGGTGACCGCGCAGACTGGATCGGGCCGCAAGTCTGCCCTCGAGGTCACCCAGCCATTCTGCGCGCGTTCCGTTCGGGTCTCTGATGTAGATGTCACATGCGAGCCGGATGACCGGGTCAACTTCATGGCGGAAGCTAATGGCCGGTAGCGCACCAGAGTTGAATGCCAATCCCCAATGCGTGAGTTCACGTTCGACGTCAACGAAATCCTTGTTCCTCTTGCGTTCCATGTTCTTCTCCTGTTAGAGCTGCACTGTACACCCTTAGAATCGGCGGCCTGTTCATGGCGCTTGTTCATACTGGCGCCAATCGGGCACGGCTGCGTAACACGCTGGGGGCCATTGTGGGGTGGCAGCAGATGGCTGCATCGGAGTAAGACATGAACAACACTTCCCAGCAACAGAACGACAATCGCAACTCGGATGCCGATAAGAAGCACCCGGGTCAGCAGGGCCAAACAGACGGGAAGGACCTCGGCGGTGAGGATTTGGCCGGAAAGCAAGGGCAGCAACAGCAGCAGCCGAACAGCACTGAGCCTGGTCAGCCAAGCCCCGGCCAGGCCCCAAATGTCGATGTCGATCGCGACAATCGTCGTTGATGCATAAGGAGTGGCCGCGCCAAGCGCGGCTCCTTCCGTATCAACAGGATCGCCAAAATGTCGTCCCACGCTCAAGCTGTGAACTTGATGACGAAGATCATGTATCAATCGCGCCCGGCGACCACGACGACGATGGCTCAGTGCCGGACCTGCCAAGGGGAAAGCCCTGGAGGAATGGAATGCGCGCGGTGTTTGACTGAAAAGCTGGGAAGGGCAATTGCGAATAGAGGCGCTGCTCTTTGCTGGCTTGAGTCGTTCCTAAAAGTTCAGCGAGACGAAGCACACGTGTTCATATGTGCAAAGAGAGTTGATGCGTCAGCGTTGTAGCAGTCGCATTCCGACCTGACATTGTGCAAGCGTATGCTCGGTACATCTAGGAGCAACGCTATGAATTTCCCGATATGCATCTACGATCGAACGGGTACTGGGCTCCGGCTTCCTTCCGAGTGGTGGATTGATCTGCAGTCAGATCTTCCCGCACTAGTGAACGGTAGTGAGCGCATAGATCTACCACGTTCTTCGAAAGATGAGCGCCCTCGCCTGGATCCTGAAGTTCTCAGTGATCTATCCAGACGAATCCGGGGCTCGCAATGGCTAGAGTAGATCTAGCTCAACCGCCAGGCGTGCGCTGGCTTTTCTTCCGACTTCGCAATGGGCAATCGATTAGCCCGGCTAGGCTAATGTCTGTCTGGTGCGAAGCTACTGAATCAACCGAGTGCGCAGTCCGCCGCGAGATCATTGACGGTGCTGGCTACGTATATGCTCTCTATGCACCAAATGGACTGCGCTCCCCCCGACGTGTGGAGCTGCGCATGAGAGCACTTCTGGAGGAAGCCGGGTACGCCTTCACGATGGGGAGCTTGGCTGGGAGACATCCAGCCGACGGATGAGGGGGGCGCTTCCAAGGCTAAGGGAGGATCACCCGATCCATTTCTCTGGATTCACTGCAGTCCTCGAATGCCTGCGTGTGCCTATCCAGGCCGTTGAAGAGCCCTGACTACGCGGCAAGCAGCGCCAAGCTACCGTCTCCGAGAATGTGGTCGTAGCCTATGAAGGGCGATCTACCGCACCAATTTGCTCGGTTAGAACCGTCAGCGATTGTTCGAAAGCTGCGGCGAAGGGATCGCTGCTGTCGCCCCGGTGTTTGGCCACAATGTTTGGCAGAAGCTGATGCCATGCGTCGGAGAGGTCGCTGGGTGTAGGATGGGTCAGTACGCAGATTCGCAACGCATACTCCATCGCCTTTAGGTAGCCGCGGTGCATCTCAAGTCCTGCCTCGCAGGCGTGGAGGCGATCGAGGATTTCCGTGATTTCGGTCGACATGGCAGTCTCGACAGGCGGGGGCGGGCAGGGGATAGTTCGCGGACACCTAGACGAGCCCGCTATGAGCATCCTCAACGTTCTGCTCACTCGTGACCACCTTGTCGTCGCCGTGGATACCTTGGCAGAGGATGCCCGAACAGGGGAGCATTCCGCGGGGGCGAAGCTGCTTCTGATCCCTCAGCACAACCTGGCGCTGGCCACTCGTGGCTCCACGCAGTTCTTCCTTCGCATCTACGAACTTGCCCTGCAAGCTAGCTTCCGTGCGGACTTCACGATGGAGCAGCTTTCCGCCGAGTTGGGGTTGGTGGTGGATCAATTATGGCCGAACTACCAGAAGGCGGCGGCCGAGGCAGGCCTGCCGCTAGAGCAGCTCGGGACCGAGTTAGTGCTGGGCGGCTGGTCGCCGAAGAAGGGGCGAATGATGGCCACGGCGTATGCCAAGAGCGACAGTCAGCGCCCGACCCGAGTCCAGCCGATCGGCGGGCAGCTGGCATCGCCCGGCGAACCGCTCCAGGCGGTGATGCCGAGCATGTCCCAGACCGATTTAATGGCCCATGCGCGCCTCCAGTCCAGCTACCTCAATGAGCAGATGGGCCGGCAGGTGGCGGGTGGTCGGCTGCTGGCTGGGTTCCTGCAAAACGGGCAGGCCGTGGTCAAGGATCTAGGGGCGATCTGATCTGGGCCGTAGTGCTGGAAGAATCGGCGGAACATAGTCGGAGGTAGCCCTGCGGGGCGTGCCCGGATTGTGTAGAACCCTGGGGAATTGTGACGGCTATCCGACGGTCTCTACGTGCTGCTTACACGGTCGGCCCTACGCTCGGTCTCCCCGAGGAGTCCGGAGAGTGCCATGCCCAACAGGGCTGTTGTTTTCGTCAGTGAGGCCTCACCACACCTGGCTGCGGAACATTTGGCTGCGATCATGGCGGACGCGGCTCGATTCAACAGAAACGCGGGCGTCAGCGGCGTCACGCTGTACGACGGCAGGCGATTTCTGGCGTACATGGAGGGGCCGCCGGATGGCTTGGACGTCTCGTTCTCCAGAGCGGCGGGCGCGTCAAGCCATGGCGAGTTGATCGAACTGGCTAGGGGGAGGGTGGGGCAGCGCAGGCTTCCGTACTGGCCGATGCGTTGCATCCCCCTGTCGCCGCCGGAGCTGGTGCAGTTGGTGCGGGCGGACTGGACTTCCTTCCTGCAGCGGGGAGGCAAACAAGATGGCCCAGCCACCGCGATGGAGATGCTGGTGGCACTGGCCGAATCATTCGCCGAGGTTGTATAAGCAGCGCTGCGCCTGCATCGAATGGCGTACCGGAGATGCCATCGTTCATTTTGGGCCCTCAATGTCGAGTGGGTCATCCGGCTTTGGATCGAAGAGCGCCAGCAATCGCTCGCGGCGGCACTGTTCAAGCCAGTGGTGCCAGATCTCCATTTCGTCCATCAACCCTGTGGCTCCGCAAGCCGGGCATGTAAGCGTGGTGCCCTTGGGATCGGTTTGAAAGCCTGCGTCCTCGGCCATTGAGGACCTCAATCCACAGTTTTTGCATGTTGTCCGCACCTGTTCCAAGCGGATGATCGCCCCATTGAGCGCAAGCAGAGGAAGGATCGTATGGATCCTGAAGGCGTTGGGAGGGTGCATAGCCGTGCCATTTGAAGGCTGGACACGGGAGCAAAGGATTCTGCGCCGGAGAAGAGCCACGAGGTTGCAGTGTGCGCCGCTCAAAGTGAACCCTTCATCACATTGAGCTGATGCGTCGGCCGCCGTCGCAGGGCGTGAGACCGCCGGCCGTATCCTTCCGGCCATGCTTCCATCGCACGGCTACGAAGACTCCCGCAGCGTACCTATCCTCTCTGGCTGAGTTCAGATGGGGGAGATCTGGGTGCCTTGGTGGAACGGCAGAAGGGCAATGTCTCAGCGGCCATGGAAGATGGAGCGCACTTGTGCTTGCCCCCCCCGGAAGATGTTGCAGACCAAAGACGTTTGGGCGGCCAGTATCGCCCAGGACAAGCGCTATGCCGGACGCTGGTGCGTGAGCGACGCTCTACCCGAAGTTGCGCCTGCGCGCGACCATGGCGGGGCTGGTGGACGCGACACCGCTGGAGCCGCTCGAACCGTTGCCCGGCCTGCCGCCGACACCTGAGCAGGTGCCACAGGCTCGGCCGCCTGGCTGAGCCTGGAGCGAGGAACCAGGGCGGGTCAAGGAAGCGCTGGCGCCGCGCAGGCTGCAGCCAGAAGAGGGCAGCCCCTGCTCAAGGATCTTGGAGAGATCTAGGTCATTTTCAGCAATCCGGCTAGCGTCAAAATCCGTCCGCTCCTTGTCTCTCATCTCTGCGGAGCCGCAGTAGATTCAAGGTCAGTCGTGGATAAGGAAGATTTCTCAGAGGTGGGGCATGCGCCCCCTCCAAGCGAAAGTAGATATGCACACGCCTTGGAAGCACGAAGACCCCCGTTCGCTGGTCGCCAGCACACGCCAGGTGGACATTTATAACTTCCACGCATTGGTCATATGCACTCCCGCTCTTCTTCCAGGATGACCCCGAGGTTAGATTCCCCTGACAATCTGTCGCGGAGTGACCCATGCAGACTCGCACGCGCCTTCGCACTCTGGTGCCTGGCCTCCCCTCCACACTGCTCTGGATTGCGGTTTCCCTCTACACCACGACGGCCATGGCCAACGAGCCACTACAGATCGATTCGCAAGGAAGCTTCCTCGCGGGTGGCACGGCAAAGCAGGAAACTGGCACGTTCGATCCGTTGAAGCCCTCCAATCCGGATGGCCAGAGCTATCACGGTGATCACGTCTATGCCTTCTACCAGAAGCCGGTGAACGCTCGCCCGTTGCCCATCGTGATGTGGCACGGTGCGGGCCAGTCTTCCAAGAGCTGGGAGACGACCGCCGATGGGCGTGAGGGCTTCCAGGACCTGTTCCTGCGGCGTCGTTTCGCTACCTACCTGATCGATCAGCCACGGCGCGGCAAGGCCGGCCGAAGCATGGTCGAGGCGACGCTGAAGCCCGTGGCAGACGATCAGATGTGGTTCAACCAGTTCCGGATCGGCCTCTGGCCGAACTACTTCGCTGGCAGCCAGTTCCCGAAAGGGGAGGCCGCGCTTGACCAGTTCTTCCGCTCGGTCACGCCCAACACCGGCCCCTTCGACCTCGGCGTAGTGTCGGACGGGGGCGCCGCCGTGCTGCAGAAGACAGGGCCTGCGATTCTGTTCACCCATTCGCAGGCGGGCGGTCCTGGCTGGATGACGGCCATAAAAAGCCCCAACGTCCGCGCAATCGTCGCGTTCGAGCCTGGCAGCAGCTTCGTGTTCGCAAAGGACGATGCGCCGGCACCGATTTCCAGCGCGTTCGATACCGTCGCTCCCGCGCTGGTTTCGCCCGCGGAATTCAAGGCGCTGACCCGGATCCCGATTCTGGTGCTGTATGGCGACAACATCCCTGACAGGCCCGTTGACCTGCCGGCACAGGACAGTTGGCGGGCCCGGTTGGAAATGGCCCGTGCCTGGCGTGATGCCGTCAATCGGCAGGGCGGTGATGTCACCCTGATCCATCTTCCGGAGATGGGAATACGTGGCAACAGCCACTTCCTGTTCTCGGACCTCAACAACGTCCAGATCGCCGATCTGGTGAGTGAGTTCCTGCAGAAGAAGCATCTGGATCGTTGATCCGGACCGTTCCGTGCATCATTCATATCATGCATGCATGAGTGATATCCGGCTCACGCCCTGTTTCCATGAGTGCACGGGCGTTAGGTTTACTCCTGAACCCCGCCAAGGTCGGCCCGCAACACGCGCCGGCAGGGGGAACGTACAAACCCGGAGCACTTGAATGAAGTACATCGTGCGCGCCACGCTGTTGGCGATGTCTCTTGGCTTGGCAGCAGGCAACGCGTCCGCTGCCGACTACGCGCTCAATCCCTTCCTGCTGGCCTACGAAGGTGCGATTACGCGCAACGTGCCCAGTGAGGTCAACATCCACTCGGTGTCCTATCCACTGAATGGAATCGAGATCGCGGCAAACTTCTACACCCCCGCCAATTTTGATGCTTCGCGGAAGTACCCGACCATCGTGGTTGCCCACCCCAATGGCGGGGTCAAAGAACAGGTGGCCGGCCTGTACGCGCAGCGCCTGGCCGAGCAGGGCTACATCGCCATTACCGCCGATGCGGCCTATCAGGGGGCAAGCGGCGGCCAGCCGCGTAGCGTGGACATGCCTGCCCACCGCATCGAGGACATCCACGGCATGGCGGACTTCATCAGTCGATTCCCATGGGTCGACACCTCGCGCCTGGGCTTGCTGGGCATCTGTGGCGGCGGCGGCTACTCGCTGGCGGCCGCGCAGACCGACAAGCGCTTCAAGGCCGTCGCCACGATCAGCATGTTCAACTCTGGCCGAGTGCGCCGCAACGGCTATGCCGACTCGCAGCTGGACACCGTCCAGCAGCGCCTGCAGCAGGCTTCGCAAGCCCGCGCACAGCAAGCCGCCGGCGGCGAAGTGCTGTACTCCGGCGACGCCAACCTCAGCGACGAGCAGATCGCCAAGCTCCCCTTCGATCTGTATCGGCAGGGCTATGAGTACTACTGGAAGACGCATGCCCATCCCAATTCCACCTTCCGCTACACGACCAGCAGCCTGCTGGACCTGATGCGCTGGGACGCTACCAGCCAGATCGAACTGATCGACCAACCGCTGCTGATGATTGCCGGCAGCAAGGCCGACAGCCTGTACATGACCCAGGATGCCTTCGCCAAGGCAACCGGTACCACCGACAAGCAGCTGGTGCTGCTCGAGGGGGCCACGCACATCGAGACCTACTGGGTGCCGAAGTACGTGGATGCCGCCGTCGCCTCGCTCACCACGTTCTACACCCGGACGCTTGCACCATGACCACGCCTCGTAAATCACCCGCGCAGACGGCGCTGCTGGGCGCTGCATTGAGCGTGGCGGCACCGTTCGCCGGCGCCGGCGAAACGCCCATGCAGCAGATCACCCGGTCGGGAACACAATCGTCCGTCGCCGGTCCAGCAGAGACCTTCGTTGGCAACGTGCGCGTGGATCCGCTGTTCCCAGCGGACAAGGACGTGCAGGTCTCATCCGCATACGTCAGCTTCGAGCCGGGCGCGCGTTCGGCCTGGCACACCCACCCCGCCGGGCAGCGATTGGTGGTTACCTCCGGCGTAGGGCTGACCCAGGAATGGGGCAAGCCGGTGCAGCAGATACACGCCGGGGATGTGGTGGTGTGTCCGGCCGGGGTCAAGCATTGGCACGGCGCCGCTCCGCACAGCGCGATGACTCACCTCGCGGTAACCGGTATGGCAGATGGAAAATCGGTGGCCTGGCTGGAGCAGGTGAGTGAAGACCAGTACCGCGAAGCGTCAGCAGGCTTCGAGGCGCCCGTTGCCGGTCCGCTTTCACCCAGGCAACAGGCGATCCCGCTGATTGCGGCCGCTGCGGCCAGCAGTGACATGTCCCAGCTCAGCGCTGCGTTGGGCCGGGGGCTGGATGCCGGCCTGACCGTGAGCGAGGCAAAGGAAGTACTCGTGCAGCTGTATGCCTACGCGGGGTTCCCAAAGAGTCTCAACGCCCTGGGCGAACTGATGAACGTGGTGCGCAAGCGCGAGGAGCAGGGTATCGCCACCGCAGCCGGGAAGCCGCCCAGCGGGAAGGCTCCGGTAGGCGATGCACTGCGCGCCGTAGGTACCGTAAACCAGACCCGGATCTCCGGTGCCCCGGTGGCGGGCCCGGTCATGGACTTCGCGCCCATCATCAACCAGTTCCTGCAGACACATCTGTTCGGCGACATCTTCGAGCGCGACAACCTGGACTGGCAGAGCCGTGAACTTGCAACGGTTGGCGCGCTGGCGGTCATGCCTGGCGTGGAGGCGCAGTTGCGCTCACACATGGCGGCCAGCCAGCGCGTGGGGCTCAGCCGCGCACAGTTGCAGCACCTGGCCCAGCTGCTGGCACATAGCGGCTATGCGGCCGCATCTGCCCGTGCAGTGCAGGCATTGGAACAGGCCCCGGCTCTTTCGCCATGACTATGACGCTGTTTAATCCCGATAACGCAACGCATCCCGCAACACGGTGAACGCAGGCGATGACTGCCTGCGGCTGGGGTAATACAGGTGGTAGCCGGGGAACGAGGGGCACCAGTCCTGCAGCACATGGACCAGGGTGCCTGCCTGCACATGGGGCCGCACCAGATCCTCGGGCATGTACGCCAGCCCCAGGCCTTCCAGCGCAGCGCCCAGCCGCAGGGCGATGTTGTTGAACACCAGCTGGCCTTCCACCCGCACTTTCAGCTCCTGGCCTTTCTTCTCGAACTCCCACGCGAAAATCCCACCATGGGTTGGCAGGCGGATGGTGATGCAGTTATGCCGGGTGAGGTCGTGCGGTGATCTCGGCTTTGGATGACGCTGGAAGTAGGTCGGCGATCCGACCACGGCCATGCGCAGGTCCGGCCCAACGCGCACGGCGATCATGTCCTTGGCCACCTGCTCGCCCATGCGGATGCCGGCATCGAAGCCCTCGGCCACGATATCGGTCAACCCGTAGTCGACGATCACCTCGATGTTCAGATCGGGGTTGGCCGGCAGCAGCTTGCCCAGCACCGGCTGCATCACGGTCAGCGCAGAGTGTTCACCTGCGGTGATGCGAAGGCGGCCGGCCGGTTTGTCGCGGTACGCGTTGAGCTGAGCAAGCTCACTGTCGATTTCCTCGAAACGCGGTGCAATCACCCGCAGCAACTGTTCTCCGGCCTCGGTCGGCGAAACGCTGCGGGTGGTCCGGGCAAGCAGGCGCACACCGATGCGTTCTTCCAGCTGACGCATCGATCGACTCAGGGCGGGCTGGGACAAGCCCAGCTGGGCAGCGGCTCGGGTAAAGCTGCGCTCGCGGGCCACCAGGGCGAACATGGCAAGCTGATCGTAATTCTCGACGCTCATTGATGCGCACCGGATATAAGCGATATCCGATTATGCCTCTGCAAGAATGTGTTTTGGGGGCGTAGATTGGCGCCATGACGATTCCAACCCCCAATTCTGGTCGCCGGGCCGTCATCGCCGCCCTGGCCGCGCTCCCGCTGGGATGTTCAGCCACAGCGCCGGAGGAGGGCACGACCGCAGGCCGATCAAACGCACGCACATTGGTTGCCTGCTTCTCACGCTCGGGCAACACCCGGGTCGTCGCCGGTGTCATTCATCGCAGTATGCCCAGCGACCTGTTCGGGATACAGCCTGCCGTGGACTACCCGGCGGACTACCTGGAAAGGGTGGCCAAGGCACAACAGGAGCGTGACGACAATGTGGAACCTGCGCTGCACACGCGTATTGCCGGCATTGATCGCTATGACACGGTGTACCTGGGCTTTCCAATCTGGGGCGAGACCGCGCCGCCGATCATACGATCGCTGTTGTCGCAGCACGACATGAGTGGCAAGACCATCGTGCCGTTCATCACCCATGGCGGCTACGGCGTGGGCAGCAGTCTGCGCGTGCTCGCCCGCCATGCGCCCAACGCACGCATCCTGGAGGCATTCGTGATGCAGGCCGACCAGGAGCGCAAAACCATGGAGAGCGTCAACGCCTGGTTGGCCACTCCGCATACTGCCCAATGAGGATTCGACGATGAAGCTCCGTACCCTTGGACAAGGCCTTGAAGTTTCCGCCCTCGGCCTGGGCTGCATGGGCATGAGTTCGGCATATGGCCCGGCCGCCGACAAGCAGGAGATGATCGCGCTGATCCGCACAGCGGTGGAGCGCGGCATCACCCACTTCGATACCGCCGAAGCCTATGGCCCCTTCGCCAACGAGGAGCTGGTGGGCGAGGCTCTGGCGCCGGTGCGTGACCAGGTGGTGATCGCCACCAAGTTCGGCTTCGACATCGACCCGATGACCGGTACCCGCGGTGCCGGCACCAACAGCCAGCCCGCGCACATCCGCGCAGCCGTCGAGGCCAGTCTGAAACGTCTGCGTAGCGAACGCATCGACCTGCTGTACCAGCACCGTGTTGACCCGGCGGTGCCCATCGAAGAGGTTGCCGATACCGTGAAGGCGCTCATTGCAGAGGGCAAGGTCGCGCATTTCGGCCTGTCCGAAGCGGGTGCGCAGACAATCCGCAGGGCGCATGCAGTGCAGCCGCTGACGGCTGTGCAGAGCGAGTACTCACTGTTCTGGCGCGAGCCGGAGCAGGCGCTGCTTCCGCTGCTTGCTGAACTCGGCATCGGCTTCGTTCCTTTCAGCCCGCTGGGCGCTGGGTTTCTGACCGGAAAGATCGACGAGCACACGCAGTTCGATTCAACAGACTTCCGTAACGCGGTGCCGCGCTTCTCCGCCGAGGCACGTCGGGCCAACATGGCCTTGGTGGAGGTGGTGAAGGCAGTGGCCGCAGTGAAGGGTGGCACGCCTGCACAGGTAGCCCTTGCGTGGCTGCTGGCACAGGGCTCGCACATTTCACCGATCCCGGGCACGACCAAGCTTCACCGGTTGGATGAGAATCTCGGCGCGACGGATCTGATGTTGGACGAGGCCGACTTGGCACGCATCAGCGAGGACGTTGCACAGATCCGGGTCAGTGGCGCTCGGCTGCCGGAGGCTGCGTTGAAGATGACCGGCAAGTAGTCGGGGCTCGCCACTTTTCTGCTTTGACGGATGTCCGCTTCTGGCCGAGAGCGGACCTTGGCCCAGCGGGTAGGGTAGGGGAACTGCTATCCAACTTTAGGATTAGGGATGTTTATCGAGGGTAGGTGGTCGTGTGCGCTTGGCTGAAAGCAGACGCCGCCTTGGAGGGATCTGTTGCGCCCGTGGTAATGTGCACTCTTGGCCGAAGGCGGACAGATCGGGTGAGATCAGCCGGACGCTGCGTGTAATCCAAGGCGGAGTGAGATGTTGCGACCAGGGTGGATGTCGCAGGTGATGACTCGATAATTCGAAGTCAGTAGCTTCGGAGCGCGAACGTATACAGCCGTCGATAGAGTTCGCTTGCCACGCACGTCAGTGAGTCCGGGCAATTCAGCTCTGGCAGCACTCTATTCAGTTGATCGTTTGTCGAGAACCTTGAGTTCGGAGACGCAGACTTGCGCCGCCCACTGCGCAAGGTGACCATTGTTTCCCGCGTCGACCTTTCCCGTGATCGCCACCTTTTGCCCTCTGAAATTACTATCGGGAGCAGTTCCCGTGAGCCAAACACCAAGCTTTTTGTCGTGATTGCATCCAGGTGCTGAATATAGCCCACTCTCTTCAAATCCAGAGCAGTAGAATCCAGTCGTCCTCACATAGCCGTCGTGGAATTTCTCTGGCGCCGCCACCAGCTCCTCGATGGATACTTCTTTACTCGGTGATTTTCTCGAATCGCACGCCTCGGCGGTAAGGTTCGCATCATAACCGCTTGGCGGGGCGGCCCGACAACCAAACAAACCCGCGAGCGAGACGCAGAGTAAGAATGACCAGGCTGCCAGATTCTTTGTTCCCATTTAAAATTCTCCTGAAGAGTTCAACAACCTGTCATCGGTGTCTTCTTGCAATCGATAACCCTATTAACGTCCCCATAGTTCTCTCGAGTGGGAACTTCGAGTTCCTCTCCCACCTTCTTTTCAAACGAATTGGCACGATTCTCTTCGCGAGAGACCCCATTTGCTTCCAGCTGACGCAGATCCTGCGTCAGCCTTATGCTTCCTGTCCGATCATGCTGTGCGGCATGTGATATTTCGTGGCTACTATTGACTGGTGAAGGTTGCAATACACCCTTCTCTTTTGTAAGTAGCGCAATATTAGGATTCAGGTAAACTGTCCTATTGTTCTGGTTATAGGACGGAAGCCCGGTTCCAGAGATAACTATAGTGTACAGATGGGGAGATTCTTCAAGTCGCCTTAGTTCATCGCGCGCCAGGGGCGACATTGCCACTGCTGCCATATGCATCCTTCCAGCGTGCTGGTTTACTCCATTTATGTAGGCGTAGCTTACAATTCTGCCGTCCGGGTCAACGAACTTGTAGGGGTTATTGTTCGCGTACCTGTACCTATTGAACTGTGATGCTGGATTGTCGTACGCAGTGACTGGGTCAACACTGAGAAAAATTCCTAGTGCAGGTTCATAGTAGCGCTGCTGCATGTAGTTGAGCCCTGTCTGCGCATCAGACACTTGACCGGTGAAGCCCGGCTGATCATCGCTACCTGCGACGAGCACGGATCCATATGGATCATAGAATGATTCAGCCATCAGATTTCCAGATGCGTCCGACTCTGCCACGGGGGTTCCCAAAGCATCGGTGTGCACGTACGTGACTATCGTCTGTGCGTACACATTTGGGCTGAGCGCCCCGCAGATCAGCATCAGCGAGATCAAGTGAAGGGCGGCTACGCTGGCTCGATTCATTTGCACTACCCTCCAGTTGCAGAAACGGCAGGGGTCCAAGCCGAGCATCCTATGGGTTTGCATGCTCTCACTTGGAACGTAGCACCTGCAGGAACGCCCGTGTAGTCGATCTGCACCGATGTAGCAGATCCCGTATAAGTTCCCCTTCCTGTGACTTCGTACCAGGCAGCCCCGGCCACTGCGTTCCAGCTGACGAAGTAGCGCACCTGCCACGGCGGGAATGCATTGGTAACCACGAAGCGCGCGGTGAGTCCGGTTGGTATTACGGGCGGAACATTCACTGCCACGGCAACTGAGCCACTGTAGCCGCTGCATCCCCCTTGATTGCATGCGGCGACCCGGTATGCATAGGTACCATCGCCGCGACCGGAAATGACCGCAGAGGTACTCCCGCCGCTATAGACCGCCGTCCACCCTCCACCATTCGCGCTTTCTTCAACTACATAGCTGCTGGCACGATCAACCGCGTTCCAGGTGATCGTGTAACTGCCGGTGCCGGAGCTACCCGGGCCGGATAGCGCCGGCTCTGACGGTGGTCGCATCACTACCACGTTCAACGCCGGTCCCTGCGGCCCGCAGCCTCCGTCGTTGCAGGCGGCAACGCTGTAGCTGAGGCTTCCATTTGCGCGCCCAGTCAGGGTCGCGCTGGTGCTGCCGCTATTGAGGACGACATTCCACGCGCCGCCGGATACGCTTTCGAAGAGCCGGTATGTCGTCGCAAGGGAAACCGGCGACCAGCTCAAAGCGACACTTCCATCATTGGACAGCGTCGTGCCGGACAGACTAGAGCTGCCTGTCGGAGCACGAACAACCCGCACAGTCGCAGGGCCAGTACTCGGCCCGCACCCGCTGCTGTTGCAAGCGGACACACGGTAGGCGTAGCTTCCGTCTGGCTTCTGTGAGAACTCCTTCGCCGTCGCTGCGCCTGTTGCTGCCACGATCCAGGCGGAGCCACCGCTACTTTCTTCCAAGTGGTAGGCGCTCGAGCCGGATACTGGAGACCAGGAGACGGTGTAGGAACCGTTCGCAGACAGTGCGGGAGCACTTAATCCAGCGGGTGATTCTGGGACGCGCAGCACCTGCACCGACGCCGTTGCACCGTACTCACCGCAGCCGGCGGCATTGCAGGCACGTGCGCGGTAGGCAAATGTGCCATTGGGCTTGCCGACAAAAGAGCGAGAGAGGATGGCGTCATTCTGGATCTCGGCCCATCCACTTCCTGTTGTGGACTCCTCCAACCTATAGGTCTGTGCGCCGGCTACTGCTGGCCACGAGACGCTGTAGTTGCCATCTATTGAGAGCCCTGGCGCGTTTACGGAGGGCCCGGCTGAAGGGAGCGACTGGACTGAAGTGATAGCAGTGGCACTCCAGCCACCGCAGGCCGTAGCGCGACAGCCTCGCACGCGGTAGCCGTAAGACCCGCCAGCCCTGCCGGTCACTTCTCTCGTCCGGTCAGGCCCGGAATAGATGTTGGACCACGCGCCGGCGCCCGCTTGCTCTTGCAGATCGTACCGGCTGGTTTGGGCCACCTCTGACCAGGAGACCGTGTAGTTGCCGCTGGAGCTCTGCGCAGGCGCGCTGATCACCGGGGTCGCGGGTGCCGTCGATGTCGTGGCCTTCGCGACCAGACTTCCGTTTAGGTAGATGTACTCCACGCTGCTGGCGTTGCGATCATTGTCTTGTCGACGAAGCACCCCGTCATTTCCGTAAAAGGATGCGATAGTGCCAGAGTCGGCCGAGGACAGGACTCGCCGTCCGCTACTGTCGTATCGATAGCTTTCCTTACCCACTGCTGTGCGAAGTCGGTTGCCGTAGTCGAATTGAAATCCTTGACCGTTCTTGACAGAAATATTTCCCTGGACGTCGAAGGCGAGCCCGACAACCGTCGAGCCGCTGCTGTTGATGATGTTGGTCAGTCGATTGTTGACGTCATACCAGTAGGAAAGATCCTTAAGGCCTTCAAGTCTGACCGTTCGGATGTTGTCCAAGGCGTCGTAGCTATAGGTTAGCTGCCCGTTGCCACCGAAGGCGGTTGAATGGGTGGACAGCAGGCGATCTTGTGAGTCATAGGTCATCGAGCGAGTGCGCGCTGCGTTCAGTCCATCGGTGATCTGCGCTACGTTGCCTGTCGCGTCGTAGCCATAGGTGTTGCTGAGAACCCCTGCGTCGGAAACACTGGCTGGAAGCTGTCTTCCGTTCTGTTGCATTGTGTGCACTATCCCGTTGCCATACACAAACCGACTCATGCCACCATTAGGGAAGTACGTGACGCTGGATACGAAGGTGCCCGCGCGAGTTGGCTGGCCCAGCGCGTTGGGAGCGTAGTCAACACTAAGCCCGCTTGGATAATGAACACCAGACAAGGAGGCGTGCGCGTCGTAGACGTACCCAGCGGACCGGATAGGCATCCCCGTCTGTTCGATCGATTCTCCGGTAACTAGGCGACGCTTGTTGTAGCTGTAGGTATTCACCACCTGGCTACTACCAGCATCATTGCGCGTGGTGACCTGGGCAACTTTGCCGTCGGCGGTGTAGCTCCAGATCTGATCACCATTGCCGTCCGGGAACGACAAGGCGAGCAGGCGGTTTCGCGCATCGTAGGATCTGGAAACGCGTCGCGGAGCAACCGACGCCGAGTTGCCGTCTGGTTCGCAGCCGGTGCTACTCGGGAGGCCGGACGCAGACCAAGCGACGTTCCCGGCGCCGTCGTAGCCAGCGAGCGTAGCACCTGTCTCAGGCTCCACTGTCCGGCACAACTCTTGGGCCGCGTTGTAGGAATAGGCTCGCGTAACCCCCAGGCTGCCATCTGCGCTGCTGCGGCGAATGCTCAACGGCTTTCCGAAGGCGTCGCGATCAATGACCGTCAGCGCTCCTTCCGGCTGAAGGATCCGCGTAGGACTGTCGAAGGAGGGCTGATCCAGCATGCGATACCAAGTGCGGGTCTCGGCACCCCGAGGGTTGCGAGTAAGAGTGAACACGCCTGACGCATCTCGGAGATAGCTGAGCGACGTGGTAAGGTCACCCAACTCGGAGTTCTGAGTAACAGAGGTGGTGCGACCTAGTGCGTCATAGACGGTCCAAGTGCCACGATCACTATTGGCTGTTGCTGCAGGATAGGAGGAGAACACAGTCCGGCCTTCGTTGTCGTACTCCTTGCCCGTGAATCTGATGGTGCCTGGGTCAGCGGCGTCGTACTCAGAGACAATCAACGGACGCCACAGTGCGTCGTAGTACGCGATGGAAACTCGGTTTCCAGTAGTGGTCGTTTTTCGCCAATGGCCAGCCGCAACGCCGTACTCGTCGCCCATAACCTGAACAAAGTTCTGGTTCATCGGGCTCCATGCGGTGCTATCTCCGCTAGGGTAATCAACGCCCGCCACCCGTCCCATCGCGTCATAGCGATATCCGGTTGAGAACCCGTTCTGATCGGTGACTTGGCTAATCCAGCCGTGATCATCCACGACAGCGCTTTGCGTTGTGCCACCAGGGAAGCTGATCAGCTGTGGAACACCGCGCTTCCAAGAACTCAGCGCGATAGTGTTCCCATTTCCATCGCGCACATATGCGATGGTGCCGTCGGCGTTGTATCCAAGCGATTGGGTCAACTTCCCGAACGCCAAGAACTGCGTGGGTCGAGAGGTGACGGGATCGAACGTCGTCTGATCGGCCAGGACGCCATTGATCGCACGAGTAGCAACTTGACCCAGAATCCATGAGCTTTCGTTGTCATGGTAGCTCAGGGTTTCCAAGGTAGTGGCGGCCCGGGCTTCTGGAAGGCAGGCCGTTGCGATCAGAGCAGCTGCGAGCAGCGTCTTGTTCGGATATGCGCTACTACGAGGCGATTTGCGTGCCATACGCTTCCCTAGATTGTGCGGCGCAGCGCAGGAGCGCTGCCATTCGACTGCCTGTCGTACCCACCTTCACGGCGAGCTGGATCGCGTGACCTTCAGCGGTCTCGCATAAGCGTCAAACTGGTCCACGCGATAGAGGAATGTATTTCCATCCTGCGTGATGGTGCGTGACTCCAGCGGCTTGGGTAGCTCTTCTTCCTTCGAGCATGACCAACAGGGATTGTTGCCAATCCGGGCGTAGCTGCCGTCCGAGCTACGCCGGTACTGGATGTCGATCCGCCGCAGCACGCCCTCCGTATTGCCGCGTTCTTCGCTCAGCAGCTGGCCCTCGAGATCGCCGTACTTTTGACTGAAGGTGAAGCGATCCCAGCTGCCGTCCTCGCGGGTTACGGTGAGTGCGCGGGTCTCAGGGCACGGCGTAGTTGAACAGTAGATATGCTGTCCAGTGTCCAGACTCGCAGCAAGCGGCGTGTACTGATAATTCCAGGTCATGGTCGCGAGCCCCGGCCCTGAGATGACCTTGCGATTCAGTGCCAGCACGGTCAGGAGGTGGGACTCCACCGGATAGAAGATCTGCGTGAAGGGCCGGCAGGTGTTCGGTGCATTGGTTCTGCCATGAAGTCGATAGCTCATCTCAAATGTGCCCCTGGCTCCTGAAGGATGAGTCATGACCACCGTTGCGGATGAGCTTGGGCCTGGTGTGAAGGGCACAAAGTCAGCACAGTTCCTCCAGCCGCCAATGGGGCTATCGAACGCAGCTCCGGCATCAAATGACCAACTTGAACCATCTGGAAGAACCACACGGGTGAGCTTGCGATCGACAGTGCTGCCGGCGTACTCATAGTTCCAAGTGCGACCGTTGGCGACGACACTCTCTACCCCGTCAGCACCTGTGTTCACCGTAATGGAGCGGCCGTCGCTGGCGCTCATCACGACCTGACTTGGGGAGTAGGTGAATGTAATGAAATTCCCGTTCCTGTCTTCGATACGGGTCGGCAACGCGCGGAACTCACGTAGCCCCATCGTGCTCGTATAATTGAAGAAGCCATTACCGTAGTTCGCGGTCATGGTCCCGCGGGGGATAGCTACAATGCGGTCAAACCAGTACCTGTCCCCATTGGGAGCATGCGCCATGAAGGCCTCCCCGCTCTCGCCGTTACTGGTGCTCGGGAGACAGGAAAATACCCAGCGATCGGCGGTAGTCCAGTGATAGGCACGACCGTCGGTTGGTTGCTTGGCACCCGCAGCCATGATGATCATGGGCTTGCTGTCGCTCCCGGGAAGACTCAGGGAGAGCCCGCCCCAGAAGAAGTGAGGGTCGAAGGAGAAGCCTACGTCTCCTTGCCCGCTACTCACATACTCGGATGGAGCGCTGGCCTGCTGTGGTGAATTCAGTGGGATCGAACAACGGCGCAGTGGCTCGCCAGGCACCATGGACACCCAGCCACTCTTCCCAAACATGCCCGAGATGTAAGGGAGGTCAAAATCCCAATCCCTCATCGATTTGAGGGTGTCCCGGCGCCCGCCCATTTTCAATGTGCGCGAGAACTTCATTGGCAACGCGTTGTTTCCAGGTAGATCAACGTCGACTTGGGTGAACTGGATGCCGCCCGTATAGAGGCTGACCTTGTCACCGAACAAGTCATTACCTAACGCCGTGAGTTCGCTCAGGCCCTTGAGCTTTTCTTCGTAGAAGACGCCCGCCTGCGATGAGGTCAGTGGCGCGCCAGTCTGTGCTTGAGCGGCGACAGTGAGTGTCAGCAAAAGTACATTGAGGACAATGCTGGTGACTTTCGAATGCAATGACACGTACGTCTCCATGTAGCGCTGGCCAAGCGGCCAGACATGATCCGGTGACTACTACGTCCGCAACGAGACAACTTCAGGACTATCGGATAGCAATGAGGCATCGCATGGACAAACGCTGCCAAGAGAGCATCATTTACTACGCTTTACGCACGAGCTGCCGGCGCTGCGATAGCTGCGCTTGAGAATGACAGTTACGTCCCCTTGCAATGCGGCGGACACTATCTCAAGAAATGACGGCGCGCAACTGGCTTCAGTTTGCTCCTGCAGCCAGGATCCAGGATATGCAATGAG
This sequence comes from Stenotrophomonas sp. WED208, assembly GCF_040984485.1. Lineage (NCBI taxonomy): Bacteria > Pseudomonadati > Pseudomonadota > Gammaproteobacteria > Lysobacterales > Lysobacteraceae > Stenotrophomonas > Stenotrophomonas sp. WED208. The sequence continues at coordinate 2,306,115 of NZ_JAZARB010000001.1, forward strand.
TGACAGCCTGTACCCATGCGTGGTCCAACCGATCAGGGGCAATCTAGCGCCCCCCAAGCCAACCTTGGCTCAGCCAAAACTGCAGAGCCATGTGCGTCTACTGGTCACCTCAGCGATTATTGGGGGCTGCCGCAGGGCGACTACTGGCTGAGTTTCCGCAAGAAAGGGCAGTGCGTGTTCAGGGATCCATCGGAGAGTTGGGACGTTGGAGCCAATTGGGCCAGCACTATGATTCGAGCCCACCCTGTCTTCCATCTCGGGACCGCGGCGGGCTCAAGATCATCTGCGGATTAGGAAGATTTATCGAGGGTAGGCGATATGGCAGCTTTCGCCCCCAAGGAGCCATTCGCAATCGCTACCGCTCTCAATGCGAAGAGAAAGCCGTACATAGCGTTGCGCCTTCGACCCAAAGTCTGCCAGTCCCTAGGCCTGGCCGTTGGCTGGGCGTACGTCGAAAAGAGCGCGCAAGGCGCGCGCATGCACCGATTGCATCTCGGCAAGCAGGGGGCGGTTAGCCACTATGGATGTCAGGTTCCCGAGACCAAAACAGCAGGTGAGTGGTTCGCATCACTGAGCCGGAGGTGTCGGCTTGCCCAAGCGAGCCACCCGCCACGGAAAGCCCTCCCGGTATGCTTCGGAGACGGTCTCGTCCAGAATCTGCGTGTACGCGGAGACCTGCCAGTCTTGCTGGTCATCAAAGGCGACACGAAGGTGTTGTTCCCACTCGGCGTTTGGTACGATCACCACCGCGTTCGAGGGGTCGAAGCGAAGCTCGTCGACATGCAATCGCCACTCGCGCTCCCAAGTGAAATCCACGCGCTCTGCATCGCCGATTTCGTAACGCATGTGGCGCCATCGAAGCGCGTCGGGTAGAAGATCGTACTCCGCTTCGGGCTGGTAGATGACCGGGCGCCCACCTTGAGAAAAAACCCATGTCTTGTCGAACAATATGCCAAAGGGCGTGTATCGCGAGTAGCCGTCTTCGTTGACCGGGCCGCCAGGCACCATCGGAAGTGGCGCTTCGCTAAAGCAAACACAGCGATAGCGATCGCGATTGATGCGGCCGCTACCTCGCAGCACGCGCTCGTGCAAAATTCGCTGCATTATCCCGAAGGCATCGACCCATCGCGGGCCGGTCATGAAATGCACCAGATGATCGGCCATGTCGGCGCGCGGCATCGCATTACTCCTGATTCAGTGGTAGGTGGTGGCCCGACACGATGTGCTTGGCGCGCTCGAAGATTTCGTCGAAGGTGAAAATCTCCGGCTGGTGAAGGTGCGAACGGTACAGCTCGAACGAGCGAAGGCGGTCTTCGCTGACACCGTGTTGGTTACGGAATTCACCGAGACTGCCAATGACCACGAACGAGCGCGGCGAGAAATTGAATACGTCCTCGCCGGAGGGAAAGCCGTCCGCACCACTGAGCCTGTGGCGGCCGAACAGGCTTTCAGCCGCGTAGGAGACCGTGCCCTGGATCTGCGCGACCGCGCCACTGAGGTGCACCGATGGCGCGTAGCAGCCGCCGCGATATTCCTGTTTGGCCATCAAGTCAGTGCGGTGGTGCTTTATCTCCACGAAGCACAGTGTCGAGGCGATCGCTTTGGACCTGAGCAGGGCATCCACACGTTTGCCCGACTGCAGGACGGTATGGCCGCGCACGTACTGCTCGAGCTTTTCGTTATCGAGCGTGGCGCCGTACGCGTACTGCAGGCCGTATCCGAATATCCACGGGTTCTTTTCGAAGAACTGCTGCCACAGAGCCTCATCGCCGCAGCGCTTAACCGCCTTGGCGTGGTCGAAGTACTCCGGATCGTGCAGCAGCCGGTAGAACGTCTCCATCTGCTGGCGCCGGTAGCCGAGCGAGACCAAGTCTTCCTTGGTCACCGCTTGGCGCACCGCCTCAGCGAATACTTCCGGATTGCCGGCGAGCAGTGCTTCAGCCTGGTTGGGGGTGAGCACGCGCTTGCGCAGTTCTTCGTCGGTGAGATTGAGCGGGCCACCGTCGTCGAATGCGGCCGCTCGGATGTTGCCAGCGAACTCCAGCAGTCGTGGGATTTCCGGGCCAACGAAGGTGAAGCCGTTGCCGACCGGCATCCCAGACTCGTTGTCGAATTTTTGCAGCGTCAAGATGAATATTTCGCCCGTGGCCTCGAGGAACTTCGCTCGGATGCAGGTGCGCGCCCCTGGCTTGCTCCGCAAGACCACCTCGCCCAGCTCCTTGGCGTACTCCAGAACGTCATTTACTCCGGTGACCTTCGAGGCGATGCGGATGCGCCGGGAGCTGTCCCGGAAGTCCTTCAGGGAGGGGCTGATGTAGACCTTGCCCGACTTGGGGAACTGATAGCTATCATCGTTATCGGTCATAGATTCTCACAGCAAGCCCGTGGCCCCAATGTGGTTAGTAGATAACATTAGCCTAGGCTCTGCTATCCCTGTAGCAACGTTACGCCATGCAAGACAAGGTTGCCATCGGTCCGCGCGGGCCCAGTATTCCCGCCGGCCTCTGGGCCGCGGTCAGCGCCAGTTTCATCGCCGCCAAGTATTTGGGCTGCGGGCCGCTATCGACAGGACTAGGAGGACTTACCGGGGTAGGCAGAAGGGGCGTCCTTAAGTCATCAGCTATGCCCGCGAGGATAATGTTCTGCAGCATGTGCTCGCCTCGATCATGACGACGGGTAATCCGCTGTGCGCGGCTCGGCAGGTTGGATCGGCGCCACCATGGTTTCGATGCCTGATCTAACGTTGCCGAGTCATCGTTCTAGTAGCAATTCTGCTGCGACCTACGCAGCCCCTAACGGTGACGGCGGTGGTGATGGTGGGGGCAATGGCGAGGGTGGTGGCAATGGTGATGGTGACGGCGGTGGCAGCAGCGACGGCGGGGGAGATGGTGACGGCGATGGCGACGGTGACGGTGAGAATCCCAGCCTTCCGGAGAACCCTACATATCCCGGCGACGTTCCGATGCCATACGCCGATCCGCCAATTCCGAGCAGCTACCTCGGGCAGTGGTCTAGTGGCCTTGGAGGTGGCTCCTGTCCCGCTGCGAAGGTCGTCACTATTGGTGTTGGGCCTGTCTCCACGTCTGTCAGTTTCGAATTCAAACCGCTCTGCGATTTCGCACAGATGATCAGGGGCTTGGTCATCGCCTGCGCCGCGCTCGCGGCTGCATACATCGTCTCAGGAGTGCGCAAGTAATGCCTTGGCTAGCCGCGTTTCTCACTCAACTCCTGGGCAACTCCCTTGCTCGCGTCCTGACGGGCGCGGGCCTTGGTCTCGCTACAGGCGCAGCCCTCCTACCGCTCGTCAAGGGCGCATTGAACCTCATCACTCAGAAGTGGTCAGGCATCGCGGCCGATCTCGCCAATGTGATGCTTATGGCTGGGGCAGGGGAGGCCATCACCATGATCGGCTCCGCTATCGTGACCAAGGTGCTCATCGACGCAGGCAAGGTCGCCGTACAGAAGGCAGCTTCCAAATGATGTATCTAATCTCGGGGCAACCCGGCAATGGCAAGACCTTGCGCGCGATGTCGATGGCGCTTGAGTTCTACGAGCAGAACCAGCAGCAGGTGAAGGAAGGCAAGGCGCAGCCGCGCCGATTCTTCACGAACATCGCGGGCGCCACAGTAGAGGAGGGCGCAGACGCCTTCCCGTGGATGGAGAAGCTGCCCGACCACAACGACTGGACACAGCTTCCGGACGGCTCTTTCGTGATCTATGACGAAGCGCATTCCGATGGCAACACGCAGGGCCTTGAGCGTTACGGCAAGCTGTTCCCGTCTACCGGAAAGCCGGGTGAATCCGACGATCCTCGCATCCGTGCCATGTCCACGCATCGGCATCGCGGTTTCGATCTTGTGTTCGTCACGCAATGGCCCAACAAGATCCACCACCAGGTGCGCACGCTCATCGGCTCGCACACGCACATGAATCGTTCGTTCGGCATGCAGCGGGCTGGCGTCCTTACTTGGTCGCGCGTCCAAAGTGATCCGTATGACGAGAAGGTGCGTGACAAGGCCGAAGAGGAAATCTGGGGCTACCCCAAGGCGCTGTATAGCCGCTATCGCAGTGCGACGCTGCACACGGCCAGCCACAAGTTCAAGGTGCCTAAGAAGGTCTGGCAGGCGCTGTCCGTCACCATTGCGCTAGTCCTTGGTGTCTGGATGATCTATGCGTTCATCATCAAACCGCCACCGACGCCAAAGAAGGTGGATCAGGGGGCCGGTGCTTTGCCGGCGGCTGGAGCCCTGGCGCCCTTGGGCGCGGGCGTGCCGGCGGCACGGCCCCTCAATCGTGAGGAGTACATCGAACGTCACAAGCCGCGGATTGAGTTTCAGCCATGGTCTGCCCCCGCCTTCGATGATCGCAGCGTTCAATCGCAGCCTGAGTTGTACTGCATGGCATCCGGCACCACCGAGCAGGACACAACGTGCACGTGCGTAACAGAGCAGGGCACCAAGGCCAAGATTTCAATCCCGGTCTGCGTTGCCATCGCACGCGATGGCCCGGCCTATAACCCGTATCGAGCACCAAGGCAGGAGGCGGAGTCGCGTCGGGATGATCCAGCTCAGGGCATAGCACGGGCGGCGGCAGCAGGCTCGTCTGAACCGACCGCGCACGCACTGATTGAGGTCGGCAAACGCCCGATGGGGACATTCCCGGAGACGCCGCCGTACCCGGCGAGCTTTTGATTTTCGCAATGGGATACCATGCCCCCAAATCTTGGGGGCGAAATGGACATTCGATCTGGCCTAGTTCTAGCTCTACTGCTGCTTTTATCACCCGTGCATGCGCAACAACTACGCTCGGCAACCGGTCCGCAGCCACTACCCAGGCACACGCCGCCAGCACCGAAGGCGAGCAATCTTGGTGCTGAGCCGCTGAAATGCCAGCAGTACGTCGATCCGCGCATTCGGCTTTATTGCACAGAAATCGAGCGGTCCCTGATACAAGGGGAATCGCATCGTCAAGGCTTACCAACGCCATCCAGCGAGATCGTCCGCATGCCAGCCTACGGCAGCGCCGATGCAAAGCAGCTGGGTGCGGCCTGCATTGGTGGCACTGCAATGCGCCGTCTAAAGAACGGCTGGGAACAGTTACGGAATGCCAAGGGCGAATGGGTACGCTGCCGCGATCAGTAGTTGGTCATGTTCACGAAAGTAGGGGGGCACATGGAATCTGAAGTTGTTCTTGGTGTAGTTACTGGCGTATTGACGAGCGGTCTGCTGTGGGCCGTTAAGTCCCTATGGACCAAATCAATCGAGCCATACTTGAGCAAGGTTCGCTACAAGGGATTAGATGTGTCCGGCCCATGGACCGCCATTGACTTAAGTGAGACCGCTGCAATCAGATTCAGCATGGATCTAAAGCAGTCCGCACACACCTTGCGCGGCACCTGCATGATGGAACTCTATTCAGTGGACAACGAGTTCAAGGTCATGCTTGATGTGACCGGCGACCTCTGGGAGGGGTACATCAGCCTTACGCTAAAGCCGGAAGACCGAAAGATATCCTCATACTCTGTGGCATTGCTTAAGGTTGCTGGCGGTGGCGTGGCATTGGTTGGTGGTCATCTTTTCCGCAACGTCAACGATGAGAAGGTTGACGACATGATCGTGAGTTTCGTGCGTGGATCCGGCAACAGGCATCATGTGATCGCTTTCAACGAATCGGCAGCCAAACTCCAAGCCACGTTCGCAAATGGTCTCACGCGATCCCCTGACCTGGGAGGTTCGACGCACACGCCTGACGAGGAGACTGACGAAAGTGGAGAGAAACAATGAAGCGCGGGGTGTAGGGGCGGCGCCCCTACGGAAGCGCCTCACACGCGCTCGTGGCGTCTCGGCCCCGGTACCGGTAGGTCTGCTGCAGGTGGTGCGGCGTCAGCGCCAGCCCTCGCCACCGCCGAACGCTCTTTGCGACGGCTGACCACATCCCGCAGATTGACGACAGTGGCAGGATGATGGCGAATGCCGGCGTCGCGATTGCGCACATTTCTGGAACTGTCGATCGACGGCGCTGAGCGTGCAGCTTCCATCATCCGGCGCCATTCCTGCGCTTGGCAGGCGGTGAGCGACAGCCAGGCCAGATCCTCGGGCAGCAGCTCGCGGCCTTCGGGGGTGATCAGTCGGTTGCCGAGGAAAGAAAAACCGGCCCAAGGGCCGGTCAAGTCGATACGGTGGTGCGGGTCGAACTCAATCATGCCGCGATCTCATCCTTGGCCGGGGTCCCGGGGCGCAGGCAAGAGCCGAGCCAGAGGCCCAGCCATTGCCATGCAGAGCCAATAAAGGCCCAGATTCGACGGATACGCCATTTCGCATAATGTATATTATGTTCGCTCTTGCGCGGTTGGCTGGCGCACTTCTTGCGTCGGCCTCGGCTCCTTCTTTGGCATGGAGCCTGATCGTGCGTGATCGGAAACTGACCGGCCCTTGGGCCGGTTTTT